>NZ_JBPZGZ010000001.1:0-2012046 GCF_051857475.1 Roseateles sp. NT4 | reverse complement strand
GTCGATCCTGCGTGCCGCCGCTCTGACCCATCATCTGCTTGCCCTCCGCCGCCGCGATGCAAGAACTTAGGTCAGCAGACGCAGATTGCCATCGGGTTTTTCAACAGAATCGGCTGTGAGCTGCCATTCGCAGCGAAGCCGTCCGGCGACGAACTTTGAGCTGGAAAATAGTCGCGCAATGTTCGAGTTCATCAACCCCAAGATCCACTATGAAAGCCCAGCTCATGCGCCCGGCCTTAATCGGTATCGGCCTCACCATCCTCATGGCGCTGACCTCGGTCAAGGCGGCGCCGCAGGTTGAGCAACTGGGCATCAACATCGCCGAGCCCATCGTTCGGCCCGATTTCAAGGACCGCATCTGGACGCTCGAAGGCAGTGAGCTCTCGCCGGTGTCGCACAGCGTGGTGCTGGCGAATCCGCGCGACATTGACCGCTACCAGGCTGACTGGCCTCCTGGTCAGCCGGCACCACAAACAGTCTTCGTAGCCGGTGTTGGGTACTTGAGCTCATCGTCGGGCGCCAAAAACACGTTTCTGATTAACACAGGCAACGGACCGCGCAACCTTGCTTTGCTCGTCGCGGTGATTCCGGCCGAAGGCCTTACCAACGCGCGCTTGTCGCTCTTTGATCCCAGAAGCACGGTGCCGCAGTGCCAGATTCCGATCACGGTGCGACCGGGATCGCACGACTACGGCAATTGGCAAGTGCTGGGCGTTTACCGCCTTGCCAAGGGCGCCTACATGGCGTGGTTAGAGGCCTCAGGAGGCGATGGCGGGTACACATGGTCCTCCCACGTCTTCGCGCGTTTCGGAGAACGCTGCGAACTCCTGAGCCACCAAATTGTCCACGTCGCGGCAGGGGGCGCTGACGCCGGCCGGGTATGCAGCGCTGGGATGCCGGCGCCGCAGACGCTCATTGCTCCCCAGGCCGACGGTAGTGTGCGAACCAAGAAGCCGCCGCGGAACTGCGCGAAGGTCAGAATGTCCGACGGCGACCCGGGCATTCGCGTGGGCGGGTAGCGTCCGCTTCCGCTGCGAAGCCGACCTAGACCCGGTTGGGCCCATCAGACGGCAGGTTCAGGCTGATTGCTGAAGTTCACCAACGACTGCTTTGCGGCGCCTCAACACTGGTCAATGAGTCCAACGGGCTGCGCACTGCGCCACCACCCATCCGCAACACGTGGGTGTAGATCATCGTCGTTGCCACATCCGCGTGGCCCAGGAGTTCCTGCACGGTGCGAATGTCGCTGGCTGGACGGTGACAGCTGACGCTCAGCTGCCAGGTGCGTCAAGAACGCCTCGACTTCTGCGCCGCCCATCTCAGAGGGATGCTTGAGCCCGTGATAGCGAATGAACGCGCGCGCCCAGTACACATAGGCCCGCTCCGTCTGCAGACTGTAGTGAACCAGCCGGCAACGCTCGCGAATCTGATCCAAAAGTCGTACCGAGCGAAGTGGCGGGAGCTCGATAACCGGCTGTGGACGTAGGGTTCCCCGGGATGCGCTACGACTTGAGGGCGATGGCAACATGACGGCAAGCCTTCCTCCTGGGAGGTGCCGCGCAGACCCGCCAGGACAGATGTAACGGGCGCGGCTTTTGCCGTCGAAAATAATACTGTATAAATAAACAGTCAAGAGGGAGGAGGATTTGATGCGACAAGAGCTTAGGCGCCTCTCGCCGCCGCGGTTAGCGCGCGGCCTCCCGTGTTATCCGACACTTCCTGTCGGTATATAACTAGTTAGGCCTTAAATCCATGAATCGCCCTTCGCGGATAGTTGCGTGCTTGGCCGCTGGACTCAGTCTTTCTATTGGCGTAATGGTGGCGAACTTCATCTTGAAGCAGTCGACCTCGGTCCTGCGATCAATGCTCTACCTAAGCCCAATGGTCCTTGGCACACTCTTGCCAATAGCTATTGCGGGGTTCGCGGCGATGTGGCAACTGACCAGACAGCCTCGAAATAACGCGCTGGCGATTTCTCTTGGCCTTCTCGTGGCGGCATGCATCGGCTGGTACGCAATCGACAAGCCGCCGCTAGTGAATTGGTTGCTTCCGCCGGCGCAGGTTAAGTAGTGGGCATGTTCAGGCCTAACCAGTCGCTCGAGCCGACTCGCGTCGGCAGGCCGCCGCTCGCGGCTCAGCTTCAATGTTAGACATTTCTACTTCCCAGATGCACATGCGCTCAATCCTCCTGCCATTGGCCGCCGCGGCATTCCTCGTGGGGTGCTCCCCTACCCAGGAAGGAAAACCAACGGACTGGTCGGCATTGGGGCTCCAAGGCAAGACGCTGGATCTAATTGACGACTCGAAAATTGAGACCTACGCGTTTGCCGAGCAAGGTCTTGCCGCCGCAACCTTCGGAACAAAGGGTGGTGCTGTTACCGCGCCGCTCTTCTACTGGCGAGTCGAGGGCCAGTCTCTCGTCATCTCGGAGTCACCCGGGCAGCAAGGGGTGGAGGAACTTGGGACGCCAAAAATTCAAGGGGACGTTGTAAGTGCCAAGCGCAAATCAGGAGCCAGCGTCCGGTACCGCTTGGTGAAGTCCAATGTCTAACCTTTTTCTGCAGCGGACGGCTTCGCCGCTCGCTGAGCGCGAGCGTTATAGCTCATGAAGATAGTGCTCGCGTTTATCGTGGCGGCGATTGTTCCGGCAACTCTCATGACGCTCTGGTATCTGTATGGCCAGTTCAGCATGTTTCCTTCTGACGATCCGTACATCTGGGTCCGAACCAAAGGCGTTCTGGGTCTGTTCGCCATGATTTCCTCGGCGCATGTCGTATTGCTCGGCCTCCCTGCCTACGCACTTTTGCGATGGCGTAATGCGGTGCGTTGGTGGTCAATTCTTGCAAGCAGCTTCTTGCTTGGCGCGGCACCAACGGCAATCTGGTCTTGGCCGCTGCGGTATGCCGACCTCAAGACAAGTGCCACCTTTGATGGCGTGCAAACAATGATTGACGGCAACCCAACGACCGCCGGATGGTTGCAGTACGGGCAGGGTGTCCTATTCTTTGGAGCTTGGGGTTTGATTAGCGGCTTGGCCTTCTGGCTCGCATTGCGCGCAACGAGCCATAACCGGTCATTGCATCGGACCGCCTTCGGCGTCCGATGAATTTCAACGTTGAACGTCATGAAGGGTCACCGCGAGAGCCTCATAGAAGTCGCAGTTGCAGACGCTGACTTGCCGCGCGAGTTCGCAACCCGCCTGGTGAATGCGGCTCCGTGGCTCGACGGTACGGTAGAGCTAAGTGAAGAACTTGCTCCTCAACTTCTTGCAGATGAGGCTGCCGAGTTTGGGGTCAGCTTGACGAAGGTCCGGGAATTCGTTGATCGCTACAACACACTTGTTCTTTCGCACAACAACCCGCACGCGTCGCGGCAGAGCGAGGCGTATGTCGAAATCGGTCAGGTGCTCAGTGACTTTGGCCGAGCTGACGCCTTTGGCGAAGGCGACTATTGGCTTGTTGACGACTCGTTCTCGACCAAGAATCCAGTGATCTTGGTCTACGAAAGCTTCCGGTTTCCGCCAACAGCGCTGTCGAAGTTGCAGGAGCTGCTCAATCAATACAACGGAGTCTTCTCTGAACTACGGATCAACACGGACTTCGGCTCGGAAGTCGTCACACTTCGACCAAGATGACGTCCAACCCTTCATTGCAGCGGACCTGCGCCAGCTGCGCTGGCTGGTCCGCTGAACTCGCACGTTGAGCGTCGCCATGACACCGTTCTCCTGCCGCATCCGTGAAGAAGTCCTTGCCGCATATCCGGAGTGGGTGCGCTACTCCAGCGAAGAACGGTGGAAAGACAGCGATCCGTACTTCGTCGTCCAAGTGCCCGCGCCAGAAGGCGCGGCGGCGACTCTGCCACTGCGTATAAGCACCTGGGATGAAGAGGTCACCATTGACTTCGACTACTACCACACGCATTTTGAGCGTTGGAATCCTGAACCAGGAGATTCAATACACGAGTCCGCCTCGCTCTACGTACGCGACCTCCTCGCTGAGAAAATTGCGGTTGCGTCGTGGTGGCAAGAGGAACATTGCAAGGTCTGCGCTCAGCATCTACCCGGTGCTCCGCTCGCGCCGCCGGTCAAGGTCTCCTACACACAGGTTCGAGTTCGCTCGTGGCAGGGCACTCACAATGTCGAAAGCGATACCCAACCTATTGCTGCAGCGGACGGCTCCGCCGCCCGCTGAGCGCAAACGTTATGCCGCAACGTAAGTACAGCGTGGTGCCGGGACATCCAAAGCACTATCCAGGCCGTCTGGCTCGCATGCAGCCCGAGAGGTTCCGTGGGGTCATCCGCAGCTGTTCGGTTCGGCTTAGAAATACATCTGGCGTCGCAAAGCGCATCATGGCTCGTCGGGTTGAGCGTTATGTGCACGAATACGTCCGCCGGTTTGGAATCGACGCTTTCGTTGAGGAGGCACACCACTTACTCAAGCCGGTGCGCCGCCGCAACTGGTTGCCTGGTGGATACGCGCATTGGACAGCGCGAGCAGAGAAGGCGGACGGTAGTGGCCATACGGCATAACAGGTCCTTCGACACGGACGCGCGGGTGCGTTCGCTCTCTCCGGTCGCGGCCGTCGCGCGCGCCTGTCAAGTCCAACGTTAGACGTCAGTGGGGAGCGCTGTGCTTATTCGTCCCTTTCGATCAGGTGAAGAGCGCGCCTTGCATGCCGTGTTTCACTCTTCGATTCACGGGCTAGCGAGCAAGGACTACTCGACGGAACAGATCGAAGCCTGGGCGCCTGTGAACCTCGACCAAGACCTGTGGTCACGGCGGATGCATGGAATCCAGCCGTTTGTCGTTGAGCACGATGGCGAAGTCGTGGCGTACGCCGACGTGCAAGCCAGTGGCTACATCGACCACTTCTTCGTCAGCTTGGGGCATGCCGGGCGCGGCGTCGGCAGTATGCTGATGACGCATCTACATGAAGTGGCGCGCAATAGTGGGCTTTCCCTACTTTCATCCGACGTCAGTCGAACCGCCCAGCCGTTCTTCGAGAAGTTCGGCTTCCGGGTCGTCGAGCAGAGGTCGCCTGTTCTTCGGGGAGTCGTTATTCCGAATGCACTTATGCACAAGGAGATGACGTCTAACCACTTCATCGAGGAGATGCCCAACCGGCTGCGCCGGTCGGTCACCCCTCATGTCAAACGTTGAGCGTCCACGATGAAACGGCTCTCTATCGCTCTAGCCGCCTTCCTGCTTCACGCCTCGGCGCATTGCGTGCCGATTTGCGCGGCTCAATTCACGGAGTTTCTGGGGCGATTCGAGCGTGCCGAGATTGATCAGGCCAAGCACACAAAGTTCCCCCTGCTCTATTCATATCCAGATCACGACGACCCAAACTTAAAGCAGAAGACGCTTCGACTTGATCGTCCTAGTGCTGAGAAGTACGAGTCTTTTCCATCCCCTGGCAAGCAGGCTAGCCTCAGGCTTGAGCGAACCATTGCAAACGTCGGAACGGGCCGCTGCGCGGTGAAATTCCAGGTGCCTGATTCGGATGTGTATGCGATGACATTCACATTCGCCCGCTGGGGTAGGAGTTGGCGACTCGTTGCTGTAGAGGACTTTTCACTATGAGGTTTGCAGACTGCTCGTTCGGCCGAGGACGCTCAACCCTTTGCTTCAGCGGACGGCTTCGCCGCCCGCTGAGCGCGAACGTTGAACGGCATCAGCACTGCACTGATATGCAATCGATCGCCCACGAAATCGCGAGCGCCGCGGAGCGGCTCGACCTTGATCCCGCTGCAGTTGTCCGTCTTCCTGCTGAAGACAGCGAGCGTGTCTACAGGGCTGCGCTGAAGCGGTTCGTCGGGTCCGATGACCGGCGGTGGTGGTGGGAGGCATTCAAAGAGCCAGGTGTTTCGCTGCCGTTCGTTGCTGGGGATGGCTGGCGTAAGCTTCCAAGAATCGTCCCGAGACCCTCGGAACCCGTCTGGTTCATCGCTGAAGACGATCAATTGCCTCAGTACCCAGTGTTCGAGATGTCCGCTGAGGTAGCGTCAAAGATCATCGGCGAGTGCTACGGCTTCGAGTACTACCTGATCGCAAAGGACCTCAGTTGGCTAGTCTGCGAAACGCATCACAACGTAATCTGCGCGGTTGGCGCTGCTGTGGAGTACAGGTTGCTTGAGCATGCTGTTCAACCCGTTGCTCCAGCGGACGGCTCCGCCGCCCGCTGAGCGCCAACGTTGAGCATCACCAAGACGATGGGCGACATTCCCCAGACGATTGAATCCACATTTGCAGCCGCCGGCTGGACACGCTGTTCGTATCTTGATCAGTCAGACGAATGCCAGTCCGCAGAGGCGTTTGTGGCAGCGATCCTGGCTCAGTTTTCCGGTCTGCATGTGGGGCAATGCGGCCCGGGTACGCAGCAAGCTGCAAGCGATATCGACTTCTACCGCGCAGCTCGCCCCGAAGTCGCCGCGATAGTCGCGCCATGGCAGAGCCTGGTTGGAAACTGCGAAGCGTTTGCAACGGCGCACCATGACCACATGATCCTGCTCGTCAACGACGATGGCGCGTACTTCGCGTTCACTGATCCCGATGACCGGCTGTACCGATTCAATGGCGGCTTTGGCGATTTCATGGAAGCATTGCTCTTGGGCTATCCATTCGGGGCGGCGCTTCCGCGCGATGCTCAACCTTTCGCTGCAGCGGACGGCTTCGCCGTCCGCTGAGCTTCCACGTTAGGCCCCAACGAATGCTCCACGAGCTCTGGACCTATGCGTCTGGTCAGACGTTCTGCCTAGCTGGACCGGCCGGAGAGAGAAGTCGTGCTCTGCTAGAGCCAGATGCTCGGCTTGTCTGGACTGTCGAGGCTGACAGTGCTCTAGAGGCGATGACGAAATACTACGAGTACATGGGCTGGGGCCCGTACAAGTCCGCGTTCATAGAAATCGACGCGCAGCCATACTCGGAGCGAGATGACATATTCCCGTCAACCTGAGCGAGGCCAGGGGCCTAACCAGTCGCTCGAGCCGACTCGCGTCGGCAGGCCGCCGCTCGCGGCTCAGCTTCAACGTAGAGCCACCTGATCCGCGGTAGTTCCGCTTCCGAACGTAGAGCGGCCGCTCGCGGTCCTGCCGCGGACGACAGCAACCAGCCGATTCTGTTGAAAAACTCGGATTTGACGAGATCGACGGTGCGATTCGGGCCTAGAAGTTCGTCGCGTCTACCAGGACGGCCCGCCGGGCCAAGCGCTACGGCGGTCGCGCCTGAGACCCTTTACGTGGCGCTGAAGGCCAAGCACGTTTGATCCGTGATCTGCGCCCGGTAAATCAGCTCAGCTCGAAGGTCTTCCTCAACCGAGTTTTTCAACAGAATCGGCTGATTGCAGTCGCTTGGATGGAGCGAAGTGGCCGTCTGCTTTCGAGCCGGTGCTGACCTCCGACAGCTGTCGGTGCTTGCATCGCCGCGCCCAAGCCCTAGACTGCCCCTACGCCACCCCACCCAGCCGGCAGTCGACCGAGGCGCGGTGCCGACACGATGCGTGATCGCTCCACCGCCGCCTCCACGAGGTTCGAACTGCTCGCCCGCGAACTCGAACAGCAGATCGCTGCCGGCGTGCTGCGGCCGGGGGACCGCCTGCCGTCCGTACGCCAGGCCTGCGCCAGCCGGGGCGTGAGCCCCAGCACGGTGTTCCAGGCCTACTACCTGCTCGAGTCCCGGGGCCTCGTGCGCGCCGTGCCGCGCTCGGGCTATTTCGTCGCCGCGCGCGCGGGTGGCGTGCTGCTCGCCGAGCCTAAGACCTCGGAGCCGCAATCGGGCTCGCAGCCGGTCGAGGTCAACGACCTGGTCTACACCTGCCTCGGCGCGGCCCGTGCGCGCGACATCGTGCCCTTCGGTTCGGCCTTCCCGAGCCCGACCTTGTTTCCGCTGGATCGGCTGCGCCGCGCGCTGGTGTCGAGCACGCGGCGGCTCGAACCCTGGAGCATGGTCGAGGACCTGCCGCCGGGCAACCTGCGGCTCAAGCGCGAGATCGCCAAGCGCTACCTGCGCCAGGGCATGACCGTGGCCACCGACGAGATCGTGCTGACCCACGGCGCGATGGAGGCGCTGAACCTGTGCCTCAACGCCGTGACACGGCCGGGTGATGCGGTGGTGGTCGAGTCGCCGACCTTCTACATGGCGCTGCAGGCGCTGCAGCGCCTGGGCCTGCACGCCATCGAGGTGCCCACGCATGTGCGCGAGGGTATCGATCTCGGCCGCCTGGCGCAGGTGCTGAAGCTCTACCGCCCCAGGGCCTGCTGGTTGATGACGAGCTTCCAGAACCCGCTCGGTAGTCTGATGCCCGAAGCGAAGAAGCGCGACCTCGTCGAGCTGCTGGCCCGCCACGACGTGCCGCTGATCGAGGACGACGTCTATGCCGAGCTCTACGAGGGCCAGGTGGCGCCGCTGCCGGCCAAGGCCTTCGACCGCCGCGGCCTGGTGCTGCACTGCTCGTCGTTCTCGAAATGCCTGGCGCCGGGCTACCGCGTCGGCTGGGCCGCGCCCGGCCGGCTGGCGCGCGAGGTCGAGCGGTTGAAGCTGATGACCAGCCTGTCTGGCTCCATCCCGGTGCAGGCGGCGCTGGCCGAGTACCTGCAGGAAGGCGGCTACGACCGCCACCTGCGCAGCCTGCGCGAGTCGCTGCAGGCGCAGCGCAACAGCCTGTTCGATGCCGCGAGCCGGCACTTCCCCGACGGGACGCGCGTGGCGCGGCCGGCCGGCGGCTACTTCGTCTGGGTCGAACTGCCCGGCAGCGTCGACGTGATGGCGCTGCACCGCGCCGCGCTGGCACAGCGCATCAGCCTAGCCCCAGGGCCGATGTTCTCGGCACGCGCCGAGTTCCAGCACCACATCCGGCTGACATGCGGGCAGCCGTGGGACGGCACGCTCGAACGCGCCATGCGCACGCTGGCGCGCCTGGTCGACGACGCCGCGCGCGCAGGAAAGCCCACGCCTGCTCTGGTCTGATCCGGTCGTCGGTGGCCGCAACTGCTCACGCCACCGGCGCAGGCCGCCGGGCAGAGTGAAGGCATGTGCACAACCACCCTGCCTCGCGTATGCCGTACCGCCATACCGCGCTGACGCTGGTGCCGGCCAGCCACCCCGCATCCAGTCCCGAACTGTCCCTGCACGAGGTGATGGACAGGTTGGGCCCCTCCGTCTTTGCCGGCCTGCTCGATGTCGACGGCAGGCTGTGCTACGCCAACCAGGCCGCGCTGCAGGCCATCGGCAGCACGCCGGAGCAGGTGATCGGCCGCCTCTTCGACGCCACGCCCTGGTGGCAGGGCTGCGAGTTGTCGCAGCGGCGCGTGCGGCAGGCGCTGGCCAGCGCGGCGCGCGGCGAAGCCTCGCGCTTCGACGTGCGCATCACCACCGCCAGCGGCGCCACGCTGGCCATGGATTTCTCCTTGCTGCCGCTGTTCGGCCCGGACGGACGCGTGCTCTGGCTGATCCCGTCCGCACGCGACGTCAGCGAGCGTGACCAGGCGCAGCGCCAGCTGCTGCTGACCCGCAACGCCGTCGAGCAGGCTCACGATGCGTTGATGCAGGTCGGGCCGGACGGGGCCTTCCGAGATGCCAACGCCGCCGCCTGCCGGCTGCTGGGCCTGACGCGCGAGCAGCTGCTGCGGCTGCGCGTAAGCGACGTCGACACCCAGGTCGACGAGACGCAGTGGCCGCTGCGCTGGCGCGAGATGTGCGAGCGCGGTGCCTTGCGCTTCGAGACCAGCCTACGCCACCCCGACGGCCATGAGATTCCGGTCGATGTCTCCGTCAGCCTGGTGAGCAGTGGCGACGAGATCTTTGCCCATGTCAGCGTCGACGACCTGCGCGAACGCCGCGCCGCCGAACGCCGAATCCAGCAACTGCTGCAGTTCGATGAGCTGACGGGGCTGCCGAACCGCCAATTGCTTTACGAGCGGCTGGGCGCGATCTTGCAGACCGGTGCCGAAACCGGGGTGCTCTTGCTGGAGATCGACCGTTTCAAGCGCATCAACGACGGCCTCGGCACACCTATCGGCGACGCGGTGCTGCGCGAAGCGGCCCAGCGCATCGCCGCCACCGTGCGCAGCATCGACCTGGTGGCGCGGCGCGGGGGCGACGAGTTCGTGGTCGTGATGCCGGCCCCTTCGGTTCCGGCGCTGGATACGGCGCAGACGCTGCTGAATGCCATCGCCCGGCCGATGCTCATCGACGGGCACGAGATTCACATCACCTGCAGCATCGGCATTGCCTCGGCACCCGCAGACGGTGAGCATGCCGACACCCTGGTGCGTCGCGCCAACGCCGCGCTGCACCGGGCCCGGCTGCTGGGGCGCAACCAGGCCAGCGTCTACGCGGGTTCGCCGCATGACGACGACCCCGAGCGGCTGGCGCTGGAGACTGCGCTGCGCCGGGCGCTGCGCGACGACCAGCTCGAACTGCACTACCAGCCGCAGCTCGACCTGGGCCATGGCCGCATCGTCGGTGTCGAGGCGTTGCTGCGCTGGCGGCACCCGACGCTGGGGGCCATCGCACCGGATCGATTCATTCCCATCGCCGAGGAGACCGGTCTGATCGTTCCCATCGGCGACTGGGTGCTGCGCCGCGCCATCGAGCAGGCGGCGAGCTGGCAGCGCGCTGGGCTGCCGCCGCTGCGCATGGCGGTCAATCTGTCGGCGCGCCAGCTGCTGCAGCCCGACCTGACACGGCGCATCGAGGCCCTGCTCGCCGCCAGCGGCCTCGACCCGCGGCGCTTCGGCGTCGAGGTCACCGAGAGCATGCTGATCGCCAACTTCGACCAGGCGGTGCAGCACCTGAACGCGCTGCGCGCGCTCGGCGTCGAGGTTTCGCTCGACGACTTCGGCACCGGCTATTCCAGCCTGAGCTATCTGCGCCGGTTGCCGGTGGACGTGGTCAAGATCGACCGCTCGCTGGTGCCCGACGTCAGCGCCCCGGCCGAAGCGGTGTCGATCACGCGCGCCATCATCACGATGGCCCAGCAGCTGCAGATGAAGGTGCTGGCCGAGGGGGTCGAAAGCGAGGGCCAGGCGGCGCTGCTGGCGGCCAGCCAGTGCGACCAGATGCAGGGCTACTGGTTCAGCGCCCCGGTGCCGGCAGACGCCGTCGAGGCCATGCTGCGCCAGGGCCGGCAGATCGACGCGGCGCTGATCGGCCGGCGTTCGCGGCAGCGCACCCTGCTGCTGGTTGACGACGAGGAGAACATCCTCGCCGCGCTGCGCCGGCTGCTGCGCGCCGAAGGCTGGCTGGTGCTCTGCGCCGGCAGCGCCGAGCAGGCGCTCGAGCTGATGGCGCGGCACGAGATCGACGTCATCCTGTCCGACCAGCGCATGCCCGGTATGACCGGCGTCGAGCTGCTGCGCCGGACTCGCCAGCTCTACCCGGAGACGATCCGTCTGGTGCTGTCGGGCTACACCGAGCTGCAGTCGATCACCGACGCGATCAACGAGGGCGCGATCTACAAGTTCCTCGCCAAGCCCTGGGACGACGAGCAGCTCCGCGCCCATCTGCGCGAGGCCTTCGCGATGAAGGAGATGACCGACCAGAACCGCCGCCTCGGTCTGGAAGTGCAGGCCGCCAACCGCGAGCTGGCCGAGCTGAACCGGCGCCTGCAGACGCTGCTGAGCGCCCAGCGCGAGCAGAACCTGCGCGAGGTCGGCAGCCGCGAGGCGGCGCAGGAGCTGCTGGATGCCATGCCCGTGCCGATGCTCGGCGTCGACGACGAGGGCCTGCTGGTGTTCGCCAATGCGCCGGCCCGTGCGCTGTGCGGGCTGGCCGGCGAGCGGCTGGGTGAGCCGGCCGGCGAGCAGCTGGCGCCCAGCCTGCGGCAGGCGCTGGAAGGCACCGCCATGTTGGTCACGCTGGCCGGGCGCCGCTGGTGGGCGATCAGCCGCCTGTTGGACGGCAACGCACGCGGCCGCTTGCTGGTGCTGTTGCCACAAACCGAGGCTTCGAAATGAGCAGTCCAAACATCCCCGAAAAAAAACCGGTGGAGCCGGCGGCGCTGGCGCAGCTGTTCCGCCACAGCCTGCGCGACGGGCGGGTGCACCCGCTGCTGCATCCGGTGCGGCGCTACCGCCAGGAGTCGCCGCAATGAGCACGGCCTCGCAAGCAATCACCCGCGACGAGCTGCTCGCCGCGCTGCGCGACCTGCCGCCGCTGCCGTCGCTGGTGCTCGAACTGGTCGAGTCGCTGGGCCAGGAAGGGCTCAGCGCCGAGCGGTTCGCGACCAAGATCTCGCAGGACCAGGCCCTGGCCGCCAAGACGCTGCGCCTGGCCAACTCGTCGTTCTACGGCCGCGGCCGGCGGGTCGGGTCGGTGGCCGAGGCGATCGGCGTGCTGGGCCTGCGCACCGTGCGCGGGGTCGTCACGGCCGCGGGCCTGGCCGGCAGCTTCCGCCGCCCCGCCGACTTCGACCACAACGCCTTCTGGCGCCACTCGCTGGCCAGTGCGCTGAGCGCTCAGGCGCTGGCCAACGAACTGGGGCGCGACGACGCCGACCTGGCCTTCACGGTCGGGCTGCTGCACGACATCGGGCGGCTGGCCCTGGCCAGCGCATTCGCGCCGGCCTATGCCGAGGTCGAACGCTGGCGGCGCGAGCAGGACTGCCCCGCCGACGACGCCGAGCGCGCCGTGCTCGGCATCGATCACGCCGAGGTGGGCGGGCTGATCGCCGGGCATTGGAACTTCTCGCCGGCCATCGTCGACGCCATCCGCGAGCACCACGCACCGCCGGCCACGGCCGGGCTGACGCTGACCGGAGTCGCCCATGTCGCCGACGCTATCGCCCACGCGCTGGGACTGGCCGGCGATGGCGACGAGGCGGTTCCAGACCTGGCGCTGCCGACCTGGGCCGCTTGCGGCCTGGACGACGCCGCCTGCCAGCGGGTGTTTGCGCACACCGAGGCCCAGTTCGAGGCCATCTGCGAGGCGCTGCTTCACTGAAGGACCCCCATGACCGACTCCGAACTCCTCTCGCTGCAACGCGCCAACCAGGAGCTGCGCGCGCTGAACGACAGCCTGCGCAGCGCGCATGACCAGTTGCTGCAGGCCGAACGGCTGGCCTCGATCGGCCAGCTCGCCGCTGGAGTGGCGCACGAGATCAACAACCCGATCGGCTATGTGTTCTCCAACTTCGGCACGCTGCAGGCCTATCTCGAGCGCCTGTTCGAGATGCTCGAAGCCTACGAGCAGGCTGAAGTCGCGCTGGCCGGCAGCGCCGTCGCCGAGCAGCTCGCGGCCCTGCGCGAGCGGGTCGAACTCGACTACCTGAAGCAGGACATCCCGATGCTGATGGGCGAGTCGAAGGAAGGCCTCTCCCGGGTGCGCCAGATCGTCCAGGACCTGAAGGACTTCTCGCGCGTCGACACCCACCAGGAATGGGTCTGGGCCTCGCTGCACCAGGGCATCGACTCGACGCTGAACATCGTCGCCAACGAGATCAAGTACCGGGCCGACGTGAAGCGCGAGTACGGCGATCTGCCCGACATCCAATGCCTGCCCTCGGAGCTGAACCAGGTGTTCCTGAACCTGCTCGTGAACGCGGCCCACGCGATCGGCCCCGAGCGCGGCCTGATCGTCGTGCGCAGCGGCGACGCCGGGGACAAGGTCTGGGTCGAGGTCGAGGACGACGGCTGCGGCATCGCACCCGAACACCTGACGCGCATCTTCGACCCCTTCTTCACGACCAAGCCGGTCGGCCGCGGCACCGGCCTGGGCTTGTCGCTGGCCTACGGCATCGTGCAGAAGCACCAGGGCCGCATCGATGTGCGCAGCGAGCCGGGCCGCGGCTCGTGCTTCCGCGTCACCTTGCCCGTGCGGCGCCCCAACACCGTGGGGGGCGCGGCATGAGCGCCGACACGACACCCTGGACCCTGCTCGCGGTCGACGACGAGCCCAACATCCTGGCCGCGCTGCGGCGGCTGTTCCGCAGCACCGGCTGGCGCGTCCTGACCGCAGCGAACGCCGAGGAGGCGCTGGCCCTGCTCACCAGCGAGCCCGTCAACGCCGTGCTGTCGGACATGCGCATGCCGGGTATGGACGGCGTGCAGCTGCTCGAACGCGTCAGCCAGGGCTGGCCGCACACCGCGCGCCTGCTGCTGACCGGCCAGGCCGACCTGGGCTCGACCATCGCCGCCATCAACCACGGCCGCGTGCACCGCTACATCGCCAAGCCCTGGAACGACGACGAGCTGCTGCTGACGCTGAGGCAGGTCGCCGAGATCCAGCAGCTCGAAACCGACAAGCGGGCGCTGGAGCGGCTCACGCAACAGCAGAACCACGAGTTGAAGACGCTGAACTCGAGCCTGGAGATCCGCGTCGCCTCGCGCACCGAGGAGCTGGCCGCTGCCAACGACCGGCTCAAGCGCAACTACCTGACGTCGATCAAGGCCTTCACCGCGCTGATCGAGCTGCGCGACCGCGCCCAGGTCGGCCACGCGCGCCAGGTCGCCGACCTGACGCGGCGCATCGCGCAGGCGATGACGCTTGACGCCAACACCGCGCACGATCTGCCGATCGCCGCGCTGCTGCACGACATCGGCCACATCGGCCTCAGCGACGCCGTGCTGGCGCGGCCGCTGAACAAGCTCGACCGCGACGAGCTACGCCGCTACCGCCTGCACCCCGTGCTCGGCGAGCAGGCCCTGCTGGCCAGCGACGACATGCAGGGCGTGGCGCCGCTGATCCGCGCCCACCACGAGCGCTGGGACGGGCAAGGCTTCCCCGACGGCCTGCGCGGCACGTCCATCCCGCTCGGCGCCCGCATCCTGGCGGTGGCCGATGCCTACGAGGACCTGCGCAGCGGCCACATCGACGGCCTGGCCCTGAGCCCCTTCGAGGCCCGCCAGGCGGTGATTGCCGGCCGCGGCAGCCAGTTCGATCCGGGCGTCGTCGATGCTTTCATCAGCCTGTTCTCGGGCGTACCGGCCCGGCCCAAGCCCGCGATGCTGCGCCTGCCCACCGCGGAGCTGCGCGCCGGGCAAGTTCTCGCGAAGGACTTCATGTCGCCCGAGGGCGTGCTGCTGCTGTCGGCCGGCCAGCGGCTCGGCGACGACTTGATCGAGCGCATCCAGGGCTTCGAGCGCAAGCATGGCCTGAGACTGCTGCTGTCCATCCAGCCGCCGCAGGAGGGCGGGCGATGAAGCGCCTGCTCATCGTCGACGACGAGGCGCCGGTGTTGCAGGCGCTGCGCCGCCTGCTGCAGCGGCGGTTCACGCCGCAGCAGCTCAGCGTGGTGCTGTGCAGCGATCCGCTGCAGGCCCTGCAGCGCCTGCAGCACGAGCGCTTCGACGTGCTGATCAGCGACTACCGCATGCCGGGCCTGGACGGCGTGAGCCTGCTCGCCCAGGCCCGCGAGCTGGACCCGCGTGCAGTGCGCCTGATGCTCAGCGCCGCGGCCGACTTCGGCACGCTGCTGGCCGCGGTGAACCGCGCCGGCGTGTTCCGCTTCATCCCCAAGCCGTGGAACGAAGCGCAGCTGCTCGCCGACCTGCAGGCCGCGCTGGCGTTCGACCCCAGCGCGATGCCCAGCGCCTACGAGCTGGAACGGCGCCGGCTGGAAGCGCTGGAGCCGGGAATCACCCAGGTCGACTGGGGCCCGAACGGCGAGGTGCTGATGCCGGACCCGCTGCCTACCGGGCCGGGCGAGACCTGAGACCGCTGCGGAGCGGTTGTTGCCATGTGGCATACGGCTCCGGGCATGTCTCGCGGTTGACCGCTTTGGGCCATCCGGCGGTCCGCTAAGGCTCGAGGTTGAATGGCGGCAACCGCTGCAAAGCAGACCGCTCCTCAGCGCTCCGCCGGCTGTTTCACCATCTGCGCAAAGTCCAACTGCCGCCTGTCCCTCAGCGCCTCGGCCATGAACTGGAACTGGTAGTAGCCATACTTGAGCGGCTCGCGGGCCAGGGCTCGGTAGTTGGCGCCGAAGTAGGCGACCGGGTCCTCGCCCGCCGGTGTCGGGTTGGGCAGATGAGCCGCTGCATCGGCAGCGAGCTTTTCGAGCTGGGCCAGATAGCGCTCGCCGCCCGGCTGGGTGCGCCAGAAGGCCACGGCCAGACGGTTGGCGTTGTTCTCGTTGCCGTAGAGCGTGGGCTCGCGCCGGCTGGCGTTGTTCTGGAACCAGTGGCCGGCCTCGTGGGCGATCAGGAAGCTGTTGAAGAAGGCGCGGAACAGCCGCTCGGCGCCGGCGTCGGTGCCGTCGGCGAACTGGCGAAAGATTGCGCGCATCTCCGGAGGCTGGCTGTCCCACCAGGGCAGCACGATGGTGTTGGACGCCGCATTGAAGAAGATGAGCTGGGGAGTGTTGCGCACCTCGATGGCCGGCGTCGCGGCGAGCATGCCGCCGCGGGCCTTGGCCACCTCGGCCGCGAAGGCCTCGGCCACGGCCTGCGCGCCCAGGCGCAGCTCGGCCTCGCTGGCGTAGCTGACCTGAGGCATGGGCTCGGGCGAGCCCGGCCCGTGAGCACAGCCCGCCACCAGGGCGGCGACGAGGATGAGAGACAGACGCCTGATCTTCTGCATGAACCCCTCCTTGGCAGGCCTCGCCGCCCGCGGTCGGCGGCAGAGCTGAATGATCGGGGAGTCGGGCAGAACGGGCGAGGTGAAGACTGCCAGACAGCAGCGAAGCAGCTGTGGCAGTTGTCGGCCCTCATGTGCGCTTCTCCCGGGCCCGCTGGCTGCCGGCCTTGCCGATGGCCTTCCATTTGTTGCGCTGCTCGATGCGCTCCAGCGCCGTCATGTCGACGCGCTGCGCGTCGCGCATCAGCTTCTGGTAGTTCTCGATGCGGTCGGCGGCGACATGCGCACGCACGGCACAGCCGGGCTCGTTGTCGTGGCGGCAGTCGCGGAAGCGGCATTGCCGGGCCAGGGCCTGCACGTCGTCGAAGGTGGCTGCGAGTGTCTCGGCATCGGCGTCGGGTCGGAAGGTGCGCAGGCCCGGCGTGTCGATGATGCAGGCACCGACCGGGCAGCGATGAAGCGAGCGTGCCGTCGTCGTATGGCGGCCGCGGCCGTCGCTGCTGCGCACGCCGCCCGTCAGCTGCCCGGCCTGGGCCAGGGTGTTGATGAGGGTCGACTTGCCAGCGCCCGACGAGCCGAGCAGCACCAGGGTCTGGCCCGCATGCAGCCAGGGGCCGATGTCCGTGCAGGTCTGGCGCGACAGGCCGTTGACCGGCAGCACCGGCACGGTGGCGGGCAGGCGGGCATACATCTCGGCGACCCGCGCCTTGGCATCGGGCGCGATGTCGAGCTTGGTCAGCACGACGACCGGGGCCACATCGCAGGCGCGCACCATGGCGATATAGCGCTCCATGCGGCGGGCGTTGAAGTCGGCGTCCAGGCCCATCACCAGCAGGGCCGCGTCCACATTGCTGGCGAGCGGCTGGCGCCGCCCGTCGTTGGCGCGCCGCGCGATCTGGGTGACGGGGTCCAGCCGGTCGACGATCCAGGCCTGGCCGTGGGTGTCGATGTGCAGGCTGATCCAGTCGCCGATGGTCAGCTGCTGGCCCTGGGCCTGCAGCTGCTGCACCAGCCGGGGCCGTTCGCGTGCCGTGTGTTCGATGCGGCCGTCGTCCAGCGTGAAGCGGTCACGCTGGACTTCGATGACGCGGGCCAGACGCAGGCCCGGTTCAGAGGTGTTGAGTTGTGCCGCCTGGCTGGCGATGGCGGGCGTGAGGCCGAGAGCGCGCAGCGCCTCGAATTCGATGTCGATCATGGGAGTCCAAAGAGTTGGCTCGTCCGCGCGTGCGCGGACCCGTCCCCTGCGCAGTGGCGCAAGGGTCAGAAGGGGAGGGGGAGCCGGCCGCGGTTGACGCGGCGATCAATGGACTCGCAAGGAACCTGCGATGAACGCAGGGTCTGGCGCAGTTTCAGTGGTGCTGGACGTCCAGCGCAGCCGACTTGAAGAAGGCGACACGATCTGCTCGTTCCATGGTCATCTCCCGCGTGGCTGGGTTGAGGAAGGGCGCAAGTCTGCCAGCGGCGCGTGGCGCACGTCAACCGGCGATCTCGGCGTTTTGCCGACGGGCTTGCTGTTCGTGTTGGGACAACACGACGACGCCGTAGCGTCTCGCATTCAGCACGCGCAGCGCACCGCGGCCGGCCCGGTCCGCCAGGCGCGCGTTGGCATAGGGACCCAGCCGCTTGGACGGAAACACGCCCTCGCCATCGACGATCTCGATCCAGTAGCTGTCATCAGGTTCATCAGCCATGTCATGCCTCCGCAAACTGCCCGGTTCGCAGTCTGCAGACCGCCGGTGAGGCCAATATGAGCTCAGCGTGAAGTGCCGCGCTCGAAAACGAAGGCGCAGCCGCGCCCGTCCAGGCCGTCTTCGATATGGATGCGGCCGCCCAGCCGCAGCGCGGCGCGGCGGGTGATGGCCAGGCCCAGGCCGGTGCCGCTGACGTCGCCGCCCGCGGCGCCGCGCCAGAAGCGCTCGAAGGCGGCTTCGCGCTGCTCGCGCGGGATGCCGGGGCCGTCATCGGCGACGCGCAGCCTCCAGGCGCTCGTGCCGCCTTGCAGCGTGACGGCGATGCGCCCGCCGCGCGGCACATAGCGCAGCGCGTTGTCGACGAGGTTGTTCAGCACCGACTCGAAGGCCATGCGGTCCAGGTGGGCGGACAGGGCGGGAGGCGCTTCGAGGGACAGATCGAGGCCCAGATCGAGGGCGCGAGGCGCGGCTCGGGCCAGCGCCTGCTCAACGAGGCCCGCGACGTCGATGGGCTCTGCCGGCGCGCTGCGGCCTTCGTCCAGCGTGGCCAAGGTCAGCAGCTGGCGGCTCAGGTGGGCGGCGCGCTGCAGGGCGGCGTCGAGGGCCGCCGCGGCCTGCCGGCGTTCGTCGGCGTCGGCGGCATGGGCCAGCAGATGGGCCTGGGTCGCAACCACGGCCATGGGCGTGCGCAGTTCGTGGGCCGCGTCCTGCACGAAGGCGCGTTCGCGCTGCAGCTGGGCGCGCAATCGGGCGAGCAGGTCGTCGAAGGCGGCGGCCAGCGGCTTGAGTTCCTCATGCTGCGGCGTGAAGCCCAGCGGCGACAGGTCCTGCGCGTCGCGCCGGGCGACGGTATCGGCGAGCCGGTTCAGCGGCTTCATGCCACGCCGCACGGCAATCCAGATCGGCAGCAGTACGAGGGGGAAGGCCAGCAGCAGCGACCCCGCCAGCTCGCTGCCCAGCCAACCCAGCACGGTGGCGTCGCCGACGCGCGGCTCGGCGAGCTGGAGGCGCCAGGGGCCGGCCCGTGCGCGGCCTATCCAATGCGTTGCCTCGGTCATGGCAGCGGCGCCGGGTGTGGCGAACACGGCCCGGCCATCGCCGGCCGTCAGGCTGAATTCGACGTCGCCCTTCAGCACGCCGCCGTCGCGACGCAGCCGGTTCAGCTCACGGGCGCGGGCCTGGACGACGAGGGTCGCGTCGCGCGCATCGGCAACCTCGGCCAGCGAGGCGGCAATGGCGTCGGCCAGGGTCTGGACGCCGGGGCGCTCGTCCATGCCGCGCTTGAACTCGACAAAGTCCAGGGCCAGCAGGGCCATGGCGACAAGGGCAAAGGCCAGCAGCAGGGCGCCGAGCACGCGGCGCAGCAGCGTGGGCCGCCACAGCGGTTGCAGCAGGGCTTTCACGCGACGAGCTGGTAGCCGATGCCACGCACGGTGCGGATGCGCTCGGCGCCGATCTTCCTGCGCAGATTGCTGACATGCATCTCCAGCGTCGCGGCGTCGACCGCCTCGCCCAGGGGTTCGAGGCGCTGGGCGATGCGGCCCTTGGCAACGACGGCGCCGGGCTCGCGGGCCAGTTCGATGAGGAGCTGGAACTCGCGGCCCGTCAGCGCCAGTGCCTCGCCGGCCAGTCGCACGGCATGGCTGCGCGGCTCGATGACGAGGTCGCCGAACTGCCAGCTCTCGTGGGCCTGGCGGGCGCTGCGGCGCACCACGGCGTGGATGCGCGAGACCAGCTCGGGGATGGCGAAAGGCTTGAGCACGAAGTCGTCGGCGCCACCGTCGAGGCCGGCCAAGCGGTCTTCCAGCGCGGTACGGGCGGTGATGACGATGACGGGGGTGGCGGCGTCGGCGCGGCGCCAGCGGGCCAGCAGTTCGAAGCCGCTGCCGTCGGGCAGGCCGAGGTCCAGCAGCACGCAGTCGGCGGCAATGTCGGCCAGCTGCACGGGCGCGTCCTGCGCGCGGCGCAGCCATTCACAGCTGAAGCCCTGCTGGCGGAAGGCGGCCTGCAGGCTGCGGCCGAGGTCCAGGTCGTCTTCGATGAGCAGCAGATGCATGGCGGGCGATTGTGGCGGGCCAAGCTCAAGTGCGGCCAAAGATCAGCCGGCGGCCGACACCACCAGCCGCAGGCCCGGCTCGCCTGGCTGCGCCGTCAACGTCCAGCCGTGGGCCTGGGCGATTTCCTGGCAGATGGCCAGGCCCAGTCCGGCGCCATGGTCGCGGCGATGGGCGCCGCGCCAGAAGCGGACGAACAGCTTGGCCAGCTGGTCTGGCGCGACGCCGGGGCCGAAGTCGCGCACCGACAGCGTGGTGGCTTCCACGTCGATGACCACGGCCGTGCCAGCGGGTGCGTGCTGCACGGCGTTCTCGAGCAGGTTCTTGAGCAGCGTGAAGAGGGCGCCGCGGTCGGCCTGCCAGGTCACCGCGTCCGACGGGCCTGCCAGCTCGATGCCCACCTGTGCGGCGCGGGACATGCGGGCGAGATAGTCCGCGGCCTCGCGGGCCACATCCACCACATCGACCGGCGCCAGGCCGTAGTTGTTCGCTTCGCTGGCCTCGGCCAGCAGCAGGAGCTGCTGCACCTGGCGGGTCATGTGCGACACGTCGCGCAGCAGCGCGCCGCGTTCCTCGCCGGAAGGCATCAGCTCGATCTGTGCGCGGATGAGGGCCAGCGGCGTCTTCAGCTCGTGGGCCGCCGTGGCGAGAAACTCCTGCTGCACGCGGTAGCCGTGCTCCACACGCTCCAGCACGCGGTTGAAGCTCTCCACCAGCGGCGCGATCTCGGTGGGCGCGCGCTCGCTTTGCAGCCTGGCATGCAGGGAGCGCGGCGAGATCGCGGCTGCTGCGGCCGACAGCGCCTGCAAGGGCTTTTGCACATGGCGCATGGTGATGAAGGCGCAGACGCCGAACACGAACAGCAGCACCGCGCTGAACAGGCCGATGCCTATGCCCATGAAGGGCAGCGCGAACTCGAGCCTGATCAACTCGGCCAGCCGCGCGCTGTTGGCCATCTGAAAAAACCACTGCCGACCGCCGTGTTCGATGACCGCGGTGGCACCCTGGAAGGGGATGTTGGTCCGCGTGAAATCGATGCGTCCAGGCTTTGGCGCCGCCACCTCGCCGCTGGCCGGCGGCCAGAAGGCATCGCCCGCCTGCGACTGCAGGACGACCCGTCCCGAGCTGTCGAGGACGCGATACGCAACCTCTTCCTTCATGGTCTCGAAGACCCAGGAATGCTTCTCGTCAAAGCCGACGGGTACCCCTGACGCGTCGAACCTCATGTGCTTCGCCAGGCCTTCGGCGTTCTGGTTGACGTCTTCCTCCAGCAGGATGGGACTTCTGAAGGCCAGCAGGCCCTTGATGACCAGCACGATGAGCAGCACGCTCAGGACGACACCGGCCACATAGGCCAGGATGACCTTGAAGCTGAGGCTATTCGTCCACGCCCGATTCACGAAGCGCATATCCCAGATTCCTCACGTTGACGATGCGCTGGCGTGAGCCCACGGCTCCCAGCTTGCGGCGCAGGCGGTGCAGGGCCACGTCCAGCGCGTTGGGCGTGACCGCCTCGTCCAGCCCCCAACCGGCCGCTTCGAGGGCGCCGCGCCTGACGGTCTCGCCGGCCTTCTCCACCAGCAGCAGCATGATCTGCATCTCGGCCGCCGCCAGCGTGACGCTCTCGTCGCCGCAGCCAAGGGTGCCGGCGTCGGGGTGCAGTTGCAGGTCGCCCAGCCGGGGCGCGAGCGTGCGGCTCTGTGCCGGCCGGCGCAGCAGCGCGCGCACGCGCGCCACCATCTCGTCCATGGCGAAGGGCTTGGCCAGGTAGTCGTCGGCGCCGGCCTCCAGCCCCTCGACGCGGTCGTGCAGGGCGTCGCGCGCGGTCAGCACCAGACAGGGCGTGCCGAGGTCGGCGTCGCGCAGCCGCTTCAGCAGTTCCAGGCCGTCACCGCCGGGCAGGCCGCGGTCCAGCACCAGCGCGCGGTAGGGGATCTGCTGCAGGGCCGCCCAGGCCGCACTGACCCGGTCGACGACGTCGACGGCGATGCCGGCGTTGGCCAGCCCCTGGCTGATGAGCTGCGCCAGCCGTTCGTGATCCTCGACCAGCAGGATGCGATTCATCAGAAGCGGTAGAGATAGCCCAGCAGCACGCGGTTCTCGGTCGAGCGGTCGACCAGCGGGCTGTTCTTGATTTCCTTGGCCAGGCGGGTGACGCCGACGTCGAGGAACATGGAGTGGTGGCGGTCGAATAGATAGGCGCTGTGCAGGCCCAGCTCGGTGTTGACGCCGGCCTTGCCGGTGTGGGCTGCGCGGCCAGCGTTGGCCTCGTGGCTGCGGACGCCGAAATAGTAGTCGACGTATTTCTTGTCCAGCCACGTTGCGCCCAGGCGCGGCGTCAGCATCAGCTGCGGTCCGAAGCGCAAGGTCTTCTCCAGGCTGAGCCCGAAGCGCTGGCCCTTGCTGTGGCCCGAGGCGTCCGCCGACCAGTCGGCGCTCAGGTGGGCGACGTCGTTGCGCCAAGTCGCCTTGGCGCCCATCCAGAAGCCGCTCTTGCGCTCGTCCATGCCCTTCAGGATGGGCGCGTCGTCGGCCTCGTAGCCGCCCATGTCGAAGCGGCCCAGCAGCCGGAAGTCGATGGATTGCTTGTCGTTCAGCCCCAGGCGCGGCAGCTTGATCTCGGCGCCCAGGCCGCTGAACTTGAACCAGCTGTTCTCGTAGCTCAGCAGGGGCAGCACGCGGGTCTCGCGGTCCATGCCCGCATAGGGCTGCTGCTTGGAGATCGCCGCGATACCCAGGGCCCAGGGCGAGGCCTGGCCCTCCTGGGCGCCGGGAGCGGCCGCGGCCATCAGCGGTGCCATCGCAGCACACGACAAGGCCAGGCGTTGGGGGAGAGAAAGGTACAGCGGTCGCATGGGCGTTCCCGGAGGGGCAGGGTGAAAGGGCGCTCATCGTCGGTGCGGCCGTCTTACCGACGACTTACCGGCCCGACTGCGGTGCGGGGCCTGGCGCGGTAAGTCCCCGGAAAGTCGGTTGGCCGAACAGTCGATCCGATGCGATTCACACCTCCTTCCCGCCTGGCCTGGGCCGCAGCAGGCCTGCTGCGTGCCGCGGCCGCCGCCTCGGCATCGCCGGGCTCCAACGCTCACGTCACCGAGGACACGACATGCAAGCCTCCACCCAACGCCTTCTGTGGACCTTCTTCATCGCCATTGCCGGCGCAGCCGTCTTGCTTGTCAGCGCCGCGCACGCGCCGCCGCCGGAGTTGACACCGGCGGTGATGGGTGTCTGTCCATCGACGCCCGTGCGGTGCCCGTAGCGCGTTGGGTTCTCTACAGGTGAACAGGCATCCTCGCGATGCACTGCTAAGCTTCCATTCGATGTGGCTGACTTGAATAGCTCCGAATGTCGTGGCTTGCTCGCGTGATCCTCGCGCTGTTCGCCAGCGTGTTCGGCCTTGTGATGGTGACTCCGCCGAAGGGCTCAGATCACTCATGGGGAGCCTATCTGTTCGGGGCTTTCTGCTTTGCCATCGCACTCGTGTGCGTGCTCAAGGGCAGGGCGGCTCAGATAGTTGGCGCCTTCATCGCGCTCTGCATTGCTTGCGCCGGCTTGGCCAATTTGGGATCGGCGCTGATGGACGCACCCTTCTTCATGGGCCGCCGCAGCGATGTGTCGGTGCTGAACGCATTGCTCTTTTGCGGTGTCTTCGGCGTTCCCGCCGCCATGTATTTATGGGCAACGCGGTTCGGATTCGCTGCGCCGGCCAAGCCCATCAGCGAGCAATTGGCCGTTGAATTTGACGAAAGTGGTGCAGCGACAAAGGTGCTGGATGGCCTTGAGGAGCGATGGAATCAGAGATTCTTCTGGCCGGACGTCGAGCGGGTCTGCTTCAAGGATGAAGGGCTTGCCAACTCGGATCTCATTCTGATTTCTCTGCGCAGCACCGAGACCCGCGTGATCGTTCCAACTGAAGCCCGAGGCGGGGTTCAGTTCATTGGCGAACTGGCGGCGCGAGACCTGTTTCCGGAACACGTTTGGCGCCAGGCCGTCGCGGAAACTGGCGGGGGAACGCATTGCTGGCCTCCGCACGAGAAGGCCTAGCTCGCTTTATTTGACGATGAGCACCGGCGTCTCGATGTGGGTCAGCACCTTCTGCGCCTCGCTGCCCAGCAGCAGGGCCGCAAAGCCCTTGCGGCCGTGCGAGGCCATGACGATGAGGTCGACGTTCTCGGCCTTGGCGTGGTCGACGATGGCTTCCCAGGCATGCAGGGCCTCGGCCGTGTGCGCCTTGCAGGAGAGTCCGGCGGCCGCAGCCGACGCGCTGACGGCCTCGACGCGCTGCGTGGCGACGCGCAGCTGGGCGTCGATGAACTCCTGGGGCGGTACCGGCTGGATCTCGGAGACCGCGCTGTAGGGAAAGGGCTCCATGACGCTGAGCGTCAGCAGCTGGGCGCCGTGCACCTTGGCGAGCTGGATGGCGGTGTCCACCGCGTGGGCGGTGATGTCGGAGCCGTCAGTGGGGACGAGGATGCGCTTGAACATTCGGTCCTCCAGTCGTTGCGGAGAACCACAGTGTGGCCCAACGGGGGACGGAATGCTTGTCGGAGATCAAGCCTTTGTGCGTCAGCCCTTGGCGATGGGGCGGCGCGGGTCGGACGACCATTCGCTCCAGGAGCCGGGATAGAGCAGGCCGTCGCCGAGGCCGGCGTGGGCCATGGCGAGCAGGTTGTGACAGGCCGTCACGCCGGAGCCGCACTGGTGCACGACGACGTCGGCGGCCAGGGGCTGCAGTTCGGCGCGCAGTTGCTCAACCGGCTTGAAGCGGCCGTCGGCACCGAGGTTGTCCTTGAAGAAGCGATTGCTGGCGCCGGGGATGTGGCCGGCGGCCTTGTCCAGGGGCTCGACCTCGCCGCGGAAGCGCTCGGCGGCACGGGCGTCGATGAGGCGGACGCTGCCGAGCTTCTTCAGCAGCGTGGCGGCATCGATCTGGCTGACCAGCGGCTCGCCAGGTTGCCAATCGCTGGGCGTGGCCGTCGGCACATCGGTCGACATCTCGCCTTCCCAGGCACCGTCCAGCACGGCGATCTCGGCATGACCCAGCCAGCGCAGCATCCACCACAGATGGGCGCCGTAGGGGCCACCCTGGCGGTCGTAGGCGACGACCTGGCGGCCGGGGGGCAGGCCCAGGCGGCGCAGGGTGGCGGCGAAGGTCTCGCGCTCGGGCAGCGGGTGGCGGCCGCGGAAAGAGCCGTCGGCGGCAGTCTTGTCACCGCAGAGGTCGCGGTCCAGGTGCAGATAGAAGGCGCCCGGGATGTGGCCGGCCGCGTAGGCACGCTCACCGGCCTCGGTGTCGGCGAGGTCGAAGCTGCACTCGATGATCAGCGGGTTGGACAGCGCGCGCAGTTCGGCGGGGGAGATGAGGGTCGTGTAGGTCTTCATGTCAATGATCCATTCGGCGATCGATTCCGGGCCGAGCGCTGGGCCGCTCCCGAGCCGGCCCGTCTGGCGATGTGCTTGCGGCTCGATGCCGCAAGCATCGCCGTCCCCTCGGGGGACCGGTCAGACGCACCGCGTTCAGCGGTGTGCGGCTGGACGAGGGGCTTCATGACTCAGCGGGGTTGAACTGGCTGTCTTTTGCTGGGGGTGCGACCTTGCTGCGCAGCAGCGTGGCCGCAATGCCAGCGCCGATGATGAGCAGCATGCCGAAGAAGGCGTACCAGGTCAGCGGGTCCTTGAACAGCAGCATGCCGTAGATGAAGGAGAACACGATGCCCAGGTATTGCAGGCAGGCGTTCACCAGCGGCCGCCCGATGGAATAGGCCCGCGTCAGGCAGACCTGGGCGGTGGTGGCCAGCACGCCGACGGCCAGCAGCAGACTGGCGCCCCACCAGGTGTGGCTGTGCAGGCCGCCCTCGGCGATGGCGGTGATGACGGCGCCGGCCACGCAGCCGCCGACCGAGAAATAGAAGACGACGCGCAGCTCGGGCTCGCCGACGCGGCCCAGGGCCGTGACCTGCAGATAGGCCATCGCGGCGATCATGCCGGACAGCAGGCCGGACAGGCCGTGCCAGAGCTGCTGCTGGTCCAGCGTGGGCCGCAGGATCAGGGCGACACCGACGAAGCCCAGCAGTACCGAAGCCATCAACCGCCAGTCCAGGCGCTGGGCGCCCATCAGCACGGCGCCGCCGAGCAGGAAGAGGGCCATCCACACCGACGACATGTAGTTCAGCGTCATGGCCGTGGCCAGGGGCAGCTTGCCGATGGCATAGAACCACAGGCACAGCGAGGTGACGCCGGAGATGCTGCGCCACAGATGCATGCCGGGCAGGCGGGTCTTGAGGCTGATGCCGGCGCGATGCGACAGCACGGCCATCATGACCGAGCCCACCAGGCCGCGGTACATGACGATCTCGCTGGCCGCGTAGAACTCGCTGGCCAGCTTGACGCAGACCCCCATGGTGGCGAACAGCAGCGTCGCCGCCACCATGAGCAGCGGAGCGGGCATTACAGCGGCGCGCCGATCTCGTTCCGGTACCACTCGTGGAAGTGCTGCATGCCGTCTTCCATCGGGCTCTGGTAGGGGCCGGTCTCGTTGTCGCCGCGCATCATCAGGGCCTTGCGGCCGGCATCCATGCGCTCGGCGATCTCGTCGTCTTCCACGCAGGTTTCCATGTAGGCGGCCTGGTGGGCCTCGACGAAGTCGCGCTCGAAGGCGGCGATCTCCTCGGGGTAGTAGAACTCGACGAGGTTGACGGTCTTCTGCGGCGACACCGGGTGCAGCGTCGACACGACCAGCACATGCGGGTACCACTCGACCATGATGTGCGGGTAGTAGGTCAGCCAGATGGCGCCGGCCTCGGGCGGACGGCCCTCGCGGTACTTCAGCAGCTCGTCATGCCAGCGCTGGTAGACCGGCGAGCCCGGGCGCTCCAGCCCCTTGTGCACGCCCACCGTCTGCACCGAATGGTGCTTGCCGAACTCCCAGGCCAGGTCGTCGCAGCTGACGAAGGCGCCGAGGCCGGGGTGGAAGGGGCCGACGTGGTAGTCCTCGAGGTAGACCTCGATGAAGGTCTTCCAGTTGTAGTTGCACTCGTGGACCTGGACCTTGTCGAGCACATAGCCGGAGAAGTCGAGCTGGGCGCGGGGGCCGAGCTGGGCCAGTTCGGCGGCCACGTCATGGCCGTTGTCCTCGAACAGCAGGCCGTTCCATTCCTGCAGCTTGTAGCGGTTCAGGTTCAGGCAGGGGTCGTGGTCGAAGTGCGGTGCACCAATCAGCTCGCCCTGATGTGAATATGTCCAGCGATGCAGGGGACAGACGATATTGGCCTGGGTGTTGCCACGGCCCCGGAGCATCAGCGCCTGGCGGTGGCGGCAGACATTGGAGATCAGCTCCAGCCCCGAGGCCGAGCGCACCAGGGCGCGGCCTTCGCCTTCCTGGGGCAGGGCGTAGTGGTCGCCGATTTCAGGGACGGCCAGCGCATGGCCGACGTAGCGGGGCCCTCGCTGGAAGATGCTGGCCTGCTCGCGCTGGAACAGTTCGGAATCGAAATAGGCGCTCACCGGGAGCTGAGTCTGGCTGCGTTGTAGCGCCGAGACGGGGAGGCTCAGGTCGGACATGATCCAGGCGGGTCTTTCAGGCGAGTAGAGGTGCTGCGTCCCTCCGGCGCATCTCGGGGTTGCCGAGTCGGCCAGGTTGCTAGGTGGTGGAGAAGGTGCCGCGCGCGTGCGCGCTCGGGCGAGAGGTCCGGGATTCTACCCATGCCGTCGCGCGGTGGCGGCGGGCGGTGACGGGCGCTTACGGGAATGCCCGGGTCCGCTGACTACAATTGCCGTTTCGCGTTTTGAAATGACAAAGTCCTCTCCCCGCACCAAGGCCGTCGCGACCGACGCCGATGCCGATCTCAGCTACGAGCAGGCGCTCGACGAGCTGGAGCGCATGGTGGCGGCCATGGAGGGGCAGCAGTTGCCGCTGGATCAGCTGTTGCACAGCTACAAGCGCGGCGCCGAGCTGCTGGCCTTGTGCCGCGGCAGGCTGCAAGCCGTCGAGCAGCAGGTGAAGTTGCTGGACGGCGCCGAACTGAAGGCCTGGGAGGGCCCTGAATCTTGAATGCACAGGACTTTGACCGCTGGGTGCAGGCGTCTTTGAACGCTTTCGAAGCGGCGCTGGACGATCTCGTTCCCGCCACTGCGCCGGCCGGCCTCGGCGAGGCGATGCGTTATGCAGTGCTGGGTGGAGGCAAGCGTCTTCGCCCCTTGCTGGTGCAGGCAAGCTGCGCCGCGGTGGGGGGCGACAGCTTTGCCGCCATGCGTGCGGCCTGCGCGGTCGAGCTCATCCATGCCTACTCGCTGGTGCACGACGACATGCCCTGCATGGATGACGACGTGATGCGCCGCGGCAAGCCGACGACCCACGTGGCCTTCGGCGAGGCCCAGGCCATGCTGGCGGGCGATGCCATGCAGGCCCTGGCCTTCGACGTGTTGACGCCGGACACCGGCATCGCGCCGGCCCTGCAGGCGCGCCTGTGCGCGCTGCTGGCCCGCTCGGCCGGCCACGACGGCATGGCCGGCGGACAGGCCATCGATCTGGCCAGCATCGGCAAGGCCCTGGATGAGCGCACGCTGCGCGACATGCACCGCCGCAAGACCGGCGTGCTGCTGCAGGCCAGCGTCATGATGGGCGCAGCCTGCGGACCGGCCTCGGCGCAGGCCACCCAGTCGCTGTCGGACTACGGCTCGGCCCTGGGCCTGGCCTTCCAGGTGGTCGACGACATCCTGGACGTGACGCAGGATTCCGAAGTGCTGGGCAAGACGGCCGGCAAGGATCAGGACGCCAACAAGCCCACCTATGTCAGCGTGCTGGGCCTGGAGGCCGCACGCGCGCTGGCGCAGCAGTTGCGCGCGGAAGCCAAGGCGGCGCTGGCTGCCAGCGGCCTGGCCGATGTGAGCCACCTCAGCCTGCTGGCCGACTCCGTTGTAGAGCGGGACAACTAAAGAGGACCGCCATGGAATACACGCTGCTGAAAAACATAGCCAGCCCGGCGGACCTGCGCCGCCTGCCGCGCACCGAACTTCATCGCCTGGCCGACGAATTGCGCGCCTATGTGCTGGAAAGTGTCTCCAAGACCGGCGGCCACCTGGGTTCCAATCTCGGCACGGTCGAGCTGACGGTGGCCCTGCACTATGTCTTCAACACCCCGGACGACCGGCTGGTGTGGGACGTGGGCCACCAGACCTATCCGCACAAGGTGTTGACCGGCCGGCGCGACCGCATGCCGGGCCTGCGTCAACTGGGCGGCATCAGCGGCTTCCCGCGCCGCGACGAGAGCGAGTACGACACCTTCGGCACCGGCCACTCGTCCACCAGCATCTCCGCCGCCCACGGCATGGCCATGGCCTTCAAGTTGAAGGGCGAGGACCACAAGGCCGTGGCCATCATCGGCGACGGCTCGATGACGGCCGGCATGGCTTTCGAGGCGCTGAACAACGCCGGCGTGGCCCATGGCGGCCTGATGGGCGACCTGCTCGTCATCCTGAATGACAACGACATGTCCATCAGCCCGCCGGTCGGCGCGCTGAACAAATACCTGGCGCGACTGATGAGCGGCAGCTTCTATGCCGCCGCCCGCGAGAGCGCCAAGAGCGTGCTGAAGAACACGCCGCTCTACGAGTTCGCGCGCAAGTTCGAGGAGCACACCAAGGGCATGGTCGTGCCGGGCACCATCTTCGAGGAGTTCGGTTTCAACTATGTCGGCCCCATCGACGGCCACGACCTGGACTCGCTGATCCCGACGCTGGAGAACCTGCGCGACAAGAAAGGTCCGCAGTTCCTGCACATCGTCACCAAGAAGGGCGCCGGCTACAAGCTGGCCGAGGCCGACCCGGTCAAGTACCACGCCGCCTCCGGCAAGTTCGATCCGGCTGTGGGCTTCGTCAAGCCGGCCACGCCGCCCAAGACGACCTTCACCCAGGTGTTCGGCGACTGGCTGTGCGACATGGCCGAGGCCGACCCGCGCCTGGTGGGCATCACGCCGGCCATGCGCGAAGGCTCGGGCATGGTCGAGTTCCACAAGCGCTTCCCGCAGCGCTATCACGACGTCGGCATCGCCGAGCAGCACTCGGTCACCTTCGCCGCCGGCCTGGCCTGCGAGGGCATCAAGCCCGTCGTCGCCATCTACTCGACCTTCCTGCAGCGCGCCTACGACCAGATGGTCCATGACGTGGCCATCCAGAACCTGCCCGTGCTGTTCGCGCTGGACCGTGCCGGCCTCGTCGGCGCCGACGGCGCGACCCACGCCGGCAACTACGACATCGCCTACACGCGCTGCATTCCCAACATGGCCGTGCTGACGCCGGCCGACGAGGACGAATGCCGCCAGGCCCTGTACACCGGCTTCATGCACAACGGCCCGGTGACGGTGCGTTATCCGCGCGGCGCCGGCGTCGGCGTCGTGCCCGTCAAGCAGATGACGGCCCAGGCCTGGGGCAAGGGCGAGGTGCGCCGTGAGAGCCACAACAGCGGTCAACGCATCGCCATCCTGGCCTTCGGCACGCTGCTGTATCCGGCCCTGGAAGTGGCAGAACGCCTGGACGCGACGGTGGCGAACATGCGTTTCGTCAAGCCGCTGGACACCGAACTGGTGGTCGAGCTGGCGCGCACCCATGACGCCATCGTCACGGTCGAAGACGGCTGCCTCATGGGAGGCGCCGGCAGCGCCGTCACCGAGGCGCTGAATGCCGCCGGCATCAGCGTGCCGGTGCTTCAGATCGGCCTGCCCGACGAATTCGTCGAGCATGGCGACCCGGCCAAACTGATGAGCCTGTGCGGCCTGGACGCGGCCGGCATCGAGGCCAGCATCGTCAAGCGCTTTGGCGAGAAACCGACGGTGGTCAGGGCGACGGCGGCACGCTGACGCTTCTCGAAGCAACCCCGATCAGAGGGCTACTTGGGGGATCGCCTGAGCCGACGCGTCAGCGTGAGCGCTTTGAAGAGAAGAAGAAGCGCAGGACCAGAATGGCGATACCGCCGAACAGCATCCAGCGCCCGACGCCTTTCTCGGCATCGGAGTAGTCTTCCTTGTTGACGTCGGCAAGCGTGTGCGGATCTTCGGGAAGGTAGCGAACCGTCATCACCGCCGGGGCTGATTTGTCTCGCAATGCCCGGCCCAGCTCGTGGGGAACCCCGACTTCATCGCGAATTTCCTGGCCGGATTCGGTGGTGAAGCGGATGTGCGCGGTGTAGCTGCTGTCCTCGTGGCTTCTCTTCTTTTCCTGCCATTCCAGCTTGGTGATCTCGGCCTCGGCCGTCTTCCCATGCGCGTTCAAGGCGGCAGCCTTGGCGGCGTTCTTGTGGCCGAGAAACATGAAAAGGGCGCCGAAGCCGACGAGGCAAACCGCGACGGCGGGGCTGCGAAGAAATCCGAACATGCGCTTGATCTCCCTGGTGCAAATCTGTCCCTGGCCTGCCAAGCGGCACAGGGCTGTGTTTTGCGTTCGATTGTCGTTCAGGCGCGCAGCGCGGCCAGCAGCGCGTCGACCAGGGGCTGCGCCGGCCGGTGCAGCGGGATGAGCGCCGAGACGCGGTAGGGAATCGACACCGTCAAGGGACGTACGACCAGGCCCTCGCTCGCGCAAGCAGCGGCCGTCAGCGGGTTGACGATGGCCACACCCAGCCGGGCCCGCACCAGTTCACAGACGGCCACCGCGCTGTGCGTCTGCACGCGCAGCCGACGCTGGATGCCCGCGGCCTCGAAGCGCGCGTCGATCTCGCGCCGGTAGGGGTCGTCCTCGGCCAGGCTGATGAAGTCCTGACCCTGAAAGTCCTGCAAGGCCAGCCGCTTGCGCGACGCCAGCGCATGGCCGGCCGGCAGCACCGCCACTTCATCGGCCTCCAGCACCGGTTCCACGCGCACGCCGGCCAGCGGCGTGGCCTGCTCGGCCAGGCCGAGGTCAAAGCGCTGCTCGCTGATCCAGGCATCCAGCAGCGGCGGCTCGGCCGGGGTGATGGAGACGCGGGCGGACGGGTGGGCGCTCAACAGTCGCTCCAGCGCGCCGGGCAGCAGGGCGTGGCTCAGGGCGGGCAGGCTCAGCAAGCTCAGCTCGGCATCCTCGGAACGGCCCAGGGCCTGCGCTCTTTCAATGACGCGCCCCAGCCCCTGGAAGCTGCGTTCCACCTCGTCGAACAGGGCCCGCGCGCGGGCCGTGGCCTTGAGCCGGCCGCGCTCGCGTTCGAACAGGACGTAGCCCAGCAACTGCTCCAGGCGCGCGAGGTCGCGGCTCAGGGTGGGCTGGGAGGTGTGCAGCAGGGCGGCGGCGCCCGTGACGCTGCCGGCCGTCATGACGGCGCGAAAGACCTCGATGTGGCGGTGCTGGATATCCATATCAGGATTGAATTGTCGCTGCACAAATTGCAATTTGATTGAATGGGTGGCCAAGCGCATGCTGCAAGCCATGACCAAGCCCCTGCCCACCGCCCTGAATCCCGCCCGCCTGCAGGCCCTGGCCGCCGAGCACGGCACGCCGCTGTGGGTCTATGACGCCGCCACCATCCGCGATCGCGTCGCCTCGCTCAAGCGCTTCGACGTCGTGCGTTTCGCGCAGAAGGCCTGCTCCAACATCCATGTGCTGAAGCTGCTGCGCGAGGCCGGCGTCAAGGTCGACTCGGTGTCGCGCGGCGAGATCCTGCGCGCCCTGGCGGCCGGCTACACCGCGGGTGGCGACGAGATCGTCTTCACGGCCGACCTGCTGGACCATGCGACGCTGGCCACGGTCGTCGAGCACCGCATCCCCGTCAATGCCGGCTCCATCGACATGCTGGAGCAGCTGGGCCAGGCCTCGTCCGGCCACCCGGTCTGGCTGCGCATCAACCCCGGCTTCGGCCACGGCCACAGCCACAAGACCAACACCGGTGGCGAGCACAGCAAGCACGGCATCTGGCATGCCGACCTGGGCGCGGCCCTTGCCGCCATTCGCCGGCACGGTCTGAAGCTCGTGGGCCTGCACATGCATATCGGCTCGGGCGTGGACTACGAGCATCTGGCCCAGGTGGGGCAGGCCATGGTGGGCCTGGTGCGCGAGACCGTCGCGGCCGGCCATGACCTGCATGCCATCTCGGCGGGCGGCGGCCTGTCCATTCCCTACCGCGATGGCGACGCCCGCATCGACGTGGCGCATTACTTCGGCCTCTGGGATGCCGCCCGCCGCGAGGCGGAAGGCCTGGTAGGCCACGCGCTGAAGCTGGAGCTGGAACCGGGCCGTTATCTCGTCGCCGAGAGCGCCGTGCTGCTGGCCGAGGTGAGGGCGGTCAAGAACGCCGGCGCGAACCGCTTCGTGCTGGTGGACGCAGGCTTCAACGAGCTGATGCGCCCGGCCATGTATGGCGCCTTCCACGCCATGAGCCTGATCGGTGCCGGCGGTGCCGAGCAGCCCACCGTCGTTGCCGGGCCGCTGTGCGAATCGGGCGATGTGTTCACGCAAGGCCCCGGCGGCGAGGTGCTGACGCGCGACCTGCCGCCCGCCCGCGTCGGCGACCTGCTCGTCATTCATGACGCGGGGGCCTATGGCGCCTCCATGTCCAGCAACTACAACAGCCGGCCGCTGGCGGCCGAGGTGCTGGTCGATGGCGAAGCCAACCGCCTGATCCGCCGCCGCCAGACGGTGGAAGAACTGCTGGCCTTGGAAGCCGGGCTTTGATCGGACAATCCGGGGATTGAGTTCTCCAGATTGCCCATGCCCACCTCCCGCCCGCCCGTCCAGGGTCGCAAGGTCCGCTTCGCGCTGATCGGCTGCGGCCGCATCGCCCAGAACCACATCGAGGCCATCGCCCGCCATGCGGACCGGGCCGAGCTGGTGGCCGTCTGCGACAGCGACGCCGTGGCCCTGGCGGCTGCGGCGCAGAAGTCCGGTGCGCGGCCCTTCGCCGGCTTGTCCGAGCTGCTGGCGGCCGATCTCGGCATCGACTGCGTCGTGCTGACGACGCCCAGCGGCCTGCATCCGCGCCAGACCATGGAGGCCGCCCGTGCCGGCCTGCATGTGATGACCGAGAAACCCATGGCCACGCGCTGGCAGGACGGCCTGGACATGGTCAAGGCCTGCGACGACGCCGGCGTGCGCCTCTTCGTCGTCAAGCAGAACCGCCGCAACTCCACGCTGCAGCTGCTCAAGCGCGCCGTCGCCGAGGGCCGCTTCGCCCGCCTCTACAACGTCGCCGTCAATGTGTTCTGGACGCGCCCCCAGGCCTATTACGACAGCGCCGAATGGCGCGGCACCTGGGAGTTCGACGGCGGCGCCTTCATGAACCAGGCCAGCCATTACATCGACCTGCTGGACTGGATCGTCGGCCCGGTGGAGAGCGTCATGGCCTATACCGGCACTCTGGCGCGCAACATCGAGGTGGAAGACACCGGCGTGGCGGCGCTGAAGTGGCGCAACGGCGCCCTGGGCACGGTCAATGTCAGCATGCTGACCTACCCGAAGAACCTCGAGGGCTCGATCACGCTGCTGGGCGAGAAGGGCTCGGTGCGCATCGGCGGCGTGGCCGTCAACGAGATCCAGCACTGGCAGTTCGACGCGCCGCACGAGATGGACGGCCAGATCGCCGATGCCAGCTACCAGACCACCTCGGTCTATGGCTTCGGCCATCCGCTGTACTACGACAACGTCATCAACACGCTGCGCGGCGAGGCCCATGCCGAGACTGATGGCCGCGAGGGCCTGAAGTCGCTGGAGCTGCTGATCGCGATGTATATGAGCGCCCGCGACGGCAAGCGCATCAACCTGCCTTTGTCCTATTGAGATGCCGACGACCATCCATCCCAGCGCCATCGTCGACGAAGGCGCCCAGCTGGGCGCCGACTGCCGCGTCTGGCATTTTGTGCACATCAGCGCCGGCGCGCGCATCGGCGCGCGCTGCTCCTTCGGCCAGAACGTCTATGTCGGCAACGACGTGGCCATCGGCAACAACGTCAAGATCCAGAACAACGTGTCGGTCTACGACGCGGTGACGCTGGAGGACGATGTCTTCTGCGGCCCCAGCATGGTGTTCACCAATGTCTACAACCCGCGCTCGGCCGTGGCTCGCAAGGACGAATACCGCCGCACGCTGGTGAAGCAGGGCGCAACGCTGGGCGCCAACTCAACCGTTGTTTGCGGCACCACCATCGGCCGCCATGCCTTCATCGGCGCGGGCGCCGTCATCAACCGTGACGTGCCCGACTTCGCGCTGATGGTGGGCGTGCCCGCGAAGCAGATCGGCTGGATGAGCCGCTACGGCGAGAAGCTCGACCTGCCCGTGGCGAGTGAACAGCCCATCGAAGCCACCTGCCCCCACACCGGCGACCGCTACCGCCTCAGCGGCCACCAACTCGAATTGATCTGATGGACTTCATCGACCTCAAGAGCCAGTACGCGGCTCTGCGCGACAACATCAACGCCCGCATCCAGAAGGTGCTGGACCATGGCCAGTACATCCTCGGCCCCGAGGTCAAGGAGATGGAGGCTGCCCTGGTCGCCTACACCGGCGCCAAGCACTGCATCAGCGTGGCCAGCGGTACCGAGGCCCTGCTGATCTGCCTGATGGCCCTGGACATGCAGCCCGGCGACGAGGTCATCACCAGCCCCTTCACCTTCGCCGCCACGGCCGAGATGATCGTGCTTGCCGGCGGCGTGCCGGTCTTTGTCGACATCGAGGCCGACACGGCCAATATCGATGCGAGCCTCATCGAGGCCGCCATCACGCCGCGCACCAAGGCCATCATGCCGGTCAGCCTGTATGGCCAGGTGGCGGACATGGATGCCATCAACGCCATTGCCGCCCAGCATGGCCTGGCCGTCATCGAGGACGCGGCCCAGAGCTTCGGTGCCTCGTATCAGGGCCGCAAGAGCTGCAACGTGTCCACCTTGGGCTGCACCAGCTTCTTCCCCAGCAAGCCGCTGGGTTGCTACGGCGACGGCGGCGCCATCTTCACCAGCGACGACCAGCTCGCCCAGGCCTGCCGCGAGATCCGCACCCACGGCCAGAGCCAGCGCTATCTGCACACGAGGCTCGGCGTGGGCGGCCGCATGGACACCCTGCAATGTGCCGTGGTGTTGGGCAAGCTGGACCGCTTCGAGTGGGAGATCGCCCGCCGCCTCGAGCTGGGCGATGCCTATGAGCGCAAGCTCAAGGCCGCCGTTCCCGGTCTGCAGTTGCTGGCCGTGCGCCCCGACCGCGACTGCGTGTGGGCCCAGTACACCGTCTTCGTCGACGACCGCGATGTCTTGCAGGCCAAGCTGAAGGCCGCCGGCGTGCCGACCGCCGTGCATTACCCGCGCCCTTTGCATCACCAGCCGGCCTATGCGCGCTTCGCCCGAGCCGACGACTGCCCCAACAGCATTGCCGCCGCGGCCCGCGTGATGAGCCTGCCGATGAGCGCCGACCTGACGGACGCGCAACAAGATCACGTCGTGGCCAGTTTGGCGGCTGCCATCGGCTGAGCCAGTTAGCCCAAAGTCCGGTCATCATCCGGACATGAAGCTCGTTCCGATCCAACAGGTTGGCGGCCATATCAAGGCCGGTGCTCCCCTGCCGTTTGGGGTTCGTGATGCCGAAGGCAAGCTGCTGCTGGCCAAGGGCCAGCCCGTGCCCAACGAGCAGATGCGCGAGGCGCTGCTGAACCGCGGCGTCTTCGTGGACCTGGACGAGTTGCGCGACCCCTCCAAGCGCGGCAACGACGACGGCACCAGCGGCGAGGACTTCTTCGCCCGCTGGGAGGCGCTGCAGACGCGGCTGTCGGTGCTGCTGCGCGCGCCGCAGGAGCCGCTCTTCCTGCCGCGCGTCAAGGAATGCGCCGCCCAGATCATCGGCTGGGCCGAACGCTTCCCGGATCAGCAGCTGTTCGTCGTGATTCAGCACGATCACAGTCGTCACGAGGTGTATGGCCTGGCCCATCTGCTGCACACGGCGGCCGTCGCGGGGCTGCTGTCACGTCGCCTTGCGTGGACGCCCGAGCGGCAGAAGAGCCTGGTCGGCGCAGCGCTGACGATGAATCTGTCCATCATCGACCTGCAGGGGCGGCTGGCATCGCGCGGCGGCAAGCTCGCGCCGCCGCAGCGCGCCGCCATCGACCGCCACCCCGACGAGGCCGTGGCCTGGCTGCGCAATGCCGGCCTGGACGATGGCGAGTGGCTGGCCGCCGTGGCCCAGCACCATGAGCAGCCGGGCGGCGGCGGCTATCCCCAGGGCCTGGCCGAGCCCAACGAGACGGCCCAACTGCTGCGGCTGGTCGACATCTTCCTGGCCAAGCTGGCCAGCCGGGGAGGGCGACCGGGCCTGCCGGCGCCCCAGGCTGCGAAGTCCCTCTACACGGGCAGCAACGGCCATCCTTTTGCGGCCCTGCTGGTCAAGGAAGTCGGCATGTTCCCGCCGGGTACCCTGGTCAAGCTGGCCAGCGGCGAGACGGCGGTGGCCGTGCGCCGCGGTACATCGGGCAACACTCCCATCGTCAGTGCCGTGATGAATCGTCATGGGGATGCCCTAGGCTCACCTGTCAGGCGCGACACGGCGATGCCGGAGCATGCGATCACGGGCCTGGCGACGGCGCAGACCCTGCGCGTCAAGCTCAGCCCCAATCAGCTCTACGACCGCCGCTACGAGGCTTGAGCGCCCGCTCGCGGGCGCGCTTCATAGGCTGTATCAATGACACTGATTTGATAAATGTTTTCTACTGAAAACCGTTTGTCGATATAGTTCTCCCTATCCCATCAACCCGCCCCCACTGGAGCCTTCTCAATGTCCCTGATCAACACCCAAGTCCAGCCCTTCAAGACCGAAGCCTTCCACAACGGCAAGTTCATCACCGTCTCTGACGAGTCCCTGAAGGGCAAGTGGTCCGTGCTGATCTTCATGCCGGCGGCCTTCACCTTCAACTGCCCGACTGAAGTCGAAGACGCGGCCGACAACTACGCCGAGTTCCAGAAGCTGGGCACCGAGGTCTACATCGTCACGACCGACACCCACTTCTCGCACAAGGTCTGGCACGAAACCTCGCCGGCCGTCGGCAAGGCCAAGTTCCCCCTGGTTGGCGACCCGACCCACACGCTGACCAACGCCTTCGGCGTGCACATCCCGGAAGAAGGCCTGGCCCTGCGCGGCACCTTCGTCATCAACCCCGAAGGCGTCATCAAGACGGCCGAAGTGCACTCCAACGAGATCGCCCGTGACGTCAAGGAAACCCTGCGCAAGCTGAAGGCTGCCCAGTACACCGCCAAGAACCCCGGCCAGGTCTGCCCGGCCAAGTGGAACGAAGGCGCCGCCACGATCGCCCCGTCGCTGGACCTGGTCGGCAAGATCTAATCTGTTGACCTTGCGGGTTGGACCTTGTCGCGCAGCGGCAAGCTCCTACCCCAACTGATCCAGATGACTAGCTTGAGGAGCCCGGGAGGGCTCCTTCCTCTCGCAGAGCCTCACAGGTTCTGCTGAAAGAGCCTCCACACCGGGGACTCTTTCAGCAGTGGCCGATGTCGCCACGCCTCACTGAAAGGACTACCCCGCCATGTTGGACGCCGCACTGAAGACCCAGCTCCAGGGTTACCTGGACCACGTCAAGCTCCCCTTCGAGATCGTCGCCTCGCTGGACAACTCCGCCTCGAGCGACGAGATGCGCGAGCTGCTGGAAGAGATCGCCGGCATGAACGACAAGATCTCGTTCCGCGCCGACGGTGTCGACACCCGCACGCCGTCCTTCCTGCTGCGCCGCACCGGCACCGAGCAGTCGCTGCGTTTCGCCGCCATCCCGCTGGGCCATGAGTTCACATCCCTGGTGCTGGCCCTGCTGTGGACCGGTGGCCACCCGCCCAAGGTCGAGCAGGCCCAGATCGATGCCGTGAAGGCCCTGGACCTGGATCTCGACTTCGAGATCTACATGAGCCTGACCTGCCACAACTGCCCCGACGTCGTGCAGGCCCTGTCGCTGATGTCCATCGTCAACCCGCGCATCCGCACCACCGTCATCGACGGCGGCCTGTTCCAGTCGGAAGTGGAAGCGCGCGAGATCATGGCCGTGCCGGCGGTGTGGCTGAACGGTCAGCCCTTCGCCTCGGGCCGCATGTCGCTCGAAGAGATCGTCGCCAAGCTCGACACCGGCAGCGCCGCCCGCGACGCCAAGAAGCTGGACGCCGAAGAACCCTACGACATGCTCATCATCGGCGGCGGTCCTGCCGGCGCGGCTGCGGCCGTCTACGCGGCCCGCAAGGGCATCCGCACGGGCGTTGCGGCCGAGCGCTTTGGCGGCCAGGTCAATGACACCCTGGGCATCGAGAACTACATCTCCGTGTCCGTCACCGACGGCCCCAAGTTCGCCGCGGCGCTGGAAGGCCATGTCAAGGACTACCAGGTCGACATCCACAACCTGCAGCGCGCCGAGAAGCTGACGCCGGCAGCAACCCCGGGCGGTTTTGTCGAGGTCGAGCTGGCCAATGGCGCCAAGCTCAAAGGCAAGACCGTCATCCTGTCCACCGGAGCGCGCTGGCGCAACGTCAATGTGCCCGGCGAAGCCGAGTACAAGAACAAGGGCGTGGCCTATTGCCCGCACTGCGACGGCCCGCTGTTCAAGGGCAAACCGGTCGCCGTCATCGGCGGCGGCAACTCGGGCGTCGAGGCGGCCATCGACCTGGCCGGCATCGTCAAGCATGTGACGCTGATCGAGTTCGGCGCCGAGCTGCGCGCCGACGCGGTGCTGGTCAGGAAGCTGCAGAGCCTGCCCAACGTGACCATCCTCGTGAACGCGCAGACGACCGAGTTCACCGGCACCAATGGCAAGCTGGATGGCCTGAACTACACCGACCGCGTGTCGGGCGAAGCCAGGCGCGTCGAGGTGGATGGCTGCTTTGTGCAGATCGGCCTGGTGCCCAACACCGAATGGCTGCGCGGCACGCTGGAGCTCAGCAAGCACGGCGAGATCATCGTGGACGCCAAGGGCGCCACCTCGATTCCCGGCGTGTTCGCCGCGGGCGACGTGACGACCGTGCCTTTCAAGCAGATCATCATCGCTGCCGGCGACGGTGCGAAGGCTGCCCTGGGTGCCTTTGATTTCCTGATGCGTTCCTGATGCAGAGCCACCTAGACTGCGCCCCGCAGCGCCCGCGAAGTGGCGCTCAGGGAGCAGTCGATGAAGGGATGGGGATTGTTGTGGCCGCTAGCATTCCAGCTCGCGTTGGTGGTCTATCTGGCCTGGATGGTCCGCCAGATCAAGCGGGGCAAGGAGAGCCAGGACGCCCTGCTTGACGAACTGGTACCAGGGGCGGCGTGCCGCTGGTTTCGCGTCCAGTTGTCGCGTCCCGAGGCCTTCTCCCGCCGGCTGAAGTGGCTGCCTTTCGAGGGCTGCGGCCTGCTGCTCGACGACGGCGACACCGTGCGCATCGTGTCTGAGCTGCGCGATGGCCAGCGACTGGACCAGCGCATGCCCAAGCAGGGCCTGCAGATCGAGTGGGCCGGCGGCAGCGCGCTGATGGCCCGTTCCCACTGGCTGCGCCTCAAGGGCCAGGGTGGCGAGCTGATGGTGAGCGCCGATGTGGGCATGAATGCCCGGGCTTCCCGCGACGCCACGGCCGACCTGTTCCGGTCATTGCTGCCCGGACATCCCTTGCCCGCCCAGGCCAGCGGTGACTTCGCCATCGACAAGAACCGCGCGGCGGCCATCACCACGGGCGTGCTGCTGGCCCTGCTGGTGTTCGCCGGGGTCGACGCGATGGCCAACGATCATGAGCTGTTGTCCGAGACGGCCTTTGCGGTCGTGCCTCTGTTTGGCGAGTTGGCGATATTGCCGCTGCTCGGCGTCCTGCTGGCCCTGCCCGTGTATTGGGGCCTGCGTCGGCGGCGCGTTCCGGTGGCGGAGTCGGCCGGATTGACCTTCCTGCTGGCTGTTGCGATGGCCGTCGCATCGGTTCCGGTCGCCAAGCGTCTCGATCAGTTGCTGGCCCCGGCGGCCCAGCCCGTGGCCTACCGCCTGGTCGGGGCTGCATTGCTGCAGCCCTTGCAACCGGGTCCGCCGGAGCTGCGTTTTCCGGAGCTGAAACGCTACTGGGCGCAGTTCGAGCGTGGCTCCGAGCATTCATTCATGCTGGTGCATGGCCCCCTGGGCTTGTGGCAGCTTGACCGGACGCCGCTGCATGAAAAGACGCGCAGCTTCTATGCGGGCGACGACAAGGCGTCGCGCCCGCCCGCGGCCGCATCGGCGGCCCCGGGTGTTGATGCCCGCGCCTCGTCAGGCCGGCTGTAGGCGTCGCGTGCGCCACAGGCCTTCGGCGCTGTAGACGGCCAGCGCACCCCAGATGAAGCAGAAGGCCACCAGCCGGCTCGCATCCATCGCTTCGTGGAAGAGGAAGACGCCGAGCAGGAACTGCAGCGAAGGCGAGACGTACTGGACGAGGCCCAATGTCGCCAGCGGAATGCGCCGCGCGCCGGCGGCAAACAGCAGCAAGCTGCCGGCCGTGACCGGGCCGGTGCCGATCAGCCAGGCCCAGTCCACCGCCGTCTGGCCGGCCATGCTGCCGTCCTGGGACCACCAGATCAGGCCGCCGGCGGCCAGTGGCGCCAGGATGAGGGTCTCCAGTGTCAGCCCCTCGATGGCGCCCAGGGCGGCCGTCTTGCGCATCAGGCCATAGAGGCCGAAGCTGACCGCCAGCACCAGGGCCACCCAGGGCAGGCGGCCGGCCGCCACGGTCAGCCAGATGACGCCGAAGGCCGCCAGACCCACGGCCACCCATTGCACCGGCCGCGGGCGCTCGTGCAGCACGGCGAATCCCAGCGCGACGTTGACCAGCGGGTTGATGAAATAGCCCAGGCTGGCGTCCAGCACATGGCCATGGCCGACGGCCCAGACATAGGTCAGCCAGTTGGTGGCGATCAGCACCGCCGACACGGCAAAGCGCCGCCAGGTCGCCGCGCTGACGTCGCGCAGCCATTTCAGGTGCCCCGTCACCAGCAGCACGATGGCCACGAAGGCCAACGACCACAGCGTGCGGTGGGCCACGATCTGCAGCGCGGGCACGGTGGCGATCTGGCGGAAGTAGAGCGGGAACAGCCCCCAGCTCAGATAGGCGCCAAGGGCGAAGAGGACACCGGAATTCATCGACCGCATTCTCGTTGCGGGTTATTCCGGAGGTTTTGGTAGGGGCTCCGACGTCGAATCGGTCCCATCTCGTTCGTCATCAAGAGATGAAACTGCCCCCACGCCCGCTGCGCTGGCTGCCCCCCGAGGGGGCGCGTCAGTGGTTACGGGCGGCCGGGCACCACTGACATGGCCCTTGTCGAATTCACCCCCCAGCTGCGCCGTTTCGTGGACGCGCCGTCCTGCCAGTGCGAGGCGGCCACGTTGCGCGAAGCCCTGGACGCCGCGTTTGCCGAGCAGCCGCGGCTCAGGGGCTACATCCTCGACGAGCAGGGCCATCTGCGCGTCAACGTGGTCGTCTTCATCGACGGCCGGCGGGCGCGCGACCTGCGCGGCCTGAGCGACCCTTTGAGGGCCGACAGCCGCATCCATGTCCTGCAAGCACTATCTGGAGGTTAGAGATGCGGCCCCTCGTCCAAGGATTACCTGGGCCGGTCCCCCGAGGGGACGGCGATGCTTGCCGGTTCGACCGGCAAGCACATTGCCAGAGCGGGTCGGCTAGGGAGCGGCCCGTCGCTCGGCCCGCAGGCAGTGCACTACCGATTCGTAAAGGAGACTGAGATGACGCAAGACCGCGCCTGGGCCGCGACCCGCAAAGGCCTTTTCGAACTGCGCCGCCGTGGCGGTGCCTGGCAGATCGACAACCTCAGTTTCGTGGCCGACCCGGTCACCATGCTGCTGCCGCCCGACGAGTCCGGCTTCATGCTGGCCGGCCTCAACCTGGGCCATTTCGGCGCCAAGCTGCAGGCCAGCGACGACGCCGGCAAGACCTGGCGGGAGGTGACGGCGCCGAGCTTCCCGGCCCAGCCCGAGGGCGTGGAAGGCCCGGCCTGGAAGCTGGAGCAGGTGTTTTCTCTGGAGCGATCGAGCGATGCCATCTGGTGCGGCAGCATCCCCGGCGGCCTCTTCGTCAGCCGCGACCGCGGCGAGAGCTGGCAGCTCAGCGAGTCGCTGTGGATGGACCCGCGCCGCCTGCAATGGATGGGCGGCGGCAACCCCAATCCGGCCCTGCATTCCATCTGCCCGCATCCGGCCAACGCCGACGAGTTGCTGGTGGGTGTCTCCTGCGGCGGCGCCTGGCGCACGACGGACGGCGGCGACAGCTGGGGCCTGCGCGCCAAGGGCATGCGGGCCGACTTCATGCCGCCCGAGCTGGCCGGCGACGAGAACTCCCAGGATCCGCACCTGATCGCCCGCTGCCGCGACGAGCCCGACGTGCTCTGGTGCCAGCATCACTGCGGCATCTTCCGCAGCAGCGACAACGGCTCAACCTGGGAGGAACTGCAAGCCCAGCCTTCCAGCTTCGGCTTTGCGGTGGCGGCCCATCCCAAGGATGGCAACACCGCCTGGTTCGTGCCGGCCGTCAAGGACGAGAGGCGCATCCCGGTCGACGGCGCCCTGTGCGTGACGCGCACCCGGGACGGCGGCAAGAGCTTCGATGTGCTGCGCACGGGCCTGCCTCAGCAGCACTGCTACGACCTGATCTTCCGCCACGGCCTGGCGGTGGACGGCGACGGCGAGCAGCTGATGATGGGCTCGACGACGGGAGGCGTCTGGGCGAGCGGCGATGCCGGCGACAGCTGGCAGGCCGTCTCTGCGCATCTACCCCCTGTCTACGCCATCAAGTTCGGCTGAGCCTTTTCTTGATGGCGTCCAGTTCCGCCGCGTCCAGCGTCGGCTCGGGATAGCTCATCTTCAGTGCCGCCAGCGCGTCAACGACGACCTGCGACACGATGAGGCGGGCATTGCGCTTGTCGTCGGCCGGCACCACATGCCAGGGCGCTTCCTCGCTGCTGGTGGCGCCCAGCATCTCGGCATAGGCCTGCTGGTATTTGGGCCAGAGCTCGCGCTCGCTCATGTCGTCGGCGGTGAACTTCCAGTTCTTGGCCGAGTCCTCCAGCCGTGCCAGGAAGCGTTTGCGCTGCTCCTCCTTGCTGAGGTGCAGGAAGAACTTCAGCACGCGCGTGCCGTTGCGGTACAGATGCTGCTCGAGGTTGTTGATGGACTCGTAGCGTTGCGGCCAGATGGCCGGTGCGCGGGCCGTGTCCTTGGGCAGGGTCTGGGCCTTCAGGATCTCCGGGTGCACGCGCACGATCAGCACCTCCTCGTAGTAGGAGCGGTTGAAGATGCCGATGCGGCCGCGCTCGGGCAGGCATTGCGTGGTGCGCCACAGGAAGTCGTGCTCCAGCTCCTGGGCGCTGGGGTGCTTGAAGCTGAAGACCTGGCAGCCCTGCGGGTTCACGCCCGACATGACATGCTTGATGACGCCATCCTTGCCGGCCGCGTCCATGGCCTGAAAGATCAAGAGCAGGGCATAGCGGTTGTGGGCATAGAGCAGGTTCTGCAGCTCGCTGAGGCGTTCGACCTGGGCCTGCAGCTTCTTCTCGTAGTCGCTCTTGTCGCTGTAAAGCGGATCCACGGCCGTGGCCCAGTGCTTGAGCTTGACCTTCTGGCCCGGGGCGACGCGGCAGGCCTGGGTTTGCATCTTCATGGCGGCGTTTCTTTACCTGGTGACGGCCCAGCCTAACCGCGAAGGGGGCCGGCGCGGTGTCAGACTTCGCCTCCGTCTGCAATCCAGCCGTTTGCCTCATGCCCCTGTCACGCGCCACCCTCCTGCTGCTGACCCTGGCTGCCTCCGCTGCCCAGGCCGCCGATGAAGACAACAAGCCGCCTGCCTACGAGCCGCGCGAGCACTACACCAAGTACGAGTACCGTGTGCCGGTGCGCGACGGCAAAAAGCTCTTCACCGCCGTCTACATCCCCAAGGACCAGAGCCGGCGCTATCCCTTGCTGATGGTGCGCACCCCCTATGGCTGCGGGCCCTATGGCGTGGACCGCGATGGCGTGAAGCGCCTGGCACCCAGCGAGGACTTCCTGAAGGCCGGCTATATCTTCGTCTGCCAGGACGTGCGCGGCCGCCACCAGTCCGACGGCGAGTTCATCGAGATGACGCCGCACAAGCCGGCCAAGAAGACGGCGGCGGATGTCGACGAGAGCTCGGACACCCACGACAGCGTGCAGTGGCTGCTGGAGCGCCTTCCCGGCCACAACGGCCGCGTCGGCCTCTGGGGCATCTCCTATCCGGGCTTCTACAGCGCGGCCTCCATCATCGACTCGCATCCGGCCATCAAGGCCGCGTCCCCGCAGGCGCCCGTTGCCGATCTTTTCAAGGGCGACGACAGCTATCACGGCGGTGCCTTCATGCTGGCCGCCAACTTCGGCTTCTATACCGGCTTCAAGCCTCAGCAGACCCCGGTGCTGCCCCCCAAGCAATGGCCGCAGTTCGACTGGGGCACGCAGGACGGCTATGAGTTCTATCTGCAGCAGGGCAACCTCGACAACCTGGCCCGGCGCCTGGCCAGGGACGGCGGGCCGAATCCCTATTTCGACACCCAGCTGGAGCATGACCGCTACGACGAGTTCTGGAAGTCGCGTGCCATCACGCCTCATCTGAAGAACATCCGTGCCGCCGTGCTGACGGTCGGCGGCTGGTTCGATGCCGAGGACCTGGCCGGCCCCTTCAACACCTTCCGCGCCATTGCCAAGCAGAGCCCGAGCACCGACAACCGCCTCGTCATCGGCCCCTGGGTGCATGGCGGCTGGGTGGGTGCGCCGGGGCGTCAGCTCGGCCGCGTGCAGTTCCAGCAGCCGACGGCCGAGCAGTTCCAGAAGGACGTGCTCTTCCCCTTCTTCGAGCAGCATCTGCGCGAGGTGACACCCAAGGCGCCGATTGCCAAGGCCACCGTCTTCGAGACCGGCACCAATGTCTGGCGCCGCTATGACGCCTGGCCGCCCCAGCAGGCCCAGCCGCGCACCCTCTACTTCGCGGCGGGCGGCAAGCTCAGCTTCACGCCGCCGCAGGTCGGCCAGCCGGAGTTCGACAGCTGGATCAGCGACCCCAACAAGCCCGTGCCCTTTGTCGGCTACGCGACGCTGGACGTGCCGCAGGAATACATGGTCAGCGACCAGCGCTTCGCTGCCACGCGGCCCGATGTGCTGACCTACCGCAGCGAGGTGCTGGAGGAGGACGTGACGATCGTCGGCCCCATCGTCGCTCGGCTGTTCGCATCGACCTCGGGCACGGATGCCGACTGGGTGGTCAAGCTCATCGACGTCTACCCGCCCGAGCTGGAAGAAGAGGGCGGCAGGAAGCGCAAGTCGCGCAGCGAGGATGTCGAGCCGCCGGAGTCGCCCATCGGGGGTTATCAGCAACTGGTGCGCGGCGACCCGCTGCGCGGCCGCTTCCGCAACAGTTTCGAAACCCCCCAAGCCATGGTGCCGGGCCAGGTTGAAGAGCTGCGCGTCGAGCTGCAGGACATCAACCACAGCTTCCGCCGCGGCCACCGCATCATGGTGCAGGTCCAGAGCAGCTGGTTTCCCCTGGTCGACCGCAACCCGCAGACCTTTGTGCCCATCCGCAGCGCCCGGCCGCAGGACTTCCAGGCCGCGACGCAGAGGCTCTACCGCTGGCAGGGCCAGGCCTCGGGCCTGGAGGTGAAGCTGCTGTCGCCACGCTAGCCGCGCAGGACTATCCTGCGCCGATCGCCGCCCAGGGTCAGGCCCGGATGTTTAGCCGACTGCTTGCGCTGATGCTGTTCGCGCCGCTGCTGGCCCAGGCCGCCTGCACGCGGCCGCTGCGCGTGCCCTTCGAGGACTGGCGGCCCTATTCCTTCATGGCCGACGGCCGCCACACGGGCCTGGAGACTGAGCTGCTGGCCGCGGTGGCCAAGGAGGCCGGCTGCCGCGTCAGCTATGTGCGCGAGGTGCCCCGCAACCGCCGCCTGCCGCTGCTGCTGGCCGGCGAGCTGGACCTGCTGATCGCCGCAACGCCGGTGCCCGAGCCCGGCGCCTGGTACACGCGGCCCTACCGCGACGAGATGCTGGGCGTTTTCATGCGCGCCGACGATGCACGCATGGAGGCGCGCTCGCTGGACGAGCTGCTGCGTGCCCGGCTGCGCCTGGTCACCCACCGCGGCCCGGCCAGCGTGCCCATCATCAACGACTTCAAGGCGCGCGGCCTGCTGACCTGGTTCGAGGAATACGCCAAGGGTGTGCAGCTGATGCAGCTGGGCCGCGGCGATGTGCTGCTGGGCGACAGCGTTGCCATCGCCTTTGCCGCGCGTGCCGCCGACGTGCCCCTCATCGAGCTGCCCATCACGCTGCTGCGCGACCCGGTGACCTACAAGCTCAGCCGCAAGTCGCTGACCGAGGCCGATCTGCGCGCCTTCAACCGCGCCATCCAGCGCCTGGAGGCCAGTGGCGAGCTGCAGCGCATCCGTGCGCGCTGGCTGGGCGCCGCGCCGGCCAAACGTTAGCGCTTGAGGCGCCGCGACACGGCACCGGTCACGCGTCGCACCAGCCAGCGCGGCGTGCTGCGCCCGGCCAGCGTCGCGGCCAGGTTGAGCTTGCCGGGCACACGGATGACCTCGCCGGCCATGCAGGCCTCATAACCCTCGTCCGCCACCGCCTCGGCCGTACCGATGACGAAGCCCGGCAGGGTTTCCAGTTCGCTGCTGCCGGCCTGGGCCTTGTCCAGCATGGACGTGGCCGTGATGCCCGGGCACAGGGCCGTGATGGTGACGCCGCTGCCTTTCAATTCCTCGGACAGCGACTCGGTCAGCGACAGCACATAGGCCTTGGTCGCCGCATAGGTGGCCAGCATGGGGATGGGCTGGAAGGCCGCGATGGACGCGACATTCAGCACCCGGCCAGCGCCGCGCGCCTGCATGGGCGGCAGGAACTGGGCCAGCATCTCGCTCAGCGACGTCACGTTGAGGTCGATCAGTTCGCGGTGGCGGCTGGCTTGCATGGCCGTGAACTCGCCGTGCTCCAGCACGCCGGCGTTGTTGACGAGGACATCGATGTGCCGCCTGCTGCGCTTCATCGCGGCGGCCAGCTTCTCGGCCGCGCCGGGCTGGGTCAGGTCTGCGGGATGGACCTTGGCCTGGATGCCGTAGGCCTGCGCCAGCTCGACGGCCAGCGCCTTCAGCTTGTCCGCGCTGCGGGCGACGAGGACGAGGTTGAAGCCCGCACCGGCGAAGCGCCGGGCCAGGGCCTCACCGATGCCCGACGACGCGCCGGTGATGAGGGCGGTCTCAGCCATGCTGGGGGATGACGAGGATCTTGCCGTCGCGCTCGCCGGTCGCGGCCGCGGCGATGGCGTCCTTGATCTGCTCGACCGGGTAGGTCGCATGGATGCGGGCCTTCAGCTGGCCGGTCGCGATGAGCTGGGTCAGCTCGCCGTACAGCGCCATCTGGGCTTCGCGCGATGCCACCTTGAACCACTTGGCCAGCCAGAAGCCGCGCAGCGTCAGGTCGTTGAAGACGAAGGACTGCGGCGACACCACGCAGGGCTCGCCGCTCATCAGCCCGTAGTTGACGACGGTGCCGCCCTCGGCGACGCACATGGCCAGCCGGTTGGTGGCCTTGCCGCCGACGGCGTCTATCCCCAAGCGGACCGGCGCGCCGGACACGGCGTCCTTGACGCGCTTGGCGAGGTCATCGCCATCCACCAGCACGACATCGCCGCCATCGGCCTTGACGACCGCCGCAGCGCCCTCGCGCCGCACGATGTTGACGGTGCGCAGTCCGCGCAGCTTGGCGAGCTGGGTCAGATAGCCGCCGACGCCCGAGTTGGCAACGTTCTGGATGACCCAGTCGCCCGGCTGCAGGTTGACGAACTCCGACAGCATCAGCGAGGCCGTCGCCGGGTTGACGGTCAGCATGGACAGCTGCTGCGCATCGGCGCCCGGCGGCAGCGGCACGAGGCGCTTGGCGTCGGCGATCAGATGGCTGGCCCAGGTGCCGCTGCCGGCGGGCAGCAGCACGGTCTGTCCCTCCTTCAGATGACTCACGCCTTCGCCGACCGCCACGATGCGGCCCACGCCCTCGCTGCCACCCACGGCCGGCAGCGGCGGCAGGATGCCGTAGCCACCGGTCAGCATCAGCACGTCGGACGGGTTGATGGGCGCGGCCAGCACGGCCACGACGGCCTGGCCCGCTGCGGGCGTGGGCACGTCGAACGGCACCGCGCCGATGACGTCCTGCGGCACCGGGCCGCGTTGTTCGTAGAGCGACTTGATGCCTTGGATCGTCATGCGGATCTCCTCTTGGTGGTGGCGTTGCATTCTGATCCGATCCGGGCGCCGTGACGATTCACGCCCGCCACTTGCCGAGCCACTGCCCTGCCGCCTTTATCCTGCGCGCCATCAACAAGCTCAGGGAGAGCGGGCATGTCCTTTCGTGTGAGAAGGGCCGCGGGACCGATCGCGGCCATGGCGTTGACGCTGTTGACGGCCTGTGGAGGCGGTGGCGGTGGCGGCGGAGGAGGAGGCAACCCCAACCCGGGCCCCATGCCGCCGCCGCCCTCGGCGACCGGCCTCGTGCCCACCGCGGGCGTGCCCGGCGCGGTGCTGCAGGAGCAGGCCGCGTCGCTGAGGCCCATGCGCGACGGCTCGCACTGGACCTACCGCTACCAGAGCTTCAACGGCAGCGGGCCCGACCAGGTGGAGCTCGTGCAGAAGTCCGTCGGCGACATCACCTTCCGCGAATCGGACCCGCAGGACCCGGACTCCGGCCTCGACATCTACGTCGACAGCCAGGGCACGGTGCGCTTCTCCGGCACCCTGAGGGTCACGGCGACCGCGTCGCCCGTGGTGATCTCGGGTATCGAGCTGCGCTCGCCGGTCCGGGCCAACGAGCAGATCGTCATGATCGACCAGCGCATCGAGCAGACCGGCCTGGACGTCGACCGCGACGGCAAGATCGACCCGGCCGACGTGGCCGTCTGGCGTACCGTCGTGGGCAACGAAACCGTGAACCTGCCTTTCCGCAGCGAGCCGGTGACGGCCGTGCGCATCGACACGACCACCGTGGTCCGCGTGGTGCCCAGCGGCGGCGCGGCGGCCCAGACCGTGACCCAGAAGCTCAGCTCCTGGTACGCCCCTTCCCTGGGTCTGGTGCGCGAGGCCGCGGCCGGCTCAGGCGGCGGGCGGGCGCTGGACAGCGACCAGACCCTGCTCGGCTATGACGGCGGCGACAAGGGCTATGGCTATGCGGCGACCCCGATCACGCTGAACTGGGCCGCGCCCACGGTGCCCTACACCTCGGTGTTGACGCTGCCCGGCAGTGGCGACCTGCTGCTGGGCGAAGCGGGCGGGCTGCGCCGCGTGGATTCGCATGGGCGCTTCAAGGCGTTCAACGCCTTCGGCAAGGGCAGCCTGCTGGGCCAGACCGGCAATGCGCTGTGGGTGATGGGCGGCACGCCGATCGGCAACGACCGCACCCGCTACGACCTGTATCGGCTGGATGCGGACGGCAAACCCGAGACCGTCGCCTACGCCAGCTTCGAGCCCCTGGACCGTGTGCCCGCGGGCAGCTTCAACGACACGCCGCGATTCGCGATGGCCCAGGGCAGCGCCGTCTTCTGGGTCTACTGGCGCGGCACCCGCTATGACACCCCCAACAGCCCGGGCCGGGACATCGTCACCCTGAGGCGGCACAACGGCAACGACTGGGTGGGCGATCCCATCGAGATCACGCTGGGCACCCTGGCGCGGGCCGGTGACCCGAGTGCCCTGGCGCAGGCAGATGGCCTGCTGCTGACCTGGATCGATGGCAGCACGCCGCGCACCTTGCGCGTTGCCGCCAACGGTACGGTCGGGGCGAAACAGGCGGTCGAGCAGGGGGTGGACTGGGTGTTGGGGGCGTGGAACCTGTTCGGCGATGGCGCCGGCCAATGGGCGCTGTGGTCAGGTCCCGCCGCCGCCGGTGCCGACTACCGCCCGCACGGCGTGCGTCTGGACACGGGCGGTGCGTTGCTGGGCACGGAGGCCAGCGCGACGGCGCTGCGCAATGCGCTGCTGCCCAGCTTCCAGGATCTGTCATCGCCCCTGGACATGAGCCACCTGGGCGGACGCAATGGCAACTGGCTCTATGCCGAGACCAGCTTCGGCGTCGTCTATCCAGACGAGACGCGGCAGCGCAATCATCTGCTGCTCCGCCAGATCAAGGCGGGCGCCGGCGCGCCGGCCAGCGATCAGGCGACGATCGCGACCTATCGCGTCGACAACGTCAGCCTGATGGCGCCGCCCATCGTCTTCGAGAAGCACACCCTGGTGTTGACCAGCAACGGCAGCTATATGGTGCCCATCGTGGTCTGGCACCGCTAGGCTGCCAGTGCACTTTCCCAACCGGTCGGCGCAGCCGCGACGTTCAGCGCCGCGCCGCTCAGCGGGTGGGTGAAGCTCAGCCGCGCCGCGTGCAGCCACAGCCGCTGCAGGCCGAGGTGGGCCGCGACGGCGCGGTTCAGCGGCCCCTTGCCATGGGTCGCATCGCCCAGGATGGGGTGGGCGATGTGCTTGAGGTGGCGGCGGATCTGGTGACGGCGGCCCTGCATGGGCTCGGCTTCCAGCAAGGCGACGCGGGTGGTGGCGAAGCGCGAGTCGGTGACGACGGGCCATTCGAGGCGCTGCAGCACCCGCCAGCGCGTCTGCGCCTCCAACATCGTCTGTCCGGCCGACGGCAACTCCGGGTCGCGTGCCAATGGGTGGTCGATCATCCCCTCGTCGGCCTGCGGCCAGCCGCGCACCAGGGCCAGATAGCGCTTGTCCATCTGTCCCTGCTCGAACATCGCGCCGAGCAGCGATGCCACCTCTGACGACAGCGCAAACAGCAGCACCCCCGAGGTGCCGCGGTCCAGCCGGTGCACGGGCCACACCGTCCGGCCGAGCTGGTCGCGCAGCAGCTGCAGCGCCGCCTCGTCCTCGCCGGCGGCGAGCTGCGTGCGATGCACGAGCAGGCCGGAAGGCTTGTCGATGGCAACGAGGTGCTCGTCCCGATAAAGCAGGGTCAGAGTCAATTTTTGAGATCGCCATCCACGTAGAACCACTCGCCGTTCTCGCGCACGAAGCGGCTGATCTCATGGAGGCGGTGCGCCCGGCCACCCAGCTTGCTGCGGGCGACGAACTCCACGGTGCCATGTTCGGCGTCCTGCAGGGCACTGCGCTTCACGTCCAGACCCAGCCACTTCAGGCCGGGCTCGGGGGCTTCCAACTCCGCAGGCCGGGTGCTGGCATGCCAGCTGGCGAGCAGGTAGTCGCGCAGGTCCAGCACAAAGGCCGAATAGCGCGAGCGCATCAGGGCTTCGGGCGTGGCGGCGGTCAGGCCGCGCCTTTCAGCGAAGGCCTGGTGCAGAGCGCCGCAGCAGCTGGCATAGGAGGCGGAGCGGCCGCAAGGGCAGGGCATGTCCATGCCCGGCACTCTAGCGGCTCGGTCCTGCCGAGCGATGCGGCCTAGAGGACCAGCTCCCAGATCTCGTTGACCACATCAATGCCAAAGCCGTGGCCGGCCTCGCTGCGGATGAGCTGGTAGCCCTCGGCCGCATAGATGGCGCGGGCGGAGAGCAGCTCGCTTTGCGTCCACAGCACGATGCGCTGGTAGCCGGCCGCGCGCGCGAAGTCGCTGCACTGGCGCACCAGGCGCTTGCCCAGGCCCAGGCCGCGGGCATGGGGCTCCAGCAGCAGCAGGCGCAGCTTGGCGACGCCCGGGCGTGGCTTGTCGGTCTTGTCATCGCGGGCCTGGACCAGCATCACGCTGCCCAGACGCTCGGCGCCGCGCGCGGCGATCCAGCAAGCCTCGCGCTCGGGCTGGAAGCGGTCGACGAAGTCGGCGCAGATGCGAGCGACCAGGGCTTCGAAGCTGACTTCCAGACCGAACTCAGCGGCATAGAAGGCGCCGTGGCGCTCGACGATCCAGCCCAGATCGCCGGGTTGGGGCGGGCGCAGTTCCACGGGTGCCGCAGCGTCAGGCTCCAGCATGGCCTGGATGCGCGCCATCGAGCCCAGCAGCAGTTGACGCTGCGGCGCGGACAGCGGCGCCAGCATGGCCTCGGCCTTGGCCGTGCCTTCGCGGTCCAGCGGCGCGAAGGCGCGCTTGCCGGCGGCACTGAGCTTGAGCAGGGTCTGGCGGCCGTCCTTGGGGTGGGCCTGTTCGGCCAGCAGGCCGCGGTTCTTCAGGCCGCGCAGCAGCCGGCTCATATAGCCGGCGTCGAGCTGCAGGCCCTTGCTCAGCGTCGACGCGCTGACCGGCGCGTGGTGGGCCAGTTCCCACAGCACGCGGGCCTCGGGCAGGGTGAAGTCGCTGTCGGGCAGCTTGGGCGCCAGCACGCCGATGCGGCGCGTGTAGAAGCGGTTGAAGGCGCGGATGTCCAGGGCTTGGGTCGAGGCGGTCATGGGCGCATCATCAGCAATATGGTTGCTTTTGGCAAGCAATTGGCCGTGCCATGATGCCGGTGCCAACATGGGAGCCTGCATGCTTCGAGCGGTCCGCCTCGCCCTTCTGCCCCTGCTTGCGGGCCTGCCGCTGGCCATGGCCGCGCCTGCATCGGCCACCAGCTCCTGGCGGCAGGTGCTGTCGGATTACGACGTGCATCTGCGCGCCACCGACCCCCTGCGTGGCGCGCTGCTGGGCGATGCCACGGCGCTCGCGCGCTGGCCGGACGACAGCGCGCCCGCTCTGGCGGAACGCCGGCAGCGCCTGCAGAAGTTGCAGGCCCGTCTCGCCGCACTCGCCCAGGCCCGGCTGTCACCCGAGGATGCCTTGAGCCGCGACCTGCTAGCCGAGCGTGTCGATCTCGACCTGCAGGGCCTGGCCTTCGACGAGGCGCGCCTGCCCTATATCGGTGGCGACGGCTTCTACACCGTGCCCAACTACGCGGCCGATGGCGTGGTGCTGCGCGACGAGGCGCAGGCGCGCGCCTGGCTGGCCAAGATTGCGGCCTTTCCGGCCTATTACCGCGCCCAGGCGGGCAACCTCCGGCGTGGCGCGGCCAGCGGCTTCGTGCGGCCGCGCCTCATCGCCGAGCGCGCGGCAGCAACGCTGAGAGCCAGGGCCGATCAGCCGGCCGAGGCCCATGCGCTGCTGAAGCCGCTGGCCGATTCACCCTTGCCGTCGCGGGCACGGCTGCTGGCCGAGGGCCTGGCCCTGCTGCAGCAGGCCGTGAAGCCGGCCGAGCGAGAGATGGCCGAGCTGTTCGAGCGCGTGGTGGTGCCGGCGGCCAGCCCGGCCCTGGGCATCTCTTCCGTGCCCGATGGCAAGGCCTATTACTCCTACCTGATCCGCCGCCAGGCGTCCACGCGCCTGTCACCCGAGGACATCCATGTGCTGGGGCTGAAGGAGGTGGCCCGCATCGAGGCCGAGATGCGGCAGGTGATGGCCACCACCGGCTTCGGCGACAGCCTGGCGGCGTTCTCGGAGCAGCTGCGCGCCGACCCGCGCTTTCGCGCCGCAAGCCTGGACGACTATGTGACCCGCACCCGCGACGTCGCCAAGCGCGCCGATGCGCTGCTGCCGGCCTATTTCCGCCGCCTGCCGCAGCTGACCTATGGCGTGCGCGTGGTGGCGCCGGAGATGAAGGAATCGTCCTCGGGCTACAACCCGGGCAGCCTGCCCCAGGGCGTGGCGGGCACGGTGCTGGTCAACTTCGACGCGGTGGAGCAGAGCCCGCTGTACAGCTTGACGGCGTGGACCCTGCACGAAGGCGTGCCCGGCCACCACCTTCAGATCGCGCTGGCCCAGGAGCGCGACGACCTGCCGGCCTTCCGGCGCCTGGACGACCTGAATGCCTATGTCGAAGGCTGGGCCCTGTACGCCGAGCACCTGGGCGTGGAGATGGGCCTGTACCGCGACGCCCACGAACACTTTGGCCGCCTGTCCTTCGAGATCTGGCGGGCCTGCCGCCTCGTCGTTGATACCGGCCTGCATGCCAAGGGCTGGACCCGCGAGCAGGCCGTGGTCTATCTGCGTGAGCACACGGCTCTCGGCGCCGGCTTCATTGAGACCGAGGTCGACCGCTACATCGGCTGGCCGGCCCAGGCCCTGGGCTACAAGCTGGGCGAGTTGCGCATCCGCGCGCTGCGCGAGAAGGCCGAGCGCGAGCTGGGAGCCCGCTTCGACCTGCGCGACTTCCACGATGCCGTGCTGCGCGGCGGCCCCATGCCCCTGGACCTGCTGGAGCGCGAAGTGGGGCGCTGGATTGCCGCTAGGCTCGCGGCCCAACACTGAAACCGGAGAGCGCATTGGGCATCGTCGTGTATTGGCTGGAAGGTGCGGGTGAGGAAGCGGCACCGGTCTGCCAGTTCTTCAGCAGCAAGGAGCTGACCCAGGCCCTGGCCTGGGCCGAAGACCGGCGCAGGGCGGGGCATGGCCACGTCAGCATCTCGACCGAGCTGGACGAGAGTGTGGGGAAGCCCGGCGTCTCGGCCGTGGAGGGAGGCAAAACGCCGGACGGCGAGGCCTATGAATGGTCCAAGGCCGGCCGGGCCGGCAAGATGCGGCGCGGCGGCCGCGGCTAGGCCCCAACGAAAACAGCCGGCGCCTCACGGCGGCCGGCTGCTTGCGGGGTGGTGAGGCTGACGTTACTTCTCGCCGGTGGAGGTGTATTCCACGTCCGTGACGACCCCCGCCGCGTCGAAGGACACGATCAGCGTCTTCGCATAGAACTTCATGTTGAAGACGCTGCCCTTGACGTGGGAGTAGCTGTAGATGAACGCGGTTTCCGTCTTGTTCTTGATGAAGGGATGAACACCCTTGCCGTTGGGGTTGCCCAGCAGTGCGGTCACCTCGGCGCGGGTGGACTTGCCCTTGGTGATGGCGCTGACCTTGGTGTCGTCAAAGTCGGTGGCATCGTTGGGAAACGAGCTGACGAATTCTTCCGCCACCAGCACGTCGTTGAAGGTCAGGAACACCTGCGCGCGAGCCGGCGTCACGCCCGGGTACTTGCCCGAGCCGGCACCTTCGGCGTACGCGTAGCGTGACTGCTTCAGCTTCTCGCCGTTGCGCAGCAATTCACCCGTCTGCTGGGGCGCACCCATGACCTGCGTGATCTGGGCTGCTGTCGACTTGCCGACCTCCAACGCGCCGGAATCGGGACGCTTGAAGTTGGTGCCGGCGCACCCGACGAGAAGGGCCGACGATGCGGCCAGGAGCATGAGGCGAAGAATGTTGGACATGTGATGTGGTCTGGGAATGAAGCGAACGCCCACGCCACTGCCGGCGCAAGCGGCGCGGATTGTGGAGAGGGACCTCGCTCCAAACGCTAGGGATCACCCTGGCGGCGCACGGCAATATTGCCGTGGGTATCGGTGGGTTTCGTGGCAGCCGAGGCGGCCGATCCCGCGTCAGAACTTGTAGCCGAAGCCGACGGTCAAGAGGTTATCGGTCTTCTTGGTGCCGATGGGCACGCGGCTGGCGTAGCGGCTGGACAGGCCGACGTTCAGCGTCCAGCCACCCAGGATCTGCGTGGCCAGACCGGCATCGAAGGTGGCGCGGTTGCCCAGGTCGCCACCGCCGGGGTAGTAGACCAGGCGCTGCTTCAGCGTCGTCGTCTCGCTGACCTTGTGGCTGGACTCCTCGCCGAACAGCACTTGCGCGCCCTTGGCCGTGCTGCCGTCGGTCAGGCGGGTGGTGGTGTAGCCGACACCGCTGAAGATGTCCCAGTTGGTGGCATCGTCCTTGATGAGGTGGTAGCCGAGACCACCGTTGAGGTTGTAGCGGTCGCGCACGCCGCCGGCCTTGTTGGTCTCGCCTTCCGCACCGGCGAAGGAGAACCATTGCGGGCCGAGGTTGAAGTCGTAGCGGCCGCCCAGGCGCAGCAGGTCGGCTGTCGTGGTGTCGACGCCTTCGACCTTGTTGCGGCCGTAGTTGGCGATGCCGTAGAGGCTGAGCTTGTCTTCGGCCGTGGCGACGCTGGCGTCCGCATTGGCGGCCAGGGCGCGGCTGCTGTTGTTGCCGCTGGCGAAGGCGCCGGAGACGCTGAGGCCGCCATGCCACTTGCCGTCCGGCGTGTCCTGCGCCTGGGTGGTTTGCGAGGCGAGGCTGAGGGCGACGGCGCCCAGGGCGAGAGAGAGACGAGGCATTCGGAAGCTGGGGTCTTGCGGGAAAACCAGAAGTATCGCCAACGAAGCCGGACGGGCCGGCCGCCGCCGGCCGGGTCTGTAAGAGGGCGTTCTCTAAAATGCCGGAATGACTTCCTTTCCTGTCGACGCTGTGGTCGACGCCGCGTCCAGCCCGCTGCTGCGCAACCTCAACCCCGAGCAACTGGCCGCCGTCACCGCCGCTCCGGAACCCGCCCTCATCCTCGCCGGCGCCGGCTCGGGCAAGACCCGCGTGCTGACGACGCGCATCGCCTGGCTGCTGAACACCGGCCAGGTCAGCCCCGGCGGCGTGATGGCCGTGACCTTCACGAACAAGGCCGCCAAGGAAATGCTGGCGCGCCTGTCCACCATGCTGCCCTTCAATGTGCGCGGCATGTGGATTGGCACCTTTCACGGCCTGTGCAACCGCTTCCTGCGTGCGCACTGGAAGCTGGCGCATCTGCCGCAAGCCTTCCAGATCCTGGACGCCAGCGACACGACCTCGGCCGTCAAGCGTGTCATCAAGGCCATGAAGCTGGATGAAGAGCGTTTCGTGCCCAAACAGGTCGGCTGGTTCATCGCCGGCTGCAAGGAAGACGGCCTGCGCCCTGGTGACGTGGAGCAGCGCGACGAGCAGACCAAGAAGATGGTCGAGATCTACGCCAACTACGAGGACCAGTGCCAGCGCGAAGGCGTGGTGGACTTCGCCGAGCTGATGCTGCGCAGCTATGAGCTGCTGCGCGACAACCAGGCTGTGCGTGACCACTACCAGCGGCGCTTCCGCCACATCCTGGTGGACGAGTTCCAGGACACCAACAAGCTGCAGTACGCCTGGCTGAAGATGTTCGCCCCGCCGGGGCGGGATGACGGCCAGAGCGTGCTGGCCGTGGGCGACGACGACCAGAGCATCTACGCCTTCCGCGGCGCGCGCGTCGGCAACATGGCCGACTTCGAGCGCGAGTACCGCGTCAAGAAGGTCATCAAGCTGGAGCAGAACTACCGCAGCTTCGGCCACATCCTGGACGCGGCCAACGAGCTGATCAGCCGCAACACCCAGCGCCTGGGCAAGACGCTGCGCACCGACGCCGGCCAGGGCGAGCCCATCCGCGTGCAGGAGGCGCCGAGCGACTTTGCCGAGGCGCAATGGGTCATCGAGGAGATCCAGAGCCTGCACCGCGGCGGCCTGGACCGGCAGGAAATTGCCATCCTCTACCGCAGCAATGCGCAGTCGCGCGTCATCGAATCGGCGCTGTTCAACTCGGGCATCCCTTACCGCGTCTACGGCGGCCTGCGCTTCTTCGAGCGCGCCGAAGTCAAGCATGCGCTGGCCTATCTGCGCCTGCTGGAGAACGCCAACGACGACACCAGCTTCCTGCGCGTCGTCAACTTCCCGACCCGTGGCATCGGTGCCAAGACGCTGGAGAACCTGCAGGACGCCGCCAAGGCCTCGGGCCGCAGCCTCTATCAAAGCGTGGGCGCCATCACCGGCAAGGGCGGCGCCAACCTGGTCGCCTTCACCAACCTGATCGACTCGACGCGCAACCTGACCCAGGGCATGACGCTGCGCGAGATCATCGAGCAGGTGCTGGAAACCTCGGGCCTGCTGGACTTCTACCGCACCGACAAGGACGGCGCCGAGCGGCTGGAGAACCTGGACGAACTGATCAATGCGGCCGAGGCCTTCGTCATGCAGGAGGGCTTCGGCAAGAACGCCGTGGGGCTGCCCGTCGACGAGGTTGCTGAGGCCGGCACGCCAGGCGCGGTGCCGGATGCAGAGACCGGCGAAATCATGTCGCCGCTCGTGGCCTTCCTGACGCATGCCTCGCTGGAGGCCGGCGACAACCAGGCCCAGGCCGGCCAGGATGCCGTGCAGCTGATGACGGTGCATTCGGCCAAGGGCCTGGAATTCGACGCCGTCTTCATCACCGGCCTGGAAGAAGGGCTGTTCCCGCACGAGAACTCCATGTCCGACCATGACGGGCTGGAGGAGGAACGTCGCCTCATGTACGTGGCCATCACGCGGGCGCGCAAGAAGCTGTCACTCAGCTTCTGCCAGACCCGCATGCTGCATGGACAGACCCGTTATCACATCAAGAGCCGCTTCTTCGACGAGCTGCCCGAGGAGGCGCTGAAGTGGCTGACGCCGCGCAACCAGGGCTTCGGATCGGGCTTTGCGCGCGAGTACCAGCAGGCCTGGCAGCGCGGCTCGGGGCTGAAGGGCATGGTGGGTGCGGGCAATGTTCAGAAGGCAGCCTGGGTGGAGCCGCCGGTGCCGGCCAGCATGAAGCAGAAGGTCTCGGAAGAGCATGGCGGCCTGCGCGTCGGCAAGGGCGTCTTCCACAACAAGTTCGGCGAAGGCGTGCTGCTGACGCTGGAAGGCACGGGTGCGGATGCGCGTGCCCAGGTGAACTTCGGCCGGCATGGCACCAAGTGGCTCGCCTTGTCGGTGGCGAAGCTGACGCCGATCGATTGAAGCCCCTCGCCCAGTCTCGCGAGCGAGTCTGGTCGGTCCCCCGAGGGGACGGCAATGCTTGCGGCATTGAGCCGCAAGCACATCGCCATAGGCGGGCCGGCTAGGGAGCGGCCAGGCGCTCGGCCCGCAAACCCAAGTGGCTATCGCCCGATGATCACCACGTGGGCCTGGATGCGTGTATCGAGAGGCCCGGCGCCGAAGCGATCGGCAAAGGCGCGGGCGACCAGGGCTGTCATCTCGGGCAGGCGGCCCGGCGCGCGGGCCTCGATCTCGGTGCGCAGCGGCGTGCCCTGGCAATAGCCCAGGGCCGCGGGCGACGGCGAGTCGGCCTTGGCACGCAGCGGCAGCGTGACGATGTCGGCCTCGCGCTCGAAGCCGCCGGCGGCGAGATCGGCGCGCAGCACGTGGATGTCGTGATAGCCGTGCGGTGTGCGGGCCATGAAGCGCGGCGGGTCGTCGGGGAAGGCTTGGGCCAGGGCTTCGGTGGCCGTTCTGGCCAGCTCGTTGCTGTCGATGTGGTCCCAGACGTTGAACAGGAAATAACCGCCCGGCTTCAGCACGCGGCGGATCTCGGCAAAGGCCAGCGCCTTGTCGGGGAAGAACATGGCGCCGAACTGGCAGGCCACGAGGTCGAAGCTGGCGTCCTCGAAGGGCAGGTCCATCGCATCCGCCAACCGCCATTCGACGGGGCGCTCCGTGCCCAGCGTGGCGGCCATGTCGATCATGGTTGCGTTCAGGTCGCTGGCGATGATGCCGACCTCCGGTGGCAGCTCGGTGACCAGCCGGCGCGTCAGCACCCCGGTGCCGGCGGCGATCTCCAACACCTGCGCGGGCTGCAGGGCCGCCACCCGGGCAGCCAGGTCGGTCGCATAGGGCTCGAAGATCAGCGGCACCATATAGCGCTCGTAGAGCTCGGGGATGGAGCCCGTGAAGCCGCGGTCGGTGAGGTTCATGAGCCGATTCTGAGCCGGTGCTAGGCTCGCCGGCGCTGTCTTCGCAATTCCTTGCAATTGACCATGACCGAACACCGCCCCTCACACGCGGAGCTGAATGCCTTTCTGAAGGCCGAGTTCCCGCAGAACCGCTGCACCCTGGAAGAGGTGGATGAGACCGATGGCAGCGTCGTCGTCGCCCACCCGGTGGGCGAGAGCGAGCTGAGGCCGGGCGGCACCGTGTCGGGCCCGGTCATGATGACCCTGGCCGATGTGGCCCTGTATCTGGCCATCCTGGCGCGCATCGGCATCGTGCCGCTGGCGGTGACGACCAACCTCTCCATCAACTTCCTGCGTAAACCGCGCGCCGACCGGCGCATCATGGCGCGCTGCCGGCTGATGAAGCTGGGCAAGACGCTGGCGGTGGGCGAGGTGTGGATCTTCTCGGAGGGTGAGGACGAGCCGGTGGCACACGCGACCGGCACCTATGCGATTCCCCGGGAGCGCTGACGGCGCGCTTTTGTCGGAAATCTAGTGACTTTTTCGCCCGGCAATTTTTCTAGAACGTTCAGACGAACCAAGCGCTTGCAGCGCCTGATCCTGGTTGTGTTGTGGTGCGGCTTGGATGTCTAAGCGGTGCTGGTTTTCTCCCGAGAACACGTTGAGCGCAAGCGCAGGAGCCGCATCTATGGCGTCATGGCAATTTGAACTTCATGAACCGCCTCAGGGAGATCGGGCGCTTGAACTTTGGTTGCAGCATGCGACGGGGCGGATCCTGTTTGAAGATGTCCGCGGATATGCGATTGATCAAATAGACCAGACACTTTCCGCTGAGGCGCAAGCCGCTGCAAAAAAGGGGATCGACGACGCCTTGTATGGCTTGATGATGGTGCTCGATGGTGTGACAGGTGCGCTCGCGAATCAGACCCAACGTGTGGAGGTCGCCGTTCACGCTCGGCTTGTGAACCTGAATACTGAAGAGATCGACGTGGAGCTGGACCTCAAAGACGGCGACGGTATGTGCATGGGGTATCACGGTTGGCTGGAAGGTGACTACGGCGAAGACCCCGTCGCTACCCGGAAACCTTAGCGCCTCCAGCGACTTCGCAAAATGCATTGAAGCGCCGCAGGGCACGCTGCTTGCCCCTCGTCTCCAACCGCGCGACTTTCGCGCGCCGAAAGGAAATGCCATGCAGGTGCAGATCGAGACCGACAACCATGTCGAGGGCCATGAGAAGCTGATCGAGCATGTCGAGGGCGTGATCCGCGACGCCGTCGGCCATTACCAGGGCCAGGTGACGCATGTAGAGGCGCACCTCGGCGACATGAACAGCGGCGAGAAGTCGGGTCCCGATGACATGCGCTGCCTGCTGGAAGCGCGCGTGGCAGGGGTCAAGAACATCGCGGTCAAGCACCAGGCCGAAAGCCTGCATCAGGCGATCGAGGGCGCCGCCGACAAGTTGACGCGGGCGCTCGACTCGGCGCTGGGCAAGCAGCAGGACCGCGAGCGCCGCCGTGCGGGCACCGGCGAGCTGAGTGCCGCCGCGGCTCGCGAAGTCGACGACGAGACGACGCCATGAAAAAGGGCTGCTCGCGCAGCCCTTGTGTGACACGCCACGCGTGACGAGCCGTCAGACCGGCTTCTTGGCCAGGTTGATGCTGGTGATGGCACCGGTCAGATAGCCGACCTGGGCGCCGAAGCGGTTGTTGTAGTTGGCGCGCACCAGCGGGTCCAGTGTGGCTTGTACCTTGCCGTGCAGGCTGGCAACCCAGTCGCCGGGGTGCTGGAAGTTGGCGGTGATATAGGTCCAGCCGTTGATGTCGTCCACGACGCCCAGGCCGGTCGCCTCGGCGCCGGAGGGCATGGAGGCGATGCGGCTCAGCACCTTGGTGTCGACGTTGTAGGCCCAGACGAAGTTGTTGACGTGGTAGCTGCTGTCCTCGCCGATGAAGAGGGTGCGCAGCTTCTCCGAGAACTTCAGGTTGTCCGGCGCGCCGATCTTGTCGGGGTTGGCCAAGTTGCCCAGGGCGTCGGCCGTGGCCAGGTCTTCGCCGACCAGCAGGGTCTTGGTCAGCGACGGCACCCAGTCGCTGTTGATGGCCGTGCCGGCCGTGTCCTTCTGGCCCGTGCTCAGCGTGTGGGCCAGCACGCCGCCGGCGTTCAGGGCCTTGTCGATGCCGATGTTGTAGTCGGCGTTCCAGGCGGCGTTGCCCTTGACCATGGAGCTCTGCATGTTCTGCAGGGCCGAGTAGGCGACCTTGTCCTTGATGTTGACGGTCGTGCCTTCCATCTTGGTGAAGGCCATGGAACCGCCCTTCAGCGCGGCGTAGCGATGGGTCTCGAGGAAGGCGGCGGCCTTGTCCATGCCGGCCTTGACGCGCACCCACTGCACCTTGCCGCTGAGCCAGATCTTGGTGAACGTGGCGTCGGCCGGGTCGGTGGTGGCCACGTCCATGATGTCGGTGGGCTTGAGCGTGTCGGCAAGGGCCTTGATCTCGGCGCTGGTGGCCGAGCCGAGCTTGATCCAGGTGATGGGCGCACCGGCGGCGGCGGGGTCCAGCGAGAAGCCGGCGCCGAACTTGGCGACGTAGAGGCTGCCGGCCGAGAGGTCCTTCTCGGTGTTGGCGACGAACATGAAGAAGCCGCCGTTGGTGGCGTCGTCGCCCATGATGGCGGTGCGGTTGTCGGGCATGACCTGGATCAGCTCATGCGAGATGCGGCCCATGCAGTAATGCTTCTTGATGGTGCCGGTGCCGTCGCCGTTGACCGTCACTTCGGGCAGGTGGCCGTAGTGGTAGGGGTTGGCCTTGGTCTCGTCGCCGAACAGGTTGCGGCTGTAGTCCTTGAACATCGTGTTGGACGCGATCGTGAAGGCGTCCGGCTCGTACTCCTCGCTGGACAGATGCGAGCCCCAGGGCGAAATGCTGGCGCCGCAGGTGATCCACAGGCCCATGGCGGGCGAGGTGTCGACGTTGTGGTACTTGGCCAGCGTCAGCTTGCCGGTGGCGGGGTCCTGGTCCAGCGTCAGCACGGCGATGGGCGAGGGCAGCTTGCCGTACATGTCGGTCTTGTCGTCCTGGGCGCGCGTCGTGTATTCGAACTGCACGACGGCGAAGACGGGGTTGCCCTTGATGCCGGGAACGGTCACCGCGGTGTCGAGCTTGCGCAGCGTGGTGCCGTCCGGCGAGTCGCTGAAGAACTGGCGCTCCTTGCCGGCCACCGTCTTGTCGACGATGGGTGCGCCGGCGAAGTCGACATAGCCGCCGGCCAGGATCTTGCCGCCCTTGCCGTCGGTGACCATCTCGCCGGTCGTGAAGAAGGGGGCATAGGACAGCGAGAAGCCCTGGCTGCTGTCGTCGCTGAACTTGACCATCAGCGTCGAGTTGACGAGGGTCTTGGCCATGTCGGCCGGTGCGGCCAGGCTGGGCGCGGCCATGGCCACGAAGCTGGCAGACGAGTAGGTGGCGAGGGGGGCGCTGTTGTCGTCGCTGCCACCGCCGCAGCCGGTCAGCAGGCTGGCGACGGCCGTGCCTCCCAGCGGGAGCATCAGGGGCGCGCCCATGTACTTGAGGGCGTGGCGACGATTCAGGGGTTCGGACATTTGGCGGCTGCTACAGAAAAAGACTGCACAGCCGGGCGGGCGCGGATCACGCGCCTGCCCGGCACGAGTCGCGCAATGTAGGAAACCAGCATGTCATCCGCGTTAAAAACGCGGCATCGGTGAACCTCCCGGTCCACCGATCGATGCGTCAGGCCTGCTGGTCGTCCAGCAGGTTCTGCGGGGCGCCGAACATGAAGCAGTCGACGAAGGTGAAGTACAGCGAGGCGTAGAACACCGTCGACGCCACGATGCTGGCCAACATGCCGACGACGGGGATCAGCAGGGTCAGCCCGAGGGCGCCGAGCAGCAGCGCGGGCAGGATGCCGGCGGCCAGCATGATGAGACCCCACAGCAGCCCGTTCAGCACGAAGGCCGCGCGGTTGCGCCACAGGGCCAGGGCGCTGGAGAACAGCGCCTGGGCCGCCCCCTGGCCGCCCCAGTGCACCAGGGCCGGCGCGTGCCAGTAGGGCACGGTGAGCAGCATGGCCAGGCCGAAGCGCAGGCTCATGCCCCAGGCCAGGTGCGGGTCGGCGAAGCTGTCGGCCATGCCGTTGGCGTCGCCGGCCATCCAGCGGGTCATGAACTCCCGGCCCGCGCCGCCGTCCACCCATTCGGCCAGCAGACCGATCAGCAGCACGGCCGTGGCATAGCCGCCGCACAGCAGCAGCTGGCTGCGCCGGCGTTCAGCCGTCAGCTTCAGCGGTGCGATGAAGACGCTGACGGTCGGTGTCTTCTTCTGCAGCACCAGGTGGGTGGCGAGCATGAAGCCCAGCGACAGCAGCGGCAGCGAGGCCAGGAACAGCATCACGCCGACACCGGGCACCAGCAGCACCGCGCAGGCGACGAACATGAAAAGGCCGAACAGGCAGGCCAGCGCCAGGGGCGCGCGGCGGAAGACCTTGAAGCCATGGCGTATCCAGAGCCGGCCATTGCCCGCCGGCACCTGCTGCAGGTGCAGCTGCATGGTCATGCTGCCGCTCCGTTGTGCAGGGCATGCCAGGGCTTGGCGATGCGCTCACGCAGCACGCGTTCGAAGTGGCGCGGGTCGTGGGCCTTCAGCAGGCTGGCCTCGCGCGGCAGGTGCAGGTCGTACAGACGCGACAACCAGAAGCGGAAGGCCGCGGCGCGCAGCAGGGCAGGCAGCAGGCGATGTTCGGCGCCTGAAAGCGGCCGCGCACTTTCATAGGCCTCGACAAAGACGCTGGCGCGTTCTTCGATGAGGCGGCCGTCGGTCAGGTCGATGCACCAGTCGTTCAGGCAGACGGCGAGGTCGAACAGCCAGGTGTCGCAGCCGGCGAAGTAGAAGTCGAAGAAGCCGGTCAGGCGCTCGCGGCCCGGGCCCTCGCCGGGCTCGAACATGACGTTGTCGCGGAACAGATCGGCGTGGATGGGGCCTGATTGATGTTTCAGCAAATGGCTGAATTCAGCCGACGCGGCCAGCTGCTCCTGGTAGGCCAGCTCGCTCTGCAGCAGTTCGGCCTCGGCGGCGTTCAGGAAGGGCAGGATCTGCGGCGACACCTCGCGCCACCAGGCCAGGCCGCGCAGATTGGGCTGGTGCAGCGCAAAGTCCTGGCCGGCCAGGTGCATGCGGGCCAGCGTGGCGCCAACCTGCCGGCAATGGAAGGCGTCGGGCGCGAGCTGATGGCCGCCATGCAGGCGGTCGACTATTGCCGCCGGCTTGCCAGCAACGTCGAACAGGATTTCTCCGCTGGCGTCGGCATGCGGCTCGGGCACGGGCACGCCTTTGCGGGCCAGATGCTGCATCAGCCGCAGGTAGAAGGGCAGCTGCTCGGCGGTCAGGCGCTCGAACAGCGTCAGCACATAGTGGCCGGCCTCGCAGTCCACGAAGTAGTTCGTGTTCTCGATGCCGGCGCCAATGCCGCGCAGCGACGTGAGGCGTCCGAGGGAGAGATGATCCAGCAGGGCCTGGGCCTGCTCGGGGCTGACTTCGGTGAAAACGGCCATGGGTCCAGAAAGCGGCCCTCGAGCCGCGCGCGATCAGAAATTGAGAACTCGCCAGACCCGCGTGCCCGAGCCACTCTTGGGCAGGCCCGTGCCAGTGCCGCCGGCCGATTCGCGGCCCGCGTCGTTGACGACGATTTCGTAGTCCGGTGCCTTGCTGTTCTTGTTCTTGACCGTGACCTTCTTGGTCTCGCCGCGCACTTTCAGCTCCTCGATGCGGACCTGGTCGTCCTCGGCCACGGTTTTCTCAACCTTGGGCTCGGGTGGCGGTTCGGCCAGGGCGCTGCCGGCAAAGGCAGCGATCAGCAGGGGTACGGCAAGGCGCAACATGCTGCCGATTCTAGGTGGCCGGCTACCGGACAATCCGTCGCCATGAGTAAACCCATCCTGCTGCTGGTCGACGGCTCCAGCTACCTCTACCGTGCCTTCCACGCCATGCCCGACCTGCGCGGCCCCGAAGGCCAGCCCACCGGGGCGGTGCGCGGCATGGTGGCCATGCTGAAGAAGCTGCAGAGCGACGTCGGCGCGGCCCACGCAGTCTGCGTGTTCGACGCCTCGGGCCCGACCTTCCGCGACGAGTGGTACCCCGAATACAAGGCCCAGCGCGCGCCCATGCCGCCGGAGCTGCGCGCCCAGATCGAACCCATCCACGAGGTCGTCAAGCTGCTGGGCTGGCCCACGCTGACGGTGCCGGGCGTCGAGGCGGACGACGTCATCGGCACGCTGTGCTGCGTGGCCGCCAACGCGGGCCACCGGGTCATCGTGTCCACCGGCGACAAGGACCTGTCCCAGCTCGTCAACCCCGATGTCGAGCTCATCAACACCATGAGCAACGAGCGCCTGGATGAAGCCGGCGTGTTCGAGAAGTTCGGCGTGCCGCCCAACCGCATCATCGATTACCTGACGCTGATGGGCGACACCGTGGACAACGTGCCGGGCGTGACCGGCGTCGGCCCGAAGACGGCGGCGAAGTGGATTGCCGAATATGGTTCGCTGGACGGCGTCATCGCCGCCGCGCCCACCGTCAAGGGCAAGGCGGGCGAGAACCTGCGCGCAGCCCTGGACTGGCTGCCCATGGGCCGCAAGCTGGTCACGGTGAAGGTGGACTGCGAGCTGGCCGAGCATGTGGCCGGCTGGCCCACGCTCGACGAGCTGGCTTTCCGCGAGCCCGACAAGGCGCCGCTGGCCGAGTTCTACAAGCGCAACGGCTTCAAGGCCTGGCTGGAGGAATTGACCGGTGAAGCCGTGCCCGTCAAGCCCAAGGCGGCCCCGGTCGCCAACCCGGGGCTGTTCGACGAGCCCGAGCCGCCGGCCGGCGCGGCTGACCTTGCTCGCCAGTACGACACCATCCTGACGTTCGACCAGCTCGACGCCTGGATTGCCCGCCTGCGCGCCGCACCCCTGTGCGCCCTGGACACCGAGACCGATTCCCTGGACCCGATGGCCGCCCATATCGTCGGCATCTCCTTCGCCGACAAGCCTGGCGAGGCGGCCTACATTCCACTGCACCACAGTGGCCCGGACGCGCCCGAGCAGTTGCCTTTCGACGAGGTGCTGGCCAGGCTGAAGCCCTGGCTGGAGGATGAGTCGGCCAAGAAGATCGGTCAGAACCTGAAGTACGACCGCCATGTGCTGCTCAACCACGGCATCCACCTGGCCGGCGTGCAGCACGACACCCTGCTGCAAAGCTATGTGCTCGAAGCCCACAAGACCCATAACCTGGAAGCGCTGGCCGAGCGTCACCTGGGCCGCAAGGGCCTGAGCTACGAGGACCTGTGCGGCAAGGGCGCCCACCAGATTCCGTTTGCCCAGGTCGACGTGGCCAAGGCGACGACCTACTCGGGCGAAGACTCCGAGATGTGCCTGCACCTGAACAGCGTGCTGCTGCCGCAGATCGAGGCCGATGCCGGCCTGACGCGCATCTACCGCGACATCGAGATGCCGTCGGCCGACCTGCTGGCCCGCATCGAGCGCAACGGCGTGCTGATCGACTCGGAGCGCCTCAAGCTGCAAAGCCACGAGATCGGCCAGCGCCTGGTGCTGCTGGAGCAGCAGTGCTACGAGATCGCCGGCCAGCCCTTCAACATCGGGTCGCCCAAGCAGATCGGCGACATCCTGTTCACCAAGCTGGGCCTGCCCGTCATCAAGAAGACGGCCACCGGCGCGCCGTCCACCGACGAAGAGGTGCTGACCGAGCTGGCGGCCGACTTCCCGCTGCCGGCCAAGATCCTGGAATACCGCGGCCTGTCCAAGCTGAAGAGCACCTACACCGACAAGCTGCCGCTGCAGATCAACGCCCACACCGGCCGCGTGCACACCAACTACGCCCAGGCGGTGGCGGTGACGGGGCGCCTGTCCAGCAACGAGCCCAATCTGCAGAACATCCCCATCCGCACGGCGGAGGGCCGCAAGGTGCGCGAGGCCTTCATTGCGCCCGAGGGCTTCAGGATCGTCAGCGCCGACTACTCGCAGATCGAGCTGCGCATCATGGCCCACATCAGCGAGGACCCGGGCCTGCTGCGCGCCTTCCAGGAAGGCCAGGACGTGCACAAGGCGACGGCCAGCGAGGTGTTTGGCGTCGCGCTGGACGAGGTGTCCAGCGAGCAGCGCCGCTATGCCAAGACCATCAACTTCGGCCTCATCTACGGCATGGGCGCCTTCGGCCTGGCCTCGGCCCTGGGCATCGAGCAGAAGGCGGCCAAGGACTACATCGAGCGCTATTTCACGCGCTTTGCCGGCGTCAAGAAGTACATGGACGAGACCAAGGCGAGCGCGGCGGAACTGGGCTATGTGTCGACGCTGTTCGGCCGGCGCATCTATCTGCCCGAGATCCGCGGCGGCAACGGCCCGCGCCGCGCCGGCGCCGAGCGCCAGGCCATCAATGCGCCCATGCAGGGCACGGCGGCCGACCTCATCAAGCTGGCCATGCTGGCCGTGCAGGCCGAGCTGGACCGCGCCGGCAAGCAATCCAAGATCGTCATGCAGGTGCACGATGAACTGGTGTTCGAAGTGCCCGAAGCCGAACTGGACTGGATGCGCACCGAGGTGCCGCGCCTGATGGCCGGCGTGGCCGAATTCAAGGTGCCGCTGCTGGCCGAGGTGGGCGTGGGCAGCAACTGGGAAGAAGCGCACTGAAAAACCCTGGATTTCCTAAAATCCACAAATTAGGGAAAATAGCGGAAATCCCAATGGGAGCCCCCATGTCTGCCGTCCTCGAACCCACCCTGGCCGATCAATTGCCCAGCGTCTCCGCCACCCAGCTGGTGGCGGGCATCCAGAAGGTTGGACGCACGGTGGCCGCCCATGGCGCCGTGCTGATCACCAAGCATGATCAGCCGGCCTTCGTGCTGATGTCCGTCGAGCGCTACCGCGAACTGCAGCGCGCCGCCGAGCCCGACCTGGGCACCCTGGGCGGCGAGTTCGACGCGATGCTGGCACGCATGCAGGACCAGGGCGATGCGCTGGCCGATGCCTTCGCCCTGACGCCCGAAGGCCTCGGCGCCAACGCCGTGAAGGCGGCCAAACCTCGCAAACCCGTCCGCAAGGCCGCCTGAATGAGACGACCCCTCGTCCAGCTTGGCCTCGCTGAACGCCGGCCAACCTGGCCGGTCCCCCGGGGGGACGACGATGCTTGCCGGATTGACCGGCAAGCACATCGTCTGACGGGCCGGGCAGGGAGCGGCCCGGCGCTCGGCCCGATGCCATTCGTCAGGATGGACTGCTGAGTTGCCGGCAAGCCTGTACGTGCTGGCCGGCGTCAATGGCGCCGGCAAGAGTTCCATCGGCGGCGCGGCCATCCAGGCCAGTGGCGCCGAGTTCTTCAACCCCGATGTCGTGGCCACGCGCTTGCGTGAGCAGCAGCCGGGCCTGTCCGCGGAGCAGGCGAACGGCTTGGCCTGGACCCTGGGTCGCCATGGCCTGGAAAAGGCGCTGGCCGAGGGCCTCACCTATGCCTTCGAGACGACGCTGGGCGGCAACAGCATCGCCAGGCTGCTGCTGGAGGGCGCGCGCGCGGGTGCCGAAGTGCACCTCTGGTATGCGGGCCTGGCCACGCCCGAGCTGCATCTGCGCCGCATCCAGGCCCGTGTGGCGGCAGGGGGCCACGACATTCCCGAGACCAAGGTGCGCGAGCGTTTTGACGCCAGCCGCAGCAACCTGGTCAAGCTGATGCCGCATCTGGCCAGCCTGCGCGTCTACGACAACAGCTTCGAGGCCGACCCGCGCGCCGGCCGGCGGCCCCAGCCGGTGCTGCTTTTGCAGATGCTTCGCGGCCGTGTCATTGCTCACGCGCCGTTGCGCAGCGTACCCGCCTGGGCAAAACCTTTGCTGGCGGCGGCTCTGCGTTGAATATCATGCCGCCGTTCAACGAGGAGGGGTGATGAAGGTTTTGCTGGTCGATGCTTTTCCGATGGTGCGCGCGGCGCTCACCGGCCTGATCGAGCAGCATTTCGCCGGCGCTCAGGTCCAGGGGGTCGACAGCGTCGCCGCGGCGCGCACGGCGCTGAGCCAGGACATCCCTCGCCTCGTGCTGCTGGACCTGCATCTCGAGGGCGGCTTCGAGCTGCTGCAACAGATCCATCAAGAGCATCTGCTGTTGCCCGTGGTGGTCATCTCGGGCAGCGACGACACCGAGGAGGCCCTGCAGGCTCTCGGTGCCGGTGCCATGGGCTATGTGCCCGAGCGCAGCGACCTCAACACCCTGGTGCAGGCACTGCATCTGGTGCTGGCCGGCGGGACCTATGTGCCGCCGCTGAAGCCACGCGTCGACGACACGCCCACGCCGGCATCCGCGGCCGCACCGCGACCGGAATGGGCCGAGCTGCCGCTGACGCCGCGCCAGAAGCATGTGCTGCATCTGCTGACGCAGGGCCTGTCCAACAAGCTGATCGCCCGCGAACTGGGCGTCAGCGTCGACACCGTCAAGGACCATGTGGCCGCCGTGCTCAAGGCCCTGGGCGTCGCCTCGCGCACCCAGGCCGTCGTTGCCGCGACGCAAAAGACGCGAGCCTGATCAGGCCCTAGCGCGGCGCGTAGCCGCTGGCCTTCAGGATGGCCGCGGGGTCGCGGTTCTCCAGCAGTTCACGCAGGGCGGCGCGGCGGTCTTGTGCCTTGTCCAGATAGGCCTGCGCGATGTTCATGCCCACCCAGTAGCCCAATTCGCTGGGCCAGCCCTCGGGCAGGGTCGGGAACTTGTTGCCGTAGTTGGCGAACCAGCGCCGGGCGGCCTCGTCCTTGGCCGGTTGATCGCCCTTCAGCACCAGGGCGCGGTCGGCCTCGAAGCGGCGCCAGATCTCGGCCTCGTGCCCGCGACCCCAGGCCTCACGTTCGGGACTGGGCTGGCGGCCCGCCACCAGGCGGGCCAGCAGGTCGGGCACGCCCTCGGCCAGGGCTGCGTAGAGCAGCACGTCCTTGGGCTCGGCCTCGGGCTGCTTCTGCCAGGTGTGGGCCGTCTCGTGGGCGAACATGCCGCGCATGGTGGTGCGGAAGTCTTCCGCGCTGATGCCGACCCGGCACATCACCTCCAGGCCGATGACCTGGGCATCGGGCGCCGCCGTGCCGCCGCTGTTGCCGGCGCCGAAGACGATGTGGACGGCGGGCAGGGGCAGCTCGGGCAGCAGGCCGCGGTAGGCCAGATAGGTGGCGCGCAGCTCTTCGTTGAGGCCGTCCATCAGCGGCAGGCAGGTGCGGATGGCATGCGCATAGTCGGCCGAACGCTTGGCGACCGAGGCTGCCAGCACATCGGCATTGCGGATGCGCCCGGGCGTGAAGATCTCGACGCCGCGGCCGGCGCCCGTCAGGTAGTCGGCCTGCAGTTCGGCGGCGCTGGTGCGGCCGGCCTCGAAGGCCTTGGCAAAGCGGCGCGCGTCGTCGGCCTGCAGCTTCACGGTCAACGGGTCCTCACCCGCGGCAAGGGCAGGGCCGGCCAGCAGCGCGGCGGCCCACAGGATCAGCAGTTTCTTCATCAACGGGGTGTGGAGTTGAGTCGCTTGCCGACCTCGGCCTGGAACCAGCCGGACTCGAGATAGGCATACAGATTCTTGCCCGGACAGACGGTCTGGCGGCTGTAGTCCTTGTGGCTGGCGATGGCGTCCAGGCCCAGATGGTGCTCGCGCGCCAGCCAGGCGGTCAGCTCGACCGCAGCCTTGAGCTGGGCCGGCGTCGGCTGCTGCTCCTCGAAATTGCCCACCAGCATGATCAGCGCATGGCCGCGTGGGTCGTACTCGGTGTTGGTGTCGCCGGCCTGGCTCAGCGGCCGCGCCGCGTAGATGCGGCCGTCGGGCGCGATGACGTAGTGATAAGGGATGTCGGCCCAGTGCTTGGTCAGGCGCGACCACTGCTGCAGCCGGCGCAGATAGGCCTCGGGGTCGGCGCCTTCCTTCCAGATCTCGCCCTGGTGGTGGAGGGTGATGCGGCTGATGCTCTGCGGTTCTTCACGCGCCGTCGGCGGGCTGCCTCCCCAGGCTTCTACGGGGATGATCTGCGGTGCTTGAGGCTGGCTGGCGCAGCCGGCCAGGGCCAGCAGCAAGGCGAGGGCGGCCAGCCTCATCGAATGGCGTCGATGGCGCTCAGCACCGCCTCGGCCGTGGCGGGTGCGCGCAACGGCGGGTCGCAGTGCTCCGGCCCGCAGGCCGCGCAGGCATCCTTGATCGCCAGCAGGGCCGCGAAACCCAGCAGCAGCGGCGGTTCGCCCACAGCCTTGCTGCGGTGGATGGTCTCGCTGGCATTGGCAATGCCGAACAGCTCGGTGCGGAAGGCCGGCGGGCAGTCGTTGGCCGTCGGGATCTTGTAGGTGCTGGGCGCGTGGGTCGTCAGCAAGCCGGTGACCGGATGCCAGACCAGTTCCTCCATCGTCAGCCAGCCCATGCCCTGGATGAAGCCGCCCTCGATCTGGCCGATGTCGATGGCCGGGTTCAGGCTCTGGCCCACGTCGTGCAGGATGTCGGCATGGGTGATGCGGCTCTCGCCGGTCAGCGTGTCGACGAGGGCCTCACACACTGCGCCGCCCCAGGCGTAGTAGTAGAAGGGATGGCCCTGCAGCCTGGCGCGGTCCCAGTGCAGGCCGGGCGTGGCGTAGAAGCCATCGCTCCAGAGCTGGATGCGCTTCAGGTAGGCCGCGGCAACCAGTTCTTCGAAAGCGATGCTCTGCCCGCCGCCGCTGACCTGGCCGCCTTCGAAGGCGACCAGCTCGGCCGCACAGCCGAAGCGTTCGGCCGCGAAGGTGGCGAGGCGCGCCTTGATCTTGCGCGCCGCATCCTGCGCAGCCTTGCCGTTCAGGTCGCTGCCGGTGGAGGCTGCAGTGGCCGAGGTGTTGGCGACCTTGCTGGTGTCGGTGGCCGAGCAGCGCACGCTGCTCAAAGGCAGGCCCAGCTCATGCGCGACGACCTGGGCGACCTTGGTGTTCAGGCCCTGGCCCATCTCGGTGCCGCCGTGATTCACCAGCACCGAGCCGTCGACGTAGACATGCACCAGGGCGCCGGCCTGGTTCAGGTGGGCGACGTTGAAGGAGATGCCGAACTTGACCGGCGTGAAGGCCAGGCCCTTTTTCAGCACCGGGCTGGCGGCGTTGAAGGCGGCGATCTCGGCGCGGCGCTCGTCATAGCGGCTGCTGGCCAGCAGCTGGGCCGTCAACGGCTGGGCGTGCAGCTCCTCGACCTGCTGGCCATAGGGCGTCATGTCGCTGCCGGCGGCGTAGAAGTTGCGCTGGCGCACCACGGCCGCGTCGAGGCCGAGCTGGCGGGCGATGCCGTCCAGGATCATCTCGATGGCGATGGCGCCCTGCGGGCCGCCAAAGCCGCGGAAGGCGGTGTTGCTCTGCGTGTTGGTCCTTGCGCAGTAGCCATGCATGGCGATGTGCGGCAGCCAGTAGGCATTGTCGAAATGGCAGAGCGCCCGGGCCATGACGGGCGCAGACAGGTCGGCGCTGTGGCCGGCGTTGGAGATCAGGTCGATCTCGGCGGCCAGGATGCGGCCTTCCGCGTCGAAGCCGACATCCCAGCGGTAGTCGAAGCCGTGACGCCGGCCGGTGACGAGGAAGTCGTCGTCGCGGTCGACACGCAGCTTGACCGGCTTCTTCAGCTTCAGCGCGGCTATTGCCGCCACGCAGGCGAACAGCGCCGACTGGCTCTCCTTGCCGCCAAAGCCGCCGCCCATGCGCCGGCATTGCACGGCCACGCGGTGCGCATGCCAGCCCAGGCAATGGGCGACCAGCTGCTGCATCTCGCTGGGGTGCTGGGTCGAGCAATGCACCAGCAGGCCTTCGCCGCCTTCCTGCGGCACAGCCAGGCTGATCTGGCCTTCCAGGTAGAACTGTTCCTGGCCGCCCAGGCTCCATGTGCCCTGCAGGCGATGCGGGGCTGTCGGCAGATGCTGGTCGGGCTCGCCGCGCGTCAGGTGCATGGGTGGCAGCACGTACTGGCCCTTGGCATGCGCATCGAGGGCCGTCAGCACCGGCGTCAGTGGCTCGGCCTGGATGACCTTCTTGGCCAGGCCGGCGGCGCGGCGGGCGAGTTCGCGGTTGGTCGCGATGACGGCGAACACCGGCTGGCCGACGTAGCGCAGCTCATCCGCGGCCAGGATGGGGTCGTCGTGCAGCAGCGGGCCGCAGTTGTTCTCGGCCGGGATGTCGGCGGCGCTCAGCACCGCGACGACGCCGGGCTGGCGGCGGATCAGGTCGAGGTCGACGCTGACCAGCTTGCCGTGGGCGATGGGCGACAGGCCCAGGGCCGCATGCAGGGTGCCGGCAGGCTCGGGCAGGTCGTCCGTGTAGGGCGCGGCGCCGCTGACGTGCAGATGGGCCGACTCGTGCGCCGTCGATTTGCCGACGACGGGTTGGGCGACGGGAAGGGCTTCGGGCTTGTTCATGCCGCCACCTCCTGCATGGAGGGCCAGATGCCGATGGGCACCGCGCCGGTCGTTTCCAGCCACAGCTTGGTGAACAGGTTCTGCGCGACCTTGAGCCGGTAGTCGGCCGAGGCCCGCATATCGGTCATGGGCTTGAAGTCCTGGGCCAGCGCAGCGGCGGCGGCCTTGGCGGCGGCTTCGGTCCAGGGCTGGCCGACGACGGCGGCTTCCGCCGCGGCAGCGCGCTTGACGATGGCCGCCATGCCGCCGAAGGCAAAGCGCGCCTCCTGCACAACGCCGGCATCCAGCCTCAGACCCAGCACGGCGCAGACGGCCGAGATGTCGCTGTCATGCCGCTTGGCTATCTTGTGCGCGCTGAATCGCCAGTCGGCCGAGGGCAGGGGGACGTGCATGGCCTCGACGAACTCGCCGGGCTGCAGGTCCTTCTTCATGTAGTCGAGATAGAAGTCCTGCAGCTTGAGGCGGCGCTGCGTGGCGCCGCGGCGCAGGAGGATGTCGGCGCCCAGGGCAATCAGGGCCGGCGCACCGTCGCCGATGGGCGAGCCGTTGGCGATATTGCCGCCCAGGGTGCCGGCATGGCGCACCGGCGGCGACGCAAAGCGCAGCCACAGCTCGCGCAGGCGCGGCACGGCGGCGGTCAGGGCCGCCCAGCTTTCTTCCAGCGATGCGGCGGCGCCTATCCACAGGCCGCCGTCTTCCTGGCGAATCTCGCGCAGCGCCGTGACGCGGCCGGTGTAGATCACGTCGCCCAGGTCGCGGAACTGCTTGTTGACCCACAGACCGACGTCGGTCGAGCCGGCCAGCAGCGTCGCATGGGGATAGGTCTCGCGCAGCAGGGCCAGGTCGGGAATGCTCTGCGGCGCATGGAAGCGGGCACCGCCTTGGCTGTAGTCCAGCGGCACGTCGGCGGCCAGGACGTTCAGGGCCGCCATGATCGGCGCCCTGTCCAGACATCGGGCCGGGCCGTCGAACATCTGCTCGCCGGCGTCCAGGATGGGCCGGTAGCCGGTGCAGCGGCAGAGGTTGCCGGCCAGGGCGTCGGCCAGTTGCTGACGCGTGGGTTGGGTGCCGGCGGCCTGGTGGGTTTCGTAACAGGCCGTCAGGCTCATGACGAAACCGGGCGTGCAGAAACCGCATTGCGAGCCATGGCAGGTCACCAGGGCCTGCTGGGCGGGGTTGAGTTGCTCGGGGCCGCCCAGATCTTCGACCGTGAGCAGGGCACGGCCGTCCAGCGTCGGCAGGAACTGGGTGCAGGCATTGACGTTGCGCAGCTCCAGCTGGCCGTCGGCGCCCAGTTCACCCTGGATGACGGTGCAGGCGCCGCAATCGCCCTCGGCGCAGCCTTCCTTGGTGCCGGTGCAGGCGGCATGCTCACGCAGGTACTGCAGCACGGTGGTCGTCGGGGGCAGGTTTCCCACCTCGACAACCCCGCCGCGATGGAAAAAACGGATGGGTCGGGTATTCATGCTGCTCTGAATTGTCGGCCGTTGATCCAGAATTGCCACATGAGTTTTACTAACCAGGAAAAATTCGCCACAAATGCTTCGGGCCGCTGGGCGCTGCGGGGCGACCTGCTCGATTTCACCTCTGCACCACGTTGGGGTGACACGGAGTCGGCGGCGGTGCGTTTCGACCGCGACCACTGGCTGCTGATCGAGGACGGTCGCATCGTCGACCGCCAGGCCGAGGCGCCGGACGATTCCTGGGCGCGCAAGGACCATGCCGGCCAGCTGGTGCTGCCGGGTTTCATCGACACCCATGTCCACTGCCCCCAGCTGGAGGTCATCGGCTCCTATGGCACCGAGCTGCTGGACTGGTTGAAGCGCTACACCTTCCCCAGCGAATGCGCTTTTGCCGACCCCGCCCGCAGCCGCGCCGGTGCCGAGGTTTTCCTGGATGCCCTGTTGGCCAGCGGTACGACTTCAGCCGTGGTCTTCCCGACCGTGCACAAGGTGTCGGCCGAAGCCCTGTTCGAGAGCGCGGCGGCACGCGGCATGCGCCTCATCACCGGCAAGGTGCTGATGGACCGCCATGCGCCAGACGGGCTGCGCGACGATGTGGCGCAGGCGGAGAAGGACTGCATCGACCTGATCGACCGTTTCCATGGCCGCGATCGCCTGGCCTATGCCGTCACGGTGCGCTTTGCGCCGACCAGCACGCCCGAGCAGCTGGCCATGGCCGGCGCCCTGTGCCGGGCCGACGCCAGCCTCTACATGCAGACCCATGTGGCCGAGAACCGTGCCGAGGTCGCCTGGGTGGCCGAGCTCTTCCCGGATGCGCGCAGCTATCTGGACGTCTACGAGCGCGTGGGCCTGGTTCACGAGCGCTCGGTGCTGGCCCATGGCATCTATCTGGATCCGCACGACAGGGTGGTCATCGCCGACCGCGGCGCCCAGGTGGCGCATTGCCCCTCGAGCAATCTCTTTCTCGGCAGCGGCCTGTTCGATTGGCCGGGCGCGCCGTTCAACATCAGCATGGCCTCGGATGTGGGCGGTGGCACCTCGCTGAGCCTGCAGCGCAACATGGCGGACGCCTACAAGATCCAGGCCCTGCGCGGCGATCGCATGACGGCCTGGGCGGCCCTGCATGCGGCTACGCGCGGTGCGGCGGAGGCGCTGCGCCTGGGGGATGAGATCGGCGGGCTGTCAGTCGGGCAGATGGCCGACATCTGCGTCTGGGACTGGGCCCAGGGCCCGGTGGCCGAGGCGCGCGACGCCGTCGCCCGCGAGCTGCACGAGCGCGTCTTCGCCTGGATGACGCTGGCCGACGAGCGCAACCTCGCCGCCTGCTACGTTGCAGGCCGTCAACGGATCTGAACCGACTGTCCCGCAAATCCGCCTGTTCGTCACAACCCTGATGGGGGAGGGCGGGGCGGCTGGCTAGAGTCAGCCCGTTCAATTCAACGGAGACTTCCTTGAGCCGACCCCTGCTGACCCTCGTCGCGTCCCTGGCCCTGCTGGCCGCCGGGCCCCAAGCCGCCGTCGCCGCCGACAAGCCGGCCGCCGCCGCCAAGGCGCCCAAGCCGGCCAAGCGCTACACCATCGAGCAGTTCATGGCCACCGTGAACATCGGCGGCGCCAGCTTCTCGGCCGACGAGAGCCGCATCCTCTTCCACAGCAACGAGACCGGCATCTTCAACGTCTACGCCATGCCGGTCGGTGGCGGCAAGCCGGTGCAGCTGACGAACTCCAAGACCGACAGCCACTACGCCGTCGGCTACTTCCCGGGCGACGACCGCATCCTCTACACCCGCGACCAGGCCGGCAACGAGCTCAACCACCTCTATGTGCGTGAGCTCGACGGCAGCGAGAAGGACCTGACGCCGGGCGACAAGCTCAAGGCGCAGTTCAGGGGCTGGAGCGGCGACGACAGCGCCTTCTACGTCTCGACCAATGAGCGCGACCCGCGCTTCTTCGACCTCTACCGCTTCGACGCCAAGACCTATGCCCGCACCCTGGTCTTCAAGAACGAGGCCGGCTGGGAGGTGGCCGACATCAGCCGCGACGGCCGCTGGCTGGCCCTGGCCAAGGTCAACACGACGGCCGATTCGGACGTCCACCTGGCCGACCTGAAGAGCGGCGAGATCAAGCACATCACCAAGCACACGGGTGTCGCCCAGTACGCCCCGCAGGACTTCACGCCCGACGGCAAGGAACTGCTGATGACGAGCAACGACGGCGGCGAGTTCGCCCGCGTCGTCGCCTATGACATCGCTGGCGGCACGATGCGCGAGGTCGAGAAGGCCGACTGGGACGTCGACTACACCGCCTTCTCCAAGGACGGCCACCACCGCGTCACCGGCGTCAATGCCGATGCCAGCACCGTGCTGCGCCTGTATCGCGACGGCCAACCCATCGCCCTGCCCAAGCTGCCCGGCGGCGAGGTGCGCGGCGTGGCCTTCTCGCGCAGCGGCAAACGCATGGCCTTCTACGTCAACGGCGACCGCTCGCCCAACAACCTCTTTGTCGCCGACGTCGGCTCCAACGCCGCACCGAAACAGCTGACGCAGAGCCTGTCCAAGGGCATCGACCCCCATGAGCTGGTGGATGCCTCCATCGCCCGCTTCAAGAGCTTTGACGGCATGGTCATCCCGTCGGTCTACATGCTGCCCAAGGATGCTTCGCCGACGAACAAGGTGCCGGCCATCGTCTGGGTGCATGGCGGCCCCGGCGGCCAGACCAAGCGCGGCTATTCGGCGCTGATGCAGTACTTCGTCAACAACGGCTATGCGGTGCTGGGCATCAACAACCGCGGCAGTTCGGGCTATGGCAAGAGCTTCTTCACGGCTGATGACGGCAAGCATGGCCGCGAGCCGCTGTGGGACTGCGTCGAGGCCAAGACCTTCCTGGCCGGCACCGGCGTCATCGACCCCGAGCGCATCGGCATCGTCGGCGGCAGCTATGGCGGCTACATGGTGCTGTCGGCCATGGCCTTCCGCCCCGAGGCCTTCAAGGTCGGCATAGACATCTTCGGCGTCGCCAACTGGATCCGCACGCTGGAATCCATCCCGCCCTACTGGGAGACCTTCCGCCTGGCCCTCTACCAGGAGATCGGCGACCCGGTGAAGGACCGCGACTTCCTGATGGCCACGTCACCGCTCTTCCACGCCAAGGAGATCAAGAAGCCGCTGATGGTCATCCAGGGCGCCAACGACCCGCGTGTCATCAAGCCCGAGAGCGACGACATCGTCGCGGCGGTCAAGAAGAACGGCGTGCCGGTGGACTACCTGGTCTTCGACGACGAGGGCCACGGCTTCTCCAAGAAGAAGAACACGCTGGAAGCCAACCGCCGCATGGTCGAGTTCCTCGACAAGTATCTGAAGCCTGGTCTGGGCAAGTAAGGAGGTCGCGATGTTCAGCTTCCTGCTCTGGTGCATCCTGTTCGTGATCTGCTGGCCGCTGGCCCTCCTGGCGCTGCTGCTGTGGCCCCTGGTCTGGTTGATCACGCTGCCCTTCAGGCTGCTGGGCATCGCCGTCGATGGCGCCTTCGGGCTGCTGCGCGCCATCGTCACGCTGCCGGCTCGGGTCCTCGGCGGTCGCTAGGTCGCCGTGATGGGGCGGTCCACGCCCCAGCGCCGGTAGAGCTCGGCCGCCGGGCCGGTGCGCAGCCACTGCTCGAAGGCCTGGTCATAGCGCCGGGCGATGTCGTCGCCCAAGGCGCTGCGCGCAAACGCCATATGGCCGTGCAGCACGTCCAGCGGCGGCGAGCAGCGGGTCACGGCGTCGGTCAGGTTGAGCTTCTGCAGCACCGGCAGGCAGTTGCGGTCGTTGGCGGCGAACAGGTCGACGCGCTTCTTGGTCAGCATCTGCAGGCCGGCGTCGACGTTCTGCACCCAGGTCAGCTGGTTCATCGCTGTCTTCATGCGCTCGAAACGGCTGCCATAGGCCCAGCCACGCACAGCGGCTACCGGCGTCTGGCTCAGTTCGGCCACCTCGCCCGTCCAGCGTCCTTCCTCGCCGCGGCGGGCGTACCAGACCATGGCGTCGGAATAGAAGGAGCGCACGCTGAACAACATGCGGGCTTCGCGCTCGGGCGTGCGGTAGGGGCCGATGAGGATGTCGGCCTCGCCCTGTTCGATCATCAGCTGGGCGCGCGACCAGGGCAGCCATTCGCAGCGCACGTTGTCGCCGAACAGCATGGCCAGCAGCTCCACGGCCAGGCCCTTGGGCGCCTGGCCCTCGCTGCCCTCGAAGATGCGCGCGAACTGCGCGCCGACCGCCCGCAGCGGCGTCGCCTGGGCCGGGCCCACCAAACCCAGGCCCGCCATCCAACCCAGTCCCGCCTTGCACCACACGCGTCGTGTCGACATGGCCCGTCCCTCTGCTGGAGATGGCGTCGATGATGCGCGCCCGCCCTGGCGGGATCAAGGTACCGGAATCAGGGGATGTCGATCTCGTGCAACGCAAAGCCGCCGTCGCGGCGGCGGTCCTCGAAGAAGCTGCGCAGGGTCTCGCGCGTCGTCTTGAAGGCGATGTCATCCCAGGGAATCTCGTCCTCGCTGAACAGGCGGGCTTCCAGCGACTCCGGCCCCGGGTCGAAGTGCGGCGACAGCAATCGGGCGCGGTAGAACAGGTGGATCTGGCCGACGCGCACGACATTCAGCACCGTGTACAGCGGTCCCATCTCGATCTCGGCGCCGGCCTCTTCGCGCGTCTCGCGCCAGGCGCCCTCGGCCGTCGTTTCATTCAGCTCCATGAAGCCGGCCGGCAGCGTCCACAGCCCGTGACGAGGCTCGATGGCGCGGCGGCACAGCAGCACGCGGCCGTCTTCCTCCCAGACCGGCAGCGTGCCCACGACGTTCAGCGGGTTCTGGTAGTGGATGGCGCCGCAGCCTGGGCAGACCGCGCGTTCGCGGTTGTCGTCGACGGGGATGCGGTATTCCACGGCGGTGCCGCAGTTCGGGCAGTAACGGAGCGGGCTGGGGAAGGGCATGCGGACCAGTTTAGAAGGGACCAGAATCCTGGGCATGAAGCTCTACAACTACTTTCGTTCGTCGGCCTCCTGGCGGGTGCGCATCGCCCTGGCGCTCAAGGGCCTGGACTACGACTACGCCCCCATCCATCTGGTCAAGAACGAGCAGTCCAGCGGCAGCTTCGCCGAGCGGCAGCCCTCCCATCTGGTGCCGGCGCTGGAACTGGACGATGGCCAGTGGCTGAGCCAGTCCATGGCCATTCTCGAATACCTCGACGAGACCCATCCCGAGCCGCCGCTGCTGCCTGCCGGTGCGCTCGCCCGGGCGCAGGTGAGGGCGCTGGCCCAGGATATCGGTTGCGACATCCACCCCATCAACAACCTGCGCGTGCTGCGCTATCTGAAGAACGAATTGGGCCAGGAACAGGCCGCGGTGGACCGCTGGTACCGCCACTGGGTAGCGACGGGCCTGGCCATCGTCGAGAAGCGCCTGGCGGCGACAGCCGGCCAGTTCTGCTTTGGCGACACGCCCGGCCTGGCGGACTGCGTGCTGGTGCCCCAGATCTACAACGCCCAGCGCTTCGAATGCCCGCTGGACGACTACCCGACGGTGATGCGCATCAACGCCGCCTGCCTGGCCCTGGCGGCCTTTGCCAACACACACCCGAGCGCCTGTCCTGATGCAGCTTGACCCGAACTGGCTGCGGCCGGACTGGCCCGGAGTGACGGCCTTCATGACGACGCGCGGCATCAATCTCGGCCGCAAGGCGGGAGACGCCGAAGAGGTCAAGGCCAACCGCGCGCGCGTTGCTGAAGTGCTGGGTGCGCGCCCCGTGTTTTTGGACCAGGTCCACGGCGCCGATGTCGTGCGCCTGCAAGCCGATTGGCATGACGACAACGCGCCCAAGGCCGACGCGGCCGTGTCCACTGACCCGGATCTCGCCGTCGCCATCCTGGTGGCCGACTGCCTGCCCGTGCTGTTCACGGCGCCTGGTGGTGTGGCTGGCGCGCACGCGGGTTGGCGCGGCCTGGCGGCGGGGGTGCTGGAGAACACCGTGGCCGCGCTGTGCAAGGCCGCCAATTGCGAACCGCATCAGGTGAAGGCCTGGCTGGGCGCCTGCATCGGCCCCGAGGCCTTCGAGGTCGGGCCCGAGGTCGTGCAGGCCTTTGGCCGTGAGTCGCTGGCGCGTGATCAGCCGGGGTTTCTGTACCGCCCGAATCCCGAGCCTCGCTGGCGTGCCGACCTGCCCTTGCTGGCTCGCGAACGCTTGACCTCGGTCAATGTCACCCAAATCAGCGGCGGTTCCTGGTGCACGCTGACGGATGATTCACGCTTCTTCTCGTTCCGGGGCGAGGCCCTCGGCCGGCCCCGCGGCCGCATGGCCGCCTGCATTGCCCTCAGCCGTTGATTCCGCGGCGCGACGACGACGCTTGCGGCCCGGCGTGCCGAGGATGTACATCAACAAGCCCAGAGGCAGGACGCCATAAAGCATCAGCGTGACGAAGGCCCCGAAGAGCGTGCCCTGGGGGCTCAGCGCTTCGGCCGCGGCCATCAGCAGCGCCACATAGGCCCAGGCAATCGCAACGAGATACATATGTCATTGGCACGTCAGCGCGTGCGGTTAAAAAGCCGAGTCAGCGAGATGTGGCAAGCTTATTGCAACGGATCGAGACAACACCGCTGACGCGGGAGCTCCGAGGAAGACATGGCCACACGCAAGAAGAACGACGCGCCGCCCGCGATGGAGGGGCAGGCCGCGTTTGCGGACCTGATGCAGCAGATGGCGCATCTGCCGCAGATCTCGCCCACCACGCTGGCCGAACTGCAGGCCGATTACCTGAAGCAGGCCACGGCGCTGTGGAACACGTCGTTGGGGCAGGGCGAGGCTCCGGCGCTCGGCGACCGCCGCTTCGCCGCGCCCGAATGGCGCTCCAATCCGGCTGCCAACTTCATGACCCAGCTCTATCTGCTGAACAGCCAGACGCTGGGCAAGATGGCCTCGGCCGTCGAGGCCGACGACAAGACCAAGGCGCGCATCCGCTTCGCCGTGCAGCAATTCGTCGATGCGGCCTCGCCGAGCAACTTCCTGGCGCTCAATCCTGAGGCCCAGAAGCTGGCCTTGGACAGCAAGGGTGAAACGCTGTCGCGCGGCCTGCAGCATCTGTGGGGCGACGTGCAGCGCGGCCATGTGTCGCAGACGGACGAGAGCGCCTTCGAGGTCGGCAAGAACGTCGCCACGACGGCCGGCCATGTCGTGTTCGAGAACGAGTTGTTCCAGCTCATCGAATACACGCCGCTGACGGCCGAGGTGCATGCGCGGCCCTTCCTGATGGTGCCGCCCTGCATCAACAAGTTCTACATCCTGGACCTGCAGCCCGACAACTCGCTGATCCGCTATGCCGTCTCTGAAGGCCATCGTGTCTTCGTCGTCAGCTGGCGCAACCCGGATGAATCGGTCAAGGCGCTGACCTGGGACGACTACATCGAGCACGGCGCCATCGAAGCCATCCGCGTGGTGCAGGAGATTTCGGGCCAGGACAAGATCAACACCCTGGGCTTCTGCGTCGGCGGCACCATCCTGGCGACCGCCCTGGGCGTGCTGGCCGCGCGCGGCGAGCAGCCGGCCGCCAGCGTGACGCTGCTGACCACGCTGCTGGACTTTGCCGACAACGGCATCCTGGACATCTTTGTCGACGAGGCCATGGTGAGGCTGCGCGAGGCCACCCTCGGCCCCGAGTCGCCCAAAGGCCCGCAGCTGCTGCATGGCCAGGAGCTGGCCACGACCTTCAGCTTCCTGCGCCCCAACGACCTGGTCTGGAACTATGTCGTCGGCAACTACCTCAAGGGCGAGCAGCCGCCGCCCTTCGACCTGCTGTACTGGAACGGTGACTCCACCAACCTGCCGGGCCCCATGTACTGCTGGTATCTGCGCCACACCTATCTGCAGAACGAGTTGAAGCAGCCCGGCAAGCTGACGGTGTGCGGCGAGAAGCTGGACCTGGGCGCCATCGAAGCCCCGGTCTACATCTACGGCTCACGCGAGGATCACATCGTGCCCTGGCAGGCCGCCTACCGCAGCACGCAGCTCCTGAAGGGCAAGAAGCGTTTCGTGATGGGAGCCTCGGGTCACATCGCCGGCGTCATCAATCCGCCGGCCAAGGGCAAGCGCAGCCATTGGATCGCCAAAGGTTCGGCGCTGCCGGCAGACTCCGACGCCTGGTTCAAGAGCGCGACCGAGCACCCCGGCAGCTGGTGGCCGGACTGGTCCGCCTGGTTGGCCTCGCATGCCGGCGCCAAGAAGGCCGCCCCCAAGACGCCGGGCAGCCGCAAACACAAATCCATCGAGCCGGCACCGGGCCGGTACGTCAAGGTCAAGGCCTGAAAGGAAGACAAGCCATGAGCAAAGAAGACATCGTCATCGTCGCCGCCGCCCGCACGGCGATCGGCAAGTTCGGAGGCACCCTTGCCAAGACGCCTGCCAGCGAACTGGGTGCGGCCGTCATCCAGGACCTGCTGCGCCGCACCGGCCTGACCGGCGACCAGATCAACGAGGTCATCCTCGGCCAGGTGCTGACGGCCGGCGTCGGCCAGAATCCCGCCCGCCAGGCCGTCATCAAGTCGGGCCTGCCCCAGGCCGTGCCGGCCATGACCATCAACAAGGTCTGCGGCTCCGGCCTCAAGGCCGTGATGCTGGCGGCCCAGGCCATCCGCGACGGCGACAGCGACATCATCATCGCAGGCGGCCAGGAGAGCATGAGCCTCAGCCCCCACGTGCTGCCGGGCTCGCGCGACGGCCAGCGCATGGGCGACTGGAAGATGGTCGACACCATGATCGTCGACGGCCTGTGGGATGTGTACAACCAGTACCACATGGGCATCACGGCCGAGAACGTGGCCAAGAAGTACGGCATCACGCGCGAGCAGCAGGACGCACTGGCGCTCGGCTCGCAGCAGAAGGCCGCTGCCGCGCAGGACGCCGGCCGCTTTAAGGACGAGATCGTCCCCTTCAGCATTGCGCAGAAGAAGGGCGACCCCATCGTGTTCGCCGCCGACGAGTTCATCAACCGCAAGTCCAACGCCGAAGCCCTGGCCGGCCTGCGCCCCGCCTTCGACAAGGCCGGCAGCGTGACCGCCGGCAATGCCTCCGGCCTGAACGACGGTGCCGCCGGTGTCGTCGTCATGACGGCGTCCAAGGCTGCGGCCCTGGGCCTGACGCCGCTGGCGCGCATCGCCTCCTACGCCAGCGCCGGCCTGGACCCGGCCCTGATGGGCATGGGCCCCGTGCCAGCCGCCCGCAAGGCGCTGGAGCGCGCCGGCTGGAAGCCGGCCGACCTGGACCTGCTGGAAATCAACGAAGCCTTTGCGGCCCAGGCCTGTGCGGTGCACAACGAGATGGGCTGGGACCTCAGCAAGGTCAACGTCAATGGCGGCGCGATTGCGCTGGGCCACCCCATCGGCGCCAGCGGCTGCCGCGTGCTCGTCACGCTGCTGCATGAAATGGTCAAGCGCGACGCCAAGAAGGGCATCGCGTCGCTGTGCATCGGCGGCGGCATGGGCGTGGCCCTGACCGTCGAACGTTGATACCCTCACCCACCACAACAGGAGACATTCCATGAGCCAAAAAGTTGCCTACGTCACGGGTGGCATGGGCGGTATCGGTACCGCCATCTGCCAGCGCCTGCACAAGGAAGGCTTCAAGGTCATCGCCGGTTGCGGGCCGAGCCGCGACTACCAGAAGTGGCTGGACGAGCAGAAGGCCCTGGGCTACAACTTCCACGCTTCGGTCGGCAACGTGGCCGACTGGGGCTCGACCGTCGAGGCCTTCCAGAAGGCCATCGGCGAGCATGGCGCCATCGACGTGCTGGTCAACAACGCCGGCATCACCAAGGACCGCATGTTCCTGAAGATGACGCCGGACGACTGGCATGCCGTCATCGACACCAACCTGAACTCCATGTTCAACGTCACCAAGCAGGTGGTGCCGGGCATGGTGGAAAAGGGCTGGGGCCGCATCATCCAGATCTCGTCGGTCAACGGCGAGAAGGGCCAGGCCGGCCAGACCAACTACTCGGCGGCCAAGGCCGGCATGCATGGCTTCACCATGGCACTGGCCCAGGAGCTGGCGAGCAAGGGCGTGACGGTCAACACCGTCAGCCCCGGCTATATCGGCACCGACATGGTCCGCGCCATCAAGCCCGAGGTGCTGGAGAAGATCGTCGCGACGATTCCCGTCAAGCGCCTGGGCACGCCCGAGGAAATCGGCTCCATCGTCGCCTGGCTGGCCAGCGGCGATTCGGGCTTCTCCACCGGCGCGGACTTCTCCTGCAACGGCGGCATGCACATGGGTTGAGGCCCATCGGGTTCCTGCCCTTCACTCGGCGGCCTTCATGGCCGCCGAGCTTCTTTCGGCTTTCGTTGGTGAACTTTCTTCCCTTCTTCAATCGGTCCAGGCGCTGGGTGCCGGCGTTGCTGGCCGTGGCTCTCGCGGGCTGTGCCAGCACCAGCAGCCTGCAGCCGTTCACGACCGACGGCTGCAGCATGTTTCCCGACCGCAATGTCCTCGCGGGCAAGGATTGGCGCTGCTGCTGTGTCGTGCATGACGTGGCCTATTGGCGCGGCGGAACCGCCGAAGCGCGGCGCGCCGCGGATGCGGAACTCCAGGCCTGCGTACGCGCCGCCACGGGAGACCCGGTGCTGGGGCTGGGCATGGAGACGGGCGTGCGGACCGGCGGTACGCCTTACCTGCCCACGTCGTTCCGCTGGGGCTATGGCTGGGGTTATGGCCGCTTCTATCGACCACTGACGGCCTTGGAGGAGGCGCAGGCCGAGACGCTGCTGGTGGACTACCGGGCGGGGCAGCCGGATGCCTGCATGGCCCCGCCCGCCGCGGCCACCCCCTCAGCGAGGCCAGCTTCCGCTGCGGGCGGCTAGCGCCGTCTCAAGGCTGGAGCGCGCCCCGGACCTTCTGCATCGCCAGCAGGTAGTTCACGCCCATCCAGTTTCCAAGGCTGAAGGTCTTGGTGACCGGGTGGTAGCGAAGTCCCCTTTCGTCACGAAGCACGAGGCCCGCCGCGGCGGCCATCGCCTTCAGCTCGGCAGGCCGGATGAACTTGGCGAAATCATGGGTGCCACGCGGCAGGACCTTCAGCACACGCTCCGCGCCAAAGACGGCGATCAGCCAGCTGAGGGGCGATCGGTTGATTGTCGAGAAGAACGCCCAGCCGCCGGGTTTCAACAGCGTCGCGCATGCCGCTACGACCTGCGCCGGATTCGGTACGTGCTCCAGCATCTCCATGCAGGTCACTACATCAAAGGCAGCCGGCGCTTCAGCGGCGAGATCCTCTGCCGCCACATGGCGATAGGAGACCGCCGCCTTGCTGCTGGCCGCATGAAGCGTGGCCACCTTCAGCCCCTTGTCGGCGAGATCGATGCCGAGCACCGCGGCGCCGCGGTGTGCCATGGCCTCTGCAAGGATCCCGCCACCGCAGCCGACGTCCAGTGCTTGCTTGCCGGCCAGGACCGCCAGGCGATCTATCCATTCGAGCCGGTGGGGGTTGATCGCATGCAGAGGCCGGAACTCCGACTCAGGGTCCCACCAGCGCGAAGCCAGCGCCTGGAACTTGTCGAGCTCTGCGGCATCAAAGTTGTTGTGCTTGCTCATCTTTCCTCCTTGATTGAATGGATCACCAGTGGCCCCGGCGGCGATTCCAGCGGTAGAGCTGGCGCGCGAACGCGGCATAGGCCCACGACGTGAGGGTGCGCAGGCCGGGCCATGTCAGCGGCCACAGCAGCCAGCCCCAGCGCCGTTGCAGTGACCAGGTGGTGAGCAGCGCAGGTGCGCCGATCTGCAGGCGACCTTCGGGGTCGACGAGATGCAGCTGCTCGCGGACCTCTTCCAGATCCAGCCCCAGTGCGTCGAGGCGCTCCGGGTTGTGATGCACGTCCACCCATTCGACCTCGCCCTCGGCAATGCGTGCGCGCATCGCGCACACGCCGGCGTCGCAGACAGGGCAGGCGCTGTTGTAGTAGACGGTGTGTGGTTTTGGCGAGGGCGTGGACATGGCATCAGGCCCAGAGCGCGGGTTTGTTCACCATCAGGAAAAAGACGGCCAGCATGGCGACGAAGGCCGGATAGCCCAGCGATTCCCAAGCCCGTTGCCAGCGCGCGTAGTGGGCCGACAGCGCTCGGCCGCTGGCCAGTGCGGCCTCGACCTCACGGGCCATCTTCAGCTGCAGCCACAGCACTGGCAGCCAGCAGGCGCCGGCCACCGCGTAGAGCAGGACAGAGGCCAGCAGCCACGGCGTGCTGAGTGGCCAGCCGGCGGTGTGGGCCAGCCACAGGCCGCTGAGGGGCTGGACGATGACGGCGGGCGTCGTGAACCACAGGTCGGCCCTCACGACGAGGCGGGCGACAACGGCGCGCGCTTCGAGGCTGGGGGCGCGGTTGGTGAAGAAGAGATAGAAGGCCGAGCCGAAGCCGGTGCCGACGAGCAGCACGCTGGACACGATGTGCAGCGTCTTGACGAGCAGATAGAGGTTCATGCGCGGCTGGCCTCCGGGTCCAGCAGGGGAAGCAGGGCCAGCACGGGCAGGTTCTTCAGCAGGGCACCGAAGGGGTCGAGCCAGAGCGACGGCAGCAGCGCGGTGGCCAGCAGCGTCATGCCGATGACGCCGGCGGCCGCGAGGCGGTAGGTGTGGGTGCCGGGCCGCAGCAGGATCAGCAGGCCGATGGCCGCGTCCCAGGCGCTGCCCAGCAGCACCAGGGCGAGTGCCAGACCGGCGCCCATGCCGGTGGCCTTCTGCAGCAGGTCTATGCCTGCAGCGCCGCCGTCGTGCAGGCTGGCCGCCACGGTGCCCGACCACAGCAGGACCAGCGATGCGCGGGCCAGCGAGAGGCGGGCGGCGCTCATGCCCAGGCCCCTTCCATGGCACTGCGCAGCGGCCGGTCCAGCGGCGTGGCCTGCACCGCCTCCGCACTGTCGTGGGCCAGCAGATCCAGCGCCGTGCTGCACCAGGGTCCGAGAGGGATGAGATCGCCCAGGCGGGCCGAGGCGCGGGTCAGGGCGTCGGGCAACTCGACCTGGCGTGCCGGGCTCAGCCCGCGCAGGATGCGGCGGCGCGCGATCCACTCGGCCACCGTGGCGGCCTCGGGGCCGACGGCGGTCCACGAGGCAGCCCGCGGAGAAGCCAGCGCCGCGACGATGCCGGCGGCCAGGTCCTCGACGCGGATGGGCTGCACGCGGCAACGCGCGACGGCGGCCGGCAGGGGCAGCCAGGGCAGGCGGCTCAGCCGGTCCAGCAGGCGGCTGCTGATGCCGCCGACGCCGATGATGAGGCTGGGTCGCACGATACAGGCGCGGCCGGCCAGCGCGATCTCGCCCGCCTGCTTGCTGCGCGCATAGGCGCTGACGCCGCCGCACAAGGCCGACACATGCACCAGCCGCGTGATGCCGCGCGCCTCGCAGGCATCGGCCAGGGCGGCGGGGGCGCGGTGGTGCATCAGGTCCAGCAGGTCGCTGACCCCGCCAGCCTGGTCGCGCAGGCAGCCCGCGGTGTAGACGACGCCGTCCACGCCCTTGAGCTGAGCCTCCCAGGCCTCGGGCCGGTCCCAGCAGTCCACGGGCCGGAGATCGGCTCGCACGGCACCATGCCCGGACTGAGCCAGCGCGGCCATCACGTGGCGGCCGACAAAGCCGCCGGCGCCGACAACGAGGATCTTCATGGCCTCACCTCGATGCAGCGGCAGCCGCGACGGGGCCGAGGGGCGCCACAGGCTTGGCCAGCCTCGCCTGCACTGGCCCCCAGACGCGGCGGGTGATGACGGCGATGCTGAAGAAGCAGCCCGCGGCCGTCAGCCTCAGCGCGCGGTGCACGGCGGCCAGCGTGCTGTCGTAGAAGTCGCCAAAGGTCAGGGCCAGCACCAGGGTCCCCGCGACGGCCAGCACATAGGCGCTGCGCACCCAGAAATGCGCACCGACCTTGCCGGGCAGGGGCTCGACGCACAGTGAATCCAGCACCACCAGCAGGATGGGCTGCAGATAGCCGATGGCGAGGATGGGACCGAGGATGGCGATGACCAGGGTCAGGGAAAAGTTCAGGGCGGACATGTGGGTCTCCTTGGGTTGATCAGGGGATGCGGCAGGCGCCGTCGACCGGGCAGGCGCGCTCCTGGATGCGAAAGGCGGTCCGCACCAGCGTGTGAGGCATCTGGTAGCGGTGCTTGACGAGCCAGGGGTAGGCCCGGGCGGCGAGGCGGGCGAACCACGGCTTGCGCAGCCAGCGCGCGACGTTGGGGAAACCGGTGGCCTCGTAGATGACGACGAAGGCCGGGATGCCGATGAGCCAGCCGCCGTCGGGGCGGCGCACATGCATGAGTTGCAGCATGGCGTCCAGGCTGGCGCCCAGCGGGGCCGGATCGAAACCGGGCTGGGCGATGTCGATGAACTCGAGCAGTCCGGCGCCATTGCGCGCCATCAGCAGGGCCATCTCGCCGCGGCACAGCGGGCAGGCGCCGTCGAAGTAGACGGTGTGGACCGAAGGTGTATTTGCGTTCATGGCTGTTATTTCTGTCAAAAGTGAAATTGCAACTCAAAAAAAGGGGCCTGGTCGCAGGCCCGGTGTTGTCATCCCATCGGCGGCATGGGCGGGGTGACGGGGAAGACGCTGGGCGCCGCGTCAGCGTCGCCAGGCCGCACGAAGCGCTGCACCTGGGCGCCCAGGCGCAGGATCTTCTCCAGCGTGGCGGGCGACAGTCGCAGCATCTCGTCGCTCCAGCTGCCCAGGGTCTGCATGAAGTCCAGCGTGCTGCGCAGCCGGTCCTGCAGAGCGGGCGACTCCTTCTCCAGCCCCGGATCGCGCGACAGCTCATGCAGCAGGGCGACCGTGGGGTCGAATTCGCGCTCCTTGCGTTCGCGCACGATGGTGCGGAACAGCTCCCAGACATCGCCTGAGGTCTCGTAGTAGTCGCGCCGGTCGCCCAGCACATGGGTGACGCGGATCAGCCGCCAGTTCAGCAGCTCCTTCAGGCTGTTGCTGATGTTGGAGCGGGCCAGCACCAGGGTGTCGGCGATGTCCTCGGCATGCAGGGGCTGGCCGTGCACGAAGAGCAGGGCGTGGATCTGGGCGACGCTGCGGTTGACGCCCCAGTTGGAGCCCATCTCGCCCCAGTGGACGATGAAGCGGCGGGCGATGTCGGTAAGTTCCATGGCTCGCAGAGTACTCCTGCGGAAATTTCTGTCAATACAGAAATTTAATTTGCGTTCACGAGTCGTGGCTATCATCCGGGCCGTTTTTTGAACCCCGGGAGAGCCACATGGCCATGGATGTTGTCGACTATGAGATCAAGGGTGCCGAGATGCAGTTCGTCGAGATCGAACTCGATCCCGGCGAGGCGGCCATCGGCGAGGCGGGTTCGATGTTCTTCATGGACTCGGCCATCAGCATGGATGCCGTCTTCGGCGACGGCTCCGCCGGCCAGGGCGGCTTCTTCGGCAAGCTGATGGGCGCCGGCAAGCGCCTGCTGACGGGCGAGTCGCTGTTCACAACCGTCTACACCAACAACGGCAGCGGCAAGCAGCGCGTCGCCTTCGCCGCGCCTTATCCGGGCAAGATCATCGCCATGGACCTGAAGCAGCTCGGCGGCACGCTGATCTGCCAGAAGGACGCCTTCCTGTGTGCGGCGCGTGGCGTGTCCCTGGGCATCGCCTTCCAGCAGAAGCTGTCGACCGGCTTCTTCGGCGGTGAGGGCTTCATCATGGAAAAGCTCGACGGCGACGGCCTGGCCTTCGTGCATGCCGGCGGCACCATCGTGCGCCGCAGCCTGCAGCCGGGCCAGACGCTGCTGGTGGACACGGGCTGCGTCGTGGCCTACACGCCCAACGTCAATTTCGAGATCCAGTACGTCGGCAAGATCAAGACGGCGCTGTTCGGCGGCGAGGGCCTGTTCCTGGCCAAGCTGGCCGGTCCGGGCGAGGTCTGGCTGCAAAGCCTGCCCTTCTCGCGCCTGGCTTCGCGCATCTTCGCGGCGGCGCCGCAGATGGGCGGCCACAAGGAAGAGGGCTCGGTTCTCGGTGGTTTTGCCGGCGGCGGCCTGCTGGGCAGCATCCTCGGTGGGGACGACGAGTAGGCGCCCCGGTAAACTGCGGCGTTGTAGAGGGCGGCAACTGCCGCCCTTTTTGCTTTGCAAGGATTCCTGATGTTTCGTCGCAGCGCCTTCGCGCTCCTGATGCTGCTGGCCGGCCTGGTCCAGGCAGACACCCGTCCCCCGGTCTTCGTGCTGAATTCCCTGGACGCCGACATCTCGGTCGTCGACCCGGTCAGCTTTGCCGTCGTCAAGCGCATCCCGACGGGCAAGGAGCCCCATCACCTTTACCTGTCGCCGGACGAGAAGTCCCTCATCGTCGCCAATGCCCTGGGCGATTCGCTGACCTTCATCGACCCCCGCACGGCCGAGGTCCAGCGCGTCGTGCGCGGCGTGCCCGACCCCTACCACCTGCGCTTCTCGCCGGACATGAAGTGGTTCATCACCGCCTCCAACCGCCTGGACCGCGTTGACCTCTACCGCTGGCAGGGCAGCGTCGCCGGTGAGCCGCTGCAGCTGGTCAAGCGCATCCCGGCGCCCAAGACGCCGAGTCACCTCAACATCGACAGCAAGAGCACCACCCTCTACGCCAGCCTGCAGGACAGCGACGAGCTGATGGCCATCGACCTGGCGACGCAGGCGGTCAAGTGGAAGCAGGCCGTCGGCAAGATGCCGGCCGACATCTATCTGACGCCGGATGACCGCTTCATCCTCATCGGCCTGACGGGCGACAAATTCGTCGAGGTCTGGGACGTCAGCGGTGCGGCGCCCAAGCTGGCCAAGCGCATCCTGACGGGCGCCGGCGCCCACTCCTTCCGCGCCTGGGGCGACAAGCGCCATGTGCTGGTCAGCAACCGCGCCGCCAACACCATCAGCAAGATCGACCTGACGACGCTGGCCGTCGTCGACCAGTTCCCCGCACCGGCCGGGCCGGACGACATGGAGCTGCTGACCGACGGCAAGACCCTGCTCGTCACCTCGCGCTGGGCCGGCAAGCTCACGCAGATCGACACGGCCACGCGCAAGGTGGTCAAGCAGGTCAAGGTGGGCAAGTCGCCGCACGGCATCTGGACGCTGGACCATCAGCCACGTCTATAGAAATGGCGCCTCTCGTCCAAGGAGTACCTTGGCCGGTCCCCCGCGGGGACGGCGATGCTTGCCGGCTCGACAGGCAAGCACATCGCCATGGCGGGCCGGCTAGGGAGCGGCCCGTCGCCCGGCCCGAAAAGAGAAATTGAAATGAAAGCCTGGTTCTTGGCGCTGGTGGCTACTGCGGCCACCGCGCAACCGTCTTGCGACAAGCCGGTCTATCTCACCTTCGACACCGGCCACATGGGTGTCGCGCCGCTGATCGCCGAGACGCTGAAGAAGCACAACGCCAAGGCGACCTTCTTCCTGGCCAGCGAACCCACGCTGACCGGCGGCACGACGCTGGACGAGACCTGGGCGCCGTGGTGGCGCGAGCGCGTGGCCGAGGGCCACGACTTCGGCTCCCACACCTGGGACCACGACATCTTCATGGAGGATGTGCTGGACGCCGACGGCAAGGTGGTTCGCTTCAAGGTGAAGACCCAGGCCGGCGTCAACCCGCCCGTCGTGCGCGAGCTGACGCCCGAGCAGTACTGCGAGAGCCTGAACAAGGTCGGCGAACGCTTCAAGGCCATGACGGGCAAGCCCCTGGGGCCCATCTTCCGTGCGCCGGCGGGACGCTCGTCGACAGCGCTGCTGAATGCCGCCAAGGCCTGCGGATTCAGCCACGTCGGCTGGAGCCGCGCCGGCTTCCTGGGCGACGAGCTGCCCAGCCAGAGCAATCCCAATGCGGTGCTGCTGGAGAAGGCGCTGCGCGACATCAAGCCCGGTGACATCCTGATCGCCCACCTGGGCATCTGGGAGCGCCAGGACCCCTGGGCGCCCGCGGTGCTGGAGCCGCTGATGAGCGGCCTGGAGCAGCGGGGCCTATGCTTCGCACCGCTGCGCGAGCATCCGCGCTTTGCCAGCCTGTTCAAGGCCGCTGAGGCCAAGGACAGCAAGGTCGCCCTGAAGGCCGAACCCAAGACCTACGCCCGCAAGCCGTGATCGACTGGATATCCAACACCTTCGACAGCCTGCAGCTGTGGCTCTACGAGTCCGTCGTGCAGCCGGTGGTGTTTGGCCTGGGCTTCGGCAATCTGCTGGAAGACGCCTTTGACGCCACCGGCTGGCTGCTGCTCGGCCTCATCCAGATCGCCGTCATCCTGCTCGGCATCGGCATCCTGGAGCGTCGCTGGCCGGTCGAGCCCGTCGTCGACCACGCGGCCGTTCGCACCGATGTGCTGTACACCCTGATCCATCGCCTGGGCTTGGTGCGCCTGCTGATGTTCTTCAGCATCGAGCCTTTGTGGGATGGCATCGCCGGCGAGCTGCGCATGGCCGGCCTGTCGACCTGGCAGCTGGATGGGCTGTGGCCCGGCGTGACCGACATCGCCTGGGTGAGCCTGCTGCTCTACCTCCTCGTCTTCGACTTCGTGGGCTACTGGCTGCACCGCGCCCAGCACCAGTTCAACTGGTGGTGGGCCCTGCACAGCCTGCACCACAGCCAGCGCCAGATGACGATGTGGAGCGACAACCGCAACCACCTGCTGGACGATGTGCTGATGGGCACGGCCATGGCCCTGCTGGCCCGCCTCATCGGCGTGGAGCCGGGGCAGTTCGTCGCCATCACCGTCATCACCCAGCTGCACGAAAGCCTGCAGCATGCGAATGCGCGCGTCAGCTTCGGCCGCATTGGCGAGCGCCTGTTCGTCAGCCCGCGCTTTCACCGCCTGCATCACAGCATCGGCATCGGCCACGAGTCGGGCGGTCGCGGCACCCTGGGCGGCCACAACTTCGGCGTGCTGCTGCCGCTGTGGGACCTGCTGTTCCGCACCGCCAATTTCGAGCCCCGCTTTGATGCCACCGGCGTGCGCGACCAGCTGCCCGAAGAGGGCGGCCGTGACTACGGCCGCGGCTTCTGGCGTCAGCAGTGGCTGGGGCTGATCCGTCTGTTCGGTTCGTTCAGGAAAACAGCCTGATGCAAGGTCTCGTCGATTCCTTCTGGCGCGCCGCCGCCTATTGCCTGCACCCCCGCGTGATCGGCCTGTCCCTGCTGCCGCTGGTCATCGCCGGCGGCCTGGTGTTTGGCTTCATGTTCTTCTTCTGGGAGGCCGCCAACGCCAGCGTGCGGGCCACGTTGGAGAGCTGGCACCTGATTGACAGCCTGCTGAAATGGCTGGGCAACCACGACATGGAGTCCTTCCGCAGCACCTTGACCGGCATGCTGGTGCTGGCCGGCGTGCTGCCCGTCGTCATCCTGCTCAGCCTGCTGCTGGTCGCCCTGCTGATGACGCCGGCCATCGTGCGTCTCGTCGCGCAGCGCCGCTTCCCGCTGCTGGAGAAGAAGCGCGGCGGCACGCTGCTGCAGAGCGTGGCCGCATCGCTGGGCGCAACGCTGATCGCCCTGGTGCTGATCATCCTGTCCATGCCGCTGTGGCTGATCCCGCCCTTGGTCATGGTGCTGCCGCCGCTGATCTGGGGCTGGCTGACCTACCGGGTCTTTGGCTTCGACGTGCTGGCCGATCATGCCTCGGCCGAGGAACGCCGCGCATTGCTGAAGGAGCACCGCATCCCCATGCTGGCCATGGGCGTCGTCTGCGGTTATCTGGGCGCCGTGCCCTCGCTGATCTGGGCCGTGGTCGGCGTGACGGCCATCATCCTGGCGCCCTTCGTCGTGCTGCTGGCCATCTGGCTCTACACCCTGGTCTTCGCCTTCTCCACGGCCTGGTTCACGCACTACGCGCTGGCGGCCTTGCAGGCACGCAGGGCGGCGGAACCGGTGGCCGAATCTGCTGTCCTTTTAGAGAACTGAACGCATGCAAGTTGGACTGATCATCATTGGCGACGAGATCCTGTCCGGCAAGCGCCAGGACTCCCACCTGGCCAAGTTCATCGAGCTGCTGTCCCAGCGCGGCATGCAACTGGCCTGGGCTCAATACCTGGGCGACGACCGCGAGCTGCTGGTGGGCCGGCTGCGCGAGGCGTTTGCCAGCGGCGATCTCGTCGTCAGCTGCGGCGGCATCGGTGCCACGCCCGACGATCACACGCGCCAGTCCGCGGCCATGGCCCTGGGCCGACCGCTGGCCCTGCATCCCGAGGCCCAGGAGCTGATCTGGCAGCGCATCCAGCAGATGGCGGCGGAGCAGGGCAAGACGGTCACCATCGACGAGCCCGACAGCCTGCGCCGCTTCGAGATGGGCGTCTTCCCCGAAGGCGCCGGCATCATCCCCAACCCCTTCAACAAGATCCCCGGCTTCTTTGTCGGCAATGTGCACTTCGTGCCGGGCTTTCCGGTCATGGCCCATCCCATGATGGCCTGGGTGTTGGACCGCTACCCGCAGCTGCACCGCCAGGTCGGCGTCATCGAGCGCTCGCTGATCGTGCAGGGCGCCATGGAGGCCAGCCTGACGCCGCTGATGGAAGCCGTCGAAGCCGACTTCGCCGGCATCAAGGTTTTCAGCCTGCCCAGCGTCGACCACCCGCAATGGGGCCGCTGCATCGAGCTGGGCGTGAAAGGCAAGGCGGAGAGCCTCGACAGCGCCTATGACGCCCTCAAACAGGGCGTGATCCAATTTGGTGCGTCCATCAGCACTGAGCTGGTGCGATAGTTCTCGCGCCGTAACCGGGGTCGCCACATAATGCCCGGCGCTGCCGGGCAGCAACCCATGTCGGTGCATCTGGCATGCAACCTGCTTTGAATACCCCCGTGGCCGCTGACGCGCGTGCGTTGGCGGCGGCAACCCACCCCTGATCGATCCCGCTAGGAGCTATTGATGGCCAAGACCGTCGCCGATGTGATGAGCATGGTGAAGGACAACGAAATCAAGTTCGTTGATTTCCGCTTCACCGACACCCGTGGCAAGGAGCAGCACGTCTCCGTGCCCGTCTCCCATTTCGATGAAGACAAGTTCACGTCGGGTCACGCCTTCGACGGTTCCTCGATCGCCGGCTGGAAGGGCATCGAAGCCTCGGACATGCTGCTCATGCCCGATCCCAACACCGCCAACGTCGACCCCTTCTTCGAAGAGCCGACGCTGATCCTGTCCTGCGACGTGGTCGATCCCGCCGACGGCAAGGCCTATGAGCGCGATCCGCGCTCGCTGGCCAAGCGCGCCGAGGCTTATCTGAAGGCCTCCGGCCTGGGCGACACGGCTTATTTCGGTCCGGAACCCGAGTTCTTCATCTTCGACAGCGTGCGCTGGGGCAATGAAATGTCCGGCTCCTTCTTCAAGATCGAGTCCGAAGAAGGCGCCTGGAACTCCTCCAAGGAGTACGAGCACGGCAACAGCGGCTACCGTCCCACCGTCAAGGGCGGCTACTTCCCCGTGCCCCCGGTCGACAGCGGCCAGGACATGCGCTCGGAGATGTGCCTGATCCTCGAACAGATGGGCATCCCGGTCGAAGTGCATCACCACGAAGTGGCGAACGCCGGCCAGATGGAAATCGGCACCAAGTTCAGCTCGCTGGTGCAGCGCGCCGACTGGCTGCAACTGCAGAAGTACATCATCCAGAACGTCGCCCACGCCTATGGCAAGACCGCGACCTTCATGCCCAAGCCGCTCGTCGGCGACAACGGCAGCGGCATGCACGTTCACCAGTCCGTCTGGAAGGACGGCAAGAACCTGTTCGCCGGTGACGGCTACGCCGGCCTGAGCGAATTCGCCCTGTACTACATCGGCGGCATCATCAAGCACGCCCGCGCCCTGAACGCCATCACCAACCCCGGTACGAACTCGTACAAGCGCCTGGTGCCCGGCTTCGAAGCCCCGGTCAAGCTGGCCTACTCGGCCAAGAACCGCTCGGCCTCGATCCGCATTCCCTATGTCGGCAACCCCAAGGGCCGCCGCATCGAAGCGCGCTTCCCGGATCCTTCCGCCAATCCGTACCTGGCCTTCTCGGCCCTGCTGATGGCCGGCCTGGACGGCGTGGAGAACAAGATCCACCCGGGCGAAGCCGCCACCAAGGACCTCTACCACCTGCCGCCGGAAGAAGACGCGAAGATCCCGACCGTCTGCCACAGCCTGGACCAGGCCCTGGACTATCTGGACAAGGACCGGGCCTTCCTGACCAAGGGTGGCGTGTTCACCGACAGCTATATCGATGCCTACATCGAGCTGAAGATGCAGGAAGTGACGCGCTTCCGCATGGCGACCCACCCGGTCGAGTTCGACATGTACTACGCGCTGTGATGGCCATGGGCAGCCTTCACGCTGCCTGTGTCATCCCCGCAGAAGGGGGCCGCTGCCGCGGCCCCTTTTTTGTTGCCCGCGCTGAGCCACAATCCCCACATGCTGAATCGATTGCTGGCACCGCTGCTTGTCCTGGCCAGCCTGGGCGCGCAAGCCCAGGGCACCGTCTACCGCTGCCCCGGTCCGCCGGTGCTGTACACCGACGCGCTGTCCGCCAAGGAAGCCGCCGAGAAGGGCTGCCGCTCCATCGAGGGCACGCCCATCACGGTGCTGCAGTCGCCCAAGCCGCGCCCCGCCACGGGAGCCGCGCCGGTGGCCGAGGGGCAGCGTGGTGCTGACGGCCGTGTCGATGCCGGCCAGCAGCGCGCGCGCGATGACGAGCGCCGCCGTGTGCTGCAGACCGAGTTGCGCACAGCCGAGGAGCGCCTCGCCGCGGCCCAGAAGGAATTCAACGGCGGCCAGGGCGAGCGTCGCGGCGACGAGCGCAACTACCAGAAGTATCTGGACCGCATGGCCGAGCTCAAGGACAGCGTCGCCCGCTACGAGTCCGATGTCCAGGCGCTCAAGCGCGAGATCGGCAAACTTCCCCCCTGAGGCGCGAAGCGCCTCGGCGCTTCATGACTGATACCCCCTTGCTGCCGGCCGAGTTCGCCGGCCTGGACCTGCTGGCGACCATGGTGGTTGTCGCGCGTGCCGACGGCGAATGCCTGTTCGCCAATGCCGCTTTCGAGAACGGCATGCGGTTGTCGCGCCGCACCGTGCAGAAGGCGCAGCTGTCCGACTGGTTCGACGACGCCCAACGCCTGCTGGAGACCTTGGCCGGCGTGGCCGCCAACCACTATTCCAGCAGCCGTTTTGACGCCCTGCTGCGCCGCGGCGCCTGGGCCCACGAGGACGGCCTGCCTGTGCATGTCATCGTGTCGCAGATGGATGCGGCGGAAGACGGCACGCCGCGCGTGCTGGTGGAACTCATCGAGATCGCCCAGCAGGCCCGCCAGGACCGTGACGAGCGCAGCCTCGACCAGGTGCAGGCCACCAAGGAGCTGACGCGCAACCTGGCCCATGAGATCAAGAACCCGCTGGGCGGCATCCGTGGCGCGGCCCAGCTGCTGGCGCTGGAGCTGCAGGACGGCAGCCCCGAGCTGACCGAATACACCCAGGTCATCGTCCATGAGGTCGACCGGCTGCAGAGCCTGGTGGACCGGCTGCTGGCGCCGCACCGCCGCGCCCACGTCGTCGGCGACGTCAACATCCACGAGATCTGCGAGCGGGTGAGGGCGCTGGTGCTCATCGAGCACCCCAAGGGCCTGGTGATCCCGCGCGACTACGACACCTCCCTGCCCGACTTCCGCGGCGACCGCGAGCAGCTGATCCAGATGGTGTTGAACATCGTGCAGAACGCCGCTCAGGTGCTGGGTTCGCGAATTTCGGCCGGCGACGCCCAGATCGTGCTGCGCACCCGCGTCTCCCGCCAGGTCACGATTGGCAAGCAGCGCTGGCGCTTGGCATTGGAATTGCATATCGAGGACAACGGTCCCGGCGTCCCCGCCGAGATCCGGGATCGCATCTTCTTTCCCCTGGTCTCAGGGCGGGAGGGCGGCTCGGGACTCGGACTCACGCTCGCGCAGACGATCGCCCAACAGCACCAAGGGATGATCGATTGCGAGAGCGAGCCGGGCCTGACGAATTTCCGAATCACGCTGCCCCTGCCTTGACGCCACAAGCCGACGGGAGGGGCTGAGGAACCGCATGAAATCCATCTGGGTTGTTGACGACGACCACTCGATCCGCTTCGTGCTCGAGAAGGCCCTGGCCCGCGAGGGGCTGCCGGTGCGCAGCTTCAGCAATGCGCGCGACATGCTCGCCGCGCTTGACGACGATTCACCGCAGGTGCTGGTGTCCGACATCCGCATGCCGGGTGGCTCGGGCCTGGAGCTGCTGGCCAAGGTCAAGGCCCGGCTGCCGGCCCTGCCCGTCATCATCATGACGGCCTACTCCGACCTGGACAGCGCCGTGTCGGCCTTCCAGGGCGGCGCCTTCGAGTACCTGCCCAAGCCCTTCGACCTGCCGCGTGCCGTGGAGCTGATCCGCCGCGCCCAGGAAGAAAGCCAGCGTGAGGCCGGTGAGCAGGAAGCCGCGGCCCAGGTGCCCGAGATGCTGGGCCAGGCGCCGGCCATGCAGGACGTCTTCCGCGCCATCGGCCGGCTGTCGCAGAGCAATGTGACCGTGATGATCACGGGCGAGAGCGGCTCGGGCAAGGAGCTGGTGGCGCGCGCCCTGCACAAGCACAGCCCGCGCGGCGAGGGCCCCTTTGTGGCCATCAACACGGCGGCCATTCCGAAGGACCTGCTGGAGAGCGAGCTCTTCGGCCACGAGCGCGGCGCCTTCACCGGCGCCCAGGCCTCGCGGCGCGGCCGCTTCGAGCAGGCCGACGGCGGCACGCTCTTCCTCGACGAAATCGGCGACATGCCCTTCGAGCTGCAGACGCGGCTGCTGCGTGTGCTGTCGGACGGCCAGTTCTACCGCGTCGGCGGCCACAGCCCGATGCGCAGCAATGTGCGCGTCATCGCGGCCACCCACCAGAACCTGGAAGACCGCGTGCGCCAGGGCGTGTTCCGCGAGGACTTGTTCCATCGTCTCAACGTCATCCGCCTGCGCCTGCCACCGCTGCGCGAGCGCCGCGAGGACGTGCCCTCGCTGGCCCGTCATTTCCTGCAGCGCAGCGCGACCGAACTGGGTGTCGAGCCCAAGCGCCTGTCGGATGCGGCCCTGACGGTGCTGACCAACTTCGACTTCCCGGGCAATGTCCGGCAACTCGAGAACATTTGCCACTGGCTCAGCGTCATGGCGCCCAGCCAGGTCGTCGAGCCCAAGGACCTGCCGGACGAGGTGCAGCCCGGTTATGTCCCCGCGCCGTCCACCACGGCCATGACCAGCCTGCCCGCTGCGCAGCCCAGCGCCGCAGTGCCGGCCCCCGTCGCCGCGCCCGCCAGCACCAGCAGCGGCGAAGGCTGGCTGGCCGACATGGCTGCCGACGCGCGCGCCCGCCTCGCTGCGGGCGAGACCGACGTCTGGGATGCGCTGACCAAGAAGTTCGAGGCCCAGCTCATCCTGACGGCCCTGGACATCACGCGCGGCCGTCGCATCGAGGCCGCGCAGAAGCTGGGCATCGGCCGCAATACCATCACGCGCAAGATCCAGGAGCTGGGTCTGGACGTTTGAGCGGCGCCGCTTCCCGGCTTGCCGGGGAGTTGTTGAATTGGCTGTTTCGTCTCGCGCCGCCCTCGCCATGGGCCTGGGCGCCATCCTGCTGTGGAGCACCTCGGTTGGCACCATGCGCGGCATCACCGAGCATCTGGGGGCCACCGGCGGTGCGGCCGTGCTCTACACGTTGAGTGCGCTGCTGCTGTTCGCGGTGACGAAGCGCACGCCGCTGAAGGCCTTCCCGCCCCTGTATCTGCTGCTGGGTACGGCCCTCTTCGTCGGCTACCAGCTCTGCTTTGCGCTGGCCGTGGGCCTGGCCCGCAGCCGCAGCGAGGCCATCGAGGTCGGCATGGTCAACTATCTGTGGCCCAGCTTGACGGTGGTGTGCTCCGCGCTTGCATTGCGCCAACGCGTGGGTGTCGTGATGCTGACGGGCCTGGCTCTGGCCTTTGCTGGCGTCGTCGTGGCCTGCATGCCGGCGCATGGCTTCAGCTTGTCCGGCTTTGTCGCCCACGCCACGGGCAACCCGCTCAGTTATGGCCTGGCCTTGGGCGCAGCAGTCACCTGGGCCCTCTACTGCACCGTCACGAACCGGCTCGCCAAGGGCTGCAATGGCGTCTGGCTCTTCATGGCGCTGAGTGCGGTCGCCTTCTGGGCGTTGCATCTGCTGAGGCCGGGGACTCCATCCATGCACTGGTCGCTGCCCGCGGTCGGCCAAGTGCTGCTGGCCGGCAGCGCCGTCGGCGCGGCCTATGCGCTGTGGAATCTGGCCATCCTGCGCGGCAATGTTGGCACCCTGGGCCTCGCTGCCAATGCCACGCCGTTGCTGTCGGCGCTGTTCGCGTCGTTGTGGCTGAGCACGGCATTGCCACTGAGCTTCTGGGCCGGTGCGGGTCTGGTGGTGGTCGGCTCCGCCTTGGCGGGCCGCGGACGCTAGAGCTTGTCCACCATCACCGGCTTGCCCGTCAGATAGCCCTGGATGAGGCGGAAGCCCATGTCGCGGCAGATCTCGGCTTCGGCTTCCTGCTCGACGCCTTCGGCGAGCGGGATGGAGCCCAGCTCCAGCACCATGCGCACCAGGTCGCGCACCATGCGCTGCTTGCGGTCGCTGGCCTCATGCAGATTGCGCACGATGCCCATGTCGAACTTGACGAAATGGGCGGGCACCTCGGCCAGCTCGTTCAGGCGCGCCTGGCCCGCGCCGAAGTCGTCGTACGCAAAGGCCACGCCGATGCTCTTGAGACGCTCCGCCAGTTCGCGCATGCGGTCGACTTCGACGACCGCGCTTTCGTGCACCTCCACCACCAGCTTGGGTGGCACCGGCAGGGCTAGCAGCGTGTGCAGGGACTGGAAGAACTCTTCCGAGAAGGTCTCGCTCGGGTGGGCATTGACGAAGACGTGCACGCCCTGGGCCTTGGGTGCCAGCGCCGCCACGCCGTAGGAGCGGAAGGCTTCGCTCAGCTCGGCCTCACGACGCAGCGTGGCCGCCATCATGAACAGATGCATGGGCGAGCCGGGCAGGTCGGGGTGGGTGCAGCGCCCCAGCAGCTCGTAGGCGAGCAGGCGCCCCGTGCGGGCATCGACGATGGGCTGGGCCGCAGCGGTCAGGCCGCGGCCGGCCAGGAACTCCATGAACTGCGCTTCCTTGCGGACGAAGTTCTGGCTCAGCGGGTTGTTGCTCGACACCACCATCGTGCGCATCGGGCGCGGCTCGGCCACGGTGGAAGCGGCCAGCGTCTCGTCGTGGGTCAGCCGGAACTCGGCGGTGCAGAAATGGATGATGTCGTTGGGCGCCAGCGGCCGCGGGCCGGCCAGACGCTCGTGATTGACGAAGGTGCCGTTGGTGCTGCCCAGGTCGACCACCATCAGCCCGCCGACCTCGTTGGCCTGCAATTCAGCATGACGCCGGGACAGCCCCTGCGCCTCGATGGTCAAGTCATTGCCGACATCGCGGCCCACGCTGAACGGCAGCCTTTCGATGCGATGCGTCACGCGTGAACCGTCAGCGGCCACGCTCTCCAGAAACCACGGCGTACTGCCCATTCATGCCCTCCACGCCCCTCGCCGCGAATCGGCGGTGCCGCACTCTCGGTGCTGGCTGCGGGATGAGCACATTCTGAAACACATTCGCCGGGGCTGACCACCGGTCCTTCCCTCGGTTTGGGGGCTGGTCCACCGTCACCCTTAGGCCCTCAGGCCCCGGGGCGTGACGGTTACAAAGATGTCAGCGTGAAGTGCCGCGGCGGCGTGCCAAAAAGCCGATCACACCCAGGCCACCCAGCAGCAGGGTCGATGTCATCGGCTCCGGCACCGGGGCCGCAAAGTTGATCGAGCCGCCGCCCTGCTGGACCATGAAGCCGTTGGCGAAGGGCTGCACCTGCGAGCTGGTGTTGGTGAAGGAGGTGTCGGCCCGGCTGTAGAAGCCCGCGGGCAGGGTGAAGGCCGGTGACACATTGCCGACGGACACCGAGGCCGTGGCCGACGGCGAGAAGGCGCCGCCGCCCGGGAAGCTGACGACGCCGCCGCTGAGCAGGCTGCCGGTGGCCAGCACCACCGGTGCGGCGGCCGTCGTGGTCGGCGTGGTACCGCTGAAGCCGAAGCTGGCAGTGCCGTTGTAGCCGTAGAGCGTGTAGGTCAGCGAGGTGAAGCTGCCGACGGAAACCTGCGTCAGCGGGTTGTTGCCGTCGGTGGTGCCGCTGCCGGTGAAGGCGATGTAAAGGCCGTAGCTGCTGTTCAGGCCGGGGATCGTCAGCGTCGTGTTGCCGAGCTGCGCGCCGGTGATGGCCAGGAAGCCGGTCTCGGTGAAGGTGGTGGTGGAGGTGCGGGTCACCGTCGCGTAGTCGGAGATCAGCAGGTTGTCGGCCGTGAAGGAGGTGCCAGCCAGGCCGGCTGCACTCGGGTCGAAGGTGAAGCTGTTCAGCGCACTGGCGCCTGCCGAGGCCGCCAGCAGCCCTGCGGCCAGCAGCCCACGCGGCAGCCAGGAAGCGGGCAAGGTCTTGAAGGCGGTGTGCATGCTGGTCTCCTGGCAGTCGCGTACGGCAAGATTCCGGTGATTTTGCGAGGCTGTCTCGATTGACCAAGGGGCGGCCGGCCAGAGACTAGGGGGGCGCTCCATTCATCTGAGGGACGGCATGTGGCTTGCCGTCAGCGCCCCGCCACGCGCAGGGCCAGCAGCAGCAGCGTCGACAGGCCGAAACCCAGGGTCAGCACGCGCCAGAACAGCAGGGGGTGACGTTGCTGCAGCGGCGTGCGGTCGCGGCCCATGAACTCGGCGCTGGGGGCGTAGAGGTCATGCGCAAACTCCGACAGCGCCTGCTGGCGCCGCGCGGGCTGGGGATGCAGGGCCTTGCGCAGCACGCGGTCCAGCCATTCCGGCAGGTCGGGGCGGCGGGTGCGCAGCGGCACGTACTGCAGCCGGTGCAGGTCCCGCGGGCCGCGCACCTGGGGCACCTGCAGGCCATAGGGCAGGGCGCCGGTCAGCATCTGGTAGGCCAGCACGGCCAGCGAGAACAGCTCGGACAGCGGCGTGCCGCCGTCGCCGGTGAAGTATTCGGGCGCCGTGTATTGCAGGCTGCCGGCGATGTCGGTGGCGCGGGCATCACCCCGGCCTTCGTTCAGGCCGGCGACATGCGCCGCGGCCAGGTCGATGAGGATGACGGTGCCCTGGCGGTCGATCATCAGGTTCTCGGGCCTCAGGTCCTGGTGCAGCATCTCCTTGCGATGCAGGACCTGCAGGCCGCGGGCGATCTGGTCGACGAGCTGGCGCACCTCGTCCAGGCCGGGCCGGGGGTGATCGGTCATCCACTGGGCCAGGGTCTGGCCGGTGATGAACTCCATCGCCGTGAAGAGATGCTCGCGACGCTTCTCGGCCGGCGCCGCCTTGATGACGTGGGGGCTGTCGACGCGCCGGGCCACCCATTCCTCGGTAGCGAAGCGGTCCAGGGCGCGGTGGTCGGTGCCCATCTCGGCCGAGGGCAGCTTCAACGCCCATTCGCGGCCTTCGGTGTCGACGGCCAGCACGACCTGGCTGCGCGCGCTGGTGTAGAGCTCGCGCACGACGCGGTAGCCCTCGAACTCCATGCGTGGTGCGAGGCGCGGCGGCAGGCGCAGGCGCTCGTGCCGCATCGGCGGGCCGGCGGTGTCGGGCAGGGATTCGACGCGGGCCAGCATGACGGTGGCGTTGTCGGGGCTGCCGCGCGCCAGGGCCGTGGTCACCAGGGCTTGCGCTGCGGCCTGCAGGTCATCGCCATGGCGGCTGATCGTGTTGATGACCAGGGCCGCGTCCAGGTGTTCGTAGGCGCCATCGGTGGCCAGCAGATAGGTCTCGCCGATCTCGGTGGGCCAGCAGGCGTGGTCGACCTCCAGATGCGGGCTGATGCCCAGCGCCCGGCCGAGATAGGTCTGGCCGCCGTCCAGGCGCACGCGGTGGTCGTGGCTCAGTTGCTCCAGGGCGGTCGCATGCACGCGGTAGGCGCGCGTGTCGCCGACATGCAGCAGATGCACCTCACGGCCCTTGAAGACCAGGGCGCTGAAGGTGCAGACATGGCCCCGGTCCTTGTCGAAGCGGCCGTCGCCGCGCTGGGTCTGGGCGTGCAGCCAGCCGTTGGTGGCGGACAGCACGCATTGCGCGGCGCGGCGCACCGTCCAGGCTTCGGAGGTGCCGTAGTAGTCCTCCAGAAAGCCGCGCACGGCCGCCGCGCTGGCGACCTGGCTGACGGGGCTGCTGCTGATGCCGTCGGCGATGGCCAGCGCGATGCCGCGCGAACGGCGTTGGGCGCCGGTGGGCTGGGCGATGCCGTGGAAGTCCTGGTTGAGCGGCTTGCGACCGGCCTCGGAGTGCTGGCCGATTGCCAGCCTGAGGCTCATCAGTTGAGCACTCTCTTCGGTGCTGTCTTGTAGTGCGTCGAATACAGCGACAGGCCGACGAAGGTGATACCGCCCACGAGGTTGCCGACCACGGTGGGGATCTCGTTCCAGATCAGGTAGTCCATGATGGTGAACTTGCCGCCCAGCATCAGCCCCGAGGGGAACAGGAACATGTTGACGATGCTGTGCTCGAAGCCCATGTAGAAGAACACCATGACCGGCATCCACATGCCGATGGCCTTGCCCGACACCGAGGTCGACATCATGGCGGCGACGACGCCGGTCGACACCATCCAGTTGCACAGCACGCCGCGGATGAAGAGGGTCAGCATGCCGGCGGCGCCATGGGCCGCATAGCCCACCGTGCGGCCCTCGCCGATGCTGCCGATCTTCAGGCCGACCGCGTTGGGCGCCTCGGAAAAGCCGAAGGTGAAGATGATGGCCATGAAGACGGCCACCGTCAGCGCGCCGGCGAAGTTGCCGAAGAACACCAGGGTCCAGTTGCGGAACACGCCGCCCCAGGTGGCGCCGGGGCGCTTGTCCAGCACCGCCAGCGGCACCAGCGTGAACACGCCGGTCAGCAGGTCGAACCCCATCAGGTAAAGCAGGATGAAGCCGACCGGGAACAGGACGGCGCCCAGCAATGGATTGCCGGTATTGACGCTGACCGTCACTGCAAAAGCCGCCGCCAGCGCCAGGATGGCGCCGGCCATGTAGGCGCGGATCAGCGTGTCCCGCGTCGACATCAGCAGCTTGGATTCACCGGAGTCGACCATCTTCGTGACGAACTCTGTGGGTACGACATAGGCCATGGGTTGTCTCCTCTAGCGCCTTCAAAAAATCAGTTCAGTGCGACCAGCACGCGACCGTCTCGAACCTGCACGGCATGGGCTCGCACCGATTGCTCGGGGGCCTCCAGGCATTCGCCGGTGCTCAGGTCGAAATGGTTTTTGTAGAGGGGCGAGGCGACGACGACGCGCTCGCCCAGGTTGCCCACCAGGCCGCGGGCCAGCACGCTGGCGCCGGAGCGCGGGTCGATGTTGTCGATGGCGTGGAAGCGCTCGGCGCCGATGCGGAACACGGCCACGTGGCGGTCGCCGATGCGGGCGGCCACGCCGGTGTTGGGCAGGATGTCGTCAATGTCGCAGATGGGGATGTAGTTCATGCGGTGGCTTCCTCACGTTCATCGGCACGCGCCGGGCGGATCTGCCCGCGCTCCTTGACGAAGACGATCTGTTCGTCCGGCGTCTCGCTGTTGACGAAGCTGCGGAAGCGCTGGCGCACCTCGGGCGTCTCGACGGCCGTCTTCCACTCGCACTGATAGGTGTCGACGACGGCCTGCATCTGGGCCTCCAGCTCGGCGGCGAGGCCCAAGGAGTCGTCGATGAGGACCTGCTTCAGATAGTCCAGGCCACCTTCGAGGTTCTCGCGCCAGGTGCTGGTGCGCTGCAGGCGGTCGGCCGTGCGCACATAGAACATCAGGAAGCGATCGACCAGCTGGAGTAGCTCGGCCTTGGTCAGGTCGCTGGCGATCAGCTCCGCATGGCGCGGCTTCATGCCGCCGTTGCCGCAGACGTAGAGGTTCCAGCCCTTGTCGGTGGCGATGATGCCGACATCCTTGCCCTGGGCCTCGGCGCATTCCCGCGTGCAGCCCGAGACGCCGAACTTGATCTTGTGCGGTGCGCGCAGGCCCTTGTAGCGGTTCTCGATCTCGACGGCCAGGCCGACCGAGTCGTCCACGCCATAACGGCACCAGGTGCTGCCGACACAGCTCTTCACGGTGCGCAGCGACTTGCCGTAGGCGTGGCCGCTTTCGAAGCCGGCGGCGATCAGCTCCTCCCAGATCAGCGGCAGCTGCTCGACACGGGCGCCGAACATGTCGACGCGGGCGCCGCCGGTGATCTTGGTGTACAGGCCGTATTTCTTGGCCACCTGACCGACCGCGATGAGGCCGTCGGGCGTGACCTCGCCGCCCGGCATGCGCGGCACGACCGAGTAGCTGCCGTCCTTCTGGATGTTGCCGAGGTAGTAGTCGTTGCTGTCCTGCAGGGCGGCCAGCTCGGGCTTGAGGACGAAATCGTTCCAGCAGGACGCGAAGATACTGGCCGCAGCGGGCTTGCAGATGTCGCAGCCCAGGCCCTTGCCGTGCTTGTGCAGCAGGTCGCTGAAGGTCTTGATGCCGCCGACGCGGATCAGGTGGTACAGCTCCTGGCGCGAATGCGGGAAGTGCTCGCAGAGGTGGTTGTTGACGGCCATGCCGCGTCGGGCCATTTCGAACTTCATGACCTGCGTGACCAGGGGCACGCAGCCGCCACAGGTGGCGCCGGCCTTGGTGCAGGCCTTGATGTCGCCGATGGTGGTGCAGCCTTCGCCGACGGCCGCGCAGATCTGGCCCTTGCTGACGTTGTTGCAGGAGCAGAGCTGGGCGCTGTCGGGCAGGGCGTCGGGACCGAGGCCGACCTTGGCCTTGCCGTCGCTGCTCGGGAGGATGAGGAATTCGGGTTCGGCCGGCAGCTTGATGCGGTTCAGCGCCATCTGCTGCAGCGTGCCGTATTCGGCGGCATCGCCCACCAGCACCGCGCCGAGCAGCAACTGGCCATCCTCGCTGACGACGATCTTCTTGTAGACCTGCCTGCGCTCGTCGACGTATTGGTAGCTGCGGCAGTGGGCCGTCTTGCCATGGGCGTCGTCGATGCTGGCCACGTCCACGCCCATCAGCTTGAGCTTGGTGGACAGGTCGGCGCCGGGGAAGGCGGCCTCGCTGTCGCCGGCGATATGGCGGGCGGCCACGCGAGCCATCTCGTAGCCGGGCGCGACCAGGCCATAGGTCTGCTCGTTCCAGGCCGCGCATTCGCCAATCGCGTAGACATTGCGGTCGCTCGTGCTGCAGTGGTCGTCGATGATGACGCCGCCGCGCGGGCCGATGGCCAGCACGCACTGGCGGGCCACTTCGTCGCGCGGGCGGATGCCGGCGGAGAAGACCAGCATGTCGGTCTCCAGCCAGGTGCCGTCGGTGAAGACGAGGCGGTGGCGGGCCGTCACGCCGTCGGTGATCTCGACGGTGTTTCGGTTGGTGTGGACCTCGACGCCGAGTTCCTCGATCTTGGTCCGCAACACGCGGCCGCCGGTCTCGTCGATCTGCACGGCCATCAGGCGCGGCGCGAACTCGACGACATGGGTGTGCAGTCCCATGTCGCGCAGGGCCTTGGCGCATTCCAGGCCCAGCAGGCCGCCGCCGATGACGACGCCGCTCTTGGACACCTTGCCGCTGGCCTGCATGCCCTCGAGGTCCTCGATGGTGCGGTAGACATGGCAGTGGGGCCGGTCGCGGCCCGGCACGGCCGGCACGAAGGGGTAGGAGCCGGTGGCCAGCACCAGCTTGTCATAGGGGACGACCTCGCCGTCGGCCAGCGTGATCGTGTGGTCACGGCGCTCGATGGCCACGGCCTTGGCGCCCAGGCGCAGCTTGAAGCCCGTCTTCTCGAAGAAGCCCTCGGGCACCAGGGACAGGTCCTGGGCCGACTTGCCCGAGAAGAACTCCGACAGATGCACGCGGTCGTAGGCCGGGCGCGGTTCCTCGCACAGCACGGTCACCTGCACGTCGGCCGCCGCGGGGCCTTCGGCAAGCGATTCGAGAAACTTCTGGCCGACCATTCCGTGGCCGATGAGGACGATGTGCATGGTCTTGACTGCGGGCAGGCGCGATCGACCGGGCCGCGGGGAGCGGCCAGGTCGGAGGCACAAAAGAGAAGGCCCCGCGAGCAGCTGTCTGCTCGGGCGGGGCCAGCGGGGTGCGCTAGGGCGCTGAGGTTCGCCTTCTTTGGCGAGGAGAAGACCGCTGCGGCGCGGGCTTCCGCTCAACTCACCGCAAGACGCGTGCCTGCGTCGCCGGCGGCGCTCTTCCCAGGTCTGTGGCTGTGGCTCGCAGGATCGCGGCACTGCCGCGGTGCGGTGGATTGCACCGGCCCGGGGCGCGCCGCCCCGTCAGCGGGCCGGGCGGTCCAGCATCACTTCCAGGCCCTGGGCGTTCAGTTCGGCATCCAGGGCCAGCCAATCGGCGGCGTCGGCCATGCTGCCGCGGTAGCCATGGCCCTGCACGCGGGCCAAGTAGGCCGCCAGCAGGCCGCCCTTGAGCTTCTCGTGGCGCCCGGGGACCTCCTTCAGCAGCTCGGCCAGGGCGACCATCTCGTCCACCTGCTCCAGCATGACGGCGGCCAGGCGGCGCACTTCCTCCACCGAACCGCCGATGCGGCCGTAGTGGGTCACCTGCATGGCCACGGGCTCGGCCGCCAGCAGGCGGGCCACCGTGGCCTTCAGCGCGTCGGGTTCGAACTGCACGGGCGTGCTGGTCGGCAGGATCCAGGCGCGGCCGTCGACATCGAAGGCGCGGTAGGACAGGCCGAAGGTGTCGCCGGTGAACCAGCTGCGGCTCTTCTCGTCCCAGATGGCGTGGTGGTGCTTGGCGTGGCCGGGGCTGTCGATGAAGCGCAGGGGCCGGCCGGCGAGCGAGATGACCTGCTCGTCATGCGTGGCGTCGGCACGTTCGGCCGGCACCGGAACGAGCTTGCCGTAGCTGCGCTGCATCTCTTCGTCGCCATAGACGGCCAGGGCGCCCAGCCACAGGGCTTTCGGGTCGACCATGTGGCGCAGGCCGCGCGGGTGGACCAGGGCCTTGGCGCGGGGCAGGGCCTCCATCAAAAGACCCACGCCGCCGGCATGGTCGAGGTGGACGTGGGTGGGAATGACCCAGTCCACGGCGTCGGTGGCCAGGCCCAGCGCATTCAGCGCCGCCAACAGGCGGGGCACCGCGTGGTTGGTGCCGGTGTCGATGAAGGCGGCGCGGCCGTCCTCCACCATCAGATAGGCGGCGTCGAAGCGCGGGCGCTGGAAGCCGGTGTCGATGGCGTAGATGCCGTGGCCGAGGTCGTCGATGAAATCGAGCATGAAGAAGGCTGTTCCTAGAATCGGGCGACGATAGCCGAAGGAGGCCCGCTTGGCCGTTCACGAGATTCTGAAGATGGGCGACCCGCGCCTGCTGCGCGTCGCCCAGCCCATCGCCGAGTTCGGCACGCCCGAACTGAAGGCGCTGATTGCCGACATGTTCGAAACCATGGCCGCGGCCAACGGCGCTGGTTTGGCCGCGCCGCAGATCGGCGTGGACCTGCGCCTGGTCATCTTCGGCTACACCAAGAACGTGCGTTACCCGGATGCGCCGCCGGTGCCGCCCACCGTGCTGATCAACCCGACCATCGAAGTGCTGGACGGCGGCCGCACGGAGGGTTGGGAAGGCTGCCTGTCCGTGCCGGGCCTGCGCGGCGTCGTCGAGCGCGACGAACGCATCCGCTACACCGGCTTCGACGCCGATGGCACTCCCATCGACCGGATTGCCGACGGCTTCCATGCCCGCGTCGTCCAGCATGAGTGCGACCATCTGGACGGTGTCCTCTACCCGATGCGGGTCAAGGATTTCACGCGTTTTGGCTTCACGTCCGTGCTCTTCCCGGAGCTGGACCCGGCGTCGGACGACGATTGAGATGGAAACACTTGTAAATGCGGTGCACCTCACCGCGGGCTTGTGCGTTGCGCAGGCGTAAAGGAGCATCAGCTCATGACCACGTCCATCGAATCCAAGCTTGTCCTGAACCGCAGCCGCTGGCGCGCGCTGGCCCTGACGCTGCTGATCGCCATCGCGCCGGCCGTGAAAGCCCAGGACGCCGACCGTGACCCGCCCACCCGCGCGGCGCGCGTCGTCAACGTTGTCGGCGACGCCTGGCTGTTCGACCACGAAAGCCGCGAATGGACCCGCCTCACGCGCAACCAGACGGTGGGCGAGGGCGACCGGGTGCGCACCGACGACCGTGGCCGCGTCAGCCTGCGTGCCGGCTCCACGACCATCTGGGTCGACGAGCGCAGCGACGTCGAGCTGAGCCAGCTCGACGAAGGCCAGACCCTGCTGAACATCGACCGCGGCGACGTCGCCCTGCGGCTGCGCAACCCCGAGAACGCCGCCGAGACCCGGCTGCGCACCCGCGAAGGCACGGTGCAGCCGGAGCGCGAGGGCCTGTACCGCGTCGAGCAGTTGGACCGTGGCACCAAGGCCTATGTGTGGCAAGGGCGGCTGCGCTTCGAATGGGCGCGGGGCGCCTCGCCCGTGTCCCTGGGTACCGGTGAGCAGGCCGAGTTCTGGTGGCCGGACGGCCCGCGCGCCGAGCGTGGGCCTTTGTTCAGCGACGGCTTTGGTGACTGGGTGCTGGCCGAGAGCCGCGAGGAGGGCGAGCGCCCGGTGGCCCGCTATGTGTCGCCTGAGATGACAGGTGCCGAGGATCTGGACCGTTACGGCCGCTGGGAAACCGCGCCCGACTACGGCACGGTCTGGATCCCTACGACCGTCGCTGTTGCCGACTGGGCGCCTTACCGCTATGGCCACTGGGCCTGGTCGCGTCATTGGGGCTGGACCTGGGTGGACGACGCCCCCTGGGGCTTCGCGCCCTTCCACTACGGCCGCTGGGTCAGCTGGGGTGGCCGCTGGTGCTGGGCGCCAGGCCCCTATGTGCACCGCCCCGTCTATGCCCCGGCTCTGGTCGGCTGGGTGGGGGGCGGCTCGGTCAGCGTGGGCATCAGCGTCGGCAGCCGTCCGGCACCGCCGCGCTTTGGCTGGTACCCGCTGGCGCCGCGCGAGGTGTTTGTGCCGGGCTATCACCACAGCCCGCGCTATGTGAACCGCGTCAACGACCCGCGGGATGTGCGTGACCCGGTCACCGTGCAGCGCCCGCACCGCTATCGTGACGTGCCGACGGCGGTCAGCGTGCTGCCGGCGCCCGGCGCGGCCATCCAGCCCCTGCCGGTGCGCGGTCCCGATCGCAAGGCCGAGCCGGGTTGGGCGCGCCCGCTGCCCGTGGCGCCCGGTCGCGGTGATCTGGCCAATGTGCTGCCCGCCGCCCCGACGCGGCCCGCCGAAGGCAATCTGCCGCATCGCACGCCGCGCGGCCCCGAGCCCAATATGGGCTGGCGAAGCGAAGGCCAGGTGCCGGTGCGCCGTGGACCCGAAACCCAGCCGCAGGCGCCCATGCCCGCCGTGGTTCAGCCGGCCGTGCCGGCGGTGGTTCAGCAGCCGCAGACGCCTCAGCAGCGGCCTGGCTTCGAGCAGCCGCAGCGCGGTGGCGACAACATGCCCTGGCGTGCCCAGCCACAGCAGCAGCAACAACAACAACAACAGCAGCAGCAGCAGCAGCGCGAAGCCCAGCAGCGCGAGATGCAACAGCAACGTGAAATGCAGCAACGCGACGCCCAGCATCGTGAAGCCCAGCAACGCGAGATGCAGCAGCGCCGCGAGGACATGCAGCAGCGGGAAATGCAGCAACAGCAACAGCAGCAGCGTGAGCAACAGCAGCGCGAAATGCAGCAACGCGAGCAGCAGCAACGCGAGATGCAGCAGCGTGAACAGCAGCGCCGCATGCCTCAGCCCGAGCCCCAGCGGCAGGCTGAGCCGCCGCGTGTCCAGGTGCCGCAGCAGCAGCCGCAACCTCAGGCCCAGCCCCGCGCCCAGCCGCGTGACGAAGGCCCGCAGCGCGGCCGCCAGGACGGCCCGGCCAAGGAGCGCCGCGGCGACGAGAAGCGGCAGAACGAGCGGTAACGCGCGCTACAACAGCGGCTTCAACGCCGGCCAGACGTTGTCCAGCATCAGCGGATGCGCCTTGGCCAGCGGGTGGATGCGGTCACCCTGGAACCAGTCCATGGCGTCGGCCCGGTCTGCCACGCCCTTGAGCAGAAACGGCACGAGGCTCGCGCGCGAATCCTTGGCCACTTGCGCAAACACGGCCTCGAATTCCTTGCCGTAGCTGGCGCCATAGTTGGGCGGTACCTGCATGCCGGCGATGACCACCTTGGCGCCGGCCTCCTGAGCAGCTCGCGCCATCGTCAATAGGTTGTCGCGCGTGCTGGACAGCGGCAGGCCGCGCAGGGCGTCGTTGCCGCCGAGCTCGAGGATGACGATGGCCGGTTTGTGGCTGCGCAGGGCCACCGGCAACCGGCTGCGGCCGCCCGAGGTCGTGTCGCCGCTGATGCTGGCGTTCACGACGCGGTAGGGCTTCTTCTGTTCCGCCAGACGCTTCTGCAGCAGGGCCACCCAGCCGTCACCGGTCTTGAGGCCGTATTCGGCCGACAGGCTGTCGCCGACGACCAGCACGACCGGCGCCTCGGCAGCAGCCGCGACCCCTGACGACCAGCCGGCCATCACCCCCAGGCTAAAGTGCGCCAACACCCATCGCCGCCGCAGTCCCGACATGCCCGAAGCCCTTGTTCAAGTTGACCAGATCACCAAGCGCGTGCGCGACGCGACCGGGGAGTTGACGATTCTGCATGACATCAGCTTCGAGCTGACCGCGCAGGAATCAGTCGCCATCGTCGGCGCCTCGGGTTCCGGCAAGAGCACGCTGCTGGCCATCCTGGCCGGTCTGGACACGCCCAGCGACGGTTCCGTGAAGCTGCGGGGCCAGAACCTGTTCACGCTGAACGAGGACGAGCGCGCCGCGGTGCGCGCCCGCGAGCTGGGTTTCGTGTTCCAGAGCTTTCAACTCTTGCCCAATCTCACGGCTTTGGAGAACGTGATGCTGCCGCTGGAGTTGCGCGGAGCCCGCGACGCCCGTGAGCAGGCCGCGGCCATGCTGACCCGTGTCGGCCTGGGTGAGCGCCTGGGCCATTACCCGCGCGTGCTGTCGGGCGGCGAGCAGCAGCGCGTGGCCTTGGCGCGTGCCTTCGTGCAGCGCCCGGCCCTGCTGCTGGCCGACGAGCCGACAGGCAGCCTGGACTTCGCGACCGGCGCTTCGGTGATGGAGCTGATGTTCGAGCTGAATCGCGAGGCCGGCACGACGCTGGTGCTGGTCACCCACGACCGCGAGATCGCGGCGCGCTGCGAGCGCCAGTTGAAGATCGAGGCCGGCCGCTTGGCCGTCTGATCAGGCCAGCGCCCGGTCGAAATCGGCCATCAGGTCTTCAGCCGCTTCCAGGCCCACCGACAGCCGCACCAGCCCTTCGGCGATGCCCATGGCGGCGCGCGCCTCGCGGCCCATCTCCCAGAAGATTGTCGGCGCCACCGGGATGATCAGCGTGCGCGTGTCCGCCAGACCGGTGGCCTTGAGCGGCAGGCGCAGCCGGTTCAGCACCTCGACGAGGCGATCCGGGTCGCGCAGCTCGAAACTCATCATCCACGAGCCGTTGCCGCCGAACCAGGTCTTGGCTTTGGCGTGCTCGGGATGGGTTTCGAGCATCGGGTAGTGGACCTGGGCGATGGCCGGGTGGGCGGCCAGATGGCGAGCCAGGGTGAGGGCGGTCTCGCTGCTGCGCTGCAGGCGCAGGGTCAGCGTCTCGGCGCCGACGAGGATGCGATGCGCCGCCTCGCTGGACAGGGTGCCGCCCATGTCGCGCAGGCCCTTCTTGCGGATCTGCTGCAGGCCCCAGCCGCGCGGGTCGCCCTGGCGGTAGGCCGGGAAGATGTTGGGATAGGTCGACCAGTCGAAGCAGCCTGTGTCGGTGATGGCGCCGCCCAGGGCCTCGCCATGGCCTGCCAGGGTCTTGGTCAGCGAGTTCATGACCAGGCCGGCACCGAAACGCTTGGGTTGGCACAGGGCCGGCGAGGTGACGGTGTTGTCGACGACGTAGAGCAGGCCACGCTCGCGGCACAGGGCGCCCATGCCCTCGAGGTCGGGGATGCGCGTGCTGGGGTTGGCGATGGTCTCGACGAAGACCAGCCGGGTCTCGGGCCGCAGCGCGGCTCGCACGGCCTCGACATCGCCGGCGTCCACGCGGCTGACCGCGATGCCCAAGCCTTCCAGCGTCTGGAACAGGCTGTTGGTGTTGCCGAAGACGCGCGCGCTGGTGACGAGATGGTCGCCCGCCTTCAGCAGGGTCAGGAAGAGGGCGCTCAGGGCCGCCATGCCGGTGGCGAAGCTGACCGTACCGGTGCCGCCTTCCAGCTCGGTGATGACGGCCTCCAGCGCCGCCGTCGTCGGCGTGCCCTGGCGGGCGTAGTTGAAGCTGCCCTTGACCTTGCCCTGGAAGACGCCGATCAGGTCTTCCACGTTCTCGTAGGCGTATTGCACCGAGGGGTGGACGGGTGGGTGGACGCCGCCGGAGGGGCGGTCGCCACCGGCTGCATGGACGAGGCGGGTGCTGAGGGCGTCGGACATGGTGTTTTCGGGTCCAGATGGCAAAAGACCCGCCGGAGCGGGTCTTGCGACAAGTGCGCGCTGCGCTTTACTTGCTGAAGGTGTAGTCGGTCTTGGCCTTCTTGATCAGGCCGTCCTGGAACTCGGCCATCTTCTGCTGCTCGATGCGCTGCTTGATCTGGGCCTTGACGTCGTCGAAGGCCGGGAAGGTGGCGGCGCGGATGTCTTCGAGCTTGATGATGTGATAGCCGAACTGGCTCTTCACCGGCTCCTGCGTCATCTCGCCCTTCTTCAGCTCGACCATGGCCTTGCTGAACTCGGGCACGAAGTTGTTCGGGTTGGCGAAGTCCAGGTCGCCACCGTTGGCGGCAGAGCCGGTGTCCTTGGAGTTCTTCTTGGCCAGTTCTTCGAAGTTGGCACCGGCCTTGATCTGGGCGATCAGGGCCTTGGCGTCTTCTTCCTTCTCGACCAGGATGTGGCGGGCACGGTATTCGCTGCCAGCGTTGGCGGCCTTGAACTTCTCGTACTCGGCCTGGGCTTCAGCGTCGCTGACGGGGTTCTTGGCCTTGAAGTCTTCCATCAGGCCGCGGATCAGCAGCATCTGGCGGGCCAGGTCCATCTGGGCCTTGTAGTCGGCGCCCTGGGGGATGCCGCGCTTCTCGGCTTCCTGGATGAAGATCTCGCGGCGGACGACTTCGTCCTTGACCTGGGCTTCCAGCTCGGGCGAGCGCTGCTGCTGGCCGCTCTTGGTGACCTGCTGGATCAGCGTCTCGACACGTGCCTTGGGCACGGGCTTGCCGTTGACGGTGGCGACGTTCTGCGCAACAGCAGCGGCCGGAACCAGTGCCGAAACGGTGGCCGCGACGACGGCGGCGAGCGCAAGCTTCTTCATGGGTGGGGAATGTGAGTCAGGCTAAAAAAATCGCGCCCGGTGCCGGGCGCGCGGTTCTTCAATCACGCTCGACCTGCTTCAGGGTTCACCCGGGGCACGGGCGTCGATGGCCAGCGCGTGGATGCCGCGCTGCATCAGGTCGGACAAACAATGATAAACGAGGCGGTGCCGGGCCAATCTTTGCAGACCTGTAAAGCGATCTGACACGACAGCCACATGAAAGTGGCCGCCTTCGCGGGCCCCGGCATGGCCGGCGTGCTGGGCGCTGTCGTCACGGATGTGGAGTTCCAGCGGCGCCAGTTCGGCGCGCAGGCGGGTCTCGATCTCGGCGCTGATCACGGCTTGCTGTCCTCTTCGGGAGGCAGGTGCTTGCCGAGGTAGAGGCCTTGAAGCAGCGTGAACAGCAGCATCAGCCCGGTGACGCCAAAGACCTTGAAGTTGGCCCAGGCCGAGGTCGAGAAGTTGTAGGCCACATAGATGTTGACGACGCCCATGACGGCGAAGAACAGCACCCAGGCGCGGTTGAGCTTGAGCCAGATGGCGTCCGGCAGCGTCAGCTCGGCGCCCAGCATGGACTGGATGAGGTTCTTGCCGAACCAGGCCTGGGAGATCCAGAACGTCAGCGCCATCGCCCAATGCAGGCCGGTGGGCTTCCACTTGATGAAGGTCTCGTTGTGGAACCAGACCGTGGCCGAACCCAGCGTGACGACCAGCACCAGGCTGATCCACAGCATCAGGTCGATCTTCTTGCCGCGCAGCTTCAGGATGGCGGCCTGCACCAGCGTGGCGATCATGACGACCAGCGTGGCCAGCAGCACCGGGGCCTCCTGGGCGCCGACGACGCCGCCGGAGACGAGGAAGCCGAAATGCTCGGTCGAGAACGCGGCGGCTGCATCGGCATGGCCTTCAGCGCCCTTGAAGACGATGAAGAACAGGATCAGCGGAAGAAAGTCGAGCAGCAGCTTCATGCGCCGGGATTGTCTTTCACGAAATCGATGGCGGCCGAGTTGATGCAGTAACGCTCTCCCGTCGGCTCGGGACCGTCGGGGAAGACGTGGCCGAGGTGAGACCCGCATTTGTTGCAGCGCACCTCGACCCGCACCATGCCGTGGCTGCGGTCGACCACGCGCTCGATGACCTCGCTGTTGACCGGCGCCCAGTAGCTCGGCCAGCCGCAGCCGGCGTCGAACTTGGTGTCGGACTCGAACAGCGGCGTGCCGCAGCCGATGCAGTTGTAGTGGCCGTCCTTGAAATGGTCCCAGTACTGGCCGGTGAAGGCGCGCTCGGTCGCGGCATGACGGGCGACCTGGTACTGCATGGGGTCCAGCTGCTCGCGCCATTCGGCGTCGCTCTTCTGGACGGGATAGGTCTTGCTGGAGTCTTGGCTCATGATGAACAGGACACTTCGAGAGTGGAGGCCCAGTCGGGCGGCAGAGCCGCGTCGCTGGGGACTGCGGGTTCGTCGAACGGGCGGCCCAGAACTTTCAGCAGCCGGGCTGTCTCCGTGAAATCGTTCTGCTGGGCTGCACGGATGGCGCCCTCGGCCAGGTGGTTGCGCAGCACCACGGCCGGGTTGACGGCCAGCATGCGCGCCTCGGCGCCCGGCGTGACGCGGGCGCGCCAGCGAGCCAGCCAGGCATCAATCGCCTCGCGGTCGATGAACATGTCGCGCAGCGGCTCGGGGTTGGTCGGCGCGCGGGACAGGCGGCGGAACGTGATCGTGAAGTCGGCGCTGGACGCGGCCATCAGCTTCAGGAAGTCGTCGGCCAGGGCCTGGTCGCCGGCGTCCTCGCCTTCCAGGCCCAGCTTGGCGCGCAGCCGGCCCAGCATCTGGCTGGCAAAGCGCTCGCGGTAGGCCTCGACGGCCTCGAGCAGGCGCTCGCCGACGGCTTCCTGCTCGCCTTCGAGCAGCGGCACAAAGGCCTGGGCCAGCGCATGCAGGTTCCAGAAACCGACCGCCGGCTGGCGCGCATAGGCATAGCGGCCGCGGTCGTCGCTGTGGTTGCAGACATGGCCCGGGTCGAAGGCATCCATGAAGCCGAAGGGGCCGTAGTCCAAGGTCAGGCCCAGCATGGACATGTTGTCCGTGTTCATGACGCCGTGACAGAAGCCCACGGCCTGCCAATGCGCGATGAGATCAGCGGTCTGCAACGACACCTTGCGCAGCAGCGCGACGGCGGGCTCGGGGTCGTTGGCGCATTCGGGCGCGTGATGGGCGATGAACCAGTCCGCCAGGCGCCGCAGCGCGTCGAGCTGGTCGTGATGGGCGAAGTGCTCGAAGTGGCCGAAGCGGATGAAGCTGGGCGCGACGCGGGTGACGACGGCCGCCGTCTCGACCGTCTCGCGGATGACGGGCAGGCGCGAGCCGGTGATGCACAGGGCGCGCGTCGTCGGCACGCCCAGGGCGGCCATCGCCTCCGAGCACAGGAACTCGCGGATGGACGAGCGCAGCACGGCGCGGCCGTCGCCGCGGCGGGAGTAGGGCGTCAGGCCGCCGCCCTTGAGTTGCAGTTCCTGAGGGCCGCTCGGCGTGTCGAGCTCGCCCAGCCACAGTGCGCGGCCGTCGCCCAGCTGCCCGGCCCAGACACCGAACTGGTGGCCGCTGTAGACCGAGGCGAGGGGTTGCATGCCGGGCCATGCGCCATTGCCGGACAGGGCGGCGAGGGCCTCGGGGCGAGCCGTCCAGTCGGCAGGCAAACCGAGCAGTTGCGCGCAGTCGGGGCTCTGCGCCACCCAGTGCGGATCGGGCAGGCCCTGGGCCGGCAGTTCGGTGAAGAAGTCGGGCCCCAGGCCAGCGAAACGGTTGGTCCAGGCGAGGCCGTCGAAGGGGTTCATCGCACCAGTTTAGTGAGGGGGCCTTTCACCTCGCTCATCCGGGTGTTTCCCCGGGGTCCGAGGGTCGCGGTTGTGACGTTTCTGTCAACACAGTGGCGACTAGACTGGGTCGATAAGACCGCCAGGAGACAACCATGGCATTGATGGGCCGGATGATGTCGGATCCGCTGCTGATCTCGTCGCTGCTGAAGCACGCCGAGCGGCATTCGGGCGAGACCGAGATCGTCAGCAAGCGGGTCGAGGGCGACCTGCACCGCAGCAACTGGCGCGAGGTGGCGCGCCGTTCGCGCCAGGCCGCGCAGGCTTTTGCACGCCTGGGCTGCGAACCCGGCGACCGTGTCGCGACGCTGGCCTGGAACGGCCATCGCCACATGGAGATCTATTACGGCAGCTCGGGCTCGGCCTTGGTCTGCCACACCATCAACCCGCGCCTGTTTCCCGAGCAGATCGTCTGGATCGCCAACGACGCGCAGGACCGCATCCTGTGCTTCGACGCCACCTTCCTGCCGCTGGTCGAGAAGATCGCGCCGCTGCTGAAGAGCGTGCAGCATTTCGTGCTGATGACCTCGCGGGCCCACATGCCGGCCAGCACAGGCATCCCGAATCTGCTGTGCTTCGATGACCTGCTGGCCGCCGAGACCGGCGACTACACGTGGCCGCAGTTCGACGAGAACACCGCCTCCAGCATCTGTTACACCTCGGGCACCACGGGCAACCCCAAGGGCGCCATCTACAGCCACCGCTCGACGGTGCTGCACGCCTATGCCGCGGCGCTGCCGGATGCGATGGACTGCTCCAGCCGCGACGTCATCCTGCCCGTCGTGCCGATGTTCCACGTCAACGCCTGGGGCCTGCCCTACAGCGCGGCCATCGTCGGCTGCAAGTTCGTGCTGCCTGGGCCGCATCTGGACGGCAAGAGCCTGTACGAGCTGTTCGAGAGCGAGAAGGTGTCTTTCAGCGCCGGCGTGCCGACGGTCTGGCTGGGCCTGCTGAACTACGTCAAGGCCAACAACCTCAAGTTCACGACCTTCAAGCGCACCGTCATCGGCGGCTCGGCCTGTCCGCCCGCCATGATGAAGTCGCTGCAGCAGGACTATGGCGTCGAGGTCATCCACGCCTGGGGGATGACGGAGATGTCGCCGCTGGGCACGCTGTCCAAGCTGACGACGCGCCAGCTCAACCTGCCGGCTGAAGCGCAGCAGCGCCTGCTGGAGAAGCAGGGTCGCGTCATCTACGGCGTCGACATGGCCATCATCGACGACGAAGGCCGCTCCCTGCCCTGGGACGGCGAGAGCTCGGGCAATCTCGTCGTGCGCGGCCACTGGGTCATTGCGCGCTACTACAACCATGACGAGTCGCCGCTGGTCGGCGTGGATGGCGAGCCGGGCTGGTTTCCCACCGGCGACGTGGCCACCATCGACGCCGATGGCTTCATGCAGATCACCGACCGCAGCAAGGACGTCATCAAGTCCGGCGGCGAATGGATCTCCTCCATCGACCTTGAGAACATCGCCATGGCCCATCCGGCGGTGCACGAGGCCGCCGTCATCGCCGCCAAACACCCCAAGTGGGACGAGCGACCGCTGCTGGTCGTCGTCAAGAAGCCCGACGCGGCCTTGACGCGCGAGGAGCTGCTGGCCTTCTACGACGGCCGCATCGCCAAGTGGCAGATCCCCGACGACGTCGTCTTCGTCGCCGAGATTCCGCACACAGCCACCGGCAAGGTGCAGAAGCTCAAGCTGCGCGACCAGTTCATCGAGCACAAGTTGCCGACGAGCTGAAACGTCTGGGGTAAGCACGGGACTGCGCGGCAGCCGGGCTGGATTAACTTTCGTTCACATTCAGAGCCACAACAGGAGACAAGCATGTTCGAGATCACTTCGGCCCAAGTCCGCCGCCTGCCGCGCGCATTGACGGCCGTCGCCGTGCTGGCCCTGGCGGCCGGTGCCGCCCAGGCTCAGAAGGGCGAGACGGTCAAGCTGGCCTATATCGACGCGCTGTCCGGCCTGATGGGCCCGGTGGGCCAGAACCAGGTCAAGACCTTCCAGTTCCTGGGCGAGAAGACCAACAAGAGCAATCCCGCCGGCGTGAAGTTCGAGGTCGTCACCTTCGACAACAAGCTGAGCCCGGCCGAGTCGCTGAACCTGCTGAAGGCCGCCGCCGACCAGGGCATCCGCTACATCATGCAGGGCAATGGTTCCAGTGTCGCGCTGGCGCTGAGCGATGCCGTCACCAAGCACAACGAGCGCAACCCCGGCAAGGAAATCGTCTACCTGAACTACTCGGCGGTGGACCCCGACCTGACCAACAGCAAGTGCAGCTACTGGCACTTCCGTTTCGACGCCGACACCTCCATGAAGATGGAAGCGCTGACCACCTTCATGAAGGACCAGCCCGACGTCAAGAAGGTCTTCCTGCTGAACCAGAACTACGCCCACGGCCACCAGGTCGCCAAGTACGCCAAGGAGATGCTGGGCCGCAAGCGCCCCGACATCCAGATCGTCGGCGAGGACCTGCACCCGCTGGCCCAGGTACGCGACTTCGCGCCCTACATCGCCAAGATCAAGGCCAGCGGTGCCGACACCGTCATCACCGGCAACTGGGGTTCCGACCTGGCGCTGATGGTCAAGGCCGCCAACGAGGCCGGCTACAACGGCAAGTTCTTCACCTACTACACCGGCGTGACCGGCACGCCCACGGCCCTGGGCACGGGCGGCGCGGGTCGCGTCTTCCAGGTCGCCTACAGCCACTACAACATGGGCGGCCAGGCGCAGAAGGATGCCGAGGAGTTCAACAAGAAGTTCGGCGACGACATGTACACCCTCAGCGTGCAGCACATCTACACGCTGCTGAGCCAGGCCATGGCCAATGCCAAGTCCACCGACCCGGTGAAGGTGGCGGCAGCGCTGGAAGGCCTGACCGTCAAGAGCTTCAACGGCGAAGTGACGATGCGCAAGACCGACCACCAGCTGCAGCAGCCGCTGTTCATCTCGGTCTGGCAGAAGGCCGATGCCAAATACCCCTACAGCCCCGAGAAGACGGGCATGACGCTGGCGCCGGTCAAACAGTACGACAGCTATGTGTCGTCGACGCCCACGTCCTGCCAGATGAAGCGCCCGGGCTGATCGCCTGAGCCCTGCCACGGCCGCGCCGCCCTGAGTGGCGGCGCGATCCCCAGACCTTGCCGGCTGCCGTCTTGGATCAAGTCTTCATCAACCTGCTGAACGGCCTGTCGTCGGGCCTGCTGCTCTTCATGCTGAGCTCGGGCCTGACGCTGATTTTCAGCATGATGGGCGTGCTGAACTTCGCCCACGCGAGCTTCTACATGCTGGGCGCCTACGTCGCCTATTCGCTGGTGGGTGTGGTGGGCTTCTGGCCCGCGCTGCTGCTCGCACCGGTGATCGTGGGCATGATGGGTGCGGGCTTTGAGCGCCTGGCGCTGAGGCGCGTGCACAAGTTCGGCCATGTGCCCGAGCTGCTGATCACCTTCGGCCTGTCCTATGTGGTGCTCGAGCTGGTGCAACTCGTCTGGGGGCGCACGGCCGTGCCGTTCACGCCGCCGGCGCTGCTGGAGGGCTCGGCCCTGACCGTCGTGTCCCATGCGCAGCAAGGGATGTCGCTGGTGCTGGGCAAGGCCTCACCCGAGATCTGCGCGGCCGCCACCAACTGTTCGACCTTCCCCGCCACCAAGGCCTTCATGATGCTGGTGGCCTTGCTGATGCTGCTGGCGCTGTGGCTGCTGCTGACGCGCACCCGCGTGGGGCTGATCATCCAGGCTTCGCTGACCCACCCGGAAATGGTGGAAGCGCTGGGGCACAACGTGCCGCGCGTGCTGATGCTGGTGTTCGGCAGCGGTTGCGCCCTGGCGGCACTGGCCGGCGTCATCGGCGGCATCACCATCGTGACCGAGCCAAACATGGCGGCCTTCATCGGCGCCATCATCTTCGTGGCGGTCGTCGTGGGCGGCATCGGCTCTCTGACCGGGGCTTTCGTGGGCTCCATCGTCGTGGGCCTGCTGCAGACTCTGCCGCTGACCATCAACGGATCGCTCGCCACTTTCCTGACCCACATGGGCTTCACCGTCACCGCGAGCACGCCGGGCTACCCGCTGCTGCGCCTGACCATGGCCGAGGTCGCGCCCATCCTGCCCTATCTGCTGATGGTGCTGATCCTGATCTTCCGGCCCAAGGGTCTGCTGGGCACGCGGGAGGATTGATGAGCCAGGCCAAGGAATTCCATTTCAAGCCCCACAACGTCGGGCGCTGGTTCATCTGGAGCCTGTTCGCGCTGATGCTGTTCGTGGCCCCGCGCATCTGGACGACGGGCCTGGCGCAGACCATGCTCACCCAGATGGGCATCGGCGTCATCGCCTGCCTGGCCTACAACATCCTGCTCGGCCAGGGCGGCATGCTGAGCTTCGGCCACGCGGTCTACAGCGGCATGGGGGCCTTCCTCGCCATCCATGCGCTGAACATGGCCGGGGCGGGTACGCTGGGCCTTCCCGTCAGCCTGATCCCGCTGGTGGGCGGCTTTGCCGGCCTGGTGTGCGCGGCGTTGCTGGGCTATGTGTCCACCAAGAAATCCGGCACGCCCTTCGCGATGATCACGCTGGGCATTGGCGAGCTGGTGTTTGCACTGACCCTGATGCTGCCGGAGTTCTCGGGCGGCGAGGGCGGCGTGTCCAGCAACCGCGTCATCGGCCAGCCCTTCATGGGCATCACCTTCGGGCCGCAGATCCAGGTCTATTACCTCGTTGCCGTCTATTGCTTCATCTGCACGGCGGCCATGTTCGCCCTGACGCGCACGCCGCTGGGCCGCATGCTGAACGCCGTGCGCGACAACCCGGAGCGCGTTGAGTTCATCGGCTATGACACCCACTGGGTGCGCTTCATGGCCTTCACGATCTCGGGCTTCTTCGCTGGCGTCGCGGGCGGCCTGGGCGCCATCAATGCCGAGATCGTCAACGGCAGCGATGTGCTGCATGCCGCCCGGTCCGGCGCCTATCTGCTCTTCACCTTCCTGGGCGGGGCGACCTTCTTCTTCGGCCCCATCATCGGCGCGGTGCTGATGGTCATCTGCGGCGTGCTCCTGTCGGAGCTGACCAAGGCCTGGTTGCTCTATCTGGGCCTGATCTTCCTCTTCATGGTCATGTACGCGCCGGGCGGTTTCGCCAGCCTCATCTTGATGAACCTGCGCGTCGCGGCCTTCGGCAAGTTGAAGAAGCTGTGGACGTCCTATCTGGCCCTGGCCGGCACGGCGCTGGCGGCCCTCGTCGGTGCGGCCACCATGATCGAGATGGTCTACCACCGCCAGCTCAACGAGGCCCTCGGACCGGAGCTGAAGTTCATGGGTGCGACGCTGAACAGCGCGGGTCTGGATGCCTGGTTCGGCGCCGGCTTCCTCGTCGTCATCGGCGTGGCCCTGTTCGAACTGGTGCGGCGCCAGTACGTGCACGAGTGGGGCGAGATCCAGGAAGACATCGAGAAGGAAATCAAGCGGAGGGAAGCGCTTTGAGCAGCAGTTCCTACGCCGTTGAATTGCGCGACGTCCGCAAGAGCTTCGGCAAGAGCGAGATCATCCGGGGGGCCAACCTGGCCGTGCAGGCCGGCGAGCGCGTCGCCATCATCGGCCCCAACGGCGCGGGCAAGAGCACGCTGTTCAACCTTATCAGCGGCCGCTTCGCGCCGACCTCGGGCGAGATCCATCTGCACGGCCAGCGCATCGATGGCAAGAAGCCCTACGAGATCAACCGCCAGGGCCTGTCGCGCAGCTTTCAGGTCTCCAACCTGTTCACGCGCCTCAGCGTGTTCGAGAACATCCGCTGCGCCGTGCTGTGGAGCCTGGGCCACCGCTATGCCTTCTGGAAGTTCCTGGCCGACCTGGACGACGCCAACGACCGCACCGAGCAGATCCTGGAGATGATCAAGCTCGACAAGCGCCGCGACGTGCTGGCCATGAACCTGACCTATGCCGAGGCGCGGGCGCTGGAGATCGGCATCACCATTGCCGGCGGCTCCAGCGTCATCCTGCTGGACGAACCCACGGCGGGCATGAGCAAGAGCGAGACCAAGCGCTTCATCCAGCTGATCCGCGACGTGACCGTCGGCAAGACCCTGCTGACCGTGGAGCACGACATGGGCGTGGTCTTCGGCTTGGCTGACAAGATCGCGGTGCTGGTCTATGGCGAGGTCATCGCCTTCGACGCACCCGACGCGGTGCGTGCCAATGCGCGGGTGCAGGAGGCTTATCTGGGCTCCGTGCTCGCAGAAACACAGGCGGCGGCAGCATGAGCACCGGAAGAATCCTCAAGCTCGACAACGTCCATGCCTTCTACGGCAAGAGCCATGTGCTGCATGGCGTCAGCATGGAAGTGAAGCCGGGCGAGATCGTCAGCCTGCTGGGCCGCAACGGCGCGGGCCGCTCCACCACCGTCAAGACCATCATGGGCCAGGTCGATGCCAAGGGCTCGGTGCGCTGGGGCGAGCAGGAGCTGGTCGGTCGCAAGGCCTACGAGATCGCCCACATGGGCCTGGGCTATGTGCCCGAGAACCGCGACATCTTCCCCAAGCTGACGGTGCACCAGAACCTGATGCTGGGCGAGAAGTCGGGTGCCAGAAAGCCGCGCTGGGGCTTCGAGGACATGTACAAGATGTTCCCGCGGCTGCGCGAGCGCCAGCACACCGAAGCCGGCGTGCTGTCCGGCGGCGAGCAGCAGATGCTCACGCTCTGCCGCACGCTGATGGGCGACCCCGACCTCATCATGATCGACGAGCCCACCGAAGGCCTGGCGCCCAAGATCGTCGAGCTGGTGGCCGAGTACCTCAAGGAGCTGAAGAACCGCGGCATCGCGGTGCTGCTCGTCGAGCAGAAGCTGGCCATCGCGATGGAAATCTCCGAACGCTGCTATGTCATGGGCCACGGCCGCATCGTCTTCGAGGGTTCGCCGGCCGATCTGCGCGCCAACGCCTACATCCGCAAGGAGTGGCTGGAGGTGTGATGGGGGCGGCGCTCAGGCGCCGCCGGCTTCCGACAGATTCCCGCGCGCTGCCTCCGCCAGCTCGGCGCCATTGCGCCCCGCCTCCGGATACACCGCCGTGCCCAGGCGCACGCCGACCTGCGTCAGCCGCCCGTCGACGCCGTAGGAGCCTCGAAGTGCCTGGCGCAGCCGCTGTTCGACCAGCTCAGCCTCGTCGGCGCCGGCTGCCACCAGCAGCACCGCAAAGCATTGCTCGCCCATGTGCACGACCTCGTCGGCGCCGCGCACGCGGTTGCGCAGGCGCAGGCTGACGGTCTGGATCAGCTGATCGCGCTCCGCCGGCGCCAGGCTGGCGTCTGGCTTCATCTTCAACTCGACCTCCAGCCACAGCAGGGCGAGCTGCTCGCCCTTGCGGCGGCATTGGGCGAACTGGCGCGACACGCGCAGGCCGAACGCGGCGGCCGAGTCGGCCTGCGGCAACTGGGTGAAAGCGCCAGCGCGCTCGGAAGCGGGGAGATTGTTGACGAGCAGGGGCTGGGACATGGCATCCATGGGGTGGGAGGGCACGATGGGTTGAGGCGCGACGGCGGCGCGGCCCCGGCAGTGCCGGCTCCCTGGCCGGGCTGGGCCATCGCTCCTCATCCTTTAAAACGGTGGCTGTCCGCCAAACCCGACATCGAGCTGCAAAAAAATTGCTTCTGCCTGCTTGCCAGCTCGTAACCAAGCCCTGCGCCACCGTGACCAACCGTTAGAGTCACCGCCCGTGCAAGCCATCACCCAACTGCTGCAGGCCGCCCGTTCGGGCGACCGCGCCGCCGCCGACCAGGTGGTGGCGCAGCTCTATGTCGACCTGCAGCGCCTGGCGCGCCGGCATGTGCGCGACGCGGGTCATCTGACGCTGCTCGATACCACGGCCCTGGTCCACGAAGCCTGGCTGCGCGTGGCCGGCTCACAGGGGGCCGAGTTTCCGGACCGGCGCCACTTCCTGGCCTATGCCGCCCAGGCCATGCGCTCGGTCGTTGTCGACCTGGTGCGCGCCCGCCGCGCCGAGCGCCGCGGTGGCGGCGAAGCCCATCTGACGCTGGACACCGCCTTGGCCGACCAGTTGCCGCAGGCGGACGAGGATGTGCTGCGCGTGCACGAGGCCCTGGACGAGCTGGCCCAGGTCGAACCCCGCCTGGCCCAGGTCGTGGAGATGCGCTATTTCGCCGGCCTGCGCGAGCCCGAGATCGCCGAGGCCCTGGGCGTGACCGAGCGCACCGTGCAGCGTGACTGGCAGAAGGCGCGCCTCTTCCTGTCGATGAGCCTGGCAGCCTGAGTCATGGACAAGCAACGCTGGCTCTCGCTGAGCCCTCTGCTGGATGAGTTGCTGGACCTGCCGCTGGCGGCCCGCGAGCTGCGGCTGTCCCAACTGCAGATCGAAGACCCGGAGGCGGCCGATCAATTGGGACGCATGCTGGCGCGGGCCCGGGAACTGCAGAGCCAGGGATTCCTGAGCGAGCCCGTCGTTGCCCAGTGGCAGGAGGCGCTGGCTTCGGTGCCGGACGACATCCCGCCGCCCCCCGACCTGTCCGGCCAGTCCATCGGCCCCTATGTGCTGGAGCGCCAGCTGGGGCAGGGCGGCATGGGCACGGTCTGGCTGGCGCGGCGTGCCGATGGCCGGTTCGAAGGCCAGGTGGCGGTCAAGTTCCTGATGGCCGGCCTGTTCGGGCGCGGCGACGCGGGCCGCTTCGCGCGCGAGGGCGAGATCCTGGCGCGCTTGTCCCACCCGCATATCGCCCGGCTGCTGGATGCCGGCCTGCACCAGGGCCAGCAGCCCTATCTGGTGCTGGAGTATGTGGACGGCCAGCCCATCGACGTCTATTGCCGACAGCACCAGCTCGACATCGAGGCCCGGGTGCGCCTCTTCCTCGACGTGCTGGCCGCCGTGGCCCACGCGCATGCGCGGCTGATCCTGCATCGCGACCTCAAGCCCAGCAACATCCTCGTCACGCGCGACGGCGAGGTGAAGCTGCTGGACTTCGGCATCGCCAAGCTGCTGGCCGATGCGAGCCAGGCCCAGGAGGGTGCGGCCGCCACCGAGTTGACACAGCGCGCCGGCAGCGCCTTCACGCCCCAGTTCGCGGCGCCCGAACAGGTGCAGCAGGCCGACGTGACGACGGCCACCGACGTCTATGCGCTGGGCGTGCTGCTCTTCCTGCTGCTGGGAGGCAGCCACCCGACGGCCGACGACACCCAGACCCAGCTGGACCGGCTCAAGGCCGTTGTGGACCATGTGCCGAAGCGCTTGTCGGATGTGGCTGCGCGCCAGGATGACAGTTCTATCGCCAGCCAGTCGCGTCGCCTGCGCGGCGACCTCGACACCATCGTCGCCAAGGCCCTGAAGAAGTCGCCGACCGAGCGCTATGTCAACGCCCAGGCCCTGGCCGACGAGTTGCAGCGCTGGCTGGCCCATGAACCCATCCAGGCCCATCCGGACAGCCGGCTCTACGTGTTCAGCCGCTTCGTGCAGCGGCATCGCTGGGCCGTCGCCTTCAGCAGCCTCGCCGGTCTGGCCCTGGTCGGCCTGACGGTGTTCAGCACCTGGCAGGCTCACCGGGCTGCCGAAGCCGAGCGCGAAGCCCAGATCAAGCGCCAGGAGGCCGAGGAGACGCTGAGCTTCATGCTGGGTGAATTCGCCGACAAGCTGCGGCCGATCGGGCGCCTGGAGTTGCTGGACAGCATCGGCAGCAAAGCCCTGGGCCAGCTGGACCAGGGCGGGCGCTCCCCCGGCCCCATGGAGCGCCTGCAGCGCGCCAAGGCCCTGACCGTGATCGCCGAAGTGCGCGTGGCCAAGCGCGAACTGGACGGCGCGCTGGAGCCGCTCAAGCTCGCCAGCCAATTGCTCGATGCCGACCCACCCAGCCTTCAACTCAGGGATGACTGGCGCAAGGCCCAGGGCGCGGCGGCCTTCTGGACGGGCGAAGTGCACCACCAGCGCCGCGAACTGGAACTGGCCCAACGGGCCTGGGAGCAATACCTCGACTACGGGCGGCGCTGGCTGGCTGCTGCGCCGGATTCGATCGACGCGCTGGTGGAGTTGTCGTACGCCCAGAGCAGCCTGGGGGTCCTGCAATTGCGTCAGGGACGGCTGGACGCCGCTGACCATGCCTTGCGAGAGTCGCTGGCCCTGAAGGAGAGGGCCATGCAGGGGCGGCCCGATGACGCGGAACTGCAAAGCAACTGGGCCGACACCGCGAGCTGGTTGGGCACGACCTTGACGCGTGCGGGCCGGCTGCGCACGGCGCGCAGCCACTATGAATCGGCGCTGAGCGGCGTAACCCGGCTGCGCGAGCAGCGCCCACGTGACCTGGCCTGGCTGGCCAAGGAAGCCAGCATCCAGTTCTATCTTGCGCTGACGCAGCAGGAACTGGATGGCACGGGCAAGCCGCTGCTTGGGCAGGCTCGCGAAGCCGCGCAGACGCTGACCCGTGGCGACCCCGCCAACCTGGCGTGGGCGCTGCTGGCAATCAATATCGAGGCGGAGTGGCAGGCTCTGCATCTTTCCGATGCCCAGGAGCGGGCGCGCGCAGCGCAGCGTCTGCTGAGCCGCATCGAGACCTTGCGTCCCGGCAAGGCGCCGCCAGAGAGTTCGCTGTCGCGTCAGGTCAAGCTGCTGGAGGCGTCACGCGGTCTGGCTTGCCAGGCGGACGACTGTGTGTCGCCGGACCGTTTGCAGCAACGCCTGGACGCGGCACTGAAGCGCAGCCCCGGTGACCAGCAAATGCTGGCCACGGCCGTCCATCTCGCCCTGCTGCGTGCATCGACGGCGACTGCGAGTGACCGCCAGGCCGCCTGCACCCAGGCCTCCGCCCTGCTGTCTCAACGTGAGGGCTGGATGCAAATGAACGCCGACTTGACTCGACGCTGGCTGCAGGTGCAGGAGTGTCTGGATCCCGCGTCTTCCCAGCACGCCGATTGGCAAGCTGCGCGTGGCTGGCTTCAACAGCAGCTTGAACGCTGATTTCTCAACCCCAACAGGACCCCTCATGACGACCTATGTTTCCCCCTACCAAGTCACCGTCACCTCCACGGCGGGCGGGCTGGCTGCATGTACCTATGTGGACGGCAATGGCGTGACCGTGCCGCCCGGCGTCACCTTGACCACCCAGACGCCCGCCAATGCGGACGGCAGCCTCGAATTTGACTTCGGTGAGACGGTTGTGGGTGGCCAGAACCTGCGCCTGCTGGGTGCCGCGGTCAAGACCGTGGGCAACGACCCCACCATGCAGACCTACAACTACCTCTATGCGGTGCGCGAGCAGTCGGAGAAAGGGGATTGGGTCGACTACCTGACGGTGCCCTGGTCGCCCAATACCTACACCACGCGTGGTGTGGTGCTGCTGTTTGCCATTGTCGACAACAACGGCAATATGGTGGCCTTCGTCCCCAGCGCCGACCCGCAGACCCAGAACGATCCCGAATAAGGGAAGCCGGGGCCGGCCTGTGCTTCAGCCCAGCCCCAATCCTGTCATGCGCTGGTAGCGCTTGCGCAGGAAGTCCGCCGCCAGGCGGGCATCGGTGCCCACGCGCTCGCCGATGTAGAGCTCCTGGCGGCGCTCGCCGATCTGGGCGCGCAGCCGGTTGGCCATGATGTCCAGCGGCTTCATGCCGCCGGTCTCGGCGCGCTCGACCGCGATGCGCAGCTGGTGCATCTGCAGGTTGTGCAGCAGGGCGGTCTGCGCCTGCACGACGCGGATGCGGCCCTGCACCATGTGCTCGCACAGGCCCAGCCAGGCGCGCACGGCGTCCGCCGGGCCGCCGATGACTTTTTCCGGCGCCTCGCCGGCGGCCAGCAGCAGGGCTTCGAGCCTGGCGCGGTCGCTGTTGGCATAGGCTTCGTTGACGACCATCATGCGCTGCTCGCAGACCTCGCGCTCGGGGCCGGACGGCGCCAGGTCGGGGTGGAAACGCATGGCGGCGCGCCGGTACAGCGTCTTCAGGCTGGGCGGCGGTAGGTCCATGGTCGGGCCGGTGGGCTCTGTCGGCAGCGGCGTCGCGTCGGGCAAGGCCGGGATGTCGGGCCAGGCCTTGGTGCGCGGAATGGCCGACACCGGCGCGTCGACACCCTGGCGCTTCAAGGCCTCGGACAGCAGGGCGGTGGCCTGGTGGAGCTGGGTCTCGAGCTCGTCGAGCTCGCGCATCAAGGGGCCTAACGCCTCGAGGTAGCGCAGGCGAAAACCCAGCAGCTTGGCGCGGGCCCCATCATGGTCGGCCTCCAGCACGGCGAGGTAGCGCTGCAGATCCTGCAATTGCTCGCGTCGCCGCGTCAGTTCGTGCCTCGTGATCGCCATGCTTGCCATGAGCTGCGATTTTGCCGTGGCCAGACGTGGGAACGGCCCGCAAGCGGGCCGTTATTTACCGGGTTTACGCTGGATTTACTGTGACGCGGCCGAGGCTGGCATCTCTGCCATGCTCGCAGCCGGCGTCACGAGCGCCGGCGCAGGCTCGCTGGCCGCCATCGCGGCGACCGGAGCCGGCGTTGCTTCCGGGGCCTTGCTGCCCGCCGTCATCGGCAGCAGCGGCACGATGAGCAGGGCCACGATGTTGATGATCTTGATCAGCGGGTTGACGGCCGGGCCGGCGGTGTCCTTGTAGGGGTCGCCCACGGTGTCGCCGGTGACGGCGGCCTTGTGCGCTTCGCCGCCCTTCTTGTGCAGCACACCCGCAGCGTCGGTGAAGCCTTCTTCGATCAGCTTCTTGGCGTTGTCCCAGGCGCCGCCGCCGGTGCACATCGAGATGCCGACGAAGAGGCCGGTCACGATGGTGCCCATCAGCAGGCCGCCGAGGGCCGCGGGACCCAGCGTCAGGCCCACGATGATGGGCGCGGCCACGGGCAGCAGCGAAGGCACGACCATTTCCTTGATCGCGGCGGTGGTCAGCATGTCGACCGCGGCGCTGTAGTCGGGCTTGCGCTGGCCGGCCATGATGGCGCCGTCGGCGAACTGCTTGCGCACTTCGACGACGACAGCACCCGCGGCGCGCCCCACGGCTTCCATGGCCATGGCGCCGAACAGATAGGGGATCAGGCCGCCGATGAAGAGGCCCAGGATGACCTTGTGGTCGGACAGATCAAACGCGACATGCATGCCGCGCGCTTCCAGCGCGTGGGTGTAGTCGGCAAACAGCACCAGGGCTGCCAGGCCGGCCGAGCCGATGGCATAGCCCTTGGTGACGGCCTTGGTGGTGTTGCCGACGGCGTCCAGCGGGTCGGTGACGTCACGCACGGCAGCCGGCAGTTCGGCCATCTCGGCGATGCCGCCGGCGTTGTCGGTGATGGGGCCGTAGGCGTCCAGGGCCACGATGATGCCGGCCATGCTCAGCATGGACGTGGCGGCCACCGCGATGCCGTAGAGGCCCGCCATGGCGTAGGCCGAGTAGATGGCCGCGCAGACGAAGAGCACCGGCCAGGCGGTGGACTTCATGGACACGCCCAGGCCGGCGATGACGTTGGTGCCGTGGCCCGTGGTGGAGGCCTGTGCCACGTGCTGCACCGGGTGGTACTGGGTGCCGGTGTAGTACTCGGTGACCCAGACCATGGCCGCCGTCAGCACCAGGCCGACCGCGCAGGCGCCGAACAGGGCCATGGCGTTGGTCGTGCCGCCGGTGCTCAGCTCAATGTCGCCGGGGAACATCGCCTTGGTGACGAAGAAGAAGGCGATCAGGCTGAGAACGCCGGCCACGATCAGGCCCTTGTACAGGGCCGGCATCACGTTCTTCATGCCGGGGCTGGCCTTGACGAAGTAGCAGCCGATGATGGAGGCGATGATGGACACGCCGCCCAGGGCCAGCGGGTAGACCACGCCGGCCAGCGCGCTCGAGCCGGTGACCATCAGCGCGCCCAGCGCCATCGCGGCGATCAGCGTGACGGCATAGGTCTCGAACAGGTCGGCGGCCATGCCGGCGCAGTCGCCGACGTTGTCACCGACGTTGTCGGCGATGACGGCCGGGTTGCGCGGGTCGTCTTCCGGGATGCCGGCCTCGACCTTGCCCACCAGGTCGGCGCCGACGTCAGCGCCCTTGGTGAAGATGCCGCCGCCCAGGCGGGCGAAGATGGAGATCAGGGACGAGCCGAAGGCCAGACCCAGCATGGGCTTGAGCGCCGTGCTGTCATGCCCGCCGCCGATGGCCATGTAGAAGCCACCCACGCCCAGCAGACCCAGGCCCACGACCAGCATGCCGGTGATGGCGCCGCCCTTGAAGGCCACATCCAGCGCCGGGCCGATGCCCTTGGAGGCGGCCTGGGCGGTGCGCACATTGGCGCGCACCGAGATGTTCATGCCGATGAAGCCGCAGATGCCCGACAGCACCGCGCCGACGACGAAGCCGATGGCGGTCGTCGTGCCCAGGCCCGACACCGCGATCGCGATGGCCAGCACGACGCCGACCATGCCGATGGTGCGGTACTGCCGGCCCAGATAGGCCGCGGCCCCTTGCTGGATCGCCGCGGCGATCTCCTGCATGCGGGCATTGCCCGCATCCTGACTCAGGATCCAGCTTCTTTGGATGAAGCCATAAAGAACGGCCGCGAGGCCGCAAGCCAGCGCGAAATACAGCGCCATTTCCGTCGACATGTATGAGTCTCCTGTTTAGCGTGTCATCTGTGGCCGACGGCGGGGGTATGCCGGGGCTCGACGGCCGAGCTTAAGGTCCGGGTTTGACGGTCGGATTGCACGTTTACCAGTGCAGTACGGGAAACCTAGAATGCGGGTTTTCCTTAGCCAACAAAACGACCATGAGCCTGCACAACGTGACCCCCGGCGCCAAGGTGCCTGACGAGTTCAACGTCATCATCGAGATCCCGATGAATGCCGACCCGATCAAGTACGAGGTGGACAAGGAGAGCGGCGCGCTGTTCGTCGACCGCTTCCTGACAACGCCTATGTACTACCCGTGCAACTACGGGTACATCCCCAGGACGCTGGCGGACGATGGTGACCCGGTCGACGTGCTGGTCATCACCCCCTTCGCGCTTCAGCCTGGTGTAGTCGTGACCTGCCGCCCCCTGGGCGTGCTGATGATGGACGATGAAGCCGGCGGCGACGCCAAGCTGCTGGCCGTGCCGACCAGCAAGATCCTGCCGATGTACGACCACTGGCAGAAGATCGAGGACGTGAACCCGGCCCGCCTGGCTGCCATCCAGCACTTCTTCGAGCACTACAAGGACCTGGAGAAGGGCAAGTGGGTCAAGGTCAAGGGCTGGGAAGGCCCGGAGAAGGCCAAGTCCGAGATCACCGAAGGCATGGCGAACTACGCCAAGGCCTGATCCGGTTTTTCGCCCTACTCAAGACGCCGCATCTGCGGCGTTTTGTTTTTTTTACGAGCCCGCTTTCGCGGTCTTGAAGGGGGCGTGCTCGCCCAGCTCGTCGATATAGCCCGACATGGCCTCGCCCTCACGAGCCAGGAAGTCGTTCACGGCGTCTGCGAATGAGGGGTGGGCCAGCCAATGGCTGGAGGCCGTCGGCGTCGGCATCAGACCGCGGGCCATCTTGTGTTCGCCCTGGGCGCCGCCCTCGAAGCGCTGGTAGCCGTTGGCGATGCACCAGGCCAGCGGCTGGTAGTAGCAGGCGTCGAAATGCAGGTTGGGGATGTGCTCGACGGCGCCCCAGTAGCGGCCGAAGGCGGCGCGGCGCTCGGGGTCCAGGGCGACCAGCGAGGTGGCGACGCGTTCGCCGCCACGGCGGGCGGTGAACATCACCCAGTTGTCGGGCATGTCGCTGGCCATGCGGGCAAAGAAGTCGCGGCTCAGATAGGGCTTGCTGTGGTGCTCGCGATAGGTCTGCTGGTAGCAGCGGTAGAAGAAGTCCCAGTCTTCGGTCGTGATGTCGGCACCGGTGCGAGCTTCGAAGACGACGCCGGACTCGCGCACGCGGCGCTGCTCCTGCTGGATCTTCTTGCGCTTGTCGCGCTGCAGCCGGGCGAGGAAACCGGCGAAGTCGGCGTCGCCCTCGGCCGTCCAGTGGAATTGCACGCCGGCACGCGCCGTGCAGCCCGCCGCCGCCAGCGCGGCCTGGTCGGCCTCGTCGCCGAACAGCACGTGCAGGGACGAGGCTTCGGTCTCCTTGGCCAGGGCCCGCAGCGCCTGGGCGAGCAGCGCCCTGGCTTCGTCGTTGACCGCCAGCAGCCGGCTGCCCGGCACCGGCGTGAAGGGCACGGCCACCAGCAGCTTGGGGTAATAGCTCAGGCCATGGCGGTGGTAGGCGTCGGCCCAGGCCCAGTCGAAGACATATTCGCCATAGCTGTGCGTCTTCAGATAGGCCGGGCAGGCGGCGATCAGTTGATCGTCGTCCCAGACGCCCAGAAAGCTGGGCGCCCAGCCGGTCTTGGCCACTGCTGAGCCCGAGTCGTGCAGGGCCTGCAGATATTCATGGCGCATGAAAGGCGTGGGCCGTGGCGACGCGGCGAGCAGGCGATTCCAGGCGTCGGCGGGTAAGTCTGCGGGCGAATCGTGGACGCGGAGGGTGGGCATGGCGGCCTATTGGAATGCAGCCGCGGAACGCCGCACTAGACTGGGGTTTTGCTGATGCCGCCCATGCGTTTCGACAACCTCTACAGCCATAACTTTGCCCGCGTCGCCGTGGGTGTGCCCCAGTGTCGCGTGGCCGATCCCGCCTTCAACGCCGGGCAGACGATTGCCCTGCTCAGACAGGCGGCGACCGAGGGCGTGGCCGTCATCGCCTTTCCCGAGCTGGGCCTGTCGGCCTACAGCTGCGACGATCTCTTCCACCAGCGGGCCCTGCTGGATGGCTGCGAGGCGGCGCTGGCCGAGGTGCTGGCGGCTACTGCGGAGCTGCCACCGGTAGCCATCGTCGGCATGCCGTTGCGTGTCGAGCATCGGCTTCTCAACTGCGCCGTCGTGCTGCTGCGCGGCCGCATCCTCGGCGTTGTGCCCAAGACCTTCCTGCCCAATTACGGCGAGTTCTACGAGGCGCGCCAGTTCTGCTCGGGCGAGGAGGCGACGGTCGACACCGTGATGTTGCTGGGCCAACGCGTGCCCTTTGGCAGCCGGCAGATCTTCGCCGCCGACGACCTGCCGCTGCTGCGGCTGCACGTGGAGATCTGCGAAGACGTGTGGACACCCATCCCGCCGTCCTCCTTCGCTGCCCTCGCTGGCGCCACCGTGCTCGTCAATCTGTCGGCATCCAATGTCGTCATCGGCAAGGCCGCCTACCGGCGACAGCTCGTGTCGCAGCAGTCGGCGCGCTGCCTGGCGGCCTATGTTTACTCGTCGGCAGGTGCCGGTGAGTCGACCACCGATCTGGCCTGGGACGGCCAGGCCCTGGTCTGCGAGAACGGCGAGCTGCTCGTCGAGTCCGAGCGCTTCCTGCGCGGTTCGCAGCTCGTGACGGCGGACGTGGACCTGGAGCGACTGGCTCGCGAGCGCATGCGGCAGACGAGCTTTGGCGATTCGGTGCGCCTGCATGCGGCGGCGGTTGCTGCATTCCGGCAGGTCTCGTTCAAGCTCGACTTGGATCGCGACCAGCCGCTGGCCTTGCGGCGCCGCGTCGAGCGCTATCCGTATGTGCCCGCGGACCCCAGCCGTCGCGACGAGCGCTGCCAGGAGGTCTACAACATCCAGGTGCAGGGCCTGACCCAGCGCCTGGCCTCGAGCGGCATCAAGAAGCTGGTCGTTGGCATCTCGGGCGGGCTGGATTCCACGCATGCGCTGCTCGTCGCTGCGCGCGCCATGGACGCGCTGGGCCTGCCGCGTACCCACATCATCGGCGTGACCATGCCGGGCTTCGCCACCGGCGAGCGCACCCTTGAGCAAGCGCGTCGCTTGATGGTGGCCGTGGGCTGCGAGGCGCGCGAGATCGACATCCGGCCCAGCTGCACACAGATGCTGCAGGACATCGGTCATCCCCACAGCGAGGCCGTGCCGGTCTACGACGTCACCTTCGAGAACGTGCAGGCCGGCGAGCGCACCAGCCATCTCTTCCGCCTGGCCAACCTGAGCGGCGGCCTGGTGCTGGGCACGGGCGATTTGTCTGAACTGGCCCTGGGCTGGTGCACCTATGGCGTGGGCGACCACATGTCGCACTACAACGTCAATGCCAGCGTGCCCAAGACGCTGATCCAGCACCTGGTGCGTTGGGTGGCCGAGACCGGCCAGCTCGGTGCCGGCACCGACACCCAGGTGCTGCTGGACATCCTCGGCACCGAGATCAGCCCCGAGTTGGTGCCAGGCGGCCTGCAGAGCACGGAAGCGACGGTGGGTGCCTATGCGCTGCAGGATTTCAACCTGTTCTACACGCTGCGCCATGGCTACGCGCCGACCAAGATCGCCTTCCTGGCGCGTCATGCGTGGAGTGAGGTCTACGCGCTGGCCGAAATCAAGCGCGTGCTGCGCATCTTCGTGCAGCGCTTTTTCAAGGGCAGCCAGTTCAAGCGCAGCTGCGTGCCCAATGCGCCCAAGGTGGGCAGCGGCGGCTCGCTGTCGCCGCGTGGCGACTGGCGGGCGCCGAGCGATTCCGAAGCTGTTGTCTGGCTCGCCGACGTGGACCGGATCCCGGATGAACGTGCTTAAATCGACGACAGACGAAATCAGGAGCCTCGCCCCATGAAGCAGATCACCGCCATCATCAAACCCTTCAAGCTCGACGAGGTCCGCGAGGCGCTGGCTGAGGTGGGTGCCTCGGGTCTGACGGTCACCGAGGTCAAGGGCTTTGGCCGCCAGAAGGGCCACACCGAGCTCTACCGCGGCGCCGAGTACGTCGTCGACTTCCTGCCCAAGGTCAAGGTCGAGGTGGTCGTGAAGGACGACGAGGTGGACCGCTGCATCGACGCCATCCTGAAGGCCGCCAAGACCGGCAAGATCGGCGACGGCAAGATCTTCGTCGTGCCCGTCGAGCAGGTCATCCGCATCCGCACCGGCGAGACGGACGAAGCCGCTGTTTAGCGCTGCGTCAGCGCCAGCTTGGCGCCCAGTGCCACGAAGGTGGCCGCGAAGCTGCGCCTGAGCCAAGCCATGGCCGTCGGGCTACCGAGCACATGCTCACGCATGCGTGCCGCGAAGGCCCCATAGACGGCAAACACCGCGAAGGTCATGGCCATGAAGATGGCCGAGAGCTGCAGCATGGCCAGCGTCGGCGCCGCTTCATCCTTGGCGATGAACTGCGGCAAGAAAGCCAGGAAGAACATCGACAGCTTGGGGTTGAGCAGGTTCACCAGCACGGCGTGCCGGATGACCTGCCAGCTCGAGCGTTCGACGCCATCGGCTTCTATCGTCATGACACCGCGCTCACGCCAGGTCATCCAGGCGAGGTAGAGCAGGTAGGCGACGCCGGCGAACTTCACCGTCTCGAAGGCCAGGGCGCTGGCATGCAGCAGGGCTGCCAGACCGGTCACCGCCGCCAGCATGTGCGGCACGATGCCGAGGGTGCAGCCGAAGGCGGCGATGGCCGCGGTGCGCGCGCCACGCGACAGGCCGGTGGCGATGGTGATCGCTGCCCCCGTGCCTGGCGAGGCGACGACGAGCAGCGAGACGGTCAGGAATTCGAGGTTCATGCAGGCGCTCCTTGGATGGGCGCATGCTGCGGTGCCGGCTGGGCGCCGTCTTGAACGAAATTTCAGCGCTGGACGAACGAGCCGGGTGTCAGGCCGAAGCTGCGCACGAAGCAGCGTGTCATGTGGCTCTGGTCTGCGAAACCGCTGGCGGCGGCCACATCGGCGAGCGCCATGCCCTCCCGCACCAGCCCACGGGCATGCTGAACGCGGCGTTGCAGCAGATAGGCGTGGGGCGGCAGGCCAGTGAGGCGGGTGAAGGCGCGCAGGAACTGATAGCGGCTCAAGCCGGCATCTGCAGCCAGGGCCTGCAGCGTTGGGGTGAGGTCCGGCGCGTCGTCCATGCGCTCCCGCGCCGCCGTGACGCCGGCGACGAGGGCAGGGCGCTCTTGCGGCACGGGTTTCAGCAGGCGCGCGACCAGAGAGAGCAAGGCGGCATCGGATCGCAAGGCTCCTGCAGTCGTTGCGGCGTCGAAGAGCTCGCGAAAGCGAGCCGTCAGCACAGCGTCGCGGATGACGGGCGCGGTGAATTCGAAGGCCGTGCCGGGCGCAATGTCGTCTGAGGCTTCGAGCAGTTGGGGTGGCGCGATATAGAGCATGCGCCAGCGCCGGCCGCTGTTGTCGAAGGGCTTGCCGTCATGCACCTCGCCGGGGTTGACGGTGATCATGTCGCCGGCGCAGGCCTGCACGACGCCGCGTCCGCTGGCCGACTTCTGCGCGCCGCGCTCGATGAGGCCGATGCCGAATTCATCATGGGTATGCCGGCCGAAGGCGTGGGCCGAATCGGCCACCACGACCTCGACGCCGGCCATGCCGGAGCGCAGCAGCTGGAAGCCTCGGGCCGAAGTCATGGCCCGAGTGTCACACTGTCAACGCAGGTATTGCCAGATGGCCGATCCCCAGATGCCGGCGGCCAGCACCAAAGCCATCAGCACCGCGGCGCTGGCGATGTCCTTGGCGCGCTTGGACAGCTCATGCCGTTCGAAGGACACGCGGTCCACGACGGCTTCGATGGCCGAGTTCAGCAGCTCGACGATGAGGATGAGCAGCAGCGAGCCCAGCAGCAGAGCGGCCTGTTCCCAGGTCTTGGCCAGCCAGAAGGCCAGCGGCGCGGCGATGACGCAGAGCCAGGTCTCCTGGCGGAAGGCGCTTTCGCCGGTGTAGGCGGCCTTCAAGCCAGCCCAGGAATAGCCGGCGGCGTGGATGACGCGATCGAAGCCGGTGCGGCCTTTGTGGGGGTTGCTCATGAACGCTGCGGGAGCTGGGTGATGATGCGCGAGCCGGCGATCGTATCGTGCAGAAATTGTCGTTGTGGGTGCAGACGGGCGATCAGCAGATAGGCAGCGATGCCGGCAATCAGGCTGCCGACGATGGCGCCACCGCCATGCAGGCCCAGGGCCCAGACGCTGACCAGGGCGGGCAGGAACCACAGCCAGCTCAGCAGATAGCGCAGCGCTGCTCGACCCCAGCCCAGGGGATGGCCTGCCGAGTCGACGACACGCAGATGCCAGGTCTTCATGGCCAGTGTCTGGCCGGTGTGGGTCCAGAAGCCGATGAAATACAGGGCCAGCACGAGGAGCAGCACGATGCCGAGGCCGGTGCGGCCCTCGAGCGCATGCTGTTGGCGCGTCAGCACCGAATAGAGGAAGCCGGTGAAGAAGACGACGCCGAACAGCAGCACGCCTTCATAGAGGAAGGCCGCAAACCGCCTCGCCAGGCCCGCGGGCGCGGCGTTCAAGTCCGCTGCCGCCATCATGTGCGTGGGGCGGATGCGGGCTGCGCTCTCAACGACTTGGGCAGCAGGGTCTTGGGGTCGACCAGGGCGGGGTCTGCCACGACCTTGGTCTCCCCCGCGGCGTGATGGGCGGGCAAGACGAATCCGCGCGTGATCAGCACGGTCGTGGCGCCGGGCTTGGCCTGGATCAGGCTGCCGGCGACGGGCGTGGGTGTGAGGAGCTTGGGTGCGGCGGGCACGATATTGGATTTCGGCGCTGCTTCCAGGGTCTTGGGCACCGACCCGGCCGCCTTGGTCTGCGCCTGGCGGCGGGCCACCGCCTTGTCGGCGAGTTCCTGGCGCTTTTCCGGCGGCAAGGCCTGGTAAGCCTCCCACTTGGCCTGGCGTTGCTCGGCATCCACCTGCTTGGCGACCTGGAAGCCGATGCGCGCATCCACCCGTTCGCCAGGCTTCAGATGGGCCCAGTCGCGCATGCGCTCATGCAGGCGTGCAAGTTCGGGGGCGGGCAGCGCGGCCAGGCGAGGAGTTGCGTTCAGCCATTTGCTGCGCTGGTTGGGGCCGAGGGTGTCCCAATCCTTCGCCAGAGGTGCCAGCAAGTCGCGCTGGGCGGGCGTCAGTGCCTGCCAGGTCGGCGCAGAGGCCAGGGCGGAGACGGGAGGCAAGACTGGCGCAGCCGGCCGCACAGCCTGGGGCGGTGCGGCGGGTGCAGTGACCGCCGTGGCTTCAGGTGCCGAAGCCGCCTCGGGGCCCTGCGCAAAAGCAGAAAACCCCGCTGCAGCGAGCAGCAGGGCCATCAGTGGGCGAAGAGAGGTGGAACCTGTTCGCGCGACTCGACTCATGGGCATCCGGTCATTCTTGACCATCTCTCAGGAATTCAGCGAAGCCGGGATCGCTGAAGGCGGAGGGCGGCAGGTTGTCGCTAAGAAGCGCGGTGTCGACTTCACCTGCAGCGACGATCTGTTCGTGGATCTGGCTCTGTTGCATCAGCAGCAGGCCGGCGAGCAGGGCCAGCAGGGGCAGGGCGGAGACCAGTTTGGCCCACAGGCCGTTGTCGCCACTTGCACCGCGGGGGCCGCCGCTCAGGGCGAGCGTCGAACCCATCTGCACCACGCCGGGGCTTGCGGTGCTCACCGAGGTGCGTGCGGCGCGGGCCTGGGCGGCGCGGGCCATGGCCTGTTCGCGGGCGAAGCGCAGGCGCTCGGACACGTCGTGCGGCAGGGCGGCACTGCGCTCGGTCAGGCCGGCAGCGACGCGCAGGCCGAAACGTGTAACGCGAGCGTCCAGGTCAGCAGGGAGGGCGGAAAAATTTTGCGGCGACTTCATAGCGTGATCCCCTTGGCCTTGAGCGACTTCGCCAGCGCATGGACGGCACGGGAACAGTGAGTTTTGACACTGCCTTCCGAGCAACCCATCACAGACGCGGTCTCTGCAACATCCAGTTCCTCCCAGTAACGCAGCAGGAAGGCTTCGCGTTGACGCGTCGGCAGCTGCTGAACTTCTGCATCGATGGACTGCAAGATTTGCGCCCGGCTGACTTCGTCGGCCGCGCTGAGGGCACCCATGGCGCCATCCTGCGTTTCCAGGATTTCAAGCAGATCGAAGTCGCCGTCGGCGTCGGCGCCCTCGAAGTCAGACATATTCGTCATGACCGCCTTGCGCACCTTCTGGCGACGGAAGTAATCCATCGTCGCGTTGGACAGGATGCGCTGGAAGAGCAGGGGCAGTTCGGCCGCGGGGCGGTCGAAATAGTTCTCGGCCAACTTGATCATGGCGTCCTGCACGATGTCCAGGGCGGCATCGTCGTCACGAACCAGATAGGCCGTGCGCTTGAAGGCGCGACGGTCCACGGTGCGCAGGAAATCGTTGAGTTCTTTGTCGGTGGCCAAGGCTGGAGCGGGTCCGGACAGCAGCGCGGATTATGGCATTCGTCTGATACGAAGGCTCACACGATTTTGCTCGGCATAATGCTGCTTCGCACAAAGAGTAAAGCTCTCACCGTGGCCGCCCGACTGGGGCCCCACCGGTTGATCGCGCAGGTTCCGAATCCGCCTCACGAGGGCGAGAGGAGGGGCACCAATGGTTTTTCGTTAGAGAAATTCACAGAGGTTCGAAAAATGGACATGTCTGCCGCGGATATCAAGCGCGCCGCTCTGGCGCAGCCGAATTCCCAATCCCCCAATTCCTCCACCGCGGAGCTCAATGGCTCCGAGATCCTCGTTCGCTGCCTGCAGGCCGAAGGGGTGCGCCATCTCTGGGGTTACCCCGGCGGCGCGGTGCTCTACATCTACGACGCCCTGTACAAGCAGGACAGCATCCAGCACGTGCTGGTGCGCCATGAGCAGGCCGCCGTCCATGCCGCCGACGGCTTTGCCCGTGCGAGCGGCGAGGTCGGAGTGGCGCTGGTCACTTCGGGCCCGGGTGTGACGAATGCCGTGACCGGTATCGCCACCGCCTACATGGACTCGATCCCGATGGTCATCATCACGGGTCAGGTCCCGACGCCTGCCATTGGCCTGGACGCCTTCCAGGAATGCGACACCGTCGGCATCACCCGTCCCATCGTCAAGCACAACTTCCTGGTGAAGGACGTGCGCGACCTGGCGCTGACGCTCAAAAAAGCCTTCCACATCGCCCGCACCGGCCGCCCCGGCCCGGTCGTGGTGGACATCCCCAAGGATGTGTCGCTGGCCAAGACGGCCTTCAGCTATCCGGACCGCATCGAGATGCGCTCCTACAACCCGGTGAAGAAGGGCCACAGCGGCCAGATCCGCAAGGCCGTGCAGCTGCTGCTGCAGGCCAAGCGCCCCTACATCTACACGGGCGGCGGCGTCATCCTGGGTGAAGCGACGGCCGAACTGCGCCAGCTGGTCGACATGCTGGGCTTCCCCTGCACCAACACGCTGATGGGCCTGGGCGCCATGCCTGGCACCGACCCGCGCTTCCTGGGCATGCTGGGCATGCACGGCACCTATGAAGCCAACATGACCATGCAACACTGCGACGTGCTGCTGGCCGTGGGCGCGCGCTTCGACGACCGCGTCATCGGCAACCCCAAGCATTTCGGCTCGGTCGAGCGCAAGATCATCCATGTGGACATCGACCCTTCGTCGATCTCCAAGCGCGTGCGCGTCGACATCCCCATCGTGGGCGATGTGAAGGATGTGCTGCAGGAACTGATCGCCCAGCTGAAGGAAGCCCAGGCCAAGCCGGACGCGACGGCCGTCAACGCCTGGTGGAGCCAGATCAACGAATGGCGTGGCCGCGACTGCCTGGCCTTCAAGGGCTCGGACGAGGTCATCAAGCCTCAGATGGTGGTCGACAAGCTCTGGCAGCTGACCCGCGACCGTGACACCTACATCACGTCGGACGTCGGCCAGCACCAGATGTGGGCCGCGCAGTACTACAAGTTTGACGAGCCGCGCCGCTGGATCAACTCCGGTGGCCTGGGCACCATGGGCGTGGGTCTGCCTTATGCCATGGGCATCAAGCTGGCCAAGCCGGAGTCGGATGTGTTCTGCATCACCGGCGAAGGCAGCATCCAGATGTGCATCCAAGAGCTGTCGACCTGCTTCCAGTACCGCACGCCGGTCAAGATCGTCTCGCTGAACAACCGCTATCTCGGCATGGTGCGCCAGTGGCAGCAGCTCGACTATGAAGGCCGCTACTCGCACAGCTACATGGACGCGCTGCCCGACTTCGTGAAGCTGGCCGAGGCCTATGGCCACGTCGGCATCCTGGTCGAGAAGCCCAGCGACGTCGAGCCGGCGCTGAAGGAAGCGATGCGCCTGAAGGACCGCACGGTCTTTCTCGACATCCGTACCGATCCGACCGAGAACGTCTGGCCCATGGTCAAGGCGGGCAAGGGTATTTCGGAAATGCTGCTGGGCTCGGAAGACCTGTGATCGGCTGAAGCCGCGGGTTTTGGCGAGGGTTACCGTCCTCGTTGAGACCGGCGGCGGACGCAGAGAACGGCCGAGACGGCAGTCCTTTTTAACGATTCGAACCCGCAGCCAAGGTCCGTCGGTTACCGCCGTCGGCACTGAAGAGCGCGAAGGACGACATCCCCATGAAACACATCATTGCTTTGCTCATCGAGAACGAGCCGGGCGCGCTGTCGCGCGTCGTGGCGCTGTTCTCGGCCCGTGGCTACAACATCGAGAGCCTGACCGTCGCGCCGACGGAAGACCCGTCGCTGTCGCGCATGACCATCGTGACCACGGGATCCGATGAAGTCATCGAGCAGATCACCAAGCATCTGAACCGCCTCATCGAGGTCGTCAAGGTCGTCGACCTGACCGAGGGCAACTACACCGAGCGCGAGCTGATGCTCATCAAGGTTCGCGCCGTCGGCAAGGAGCGCGAGGAGATCAAGCGCACCGCCGACATCTTCCGTGGCCGCGTCATCGACGTCACCGAGAAGACCTACACCATCGAGCTGACCGGCGACGCGAGCAAGCTCGACGCCTTCATCGACGCGATCGACCGCGCGTCCATCCTCGAAACCGTACGGACGGGTGCCAGCGGCATCGGCCGCGGCGAGCGCATCCTGCGCGTCTGATCCGTCTTCACCCCCACACATTCACAGTTTTTTTCCTGGAGCGACCCATCATGAACGTCTACTACGACAAGGACGCCGATCTCAGCCTCATCAAGGGCAAGAACGTCACCATCATCGGCTACGGCTCACAAGGCCACGCCCACGCGCAGAACCTGAACGACAGCGGCTGCAAGGTCACCGTCGCCCTGCGTCGCGGCGGCGCGTCCTGGTCCAAGGCCGAAGGCGCTGGCCTCAAGGTCGCCGAGATCGCCGAAGCCGTGAAGGCCGCCGACGTGGTCATGATCCTGCTGCCCGACGAGCAGATTGCCGACGTCTACAAGAAGGAAGTCGAGCCCAACATCAAGCAGGGCGCGTCGCTGGCCTTCGCCCACGGCTTCAACGTCCATTACGGCCAGGTCCAGCCGCGCGAAGACCTGGACGTCTGGATGGTCGCTCCCAAGGCCCCCGGCCACACGGTGCGCAACACCTACCGCCAAGGCGGCGGTGTGCCCCATCTGATCGCCATCTATGCCGACAAGACCGGCAAGGCGCGTGACCTGGCGCTGAGCTATGCCGCGGCCAATGGCGGCGGCAAGGCCGGCATCATCCAGACCTCGTTCCGCGAAGAGACCGAGACCGACCTGTTCGGCGAGCAGGCCGTGCTGTGCGGCGGTGCTGTCGAGCTGATCAAGGCGGGCTTCGAGACGCTGACGGAAGCCGGCTACGCCCCCGAGATGGCCTACTTCGAGTGCCTGCACGAGCTCAAGCTCATCGTGGACCTGATCTACGAAGGCGGCATCGCCAACATGAACTACTCGATCTCGAACAACGCCGAGTACGGCGAGTACGTGACCGGTCCGCGCGTCGTCACCGAAGACACCAAGAACGCCATGCGTCAGTGCCTGAAGGACATCCAGACCGGCGAATACGCCAAGTCCTTCATCCTTGAGAACAAGGCCGGCGCCCCGACGCTGATCAGCCGTCGCCGCCTGACCGCCGAGCACCCCATCGAGCAGGTCGGCGAGAAGCTGCGCGAAATGATGCCCTGGATCAAGGCCAACAAGCTGGTCGACAAGGCCAAGAACTGAGCACCTGGTGCTTGCACACAAAGGCCGGCGCATGCCGGCCTTTTTTATTCAGGGCTGGTGGTTGGCGCGCAGCGCCTCAACGGCATCCTTGGGCAGCCAGAGCAGGGTGTTCAGATAGGTGTCCAGGCAGTCGACCAAGGCCTGCCGTGGGCCCTGGCGCCAGACCTCCGAGCCGTAGAAGGCGTCCTGCTGGGCGACCAGTTGCTCGCGGCTGTCGAAAGCGCGGATCAGGAAGAAGCTCTCTTCCTCGTGGTCGGAGCGGCCGAAGGCGACGACATCCATGCCGCTGGCGCGCACCAGGGGCAGGGCCGCGCGCACGGCGGCGACGAAGCGTTCGGCGCTGTCGGGCTTGAGGCGGTAGGTGCGGACTTCGATGAGTTTCATGGCGGTCTCCTGTCGTTTTCGTGAATGCTAGGAGCGTCTTTTGCCGGGACCTGTCAGCTATCCTGCCGGCCTATGACCCCTGACCCCATCGAGGACGACGAGCCCAGCGTCGCCGTCCGTCCCCGGCGCAAAGGCATCTACGCCCTGCCCAACGCGATCACGCTGAGCGCGCTGTTCAGCGCTTTCTACGCCATCGTCATGGCCATCAACGGCCGTTTCGAAGTGGCCTGCGTCGCTATCTTCGCCGCCGCCATCCTCGACAGCCTGGATGGCCGCGTTGCGCGCATGACCAACACCCAATCGGCCTTCGGCGAGCAGATGGACAGCCTGTCCGACATGGTCGCCTTTGGCGCCGCGCCGGCCCTCATCATCTATATGTGGGCCTTGAAGGACATGGGCAAGCCGGGTTGGATCCCGGCCTTCGTCTACATCGCCGGTGCGGCGCTGCGGCTGGCGCGCTTCAACGTCAACATCGGCGTCGTCGACAAGCGCTTCTTCCAAGGGCTGCCCAGTCCCGCGGCAGCCGCCATCGTAATGGGCCTGATCTGGTGCGCGATCGACGCGCCCTGGTACTCCGGTGTGGGCAACATGCCCTGGCTGCGCTGGGTCGCGTTTGGCGTGACCCTGTTCGCCGGGCTTTCGATGGTCACGAATGCGCCCTTCTACAGCTTCAAAGTCTTCGACCGCCGGCGCAGCGTTCCCTTCATCGTGCTGGTGGCCATCATGCTCGGCATCGGCCTCATCGCCCTCGATCCGCCCACAGTGTTGTTCGTGATCTTCTGTGTGTATGGGCTGTCCGGCTATGTCATCTACGGCTGGCGCAAGGCCAAGGGAAAACAGGTCAGCGTCATCTCCACCAGCACCGACGAGCCCGATGAACGTGGCTTGCATCAATAAGCTTTCGTGCTAGATTCCCGACCCATGAGCTGCGCCGCGCGAATTAGCCTGCTACTAGCCCTAGAGGAACCACGGGTTCGCTAGTCAGTCACGCACGTACACGCTCACACCTGACACCAACGGCCCGTATGCAACCGCAGCGGGCCTTTCTCGTTTTCCGAATGCTGCAGGTTGCGCCCACCCCAACCGGATGGACTCACCATGTTGAAGCAACCGCAGCAAAAGTACCGCCCCTTCGCCCCGATCGCATTGCCGGACCGCACCTGGCCCGACGCCGTGCTGACGCGTGCGCCGATCTGGCTGAGCACCGACCTGCGTGACGGCAACCAGGCCCTGATCGAGCCCATGGACATCGCCCGCAAGCTGCGAATGTTCCAGCAGCTGGTGAAGATCGGCTTCAAGGAGATCGAGGTCGGCTTCCCTTCGGCGTCGCAGACCGAGTTCGACTTCGTGCGCCTGCTCATCGACGGCGGCCACATCCCCGACGACGTGACCATCCAGGTGCTGACCCAGGCGCGGGCCCACCTGATCGAGCGCACCTTCGAGTCGCTGGACGGCGCCAAGCAGGTCATCGTCCACGTCTACAACGCCGTCGCGCCCATCATGCGGCGCGTCGTGCTGGGCACGGACGAAGACGGCATCGTCGAACTCGCCGCCTCGCATGCCCGTCAGATCAAGGAGCTGGCCGCGGCTCGTCCCGGCGTGGACTGGCGCTTCGAGTATTCGCCCGAGATGTTCTCCGGCACCGAGCTGGCCTTCAGCAAGCGTGTCGTCGATGCGGTGACGGCTGTCTGGGCGCCCACACCCGAGCGCAAGTGCATCATCAACCTGCCGTCCACCGTCGAGCACAGCACGCCCAACATCTTTGCGGACATGATCGAGTGGATGCACCGCCACCTCGAGCGTCGCGACAGCATCGTGCTGTCCGTCCACCCGCACAACGATCGCGGCACGGGCACGGCGGCGGGCGAGTTCGCGCTGATGGCCGGTGCTGATCGCGTCGAAGGCTGCCTGTTCGGCAATGGCGAACGCACTGGCAATGTCGACCTCGTCAACATCGCACTCAATCTCTACACCCAGGGTGTGGACCCGCAGCTGGACTTCTCGGACATCGACGAGGTGCGCCGCTGCGTCGAGCACTGCACGCAGATCCCGGTGCACCCGCGCCATCCGTATGTGGGCGACCTCGTCTACACCTCCTTCTCCGGCTCCCACCAGGACGCCATCAAGAAGGCCTTTGCGGCGCGCCGGGAGGGGGAGATTTGGGATATGCCCTATCTCCCTATCGACCCCAAGGACCTGGGCCGCAGCTATGACGCCGTCATCCGCGTGAACAGCCAGTCAGGCAAGGGGGGCATCGCCTATCTGCTCGAGGCCGAGTACGGGCTGGAGCTGCCGCGCCGCCTGCAGATCGAGTTCAGCCAGGTCGTGCAGCGCGTCATGGACGACGCCGGCAAGGAGCTGACTGCGGCTGACATCTACGCCATCTTCGAGCGCGAGTACGGCATCGGCAACGCCGGCGCCTCCGTCGTGCAGCCGCAGATGACCGAGGTGGCGGGCGGCGCGATGCGCCTGTCGGCCGAGGTTGTGCTGGGCGGCTGGATGGGACATGTGCAGGGCGAGGGCAACGGCCCCATCGACGCCTTCGTCAATGCGCTGTCGTCGCGCCTGGGCCAGGACGTGCGCGTGCTGGACTACCACGAGCATTCGATCGGCAGCGGTGCCGATGCGCGCGCGGTGGCCTATCTGGAACTGCGGGTAGGGGATGTGACTCGCCACGGCGTCGGCATTGATGGCAGCATCGTGCGTGCGTCCATGCAGGCCATCCTGTCCGGCCTTTCGCGGGCGCCGGTGGCCGTGCCCCAGATTCGAGAGGAAAACGTGCGATGACCGACAAACTCATCATCTTCGACACCACGCTGCGCGACGGCGAGCAGTCCCCGGGCGCGTCCATGACGCGCGAGGAGAAGATGCGCATTGCCCGCCAGCTGGAGCGCATGAAGGTCGACATCATCGAGGCCGGTTTTGCGGCGTCCAGCAATGGCGACTTCGAGGCCGTCAAGGCGATTGCCGCGGCGGTCAAGGACAGCACGGTCTGCTCGCTGGCCCGTGCCAACGACCGCGACATCTCGCGCGCCGCCGAGGCCCTGGCGCCGGCCCACCGGGCACGCATCCACACCTTCATCGCCACCAGCGAACTCCATATGGAGAAGAAGCTGCGCATGACGCGTGACCAGGTGCTGGAGCAGGCGACGCTGGCCGTGCGCTTTGCGCGCAATCTGTGCGGCGACATCGAGTTCTCGCCCGAGGACGGCTACCGTTCCGACATCGACTTCCTGGCCCGCGTCTGCGAGGCCGTCATCAAGGAAGGTGCCGGCACCATCAACATCCCCGACACCGTCGGCTATGCCATCCCCGAGCTGTACGGCGACTTCATCCGCCGCCTGCGCGAGAAGGTGCCCAACAGCGACAAGGCCATCTGGAGCGTGCACTGCCACAACGACCTGGGCATGGCGGTCGCCAACTCCCTGGCCGGCGTGAAGATCGGTGGCGCTCGCCAGGTCGAGTGCACCATCAACGGCCTGGGTGAGCGCGCCGGCAATTGCTCGCTCGAAGAGATCGTCATGGCCGTCAAGACGCGCCGCGACCATTTCGGCCTGGACGTCGGCATCGAGACCTCGCAGATCGTGCCCGCCTCCAAGCTGGTCTCGCAGACGACGGGCTTCGTCGTTCAGCCCAACAAGGCCGTCGTCGGCGCCAATGCCTTCGCGCATGCCTCGGGCATCCACCAGGACGGCGTGCTGAAGGCTCGCGATACCTACGAGATCATGCGCGCCGAGGACGTGGGCTGGGCCGCCAACAAGATCGTGCTCGGCAAGCTGTCGGGCCGCAATGCCTTCAAGCAGCGCCTGCAGGAGCTGGGCATCGAGCTGGAAAGCGAGGCCGAGGTCAACAACGCCTTCGTGCGCTTCAAGGACCTGGCCGACCGCAAGAACGAGATCTTCGACGAGGACATCATTGCGTTGGTCATGGACGAGTCCGTCATCAACGATGTCGAACACTACCGACTGCTGTCGCTGGCCCAGCGCAGCGAGACGGGCGAGCGCCCGCATGCGGCCATCGTCTTCGCCGTCGGCCACCAGGAGCACCGCGCCGAGAGCGACGGCAACGGCCCGGTGGACGCGACGCTGCAGGCCATCGAGTCCGTCGTGCAGTCGGGCGCCGAGATGCTGCTGTATTCGGTGAACGCCATCACCGGCGGCAGCACCGAGTCGCAGGGCGAGGTGACGGTGCGGCTGCAGCATGCCGGCCGGGTCGTCAACGGCGTGGGTGCCGACCCCGACATCATCGTGGCCTCGGCCAAGGCCTATCTGAGTGCGCTGAACAAGCTGCAGAGCAAGGCCGAGCGGGTTGCCGCCCAGGGCTGACGGCGCCAGGCGCCTGTAACCGCCGTGACCGCGATCACGGCGCTCACAAACGTTTTCACGCGCTTGCGGAATCTGGCGCGGAAAGCCCTGTCTGCTCCTGCTTCAAACCCCGGCCTACCCCTTCAAAATCCAGTCCATGGATGACCCGCGAGCAGCGCGCGGGTCGGCTGAAAGGTAAAAGTGGGCATTCGGGCCTGTCCGGATACCCCTGGCTTGTCAGCCAAGGCCTACTTGCATGCGTTTGGAGCCCGCTGCGAAGCGAAAGAGCCGGTGGCAAGCCTGAGGTGACGGCCCGTCAGTACGGGACAAGAGTTCACTTGAGGTATCTCACTTAAGTTCTTATCTTGTCGGTACTTTTGGCGTCACGTACACTGACGCCCTGCGTTGGGGACCTCCGTTGAAGACATTTGCCGCCGCTTTTCTGAGCCTCGCCTTCCTGGCCGCACTGCCCGGTGCCGCCTCGGCTGCCGCCGACACCTCCACCAAGTCCAAAGCCACCCGCACGGCCGCCAAGACGGCTGCCGCGCCGACGCGCAAGGTGCGTTCGGTCGTGCTGCGCAAGGCGGCTGTCCCCGTAATTCCGGCCGTGCCGACCTTCGGCCAGGTCGCCGGCCTGCACCAGGTGGACGACCCCCTGGCCCTGAAGTCCAGCGTGGCCTATGTGCTGGATCAGGACACCAACGAGGTGCTGTTCTCCAAGAATCCCCAGGCCGTGCTGCCCATCGCCTCCATCACCAAGCTGATGACGGCCCTGGTGGTGGTCGAAGCCGGCCTGTCGCTGGACGAGAAGATCTCGGTCACCGACGAGGACATCGACACCGAGAAGTTCACCCGCTCGCGCCTGACCGTCGGCACGACGCTGACGCGTGGCGACATGCTGCATCTGGCCCTGATGGCCAGCGAGAACCGCGCCGCCCATGCGCTGGGCCGCAACTATCCGGGCGGCCTGGACGCCTTCGTCGCCGCCATGAACGCCAAGGCCCAGAGCCTGGGCATGGCCGACACCCATTACGTCGAGCCCACGGGCCTGTCCAGCCGCAACCAGAGCAGCGCCGCTGACCTGGCCAAGCTGGTCAACGTGACCAGCCAGGTGCCGCTGCTGCGCGACCTGTCCACCTCCCGCGAAGCCCGCGTCGCCCTGGGCAAGCGCCTGGTGCAGTTCCACAGCACCAACGGCCTGCTGTCCAACCCGCTGTGGGACATCGGTCTGCAGAAGACGGGCTTCATCAACGAAGCCGGCAAATGCCTGGTCATGCAGGCCAGCATGGCCGGCCGCAAGCTCATCATGGTGTTCCTGGACTCCAGCGGCAAGGCCTCGCGGATTGCCGATGCCGAGCGCATGCGCAAGTGGCTGTCCACCCAAAGCGAAGGGGCGGCCGTCTCCGCCAAGCTCTGAGCAGCTGACGCCAATGAAAACGCGGCGCCTCGGCGCCGCGTTTGCTTTTGAGCGTCAGGCGCGGTGGCCGAGGGCTGCCGAGATCTGCGCCGCCGTTTCCTTCAGCCTCACGACCCAGCTCTCTTCCAGCCGGTCGGCCGGCGCGGAGATGGACAGCCCGGCCACCAGCTTGGCCTGGTCGTCATAGATGCCGGCGGCCATGCAGCGCACGCCCAGTTCCAGCTCCTCATCGTCCCGCGCAATGCCGCGCTGGCGCACCATGGCCAGTTCGCGCTCCAGCGAGCCGATGTCGGTCAGGCTGTTGCGCGTGTGGCCCGACAGGCCGGTGCGCGTGGCGTAGGCGCGCACGCGCGGGCTGTCGTCGCTGGCCAGGAAGAGCTTGCCCACCGACGTGAGGTGCAGCGGCGCGCGGCCGCCGACGGCGCGCACGACCTGCATGCCCGAGCGCTCGGAATAGGTGCGCTCGATGTAGACGATCTCGTCGCCCTGGCGCACCGACAGATTGACGGGCTGGTGGGTGAACTTGTGCAGTTCGCGCATGGCCGGCAGGGCGGCGTCGCGCACGTCCAGGCGCGCCTTCACGAGATTGCCCAGCTCCAGCATGCGCATGCCGAGTCGATAACTACCGGCTTCGGGTCTGTCCACGAAGCGGCCCAGGGTCAGGTCATTGAGAATCCGGTGCGCCGTGGAGGGGTGCAGGCCCGTGGCCTCGGAAAGGGCCTTCAGCGAGACCGGATCCTGATGCTGGGCCAGCACGTCCAGCAGCGAGAACATGCGTTCCAGCACCTGGATCGCCGGTGTCTGCTGGGCCTCTTTGGATTTCATGCCGTCATTGTGGGGGAGATTGCCTGTGTTTTGTATGGCGAAAGCGGGCTTCAGAAGATGGCAAATTGGTGCGCTGTTGGCCTTGGCCTTCCTGGGCGCCGTGCAGGCTGCCGAGCCGGCCTCCGCACCGGCGGCGACCAATGAGGCGCGCTGGGGCCGGGTGCCCAGGTTTTACGGGCGCATCACCGCCAATGAACTGGGCCTCGTGATCAACACGGCCGACCCCTACTCCGTCACGGTGGGCGAGTACTACGCCAGGCGTCGCGGCATACCGGCGGAGCAGATCCTGCGTGTGCAGCTGCCGCTGCGGGCCAGCCTGACGCGCGAGGAGTTCGCGGCCCTGGATCAGGCCATCCGCAACCAGATGCCCGAGCACGTCAACGGCCTGGCCCTGGCCTGGGTGACGCCCTATGCCGTGGACTGCAACGCCCTGACCAGCGCCCTCGGCATGGGACTGCAGCCTCAGGTCTGCTCGAACAGCTGCGCCGCCACCCGCACCAGCCCCTACACGGGTTATTTCGGCGCCAAGCCCTGGCTGGTCATCGGCCTGCGGCCGACGATGCAACTGGCTGCCCGGTCGGTGCCCGCTGCCATGGCCATGATCGAGCGAGGCATGGCGTCCGACCATACGCTGGCCGCCGGCTCTGCCGAACCGGCCATGGCCTATCTGGCGGCCACGCCGGACGCAGCCCGCAATGTTCGCGAGCGCCTGTTCCCGCCTTCGGGCCCGGTACCCGGCGTGGCCGGTTTCGAGGTCGCCAGGGTCAGGAGCGAGGCGCTGCCGGCTATGCGCCGCACCCTCATCTATCAGACCGGGCTGGTGCGCGTGCCCAAGCCCCTGGGTGGCGAATGGCTGCCCGGCGCCCTGGCTGATCACCTGACCTCGGCCGGCGGCCTGCTGGACAAGCCGCCCGCGACCGAGGGCCAGATGAACATCCTCGACTGGATCGACGCTGGCGCAATCGCCAGTTATGGCACGGTCAGCGAGCCCTGCAACCACCTCCAGAAGTTCCCGCATCCACAGATGCTGATCGCGGCCTATGCCCAGGGCCTGAGTGCCCTGGAGGCCTATTGGCACAGCGTGGCCTGGCCGGCTCAGGGCGTGTTTGTCGGCGAGCCGCTGGCCGCACCCTTCGCGCCCGTACCGGCGTCGGCGCCCACGCCCTGAGCGGCAGCGAGACCTGCGCGTACCGCACCTTCAAGCGTGGCGGGGTAGGGGCCGGCGATGTAGTCGCCCGCGGCCCACAGGCCAGGAGCGATGCGGGCTGAGGCTCGCTGAAGGCCGGGCGTACAGGCAAAGGTGGCACGCTTCTCCGTCAGCACCCTGTCGCTGACGGGCGGCGTGACCCAGTCGATCTCGCGTGTCGCCTGGGCCAGCACCGCCTCGGCGCAACCGCCGCGTTCGACCCAGGCCGCGGCGCCGCTGACGACGAAGGCAAAGCGGCCCGGCGCACCGCCAAGAGCGCCATGGTCGAAGACGAACTGCGCCGGTGCATCCGGCCCCTCGCGCAGGGCCAGCATGGGTGAGGGCAGGGCGCTGCCGGGGCTGCTCAGGTAGACGGTGATGATGGGCTCGAAGTCCAGGGCGCCGGCCGTGGCCGACCAGCCCGGGGCGATCCCGGCTGTCAGGCGGGCCGCCTCGACGCTGGTGCAGGCCAGCACGACGCCGTCAAAAGCCTCGCCGTCAACACGCCAGCCGGGCTCGATCTGCTGCACGCGCCTGCCCAGGCGCAGGCGTTCGCCCAGCCAGGCCGTGGCCGGGCCGGCCAGCAGCTCGGACAGCGGCCGGCGCGGCAGCAGCAGGTCGGCGCTGCCCGGGCCGCTGAAGAGAGCATCCTTCAGCACGCGCAGGAAGACCTGGGCGCTGGCCTGCGGAGCCGGCGTGTTCAACGCGGCCACGCACAGCGGCTCGACAAGATCGCGCTTCACGGCGGCGGGCAGGCCGGCGCAGAGCTCGGCGACGCTGAGGCGGGCGTCACAGCGAAAGCCGCGCGCCAGCCAGCCGCCCGCGGCCAGCAGAAGGCCGATCCGGGCCGACAGCGGCCAGCCGCGATGCGCGAGCACGCCGCGGGTGAAAGCGATCAGCGGCGAGCCCGGCGGCAGGCGCAGGCCGGGTTCGCCGGGATAGGGCAGGGCCAGCGGCAGGCGCTTCAGCACCTGACCCGTATCCACGCCCAGACGCGCCATCAGGGCCAGGCTGTCGCGGTAGGCGCCGATGAGGATGTGCTGGCCGTTGTCATAGGGCGGCTCTCCCGTGACGCTGCGCGCGCGCCCGCCCAGCTGCGGTGCCATCTCGAAGACGGTGATGTCATGGCCGGCATCGGCCAGCGCGACGGCGGCTGAAATGCCGGCCCAGCCGCCGCCGACGATGGCGACGCGGCTCACTTGCCGCGCCAGTTGGTTTTCATCGCGATCCAGAGCTTGCGCAGCGGCGTCAGCGCGATGCGCTGGTGCAGCACCTGGAAGTTCTCGCGTTCAATCTCGACGAGCAGGGCGCGGTAGATATTGGCCATCATCAGGCCCGGCTTCTGCGCCACGCGGTCGACCTCGGGCAGCAGGGCCAGGGCCTCTTCGTAGAGACGATGCGCCCGTTCCGCCTGGAACTTCATCAGCGCCGTGAAGCGGTCGGAGTAGCCCCAGGGCTTGCTGCGCAGCAGGATCTCGTTGGCCTTGACGCCGAACTGCTGCAGCTCGTTCACCGGCAGGTAGATGCGACCGCGCCGCGCGTCGTCACCGACGTCGCGGATGATGTTGGTCAGCTGCATGGCCTGGCCCAGCTTGTGGGCGTATTCGACGGTCTGCGGCTGGCTGCGGCCGAAGATGCCGCTGGCCACCTCGCCAACGACGCCGGCCACGAGGTGGCAGTAGCGCGCCAGGCCGGGGTAGTCCAGGTAGCGCGTCTGCTGCAGGTCCATCTCGCAGCCTTCGATGACGGCGTTGAGATGCTCCAGCCGGATGTCATAGGTGGCCGTGTGCGGCATCAGCGCCTTCATGCACGGGTGGCTGGGCTGGCCGGCAAAGGCACTGGCCACTTCCTTGCGCCACCAGGCCAGCTTGGTCGCGGCGACCCCGGCGTCCTGGGTTTCGTCGACGACGTCGTCCACCTCGCGGCAGAAGGCATAGAAGGCCGTGATCGCTGCCCGCCGCGGCGGCGGCAGGAAGAGGAAGGCGTAATAGAAGCTCGAGCCGCTCGCGGCGGCTTTTTCCTGGACGTATTGCTCTGGGCTCATGGTGCGGCCCGCATTGTCAGGGCGCGCCACAGCAGTCGTGGGACATCCCAAACCCTGAGGGCAGGGCGGTGCAGCAGGCTGTCGTGGTGGCGCGCCTCGATCTTGTCGAGGATGAGCAGGCCGCCCTGGACGACCAGGCGCAGCTCCCAGCCGGCTCGCCCGGGCAGGGTCAGGGCCAGTGGGGCGCCTTCGAGCATCAGTTCGCGGGCCCAGGCGCAGAGGTCAGCAATCAGCGCGCGGGCGGCCGGGCCGTCCTGGCAGGCCAGCACGCCATCGGCTGTGACGCCGTGGTGGTCAAGATCGCTCTGCGGCACATAGAGGCGACCGTTGGGGCCGTCGCGGCTGAAGTCCTGCCAGAAGTTGATCAGCTGCAGGGCCGAGCAGATGGCGTCTGACTGGCGCAGCGAGACGGCGTCACCCACGCCGTACAGGCCCAGCAACAGCCGGCCCACCGGGTTGGCCGAACGGCGGCAGTAGTCCAGCAGGTGTGCGCGGTCGCGGTAGCGCGGCGGGGTCAGGTCCTGCTCGAAGGCGTCCAGCAGGTCGTGCAGCAGCGGCGGCTGCAGCCGATGCATCTCCCGCGCAAGCGGGCCATAGACGTGGGGCCAGCGCGACGAGGGGGCTTGGCCGGCCACGACGGCGGCCAGGTCGGCACGGTAGTCGTGCAAGGCCTGGACACGCTCGGCCGTGGAGGCGTCACCTTCATCGGCCAGGTCGTCGGCCGTCCGCGCGAAATGGTAGATGGCGGCGACCGCCGGCCGCAGGGCGGGCGGGCACAGCACGGAAGCAACGGGAAAGTTCTCGTAGTGGTCGACGCTCAAGCTTTTTCTCAAGTTCCGCTTGCAAAGCCGCGATGTTCCAGCGAAATTCGGCGAGGTTTGACAGCTGTCACAGGGTCTGAATACATTACTGACCCGCCGGTCATTAAATTTCAGGGCTGGTCGTTTCATCCCTGCCGAGGTCTGCATGTCCCATCTTCTGCGTCTTGCGCCGCCCCTGCTGCTGGCGACGCTGCTTTCCGCACTGTTGTCCGGATGCGGCAAGCAGCCTGCTGCCCCCGAGCCGGAGCGGGCGGTGCGCACGCAAGTCGTCAGCGCCGGCTCGGCCAGCGCCAGCCATGAGTATGCGGCCGAGGTGAGGCCGCGCATCGAGTCCCGCCTGTCCTTCCGCGTCAGTGGCAAGCTGCTGAGCCGCTCGGTCAACCTGGGCGATCCGGTCAAGGCCGGCCAGGCCCTGGCCCGCATTGACGCCCAGGACCTGAAACTGGCCGAAGCGGCCGCCAGCGCCGCCGTCATGGCCGCTCGCACCAACCGTGATCAGGCCGGCCAGGACTACAAGCGTTTTGTCGACCTGCAGCGCCAGGGCTTCATCAGCGCCGCCGAGCTGGAGCGCCGCGATTCGGCCTTCAAGGCCGCGCAGGCCCAGCTGGAGCAGGCCAAGGCGCAGTCCGATGTGCAGGGCAACCAGTCCGGCTATGCCGTCCTCACGGCCGATGGCGCCGGTGTCGTCACCGGCATCAACGCCGAGCCCGGCCAAGTGCTGGCCGCGGGCACACCGGTCGTCACCGTGGCCCTGGATGGCCCGCGCGACATCGTCTTCTCGGTGCCCGAGGATCAGATCGCCCGCGTGAAGGCCGCGGCGGGCCAGCCGGGGGCGCTCAAGGTTCGCCTCTGGGGCGCCGACAAGACCTATCCGCTGACGCTGCGCGAAGTGGCCGCCGCGGCGGACCCGGTCACGCGTACCTTCCTCATCAAGGCCGATGCCGGCAAGCTGGACGTTGGACTCGGCCAGTCCGCCACCGTTGTGCTGGACCTGCCGCAGATGGCCGGCGTCATCAAGCTGCCTCTCGCGGCCGTGCTGCAGCAGGGCGGCAAGACCTCGGTTTGGGCGCTGGACGGCCCGTCGATGACGGTCAAGCCCGTGGCCGTGCAGGTCGGCGGCGCCGAGGGCAACGAGGTGGTGATAGCCAGCGGCCTGACGGCCGGCCAGGAGGTCGTTGTTGCGGGCGTGCATGTGCTGAACCCGGGCCAGAAGGTCAAGCGCTACGTGCCGCCGCGCACGACGGCGGCGCCGGCTGCTGCTGCCTCACGTTGAACCGGGACCGCACATGAGTCCCGATATCACCAAACAGCCCCACGTCGGCGGCTTCAACGTCTCGCGCTGGGCGCTCGAGCACCCGGCCCTGACGCGCTACCTGATGGTGGTGCTGATGCTGATGGGCTTTGTCGCCTATTTCCAGCTCGGACAGGACGAGGACCCACCGTTCACCTTCCGCGCCATGGTCATCCAGGCCTTCTGGCCGGGTGCCACGGCCCAGCAGATGGCCGACCAGGTCACCGACAAGATCGAGAAGACACTGCAGGAAGTGAACCACGCGGACAAGATCCGCTCGTACACCAAGCCAGGCGAGTCGCTGACGGTCTTCCAGGTCAAGGACAACACGCCGCCCAAGGAGGTCGCCGACCTCTGGTACCAGACGCGCAAGAAGATCGGTGACATGCGCTCCACACTGCCGCAAGGCGTGCTGGGGCCGGTGTTCAACGACGAATTCGGCGACGTCTACGGCTCCATCTACGCGCTGTCGGCCGATGGCTTCAGCCGCGAGGAGCTGCGCGAGCATGCCGACCGCGTGCGCCAGGCCCTGCTCCAGGTCAAGGACGTGGCCAAGGTCGAGATCTTCGGCATCCAGCCCGAAAAGGTCTTCATCGAGGTCTCGCAGAAGCGCCTGGCCCAGCTGGGTCTGGATTTCAACCAGGTCATCAATCAGATCGGTGCGCAGAACGCCGTCGAAGGCGCGGGCGTGCTGAACGCCGGCAGCGCCAACTTCCAGATCCGCGTGCAGGGCCAGTTCAGCACGGCCCAGGCCCTGGCCGAGGTGCCCATCCGCGCGACGAATCCGCAGACCGGCGTGGCCAGCCAGATGCGCCTGGGCGACATCGCCACCATCAAGCGCGAATACGTCGACCCGCCGGCCACCAAGGTCCGCCACCAGGGCAAGGAAGTGCTGGCCCTGGGCGTGTCCATGGCCAAGGGCGGTGACATCATCGCCATGGGAAAGGCCCTGGCCGGCGCCCTCAAGGGCATCGAGCGCGAACTGCCGGCCGGCATCCAGCTCGAGCAGATCCAGGACCAGCCCAAGGCCGTGACGACCTCGGTCGGTGAGTTCGTGCATGTCCTCATCGAGGCCGTCGTCATCGTGCTGGCGGTCAGCTTCATCTCGCTGGGCCTGCACACCCGCCCGCTACGCATCGACATCTGGCCGGGCCTGGTCGTCGGCATCACCATCCCCCTGGTGCTGGCCATCACCTTCACGACCATGTTCTATTGGGGCGTGGGCCTGCACAAGATCTCGCTGGGCTCGCTGATCATCGCGCTCGGCTTGCTGGTGGACGACGCCATCATTGCCGTCGAGATGATGGTGCGCAAGCTCGAAGAGGGCTACGACAAGATGCATGCCGCCACGTATGCCTACGACGTGACGGCCATGCCCATGCTGACCGGCACCCTGATCACGGCGGTCGGCTTCCTGCCCATCGGCCTGGCCAAGTCGACGGTGGGCGAGTACACCTTCGCCATCTTTGCCGTCACCGCGGCGTCGCTGGTCATCTCCTGGGCGGTGTCGGTCTATTTCGTGCCCTATCTCGGCGCCCTGCTGCTGAAGAGCAAGCCGGCGGCCGATGGCGAGGTGCACGAGCTCTTCGACACGCCCTTCTACAACCGCTTCCGTGGCGTCGTGCGCTGGTGCGTGGAGAACCGCTGGAAGACGATTGCCATCACGCTGCTGGTGTTCGCACTGGGCCTGGTCGGCATGGGCCGGGTGCAGCAGCAGTTCTTCCCGGACTCCAGCCGCCCCGAGGTGCTGGTCGACCTGTGGCTGCCCGAGGGCTCGACCATCCAGGAGACCGAGGCCCTGGCCAAGCGCTTCGAGGCGCGCATGCTGAAGGAGCAGAGCATCTCCACGGTGACGACCTGGATCGGCTCGGGCGTGCCGCGCTTCTATCTGCCGCTGGACCAGATCTTCCCGCAGGCCAATGTCACGCAGTCCATCCTGGTGCCCAAGAGCCTGGCCGAGCGCGAGGAGTTGCGAAAGCGCCTGCCGGCCGTGCTGGCCGAGGAGTTCCCGGAGGCGCGTGGCCGCGTCAAGCTGCTGCCCAATGGCCCGCCGGTGCCTTATCCGGTGCAGTTCCGCGTCACCGGCGCCGACCCCAAGATCGTGCGCGACTGGGCCGACAAGGCCAAGGACATCCTGCGCGCGAGCCCCAATATGCGCGGCGTCAACGACAACTGGAACGAGAACGTCAAGATGCTGCGCCTGAAGGTCGACCAGGACAAGGCGCGGGCGCTCGGCGTGTCCAGCCAGACCCTGGCGCAGTCGGCCCGCACCCTGCTGTCGGGCACCGTCATCGGCCAGTACCGCGAGGCGGACAAGCTCATCGACATCGTGCTGCGCCAGCCCCTGGACGAGCGCGCCGTCATCACCGACATCGCCAACGCCTATGTGCCGGCCAGCACCGGCCGCGCCATTCCGCTGACCCAGATTGCCAAGGTCGATTTCGACTGGGAGCCGGGCGTCATGTGGCGCGAAGGTCGGCTGTACGCCGTCACGGTCCAGGGCGACGTCGCCGAAGGCCTGCAGGGCGCCACCGTCACCAAGGAAGTCTGGCCCCAGCTGGAGGAACTGCAGAAGAAGATGCCCGTGGGCTACGGCATCCAGATCGCCGGTGCGGTGGAGGAGAGCAGCAAGGGCACGGGCTCGATCGCGGCCGGCGTGCCCATCATGCTCTTCATCACCTTTACGCTGCTGATGCTGCAGCTGCAGAGCTTCAGCCGCGCCATGCTGGTCTTCCTGACCGGGCCGCTGGGCATTGCCGGCGTCGCCATGGCCCTGCTGGTGCTGAACCGCCCCTTCGGTTTCGTTGCACTGCTCGGCGTCATCGCGCTGATGGGCATGATCATGCGCAACTCGGTCATCCTGATCGACCAGATCGAGCAGGACCGCGCCCGCGGCGTGCCGGACTGGTCGGCCATCGTCGAGTCGGCGGTGCGGCGCTTCCGTCCCATCGTGCTGACGGCGGCTGCGGCCGTGCTGGCCATGATCCCGCTGTCGCGCAGCGTGTTCTGGGGCCCGATGGCCGTGGCCATCATGGGTGGCCTCATCGTCGCCACCGTGCTGACGCTGCTGGCCCTGCCGGCCATGTACGCGGCCTGGTTCCGCGTCGTGCGCCCCAAGGAGGAGGAGCACAGCCGGCTGCACAGCCGCTTCGCCGACACCGAAGCGTCCGAACCAGCCTGAGCGTCGATGCTGCATTACGGGCCGAGCGCTGGGCCTGCCTTGGGCCAGAGGCCCAAGGCCTTCCGTAGGCACAAGCAGTCCGCAGGGACTGCTTGTGTCCGACTTCAGTTCGCCGAGCCGGCCCGCCTGAGGCCGTTAGCGGCTCAATGCCGCAAGCGGCCTCGTCCCCTCGGGGGCTGAGGCCGGACACGGCAAGTCCTGTGGACTTGGCGTGCCTGCCGGAGAGCAGCCGCTCCGTCGGCTGCGCGGTCTGCAAGACCGACCAGACCGGCACGCGTTCAGCGGTGCCGGGCTGGGCGAGGGGCTCCATTTTTTAGGGTTTTGCCGCCCCGCGCATCGGGGCGGCGGGTAAGCCGTGCGAGGTCGCTACAATCGCCGGTTTGCCGAATCGCCTATGGGGTCGCTTTCCAAGCGGCCCAACAAAAACCATCCCGTTGCGCGGGTGGCGAAATTGGTAGACGCACCAGGTTTAGGTCCTGACGCCTTCACGGGCGTGCCGGTTCGAGTCCGGCCCCGCGCACCACTGTCCTTCAACTGCTCCCGAGTCCATCATGGCCGTCACCGTCGAAACCCTCGAAAAGCTGGAACGCCGCATCACCCTGCACGTCGCGGCCGCTGACATCAACAACGAAGTCGAGTCGCGCCTGAAGAAGCTGGCCCGCACCGTCAAGGCCGACGGCTTCCGTCCTGGCAAGGTGCCGATGAATGTCGTCGCCCAGCGTTATGGCTACTCGGTGCAGTACGAAGTCGTGAACGACAAGGTCGGTCAGGCTTTCATGACTGCCGCCAACGAAGCCCAGCTGCGTGTCGCCGGCGCTCCCCGCATCGAGCAGAAGAACGAAGCGCCGGAAGGCCAGATGGCCTTCGACGCGACCTTCGAGATCTACCCCGAAGTCAAGATCGGCGACCTGGCCGCCGCTGAAGTCGAGCGCGTCACCAGCGAAGTCACCGACGACGCCATCGACAAGACCGTCGAGATCCTGCGCAAGCAGCGCCGCAACTTCGCCCAGCGCCCGGCCGCCGATGTGGCCCAGGCCGGCGACCGCGTCACCATCGACTTCGAAGGCAAGATCGACGGCGAGCCCTTCCAGGGCGGCAAGGCCGAAGGCTTCCAGTTCCTGATCGGCGAAGGCCAGATGCTGGAGCAGTTCGACGCCGCCGTGCGTGGCATGAAGGCTGGCGAGTCCAAGACCTTCCCGCTGCAGTTCCCCGAGGACTACCACGGCAAGGACGTGGCCGGCAAGGAAGCCGACTTCCTCGTGACGGTCAAGAAGATCGAAGCCCAGCACCTGCCCGAAGTGAACGAGGCCTTCGCCAAGTCCCTGGGCATCAAGGACGCTTCCGTTGACGGCCTGCGCGCCGACATCAAGAAGAACCTTGAGCGCGAAGTGAAGTTCCGCGTGCTGGCCCGCAACAAGGGTGCCGTCATGGACGCCCTGGTCGCTGCTTCCGAACTGGATGTGCCCAACGCCCTGGTCGAGGGTGAAGCCGCCCGCATGGTCGAGCAGGCCCGCGAAGACCTGAAGAAGCGTGGCGTCAAGGATGCCGACAAGGCCGAGATCCCCACCGACATCTTCAAGCCCCAAGCCGAGCGCCGCGTGCGCCTGGGCCTGGTGGTCTCGGAACTGGTGCGCTCCAACAATCTGCAGGCCAAGCCGGCCCAGCTGCAGGCTCACATCGAAGAGCTGTCGCAGAGCTACGAGAAGCCCGCCGAAGTGATGCGCTGGTACCTGGGTGACCGCGAGCGCATGGCCGAAGTCGAAGCCGTTGTCGTCGAGAACAACGTCACGGACTTCGTGCTGACCACGGCCAAGGTGACCGACAAGGCCCTGCCGTTCGACGAGCTGATGGCCGCCGGCAACTGATAGCCCCTGGCTTCAGCGAGGGCGCCGTGCCGCGAGGCTCGGCGCCCTTTTGCTTGCAACCTCATAATCCGCCCCCATAACGGCTGCAGCTGAATCTGTTTTCAAGGATCTGAATGAGCGCTCTCGACATCAACAACCTGGGGCTGGTCCCCATGGTCATCGAACAGTCCGGCCGAGGCGAGCGTGCCTACGACATCTACTCGCGCCTGCTGCGCGAGCGGGTCATCTTCCTGGTCGGCCCGGTCAATGACGCCGTCGCCAACCTGGTGGTCGCCCAGCTCCTGTTCCTGGAGAGCGAGAACCCGGACAAGGAAATCAACCTCTACATCAACAGCCCCGGCGGCAGCGTGTCGGCCGGCATGTCCATCTACGACACCATGCAGTTCATCAAGCCCGAGGTCTCGACCCTGTGCATGGGCATGGCGGCGAGCATGGGCGCCTTCCTGCTGGCGGCGGGCGCCAAGGGCAAGCGCTACTCCCTGCCCAATTCCAAGGTGATGATTCACCAGCCTCTGGGCGGCGCGCAGGGCCAAGCCACGGATATCGAAATCCATGCGCGTGAAATCCTGAAGACTCGCGATACCCTGAATCGCATCCTGGCCGAGCGCACCGGCCAACCTCTGGAGAAAATCCAGGCCGACACCGAGCGCGACTATTTCATGTCCGCTGCCGAAGCCCAGGGCTACGGCCTGATCGACCAGGTGCTGGAACACCGCCCCTGAGTTGTGAGGGGCCGTAACCGGCCCCGGATTCGCAGCGAAATCGGGGCCCTTATCCCTACAAGGGCCCCGAGATCGTTTGGACTATCATCATTTCAGGCACCCGCCTGACCACTGGCATCCCCGAGCAGACCCCATGGCCGACAAAAAAGGCACCTCCAGCGAAAAAGTTCTGTACTGCTCGTTCTGTGGCAAGAGCCAGCATGAAGTCAAAAAGCTGATCGCCGGTCCGTCGGTCTTCATCTGCGACGAATGCATCGAGCTGTGCAACGACATCGTCCGTGACGAGATCCCGGCGCCGGCCCCTGCCGCGCGTGCCGGCAAGTCCGACCTGCCCGTGCCCAGCGAGATCAAGTCCAGCCTTGACCAGTACGTCATCGGTCAGGACGTTGCCAAGCGCACGCTGGCCGTGGCGGTCTACAACCACTACAAGCGCCTGCGCCACATGAGCACGACCAAGGATTCGGTCGAGCTCTCCAAGAGCAACATCCTGCTGATCGGCCCCACGGGCTCCGGCAAGACGCTGCTGGCGCAGACGCTGGCGCGGCTGCTGAACGTGCCCTTCGTGATCGCCGACGCGACGACGCTGACCGAAGCGGGCTATGTCGGTGAGGACGTCGAGAACATCATCCAGAAGCTGCTGCAGAACTGCAATTACGACGTCGAGCGCGCGCAGCGCGGCATCGTCTACATCGACGAGATCGACAAGATCTCGCGCAAGGCCGACAACCCCTCCATCACCCGCGACGTGTCGGGCGAGGGCGTGCAGCAGGCCCTGCTCAAGCTGGTCGAAGGCACGATGGCCTCGGTGCCCCCGCAGGGCGGCCGCAAGCATCCCAACCAGGACTTCCTGCAGATCGACACGACCAACATCCTGTTCATCTGCGGTGGCGCCTTCGACGGCCTGGAGAAGGTCATCCAGAACCGCAGCGAGAAGTCGGGCATCGGCTTCGGCGCGACGGTGAAGAGCAAGAGCGAACGTCGCGTCTCCGAGGTTTTCCGCGAATGCGAGCCCGAGGACATCATCAAGTTCGGCCTCATCCCCGAACTGGTCGGCCGCCTGCCCGTCGTCGCGACGCTGGGCGAACTGACCGAAGACGCCCTGGTGCAGATCCTGACCGAGCCCAAGAACGCCCTGGTCAAGCAATACCAGCAGCTGTTCGAGATGGACGGCGTCGAGCTGGAAATCCGCAAGCCGGCCCTGGCCGCCATCGCCCGCAAGGCGCTGGCGCGCAAGACCGGTGCGCGCGGCCTGCGCTCCATCATGGAGCAGTCCCTGATCGACACCATGTTCGACCTGCCGGCGCTGGAAGGCGTCGAGAAGGTCGTGCTGGACGAGCACAACATCGAGGACGCATCGGCACGTCCCTTGCTGGTTTACCGCGAACAAAAGGCCAGCGCGTAAACCGCCACTGAGCCCTCCAACTTGCAATCGCCCCCTCAGGCCGCACATCGGCCTGAGAAAGAGAGGTCTTCATGTCCGGACATCCCATCCTCCCCGCCGACCCGATCACGCTGCCGCTGCTGCCGCTGCGTGACGTCGTCGTCTTCCCGCACATGGTCATCCCGCTGTTCGTCGGGCGCCCCAAGTCCATCAAGGCGCTTGAGGCCGCGATGGAAGCCGGTCGCCAGATCATGCTGGTCGCCCAGAAGGCCGCCGGCAAGGACGAGCCCAAGCCCGAAGACATGTTCGAGGTCGGCTGCGTCTCCAGCATCCTGCAGATGCTGAAGCTGCCCGACGGCACCGTGAAGGTGCTGGTCGAGGGCCTGCAGCGCGCCACCACCAGCTCCATCACCGAGCCGGGCGAGCACTTCGTTGCCGAAGTCACGCCCATCCCGCCCGAGACCGAGCACGCCCCTGAAGTCGAAGCCCTGCGCCGCGCCGTGACGCAGCAGTTCGACCAGTACGTCAAGCTCAACAAGAAGATCCCGCCCGAGATCCTCACGTCCATCGGCGGCATCGACGATCCGGGCCGCCTGGCCGACACCATCGCCGCCCACCTGCCGCTCAAGCTCGACGCCAAGCAGGCCGTGCTGGACCTGGCCGAAGTGGCCAAGCGCCTGGAGAAGCTGCTCGACCTGCTCGAGCATGAGGTCGACATCCTGCAGGTCGAAAAGCGCATCCGTGGCCGCGTCAAGCGCCAGATGGAGAAGAGCCAGCGCGAGTACTACCTGAACGAGCAGGTCAAGGCCATCCAGAAGGAACTGGGCGACGGCGAAGAAGGCGCCGACATGGAGGAGCTCGAGAAGAAGATCCTCGCGGCCCGCATGCCCAAGGAAGCGCGCAAGAAGGCCGACGCTGAGCTGAAGAAGCTCAAGCTGATGTCGCCCATGTCTGCCGAAGCGACGGTGGTGCGCAACTACATCGACACCCTGGTCAACCTGCCCTGGAGCAAGAAGACCAAGATCAAGCACGACCTCAAGAATGCCGAGGACGTGCTGAACGAAGACCACTACGGCCTCGAGAAGGTCAAGGACCGCATCCTTGAATATCTCGCGGTGCAGCAACGCGTCGACAAGGTCAAGGCGCCCATCCTGTGCCTGGTCGGCCCCCCGGGCGTCGGCAAGACCTCGCTCGGCCAGAGCGTGGCGCGAGCCACCGGCCGCAAGTTCATCCGCATGGCCCTGGGCGGCGTGCGCGATGAAGCCGAGATCCGTGGCCACCGCCGCACCTACATCGGCTCCATGCCGGGCAAGGTGCTGCAGTCGCTGACCAAGGTCGGTACGCGCAATCCGCTGTTCCTGCTCGACGAGATCGACAAGCTGGGCATGGACTTCCGTGGCGACCCGTCTTCGGCGCTGCTCGAGGTGCTGGACCCCGAGCAGAACCACACCTTCGGTGACCACTACATCGAGGTCGACTTCGACCTGTCCGATGTGATGTTCGTGGCCACGTCCAACTCGATGAACATCCCGCCGGCCCTGCTGGACCGGATGGAAGTGATTCGCCTGTCGGGCTATACCGAGGACGAGAAGGTCAACATCGCCCAGACCTATCTGCTGCCCAAGCAACGCAAGAACAACGGCGTGCTGGACGAGGAACTGGACGTCACCGAATCGGCTGTGCGCGGCGTCATCCGCTACTACACCCGTGAAGCCGGCGTGCGTTCGCTTGAGCGCGAGATGTCCAAGATCTGCCGCAAGGTGGTCAAGGGCATCCAGCTCAAGACCTACGACAGCAAGGTCGTCGTCACGGAGGACAACCTCCACGACTTCCTGGGCGTGCGCAAGTACGACTTCGGTCGTGCCGAGAAGAAGAACCAGGTCGGCCAGGTCGTCGGCCTCGCGTGGACGGAAGTGGGCGGCGATCTGCTGACCATCGAAGCCACTGCGATGCCCGGCAAGGGCAACATCATCCGCACGGGTTCGCTGGGCGACGTGATGAAGGAGTCCGTCGAGGCGGCTCGTACCGTGGTGCGCTCACGAGCCCGCCGCCTGGGCATCAAGGACGAGGTCTTCGAGAAGCGCGACGTGCACGTCCACGTGCCCGATGGCGCGACGCCCAAGGACGGCCCGAGCGCGGGTGCGGCCATGACCACTGCCTTCGTGTCTGCACTGACCGGCATCCCGGTGCGCGCGGACGTCGCGATGACGGGCGAGATCACGCTGCGCGGTGAAGTGACCGCCATCGGTGGCCTGAAGGAAAAGCTGCTCGCCGCTCACCGCGGCGGCATCAAGACCGTGATGATTCCGGAAGAGAACGTCAAGGACCTGCAGGACATTCCGGAGAACGTGAAGAACCAGCTCGAGATCGTGCCCGTGCGCTGGATCGAGCGTGTGCTGGAAGTGGCTCTCGAAGCCGTGCCGACGCCGCTGCCCGACGAGGAAGTCCCTGTTGCTGCGGCCAAGCCGGAAGACGGCGCGGCCAAGAGCACGGTGGTGCCTCACTGAAGAAGTGCAGCTGGCTTGTCATCCGACTGAAAATTGGATTACAATGCCAGCTTCGCTAGATCGCAGAGAGTAATCAACGTGATTCGGCGAAATTGCAGAGCGCAAGCAATTGCGCCGGCAATGCGGGTGTAGCTCAGTTGGTAGAGCGCAACCTTGCCAAGGTTGAGGTCACGAGTTCGAGCCTCGTTACCCGCTCCAGTTTTTGAAAGGGAAGCCCCGGCTTCCCTTTTTCGTCAAAGCCGCACCAACGGTTTTGGCTTGGGTTTTACAGCGGCGCGATAGCAAAGCGGTTATGCCCCGGATTGCAAATCCGGTTAGTCCGGTTCGACTCCGGATCGCGCCTCCAAAAAAGACACCATGCGGGTGTAGCTCAGTTGGTAGAGCGCAACCTTGCCAAGGTTGAGGTCACGAGTTCGAGCCTCGTTACCCGCTCCAGTAAAAATCGGTCGCACCGATGTTTGATCGCAAGGTCAGGCGAAATGCGCGGGTGTAGCTCAGTTGGTAGAGCGCAACCTTGCCAAGGTTGAGGTCACGAGTTCGAGCCTCGTTACCCGCTCCAAATTCACGGGAGATTCGAGCAATCGAGTCTCCCGTTTTCTTTTGCGCGGCCCGGATAATCCAGCCCGCCGCGCGGGTGGCGAAATCGGTAAACGCAGCGGACTTAAAATCCGCCGTCTCGAAAGGGACGTACGGGTTCAAGTCCCGTCCCGCGCACCAATCCTCTCAACGGTCAGCAACTGCTGGCCGTTTTGCTTTGCGGCTGCCAGGCCTGTACGGCGGTGTCCTGCCAGCCCAGCACGCGGCCTATCCAGCGCTGCAGGGCAACAGGATCGCCGCTGGTCTCGATGTCCAGTGCGGGGATGTCACCTTCGGTGGGTGTCCACAGGCTGAGCGCCCGACGCGCGACGGCGGTCTCGATGCGCAGCAACTCGACCTCAGGACCCAGCGCAGCCTGCCACAGCGGTTCGATGAAGGGATAGTGGGTGCAGCCCAGCAAGGCTGTGTCCACGCCGGCGGCGCGCAGGGGCTCGCAATAGCGGTCGACGAGGGCCTGCAACTCGGCGCTGCCCAGGTCGCCGGCCTCGATGCGGTCGACGACGCCGGCGCAGCCCTGCACAACGACCTGCACAACGACCTGCCGGTCGCCGATATGCCTTTCGATCAGCGCGCGCAGCCGGGCGCTGGCGGCGGTGGAAGGCGTGGCCAACAGGCCGATGCGGCCATTGCGCGTCGCCGCGACCGCGGGCTTGATGCCCGGCTCGGTACCGACGAAGGGCAGGGCGGGCCAGCGCTCGCGCAAGGCCTCGATGGCATGGGCCGTGGCCGTGTTGCAGGCGACGACGATGAGTTCGGCACCCCGTTCGATCAGGTGCTCGCTGATGGCGATGCTGCGCGCCCGGATCTCATCGGGGCTGCGATTGCCATAGGGGGCATAGGCCGTGTCGGCGAGGTAGCGCAGACGCGCGGAGGGCAGTAGCGTGCGCAGTTCGCGCAGCACGGTGAAGCCACCGACACCGGAGTCGAAGACGCCGATCTCTCGGCTCGGGGAGGAATCAATCTGCATGGGCAAAAGCAGTCTAGCTTCACGAATTCGAGAGGCCTCTCCAGAAAAGCTTCGTCCGCGGCCAAGTTGGGTCTGGCTAGAATCGAACGATCGTGCTTTTTTAGGCCCGGCTCCCGCGAGGAGCGCCCCTTAGAATCTGATTAACGTTTACGTCAATTCGAGCTGGAGTTTTCGATGAAGGTCTTGGTCCCTGTCAAACGCGTCGTCGACTACAACGTCAAGGTGCGCGTGAAGAGCGACGGCACGGGCGTTGATATCGCCAATGTGAAGATGTCGATGAACCCCTTCGACGAGATCGCCGTCGAAGAGGCTGTGCGCCTGAAGGAGAAGGGCGCCGTCACCGAGGTGATCGCCGTGTCCTGCGGCGTCACCCAGTGCCAGGAAACCCTGCGCACCGCCATGGCCATCGGCGCCGACCGCGCCATCCTGGTCGAAACCCCCGCCGACCTCGAGCTGCAGCCCCTGGCCGTCGCCAAGCTGCTGAAGGCCCTGGTCGACAAGGAAGGCCCTTCGCTGGTCATCCTGGGCAAGCAGGCCATCGATGACGATTGCAACCAGACCGGCCAGATGCTGGCCGCGCTGACGGGCATGCCGCAGGGCACTTTTGCCTCCAAGGTGGAAGTGGCCGGCGACAAGGTCTCCGTCACGCGTGAAGTGGACGGCGGCCTCGAGACCGTGTCCCTGAGCCTGCCGGCCGTGGTGACGACCGACCTGCGCCTGAACGAGCCGCGCTACGTGACGCTGCCCAACATCATGAAGGCCAAGAAGAAGCAGCTCGACATCGTCAAGCCGGCCGACCTGGGTGTGGACGTCGCTCCGCGCATCAAGACGCTGAAGGTCAGCGAGCCGCCCAAGCGCGGGGCTGGCGTCAAGGTGCCCGATGTCGCCACCCTCGTCACCAAGCTCAAGACCGAAGCCAAGGTCATCTAAGCCATCTGAGAACTTTGCGGGACAGACCGCAGCGGCGCAGCCGCCAGCTCTGTCCTCAACTGACTAGGAAATATTGAGATGACTGCACTCGTCATTGCCGAACACGACCACGGCACCCTGAAGGCCGCCACCCTGAACACCGTCACCGCCGCTGCTGCCCTGGGCGGCGATGTGCATGTGCTGGTGGCCGGCCACAATGCTGGTGCTGCCGCTGCGGCCGCCGCGCAGATTGCCGGCGTCGCCAAGGTCCTGCACGCCGACTCCGCCGCCCTGGCCGAAGGCCTGGCCGAGAACGTCGCCGCGCAGGTCATCGCGCTGGCCTCGGGCTACAGCCACATCCTGTTCCCGGCCACCGCCGCGGGCAAGAACGTCGCTCCGCGCGTCGCCGCGTTGCTGGACGTGGGCCAGATCAGCGACATCACCAAGGTCGTCAGCGCCGACACCTTCGAGCGCCCGATCTACGCCGGCAACGCCATCGCCACCGTGCAGAGCGCCGATGCCACCAAGGTCATCACCGTGCGCACGACCGGTTTCGACCCGGCAGCGTCCACCGGTGGCTCCGCCGCTGTCGAGTCCGCTGCCGCCGCTGCCGATTCGGGCAAGAGCAGCTTTGTGGGCCGTGAAGTCACCAAGAGCGACCGCCCCGAGCTGACCGCCGCCAAGATCATCGTGTCCGGCGGCCGTGCCCTGGGTTCGAACGACAAGTTCATGGAAGTGCTGACGCCGCTGGCCGACAAGCTGGGTGCCGCCCTGGGCGCCTCGCGCGCCGCCGTGGACGCGGGCTACGCCCCCAACGACTGGCAGGTCGGCCAGACCGGCAAGATCGTCGCGCCCCAGCTGTATGTGGCCTGCGGCATCTCCGGCGCCATCCAGCATCTGGCCGGCATGAAGGACTCCAAGGTCATCGTCGCCATCAACAAGGATCCGGAAGCCCCGATCTTCTCGGTGGCCGACTACGGCCTGGAAGCCGACCTGTTCACGGCCGTGCCGGAACTCGTCAACGCGCTGTAAACCCAAGCGCCAACCGCACCTCGGGCGCCCCGACTTCGTCTGTCGCGGCGCCCTTTTTGTCTCCGCCTGGAGGAACAAATGAGTTACCAAGCCCCCGTCAAGGACATGCTCTTCAACATCCAGCACCTCGCTGGCCTGGAGACGTTGACCCAACAGATCCCCGCCTTCGCCGATTTCGGCCTGGACACCGCCGCTGCGGTGCTGGACGAATGCGCCAAGCTGACCCAGGACGTCATCGCGCCGCTGAACTTCGAGGGTGACAAGAACCCCTCCAGCTGGAAGGACGGCGTCGTCACCACCACGCCGGGCTTCAAGCAGGCCTTCCGCGCCTATGCCGAGGGCGGCTGGCAGGGCCTGGTGCACCCGCCCGAGTTCGGTGGCCAGGGCGCGCCCAAGACCATCGCCGCGGCCTGCAACGAGATGCTGCAGTCGGCCAACATGAGCTTCGCGTTGTGCCCGCTGCTGACCGACGGTGCCGTCGAGGCGCTGCTGACCGCGGGCAGTGACGAGCAACGCGCCACCTACATCCCCAAGCTGCTGGACGGCTCGTGGACGGGCACGATGAACCTGACCGAGCCGCAGGCCGGCTCGGACCTGGCCCTGGTGCGCACGCGCGCCGAGCCTCAGGGTGACGGCACCTACAAGATCTTCGGCACCAAGATTTTCATCACCTATGGTGAGCACGACATGGCCGAGAACATCGTGCACCTCGTGCTGGCCCGCGTGGCCGGCGCGCCGGAGGGCGTGAAGGGCATCAGCCTGTTCCTGGTGCCGAAGTTCATGGTCAACGCCGATGGCAGCCTGGGCGCCCGCAACGACGCCCACTGCGTGTCCATCGAGCACAAGATGGGCATCAAGGCCAGCCCGACGGCGGTGCTGCAGTTCGGCGACCACGGCGGCGCCATCGGCACGCTGATCGGCCAGGAGAACCGCGGCCTGGAGTACATGTTCATCATGATGAACGCGGCCCGCTACGGCGTGGGCCTGCAGGGCATCGCCATCGCCGACCGCGCCTATCAAAAGGCCGTGGCCTACGCCAAGGACCGCGTGCAGTCGCGCCCGGTGGACGGCTCGGTGGCCGGCAGCGCCGCCATCATTCATCACCCGGATGTGCGCCGCATGCTGATGACGATGCGCTCACTGACCGAAGGCTGCCGCGCGATGGCCAGTACCGCCGCCGCCGCCTTCGACGCCGCCCATCACCACCCCGACGCCGAAGCGCGCAAGCAGAACCAGGCCTTCTACGACTTCATGGTGCCGCTGGTGAAGGGCTACAGCACCGAGATGAGCCTGGAAGTCACCTCGCTGGGCGTGCAGGTGCATGGCGGCATGGGCTTCATCGAGGAGACCGGCGCGGCCCAGTACTACCGCGACGCCAAGATCCTGACCATCTACGAAGGCACGACAGCCATCCAGGCCAATGACCTCGTTGGCCGCAAGACCTCGCGCGACGGCGGCCAGCTGGCACGAGGCATCGCGGGCCAGATCGAAGTGACGGAGGCGGCTCTTGCCAAGCGCGACAGCGTCGCCGCCCGCGCGGTGCTCAAGGCCCTGCGCGCTTCGCGCGAGGACTTCCTCGCCGTGGTCGACTTCATCGCCGGCTCGGCCAAGGCCAACCCCAACGCCGCGTACGCCGGTTCGGTCCCCTATCTGATGCTGGCGGGCAATCTCGTCGCCGGCTGGCAACTCGCGCGTGCCCTGATGGCTGCCGAAGACGCCTTGGCGACTGACAAGGAATTCATGGCCGCCAAGATCACGACGGCGCGCTTCTATGCCGAGCACATCCTGCCGCGCACGGCCTCGCTGCGTGCCGCCATCGTGGACGGCGCGGACAGCGTCACCGAACTGTCGCTCGAAGCATTCTGATGACCTTGCGGGTTGGACCATGCGCGCACTGCGCGCGTGCTCCGACCTCAACAGACTAGGAGAGACTGACTTGGCTTTGCCCGCAATCCTGAAGAACCTGCCACTGCCGGCCATCGGCTCGCCGCTGTTCATCATCAGCAACCCCAAGCTCGTCATCGAGCAGTGCAAGGCCGGCGTCGTCGGCTCCATGCCGGCGCTGAACGCCCGGCCCGCCGAGCTGCTCGACGAGTGGCTGGCCGAGATCACCGAGACCCTGGCCGCCTACAACCGCGCCAACCCGGACAAGCCGGCCGCACCTTTCGCCATCAACCAGATCGTGCACAAGAGCAATGAGCGGCTCGAGCACGACATGCAGGTCTGCGCCAAGTACAAGGTGCCCATCGTCATCACGAGCCTGGGTGCGCGCGAGGACGTCAACGCGGCCGTGCACGCCTGGGGTGGCATCGTGCTGCACGACATCATCAACAACAAATTCGCCAGGAAGGCCATCGAGAAGGGCGCCGACGGCCTCATCGCGGTTGCAGCGGGTGCGGGCGGCCACGCGGGTGTGAAGAGCCCGTTTGCGCTTATCCACGAGATCCGCGAATGGTTTGACGGCCCGGTGGCTCTGTCGGGCTCCATGGGCACGGGTGATGCCATCCTGGCCGCCCAGGCCATGGGCGCCGACCTGGCCTATATCGGCTCGGCCTTCATCGCGACCGAAGAAGCGCGCGCCAGCGACGAGTACAAGCAGATGATCGTCGCCAGCAACAGCGACGACATCGTCTACAGCAACCTCTTCACCGGCGTGCATGGCAACTACCTGCGCGGCTCCGTGGTGGCTGCTGGCCTGGACCCCGAGAACCTGCCGGAGAGCGATCCCAGCAAGATGAACTTCGGCGGCGGCGCGGCCAAGGCCTGGAAGGACATCTGGGGCAGCGGCCAGGGCATCGGCGCGGTCAAGGAAGTCGTGCCGGCGGCGCAGCTGATCGGCCGCCTCAAGCGCGAATACGCGGCAGCGCGTGCGCGTCTGGCTCTTTGAGCTGACGCAACGCACAGGGCGGCGCCCTCGGGCGGCCGTTTGCTTTTCAGCGCACCGGGTAGACGGCCGAAAAGCGCATGGCCAGCATCGTCAGCAGCTGTGCTGCGGCACAGGCGCTGAGCAGGCCGCCCAGCCTTTGGTCCGCGGCGAGCTGGCCGGACAGCAGCAGGGTCAGCGGCATGACCAGCTTGAAGATCGAGCCCGTCAGTCCTGAGATGCGGCCGATGAAGGGGCCGGGTGTGCTTTCCTGCCGGAAGCCCCAGACACACACGTTGCCGGTCACGATGGCAAAGCTGTTGAGGGTGAGTGCGCCGACCAGGGCGGGCAGGGCACTGGCCCAGGCCAGCATCAGCATGCTGACCGCCTCCAGCGCGAGGCCGAGCACCATCAGCCGCCCCAGGCCGAAGCGGACGCGCAAGCGGCTGCAGCACAGGCCGCCGGCAATCCCGCCCAGACCCGCCATCGCGTAGAGCAGGCCGAGCGTCGCGGGCGGCAGCCCCAGTTCATCGCGGGCGCGGAAAAGGAACAGCACTTCCACGACGCCGGTGCTGCCGTTGATCAGCACCACCAGCCAGGTCAGATGCCACAGCGGCCGGTTGCTGCGCAATACGCGCACGCCCGCGCGCCAGTCCTGCCAGAAGCCCGCAGCGACGAAAGGCCGCTCGGGCAGGTCCAGCCCCCGCAACAGGGCCGCGGCCAGCAGCAGGGCGGCCATGGGCACCCACAGCCCCAGCGACAGCTGCCAGCCCACCAAGGCGCCGGCAATGGCCGGGCCGATGACGGCCGCCACCTGGGACAGCACGGTCAGCTGGCCAGTGGCCGGCAGCAGCAGGGTCTCGGGCAGCATCTCCTTCACCAGCCCCATGCGGCAGATGCCATAGAGGTAGTTCAGCGCCATCAGCACGAAGGTGCAGGGCAGCATGAGGGGCAGCATCTGCGCACCCTGCGGCAGCAGCAGGGCCTGCAGGCCCATCAACGCCACCATGCCCGTCATCGCGCGGCGCGCCCAGCGGCCGCGGTCGATGCGATCCACCCAGACGCCGATGAACATGGCCAGCAGCAGATTGGGCAGCAGCTCGACGGCGCGCACGCTGGTCATGACCGCGGCGGAGCGGGTCAGCTCGTAGAAGATCAGCGGCAGGGCCAGCTGGTAGATCTGCGTGCCGAGCACGAAGCTGGCCGAGGAGAGGTAGAGGCGGCGAAAGCCGAGGTGTTGCCAGAGCGAAGACGCGGTCATTGCGAGGAGCCAAGCCGGGAAGCGGCGCGAGTGTCCACGCAAGGCGGAAAACATAAGAGGACAGAATGGCGCCTCGATTTCCGCTTTTCTTCCTCGATGCATGCCGCCAGACTCTCAGCGCCCCACCCAGCTGGTGGAGCAGTACATCCGCCTGGCCGAAGGCCTGCCCGAGCGTTCGCAGCTGCCGCTGGCCACGGTGGCCGAGCGCCTGTGCTGCGGTGAGCGCAATGCGCGGCTGTTGCTGTCCCGCATGCAGGCGCTGGGCTGGCTGGCGTGGAAGCCGGGGCGGGGGCGCGGCCAGCTGTCGGAGCTGAGCCTGCGCCAGGACCCGGCCGTGCTGCGCGTGCAGCAGCTGCAGCGCCTGCTCGAAGAAGGGCGCGTGGAAGCGGCCTTCAGCGGCCTGCCGGTGGCCGCGCGCTCGCGCATCCGCCAGGCGCTGCCGGCCTTCCTCGGCGCGACGCCGGGTGGTGGGTTGCGCATCCCCTTCTACCGGCCGCTGCATGCCCTGGACCCGCAGGGTGTGACGCGACGCACCGAGTCCCACATCGTCAGCCAGCTCTGCGATGGGCTGACGATGTATGACCGCGAGGCGGAGTCCATCCGCCCCGCGTTGGCCCACCACTGGGAGGCCAGCGACGACGGCCGGCAGTGGCGCTTCTGGCTGAGGCCCGGCCTGCGATTCCAGGATGGGCGGCCGCTGCGAGCGCAGGACGTGGCGGCCACGCTGCTGAGGCTGCGCGACGCGCCCGGGCCGCATCGCGCGCTGATGGCGCATCTGCTGACCGTGAACACCGCCGGCCAGTGCATCGAGATGCAGCTGAGCGCGCCCGATCACCTGATGCCCCACCGCCTGGCCCACCACAGCGGCGTCATCCTGCCGGAAGGCGACTGGCATCGCGCCGACTTCGCCACGCTGCCCATCGGTGCCGGCGCCTTCCGCCTGGTGCGCAACAACGAGCACCGAGCCACCCTGGTGGCCTTCGAGGGCTACTGGGGTGTGCGTCCGCTGATCGATGAGATTGACCTCTGGGTGGTGGCTGCGGGCAGCGAGCTGCCGGCGGTGGACCTCAAGATCGGTCAACTGGCCCGCGCGACGCCCGAGGCGCCGGCCTGGCGGACCATGGAGCAGGCCGAGCAGGGCTGCGAGTTTCTGCTGCTCAACCCCGCGCGAGCCACGTTCGCGACCAGCGCAGCGCGCTGCGCCATCGGCCACTGGCTGCGCAGCCATGTGGCCCGCACGGCTCTCGGCGAACGCTTTCGCATCGCGACCGGCTGGCGGCCCGGCTGGGATCACGCGCCCGTTCCTGAGCCCGGCAGCCTGCGCGCGCTGGCGCCGCCCAGGCAACTGCTGCTGGTGACCTATGAACTGGCCGATCTCATCGCGCTGGCGCGCAGCGTGGCGGCCGCCTGGGAGGCGGTGGGCACGCGCGTACAGCTGGAGGTGCAGCCCGCGCCGCAGTTCGCGACGCGCCGCTGGCACCGGCACGCTGACATGGCGGTGTCGGGCGAGGTGCTGTCCGACGACATGGAGTTCGGCATGTTCGAGCACCTGTCCAACGGCTCGAGCTTCCATGCCTGGTTGCCCGAGGGCTTGAAGCGCACGCTGGCCAGGCACTGCCAGGCCATTGCCGCCGATCCTTCGCCGGCGCGCCGGCAGGCGGCGATGGAGGCTGGCTTCGCCCAGGTCACACGTGCCGGGGCGCTGCTGCCCATGCGCCACCTGATGCAGCAACTGGAGCACGCGCCCCATCTCGGCGGCGTGTCGCTGGCGCGTTGCGGTTGGATGGACTTCCGCAAGCTCTGGCTGCCGGGCTGAGCGTCACCGAGGCGATCAGGGATCGACTGTCCCTGAAGCTGGCGACGCATGAAAACGTCTCGCACGGGTTTTCCATGAAACCGCTTTCGCGCTTCTCCCAGGAGGATGCTCTGAAAATTTGAAAGCGCTTTCATGCGTGATTTCCGATGGCGACCTGATCCCGGCAGCGGCTGCATGCCGGGGAGAGCAGTAGGTCTTCGCAGTCGCGATGCCGGCCGGGGAAGGCCATGCCGCCCTCTCCACGTTGGGACCCGAACGACCCGCCGATCCTTGACGACGAGCGGGCAAAGGAGACAAAGGTGAATCTTGTTTTGCGTTGCTTGCGCCTGCTTGGCGCCTGCTGGTTGCTGGCGATTTCAGGCATTGGCCTGCTCGGCAGCACATCGGCCCTGGCCCAGTACTACACCCAGGGCGTCGAGGTCAGCGGCTCCACGGCCACGATCTGGTTCAAGTCCAATGTGTCGACGACTTGGGTCGACGCCCACTACACCGTCAACAACGGCCCCCAGCAGAACATCCGCATGACGGCCGCCAACGGCCGCTATGAGCAGAAGGTGACCGTCGCCACCGGCAACGTCATCGGCTACTGGTTCACCTACAACAACGGCACGCCGGCCTATGACACGCCGAAGTTCAGCTACACCGTCGGCACGCCGCCCGTGGCCAGTGGCCCGGTCTGCTTCTACGCCGACATCAACTACACCGGCGACAGCTTCTGCGCCAGCGCCGACTCGAGCTGGATCGGCACGGCCTGGAACGACCGAGTCTCCTCCGTCAAGGTGCAGTCCGGCTACCAGGTCACGCTGTACAACGACATCAACTACGGCGGCTCCTCGCTGGTGCTGACGGCCAACGAGCCCAACCTGGTCAACCGCGGCTTCAACGACCTGGCTTCGTCCTACCGCGTCGGCACCACCACCAACACCGGCACCTGGAACGGCCGCACCACCTTCAATATCGTCAACCAGACGGGCGGCCGCTGGACCGACGATCAGGTCTACTTTGCCATCATCGGCAAGGACTGGAGCACCGGCAAGTTCGTGCGCGTGGATGCCGCGGGCAACTTCATCCCCATGTCCACCAGCGACAACGGCGCGCTGACCAAGAACGGTGTCACCTACACCAACTACTTCCACAAGCTCAGCACCACGCGCTCCATCACCATCCCGGCGCTGAACTCGGCCCGCGTGCTGATGTCGGTGGGCTCGCCGATGTACATCCGCGTCGTCGTCGATGGCAACGGCAACATCGGCTACGCCGGCGCCAACATCGAGAACCCGACCGACCCCAACATCGACGTCTACTTCGACTTCGGCGAGATGGCCATCATCCCGCAGGGCCAGGCCGACCCCGGCATCTTCATCAACACGACGCGCGTTGACCACTTCGGCTTCCCGCTGAAGCTGCGCGTGCAGGGCCTGAATGGCTACGACCAGACCGTGGGCGAAGCCCTGACCGAGACGCGTGACCAGCTCTTCAGCAAGTTCGTCGCCGAAGTGCCGGCCCAGTTCAAGCCGCTGGCCCAGGCGCCCTACTCGCCGTATCGCATCATGGCGCCGGCCCATGGCACCTTCAAGCCGGGTGCAGCCAACGCCAACTATCTGCAGCCCTATATCGACGCCGTCTGGGCCCGCTACCGCAACGAAGACCTGGTCTTCACGCTGCAGAACCTGGGCACCTTCCGCGGCCGTATCAGCGGCGACCGCTGGACCTTCACGGGCGGCTCGCCGGCCGGCACCTTCTACATCAACGGCAAGCCCGACACCGCCAGCGTGCTGCTGGGCGCGGGCCTGCTGGCCGATGCCAGCGGCAACCCGACCAACATCGGCACGCAACTGCAGATCCAGGCCCAGGTGTGCGCGGCGCTGAACCGCCACGTCATCGAGACGCCGGCCAACTGGTACGTCCAATCGGCCCACTACCCGTCGGGCACGCTGGGCAACTGGTACGCCAAGTTCTGGCATGACCACAGCATCAACAAGAAGGCCTATGGCTTCGCGTATGACGACGTGGGTGACTTCAGCCCGTCGCTGCACACGCAGGCCCCGACGACGGTGACTTACACCATCGGCTGGTAAGACAACGGCTTCCCCAAACGAGCAAGGCCCCGCGGTGCGGGGCCTTTTCCATTGGCGCCGGTGGTGACTCTAGGTGAGGTGCGCTTCTTGGCCGCAGAACGGGCAGTTCACGCGCTTGAAGGTGGACGACAGGTTGATGCCGCACTGCGGGCAGCCACCGACGTCGCAGCCCTCGTCGACCTCTTGCTGGAACTCCGCATCCACGTCATCCGGCGGAAGGCTGATGAAGTGCACGTCCAGTGGCTGGCCGAGTTCAACGGAACGTGTGTAGGCAAATGACAGCGCCAGCGTGTGCTGCTTGTCGGAAAGGTGGTGCAACGTGTTCGCGATGATGCGCAGCGCCCGTGCGCGGTCGAGCTTCAGCAGTTCGGCTTCGATGTCCATGTTGGCTGTCCGTCGGTTGGGTTTCAACGCTTCGCGCCGATGCGCCAGGCCGGCAGCGTCCAGCCCGTCCACAAGGCCAGGCCGCGCAGCAGCACGGCCGTGCCGGCGGCCGCGCTGATGACGGCCCATTGCGGCGCCTGCATCTGTACCGCGCCGACCAACACCCAGCCGCCGACAAAGCTGCACAGGGCGTAGGGCCGGTGGTCGTGGAAGGCGGCCGGGATCTCGTTGCAGACGATGTCGCGCAGCACGCCGCCGAAGGTGGCCGTGATGACGCCCATCAGCACGGCGACGATGGCGGGCTGGCCCATGTCCAGGGCGATCAACGCGCCGTTGGCCGTGAACAGGCCCAGGCCTAACGCATCAGGCCACTGGATGGCCTTTTCGGTCAGCGCCAGGTGGCGGCGGCGCAGGAGGAGCATGGCGGCGAAGGACAGGGCCATCAGCGCCCACAGCCAGTCGGCATGCTCGACCCAGAAGAAGGGCCGCCGATCCAGCAGCACATCGCGCAGCGTGCCCCCGCCAAAGGCCGACAGGCCCGCGACGATGCACAGGCCGACGACATCGAGATGCTTGCGCGCGCCGGCCAGCAGGCCCGACAGCGCGAAGGCTAGGGTGGCGGTGATCTCGACGACGGCCTGGATGGTCGAGAAGTTGATGACGGGCGGTTTCATGTGGGGCGAATCATCGCCGCTCCAAGTCATTGACAAATTAATTTGTCAAACCTAGGATCTGCGCATGCTCGACATCCAGGTCATCGAGGATCCCGTGGCGGCGGCCGTCGCGCTCGGCCCCATGCGCAGCCGCCTGCTGGCGGAACTTGCGGCGCCCATCTCCGCGGCGACGCTGGCGTCCCGCGTCGGCCTGACGCGGCAGAAGGTCAACTACCACCTCAATGCGCTGGAGTCGCATGGGCTGGTGCAGCTGGCCGAGGAGCGCAAATGGGGCGGGTTGACCGAAAGGCTGCTGGTCGCGACGGCGGCGTCCTATGTCGTCTCGCCGGGTGCGCTCGGACCGGTGGCGGCCGACCCGGGCCGCGAAGTCGACAAGCTCTCCGCGAACTACCTCATCGCGCTCGGTGCGCGCCTCGTGCGCGAGGTCGGCGAGCTGGTCCGCCGCGCCAGCGACACGGGCAAGCGCCTGGCCACGCTGGGCGTGGATACCGAGATCCGTTTCCGTTCGGCGGTGGAACGCGCCGCCTTCACCCAGGAACTCACCGAGGCCATCGCATTGCTGGCCTCGAAGTACCACGACGAATCCGCCCCCGGCGGCCGCGCCCATCGCCTCGTCGTCGTGGCCCACCCTTTGACTCAGGCATCAGACGCCAAGGAGCCCTCATGAGTGTGAAGAAGGAAGCCTCCGGGCGCCGTTCGGTCGAGATCCGGTTCGAGGTGCCCGGCACGCCCGAAGAGGTGTGGCAGGCTATCGCCACCGGCCCCGGCATTTCCTCCTGGCTGATGCCGGCCGAGTTCGAGGAGAGCCATGGCAAGCCCGTGGCGCTGAAGCTGAGCTTCGGCCCCGGCGGCGAGGCTCGCTCCGAGGTGACGGCCTGGGACCCGCCGCGCATGTATGCCGGCCAGAGCGAGGGCCTGATGCCGGGTTCGCCACCCATCGCGGCCGAATGGCATATCGAGGCCCAGGCCGGCGGCACTTGCGTCATCCGCCTGGTGCACAGCCTGTTTGCGAGCACCGACGACTGGGACGACCAACTGGGCGAGATCGAATCCGGCTGGTCCGGCTTCCTGCGCGCCCTGCAGCTCTATCTGCAGCACTTCCGCGGCCAGTCCTCGACGCTGACGAAGTGGATGCTGCCTGTTGCGGGTACGGAGGCCGAGGCGTGGGCCGCGCTGGCCACCGCGTTGGGCCTGCAGCGCGTGAAGGCAGGCCAGCGCTGGACGGCGCCAGCAGGTGCGCCGCAACTCAGCGGTGTGGTGGAGTACGCCAGCGAGGCGCCCAACGACATCCTGGTACGTGTCGATCAGCCCGGCCCGGCCATCGCCGCCTTCGGCTCGGTCGACATGGGTGGCCCTAGCATGGTGGGCATGAACCTCTATTGCTACGGAGAGCAGGGCGCGGCGCTCGCCACCCGCCAGGCGCCGTTGTGGCAGGCGTGGGCGCGGCAACACCTGCCCATCCTGGAGGAGCCCAGCCAAGGAGGCTGAGCGGGACGCACTACTTCACCGTCGCCCACTTGGCCTGCGGGGCATCGTTGGCCGAGTGCGGGAGGGTCACGCCCGCCTTCATCGCCCAGGGGCGCACCTGGTGGTGGATGGGGATGAAGAGGAACTCGTCGCGCGTGCGCTTCAGCGCCTCCTGCATCAGGGCCAGGCGCTTGGGCACGTCGGTCTCGATCTTCATCTGCGCGACCAGGGCGTCGACCTTGGCGTCGCTGACCTTGGCGAAGTTGCCCTTGCCGTCCACGCCGGCCGTTTTGGTGTGAACGATGTCCTGCAGCGTGTACTGCGCATCGAAGGTCGTCACGCCCCAGCCGTACATATAGAGCGGCAGCTCGAAACGCTGCATGGCAGCCGAGTGCTGTGTCATGGGTTGGGTCTGCAGCTTGGCGCGCACGCCGATGCGCGTCCACATCGACACCACGGCCTGGCAGATCTCCTCGTCGTTGACATAGCGGTCGTTGGGGCAGGCCAGCGGCACGTCGAAGCCTTCGGCATAGCCCGCCTCGGCCATCAGCTGCTTGGCTCGCGTCACATCCGGCTTGGCCACGGTGTCCAGCTCCTGCGACCAGCCATAGGCCACCGGCGCCACCATGATGCCGGCCGGGATGGACAGGCCGCGCATCAGGCTGCGCTTGATGGCCTCGCGGTCGATGGCCAGCGACATGGCCTCGCGCACGCGCCTGTCCTTGAAGGGGTTCTTGCCCTTGATGTTGGAGCCCCTGATCTCGTCGCTGCCCTGGTCCAGCGCAAAGAAGATGGTGCGGTTCTCGGGGCCGTCGATGACCTTGAGGCGGGGGTCGGCCTTGAGCTTGGCCACGTCCTGGGGCGGCAGGTCGGTCAGCAGGTCGAGGTCGCCCGACAGCAGGGCGGCCACGCGCGTCGCGTCGGACTTGATGGGCAGGTAGCTGACCTCGCTGACGTTGCCCTTGGGCTTGTCCCACCAGTCCTTGTTGGCCACCATGCTGATCTTCTGGTCTGGCGTCCAGCTGACGATCTTGAACGGCCCCGTGCCCATCGCATTGCGCGAGGCATAGGTGTCCTCCTTGGCCTTGAAGTCCTGCGGGTTCTCGGAGCGGTTCTTGGCGGCCCACGCCTTGCTCAGGATGCGCACATAGGTTAGGTTGCGCGTGATCACCGGGTTGGGGCCTTCGAGCATGAAGTCCACTGTGTAGTCGTCGATCTTCTTCACCTCCTTGATGCCGGAGGCGTAGATGATCATGTTGCTGGCCGGGTGCTTGATGCGCTGCAGGCTGAACACGACGTCGTCGGCCGTGAATGGCGTGCCGTCATGGAACTTGACGCCGCGGCGCAGGTCGAAGCGCAGCTGGGTCGGCGTCACATAGGTCCATTTGGTGGCCAGGGCCGGCTCGACGTCGAACTTCTCGGTGTAGCGGGTCAGGCCTTCGTAGGCGTAGCCGGTGATGGTGGACGTGGCCGAGTGGTTCTGCGAATGCGGGTCCAGGGTCTGGATGTCGTTCTGGGCCGCCCAGCGCAGCGGGTTGGCCGTGGCGGTCAGCGCGGTGGCCAGCCAGGCGGCGGCCCAAAGGGTGGTCAGTTTCATAAGCCTCAGTGGATGGAGGTGAAGCGGGCCTCAAACGTGTCGTTCGAGCGGTGCAGGGTCTGGACGCCGGGTTTCATGGCCCAGGGCCGGATCTGATGATGCACGGGAATGAAGAAGGCTTCATCACGCACGCGCAGCAGCGCCTCGCGGATCAGCGCGTTGCGCGCCGTGACGTCGGGTTCGAACTGGATGCGCTCGACCAGGGCGTCCAGCGTCGGGTCGGCCAGGCGGCTGAAGTTCTGGCCGCCGTTGCCGCGCGCATCGCGGCTGTGGCCCCAGCCCTGCAGGCCCTGGTGGGCGTCGTAGGTGGGCATGGAGATGCCGATCAGATAGAAGGGTGACTCGTAGCGCTCCAGGGCCTGGACATGCAGGGTCATCGGTTGGGCGTTGAGACGCGCGCGCACGCCGATGCGCGCCCACATGGCCACGGCCGCCTGGCAGATCTGCTCGTCGTTGACGTAGCGGTTGTTGGGGCAGCGCAATGGCACGTCGAAGCCCTGGGGGTAGCCCGCCTCGGCGAGCAGCTTGCGGGCCTTGTCGGGATCGGCCTTCAAGGGCGCATCCAGGGCTGCGTCGTAGCCACTGACACCAGGCGACACCATCAGCGCCGCCGGTACTGACAGCCCGCGCATGATGCTGCGCTTGATGGCCTCGCGGTCCAGGGCCAGATTGAGCGCCTCGCGCACGCGCTTGTCCTTGAAGGGGTTCTTGCCCTTGACGCTGGCGTCGCGCAGTTCGTCGCTGGTCTGGTCCATCGCGAAGAACACGGTGCGCACCTCGGTGCCTTCCATCAGCTTGAGCCGGGCATCGGCCTTCAGGCGCTGGTAGTCTGCCGGCGGTACATCGGTGACGAGGTCGACGTCGCCCGACAGCAGGGCGGCCACGCGCGTGGGTGCCGATTTGATGGGCAGATAGCTCAGCTCGGTGATGTTGCCCTTGTTGCTGTCCCACCAGTCCTTGTTGATGACCATCTGCACGGCCTGGTCGGGTTGCCAGCTGACCAGCTTGTAGGGCCCGGTGCCGTTGGCATTGCGCGAGGCATAGTTCTCTTCCTTGGCCTTGAAGTCCTCGACATGGTCGGCCTTGTTCTTCAGCGCCCAGCCGCGGCTCATGATGCAGAAGCTGACGAGGTTCTGCAGCAGCAGCGGCGTCGGCGCCTCCAGCATCAGGTCGACGCTGTAGTCGCTGACCTTGCGGATCTCGCGGATGCCCGAGACATAGGCCTGCATGGCGCCCTGGGGTTCGCGGATGCGCGCGAAGCTGAACAGCACGTCGTCGGCCGTGAAGGGGCTGCCGTCGTGAAACTTCACGCCGCGGCGCAGTTCGAAACGCACCTGGGTCGGCGAGACATAGGTCCATTTCGTCGCCAGCGACGGCTCGGGCTGATAGTTCTCGCCGCGCCGCACCAGGCCTTCGTAGACCTGGGCAGCGATGGTCAGCGAGGTGGTGTGGTTCTGCGAATGGGGATCCAGCGTCAGGATGTCGTTCTGCGCGGCCCATCGCAAAGGGGCCGCGCTGGCGGACAGGGCTGCGAACAGCCCGAAGGCCAGGGCGGCGAGCAGCTTCACTTGATGCTGGTGTAGCGCGCCTCGAAATAGTCGTTCGAGCGGTGGATGGTCTCGACCGTCGGCTTCATGGCCCAGGGCCGGATCTGGTGGTGGATGGGCACGAAGAGGTATTCGTCGCGGATGCGCAGCAGGGCCTCCTTGATGAGGGCGTTGCGCTTGGGCACGTCGGGCTCGAACTTGATCTTCTGGATCAGCGCGTCCAGCGGTGCATCGCTGACCTTGCCGAAGTTGAAGTTGCCGTCGGCGCCATTGGTGCGCGTGTGGCCCCAGGCCTGCATGCCGTAGAGGGCGTCGTAGGTGGAGACGCCCCAGCCCAGCATGTAGAAGGGCGACTCGCCGCGCTGGAAGGTCTGGCTGTGCGTGGAGAAAGGCTGGGCGATGAGGCGCACCTTGACGCCGATCTTGGCCCACATCGACACCGCCGCCTGGCAGACCTGCTCGTCGTTGACATAGCGGTTGTTGGGGCAGTTCAGCGGCACCTCGAAGCCCTGCGGGTAGCCGGCCTCGGCCAGCAGCTTGCGGGCCTTGTCGAGGTCGGGCTTGAGCGGGGCGTCCAGGGCCGCGTCATAGCCGTTGACGCCCGGCGCGATCATCAAGGCCGCCGGCACCGACAGGCCGCGCATGATGCTGCGCTTGATGGCCTCGCGGTCCAGGGCCAGGTTCAGCGCCTCGCGCACGCGCTTGTCCTTGAAGGGGTTCTTGCCCTTCACATTCGATTCGCGCAGTTCCTCGCTGCCCTGGTCCATGACGAAGAAGACGGTGCGGATCTCCGAGCCTTCCAGCAGCCTGACCTTGCCTTCCTCCTTGAGCTTGAAGAAGTCCTGGGGCGGCAGGTCGGTGACGATGTCGACGTCACCCGACAGCAGCGCCGCAACGCGCGTGGGCGCGCTCTTGATCGGCAGATAGCTCAGCTCGGTCACGTTGCCCGGGTTCTTGTCCCACCAGCCCGTGTTGGCCACCATCTTGACGGCCTGGTCGGGCTGCCAGCTGACCAGCTTGTAGGGCCCGGTGCCGTTGGCGTTGCGCGAGGCGTAGTTCTCTTCCTTGGCCTTGTAGTCCTGGGTGTTGGTCGTGTTGTTCTTGGTCGACCAGACCTTGCTCATGATGGGGAAGCTGATGATGTTCTGCAGCAGCATCGGCGTCGGTGCCTCGAGGATGAAGTCGACGGTGTTGTCGTCGATCTTCTTGACCTCCTTGATGCCCGACACATAGGTCTGCTTGGTGCCCTGCGGCTGGGTGATGCGGCCGAAGCTGAAGACCACGTCATCGGCCGTGAAGGGCGAGCCGTCATGGAACTTGACGCCCTTGCGCAGGTCGAAGCGCACCTGGGTCTGGGAGATGTAGGTCCACTTGGTGGCCAGCGACGGCTCGGGTCGGTAGTTCTGGCCCAGCCGCGTCAGGCCCTCGTAGATGTGGGTGCCGATGGCGTTGGAAGTGTTGTGGTCCTGCGAATGCGGGTCCAGCGTCAGGATGTCGTTCTGGGCGGCCCAGCGCAGCGGCGCGGCGGTGGCGGCGCCCAGGGTCAGCGCGGCCAGCAGAGGCAGGAGGCGAAGGCTGGAAAGGACGGCGGATTTCATGCGGCTTCCTCGGTACGTCAGAAGCCGAAAAATGTAGCGGCGCCCTCCGAGGTGTCGTCTAGGGCTTGCCCGCGGGTTCGAGTGAGCAATCGCAACCGACGCCGGCGGCGATCCAGCGTTTCACCAGCCAGCCACGCAGCCCGCTCGGCTGTGCCGCTAGCGCGCCGCACACATAGCGTGCGCCGTCCCGGCGCAGGGCGACGCATGCACCTTTCAGGCGCCGGCTCAGCAGCACGCCCAACGGGCAGGGCTCGGCCAGGCAACAGACGCCGCAGCCGTTGCAGGGCTCGCCGACGGCCGGCTTCGGCGGGGCGTCGAGGTGGATTTCGATGATCCGTGGGGGCTTGGTCATGCGTCCCCACGATGATGCCTTGCCCGTCAGCCTCCGGCGTCCATGACCCAGAACGGCCGGATCTCGATCTCCGACGGCTCGGGCATGGGATTGGGGCAACGCTTCACCCAGGCGACGGCGTCCGCCATGTTCGGCAGCTCCCAGATCCAGTAGCCCGCGACCAGGTCGCCCTCGAAGGGGCCGTCCACGGCGCTGCGCTGAGCACCGGCGAAGCGCACGCGCTTGCCATCGCGGCTGGGGCGCAGGCCGTCGCAATCCTTCATGACGCCGGCCTTGCGCAGCTCGTCGTTGAAGGCCTCCATCTCGGTCATCGAAGCCTTCATGTCAGCATCGCTCATCTCAGCCAAGCGGCGCTCCAGGCCGGGATTGGACTTGACCAGGATCATGAACTTCATGGCGGATCTCCAGGCTTTGCACGTATGGGTCGATCCTCAGCGGCACCTGCCGCGACCGCCGTCAGCCAGGGTGCCGTGAGCTTGCAGGATTCAATCCGTGCCGCACACATCGACAGCCGGCGTCGGCAGGCGCTGGCCGAGTGCCTTCACGTCAGGCGGATCAGACGTCCTTCGTCAGGTAGCGATGCAGCGTGGCGACGACCGCTGCGCCTTCGCCAATCGCGCCGCCCACCCGTTTGACCGACCCCGAGCGCACGTCGCCCACGGCAAACACACCCGGCACGCTGGTTTCCATCGCGAGCGCTTCGCCGCCGGCCTCGGTGCCGGTCAGTACAAAGCCCTTGTCGTCCAGCCGCACGCCGCAGCCTTCCAGCCAGGCGGTCTCCGGGTCGGCGCCGACGAAGAGAAAGATGTGACGCATCGGGCAGTTGCGCCCAGTGGTATTGATTTGACCGGTGCGGCGGTCGCGCAGGCTGCCTGCGGCGAGGCAGCCGCTGTCGTCGGTGTGCAGCTCGGTGAGTTCGGTGTGCGCCAGCACCTCGATGTTGGGCTGGTTGGCGATGCGGGTGATGAGGTATTGCGACATGGTGGCGGCCAGACCCTCGCCGCGCACCAGCATGCGCACGCGCGAGGCGAACTGCGAGAGATACACGGCGGCCTGGCCGGCTGAATTGCCGCCGCCGACCAAGGCCACCTCTTGGCCTGTACACAGCGCGGCCTCGCTGGCCGAGGCCCAGTACCAGACGCTGCGGCCCTCCAGCTCGCGCAGGCCGGCCAGGGGCGGGCGGCGGTAGCGGGCGCCGCTGGCGATGATGATGGCGCGGCCCTGCAGCCACCGGCTGTCGGCAAGCTGCACGCGCAGGGCCTGTTGCGGGTTGGCGCGGGTGCAGTCCAGCGCGCGGGCCTCGACGGGCACCAGCACCTCGGCGCCGAACTTCTGCGCCTGGGCGCAGGCCAGGCTGGCGAGCTGCTCGCCCGAGATGCCGGCCGGGAAGCCCAGGTAGTTCTCGATGCGGGCGCTGGCGCCGGCCTGGCCGCCAAGGTGGCGGCTGTCCAGCACGACGACCTTGAGGCCTTCGGACGCCGCATAGACGGCCGCGGCCAGGCCCGAGGGGCCGGCGCCGACGATGAGGGCGTCGAACACCTCGCTGCGGTCGCGCGTGTCCAGCATGCCCATGGCGCGCGCCAGCTCCGTCTCCGAAGGATTGAGCAGCACGCAGCCGTCGGGGCAGACGACGAGGGCGTCGTCATCGCCGCCGCCGTATTGCTCCACCAGCGTCCAGGTGGCGTCGCAGTCGCCCGGGGCCATGTGCTGGTGGGGCTGGGCATTGCGGCGCAGAAAGCCCTGCAGCCTCACCAGCTGCGGCGCGCCGGGCCGCCCCACCAGCAGCGGCCCGATCAGGCCGGCCTCCACCAGCAGCGCGCGGCGGTGCATCAGCGTCTGCATGATGCGCGCGCCCAGGTCGGCCTCGCCGATGATGAGGGCGCGCAGGCCCTCGGTGGGCACGAGCAGCACCTCGGTGTCTTCCAGGGCCTCGGCGTCGATCAGCGATGCGGTGTTGGCCAGCTGGCCCAGCTCGCCCAGGTATTCGCCCGCGCCGTACTCCGCCAGGCGCTCCCCGGGCACCACGCCGACGCGCCGGCGGATGACCACGCGGCCGCCCAGCAGCACGAAGACGCCTTCGGACGGCTGGCCTGCCGTCTTCAGCAGCTCGCCACGGCGGTACAGGCGCGGCCGGGCGAAGCGCGCGATGCGGGCCATGTCATCGGCCGACAGGGGCGGTGGCAGCATGCGGCTGCGCTGGTCTGGCGGCAATGTGTCTACGCGCGTCTCACCCATGCCTTGCCAACCCCAGTCGCCCACCGTGGGCGTCGCTGTTTTACCTCAGCCTTACCTTGGCCGGCCGCAGGGGCGCAGCTCTGGCGGCATAGACTCGAAACCCCCTCTCGCTGCCCATGATGAAGCCCATCCATCGCCTCGCCGCCGCCGGCCTGCTGGCTGTTTCTTCCCTGTCCTGCCTCGCCGCCGACCCGGTGGGGTCTGCACCCAGCGAGCTCAAGCTGATGGGCGCCTGGCAGGCCGTTGCCGTCATCCCCAAAGGCCTGGGGGGCAGGGAGGCCGTGGAGCCCAAGCCCAACGACTCCATCCTCGAATTCCAGGGCGATCACACGCTCAGGCTGCACGCCCCCTGCGGATCCAGGCGGGATGAGCTGCAGTCGCGGGGAGAGTCCCTGTTCATCCCGGGCAGCTGGAGCCTCGGCAAGGACGGCCGCTTGCGCCTGCAGACCACCATCGGCAACCAGAACTTCGACGAGAGCATTCCCGTGCGCATGAACGGCGAGCGCATGCAGTTCGTGAACGCCACGGGCAAGCTGGACGAGTTCGTCCGCTACACGGCGCCGCTGCCGGTGCAGTGCGGCTGAGGGCCGACGCGCTTCAGCGTGCCTGCAGGACTCCCGCCATCGCAGCTGACACGCCGCCCGCGCCATGGCGTTCACGCAGGGCGTCGGCGGCGCCCTGGATATCGCGCGCCTCCCGGTTCTGACTGAGCTTGCGTTTGCCCTCCAGGCGGTCGATGGGCACCTCGATGCCGACAATGAGGGTCAGCAGATGGGCGATGAAGTCCTGCGGCGCGTTGCCCATCTTCCAGGGCAGGGGCTCGCCGGCCTCGTGCTCGCGGGTGAGGCGGGCCACCAGGCCGCGCACGAAGCGTTCGTCGTCCATCACCTGCAGCCGCCCGTGGGCGTGCACGACCTCGTAGTTCCACGTCGGCACCTGCTTGTGCGCCTCGTGCTTGCTGGGGTACCAGCTCGGCGAGATATAGGCCTCGGGACCGCGGAAGACGACCATCACGGGGGAGCCGTTGGCCACCTCGCGCCACACCGGGTTGTTGCGGGCCACGTGGGCGCGCAGCACGCCGTGCGCTCCCTCGTCCGCGGCCAGCTCGAAGGGAATGTGGTTGGCGTCCAGCCCGCCCTCGGCCGTGTGCGTCACCAGCGTGCCCAGCGGGTGGGCGCGCATCAGGGCGTGAAGGACGTCGGGGCGGGTCTCGGCGAAGTGCTCGGGGATGTACATGACGGGCGGCGGCTGGCGGGTTGCTGGGTGGCCTCACTATGCGCGGCGCCTGGCCTTGTGAGAAGCTCCAGTTTTCGTCAAATTCACTGGGCCAGTTGATGCTTGCAGCCGAGAGCCGGTCCCGGGCGCTCTACGAGGAACTGAAGGCCCGCATCCGCGACGGCACGCACGCGCCGGGGCAGGTGCTGCCGTCCACACGCGCCTGCGCGGCAGAGCGCGGCCTGTCGCGCACGACGGTCAGTGCCGTCTACGAGCAACTGGCGGCCGAGGGATTCATCGAAACGCGGCCAGGCGCCGCGAGCCGGGTGGCTGCCGGTGCGGGCAGCCCGGCCAGGGCAGCGTCGCTGGCATCCAGCAAGGCGACCGCACCCCGACTGTCGGCACTGGGCGAACGCTTGCAGCAACGCCCGGTGTTCGACTTCGGCAACCCTCCGGCTCGCGCCATCGACTTTGCCTACGGGCCGCTCTCGGCTGGCGACTTTCCCGCGTTGGCGTGGCGCAAGGCGGTGCGTGCGACCGAGAAAGCGCCCGACGCGAGTCTGACCTACCGCGAGCCCCTGGGCGACCTGAGCCTGCGCCGTGCCCTGCAGGGCTATCTGGCGCGCTCGCGCGGCATCGCCTGCAGCGTGGAGCAGCTGGTGGTGGCGAACGGCTCGCAGCAGGTGCTGGACCTGTGCGCACGGCTGCTGCTGGACCCGGGCGATGCGGTCGCCGTGGAGGACCCCGGCTACGGCATGGCCAATCGCGCCTTCGAGGCCGCCGGTGCGCGCCTCGTGGGCGTGCCGGTGGATGACCATGGTCTCGTCACCGATGCCTTGCCGCGCGCGGCGACTCGCCTGGCCTATGTGACGCCGACCCACCAGTTCCCGCTCGGCGGCTTTCTGCCCATGGCGCGCCGCCACGCGCTGCTGGCCTGGGCCCATGCCCAGGGCGCCTGGGTCATCGAGGATGACTACGACGCGGAATACCGCCACGCCCTGCGCCCGGAGCTGACGCTGCGCTCGCTGGACCCGCACGACCGCGTCATCTACGTGGGCACCTTTTCCAAGACCTTGTCACCCGAGTTGCGCCTGGGCTATGCCGTGCTGCCGGCCGGCCTGGCCGGGCCGTTCGCCCAGGTCCGCCAACTGGCCGACCGCCATGCCCCGACCGGCCCGCAGCGAGCCCTCGCGCGCCTCATTGCCGACGGGGGCTACGAGCGCCATGTGCGCCGCATCCGCAGGGCGCAACAGACCCGGCGCGTGGCGCTGCTGGACGCGCTGGCGCGCCATCTGCCCGGGCGGGTGAGGGTGCAGGGCAGCGCCAGCGGTCTGCATGTCGTCGCATGGCTGGACGAGGTGCCGGCGGCGCATGAGGCAGCGCTGGTCGAGGCCGCTAAGCGGGCCGGGGTTTGGGTCTATCCGCTCGGGCCGCTCTATCTGGCGCCAGCCCCGGCCGAGCGGGAACGCGTGGCGGGGCTGGTCATGGGGTATGCGCTGCTGGGCGTCGACGAGATCACGCGGGGGGTACGCAAGCTGGTGGCCGTGCTGGATGCCATGCCCGGCCTGGTTCGGTGACGAGGTTCAGCAGGCCGTGACGCAGGTCGCACGAGGGTCAACCGGGGCTTCCAGCGCCCCCTGATGGGCCAGGCCCCAGCGCCGGATGGTCTCGGCCACCGGCAGCACTGACAGCCCATGCGGCGTCAGCGCGTAGTGGACAGTGGCAGGCACGGGCCCGCTGCTTTCGCGGCTCACCAGGCCATCGGCCTGCAGCTCGCGCAACTGCTCGGCCAGCACCTTGGCCGACATGTCGGGCAGGCTGCGCCGCAGCGCGGCGAAATGCAGCGGGCCGTCGGCCAGGCGGTAGACGATGAAGAGCTTCCAGCGCCCGCCGATGGCTGCCAGCGCGGCCGTCAGCGCGCAGCCCGGGATGGCGTTGTTGCGGGCCGTGCGAGGGCGGTTACCTGCAGGTGCCTTCTTGGCGGTCGACATGGGTCTGCTTAGAGTGGATCGGACCAGTCTAGTCATCTGTCCAAGCCCATGCCCTCCAGACCCACCCGCCGCACTGCCGTTGCCGCACTCGCTGCCGCCGCTTCGAGCGCCATGGCTTCGCCCTCGTTGCCCACTGCACCGGTGGGCACGCCGCGGGACTTCGACTTCGAGCATGGCAGTTGGCACACCTCGCTGCGGCGCCGCCTGCGCCCTTCGAGCGGCTCCGACACCTGGGTCGAGTACACCGGGACCACGCTCGTGCGGCCTCTGCTGGGCGGCCTTGCCAATCTGGTCGAGCTCGACGTCACCGGTCCGCAGGGCCGCATCCAGGCGCTGTCGCTGCGGCTCTTCGAAACCGCAGCGCAGCGCTGGACGCTGAACTTCTCCAACGCGGCTTCAGGCACGCTGGCGGCGCCCATGGCAGGGGGCTTTGCCGGCAGCCCGCGCGGCCTGTTCTACAGCGCCGAAGACTTCAACGGCCGGCCCATCTGGGTGCGCTTCGTCATCGAATCCGAGAGTGCCGCGCGTTGCCGCTTCGAGCAGGCGTTCTCGGCCGACGGCGGCGGCACCTGGGAGGTCAATTGGATTGCGACCGACACCCGGGCCGCGTGAGGGAATAAAGCCGGGGCCGGGCTTGTATTCCCAGGGGCAGGCGGCTTGAACGCCTGTTGTCCCTCGCAACACCGGAGTACTGCCATGCCTTTCAAGCTTCTCATCGCCACCCTCGTCGCTTCCTGCTCTCTCGCCGCCTGCGCGGCGCCTTCGAACGGCATGCCCGCGGACGTGGAGGTCCGCGCCTACCTGCCCATGCCGCGCAGCCGCGCCGAGGTCATTGCGGATCTCGAGATCTACCGGCGCTCGGGCCTGGCCGCGTTGGATACCAGCGAGTCGCTCGACGTGTTCAGCAAGGCCTATGCCGAGGCCTAGGCGCGCTACCAGGCGCTGCGCGCCTCGCCCGACTTCGCGCAGTTGGTGGCGCGTATCGCCCGCGAGCGTGGCGAGGTGCAGGCGACGGCCCGCTCGGGGGATGCCGCGTTGGCGCGATAGGCGCATGCATACTGGGGCGATGGAGAGACCCACCAGCGAGCAGATCGCGGCATTGCCCCTTTACCCCGCGCTGCCGCCGGACCGCATCCACGTGCTGCGCGACGTGGCGCAGTGCGAGTTCGCAGAACGCGAGCTGCGCCTGGCGGGGGAGGTGGGCTTCGACACCGAGAGCAAGCCGATGTTTGTAGCTGGCGGCGTGCCCACCGGGCCGCACATCGTGCAGTTCGCGACTGTCGAGCGGGCCTTCATCGTGCACACGGAGCTGCCGGAGACCGAGGCCTTTCTGCGCGCCATGCTGGAGTCGGAAACCCTCCACAAGGTCGGCTTCGGCATCGCCTCCGACAAGGCGCCTCTGCACCGCAAGCTCGGCGTGAAGCTGGCCGGCGGCATCGACGTGTCATTCATGGTGAGGCGGCTGGGTTTCAAGCAGGCCGTGGGCCTCAAGACCGCGGTGGCCATCGTGCTGGGGCAGCGCATGCCCAAGTCCAAGAAGGTCACCACCTCGAACTGGGCGGCGCCCAGGCTCAGTCCCCAGCAGCTGCAGTACGCGGCCAATGATGCGCATGCGTCGCTGCTGGTCTATCTGAAGCTCAACGCGCAATGAAAAGGGCGCCCGCGGCGCCCTTTCGCTGTGAAGCCAGGCTTCGCCTCAGGTCTTCACACCCAGCTCGCGCAGCCTCTCGTTCAGATAGCTGTCCGCCGTGTAGCGGTCGCTCAGCACCACGTTGTCGCGCGGATGCAGGAACAGCGGCAGGGACACGCGGCTCTTCTTGGCGCCTTCACCGGTCGGGTTCACCACGCGGTGCTGGGTCGACGGGTAATAGCCCTCGGAGGCTTCCTGCAGCATGTCGCCGATGTTGATGGTCAGGGTGCCGAAGTCGCAGGGCACGTCGTGCCAGGCGCCGTCGGTGCCCAGCACCTGCAGGCCCGGTTCGTTGGCGGCGGGCAGGATGGTCAGCAGGTTGATGTCGCCATGGGCCGCGGCGCGGATGGAGCCCAGCGGCTCGTCGCCTCTCAGCGGTGGGTAGCGCAGCACGCGCAGCAGGGTCTTGGTGCTGCCCTTGATCATGTTGGACAGGGGCTCGCGGTAGCGGGCCGCGATGTCGGGCGGCGTGTACTTCTCAACCCAGCCCAGCAGCTCCTCGGCCAGGGCATTGGCCTCGCGGTAGTAGGTGAGGGCGTCTTCCTTCAGCTGGGGCGGGATGCGGCCCCAGGGGTAGATGTGGAAGTACTCCTTCAGATCCTTCTGCGTCGAGCCCTTGGCGGTCTCGGAGATGGCGGTGGAGAACCAGCCGTCCTGCGTTTCCTTGGAGAAAGCGAAGGCGTCCTTGCCATCGCCGTTGAAGAAGGCCAGCCAGTCGGCGTAGATCTTCTCGACCAGGGCCTGGCGGATGGGGTGGTTGGTCAGCACGCCGAAGCCGGTTTCGTGCAGGGAGCGGGTGAACTTCTCGGCGGCGTCGGGCGCGCGGTAGTCAACGACCTGGACTTGCATCTGGGATCTCCTGAATGTCCCTTGCGAACAGCCATTCAATCTCGGGGCTGAAGCGACTGCAAGTTTACGGGGCAGTCAACTTTGCCGCATGCCGGTGCGTGAACTTTGTCGCAACCCACCCACCTTGTCGGGCAAACCCGGAGTGCTAGAGTTCGGCCCCTGATGGAACCCGTCTGTTACTCAGAAGGCCTGCACCGAAATGAGCTGGCCTTTCGAGCAGTGGATGGATTCCTGGTCCTTCCCGTCCCTTTTACCGTTGTCACTGGCAACGGCAAAGGTGGGTCGCAATCCGCCAACCGGTCGAGCCGTGTCGCGGAAGGTTCTTCAACCAGCCAACTCCCTGGAAACCGGGGCATGAGGTGAGCGAAAGATGATGCAGCAATACCAGTCGAACTCTTATCTGTTCGGCGGCAATGCCCCGTACGTCGAGGAGATGTACGAGGCTTACCTCGACAACCCGGGCTCCGTCCCCGACAACTGGCGCGCGTATTTCGACGCCCTCCAGCATGTGCCGGCGGTTGACGGCAGCGAGGCCCGCGACGTGGCCCACGCCCCGGTGGTCGAATCATTCGCCCAGCGCGCCAAGGCCAATGCCTTCGCCGCCAAGGCCTCCAGCGCCGATCTGGCCGTCGCCCGCAAGCAGGTGCACGTGCAGTCGCTGATCGCGGCCTACCGCTTCCTCGGCAATCGCTGGGCGGAGCTGGACCCCCTCAAGCGCGCCGAGCGCCCCAAGATTCCCGAACTCGACCCCGCGTTCTACGACCTGACCGAGTCCGACATGGACATCTCGTTCAGCGCCGTGAACAGCTATTTCGGCGGCGAGACGATGACGCTGCGCCAGATCGTGCAGGCCCTGCGCGAGACCTACTGCGGCAGCATCGGTTCCGAGTTCATGCACGGCTCCGACCCGGCCGAGAAGCGCTGGTGGCAGGAGCGCCTGGAGAAGGCGCGCGGCAAGCCTACCTTCACCGCTGAAGAGAAGAAGCACATCCTCGACCGCCTGACGGCAGCCGAAGGCCTGGAGCGCTTCCTCCACACCAAGTACGTCGGCCAGAAGCGCTTCTCGCTGGAAGGTGGCGAAAGCTTCATCGCCGCCATGGACGAAGTCATCCAGCGCGCCGGCGAACGCGGTGTGCAGGAAATCGTCATCGGCATGGCCCACCGTGGCCGCCTGAACGTGCTCGTCAACACCCTGGGCAAGATGCCCGCCGACCTGTTCGCCGAGTTCGAGCACAAGGCTGCGGAAGACCTGCCCGCCGGTGACGTGAAGTACCACCAGGGCTTCAGCTCCGACGTGTCGACGCAGGGCGGCCCGGTCCACCTGTCGCTGGCCTTCAACCCCTCCCACCTGGAAATCGTCAACCCGGTCGTCGAAGGCAGCGTGCGCGCCCGCCAGGACCGCCGTGGCGACACCGTCGGCGCCCAGGTGCTGCCGGTGCTGGTGCACGGAGACGCGGCCTTCGGTGGCCAGGGCGTCGTGCAGGAAACCCTGGCCATGGCCCAGACCCGTGGCTATCGCACGGGCGGCACGGTCCACATCGTCATCAACAACCAGATCGGCTTTACCACCAGCGACCCGCGCGACCTGCGCTCGACCTGGTACTGCTCCGACGTCGTCAAGATGATCGAGGCACCGGTGCTGCACGTGAACGGCGACGACCCCGAAGCCGTCGTGTGGGCCACGCAGCTGTGCATGGACTACCGCGTCGAGTTCAAGAAAGACGTCGTCCTGGACATCGTCTGCTTCCGCAAGCTGGGCCACAACGAGCAGGACACGCCGGCGCTGACCCAGCCGATGATGTACAAGAAGATTGCCCAGCACCCCGGCACGCGCAAGGTCTACGGCGACAAGCTGGTGGCGCAGAACGTGCTGCCGGCCGAAGGTCCGGACGACATGGTCAAGGCCTACCGCGCCGCCATGGACGAGGGCCGCCACACCGTCGACCCGGTGCTGACCAACTTCAAGAGCAAGTTCGCCACCGACTGGTCGCCCTTCCTCGGCAAGAAGTGGACGGACAACTGCGACACCGCCATTCCCGTGGCCGAGTGGAAGCGCCTGGCTGAGAAGCTGACGACCATCCCCAAGGACTTCGCGCCGCACAATCTCGTCGCCAAGCTCTACGCCGACCGCGCCACCATGGGTCGGGGCGAGACCAATATCGACTGGGGCATGGGTGAGTCCATGGCCTTCGCATCGCTGGTGGCCTCGGGCTATCCCGTGCGCCTGTCCGGCGAGGACAGCGGCCGCGGCACCTTCACCCACCGCCACGCGGTGCTGCACGACCAGAACCGCGCCAACTGGGACGACGGCACCTACATCCCGCTGCAGAACGTCGCCGACGGCCAGGCCCCGTTCACCGTCATCGACTCCATCCTGTCGGAAGAGGCGGTGCTGGGCTTCGAGTACGGCTACGCCGCCGCCGAACCCAACACGCTGACCATCTGGGAAGCCCAGTTTGGCGACTTCGTCAACGGCGCCCAGGTCGTCATCGACCAGTTCATCGCCTCCGGCGAAGTGAAGTGGGGCCGTTCCAACGGCCTGACCATGATGCTGCCGCACGGCTACGAAGGCCAAGGCCCCGAGCACAGCTCGGCCCGCCTGGAGCGCTTCATGCAGCTGGCTGCCGACAACAACATGCAGATCGTGCAGCCGACCAACGCCGCGCAGATCTTCCACGTGCTGCGCCGCCAGATGCTGCGCATGTTCCGCAAGCCGCTGGTCATCATGACCCCCAAGAGCCTGCTGCGCGCCAAGGATGCGACCTCGCCGCTGTCCGACTTCACCAAGGGCGAGTTCAAGACCGTCATCGGTGAGCAGGACGCCGCCATCGTGGGCGACAAGGTCAAGCGCGTCATCGTCTGCTCGGGCAAGGTCTATTACGACCTCGTCAAGGCGCGTGCCGAGAAGAAGTCCAACGACGTGGCCATCGTGCGCGTCGAACAGCTCTACCCCTTCCCGCACAAGGCTTTCGCGGCCGAGCTCAAGAAGTATCCGAACGCCACCGACATCGTTTGGTGCCAGGACGAGCCGCAGAACCAGGGCGCCTGGTTCTTCGTGCAGCACTATGTGCACGAGAACATGACGGAAGGCCAGAAGCTCGGCTACGCCGGCCGTCCGGCCAGCGCCAGCCCCGCCTGCGGCTATGCCCACCTGCACCAGGAGCAGCAGAAGGCGCTGCTGGATCAGGCCTTCGCCAAGCTCAAGGGCTTCATCCTGACCAAATAAGACCGCACCGCGCAGCGCCACATCAACGGCGCTGCGCTCGCTTGCGCCTGTACCGCATCACACCGAATAAAGAACACGGAGCCTCACACCATGGCCATCGTTGACGTCCAAGTTCCCCAGTTTTCCGAATCCGTTTCCGAGGGCACGCTGCTGACCTGGAAGAAGAAGCCCGGTGAAGCCGTCACCATCGACGAGACCCTCGTCGAGATCGAGACCGACAAGGTCGTGCTCGAAGTGCCCGCACCCGCCTCCGGCGTGCTGGCCGAGATCGGCGTCGCCGACGGCAGCACCGTCACCAGCCAGCAGCTGCTGGCCAAGATCGACACCGAAGGCAAGGCCGGCGTCGCTGCGCCCGCCACGACGGCTTCGGTTGCCGCGCCGGCTGCTGCCGCTGCAGCGCCCGCCGCTGCTCCCGCCGCCACCGGCGGCAACAAGGGCGACGTGGCCATGCCCGCCGCCGCGAAGATCCTGGCCGAGAAGGGCCTGGCCGCGACCGACGTCGCCGGCTCCGGCAAGGACGGCCGCGTGACCAAGGGCGACGCCCTGGCCGCCGGCGCCAAGCCCGCAGCACCGGCCGTGACGCCGATGGCCGTGGCCGCGCCCGCCGCCAAGCTGCTGCCCGCCGTGGCAGCACCTGTGCAGCCCAACCTCGGCGACCGCCCCGAGCAGCGCGTGCCCATGACCCGCCTGCGCGCCCGCATCGCCGAGCGCCTGGTGCAGTCGCAGTCGACCAACGCCATCCTGACCACCTTCAACGAAGTCAACATGGCCCCGGTCATGGAGATGCGCAAGAAGTTCCAGGAGAAGTTCGAGAAGGAACATGGCGTCAAGCTCGGCTTCATGAGCTTCTTCGTCAAGGCGGCCGTCGCGGCGCTGAAGAAGTACCCCATCATCAACGCCTCGGTCGATGGCAATGACATCGTCTACCACGGCTACTTCGACATCGGCATCGCCGTCGGCTCGCCGCGCGGCCTCGTCGTGCCGGTGCTGCGCAATGTCGACCAGATGAGCTTCGCCGACATCGAGAAGAAGATCGCCGAGTTCGGCGCCAAGGCCAAGGACGGCAAGCTGTCCATCGACGAGCTGACCGGCGGCACCTTCTCCATCTCCAACGGCGGTACCTTCGGCTCCATGCTGTCCACGCCCATCATCAACCCGCCCCAGTCGGCCATCCTGGGCGTTCACGCCACCAAGGATCGCGCCGTCGTGGAGAACGGCCAGGTCGTGGTGCGCCCCATCAACTACCTCGCCATGTCCTATGACCACCGCATCATCGACGGCCGCGAAGCCGTGCTGGGTCTGGTGACCATGAAGGAAGCGCTGGAAGACCCGGCCCGCCTGCTGTTCGACATCTAAGCCAAGGACAAGATCAGCATGAGCACCAAGCAATTCGACGTCGTCGTCATCGGCGGCGGCCCCGGCGGCTACATCGCGGCCATCCGCGCGGCCCAGCTGGGCATGAACGTGGCCTGCATCGACGAGTGGAAGAACGACAAGGGCGGCCCCGCCCTCGGCGGCACCTGCACCAATGTCGGCTGCATCCCGTCCAAGGCCCTGCTGCAGTCCAGCGAGCACTACGAGCAGCTGAACCATCACTTCGCCGACCATGGCATCACGGCCGACAACGTCAAGATCGATGTCGCCAAGATGCTGGCCCGCAAGGACCAGGTCGTGAAGCAGAACAACGACGGCATCGTCTACCTGTTCAAGAAGAACAAGGTCACGTTCTTCCACGGCCGCGGTTCCTTCGCGGCCGCCAAGGATGGCGGTTATGAACTCAAGGTCGGCGAGGAAGCCATCGCCGCCAAGCAGGTCATCGTCGCCACCGGCTCCAACGCCCGCGCGCTGCCCGGGGTGCCCTTCGACGAAGAGAACATCCTGTCCAACGACGGTGCGCTGCGCGTCGGCACGACGCCCAAGAAGCTGGGCCTGATCGGCGCCGGCGTCATCGGCCTGGAGATGGGCTCGGTCTGGCGCCGCCTGGGTGCCGAAGTCACCGTGCTGGAAGGCCTGCCGGCCTTCCTCGGCGCGGTGGACGAGAGCGTGGCCAAGGAAGCCGCCAAGGTCTTCAAGAAGCAGGGCCTGGACATCCAGCTCGGCGTGAAGGTCGGCGAGGTGAAGAGCTCCAAGAAGGGCGTCAGCGTGGCCTATACCGATGCCAAGGGCGAGGCCAATACGCTGGAAGTCGACAAGCTCATCGTCTCCATCGGACGCGTGCCCAACACCATCGGCCTGGGCGCCGACGTGGTGGGTCTGAAGCTCGACGAACGCGGCGCCATCGTCGTCGACGACGAGTGCAAGACCAATCTGCCCGGTGTCTGGGCCATCGGCGATGTCGTGCGCGGCCCCATGCTGGCGCACAAGGCCGAGGAAGAGGGCGTGGCGGTGGCCGAACGCATGGCCGGCCAACACGGCCACGTCAACTTCAACACCATCCCCTGGGTCATCTACACCAGCCCAGAGATCGCCTGGGTCGGCAAGACCGAGCAGCAGCTCAAGGCTGAAGGCGTGGCCTACAAGGCCGGCCAGTTCCCCTTCCTGGCCAACGGCCGCGCGCGGGCCCTGGGCGACACCACCGGCTTCGTCAAGTTCCTGGCCGACGCCAAGACCGACGAGATCCTGGGCGTGCACATCATCGGCCCGTTCGCTTCGGAGCTGATCTCCGAGGCCGTGGTGGCGATGGAGTTCAAGGCCTCGGCCGAGGACATCGCGCGCATCTGCCACGCGCATCCGTCGTTGAGCGAGGCGACCAAGGAAGCCGCCCTGGCGGTCGACAAGCGCACGCTGAACTTCTGATCGAGAAGCGAAAGCAGCAAGGGGCGGCCATTCAGTCGCCCCTTTTTTTGCCATGACCTCTGTCACCGAGCTTTACCAGCAAACCCTCGCCGAGCGCGGCTTCAGCGCCGACGAGGCGCAGCTGCGCGCTGTTCGCTCGCTGCAGCGCTGCCAGGACGAATGGGCCAGCTACAAGGCCCGCCGTGCCAATGCGGTGACCAAGCTGCTGGTGCGCCCGCCCATTCCGCGCGGCGTCTACATGTACGGCGGCGTGGGCCGGGGCAAGAGCTTCCTGATGGACTGCTTTTTCCAGGCCGTGCCGCTGCAGCGCAAGACACGGCTGCACTTCCACGAGTTCATGCGTGAGGTGCACCGCGAGCTGCAGGAGCTCAAGGGCATCGCCGACCCGCTGGAGGAGCTCGGCAAGCGCATCTCGCGGCGCTTCCGCCTGATCTGCTTCGACGAATTCCACGTCGCCGACGTGACCGACGCGATGATCCTGCACCGCCTGCTGGACGCACTGTTCCGCAACCGCGTGTCCATCGTCACGACGTCCAACTTCCACCCCGACGAGCTCTACCCCAACGGCCTGCACCGCGACCGCATCCTGCCGGCCATCGAGCTGCTGAAGGCCAACCTCGAGGTCATCAACGTCGACGCCGGTACCGACTACCGTCGCCGTTCGCTGGAGGACATGAACCTCTATCTGACCCCGCTGAACGAGGGCACCGAGGCCGCGCTGACCAACGCCTTCGAGGCCCTCGCCGAGGCCAAGGACGAGGACCGCAAGCTGATGATCGAGCACCGCGCCCTTTACGCGCGGCGCCGTGCCGGCGGTGTCGTCTGGTTCGATTTCGCAACCCTTTGTGGCGGCCCGCGCTCGCAGAACGACTACCTGGAGCTGGCCAGCCAGTTCCACACCGTCATCCTGTCCGAGGTGCCGGAGATGCCGGTGCGCCTGGCCAGCGAGGCGCGCCGCTTCACCTGGCTGGTGGACGTGCTCTACGACCGCCGCGTCAAGCTCATCATCTCGGCCGCCGTGCCGGCGGAGCAGCTCTACACCGAAGGCCCGCTGGCCCACGAGTTCCCGCGCACCGTGTCACGTCTGCAGGAGATGCGCTCGGCCGAATACCTGGCCCTGGCGCGCCGCGAAGTCGATACTTCGCTGACATGAGCCTGCGCCCCCTGATCCTTGCCCTGGTTGCCACTGCCGCGGCAGCCCAGCCCGCCACCCGTGCCGAAGTCGCCGCCCAGCGCGCCGCCATCGAGCAGCGCTTCGCGCAGGAGAAGCTCGACTGCCAGTCGCGCTTTTCGGTGGCGAGTTGCCTCGACGACGTGCGCCAGCGCCGCCACGACGCTATGGCGCCCCTCGTCAAGCGTGAACACGAACTGGCCGCCGAGGAGCGCAGCGAGCGGGCCTCGGCCCAGACCCAGCGCGTGCGCGAACGCGAGCTCGCCGCGGCCCAGGACGAAGGCCAGAAACGCGAGCGGCTGCTGACGGCATCGCCACCTGCGTCGTCGGTGTCACCGGCTGCGCGTACGCCCAAGGCCCTCAGCCCGGAGGCTGCCGAGCACAACCGGCTGAAGGCCGCCCAGAAGGCCGATGCCGAGGCCGCGAAGCGCCGCGAGCAGGCCGAGGCGCGCCAGCTGCATCAGCAGCGGGTGCAGGCCGAGCATGAGGCTCGCCAGAAGAGCCGCACCAAGCCGGCGGCCGCGCCGCTGCCCCTGCCGGGCGCGTCCGCAGCATCAAAGGCGGCGAATTAGGGCCTGCGCGGCCCATTGCCGTAGCGTTAACAGGCCCTAGTCCAGGTTCTCGAGCTTGACGATGGCGAGGGACAGGTTGTCGCCGCCGCCGCGGGCGCGTTGGCGCGCCTTGCTCACCAGCAGTTCGGCTGCTTCGCGCGGCGGCAGGCTGTAGAGCACGCTGCCCAGCTCCTGGGCGGTGAAGTAGTGCCACAGGCCGTCGCTGCAGCACATCAGGGTGTCGCCGACTTCCAGGGCCTCGAAGCGCTCGGACGTCGACGTCGGGTCCTGTACCGTGCCGAGGCAGGCCGTCAGCAGATTGCTTTGTGGGTGCGAACTGGCCTCGGCCTCGGTCAACTGGCCCTCGTCGACGAGGCGCTGCACATAGGAGTGGTCCATGGAGCGCTTGACGAGGCGGGCGCCGCGGAACCAGTAGATGCGCGAGTCGCCGGAGTGGATCCAGTGCGCGCAACGGTCGGCGGTGACGACGAAACCGGCGATGGTGCTGTGCGGCTCCTCCTCGGCGGAGATGGCCGTCAGCTTGATCATCAGATGCGCCTCGGCCAGGATCTGGTTCAGCAGCTCCGTCGGCAGCTCGTCCTCCGGGGAGAAGCGCTCGAACAGCTGGCGCGCCGTCAGGATGACCTGGTCGGCGGCCTTGCGTCCGCCGCTCTTGCCGCCCATGCCGTCGGCCACGATGCCCATCACGCAGCCCGCGATGCGCGGGTGAGCGATGACGGCCACCTGATCCTGCTGATAGGCGCGGTCCCCGCGGTGGGTGCCGGTGGCGGCGGTGAGTCGGAATCCGACGGCGGTGGGGGAGGACGGCATGCGAAAACTATACTGGGATGACCGCTCCCGCCCCGCTGCAGCCTGCCCTCGTAAACCCCGGATGGATGAAGAACTTCACTCGTTGTCGCGGCGGCTCATCGAGTTGCGGATCGAGCACGCCGACCTGGATGCCATGATCGACCGTCTGGTCGAACAACCACCCGTGGACGAATTGGCGTTGCAGCGGCTGAAAAAGCGCCGGCTGGCCCTGAAGGACATGATTGCCCGGCTTGAGGCCACGACCGAGCCCGATGACCTCGCCTGACCTGGACGAATGGCTGGATCAGCTCGACCAGGCCACCCCTCCTGCTCCGCCCGCCGCCGACGAACTCGAACAGGCCGTGCTGGCCGCCTTCGACGTGGATGGCCCGCTGGCACGCCTGGACAAGGGCTACAAGCCGCGCCAGCCCCAGCTTGAGATGACCCGGGCGGTGTCCCGGGCCCTCAGCCGCCGCCAGGCCCTGGTGGTCGAGGCCGGCACCGGCGTGGGCAAAACCTTTGCCTACCTCGTGCCCGCCCTGCTGGCCGGCAGCCGCGCGCTGATCAGCACCGCCACCAAGAGCCTGCAGGACCAGCTCTTCATGCGCGACCTGCCGCGGCTGACGAAGGCGCTGAACACGCCGGTGCGCCTGGCCCTGCTGAAGGGCCGCAGCAGCTATCTCTGCCTGCATCGCATGAAGGAGGCGCGCGTCTCGGGTGAATTCCCGGACCGCCGCACGGCCTTGTCGCTGGCCCGCATCGAACGCTGGGCCCTGGGCACAACGACCGGCGACTTCGCCGAGATCGACGGCCTGGACGAGCGCTCGCCCATCATCCCTATCGTCAGCTCCAGCCGCGAGAACTGCCTGGGCCAGGAATGCCCCGACTGGAAGGCCTGCTACGTCGTCAAGGCGCGGCGCGAGGCCATGGACGCCGACGTCGTCGTCGTCAACCATCACCTCTTCTTCGCCGACATGACGCTGCGCGACACCGGCGTGGCCGAGTTGCTGCCCAGCGTCGAGATCGCCATCTTCGACGAGGCCCACCAGCTCGCCGAGGCGGGCGTGCAATTCCTCGGCACGCTGCTGGGCACGGCCTCGCTGATCGACTTCGCCCGTGACACCCTGGCCCAGGGCCTGGCCCACGCCCGCGGCGTGCACGACTGGCAGGCCCTGCATGCCGGCGTCGAGAAGGCGGCGCGCGAGCTGCGCCTGGCCGCAGCCGGGCCGCTGGCCACGGCCGGCCGCGAGCTGCGCGGCACGCTGAAGCTGGGCTGGAAGGAGAGGGCGGCGCAGCCGGGCTTTGCCGCGGCCCTGGCAGGCGTCGAGCAGGCCACGGCGGCCGCCCTCGAGGCCCTGACCGCCGTGCGCGAGGCGGCGCCCGACTTTGCACGTCTTTGCGAGCGCGCCCAGGAGTTGCGCGACCTGGCCAAGGCTTTCGCGGCCGAGCCCGACCCCGGCGATGTGCGCTGGATCGACATCAGCCCGCATTCGGCCCGCCTGGTCGAGTCGCCGCTGGACATCCGCGATGCGATGCAACAGCAGCTTGAGGGTCCGCCCAAGGCCTGGGTCTTCACCTCGGCCACGCTGGGGGACGACGAAGGCCTGACCTGGTTCACGGAGCCGGCTGGCCTCACCGATGCCGAGGTGCTGCGTGTCGGCAGCCCCTTCGACTACCCGGCCCATGCGCGTCTGTATGTGCCGCGCGGCTTTCCCAAGCCCAGCGAGCCCAGCCATCCGCCCAGCGTCGCCCTGCTGGCCTCCCGGCTGGCGCGGGCGCTGGGCGGGCGCACCTTTGTGCTGACGACGACGCTGCGCAATCTGCAGACCGTGGCTGACGCCCTGCGCGAGCGCTTCGAGGCCGCGGGCGACGCCATCGCCGTGCTGCAGCAGGGCGCCATGCCCAAACGCATGCTGCTGCAGCGCTTCCTGGACAACCCGGCCGCCGTGCTGGTGGGCTCGGCCAGCTTCTGGGAAGGCATCGATGTGCCCGGCGATGCACTGCAATGCGTGGTCATCGACAAGCTGCCCTTCCCGCCGCCCAACGATCCTTTGGTCGAGGCGCGGGTGCAGCGCCTGGAGGCCCAGGGGCGCAATGCCTTCTCGGACTATTTCGTCGCTGAAGCCGCGATCGCGTTGAAGCAGGGCGCCGGCCGACTGATCCGCACCGAAAGCGACCGCGGCCTGCTGGTGGTGTGCGACCCGCGCATGGCCGGCATGAACTACGGCCGCCGCCTGCGCGCGGCCCTGCCGCCGATGACGCCGGTGGCCAATGAGGCCGAGGCCATCGCCTGGCTGCAGCTGCTCAATGAAGAACGGGCCTGAAGTGGCTGCCCCTCGCCCAGTCTCGCATCGCTGAACGCGAGCGAGTCCGGTCGGTCCCCCGAGGGGACGGCGATGCTCGCTGCATCGAGCCGCGAGCACATCGCCAGCGCGGGCCGGCTAGGGAGCGGCCCGGCGCTCGGCCCGGAAAAGAAAACGGGCCTGAGCGGCCCGTTAATTCACGTCACCACAACTGCCACCAGGGCTTCTTGCGGTTGGCGCCATTGCTGGCGTACTGGCTGTCGGGGAAGTTCTTGTCCAGCACGCGGCGGGCGTCGTCGCGCAGCTGGGTCAGGCCGAGCTTGTCGTAGCTCTCGCCCATGATGAACAGGCCTTCCTCGATGCCGGGCGCGTACTGGAACTCGGCCACGGCGGCCTGGGCGCGATTCGCCGCGGCCACATAGGCCTTGCGGTTGAAGTAGTAGCGGGCGACGTGGATTTCGTAGGCCGCCAGCGTGTTGGTGATGAAGTTGATGCGCGTCGTCGCTTCGGCCGAGTACTTGGAGTCGGGGAACTGCTCGACGAGCTGGCGGAAAGCCAGCAGGGCCTCGCGCGAGGCCTGCTGGTCGCGCTCGGCCACGTCCTGGTTGGCCAGGCGGCCAAACAGGCCCAAGTCCTCGTTGAAGTTGACGATGCCCTTCATGTACAGGGCATAGTCCATCGCCGGGCTGGAGGGGTTGAGCTTGATGAAGCGGTCCAGCGTCGTGATGGCCTGGGCGCGTTCGGCCGTGCGGTAGTAGGCCCAGGCCAGGTCCAGCGTGGCTTGCTGGCCCATGGTCGTGCCGGCGGCGCGGCCTTCGATCTTCTCCAGCGACTTGATGGCGCGGTCGTAGCTGCCGGCGTTCAGGTCGTCCTTGGCGTCTGCATACAATTTGTCCAGTGCCGCCTGGGAGTTCGGATCCTCCTTGGGCGTGGAGCTGCAACCGCTCAGGCCCAGCGCAAGGGCCATCAGCACAGCGCCGGCGGCGAAGCGGCCGGCCTTGAATTTCTCAACAAACATGTCTGAAGTCGACGGCGGTGCTGCCGGCTGGTCACGGAGAACGATGGACGCGGAGTATAGGGTGGGGGGTCAACAGGACTTCGAGCAGGACGCCGAGGATGCAGGCGAGGCGGAGCGGCGCGCCGCGGAAGTCGATGCCGCGGGCCATGGCGAGCGCCTGGACCGCTGGTTGACGACGCAGGCCCCGGAGTTCTCTCGCAACCATCTGCAGTCCCTCATCGAGCGCGGCTGCGTGACGCTGGACGGCAAGGTGCTGACCAAGGCCGCCCACAAGCTGCGCGCCGGCCAGCGCGTCGAGGTCGAACTGCAGCCCACCGATGAGAGCCGCGCCTTCCGCGCCGAGGCGATGGCGCTGGACTTCATCCACGAGGACGAGCACCTGGCGGTCGTCAACAAGCCGGCCGGCCTGGTCGTGCACCCGGCTGCCGGCAACTGGTCGGGCACCTTGATGAACGGCCTGCTGGCCCACCATTCCGCCGCGGCCGGTCTGCCGCGTGGCGGCATCGTGCACCGGCTGGACAAGGACACCAGCGGCCTGATGGTGGTGGGCAAGACCCTGGAAGGTGTGACCGCACTGAGCCGCATGATTGCGGCACGGGAGGTGCATCGCGAGTACCTGGCCCTGGCCTGGGGGCGCATCGAAGAGGCTTTCGTCGTCAACCAGGCCATGCGCCGCGACCCGGTGTCGCGCGTGAAGATGGCCATCGCCCCCGCCAATCTGGGCAAGCCGGCGCACACGGATTTCTTCCCGCTGGGCGTGGGGGAGGTCCATGGTCGGCCGATCAGCGCGGTGCACTGCGTGCTCCATACCGGGCGCACCCACCAGATCCGCGTGCATCTGATGCACAGTGGCCACCCCATGCTGGCCGACATCCTTTACGGCGGTACGCCGGCCCTGGGCCTGGCGCGGCAGGCCCTGCATGCCGCGCGCCTGTCCTTCACGCATCCGATCACCGGTGAGGCCCTGGTGCTGACCGCGCCGCTGCCCGCCGACATGGCCGCGGCCTGGTCCGAAATCGGTGCCGCCGACCTGCCGGCCTGAGACCGCTACAATGCACTCCGGTTGTCGTGGCAGCCAGCGCGCCCCGAATTCGACACACGGGGCGCGGCCCGCGCGGTTTGCAGTCCATCCGCCCGCCGGTCAACCACCCCGATCGCGTCCCGCTGGAAGGCTGCTGAGCCCCAAGCTGACGCCCGGACAGACCCCGTCCGCTTCGCCTGACGAACGCTGAGAGCGCGCAGGCCCGGACGGATTGCCAGACTTGGCCTGATTGAGGGCGCATTTGCGTTCATGAATACCCAGGATGCCAAGCGCGTCCTCGAGACCGCGCTGATCTGTGCCTCGCAGCCGCTGACGCTGCGCGAGATGCGCAGCCTGTTCGCCGACGAACTCGGCGCCGATACCGTGCGCAGCCTGCTCGACGAGCTGAGCCGCGACTGGGAGGGCAAGGGCGTCGAATTGGTGGCGCTGGCCTCGGGCTGGCGCTTCCAAAGCCGCCCCGAGCTGCGCGAATATCTCGACCGGCTGCACCCCGAGAAGCCGCCGCGCTACTCGCGCGCGGTGCTCGAGACGCTGGCCATCATTGCCTACCGCCAGCCGGTCACGCGCGGCGACATCGAGGACATCCGCGGCGTCGTCGTCGCGAGCCAGATCGTCAAGCAGCTCGAGGACCGTGGCTGGATCGAGGCCATCGGCCACCGCGAGACGCCGGGTCGCCCGGCGCTGTACGCGACGACCAAGGCCTTCCTCGACGACCTGGGCCTGGCCAGCCTGGAACAACTGCCGGCCCTGGACGTCGGCAGCGAGCCGCCGGCCTTCGAGGCCTTGCAGGGCCAGTTGCTGGACGCCGCCGAAGAGGCGCCGCCCGAATCACCTGCTGCAGAAGAGCCGGCTGCTGACGAGCCGGTTGCTGAAGAACCCGCCGCTGACGAACCAGCCCCCGCCGAGGCGCCCGCGCCGTCCCTGAGCCTGTTTGGCGACGACGGCACGCCGGCCCTCCCCAATCCCGATCCCGAAGATCCGCCCCCGCAAACCCAGCCCGAATCCGCATGAACGACGCTGCCGATCAAGACAAGCCCCTGTCCCCCGCCGCTGATGCCGAGGCGCCTGCCGCGCCCAAGCGCCGCCGCACGACGGCCAAGGCGGCCGCCGAGGCCGCTCCCGAAGCTGCTGCCGAGGTCGCCGAAACGCCCGTGCCGGTGAAGCGAACGCGCCGCAAGGCTGCCGAGACGGTGGCGGAAGAGGCCGCGCCGGCTCCTGAGGCCGCACCCGCCGAGGAGGCGCCGGCCCCGGCCCGCAAGCGCGCGCCGCGCAAGACGGCAGCCGCCGCTGAGGCGGTCGTTGAAGCGCCCGCGCCGGTCGTCGAGGCGCCTGCGCCCGCGCCCGTCTTCACGCTGGCCGATCAACCGTCGACCGCTGCGCCGCAAGGCGATGACGATGCGGACGAAGAAGGCGATGGCGAAGGCGAGGGCGGTGAGGACGGCGAGCGGGGTGGACGCAGCCGCAACCGTCGCCGCAACCGCAAGGAGCGCGCCGAGCGCCAGGCCGCGCAGGCGGCGGCAGGCGGTGAACCGGCAGGCGTCGTCCTAGCGCCTGAGCTCGTCGAGGCCGCGGGGGCGCGCTTCGCCGATGTGCTGTCGGGCAATCTGGACGCGGAATCGGAGGGCCCGATCGGCGAGCCGCCGCAGTTGCGCCCCGAGCCTGAAGAGGCGGCCGAGGAGGGCGGCGAGGGCGAGACCAAGCGCGTGCTGGCGCCCGATGCCGACGCGCCCAAGCTGCAGAAGGTGCTGGCCCAGGCCGGCATCGGTTCGCGTCGCGACATCGAGGACTGGATCTCCGAAGGCAAGATCGAGGTGAACGGCGAAGTGGCCCATGTCGGCCAGCGCATCTCCTTCGGCGACCGCGTGCGCGTCAACGGCAAGGACGTGCGCGTGCGCATCTCGCCGCCGAACCCGCGCATCCTGGCCTATCACAAGCCCACCGGCGAGGTCTCGACCTTCAACGATCCCGAAGGCCGACCCACCGTGTTCCGCTCCCTGCCGCGTGTGCAGGGCCAGAAGTGGCAGTCCGTCGGCCGCCTGGACATCAACACCGAAGGCCTGCTGCTGTTCACCAACTCCGGTGAACTGGCCAACCAGCTGATGCACCCGCGCTTTGGCGTGGAGCGCGAGTACGCGGCCCGCGTGCTGGGCTCGCTGAGCGACGAGCAGCGCGCCAAGCTGCTGGAAGGCGTCAATGTCGATGGCCAGACGGCAGCTTTCATGAACATCGAGGACGGCGGCGGCGAAGGCGCCAACCGCTGGTACCGCGTCACGATCACCGAAGGCCGCAACCGCGAGGTGCGCAAGCTCTTCGAGGCGGTCGGCATGGTGGTCAGCCGCCTGATCCGCATCCGCTATGGCACCGTCGTGCTGCCGCGCGGCCTCAAGCGTGGTGTCTGGGTGGAGCTGGGCGACGATGACGTGCGCGTCATCCGCCGCCTGGCGGGCCACACGAACAACAGCGGCCAGGGCCAGCAGCAGCAGGGCCATGGCCAGGGTCATCAACAAGGCCAGGGCAAGGGCCAGCAGCAGCCGCAAGGCAACAAGAACGACCGCAACAAGCGCCGCAACGATGACCGCCATGCCGGCGTCGGTCCGCGCCCCAGCCGTCCGCCCGAGCCGCAGCAGCCGCGCCCGCCCCGCGAGGAGCGCGCCCAGCGCCGTGACGACGACGATGAAGACGATGGCTTCATCCCTCACCACGTCAATCCGCTGGAGCAGACCTTCGACCGCCGTCACGCGACCAGTGGCAAGCGTGGCCTGCCGCAGGGCTTCGGCGCCGGCGGCAGCCAGCAGCACGACAGGCCCAAGGGCGGTGGTAACAAAGGCAACGGCCCGCGTGAACCCGATCCGATGCAGACCTCGGTGGGCTATATCGGCGGCGACGCTTTCCTGCGTCGTGGCGGCGGTGGTGGCCGTGGCGGCAAGGGTGGCGGCGGTGGTGGTGGTGGTGGCGGTGGACGCTCCGGCGGCGGCTACGGCGGCCGGCGCTGAAACCTGGGATGACCTGACTAGGGTCATCCCTGCCCGCTACAATCACAGGCTTTGTCCAATACGCCCCATCAGGAGAACCCCATGGCGATCGAAACCACCCTGTCCATCATCAAGCCCGATGCCGTGGCAAAGAACGTCATCGGCCAGATCTACGCCCGCTTCGAAGGCGCCGGCCTGAAGGTCGTGGCCGCCAAGATGGTGCACCTGTCGCGCGTTGAGGCCGAACAGTTCTACGCCGTCCACAAGGCCCGCCCCTTCTTCAACGACCTGGTCAACTTCATGATCAGCGGCCCCGTGATGATCCAGGCCCTGCAAGGCGAAGGCGCCATCCTGAAGAACCGTGACCTGATGGGCGCCACCGATCCCAAGAAGGCCGAAAAGGGCACCATCCGTGCCGACTTCGCCGACAGCATCGACGCCAACGCCGTGCACGGTTCCGACGCCGCCGAAACGGCCGCCGTCGAAGTGGCCTTCTTCTTCCCCGGCATGAACGTCTACTCGGGTCGTTAAACCCCCAACGGGGTCGGTGACCCCGGCCCAGAAAGTTCGTATGGACGCGGTCAACCTGCTCGGTTTTGATCTGCCAGGCCTGGCCGCCTACTGCGAGCAACTGGGCGAAAAGAAATTCCGTGCGACCCAGCTGTTCCGCTGGGTCCACCAGAAGGGCGCGTCGGACTTCGACCAGATGTCCGATCTCGCCAAATCCCTGCGCGACAAGCTCAAGGGCCGTGCCCACATCACCGCCTTGCCGGTGATCTCCGAACATGTATCGGCCGACGGCACCATCAAATGGCTGTTCGACGTCGGTGCCGGCAATGCCGTCGAGGCAGTGTTCATCCCTGAAGACGACCGCGGCACCCTGTGCATCTCCAGCCAGGCCGGCTGCGCCGTGGGCTGCCGTTTCTGTTCGACGGGCCACCAGGGTTTCAGCCGCAACCTGACGACGGCCGAGATCACGGCCCAGCTCTGGTTCGCCGAGCACAGCCTGCGCAAGCGCCAGAACACCGATGAACGCGTCATCTCCAACGTGGTGATGATGGGCATGGGCGAGCCGCTGCAGAACTATGACCAGCTGGTGCCTTCGCTCAAGACCATGCTGGACGACCATGGCTATGGCCTGAGCCGTCGCCGCGTGACGGTGTCGACCTCGGGCGTCGTGCCCATGATCGACCGCCTGCGCGAGGATTGCCCGGTCGCCCTGGCCGTCAGCCTGCATGCGCCGACCGATCCGCTGCGCGACCAGCTCGTGCCGCTGAACAAGAAATACCCCATCGCCGAGCTGCTGGACGCCTGCAACCGCTACCTCGAGAAGGCGCCGCGCGACTTCATCACCTTCGAGTACTGCATGTTGCAGGAGGTGAACGACTCGCCCGAGCAGGCCCGCGAACTGGTCAGGCTGCTGAAGAACAAGATCGGCTGCAAGATCAACCTGATCCCCTTCAATCCCTTCCCGGCTTCGGGCCTGACGCGCAGCACGAATGCGCGCGTGCAGGCCTTTGCCGAGGTGCTGATCCAGGCCGGCATCGTCACGACCGTGCGCAAGACGCGCGGTGACGACATCGACGCCGCCTGCGGTCAGCTGGCCGGTGAGGTCCAGGACCGCACCCGCGCGCATATCCGCATGGTCAGGGCACCCGTCACGGTGGCCAAATCCACCTGATGCCCTGGTGCCCACCTTAGAGGATTCGATGAAGCGACTGCTGATCGTTCTGACCACTGCCTTGCTTGCCGCCTGCGCCGGCACCGGTACCGCCCCCAGCGGCGACCGCGAGATCAAGACCGACTCCGACCAGACCGACGCCGATCGCCGCGCCGGCATCCGGCTCGAGCTGGCTCAGGGCTATTTCTCGCGGGGCCAGTTCAACACCGCCCTGGACGAGCTCAAGCTGGCCCTGCAGGCCAAGCCGGACATGCGCGAGGCCGTCAATCTGCGTGCCCTGATCTACGGCGCCATGGGTGAGACTCAACTGGCTGAAGACACTTTCCGTCGTGCGCTGGCCGTCTACCCCAACGACCCCGACACCCTGCACAACTACGGCTGGTTCATGTGCCAGCAACAGCGCTGGCCCACGGCGGATTCGCTGTTCGACCAGGCGCTGGCGGTGTCCACCTACCGCGCGCCGGCCCGCACCCTGCTGGCCAAGGGTGTCTGCGAGGCGCGCGCCGGCCGCATGCTGGTGGCCGAGAAGACGCTGCAGCGCGCCTTCGAGCTCGACCCCGGCAATCCGGCCATCGCCGTCAACCTGGCCGAGGTGCTCTACCGCAACCGTGAGCTGGAGCGGGCCCGCTTCTATGCCAAGCGCGTCAATGCCCAGCCCGAGCAGACCAATGCGCAGAGCCTGTGGCTGCAACTGCGCATCGAACGCAAGATGAACAACAGCGGCACGGTCGACGATCTGGCCATGCAGCTGCGCCGCAAATACCCCCAGGCCCCCGAGACCCAGGCCCTGGACGCTGGCCGCTACGACGAATAAGCCGTGATCGTGGCCCACAACAAGAACGAGACGATGGAACCCATCTCCGAGGGACCCGCCAGCCAGGCCACCACTGCGGGTGCCTGGCTCAGGAGCGCGCGCCAGCAGCGCGGCCTGCACATCGCCGCCTTGGCCGTCATGCTCAAGGTGCCACAGGCCAAGCTGGAGGCCCTGGAGGCCGACCGCTTCGACCAGTTGCCCGACGCCACCTTTGCACGGGCCCTGGCCACGGCCATGTGCCGTGCCCTCAAGGTCGATCCGGCGCCCGTGCTGGCCCTGCTGCCGCGCACGCGCGACCGCGAGTTCGATGTTCGCCCCGGGCTCAACCAGCCCTTTCGCGAGCGCAGCGCCGGTCCCATCGACGGTGGCGTTCTGGCCCTGCTGCTCAAGCCCGTCGTCTGGGGCCCGGTGCTGCTGCTGGTCGCCGCCGCCGCCGTCTACTGGATTCCGGCCGGCTGGCTGCCCGAGCGTGACAGCACGGCGTCGTCGTCGGCCTCGTCCGGTACCGTCGTCGCTGCCGCGGCCAGCGCGCCTGTCGTCGAGTTCGTGCCGGCGCCCGCGGCCTCGGAGCCCGTGGTGACGGTGCCAGCAGTGGCGCCCGTCTCTTTGCCTGTCGCCTCCGCGCCTTTGCAGGTGCGCGACGTCGCGCCGCCGCCGGCCGCCTTGCCGGCCTCTGCGCCGGCCGTGAAGGCCACGGTCACCGCGGCGACGGGCAGTGCGCTGCGCCTGACGGCCACGGCCGACACCTGGGTCGAGGTCACCGACGCCCAGGGCCAGATGCTGCTGTCGCGCGTGCTGCGCTCGGGCGAACAGCAGGAATTCACCGGCGCAGCGCCCTACAAGGTGCGCGTCGGCAATGTGCGCGGCACCCGGATCGAATGGCGCGGTGGCGCCATTGATCTCGCGGCGCTCGCCAAGGACAACGTCGCTCGACTGGAGTTGAAATGAGCGAATGGATCATTCCCGAAGCCAAGCCGGCGCCGCGCAGGAGCCGCCAGGCCCGCGTCGTCTGGGGCCAGCGCGTCGTCACCATCGGCGGTGACGCGCCGGTGCGCGTGCAGTCCATGACCAACACCGACACGGTGGACGCCATCGGCACGGCCATCCAGATCAAGGAACTGGCCATCGCCGGCTCGGAGCTGGTGCGCATCACCGTCAACACGCCCGAGGCCGCCGAACAGGTGCCCTATATCCGCGAGCAGCTGGATCGCATGGGCATCGACGTGCCCCTGGTGGGCGACTTCCACTACAACGGTCACCGCCTGTTGACCGAATACCCGGCCATGGCCCAGGCCCTGTCCAAGTACCGCATCAACCCCGGCAACGTCGGCAAGGGCGACAAGAAGGACAAGCAGTTCGCGATGATGGTCGAGGCCGCGGCCAGGTACGACAAGGTCGTGCGCATCGGCGTCAACTGGGGCAGCCTCGACCAGGAGCTGCTCGCCCAGTTCATGGACGAGAACGCCCGTCGCGCCCAGCCCTGGGACGCCAAGCCCGTCATGTACCAGGCCCTGGTCGAGTCGGCGCTGACCTCCGCCACCTATGCCGCCGAGCTGGGCCTCAACCCCGACAACATCATCATCAGCTGCAAGGTCAGCGGCGTGCAGGACCTGATCTCGGTCTACCGCGAGCTGGCCCGTCGCTGCGACTATGCGCTGCACCTGGGCCTGACCGAAGCCGGCATGGGCACCAAGGGCACGGTGGCCTCGTCGGTGGCCCTGGGCATCCTGGCCCAGGAAGGCATCGGCGACACCATCCGTGTCAGCCTGACACCCCAGCCGGGCGAGTCGCGCACGCAAGAGGTCGTCGTGGCCCTCGAGATCCTGCAGGCCCTGGGTCTGCGTCACTTCAACCCCAGCGTGACGGCCTGCCCGGGTTGCGGTCGCACCACCAGCACCACCTTCCAGGAGCTGGCCAAGCAGATCGACGACTTCCTGCGCCTGCAGATGCCGGTCTGGCGCAACAAGTACCCCGGCGTCGAAGAGATGAAAGTGGCCGTCATGGGCTGCATCGTCAACGGCCCCGGCGAGAGCAAGCATGCCGACATCGGCATCAGCCTGCCCGGCACCGGCGAGGCGCCGGCCGCCCCCGTCTTCATCGACGGCGAAAAGGCCGTGACCCTGCGCGGCGACAACATCGCGGCCGAGTTCCACGCCCTGGTCGAGAACTACATCGACAAGCGCTTCGGCGCGACCGCTACCGAGTCAGCTACTGCATGAGCAAAACCATCCAGGCCGTGAAGGGGATGAACGACATCCTCCCGGCCAGCGTCACCCGCAAGGACAAGCTGCCGAGCAGCGAACTGTGGAGCTGGTTCGAGACCACGCTGCGCAAGGTGCTGTCGAGCTACGGCTATCAGTACATGCTGACGCCCATCGTCGAGCCCACGGCGCTCTTCGTGCGCGGCCTGGGCGAGGTGACCGACATTGTCGAGAAGGAGATGTATTCCTTCACCGACAGCATGAACGGCGACCAGCTGACGCTGCGCCCCGAGGCGACGGCCGGCATCGTGCGCGCCATGGTCGAGCACAACGCCCTCTACAACGGTCCGCTGCGACTGTGGACCATGGGCCCGATGTTCCGCCACGAGCGCCCGCAGAAGGGCCGCTACCGCCAGTTCAACCAGCTTGACGTCGAGGCCCTGGGATTCAACGGCCCGGATGTGGACGCCGAAGTCATCCTGATGGCGCGCCGCCTGCTGCAGGCCCTGGGACTGGTCGTCGGCCAGCATGTGCGCCTGGAGCTGAACTCCCTGGGCCAGCCGGCCGAGCGCAACGCCCACCGCGCCGCGTTGATCGCCCACTTCGAGGCCCACGCCGACAAGCTGGACGAGGACGGCAAGAAGCGCCTGCACAGCAACCCGCTGCGCATCCTGGACAGCAAGAACCCGGCGATGCAGCCCGTCATCGAGGCGGCTCCCAAGCTGATGGACTTCCTCGGCACAGACACGCTGGCCCACTTCAATGCCGTGCGTGCCATCCTCGACGCCGCCGGCCTGGAGTACCGCGTCAACACCCGCCTGGTGCGGGGCATGGACTACTACAACCTGACCGTCTTCGAATGGGTGACCGATCAGCTCGGCTCCCAGGGCACGGTCTGCGGCGGTGGCCGTTATGACGGCCTGTTCGAGCAACTCGGCGGCAAGCCGACGCCGGCCGTGGGCTTCGGCCTGGGCATCGAGCGCCTGCTGCTGCTGATCGACGAACTTGGCCTGCCGGTGCCGTCCGCCGCGCCGCACGCCTACGCCATCCTGCCCGACGCGACCGCGCTGCCCCAGGCCATGCTGGCGCTGGAGGCCCTGCGCGAAGCCGGCGTCCGCGTGCAGATGCACGCCGGTGGAGGCTCCTTCAAGTCGCAGTTCAAGAAGGCCGATGGCTCCGGTGCGCGTTTCGCCCTCGTCTTCGGTGCCGACGAACTGGCGCGCGGCGAAGTGGCTGTCAAACCCCTGCGTGAAGGCGGCGAACAGGTCAGCCGGCCACTTGCCGACGTGGCCGCCTGGGCCGCCGATCTGCTCCCCGCATAATCCCGGGCCTCCCGCGCCCGTTTTTCCCCTTTTCTCGAAGTTTTCCCCATGGCTGCCCATCTCGACCTCGAAGAACAAGAACAACTTGAACAACTCAAAGCGTTCTGGAAGCGCTGGGGCAACCTCATCACCTGGGTGCTGACCGCCGTGCTGGCCGCCTTCGCTGCCTGGCAGGGTTGGAACTGGTATCAGCGTGACCAGGCCGCCAAGGCTTCCGCGATGTACGACGAGTTCGACCGCGCCCTGACCGCCCAGGACCTCGACAAGGCCGCCATCGCCGCGGGCGACCTGAAGGCCCGCTATGCCGGTACCGGTTATGCGGCCCAGGCCGGTCTGCAGGTTGCCAAGCTGCAGCAGGACAAGGGCAAGCTCGACGACGCCAAGCAGAGCCTGAACTGGGTGGCCGAGCAGGGTGCCGAGGGCGGTGCCTACCGCGACGTCGCCCGTCTGCGCCTGGCTGGCCTGCAGCTCGACGCCAAGGCCTACGACGAGGCCGCCAAGACCCTGGACGCGGTCAAGTCGACCGAATTTGCCGCCCTGGTGGCCGACCGCCGTGGCGACCTGCTGCTGCTGCAGGACAAGCGCGACGCCGCCAAGGCCGAATACCAGAAGGCCCTGGCCGGGCTGGAAAAGACCCAGGACTACCGCCGCATCGTCGAGGCCAAGCTGGCCACGCTGGGCGTGCCCACCGCCGTCGAGGCTGCCGGAGCCGCGCAATGAGGCGCGTCGTCCTGATTTCGCTGCTCGCAGCCTCGCTGAGTGGCTGCTCGTCGATCAGCTCGACCTGGAACAACTGGTTCGGCGATGAGAAGAGCAAGCCGGCGCCGCTGGAGGCCCTGTCGGGCCCCGCCACGGGCCGCATCGTCTGGAGCGCCAAGGGCGGTGACATCACCTTCCCGCTGAGCATCGCGACGCCGGCCGACCGCTTCGTCGTCGCCAGCATCGACGGCCAGGTGCGTGCCCTGTCGGCTGCCGACGGCAGTGAGCTGTGGCGTGGCGACGTGGGCAACAAGCTGTTGGCCGGCGTGGGCAGCGACGGCCGCTTCGCCGCCGTCGTCAACCGCGACAACGAGCTCGTCGTGCTGGACGCCGGCAAGGTGACCTGGAAAAAGGCCCTGCCGACGCCCGTCGTCGCGGCCCCGCTGGTCGCCGGTGAGCGCGTCTTCGCGCTGACCCTGGACCGCCAGGTGCTGGCCTTCGACGCGCTGGACGGCCGCAAGATCTGGGAACTGAAGCGTCCCGGCGAGCCGCTGACGCTGGCCAAGGCCGGCGTGCTGCTGGCCTACAAGGACACCCTGGTCGTTGGCCAGGGGCCGCGTCTGGCGGGCATCGACCCGGTCAAGGGCCAGCTGCGCTGGGAGGCCAGCGTGGCCACGCCGCGCGGCACCAATGAAGTCGAGCGCCTGGCCGACCTGGTGGGCCCGGCCCAGCGCCAGGGCGAGCTGATCTGCGCCCGCGCCTTTCAGTCCTCGGTCGGCTGCATCAACGCCGAGCGCGGCAGCGCGCTGTGGAACCGCGTTGTCGGCGGCACCAACGGCATCGGCGCCGACTCGCAAATCGTCGTCGCTGGCGATGCCTCGGATCGCCTGTCGGCCTGGAAGCTGGCCAACGGCGACCTGGCTTGGTCGGCCGACCAGTTCCAGCGCCGCAAGCTCTCCGAGCCCGTCGTCATCGGCAAGCAGATCCTCGTCGGCGACTTCGAGGGCCAGTTGCATCTGATCGACCGCGACACCGGCAAGACCCGCTCGCGCCTGGCGACCGATGGCTCGGCCGTGGTCACCATCACCGTGCTGGGCGAGACGGCCCTGGTCGCCACAAAGAATGGTGGCCTGTTCGCCATCAAGGCTGAATGAAACCCGCGAAATGAAACCGGTCATTGCCCTGGTCGGCCGCCCCAATGTGGGCAAGTCGACGCTGTTCAACCGCCTGACGAAGTCGCGCGACGCCATCGTGGCCGACTTCGCCGGCCTGACGCGCGACCGCCACTACGGTGACGGCCGCCTCGGCGATCGCGAGTTCATCTGCATCGACACCGGCGGCTTCGAACCCGACAGCAGCACCGGCATCGTCAAGGAGATGGCCAAGCAGACCAAGCAGGCCGTCGCCGAGGCCGACGCGGTCATCTTCGTCGTCGACATCCGCCTGGGTCTGTCGGCCCACGACAGCGACATCGCCCGCTACCTGCGCAGCGTCAACAAGCGCGTGCACCTGGCCGTCAACAAGGCCGAGGGCATGAGCGAGTCGCCGCTGCTGGCCGAGTTCCACGAGCTGGGCATGGGCGAGCCCCACCCGATCTCGTCAGCCCACGGCCAGGGCATCCGCAGCCTGCTGGACGCCGTGCTGGAGCCCTTCGAGGACACCAGCGAGGAGTTCGGCGCCGGCCCGCAGCAGGATGGCGTCATCCGCCTGGCCGTGGCCGGCCGCCCGAATGTCGGCAAGAGCACGCTGATCAACACCTGGCTGGGCGAGGAGCGGCTGGTCGCCTTCGACATGCCGGGCACGACGCGCGACGCGATTGCCGTGGACTTCGAGCGCAACGGCCAGAAGTTCAAGCTCATCGATACGGCCGGTCTGCGCCGCAAGGGCAAGGTCTTCGAGGCCATCGAGAAGTTCTCGGTCGTCAAGACCCTGCAGGCGATTGCCGACGCCCACGTCGTGCTGCTGCTGCTGGATGCCACGCAAGGCGTGACCGACCAGGATGCCCACATCGCCGGCTACATCCTGGACAGCGGCCGCGCCGTCGTGCTGGCCTGCAACAAGTGGGACGCCGTCGACAGCTACCAGCGCGAGACGCTGAAGCGCCAGATCGAGCAGCGCCTGGCCTTCCTGAAGTTCGCGCCCATGCACAACATCTCTGCGCTGAAGCGCCAGGGTCTGTCGGCGCTGTGGAACGCGATGGCCGACGCCTATGCCTCGGCCTACCGCAAGATGACCACGCCGGTGCTGACCCGCCTGATCCAGGAGGCCGTGGAGCACCAGCAGCCCAAGCGCTCGGGTGTTTCGCGCCCCAAGATGCGCTATGCCCACCAGGGCGGCCAGAACCCGCCCATCGTCGTCATCCACGGCAATGCGCTGGACGGCGTCACCGAGGTCTACAAGCGCTACCTGGAAGGCCGCATCCGCGCCCACTACAAGCTGGTCGGAACGCCGCTGAAGATCGAGCTACGTTCTTCGAAGAATCCCTTCGACGAAAAGACCTAGGCTGACGCCCGGCACCCGTGGGACCGTGTGTTAAGGTCTTACCCGTAGTCCCCACCCCCCCGATAACTCGGAGCATACCGATGAGCAACAAAGGCCAACTTTTGCAGGACCCCTTTTTGAACCTGCTTCGCAAAGAGCATGTGCCCGTTTCGATCTACCTCGTGAACGGCATCAAGCTCCAAGGCCACATCGAATCGTTTGACCAGTACGTCGTCCTGCTGCGCAACACCGTGACGCAGATGGTCTACAAGCACGCGATCTCGACCGTCGTGCCGGGCCGCGCCGTCAACTTCCACGCCGGCGACGCCCCCGCGGACGCCTGATCCCCACCCCTTGTCCTCGACCTCTGCCCACGACGCGACGCCGCCCTCCGAGGCGGCGCGCGCCATTCTTGTGGGTGTCGATTTCGGTCGCCACCGCTCCGCCCAAGGGTTCGACGAGAGCCTGGACGAACTGGCCTTGCTGGCCGAATCCGCCGGCGACACGCCGGTGGCCAAGATCATCGCGCGCCGCCCGGCGCCCGATGCGGCCCTGTTCGTGGGCTCCGGCAAGGCCGACGAGATCAAGCTCCTCGTGCAGGCCCACCAAGCTCACACGGTGCTGTTCGATCAGGCCATCTCGCCGGCCCAGCAACGCAACCTGGAGCGCGTCCTCGGCGTGCCCGTGGCCGACCGCACGGCACTGATCCTCGAGATCTTTGCCGCCCGCGCGCAAAGCCACGAGGGCAAGTTGCAGGTCGAGCTGGCGCGGCTGCAATACCTGGCCACGCGCCTGGTGCGGCGCTGGAGCCACCTGGAGCGCCAGAGCGGCGGCATCGGCATGCGCGGCGGTCCCGGCGAGGCCCAGATCGAGCTGGACCGTCGCATGATCGACGACCGCATTAAGAAGACCAAGGAGCGGCTGAAGCAGGTGCAGCGCCAGCGCAGCACCCAGCGCAAGTCCCGCTCGCGCAATGGCGTCTTCAAGGTCTCCCTGGTCGGCTACACGAACGCGGGCAAGAGCACGCTGTTCAACGCGCTGACCAAGGCGCGCGCCTATGCGGCCAACCAGCTGTTCGCGACCCTGGACACGACGACCCGCTCCCTCTACCTCGAGCAGGCGGCAGCCAGCGTGTCGCTGTCCGACACGGTGGGTTTCATCCGCGACCTGCCGCACAAGCTCGTCGAGGCCTTCCGCGCGACGCTGCAGGAGGCGGCCGATGCCGACCTGCTGCTGCATGTCATCGACGCGGCCAGCCCCGTGCTGGATGAGCAGATGGTCGAGGTCGAGCGCGTGCTGGAAGAAATCGGCGCCAGCGGCGTGCCGCAGATCCTGGTCTACAACAAGCAGGACCTGCTGCCCGACGACCAGCGCCCGCGCGAGATCGTCGACGCCATGCTGCGCCCCAACGGCAGCACCGAGCCGACGCCACGCGTCTTCGTCAGCGCGCTGGACGGCAGCGGCCTGGCCGAGTTGCGCCAGCTGATTGCGACGGCCATGCAGACCCAGCCCTTGATTCCCGACGAGCGGGACCCACGTTTCGACGCTGATCCGTCGCCGTCATCCGATGACGGCGACCCCTCTTCCTCAGACCCTTCCAAGGCATGAGCAGCACTCCCCACACCCCGCCCCGCAGCAGCTGGGCCCAGCGTCTGATGACGCCCGTGGCACGCGCCGCAGGCCGGCTGCTGAACAACGGCCGCAATGACGGCCCGCCCGATCTGGACGAGCTCTGGCGCGATTTCAATCGCAAGCTGTCGGGCATGTTCGGTGGCAAGTCCGGCGGGCCTTCGGGTCCGAATGGCTCCGGCGGTTCGCCCGACATGAAGGGCGCAGGCATCGGCGTGGGCCTCATCGCCGGCGTCGTGGCCCTGGGCTGGCTGGCCAGCGGCTTCTTCATCGTGCAGGAAGGCCAGCAGGGCGTCATCACGTCCTTCGGCAAGTACCAGAAGACCGTCGAGGCGGGCTTCCAGTGGCGCGCGCCTTATCCCTTCCAGGCCCACGAGATCCAGCCGGTCTCGCAGCTGCGCCAGGTCGAGGTGGGCCGCAGTTCGGTCGTCGCGGCCACGGGCCTGCGCGACTCGTCCATGCTGACCCAGGACGAGAACATCGTCGACATCCGTTTCTCGGTGCAGTTCACCATCCGTGACCTGAAGGACTTTCTGTTCGAGAACCGCGACCCCGAGCAAGCTGTGTTGCTGGCCGCCGAGTCGGCCGTGCGCGAGATCGTCGGCAAGAGCACGATGGATTCTGTGCTTTACGAGCAGCGCGACGCCATCGCTGCCGATCTGGTCAAGTCCATCCAGGCCCAGCTCGACCGCCTCAAGGCCGGCATCCAGGTCAAGAGCGTCAACGTGCAGAGCGTGCAGCCGCCCGAGCAGGTGCAGGCCGCCTTCGACGACGTGCAGAAGGCCAATGCCAACCGCGAGCAGTTGAAGAACGACGCGCAGGCCTACGCCAACGACAAGATCCCAGGTGCCCGCGGCGACGCCGCCAAGCTGCGCGAGCAGGCCGAGGGCTACAAGGCCAGCGTCATCGCGCGCGCCGAGGGTGATGCGGAGCGTTTCAAGAGCGTGCTGGCCGAGTACCAGAAGGCGCCCCAGGTCACGCGCGACCGCATCTACATCGACACGATGCAGCAGATCTACAGCAATGTCAGCAAGGTCATGGTGGACAGCCGGACCGGCTCCAACCTGCTCTACCTGCCGCTGGACAAGCTGATCCAGCAGGGCAGCAGCGGCACGGTGACCGTGTCGCCGCCGCAGCCCACGACCCTGCCCGAGCCCACGACATTGCCAAGCAGCAATGACCTGCGCAGCCGTGACAACCAGCGCAGCCGCGACGGCCGCTGATTGAGGACCCTCTCATGAACCGTATTGCCGCCATCCTCGCCGGCGCCATCGTCGTCCTGATGCTGCTGTCGTCGATGCTCTTCATCGTCGATCAGCGCCAGTTCGCTGCCGTCTACGCGCTGGGCGAGATCAAGGAAGTCATCACCGAGCCGGGCCTGAAGTTCAAGCTGCCGCCGCCGCTGCAGAACGTCGTGCTGCTGGACCGCCGCGTGCAGACCCTGGACAGCAGCGAGTCGCGCCCCATCTTCACGGCCGAGAAGAAGAGCCTGGTCATCGACTGGCTGATCAAGTGGCGCATCGCCGAGCCGCGCCAGTTCATCCGCAACAGCGGCGCCGACGTGCGCAATGTCGAGAACCGCCTCGCGCCGGTCGTGCAGGCCGCCTTCAACGAGGAAGTGACCAAGCGCACCGTCATCGCCGTGCTGGCCACCGAGCGCGAGAAGATCATGCAGGACGTGCGCAAGCGCCTGGCCGACGAGGCCAAGCAGTTCGGCATCGAGGTCGTTGACGTGCGCATCAAGCGCGTGGACTTTGCCTCCAGCATCACGGACTCGGTCTACAAGCGCATGGACTCAGAGCGCAAGCGCGTGGCCGCCGAGGCGCGTTCCACCGGCACCGCCGAGGGCGAGAAGATCAAGGCCGATGCCGACCGCCAGCGCGAAATCATCGTCGCCGAGGCCTTCCGTGATGCCCAGAAGATCAAGGGCGAAGGCGATGCCAAGGCATCGGCCCTGTATGCCGAGGCCTTTGGCCGCGACCCACAGTTCGCGCAGTTCTACCGCTCGCTGGAGGCCTATCGCGCCAGCTTCAACAAGAAGAGCGATGTGATGGTCGTCGATCCGTCCAGTGACTTCTTCAAGGCCATGCGGGGCTCCGGCGCCGCTCCTGCCGCCGCGCCCGCGCGCAAGTGACAGAGCTGCTGACCGCGCTCGCGCTGGTCATGGTGATCGAGGGGCTGATGCCCCTGGTCAGCCCGGCGCGTTGGCGCGAGGTCTTCAGCCGCATCCTTGCGATGAGCGATGGGCAGATCCGCTTCATCGGCCTGGTCAGCATCCTGATGGGCCTTTTCGGGCTGCTTTGGTTGCGTTGATCTGAAGGCTTGCAGGGCTGGGGCGGGGGAGGGCATAGGTACAATGCCGTTTTTAACCGCCTAGCCTGCGCCCATGTCCTCTGCTTGGCTGCTGCCCGAGCACATTGCCGATGTCCTGCCTTCGCAGGCGCGCCGCATCGAAGAGCTGCGTAGAGAGCTGCTCGACATGGCCCGCGGCTATGGCTGCGAGCTGGTCATTCCGCCTCTTCTGGAGCACCTCGACTCGCTGCTGTCCGGCACCGGCTCGGGCTCCGAGATCAAGTTGTTCAAGCTGGTCGATCAACTGTCTGGTCGCTCGCTCGGCCTGCGCGCCGACACGACGCCCCAGGTCGCCCGCATCGACGCCCATCTGCTGAACCGCCAGGGCGTGACCCGGCTGTGCTACTGCGGCCCCGTCGCCCACACGCGGCCCGACGGCTTGAACACCAGCCGTGAACCGCTGCAGTTCGGCGTCGAGATCTACGGTCATGGCGGCCTGGAAGCCGACCTGGAAGTGCATGAGCTGGCCCTGGACGCGCTGCGCCGCGCCGGCTTGAGCGACGTGATGCTGGACCTGGGCGACGCGCGCCTGCTGCAGGGCGTGCTGGACGGCGTCAAGCTGCCGGCCGACACCCTGTCCGCCCTGACCGCGGCGCTGGCGGCCAAGGACATGGGCGTGCTGACCGATTTGACCGCCGGCCTGCCTGCCGCGACGCGCGACGCGCTGCTGGCCCTGCCCAGCCTGTTCGGTGGCCGCGAGGTGCTGGCCGAGGCCGCGCGCCGCCTGCCCGATCATCCCCTCGTCAAGTCGGCCCTTGCCGACCTGGACTGGCTGGCCGGCCATCTGGCGGTTGTCCACCCCGAGGTGGCCCTGGGCTTCGACCTGGCCGATCTGCAGGGCTATGCCTATTACACGGGCATCCGCTTCGCCGCCTACGCCTCGGGCTGCTCCGACGCCGTGCTGCGCGGCGGCCGCTACGACGAGGTGGGCGCCGCCTTTGGCCGCCGCCGCCCGGCCGTGGGCTTCAGCCTGGACCTGAAGACGCTGGTGACCCTGGTGCCGGCCACGCCCCTGCGCGCCGCCGTGCGGGCGCCCTGGGGCGAGGAGGCCTCGCTGCGCCAGGCCGTGCGTGCGCTGCGCGAGCAGGGCGAGACGGTGGTGTGCGTTTTGCCCGGGCATGAGCACGAGGCCGATGAATTCGACTGTGACCGCGAGCTGGTTCGCGAGCACACTCAGTGGGTTGTCCGAACGCTGTAAGGCGCGGCGCCCACTTTTCCTTTCAAGCAAAGACAGGCAATCAACATGAGCCAAACCGCGCGTGGACGCAATGTGGTCGTCGTCGGCACCCAATGGGGTGACGAGGGCAAGGGCAAGGTCGTCGACTGGATGACGGACCACGCACAAGGTGTCGTCCGTTTCCAGGGTGGCCACAACGCCGGCCATACGCTGGTCATCAAGGGCGTGAAGACCGCGCTGCAACTGATCCCCAGCGGCATCATGCGCGACGGCGTGGCCTGCTACATCGGCAACGGCGTGGTGGTGGACCCGACCCATCTGCTGAGCGAGATCGAGCGCCTGGAAGCCGCCGGCGTCGAGGTGCGTTCGCGCCTCTTCATCAGCGAATCCTGCCCGTTGATCCTGCCCTTCCACGTTGCCGTCGACAAGGCTCGAGAGCAACTGCGCGAGACCAGCGGCAGCGGCAAGATCGGCACCACCGGCAAGGGCATCGGCCCGGCCTATGAAGACAAGGTGGCTCGTCGCGCCCTGCGCGCCCAGGACCTGAAGCACCCCGAGCGCTTCGCCAAGAAGCTGCGCGAGCTGCTGGACCTGCACAACTTCGCGCTGTCGGGCTATCTGAAGGGCGAGCCCCTGGCCTTCGAGCCCATCTTCGAGCAGGCCATGAAGATGGCCGAGGCCATCAAGCCCATGCTGGCCGACGTCGGCTACATGATCCACAAGGCCAGCAAGGCCGGCGCCAACATCCTGTTCGAAGGCGCGCAGGGCACGCTGCTGGACATCGACCACGGCACCTACCCGTATGTCACGTCCAGCAACTGCGTGGCCGGCAATGCCGCCGCCGGCGCCGGTGTGGGCCCGCAGATGCTGCACTACATGCTGGGCATCACCAAGGCCTACACGACGCGCGTCGGCTCCGGTCCTTTCCCGACCGAGCTGGACTGGGAGCAGCCCGGCACCGTCGGCTACCACCTCTCCACCGTCGGCCAGGAGCGTGGCACCGTGACCGGCCGTGCGCGCCGCTGCGGCTGGCTGGACGCCGCCGCGCTGAAGCGCTCCATCATCATCAACGGCATCACCGGCCTGTGCCTGACCAAGCTCGACGTGCTGGACGGCCTGACCGAAATCAAGATGTGCGTGGGCTACCAGCTCGACGGCAAGCTGCTCGACATCCTGCCGCTGGACGCCGACGAGATCGATGCCTGCGAGCCCGTGTTCGAGACCTTCCCCGGCTGGACCGAGACGACCTTCGGCGTTACCGCCTGGGACAAGCTGCCCGCCAATGCGCGCAGCTACCTGAAGCGCGTGGAAGAGGTCATCGGTGCACCCATCGACATGGTCTCGACCGGCCCCGACCGCGAGCACACCATCGTGCTGCGTCATCCTTATTCCGCCTGACACTACAAACCTACTCGACGGAGACTCCACCACCATGTTGACCGACGACGGCAAACACCTCTACGTATCCTGGGACGAGTACCACCTGCTGACCGAGCGCCTGGCGCTCAAGGTGCACGCCTCGGGCTGGCAGTTCGACCAGATCCTCTGCCTGGCCCGCGGCGGCATGCGCCCGGGCGACGTGCTGTCGCGCGTCTTCGACAAGCCGCTGGGCATCATGTCGACGAGCTCCTACCGCGCCGAGGCCGGCACCATCCAGGGTCGCCTGGACATGGCCAAGTACATCACCATGCCCAAGGGTGAACTGGCCGGCCGCGTGCTGCTGGTCGATGACCTGGCCGACTCGGGCGTCACGCTGAAGGCCGTGGTGGAGCGCCTGCGCGGCATGCCCGCCATCACCGAGCTGCGCTCGGCGGTCATCTGGACCAAGCAGGTGTCGGCCTACACGCCGGACTATTACTGCGAGATGCTGGAAACCTCGCCCTGGATCCACCAGCCGTTCGAGGAATACGACGGCATGGGGCCGGAGGCGCTGGCGAAGAAGTTCGTCGTTTGAGGCAGCGCTGGTTGAGTGGCACGATGCGAAGTTCGGTTTGTGCCACCACTCGACGAAGCGCCCATCGAGGGCGCATCGTCGGGGACTCGGTCACCTCCGGCGACCCCGGCGGCCGGCAACGCGCTTGCAGGCGCGTTGCCTTCACCGAGGCGTCGGACAAGCCGCAGGGCTTGTCCTCGGTCCCCGGTGACACGCCCTTCGAGTCCTCTCCTGGGCACCAAAGCAAAAAGGCCGATGCTTTCGCATCGGCCTTTTTGTCTTTGTTTGGTGCCCAGGAGAGGACTCGAACCTCCACGGAGTTACCCGCTAGTACCTGAAACTAGTGCGTCTACCAATTCCGCCACCTGGGCAAGGTGCTCAAAACTTCGATTGAAGTCCTGAGCCGTTTCAGGAAAACAGAGACTATATCATCAAAAACTTGAAGAACACAACTTCATCGCCTACGGGCGACAGCGCGGGCCTGCTCGGCGAGGTCGAGGGCACGCTGCAAGGCCATCGCGATGGCCACGGCTTCCTGATCCCCGACGACGGCTCCTCGGACATCTATCTGTCCTCGCAGGAGACCCACGCCGTCATGCATGGCGACCGCCTGCGCGTGCGCGTCGTCCGTTTCGACAAGCGCGGCCGCCCCGAAGGCAAGGTGCTCGAGATCCTCGAGCGCAAGAAGCGCCCGCTGATCGGCCGCCTGCTGCTGGAGTCGGGCATCTGGCTGGTCGCGCCCGAAGACCGGCGCATGGGCCAGGACATCCTCATCCCCAAGAACGGCATCGCCAATGCCACGGCTGGCCAGGTTGTGGCGGTCGAGCTGACCGAGCCGCCCTCGCTGTATTCCCAGCCTGTTGGCCGCGTGGTCGAGGTGTTAGGGGAAATCGACGATCCCGGCATGGAGATCGAGATTGCGGTGCGCAAGTACGACGTGCCGCACCGCTTCAGCCCCGACACGCTGGCCCAGTCCGCCAAGCTGCCCGAGAAGCTGCGCGCGGCCGACCTCAAGCACCGCATCGACCTGCGCGACGTGCCGCTCGTCACCATCGACGGCGAGGATGCGCGCGACTTCGACGACGCCGTCTATTGCGAGCCCTTCAAGCAGGGCCGCGGCAAGAAGGCCTTCGAAGGCTGGCGCCTGCTGGTCGCCATCGCCGACGTGTCGCATTACGTGAAGCCCGGCGAACCGCTGGACGCCGACGCCTACGAGCGCGCCACCTCGGTCTACTTCCCGCGCCGTGTCATTCCGATGCTGCCGGAGAAGCTGTCCAACGGCCTGTGCTCGCTGAACCCGTATGAAGACCGGCTCAGCATGGTCTGCGACATGCTCGTGTCAACCGACGGCACCGTCACGGCCTACCAGTTCTACCCGGCGGTGATCTGCTCGCACGCGCGCTTCACCTACACCGAGGTGGCGGCCATCCTGGCCAACACGCATGGCCCCGAGGCGGCCAAGCGCCGCGAACTGGTGCCGCATCTGCTGCATCTGCACGAGGTCTATCGCGCGCTGCTGGGCGAGCGCCACCGCCGCGGCGCCATCGATTTCGAGACCACCGAGACACAGATCGTCTGCGATGACAACGGTCGCATCGAGAAGATCATCCCGCGCACCCGCAACGATGCCCACCGGCTGATCGAGGAGGCCATGCTGGCCGCCAACACCTGCTCGGCGGATTTCATCCAGGGCTCCAAGCACCCCTCGCTCTACCGCGTGCATGAAGGCCCCACGCCTGAGAAGCGCCAGACCCTGCAGAACTATCTGCGCTCCCTGGGCATCTCGGTCGGCATCTCCGACGACCCGTCGCCGCGCGAGTTCCAGCAACTGGCGGAGGCCACCAAGAACCGCCCCGACGCCCAGCAGATCCACACCATGCTGCTGCGCTCCATGCAGCAGGCCATCTACACCGGCACCAACTCGGGCCACTTCGGCCTGGCCTATCCGGCCTACACCCACTTCACCAGCCCGATCCGGCGCTATCCCGACCTGCTGGTGCATCGCGTCATCAAATGCCTGCTGGCAGGCAAGCGCTACACGCTGGATGCGGCCAAGATGAACGTGCCGCAGGCGCCCAAGCGCCCGGGCCGGCCGCCGCCGCCCAACCCGGCCGATGCTCGCAACGAGGCCGAGCGCTGGGAGGTCGTCGGTGCGCATTGCAGCGCCAACGAGCGGCGTGCCGATGAGGCCAGCCGCGACGTCGAAGCCTGGCTGAAGTGCCGCTATATGCGCGACCGCCTCGGCGAGGAGTTCGCCGGCACCGTCAGCGCCGTCACGTCCTTTGGCCTGTTCGTGCAGTTGGACGCGCTCTACGTCGAAGGCCTGGTCCACATCACCGAGCTCGGCGGCGAGTACTACCGCTTCGACGAGGCGCGCCAGGAGCTGCGCGGCGAACGCACCGGCATCCGCTACGCCACCGGCGCGCGCGTGCAGGTGCAGGTCAGCCGTGTCGACCTGGACGGTCGCCGCATCGACTTCCGTCTGGTGCGCGATGGTGACGACTTGCGCGCGCCGAGTCGTGGCTCCGGCGCCAAACCCTCGGGCAAGGCATCGGGGAAAGCGCCGGCCAAGAAGCGCGCGCCCAAGACGGCCGTCGAGGCGCTGGAGGAAGTGCGCCAGACCGATCGCGACGTGAAACAAGGCCGCAAGGCCGTCGTCGCGGGCCTGCATCCGGTCAAGGCAGCGCGCAAGGCGGCCAAGAAGACGGCGGCCAAGGCGGCGCCGCGCAAGCGGCGCTGAGCCTCAGTGCTGTGCCGCCAGGCGGGTGATGAGCTCGCTGGCGCGCAGCACGCCCTCCACATCGCCAGCGCGGCCGTGCGCGTCGACGCCGGCGCAGGCGATCGCGTGGGCACCGAGCGTAGGCTGTTGGGCCCACAGTCCGCCCAGCCAGCCGGCCAGCAAATCGCCGCTGCCGGCCGTGGCCAGCGCGGGTCCGCCGCTGGCGCAGAGCGCAGGCCGCTCGCCGGGTGAGGCGACGACGCTGCCCGACCCCTTGAGCACGATGCTGGCGTTGAAACGCAGCGCCAGCTCTCGGGCGGCGGCCAGGCGATCGGCCTGCAGGCTGGCCACATCGCGGCTCAGCAGGCGTGCCGCTTCGAGGGGGTGGGGCGTCAGCAGCGTCGTACCGGCGGGGCGGGCTTTCAGCTGCTGCTGCAGCGCCTCATCCGATGCGATGGCATTGAGCGCATCGGCGTCGATGACGAGGCGTGGCAACTGCCGCAACGCATCGGGCAGGGCTTCGGCAATGGCCGGCCCGGCGCCGCATCCGATGACGCCGACGGCCTGCGGCAGGTCCTGCAGCCGGCCCCGCATCAGCTCGGGCTGGCCGGGGTCGGCAGGTTCGCCGGCCGGTTGTGAAAGCAGGTCCAGATAAACGCGGCCCGCGCCGCATGCCAGGGCCGCGCGCGCCGCCAGCCGCGCGGCGCCTTGCATGCCAGCCGCACCGCCGACGACCAGCACCTGGCCATGGCTGCCCTTGTGGCTGGTCGGGCTGCGCGTGGGCGTCGGTGCGGGGCCGAGCAGGTCGGCCGTGGCCGGCTCATCGGGCGTGATGCCGAGGTCGTCGAACCAGATGCGTCCGCAGTGCGCGCGGCCCTCGCCGGTGAAGAGGCCAGGCTTGAGGGTCAGCAGCGTGAGGGTGTGGTCGGCGTGCACGGCATGTCCGCCAGCGGGCTGGCCCGTGTCGGCCAGCAGGCCGCTGGGCAGGTCGATGGCCAGCACGGGGGCACCGCAGGCGGCCATCGCGGACATGGTGACCCGCATCTCGGCCGATGGGCCGCGGTTCAGGCCCAGGCCGAGCAGGGCGTCGATGACCAGGGAAGGGTGGGCGGGGGCCTCATGGCTGATGTGCACCGGCACGCCGGCCTCGGCCAGGCGCCGCCCGGCCACCAGCCCGTCGCCGCCGTTGTTGCCCGGGCCGCAGGCGATCCAGACCGGCCCGGACCCCTGGCGCAGCGCCAACGCCAGCTTGGCCACCGCCAGGCCCGCGCGCTCCATCAGGTCGGGCGAATGGACGAGGGCGCGTGCCTCGATGCGCCGGCTGGCGGCGACGTCGAACAGGGGCAGGGTGGAGGTCGTGGGCAGCAGCGCGTGCATGCCCGCGAGCTTAGGCGAGTCTTTGCTGGCCGAGAGCGCCAATGTCCTGTGCCGGCGCCTGCCCGGCGATCAGCTGCGCCAGCACCTGGGCGCTGCCGCAGGCGAGGCCCCAGCCCTGGCCGCCGGTCGACAGGTTGAGCCACAGGCCGGCGCGGCTGCTGGCGCCCAGCAGCGGCAGGCCGTCGGCGCTCAGGGCGCGGCGGCTCTGGCCTTGCTGGACTTGGCTGTGCAGGACCGAGCCCGGGAACCAGTGCTGCAGGCCGCGGTGCAGGGCTTCGAAATCGGGCGAGACCCTGGCGCGGGCGTCGGTAACGGCCAGGCCGCCAGTCACACGCACGCGCTGACCGGTGCGGGTGACCGCGAGACCACGCGAGGGATCGACCCAGCCTGCCTTGGGGCCCAGGTCGGGGTGGGCTTCGAGCAGGCGCAGCGGCGCGGTGACGGAGGCTTCGTGCTGGGCCGACAGCGGCAGGCGCTGGCCGAGCAGGGCGGAGGCTTCCAGGCCGTTGCAGAGCACGACAGCGTCGAAGCGTGCGTCTTGCGGGCCGAGCAGCTGGGGCAGGGTGTCGCCGGCTTCGCGTTCGCTGCCGCGCGTGGGCGCTTCCATGGGCGGCGTGTATTCGTAGCGCAGCGTCAGGCCGGCGCCGTCGACGGCGATGGCGCGCACGGTGCTGTGGAAGCGAAAGCTCGCTCCCCGTCGCTGGGCCTGCTGGCGCAGCTGCTGGGCAAACAGGCGGGCATTGCCGGTGCCGCCGTGCGACAGGGCCAGGGCGGCGCAAAGCGGTGCTTCGGCATTCAGGCCTGGCTCACGCAGGCGGGCCTCGCCGGCCTCGATGAGTTCGACCTGCACTCCGAGGGTCTTCCATCCTTCCAGGCGCGCCTCCGCGGCGGCGAAGCGCTTGGCGTCGGTCAGCGCGATGAGCAGGCCCTGGCTGGGCTCGTCATCCAGCCCCAGTTCGCGGCGCAGCTCGGCAGTGCGCGCCAGGCTCAACAGGCTCAGTGCAGCCAGCTGGCTGGCGGCATCGCCACCCTTGCGGCCGGCGCGCCAGCGGCGCAAGCGAAAGCCCAGCGGTGCCGGGATGCTGGCGTCGGTCAGGTCGGGCAGGTAAGGGGAGAGCAGGGCGCTGCTGGCAAAGCTGGCCTGCTCGGCCACGCTGCCGCCGCGTTCGAAAACCTGGACCTTGAAGCCCAGCGCGGCCAATTCATAAGCCGTCGTGACGCCCGCGAGACCGGCGCCCACCACTGCAACGCTGCGCATCACGCGGGCACCCTGGAGACGGTCGGGAAGGGCGCGCTGGCGACCGCTGTGGAGCGGCGTCGGCTGAAGAAGGGCATGAAGTTGTGTATACTCTGCGGGTTTTGCCGGAGGGGGTGGCTCTAGAGGCCGCAACTCAAAAGCAAAACGGTTGTGAGGGATGCAGCGACCAGTTCGCCCGTAGGGTGTTGGTGGCCATTCATCGCAACAAATCGCAAACCGGCCTCACTGAGGTGTTGCGGCTTGCGGCGGTCTTGAAACATTCGTTTCAAGGCGCTGCGACGCAATTCGGGCCGGATTTTAGACACAACCTTCGGAGTAAGACCCATGTCTGTCACGATGCGCGAGATGCTGGAAGCCGGCGTCCATTTCGGCCACCAAACCCGCTTCTGGAATCCCAAGATGGCCCCGTATATCTACGGCCATCGCAACAAGATCCACATCATCAACCTCGAGAAGACGCTGCCCGCGTTCAACGATGCGATGAAGTTCGTGCGCTCGCTGGCTGCCAAGCGCGGCACGATCCTGATGATCGGCACGAAGCGCCAGGCCCGTGAGTTCATCGCCGCCGAAGCGCAGCGCGCCGGCATGCCCTACGTCGACTCGCGTTGGCTGGGCGGCATGATGACCAACTTCAAGACGGTCAAGACCTCCCTCAAGAACCTGAAGGACATGCAGGCCCAGATCGACGCCGGCACACAGCCCGCGATCAAGAAGGAAGCCCTGCTGTTCCAGCGCGACATCGCCAAGCTGGAAAAGAACATCGGCGGCATCCAGGACATGACCGCCCTGCCCGACGCCATCTTCGTCATCGACGTCGGCTATCACAAGATTGCCGTTGCCGAAGCCAAGAAGCTGGGCATTCCCGTCATCGGCGTGGTTGACACCAACCACTCGCCCATCGGCATCGACTACGTCATCCCCGGCAACGACGACTCCGCCAAGGCTGTCGCTCTGTACGCCCGTGCCGTCGCTGACGCCGTGCTGGAAGGCAAGGCCAATGCCACGAACGAAGTGCTGGCTGCGGTTGCTCCCGCCGGCGACGAGTTCGTCGAGGTTTCCGAAGAGGCCTGAAGCCTTCTCGACCCCGCATCTGAAAGGGGCCGCGAGGCCCCTTTTGCCAACCGAAATCTGGAGATAGAAATGGCTGCAATCACTGCAAGCATGGTGGGCGAACTGCGTGCCCGCACCGACGCCCCGATGATGGAGTGCAAGAAGGCGCTGACCGAAGCCGAAGGCGACCTGGGCCGCGCTGAAGAGATCCTGCGCGTCAAGCTGGGCAACAAGGCCGGCAAGGCCGCCTCGCGCATCACCGCCGAAGGCATCGTTGCCGCGGCCGTGGTCGGTGGCAACGGCGCCCTGATCGAAGTCAACTGCGAGACCGACTTCGTCTCGAAGAACGACGCCTTCCTGGCCTTCGTGAACGCCCTGGCCGGCCTGGTCGCCGAACAGAACCCCGCCGACGTGGCTGCCCTGTCGGCCCTGCCCCTGTCGCAGGAAGGCTTCGGCCCGACGGTGGAAGACGTGCGCAAGGGCCTGATCGGCAAGATCGGCGAGAACATGACGATCCGCCGCTTCCAGCGCTACACCGGCAGCAAGCTGGCCACCTACCTGCACGGCACCCGCATCGGCGTGGTCGTCGAGTTCGAAGGTGACGACGTCGCCGCCAAGGACGTGGCCATGCACATCGCTGCCATGAAGCCGGCCGCCCTGTCGGGCGCCGACGTCTCGGCCGAGCTGGTCGAGAAGGAGCGCAAGATCGCCACCGAGAAGGCCGCCGAATCCGGCAAGCCGGCCGACATCGTCGCCAAGATGGTCGAAGGCTCGGTGCAGAAGTTCCTGAAGGAAGTCTCTCTGCTGGACCAGGTCTTCGTGAAGGCCGCTGACGGCAAGCAGACCGTGGGCGCCCACCTGAAGGCCGCCAACACGACGGTCAAGGGCTTCACGCTCTACGTCGTCGGCGAAGGCATCGAGAAGAAGGTCGACGACTTCGCAGCCGAAGTGGCCGCCCAGGTGGCAGCCGCCAAGGGTCAGTAAAGACACTTGCGAAATCGTACGAAATGAAGGGGCGCCAAGTTGGCGCCCTTTAAACTTGCGGCCCACCATAGGCCCCCACCACTGAGGACACCATGCCCGCGTACAAGCGCATCCTGCTCAAGCTCTCCGGCGAAGCCCTGATGGGCGACGACGCCTACGGCATCAATCGCGCCACCATCGTGCGCATGGTGCAGGAAATCCGCGAAGTGACGCAGATGGGCATCGAGGTGGCCGTCGTCATTGGCGGCGGCAACATCTTCCGCGGCGTGGCCGGCGGCTCCGTCGGCATGGACCGCGCCACGGCCGACTACATGGGCATGCTGGCCACGGTGATGAACTCCCTGGCCCTGGCCGACACCATGCGCCAGGAAGGCATGGTTGCCCGCGTGATGTCGGCCATCGCCATCGAACAGGTCGTTGAGCCCTATGTGCGCCCCAAGGCCCTGCAATACCTCGAAGAGGGCAAGGTCGTCGTCTTCGCCGCCGGTACCGGCAACCCCTTCTTCACGACCGACACGGCCGCCGCCCTGCGCGGCGCCGAGATCGGCGCCGAGATCGTGCTGAAGGCCACCAAGGTCGATGGCGTCTATTCGGCCGACCCGAAGAAGAATCCCGACGCGACGCGCTACTCGCGCATCACCTTCGACGAAGCGATCACGCGCAACCTGCAGGTCATGGACGGCGCCGCCTTTGCGCTGTGCCGCGACCAGAAGCTGCCGATCAAGGTCTTCAGCATCTTCAAGCCCGGTGCGCTCAAGCGCGTCGTGCAGGGCGAGGACGAGGGCACGCTGGTCCACGTTTGAAAGAATGGCCCACCCCCTACTCGCTGCGCGAGCCCCCTCAAGGGGGCGCACCAGGCGGCCCGGCAAAGCCGGTTCCGCCGGTGCCGCTGGGTAAGGCGGTGGTTGCCGCCAGCTTGCTTGCTTGGCGGTTGGTCTGACGAGAGAGTACGAACCATGAGTACAGCAGATATCAAGAAGAACGCCGAGGTCAAGATGGCCAAGTCGGTGGAAGCCCTGAAGAACGAACTGCACAAGATCCGCACGGGCCGTGCCCACCCCGGCATCCTGGATCAGGTCAATGTCGACTACTACGGCTCCCTGGTGCCGATCTCGCAGGTGGCCAATGTGACGCTGCTGGACGCCCGCACCATCTCCGTCCAGCCCTGGGAAAAGGGCATGGGCGCCAAGATCGAGAAGGCCATCCGCGAGAGCGACCTGGGCCTGAACCCGGCGTCCCAGGGTGACCTGATCCGCGTGCCGATGCCGCCGCTGACCGAAGAGCGTCGCAAGGACCTGACCAAGGTGGTGCGCAACGTCGGTGAAGACGCCAAGGTGGCCGTGCGCAACCTGCGCCGCGACGGCAACGAGCAGGCCAAGAAGCTGCTGAAGGACAAGGAAATCGGCGAGGACGACGAGCGCCGCAGCCTCGACGACCTGCAAAAGCTCACCGACCGGGTGATCAACGAGATCGACAAGCTGATCTCGGGCAAGGAAGCCGAGATCCTGGCGGTTTGAGCGCCGTCTTGAGCAAGTCTGCCGTCGTGACCGCAGATCGTCTGGCGCCGCCGCGCCATGTCGCCATCGTCATGGATGGCAACGGCCGTTGGGCCAAGAAGCGCTTCCTGCCGCGCTTCTTCGGCCACAAGGCGGGTGTGGACAGCCTCGTCAAGGTCGTCCAGGCCTGCATCGACCGCGACATCGAGCACCTGACCGTCTTCGCCTTCTCCAGCGAAAACTGGAAGCGGCCGAGCGACGAGGTCTCGGGCCTGATGGGCCTGGTGCTGGCCGCCGTCAGCCGCTACCTCGCCAAGATGGGTGCCATGGGTGTGCGCATCCGCATCGTCGGTGACCGTGACGCGGTGTCCGACAAGCTGCGCAACGCCTGGAACGAGGCCGAAGGCAGCACCCTGCACAACACCAAGCTGACCCTGAACGTGGCCTTCAACTACGGCGGCCGCTGGGACATCGTGCAGGCCTGCAAGAAGGCGATTCAAGCCGGCGTGCCGGCCGACGAGCTGACCGAGGCCAAGCTGTCGGAATTCATGGCCATGAGCTATGCGCCCGACCCCGACCTCTTCATCCGCACCGGTGGCGAGGTCCGCATCAGCAATTTCCTGCTCTGGCAGGCCGCCTATACCGAGTTCGTGTTTTCGGACTGTCTGTGGCCCGAATTCGGCGAGCGTGAACTGGATGCGGCCATCGCCGCCTTCCACGAGCGCGACCGCCGCTTCGGCGGCGTCAAGGAAGCGCCCGCGGCGGCCTGATCGAAACGAGAGAAGGCCATGCTGAAGACCCGTGTCATCACCGCCATCGTGCTGCTGGCCATCCTGCTGCCGGTGCTCTTCCAGGCCTCGCCCTGGCCCTTCGCCTGGGTCACCGTCGTCATGATGGGCGCGGCGGGCTGGGAATGGGTCAAGCTCAACGGCCTGCCCGGCACCGGCGCGATCGCCGGCGGCGTGGCCCTGGCCCTGGCCTGCGTCTGGACGCTGCTGATCGGCGGCCTGAACGCGCCTCCGGCCTGGGTCTGGTCGCTGGCCAGCTTGGTCTGGGTGCTGGGCGGCGCCTTCGCGCTGCGCGCCGGTCCCACTGGCTGGCCGCGCATGGCGCGTGGCGTTCGCCTCGCCCTAGGGGCGCTGTTGCTGTGGGGCGCCTGGCTGGCCATCGTGCAGGCCAAGGTGCATGGCATCAACTTCATCCTGTCGGTGTTCTGCCTGGTGTGGATGGCCGACATCGCGGCCTATTTCTGCGGCCGGGCCTTCGGCAAGCGCAAGCTGGCGCCGGCCATCAGCCCGGGCAAGAGCTGGGAAGGCGTCTGGGGCGGCCTTGCCGGCGTCATCCTGCTGGGCGTCTTCTGGGTCCACGTCATCGACGTGAAGCTGGCCGTCGACTCGCCCAGCCTCTACACATTGCTGGTGCAGCGCCATGGCTGGGTGTCGCTGCTGGCCCTGGTCTTTCTGAGCGCGATGAGCGTCGTCGGCGACCTCTTCGAATCCCTCGTCAAGCGTGCCGTCGGCGCCAAGGACAGCAGCAATCTGCTGCCCGGCCACGGTGGTGTGCTGGACCGCATCGACGCGCTGCTGCCGGTGTTCCCGCTGGCCCTCGCGCTGATCAGCCTCTGACCGCATCATGACCCGCCAACGCGTCTGCGTCCTCGGCTCGACCGGCTCCATCGGCGTCAACACGCTGGACGTCATCGCGCGCCATCCCGAACGCTATGAGATCGTCGCCCTCAGCGCGATGAGCCGCGTCGACGAGCTGCTGGCCCAGTGCCTGAGCCTGCAGCCGCGCTTTGCCGTGATGCCCGAGCGCGAGGCTGCCGCCCGCCTGCGTGAGCGCCTGCGCGAGGCCGGCAGCTGCACGGAGGTGCTGGACGGCGCCCAGGCGCTGGCTGATATCGCTGCGCATCCCGACGTCGACACCGTCATGGCCGCCATCGTTGGCGCCGCCGGCCTGGCGCCGGCCATCGCCGCGGCCCGCGCCGGCAAGCGCCTGCTGCTGGCCAACAAGGAGGCCATCGTCGTCGGTGGCGCGCTGTTCATGCACGCGGTGGAGCAGGGCGGTGCGACGCTGCTGCCCATCGACAGCGAGCATTCGGCCATCTTCCAGTGCCTGCCGGAGGACCGCGCGACCTGGCACGAGCGCATCGATCACATCGTGCTGACGGCGTCCGGCGGCCCCTTCCGCAGCCGCGACCCCAAGACGCTGGCCGATGTGACGCCCGACCAAGCCTGCGCCCACCCCAACTGGGTCATGGGCCGCAAGATCTCGGTCGACTCGGCGACCATGATGAACAAGGCGCTCGAGGTCATCGAGGCGCGCTGGCTGTTCAATCTCACGCCGGACCAGATCAAGGTCATCATCCACCCGCAGAGCATCATCCACTCGATGGTGGTCTGCCGCGATCAGTCGGTGCTGGCCCAACTCGGCACGCCCGACATGCGCGTGCCCATCGCCTACGGCCTGTCCTTCCCCGAGCGCATCACCTCGGGTGCCAGCCGCCTGGACCTGCTGACCACGCCCAGCCTCAGCTTCGAAGAGGCCGATGCCGTGCGTTTCCCCGGCTTGCACCTGTCCTGGCAGGCCCTGTGCGCGCCCGAGGGCAGCACGACGGTGCTGAATGCGGCCAACGAAGTGGCGGTGGATGCCTTCCTGACCGGCCGCCTGCGCTTCGACCGCATCCACGCGCTGAACTCGCAATGCCTGGCCGACATCCAGCCGGGCGATTGCGGCAGCATCGAGGCGCTGCTGGATCTCGATGCGCGTACTCGCAAGCACGCTCTGCGGCTGGTATGACGCTCGCTGACATCCCTCCGTTCTTGCTGGCGATCGCCTTGTTGATCGCTTTCCACGAGTGGGGGCACTACCGGATGGCGCGGGCTTGCGGCGTCAAGGTGCTGCGCTTTTCCGTCGGCTTCGGTCGCGTGCTCTGGCGCCGCGTCGGTCGCAACGGCACCGAGTTCACGCTCAGCGCCCTGCCGCTGGGCGGCTATGTGCGCATGCTGGACGAGCGTGACGGCCCGGTTGCACCGAGCGAGCGCGAGCAGGCCTTCGGCCAGCGGCCCTTGTGGCAGCGCGCCTCCATCGTCGCGGCCGGCCCGGCCGCCAACTGGCTGCTGGCCGTGCTGCTGTTTGCTGTGGTGGCCTGGCTGGGCAGTCAGGTGCCCAAGGCCGTTGTTGGCACGCCGCCGGCCACCTCCCTGGCCGAGCGCGCCGGTCTGCATGCCGGCGATTGGGTGCGCGCCACATCGCCCGATGGCCAACAGTGGCAGGACGTCGACTCCCTGGCCGACCTGCAGTCGGCCGTCGCGCGCGCCCAGGCCTTGGGCGAGCCCCTGCACCTGTCGGTCAGCGATCCGCAAGGTCATGGCTCGCGTACGGTTCGCCTGGAGATCGACAGGCTGGCGGGCCGGGCGCCGGACGCTGCCCTCTTCAACGACATCGGCCTGGCGCCGCGCATGGAGCCGCTGATCCGCCAGGTGACGGCCGGTGGCGCGGGCGCGGCTGCCGGTCTGATGGCGGGCGACCGTGTGCTGTCGATCGACGGCCAGCCTGTTCCCGATGCCGGTTTCCTGCGCGACGCCATCCGCCGCGCCCGCGACGGGGACCAGCCGCGCGCCATGGCCTGGCGCGTCGAGCGCGCCGGCCAGGTCGTCGAGCTGAGCCCGACGCCGCGCCTCATTGATGACGGCAGCGGCCAGCGGGTCGCCCGGCTTGAAGTCCAGCCCGGGTCTCCGCCGGAACGCGTCTTCGTGCGCTATGGCCTGCTGGAGGGCCTGTCGCGCGGCGTTGAGCAGAGCTGGGACATGGCCATCACGACCGTGCGCGTCATCGGCCGCATGCTGGTGGGGCAGGCTTCGGTAAAGAACCTTGGCGGGCCCTTGGCGATCGCCGATGCCGCAGGACAATCCGCGCGCGCCGGGCTTGTGCCCTATCTCGAATTCCTGGCCCGGATTTCCCTGGGCCTGGCCGTGCTGAACCTGCTGCCGCTGCCAATGCTCGATGGAGGGCACCTCATGTATCATCTTTTCGAGGGTCTGAGCGGCCGCCCCGTCTCCGAATGGTGGCAACGGCAACTGCAGCGCGCTGGTGCGCTGATCCTGGTGCTGATGATGGCCTTGGCCTTTACCAACGACATTGCCTCCCGCCTGACGGGCTGGCATTGACACTGAAACTCCCGGTTCCCATGTCCTTTTCTTTCAGTTCGGGAGCGAAGCGTCGCCCCTTCCGCCTCGGCTTGCTGGCTCTGGCTGTCACGGGGATGTTCCAGGCCGGTGCAGCCTGGGCGGTCGACCCCTTCGTTCTGAAGGACATCCGCGTCGAGGGCCTGCAGCGTACCGACCCGGGCACCGTGTTCGCGTCGCTGCCCTTTCGCATCGGCGATACCTACAACGATGAAAAGGGCGCCGCAGCGCTGCGCGCCCTGTTTGCCACGGGCCTGTTTAAGGACGTGCGCATCAGCATCGAGGGCACGGCCGTCGTCGTCATCATCGACGAGCGTCCCATCATCGCCAACGTCAACTTCGTCGGCCTGAAGGAATTCGACACCGAAGCCCTGACCAAGTCGCTGAAGGACGTCGGCATCGGCGAAGGCAAGCCCTTCGACAAGGCCCTGGCCGACCGCGCCGAGCAGGAACTCAAGCGCCAGTACCTCACGCGCAGCCTGTACGGCGCCGAGGTCACGACGACGATCACGCCGATCGAGCGCAACCGCGTCAACGTCAGCTTCACCGTGACCGAGGGCGAGCCGGCCAAGATCGCCGAGATCCGCATCCTGGGCTCCAAGGTCTTCTCCGAGAGCACGCTGCAGGGCCTGCTGGAGCAGACGACGACCGGCTGGCTGACCTGGTACACCAAGACCGACCGCTATTCGCGCGCCAAGCTGAATGCGGACCTGGAAACCATCCGCAGCTACTACCTGAACCGCGGCTATCTGGAGTTCGCCGTCACCTCCACGCAGGTGACGATCTCGCCGGACAAGCAGAGCATCAGCATCGCCATCACGGTCAGTGAAGGCCAGCCCTACACCGTCACGGGCGTCAAGCTCGAGGGCGACTTCCTGGGCCGCGAAGAAGACTTCAAGCACCTGGTCTTCTTGAAGCCCGGCGAGGCCTACCAGGGCGAGCAGGTGGCCAACACCGTGCGCGCCTTCAGCGACCTGTTCGGCACCTATGGCTATGCCTTCGCCCGCGTCGACAGCAAGCCCGAGATCGACCGCACGACCGGCCAGGTCGTCGTCACCTTCGTCGCCGAGCCGCAGCGTCGCGTCTACGTGCGCAAGGTCATCATCTCCGGCAACTCGCGCACCCGCGACGAGGTCATCCGCCGCGAATTCCGCCAGTTCGAAGCCGCCTGGTACGACGGCCAGAAGATCAAGTCCTCGCGCGACCGCGTCGAGCGCCTGGGCTACTTCAAGGACAAGGAAGTCTCCATCGACACCCAGGAGGTGCCGGGCGCCCAGGACCAGGTCGACGTGATCCTGACCGTCGTCGAGCGCCCCACCGGCGCCATCACGGTCGGTGCCGGCTACTCCAGCCAGACCAAGCTGTCCTTCACTGGCTCCATCCGCCAGGACAACGTCTTCGGTTCGGGCAATTACCTCGGTATCGACGTGGCCACGGCCCGCACCGGCCGCCAGCTGCAGGTCAGCACGGTCGACCCCTACTTCACGGTGGACGGCGTGTCGCGCGCTGTCGACGTGTTCTACCGCACCACGCGCCCGATCAACACGCTGGGCGAGGAATACCAGTACGTCACCAAGGGCGGGGCGCTGCGTTTCGGCGTGCCTTTCTCCGAGATCGACACCGTCTTCTTCGGCATCGGCTACGAACAGACCGACATCACGACGTCCAAGGGCCTGCCCAACAGCTATCTGCTGTTCGTCAACCAGTTCGGCCAGCGCAGCAACTCCATCCCCCTCACGATCGGCTGGCAGCGTGACAGCCGCGACAGCGTCATCTCGCCGCTGAAGGGCAAGTACCAGCGCGTCAACGTCGAAACGAGCGCCATCGGCGACGCCCAGTTCGCGCGCATCAACCTGCAGTACCAGCAGTACTTCGAGATCACCAACAAGATCACGCTGGGCGTCAACAGCGAACTGGGTTGGGGCGTGGGCCTGGGCGGCAAGCCCTATCCCATCTTCAAGAACTTCTACGGCGGCGGCCTGGGCTCGGTGCGGGTCTTCGAAGCCGGCTCGCTGGGCCCGGTGGACCCGACCGGCTCCTACATCGGCGGCAACCGCCGCTTCAACACCAATGCCGAGCTCTACCTGCCGGTGCCGGGCAGCGGCAACGACAAGAGCTTCCGCATCTTCGGCTTTGCCGACCTCGGCGGTGTCTGGGGCCCGGACGCCAAGCTGAACTGGAACACCCTGACCGATGCCAACAAGAACGAGGGCCGCGACATGCTGCGCATGTCGGCCGGTATCGGCCTGTCCTGGATCTCGCCCATGGGCCCGCTGCGCCTGAGTTACGGCAAACCGATCCGCAAGGCGCGGACGGATAGAATCGAAAAATTCCAATTCCAGATCGGGACTGCATTCTGATGATGAGCAAGCTCTTGCAATCGATGGCCCTGGCCGCGTCGATGATGATGGCCACCACGGTGGTGCAAGCCCAGGAACTGAAGATCGGCTACGTCAACAGCGAGCGCGTGCTGCGCGAGGCCAATCTGGCCAAGGCCGCCCAGATCAAGCTGGAGACCGAGTTCGGCAAGCGCGAGAAGGACCTCCGCGATCTGGAGACCAAGCTGCGCGGCGCCGCCGAAAAGCTGGAAAAGGACGCCCCCACGCTGTCCGAAGCCGAGCGCAACCGCCGCCAGCGCGATGTCGTCGAGCAGGAGCGTGATCTGCAGCGCAAGCGCCGCGAATGGCAAGAAGACCTGAACCAGCGCAAGAACGAAGAGCTGTCGGCCGTGGTCGAAAAGGCCAACCGCGTCATCAAGCAGATCTTCGAGACCGAAAAATACGACCTCATCCTGCAGGACGCCATCCACTTCAGCGCCCGCGTGGACATCACCAAGAAGGTGATCGACGCGCTGAACGCGCAGAAGTAAGCCGGGCCCGTCAATGAGCCCGACACCTGTCGCGCTCGGGTCCAGCGAAACGACAGCGGTCGAGCTGTCTCAGCTGATCGCCGCCTTGGGCGGCGATTTGCTTGGTGGGTCCGATATCCGCATCGCGCGCATAGCGCCGCTGGATGAGGCGGATGGCGAGAGCATCAGCTTCCTCGCCAACCCGCGCTACCAGGCCCAGCTCGCCACAACCGCCGCGGCCTGCGTCATCGTGTCGCCCGCCATGGCCGAAGTGGCCGCTGCGCGTGGCGCCGCCATCGTCACGCCCGATCCCTACCTCTACTTCGCCCGCCTGACCCAGTGGTGGGCGGCGCGCACGCGTCCCTTGCCCCAGGCCGGTGTGCATGCCAGCGCCATCGTGGCGCCCGACGCGAAGCTGGGCGAGGGCGTCGAGATCGGCCCGCTCGCCGTCATCGAGGCCGGTGCCGTCATCGGCGACCATGCCCGCATCGGCGCCCACAGCGTCGTCGAGCGCGGCGCCACGGTGGGCGCGCATACGCGGCTGGCGCCGCGTGTCGTGCTGGGCTACGGATGCCGCATCGGTGCGCGTGGCTTGGTGCACAGCGGTGCCGTCATCGGTGCCGACGGCTTCGGCTTCGCGCCGTCCAAGCAGGGCTATGTGAAGATCGAGCAGCTTGGCAACGTGACGATAGGCGACGACGTCGAGATCGGCGCCAACACCTGCATCGACCGCGGGGCCCTGGCCGACACGGTCATCGAGGACGGCGTCAAGCTCGACAACCAGATCCAGATCGCCCACAACGTGCATATCGGCCGCAACACGGCCATGGCCGGCTGCGCGGCCGTCGCCGGCTCCACGAAAATCGGTGCGAACTGCACCATCGGTGGTGCCGCCAACATCGTTGGCCACCTGGTCATCGTCGATGGCGTGCACATCTCCGCCGCGACCACCGTGACCCGCAGCATCAGCGAGCCGGGCGTCTACAGCGGCCCCTATCCCTTCGAAGAGAATTCGAGCTGGCAGAAAAACGCGGCCACGCTGCGCCAGCTCAGCACCCTGCGCGAACGCGTGCGCGCGCTGGAGAAGAAATGAACGACGAAACGACGACCCCGACCCCTGTCGCCACGACGATGGACATCCACGAAATCCTGAAGCGCCTGCCGCATCGCTATCCCATCCTGCTGGTGGACCGCGTCGTCGAACTCATCAAGGGCGAGCGCATCCGCGCCATCAAGAACGTCTCCATCAACGAGCCCTTCTTCCTCGGCCATTTCCCGCATCGCCCGGTCATGCCCGGCGTGCTCATCCTCGAAGCCCTGGCCCAGGCGGCCACGCTGCTGGCCATCGAGAGCGTCGGCATCACGCTGGACGAGAAATCGGTGGTCTATTTCGCCGGCATCGATGGCGCGCGCTTCAAGCGCCCCGTCGAGCCGGGTGACCAGCTGATCCTGGAAGTGACGCTGGGCCGCGCCAAGGCCGGCATCTACAAGTTCAACGCGCGAGCCCTGGTGGGTGAGCAGGTCGCTGCAGAAGCCGAGCTGATGTGCACCATGCGTCGCATCGAGGCATGACCCACCCCCGTAGCGCCTCCGGCGCTCCCCCTCAAGGGGGCGCACCCAGTGGCCTGGCGCAGCCAGTTCCACGGGTGCTGCTGGAGGAGTCGAGCACGCGCACTGCGCGCGCTTCTCTGGAGCAGGCATGGCTTTGATTCATCCAACAGCTTTGATTGATCCGTCCGCCGAGCTGGACTCGTCGGTCACGGTCGGCGCCTATTCGCTGATCGGCTCGCACGTGAAGATAGCCGCTGGCACCAAGGTCGGCCCGCATGTCGTCATCGAAGGCCACACGACCATCGGCCGCGACAACAGCTTCTTCCAGTTCAGCTCCATCGGCGCGGCCAACCAGGACAAGAAGTACGCCGGCGAGCCGACGACCCTGGTCATCGGCGACCGCAACACCGTTCGCGAGTTCTGCACGCTGAACGTCGGCACGGTCCAGGACCGCGGTGAGACCCGGGTGGGCGACGACAACTGGATCATGGCCTACTGCCATCTGGCCCACGACGTCGTCATCGGCAACCACAACGTGCTCGCCAACGGCGTGACCTTCGCCGGCCACGTGACGGTGGGCGACCACGTCACCATCGGCGGCCTGACCGGCATCCTGCAGCGCATGCGCATCGGCGACCACGCCATGATCGGCTTCCAGGCCCATGTGTCCCAGGACGTGCCGCCCTTCATGACGGTGGACGGCAACCCGCTGGCGGCCCGCGCCGTCAACGTCGTCGGCCTGAAGCGCCGTGATTTCAGCGCCGAGCGCATCGCCGTCATCCGCCAGATCTACAAGCTGATCTACCGCAGCGGCCACACGCTGGACGAGGCCAAGGTGGCCATCGCGGCGTTGAAGGGCACGGACGGCGGTATCGCCGATGGCGATGTCGACAACATGCTGAACTTCCTCGCCGCCTCCACCCGCGGCATCGTGCGCTGACCGACATGCAGACTGCGCCCCGCCTCGGCATGGTGGCCGGCGAGGCCAGCGGTGATCTGCTGGCCGGCCTGCTGCTGCAGGGCCTGCGTGCGCGCTGGCCCGAGCTGAGTAGCCAAGGAATCGGTGGCCCCAAGATGATGGCCCAGGGCTTCGAGACCTGGTGGCCGCACAGCAAGCTGTCCATCTTCGGCTATGTGGATGCGCTGCTGAACATCCGTGAACTGCTGGCCATCCGCAAGCAGCTCGGCACGCGGCTCATCTCGAGCCGGCCCGATGTCTTCATCGGCGTCGACGCGCCTGACTTCAACTTCGGCCTGGAGACGCGGCTGCGCGAGGCGGGCATCAAGACCGTCCACTTCGTCTGCCCGTCGATCTGGGCCTGGCGGCCGGAGCGCGTCGTCAAGATCAAGGCGGCGGCCGACCATGTGCTCTGCCTCTTCCCTTTCGAGCCCGAGATCCTGCACCAGGCCGGCATTGGCGCGACCTATGTGGGGCACCCGCTGGCGGACGCCATCCCGATGGAGGCACCGCGCGCGGCCGCGCGTGAGGCGCTGAAATTGCCGGAAGGCGACACCGTCATCGCGCTGCTGCCCGGCAGCCGCAAGAGCGAGATCAAGTACATCGCGCCGGCCTTGATCGGCGCGGCCAGGCTGCTGGCCCGACCGGGCCGGCGCTTCGTCATGCCCGTCGTGCCGGGCCTGCGCGGCCTCGTCGAGCCGCTGATCCAGGGCGCCGACATCCAGCTTGTCGACGGCCAGTCCCACGCGGCGCTGGCAGCCTGCGATCTGACCCTGGTCGCGAGCGGCACGGCCACGCTGGAAGCGGCGCTGTTCAAGCGCCCCATGGTCATCGCCTACCGCATGAATGCGCTGAACTGGTGGCGCATGAAGGGCCGCGGCCTGCAGCCCTGGGTCGGCCTGCCCAACATCCTGGCGCGAGAATTCCTCGTTCCCGAATTGATCCAGGACGCCTGCACGCCCGAGCGCCTCGCCCGGGAAGCCGAGACCCTGCTCGCCGATGCGCCGCGCCGGGCCGTCCTGCACGACCGCTTTGTCCAACTGCATGAGCTGCTGCGGCAAGACACCGCGCAGCGCGCCAGCGATGCGATCGCGAGCCTCATCGGTGCCTGAACAGGTGACCCTCGACTGGACACCGCCCGGCCTCGTCGCCGGCGTGGATGAGGCCGGCCGCGGGCCGCTGGCCGGTCCGGTGTTCGCGGCCGCCGTCATCCTGGACGAGCTGCAGCCCATCCAGGGCCTGGCCGACTCCAAGGTGCTGACCGCGCCCAAGCGCGCCAGGCTCTATGACGAGATCCGCGCCAAGGCCCTGTGCTTTTGCATCGCGCATGCGACGACCGAGGAGATCGACGAGATCAACATCCTGCAGGCCACCATGCTCTCCATGCAGCGGGCCGTGCACGGCCTGCGCCTCAAGCCCGTGCTGGTGCGCATCGACGGCAACCGCCTGCCCCTGCTGCCCATGGCCGCAGAGGCCATCGTGAAGGGTGATGCCACCGTGCAGGCCATTTCGGCCGCCAGCATCCTCGCCAAGGTGGCACGTGACCTGTTCTGCGAGCAGATGCACCAGAGCCATCCGCAATACGGCTTCGCCACCCACAAGGGCTATGGCACGCCCGAGCATCTGGCGGCGCTGAAGGAGCATGGCGCCAGCCCCTGGCATCGCCGCAGCTTCGCGCCGGTGAGGGAGAACCTGCGTTGAACGCGCAGATCCTGCCCGTCACCTCGCGCGACAACCCGGCCCTGGTGCGCCTGCGCAAGCTTGCGGCCGACCCGGGCGGCTATCGCAAGACCGGCAGCATCTGGATCGAGGGTGACCACCTGCTGCGCGCGGCACGCCAGCGCGGCTGGCCACTGGGCCTGGTCGTTGCAACCGAGGCCGCCATGCAAGACGAGATGCTGCGCGCGCTGGCCGAGTCCGCGACGCGTGTGCTGGTGGTGCCCACGGCCTTGTTCAAGACGCTGAGCGGCCTGGAGTCGCCGGCGCAGATCGGTGCGGAGTTGGCTCTGCCCGAGGCGCCCCGGATCGACGCCGGCGTGGCCACGGTCGTGCTGGACCGTCTGCAGGACGCTGGCAATGTCGGCGCCATCCTGCGCAGTGCGGCGGCCTTTGGCGTGCGCCAGGTGCTGGCGCTGAAGGGCACAGCGGCGCTGTGGTCGCCCAAGGTGGTGAGAGCGGGGCAGGGGGCGCATTTCGGCTTGCGCCTCATCGAATCCCTCGCGGCGGACGACCTTGCTGCATTGGCCGCGCCCATGATCGCCACCAGCTCTCACGACAGCCAGCCGCTGCACCGCGTCGCCTTGCCCAGCCCCTGCGCCTGGGTCATGGGCCATGAAGGCCAGGGTGTGTCTGCCGAGCTGATGGCGCGCTGCGCGCTGCGGGTGGGCATCCCGCAGCCGGGCGGCGAGGAGTCACTGAACGTGGCGGCAGCGGCGGCCATCTGCCTGTACGAGAGCGAGCGGCAGCGGACCTGAGGGCCGGGGCACAACAAATGAAACGCGGCCCGGCGCCGCATGCAACGCGGCTGATACGCCCGGTGCCCACAGTCAGGGTTTTCATCCCCCCGAAAGCCCCGCATGACCAAGATCCTCATCGCCGCCCTGCTCACCCTGGTGACCTGCGCCTGCGGCATCCACAGCCTGTCGGCCGAGACCGTGGCGAACAGCGAGGCTGTCCCACCGTCTTTCGACGTCGCCGTGCCTGCCCAGCAGGAGCCCGCCGACAACACGGCCCGGACCGAGGTCGTGGCGGCCCAGCGCTGACCCTGTATCGGGCTTCACGCACCTGAGAGCTGATGGGCCTCGGCTACCATCGCCGGCCTGGATCAGGGGCGGTGCTCGTGAACGAAGACGAAGGCGAACACGGACAGGCGCTGGTGTGGTCGACCGCTCATTGGGGCGACGCCGAATCGACACTGCCCGAGCTCGACAGCGAGCTGATGAAGCTGCTGCTTGAGAACATCGCTACCCGCGTTGCCGTGGTCGGCCGCGACCGCCGCTACACCTACGCCAACCGCGAGACGCTGCGCTTCATGGGCCTGACGCCCGAGCAGGTGATCGGGCGCCACATGTCCGAGGTGCTGGACGCGGGCGTCTACGAAAGCCTGGTCCCGCTGTTCGACCGCGCCTTTGCCGGCGAGTCGCTGCACCGGCGCGGCTGGACCGAGTATGCGAAGCAGGGGCGGCGCTACCGTGAGCAGTGGTATGTGCCTTACCGGCCGCGCGGCATGGCCGGCGATGCGCCGGTACAGGCCGTCGTCGTGTGCGGGCTGGACCAGACCGAGGCGCGCCTGGGCGAGCAGGAATTGGCGCGCAAGCAGGCTGAGCTGCGCACCAGCGAGGCCCTGAAGGCCGCGATCTTCGACAACGCGCTGGCCGCCCTGGTGTCCACCGATGCGGCGGGCCGCATTGTCGAATTCAACCCGTCCGCCGAGGCCATGTTCGGCCATGCACGCGCCGCTGTGCTGGGCCGGCCCGTCAGCGAGGTGCTGATCCCGCCGCGGTTTCGCGATGCCCATGAGCAGGGGCTGCAGCGCATGCAGGCGGGTGAAGGCCCTCGCGTCATCGGCAGGCGGCTCGAGATGCACGCCCTGCGGGCAGACGGCGGCGAGTTCCCGATGGAGATGGTGCTGGGGCGCACCGATGCCGAGGGCGCGGTGTTCTACACGGCCTCGATTGCCGACCTGTCGGAGCGTTTCGAGGCCGCGCGCCAGATCGAGCGCCAGCGCGAGGCCTTGCGCCAGGGCGAGAAGCTCACGGTCATGGGCAGCCTGCTGGCCGGCCTGGCGCACGAGCTGAACAACCCGCTGGCCATCGTGATGGGCCGTGCCAGCCTGCTGGAGGACAAGTGCGAGCATCTGCCCGAACTGCGTGAGGACGTCAGGCGCATGCGCGAGGCCGCGGAGCGCTGCGGCCGCATCGTGCAGACCTTCCTGAACATGGCGCGCAACCGGCCGTCGACGCGCGGCCCGGTGGCGCTGAACGGCATCGCCCGGGCGGCCGTCGAGATGCTGCAGTACGGTTATCGCAGCCATGGCATCACGCTGGAGTTGGCGCTCGACGAGACCGCGCCCGACGTCAACGCCGATGGCGACCAGATCGGCCAGGTCGTCATGAACCTGTTGATCAACGCGCAGCAGGCGCTCGCCAGCGTGCAGGGCCTGCGCCGCGTCAGCGTGCAGACCGGGCTGGAGCCGCGGCGCGCCAACCGGGAGCCGCGCGTGTGGCTGCGTGTCAGTGACAGCGGCCCCGGCGTGGCGGAGGCGGCGCGGGACCGCGTCTTCGAACCCTTCTTCACCACCAAGGCCGAAGGCATAGGCACGGGGCTGGGGTTGGCGGTGTCGCGCTCCATCGCCCGCGACCATGGCGGGGAGCTGCTGCTCGAACCAGCAGGCCTGGATGGTGGCGGCGGGGCGAGCTTCCGCTTGAGCCTGCCGATCAGCGGCCTGGCCGGTGCCGACAGCGTGCCCGGCGCGCTGCATGAGCCCGAGGCCGAGCCGTCGCTGCAGGCGCGGGTGCTGGTCGTCGACGACGAAGCCGAACTGGCCGACCTGATCCGCGAGATGCTGGAGAGCGCCGGCTATGAGGTGGCGACAGCCGAGTCCGGCGCCGTGGCGCTGGCCTTGCTGACGGAGGCGCGTTTCGACGCCATCGTCTCCGACCTGCGCATGCCCGTGATGGACGGCGCCGGCCTGTGGCGGGAGGTGTCGGCGCGACACCCGTCACTGGCCCGCCGCATGCTGTTCGTCACCGGCGACACGCTCTCGCCCGATGCGGCCGAGTTCCTGCGCCGTGCGCGCTGCGCGGCCCTGGACAAGCCTTTCTCCAAGGCAGCCCTGCTGGCGCAGGTTGCGGAGTTGCTGCGCTGACTTTGACGGCGCGTCATTGACAGCAATTCCGGAACAGTCCGTTCCAGGCTCTCGGTCTTTTGATCTTCGGGTCGTCCCCGATGTCCTTCTCCGTGCGGTGGCGCTTCAGCCGCCGCAAGACATCGAAGGACATGACCATGAAGTACAAGACTTTCGCTCTCTCCGCCCTGGCTCTGGCTGCCAGTTCTGCTGCCTTCGCCCAGTCTTCGGGCCCTCAGGTGAACCTCTACGGCATCCTCGATGCCAATGTGCAGGTGCTCGACGGCGCGTCCAAGCAGACGCGCGTGCAGTCCGGTGGATTGCAGGGTTCGCGCTTCGGCCTGCGCGGCAGTGAAGACCTGGGCGGCGGCCTGAAGGCCTTCTTCACGCTGGAGTCGGGCATCAATGTCGACGACGGCAGCTATGGCCAGAACACCTTCTGGGGCCGCCAGGCTTTTGTCGGCCTCGCCACGCCCTATGGCAAGGTCTCGCTGGGCCGCCAATACGGCAGCGTCTACACGCTGACGAATGAATTCAGCCAGTTCTCCAACGTCGGTACCGGCGCCAGCACCGCCGTCATCGGTGGCTTCGGCGGCTACGAGCCCGTGCGAGGCGGCAATGGCTCGGCCACCGGCAACGGCGGCCCGGCCCGCGTCAACAACTCGGTGAAGCTGGAATCGCAGAACTACAGCGGATTCAGCGCCGGTGCCCTGTGGGGCATGGGCGAGGTGGCTGGCGACACCAAGGGCAACCGCGTGGCCGACGTCTACGGCCGCTACACCGGCCACGGTGTCGATGCCATGCTGTCCGTCGTTGACGACAAGGCCAATGCGCTGGGCCAGAACCTGCGCACGGTGTCTGCTGCAGCGGCCTATGACTGGAACAGCTTCCGCTTCAACGGCGGCGTGATGGAGGTCAACGACCGCAGCGTTGCCGACCGCGACGGCAAGGGCTACTGGCTGGGTGCCAGCTACCGCATGGGCCAGCACCTGTTCAAGGGCCAGTATGTCGAAAGCAAGAACGACGGCGCTTTGCTGGACGGCAAGACCCAGGCCTTCGGCGTCGGCTACCAGTACGACCTGTCCAAGCGCACGGCGCTGTACAGCTCGGTGACCCGCTTCAAGAACGAGGGCGTGGGCTATGTGGACCGCGCTGCCGGCTCCATCCCGGTGGGCCTGACCAACGCCAACGACCGCAACCTGACCGAAGTCGTGGCCGGCATCCGCCACAGCTTCTGAAGGGACCTCTCCTCCCAGGCACGTGCTCCCATCCCCGCGTGCCTTTCAGCCCGCCTCTCGAGGCGGGCTTTTTTTGTTTTATGGCTGCCGCGACGTTGCTTGCAATCGAGAATGATTCTCATTACAGTGAGCGCATGCTTGCTGATTCCCCATCCCCCCAACCTCCGGTGCGGCCTGTCGCAGCGGCCCTGGGCGTGGGCCAGGCCCGCCAGATCGACAGCGCCACGCTGCTCGGTCCCAAGGGCGAGGTCTTCATCGTCCATCACGAGCAGGTCTATCGCCTGCGCGTCACGGCCCAGGGCAAGCTGATCCTGACCAAGTAAGCCTCCCCTTTCCCCGCGCCAGCCAGCCGTCGCCCGCCCGCGCCTGCCCCAGGAGCCTCTCGAATGGCTGACTACTGCTGCGCTGCGCACGCGGCCATCCCCCTCGCCACCGGTTCACGCCGCCGCCGCCTCTGGGAGCTCGGCAGCCATTCGCATTGCCCCGTCGTCGGCGTCTGCGTGCCGCTGGAGCGCGTGCGCGTGCTGGCCAAGAAGCTGCTGGTGCTGCAGGGCGACGAGGACGACTACACGCTGCACTGCAGCCTCGTCACCGCCGCCGCGCGCCGCAACGCCGTGTCCGAGGCGCTGCAGAAGGACCTGGAGCAACGCTTCGCGCTGGACCTGCGCAACGCCGCCCAGGCCAAATGCCGCGAGAGCCTGATGACGTGGTGGCGCAACCGCGCGGCCCAGGGCGAGATCGCCGGCGCGCTGTGGGCGACGCTGACGCATGCGCGTTGCGACGAATGGCTGGAGATGCGCGTGCTGGGCCAGGTGCATATGCTGCAGCACCAGGTCGGCGCCGCCCAGCGCGTGGACATTGCCCGCCACCGCGAGCTGTCCACCGAGCACCAGGCGCTGGCGCGCGACTACGCCGAAGTGCAGCAACGCGTGACCGGCTGGAGCCAGGAGCGCGCCCGCGAACAGCAGTCCTGGGAACAGGAACGCATGCAGTTCCGCGCGGCGCAGATCAGCCTCCAGACGCAACTGGCCCAGGCACATGAGCAACTCGCCCATTGGCAGGCCGCGCGACCCGATCTGCCCGAGCGCGAGACCCTGCGGGAGCGCCTGGCTGAACAGCTGGAGCGCAACCAGGCGCTGCAGCGCGAGGTCAACCGATTGGCGTCGCGCACGCCTGCGGAAGTCGTGGAGCCTGCGCCGCTCGTGGAGGAAGAGCTGCCGGCCGAACCGGTCAAGCTGGAGCACCGCGTCGTGCTCTGCGTCGGCGGGCGTGGTGGCAGCGTGCCCCAGTACCGCCAGGCGGTGGAGGGCTGCGGCGCGCAGTTCCTGCACCACGACGGCGGCAGCGAGCACAAGCCGGCCCAGCTCGAGCCCCAGCTCGCCGCCGCCGACCTCGTCATCTGCCAGACCGGCTGCATCAGTCACGACGCCTACTGGCGTGTGAAGGACCATTGCAAGCGCCATGGCAAGCGTTGCGTCTTTGTCGAGACGCCCAGCCGCAGCGCCTTCGAGCGTGCGCTGGCCCAGGCCGCGACGGAGGCCGCATGAACGAGCTGTCGCCCGTCTCGGCCCATGCGTTGAAACGCTGGGACCGCATCGCCCTCGGCGTGCGCCTGGCCTACAACCCCGCCAAGCCCTGCGTCATCGCCTGCTATATCGGCGTGGGTCGCAAGCTGGTCGAAGCTGGCCTGGTGCCCGAAGTGGAAGCGGAGCAGCGCATGTTCCGCCTGCTGCTGCAGGCCGCCACCGACCTCGCCTTGCCCTGGGCCTGGCGCCACCACTGCCTGAGCTATGCCGTGCACCCGCTGGCACGCCTGACGACGCTGCTGGCTGCAGACCCTTTTGCGGTCACGCGTCTGCACGCGCGTTGGGAGCTGGCGCAACAGCAACTGCCAGCGACACCCGGCGCGGCCACTGCCGAAGGCTGAGGGGAAGCCCGCCTGCGATGCGGTGAGACACTGGGCCAAACTGCAAGCGTTTGCAGCCCAGCGGAGATCGGTCCATGCCCCCCGTCGCCTCGCCCCATCAGCTCGCGCGCCGCGCGATTGCCCTCGTCCTGGCCGGCGGCCGTGGCTCGCGCCTCAAGCAGCTGACCGATTCGCGCGCCAAGCCGGCCGTCTATTTCGGCGGCAAGTTCCGCATCATCGATTTCGCGCTGAGCAACTGCGTCAACAGCGGCATCCGCCGCATCGGCGTCGTCACGCAGTACAAGAGCCATTCGCTGCTGCGCCACATCCAGCGCGGCTGGAGCTTTCTGCGCGCCGAGCTGAACGAGACGGTCGACCTGATGCCGGCCCAGCAGCGCACCGACGACGAGAGCTGGTACCGCGGCACCGCCGATGCGGTGTTCCAGAACCTCGACATCGTGCAGAGCACCGGCGCCGACTACATCGTCGTGCTGGCTGGTGACCACATCTACAAGATGGACTACTCGTCCATGCTGGTCGACCACGTGGCGACGAGAGCGGGATGTACGGTGGGCTGCATCGAGGTGGCCAAGATGGAAGCCAGCGCCTTTGGCGTGATGGCGGTCGACGGCGAGCGCCTCATCACCGCCTTCAAGGAAAAGCCCGCCGACCCGCCCTGCATCCCCGGCCGCGAGGGCGTCTGCCTGGCCAGCATGGGCATCTACATCTTCAACGCCGACTACCTCTATCGCCTGCTGGCCGAGGATCTGGCAGATCCCAACTCCAGCCACGACTTCGGCAAGGACGTGATTCCCAAGGTCGTCGGCGAGCAGCGTGCCGTGGCCCATCCCTTCAGCATGAGCGTCATCCACAACCCCAACGGCGCGCCGCCCTATTGGCGCGACGTGGGCACGCTGGACGCCTTCTGGGCCGCCAATCTCGACCTGGCCTCCATCAGCCCCGAACTCGACATCTACGACACCGACTGGCCGATCTGGACCTACCAGCGCCAGTTGCCGCCGGCCAAGTTCATCCCCGATCACAACGGCATGCACGGCATGACGGTCAACACCATCGTCAGCGCCGGTTGCATCGTGTCGGGCTCGCACGTCGTGCAGTCGGTGCTGTTCAACAACGTGCGCATCCGTTCCTTCTGCAACATCCACCAGTGCGTGCTGCTGCCCGGCGTGGAGATCGGGCGGCACTGCCGGCTGACCAAGGTCATCGTCGACCGCGGCTGCGAGATCCCGGATGGCCTGGTCGTCGGCGAGGATGCGAAGCTGGACGCTGAGCGTTTCGAGCGCACCGAGAACGGCGTCGTGCTGATCACAAAGCAGATGCTGGCCAAACTTTGATGCGCGTCCTGCAGGTCAGCGCGGAGCTGTTTCCGCTGTTGAAGACCGGCGGCCTGGCCGACGTGGCCGGCGCCTTGCCCGTGGCCCTGGCAGCGGGCGGCGCCGAGCCGCGCCTGCTGGTGCCGGGCTTTCCGGCCATCCGCGAATCGCTGGTGAATGAATGCGCCGTCGCACCCGTGGCCCTGCCGTGGAGCGAGGGCAGGGCTGCGCTTCTGCGCGGCCGCCTGCCGGGCTTTGACATGCCGGTCTATGTGCTGGATGCGCCGGGCCTGTTCGACCGCCCCGGCAACCCCTATGGCGATGCCGCCGGCGTGGCCTATGCCGACAACCACCGCCGCTTCGCGCTGCTGGGCCTGGCCGCCGCGCGCCTGGCCGAAGGCGTGGACGCGGCCTGGCGGCCGCAGATCGTGCATGCCCACGACTGGCATGCCGGCCTGGCCTGCGCCCACATCGCTGCCAGCCGTTCGCGCCGCCGCACCGAGGCGCGCACGGTCTTCACCGTGCACAACCTGGCATACCAGGGCCTGTTCCCGGCCGACCATTTCTGCGACCTCGGCCTGCCGCCTGCTCACTACGCCGTCGAAGGCGTGGAGTTCTACGGCCAGGTCAGCTTCATGAAGGCCGGTCTGCATTTCGCCGATGCGATCACGACGGTCAGCCCGACGTATGCGCGCGAGATCCAGACCTCCGAGCAGGGCTGCGGCCTGGACGGCCTGCTGCGTCATCGCGCCGACGTGCTGCACGGCATCCTGAACGGCGTCGACTACGCCGTCTGGTCGCCTGCCCACGATCGCAGCATCGCCCAGGCCTACAGCGTCGACCGCCCCGAGGGCAAGGCCGACTGCAAGGCCGCGCTGCAGCGCGAATGCGGGTTGGATGTGAAAGCGGAGGCGCCGCTGTTCGGCATCGTCAGCCGCCTGACCGAGCAGAAGGGCCTGCCGCTGGTGCTGGAAGCCTTGAAGGACCTCATCGACGCCGGCGGCCAGCTCGTCATTCTCGGCAGCGGCGATGCCCGCCTGGAAGCGGAGTTCGCCGCGGCTGCCGCCAGGCACCCGGGCCAGATCGCCCGCCGCACCGGCATGGACGAAGGCCTGGCCCACCGCATCTATGCAGGCAGCGACGTGATGCTGGTGCCCAGCCGCTTCGAGCCCTGCGGATTGACGCAGCTCTATGGCCTCAGCTACGGCGCGCTGCCGCTGGTGCACCGCGTTGGCGGCCTGGCCGACACCATCGTCGACACGACGCTGGAAGACCTGGCCGCTGGCACGGCAACCGGTTTTGTCTTCAACGCTTTCAATGCCGATGCCTACCGCCGCGCGCTGCGCCGGGCCTTTGCGTTGTGGAGTCGGCCCGAGTACTGGGGGCGGGTGCGGCAGGCGGCGATGCGCCAGCACTTTGGCTGGGACGATGCGGCGCTGCGCTACCTGGCGGTCTATCGCGACGTCATCCCGGCGGGCAGCTTCTGAGCCATCATTCCGCCATGAGCCAAGCCATTCCCGACCGCATCCAGGAAATCCTCGACGAGCGCGTCACCGACTTCGCGCAGGCCGCGCAGCGCCACTTCAAGACCAATGATCTGGTCGTGGTGCTGGACTTCCGCGACGAGCCCGCAGAGCTTCAGGCCGTGGCGCGCGAAGACCTGGCTGCCGCCGAGGAGCTGTCGCTGGATCTCAGGCTGAAGCTGTCCAAGCCCGCCGCGGACCTGCAGGACGTGCACGGCTCGCCCGCGCAGTCGTTCTGGTTCATCGTGATCTTTGAAGACGATGACGCGGAGTGCGGAGCGGTCAACGCGTCGATGCTGTCCTAGAGCGCCAGCGCGATCACGCCGGCCCCGATCAGCGCCGCACCGGCAATGCGCCAGCCGCGTTCACTCTCGCCCAGCAACTGACCGCCGAGCAGTGCGGCAAACAGCATGGACACCTCACGCGCCGGCGCCACGCGTGACAGCGGTGCCTCGCGCATGGCCAGCAGCACGAGGATGTAGGCCAGCGGCCCCAGGCCCGCGACGGCGAGCACACCCTTCCAGCTGCGCCTCAGTTCTGGCCAGAAAGTCTGGGGCTGGCGCAACAGGGTCGGCAGCTGCAGCGGCACGCGCAGCACGTTGCCGAAGTAGTCCAGCATCAGCGGCGACACGGCCAGCACCTTGACGGCGTAGCCGTCCAGCACGGTGTAGCTGGCGATCAGCGTGCCGGTGGCAACACCCCAGTAGACGCCGTGGCGGCGGCGGATCTGCGCAGTGGCTTCATGGTCCACGACGCCGCGTCCGATCAGGCGTGGGCCCATGGTGATGAGCAGGATGCCGCCGACGACGCCCGCCAGGCCCAGCGCGCCACTCGGGCCGAGTTGCTCGCCCAGCAGCACGACGGCCGCGAGGGCGGACAGGAAAGGCCCGCTGCCGCGCGCGACCGGATAGACGACGGTCAGGTCGCTGGCGCGGTAGCCGGCGATCAGGCAGTTGAAATAGCCCAGATGCACGACGGCGCTGGCGGCGACAAAGCCCCAGGCCAGCCACGACCAGCGCGGCAGCTCGTCCAGCCCCACCCACAGCACGGCGGGCAGCCACAGCACGCAGACGCCCAGCGCACAACTGAACACGAAATGCGTGCCGCCGCCCCAGCGCTTGGCGGCGAGGTTCCAGACGGCGTGGAGGAGGGCGGCGGTGAGGACGAGGAGAAGGGCGTGGGCCGGCATCAGTACATCAGTCGATCCGGCCGGATGTCGCGCAGGATGGTCGTCGCGATCTCTTCGATGGACTTGTGCGTGGACGACAGCCAGGAGATGCCGTCGCGCTTCATCATGGCCTCAGCCTCGTTGACTTCGTAGCGGCAGTTCAGCACGTCGGCGTATTTGCTGCCCGGGCGGCGCTCGTTGCGGATGGACGAGAGGCGCTCGGGGTCGATGGTCAGGCCGAAGCATTTGCGCTTGTGCGGCAGCAGCGGCGCGGGCAGCTTGCGGCGCTCGAAGTCCTCGGGGATCAGCGGGTAGTTGGCGGCCTTGATGCCATGCTGCATGGCCAGGTACAGCGAGGTCGGCGTCTTGCCCGAGCGCGACACGCCGACCAGGATGACGTCGGCCACGTCGAGGTTGCGTGCCGACTGGCCGTCGTCGTGGGCCAGCGAGAAATTGATGGCCTCGATGCGGTCGTGGTATTCCTTGCTCTCGGCCACGTCGGAGAAGCGGCCCACGCGGTGGTTGCTCTTGATGCCGAACTCGTCTTCCAGCGGCTCGATGAAGGTGCCGAACATGTCCATGACCCGGCCCTGGCAGTGCTCGCGCACGATCTTCAGCACGTCGCGGTCCACCAGCGTCGCGAAGACGATGGGCCGCTGGGCCTCGCGCACCGCGACTTCGTTGATCTCGGCGACCACGGCATGGGCCTTCTCGGCCGAGTCGATGAAGGGCCGGCGCACATGGCGGGCCTTGATGGCGAACTGGGCGAGGATGGAGTTGCCGAAGGTTTCGGCGGTGATGCCGGTGCCGTCAGAGACGAAGTAAACGGTTCTGGCGGTCATGGCTACTGCTCGCGAAGTTCAGGGCGAGGCCATGATATCCAGGGGCCTAGTCTTCGCCCTTCAGCTTGGCGATCAGCTCGCGCATGACGGCGCTTTCCTCGCCGGGCAGCAGGCCGGCGCGCAGCAGCGACTCGCGCTCCAGTTCGCGCAGCCGCCATTCAAGTTCACCGACGACCGTCATCAGCTCGACCTGCAGTTCGGCATCGCGCTGCTCCGACAGCACGGCCACCAGGGCGTTGGGGTCGTGGGCGTCCAGGCCGGTGCTGGAGAAGGCGGTCTGGATGCGCAGCAGGCGCTGCAGGCCCGCCTGCAGCACGGCCTTGAGCCCGGGGCGGGCCTTGGCGATGCGCTCCTCGATCCATGGCCGGGCCTCCTGAAAGCGTTTCAACCTGGCCGCGATGTTGACGACGCGCGGGATGGCCGTTTCCAGCGGCTGGGGTTCGGCGGCCTTGGCAGGCGGTGCCTGGTCGGCCAGGGCGGCAGCCGTGATGGCTTCGGTCAGCTCGCGGCTGAACTCGCCCGGGATGAGCTTGGTGGCGACGCTGGCGCGCGTCAGCGGCGTCACGCCGGTTTCGATGAGGGCCATCAGCCATTCGGCGGCAGCCAGGATCTGGCCCGCCAGGGGCAGGGCAGGGCCCTGCACGCCGCGCGGATAGCCGAAGCCGTCCAGGCGTTCATGGTGGTGCAGTACGGCGCTGGCCACGTCCTTGCCGGCGCCCGGCATGCCGCGCAGCACGCGTTCGCCGACGACGGGGTGGGAGGCCACGTGGCGCCATTCCTGCGGCCCCAGCGGCGTGCCCGGCTTCATGTATTGCGGGTCGATGTAGAGCTCGCCGACGTCGTGCAGCAGGCCGGCCAGGGCCAGCATCTTGTGCTGCTCGGTCTCGCCGGGCAACATGCGCCGCGCCAGCGCCAGGGCCAGCATGGCGACGCCAACGGTGTGCTTGAGGCGGTCACCCTGGTATTCGGCGTAGACGGTCAGCAGCGACTGCACCGGCGCGCTGAGCTTGAGCGTGGCCAGCGTCGTCGGTGCGCTGGGATAGAGGTCGTGGGCACAGAGGGCGCGCAGCAGCGGATGCTGCTCGAACAGGGCCTGGCCCAGCGGGCCGAAGCTCTCGGGCATGACACCGTCGACAACCTGGATGCAGTCTTCCAGCGGCTTCTGCAGCTTGTGCATCAGCAGGCGCTCGCGCACCTTGTCGTTGATCTGGGCGCCCTTGGCCAGCAGCTTGATGCCGTTCTGGCTGAGGATGTCCTCGGAGGCCTCGACCGTGCGCGATTCGGCGGTCTGGATCACATGGTCCAGATAGTGCGGGTTGACTTCGGGCGCGGCTTCGGTGGTCACGCGGGCATTGTGCACAGGGCAGGCGCCCGGGCGCAGGAGCGCCATCCGCAGGGTGACAACGTTTTCACGACACCCCCGAAGAGGGGACATGGCGCCGTGGCGGGACTTATTGCACAGGCTTTTCCCGTACCCAGGTGAAACCCGCAGCCTAGAATCCGCCGCAATTCCTCGCGATCAGCCCATGCGCACCTCCCTCCTCCGAGAAGAATCCAGAAATGGACGGAGCTGCGCTTGCCTTGAGCTTACGAGCTCGGCACCGGGCGCGGACGACGCGACGACACCGGTTTTTCAACCTCCCGGAGTTTTCCCATGTCCACCCTGTTCGAGGCGACCGCCCTGGTCGTACCGTTTGAGAACCTGAGGATGACCGACGTCGAGTCTGTTGGCGGCAAGAACGCCAGCCTCGGCGAAATGATCTCGCAGCTCGCCGCCAGCGGCGTGCGTGTCCCCGGAGGCTTCGCCACCACGGCGCATGCCTTCCGGCAGTTCCTCAAGCACGAGGGCCTGGACGCGCGCATCGCGGCGCGCCTCTCCACGCTCAACACCGACGACGTCCGCGCGCTGGCCGAGGCCGGCGCCGAGATCCGCGGCTGGATCGAGCACCAGCCCTTCCCGGCCGACCTGGAAGCCGGCGTGCGCGCGTCGTTTGCGCAACTGACCGCGGACAACCCCGGCGTGAGCTTCGCCGTGCGCTCGTCCGCTACCGCTGAAGACCTGCCCGACGCGTCCTTCGCCGGCCAGCAGGAAACCTTCCTGAACGTCGTCGGCATCGACGAGGTGCTGCACAAGATGCGTGAGGTGTTCGCCTCGCTCTACAACGACCGCGCCATCAGCTACCGCGTGCACAAGGGCTTCGCCCATGGCGACGTGGCCCTGTCGGCCGGCGTGCAGCGCATGGTGCGCAGCGACCTCGGCTCGGCCGGCGTCATGTTCACCATCGACACCGAGAGCGGTTTCCCCGACGTCGTCTTCATCACCTCCAGCTACGGCCTGGGCGAGACGGTGGTACAGGGCGCCGTGAACCCGGACGAGTTCTACGTCCACAAGCCCGCGCTGAAGAACGGCAAGCTGGCCATCATCCGCCGCAACCTGGGCTCCAAGCTGCTGCGCATGGAGTTCGCGTCGCCTGAAGAAAAGGCCGCCAGCGGCAAGCTGGTCAAGACGGTTGACACCGCCGTCGAGTCGCGCAACCGCTATTCGCTGAACGACGCCGAGGTCACCGAGCTGGCCCAGTACGCCATGATCATCGAGCAGCACTATGGCCGCGCGATGGACATCGAGTGGGGCCGCGACGGCGTCGACGGCAAGCTCTACATCCTGCAGGCCCGCCCCGAGACGGTGAAGAGCCAGGCCGCCGGCCAGGTCGAGCACCACTACAAGCTCAAGGCCCACAGTGCCGTGCTGGCCGAAGGCCGCGCCATCGGCCAGAAGATCGGCACCGGCCCGGTCCGCCTGGTCGACAGCGTCGCCGAGATGGAGCGCGTTCAGCCGGGCGACGTCCTCGTCACCGACATGACCGACCCGAACTGGGAGCCGGTGATGAAGCGCGCCTCGGCAATAGTCACCAACCGCGGCGGCCGCACCTGCCACGCGGCCATCATTGCGCGGGAATTGGGCATCCCGGCCGTCGTCGGCTGCGGTGACGCGACCGACAAGCTCAAGGACGGCCAGCTCGTCACCGTGGCCTGCTCGGAAGGCGACACCGGCTACATCTACGACGGCCTGCTCGAAACCGAGATCAGCGAGGTGCACCGCGGCGAGCTGCCGTACTGCCCCATCAAGATCATGATGAACGTCGGCAACCCGCAGCTGGCCTTCAACTTCGCGCAGATGCCCTCGGGCGGCGTCGGCTTGGCCCGCCTCGAGTTCATCATCAACAACAACATCGGCGTCCACCCCAAAGCCATCTTGGACTATCCGAACATCGACGCCGACCTGAAGAAGGCCGTCGAGTCGGTGGCTCGCGGCCACGCCTCGCCGCGCGCCTTCTACGTGGACAAGCTGGCCGAAGGCATTGCGACCATCGCCGCCGCCTTCTTCCCGCGCCCGGTCATCGTGCGCCTGTCCGACTTCAAGTCCAACGAGTACCGCAAGCTCATCGGCGGCAGCCGCTACGAGCCGGATGAAGAGAACCCCATGCTGGGTTTCCGCGGTGCTTCCCGCTACATCAGCGGCGAGTTCCAGGACGCCTTCGCGATGGAGTGCGAGGCCTTGAAGCGCGTGCGCAAGGAGATGGGCCTGACCAACATCGAGATCATGGTGCCCTTCGTGCGCACCGTGAAGCAGGCCGAGAAGGTCGTCACGATGCTGGCCGAGAAGGGCCTGAAGCGCGGTGTCGACGGTCTGCGCGTCATCATGATGTGCGAGGTACCGAGCAACGCCATCCTGGCCGAGCAGTTCCTGGAGCATTTCGACGGCATGTCCATCGGCTCCAACGACCTGACGCAGCTCACACTCGGTTTGGACCGCGATTCCGGCCTGGAGCAACTGGCCGGCGACTTTGACGAACGCGACCCGGCCGTCAAGGCCATGATCTCGCGCGCCATCCGCGCCTGCCGCGCCACCGGCAAATACATCGGCATCTGCGGCCAGGGCCCCAGCGACCACCCCGACTTCGCCGACTGGCTGGCCGAGGAGGGCATCGTGTCGATCTCGCTGAACCCGGACACGGTCATCGAGACCTGGCAGCGCCTGGCCGCCAAGTAAGTCTTCGCCGTTCACGATCAGCCCGGGTTCTCCGTAAGGGGAGCCTGGGCTTTTTAACGCCATCATCCGGGCCGTGCCCGCTCGCCCGCTCCACCGCCGCTACGCCCTCTTTGCGCTGAGCTTCATCGCCCTCGTCGTCGGCCTGGGCCTGGCCGAGCAGCGCGGCCTGCCCAAGGTCTGGATCGGCTACACCTTCCTCGGCACGACGGTGCTGGTCTACGCCGTCATCGGCATCCTCTGCCGCACCACCGACCCGGCCGAATACTTCGTCGCCGGCCGCAAGGTGCCGCCGCTGTACAACGGCATGGCCGCCGGTGCCGACTGGATGAGCGCGGCCAGCTTCATCGGCCTGGCCGGCACGCTGTACGCCAGCGGCTATGCCGGCCTGGCCTATGTGCTGGGCTGGACGGGCGGCTTCGTTCTCGTGGCCCTGTGCATCGCGCCCTATCTGCGGCGCTTTGGCCAGTTCACCCTCGGCGACTTCCTGGCCGAGCGCTTCGACAGCCGCGCGTTGCGCATCGTCGGGGCCTGCGCCGCCATCCTGGTGTCCTTTGTCTATCTGGTCGCGCAGATCTATGGCGTCGGCCTCATCACGACGCGGCTGACCGGCCTGGGCTTCGAGGTCGGCGTCTTCGTCGGTCTGGGCGGTGTGCTGGTCTGCTCCTTCCTGGGCGGCATGCGGGCGGTCACCTGGACCCAGGTGGCCCAGTACCTGATCATGATCCTGGCCTATCTGGTGCCGGTCATCTGGCTCAGCGTCAAGCAGACCGGTTGGCCGCTGCCCCAGCTTGTCTATGGCCAGCAGCTTCATCAGCTGGCCGAGCGCGAGCGCGAGTTGATGCGCGACCCGGGCGAACTGCAGGTGCGGGCCATCCACCAGCAGCGCGCCGACGCAGCCGCTGCCCGACTGGCCGACGTACCCCAGGCCCTGGCCGACGAGCAGGCGAGGGCGGCCGCGCAGGTGGCGGCTCTGAAAGCCGAGGATGCGCCGCTGGCCCGCATCCAGGTGGCGGAGAAGCAGCGGGCGGCCCTGCCGCGCACGCCCCACGAGGCCGAGGAGCGCTGGCGGCGCGAGCAGGCGGGCGAGGCCCTGCTGGCCCAGCCGCTGTCCGGCCTCGTGCCCCACACCCAGCCCTTTGCCGGCAACCCCGATGGCAGCCCGGCCGAGCGCGAGCAGGCCAGTGCGGCACGCCTCAACTTCATCGCCCTGGCCCTGTGCCTGATGGTCGGCACGGCCGGCCTGCCGCATCTGCTGACGCGCTACTACACAACCACTTCCGTCAGCACCGCGCGCCAGTCGGTCGCCTGGTCCCTGGTCTTCATCTGCCTGCTTTATCTGACGGCGCCGGCCCTGGCCGTCATGGTCAAGACCGAGGTCTTCAACAGCCTCGTCGGGACCTCTTTCGACCAGTTGCCGGCCTGGATTCGCCAGTGGCAGCGCGTTGACCCGGCCCTGCTGTCGGCGGTGGACCTGAATGGCGACGGCAAGCTGCAGCTGGGCGAGCTGCGCCTGCATCCCGACCTCGTCATGCTGGTCATGCCCGAACTGGGCGGCCTGCCCTATGTGATCTCTGGCATGGTCGCGGCCGGCGGCCTGGCGGCGGCGCTGTCCACGGCCGACGGCCTGCTGCTGGCCATCTCCAGCGCCCTGTCCCATGACCTCTATTACAAGGCCATCAATCCCGAGGCCTCGCGCACGCGGCGCGTCACGCTGACCAAGGCCCTGCTGCTGGCCGCGGCGCTGGCGGCGGCGGCCGTGGCTTCCAGCCGGCCGGCCGACATCCTGGCCGTCGTCACGGCGGCGTTCTCCATCGCCGGCTCGACCTTCTTCCCGGCCCTGGTGGCCGGCGTGTTCTGGCGCCGCGCCAACCGCGCGGGTGCGCTGGCCGGCATGCTGGCCGGCCTCATCGTCTGCCTGGGCTATCTCGTCCTGGCCCATCCCGGCGCGCGCGCCCTGATCGGCCTGCCCGGCCCGGCGACGCTGATCTGGGGGATACAGCCTGCCTCGGCGGGACTCTTCGGCGTGCCGGTCGGCGCCCTCGTGCTCGCCATCGTCAGCCTGCTGACGGCCGCTCCGAGCCAGCGCGACCGTGATTTCATTGACGGCTTGCGCATGCGCTAGCCCCTCGGCCAAGGAATACCTTGGCCGGTCCCCCGAGGGGACGGCGATGCTTGCCGGCTCGACCGGCAAGCACATCGCCCCAGGCGGGCCGGCTAGGGAGCGGCCCGGCGCTCGGCCCGCAAAACGTCGATTTGGCCGATTCCGCCTTCCGGGCTAGAATCCTTGGTTCCCCCTTGCCGCACCGCGTGTAGACGCCGTGGCGCGGCTTCCACAGACCGGCAGTTCATTCCGACAGCGCCGGGCTGGAATCCACAAGGAGTAAATATGCGTCACTACGAAATCGTTCTGCTGATCCATCCGGATCAAAGCGAACAAGTTCCGGCCATGCTGGAGCGCTACAAGGGCCTGATCACCACCGGTGGTGGTGTCGTGCACCGAGTCGAGGACTGGGGCCGTCGCCAGATGGCTTACCTGATCCAGAAGCTCGCCAAGGCCCATTACCTGTGCCTGAACATCGAGTGCAGCAAGGAAGTCCTGGCTGAGCTCGAGACCGGCTTCCGCTTCAACGACGCCGTGCTGCGCCACCTCACCGTGGTTCAGGACAAGGCCATCACGACCCCCTCGGTCATGATGAAGGCTGTCGAGCGCGAAGAAGCCCGCAAGGCTCCGCAACAGGAAGCGGCCTGAGCACTGCTCATCGCTAAAAGAACCAGGTTTTTCGAGCAGCGTGCTTACTGAGTGAACCAGCTTCACCTGCAGGCACAGATCCAGCAACTCGGTCTGATCCGTTACACCCCCGCCGGGCTGATGGCCCTGGACGCAAGCCTCAAGGCTGAGTCCGAAGTCATCGAAGCCGGCAAGCCGCGCAAGATCTCCCTGGAGATCAAGGCGGTCGCGGTGGGCGAGGTGGCCAAGCAGTTGCAGGCGCTGGGAGTCGGTGGCATCGCGATCTTTCGTGGCTTCCTGACCCACCAGCGCAACGGCCGGGGCTTCATCGCCCACGTCACCGTGATCGAAGCTGCTGCTCCCTGAACCCGGAATTGATTGATCCGGATAGATTTAACAGAGGTCCAACATGCCCCCTCTTCGTGGCAAAGGTCGCTTCTCTAAAGACAAGAAGCCCAAGCGCAACCAACAATCGTTGCTGTTCCGTCGCAAGCGTTTCTGCCGCTTCACCGTCGCCGGTGTCGAGCAGATCGACTACAAGGACATCGACACGCTGCGCGATTTCATCTCCGAAAACGGCAAGATCACGCCCGCTCGCCTGACCGGCACGCGCGCCTTCTTCCAGCGTCAGCTGACGGTGTCCATCAAGCGTGCGCGCTTCCTGGCCCTGCTGCCGTACAGCGACCAGCACAAGGTCTAAGGAGCTGACGACATGCAAGTGATCCTGCTCGAAAAAGTCGCCAACCTCGGCAACCTCGGCGATGTCGTCAAGGTCAAGGACGGCTACGCCCGCAACTTCCTGATCCCGACCAAGGCCGCTCGTCGCGCCACGGAAGTCGCGATCAAGGAATTCGAAGCCAAGCGCGCCGAACTGGAAAAGATCGCCGCCGCCAAGCTGGCCGAAGCCCAGAAGCTGGGTGAGAAGCTGGCCGGCTCCACGGTTCGCATCGCCCAGAAGGCCGGTGTTGACGGTCGCCTGTTCGGCTCCGTCACCAACGCCGACATCGCTGACGCGCTGACCAAGGCCGGCACCGCCGTCGCCAAGTCGCAAGTCCGCCTGCCCAACGGCCCGCTGAAGGCCGTCGGCGAGTTCCCGGTGAGCGTTGCCGCCCACACGGACGTGGTCGTCGAGATCACCGTTCAAGTCGTCGCCGAAGCTGAGTAAGCCCCGGTAAACGACTCTTGCGCTGCGGCCTGAAAAGGCCGCAACATGCAAAGAAGGCCGAAGCCTCCCCAGGTTTCGGCCTTCGGCTTTTTCGGCCTGAGTTTTCCCACGCTGCCCACCGGTTGCGCCCCGTTCGTCCACAGCTTTGTCCACAGGCATGTCCGCGATCTTTCCCGCTTCCTCCTCCGCCGTACCGCAAGACGATGAAGTCGCGCGCCTGCGCGTGCCGCCGCATTCGGTCGAGGCCGAGCAGAGCGTGCTGGGTGGCCTGCTGATCGACAACTCGGCCTGGGACGGCGCGGCCGACCTGCTCACCGAGACGGACTTCTACCGGTTCGAGCACAAGCACATCTACACGGCCATCGGCAAGCTCGTCAACGCCGGCAAGCCTGCCGACGTGGTGACGGTCTTCGATGAGCTGACGTCCGTTGGCCGCGCCGAGGAGTGCGGCGGCCTGGCCTATCTGAACGCCCTGGCCCAGAGCGTGCCGAGTGCCGCCAATCTGCGCCGTTATGCCGAAATCGTTCGCGAGCGCGCCATCCTGCGCAAGCTGGTGTCCACGTCCGACGAGATCGCCACCGCGGCCCTGAACCCCCAGGGCCGCGCCGTCACGCAAATCCTGGACGAGGCCGAGGGCAAGATCTTCAAGATCGGCGAGGAAGGCTCGCGCAGCCGCCAGGGTTTCCAGAGCATGGACAACCTGGTCGTTGCGCTGATCGATCGCGTCAACGAGCTGGCTGAGGCCGGGTACCAGGACGTGACCGGCGTGCGCACCGGCTTCTACGACCTCGACAAGCAGACGGCCGGCCTGCAGCCGGGCGACCTGATCGTGCTGGCGGCGCGCCCGTCCATGGGCAAGACGGCGTTCGCCGTCAACATCGCCGAGAACGTCGCCATCAACGAGGGCCTGCCCGTCGTCATCTACTCGATGGAAATGGGTGCCGCCCAGCTCGCCCTGCGTATGGTCGGCTCCATCGGCCGTATCGACCAAAGCCATCTGCGCACCGGCCAGCTCAAGGACGACGAATGGGGCCGCCTGTCCGAAGCCGTCGACAAGCTCGGCAAGGCCGCCATCTACATTGACGAGAGCCCGGGCCTGTCGCCCAGCGAGGTGCGTGCCCGCGCGCGTCGGCAGGCACGCATCAGCGGCCAACTCGGCCTCATCGTCATCGACTACCTGCAGCTGATGTCCGGCAGCGGCGGCGGCAGCGAGGAAAACCGTGCCACGGTGCTTGGTGAAATTTCGCGCGGCCTGAAGGCCCTGGCCAAGGAGCTGCGCTGTCCCGTCATCGCGCTGTCGCAGCTGAACCGCTCGGTGGAGCAGCGCCCCGACAAACGGCCCATGATGTCCGACCTGCGCGAATCCGGCGCCATCGAGCAGGACGCGGACATCATCATGTTCATCTACCGCGACGAGTACTACACCAAGGACGAGTGCAAGGAACCGGGTGTGGCCGAGATCATCATTGCCAAGCAGCGTAACGGCCCGGTGGGCACGGTGAAGCTGATGTTCCAGCGCATGCACACCAAGTTTGAGAACCTGGCGCCGGGTTACGTCGGCGTGGAGCGGGACGAATACTGATTCTGCGCAGCCAGTCGCCCAGCCTGGGCCACCGATGCATCACGCTTCGGTGGCCTTTTCGCTTCTCGTGGCTCGTCAGCGCAAGGCATCTGCTCACGAGCGCTTAGGCCAAGTCCTACACCTTGGAGCCGGATCCACGGCGAGAGTGCTGACAGGCGCCCGATGGTTTCGGTTCGGTCCGAGCTGCCAGCGGCGCCAGCCCTCAGTCACCCAGGAGAAGACCATGAGTCTCGGTGCCATTCTGCTGATCGTTCTCATCCTGCTGCTGGTCGGCGCCATCCCGACCTGGCCTCACAGCCGCGACTGGGGCTATGGGCCTAGCGGCGGGCTCGGGCTCGTCCTGCTGATCGTCGTGGTGCTGCTGTTGATGGGCCGGATATAGACCCTGCGGCGTTCAGGCGCGCCGCGTGAAGACGATGCGCAACAGCAGGGAGGGCCTGGCGGTCACCATCGTCAGCTGGTGCACCGTGAAGATGCGCGTGTCGCCCTTGAACTCCTCGGTCATGCGGTAGTCGACAAAGTGGCCCTGGCCGTCGCTCTGCTTGGCTGACCACACCATGGTCTGCGCGGGCTCGTGCCAGAAGCCGTAGTCGGTACGTACGCCGCGGTCGTTGGTGTCGACCCAGGTGTTCACATAGGTCTTGGCAACCGGATCGAAACCCCAGACGCCGTGACCCTGGTAGGCCGGAAAACGGTCGGTCGCCGGGATCCTGAAGTCGTTGACCAGCCAGTGGCCGTTGGCGAGCAAGGTGTTGGTCTGCACGCCTCGCGCGGTGCCAGATGGTTTGCCATCCTCGAAGAAGCTCACCTCGGCATCCCAGGTGCCGGCCTCCATCTGCAATGGCTTGTGCAACTGGGCCGCATCGGGCTCGTCAGCACGGGCATTGCCCAGCGTGAGCAGCGTGGTGGCGAGAAGGGCAGGGATGAGCGTGAGGAACTTGCGCATGGCGCTGCTTGTAGCCGCCCGCGCTGCCCGTGACATAAGCCATACCCTCATGCAGAGGTACAAAAGAGAAGGCCCGACGCATGGCATCGGGCCTTCAGTCGTTGGCTTTTGGAGCGGCCTGTTGAGGCAACAACTCCTGGCTTTCGACGATTCAACTCTAGGTCGCAGCACCCAGCCCGGCCATGGCGCCGATGCCGCATGCGCATGTAGGCCGAGACCTACCTTCGCAGGCCCTCGGTCTCAGATCATTCGCGATCCCGGCGGCGCGAATTCCGCGGGAAGCGGCTCAGGCTGGTAGCTGTCCAGGCCCGCCATCAGATCGGCCGCCTTCACCCGCCGGCCCAGTCGGTGCCGGTTCGCGCGCAGCGCCTCGAGCGTCGCCTTCACCTCGTGCTCGCGGGGCTTGAGGGGATACAGGGCGCGCACCAACTGGGGCAGGACCTCGCGACGCATGAAGCGCCGGCCCGACTGGATGCCCTGCCAGACCATCAGGGCCAGGCCCAGCAAGCCGAAGATCAGGAAGAGCTCGCCCTCCTGGTTGGGGAAGGCGCGGTGCAGCACCGCAGGCCCGGTGACGAACAGAGCGATGCCCGCCAGGATGGCTGCGGCCAGCGGCAAGTCGATGTGGGTCCGCTCGAAGCGCCGATCCACCTTGGGCGACAGCAGCAGAAAGGGGTTGTGGATCAGCGTCGTGCGGTCCTCCCGGGACAGCGAGCCCAGGTCGTTCCTGATGCGTGCCTCCAGGTCGAAGCGCTGATGTTGTGCCTCCCGCAAGTTGGGGAAGGTCTGCGCGACGAGTTCCTGCAGCGGCAGGCGCTTCTTGGACAGGGCCCGATAGCTCTCGGGCTCCGCCCGCAACGGCGTGTTGCAGTCCAGGCAGGTGCGCTCATGGCCCAGCAAGTCACCCTCGCCAAAGCTCAGGTAGTAGACATGGCTGGCCGAACCCACGCGCTCGACGCTGAAAGGCCGGGCCGTGCGGCAGATCGGACAGAAGTCCGCCACGAAGCCGCAGCGGCGGCGAACGATCTTCTTTCCCCAGACGATGAACATGCTGCTTCCTCCCTGATGCGGCTTGTCGGCCGTTTTGTTGCGGCGGCATGTTAGCGACCCCGCGAGACGCTAGGGCATCAGGCGGTCCCGCTGCGCCAGTACCGGGAAGAGCTTGAACCACAGCGCCACGACGGCCAGCGTGCCGAAGCCGCCGAGCAGCACCGAACCCACCGGGCCGAGCAGGGCGGCCGTGGCGCCGGACTCGAATTCGCCCAGCTGGTTGCTGGCACCGATGAAGACCGAGTTGACGGCACCCACGCGGCCCCGCATCTCGTCGGGCGTTTCCAGCTGCACCAGAGACTGGCGGATGACGACGCTGACCATGTCCGCCGCGCCGCTGACGACCAGCACTGCAAAGGCGACCATGAAGGAGGCCGTCAACGCGAAGGCAATCATGGACAGCCCGAACACGGCGACGGCGCCCAGCAGCCAGTGGCCTGCGCGGCCCGCGATGGGGTGGCGGGCCAGCCAGACGCCAACGACGACGGCACCCAGGGCCGGCGCGGAACGCAGCAGGCCCAGGCCTTCCGGGCCGGTGTGAAGGATGTCCTTGGCGAAGATGGGCAGCAGGGCCGTGGCCCCGCCGAGCAGCACGGCAAACAGGTCCAGGGAGATGGCGCCCAGCACGACGGGGCGCTGCCAGATGAAGCGGATGCCCGCCGTCAACTGGGCCAGGTCGGGCGCGGCGCGGCGCGGCTGGACCGCGCGATGGCGGATGGTCAGCACGCTGGCGATGGCGCTGACCAGCAGCAGCAGCGACACGCCGTAGACGATGGCCGCACCCCAATGCGCTGCGTCGCCACGCGCTGCGGCGCCGGTGGCCCAGGGCCCCAGCGCGTAGAGCGCGCCGCCCAGGGCCGGCCCCGCGATGATGGAGACCTGCATGGTCGAACTCGCGGCCGCCACGGCACGCGGCAGCAGAGTGGGCGGCACCAGGGTCGGCATCAGGGCCTGCTGGGAAGGCATCTGCAGCGCGCGGGCGCAGCCCAGCAGGATGGACAGCGCAAGGATCATGTTCGGGCCCACCCAGGCGCCGATGCTGGACAGCGTCAGGCAGGCTGCGGCCATCAACTGCAGCCCCAAGCTGGCCGCCAGCAGCAAGCGGCGGTCATGCTGGTCCACCACATGGCCGGCCGGCAGGGTCAGCAGCAGAGCGGGCAGGAATTGCGCAAGTCCGACCAGGCCCAGGTCCCAGGCGCTGGAGGTCAGGTCATACATCTGCCAGCCCAGGGCCACCATCAGCATCTGGTTGGCCGCGCCGCCGGTCACCCGTGCCGCCAGCAGGCGCAGATAGTCGCGCTGGTCGCGCAGGCGCTGCGGCATGCCGGGCATCGCTTCCGAAATCGTCATCGAGGCGAGTCTAAGGACATCGTGTTGCTGCGCAGTGCAGCAACGGCGAATTCCGGCAGCCGCGTCAGCGAGCCGGTGTCAGGGCTTGCGCGGGAGCGTGCAAGCCTCGGCGATGCGCGTCCAGCGCTCGGTCAGCGTCGTCGTCCACATCATGCCGCCGCCACCTTGAGTGGCCTGCAGGGCGGCCAGCATCTGGCGTGCTTCGGCGGCCTGTTGGGGTGTGCCGTTGCGGATGGCTTCCTCGATCTTGGCGTAGACCGGTGCCATCGCATCGGCCCGCTGCTGGGCCGAGGGCAGGGCGGCGATGGCCGCGCGGGCCTTGGCGGCTTCGGCGGGCGACAGGCCTTTCTCGGCCATTGCGAGAGCCGCCGCCGGGTCGCTGCCGCCGCCCGGCGCCGGCGTGAACGTCGCCTGCCGCTCCCAGGTCTTGGCATCGATCTGCTTCCAGTGCTCCTGGACCCGGCCGGCGGCGCATTCGGCCTGCATCTCGGAGCCTCCCTGGGCCGGCCACCAGCGCGACTTGCAGCGATCGGGCATCAGGTTGGGCGGCACGGAGACGCCGGGCACGCACCAGGTCACGGGTTCGGTGCCGGCATAGCTCTGCTGGTGCGAGCGGTCGCCGGCCGTGCTGGTGATGACGCGGTTGCCGTTGCTGCCTTCCCAGCGTTCGATGCGCTCGATCAGCGTCGGCCCGCTGCCGCTGCGCATGACGGCTTCGCCGTCGATGCGGTAGTTGCCGGGGGAAGGCATGGGCGGCGCCGCGGCGCAGGTCAGGGAGAGGGCGAGAAGGAGAAACGGCAGGTGCCGCGCAAGGGCCATCAGCATGGCGCGCACTCTACCCAGGGGCGCGCGCCCGGCCATCCCCAGCAGGCATCAAGCCTTTGCTGGAAGTTGCGATGAATACTGTATATATTCACAGTATGCCGCCTGCTGCCACCCGTATCGCTGCCGCCCAGCCCAGCCTCGTCCCCCTTGACTCCATCAAGGGCCGCGGCACGGCCACGGCCATGCCGCATCGCTTCGAGCGGTGCGAGCGCGAGCAGTACGACGACGGCTGGGGCTCTCTGGACCAGGAGGCCGCCGAGGAGCATCTGCCGCCCGCCACCGAGGTCATCGAGGAGCACGCCAATAAGATCGTCACCAGCAACCAGTCGCCCGACATCTCCTTCGACTACTCCATCAATCCTTACCGGGGCTGCGAGCATGGCTGCATCTACTGCTTTGCGCGGCCCACGCACAGCTATCTGAACCTGTCGCCGGGCCTGGACTTCGAGACCCGCATCGTCGCCAAGGTCAACGCGGCGGAGCGGCTGCGCGAAACGCTGGCGGGTTCGCGCTACGAGCCCAAGTCACTGGTGCTCGGCACGGCCACCGATGCTTACCAGCCCATCGAGCGCAAGCTGGGCATCACGCGGCGCATCATCGAGGTGCTGGCCGAAACCAGCCACCCCTTCTCCGTCGTCACCAAGAGCAGCGGCATCGAGCGCGAGCTGGACCTGATCGCGCCCATGGCGGCCCAGGGCCTGGTGTCGGTCTATCTGTCGGTCACGACGCTGGACAACGACCTGGCCCGCATCCTCGAGCCGCGTGCTGCGGCGCCGGCCCGCCGGCTGCGCACCATCCAGGCGCTGGCGGACGCGGGCGTGCCGGTGGGCGTCAGCGTGTCACCCATCATTCCCTTCATCAACGAACCGGAGCTGGAGCACATCCTCGAAGCCGCGCATGCCGCTGGCGCCAGCAGCGCCTTCAGCATCCCCATCCGGCTGCCCTGGGAGGTCAATCCGCTGTTCCAGGACTGGCTGCAGCGCCACTTCCCCGACCGCGCCGACCGCGTGATGGCCCGCATCCGCGACATGCGCGGCGGCAAGGACAACGATGCCCGCTTCGGCACCCGCTTCAGCGGTGAAGGCATCTGGGCCGACCTGCTGCGCGCGCGGCTACGGCGGGTGGTGGTCAAGCTGGGGTTGCGCACGGAGCGAAGGCCGGTGCAACTCGCCTTGTTCAAGCCACCGCGCAAGCTGTCGGCGCAGGGCAGCTTGTTCTAGTCTTCGTTCAGGAGGACGCGCGGTTGCTGGGCTGCGTCAGCGCGAGTCGATGAACGAGAAGGCGCAGGTTGGCGCGCTTCGGTGGATTAGCATGGGTTTGAGAGCGGACCAGGCGACGGTGATCGGCCCGGGCGTGTTCATATAGCTGCCGGCCTCGTAAGCGCTGAAGTTGATCTGCAGGCCCGCGGGCGTCAGCAGCCAACGCGCGTATTGAACTGCCGCTCCGCGGATCGTGCTTTCCACTGAGTCGTTCAATGAACGCGGTCCATGCCGCTCATCGGCAAGGTAGGCCTGGATGAATAGCGCCGGGAGCTTGGTTTCCCAACCGGACTCCTGCGAAAAGAGATCCTCGGCCTTCAGAGGGTGGATGTCGGGCTCGAGCCAGAAAGTATCGGCGTCGTTGGAGTAGAGGCCATGCGCTGCACCGTGGCCGTACTCGGAGAACGTCACGCGGATGCTCAGCACCTTGGCGCTGGCGCAAGCGATGACGTAGTCTTGATGCAGGTCGGTCTCATTCCATTCTCTCGTCAGGATCAGCGATCTCAGGGAATGCTGTGCTTGTCGCTCGTTCCAGGCAGCCACTGCTTTGGTGATCGCACCTTCTATCTGCGGATAGCCGGCGCGATGGACTACCAGACCATCGTTGCCGCCGGAATCGTCATTGGATGGATTGGGAAACGCTTCGTACCCGTCGATGCGGTTCAGTACCAGCGCACCTAGCTTCAAGCCGGCCTGCCCAAGTTCACCGACACGTTCTCGAAACAGCCTTTCCAGGCAGGCATCGCGCGACGATTCCCTTCGTTGATTCCCGATGCAGCGTTGGTCGGCGTACCGCAGCCAAGACCGCTGCGACGTCTTGAGTGCTGAAGCCCCTCCAGAGCTCAGGGCGCGCAACGCTCGCTGGTAAGAGTGCGCCATCTCTTCGTCCAGTTTGGAGACTGCCGGGCTTTCGCAGATGGCCCGCTCCATGGGCTTCTTCGCTGTTGCGCAGTCGAAGCTGGCGGCTGAAGCACCGTTGCTCCAAAGTAGACCGGCAAGTGCGGCGACTAGGCCGGCGTGCGTTGACAATCTCACGGCTTGGCGACGTCGTTGCGACAGCCGGCGAACAGATCCCACTCCGGCTTGTAGACATCCGCCCTGGCACCCACCCAGCCCATGGTCGTGTGGAAGAGGTTGTCGTGCGAGGCCGGTTTGTCGCGCAAGCCTTGCAGACAGCCGGGCTTGAGCGATGCCGCCAGCGCGCCGCCCTCGGGCACCCACAGGATCATCGGCACGTGCGTCTGCTCGGCCGGTGCGATCGCATAGGGCATGCCGTGCAGGAACAGGCCGTTCTCGCCGAGGGACTCGCCGTGGTCGGACACATAGAGCATGCCGGTGTCGAAGCGGCTGCTTTGCGCCTGCAGCCATGCGATGGAGCGCGCCAGCAGGCGGTCGGTCGTCACGAGGGTGTTGTCGTAGCCGTTGACGACCTGCTGGCGCTCGCAGTCCTGCAGCTGGTTGCTCTTGCACTCGGGCAGGAAGGGCTTGAGGTCGTCCGGCGAGCGCTTGAAGTAGGCCGGGCCGTGGCTGCCCATCTGGTGCATGACGAGCACGACGCCGCGCTTGACGCGCTCCGGGTCCAGCGCGGCGATGCGCTTGTCGAGTTCGTGCAGCAGCGACTCGTCGAAGCACTCGTCGCCGTCCAGTTCATCCTTGTGGCACAGGCCGGCCGGCAAGGGCGCGGCGCCTTCGGGCAGCTTGGACGTGGGACTGTTGGGCACGCGGTCGCACAGGCCCTTGCAGCCGCTCTGGTTGTCCAGCCACAGCACGGCCAGGCCGGCGCGCTGCAGCACGTCGAGCAGGTTCTGCTGCGGCTTGTCTGCGTCGAAGCCGGCGCGGCCTTGCGGCGCAAACATGCAGGGCAGCGACGCGGCCGTTGCGGTGCCGCAGGAGGTCACGTCCTTCAAGCTGACGACCGGCAGCTTGGCCAGCTCGGGGTTGGTGGGCCGCCCGTAGCCGTTCAGGCTGAAGTTCATGGACCGCGCCGTCTCGCCGACAACCAGCATCAGCAGCGGCGGCTTGGCGCCTTCGGCGCGCGGCAGCAGGCGCGCGTCCGCGCCGATGACGACCGGCGGGCCCTTGGGGCCGGAGAGGCTGCGCACGCCGACCATGCTGACCGAGTAGACCGCGTTCAGCGGCGTGACCAGGTAGCGGATGGACTTGTGATTGCGCATCGTCGACGACAGCGTCGCAAACACGCTCAGCGCCAGCAGCACCATGGCGACCAGGCCTAGCGCAAAAGCCGCGAGGTTGTCGCGCAGCCGCTTGGCCGTGGCTTGCGCCGGTGCCTTGGGTCGGCGCAACAGCCACCAGGCGGGCAGGGCGCCCAGCAGCAGCAGGCTGGCGAGCAGCTTCCAGCTCAGCAGGTCGCGCGTCTCGCGCGCGTCGGTCTGCAGCATGTTCACGACCATGGTCGGGTCGAAGACGATGCCGTAGCTCCCGATGAAATAGGCCAGGGCGCCGGCGCTCAGCAGCAGCACGAGCAGCACGCCCTTGATGAGCCGCGGCCATGCCAGCAGGCTCAACACGGCGCCGGTGGCGGCGACGACCATGCCGGCGAACGCGAGCGTGAAGCCGATGCCGACGCCGGGCAGTGTCTGCAGCTGCTTCCACAGCGGCCAGTTGGCAGCCAAGCCCATCCACAGGGCGGCCAGCCAGGCCTGGGTCAGGGGACGCGAGGTATCGGGCTGGAACCAGGCCAGCAGGCGTTTGAGCAGGGGCATGCGAAAGGCGGGGAAGCAGGGACGCGGCGCGGATTCTCGCGGCTCGCGATGACACACCACATCAGGTGATGTGCGGCTGGCAGTGCCAGGTCAGCTCAGGCCGGGACCGTGGCGGCCGAGGTTCGCAGCGTGACGCCACCCGTGGCGCGCGCCTTGCTGGGCCCGCCCGTCATCGGTTTCACATAGCGCCCGTGCAGGTCTTCGATCTGCAGGGCCAGCCCCTCGGCGCCCTCGATCTTTTCGGCATGGCGCTTCAGCACCAGGCCGGCCATGTCGATGAGCTTGGCGTTGCGCGTCTTCTCGCCCTGCTGGATGAGCAGCTCGACCGCCACCTTGGCGCTGCCGCGCAGCGAATGGCGCATGGCCGTCTCGGCGACATTGAAGATCTGCTGATGGCACTCGCGGAACTGCTCGGCGGCGCCCTGGTGTCCTTCGGACATGGACACGAAGATCTCCGTGCTGGCCTTGGTCGCGCAGTGGCGTGTGCCCAGGCTCTTCAGGATGGGCATCATCTCCTCGAGTTCGACCTCCTGGCTGGACAGGCGTATCCACAGCGCCGTCAGCAGCGAGGCCGCCTCAAGGTCGAAGTTGCCGGCGTCGGCATGCTCGGTGAACTCGCGCGCGATGATGAGGGCCTGACCCACGCGGCGTTCCAGCAGGAAGGCGAGGCCGCGGAAGACGAGGTCGAAACGCTGCAGCCGGATGGAGCCCGGCGCGCGCTCCAGCGCGGCGATGAGGGAGTCGTGGGTGTACTTGAAACCCTTGAAGTCCTTGGCGTCGAAGCGCATCAGCCCGATCAGGACGAGGCTGAGCATGTCGAAGAGCTTGGAGCGCAAGCCCTGCGACATGGCGCGTTCCAGCATCTTCAGCGACTCGGCACGCTGGTTGGCGTAGAAGCCCAGCGTGCCGCAGCGCTGCAGGCGCAGCAGGCAGCCCGGTGTCAGAGTCGCGGCGGTCTGGTAGGTCTTGAGGGCCTCTCCGAGATCGCCCTGCTCCATCTGCACATGGCCCATCAGGTCATGCGAGTCGGCATAGTCGGGCAGGTCGCCGATGAGGTTTTCCAGCGTGCGGCGCGCCTTCTGCAGGTTGCCACTGGCGACTTCGGTGCGGGCCACGCCCAGCCGAGCCCAGGGCACGGTCTTGGCGGCGATGATGGCCTCGTAGAGGGTCTTGGCGTCGTCGAAGCGCTTGAGCCGCAGCAGCAGCTCGGCGCCAATGCGTGCCGCGTACAGCCAGTACTTGCCCTTGGTCTCGAAGCGGGCCAGGCAAAGGTTGGCGGCGGTCTCGAAGTCCTCGTTCTCGATGGCTTCGAAGATGTCCTTCAGGATGCGCTTGCGCTGGCGGGCGCTGGCCAGGCGTTCGGCCAGGTTGGCACTGGTGTAGGGCTTGATGAGGTAGGCGTCCAGCGCCGCCTCGGCGGCCTCGGCGACCTTGGCATAGGTGGCCTCGCTGGTCACCATGACGAAAACGGTGGAATAGGGCAGCAGGCCTTCGCGGCGCAACTCGTCCAGCAGGTCCTGGCCCGAGGTGTCGCTGCTGTCGAAGTGGTAGTCGCAGAGCACGATGTCGAAGGTCTGGTGCTCGAGCATCACGCGGGCGTCCTTGACGCGCGGTGTCTGCTTGACCGTGCCGACGCCGAGGTCGCGCAACTGCGCCGACATCAGGCTGCGCGAATTGGCATTGCTGTCGATGATCAGCGCCGACGCTTCCTGGATGGTCTGGTCCATCAGGAACATGCGACCTCCCACCCCGGCAGATGGCCGTGGACTGTGATGGGCAAGGGCGCCGATGGAATCACTTATGAGGTTTCGGTGTGACGGTTGGGTGACTTTAGAGTTTTCGCGTCAAGCCGGGAGACCTTGTTTGCGTGTGTGGGCCCCGGCTGCCGTGACTTAAGACGCAGGCTGGCTGCACGTTACGCGCAGGAATCGGGCATAAAAAAGCCGCAGACCCTTGCGGGACCACGGCTTAGGCCGAAAAGCGAATGGCTTACTTGAACAGATCCTTGACGCGATCGGTCCAGGTCTTGGCATTGGGCGAGTGCTTCTCGCCGCCCTTCTTCAGCGACTCGTCGAGTTCCTTGAGCAGCTTCTTCTGGTGCTCGGTCAGCTTGACCGGCGTCTCGACGGCGATGTGGCAGTAGAGGTCGCCCGGGTAGCTGGAGCGAACGCCCTTGATGCCCTTGCCGCGCAGGCGGAAGGTCTTGCCGTGCTGGGTGCCCTCGGGCAGTTCGATCTCGGCCTTGCCGCCGAGCGTCGGCACTTCGATGTTGCCGCCCAGGGCGGCCGTGATCATCGAGACCGGCATCGTGCAATGCAGGTCGTCGCCATCACGCTCGAAGATCTCGTGCTGCTTGATGCGGATCTCGATGTAGAGGTCGCCCGCCGGGCCGCCGTTCACGCCGGGCTCGCCATTGCCCGCCGAGCGGATGCGCATGCCCTCGTTGATGCCGGCCGGGATCTTGACCTCCAGCGTCTTCTGCTTCTTGACCTTGCCCTGGCCGTTGCAGGTGGTGCAGGGGTCGGGAATGATCTTGCCGGTGCCGTGGCAGTGCGGGCAGGTCTGCTGGATGCTGAAGAAGCCCTGGCGCATGTGCACCGTGCCCGAGCCCTGACATGACCCGCAGGTCTTGGCGCTGGTGCCGGGCTTGGCGCCGGTGCCGGAGCAGGTCTCGCAGCTCTCCCAGCTCGGGATGCGGATCTGCGTTTCCTTGCCGCGGGCGGCTTCCTCCAGCGTGATCTCCATGGCATAGCTGAGGTCGCTGCCGCGGTAGACCTGCTGGCCACCGCCGCCGCGGCGCTGCCCGCCCTGGCCGCCGAAGATGTCGCCAAAGATGTCGCCGAAGGCCTCGGCAAAGCCGCCAAAGCCTTCCGCGCCCGGCCCGCCGCGGCCGGCACCCATGTTGGGATCGACGCCGGCGTGGCCGTACTGGTCATAGGCCGCACGCTTCTGGCCGTCGGACAGCATCTCGTAGGCCTCCTTGGCCTCCTTGAACTGTTCCTCGGCCTTCTTCGCCCCGTCGCCCTGGTTGCGGTCGGGGTGGTACTTCATGGCCAGCTTGCGGTAGGCCTTCTTGATGTCGTCCTCGGACGCGTTTTTGGCAACGCCCAGGATCTCGTAGTAGTCGCGCTTGGAAGCCATGCTTGCTGCTTCTCTTTTCAAGGGAAAAAGCCCGAGGGCGCTCTGGAGCACTCCCGGGCCGTTGAAGTCATCGAAGGATTACTTGTTGTCCTTGACTTCCTTGAACTCGGCATCCACGACGTTGTCGTCGGCCGGGCGCTTGGCTTCGCCTTGCGGCGCGGCCTGGGGCTGCTCGGCGCCAGCGGCTGCTGCGGCGGCCGCCTGGGCACCTTGCTGGTCGGCGTAGATCTTCTCGCCCAGCTTCTGGCTGGCCGTCATCAGGGCTTCGGTCTTGGCCTCGATCACGGCCTGGTCGTCACCCTGGATGGCTTCTTCCAGTTCCTTGGCGGCGGCTTCGATCTTTTCCTTCTCGCCGGCATCCAGCTTGTCGCCATGCTCGCTCAGCGACTTGCGCACGCTGTGGACCATGCCGTCGGCCTGGTTGCGGGCCTGCACCAGCTCGACCTTCTTCTTATCCTCGGCCGCATTGGCTTCGGCGTCCTTGACCATCTTCTCGATCTCGGCTTCGGAAAGGCCCGAGTTCGCCTTGATGGTGATCTTGTTTTCCTTGCCGGTGCCCTTGTCCTTGGCGCCGACGTGCAGGATGCCGTTGGCGTCGATGTCGAAGGAGACCTCGATCTGGGGCACGCCGCGCGGGGCCGGCGGGATGCCTTCGAGGTTGAACTCACCCAGCGACTTGTTGGCCTGGGCCAGCTCGCGCTCACCCTGGTAGACCTTGATGGTCACGGCAGGCTGGTTGTCGTCAGCCGTGGAGAAGGTCTGCGAGAACTTGGTCGGGATGGTCGTGTTCTTCTTGATCATCTTCGTCATCACGCCGCCCAGGGTCTCGATGCCCAGGGAGAGCGGGGTGACGTCCAGCAGCAGAACGTCCTTGCGCTCGCCGCCCAGGACCTGGCCCTGGATGGCGGCACCGACGGCCACGGCTTCGTCGGGGTTCACGTCACGGCGCGGTTCCTTGCCGAAGAACTCCTTGACCTTGTCCTGCACCTTGGGCATGCGGGTCATGCCGCCGACCAGGATGACGTCGTCGATGTCGCTCAGGGCCACGCCGGCGTCCTTGACGGCCGTGCGGCAGGGGGCGATGGTGCGCTCGATGAGCTCGTCAACCAGGCTCTCCAGCTTGGCGCGGGTCAGCTTGACGTTCAGGTGCTTGGGGCCGGTCGCGTCTGCCGTGATGTAGGGCAGGTTGACGTCGGTCTGCGCGCTGTTGGACAGCTCGATCTTGGCCTTCTCGGCGGCTTCCTTCAGGCGCTGCAGGGCCAGCACGTCCTTGGTCAGGTCGACGCCCTGGTCCTTTTTGAACTCGGCAATGATGTAGTCGATGATGCGCTGGTCGAAGTCTTCACCGCCCAGGAAGGTGTCGCCGTTGGTCGACAGCACTTCGAACTGCATCTCGCCGTCCACGTCGGCGATTTCGATGATGGACACGTCAAACGTGCCGCCACCCAGGTCATAGACAGCGATCTTGCGGTCGCCCTTGCCATGCTTGTCCAGGCCGAAGGCCAGGGCCGCGGCGGTGGGCTCGTTGATGATGCGCTTGACGTCCAGACCGGCGATGCGGCCGGCGTCCTTGGTGGCTTGGCGCTGGGCGTCGTTGAAGTAGGCTGGCACCGTGATGACGGCCTCGGTCACTTCCTCACCGAGGTAGTCCTCGGCGGTCTTCTTCATCTTGCGCAGCACCTCGGCCGAGACCTGGGGAGGCGCGAACTTCTTGCCGCGCACTTCCACCCAGGCGTCGCCGTTGTCGGCGGCGGCGATGGTGTAGGGCATCAGGTCGATGTCCTTCTGCACTTCCTTCTCGGAGAACTTGCGGCCGATCAGGCGCTTGACGGCGTACAGCGTGTTCTTCGGGTTGGTCACCGACTGGCGCTTGGCCGAGGCACCGACGAGGATCTCGCCGTCTTCCTGGTAGGCAATGATGGACGGCGTGGTGCGGGCACCTTCGGCGTTCTCGATGACGCGGGTGGTGTTGCCTTCCATGACCGCGACGCACGAATTCGTGGTGCCCAGGTCAATGCCGATGATCTTTCCCATGTGGAACTCCTGAAGATTTGTTGATGTGTTCGAGTTGTGGATAAGTCGCGCCGTTTCAAGGGAGCGGCGGCTTGTGTATTACTTCGGCGCGGAAACCGTCACGAGTGCGGGTCGCAGCACGCGGTCGGCGATCAGGAAGCCCTTTTGCAGCACGGTGACGACCGTGTTGGGTTCCTGGCCGGGCGCCGGCACCATGGAAATGGCCTGGTGCTGGTGGGGGTCGAACTTGGCGCCCTGACCCGGATTGATCTCGACGACCTTGTTGCGCTCCAGGGCGCTGGACAGCTGACGGCGTGTGGCGTGTACGCCCTCCAGCACGGTCTCGACGCTGGCGCTGGGCGTGGCGATGGCGGCTTCCAGGCTGTCCATCACGGGCAGCATGGCTTCAGCAAAGGCCTCGACAGCGAACTTGCGCGCCTTGGCCACATCCTCTTCGCCGCGGCGGCGGGCGTTCTCGGCCTCGGCCTTGGCGCGCAGATAGGCGTCGCTCATCTCGGCCAATCGCTGTTTCTGGCCTTCCAGCTCGGCAATCAAGGTTTCGGGGTTCAGCTCGGCGGCCGTGGGGTCGGCAGCGCCGGCTGCGTCTTCGGGCAGGGGGTTCTCGGTCGTCATGGCAGAAAAAGGAGCAATCGCGTCGACATGGGGCGCGATGCCCTGGTTTCAAGAGGGGGAATTCGAAACGAATTATCCGGGTCAACCCGGATCGTCGTCGTCCACCGAGGCCGACCAGCGATCCCAGTCCGCCAGGCGGCGGCGGTCCTGCTTGGTCGGGCGGCCCTGCTCGATGGTGGCGGCTGGCTCCGGCGCCAGCCGGCGCGCCTCGGCGGCGGCCTCGCGGGTGGTGATGCTGGCCTGGGTTTCCGCATACAGGGCCTGAGCCTGCGGGGCGGGGCCTCGCTGGTTGGACAGGCCCTTGACCTCCACCTCGCGGGTCATCTGGCCGATGCGGATGCTGAGCAGGTCGCCAACCTTGACGTCCCGGGCCGGCTTGACCGGCTGGCCGCCGACACGCACGCGGCCGAGATTGATCTCGTCCACGGCCAGGGCGCGGGTCTTGTAGAAGCGCGCCGCCCAGAGCCATTTGTCCAGGCGCATCGAGGCGGGCGTTTCGCTCATGCCTTTGCTCCGGCGGCCAGGGCGCGCTGCCGCTGCAGGGCCAGGGTGTCAGGGTGGGGCGCTTCGGTCGTCCAGCCCTGCAGATGGCGCTGGGCCACGCTGGCCAGGGCCTTGATGCCGGCCGGGTGGTCGTTCAGGCAGGCGATGTAGCCGAAACGCTGGCCGCCGGCGGCCAGAAAGGCGGCGCGAGCCTCCTGGTTGATCTCCTCCAGTGTCTCCAGGCAGTCGACCGCAAAGCCGGGGCAGATGACGTCGACGGTCTTGAGCCCGCCCTTGGCCAGCTTGACGAGGCTGGGCTCCGTGTAGGGCTCCAGCCACTTGGCCTTGCCGAAGCGGCTCTGGAAAGTCACCAGCCACTCGCCGTCCTTCAAGCCCAGCGCCTCGGCCAGCAGGCGGCCGGTCTTCAGGCATTCGCAGTGGTAGGGGTCGCCGAGGTGCAGGGTTCGCTCAGGCATGCCGTGAAAGCTCATCACCAGCTTGTCGCCGCGGCCTTCGCGCTGCCAGTGCTCGCGCACGGTCTGGGCGAGGGCGGCGATGTAGGCGGGCTCGTCGTGATAGCGGTTGATGAAGCGCAGCTCGGGCAGGTGGCGGGTCTGCAGCGTCCAGCGCGCCACGTCGTCGATGACGCTTGCCGTCGTCGCGCCCGAGTATTGCGGGTAGGCCGGCAGCACCAGGATGCGGCGCACGCCGTCGCGCTTCAGCGCATCCAGCGTGGCGGCAATGGCCGGCTGGCCGTAGCGCATCGCCATGGCCACGCGCACGCTCAAGCGGCCTTGCAGCAGCTTGGCCTGCTTGTCGGTCCACACCTTGAGGGGCGAGCCTTCCGGCATCCAGATCGTGGCGTACTTGGCGGCCGACTTGGCGGGGCGGATGCGCAGGATGATGCCGTGCAGGATGAGCAGCCACAGCAGCCGCGGAATCTCGACGACGCGCGGGTCGGCCAGGAACTGGGCCAGGTAGCGGCGCAGGGCCGGGGCATCCGGTGCGTCCGGCGTGCCGAGGTTGCACAGCAGGACGGCCACGTCGGGGCCAGCAGGCGCGGCGCCGTGGCGATGCGGCGGTTCAGGGAGAAAAGGCATCGGTCAGCGCCGGGAGCGGGGGCCGCCGAAAGGTTGGGGCTCCGTGTCGTAGAAGTGCAGCACCTCGAAGCGCACGATGGGTGACTGGTCGTCGGTGGGCAGGCCGCCCAGGCCGATGATGCCGCTGCCATGCAGGGTGCAGCTGCCGCGCTTGAGGCTGAGCAGCTCGCCCGAGTCGCCGAAGCGGACATAGGTGCCGTTGTAGGACAGGTCGGTCAGCTCGAAGCTGCTGCCCTGCCAATCGATGCGGGCATGTGAACGCGACACCCGGGCGTCGGTGATGCAGTAGGTGGCCTGCACGCTGCGGCCCAGCACGATGGGCATGGCGCCGATGTCGAAGACGCGGTCCAGGTCCTGCCAGATCAGGCGCATGCCGTCCGGCTCGGTAGAGCGCATGGGCTCGCCGAACTGGGTGGCGGTGTCGTCGGCGCTGACCAGGGGCGCGGCGTCCATCCGGTAGACGTGGACGGATTCGACGCGGCCGCGCACCGAGATGCGATCCAGGCTGCGGAACCGCCCCTTGGAGGCGTGGTGCAGGCCAGTCAGCACCTCGGCGGTGATGAGGATCTCGCCGTCGCCGGCATGGTCGATGAGACGGGCGGCGACATTGACGGCGTCGCCGAAGCAGTCGCCGTTCAGCTCGACCACCTCGCCGCGTGCCAGTGCCACCTGCAGGCGCAGGGCCAGCAGGCCGGGATTGTTCTGGCGGCGCGCGCGCTGCACGCTGCGTTCCAGCATTTCCTGCATGCGCTGGGCCGCGCGCACGCCGTCGCGCGGCGTCTCGAACGCGGCCATCAGGCCATCACCCAGGGTCTTGATCAGCTGGCCGCCGCTCTCCAGCACAGCCTCGCTGATCTGGCCCACGGTCTGCGTGACCATGGCGCTGGCTTCGGCGTTGCCGAGGGATTCGTACAGCCCGGTGCTGCCGCGCAGGTCGGCAAAAAGGACGGTGCGCTCGCGGATCGCGGTCATGTGAGCAGTTTATCGGCGTAAGAAAGGCCGGACATGCCGGCCTTGTTGCTTATGGGCTATCGCGGTCGCTTGTGCCCCGTCTTGCTGTGCAAGCCGGGGCGCAAACTCCGTACGGGCTGCGAGCAGCCCGTACCGCCTAGCGGCGGCCACGTCCCAGGCCAACCTTACAGGTTGTCCAGGTACGTGCGGAGCTTGTCACTGCGGCTCGGGTGCTTCAGCTTGCGGATGGCCTTGGCTTCGATCTGGCGGATGCGTTCACGGGTCACGTCGAACTGCTTGCCGACTTCCTCCAGCGTGTGGTCGCTCTGCATCTCGATGCCGAAGCGCATGCGCAGCACCTTGGCTTCGCGCGGGGTCAGCGAGTCGAGGATGTCCTTCACCACGTCGCGCAGGCCGGCCTGCATGGCCGCTTCGATGGGCGCCGTGTTGTTGGTGTCCTCGATGAAGTCGCCCAGGTGGCTGTCGTCGTCGTCGCCGATCGGCGTCTCCATGGAGATCGGCTCCTTGGCGATCTTCATGATCTTGCGGATCTTGTCTTCCGGGATCTCCATCTTCTCGGCCAGCGTCGGGGCGTCCGGCTCGTAGCCGAACTCCTGCAAGTGCTGGCGCGAGATGCGGTTCATCTTGTTGATCGTCTCGATCATGTGAACCGGGATGCGGATGGTGCGGGCCTGGTCGGCGATGGAGCGGGTGATGGCCTGGCGGATCCACCACGTCGCGTACGTCGAGAACTTGTAGCCGCGGCGGTATTCGAACTTGTCCACCGCCTTCATCAGGCCGATATTGCCTTCCTGGATCAGGTCCAGGAACTGCAGGCCGCGGTTGGTGTACTTCTTGGCGATGGAGATCACGAGGCGCAGGTTGGCCTCGATCATTTCCTTCTTCGCGTCACGAGAGGCCTTCTCGCCCTCGTTCATCTTCTTGTTGATGTCCTTCAGGTCGTCCAGCGGCACGACGGCCTTGGCCTGGATGTCCGTCAGCTTCTGCTGCAGTTCCTGCACCGGCGGCAGGTTGCGAGCCAGGATGGCGCTGTAGGGCTTGCCCAGCGCCACTTCCTTCTCGGCCCACTTCAGGTTCAGCACATTGGGCGGGAAAGTCTTGATGAAGTGCTCTTGCGGCATGCCGCACTTGTCGACCACGATCTTGCGCAGTTCGCGCTCGTAGCGGCGCACGTCGTCGACCTGGCTGCGCAGGATGTCGCACAGCTTTTCAATCGTCTTGACGGTGAAGCGGATGGTCATCAGCTCGGCGCTGATGGCCTGCTGGGCCTTGTTGTACGGCGCCGACTTGTAGCCGTCCTTCTCGAAGGCCTTGCGCATCTTGTCGAAGGCGGCGGACATCGAGTCCAGCTTCACAAGCGCGGCGTTCTTCAGCTCCTCGAGCTTCTTGGTCAGGGCCTTGGAGCCGCCATTGCCGTCGTCGTCGTCTTCCTCGTCGAATTCGTCGAAGTCTTCTTCGGCCACGTAGTCGTCGGCCTCGTCTTCGGCCACAAAGCCGTCGACGACATCCGAGATCTGCATTTCGCCGGCGCGGATCTTGGTCGAGAACTCGAGGATGTGGGCGATGGTCGTCGGCGAGGCCGAGATCGCCAGCATCATGGCCTGCAGGCCGCCTTCGATGCGCTTGGCGATTTCGATTTCGCCTTCACGGGTCAGCAGTTCGACCGTGCCCATTTCGCGCATATACATGCGCACCGGGTCGGTCGTGCGGCCGAACTCGGAGTCCACCGTCGACAGCGCAGCTTCGGCGGCTTCTTCGGCTTCCTCTTCGGTCGACGTGGCGGTCGTGTTGCCCTGGATCAGCAGCGTGGCGGCGTCGGGCGCTTGCTCGTAGACCGCGATGCCCATGTCGTTGAGCATGGAGATGATGGCCTCGAGGATTTCCTCGCTGACCAGCTTCTCGGGCAAGTGGTCGTTGATTTCCTGGTGCGTCAGGAAACCCCGCGTCTTGCCCATCTTGATGAGGGTCTTCAGCTCGCTGCGGCGCTTGTGCGCTTCCTCTTCCGTCAGCGCGGTCTCTTCCAGACCGAACTCACGCATCAGCGCGCGCTCCTTGGCGCGGCTGACCTTCATGCGCAGGGGCTTGGCCTTGACCGTTTCCTCTTCGACCGCAGCGACCTCTTCGACTTCGGCCTCGGCTTCCTCGCCTTCGATCTCGGCGTCGATGTCGGAGAAGTCTTCCTCTTCCTCGGCTTCCTTCTTGGCGCCAGCCTTCTTGGTCGTGGTCTCCGCCTTGGGCTTGCGGCCGCGCTTGGGCTTGTCTTCTTCCGTCGCCTTGGCCGCCTTGGCGGCAGGCTTGGCCGCAGCCGCCTTGGTCGTCTTCGCGGGCGCCTCGGCCGCTGCAGTCTTGGCAGCAGGCTTCTTTTTGAGCTCTTCGGCGGGGGTAGCCTTGGGCGCGGTCTTCTTGGCGGTCATGCAGGTCCTTCGGGTTTGCGCGGTCAATTCAGAAATGCAGCAGCCACCGCTGCCGGCCCGGGCTCGGCTTCAAACCGGCGGGGCAGGGGGCGGTGGCTTTCGTCGCCAGGTGTCAACCGGAATGCGGCCGAGGGACCCAGGCGTGGCGCGAACAAGCTGGCGTGATCGTTTGGTATGCAGAGCTGGCGGATATTTTGGCCATCAAAACCCTGATTGGGTTGCCCAGTGTCGCTGGGTGGCCGGGTCCGGCATTTCTCTGCCGTCACTCTTGTTGACGCGCGCGGAAAACACAAGATTATCAGCGATTTGGCGCTGAATTGCAAAACCGTGACGGGCAAACCCTAGCGCTGCACCCCGTGGCGCTCGCGCAGGCGGGCCAGTTGTTCCAGGGCGATGCGCCGTTCCTCGTCGGTCGCGCCGTTGCCGCCCGGCAGTGCAGCGGGCGCCCGGCTGCGCAGCGCCGCGACCGCCCGGGTCAGATCACCGGCCGGGTCGGATTCCTCGATGCCCAGTTCCTGGTAGCTGCGCACCAGGCGGTGCACGGCCTCGGCATGGCCGTCCGCCGCCAGGCCCGCCTGGACGACGGCCCAGGGGCTGACGCCGTGGTGGGTCAGATGGCGTTCCAGCCAGTGGATCAGCTCGCCATGCACGCCTGGGAGGTCGTGCAGCAGGGCCCTGTCCTCGTCGGGGAGGCCATCCCAGAGTTCGCTGTGCTGCAGCAGCAGGCGGGTGGCGTTGTCGGCGGCGGTGGCGGGGAGTACGCGCGGACCGGCGGGGCGCTGTTCGGCCTCACGGCGAGACTTCCAGTCCCCCTTGCCTTTCCACTCGCCCTTGGGCTTCCATTCGCCTTTGGGCTGCCAGCGCGGCTTCTCGGCCGGTTCGGTCGCCTCGGCGGCAGGGGCGGCTGCGGTCGACGCCGGCTCACCCAGCCAGAGCGACTGCAGTTCGGCCTCGGGCATCTGGCCCTGGCGGGCGATTTCACCGAGCAACTGGCGGCGCAGCAGGCTGTCGGGCAGCAGATTCCACAGCGGCCGGGCCTGCTTGAGCATGCGGGCGCGGCCTTCGGGGGTGCCGAGATCGCAGCCCTCGCCGGCCACGGCAAGCAACTGGCGCGACAGCGGCACCGCCGTCTCGACGCAGCGTTCGAAGGCCTCGGTGCCGAGTTCGCGGACGTAGGAGTCCGGGTCATGCTCAATCGGCAGGAACAGGAACTTGACGCTGCGCGTCTCCGTCGCATGGGGCAGGGCAGCTTCCAGGGCGCGTATGGCGGCGCGACGGCCGGCGGCATCGCCGTCGAAGCTGAAGACCACCGACTCGGTATGCCGGAACAGCTTGTGCACATGCTCGGCCGTGCAGGCCGTGCCCAGGGTCGCCACGGCATTGCCGATGCCGTACTGGGCCAGGGCGACGACGTCCATATAGCCTTCGACGACCAGGGCGTAGCCGCGCTGGCGCATGGCCTGGCGGCCTTCATAGAGGCCGTAGAGCTCCTTGCCCTTGTGAAAGACCGGCGTCTCGGGCGAGTTCAGGTATTTGGGCTCGCCCTTGTCCAGCACGCGCCCGCCGAAGCCGACGACCTCGCCCTGCACATTGCGGATGGGGAACATGACACGGTCGCGGAAGCGGTCGTAGCGCTTGGCGTCCTCGCCGGGTTCGGCGTCGGGCGTGATGACGAGGCCGGACTCGACCAGTTGCGGGTCGTCATAGCTCGGGAAGCCGCTGGCCAGCGATCGCCAGCCCTCCGGTGCATAGCCCAGGCCGAAGCGGGCGGCGATCTGGCCGGTCAGGCCGCGGCCCTTCAGGTATTGCACGGCGCGCGGCGCCTTGCGCAGCTGGGCCTTGTAGAAGTCGGCCGCGCGGGCCAGCACGTCGGTCAGGCTCTGCTGCTTCGCCTTTTCCGCCTTGGCGCGCTCGCGCTGCTCAGGGCTGCGATCGTCCTGGGGCACCACCATGCCGACCTGCTGGGCCAGGTCTTCCACGGCTTCGACGAAGGTGGCGGCGGTGTGCTCCATCAGGAAGCCGATGGCGTTGCCGTGCACGCCGCAGCCGAAGCAGTGGTAGGTCTGGCGGCTGGGGCTGACGATGAAACTGGGCGATTTCTCGCCGTGGAAGGGGCACAGGCCCTTGTGGTTGATGCCGGCCTTCTTCAGGTCGACGTGGCGGCCCACCACCTCGACGACGTCGACGCGGGCCAGCAGGTCATGGATAAAGCCAGGTGGGATCACCCGTGGATTTTAGAGATTCGCTTGCGAGCGGCCGCGCAACTGGCTGACCCAGTCGCCGTTGCCGAAGGCTTCCATCCATCCCGGCAGTGCGGATGGCGCCATGGCGGCAGCAATGCCGTTGCCCTGGCCGAGGCGGCAGCCCAGGCGCAGCAGCTCACGGGCGTGGGCCCGGCTTTCGACACCCTTGGCCAGCACGGCGCAGCCGATATTGCGCGCCAGGCCGATGACGCTCTCGACCAGCGACAGGTCCTGGGCATCGCCCAGCATGCCCTGCACATAGCTGCGGTCCAGCTTGAGGGTGTCGACGGGCAGGCGCTTGAGTGAGCTGAGGCGGGAGTAGCCGGCGCCGAAATCGTCGAGCGCGATGCCCACGCCCAGGCCCAGGCAGCGCTGGATGAGGGCCTGCGTGGCCACCGTCTCGACCAGGGCGTCGGATTCCAGCACGTCCAGGTGCAGCAGGTGGGCAATATCCGGGGGCTGGCGTTGGATGAGTTCCTGCAGGCGCTGCGGGAAGTCGTGGCGGCGCAGCTGGCGGGCGCCGACGTTGACGCTGACCGGCAGCCCTTTGCCGTCATTGATGCCCGCGCGCAGCCAGGTGGCCGCCTGGTTCAGGGCCTGCTCGATGACCCAATCGCCGATCTGCACGGCCAGGCCCGTCGTTTCGACGAGGGGCAGGAAATGCGCCGGCGCCAGCAGCCCGCGTTCGGGGTGCTGCCAGCGCAGCAGGGCTTCGACGCCCATGACCTGGCCGGTGCGCAGGTCGACCTGCGGCTGGTAGTGCAGCAGCAGCTCGTTGCTGTCCAGGGCCTTCTGCAGGCGGGCGACTGCGATGAGGCCGGCCTCGTCGCGCTGGTCCAGCGTTGGATCGTGGAACTGGATGCCGCCACGGCCGGCATGCTTGGCGCGGTAAAGGGCGTGACCGGCATGGCGCAGCAGGGTTTCGGGATCGGCGTCGTCCTGGGGGTAGACGGTGGCGCCCATGCTGGCGCCGATCTCGATGGCCAGGCCGTTGCCGGCACGGCTTTCCCGGATCGCCACCGGGGTGGACAACAGGCCCAGCAAGCGGTCGGCGGCGCGCTGGGCCTCTTCAGGCGTCTGCACGCGCATCAGCACGGCAAACTCGTCGCCGTGCAGGCGGGCGAGCTGATCGGCCGTGTCGGGCTCTGCACCGCGGGAGCCGCGCAGCGTGGCCTGCAAACGGCCGCTGAGCTGCAGCAGCACGGCATCGGCCACCATGGGGCCATGCTCCGAATTGACGCGGGCGAACTCGTCCAGGTCGATGAGGGCGATGACGAGCTTGAAGCCGTCGCGGTTGGCCGCGCCCAGGGCCTGCTGCAGGCGGCGCATGAACTCGTCGCGGTTGGGCAGGCCGGTGGCCACGTCGAAGCGCAGGCTGCGGCGCAGCAGGTCCTGCTGGCGCAGGCTCTCGCCGAGATCGGTCAGGCTCAGCAGCCGCCAGCGTGGGCTGACGCCTTCCGACTCCGGCACCGGGCTGAGCCTGGCGGCAAACACGTGCTGGCCGCCGTCGTCCAGCTCGGTCTGCAACTGGCCGCTCCAGGCCAGGCCGTCATTGAGGATGGCCTGCAGCTCGACAGGCTGATAGCCGCTGCGTTGCAGATTGGCGGTGCTCAGCGGCGTGGCCACGCGGCCGACCAGGGCTTCGCGGGGTGCGTGCAGGATGTCGCAATAGGCCGGGTTGACCTCGACGATGCGCCATTGGATGTCGACGATGGCCAGGCCTTCGCTGGCCTGCTGGAAGAGGGTGGCCGACATGCGCTCACGCTCTTCGGCCGTGTGGCGCCAGCTGACGTCCGCCAGCGTCGCGATGAGACCGCGGGCCCGGCCGCGGTTGTCACGCAAGGGCACATGGGCTTGCAGCTCGTGCCAGCGCCAGTCGCCGCCATCGGCCGCCAGCCGCAGCGACAGGCCGATGTGCTTGCGCTGCGGGTCGCTGAGCAGCTCGCGCAGGGCGCGCCGCAGTGGCTCGCGATCGCGCGGGTGCGCCAGGCGCACCCAGTCGAGGGGCGCGGAGCCGGCCGTCGTGCCGTCGACCGGGGTGGTCAGGGCCTGCCAGCGCGCGGACGCGTGGCGGCGCCCCTCCGGCAGCCGCCATTCAGCCAGCGCCAGGCCCTGGGCGTCCAGAGCGCTGCGCCAGCCGTCGCGGTCGCGCAGCTGGTGGTGGCTGAGGGCGATCAGGGCCAGCGGCAGCAAGGCCAGGCCGGCGCCCAGGGCGTAGGCAATGAGGCCCGCAGGCGTGCACAGCGCCCACAGGCCCAGCAGGCCGGCACCCAGCACGGCATTGCTGCGCGGCGAGGCCTGCAGGGCATGCAGGCACAGCAGCAGATGAGGCAACAGCAGGGCGGCGCCGGGTTGGGGCAGCCAGATCAGGCTTGCCTGCGCGATGACGGCCGTCGCGGCCAGCGCCCGAGCGGTCCAGCGCCCGCCGCGACGGGGGCGCTGGGTGCTGGCCTGCAGGATGGTGCCGAGGCTCAAAAGCGCCATGCCCCAGGCCGCTGCCAGGTCCAGCGCGCCGCTGGCAGCGTCTTTCCAGGTCAACCCCGTCGCCATCAGGGCGACCCCCGTGAACAGGCCCGCCAGCGTCGGCGCTGCGAGGCCGCCGAGCAGGCCGAAGAGCAGCACTTCGCGCCGGCCATTGAGCCGACCCGTCAGATGCAGGCGTCTCAACAGCGTGCGGTTCAGGGCGATGGCCAGCAGGGGCAGACCCAGCGCCGTCAGCACGGGCGCCGAGGTCAGCAGTTGCAGCGCGGCCACCGGATCGCCCGGCGAGCGCAGCAGCAGGGGCAGGCCACCGCCCAGCAGCAGCCCGGCCATGACCAGTGGCAGCACCCAGGCGCTCAGTCGCCACAGGGCCAGCAGGCCCAGGGCCGACAGCAGCATGGGCAGCAGCAGGTCCTCGGCCGGCATCGCCACGGCGGGTTGAGGGATGCGCAGCATCGGCGGCAGCGCGTCGGCGGCCAGCCCCCAGGCGGTGACCAGGCCGCCGCCCAGGCCCGCGAGCGCGGCGAGCCCGACGCGGCGCAGCCGCCGCCAGCCGCGGCGGTCATGGATGCGGCGCGGGCCGGGAGGCAAGGTGCTGGAGGGGGGCGCCTGGACGCTCAGGTCGGGCGCATGGCCGTCCACGGACTCCGGAACATCGGAATGCAGATCCATGGCTCAGGCCAATACCCGGACCGGCGCACAAGGGCGGGTGCCTGTGCTTGGCCGAATGAATCGGTGGCGACGTCCGGGCATTGCGGCAATCTCGTCCCCGCAATGACGCAACGACCTCGGGAAAACCCCCGAGATTTGGTGCGTGGACAGCGTGACGAAAGGCATGGCGCAGTTTAGGCGGGACCTGCACCAAAAAGGAAAAGGGCCATCCCGTAGATGGATGGCCCTGTTGGCGGCTCGCCGTGGCGAGCGCCGAAATGGGTTGAAAACCGGGGTCGAAACCGCGACCGGGGATTCTTTGTCAGACGGCGAAATCGGTCAGCTTGGCGCCGCCGGCAACGGCAGCTTTCAGCCACTTGGGCTGCAGGCCGCGGCCGCTCCAGGTTTCGCCGGTGGCCTGGTTGCGATACTTGGCCGCCACCTTGGACACTTTGGCCGGCTTGGGCGTGCGGGTGCTGAGGTCGGCGACCGTCAGGCCATATTCGCTCATCAGGGATTTCACCTTGGCCACCGCCTCGCTGCGTTCGCGGTCCTTGGTTTGGTTGATCTGCTGATCAAGTGCCTCACGCTGGGCCAGAAGTTCTTTCAGGGTGGACATGCTGCTATTCCTCTTGCGATTTGAGCGGGGGAGGCCTGCGACATTGGCTGCCGCGGCCTCGGAGGCTGGGCCCCGATGGCCGCGAGTATCTCCGTAAACGAATTAAATCGCGACGGGCCGGGTAAATGCAAGGGTTTTTCGTTGGCCGGTTGCGACGAGTTTTCGGTGATTTCGGTTAATTGCCGATTCGGCTTGAATGACGGCCGGGGTGGGCGTGACGCCGCGGCGGAAAAATCAAAGAGAAAGGGCCGGTGACTTTCGTCCCGGCCCCTTCGTGTATGCGAGCGGATTTCGCGGTGCGCGCTTATTCGGCCGGCGGCACGTAGCCCGCCACCGCTTCGGCACCGGTGCCGAAGAAAAACTGTTGTGATCGCATCACCTGCACTGCGTGCAGATGAGCGCTCCCCCAGTTTTTCACTGAGCTGCGCTCAGTCCGCTGGTGGGACATAGCCCGCCACCGTTTCGGCGCCAGCGCCGAAGAAAAACTGGTCCGCCTGACGCATCAGGTATTGGCGGGCGCGCAGGTCGGCGAGGTTGAGGCGGTTTTCATTGACCAGCATGGTCTGGTGCTTCATCCAGGCGGCCCAGGCTTCCTTGCTGACGCTTTCCCAGACCTTCTTGCCGAGTTCGGTATGGGCGGGGTAAGGCGGGAAGTCCAGCCCTTCGGCTTCCTTCTTCAGATAGGCACATTGGACGGTGCGGGGCATGGCGGACTCCTGAAAACACGAGAGAGAAAGAGAAACGGCCCGCACTTTAGCGCGCGGGCCGTTTGGGCAAGCCCGGCGGGGCTTAGTTGAATTTCTTGACCAGCACCAGCGAGCGGCGGTCCCAGTTGTATTTGCGCTTGCGTTCCTCGGGCAGCCATTCGGGGTCGACCTGCTGGAAACCGCGTTTGATGAACCAATGCATAGTGCGGGTGGTCAGCACGAAGATGCTGTCCAGGCCCATGGCCTTGGCGCGCTGCTCGATTCTTTTCAGCAGCCGGTCGCCGTCGCCCTGGCCCTGTACTTCGGTGGAGACGGTCAGGGCGGCCATTTCAGCCGTGCGGGCCTCGACGTAAGGGTAGAGGGCCGCGCAGCCGAAGATGACGCCGTCGTGCTCGATGACCGTGTAGAGTTCGGCGTCGCGCTCGATCTCGGTCCGGCTGCGCTTGACCAGGGTGCCGTCGCGCTCGAAGGGCTCGATGAGCTGGATGATGCCGGCCACGTCGTCGGCGCTGGCTTCGCGCAGGCTCTCCAGCTTCTCGTCGACGACCATGGTGCCGATGCCGTCATGGGTGTAGACCTCCTGCAGCAGGGCGCCGTCCACCGCAAACGGGATGATGTGGGAGCGCTCGACGCCAGCCCGGCAGGCCTCGGCGCAGTGGCGCAGGTAGAAGGCGACGTCGGTCGGCTCGGGGTTGGGGGCGGCCTTGGCCAGCATGCGGTCAGCGTCGGCCACGGCCAGCTCAGTGTCGATGGGGCTGTCGGGGTCGTCCGGATTTTCCGGAACTCCATTGACCTCGCAGACGAACAGCAGCTTGTCGGCCTGCAGTGCAATGGCCGTGGACGTGGCCACGTCTTCCATCGACAGATTGAAGGCCTCACCGGTGGGTGAGAAGCCGAAGGGTGACAGCAGCACGATGGCGCCGATGTCGATGGCGCGCTGGATGGCGGCGCCGTCGACCTTGCGCACCAGGCCGGAATGCTGGAAATCCACGCCGTCGACGATGCCGACCGGCCGGGCGGTCAGGAAATTGCCCGAAACGACCCGCACCGTGGCGTTGGCCATCGGCGTGTTGGGCAGGCCCTGGCTGAAGGCGGCCTCGATCTCGAAACGCAGTTGGCCGGCGGCCTCCTGGGCGCAGTCCAGGGCGACGGCGTCGGTGATGCGCCGGCCATGGCTGTAGCGCGGCACCTGGCCCTTGGCGGCCAGCTGTTCATTCACCTGGGGGCGAAAGCCGTGCACCAGCACGATCTTGATGCCCATGGCGTGCAGGATGGACAGGTCCTGCACGAAGGCGTTCAGCTTGCCGGCGGCGACCAGCTCACCGGGCATGCCGACGACAAAGGTCTCGCCGCGGTAGGCGTGGATATAGGGCGCCACGGCGCGGAACCACGGCACGAAGGTGTGGGGGAAGACAAGACCGGTCATGGGGCGGAATTGTGCGGCCTACTTGACGCTGTCATGCACGCTGCCGACGATGCGCCTCCCACTCCAAGGAGATCGCGATGAAGGACTACCAAGACGTCTACATGACCCCCGGCGCCTTCAGCTGGAATGAGCTGGGGACCCCCAACCCCAAGGCCGCCTGCGAGTACTACGGCAGCCTGTTCGGCTGGACGTTTGACACCATGAACATGGGCCAGGGCGACTATCACGTCATCAAGGTGGGTGAGGTGGCGGTGGGCGGCGTCATGACGCCGCCAGCACCCGGGCCGGCGATGTGGGGCGCCTATGTGACCGTCGAGAACTGCGACGCCACGGTCGAGAAGGCCAGGAGCCTGGGCGGCACCGTCTGCGCCGGACCTTTCGACATCCCCACCATCGGCCGCATGGCCGTGCTGCAGGACCCCCAAGGCGCCGTCCTCCAGGTCATCAGCTACTTCCCGCGCAGCGAGTAGGGCCTGCTCGCCCTGCGGCGGGCCTGCCCGAAGGGTTGTGGCCAGAAAGGCCGCATGCTGTGTTGCAAATCCTCGCTGGGCAGGAGCCCAGCTGGCGGTTTGCTGTCGTGCCTGCGGCCTTTCTGGCCACAACGCGGCGCGTTGCCGCAGGGCGAGCAGGCCCCACTTGCGGGACAATCCCGCCTCAATGAGTTCCGAACGTATCGAGAGCCGGCCTGTGCAGCCGGCTCTCTCCATTTCATTCCCAGAATCGCTGCCGGTCAGTTCCCGCCGTGACGAGATCATGCGGGCCATCGCCGAGCACCAGGTCGTCATCGTCTGCGGCGAGACCGGTTCCGGCAAGACCACCCAGCTGCCCAAGATCGCGCTGGCCCTGGGCCGTGGGCGGGTCAATGGCGGCGGCCTGATTGGCCACACCCAGCCGCGGCGGATTGCCGCCAGCAGCGTGGCCAAGCGCATTGCCGAGGAGCTGAAGACGCCGCTGGGCGAGGTGGTGGGCTACAAGGTCCGCTTCCAGGACCGGCTGTCCAAGGGCGCCTCGGTCAAGCTGATGACGGACGGCATCCTGCTGGCCGAGACGCAGAGCGACCCGCTGCTGAAGGCCTATGACACGCTGATCATCGACGAGGCCCACGAGCGCAGCCTCAACATCGACTTCCTGCTGGGCTATCTGCGCGAGCTGCTGCCGCGCCGGCCCGATCTGAAGATCATCGTCACGTCAGCCACCATCGACGCTGACCGTTTCGCCAAGCACTTCGAATCCGCCAAGGGCCCGGCGCCGGTGCTGATGGTCTCGGGCCGGCTCTACCCGGTCGAGCAGCGCTACCGTCCTTTCGAGGAAAGCCGCGAGTACGACCTCAACAACGCCATTACCGACGCCGTGGACGAGCTGTGGCGCGAGGGCGGCGGCGACGTGCTGGTCTTCCTGCCCGGCGAGCGCGAGATCCGCGAGGCGGCCGAGGCCCTGCGCAAGCACCATCCGCCCGGCGTGGAGGTGCTGCCGCTGTTCTCGCGCCTGTCCGAAGCCGAGCAGAACAAGGTCTTCGAGCCCCACGGCCAGCGCCGCATCGTGCTGGCGACCAATGTGGCCGAAACCTCGCTGACCGTGCCCGGCATTCGCTACGTCATCGACCCGGGCCTGGCGCGCGTCAAGCGCTACAGCTACCGCAACAAGGTCGAGCAGCTGCTGATCGAGAACATCAGCCAGGCTGCGGCCAACCAGCGCGCCGGCCGCTGCGGCCGGGTGTCCAACGGCATCTGCGTGCGGCTGTACAGCGAGAAGGAATTCAACGAGCGGCCCAAGTTCACCGACCCGGAGATCCTGCGGTCATCGCTGGCCGGCGTCATCCTGCGCATGAAGTCGCTGCACCTGGGCGACGTCGAGCGCTTCCCCTTCCTGGAGGCGCCGCGCCCCAAGGCGATTGCCGACGGCTACCAGCTGCTGGCCGAGCTGGGTGCCACCGACGACAACAACGAGCTGACGCCGCTGGGCCGCGAGCTGTCGCGCCTGCCGCTGGACCCGCGCGTGGGCCGCATGATCCTGGAGGCGCGCACCCGCGATGCGCTGACCGAGGTGCTCGTCATCGCCTCGGCCCTGAGCGGCCAGGACGTGCGCGACCGGCCCCAGGAGCAGGCCCAGGCCGCCGACGAGAAGCACAAGAAGTTCGACGACGAGAAGTCGGAATTCATGGGCTATCTGAAACTGTGGAAATGGCTGGGTGAAAGCCGCGGCGGGGAGGGCGAACACAAGCTGTCCAGCCGCAAGCATGAGCAGCTGCTGCGCGAGAACTTCGTCAGCCCGCGCCGCGTGCGCGAGTGGCGCGACGTGCATTCGCAGCTGCACACCGTGGTGGCCGAGCAGGGCTGGCGGCTCAACCAGAGCCTGGCGACCTACGAGCAGGTGCATCTGTCCATGCTGGCTGGCCTGCTGGGCAATATCGGCCAGAAGAGCGACGACGAGGACTGGTACCTCGGCGCCCGCGGCATCAAGTTCTACCGCCATCCCGGCGCTCACTTGAGCAAGAAGCCCGGCCGCTGGATCGTTGCGGCCGAGCTGGTGGACACGTCGCGGCTGTACGGCCGGGGCCTGGCCAACATCGAGCCGCAGTGGCTGCCGCCGATCGCGGGCCATTTGATCAAGACCCAGCTGCTGGAGCCGCACTGGGAGAAGAAGGCCGCCGAGGTCGTGGCGCTGGAGCGCGCGACCCTCTACGGCATCGTGCTCTACAGCAACAAGCGCGTGAACTTCGGCCGCGTCGACCCCAAGGCCGCGCGCGAGATCTTCATCCGCGAGGGCCTGGTCAACGACGATCTGCCAGAAGACCTCGTCAAGCAGCTGCCTTTCCTCGGCCACAACCGCCGCCAGATCAGCAAGGTCGAGGCCCTGGAGCACAAGTCGCGTCGCCAGGACGTGCTGGTCGACGACGAGCTCATCTACGCCTTCTACGACGACAAGCTGCCGCCGAATGTGTACTCCGGCGCGACGCTGCTGAAGTGGTGGCGCGAGGCCAGCAAGAGCAACGACAAGCTCTTGCAGCTCAGCCAGGACGAGCTGATGCGCCACGAGGCCGCGGGCGTCACCAGCGAGGCTTTCCCCAAGGTCATCCGCCTGGGCGGCGTGGACTGCGCGGCCACCTATCTGCACCAGCCCGGCGACGCCCGTGACGGCCTGACGGTGACCGTGCCGATCTTTGCGCTGAACCAGGTCAGCGAGGAGCGCGCCGAATGGCTGGTGCCCGGCATGCTGGCCCAGAAGGTGACGGCGCTGTTGAAGAGCCTGCACCAGAAGCCGCGCGCCCGTCTGACCCCGCTGCCGGACTTCGTCGCCGAGTTCATCGAGCTGCAGCCCTTCTGCCAGGGCGGTCTGATCGACACCCTGCTCAGGGCGGTGAAGGACCGCAGCCAGATCGCCGTGCAGCGCAATGACTTCAAGCTGGAACAGCTGGCGCCGCATCTCTTCATGAACTTCCGCGTCGTCGACGAGCATGGCCGCCAGCTCGGCCAGGGCCGCCAGCTCGCCGCGCTGAAGGCGGAGCTGGGTGGGCAGGCGAGGTCGGCCTTCCAGGCGCTGGCGGCTTTGAAGCTTCCTGCGGCAGAAGCCCCCAAGCCGGCTCCCGAGCCCGTGACAGGCAAGGGCATCCGGGCCGAGGTGGTCAAAAAGTCCGAGCCGGCGCGTGACGCCAGCCAGACCTACACCGACTGGACCTTCGGCGAGTTGCCTGAGCTGCTGGAAGTGCGCAAGGGTGGCCAGACGCTGATCGGCTTCCCGGCCCTGATCGACAAGGGCAACGCGGTCGAGATCGAGGTCTTCGACGAACCCGCAGTCGCGGCTGCGAAGCACCGCGCCGGCCTGCGCCGCCTGATCGCGCTGCAGCTCAAGGAACCGCTGAAGTTCCTCGAGAAGAACATCCCCGACCTGCAGCGCATGTCGGTGCTCTTCATGGGCCTGGGCACGGCCGAGGAGCTGCGCGACCAGATCATCGGCGTGGCCCTGGACCGCGCCTTCCTGGGCGACCCGCTGCCGACCGATGCGATGAGCTTCAAGAAGCGCATCGAGGAAGGCCGCAGCCGCTTGAACCTGATTGCCCAGGAAGTCGCTCGCGCCGTGCACGCGGTGCTGCAGGAGCTGGCCAACGCAACCCGCAAGCTCAAGGACTCGCGACCGGCCAAGGACGTCGGCGACGACATCACGGCCCAGCTGCAGCGCCTGGTGCCCAAGCGCTTTGCGCTGGACACGCCCTGGGCCCAGCTGCAGCATCTGCCGCGCTACCTCAAGGCCATCACGACGCGGCTGGACAAGCTGCGCGCCGACCCGGCGCGCGACACCAAGCTGATGAGCGAGGTCAAGCCGCTGGAGCAGCGCTACACCCGCCGCCTGGCCGAGCTGAAGGGCGTGAAGGATGGGCGGCTGGACGATTTCCGCTGGCAGCTGGAGGAGCTGCGGGTCAGCCTGTTCGCGCAGGAACTGCGCACGCCGCAGCCGGTGAGTGTGAAACGACTCGACAAGGTGTGGAGTCAGCTCACGAGCTGAGACCCGGTTCCGGCTGACAGCCGCTCTGAAGGCACGGGTGTACAAGGCCTGGAGCGTGAGCTGATGCACACAAGCGATGGAATGCGGTCGGATGGGGAGGAAATCCGTCGCATTTCGACGCTTGGCAGCAAGCTCGGCCCCTCTAGCCTGGAGTCCAATGCAGGGACACCAACTGTTACAGCCTGCCCACGTCCGCCGTGCCTGAAACCAGCCCTGCCGCCCCACCGCTGAAAGGCTTTGGCCGTTTCGAGCTGCGCGCCCTGTTGTCCAAGAGCGCACGCAGCCTGATCTGGCGCGTCTTCGATCCTCGCCATGGCCAGGAGCTGATGCTGTGCATGCCGCGCGACAAGCCCAACAGCGCGGCGGCCCTGGAACATTGGCTGCGCATGGCCCAGGGGGCCGAGCGCGTGCAGCACCCCAATCTCGCGCCACCCTTCGAGATCGGCCAGGTCGAGAGCTGGCCCTACGTCGCCTATGACCGCGCCCTGGGCGAGACCCTGGACGAGCGCCTGGCCCGCCAGACGGCGCCGCTGCCCATCGACGCCGCGAACTGGATCGCCCAGCTGCTGGAAGGCCTGGCCTTTGCGCACGAAGCCGGCCACGCCCACCGCGACATCCAGACCGCCAGCCTCATCATCGACGCCGGCGACAAGGTCCGCCTCGTCGGCCTGGAGGTGGCGCAGGAGGTTTTCCCCGCCACCATCGACTTCAATGCCGTGACCCGCCGCGCCGTGCGCGAGTCGGCGGAGGAGGACGTGCTCTGCGTCGGCCTGCTGCTGAATCGCATCCTCAGCGGCAAGCCCGTGCTGGAAGAGAACGACCTGCAGCATGTTGTGCAGCAGATGCAGCCCATCGGCCGCGAGATGGTGCGCCTCGGCTGGGAGACGCCCCACCCGATTGCCGACCCGCTGCGCGCCATCTGCAACCGCGCGACGGACCGACAGCTGCGCCAGCGCTACCACCTGGCGCGCAGCTTCTGGCGTGCGCTGGACGGCTGGCGCCAAGCCGCCGCCCACGACGACGGCGGCCCCATCGTGCTGCTGCTGGACAAGCTGCAGCGCATCGGCCACCTGCCGACCACGACCAGTGGCCTGCATCGCTTCACGGGCGGCTCGGGCCTGGAGTCCCAGCATGCCAGCGCGCTGTCGGAGTTCGTTCTGAAAGACATGGCGCTCAGCCTGGAGCTGGTGCGTCGCGTCAACAACGCGCTCAAGCAAAGCGGTCACCAGGGCGAGACCATCCTCAACATGCAGCGCGCCATCCAGATGCTTGGCCTGGACGGCCTGCAGCTCGCAGCCAACGCGCTCAAGCCCTGGCCGGGCCCGTTGGCGCCGGTGGCGGCCGAGATGCTGCGCCAGCTCATGGCCCGCGTCACCAAGGCGGCCCAGGTCGCCCAGGCCCTGCGCCCGGCCGGCTATGACGCCGAGGTCGTCCACCTCATCACCGTCATGCAGAACCTGGGGCGCCTGCTGCTGCAGTACCACTTCCCGGACGACGCCCAGCAGATCCGCCAGCTGATGGTGCCGCCCGAGCCCACCGAGGACCAGCCCATTCCGCCGGCCATGAGCGAGCAGGCCGCAGCCTACGCCGTGCTCGGCTGCGACCTGGATGCGCTGGGCGCGGCCGTGGCCCGCCACTGGGGCCTGGGCGACGAGCTGCTGCAGATGATCCGCCGCCAGCCGCTCGATGGTGCGGTACACCCGCCGCGCAGCGATGCCGACACCCTGCGCCTGACCTGCAGCTTTGCCAACGAGCTGATCGATGCCCTCGGCCTGCCCGAGGCGCGCCGTCGCCCGGGCGTGGATGCCGCGACGCGGCGCTATGCCAAGGCCCTGGGCCTGGGCCTGCGCGAGGTCATGGAGGCGCTCAACCCCGGCGCCAGCAAGCCGCCGGCGCCACCCGTCGCGGATGCGCCTGCGTCCGGGAGCGGCTCACTGCGCGAACGCCTGTCCGCCCGCGGCGGCTCCTGAAAACGCGCCATGGCCGACGACCTGCCTCCCCAGCTCGGCCGCTTCAGGTTGCTGCAGCGGCTGGGTGAGGGCGCGCAGGCGACGGTCTGGCTGGCCCATGACCCGCTGCTGGACCGCGAGGTCGCCGTCAAGCTGCTGAAGGCAGCCGCCGAGCCTGGCAGCGTCGACGAGTGGCTCCACGAGGCGCGCGCCGTCAGCCGCCTGACCCATCCCAACATCGTGCCGGTCTTCGAGGCCGACACCCAGGGCGGGCGCTCCTACCTCGTCTTCGAGTACGTCTCCGGCGGCACCCTGAGCCAGCGCCTGCGCGCCGGCCCGCTGCCGACGACGCCCGAAGCCGTCACCTATCTGCTGGGCATCCTGGATGGCCTGACCGCGGCCCACTCCGCCGGTCTGGTGCATCGCGACCTCAAGCCCAGCAACATCCTGCTCGATGCCCGCGGGCGGCCGCGGGTGATGGACTTCGGCATCGCTGCCCGCGTGTCCAACGACGCCAACGCCAAGTCGCGCATCGTCGGCACGCCGGGCTATATCTCGCCCGAGGCGGCGCGCGGTGCGCCGCCGCACCCGCAGATGGACGTCTTCGCGGCCGCCATCATGCTGGCCGAGATGCTGAGCGGCCAGCGCCTGAACCACGACCCCGATCCCTGGCGCACCATCCAGCGCGTCCAGACGAGCGACCTCATGCTGCCCTCCGGCCTGGACAGCAGCGTGGACGACGCGCTGCGCGCCATCGTGCAGCGTGGCCTGGCACGCGAGCCGTCGGCACGCTGGCCCAGCGCGGCCCTGATGCGCGACGCGCTGGCCGCCTGGCTGCGCCCGGTCGCCGAGCCGGATGCCGAGGCCGAAGCACCGGTGCTGGACTTCCTGCTGCGCCGCATGCGCCATCGCAGTGACTTCCCGGCGTTGTCGGACGCCATCGGCCGCATCCAGCGCCTGACGCAGTCCGAGAACGAGAGCCTGGCCAGCCTGTCCAACGAGATCCTGAAGGACGTGGCCCTGACGCAGAAGCTGCTGCGCCTGGTCAACACGGCCCAATACCGCCACACGGGGGGCGGCGGCATCAGCACGGTGTCGCGCGCGGTGGCGCTGATCGGCTTCGCCGGCATCCGCAACCTGGCCCTGAGCCTGGTGCTGCTGGAGCGCATGGAGAACAAAGGCCATGCCAAGCGCCTGCGCGAGGACTATCTGCGTTCGCTGATGGCGGCGTCCCTGGCGCGCGAGCTCAGCCCCAACCCGCGCGAGGCCGAGGAGGCCTTTCTCGGCGCCATGTTCCACCACCTGGGGCGCTCGCTGACCGAGTTCTATTTCCCCGAGGAGGCCGACGCCGTGCGCCGCCTCGTCAGCCCGACGGAGGATGGCCAGCCTCCTCTCAGCGAGGGTGCCGCGTCGGCCCAGGTGCTGGGCATGAGCTACGAAGCCCTGGGCCTGGGCGTGGCCCGCCAATGGGGGTTGCCCGACAGCCTGCAGCGCGCCATGCGCCGCCCGTCCGGCGAGCCGCCGCAGCGCCTGCTGGAAGACAACGCCGACCGCCAGCGCTGGCTCGCCCGGGCCAGCAACGACATGGCCGACCTCATCCTGAACACGCCGCCCGAGCAGGCCCATGCCAGGCTGCGCGCCATGGCTCAGCGCCATTCACGCGCGCTCGGCTTGAGCGCCGAGACTTTCGAGAAGGCCGCCGACACGGCGCGCCAGCACCTCGCCCAAATGACCGAGGCCCTGGACCTGCACCTGCCGCGCGACTCACGGGCCCAGCGCCTGCTCGCGCCCCTGGTGCCGTCGGGGCATGACTCGCTGACGGCCCACGAACTCGCGCCGACGATGGTCATGGAGCGCACCCTGGACACGCCGCGGCTCTCACCCTCGGACCAGGCCACCCAGCTGCTGGCCGCCGGCGTGCAGGACATCACCGACGCCATGGTCGAGCATTTCCAGCTCAATGCCGTGCTGCGCATGATCCTGGAAACCATTTACCGCGCCCTGGGATTCCGCCGCGTCGTTTTCTGCCTGCGCGACGCACGTGGCCAGGCGCTGACGGGCCGGCTCGGCGTGGGCGCCGATGTCGAGCGCCTCGCGCCGCTGCTGCGCGTGGACCTGACGGCCCAGCCGCCGGACCTCTTCGCGGCAGTCTGCCTGAAAGGCGCCGACACCCTGATCCAGGATGCGCGCGCGGCCAACATCGCGTCGCGCCTGCCGAGCTGGTTCCGAGGTGAGCTGCAGGCGCAGAGCTTCCTGCTGCTGCCCCTGATGCTGAAGGGCGCGCCGCTGGGCCTCATCTATGCCGACCACGCCGTGGCCGGCGCCGTGCAGCTGGGCGAGAAGGAACTCTCCTTGCTCCGCACCCTGCGCAACCAGGCCGTGATGGCCTTTCGCCAAGCCACCGGTTGAATCGGCGCGCCAGGTCCTACGCGCTGTAGGGCACATCCCACATTTTCTGAAGCTGGATGCTGACTGGTGGCGAGCCGGTCATGGCGAATACTGAATTTGCATCCTGAAAGAACCCGAACCCGGCGGGGTGGCGATGCTGATCGCCGGGGTATGCAAATCACAGGAGTTCATATGAATCCCCATTCGATGATGAGTGCCCGAGCGGCTTTGTTGGCGGTGCTTGCTGCCACCGCTCTGGCTGGTTGCGCAACCTCGGGCGACGCCCCCAAGGAACAGATGGCGGTGGCCAATTCCGCGGTCGACCAAGCCACCGGCAATGCCGCCGAAGCGCCTGCCGAGCTGGCGACGGCCCGCGACAAACTGGCCCGCGCCAATGCCGCCATGGCCCGCAAGGACTATGTCGCGGCCCGCCATCTGGCCGACGAGGCCGCGGCCGACGCCGCCCTGGCTCAGGCCACCGCGCGCTCCTCGCGTTCCAGCCGCGCGCTGGCCGAAGTGAACGAAAGCATCCGCCAGCTGCAGGCGCAGCTGAACCGCTCCTGATTCATCGAAAGGACAGCCATGAAAACCATCGCCCAACTGACCGCCCTGGCCGCCGCCACCGCCCTGTTCGCCGGCTGCGCCAGCGCCCCCACCGTCACGCCAGGCCTGCGTGAAGCACGCAGCACCGTGCAAAGTGCCGAGGCCGATCCGGCCGTGCTGAAGTACGCCTCGCTGGACATCAAGAAGGCCTCCGACTCGCTGCGCCGCGCCGAAGAGCTGAGCGCCAAGCGTGAGGCACCGGCCGACATCGACTCGGCGGCCTACATCGCCTCGACCCAGGCACGCACCGCCATGGCCATCGGCCGCGCCGCGACGCAGGAAGAGGCCATCAAGGCTGCCGAGGCCGACCGTGAACGCGCCCGTGCCGACGCCAATGCCAACCGCGCCAACATGGCCCAGGCCCAGGCCGTCAACGCGCAGATCGCCGCGGCCAATGCCAGCGCCGACGCCAATGTCGCGCGCCAGCAGGCCGCTGCCGCCAATGCGGACGCCGCCAACGCCCAGGCCCAGGCCGCCAACGCCCAGGCCCAGGCGGCTGCGCTGGCCCAGGAGCTGGCCGATCTGCAGGCCAAGCAGACCGATCGCGGCATGCTGGTGACGCTGGGCGACGTGTTGTTCGAGTTCGGCCGCGCCGAGATCAAGCCGGCTGCGCAGAACTCCATCGGCAAGCTGGCCCACTACCTGAACCAGCACCCCGATCGCCGCATCCTCATTGAGGGCTTCACCGACAGCGTCGGCAGCGATTCCGCCAACCTGACGTTGTCGCAGCGCCGCTCGCAGGCCGTGGCCGAGGCGCTGCGTGCCCAGGGTGTGGACCCGACCCGCATCGCGACCCGCGGCTACGGTGAGGCCTACCCGGTGGCCAGCAACTCGAGCACGTCCGACCGCGCCATGAACCGTCGCGTCGAGGTCTATATCTCGAACGATAACCAGCCGGTCCGCGCCCGCGGCTGAGGCCGCTTCCCTGAAGGAGAAACGCCATGAACACCCGCCGATGTCACACCGCCGCCTGGCTGGCAGCCGTCCTGCTTGCCGTGGGCGGTGTCGCCCAGGCCGCTCCGAAGGCGCCCAGGAATACCGACCCTCTGCGCCTGCAGTACGAGCGTGAACGCGCCAACTGCATGACCGGCCAGACCAACCAGCCACGCGATGTCTGCCTGAAGGAGGCCGGTGCTGCCTATGCGCAGGCCCGCCAGGGCAAGCTGATCTCGCCGAGCGATCAGCCGGATCAGTGGGCTGCCAACGCTCTGAAGCGTTGCCAGGCCCAGCCCCCGGAAGACCGCGAGATGTGCGAACGCCGCGTGCGTGAAGGCACGGTGACCGGCAGCGCCGAGGCCGGTGGCCAGCTGACGACCTTGGTCGTCCGCTCCACCGACATCCCGAAGCAACCCGGCAGCTGACCTCAGTTCGCCGGTTGATAGCGGTAGAGGGCCCGCGATTCGGTCCCTACCGCGTCCGAGCTTCCGCTGAAGCCACCCATCACATAGATGGCATTGCCCACCGCCACGGCCCCGAGGCCGTGGGCGCGGTAGGGCATGGCGTCCAGCACCTGCCAGCTGTTGGTGGCCGGGTCGTAGCGCTCCACGGCGTTGCTGACCGTGCTGCCGGTGGCCGTGGTGGCTTCGCCGCCGAAGACATAGAGCTTGCCGTTCAGCACGGCCGCCGCAATGCTGCCGCGCGCCGTCGGCAGGCCGGCGGCCGTTTGCCACGCGTTGGTGACCGGGTTGTAGACCTCGTGCGCGGCCAGGCTCTGCTGGTCGTTGGCCCGGATGCCGGGCGAGCGGCCACCCACGACATGGATCTGCGCGCTGATGACGCCGGCTGCTGCGGCATTGCGTGCCGTGGGCATGGCGATGAGGGCATCGGCGCTCCAGGCGTTGGCGCCCGTGTCGAAGGCCGCGACGCTGGCCAGCGACGCGCTGGCCGCATTGCTCAGGTTCCAACCCCCCAGCAGATAGAGCTTGCCGTTCAGCGCCGCCGCGGCGCTGGCGAAGCGGCCTGCGGGGAGATTGGGGCCGAGCGTCCAGCTGTTGCTGGCCGGGTCGTAGACCTGCAGGGCCGTGCTGGCCTCGCCGCCCAGCGCATAGACCTTGCCGCCTGAGGCCAGCGCCTGCACGTTGTCGGTACCTCGCTGCAGGTTGGGGCCCGCGGCCCAGGTGTTGGCAGTGATGTAGTAGACGTAGACGTTGCGGCTGGTGTCGTAGCCGCCGGTGACGAAGAGCTTGCCGTTGACTTCGGCCACGCCGAATTTCGCGACGCCGGCCGGCAGATCGGCCAGGGCCGTCCAGCCGGCAGGGGCTGGCGCTGGCGCAGGGGTCGGTGCGGGTGCCGGGGCGGGTGCTGGGGCCGGTGTCGGCGCGGGGGCAGGGGCGGGAGCAGGCGCCGGAGCCGGGGTTAGAGCAGGTGCATCGCTGCCGCCGCCGCAGGCGGACAGGCTGGTCAGCAGCGTGAGCAAGGGCAGCAGCAAGGGCTTGGGAGGACGAGTGATCAAGGCGGTCTCCTGGTTGGCTTTGACGAGTCAGGCCATTAGGAAATCTCGCCTCAGGGCCGGGCAAGCGTTCGCCCTCCAATCGGCATCCAGCCGCGATCCAAAATAAATTACACCCGAAGAATCAAAGGCTTAGCGTGCCAGCATCAGGTCGGCATAGGCCAGGTCGGCCAGCTCCACGAAGACGCTGCGCCCGCCTTCGCCGAGGCTGAAGGCCGCCATTTCCGGAAAGCTGCCCAGCGGCTGGCGGGCCAGCACGCGGCGTTCGCCGCTGCGCCAGGGCGTCAGCTCGAAGCGCTCGGCGTCGGAGCGCGTCAGGGCCAGCAGGCCGTCGGGGTGCAGAGCCCAGTCGACCAGGCCGGCGCCTTCAGCCGCCACGTCCAGGCGTTCGACCGCGCCGCTGGCCGGCGTCAGCGCCAGCAGATGCGAGGCCGCCGCCGGCTGGTAGTAGACGCGCCGGCCATCGCTGGCGACGCGGCTGGCTTCGGCCGGCGCGGGCGCTCCGGCCAAGGCTTGGGCGTTGCTGCCGTCGGCCGCGAAGCGCCAGACCTGCCAGGCCCCGCCGCGGTTGCTGCTGACCCAGATCTGCGTGCCGTCCCAGGTCGGTGGTCCGTACAGGAAGCCATCGGCCGCCAGCGCGCGTGGAGTGCCGCCGGGGCTGTCCAGCAGGCACAGGCCCGAGCGTTGCTGCTCGCCGCAGTGGCCGAGGAAGGCCAGCCGGCGGCCGTCGGCCGACCAGGCCGGCGCCGTGGCCCGCCCCGGCAGGCTGGTGAGGCCCTGGGCCTGGCCGCCGTCCAGCCGCGCCGTCCAGATCTGCGGCAGGCCGGAGCGCCTTGAGCTGAAGGCCAGCAGGCGCTGGGTCGCATTGAAGTCGGGCTGGCGGTCCGAGGCCACCGAGCCGATGAGGCGGCGCGGGGCCGCGTTGCTGCCATCCAAGCCCACCTCGCCGATGCTGACATGGCCGCGCATCAGCGCATAGACGAGCTGGCCGTCGCGGGCCAGCGCCGGTGCGCTGCCTTCCAGGCCCAGCGGCACGGCCCGCGCCTGGCGGCGGTCCCAGCGCATCAGCATGCGGGCGTCGTGCTGGGTGGTGGCGTAGATCAGGTCCTGGCCATCGGCGGCATAGGTGATGCCGTGCAGATAGTGCAGCTTCTCGTGGCTGAGCTGGGTGAGTTTGCCGCTGGCGATATCCAGCTCGAACAGGTCGCGCGTGCCACCCGTGGCGTCGCTGCGGGCAAACGCCAGCCGCGCGCCGTCGGGCGACCAGGCGGGCTGGTGGTCGGGCAGGGCCTGGGGCGGATTGCGCGTGAGGCGCTGGGCCGGTCCGCCATTCGGAGCGATGAGGAACAGACCCGCTTGGCCGCCCCCGTCGCCGGTGAAGGCGATGCGGTCGCCGCGCGGCGACCACGCCACCAGCGGCGTGAACAGCGGGTGGCAGGGTGCCAGCAGGCGCTTCTGGTTCTGCCGCAGGTCGTAGATCCACAGCTGGCATTGCTCGGGTGTGCGTCGCGCCGCGTAGACGATGGCGTTGCCGTCCGGCGCCCAGGACAGACCGACGACATCGCCCACCGCGCCGCCGATGGCCTGGGGCGCGGCGTGCAGGTCGGCCGTGGCCCGCAGATAGAGGTCCGCACCGCCCTGGCCCTGCCACCAGCCAAAGGCGAGCTGGCGGCCATCGGGCGACAGGGCGCCGAGGAATTCGTGGCCGGCGTACTGGGTCAGCGGCGTGATGGTCCAGCGGGCGGGCGTAGGCGCCGTCGCGTCGTCGCGATGTTGGAGCCAGAAAACCGCCGCCGCGAACAGCAGGACCAGCGCCATGATGGCAACGAAGGGCCAACGCCGCCTGTCATCGGGCGCAGGCGGCGCAGTGGTGTCGAGCAGCCGGACCGGCGCGATGAGGCGGTAGCCCTTCTTGGGAATGGTCTCGAGATAGGTCGGAGACTCGCTGTCGTCCCCCAGGGCCTGGCGGATGGACCAGACGGCGTTGTTGATGGCCTGCGGCGCGACGTATTCGTTGCCGTCCCAGATCAACTGGACGATGTCTTCGCGCGGCACCGTCTGGCCGGCGCGTTCGGCCAGCAGCAGCAGCAGGGCCATGGCCTTGAAGCGCAGGGGCCGCGTCTCGCCGTCGCGCAGCAGCCGGTTGCCGGCGGCGTCCACCGTCCAATCGCCGACCTGGAAGGGCTGCGCAGAGAGGGAGGGGGCGTCAGCCGGCGTCATGGGCGGCGTCGGTCTTCAGACGAGGAGGGGAGGGGTGACGAGCCTTACCCCCGGCACTGGTTGCAACGCTTAGGGCTGCTTGGTTCCCCACCTGACCCGGTTGGGCGCGCTTCCATGCGGGGAGGCCCGTCGAGGAGCATTGTAATCGGGCTCAGCAGCCCAGCTCCGAAAGCCCCGGGTGGTCGTCCGGCCGGCGGCCCAGGGGCCAGAAGAATTTGCGATCGGCGGCGGCGATGGGCAGGTCGTTGATGCTGGCGAAGCGGCGCTGCATGAAGCCGGCGTCGTTGAACTCCCAGTTCTCGTTGCCGTAGGAGCGGAACCACTGGCCGGAATCGTCGTGCCACTCGTAGGCGAAGCGCACGGCGATGCGATGGCCGTCGTGAGCCCACAGCTCCTTGATGAGCCGGTAGTCGAGTTCCCGGGCCCATTTGCGGGCGAGGAATTCCCTCACCTGCTCGCGGCCCACGGGGAATTCGGCGCGGTTGCGCCAGCGCGTGTCTTCGGTATAGACCTGGGCGACGCGTGCCGGGTCGCGGGAATTCCAGGCGTCTTCCGCCAGGCGGACCTTGTGGATGGCGGACTCGGGGGTGAACGGGGGCAGGGGCGGCTTGGTGTCCATGATGGCGTGCAAAAGTGGTGACGTAGACAGATCTGTCTACTCGCAAGTCTAGGGCATGTAGACAGGTCGGTCTACACTGCTGTGCATGCTCGATGTTCCCGCCTCGTCCGATGCCGCGCCGCGTGAGCGCATCCTGGCTGCCGCCTATGGCCTGTTCTACCGCGACGGCATCCGCGCCACCGGCATCGACCGCGTGATCGCCGAGGCTGGCGTCACCAAGGTCACCTTTTATCGCCAGTTCCCCAGCAAGGACGACCTCATCGAGGCCTTTCTCGAGCGCCGCCATGGGCTCTGGATGGGCTGGTTCGGCGACGCGCTGGCACGCCATGGCGGCACGGCCCTGGCCATCGTGCCGGCCTTGCGGGAATGGTTCAGCAGCGCCGACTACCGCGGCTGTGCCTTCATCAACAGCGTGGGAGAGGTCGGGCCCGTGCATGCCGGCGTGGTGGACGCGGCGCGCGCCCACAAGCAGGACATGGCCGATGCGATCGCCCGGGTTTTGCCGCCCGGCCGGGGGCGCGGTGCACGCGCCGCTGCCATCGCTTTGGCGGTGGATGGCGCCATCGTGCAGGCGCAGCTGCTCGGCGATGCCGAGGCCGCGCTGTCAGCCTTGTCGCTGTTGCTGAAGGCGGTGCTCAGCCCGGCAGGAACTGCCGGTTGATGGACAGGTCCATGGCCAAGGCCAGCAGGGCAAGGGCCGTCAGATAGCCCAGCAGGTGCAGGCGGGCCTGGCTCATGGCCCAGTGGCCGCAGATCATGTAGCCCACCAGCGCGATGAGCTTGACGCCCAGCCACCAGTCCCGCACCAGGCCATAGCCGATGGAACCCCACAGGCTCAGGCCGGTGACGACGAGGCAGGCGTTGACGCCAAACACCAGCACCAGCAGGCGGGCGTCTTTCGCGAAAGCTTGCACTTGAGCCGTGCCGAACTGCACCAGCAGCCCTCGTATGAAGAACAAGCCCACACTGCACCAAGCCAGCAGCACATGCCACTGGATCATCTGGGTGTAATACCAGCTCATGGGCGAGGCGCGTTCAGCGCAAAGCCAAGTCGTCTTCGCTGAAGCGGATGTTCAAGGGCTCGATCAGCAACTGCTTCTCGCCCGCCTCGACGGTGCCGGCCACCCAGGCCGCGATGCCGCAATCGCGCGCCACCTGGGCCGTGCGCTCGGCGTCATCGGCCTTGACGAAGATGGCGAAGCCGGCGCCCATGTTCAGCGTCGAATAGGCCTCGCGGTCGTCCTGGCCGGCCTGCTGCTGGATGAAGTCCAGCACCGCCGTCTTGGGCGGCACGGTGTGGATGCGGTAGGTCAGCTGGCTGGGGTGGCGCAGCAGCTTGCGCCAGCCGTGGCCGGTGATGTTGGCGCAGTAGTGGGGCGCGATGCCGGCCTTCCACAGCGCCTCGGTCACGGGCGAATACAGGGCGGTCGGGGCCAGCAGGGCTTCGCCGTAGCTCAGGCCCGGCTCGATCTCGGTCAGATAGCCCTGGGGCAGGCGCTCGGCCAGCTTGCGCGCCAGGCTCAAGCCGTTGGCGTGGATGCCGCTGGAAGCCAGCAGCACGATGGCGTCGCCGGCGCCGAGCTTGTCGCCGACCGACAGGCGTTCCTTGGGATTGATGAGGCCGGTGCAGGAGGCGGCCAGGTCGATGCGGCCGTCCTCGACGATGCCGGCCAGAGCGGGCGTTTCGCCGCCGCCCCAGGCAACCTGGCAGGTGTCACAGGCGGCCTTCCAGCCGGCCACCAGGGCCTGGGCGCGCTGGGCGTCGCCGAACCAGTCGCTGCCGCCGGCGGCCCAGTAGGCCTGCACGACCAGGGGCGTGGCGCCGACGGTGATCAGGTCGTTGACCGCCATCGCGATGGTGTCCTGGGCGATGCCGGCGAAGAAGCTCTTGCCCGTCAGCTTGGCCATTTCGTCGGCGACCAGGGTCTTGGTGCCCAGGCATTCGACGATGGAGGCGATATAGAACGGCCCCACGTCGACGACATAGGCCGATTCGCCCCGCGAGGCCTTGACCTCGCTGAAGCCGTGGCCGGCGAGGTGGGAAGCGGTGGCCGCGGCGGCGCGCTGGGCCGTGATCTTCAGCGGGTCGATCAGGTCGTAGTTGACGCCGGCCTGGTCGTAGGTGAGGGGAGCTGCGGGGGAGGTCATCCGGCAATTATCGGTGGGCCTTTCACTCGATACCATCCGCGGCCTGTCTGAGGGAGAAAACGACATGCCCAGTCTGATCATCGCCAAGGGAGAGCTCTGGCTGCACGCCGAGGGCGCCGCGCCGCTGCAGATCACGTCGGCCTTCGCGCGCGAGGTCATCGAGCGCGACGAGCGCAGCCGGCGCAGTTCGTCATGGAAGCACGCGCCGCGGGAGCAGCAGACCGGCGTCATCCCCAGCCATTCGCTGTGGGGCAGCCAGAACGGTGGCATCACGGCACCGCCGCGCTTCCTGCACGCCTGCTTCGGCCCCGACCGCGACACCGTCTACTACGTGCTGCGCGTCGGCGAGGCCGTCGGCCTGTTCCGGCTGCATGTGCAGGAGCAGCGCGAGGTGCGCCTCTTCCACAAGTCCAAGATCGACATCCGCGGCCTGGCCTATCACGCCGGGCAGAAGCACCTCATCCTGGGCGTCGGCCACGAAGACGGCACGGCCCAGATCGAGGTCTATGACGAGGAAGGCACGCTGAAGGGGGCGGTCACCGGCGGCGACAGCATCGACGCGGCGCCCTCGGTGGTGCCCGGCGCCGCCTCGGCCCTGCTGTTCCAGAGCAGCGGCGTGGCCCGCCACCCCGACCGCGGCTTCGTCAGGGCCGTCGGCCACTCGACGCTGTGCCGGCTGGACTACCGCAGCGGCAACATGGAAGTGGTGGCCGATGATGCCCGCTACGACTTCCTGGCGCCGCGTGTCGACGCCACCGGCGCGATCTATGCCATCCGCCGCCCCATCGAGAAGCCGCCCGGCGAGCGCGCCGGCAACGCGCTGATGGACACGCTGCTCTTCCCGGTGCGCCTGCTGAAGGCCATTTTTGGCTACCTCAACGTGTTCTCCATGATTTACGGCAAGGAGCCGCTGCGCTCCGCCGGCGGGCCGCGCACGCCCGAGCTGGACCAGGACCTGGGCAAGATCTGGCTGCAGGGTCGCCTCATCGATCTGCAGCGCGTGCGCGACGACCCGCAGTACGCCGGCAAGCTGGTGCCGGCCTCCTGGGAGCTGGTGCGCCGCCAGGGCCGGGGTGACTGGGAAGTGCTGGCCCGGCATGTGCTGAGCTTCGACCTGGGTACCGACGGCACGGTGGCCTACAGCAACGGCAACGAGGTGCTGGTGCAGCGTGGTGACGCCGCGCCGACCCGTCTGGCCCAGCATGAACTGATCGAGTCGGTGGCCGTCGGCTGAGCTTCCCGGGCCATTGCCCAGACCCTCCCTAAAATCACCCCATGAGTTATCAGGTCCTGGCCCGCAAATACCGGCCGCAGAGTTTCGAGCAGCTGGTCGGGCAGGAGCATGTCGTGCAGGCTCTCGCCAATGCCCTGACCCAGGGGCGGCTGCACCATGCCTATCTGTTCACCGGCACCCGCGGCGTCGGCAAGACGACGGTCTCGCGCATCCTGGCCAAGAGCCTGAACTGCACCGGGCCGGACGGCACGGGCGGCATCACGGCCCAGCCCTGCGGCGTCTGCCCGGCCTGCCGGGACATCGATTCGGGCCGCTTCGTCGACTATGTGGAGCTGGACGCGGCGTCCAACCGCGGCGTCGAGGAAATCTCCCAGCTGCTGGACCAGGCCGTCTACAAGCCGGTCGTCGGGCGCTTCAAGGTCTACATGATCGACGAAGTGCACATGCTGTCCAACACCGCCTTCAACGCGATGCTGAAGACGCTGGAGGAGCCGCCCGACTACCTGAAGTTCGTGCTGGCCACGACCGACCCGCAGAAGGTGCCGGTCACCGTGCTGTCGCGCTGCCTGCAGTTCAATCTGCGCCCCATGGCCGCGGCGGACGTGCAGATGCACCTGACCAATGTGCTGGGCGCCGAGAGCGTGCCGGCCGAGCCGGGCGCGCTGCGCCTGCTGTCGCGGGCCGCGCGGGGCTCCATGCGCGATGCGCTGTCGCTGACCGACCAGGCCATCGCATTCGGTGCGGGTTCGCTGTCCGAAGCCGGCGTGCGCCAGATGCTGGGCAGCGTGGACCGCGGCCATGTGGTGGCCATCGTCGACGCGCTGGCCGCTGCGAGTGGTGAAGCGGTTGTCGCCCAGGCCGATGCGCTGCGCGGTGCCGGCCTGTCGGCCGCCGGCACGTTGGAGGATCTGGCCACGCTGTTCCAGCAGATGGCCCTGGCCCAAGCCGCGCCTGCAGCCCTGGACGACGCCGACGCCGAAACCGCCGAGATCCGCCGCCTGGCCGCCGCCCTGCCGGCCGACGAAATCCAGCTGATGTACAGCATGGCCCTGCACGGCCGCGCCGAGCTGCACCTGGCGCCCGACGAATACGCCGGCCTGTTGATGGTGCTGCTGCGCATGCTGGCCTTCCGCCCGGCCGGCACCCAGCCCAAGGCCGTCAAGGCCGCAGCCCTGGTGAGGCCGCCGGCGGTGGCCAAGGCCGTGGTTGCCGTGCCCCTGCCCAAGGTGGCGCCACCCGCTCCCGTGGTTGCGCCCGTCGCGGCGCCCCGGACCGTGGCCGTCGCGCCGGTGGTGGCCGAGCCGCCGGCCGCGCCCAAGCTCAGCGATCGCCTGCGCCCCAAGCCCGTCGAGGCCCAGGCTGAAGACGAAGCCATGGACCTGGACGGTGCGCCGCCGGACGACGCACCGCCGCCGTGGATGGAAGCGGACGATGCACCCGCATCCGCACCAGCGGCCACCCGCGAGCCCGAAGCACCGCGCCGTGCCGAACTGCGCGAGACGCCCGAAGGCGCGCAATGGGCCGAACGCATCGCGACGGTCAATCTCCTGGGCATGACGGGCGAACTGGCCCGCCAGGCCCAGGCGCTGGGTTGCACGACCATCGACGGCCGTGAAGTCTGGAAGCTGCGTGTCGAGCGCGAGTCGCTGCGGGCGCCGGCCCTGGTCAGCAAGCTTGAAGCGGCGCTCAATGCCAGGCTGGACATCGAGGCCGGCGTGGCCGAAGACTCCATTGCCCTGCGCACGGTCGCCCGTGCCGAAGCCGAACAGCGCGCGGCCGAGGACCTGGCCGCCCAGCATCCGATGACGCGGACGCTGCTTTCCCAATTCCCGTCGGCACGCATCCTGCCGGGCTCCGTGCAGCCCGTGCTGACGCCCACTCCCTAGACAAGGACAGCATCATGATGAAAAACCAACTCGCCGGCTTGATGAAGCAAGCCCAGGCGATGCAGGACAACCTGAAGAAGGCGCAGGACGAACTCGCCAACATCGAGGTCGAGGGCCAGAGCGGCGCCGGCCTCGTCAAGGTCGTCATGACCTGCAAGAACGAAGTCCGCCGCGTGACCATCGACCCCAGCCTGCTGGCCGATGACAAGGACATGCTGGAAGACCTCGTCGCCGCGGCCTTCAACGACGCGGTGCGCCGCGCCGAAGCGACCAGCGCCGAGAAGATGGGCAAGCTGACGCAAGGCATGCCTCTCCCGCCCGGGATGAAATTCCCGTTTTGACCGCTCTTGACGCGCTCATCGAGGCGCTCAAGCGCCTGCCCGGCGTGGGCCAGAAATCGGCCCAGCGCATGGCCTACCACCTGCTGCAGCATGACCGGCTGGCCATGCCACGCCTGGCCGATGCACTGACGGCCGCCGGCGAGCGCATCAAGCATTGCGAGCGCTGCCACACCTTCAGCGAAACGCCGATCTGCAGCGTCTGCGCCGACGGCGAGCGTGACACGCGCCTGCTCTGCGTCGTCGAGACGCCGGCCGACCAGGCGGCGCTGGAACGCACCGCGTCCTACCGCGGCTACTACTTCGTGCTGCTCGGCCGGCTGAGCCCGCTCGACGGTGTCGGCACACGCCAGATCGGCGCCGCCGAACTGCTGGCACGAGCGGGCGAGAACGGCGTCGAGGAGGTCATCCTCGCCACCAGCTTCACCGCCGAAGGCGAGGCCACGGCCCATGTGCTGGCCGAGGCCCTGCGCGCGCGGGGCATCAAGTCGACACGGCTGGCGCGCGGCGTACCCGTGGGCAGCGAATTGGAATACGTGGACCTGGGCACCATTGCCCACGCGCTGTCCGACCGACGATAAGAAGAGGAGACGTCGCCATGACCATCGCCCAGATCTGCCTGCTGATCGCCTGCCTGCTGCCCATCGGCTGTGCCGGGCTGGCCAAGTCCAAGGGCTTCGGCAAGCGCCGCCGCGACGGCGGCTTCGACAACAACCAGCCGCGGGAGTGGCTGGCCCGGCTGGAGGGCTGGCAGGCGCGTGCGAATGCGGCCCAGGCCAACAGCTGGGAGGCGCTGCCGATCTTCGTGGCGGGCCTGTTCGTGGCGCATCAGCACCAGGCCACGCAGGCCACGGTGGACCTGCTGGCGATGGGCTTCATCGCCACCCGGCTGGTCTTCATCGCCCTCTACGTGGCCGACAAGGCCTCGCTGCGCTCCCTGATGTGGGTCGCAGGCCTGGCGGCCTGCGTCGCGCTCTTCGTCGTCCGCTGACCTGAGTCAGGGCGTGGCCGCGGCCACCACATTGCGGCCCTTGCCACCCTTGGCCTTGGGCTGAGGCTTGGCCGTCGCCACCTTCAGCGCCGGCTTGGCAGGCGTCGCGGCCTTGGCCACGGCCGGCGCGGCGGGCGTGTAGACGACGATGGCCTGGCCCGGCTTGAAGCGGGCATTGGCGGCCACCTTGTTCCACTGGGCCACCTGCTCGCTCCTGACCTTGTAGCGGGCGGCGATGAGGGCCACGGTGTCGGCCTTGCCGGCCTTCAGGCTGACGCGGCGCAGCGGCGGTGCATCCGGCGCGAGGTTGAGGCTGGCGTTGTCGGCCAGGCGCTCGGACACGTCGGTCACGATGTGTTCGCCGCGCGGCACCAGCAGCGTGGAGCCGGCCTTGACCAGCATCTTGGGCGGGATCTTGTTGATGTCACGCAGCAGGGCTTCGCTGGTGCCGGCGCGCTTGGCGGCCTCGGCCGGCGTCATGGTCTTGGGCACGACCCAGGCCGTCCAGCTCGCCATGGGGCCGCTGTGGCGGGCCAGGTTCTCGGCGAAGGCGCTGGCCTGGTCATAGGGCAGCAGCACCTGCGGCGTGGCCGCGGCCAGGATGACCGGCTTGTTCATCTGCGGGTTGAACTGCTGGAAGGTCTCCAGCGAGATGCCGGCCAGCTGGGCGGCCAGGGCGACGTCGATGTCGCGCTCGATCTTGACGCTCAGGAAATAGGGGTGGTTGGCCACCACCGGCAGGGCCAGCGCGTAGCGGTCCGGCGCGAAGACGATGTTCTTCACGGCCTGCAGCTTGGGCACGTAGTAGCGCGTCTCGTCGGGGATCTTCAGGCTGGCGTAGTCGGTCGGCAGGCCCAGCTTCTGGTTGCGCGCCACGGCCTTCTGCACATTGCCCGGGCCCCAGTTGTAGGCGGCCAGGGCCAGATGCCAGTCGCCGAACATCTTGTAGAGGCGGCCGAGGTAGTCGAGGGCGGCGCGCGTGGAGGCCAGCACGTCGCGGCGGTCGTCGCGGAAGATGTTCTGCTTCAGGTCGAAGTCGCGGCCGGTGGCGGGCATGAACTGCCACATGCCGGTGGCCTTGGCCGTGGACACGGCGTGGGTCACGAAGGCGCTTTCGACGAAGGGCAGCAGGGCCAGCTCGGCCGGCATGTTGCGCTTCTCGACCTCCTCCATGATGTGGAAGAGGTAGCGGCTGCCGCGCGTCGTCATGCGCTCGACGTAGTCGGGGCGGGCGCTGTACCAGGCCTCGGCCTTGCGCACCCAGTCGTCGTCCAGGTCCTGCAGCTGGAAGCCCTTGCGCACGCGGGCCCAGAGGTCGGCGTTCACCTCGGGCGAATCGAGGTCGATCTTCTCGCCGGGGCGCAGGTTGTCTTCCAGCAGTTCGGCCGCCATGGCACGCACCGGCACGGCGGGCGCAGCGGGTTCAGTCGTGGCGCTCGCGACGGCCGCGGCGGCGGGTGGGGACAGGGGGGTGTCGGTCGCGGGCGCTTCCGCGGTCGGGGTGGTGGTGGCGCAGGCAGCCAGCAGGGCGGCCAGCAAGATCGGGGAAAGGCGGTGGATCAGGGTCATCGGAATCCGTTCTTCCATTCGCGCAGGGTCGCGAACACATCGACCGGGCTGGGCGCGGCCGGGAGTTTCAGGGGCGCGTGGCGGCGGGCGGCCTCACGCAGAGCGGGTTCAGTACAGCGCAGGAAAGGGTTGATGCGGACCTCGGTGCCGATGCGGCCCGGCAGCGTGGGCCGGCCTGCACGGCGTTCTTCCTCGCACCAGGCGGTATAGGCCGCCAGGGCCGTGTTGGCGGGGTCCACTTCATGCGCGAAGCGCAGATTGGACAAGGTGTATTCATGGGCGCAGCAGACTCGCGTCTCGGGCGGCAGGGCCGCCAGGGACTGCAGCGAGGCATGCATCTGCGCCGGCGTGCCTTCGAACAGGCGGCCGCACCCACCGCTGAACAGGGTGTCGCCGCAGAACAGCAGCGGATCAGCGCCCGGTACTTCAGCGGCAAAGTAGGCGATGTGACCCGCCGTGTGGCCGGGCACGTCCATGACGGCGAACTTCAGGCCGAGCAGCTCGACCGTGTCGCCGCCGTGCACGCGCTGCACCGGCTCGGGCATCTTCTCGTGGGCGGGGGCGTAGATGGGGCCTGCCAAGCGCTCGCGCAGCGCATGGACACCGCCGACGTGATCGCCGTGGTGATGGGTCAATAGAATGCCCGCCAGCGTCAGGCCCCGGGCGTCGAGCGCTGCCGCCACCGGGGCGGCGTCACCGGGATCGACGACGACAGCCTCGCGGCCGTTGTCCAGCAGCCAGAGGTAGTTGTCGTCAAAAGCAGGAATCGGCGTCAGCGTCAAAGGCGCATCACCCATGACAGATAAAGCGCCGAGTATAGATTTGGCAGCCTGGCTGCAGACCCCGCCGGGCCAACATCTGCTGGCCTGGGAGCAGGCCCAGGTCGATGCGGCCGTGATCGATTTGTTCGGATTTCATGCCTTACAACTCGGCCTGCCCGAACTCGACGGTCTGTTGACCAACCGCATGCCGCACCGCTGGCTGGCCGGCCGCGACCTGCTGTGCGACTTCGACGCTCTGCCTTTCGAGAGCGCCAGCCTGGACCTGGTGCTGTTGCCGCATGCGCTGGAACTGGCCTGCGACGCCCATGCGCTGCTGCGCGAGGTCGAGCGCGTGCTGCGGCCCGAGGGGCGGCTCATCGTGTTTGGCCTGAACCCGGCCAGTCTCTGGGGCCTGCGCCAGAACCTGGGCCGCCTCAAGCGCCGCGGCGAGCCCTATCTGCCGCGCGATGGGGAGTTCATCGGCTACTGGCGGCTGCGCGACTGGCTCAAACTGCTGTCCTTCGACGTCGAGGCGGCGCGCTTCGGCATCTACCGGCCGCCGCTGCGTTCCGAGGCTTGGCTGCACCGCTGGCGCTGGATCGACAACGTCGGTTCGCGCTGGTGGCCGGTGCTGGGCGCCGTCTATTTCATCCAGGCGGTCAAGCGCGTGCAGGGCATGCGCATGATCGGCCTGTCCAAGAACAAGCGACTGGCCGCCAACAAGGCGCCGGCCGTCGCGCTGAACAACCATCACAAAAAAGAATGACCGAAGAAGCCAGCAAGCCTGCCGTCGCCATCAAGCGCCCGCAGGTCACCATCTACACCGACGGCGCCTGCAAGGGCAACCCCGGCCCCGGCGGCTGGGGCGCCTGGCTGAGCAGCGGCGGGCACGACAAGGAGCTCTTCGGCGGCGAGCGCGAGACCACCAACAACCGCATGGAGCTGACGGCGCCCATCGAGGCCCTGGCGTCCCTCAAGCGCAGCTGCGACGTCGTCGTCTACCTGGACAGCGAATACGTGCGCAAGGGCATCACCGAATGGATCACCAACTGGCAGCGCCGCGGCTGGAAGACGGCCGACGGCAAGCCGGTCAAGAACGCCGATTTGTGGATGCGCCTGGACGCACTGCGCAAGCTGCACACGGTGGACTGGCGCTGGGTCAAGGGCCATGCCGGCGACCCCGGCAACGAGCGCGCCGACATGCTGGCCAACAAGGGTGTCGCTTCCTTGTCCAAGGCGCGTCAGTAAAGTGCGCGCCACCTGAAGAGGAAACGTGCCCATGAAGCTCCTGCCCCCGTTGATCGCGCTGCTGCTCGCCGCTGGCTCCGTGCAGGCCCAGGCCCAGACCTACACGGTGATGTGCGCCAAGGTGAGCTGCGGGCATCTCTTGGTCAACGAGACGGCGACGCGGCTGGAGACCGACCACAGCTACCGCAACAACGGCCGTGGCCCCGACCAGAAGGAGGTCATCGAATTCGGCACCGACGGCGCCTGGCTGGGCTACCGCACGGAGGGTGTGTCCACCTACGGCGCACGCATCGACGAAACCTTCGAGCTGAAGGACGGCCGCGCCACCTGGCGCTCGCCCGTGGACAGTGGCGACAAGCCCGGCGTGGGCCGCGATCTCGTCTACCTGCCCGTGCAGGCCACGCCGGCCTGGTCGGGCCGCATCGCCCGCACCCTGCTGCAGCGCCCCGGCCAGCGCGCGGCGGCCCTGCCGGTGGGGCAGGTCAGCATCGAACGCGTGCAGACGCTCAGGCCCGCCGGTGCCAGCTTCGATGTCGGCCTCTACGCCATCAACGGCTTCGACCTCGACCCCTACTACCTCTGGCTGCGCGAAGACAACCGGGCCCTGTTCGCCAAGGTGGACCCGGGCTGGGGCGGCACCCTGCTGCAGGGCTTCGAGGGCGAGATGGACCGCCTGTCCGATGCGCAGAAGGCGGCCCAGATCACGCGCTTGCAAAAGCTCGCCACCGAGCTGCCCAAGCCTTTGCCGGGCCTGACCGTCATCGAGAACGTGCGCTGGTTCGACTCCCAGGCCGCCAAGCTGCGTGGTCCTTCCGACGTCTATCTGTTCGAAGGCCGCATCTCGGCCATCGCCAAGCCAGGCAGCCTGACGAGCGCGGCACCTGCCCAGCGCATCAGCGGCAAGGGCCGCACCCTGCTGCCCGGCTTCATCGACATGCACGCCCATCTCGATGCCAGTGCATTGATGCTGAACCTGGCCACGGGCGTGACTGCCGTGCGCGACGTCGGCAACAGCAACGAGGAGCTGGCCGAGCTGCGCGGCCGCATCGAGCGCGGCGAAGTGCTGGGCCCGCGCATCGCGGCCAATGGCTTCATCGAGGGCAAGAGCCCGTTCTCGTCGCAGGCCGATTTCGTGCCCGACAACCTGCCCGACGCGCTGGCCGCCATCGACTGGTACGCCGCCCGCGGCTACCGCCAGCTCAAGCTCTACAACTCCATCCGCCCCGAATGGGTCAAGCCCATGGTGGCCCATGCGCGCGAACTCGGCCTGCGCACCGGCGGCCATGTGCCGGCCTTCATGACGGCGCGCCAGGCCGTCGAGGCGGGCTACGACGAGCTGCACCACATCAACCAGGTCACGCTGAACTTCCTCGTCGGCAAGGGCGACGACACGCGCACCCTGCTGCGTTTCAACCTGGTGGGCGACAAGGCTGCCGACCTGAAGCTCAACGACGCCCGCACCCAGGACTTCATCGCGCTGCTGAAGAAGAAGGGCACCGTCGTCGACGCGACCATGACGGCCTTCGAAGCCACCTACACCCAGCGCCAGGGCCAGCCCAGCCCCAGCTACGCGATGGTGGCAGCCAACCTGCCGGCCGTGGTGCAGCGCGGCTATCTGTCCGCCGAGGTCGACCTGGACGATGCCAAGGCCAAGCGCTGGGGCGCCAGCTGGAAGGTCATGATGGACCTGCTGCGCCGCATGCACAAAGCCGGCATCCCGCTGGTGGCCGGCACCGATGCGACGCCGGGCTTCGCCTTCCAGCGCGAGCTGGAGCTCTATGTGCAGGCCGGCATCCCGGCCGCCCAGGCGCTGAAGATCGCGACCTGGAACGGCGCCAGGTACAGCGACCGCCTGAGTGAGATCGGCAGCATCGAGCGCGGCAAGCGGGCCGACCTGGTGCTGGTCGACGGCGACCCGGTGGCCGACATCCGCGCCATCCGCCGCACGGCCCTGGTCATCAAGGGCGGCCAGGCTTTGTCGCCTTCTGCGCTGTACCAGAGCATGGGCATCCTGCCCTTCGTGCCCTCGGCGGAGATCGTCAAGTGAAGCGTCTTGCCGCCTTGCTGCTGGCCCTGCCGCTGCTGGCACAGGCCGACACCACGCTGCGCTTCTGCGCCGCCGGCAGCCCCAAGACCTTCGACCCGGCGATGACCGACAGCGGCATCGACCATGTCACCCACCTGCCCATCTTCGGCAACCTGGTCGAGGTCAAGCGTGGCGGCGACCAGTACATCCCCGGCCTGGCGACAAGCTGGAGCCTGAGCCCCGACGGCCTGGCCTACACCTTCGAGCTGCGCCGCGGCGTGACTTGGCAGTCGAGCGAAGCCTTCAAGCCGACGCGCGAGTTCAACGCCGACGACGTGATGTTCACCTTCGGCCGCCTGCTCAACCGCGACAGCGCGTTCGCCAAGGCCCTGCCGGGTGTGTCGCCCTATGTGGCGTCCTTCGGCTGGGAGAAGCTGATCCAGAAGGTCGAGAAGCTCGGCGACTACCAGGTGCGCATCACGCTGGCCGAGCGTGACGCGAGCTTCGTGCATGCGCTGACGCTGGCCTTCGCGGCCATCGAATCCGCCGAACTGGGCGCCCAGCTGCTGAAGGCCGGCACGCCCCAGCGCCTGGCGCAATTGCCCATCGGCACCGGGCCTTTCCAGCTCAAGAGCTTCCGTGCGGACGCCGTCATCCGCTATGTGAAGCATCCCGGCTGGTGGCGCAAGGACGAGAAGCCGCGCGCCGACCAGCTCGTCTTCGCCATCACGCCCGACGCCACCGTGCGCGCCCAGCGCCTCAAGCGCGACGAGTGCGACATTGCCGCGCCCGTCGGCCCGGCAGAGCAGGCCGAGCTGGGCAAGAACCCAGGCATGAAGTTCGCCACCGCGCCCGGCATGAATGTGGGCGTGCTGGCCTACAACACCAAGCGTCCAGCGCTTTCGAAGCTGGAGGTGCGCCAGGCCCTGGACATGGCCATCGACCGCGCGGCCATCGTGCGCACCGTCTACGGTGACGCCGGCCAGCTGGCCACCACCATCGTGCCGGTGGCCAACTGGGCCCACGATGCGAGCCTCAAGGCCGCGCCCCACGATCCCGCCAAGGCGCGCGAGCTGCTGCAGAAGGCCGGCGTGCTGCCGCTGAACATCACGCTCTGGGCCATGCCCGTCACGCGTGTCTACAACCCCAACGGCCAGCTGATGGCCCAGATGATCCAGGCCGACTGGGCCAAGGTCGGCGTCACGGCGCGCATCGTCACCTACGAGTGGGGCGAGTACCTGCGCCGCATCGATGCGGGCGAGCATGATGCGGCCTTGAGTGGCTGGAACGGCGACCCCGAGCCCGCCGGCACCATGGGCCAGCTGGCCTGCGGCGCCGCCAGCGGCACCGGCGGCTGGTGCAGCCCGGCCTATGACAAGCTGCTGGCCGAGGCCCGCCAGGCCCTGAAGCAGGAAGACCGCAAGGCCCTCTACGCCAAGGCCCAGCGCCTGGTGCTGGAGCAGCTGCCCTGGACCCCCATGGCCTATGGCCGCCCGGCCGTGCCGCAGCGCGCCGCGGTCAAGGGCTTCGTCCTGGACCTGGACGGCAGCATGTATTTCGACGGGGTTCTCCCCCGATAAGAGGACAACAAGATGAGCATCAAGAGCGACAAATGGATCCGCCGCATGTGCGAGCAGCACGGCATGATCGAACCCTTCGAGCCCGGCCAGGTGCGTGAGCAGGACGGCCGCAAGATCGTCAGCTACGGCACCAGCAGCTATGGCTACGACATCCGCTGCGCGCCCGAGTTCAAGGTCTTCACCAACATCCACAGCACCGTGGTGGACCCCAAGAACTTCGACGAGAACAGCTTTGTCGACGTCAACAAGGACGTCTGCATCATCCCGCCCAACAGCTTCGCGCTGGCGCGCACGATGGAGTACTTCCGCATCCCGCGCAATGTGCTGACGGTCTGCCTGGGCAAGAGCACCTATGCCCGCTGCGGCATCATCGTCAACGTGACGCCCTTCGAGCCCGAGTGGGAAGGCTATGTGACGCTGGAGTTCAGCAACACCACGCCGCTGCCCGCCAAGATCTACGCCGGTGAAGGCTGCGCCCAGGTGCTGTTCTTCGAGAGCGACGAGGTCTGCGAGGTCAGCTACAAGGACCGCGGCGGGAAGTACCAGGGGCAGGTGGGGGTGACGCTGCCGAAGGCTTGAGCGTTACGGCGGATCGCCGTTGGAAGCGTGGATGTGGGCGATTTTCCAATCGCCGCCGCTGTACTGGAAGACCAGGCTGCGCCGTCCGATGGAGCCGTCGCCGCGCAGGAACTCAAAGGTGACGAGGGCGGCTTCCTCGCCCATGGCGGTGGAGTGGACGTTCTGCGGCCGGATCTGGGGTCCGGTCGGCGCCTCGTGTTCGAAGACGGCGCGGAAATGGGCTTCGACGGCCGGCTTGCCCTGGATGAGGCCCGTCTGGGCCGCCACGGGCGCGAATAGGCTGACATGGTCGGCCATGCAGGCGCAAAAGCGCTCGAAATCCAGCTCATTGAAGGCGTCCAGGAAGGCGTCCAGGTTGGCCTCGACGGCTGACGGCACAGTGCTGGGATTCATGTCCGGTGGGAGCTCAAACGGGCTAGGCCATGCTGCCTGAGGCTCACGCGCCCGCCAAGCCCAGATACTGTTGCAGGCCGAGGCGCCCCGCCCGCATCACCCTTTTGTGATTCCACCTGAACAGCGGCGCCAGCAGCGGCGCCGTCCAGCGCAGGATGCCCGGCGGCAGGCTGACGCGCCAGACGAAGGTGACGTCGGTGTGGCCGCCCGCCTCGGGCAGGGCCTGGTGCAGCAGCCAGATGCCTTCGCCGGCCAGCGTGCCGCCCGCCCGGGCGCGCAGGCGCTCCTCGCGGAGTACTTCGGTGACTTCCAGCACCAGATGCAGCTTGTACCCCAGGCCGGTGCGGAAGGTGAGTTGCTGCTGGCGGCCGACGCCTTGCGCGTCGCCGTCGGTCAGGCGTTTCACGCCGACGACGCCTGGCCACCACAGCGGCCAGTGCTCGGTCTGGGTGATGGCCTGCCAGACGCGGGGAACCGGCGCATCCAGGCGCCAGTGGCTGACCAGGTCAAAAAAAGCGATTTGAGACATGCAAAGGGGATACGCCGCACTACCCAGGGTAGATGCCGAGGTTTACGCTGCATCCGAAAATCTTCACGCCGCGTAACAGCTTGTCATGACCACCTCTGCCACCCCCGCCCAGGCCCGCGCGATACGCCGGCGTCTGCTCGAGCGGGTTGCCGATACCGACGACAGCCACCTGACCGTGCCCGCGGGCGCGGCCGGATGGCAGCCTTTTGGCGACGGTGTGCAGATCAAGGTCTTGCATGAGAACGACGGCATTCTGAGCTATCTGCTCAAGCTGGCGCCCGGCGCCCGGCTCGAAGCCCACCGCCACCCGCTGGACGAGGAATGCCTGGTGTTGGAGGGTGTGCTCAAGGTCGGCAGCCAGGTCGAGGTCGGCCCCGGGGGCTATCACCTGGCCCGCGCCGGCAGCCTGCACGCCGGCATCAGCACCGAGACCGGCGCCACCATCTTTCTGCGCGGCGCCGAGCCGCATGTGGACCAGCTTCTGGTCTGAGGAGACGACATGACCCTTCCTCACCCGACCGAAGCCGCCGACGAGCCGCCCAACCCGGCGCTGTTGTTCGACGACGTCGATTCGCATGACGCCGAGCTGGAGGACCCTTGCATCGCGGAAGCGGTCGCGGCCAAGCCCGGTTGCCCGACGCTGGACGACGCCCAGCTCGCCGCCTGGATCGACGCCATCGTCGACCACGACGAGCGCGCGCTGCTGGCGCTGTACGAGGCGACGCTGTCACGCGTCTACGGCCTGGTGCTGCGCCTGGTGCGCCGGCCCCAGCTGGCCGAGGAAGTCGCCGAGGAGGTGTTCTTCCAGGTCTGGCGCCAGGCGCCGCGCTTTGACGCCGAGCGTGGCCGGCCGTTGACCTGGCTGCTGGGGATGGCACGCTCGCGCGCCATCGACGCCATCCGCCGCGAGGCGCGCTTCCAGCATGAGGAGTTGGACGAAGAATGCGTGCCGCTGGCGTCGCCTGCCGCCGAATCGGGCGACGAGCTGCTGGCCGTGGCCCAGGGCCATGCCGAGTTGCACCGCGCTCTGCTGCTGCTCAAGCCGCAGCCGCGCCAGCTCGTTGCGCTGGCCTTCTTCAATGGCCTGTCGCACGAGGAGATCGCCAGCCAGACCCGCCTGCCGCTGGGCACGGTCAAATCGCAGATCCGCCGCGCGCTGATCACGCTGCGTGAAACCCTGGGCGACACTGGCGCCCATGCGCTGCCGGCTTGAAGGGGGACGACGCCATGACGACGAAGCCCACCACCCCTGAATCCAACGACGACGACCTGAGCCCTCTGCTCAGTGAACCCTTTGCCCAGGCCTGGGCTTCCCCCGCGCCGGGCTTGCCCGGCCGCATGGGCGAACGGCTGGGCGAGCGCCTGCAGCGTTCGCTGAAGGCCGAGCAGGGCATGGTCACCGTGCGCCGCCGCAAGGCCCAGGTCGATGCCCTGGCCGAGGGCGTGCATCAGCGTTGGCTCTACCGCGCCTCCGCGGGCCGTGCGCTGCGCCCGGGCGAGCCGCAGGCGGCCAGCGTCATCGAGCTGGAAGCCGGCGCGAGTCTCGCGCTGCCGGCCGGCGGTGCGCGCGAGTTCCTGGTCATGCGCGGCAGCGTCGAGGTCGGCGGCGAGGTCCTGGGCCTGCGCGACTTCCTGCTGCTGCCGGCCGGCAGCACGCCTCATCTGGTCAGCCGCGACGGCGCCCATGTCTTCGTGCGAGAAGGCGAGGGCGCGGTCGAGCGCACCCTGGTGCGCGACCAGGAGGCCGGCTGGCCCGAGTTCGCGCCCGGCATTCGCCGCCGCGTGCTGTGGGCGGGCGGTGGCCAGGCGGCGTTGCTCTACCGTGCAGACCCCGGTGCCAACGTGCCCAACCACAGCCACGGCCATGACGAGGAATGCCTGATGGTGCAGGGCGAGCTCTTCCTGGACGACCTGCTGCTGCAGACCGGTGACTACCAGCTGGCCCCGGCTGGCACCGGCCACCGCATCACCGAGACGGACACCGGCGTCATCCTCTATGCCCACGGCGACTTGGATTTGCAGTTCTGCTGACTTGAGCGCGATGAGCCGGAGATAGCCCGGTCTTTTCGGGCTTTATCCGGCCTTGGAAAAGCCGAGGCCCCGGCACGATGGCGGCACACGCCAGTAGTCCGCCGAGGCCCACCATGCTGATCCCGCTGCACCTGATTCCCATCCCCGCCGACGAACCCCGCGGCGCGGGTGACCCGGGTCATGCCTGGAGCGGCCTGAAGATCGCTCAGGGCGTGAACCTGGGCGATATCCGGGCTCTTGGCCTCACCACCGCGGGCACGGCCAGCGGGCCGGTGCGCAGCCGCGACCTGCTGCGCTTCGGCCAACTGATGAACGATGCCGGCCTGGTCATCAACCCGACCCGCATGCTCTACGACCGCCAGTACGCCTACGAGCGCCTGGCCGATGGCCATGCCAGCGACCACCCCGGCCTGCGTGATCTGGCCCTCGACCTGTTCGAGGCTTACCAGTCCGCCGGCGAATGGATCGGCATGACCCACTGAGGGTCTGAGCGTCCCCCGATCACGGGGCTTTCCCCAGCCCGAAGTCTGCCTTTCCTCACCCCGGTGATTTGTACGCCCCGGGTTACCCTCGCGGTTTCGTCTTTTGCCGAACCGCTCCATGACCCGTTTCTCTCTTTCGCTGCTGGCGACCGCCGCACTGGCCGCCACCGCCCATGCCGACGAAGGCATGTGGATGCCCAAGCAACTGCCGCAGATCGCCAAGAGCCTGAAGGCCGGCGGTCTGACGATGGACCCGGCCAAGCTCAAGGACCTGACCGAATTCCCGATGGGCGCCGTCGTGTCCCTGGGCGGCTGCACCGCCAGCTTCGTGTCGCCCCAGGGCCTGGCGGTGACCAACCACCACTGCGCCTACGGCAGCATCCAGTACAACTCCAAGCCCGACCGTGACCTGCTGAAGAACGGCTTCTACGCCGCCACGCTGGCCGACGAGCTGCCCGCCGCCCCCGGCAGCCGCATGTGGGTGACCGTGGACCTGAAGGACGTCAGCGCCGAGATCCTGAACGCCAAGACCCTGGCCCTGACCGGCAAGGCCCGCACCGACGCCATCGAGGCCACCGAGAAGACCCTGGTTGCTGCCTGCGAGGCCGACTCGGGCCACCGCTGCAACGTCTATGCCTTCTTCGGCGGCTTGCAGTACCAGCTGATCAAGCAGCTCGAGATCCGCGACGTGCGCCTGGTGCATGCGCCGGCCACCGGCGTGGGCCTGTTCGGCGGCGACGCCGACAACTGGGTCTGGCCGCGCCACACCGGCGACTACAGCTACTACCGCGCCTATGTGGGCCCGGACGGCAAGCCGGCCGACTTCAGCAAGGACAACAAGCCCTACCAGCCCAGGCACCACCTGAAGATGGCCAGCAGCCCGCTGAACTCGGGCGACTTCGTCATGGTGGCCGGCTACCCGGGCCGCACCAACCGCCACCGCCTGCCCACCGAGGTCGACTTCGCCTTCGGCTGGCAGCAGCCGGCCCAGGCCAAGGCCATGGGCGAGGCCATCGACCTGATCAAGGCCGAAACCGCCGGCCGCCGCGACGGCGAGATCAAGATGGCCGCCCGCATGCAGGGCCTGCAGAACTACTACAAGAACCTGCAAGGCCAGCAGCAGAGCTACGACGGCAGCGACATCCTTGCCCGCAAGACGGCCGAGTTCGACAAGCTCAAGGCCTGGGTCAACGGCTCACCCGAGCGCAAGGCACGCTACGGCGCCGACGTGGCCGCCACCGAGAGCCTGCTGGCCGAGCGCCAGGCCATTGCGCGCGCCGAGTACCTGGGCAGCTTCATCACGCCGTCGCTGCTGAACTCGGCCCGCCAGCTCTACCTGGTGGCCCAGGAGCGCGCCAAGCCCGATGCCGAGCGCAAGTCCGGCTACCAGGACCGCGACTTGCCGCGCCTGCGCGCCGCCCAGCAGCAGCTGGACCGCCGCTACGACGAGCAAACCGACAAGCGCCTGGTCGCTCACTTCATGGCCCAGTACCTGGCCCAGCCGGCCAACACGCTGAATCCGGCGTGGGTGGACTTGTTCGGCCTCAAGGCTGGCCAGGACGAAGCCAGCATCCGCGCCCAGCTCGACAAGGTCTACGCCGGCAGCAAGCTGTCGGACAGCGCCTTCCGCATGGGCTGGCTGGACAAGGACGCGGCCGCCTTCAAGGCCAGCGACGACGCCTTCATCAAGGCTGCCGTCGCGCTGTACGACGACGACCGCCGTCTCGAGAACCGTGACAAGGAACTGGCCGGCAAGCTGCAGAAGGCCTACGCCGGCACGCAGCAGGCGCTGATCGACTATCACGCCAGCCGTGGCGAAGCCGTCTACGCCGACGCCAACAGCACGCTGCGCATCAGCTATGGCAAGGTCGAAGGCCGCAACCCGGGCAGCGACGGCAGCACCTGGACGCCGTTCACGACGCTGCGCGGCATCGTCGCCAAGCACCGCGGCCCGGACGAAGCCGGCGGCGAGTTCAATGCGCCTGCCGAGCAACTGGCCGCCATCAAGGCGCGCAACTTCGGCAAGTACTACGTGAAGAGCCTGGACTCGGTGCCGGTCAACTTCCTGTCCACGCTGGACACGACCGGCGGCAACTCCGGCTCGCCGGTGCTGAACAAGAACGCCGAGCTGGTCGGCCTGCTGTTCGACGGCACGCTGGACGCGGTGATCTCGGATTGGGACTTCAACCCCAAGATGGTTCGCAGCATCTCGCTGGATGCGCGCTACATGCTGTGGCAGATGAGCACGGTCGACAAGACCACCCGCCTGCTCGACGAGATGGGCGTCAAGTAAGTCGCCTCATCCCCAGCGAAACCGGCCCCTCGGGGCCGGTTTTCTTTTGCTCATTCCTTGACGACGGCTTCCACCTGGATGCGCAGGTTGACGTCCATCTTGAAGCCCCAGTCCTTGCCCGCGACCAGGCCGAAGTCCTCGCGGTTGAACGTGCCCGAGGCATCGGCGCCGCACCAGTCGCGCTTGAACAGCGGGTGGGGCATGCACTTGACCTGGTGGATGGTGAGCGTCATGGGCTTGGTGCGGCCGTTCAGCGTCAGCTCGCCGACCAGCTTGCCCGGCGCGCTGTCGAAGCGGCCTTTGAAGCTCGCGCTCGGGTTCTTGGCGACATTGAAGAACTGCTCGCCCTTGGCCCAGGCGTTCATGGCGTCCAGGCCGAAGTCGATGCTGGCCAGGTCCATCTGCACGTCGACGCTGCCGCTGCCGGCGGCCTTGTCGTAGCTGATGGTGCCGGCGTTCTTGGTCAGCTTGCCGCGCCAGTAGGACATGCCCATGTGGTCGGCTTCGAAGCTGGGGTAGGTGTGGGCCGGGTCGATGACATAGGTGGCCGGCGCGGCCTGGGCCAGTGAGGCAGCGAGCAGGGCGGGGAGGATGGGCAAGAGGACGAGTCGGTTCATGGGTGTCTCCGGGTATGGGGGTAAGGGTGATGAGAGGCGCTTGCCTGACACTATGACGAAGCGGGCGGCGCGATTTCGACAGCAGCCTGCAAATTTCTGTGTCCGCATGATCACTCGACTCTCCATCGCCCTGCTGGCCGTGGCCCTGGCGGCCTGCACCTCGCTCAAGCCCCAGCCCGCAACCGAGAAGCGCTACAGCGCCGCCGAGCTGCTCGCGCTCAAACCGGGTGACTTCAGCTGGCCGGCCATGTCGACGACCGGCGAGCGCGCCCAGCGCGAGGCGGCCCTGGCCGACATCCGCGCCCGCATCGCCCTGCCGCCCGGCTCCGAGCGCGACGCCGCCCTGCCCAAACTCTTCGACCTGGTCGCGCAATACAACCTCGAGATCGACACGGCCCGGCCGCTGCTGCTGCAGGCCTTGCCGACACTCGCCAGCCGTGACGCCGACTACCAGCGCGCCCTGCTGACCGCGGCACGCACCCTGTATGCGGTCGAGTCGCAAGGCGTCGTGCAGTCCTTGCTGCCCCAGCTCACCGCGAGCAAGCCCTTTGCCATCGCGGCCTACACGCTGAAGGCGGCCAACCCCGGCTATGCCGAGTTCATCCGCGACCTCGTGCCGCGCCAGTTCCCGCAATGGCGTGATGACCCGCGGCTGGTGGCCTTGATGGACGACGTCGCCCTCGTGCGCGTCTCCGCGCCGCCGGTTGAAGAGCTGCTCGCGGCGCCGCTGCGCCCCGGCTACCCGGCGCTCTACAGCCTGCAGCGGCCCGGCCGGGCGCAGATGGGCCTGGTGCTGGTGCGCGGCGCCGATGGCCGCTTCGTGCGCGACGCTTTCGGCCGCCTGTTCGCCCAGCCCCAACTGGCGCTGTCGCGCAGCGGCCTGCCCGGCACCATCACCAACGGCAACACGCCGCAGGGCATCTTCACCATCGTCGGGGCCGGCACGGCCACCAATCCCAACATCGGCCCCACACCCTATCTGCACAGCAAGCTCCCCATCGAGGCGACGCCGGCGGAGTTCGAGCATGTCGACCGGCTGGTGGCCGACTGGAGCGAGGCGGCCTACGCGAGCTTTCTGCCGCCGAGCTGGCGCGACGAACCCAGCATCAAGGAAGCCTGGCTTGCCGGCCGCGCCGGCCGTGACGAACTGCTCGTCCACGGCACCACCCTCAACCCGGCCTATTACGCCGGCACGAGCTACTTCCCCGGCACGCCGCAGCAGGGCTGCATGATCTCCAACGAGGACTGGGACCCCGCCACCGGCCGCCTGCTGGCCAGCCGTCAGCTGACGCTCGCGCAGACCTATGCCGCGGCGGGCGCGCGGCCCGATCTGGCGGGCTATCTGGTCGTCGTGGAGGTCGCCGGTGCCGGGCCGGTCACGCCTGCCGAAGCGCAGTCCTTGGTGACCCTGGCGGGCCGCTAGCGGGCGAACTCCATCCGGCCGTATTCCCAGTCCCAAGGCGTCCCCGTCTCTCCAAGGATGAACTTCACCAGCTGAGGAAAAGCCCGCTCGGCCCGCACGTCGTTGGCCAGGATGACGACGCAGCGTTTGGCCTGCTTGACGCAGACCCAGGTGTTGCCGGTGCTGTCGTTGTGGCCGCCCTTGTAGTAGCCCGGTCCCTGGGGCCCATCGAAGGTCACGACACCCAGGCCTGCTGCCAGGTCGGCGCGGCGTTTGGCCGGCGGCAGTTCGGCCTGGAAGGTGGGGAACTGCGAGGCCGTCGTGATGGGCAGCCCCGGCGCCGTCATGGCGGCCGTGGCCCTCTCCGACAGGTTGACGCCGTTCAGGTGCGCCGCGGCGATGCGGGCCATGTCGGCAATGCTGGTGTCCATGGAACCGGCGGCGCGCACTCTGCTGCGCTTGTCGTGCGGCTCGACGCTGCCGTCGGCCTTCCAGCCATCGGCCACGTTCGGCGCGAAGTCGTCGCGCCACTGCATGCCGGTACGGCTCAGGCCCAGGCGGTTGAAGACGCGGCGCTGCATGGTCTCGCCGACGTCGATGTTCAGGCCCTGCTCCAGCACAAACTGCAGCAGGATCATCCCGTCGCCCGAGTAGGCGTAGCGGCTGCCCGGGTCGAAGTGGATATGCAGCTTGCGGTCCGGTTCCAGGAAGGCGAAATTGGCAAAGCCGCCGCTGTGCGTCAGCAGCATGCGAGGCGTGATGCGGCGCCAGCGTGTGTCGCCGGCCAGGTCGGCCCAGGCGGCGTATTTCGCTTCGGTGGGGTATTCCGGCAGGGGCTTGGGCAGATAGGTCGCGATGGGCTCGTCCAGGTCCAGCTTGCCGCTGTCCACCAACTGCATGACGGTGTAGGCGAACACGGTCTTGGTCAGCGAGGCGCCGTACATGACGGTGTCGGGTAGCAGCGGGTCTCCCGCCGCATTGCGCTTGCCGTAGGCGGCCACATGCACGACCCGGCCGCCATCGATGACAGCCACTGCCAGGCCTTGGGCCTGGGTGGCGGCCATCAGGCGTGCGGCCTCGGCGTCGATGGCGGCATTGGCCGGGATGTCGGGGGGCACGGCCCAGGCCAGCAAGGGCAGGGCAGCGACCAGGAGGGCGAGTCGGATCAGGTGCATGGGTGCCGGCTGTTCAAATACGTGGGTGCCTATTCTTCATCTCATCCCACCCTCCCTCGACGTCGCCGACGAGCTGCTGCGCTTCGAGACCGACAACCGCGCCTTCTTCGAGGCCCGCATCAACTCGCGGCCGCCGGGCTATTACTTGCCCGAAGGCGTGCGGGCCGCCATTGCGCTGGCCGAGCGCGAGGCCACCGAGGACAAGGGCTACCAGTTCCTGGTGCGCAACGAGGCCGGTGAGCTGGTCGGCCGCGTCAATCTCGCCGGCGTGAAGCGCGGCCACTTCCAGATGTGCGACCTCGGTTATCGCATCGCCGAATCGGCCGGCGGCAAGGGCTATGCGAGCGAGGCCGTGCGCCTGGTGCTGGCCAAGGCCTTCGAGGAGCTGGGCCTGGTCCGCGTGGAGGCCAATGCACGCGTGGGCAATGGCGGCTCGGTGAAGGTGCTGCTGCGCAATGGCTTTCGCCAGTTCGGCCATTCGCTGCGCAGCTTCGAGCTCGGCGGCGTCTGGCACGACCGCCTGCATTTCGAGCGGCACGCCGCCTAAGGCAGGCCGCGCAGCACCGTCTGCAGCGGCAGCTGCAATCTTGCGCGCAGCGCGGCGTCCTGCAGGTCGAGCACCTGGGTCAGCAGCGGCCACAGGAACTCGCGCAGATTGTGCAGATCGGTCCAGGCGGTCTCGTCCAGGGCCTTGGCCTTCATGGCCGGCGCCGCCAGCTCGTCCAGCCAGCGTTGCCATTCCGCGGTATGGGCGGCATCGGCGCCGAGCTTGAGCTGGATGTTCAAGGCCGCCCGCGCCAGCCGCGCGCCCTCGCCGTAGCGGTAGCTGTGCTTGTGGTCGGCCAGCACCTGCTGGCTGACAGCGGCCAGCAACCGGCGGCGCTGCTCGGCATTGATCGCATCGTTGACGCCGAGCTGCAAGGCCAGGTCGGCGCCATGGGCAACGCCATGGCGCCAGCCCTCGGTGGCCGAGAAGCCGCGGTAGTCGCGCACGCCGGCCAGATAGCGCGCCGCATGGGCCACCAGGTCCTCGCGCTCGGCGGGCGACAGATAGGGCTGAACGCGGTCGACACGCGCCACCTCGGACAAGGCCAGCGCGGCGAAGGGCTGGTGGACGCCGGCGGCATCGGGCGGGCTGTCCAGCACGGCCAGCAACTGCACGCGCAGGCGCTGCAACGTCGCGGGTTGCAGCTTGCCGGCGCGGGCCCAGGCGTAGAGGGTCTCGAAGCCGATGAGGTCGCGCAGTTGGGGGTCAGGGCTGGCCAGGCAGGGCAGCAGGTCTTCGGCCAGTTGCTGGATGCGGGCCGGGTCCTGCTCGCCCTGCACATTTGCCGGCGGCGAGCAGGACGGCGCAGCCCATGCGTTGAAGGCGGCCAGCAGCAGGGTGGCGAGTGTCAGGCGCGGCTTGTTCATGCGCGGCAGTAGCGCATGCGCCCGCGCCCCCGGCAAGAAGTCAGGTGCTGGGGAAAGTCCCGGGGACGAGGATGTCCCGCGTCACATTCGTCAGCTGGGTGTGGCCGCAGAAGGCCATGGTGACGTCCAGTTCCTTGTGCAGGATGGCCAGGGCCTTGGCCACGCCTTCTTCGCCCATGGCGCCCAGGCCATAGGCCATGGCGCGGCCGATCATGGTGCCCCGCGCTCCAAGAGCCCAGGCCTTGAGCACGTCCTGGCCGGAGCGGATGCCGCCGTCCATCCAGACCTCCAGCTGCGAGCCCACTTCGGCCGCGATGGCGGGCAAGGCGTGGATGCTGCTCGGTGCACCGTCGAGCTGACGGCCGCCGTGGTTGCTGACGACGATGGCATCGGCCCCCGCCTGCACGGCCAGCCTGGCGTCTTCCACGTCCATGATGCCCTTGAGGATGAGCTTGCCGCCCCATTGGGCCTTGACCCAGGCGATGTCGGCCCAGCTCAGGCGCGGGTCGAACTGCTCGTTGGTCCAGGCCGACAGCGAGCGCATGTCGCTGACGCCCTTCACATGACCCACCAGGTTGCGGAAGGTGTGGCGCTTGGTGCCCAGCATGCCCAGGCACCAGCGCGGCTTGGTGGCCAGGTTGAGGATGTTCTTCAGCGTCGGCCGCGGTGGCGCGGTGAGGCCGTTCTTCAGGTCCTTGTGGCGCTGGCCGATGACCTGCAGGTCCAGGGTCAGCACCAGGGCCGAACACTTGGCCGCCTTGCAGCGGGCGATCATGCGCGCCATCGCGTCGCGGTCGCGCATCATGTAGAGCTGGAACCAGAAGGGCGCCGAGGTGTGCTCGGCGATGTCCTCGATGGAGCAGATGCTCATCGTCGACAGCGTGAAGGGGATGCCGAACTTCTCGGCTGCGCGCGCGGCATGGATCTCGCCATCGGCGTGTTGCATGCCGGTCAGGCCCACCGGCGCGATGGCCACCGGCATCCTGGCTGCCTGGCCCACCATCGTCACCGCCGTGCTGCGGCCTTCCATGTTGACGGCCACGCGCTGGCGCAGCTTGATGGCCTGGAAGTCGCTCTCGTTGGCGCGGTAGGTCGTTTCCGTCCAGGAACCGGAGTCGGCATAGTCGTAGAACATGCGCGGCACGCGCTTCTCGGCGAGGCGGCGCAGGTCTTCGATGCAGGTGATGACAGGCATGGCGCGGGGGCAGGGCGGTGGAATCCAACCGTCGATTCTGCGGCGCGCGGAGCCTGCAGACTCCCGGCGTGCCGGGTTTTTTGCTGCCGACGCGGTGCGTCAGAAGCTCATCGTCGTTGGCCCGGCGTCGCCCGAGGTGGGCTTCAGATAGTGGCCCAGCGTGCCAGCCATCGCCGCCATGACGCCCGCCGCCAGATGACCCGCCTTGCGCCAGCGCCGCGTTCTTGCGGCGGTGGTGACGCGCGTCGAGCGGGGTTGGGCGACGGCTTGCGCCAGCGTCAGCTCCTGCTGGCGCTCCTGGACCAGGAAGATCAGCCGGTTCGCGTCGGCGAAGCGCAGCGCCAGCGTGCGAACCGCCTTCAGCTCGCGCTGCTGAACCCTGACGCCCTGGGGGCGCAGGGTGCAGCCCAGGTTGCGGCTGCGCAGGTACAGGGCCTTGGCGGCGAGGCGGTCGGGCAGGCAGCCCACGCCGGCATACAGGCAGTTGGCCAGGTTGAAACAGGCCTCGGCATGGCCCATGGCGGCGGCCGCCACATAGGCCGACAGGCCGCGCTCTTCATCGGCCGGCCCGCCGCGGCCCGTCATCAGCACCCGCCCGAACTGGAAGCGTCCCATGGCGCTGCCACGTGCCGCCGCCATTTCGAGCAGCTTGCGCGCCTCGATGGCGTCGGCGGGCATGCCCAGACCTTCCAGCTGGCACACACCCAGCATGGCCAGCCCGTCGCCATCACCCGCATCCGCCGCGACGCGGAACCAGGCCACCGCGCGGCGGTAGTCCGGCTCGGCGGCGTGGAACAGGCCCAGACCATGGTGGAAAGGGTTGATGGCCGTCTCGTCGAGGGCCGCAGGCAGGGTCGGGGCGAGGCCCGGGTCTCGGGAGTTCATCCAACGCAGTCTTGTTGTAAAGGCCCGGCGAGGCCTAATCCCTAGATTGTGGGCATGCGCCGGGCGCGACATCGTTTGCATGCGCCGCGGTTTGCAAGGTGTAACTTGTTGACCGCGCGGAGCGTGAAATATTGCCGGGTTTTCGGCCACTCCCACCGCGGGCGCGGGGCTCAGAAATCCAGCTTGGTCGGGCCTGCGTCGCGGGACGACGGCCGCAGGAATTGGCCCAACGTGCCGGCCACAGCCGCGACGACGCCAGCTGCCAGCCGCCCCGCATGGCGCAGGGTGCGGGGAGAGGCTTCGCCTTCAGCGTCCTGCACCGGGCGCGGCAGCGCCGCGGCCAGGGCCAGTTCCTGCTGGCGCTCCTGCACGAGGAAGAACATGCGGTTGGGATCGGCGAAGCGCTGGGCCAGGGCGGCAACCGCCTTCAGCTCGCTGCGCTTGACCAGCACGCCGCGCGGCCGCAGCGGGCAGCCCAGGGCGCGGGCGCGCAGATAGAGGGACTTGGCCGCCAGCCGGTCGGGAATGCAGCCCACGCCGGCGAACAGGCAGTTGGCGAGATTGAAGGTGGCTTCGGCATGGCCCATGGCGGCGGCAGCCACATAGGCCGTCAGGCCGGCGGCTTCGTCGGCCTCGCCACCGCGGCCGGTCATCAGCACCCGGCCCAGTTGGAAACGCCCCAGCGCACTGCGGCGTCCGGCAGCCTGCTTCAGCACCGCACGCGCCTGCACCGGGTCCGCCGGCATGCCCAGGCCTTCCAGCTGGCAAAGGCCGAGCATGGCCAGGCCGTCGCCACTCCCGGCGTCCGCCGCGGCGGTGAAGCAGCGCACCGCGGACTCATAGTTCGGCGGCGTGGCATCGAACAGGGCCATGCCCCTCTCGAAGGCGGTGACGGGCGGCGCTTGGGTCGGGCTGGGCCCCAGGTCTTGAAGGTTCATCCGGCGGGCGTGGGTGAAGGCGGCAACTGCTGCTCCCGGCCGGCCGCCGGGCGTGACAAGTTGTGTCGCCGGAATTGTCTGCAGCGGCTGTAACCGGCGGGCCACTCCAGCTGGTCTGGCATGCCGCAAATTGCCGCTATTGCCCGTTTGCGAGGGTGAGAATCGCCAGCCCGCCACACGGGCCGGCCTGAGGTCGGGCCACGCACCATGAGTTTTTCCACACTCGCCAAATACGCCATGGAGCTGCCCGGCGCCACCCAGGACATCAAGTGGGGCGCCGACTGGGTGGCCAGCGTCGGCGGCAAGATGTTCCTGGTCGGCGGCCCCCATCCCGGCCCATGGACGCATTGCAGCTTCAAGGTCGACGACCACCGCTTCCTGGAGCTGACCGGCGTGCCCGGCATCGCGCCGGCACCCTATGCGGCGCGCTATCACTGGGTGGCGGTGTCCGACCCCAAGGCCTTGCCACTGTCGGAGCTCAAGGCGCTGGTGAAGCGCTCCCACGAGCTGGTGGCGGCCAAGCTGCCCAAGAAAGTGAGGCTGGCTCTGGGCGATTAGCCTTGGTGGGTGCCAAAAACCGTTGACGCGGCGATCTACTAATGAAATAGTACTATCAAGTTAGTAGATGAGTACGGCATGACCAACCCTCTCCCCACCGACGGCGAACTGGCCATCCTGCGTGCGCTCTGGGCCCTAGGCTCGCCGGCCACCGTGCGCCAGGTGCACGAGGAGCTGCTGCGCGGCAAGGACACGGCCTACACCACCGTGCTGAAGATGCTGACCATCATGACGGACAAGGCACTCGTCCAGCGTGACGACTCGGAGCGCAGCCACCGCTACACGGCGCTGTACTCCGAACCGGTGGTGCAGTCCTCGCTGTTGAAGAGCTTCATGGCCAACGCCTTTTCCGGTTCGGCCTTCAAGCTGGTGCAGAGCGCGCTGGACGACGACCAGGCCAGCCCCGAGGAACTGGAAGCGATCTCGCGCCTGATTGCCCAGGCCAAGAGCCGCCGCAAGTCCTGACCCCGGCGCCGCGGTGATGAATCTCCAGCTCAGCCTCGCGTCCGCCCTCGTGCAGGCGCTGCTGCATTCGGTCTGGCAGCTCGCCCTCGTCGGCCTGCTCGCCTCTGTCGGCTTCAACGCGCTCTCCCAGGCATCGGCGCGGGCGCGTCACGCCATGGGCATGGTCTGCCTGATCGCCATGCTGCTGGCGCCTGTCGCCACCTTTCTGCTGTGCTGGCAGCCGCCTTCGCCCACGGCGGCGACGGACATGCCGTGGCTGGGTGGGGCCGGGCGGGAGCCGGGCGCGCAAGCCATCGCCGCGGCCGGGGTGCCATCCTGGCAGGACTGGCTGCTTGTCGCGCTGTCCCAGCTCTGGCTGGTCGGCGTTGCGGCCATGACGCTGCGCCAGGCCGGCGGCTGGCGGCTGCTGCGCCGCATCGAGGCCCAGCCCTTCGTCGCGCTGCCGCCGCACTGGCAGGCCCGTGTCGACGCGCTGGCCGTGGCACTCGGCGTCACGCGCCGGGTCTCGGTGCGGCTGGCCCAGCACATCGTGTCGCCCTTCACCACGCATGTGTTGAGGCCGGTGATCTGGCTGCCGCTGGCGCTGCTGACGCGCCTGCCGGCCGACCAGGTCGAGGCCCTGCTGGCCCATGAGCTGGCCCATATCCGCCGGCTGGACTGGTGCTGGAACGCGCTGCAATGCCTCATCGAAGGCCTGCTCTTCCACCACCCGGCCATGTGGTGGCTGAGCCGGCGCATCCGCGAGGAGCGCGAGCATGCCTGCGACGACCTGGCCGTGTCGGCCTGCGGCGATGCCGTCGTGCTGGCCGAGGCGCTGGCGGGGCTGCAGCGCGGCCGCCTGCCGCTGCCCGTGCTGGCTGCGCGCGGCGGTGGCCTGCTCAAGCGCGTCGAGCATCTGCTGGCCGGCAGCGCGCGGCCGGCGAACTGGCGCAGCACCGCCGTGCTGAGCTTCTCGGCCTGCTGTGCGTTGCTGGTGGCCTTGCAGCTGGCGCCGCCGGCCCATCTGCTGACCAACCTCACCATCGATGCCTCGTCCAGCGGCGAGCTGACGCCGGGCAACCACCGCGACTACACGGCCAGCTATCTGGGCGAGCGCCAGCGCCACTACCGCATCAGCATGGATGCGCAAGGGCAGGTGCAGGAGAGCTACAGCGAGGACGGCGCGGCCCGGCCCATCGACGCCGGCGTGCGCCACTGGCTGGCAGCGATGACGGCCATGGGCACCAACCCGCCGCAGTCCGGCAAGCCGCAGCTGGCGCCACCGCCGGGCCTGCCGGCGCTGCCCGAACTGGTGCCACCCGCCGCGCCGCCGCGTGCTGCCTTGTCCGAGGAGGCCCAGGGCCTGATGAAGGCCATCAGTGCCGATGCCCGCGTGACCGCGGTGGTCGGGCAGCCGGCCACGTTCGATCGGGCGAGCTTCCATGGCCGCATCCGCACCTGGGGTTCGCGCGACTTCCGCCTCTGGGGCATCGACGACCCGGTGGGCGGCAAGGCCAGCTTCAGCATCGTCTTCCAGGGCCCTCTGGGCCGCGCTCGGGTCGGCTACGCCGGCCGCACGGTCAGCGGTGGCGACTGGGTGGTCGAGACCCTGGACGTGCAGCCGCTGAGCGACTGACGCGCCCCCACTTTCCACCTTCCTGCTTTCCAGCCAGGCGCGCTTTCACGCGCCTTTTTCAAACCCAATCTACTAATCATTTAGTAGTCAACCCGAGGACCTTTTCATGACGAGATCGCAACTGCTGGCCTTCATCACCGCTTCCACGCTGGCCTGCGCTCAGGCTTTCGCGGCACCGCCCGAGCCGCCCGCATTGACCGCGCAGCAGCGCGCCGAGGTGATGAAGACGCTGTCGGCCAAGCTGAGCGCCAACTACGTCTTCCCCGACGTCGCCGCGCAGATCAACGCCGCCCTGCCGGCCAAGGTCCAGGCCTATGGCGCCGCGGTGCCGGCGCCGGAATTCGCGTCGCTGATCTCCAAGGACCTGAGGGCGCTGGGCCATGACAAGCATTTCCGCGTCTTCTTCGACCCCGAGTTCCACGAGGAAGCGCCCGACGCCGTGCCCAGCGCCGCGGACATGGAACGCCAGCGTGCCGAGATGGGCCAACTGGGCTTCGGCCTGGAGAAGGTGCAGCGCCTGCCCGGCAATGTGGCCTATGTGGAGCTGCGCGGCTTCGGCCCGCCCGACCTCGTCGGCCCGGGCTATGCGGCCGCCATGACGCTGGTGAACGGCAGCGACGCCCTCATCCTCGACCTGCGGCGCAACGGCGGCGGTGCGCCGGGCGCCGTGGCCCTGTGGATGAGCCATTTCTTTGCCCTCGGTGACGAGCGCCATCTGAACGACATCTACACGAGCTCCACCGGCAAGACGCAGCAGTTCTGGACGACCGCTGCCGTCTCACCGCGCTACAGCAAGCCTGTCTATGTGCTGATCTCGGCGCGCACCTTCTCCGGCGGCGAGGAATGCGCCTACGACTTCCAGACCCAGAAGCGCGCCGTGCTGGTGGGCCAGACGACGGGCGGCGGCGCCAATGCCGGCGACCGCTTCGCGCTGGGCCATGGCCTCGTCATCAACATCCCGACGGCGCGGGCCATCAACCCCATCACGCAGACCAACTGGGAAGGCGTGGGCGTCAAGCCCGACATCGACGTGCCGGCCGCGCAGGCCCAGCAGACGGCCTATGTGGCCATCCTGAAGACGCTGGCGGCCCAGGCCAAGGACCCGCGCGACGCGGGCCGGCTGAAGGAACTGCTGGCGATGGCCGAGAAGGGCGAGAGCCCGACGCCGATCTATGAGATGCGCCAGTGACCTGCCTGCCGTGAGGCCCGAGCGAGACCGCCGCGGGGCATGACGATCGACATGCGTCTGCCGGGCGGCAGCTGGCTACGCTGAGGCATCCCATCCTTCGCGAGCACCCGCCATGCACAGAGCCGCCCTTATCCTGGTCCTCCTGCTCGCGGCCTCGGCCGTATTCGCGCAGGGCAAGCCCGTCGCCGTGGCCCGGCAGGTGACGGCGTCCTATGCCATGGACATGGCGCCCGCGCCCGATGGCAAGCGGGCCGTGCTGATCCGCGTCATCTCGGGGCGGCAGCAGCTCTTTGTGCGCACGCTGGCCGACGGCGCCGAGCAGCAGATCACCTTTGACGCCGCCGACCACGAGGACCCGGCCTGGTCGCCCGACGGCCGCCACATTGCCTTCGTGTTGATCAAGGCCGACGACAGCAAGGTCGTGCACCTGATTGCACCCGACGGCAGCGGCGATCAGGCCATCACGCCGGCCGGGCAGGGCGTGCTGCACCCCTCGTTCACACCCGACGGCAAGGCCATCCTCTACTGCACCGACGACGACCTGCGCCCGCCGGCCAAGAACGAGTCCAGCATCTACGCCATCGACCTCGCCAGCCGCCGCGTGACGACGCTGATCTCGGGCGGCGTCAACACCTTCCCGGTGATGTCGCCCGACGGCCGCCGCATCGCCTTCCGGCGCATCGTCGGCGAAATGAATTCGGAAGTTTTCGTGGCGGATGCCGATGGCCGCAACGCCAAGAACCTGACGAACCACTGGTCCTTCGAGGGCTGGCCCGCCTGGTCTCCCGACGGCCGCACCATTGCCTATGCCGGCAACCGCAACAACGCCGGCTACCAGATCTTCCTGATGGACCCCGACGGCGGCAACGTGAGGCTGCTGGCGGCGACGGAGGGGCGGGGCACAGCGCCGAAATGGTCGGCCGATGGCAAGGCCGTCTACTTCACGATCTGCCGGCAGAGCCAGGAGCATCGGGGGTGTGATATCTATTCGGCGGACGTCTAGGACTAGCCCCGACTCCACCGACTCGGTACCGACCAGAACACCAGCAGCCCCACCAGCGCCACCGCCGCCACCGCATGCGGCATGTCCAGCGGCCCCGTCGTGTTCGCCACCAGCGCACTCGTACCGAAGGCCGCGGCGCTGATCGCGACCCATTGCGCCCGCCTGGCCCAGCGTGCCCAGCGACGCTGCTGGGGCGACACCACGCCTTTGGGCTCCAGCGCGGCCATCACGCGCAGGCTGAAGCCGTCGTCGGCAGGCTCTTCACTGCCCAGCAACTGCTCGCGCAGCGCCTCGTCAAAAGCACTGCCGTGTTTGTCGTCGTCGTCGTGATTCGTGATCGGGGTCGTCATGGTGTGTTCTCCCATGCTTGCAGTTGTTCGCGCAATTTCGCCTTGGCGCGCAGCACTTGGGTCTTGACGGTGCCGAGGGGCCAGCCCAGCACCTGGGCGGCTTCGGCGTGGCTCAGATCGGCGCCGTAGCAGAGCAGCAGGGCGTGGCGCTGGGCCTCGCTCAGGCCGGCCATGGCGCGGTCGAGGTCGATGCGCCAATCGGCGCCCGGGGCGAAGTCAGTGTCGGCGCCCAGCTCCGGCGGTGCGTCATCGACCAAGGGCAAGGCCGGCCGTTCAGCAGACAACGCGGAATAGGCCAGCCGCGTCAGCCAGGTGCGAAAGCGCGATTCGCCGCGGAACTTGGGCAGGGCGCGCCAGGCGCGCACAAAGGCTTCCTGCGCGAGGTCGTCGGCCCGGCCCTGGTCGCCGCGGCAGACGCGGCCGAGCAGCTTGCGCAGATAGCCCTGATGGGCCTGCACGAGGGCGGCAAAGGCGGTGCGGTCGCCAGCGGCGGCGCGGGCCACCAGGCGCTCCTCCTGCACGACCGCCTCGGCGGGCGCGGCGGGAACGCCGGAGGTCACGGCTGGTTGTTCTGTTGCGGCTTGCGTTCGACGGCCCAGTACAGCACCAGGCCCAGGCCGAGGAAGAGCGGAATCAGGCCGATGCTCCACAGCCAGGCGCCCGGCATCATGGCGTTGAACATGCCCATCAGGCCCAGGCCGATGCCGATGTTGATGACGGCGGGGATGAGGATGCGGTTGGGGTTGGCCTGGTCGCGCTTGGCGCGGTGGAAGTCGCTGTCTTGCACATCGCTGAGCAGCTCGGGCGGGATGGGCTGGCCGGCCCGGGCCAGCTCGCGGATGGTCTCGTGGCGCTGCTTCTCGGTGTGGGCCTTGCCCAGGTAGTGGGCCACGATGGCCACGATGGGAATCAGCAGCGACAGGATGGGGATCATCAGCGGGCTGACGTCCGTGAAGCGGTCGAAGAACATGATGGGCGGCTCCGGGGCAACAGGTGAATGGTGCTTCCTTGGAGTGCCCGGGCGCCGCGTTTGGATTCAACCGGCCGAAAAAAACTTGTCTCCCGAGGTTCGTGGGGTATTTCGGGCCGAGCGCCGGGCCGCTCACAAGCCGGTCCGCCATGGCGATGTGCTTGCGGCTTGATGCTGCATGCATCGCCGTCCCCGCGGGGAACCGACCAGACACGCTCGCGTTCAGCGATGCGTGGGTGGTCGAGGGGCCTATTCAGCGGGATTTGCCGAAGTCCTGCGTCCAGTAGGTGCGGTAGGTCGTGCTGGCGTTGCCCGCCACGCAGGCCACGCCGATGTCGCGGTAGTTCGCGTTCATCAGGTTGGCGCAATGGCCGTCGCTCTTCATCCAGCCATCCACGACCTCGGCGACCGTGCCCTGGCCGGCAGCGATGTTCTCGCCCAGGCTGCTCCACACATAGCCGGAGGCCGTGGCTCGGCTGCCCAGGGTGCTGCCGTCGCTGCCGGTGTGGCTGAAGAAGTTGTGCGTGACCATGTCGTCGCTGTGCCCGACGGCGGCCTGGGTGAGGGCGGCGTTCCACGTCAGGTCGGCGGTCGGCGGGAAGCTGCCTTGCGCACCACAGGTGGCACCGGCGCGGCGGCGGGCGTTCACGGCGGCCAGCATGTCGGTCTGGAAGTTGGCCAGATTGCAGGTGATGCGCGTGCCGGCGGTGGCGGGCGGCGGCGCCGGAGCAGGCGTTGGAGCAGGAGCCGGCGCGGGTGCAGGAGCAGGAGCAGGAGCAGGAGCAGGAGCAGGAGCAGGAGCGGGAGCGGGTGCGGGTGCGGGTGCGGGAGGCGCGGTGGGCGAAGGGGCGGGTGAACCGGTGTCAGACCCGCCACCACCACAGGCGGTCAGCGAAACCAGGGTGGCAACGGCGAGGGGAGCAACAAGGCGGGCAGGGAGTTGGCGCATAACCCATCAGCGTCTCACGCCTCGCCCAGGCCCAAGTTACCGGGTGCAGCCACGCCCGAAAGGCTGCAACATCCCTACACAAAGAGGCAGCGTTCAGGCCTGGGGCGCGTGGCAGACAGCTTCGATGTTGTGCCCGTCGGGGTCGATGACGAAGGCCGCGTAGTAGTTCGCGTGGTACTTGGGGCGCAGACCCGGCACGCCGTTGTCCTTGGCGCCGGCTTGCAGTGCCGCGCGATGGAAGGCGTCGACCTGTTGGCGGGTCTGGGCCATGAAGGCGATGTGCAGATGGGCCGGCTTCTCGGTGGCCTGGAAAAGGCACAGGCTGGCCAACTGGCCGGGGACGACCAGTTCGATGCCATAGCTGGGCTCGCCTTCCCCGGCCACGGTGGCGCCGAGCGGCGCCAGCGCCTGGATGTAGAAGGCCTTGCTGACGGCGAAATCGCTGACGCCGAACTTGACGTGATCGAACATGGAATCAACTTTACCCCTCGCTCAATCCCGCGCCGCTGAACGCGGGCGTGCCTGATCGGTCCCCCGAGGGGACGGCGACGCTTGCGGCATTGAGCCGCAAGCACGTCGCCATGGCGGGCCGGCTCGGGAGCGGCCCAGCGTTCGGCCCGGAATGCGCAGTTCTACAGCTGCCACCACGCCGGCAACAGCGCGCGCACCTCGGGCCGCGCATAGCGCTTGTCCAGCAGCCAGACCCAGCCCTTGTCGTCCACCGAGCGCAGCACGCGGCCTGCGGCCTGCACGACCTTCTGCAGGCCGGGCACGAGGTCGGCATAGCCGTGGTCGGCGCCGAACAGGGTGTCCAGGCGCTCGCGCACCTGCTCCTGCAGCGGCGATACCGGCGGCAGGCCCAGCGTGGCGATGAAGGCGCCGATGAGGCGGGTGCCGGGCAGGTCCACGCCCTCGGCAAAGGCGCCGCCGAGCACCGCGAAACCGATGCCACGGCCGCCTTCGACGAAGCGGTCGAGAAAGGCACGCCGCGCACCGTCGCCCATGGCGCGGCCCTGGCTCCATTGCACGACGTGCGGGTGGCGCAGGGCCAGGCGGGCCGCGGCCTTGTCGAGGTAGTCGAAGCTGCTGAAGAAGGCGAGGTAGTTGCCGGGGTGCTCGGTGAACTGCGTGGCGAGCAGGTCGACCAGCGCGTCCATCGACGCGTCGCGGTGCTCGTAGCGCGTGGACAGGCGGTGCGCCACCTGCACGACGAGATGCTCGGGCGGGAAGGGCGCGGGCACGTCGATCCAGGCCGTGTCCTCGGGCATGCCGAGCAGCTGGCGTGGGTAGTCGGGCGGGCCGAGCGTGGCCGAGAACAGCGTGACGCTGTGGCAGCCCTCGAAGCGCTCCTTCAGGAAGAAGCCCGGCACGATATTGCGCACCGACAGCACGACATCGCGCACCTCGCCGGTGTCGACGGGTTCGGCGTCTTCCAGCAGCGACAGATTCAGCGGCGCGTCCGCCACCAGCACGCGACCGGCCGTGCGCTGCAGGTCGCACAGCGAGTGGGTGTCGAAGCGGTCCAGCAGGCGCTGCAGCCCCAGCACCTCGAAATAGAACTCCAGCAGGGCGCCCACCTCCAGCGGGTGCTTCTGCACATGGTCGCCCAGGGCGACGTTGACGCGCTGCAGGGCCTCGGCCAGTGCATCGGGTACCTGCTTCAGCGGCTGGTAGTCCTCGACCTGCTCGCGGCCCAGCCGCGCCAGCTCGCCGGCCAGGCGGCGCAGCGGCGCGCGCAGGCTGACGGTCGCACCGGCCAGCACCTCGCGCACCCGTGCCAGGCTCAGGCTGACGCTGTACATGTCGCGGGCCCGGTCGATGAGGTTGTGGGCCTCGTCCACCAGCAGGGCCAGCTTCCAGTCCTGGGACTGGGCCAGGCCGTAGAGCTGGCCATAGGGGTCGAAGGCATGGTGCACATCGCCGACGACGACATCGGCCCAGCGCAGCAGCTCCTGGCCCAGGTAGTAGGGGCAGACCTCGTGCTGCAGCGCGATGCGGCGCTGGGCCGCCGGGTCCAGCCAGGCCTGCTGCACGGCCTCGGCGCGAGCCGCGGGCAGCTTGTCGTAGAAGCCGTTGGCCAGCGGGCAGGCATCGCCATGGCAGGCCTTGGTGGGGTGTTCGCAGGCCTGCTCCTTGGCCACCAGGGTCAGCACGCGCAGCGACTTCTTCGGCGAGACCTCGCGCAGCGCGTCCAGCGCCTCCAGCGCCGCGATGCGGCCGGTGCCCTTGCAAGTCATGTAGCCGATCTTGTCGAGCTGCTGCGTGGGCATGGCGCGCAGCAGTGGGTAGAGGGTGCCCAGGGTTTTGCCGATGCCGGTTGGCGCCTGGGCCAGCAGATGGCGGCCGTTGGCGGCCACGCGGTAGACGGCCTCGGCCAGCAGGCGCTGGCCCGGGCGCAGCTCGCCCTTGGGGAAGGGCAGGGCGGCGAGATCGGCGTCGCGCTCGACGCGATGCTCGGCCTCCTGCTGCGCCCAGGCCTCGAACTGACTGCAGCGCGCTTCAAACGCGGCCTGCAGCGCGGCGGCCGCGACGGTCTCGCGCAGCACGGTCTCGTTCTGGGTGTCGGCGTCCACATAGACCAGGGCCAGCTCCAGCTCGGCCAGCCCGCGGTCGGCGGCGATGAGGGCGCCATAGGTCTCGAGCTGGGCCCAGTGCAGGGCGCGGCGGTTGTCGGGGATGAGGTCGACGGGACCGCGGATGGTCTTGATCTCCTCGAGCCGGTTCACGTCGGCCTCGTAGCCATCGGCGCGGCCGCGCACGCGCAGGTGGCCGACCACGGCTTCCAGCGGCAGCTCGATCTCGTAGCCCCCGTCACTTTGATCCAGGCGGCGCGCCAGCACCGCCAGCTGACCGGCCTGGCCCTCCAGCGCCGTGGCCGAGGGCGTGAAGCGGCGGTCCAGGTCGCCGCGCTTGGCGGTGAACTCGCAGAGGCTGCGTACCGAGACGCTGTAGCTCCAGTCGGCCATCAGAACAGCGACAGGTTTTCACGCTGGGGTTCGGCCGCGCTCTCCTTGGGCGCCGGCTTGTCCAGCACCTCGCTGGCATGCACGAGGTTGCCGATGCGCACGCCCATCAGCCGCAGCCGCTTGTCAAACTTGACGCGCTTGAGGCACAGGCCCACGGCGTGGCGGATATCGGCGGCGCTGCTGATGGCTCTTTTCAGCGTCTGATCGCGCGTGACGGTGATGAAGCCCTCGAAGCGAAGCTTGATGCCCACCGTCTTGCCTGCATAGCGCTTGCGGTCCAGGTCGCGCGACAGGCTTTCGCAGAGCTCGTCCATGATCTGGCCGAGCAGCAGCCTGTCGTGCACGGCGCTGAGGTCGCGCTCGAAGGTGGTCTCGCGGCTGATGGAGACCGGTTCGCTGTGGGTGACGACGGGGCGCGAGTCGCGGCCGTGCGAGGCGGTGTGCAGCCACTGGCCGTAGCTGTCGCCGAACTGCTCGACGAGCCAGCGCGGGTCGGCCGCCGCGATGTCGCCCACGGTCTCGATGCCCAGCTTGATCAGCTTCTCGCTGGCCTTGGGGCCGATGCCGTTGATCTTGCGCACGCCCAGCGGCCAGACACGCGTGGGGATGTCGTCCATCGTCAGCACCGAGATGCCGTCGGGCTTGTCCAGCTCGCTGGCGATCTTGCTGAGCAGCTTGTTGGGCGTGATGCCGATGGAGCAGGTCAGGCCGGTGGCGCGGCTCACCGAGTTCTTGATCTCGCGCGCCACGGCCTTCACGCCGCCCAGCGGGTCGTGGCCGACGGCGTCGCGCACGCCGGGCACATCGGTCAGGTCGATGTAGATCTCGTCGATGCCGCGGTCCTCGATGACGGGGGCGACCTCGGCGACGGCGGCCTTGAAGAGGCGGGAGTATTTGCGGTAGCTGTCGAAGTCGGCCGGCAGCAGGATGGCGTCGGGCGCGCGCAGGGCCGCTTTCATCAGGCCCATGGCCGAGAACACGCCAAGGTCGCGGGCGGCATAGGTGGAGGTGGTGACGACGCCGCGGCCGGTGTAGTCGCGCAGCCTGGAGTACTTCCAACTGCCGTCTTCCCGCTGCTGCGGCGCGTCGGCGCGCCGGCCCCCGATGACGACGGCCTCGCCCTTGAGCTGCGGATAGCGCAGCAGCTCGACGGACGCGTAGAAGGCGTCCATGTCGAGGTGGGCGATCCACCGGTCGGGCTGCTGCATGGGCTTTATTGTCACTGGGAATAAAGACAGGGTCTGGCAGCAGGCCGTGCGCCCGGTCTGGCACCGGATTGGAGGGACGGTTGTCCTCCACTGCGCGCGCGTTGGCCCCCTGACCACGGGGCTACCGAGGCAGTTAGGGGGTGAGAGGTGTCTGCCGCGGTCCTATGGTGCGGGCCTCACGGCCGACACGGCCCCGCTTTCAAGGAGGTTCCCATGACAGATTCCGTCATCTCGATTCGCAAAACCCTGGTCGCCGCTTCGATCAGCCTGCTGGCCCTGGCCGCGCCTGGCCTGGCCCAGGCCGACCTGCTGCTGGCGGGCAGCAGCATTGCCTTGAGCGGCACCACCGTGGCCGCCGAGCCCCAGCTGGCGGGCGTGGTGCTGGAAGACCGCACCGACGGCTTCAGCTTCGCGGGCGCCCATGGCACGGTGTCGGGCAGCATCCAGTCGCAGGTGGTTCGTGCCGTCGATGGCACCCTGGACTTCTACTGGCGCGTCTTCAGCGACGCCAACTCGTCGGATGACATCGGCAGCTTCCGCCTGGGTGAGGAGCACACCACCGACTACCGCGTGAACTGGCGCTCCGACGGCCTGGGCGAGGTGGCGGCCAGCTCGGCCAACCGCTTCACCGGCGCCCAGAGCAGCTATTTCAACTTCTACTTCAGCCACCTCAGCGCGGCGGGCGCACCCGTGGGCCTGGGCGCCGACCAGTCGTCCTACTACATGTTCCTGGACACCGACGCCACCAGCTACGCCTACACCGGTCTCATGGACGTGGCCGACATGAACCAGAGCCACATCGCGGCCACCCTGCGCACCTTCGCGCCCACGGCCGCGACCGTTCCCGAGCCGGGCAGCCTGGCCCTGGTCGGCCTGGCCCTGGCGGGCCTGGCGGCGCGCCGCCGCCAGCGCTGAAGGTTCAGCGCCGCAACGAGCCTGTTTGCGGCGCATCGGCCCGCCGAGTCGGCAGAATGCGCCGATCTCAAGGGAGAGAGGCCCGATGCGCGTTCTGCTGCTGCTTTGCACCTGCCTGATCTGGCTCTCGCTGACCGCCTGCGCCAGCGCGCCCATCAACCCACCGCGCAACAAGCCGGCGGCTGCGCAGAGCATGCAGCGAGCCCCCAAGCCGCTGGAGAACGACACCTTCGTGGCCCTGAGCTTCTCGGGCGGCGGCTTGCGCGCGGCGGCCTTCTCCTATGGCGTGCTGGAGGGCCTGCGCGAGCAGCCTTCCGTGCCGGGCCACACGCTGCTGGACGAGGTCAGTTTCATCACCAGCGTGTCGGGCGGCTCGCTGACCTCGGCCTATTTCGGCCTGCACGGCGCCGAGGGCCTGCGCGATTTCCGCGACAAGGTGCTGATGCGCGACGGCGAGCGGGGCCTGCGCTTCAGCCTGCTCAACCCCAACAACCTGAGACGGCTGTTGGCCGGGGGGCTGAACGACCGCAGCGACTTCAACGACTGGCTGGAGAACGATGTCTTCAAGGGCGCGACCTTTGCGGACATGTTCAAGCGCGCCAGCCCCGTGGTCTGGATCAGCGCCAGCAATGTGCAGTACCGCCTGGCCTTTCCCTTCCACGAGCGCGCCTTCGATGCGCTGTGCAGTGACCTGGCGAGCTATCCCGTCTCCGAAGCGGTCGCCGCTTCCATGGCCGTGCCGCTGTTCTTTGCGCCGGTGGTGGTGGAGCGCTTTCCCGAGGCCTGCCAGGTGCAGGTGCCGCCGGGCCTGAACGCCCGCCCCGACGAGCGCGACGACCAGTACCGTTTGCGCCTGGCGCTGGCGCGGCTGTTCCGCGACAACCTCGACCCCAAGGCCGGGCGCTATCTGAAGCTGGTCGACGGTGGGCTGACCGACAACCTCGGCCTGGTGGCCATCCTGCAGAGCCGCGTGCTGCTGAATACGCCCTATGGCCCCATCCCCGAAAACGATGCAGCGACCATGCGCCGTCTGCTTTTCATCGTCGTCGATGCGGGCCAGGGGCCGAGCACCGACTGGGCGCGCGAGGTGGCGGGGCCGTCGGGCGTGGACATCGCGGCGGGAGCCGTCGACACCGCCATCGAAAGCACGATGCGCATGAGCTACGCCGCCTTCCTGCCCATGGTGCGCAACTGGGAGCGCGACCTGGTGACCTACCGCTGCAGCCTCAGCGATGAGCGCAAGTCGGCGCTGCGTGCCCTCAACCCCGACTGGCAGTGCGAGGACATCAAGTTCAGCGTCACGCAGATCAGCTTCAGCGATCTGCCGGAGGCCGACGAGCAGGCGCTGAACGCCATCCCGACACGACTCAAGCTGCCGCCGGAACAGGTTGATCGGCTGATCGCCGCCGGCAAGCAGGTGGTGGCGCGAGACGGCGTGGTGAAGCGCTTCAGCGCCGCGGCACAACGCCGCGAGTGAGGCTCAGCGCCCGCGCCGTGCTGACGGGTCATTTCAACGGAAGGTGCAACCAAGGGTTTGTCCCATGTCGGGGTAATTTCCACCTTCGAACGTGGGGGTCATTTCACGGCGTCGCTCGGCGTCTGTCCTACTGGACGGTCCTACAAGCGGGGACCGGTTGGCATGGTTGATGCGCTAGGGATTGCGCAGTGCCTCGGCGTGTCGTTGGACCGAAGGTGCGTGCAAAACCATCGCCACCAATGGAGACATACCCATGATCAAGAAGATGCTTGCCACGGCGGCTGCCGCCGCTTTGTTCCCGCTTGCAGCGCACGCCGGCTTGACGATGTTGACGCCGGCCGACGGTTGGCCACCTGCGGGCAGCACGGGCCTGGAGACCGTGCAGTTCGCCGCCACGGCTGCCAGTGGCGTGAAGGTCGCCATCGGTGCCCATGCCTACAAGAACAGCGCCTTCCTGGCCAATGACGGCGTGCGCAACTTCCATGCGCAAAACGGTGTCTATCTGCCCGATGGCAAGAACTACGCGAACTGGAGCTTCGACTTCGCCTACGACATCCGCGGCTGCCAGGGCTGCAAGATCTGGCTGGGCATCGACACCGACAGCAGCGCCGCCGTCAACTACACCGACGTCGACCTGCTGAGTTGGGGCCTGCCGACCTTCCTGGGTGAGTCGTGGAACCTGGAGATGTCCTTCCTGACGACGCCCAGCTTCAACTTCGACCCGTATGCCGCCAGCTCGACGGACTTCCGCCTGTTCGTCACCGATGCGGCCGGCGCCATCCTGGCCACCACCGACATCACGGTCAACGTGCCGGAGCCCGCCTCGCTGGCCCTGGTGGGCATTGCGCTGGCCGGCCTCGCGGCGGGCCGCCGTCGCCGCGCCTGATCGCCCGATCGCAGAAAAGCAAAGCGGCCCGCGGGCCGCTTTTTTCATGCAGGGTCTCGAAGCCTCACCACAGGCCATGCACCTGCGGCGCGATGCGGCGCTGGTAGAGCTCGGCCAGGGCCTGCATCAGCGGCGCGGGCAGGGCGGCCAGGTCGGCAGCGCTGACGTTCTCGTCCACCTGGGCCGGCGTGCGGCCGCCGGGGATGGCCGTCGTGACGGCTTCGTTCATCAGGATCCAGCGCAGTGCCAGGCGGGCCATGCTGATGCCCTCGGGCAGCAGGGCGCGCAACTCCTCGACGGCGGCCAGGCCCTGCTCGTAGTCGACGCCCGAGAAGGTCTCGCCCTTGTCGAAGGCCTCGCCCTGGCGGTTGAAGCCGCGGTGGTCGTCGGCGCCGAAGCGGCTGTCGCGCGTGAACTTGCCGCTGAGCATGCCGCTGGACAGGGGCAGGCGCGCCAGCACGCCGACCTTGGCCTGACGGGCCGCCGGCAGGAAGGCTTCGGCGGGGCGCTGGCGGAACAGGTTGTAGATGATCTGCACCGACTGCACGTTCGGGAACTTGAGGGCGGCCAGGGCCTCGTCGATGCGCTCGACGCTGACGCCGTAGTGGCGCAGCTTGCCCTCGCGCACCAGATCGTCCAGCGCGCCGAAGACCTCGGGCATGGTGTAGACGGCGGTGGGCGGGCAGTGCAGCTGCAGCAGGTCGAGGGTGTCGGTCTCGAGGTTCTTCAGGCTGCGCTCGATGAAGGGCTTCAGGTCGCGGTAGCCCTCGGCCACATGCGGGTTCAGGCGCCGGCCGGCCTTGGTCGCCACAAAGAAGGCGTCGCTGGGCCGCTCGCGCTTCAGACGCGCCAGCAGGCGCTCGCTGTGGCCGTCGCCGTAGACGTCGGCCGTGTCGAAGAAGTTCACGCCGCGGTCCAGGGCGCGGTGCAGGGCGGCCATCGCGGCCGTGTCGTCGGTGTCGCCCCAGGTGCCGCCGATGGCCCAGGCGCCGAAACCGATGGCAGAGACATTCCAGCCGGTGCGGCCGAGGGGACGGTAGATCATGGCGAGGACAAGGAAGTGGAAGCGAAATGGTATCGCAACCATTTTGACTTTGTGCGGGAGGGCGAGGGCCAGGGCGAGGGCGGGGCGCAGGTCGCCGCCGGGCATGGTGTTTGCCAGGTGATCGCGTGAAGCCGCAACAACTGCTCCAGTGGATGGCCGTCGTGGCCATCGCGACTGCCATCCTGACGGCCTGCCAGCGTCAGGGTGATGAGCACGCCGGCAGCGACAGCCAGTCGGCGCAGCAGCATGCCGCGGCGCCGGCCGGGCTCTGGTTGCGCTGAGCTCCCATGGACATGGCGTGGATCCAATGGCCGGCCATGGTGATCACGCTGGCCGCCACCTGGCTTCTGGTGGCCTCCCGTCGCATGCAGCGCCGACGCCTCGGCTTCTGGATGTTCCTGCTGAGCAATCTGCTTTGGGTGGTGTGGGGCGTGCATTCTGCGGCGTGGGGCCTTGTCGCCCTGCAGGTCGGCCTGGCCGGCATGAATATCCGCGGCGCCTGCCATCAGGCCCAAGAGGCGCAGTCCGGGTCCTGACCGCTCATCGCGTGCCGGGAGTGTGGATTGCCGCTGTACATGCGACAGCCCTCCGGAAGGATCCACATGACCACGCCGCTTTCCCACGTCGGCCAGACGGCACGACCCGAAGACCCGCAACAGCAGGCCGCGCAGTCGCCCGGCGCGCAGGGCCATCGCCAGCAGCAGCAGGGCGACCATGCGCAACGCTCCGCGGTGCAGCAGCAACAGCGCGAGTGTCAGCAGCATCTGGTCGACGCCGAGGATGATCCCGCCTCCGATGCAAACACGGAGTCTGCCAACCATCCCAACGACGACGACTGACCATGTCCCAGACCGTGATCGACGTTCACAAGGGCATCCGCTTTCAGGTGGAAGTGGTGCCGCAAGGACTGCTTTTCGCAGGCCGCTTCACCATCCTCGACTCGAACTGGAAGGCGACGGGTGTCGATGACCCCTACCGACCGGCGATCGAGAACGCCTGGGCCACGGAAACCGAGGCCTTGAACTACGCCACCGAGGCGGCCCACCACGTCATCGAGGGGATAGAGCCGTTCACCGCGCCAGCGGGAAGTAGGGAGTAAGCCGCCGGGCCGGCGCGGCTGGACCATGGACGACACCGCATCGCTGCTGCGGGGACTGCTCGCCTTCGTGTGGGCGCCCATGCTGGTGGCGGCCGGCGTTCTGGACTGGGCGCTGCACCGCGCGCAGCGCATCGAGTTCACGGCCGGCATTGCCGAGTCGGCGCTGCACCTGGCCATGCTGGTGCTGGTGGGCAGCGCCATCCTGGCTGCGCTGCTGCTGGAGTCGACCGCCGGCCTGCTGGCAGGCCTGATGGCCGTCGTGCTGCTGCACGACCTCAGCTATCTGGCCGACCTGCGCGTGGCCCTGGCCAAGCGCCGCATTCCCATTCTGGAGCAGTGGGTGCACGGCTTCCAGCATCTGCTGCCCTGGGCGGGGCTGTCCTGCCTGCTGGCGCTGGCTCCCGATCAGACGCTGGCACTGCTGCAGCAGCCCGGCCACACGGCGGATTGGGCGCTGCGCTTCAAGGCAGACCCACCCTGGACGTACACCGTCGTGATGTTCGTCATCTCGATGCTGCTCAATGTGCTGCCGTTCTGCGAGGAGGCCTGGCGCAGCGTCAGGGCCGCGGAGCGCCGGTGAGGCGGGCGGCGACAGGACTCAGACCGGGCTTTCGTGCTGCAGGTCGGGGTCTTCGCGGTCGTCGTTGTCCGGCTGACGCGCCGGCTCCCGGCGCATGGGAGCTTCGTCGCTGTCGGTGGGCTGCTGCGGCAGATGTGTCGCGGGCGGCTCCGCCGGTGCGGGACCCGGCTGGGCGTCTTGGGGTGATGGATTGCTCATGAGGATTCCTTTCGGAATCCCCACGGCAATCGCCGTGCCGCCCCGCGGGCGGCTTCAGTCGCTCAAAGCACTTCGGAGGCGAAGTCGGCCAGCCGCGAGCGTTCGCCGCGCGCCAGCGTGACATGGCCGCTGTGGGCCCAGCCCTTGAAGCGGTCCACCGCGAACGTCAGGCCGGAGCTGCCCTCGGTCAGGTAGGGCGTGTCGATCTGGGCCAGGTTGCCCAGGCAGACGATCTTGGTGCCCGGGCCGGCGCGGGTGATCAGGGTCTTCATCTGCTTGGGCGTCAGGTTCTGGGCCTCGTCGATGATGACGAACTTGTTCAGGAAGGTGCGCCCGCGCATGAAGTTCAGGCTCTTGATCTTGATCTTGCTGCGCACCAGGTCGTTGGTGGCCGCGCGGCCCCATTCGCCGGCCGACGAGCCGCCCTTGGCCAGCACCTCGAGGTTGTCGTCCAGGGCGCCCATCCAGGGGCCCATCTTTTCTTCCTCGGTGCCGGGCAGGAAGCCGATGTCTTCGCCCACCGGCACGGTGACGCGGGTGACGATGATCTCGCTGTAGCGGCGCTCATCGAAGACCTGGGCCAGGGCTGCGGCCAGGGTCATCAGCGTCTTGCCGGTGCCGGCCGTGCCGGTCAGCGTGATGAAGTCGCACTCGGGGTCCATCAGCAGGTTGAGCGCGAAGTTCTGCTCGCGGTTGCGTGACGTGACGCCCCAGACGGCGTGCTTCTGGTTGCCGTAGTCCTTCAGCGTACGCAGCACGGCCGTCTTGCCGGTGATCTCGGTGACCTTGGCATAGAGCGGTGTCTCGCCGGGGGCTTCCAGGTAGACCAGCTCGTTGATCAGCAGCGTGGGCACAAGAGGGCCGCTGATGCGGTAGTAGGTCGTGCCGCCCTGCTGCCAGCTCTCCATGGTCTTGCCGTGGCGGTCCCAGAAGTCCGCGGGCAGGGCCTGGACGCCGGTGTAGAGCAGGTCGGAGTCTTCCAGCGTCTTGTCGTTGCGGTAGTCCTCCGCCGGCAGGCCCAGGGCACGGGCCTTGATGCGCATGTTGATGTCCTTGGACACCAGCACGACTTCGCGGCCCGGGTGCAGGCCCTTCAGCGCCTGGACGACGCCCAGGATCTGGTTGTCGGCCTTGCCTTGCGGCAAGCCTTGCGGCAGCGGCGTGTCGATGAGCTCGGTCTGGAAGAACAGCTTGCCCTCGGCCTCGCGGTGGCCGGTGCCGGCCAGGGGCAGGCCCTTGGACATCTCCTCCAGGCTGCTGGTTTGCAGGCCGGCGGCGAGCTGGTCCAGCTCGCGGCTGACCTGGCGCACGTTGCGGGCGACTTCGGTCATGCCCTTCTTGTGCCCGTCCAGCTCCTCGAGCGTGATCATGGGCAGGAAGACGTCGTGCTCCTCGAAGCGGAACAGCGACATCGGGTCGTGCATCAGCACATTGGTGTCGAGCACGAAGAGCTTGGCGGCGCCGGCCGCTTTGCGCGTGCGTTTGGGCGCGGCGGCTTTGGCGGGCGCCTTGCTGGCCGATTTGGTGGGCAGGGCAGATCGGGCGGCAGGACCGGAATTCGGGCTGGAAGCAGGGGTGGGGAGGCGCAGCACTTCGGCTGTCGGGGCTGCAACCGGGACTACCGGGGCAACAGCGGGCGCGACCGGAGGTGTCGCGCGGGGTTTGCTGGGGGTCAGAGTGGCCGAGTAAGCAGTGGCATCGAGGCGGCTGGCGCGTTGTGCAGGAGGCTTAGGCAGTGGCATGTACGGCGGGTGGGCGGCAAGTGAACCCCACGCGATCCAGGCTCCAGAAAGCAAAAAGCCGCACAGGATGAGTGCGGCTTTGACGTCTGAGACAAGGATTCGACCCGGGGCATGAGCTGATTATGCACATACCGCGGGTGCCCGCGATGTCAGCAAACAACGCGTTTCTCGCGTCAGGCGGCTTCCTTCTTCAGGCCCTTCACGGCCTTCAGGACTTCGTCGACATGGCCAGCGACCTTGATGCCACGCCATTCGCCCACCAGGATGCCGTTCGGGGCGATCAGGAAGGTCGAGCGCTCGATGCCCTTGACCTTCTTGCCGTACATGATCTTGTTCTTGACCACGCCGAACATGTGGCAAAGCTTTTCTTCCGTGTCGGCGATCAGCTCGAAAGGCAGCTCCAGGGCCTGCTTGAACTTCTCGTGCGACACCATGTTGTCGCGCGAAACGCCGAGCACAACCGCGCCAGCCTTCACGAAGTCCTTGTGGCGATCACGGAATTGCATGGCCTCGGTGGTACAACCGGGCGTATTGTCTTTCGGGTAGAAATACAGCACGACCGACTTGCCCAGGAAGGCATTGGCAGTGAACTTCACGCCGCCGGTGGCTTGAGCCTCAATTTCCGGCAGGGGTTTGTTGAGCGCAGGCGTCATTGGGGGTGCAGCAGAAGCGTTGTGCTCGCGGGGTCCCCGGTTCGTGGCGCTGTGAAGCAATTCACTAGAGCGTTACACGCGGGCGCCCGCAAGCAATAGCCCGTGATTATAAAGCCTAGCCCCGACCTCCCGGTCGGTTCCGGTCATCCCTCGATGAGCAATGCTGCCAGAACGTTGCGACCTTCACTGGCAAGCACGTTGTAAGTCCGGCAAGCGGCTGCGTTGTCCATGACCTCGAAACCGATGCGCGCTTCGACCAGCCCACGCCACAGGGACGGGCTTGGGAAGCGCAGCCGGGCACCGCTGCCGAAGACGACCAGCTCGGGATTCAGGGCCCGGATCGCTTCGAAATGCGCAGGCTGAAGTTCCTCGAAGCGCGAAGGCGCCCAGGCGACCACGTCACCCTTCCAGGGGACGAGGACGCTGGCCGTGTGGGGGCGGCCGTTGACCCAGACGCCCTGGGCGTCATGGCGGGAAATGCTGTTGCCGCCTTGCGGCTCGTCGAGCTGGAACTTCATCGGAAAACGGGCTGGGCTGCCCAGGAAAGCCGGGCGCGAGTGTCCCTCAAGTCGGCAGGGCGCATGCCCGGGCCTTGCTTAAACTCCAAGATCCCCCTTTTTGCACTGCAGCAACGCTGCCTCGGAGCCCCTTTTGAAGCCCATCGCCAAGTCCAGCAAGCTCGCCAGCGTCAGCTACGACATCCGTGGCCCGGTGCTGGACAAGGCCCGCCAGATGGAGGAAGAGGGCCAGAAGATCATCAAGCTGAACATCGGCAACACGGCCGTCTTCGGCCTGACGCCGCCGGACGAGATCGTGCAGGACATGATCCGCAACCTCGGCGACGCCGGTGGCTATACCGACAGCAAGGGTCTGTTCGCGCCCCGCAAGGCGGTCGTGCACTACACCCAGGAGAAGGGCGTCAAGGGCGTCACCGTCGATGACGTCTACCTGGGCAACGGCGCCTCCGAGCTGATCCAGATGGCCATCAATGCCCTGGTCAACGACGGCGACGAGATCCTGATCCCGGCGCCCGACTTCCCGCTCTACACGGCCGTCGTCGGCCTCTCGGGCGGCCGCCCGGTGCACTACCGCTGCGACGAAGCCGCCGGCTGGCTGCCCGACCTGGCCGACATCGAGGCCAAGATCAGCCCGCGCACCCGCGGCATCATGGTCTGCAACCCCAACAACCCGACCGGCGCCCTGTATCCGGACGACCTGCTGCTGGGCATCATCGAACTGGCTCGCCGCCACCAACTCGTCGTCTTCGCTGACGAGATCTACGACAAGACCCTGTACGACGGCGTCACGCACACCAGCATGGCGAGCCTGGCCGATGACGTGCTGTTCATCACCTTCAACGGCCTGTCCAAGAACTACCGCAGCTGCGGCTACCGGGCCGGCTGGATGGTGGTCAGCGGCGAAAAGCGCCATGCCCGCGACTACATCGAGGGCCTGAACATGCTGGCTTCGCTGCGGCTGTGCTCCAACACGCCGGGTCAATTGGCGATCCAGACGGCACTCGGCGGCTACCAGAGCATCAAGGACCTGGTGGCGCCGACCGGTCGGCTCTGCCACCAGCGCGACCTGGCCTACGAGCTGCTGACCCAGATCCCGGGTGTCAGCGTCGTCAAGCCCAAGGCCGCCCTCTACATGTTTCCGCGCCTGGACCCCAAGATCTACCCCATCGCCGACGACCAGCAATTCGCCTACGAGCTGCTGGCCGAGGAGAAGGTGTTGATCGTGCAGGGCACCGGCTTCAACTGGCCCGAGCACGACCATTTCCGCCTCGTCTTCCTGCCCAATGTGGACGACCTGCGCGAGGCCATCGGCCGTATCGAACGTTTCCTTGCCGGCTACCGTCGGCGCAATTCCTGAGAGTCCTGCAGATGAAGCCCATCCAAGTCGGCCTGATCGGCCTCGGCACCGTCGGTGCCGGCACCTTCAACGTCCTGCAGCGCAACCAGGCCGAGATTCGCGGCCGCGCCGGTCGGGGCATCGAGATTGCAATGGTCGCGGCGCGCAATGCCGAGCGCGCCAAGGCCTACCAGGCACAAGTCGGTGACGGCGTGCCCTGCGTCGGCGATGCCCAGCAACTCGTCAACAACCCTGACATCGACATCGTCGTTGAGCTGATTGGCGGCATCGAGCCGGCGCGCAGCCTGGTGCTGCAGGCGATTGCCAACGGCAAGCATGTGGTCACGGCCAACAAGGCCCTGCTGGCCCTGCATGGCACCGAGATCTTCGAGGCCGCCCGTGAGAAGGGCGTCGTCGTCGCGTTTGAAGCGGCCGTGGCCGGTGGCATTCCCATCATCAAGGCCCTGCGCGAAGGCCTGACGGCCAACCGCATCGAGTGGATCGCCGGCATCATCAACGGCACCACCAACTTCATCCTGTCGGAGATGCGCAGCAAGGGCCTGGACTTCGGTGTCGTGCTGAAGGAAGCCCAGCGCCTGGGCTATGCCGAGAGCGACCCCACCTTCGACATCGAAGGCGTGGACGCCGCCCACAAGCTCACCATCATGAGCGCCATCGCCTACGGCGTGCCGGTGCAGTTCGACAAGGCCCATGTGGAGGGCATCTCCAGCCTGCAGGCCACCGACATCAAGTACGCCGAGCAGCTGGGCTATCGCATCAAGCTGCTGGGCATCACGCGCCGTCGTGACAATGGCATCGAACTGCGCGTGCACCCCACGCTGATCCCGTCGAGCCGCCTGATCGCCAATGTCGAAGGCGCCATGAACGCCGTCGTCGTACAGGCCGATGCCGTCGGCACGACGCTGTACTACGGCAAGGGCGCCGGCTCCGAGCCCACCGCCTCGGCCGTCGTCGCCGACCTGGTTGACGTGACGCGCCTGCACACCGCCGACCCCGACCACCGCGTGCCCCATCTGGCCTTCCAGCCCGATGCCATGAGCAACACGCCCATCCTCGAGATGGCCGAGGTGCACACCGCCTTCTACCTGCGCCTCGTCGTGGCCGACCAGCCCGGCGTGCTGTCTCGCATCACCACCATCCTGGCCGAGCACGACATCTCCATCGACGCCGTGCTGCAGCGCGAATCCGCCGAGGGCGAGCGCCAGACCGACCTCATCATCCTGACCCACGACACCGTCGAGGGCCGCATGAACGAGGCCCTGGCCAAGATGCAGGGCCTGCCGACCGTGCTCGCCCCCATCGTGCGCATCCGCAAGGAAGAACTGGCCTGAAATGGAGCCCCTCGTCCAGCCGCACACCGCTGAACGCGGTGCGCCTGACCGGTCCCCCGAGGGGACGGCGATGCTCGCCGGCGCGGCCGGCAAGCACATCGCCAGGGCGGGCCGGCTAGGGAGCGGCCCGGCGCTCGGCCCGCAAATGCATGGAGTGTGGGTGAAGTGAATATGGAATCGACGACATGAAGTACATCAGCACCCGCGGCGACAAGACCGAGCGCGGCTTCTCCGACATCCTGCTCGAAGGCCTGGCGCCCGACGGCGGCCTGTATCTGCCCAAGACCTACCCACGCGTCGATGCCGCGACGCTGGCGCGCTGGCGCAGCCTGGCCTATGCCGACCTGGCCTTCGAGATCCTGTCCCTCTACATTGACGACATCCCCGCCGATGACCTGCGCGCGATCACGCGCAAGGTCTACACGGCCGAGATCTTCGGCTCGGAGGCCATCACGCCCTTGACCTGGCTGGGCGACCACATCGCCCTGCAGGGCCTGTCCAATGGCCCGACCCTGGCCTTCAAGGACATGGCCATGCAGCTGCTGGGCGCGCTGTTCGAATACGAGCTCGGCCGCCGCGGTGAGACGCTGAACATCCTGGGCGCCACCTCGGGCGACACCGGCAGCGCCGCCGAATACGCCATGCGTGGGAAGAAGGGCGTCAGCGTCTTCATGCTCAGCCCCAACGGCCGCATGAGCCCCTTCCAGCAGGCCCAGATGTTCAGCCTGCAGGACGCCAACATCCACAACATCGCCATCGAAGGCGTGTTCGACGACTGCCAGGACATCGTCAAGGCCGTGTCCAACGACCTCGCCTTCAAGCGCGAGCACCGCATCGGCACCGTCAACTCCATCAACTGGGCGCGGCTGCTGGCCCAGGTTGTCTACTACTTCGCCGGCTATTTCCAGGCCACCAAGAGCAACGCGGAGAAGGTCAGCTTCACGGTGCCGAGCGGCAACTTCGGCAATGTCTGCGCCGGCCACGTCGCGCGCATGATGGGCCTGCCCATCGCCAAGCTCGTGGTCGCGACCAACGAGAACGACGTGCTGGACGAGTTCTTCCGCACCGGCGCCTACCGCCCGCGCGGCACGGCCGACACGCACGAGACGTCCAGCCCGTCCATGGACATCTCCAAGGCCAGCAACTTCGAACGCTTTGTCTTCGACCTGCTGGGCCGCGACGGCGCGCGCGTCAAAGCGCACTTCGGCGCCACGCAGTTCGAGCTGGGCGGCGGCGAGCATGCCGACATCGCCGGCTTCGGCTTCATCTCCGGCCGCAGCACACACGCCGACCGCGTGGCCACCATCCGCCGCTGCCATGCCGAACATGGTGTCGTCATCGACCCGCACACGGCCGACGGCCTCAAGGTGGCGCTGGAGAAGCGCGACCCCGCCGTGACCATGCTGGTGCTGGAGACGGCCCTGCCGGCCAAGTTCGCGGCCACCATCGTCGAAGCCCTGGGCACCGAGCCGCCGCGGCCCGCGAACCTGGAAGGCATCGAGCAACTCCCCAAGCGCGTGAAGGTCATGCCGGCCGATGTGGGCCAGGTGAAGGCCTACATTCACGCCCATGTCTGAACCCAAGAAGTCGCCACTGATTCCGCTGGACGAAGCACTGGCCCGGCTGCTGGCCGAAGCCAAGCCTTTGGCCGGGCGTGAAACGCTGGCCACCAGAGTCGCGGTCGGTCGGGTGCTGGCCGCCGATCTGATCTCGCCGGTGGACGTGCCACCGGCCGACAACTCGGCCATGGACGGCTATGCCTTGCGCGCCTCCGACGTGGGCCAGCCGCTGCCTGTCACCCAGCGCATTCCCGCCGGCAGCGTGCCCACGCCGCTGCCGCCCGGCGAGGCCGCGCGCATCTTCACCGGCGCCCAGGTACCCCCGGGTGCCGACACCGTCGTCATGCAGGAGTACACCGAGCTGGTGGGCGATCAGGTCCGCGTGACCCAGCCCATCACGGCGGGCGCCAATGTGCGCCTGCGCGGCGAGGACGTGCGCGTAGGCGCCGTCGTGCTGCCGACCGGCACGCGCCTGGACGCCGTCGCCGTGGGCCTGGCCGCCACGGCGGGTGCCGCCGAACTGACGGTGACTCGCCGTCCTCGTGTGGCCCTGTTCTCCACCGGCGACGAGCTCGTCATGCCCGGCGAGCCTCTGCCGCCCGGCGCCATCTACAACAGCAACCGCTTCACGCTGCGCGCCCTGCTCGAAGGTCTGGGCTGCGAGGTCATCGACCTGGGCATCGTGCCCGACCGCCTGGACGCGACCCGCGCCGCGTTGCGTGAGGCCGCTTCAAAGGCCGATGTCATCCTGACCTCGGGCGGTGTCTCGGTCGGCGAGGAAGACCATCTGCGTCCCGCCGTGCAGGCCGAAGGCCAGCTCGACCTCTGGGCCATCGCCATCAAGCCCGGCAAGCCGTTTGCGTACGGCCGCGTTGGCGCCGCCCACTTCATCGGCCTGCCCGGCAACCCGGTGTCCAGCCTGGTGACCTTCCTGGTGCTGGTGCGGCCCTTCCTGCTGAAGCTGCAGGGTGCGGCTCGCGTCACGCCGCGCGGCTACCGCCTGGTGGCGGGCTTCGACTGGCCCAAGCCCGACAAGCGCCGCGAGTTCCTGCGCGTGCGCCTGGACGAGGAGGGCGGCCTGGCTCTGTTCGGCAACCAAAGCAGCGGCGTGCTGACCTCGGCCTTCTGGGCCGACGGCCTGCTCGACAACCCCGCCGGCCAGGCTTTCAAGGCCGGCGACGCGGTGCGCTTCATCCCCTTCGCGGAGCTGCTGTCTTGAGCGTGACCGTGAAGCTGCGCTTCTTTGCCTCGCTGCGCGAGAAGCTGGGCGAAGGCGAGGCTCTGGGCTTGCCCGAGGGCAGCACGGTGGCGGCGGCGCGCGAGGCGCTGATGGCGCGCGGCGGTGCCCACGCCGAGGCCCTGGCTCGCGGCCGGGCTGTGCGTGCGGCGCTGAACCAGAAGATGTGCGCCGAATCCGCCGTGCTCTCGGAGGGCGACGAGCTGGCCTTCTTCCCTCCGGTCACCGGCGGCTAGTCCTCCGTGAACGGCGAGCTCGCTCTCTTCTTCCTGGCGGAGTCCCTGATCCTGGGCGCTGGGATGATGGTGTTGCGCCCCTACAAGGCCCGCCGCGCCTTCTTCACGACCTATGACCTGCTGTGCACCTTGGCCGTGGCCTTTGGCGTCGGGCAGATGGTGGCGGGGCACTACGGCGCGGCGCTGTGGGTGATCGGCATGACGGCGGCGATCCACGGCGTCGCTGCCGGCTTTCTGCTGGACCTGCTGCCGCTTCGCATCTCGACGCTGCGCGGCTCCTGGATCGTGCATGCGGGGAGCGGCCTGGCCTGCTTCATCCTGGCCTTGCTGGGCGGCAAATTGGCCGAACGCGTCTACCTCGTCGCCAGCGTGATTCACTGACATGCAGGGACTTCATCTCACGGCTGACCTTCGCGGCGTCGACCCGGCATTGCCCGTCATGCGCAATGCCGAGGCGCTGGCGGCACTGTGCCGTCAGGCCGTCGAAAGCTCCGGCCTGACCGGCGTGGCCGAGCTCTTTCACCGCTTTGCGCCGCACGAAGAGCAGAGCGGCATCACCGGTGTTGTGCTGCTGGCCGAGTCCCATCTCGCGATACACACCTGGCCCGAACTGGGCGGTGTGACGCTGGACGTCTATGTCTGCAATTACGGCGCCGACAACAGCGCCAAGGCCGAGGCCCTGCTCGCGGCCTTGCTCGCGGCGTTTGCGCCGCGCGACGCCCAGGTTCAGAGGCTGAGCCGGGCCGCCGCTTCGACGCCGGCCGTGTAGGCCTCCTCGAACACCGAATACCCCGCCAGATCGCTGTGGGCGAAGACGACGCGGCCGCGCTGCGCATTCAGCGCCGCCAGCTCCGCCGAGCCGCGCAGGCCCGGCGTGGGGATGCTCATCGCATGGCCGAAGCGGCACAGGTCGATGCGCTCCAGCTTGGCGGGCAGGTCGGGATGGGTCTGGGCCAGCTCCTGGGTGACGACCTGGGCCCAGTGCTGCCAGGGTTGCTTCAACAGCTCGCCGCGCTGGGCTTCGGGCAGGGCGAGATAGGCCGTCAGCAGTGGGGCGCGTGGCGTCGGGTCCAGGGTCTGGTGGCGGGCGTCGACGTAGCCGAGGGCCGTCGTGCCGTAGCGCACGTTGTCCCAGGACGGCGGCGCGCCGGCGCGCTGCAGCAGGGGCTCGCGCAGCGACAGATTGGCGGTCAGCCAGGGCGCATGGCGCTGCTTCAGCGAACGCAGCGCGTCGGGCGGCGCGGCCAGCAGGCGTCCAGAAACGAATAAAGGCGTGGCCATGACGACGGTGCGGGCGATCCAGCGCTCGGGCGCATTGGTGGCCTCGTTCCAGGCCAGCAGCTCGACACCCTGGCGCTGCTCGGTCACGCGCAGCACGGTGCGGCCCAGGTGGGTGCGCTCGCGCAGCGGCGCGGCGATGTGGGCGCTGAGCCAGCCATTGCCTTGGGCCCAAGTCAGCACCGGCTCGCGCTCGCCGGCCTCGTCGCCCGGTGCATGGAAGCCATGGCGGCTAGCGAAATAGTGGATGCCGGCCCAGGCCGAGACCGTGTCGGCGCCGGCCCCGAAGTCGTCGCGGCAGCAGTAGTCGAGATACCAGCGCAGGCGGGCGTCGTTCAGACCCTCGCGGTCCAGCCAGGTGGCCAGGGTCTGGCCGTCCAGCGCCGCGTGGCCGGCCGTCCAGCGCGCACGGTGGCTGGGCATGGCGAAGCCGAGTTCGCGCTGGGCTTGCGTGACGAGGCTGGAGAAGCGTCGGTACTGCGCCAGTGCAGCGGCCCCGTCAGGCGGCGGCAGCAGACCGTCGCGCCATTCGCCATCGATGAAGAGGCGTTCCTGGGGGCTGTGGCAGAGGTGCTTCTCGTCCCAGACCGTGCGGCCCAGTTGCTCACGGGCCAGGCCCAGTTCGTGCAGCAGCTCATTGACCTCGTGGGCCTCGGCATCGGGCAGCGGCAGGTAGTGGGCGCCCAGTGGGCAGGCCGAGCCGCCGACGCTGTGACTGCGGCTGTTGCCGCCGGCCTGGTCTTCGAGGTCGAGCAGGGCGAAGTCATCGACGCCGCGCCTGGCGAGGGCCCGCGCGCAGGCCAGGCCGGCGATGCCGGCGCCGACGATGAGGACGCCCGTTGTCTTGAGCGGCCCGTCGGCCCGCGGCAGTTCACCGCGCAGCCGGTGGCCACGCTCGGGATGCGTGCCGACCCAGCCGCCCTGCAGCGCCGGCGCATCGGGCGTGCACCCGCTGGCCAGCAGGCCGAGCAGCACCGTCCGGCGCGAGGGGCCGGAAGCGGCGACGTGGGGCGGGGAAGAAGGGCGGGGCGGGCGCAAGGGCGGCAGGGTAGCAGCCCGCGCTGCCCGCTCGTCAGCTGGTGGCGGGCGTCGCGTCCTTGCCGTCGCTGTTCGAGCGCCATTCGCGCAGCTCTTCGGCCAGCACCGGGTGGTGGTCGGCCGCGGCGCGCTGCATCAGCGCCTCGACGTTGGCTTCGGTCACGTATTCGTGGCCGACACCGTGGACGAGGTTGTCGTAGATGCTGTCGAGGTCCCCGGCATCGGTGCCAGGCGGCGTGGTGGGCACGTGGACCTGGGCCAGGGCTTCGGGCTTCAAGGGGGCAGTCTGCATGGGTGGCTCCTGCGCCGGCGCCTAGTGGCCGGCGAGCCCATCTTGCAGCAAAAGACGTTCCTAGTGAACCTGTCCCCACTCGGTTTCAAACTCTTGCACCAGCACCTGATTGCTCAGGCGGTTCACTTCGGTGGGCACGCGGGCCATGTCGGGCGGGAAGTCCAGCAGGGCCGGCAGGCTCTTGAGGCTGAGGAAGCGCAGGCCGCTCGGCAAGGCGGCCGGCGTGTGGAAGGGGCGGCGCGAGGCCAGCACAAAGCCCCATTCGCCAAAGCTCGGCACATGGGCGTGATAGGGCGTGGCCGTCAGGCCCACGGACTCCAGCGTCGTCACGACCGTCCAGAAGCTGCGCCGCGCGATCAGCGGCGAAGTCGTCTGCACGACGGCATAGCCGGCGGCGCTCAAGTGCTGGTCGACCAGCTCGTAGAAGCTGGCCGTGTAGAGCTTGCCCAGCGCGAAGTTGGACGGGTCGGGAAAGTCGATGACGATGACGTCGAAGACCTCGGGGTGCTGCTCCAGCCAGCCGAAGGCGTCGGCGTTGACGATGCGCAGCTTGGGGCTGGACAGCGAATGCCCGTTCAGCGCGGACAGCTTGGGGTTGGACGTGAACAGGCCCGTCATCAACGGGTCCAGCTCGACCAGGGTGACCTGCTCGACGCTGGGGTACTTCAGGATTTCGCGCACGGCCATGCCGTCGCCGCCGCCCAACACCAGCACCCGCTTGGGGGCGCCCTGGGCCGCCATGGCCGGGTGCACCAGGGCCTCGTGGTATCGGTACTCGTCGCGCGAGTGGAATTGCAGATTGCCGTTCAGGAACAGCCGCGTGCCGCCGCCGCCGTCGGTGACGACGATGCGCTGGTAGGCGCTGCTCTGCTTGAAGACGATGTGCTCGCCGTAGAAGCGCTCCTCGGACCAGCGCGTCAGCGCGTCGGCGCCCAGCAGGGCGCCGAGCAGCAGCAGGGCCGACAGCGCGCAGGCCACGGCCTGGCTGCGGCGCGCGCGCAGTTCGGCGCGGAAGATCCACAGCGCCCAGATCGCCACGGCGACGTTCAGCAGGCCGAAGGCGATGCCGGTGCGCACCAGGCCGAGGTGGGGCACCAGCACCAGCGGGAAGGCCAGGGCGACGAGCAGGGCGCCGAGATAGTCGAAGGTCAGCACCTGGGAGACCAGGTCCTTCAAGCCGTAGCGGGCGCTGAAGTGGCGCTTCAGGATGCGCATGACCAGCGGGATCTCCAGCCCCACCAGGGCGCCCACCAGCAGCACGAGTGCATAGAGCAGAGCCCGGAAGGCCATGCCTTCGCCCGGCGGCAGCAGGCTGTGCACGGCGAACAGGCCGGCCGGCATCAGGCCACCGATGACGCCCACCAGCAGCTCCACCTGCAGGAAGACGCCGACGAGCTGGCGCTCGACGAAGCGCGACAGCCAGGAGCCCAGGCCCATGGCGAAGAGATAGACGCCGATGACAGTGGAGAACTGCAGCACCGAGTCGCCCATCAGATAGCTGGCCAGCGCACCGGCCGCCAGCTCATAGACCAGGCCGCAGGCGGCGATGACGAAGACGCTGGCGAGCAGCAGCAGCTCGGCCAGCGAGGCGCGAGCCGTGGAGGGCTGTCCGGTCACGGCTTGGCCGGGGCCAGCGTCACCGAGAAGGCCAGGCGCTTGCCGTCGGGGCTGGCGGCGATATTGCGGATGGCACCGCCCACGTCAGCGAGTTCGGCGAAGGTCTTGAACACGCTGCCCGCCTTGCCGTCCCAGCGCAGCAGCAGGTTGCCGCGCGCCATCAGCAGCGAGCCGTCGGGCAGGGCCGCGAAGTACTGGCTGCGGTTGGGGTCCTTCTCGCCTTCGGGGCCGACGGGTGTGTCCACCAGCGGCTGGGGCTGCTTGTCGCCTGGGCCCATCGCGCTGATGCGCCAGTAGGCCGGGTCGGTCTGGTCGACGAAGAGGGCGCGCTTGCCGTCGGCCGTGCGGCCCAGCGAGCGGCCGGGCTTGGCGGTCATCGACGTCAGCTGGCCGGTGGTGCGGCTGATGATGACGGCGCGGTGGCTGTTGCGCTCCGGCACGTCGTCGACGAGGAAGGCGGCGATGAGGTCGGGGTTGATCCAGGCGTGATAGCCGATGCGCTTGGTCGGCACGACGGGCGCGACGGGCTTGCCGTCCCAGCCGAACAGCCACAGCGAGGGCTCGTTCATCTCGATGCCATAGGCCGGGTCGGCGGTGATGACGCGGATGGCCGAGAAGCCGTTGCCGTCGGCCAGCGGCGTTGGCGAATACAGGTTCTCGGTGGTCGCCGTGACGGCCTTGGTCGTGGCCTTGGCGATGTCGTAGCGGTAGATGTTGTTCGAGCCCGAGCGGTCGGAGGTGAACAGCACGGCGGCACTGTCGCGCGTGAAGGCCGGTTGGAAGTTGGCGCCCTTGCCGGGCGTGATGTTGGTGACGTCGCTGACTTTGCCGGCGGCGAGGTCCAGGCGGGCCAGCACGATAGCGACATCGGGCTTGGCATCGGCGGCCAGGGCCGGTGCCATGGCGGTGCAGAGCAGGGCTTGAAGGAGGAGGCGGCGGGTGGTCATGTGGCGTCCAGGCAATGGTTGGTGGGCAGTCTAGTGGCTGGGCCTCGCCGCACTGACGCCAGGCAAGCGGGCCGATTCCGAAAAACCGGACACGAGGCCGAGGGGGCCCTTCGTCCCGTCTTCATGGGGCGCCGCGGCTGGCGTTGCGGCGGACGGCTGGCCACACTGCCGCCAGCTGTTATCGCAAGGAGCTCAGGAGATGAAGAAGATGACAACAATCGGCAAGAGTCTGGTGGGGTTGGCGCTGGGCGCCGCGGCGATGGCGGTTCACGCCGTGCCGAGCACGCTGTGGGCCTACGGGGCTTACGGCTATACCAACCCCTATGGGCAGACCTACAACTACTTCACGCCGGGCAGCCTGACGCAGGTGGACCCGAATGCCGCCTTCGCCGCCATGGCCACCATGAATGGCCCGATGGCCCAGGCCTATGTCGACACGGCCGGCTCTGTGTTCAGCCACCTGCAGAGCAGGGGCTCGTCATCGTCGGCCGCGGTGCAGTACGACTTCTACGTCACCAACGGCATGAGCTTCAGCGATCTGGTGCCGATCACCATCAAGGGCAAGGCCTTCTTCGCCGGCAGCGGCGACGCGGCCGGCAGCGGCTATGCCAAGGTCGTGCATTCGTCGACGGCGGGGGGCGTCAACAACGGCTCGTTCTCGAACCAGATCCAGAACTGGAGTTGTGGCAACGGCGGCACCACCTGCGGGCTGGTCGACTTCGAGTTTCACCTCAACGTCAGCGCCTTCGCGGCTGCCGAGTTGGGTGAGATCGCTCGCGTCAACCTGCTTGCGTCGGCCACGATCTTCGGCCCTGCGCCTTATGCCTCCCAGGGCAGCGCCTGGGTGGACCCCATCATCACGATCGACCCGGCCTATCTCGCCAGCCATCCGGGCGCCAGGCTGGTCATCGACCCGTCCGTCGTGAACACCATCGGCGCGGCCCCCGTACCCGAGCCCGGTGCCGCTGCCTTGCTGCTGGCGGGCCTGGGCGTCGTGGGCGGCGTCGCGCGCCGTCGGCGCCAGCGCTAGAAGGTCACCGGCTGGGGCAGGGCCTTGCTCCAGTAGAAGATGTCCCAGCCGGCGCGCAGGCCGCCGGTGGTGAAGGGATCGGTGGCGATCAGGGCTTCCACGGTCGCCTTGTCCGGCGCCCGCACCACCCACAGCCCGCCGACCGGCGTCGACTCAGGCGACTCGCGCAGCGAGCCGATGGCTCTCACCATCTCTGCGTTCTCGGCCGCCCATTCCAGATGGGCCTGCAGCAGCTGGCGGCGCAGCTCGCCGGCGCCCGGCTTGTCGTGGAAGCGGATGGCGAACAGCGTCCAGTCCTCGTGGGCGTTGTTCGTCAGCGTGGCGAAGTCGTGAGCGGTCATGGGAGCTGGGTTCAGGGCAGGGCGCTTGGCGGGCGGGCGACCCAGGGCGACATGCGCGCCGTGTGCTGGATCGTCGTCTCGCCGAGCAGGGGAATCCGGATGTTGACCTCCATGTTGGAGGTGTCGGGCAGGGCGGGTTGGCCCGCCTGGGCGGCCGCGAAGTGGACGTTGTAGCGCATGGCCTTCATGGCGCCCGTCGGGTCGAACTGATAGCTGGCCGCCAGCAGGTCGCCGGAAGCGGCATCGACCAGCACGCGGCCGATGAAGCCCATCTGCTTGCGCCCCGTCGTGCCACGAACAGCAAAGGCCTGGACCGTGCGGCCCTCGAAGGTCTGGGCGCCGTCCTCGCGCGTGACACTGGTGGCCGCCAGCAGCACGGTGTCGGGGCGATCGGCCGGGCTGAAGACGCTCGGCAGGGCTCGCCTCGCCAGTTGGGCCAGTTCGGCGTCTCCCTGGGAAACGATCTGGCGCTGCGGTGAGCTGCCGTCCCAGCCCGTCAGCGTGGCAACCGCCGTCGCCGTGCGCGTCTGCTGGCCTTCCAGGGTCGTGTAGACGTTCTGCACCGTCTGCGCCACCCAGGGACGGCTGGCGGCCGCGCGCTGCTGGGCCAGGGCCCACAGCGGGTCCGCCGGTTCGGCGGACCAGGCCGTGGAGCCGAGGGTGAGCAGCAGGACGAGCGCGCCTCCCCTCACGGCGTGCCCATGGCCTCGCGCCAGCGCATCGCGTCGTAGATGCGGTTGCGGGTGCTGGGGTGGTGGAAGAAGATGAATTCCTCAACGGGGCCGGGGCTGGCCTTGCGGTACTCGACGAGCTTGAGCTGGGCTTCGGCAAAGCCATGCGGCTCGCGGGTCAGGTTGAGGCTGAACTTGTCGGCCTCGGCCTCCTGGACGCGGGTGATGGTGTGGATGAGGGGCGTCGCCAGCGTGAAGAAGATCGAGAACACGGCCACCAGCATGGGCAAGCCGGCGACGTCGTCGATGCGGCTGACGCCGGTGGCGGCGGCGAAGCGCATGTGCAGGCGCTGCATGGCCCAGGCGACGACGGCGAAGCCGACAAAGATCAGCGGTGTGATCAGGGCGATGTTCTTGACCATGTGGTTCATCACATAGTGGCCCAGCTCATGGCCCATGACGGCACGGATCTCGGGCTCCGAGGTGCGGCGCAGCAGGTTGTCGTTCAGGCGCACGGCGGCCGAGCCCAGCATGCCGGACACATTGGCGCTGACGCGCGTGGTCTGGCGCGAGGCGTCGAAGACATAGACGTTGTCCACCGGCACGCCGTTGGCGTGGGCCATCTGCAGCACGGCCGTCTTGACGGGGCCGTCCTCTACGGTTTGGTAGGTGTTGAACAGGGGCTGGATCAGCACCGGCGAAATCGCGATGACGACGATGAGGGCGGCGATGCCGCCGCCCGTGCCCCAGATCCACCAGCGCGCGCCGGCGCGACGGATGACGATGTAGAGGCCGGCGACGACGATGCCCATCATCACCATGTCGATGACTTGAGACAGTGCCATCTCGGCGAACCAGGCGGGCAGGCTCTGGGTCGACATGCCGTAGGCCTGCTCTCGCCACCAGCCGCTGTAGAGGGCCAGGGGCAGGGTCAGCACAGCTGAGACGAGCACGAAGGCGGCGCCGAACAGCGCGTCGCGTCGTACCGGCCCGCGGCCGACGCGCATGCACCCGTCGCGCAGCCGCGCCGCACGCCGGCCCGTCATCAGCACGACGGCGACGAAGACGCTGGCCAGCAACTCCCACAAGATGAGCCAGTAGCCGCCGGTGTAGTAGGCGTCGGACTTGGCGACCACATCGGCCGGCAGCCGGTCCAGATAGGCCTGGGTGGCGGCCTCGGCATCGCGGGGCAGGGCGGCGCGCCACGCGTCATCGACGGGGCGGATCTTGAAGCCCGAGGCCTGGGCGGTGGCATCGGCCTTGCGGGCCTGTTCGGAGGCCTTGGCGGCATCGTCGGCGGCATGGGCCAGCGTGAGGCTGAGCGCCAGGGTGGCTGCGGTCAACCAGGTCTTCATCGCGTCCTCCTGTATTCGAAGCGGCGCGATTGTGGCGACGCTTGCCGCACCGGGAGGCGCGGTGCGACAGGCTGCGTGCAGGACGGGATGGACGGCGTCAGCCGTGGATGGCTGCGGCGACGATGTGTCCGATGGACAGGCACATGGCGCCGACGACGATGGCCAGGGCCACGTTCTTGTGCTCGACGATCTCCTCCCACAGTTTGTAGGGGGTGATCTTGTCCACGATGATGAAGGACACCCAGAAGATGACGACGCCCATGACGGCATACATCATCGAACCGAGGATGACTTCGGGTTTGAGCCAGTCGAGGGTCATGCTGTTCTCCTAGGGTATCGCTTCACTTGTGGCCACCGCCACCGCTGCTGTAGCCGCCGTAACTGCCGCCGCTGCTGCCACCGCTGAAATAGCCGCCGCTTCGCGAGCTGCGGCACTGCCGGTATTCATTGCTGTTCTCGCCGAAGCTGTTCTTGTACTGCTGGCAGTCGTCGCTGGAGCAGGCCCGCATCAGTGCGAACAGCAGCACGATGACGAACAGGGCGATGATGATGTTGCGCAGCAGGTTGCCGCCGCTCTTGAAGGCCGAGGCGTCGCGCGTGAACTGGGCCGTCGTGTCGCGCAGATTGAAGGCCTTCTGCACGGCATCGGCCGGGATGGGGCTGCCGCCGCTCCAGGTGATCTCGGGGCCTTGCTGCTCGCGGCTCAGCAGGTATTGGCCGTCGCGGCTGATGTAGTCGGTGACCTGGACACGGTCTTCCAGCTTCACCGGCCAGTAGAACTCGCCCAGCACATGCGTCGTCTTGGCGCCATAGACCCAGCGCTGGGTGTAGTCGCGGCCTTGCCAGTTGGCGCCGCCGCGGCCGGCGGTGGGCGCGCCGGTCAGCGTGCGCACGAGGCTCCAGCCCTCACGGGTGTCGACGAGGAAGGCGAAGCCCGCCAGCCGGTTGTAGAGCAGGTATTCGCGCCAGAAGCTCTGCTCGTCGTCGGCATCCTCGGGGATGTCGCAGCGCTCCTGGTAGCCGACGACGGTCCAGGCCTCGGGCTTGCCGTCGACGCCCAGGGTGCCGGTGCGGCCCAGCGGGATCAGCGGCGGCAGGCCGCGGCTCTGCGGCGTGAAGCCCAGGGCCTGGGCTTCGCCTTCCGGCAGATCGACGACGGCATTGCACTGGGCGCAGACCATGCTCTTGGTCTGCGCCAGCTTGGGTTCCAGCGGCGCACCGCAGCTCGGGCAGGCTATGGCCCGGCCCTTGAACTTGACTTCGGCGACCGACTCGCCTTCGGCCGTCTGCCGCAGGCCCTGCAGTGCCATGTCGGCCAGGGCGACACTGCGGCCGACCGACCAGATCGGCGGCGAGCCGTCCCGGTATTCCAGGCTGCCCACCTCGCCCTGGGCATTGCGCAGCTCGATGACGCGGCCGGCCTTGGGCGGGCGCGGCAGCTCGCCCTCGGCGGCGCGCAGGGCGGCCTGGACGATGGCGGCGACCTGCCAGCGTTGGCCGGCGACCGTCAGCGGCAGGCCCAGGCCCGGTGCCTCGGGCGGCAGCTCGGCCAGCGGCGCCTCCAGGCTGACGACGAACTGGCCATTGTCCTCGCTGAGCCAGGCCGTGCGTGGCGTGTCGCCCCCGGTGTCGAACAGCAGATGCCATTCGTTCCAGTTGCCGAGCTCGGAGCCGCGCTGCACACGGCCAACGACCGTGAAGTTGCGGCCCATCCAGCGGCCGCTCGTACCGAGCTGCAGCGGCGAATAGTCTTCGAAGATCTCGGCGCTCTGGCCGATCTGGCTCAGCGTGTCGCCGTCACGCAGCAGCGTGCTGCGGCAGAAGCCGCAGATGGCGCTGGCCGAGGCTGCGCTGGCGAACTCGACCGGCGCGCCGCAGTTGGGACAGGCGGCGCGCCAGCGACGCTGCGCGGCTGGCGCCTGATCAGCCAAGTTTCTTCAGCAGGTCGGCCTTCTTCGCGGCGAATTCCTCGTCGGTCAGGATGCCCTTGGCCTTGAGGTCGCCGAGCTTTTCCAGCAGCGAGACGATGTCTTCGGGCTTGCTGGCTGCGGGTGCAGGCGCCGCGGTGCCGACGCCGGCCAGGCCCTGGCCCAGGGTCTGGGCCAGCGTCTGGCCCAGGGCCACGCCGGCACCCAGGCCGATGGCTTCGCCGGCGATGCCGCTGCCGCCACCACCGCCGCCCTTGGCCATCTCGGGCAGGGCCTGGGCGGCCTGGTACTGCATGAACTGGCCCATGTTCTGGCCGATGATGCCCATGCCGATGCGCTGGTCGAGGATCTTCTGCAGCTCCTCGGGCAGGGACACGTTCTGCATCGTCACCGAGATCAGCTCCAGGCCGATGGCGGCGAAGGATTCGGCCGTGGCGTTCTTCAGCGCGGCGGCGAACTCGACCTGGTTGGCGGCCAGGTCCAGGAAGGGCGTGCCGCTGCTGGCGACCGCGTCGCTGATGTGCTGCAGCATCAGGCCACGCAGCTGGCCGTCCAGGTCCTGCACCGTGTAGCGCTCGCGCGTACCGGAGATCTGGCTGTGGAAGGTCTTGGGATCCTGGATGCGGTAGGCGTAGTTGCCGAAGGCGCGCAGGCGCACGGCGCCGAAGTCCTTGTCGCGGATGGCGACCGGCTGGCTGGTGCCCCAGCGCTGGTCGATCTGCTGGCGGGTGCTGAAGAAGTAGACGTCGCTCTTGAAGGGCGACTCGAAGAGCTTGTCCCAGTTCTTCAGATAGGTTAGCACCGGCAGGGTCTGGGTCGTCAGCTTGTGGGTGCCCGGGCCGAAGACGTCGGCGACCTGGCCTTCATTGACGAAGACGGCGACCTGGGATTCGCGCACGACGAGCTGGCCGCCGTTCTGGATTTCCATGCCCGACATCGGGAAGCGATAGGCCAGCGTGCCGTCACCGTCCTCCGTCCACTGGATGACGTCTATGAACTGTTTCTTGATGAAATCCATCAGGGCCATGTTGGTTCCTGCGTGCGGTGAAAAGGAAATGACAGCAAGTATCCGGCGGCGACCGGGTGCCCAGACGCCCAAACATGTGAATCTCACCCGCGGGGCGAGGTGAGAATCCGTGCCATGCCCCGAGTTTGCATCCAGACGCAGGACTTTGACGTCGGCGCCGAAACTTCCTCCCTCCGGACGGGGGATGGCGGCGTTGGCGCCGTCGTCGCCTTCGTCGGCACCGTGCGCGAGCACAGCAGCGGCGCGGCAGTCTCGGCCATGGAGCTGGAGCATTACCCCGGCATGACGGAGGCGGCCATCGAGGCCATGGTGGATGAGGCGCTGTCCCGCTTCGACATCCGCGCCGCCAAGGTCATCCACCGCGTCGGCCGGCTCGAAGCCCGCGACCAGATCGTTCTGGTGCTGGTCACCAGCGCCCACCGTGGACAGGCTTTCCTGGCCTGCGAATTCCTGATGGATTATTTGAAGACCCAGGCCCCGTTCTGGAAGAAGGAGCACACGCCGGACGGCGCCCACTGGGTGGACGCGCGCGTGGCGGACGACGAGGCGCTGAAGCGCTGGGGCATCGCGGCGGGGAATGCGGTTTGAACGCGGTCATGGTGTCGATCGGCGCCGCGCTGGGGGCGCTGACGCGCTGGCAGGCGGGCCTGTGGTTGAACGCGCGCTGGATGGGTTTTCCCCTCGGCACCCTGCTGGTCAACATGGTCGGTGGTCTGCTGATCGGCATGGCCCTGGAATGGTTCGGCCGCCAGCCCAACGAGCTGCTGAAGCTGCTGCTGGTGACCGGCTTCCTGGGCGGGCTGACGACCTTCTCGTCCTTCTCCGGCGAATCGCTGTCGCTGCTGCAGCGCGGCGAGTTCCTGCTGGCCCTGGGCCACACCCTGGCTCACGTGCTGGGCTCGCTCGCCTCGGCGGCGGCCGGCTTCGCCCTCATGCGCTGGGCCGTATCGAACCTGGCGTGACGCCGGCGACGCGCTTGAAGGCGCGGCTGAAGGCGGCCTCCGAGCCATAGCCCACGTCGTAGGCGATCTCGGCGATGGAGGCGTCGCCCTGGCGCAGCCGTGTCGTCGCCAGGGCGATGCGCCACTGAGTCAGGTATTCCGCCACCGGCTGGCCGACCAGCTGGCTGAAGCGCGCCGCGAAGGCCGAGCGTGACAGACCGACGGCCTGGGCCAGGGTCTCGATGGTCCAAGGCTGGGCCGGGTCGCGGTGGATCATGACGATGGCGCGGCCGATCTGCCTGTCGCGCAGGGCGCCCAGCCAGCCGGTGCGGGCCCGCGGGTCGCGGTCGATCCAGGCGCGCAGAGCCTGGATGACGAGGATGTCGGCCAGGCGTGTGATGACGGTCTCGCTGCCGGGGCGGCGACCGCGGGCCTCCTCGGCCAGAAATCGCACCGTGCTGTCGAACCAGGCCAGCTCCGGCGTGTCGGCCGTGGCCAGCACGATGACGCCGGGCAGGGCGGACAGCAGCAGGCGCACGGCCGCATCGTCGAAGCGCACCGCGCCGCAGACCAGGGTGGCCGCTTCCCCACCGCCACCGTACTCAAGCAACTCGAACCAGTCGCTGACCAAGGTACGCGGCAGCTCGAACAATGAAGGCGTGGGCTGGCCGGGCCGGCTGACGACGTCATGGCCCGCGCCGCGCGGCACCAAGGCGAAGTCGCCGGCCTGCAGGGGGTGCGTGCTGCCATCAGGCTCCACCAAGTGGCAGCTGCCGCTGGTGACGACGTGGAACATCAGGCAGTCGTCCATGGCCGGCATGTGGAAGCCCCAGGGCGCCGTCAACTCCGAGCAGCAGTAGACGACGCCACTCATGCGCAGGAAGTGCAGGGCGTCGGCAATCGGGTCACCGCGCTCCCAGTGCGTGGGGACGGTGGCGGGCGCGGCTGGGCTGGGGATGCTGGGCATCGCTGGACGATTGATCAACAGAGGACGACGGCGCGGCATGGCCGCGGCGGGCTGCGGTTCGGACACTGGCTCCATCGAAACCCGCACTGGAGACCCACCATGCCAACAAGTATCGCGGCCATGACCCCGTTGCTCACCCTGATGACGCTGCTGGCCGCCCTGGGCAGCCTGCTGATGGCGGGTGTCTTCTTCGCCTTTTCCACCGCTGTGATGCCGGCGCTGGGTCGCGCAGCGCCCGAGGCCGGCATGCGGCTGATGCAGACATCAACGAGGTCATCCTGAACCGTACCTTCCTGAGTGCGTTTGTCGGCACGGCCCTGCTGGCGCTGGCCGCCGCGGGCCTGGGCTGGGCGCAGGCACCGCGGGGCGTGGCCGCGCTGTTGGCCGCCGGCGCTCTGGCCTATGCCGTGGGCGTTTTTGGCGTCACTGTTGCGCTGAATGTGCCGATGAACGAAACCCTGGCTCGGCTGGCTGCCGACAGCGCGGCCGGCCAGGACTACTGGCGGGTCTATCTGCGCGACTGGGTCTTCTGGAACGGTGTGCGGGCGATGGCCGGCGGGGTGTCCGGTGCCTGCCTGCTGGTGGCAGCGCTGGTGGGCAGGTAAAAAGGGGCCGCGTCCGACAAGCGCGGTCTGCGCTGGCGCGCCAGACTCAGGCTTGAAATTGCAGGGCTTGCGCCCATTTGGCTTCGCAACCGGAGGATTGATTCACCATGCGTGCCGACAAATTCACCACCCGCTTCCAGGAGGCCCTGGGCGAGGCCCAGAGCCTGGCCCTGAGCCGCGACAACCCCTATATCGAGCCCGTCCACGTGCTGGCCGCCATGCTGGCCCAGGACGAAGGCCCGCGCGCGCTGATGGAGCGTGCCGGCGTCAATGCCGCCGGCCTGCGCACGGCCCTGGACGGCCTCATTGCCGGCCTGCCCCAGGTCAGCGGCTCGGGCCAGACCGTGCAGGCGGGCCGCGACCTCGTCGCCCTGCTGCAGGCCGCCGAGAAGGAAGCCACCAAGCGCGGCGACCAGTTCATCGCCAGCGAGATGTTCCTGCTGGCCCTGACCGAGGCCAAGACCGACCTGGCCGGCGTCGTGCGCGGCCATGGGCTGACGCGGCGCTCGCTGGAGTCGGCCATCGAGGCGGTGCGTGGCGGCCAGAAGGTCGAGTCGGCCGAGGCCGAAGGCCAGCGCGAGGCGCTGAAGAAATACACCCTGGACCTGACCGAGCGCGCTCGCCTGGGCAAGCTCGACCCGGTCATCGGCCGCGACGAGGAAATCCGCCGCACGATCCAGGTGCTGCAGCGCCGCAGCAAGAACAACCCGGTGCTGATCGGCGAGCCGGGCGTCGGCAAGACGGCCATCGTCGAAGGCCTGGCCCAGCGCATCATCAATGGCGAGGTGCCCGATTCACTGAAGGGCAAGCGCGTGCTGGTGCTGGACATGGCCCTGCTGCTGGCGGGTGCCAAGTACCGCGGCGACTTCGAGGAGCGGCTCAAGGGCGTGTTGAAGGAAGTCAGCCAGGACGCCGGCCAGACCATCCTCTTCATCGACGAGATCCACACCATGGTGGGTGCCGGCAAGACGGAAGGCTCCATCGACGCCGGCAACATGCTCAAGCCCGCTCTTGCGCGTGGCGAGCTGCATTGCATCGGCGCGACCACGCTGGACGAATACCGTAAATACGTCGAGAAGGATGCCGCGCTGGAGCGTCGCTTCCAGAAGGTGCTGGTCGACGAGCCGACGGTGGAGGCCACCATCGCCATCCTGCGCGGCCTGCAGGAGAAGTACGAGGTCCACCATGGCGTGGAGATCACCGACCCGGCCATCATTGCCGCGGCCGAGCTGAGCCACCGCTACATCACCGACCGCTTCCTGCCCGACAAGGCCATCGACTTGATCGACGAGGCCGCGGCCAAGATCAAGATCGAGATCGACTCCAAGCCCGAGCCCATGGACAGGCTGGACCGCCGCATGATCCAGCTCAAGATCGAGCGCGAGGCCGTCAAGAAGGAAAAGGACGAAGGCTCCATCAAGCGCCTCGGCCTCATCGAGGACGAGCTGCTGAAGCTGCAGCGCGAGTACAACGACCTGGAAGAGATCTGGACGGCCGAGAAGGCCCAGGCCCAGGGCTCGGCTCACGTCAAGGAAGAGATCGACCGCGCCCGTCAGCAGATCGAGGAATGGAAGCGCAAGGGCGACTTCAACAAGGTCGCCGAGCTGCAGTACGGCAAGCTGCCCGAGCTGGAGAAGCAGCTCAAGGAAGCCCAGGCCAAGGAGGCCGGCAAGGCCGGCGACGCCAGCCGTCCGCAGCTGCTGCGCACCTTGGTGGGCGCTGAAGAGATCGCCGAGGTCGTGGCGCGTGCCACCGGCATCCCCGTTTCCAAGCTGATGCAGGGCGAGCGCGAGAAGCTGCTGCAGATGGAAGACAAGCTGCATCAGCGCGTCATCGGCCAGGACGAAGCCATCACCGCCGTGGCCGACGCCATCCGCCGCTCGCGTGCGGGCCTGAGCGACCCCAACCGGCCGCTGGGCAGCTTCCTCTTCCTCGGCCCCACCGGCGTTGGCAAGACCGAGCTGTGCAAGGCCCTGGCCGGCTTCCTGTTCGACAGCGAAGACCACATGGTGCGCATCGACATGAGCGAGTTCATGGAGAAGCATTCCGTGAGCCGCCTGATCGGCGCGCCTCCCGGCTATGTCGGCTACGAGGAGGGCGGCACGCTGACCGAAGCGGTGCGTCGCAAGCCTTACTCCGTGCTGCTGCTGGACGAGGTCGAGAAGGCCCACCCGGACGTCTTCAACGTGCTGCTGCAGGTGCTGGACGATGGCCGCCTGACCGACGGCCAGGGCCGCACCGTGGACTTCAAGAACACCGTCATCGTGATGACGTCCAACCTGGGCTCGCAGCACATCATGGCGCTGTCGGGCGAGAAGGACGAGGTCATCCGCGAGGCGGTGTGGGGCGAGGTCAAGGCCCACTTCCGGCCCGAGTTCCTGAACCGCATCGACGAGACCGTGATCTTCCATGCCCTGGGCGCCGACCACATCAAGTCCATCGCCCGCATCCAGCTGCGCCAGCTCGAGTCGCGCCTGGACAAGATGGAGATGAAGCTGGACGTCAGCGAGGCGGCCCTGGACGAGCTGGCCAAGGTCGGCTTCGACCCGGTCTTCGGTGCGCGGCCGCTGAAGCGGGCCATCCAGCAGCGCGTCGAGAACCCGCTGTCCAAGCTCATCCTGCAGGGCAGGTTCGGTCCGAAGGACGTGATCCCGGTGCAGGTCGATGGCGGCGAGTTCAGTTTCGGCCGCGTCGTCCACTGACACGCAACACGCTCGCGGGCCCGCAACGGCAGGGCCTTCGAGCGTGACGGTGCTCTGAGCCGCGTCGGACAGCGCGCGGCTCCTTGGCCGCCTTCTCGCAGGAGAGGGCGGCTTTTTCCGTCTTGTGTATAAAATGAGAATCGTTCTCATTTGTATTCGCAGGCAAAAGTGCACCCCGACTCCAACGAACTCTCCCGACAGCGCTTTCAAGCCGCTCTGAAGCTATGGGGCTGGCCCATCGCCCTGGGACTGCTGAGCGCCAGCGGCCTTGTGTCGGCCCTGGTGTCCGACAGCTGGGGCGATGCCTGGGCCTGGTTCGCACTCGGCCTTCCGGTACTGGTCATGACCCGCTACGCCCTGCGTCGCTGAGTTTCCTTTCCCCATTCCAACCGTCTTCCGACATGAAGAACAACAAATTCCTGCTGACCACCTGCGCCCTGGCTGCCAGCGCTGTCATGGCGCCGGCCCAGGCCCAGGACTCGAACGCCAACCTGCAGACCGTGGTGGTCACGGGCAAGCGCGCCAACCGCGTGTCCAAGGGCGCCACCGGCCTGCCCATGGACGTGAAGGAAACACCGCAGACCATCAGCTCCATCGACCAGGAAGACATGGCCAACTTTGGCCTGACGGGCAGCAATGAGGCGCTCGGCCTGGCCACCGGCATCAACGTCGAGCAGTACGAGACCAACCGCGCGACCTTCAATGCGCGCGGCTTCGAGATCCAGCTGACCCAGGTCGATGGTCTGGGCATGACCAACTCCTACGGCACCGTCGTCGGCCGCGAAGACACCTTCCTGTTCGAGCGCATCGAGCTGATCCGCGGCGCCAACGGCCTGCTGACCGGCGTGGGCAATGCGTCGGGCACCATCAACTACATCCGCAAGCGCCCCAAGAACCAGGACAGCGGCGAGTTCAACGTCACGCTCGGCTCCTGGGGCCAGAAGCGCGCCGCCCTGGACTACAACAAGGTGCTGACCGCGGACGGCTCCTGGGCCGGCCGCCTGGTGGTGGCGCACGAGGACAAGGACTCCTATCTGCGCGACCTGCATGACAAGCGCACCTCGATCTACGGCGTGGTCGACGGCCAGATCGGCGAGAACGGCGTGCTGACGGTGGGCGTGACCGCCGTCGACTCGAAGCAGGACTCGCCGATGTGGGGTTCGCTGACGCTGCTGCGTTCGGACGGCACCCAGGCCGACTTCCCGGTGGGCTCGTCCACGTCGCAGAAGTGGACCTACTGGAACACCAAGTCCTACAACGCCTTCGTCGAGTACACCCACCGCCTGGCCGAAGGCTGGGAAGCCAAGCTGACCTACAACTACCGCCACGGCGACGAGTCGACGCGCCTGCTCTACGCCTACTCGCCGACCGGCGTGCTGAAGCCGGACAACACCGGCCTGGTGGGATGGCCCTACCGCAGCGAGGGCGACGCCGACCACCGCGTGCTGGACGCCAACGTCAACGGCGAGTTCTCCGCCTTCGGCCGCAAGCACCGCCTGCTGCTGGGCGTGAGCCAGTCGCGCGAGAAGACGGCCGTCGACATCAACCCCGTGCAGAACCACATGCTGGACGCGCTGCCGGCCTTCCCCTATGGCGGCGACAGCTACGTCGAGCCGACCTGGGGCGCGCGTGAGCCCAGCACGCGCGGCCAGCAGAAGCTGACCCGCCTGTACGGCGCCGCGCAGATCTCGCTGACGGATTCGCTCAAGGGCATCCTGGGCGTGAACGCCGTGCGCCTGGAGCGCACCGGCGCCTCCATCTATGGCAACGCGGCCACCAACACCTTCTATCCCGACACCCAGGAAACCAGCCCCTACGTCGGCCTCACCTACGCCTTCGGCCCCGACGTGACCGCCTATGTGTCCTACTCGGACATCTTCCAGAACCAGGACCAGACGGACAAGAAGGGCGAGTACCTCGCGCCCATGAAGGGCGTCAACACCGAGGCCGGCGTCAAGGCCGAATGGCTGAACAAGGCGCTGCTGACCACCTTCGCCGTCTTCACCGCCAAGCAGGACGGCCTGGCGACCTACGGCGGCGTCATCAGCGGCACCGGCACCAACCTCGACGGTCAGTACTGGTACGAGGGCAAGGACGTGAAGTCCAAGGGCTTCGAACTGGAGGCCACCGGCCGCGTCGGCAAGGACAGCAAGCTGACGCTGGGCTACACCCACCTCAACCTGACCGGCCCCGACGGCAACGACATCTACGAATGGGTGCCCCGCAGCACCGTCAACTTCCGCGCCGACACGCGCCTGCCCATGCTGCCGGCCCTGCGTCTGGGCCTGGGTGGCCGCTGGCAGTCCGACGTCAGCAAGATCGGCAGCGCCAGGCAGGGCGCCTACGCGGTGGCCAACGCCTTCGCGGCCTATGAGCTCAACGACAAGGCGACGCTGCGCCTGAACATCAACAACCTGTTCGACAAGAAGTACATCGGCGGCCTGGCCTATGGTGCGATCTACGGCGCGCCGCGCAATGCATCGCTGACCCTCGACTACAAGCTTTGATCATGACGCCGCGCACGCTGCGAACCTGGGCCTGGCTGCACAAGTGGAGCAGCCTGGTCTGCACCCTCTTCATGCTGCTGCTGTGCCTGACCGGGCTGCCGCTGATCTTCCATCACGAGATCGGCCACCTGACGGGCACCGAGATCGAGGCGCCGCAGTTGCCGGCAGCCCTGGAGAAGCAGCGCGCAACGGCAGACGAGGTGATGGCCTCGGCCCGCAAGCTGTATCCGGACCGCATCGTGCAGTTCATGGGCAAGTCCGAGGACGATGAGCGGCTCTGGTGGACGACGCTGACGCCCACGCCCGAGCCGACGATGGACTACAAGTCGGTGACGGTGGGCGCGCGGACGGGCCAGGTCGTCGGCGAGTACAAGGTCGGCGAAGGCTTCATGGACTTGATGTTCCGCCTGCACGTCGACCTGTTCGCCGGCCTGCCGGGCAAGCTCTTCCTGGGCTTCATGGGCCTGCTGCTGCTCGTCGCGCTGGTGTCGGGCGTGGTGCTGTATGCGCCCTTCATGCGCAAGCTGGACTTCGGCGCCGTGCGCCATGAGCGCTCGGCACGCACGCGCTGGCTGGACCTGCACAACCTCATCGGCATCGTCACGCTGGTGTGGTGCTTCGTCGTGGGTGCGACGGGCATGATCAACACCTGGGCCGATTTGCTGATCAAGTATTGGCAGCAGGAGCACCTGGCCGAACTGCTCAAGCCCTACGCGGGCCAGGCCCTGGTGCCCGAGGCCGAGCGCCTGCCGCTGCAGCGTTCGCTGGAGGCCGCGCAGGCGGCAGCGCCGGGCAAGAAGCTCTTCTTCGTCGCCTTCCCGGGCACGTCGATGTCCAGCCCCCACCACAACACCTTCTTCATGCGGGGCGACACGCCGTTGACGTCCAAGCTGCTGCAGCCGGTGCTGGTGGACGCGCGCACGGCCCAGGTCACGGCGGCACCGCAGATGCCCTGGTATCTGGACGCGCTGCTGATCTCGCAGCCGCTTCACTTCGGCGACTACGGCGGCCTGCCGATGAAGATCCTGTGGGCGCTGCTGGACATCGCCACCATCGTGGTGCTGGGCAGTGGGCTCTACCTGTGGCTGAAGAAGCGGGGCCCCGCGGTGGTACCTGCGGGTGTCGGCAAGCAGGCGCTGGACCTGTCGCGCTAGGGTGCCGGCATTGCTACCAGCGTGATGCGTGATCTTCCGTCACGCCCAGCAGCTGGCTGACCTGCCGCAGCGGCGCCCCCGGCCCGGCGCACACCGTGCCCGAGAAGGTGCCCACCGGCTGCACATAGCGGCTGGCCGCGATCAGCAGGTCGCGGTCGTCGCGGCGGGCGCCTTCGGGCGTGAACATGAGGTCGAGCAGGCCGTCCTCGGTGCGCACATGCCAGGGGTCCAGCGGACGCTCGGCATCGAACTCGAAGTGGGCCGCGCCCAGCGCGATGGGGCGGCCGTCCAGCCACATCACGTTCTCCTGGTTGCCGAAATAGCCCTGCTGCAGGTTGAAGCCGATGTCGGGCCGGTGGGCGCTGGCCCAGCGCCAGGCGGTGTCGCGCGCCAGCAGGCCGTTGGACGCATCGACGGCGGCCCAGGTGCCGTCCAGGTCGAAGCGCTGGCCCTCGGCCTCGGCCCAGCCGAGCACGGGAAGGGCGGTGGTCTTCTGCGTGGCGTGGGCGACGCCGCCTTCGATGGGGCCAATCGCCAGCAGCGGCGGTGCCATCGCGTCCAGGTCGAGCTGGGCCTCGACACGCAGGGCCCGCGTCCTGACGTGCAGCAGCAGGCTGTCGTCGCTCTGGTGGCGCAGCTCCAGCTGCGCGCCGGGGCCGCGGAACCAGGCGCGCGCGTTGTCCAGCGGCGCGTCGGTCACGCCGCCTTGCAGGCCGGGCAGGCCGTCCTGGTGCCAGTCGGCCAGCAGATGGCGGCGTTGGCGGTCGAAGCAGTAGGCAAAGGCCGTGCAGGTCCAACCCAGGTCGACGATGGCGACGCCGATGAAGACCTCGTCGTGGCCGAGGCCGATGTAGTGCCAGCGCTTGTGGTGCAGCTTGCGCCACAGCCAGTTGGGGCGGTCGCGCAGGGCCGACCAGTCGATGCGGTCGATGCGGCCGGCGTAGCGGCCATGGGCGGGCAGGCCGTCGCGCACGACGGTCTCGGGTGGTTTGAACATCATGCGGTGGAGCGCTGCTGCTGCCGGCGCCATTGAAGCGGGGCCTGTCCGGTCCATTGCCGGAAGGCGCGGGTGAAGGCGCTCTGCTCGGAGTAGCCCAGCAGCAGGGCCACCTCGGCCAGCTCGACATTGGCGTCGCGCAGATAGGCCTCGGCGAGCTGCTGGCGGGTCTGGCCGAGCAGGGTCTGGAAGCTGTGGCCCTGCTCGGTGAGGCGGCGCTGCAGGCTGCGCGGGCTCATCTGCAGGCTCCGGGCCAGGTCGGCGAGCGAAGTACGGCCGCTGCGGATCAGGCCGACCAGCGCCTGGCGCCAGACGCCCACCGGCTCGCTGACGGCGGCCACCTCCTGCAACAGGCGCTCGGCCTGGGCGTCGAGCAGGGCCAGCAGGGCGGCGTCGGCGCCGCGCAAGGGCAGGGCGAGGTCGCGCATGGACAGCACGATGCGGGTGCTGGGCTGGCCGAAGCGCACCGGGCCGCCGAAGAAGTCTTCGTAGGGCCGCACATCCGCCGGCCGCGGGTTGACGAAGTCGACGGCCAGGGCGCGCACCATCTGGCCGGTGAATTCGCGGGCCAGCTGCACCAGGGCCGCGATGGCCGTCTCGTCGACCAGGGCGCCGGGCCGGCCGCGCTCCACGCCCCATTCGATGCAGATACCCTCGGTCACGGGGCGGACCTGGGCGACGTTGGCGTCGTAGACCGAGCGGTGGTAGCGCTCCAGCCGCATCAGGGCTTCGGCCAGGGTGCCGCTGGCCAGGGTCGCGAAGCCGACGACGCCGAAGTGGCGCGGCGCGATGCCGCGCGCCAGGCGCAGCGCGAAGGTGGCCTTGGGGCCGGGATCGAGGTCGCGCGCCTGCTCCAGCAGGGCCTGCCAGCGGCGCATGGAGACGAAAGTCTCGGCCGCGGCCGGCGGCGCGCCCAGCGCATCGGCACGGCCCAGCCTGGCCAGGTGCTCGAAGAGCAGCTGGACATAGCTGGCGGCGACGCGGGTCTCATCCATGGGGGCGCGATGATGCAGCAGCAGTTTGTGCGCGCACGGCCGGGATAACGCCAGCGCTGGCGTGATTTGTCAAAAACCTGGGGTCACCCGTCAAGCCAGGGGGGCTGCGAAGTCGCATCATTCCGGCATGCACTGGCTGCTCGACCCCCTGCTCGACCTCTACCACCGCCATGGCGACTGGCGCGACCTGACGCTGGTCATGCTGTCGCCCATCTTTGGCGTCTTCATCGCCATGGAGGCCTGGCGCTTCCGCAAGACCGGCACCTTCGAGCTGTGGGACACCTTCGACAGCATGAACAGCGGCGGCAGCTATCTGGTGGCCGACCTCATCCTGCTCGTCGTGCTGGTGCTGCCGTGCATGGGCTGGGTCTACGACCACCGCCTGTTCACTATCGACGTCACGGTCTTGCGCTTCGTCGGCCTGTTCTTCCTCGTCGAGTTCCTCTATTACTGGTTCCACCGCGGCAGCCACCGCATCCGCTGGTTCTGGTGCGCCCACGTCGTGCACCACGGCTCCGAGAAGATGAACTTCGGCACGGCCCTGCGCCAGAGCTGGTTCTATCCGATCGCCGGCAACTGGCTGTTCTATCTGCCGGCCGTGTGGCTGGGCTTCGAGCCGCGCTGGGTGCTGTTCGCGCTGTCGCTGAACCTGGGCTACCAATTCTTCGTGCACACCAGCTGGGTGGACAGGATGCCGGCCTGGTTCGAGTTCCTCTTCAACACGCCTTCGCACCACCGCGCCCACCACGGCCGCAACCCGCAATACATCGACAAGAACTTCGGCGGCATGCTGATCATCTTCGACCGCATGTTCGGCACCTTCGAGCCCGAGAAGGACCCGGTCGACTACGGCCTGGAGCACCCCTTCTACACCCACAACCTGTTCTGGCTGAACGCCCACGAATGGCGCGCCATGTTCCACGACATGGCCCAGGAAAAGACCTGGGGCCTGCGCCTAGCCCATCTGTGGAAGCCGCCGGAGTGGCGGCGGCATTACAACGGGTTCAAGGGCTAGTTCGACCCGAGGTGCTTGGCCAGGAACTTCTCCATCCGCTCGGCGAAATCCGCACGGTTCTTCAGCACCGCGAAGCCGTGGCCCTCGCCGGGGTAGGTGACCCAGGCCGGGTCGTTGCCGGCCTCGCGCATGGCCTTGCGAAGGCGCTCGCCGTGGGCCAGCGGCACGCGCAGGTCGGCCTCGCCGAAGGCCAGCAACAGCGGCGCCTTGATGCGCGCCGCCTGCTTGACCGGTGAGTTGGCGGCGATCAGTTCAGCGTCCTTGACGGGGTCGCCCACCATCTCGGGCAGGGTGTACTGGCGGCCAGCCTTGCTGATGTCGTCGCTGATCCACCAGGAGCCGCTCAGGTAGAGGTCGAGGTCGGACAGCGCCACCCAGGCGACGCCGCAGCGGTAGAGGCCGGGGTCCTTGATGAGGCCCATCAGCGTGCTGTAGCCGCCATAGCTGGCGCCGGCGATGCAGGCCTTGTCGCTGGCGATGCCTTGGGCCTGGGCCCATTTCAGCGCATCGGCCACGTCGTCCTGCATGGCCTGGCCGAACTGCTTGAAGCCAGCGCGGAAGTGTGCATCGCCGTAGCCCGTGCTGCCGCGCATCTCGGGTTCGATCACGGCATAGCCGCGCGAGGCGAGGAACTGGGCATCTGCATGCCAGCCCCAGTAGCTGCCGCGCACCCAGGGGCCGCCGTGCACGAGGACGACCGCAGGCAGCGGCCCCTTGGCGGCGGGGTCCTTGGTGACCCAGACCGGCAGCTCGCGACCGTCGCGCGCCGTGATGCGGTGCAGGTCCAGCGCGGCCATCTGCTCGGGCTTGACGCCGTCGCGCACGGGACCGATGGCCGTCCAAGGCTTTTCGCCCTCGGCCGGCTGGGCTTGGTAAAGGAACAGCCGGCCCGGATCGCGATCGCTGGACGAGCGCACCAGGGCCACCATGTTGGGCGCTCCGCAGCGGCGGCAGCTGATGCTGTTGACGCGGTTGGGCAGCAGGCGATCGGTGCGCTCCTGCAGCGTCTTCATCGCTTCGTCAAACCACACCGTGGTCTCGCCGTCGACGAGCAGTCGCACGCCCAGCGTCTTGCCGTTGTCGTCGCTGACGATATGCCCCGTGAAGTCGAAGCCGGGTGTGACGACCAGCGGCTTGGCTTCGGGCGCGTGGTGCTCGAAGTCGTAGCGCTTCAGCACGCGATAGCCCTGGGGCCCCTCGCTGCGCGTCACGTAGAGACCACCGGCGTCGTCGGCGGAGACGACGCTGAAAGGCGTGTTGATCAGGTCGCCTTCGTAGAGCTGCGTCCACCCTTTGGCGTCGGAATCGCGCCAGAAGGCGGCTTGGCGATCCTTGTTGCGGGTGAAGGCCACGCGAGGCTCGCCGCGGCTGTCCGTCAGCCAGCCCACGGTGTTGGGGGGTGCGTTGAAGTCGGTGTCGCGACTGCGGCCGGTGCGCGTGTTCAACCACATCGGCGTCTCGGTGTAGTTGTTGCCCGATGTGAACTCGACGACCAGCACCTCGTCGTTGCGCGTGCCCGCACGCGCCGCCGGCACTTGCAGCAGGCGGTGATTCCAGCTGAGCAGGCGATCTTCCTCGCCATTGCTGATGAAGGGCTTGCCCATGCGACGCACCAGCTGGCGGAACTGGCTGCCATCGGCATTGACGGCGTAGAGCCCCGGTGCACCGTGGGGCCGGCCGCTGCCGTCTGACAGGTCCATGACGCCGAACACCAGCCGGTCCTCGTTGACCCATTGCACATGCCAGACGTCGCCATCGGTGAACTGGGCGACGCGCGCCAGCTTGCCATTCGGCCCGAGTTCGAGGACGACCAGGCCGATGCGCTGCACGCCCTTGGCCGAGGTGATGGCCAGCCGCTTGCCCGAGGGCGACAGCACGGCCTCGGCGATGTCGGCATCCTTGTAGAACACCTCGGCGGGTGGCGGTGCCGCCTGCGCACAGCTGGCGGCCAACAAAAAGCCGGCAATCGCGCCGGCCCGGGTGAATGTCTTCATGCGGTTCCTCAGCCGTCCTCGTCAACAGCGCGGGCAGCATAGCGAGTAGGCAGGGTCGTCGATTGGGCAATCCTCACCTCGCCGCACGGGCGCCGGCCCTGCGGGACAATGCCCGGCCATGACTGCTGCTCCCCAAGACGCCCCTGTCGTCATCATTGGCGCCGGCCTGGCCGGCCTCACCGTGGCCCTGCACCTGGCCGACAGCGTGCCTGTCGTCATCCTTGCCAAGCGCGAGCTGACCGAAGCGGCCACGGCCTGGGCCCAGGGCGGCATCGTCGGCGTGCTGGGCAGCGACGACAGCATCGACAGCCATGTGCGCGACACCCAGGATGCCGGCGCCGGCTTGGTGGACGAAGCCGCGGCCCGCTTCATTGCCGAGCGCAGTGCCGCCGCCGTGGGCTGGCTGGTGGACCAGGGCGTGCCTTTCACGACCGACGACACCGGCCCCATGGGCCTGCACCTGACGCGCGAGGGCGGCCACGCGGTGCGCCGCATCGCCCACGCGGCCGACGCGACCGGCAAGGCCATCCACGACCAATTGCTGGACGTCGCCCGCAAGCACCCCAACATCACGCTGCGCGAGCGCTGGATGGCGCTGGACCTGATCACGTCGCGCCATGTGCAGCGCGACGAAGTGCCGCGCGTCTACGGCGTCTATGCGCTGGACATCGACGCCCAGCGCGTCGAGACCCTGCCGGCCCGCGCCGTCGTGCTGGCCACCGGCGGCGCCGGCAAGGTCTACCGCTACACGACCAACCCGGACACGTCGACCGGTGACGGCATCGCCATGGCCTGGCGGGCCGGCTGCCGGGTCGCGAACATGGAGTTCATCCAGTTCCACCCGACCTGCCTGTATCACCCGCAGGAGCGCAGCTTCCTCATCACCGAGGCGCTGCGCGGCGAAGGCGGCCACCTCAAGTTGCCGGACGGCACCCGCTTCATGGCCGCTCACGACGAGCGCATGGAGCTGGCCCCGCGCGACATCGTCGCCCGTGCCATCGACTTCGAGATGAAGAAGCACGGCCTGGACCATGTGTGGCTGGATGCCACTCACCTGGGCGAAGCCTTCCTCATCGAGCATTTCCCGACCATCCATGCCCGCTGCCTCAAGCTCGGCATCGACATCGCGCGCCAGCCCATCCCTGTCGTGCCGGCCGTGCACTTCACCTGCGGCGGCGCCGTGACCGACCTGCTGGGGCGTTGCGACCTGCCGGGCCTGTATGCCGTCGGCGAGACCGGCTACACCGGCCTGCACGGTGCCAACCGCCTGGCCAGCAATTCACTGCTGGAATGCGTGGTGCTCGGCCAGACCTGCGCGGCCGACATCCTGGCCCACGCCGCCCACGAAGCCGCGCCTATCCCGAGCTGGGACGAAAGCCAGGTCGAGAACGCCGACGAGCAGGTGGTCATCGCCCACAACTGGGACGAACTGCGCCTCCTGATGTGGAACTACGTCGGCATCGTGCGCACTACCAAGCGCCTGGAGCGGGCCCTGCACCGCATCAAGCTGCTGCGCGGCGAGATCGACGACTACTACGGCAGCTTCCGCGTCACGCGCGACCTGCTGGAGCTGCGCAACCTCGTCGAGTGCGCGGACCTCATCGTGCGCTCGGCCCTGATGCGCCACGAGAGCCGCGGCCTGCACTTCAGCCGTGACTACCCGCAGACGCTGCCGGTGAGCTTCCCGACGGTGCTGATCAGCAAGAAGCGGCGCCGCTGAGGCCTACTTGCGTGACCGCAGCGCCGTCCGTGCCTGCACGAAGTTGAAGGCATAGGCCACCGCCTCGACGATGGCGTTGTCGATCTCCAGGCGTTCGTGCTCGGTCAGGTAGAAGCTGAAATCCACCTCGTGGCGGATGTAGCGCGGGGGCAGGCGGTTCAGCGCCACGCAGGCGACGTCGCACAGCAGGTCGCCGCTGGCGGCAATGTCCGGATAGTCGGGCGCCGAGGCCATCACCGCCGCGAAGATCTCGCGCTCATGGTGGTTGTAGAGGGAGCTGAAATCGGCGTTCATGGCGGGCCTCGTCAAGGACGGTGAATGCCGGTTTATAGCGCCATCAGGCGGCGCCGAGGCCTGGGGTCATGCCCGCTGCGGCACTCTTTCTCGCCGCGACGAAATCCAGCATGCGGTTGATGCAGCCCTGGGCCTTGACGCGGATGGCTTCGTCGACATGGATCTGCGGCTGGCCGCTTTCCAGGCAGTCGACCAGATTGGCCAAGCCGTTCATGGCCATCCAGGGGCAGTGAGCGCAGCTCTTGCACGTGGCGCTGTTGCCGGCCGTCGGCGCCTCGATCAGCACCTTGTTGGGTGCCAGCTGGCGCATGCGGTGCAGGATGCCGTTGTCGGTGGCCACGATATAGGCCGGCGCCGTGCCCTCGACCACGGCTTTGATCAGGGCCGAGGTCGAGCCGACGACATCGGCCTGCTCGACGACGCTCTTCGGTGATTCGGGGTGCACCATCACCAGGGCGCCCGGATGCTGCTCGCGCAGCAGCTCCAGCTCCAGCCCCTTGAACTCGTCGTGCACGATGCAGGCGCCGTTCCACATCAGCATGTCGGCGCCGGTCTCTTCCTGGATGTAGCGGCCCAGGTGGCGGTCCGGCGCCCAGAGGATTTTCTGGCCCTTGGCATGCAGGTCAGAGACGATGTCCAGCGCGCAGGAGCTGGTCACCATCCAGTCGGCGCGCGCCTTCACGGCGGCGCTTGTGTTGGCGTAGACGACGACCCGGCGATCCGGGTGGGCGTCGCAGAAGGCGGCGAACTCGTCCTCGGGGCAGCCCAGGTCCAGGGAGCAGGTGGCGTCCAGGTCGGGCATCAGCACGCGCTTCTCGGGGCTGAGGATCTTGGCCGTCTCGCCCATGAAGCGCACGCCGGCGACGACCAGGGTCTGGGCGGCGTGGTCGCGGCCGAAGCGGGCCATCTCCAGCGAGTCGGACACGATGCCGCCGGTCTCCAGCGCCAGGTCCTGCAGAAAGCCGTCGACGTAATAGTGGGCGACCAGCACGGCGTTGTGCTTCTTCAGCAGGGCCTTGGCACGCTCGGTCAGCGCGCTGCGCTCGTTCGCCGACAGCGGCGCCGGCGTCTTGGCCCAGGCGTGGGCGGTGGAGCAGGTGCCGGCGGCGTCCTGCTTGGTGAAATCGAACAAGACTTGATCCATGCCGAATCCTAGCCCGGCGCGGGTTTACCCCTCCAGCCAGGTGCGAAAGGCCGCAGCGCGCTCCTGGCTGATCAGCAGCTCGCCTTCCAGGGCCGGGCTGAGGTCCAGCTTCAGCCGCCCCTTGCCGGCGGGCGCAAAGCGCTGCACCGCGCCGGCGGCCACCAGCAGCTGACGGTTGGCGCGGAAGAAGCGCTGCGGCCCGAGTTGCTCTTCCAGCTCGCCCAGCGTCGGCTCGACCAGATAGCGTTCTCCGTCCTGTGTGATGGCAAAGCTCAGCTTGTCCACCGACACGAAGTAGGCGATGTCGCTCAGCTCCAGCGCATGGAACTGCTGGCCACCCTTGCGGCCGACGATGCGCTGGCGGCCGCTGGGCGGGCTCAGGCGTTGCAGCAGACCGTCGAGCTGGTGGTTCCAGCGCGTCTGCGCCTGCGTATCGAAGTGGCGTCGCCATTGCTCGGCCTTGGCCAGCGCGGTGGCCAGTGCGGCATCGGACACGGGCTTGAGCAGATAGTCCACGGCCAGGGCCTGGAAGGCTTGCAGGGCGAACTGGTCATAGGCCGTCGTGAAGACCGTGGGCACGGCCAGGCGGCGGTCGCGGAAGAGCTCCAGCGACAGGCCGTCGGCGAGCTGGATGTCGAGCAGCAGCAGGTCGGGCGCGGGGTTGGCAGCCAGCCAGGCCAGCGTGCCCTGGACCGTGTCGCTGTGGCCGTCTACGCGGGCCTCGGGCGCGACGCGGGCCAGGGTCGCGGTCAGGCGTTCGCGCGCCGGGGTTTCGTCTTCGGCAATGAAGATCTTCATGAGCGGGCCAGCAAGGGGATGGCGACTTCGAACATATCGGCATCAGTCCGGCGCTGCAGCGCGCGGCCAGCCAGCAGGCGGCAGCGTTCGTCGAGATTGGCCAGGCCCAGGCCCGACGAGGGCAGGGCGCTGCGGCGCGGCTGCAGGGCGTTGCGGGCCAGCACGCGGTCGCCGTCGAGGCTGAAGCTGACGGTCAACGGCTGGGCGGCGCTGGCTTCGTTGTGCTTGATGGCGTTCTCCAGCAGGGTCTGCAGGGCCAGCGGCGGGACCAGCCATTGCGCCGTCTGCAAAGCCGCGTCGAGCTGCAGTGGCATGGCGGCACCAAAGCGCAGGGCCAGCAGGCGGTGGTAATGGCGCAGGAAGGCCAGCTCCTCGTCCAGCGGCACCAGGTCGCGCTGGCGGCTGTCCAGCACATAGCGGTAGATCTCGGCCAGGGTGTCGCTGAACTCGCGGGCGCTCGCCGGGTCGTTCTCGATGAGATGACCCAGGGTGTTCAGGCTGTTGAACAGGAAATGCGGGTCGACCTGGGCCTTCAGCGCGCCCAACTCGGCCTGGGTGCGTGCCCGCTCCAGGCGCTCGACGCGCAGCATGTCCGACTCGCGCTCGCGGATCAGGAACAGGGTCTCATAGGCGTGGGTCACGAAGAGCACGCAGATGACGTTGGTGGCGACCACCAGCTTCAATGCATTGACGTCCACCGGCTGGCCGGCGATATGGAACCAGGCCCAGATGGCGGCCAGGGTCAGCGGCGCGGTGTAGAGCACGTTGGCGCTGACCAGCATCAAGAGCTTGCGCAGTGGATGGGCGAACCAGTTCAGGTGTTCGCGCTGCTTGAACAGCAGCCAGCGGTTGCCGCCCCAGATGGCGAAGGCCAGGGCGATGAAGCCGGCAAAGCCGATCCAGAAGCGCGCGTCGCTCGGGCCGAGCGGCCCGTAAAGCCCCGTCAGCCAGGGAATGGCCAGGCCGAAGGCGAGCGAGCCGCCGCACATCATCAGCCGATCATCCAGGCGGGCCTGGGTGGGCGGGTTCGGCAGCGATTTGAGCGGCGGTTTGTCGGCTTTGGGCGTGCTCATCTTCGACTTCGGCGCTCGGCCGCTGTTGCCGTGAGCCGGCGCGCCTCAGCATCGCCGCACCAACAACTTCAGCAAGAGGGTCCTGCGATGGACGCAGTGCAATTCAACTTCCCGGCGGTCATTGTGGCGGCCTTGTCGAGCTTCCTGATCGGCGGGCTCTGGTATTCACCCATCCTGTTTGCGAAGTCGTGGATGGCCGAAGCGGGCTTGAGCGAGGCCCAGGTCAAGCAGGGCAATCCGGCCCGGATCTTCGGCCTGTCGGCCCTGGCTTCACTGGTGATGGCCTTCAACCTGGCGGCCTTCCTGGGCCCCAAGGCGAGCTTGAGCTTCGGCCTGTTCGCCGGTTTTGCCACGGGTCTTGGCTGGGTGGCCATGAGCCTGGGCGTCATCTACCTCTTCGAGCAGCGTTCGCTCAGGCTCTGGCTCATCAACAGCGGCTACCAGATCGTGGCCTACACCGTGATGGGCGCCATCCTCGGCGCCTGGCACTGAGCAAAGGAAGCGCTAGACGGATCTCCCGCGCGCGGCGCATCCCTGCTTTGGGCGACCTGCTGCGTTGCAAATCCGCGCCATAGCTCCGCTATGGCTGTGGTTTGCGCCTTGCAGCACATCCCAAACCAGGGCGCGCCGCATTGCGAAGACCCGTCCAGCCCTTCCTAGGGCAGCCGAATCGTGTCGCGCTCGCTGACGCGCACCGTGTTGGGCGGCTGGTTGCCGATGCGGTAGGTCACGCTGAGCAGCTTGCGACGGCCCGGTGCGGGGTCGAAGCCGAACAGTTCGTTGCGCACCTCGGTCTCGAAGCGGTCGCCGCGCACCTGGGCACGCAGGGCCTGGGTCACGTCGGTCCAGCGGCCTTCAGCACCATAGCTGGCGCTCTCGATGACGAGGCGTCCGCCGGCCGGCCGGCCTTGATTCCACTCGCCGCCACCGCCACCGCGTGCGCGTCCCCAGTCGCCGCGACCCCAACCGACGAACTGGTTGCCGTCGATGGTGCCGTACTCGCTGTACTCGAACACGCGCTCCTGGTCACCGCGATCGCGGGTGAAGATGCGCAGGATCTTGGTCTGGCCGGGATAGGGGTCGACGCCGAAGAGCTCGTTGGTCAGTCGCACGCGCTGGTCGCGCCGCGCCAGGTCGCGCAGGCGGTCGGTGACGTCGACGTCGCGGCCACTGGCGCCATAGGTGGCGTACTGGATGATGTATTGGCCGTCATCGTGACCATCACCGCGGCCGCCGCCATTGCCGTGCCAGCCGCCTTGCCAGTTGGACTCGCCCCAGTTGCCGCCGCCCCAGCCGACGAACTGGGCACCGTCCACCCAGTCGCGCTCGCGGAAGTCGAAGTTGCGCTCGCGGCCGCTGCGGTCGCGGGCAAAGATGCGCAGGGTCTTGGTGCGGCCCGGGTCGGGGTCGACGCCGAAGAGGTCGTTGGTCAGCCGAAAGCGCCGGTCCTGGCGGGCCAGATCGCGCAGGCGGCCGGTCACGTCGACATGGTTGTTCTCGGTGCCGTAGCGGGCGTGCAGGATGACGAACTCGCCATCGTCTTGGGCCCATGCGGGCCCGGTGATGGCGGTGGCCAGGGCAGCGCCCAGGGCCAGGGTCAGGTGGCGTCGTCTCATGGCGATCTCCTCGTTGTTGTCCAGGCCGGGCATCGTCGCACGGCCGGGACGTCAACGCATGGCGATCGCCACGGGCGGACGGCGCGTTGTAAGGGCGCGTAACCCTCAGCTTTCCTCAGCTCACGCGCCCTGTTTTCAGCGACCCCAGTTGCCGCGGCCCCAGCCGACGAACTGGGCGCCGTCGACCGTGGCGCCTTCGGGGTACTCGAAGCTGCGCTCACGGCCGCCCGGGCCGCGCGCCACGATGATGAGGCGCTTGCCGCGACCCGGGTCGGGGTCAACGCCGAAGGTGTCGTTGCCCATGCGGAAGCGTTCGTCGCGGCGCGCCAGTTCACGCAGACGGGAGGTCACATCCACGTCTCGGCCCGGGTTGCCGTAGCTGGCGGAAAGGATGGTGTAGCCGCCATCGTCGTGCGGCTGGTCGCGGTAGGGGTTGCCGGCCCAGCCGCCGTTGTAGTTCTGGTCACCCCAGCGGCCGCCGCCCCAGGCCGTGAACTGGCCACCGTCGATCCAGGCGCGCTCAGGGTAGTCGAAGCGGCGCTCGCGGCCGTCGCGGTCGCGGGCGTAGATGCGCAGGTATTTGTCGCGGCCCGGGTCGGGGTCCACGCCGAAGAGGTCGTTGGTGAGCTTGACGCGGCGGTCGCGGCGCGCGAACTCGCGCAGCTTGTCGGTCACGTCGACATGGTTGCGGTCGGTGCCGTAGCGGGCCTGCAGGATGGTGAACTCGCCGTCGTCATCGCCGCGCTGGGCGATCGCCGGGACGGAGACCGCAGCGAGCAACGTGGCGGCGCCCAACACATAGTGGCGTCGATTCATGATGGATGTCTCCGAGGTTGTGGAGGCCACCATGGTTTCACCGGGCCTGCCTGGCCCGAGTCGGACGACAGGAAGTCTGCTTGTCAGCCGCCGGGTCGGCCACCCAGCAGGTATTCGCGGGCCAGGGCGCGAGCACGGTGCAGGCGGCTCTTCACATTGGCCCGCGTCAGGCCGGTCTGGTCCGCGATCTCCTCGATAGTCATCTCTTCCAGGTCGCGCAGCAGCATGACCTCGCGGTAGTGGATCGGCAGCGACTCCAGGGCCGCCACCAGCTCGCGCCGCAGGCCCGGCTCGTCGTGCGTGACCAGCCATTGCTCCAGCTTCTCTTCGTCGTAGGGGTCGTAGCGCAGCGTGATGCGCCCCAGGCGCCGGCACTCGCGCTGCACGAGCCGGATCATCCAGCCCGAGAAGGCCGCCATCACACGCAGCGACGGCAGCTTGCGGCTGACGATGAGCAGGGCCTCTTGCACCGCGTCGTCCACGTCGCTGAGCAGGCAATGCTGCTGGGCATAGCGGCGGATGTCGGGGCGCGAGATGCGCAGCAGCTGCTCCAGCGCCCGCCGGTCGCCGCCGTGGGCGGCAGCGAGCAGGGGCTGGTGTTGGGCGGCGAGGGCCATTATTTGAGTTTGCGGCCGACCATGGCGCAGGCCGGGCAGAAGCCGAAGAGGCCCGAGGCCACCAGGCCCACGGCGCCGGCGGCCACCAGCCAGCCGGTCGTGCCGCCCAGCAGCGCCAGGCCAGCGCCCGCAGCGGCGATGCCGCACACCACCCGCACGATGCGCTCGCCGGTCGGAATATTCTTCACATAGAACATGGTTCAACTCCAAGTGTTCGAGGACAACCCTCGGCCACTAAGAGGCGCCGGTTGGCGAAAAGGATTCGCGGTCGAAACAAAAATATTTTGCAGCGCGATACTCGCGCACCGCCCGAAAGAGGCGGGGTCGTTGGGAGAGAGTCGCTTGCCGAGAGCCTGGCTTGCCCGGCCCGCCGCGTGGCTGGCCGGCCCTTTACTGCTGCTTTTGCTGCCCTTGCTGGCCCTGGCCCAGACACGGCCGGGCCTGGTGGGCTTTCAGCGCATCGCCATGCCTGACGATGTGCCGGCCCACCTCGCCACGGCCATGGCCCAGGACGCCCAGGGTTTCCTGTGGATAGGCACCCAGGACGGCCTGGTGCGCCATGACGGCTACGGCTTCAAGGTCTACCGGCCGCGGCCGGGCGACGCGACCAGCCTGTCGGGCAGCTATGTGCGGGCCCTGCACGTCGCGCGTGACGGCCGGCTGTGGGTGGGCAGCATCAGCGGCGGCGTGAGCGTCTTTGACCCGCGCACCGAGGGCTTCAGGCAGTACCGCCACCGTGACGGCGACGAGAGCAGCCTGGCGCACGACCGCGTCGAGTCCGTCGCCGAGGATCGCGACGGCGGGCTGTGGATCGCCACCGACAACGGTCTGGATAGGCTGGACCCGGCCAGCGGCGCCATCCGCCACCACCGTCACGACGCGGCGCGCGCCAACAGCCTGGCGCATGACCAGTTGCGCGCGCTGCTGATCGACCGCGCCGGCCGGCTCTGGGTGGGCGGGCGGGGCGGCCTGCAGCAATGGCGGGGCGAGGCCGAGGGCTTTGTCGCCGTGGCGAAGGATGAACTCGCGGGCCAGCATGTGACGCGGTTGCTGGAGGACAGCCAGGGCCGCATCTGGATAGGCACGGCGGCGCATGGTCTCGCCGTGCTGGACCCGGCAGGGCCTGCCGTGCTGAAGCGCTGGCCGCCAGGGCAGGGCGGCGAGGCGCTGAGCCACTACTGGGTCTATGGACTCGCCGAGGGCGCGGGCGGTGAGATCTGGGTGGCGACCTTCGGCGGCGGCGTCGACGTCATCGACGGCAGCTCGCTGCGCATCGTCGACCGCCTGCGCCATGACGCCGGCCAGCCCGCCACCATTGGCAACGACCGCGTCGGCGCCGTGCTGGCCGACCGCTCCGGTCTGATGTGGGTGGGCAGCTGGGGCGGTGGCCTGGCCCGCCATGACCCCGCCACGCGCGCCTGGCTGAAGCTGCGCCACCGCGCCGGCGATGCCGACGGCCCCAGCCACCCGGCCATCGTGCGCGCCCGCGAGATGACCGATGGCCGGCTCTGGCTGGGCACCAATGGCAATGGCGTGGACATCCTCGATGCAGCGGGTCATCTCATCGACGGCCTGCGGCCGGAACCGAAGAAGCCTGATGCCCTGGCCGACGGCTCGGTGACCTGTCTGGCCCAGGGGCCGGACGGCAGTGCCTGGGTGGCGACACTCGATGGCAGCCTGCACCGCCAGCGACCAGGCCGCCGCGGCTTCGAGCGCATCACCACCGCCCAGGGCCTGCCCGGTGGGCCCATCCGCACCATGGTCTTCGACGCCGCCGGCGCGCTGTGGACCGGATCGCTGAGTGGCCTCGCGCGCATCGCCACCGACGGCACGGTCACCGCCTTCCGCCACGACCCGGCCGATGCGACGACGCTGGCTGGCCGGGCCGTCGAGTCCCTGGCCTTTGCGTCCGACGGCAAGCTCTGGGTCGGCTCCGACAACGGCCTCAGCCTGTTCGACCCCGCCACGGCCCAGGCCCGGCGCATTGCGCGTGACCCGGCCCGCGCCGACGCCCTGCCCAACAACTGGGTGCCCGACCTGCTGGTCGCCCGCGATGGCCGCCTGTGGGTCGCGACGCCCGATGGCGTGGCCATCCTCAAATCCTTCGATGGAGGGGTCGCCCGTTTCGACGTGCTGAGCCGCCGCTTGGATCTGCCCAGCAGCCCGGCCGAGTCGCTGGTCGAGGACGCTGAAGGCCAGGTCTGGCTGGGCAGCCGGGTGCGCATCGACCCCAAGACCTGGCGCGTGCAGCGCTTCGATGCGGCCGAGGGCAACGAGTTCCGCAGCCTCTTCATCGCCAGCCGCGCGATGACGCATGACGGCCGCCTGCTGTTCGGTTCGCCCGAAGGCCTGCTCATCGTGCAGCCGCGCGACATCCAGCCCTGGACCTATGCGCCGCCGCTGCGGGCCACGGCCATCAGCGTCGATGGCGAGACCTTGCCGGCCGACCGCCAGGCGCTGACGCTGCAGCCCGGCCAGCGCAGCCTGCGCGTCGAGTTCGCGGCCCTGGACCTGACCGCGCCGCAGAAGCTGCGCTACCGCTACCGGCTGGAAGGCTTTGACCGCGACTGGAACGCGGCCGCGGCCGACCAGCGCCTGGCCGCCTACACCGGCCTGCCGCCGGGCCGCTACCAGCTGCTGGTGCAGGGCAGCAACCGTGCCGGACGGTGGAGCGAGCCGCCCCTGTCGCTCGCTGTTCAGGTCATGCCGGCCTTGCACCAGACCTGGTGGTTTCGCGCCGCCATTGCACTGCTGGCGCTGCTGCTCATCGTCGCGGTCTTCCGGCTGCGCCTGCGCGCGCTGCGCCGCCGCGGTGCCGAGCTGGAGCGGGTCGTGGCCGAACGCACGGCCGACCTGCAGGCGGCCTACCAGCGCATCGAGCAGGCCAGCCTGACCGACCCCTTGACCGGCCTGCACAACCGCCGCTTCCTGGAGCAGACCCTGCCGGCCGACCTGGAGCTGGCGGCACGTCGCCACACCGCCGGCCACCCGGTGCCGCCGGACTCCGACCATGTGCTGTTGATGCTGGACCTGGATCACTTCAAGTCCGTCAACGACACCCATGGCCATGCGGCCGGCGACGCCGTCCTCGTGCAGACGGCCGAAGTGCTGCGCCAGGCCTTGCGCGCCTCGGACTATGTGGTGCGCTGGGGCGGCGAGGAGTTCCTCGTCGTTGCGCGTTTCGTCGAGCGCGCCTCGGCGCCCCAGTTGGCCGAGAAGATCCGCATGGCCATCGCGGCCCACGAGTTCCGGCTGCCCGATGGCAGCCCGCAGCACAAGACGGTGTCCATCGGCTTCGCCTGCTTCCCCTTTGCCGCAGGCGGCCCGGGCGCGTCGGCCCTGGACAGCCTGCAGCACCTGGCCGACCTGGCGCTGTACGCGGCCAAGCGCAGCTGGCGCGATGCCTGGGTGGGGGTGGAGCTGGTGGGCGAAGACGTGGTGGCGGCGCTGCGCGAGAGCTTTGCCAGCCCGGCCGCGGCCGAGCAGGCGGGGTGGCTGCGCGTATCGGCGTCCACACGCGATACACCGTTGCGCTGGCGCTAGCCGCGTTCGGCGCGCCGCTTGTAGAACTTCAGGATGGCTTCGGCGGTGTCGGCCACCAGCCAGTTCGCCCACCAGCCGGCATACCAGTTGAAGTGGGTGGAGACATGGGTATTGACCGTGATGGTCAGCCGCGTCCCGCCAGCTTCGGGCGTCAGCGCATAGGCGGTGTCGTCAAGGCTGAAATAGCGGCCGCCGATGACGACATGGTCATCCAGCGAGCCGGGCGGGAAGGAGTCCGGCGCGAAGTCGTAGCGCCAGGCGATGTAGCGGTTCGGCTGCCAGTCGGTGATGATCTCGTTGAAGCGCACGCCGCGCTGCCAGACCAGGGCCCGCTGGCCGCCGATGCGGCCTTGCAGGGTGCGCGCCTCGACGGGGAAGGGCACGCCCATGCGGTAGGCGATGCCGTCCTTCAGTTCGGCCGGATCGATGTCCAGCGGGAAGTTGATGTGCTGCCAGACGGTTTCGGCCGGTGCCTGGATGAGCACGCTGCGCACGATGTGCTGGCCGTCGGTGGGTTCATCCAGGCCGGCTTCGACCGAGCCCAGTGCCAGGGGCAGCAGCAGTGCGACCGACAGCAGCTTGGGGCCCTGGTCCTTGCTGAAGGCCGAGGCCAGCGCGCCGACGAGAGCTCCCAGCACGGCGAGGATGAGCAGCAGCGGCAGGGCCATGAGGATGCAGATGCTGCCCTCGCGCAGCAGGGCGCCGCCCGCGAAGACGAAGAGGCCGGTCGATAGCCAGGACAGCAGTCCCGCGCCGGCCAGTCCGGCTCGCTTGCGCCGCGTCGCCAGGAAGCTGACCAGAAAGCCGATGGCCAGCGGCACGCCGAACAGGAAGGACCACAGCATCAGTCCGCTGCTCTGGGCCGCTTCCCGGCTCAGCAGGCCGCTGAAGAGCCTGTGCATGGCGACGCCGTAGACGGCACCTGCCACGACGAAGGGCATGTAGGCCAGCAGCGTGAAGAACCAGTGCCTCGAGCCGCGCTTGTCGACCTTGACCACCCGCGGCTCGGGTTCCGCGGGCCGCATGGGCGGCTGGGTGTCGTTGAAATCGGGGCGCGGCGTGTCGGGCATGGCCGGGATTGTCCGGCGCTCAGGCTTCAGCAAAGAACCGGCTTGGCGGCATGCCCACCGTGCGCGTCACCATGGCCGTGAAGGCGCTGGCGCTGGCATAGCCCAGCTCGGCCGCGATATGGCTCATGGGCCGGCCGCGGGCCGCCAGGGTCAGCGCATGGGCCAGCAGCAGCTGCGAGCGCCACTGCGCGAAGCTGGTGCCCAGCTGCTCGCGGAACAGGCGGCTCAGGGTGCGCGGGCTGGCGCCTGCCTCGGTAGCCCATTCGTCCAGGCCGGCGTGGCGACCGGGTTCGCGCAGCATGGCCTCGCAGAGCCGGCGCAGGCGGCCGTCCTGGGGCAGGGCGACGCCCAGGGCCAGCGGGCGGGCGCGTTGCAGCTCCATCAGCACCAGGCTCTCGATGCCGCGGCGTCTCTCGACGTCATCCGCGCTCTCCGGTGGGGCTGGGTCCGGCACGGCGGGCAGGGCCAGCACCAGCTCGCGCAGCAGCGGCGACACCTCCAGCACCCGGCCGACGCTCCAGGCCTCGCCGGCCAGCAGTTCAGGGTTGAGATAGAGGGTGTGCAGCTCGGCCTGCTCGATGGCCGTCACCGCATGCACGAGGCCAGGCGGGATCCAGACGGCACGCGATGGCGGCACGATATAGGTGGCCGACGCGGCCGGCCAGGCTGCCATTCCGGTGCCTTCGGTGTTGACGCGCACCGCCCCCGTCATCGAGAAGACGAGCTGGGCCCAGTCGTGGCGGTGAGGCTGGATGTCGGCCAGATGCTCCAGCAGGCGCGACTTGGCGCGCAGCGGCCGCTCGGCCGTCGGTGCGAAGAGCTCGGGCGAGAAGGCGGGAAAGCTGCGGCGGTTGGAGGACATGGCGGTGGTGGCCGGATTTCGACAGAACTTGACGAACCATCGTAACCAGGCCGCAGCCTGCCTGCCTAGAGTGGGGGCATGAGTTCCGCCATCGCCTCTTCCATAGACGCCGGCCTGCAGCGCCGGCGCGACGTCACGACGATCTCGACCATCGGCGTCGCCCACGGCACTTCGCATTTCTTCCACATGCTGCTGCCGCCGCTGTTCCCGGCCTTCATCCAGGCTTTCGGCCTGAGCTACTCGGAACTGGGCCTGCTGGTGACGACCTTCTTCGTCATCTCCGGCGCCGGCCAGGCGCTGTCGGGCTTCATCGTCGACCGCATCGGTGCCCGGCCGGTGCTGTTCGCGGCGATGGCGAGCTTCTTCCTGGCTTCCATCGCGGCCGGCCTGGCCCAGGGCTTTGGCGGGCTGATGCTGGCGGCGGCGCTGGCCGGCGTCGGCAATGCGCCTTTCCACCCGGCCGACTTCACCATCCTGAACAAGCGCGTCTCGCAGCCGCGCCTGGGCCATGCCTTCTCGGTGCACGGCATCAGCGGCAACCTGGGCTGGGCCTTCGCGCCGGTGTTCTCCATCGGCATCGCCGAGGCCACCGGCAACTGGCGCTTCGCCTATCTCGGCACGGCCCTGGTCGCGCTGACCGTCATGGGCCTGCTGTTCTGGCAACGCTCGGCAATAGACGACCGCCAGGGTTCCTGGGGCCATGCCAAGCCCGAGGCTGGCGCCAAGGTCGAGCACCCCATGGCCTTCCTGAAGCTGCCCTCGGTCTGGTTGTGCTTCTCCTTCTTCTTCTGGAGCACGGCGGCCCTGTCGGCCATCCAGAGCTTTGCCAGCCCGGCCCTGCATCAGATGTATGGCCTGCCGCTGGCGCTGACGGCCTATGTCGTCACCGGCTACATGCTGGCCGGCGCGGCCGGCATGGTCTGCGGCGGCTTCCTGGTGGCCAAGGCGGAGCGGCTGGAACGCACCATCGCGCTGGCATTGGCCCTGGCGGCGGCCCTGCTGCTGCTGACTGCCACCGGCTGGTTGCCCGGCCCCTTGGCGGCTGCGGTGGCGGCGTTGGCCGGCTTCGGCACGGGGCTGGCCGGCCCGTCGCGCGACATGCTCATCAAGCGCGCCTCGCCGCCGGGGGCGACGGGCCGCGTCTACGGCACCGTCTACTCAGGCCTGGACATCGGCTTTGCCTTGGCCGCGCCGGTCTTCGGCGCCATCCTCGACCACGGCATGCCGCGCGGCGTGTTCGCCGGCTCGGCCGCGGCCCTGCTGATGGGCGTCGCGTCGGCCGGTCTGGTCGGCATGGGCCTGGCGCGGCGGCGCGCCCTGGCGACGGCTGCTGCCTGACATCCCATGCCCTCGGCGCCGCACTTTTTCGTGTTCGCGGCGGCGGCCCTGCTGATGGCCGCGACGCCGGGGCCGAACATGGTCTATCTGATCTCGCGCTCCATCTGCCAGGGGCGCACGGCGGGCGTCATGTCCTGGTGCGGCGTCGTGCTGGGCTTCACGGTGCACATGGTCTGCGCGGCCGTCGGTCTGACGGCCCTCTTCCTGGCCGTGCCGCTGGGCTATGAGCTGCTGAAGTTCGCAGGTGCCCTCTATCTGCTGTGGATGGCCTGGCAGGCGGTGCGCCCCGGCGCTCGCTCACCCTTCGAGCCGCGCACCTTGCCAACCGAGCGGCCGCGCAAGCTCTTCACCATGGGCCTGCTGACCAGCATCCTCAACCCCAAGGTGGCCATCTTCTATCTGTCGGTGCTGCCCCAGTTCATCTCGCCCGAGGCCGGGTCGGTGCTGGCGCAGAGCCTGGTGCTGGGCACGACCCAGGTCTGCATCGGCTCATCGGTCAATCTGCTGGTGGCCCTGTGCGCCGCGCGCGTCGCACTCTGGTTCTCGCGCAACCGCTTCTGGCTGGCGCTGCAGCGCTACGCGATGGGCCTGGTGCTGGGGGCTTTGGCTGTCAAACTGCTGGGACAGCAACGCAGCGCCTGAGGTTTCCCATGCGACAAGACAGCCTGTTCGATGCCCTGGGCGGCCAGGATGCCGTGCTACGCCTGGCCCAGGCCTGGCATGCGCGGGTATTGGCCGACGAGATCGTTGCCCACGCCTTCAGCCACGGCTTTCATCCCCGGCACACCGAGAGACTGGCGGCCTACTGGGCCGAGGCCTGGGGCGGCCCGGCGCTGTACAGCGGGCAGCTGGGCAGCCACTCTGCTGTCGTGCGCAGCCACAGCGGCAATGGCCCGCATGAGGAGATGGACCGCCGCGCCATCGCCTGCTTCGACGCGGCGCTGGCCGACATCGGTGTGGCGGATGCGGAGCTGCGGCAGGTGCTGCATGACTACTTTGCCTGGGCCACGACCCAGGCCATGGCCGCCTACCCGAGCCGCGGCCAGGCGGTGCCCGATGACCTGGCCCTGCCGCGTTGGTCCTGGCAGGGCTTGATGAAGGCGTAGCGGGCGCGCCGCTACAGTGACGCATCAACTGTTCCGCCTGCCCTCATGTCGATTCGTGGTCTTGTCATTGGCTTGCTCGTGGTGGCCGCCCTCGGCCTGGTCTGGCAACAGCGCGAGCCGCTGCAGGCCTGGCTGGGCCCATCGGCCAGCAAGGTCCAGACGCTGGCGGAGTCTTCGAGCCCGGCGGGAGATGCCGGCAAGGCCAGGCCGGGCGGGCTGCGCAAATGCGTCAAGGGCCAGGAGATTTCCTACACGAATGCCGAATGCCCGGCCGGCCACCGCGACCAGGCGGTGACGGCGGGCACCGTCACGGTGGTCCAGGCCACGCCCGTCCCCAAGCCTGCCGATGCCAGCAGTGGGCCGTCGGCGCTGCACAAGGCGTTGGGGCTCACGCCCGACGACAAGCTCAAGGACAAGATCACGGAGCGTGCCATCGAAGGGGCGACGAGGTGACGGTTGTGGTCGCCAAGCCCTGAGGCTAGCCCGGCGATGACGAACGCGGCCCCTTTGAACGAAGGCAACGTCCATGGCTTTGCGAGCTCCATCTATGGCGGCTTGTCCATCGCCGCAGTCCTCGCTGCCCGGCAGCTTGAAATCCTCTGGAGCTCGCGGGGCGGGCATGTGCTTGAGCTGGCAGAGAAGCTCGGCATTCTTCAAGAGCCTTGGGTGACACCAGAGATGAGCAACGTCACACTGCTCACCATCACCGACGGCTGGATCATTGCCGCGCTACGGTTCTTCGCCGCCTACCTGGCCGTGCTTGCATTCGCATTCGCGCTTTGGGCGGAACATCGGGAGGAGGACTCGCTCTATCTGGGCGTCGGCTTCCTTTGCGGCGGCATGACGCTTTTCCTGCTCCAACCGATGGCGGGCGCCCTGGTTGCTGTCGTTGGCACAGGCGTGATCCTTGAAATGCGGCGCCGTCTCGGCATGACCCGGGACAAGGTCTTCGATCGGGCCGCCGATCGGGAGATGCGTTGACCACTACTCGAACACCCAGATGAACAGCACAGACGACTTGACCCCGCCCCCGTACTACCACGGCACCAAGGCCGACCTGAAGGTGGGTGACCTGATCCAGGCTGGCTACACCTCCAACTACGGAACCCGGCGCAAGGCCAACCACGTCTACCTGAGCGCGACGCTGGAGGCGGCGATCTGGGGGGCAGAGCTGGCGATGGGCGATGGCCCCGGCCGCATCTACATCGTGCAACCCACCGGAGCGATCGCCGACGATCCCAACGTCACCGACAAGAAGTTTCCCGGCAACCCGACCAAGTCCTACCGCTCGCGAGAGCCGCTGCGGGTGACGGGCGAAGTCACCGACTGGCAAGGCCATTCGGCCGAGCAGCTGTCGGTGATGAAAGCGCATGTCGAACGCATGCGGCAGCTGGGTATCGAGGCTGTCGACGACTGAGCAACCCCTGTGTTCGTGGGCCGACACGGGCGATGAAGACCCGCGACCCCAGCTAAAGTGTCAACATGACTAGACAAGCTGCCTCCCCCCGTCTCGCCGGCCATGTGCTGGTCGAGGCGTTGATCGCCCAGGGCGTGACCGATGCCTTCGGCGTGCCTGGCGAGTCCTATCTCGCCGTGCTCGATGGCTTCCATGAATATGCCGACAAGATCCGCTTCGTCGCTTGTCGCCAGGAAGGCGGCGCGGCCTTCATGGCCGAGGCCCAGGGCAAGCTGACTGGCAAGCCGGGCATCTGCTTTGTCACGCGCGGCCCCGGCGCGACCAATGCCAGCATCGGCCTGCACACGGCCTTCCAGGATTCGACGCCGATGATCCTCTTCATCGGCCAGGTCGCCAGCGATCAGCGCGACCGCGAGGCCTTCCAGGAGGTGGACTACCGCCAGATGTTCGGCCCCGGCACCCTGGGCATGGCCAAGTGGGTGGGCGAGGTGCATGACGCCGAGCGCCTGCCCGAATACGTGGCCCGCGCCTTCCACACGGCCATGCAGGGCCGGCCCGGCCCGGTCGTGCTGGTGCTGCCCGAGGACATGCTGACCCAGCCGATCGCGGCGCCCGTCGTGGCGCCCGCCCGGCCCGCCGAGGCGGCGCCCACGCCGGCTGCGCTGGCCGAACTGCGCGAGCGTCTGGCGGCCGCCCAGAAGCCTCTCGTCATCGTCGGTGGTGGCGGCTGGACGCCTGAATCGACGGCGGCCCTGCAGCGCTTTGCCGAGAGCTGGAAGCTGCCAGTCGGCTGCGCCTTCCGCTTCCAGGACCTGTTCGACAACGTCCATCCGAACTACGCCGGCGACGTCGGCATCGGCATCAATCCCAAGCTGGCCGCGCGGGTCAAAGAAGCCGACCTCATCCTCGCCGTCGGCCCGCGCCTGGGCGAGATGACGACCGGCGGCTACACGCTGCTGCAGGCGCCGCGCCCGACGCAAGGCCTGATCCACATCCATGCCGGTGCCGAAGAGCTGGGCCGCGTCTACACGGGCGAGCTGCTGATCAACGCCAGCATGAGCCAGGCCGCCCCGGCCCTGGCCGCGCTGACGCCGCCGGCCGACGTCGCCTGGGGCGATTGGACGGCGGCCGCCAACGCCGACTACCGCGGCAACCTCGTGCCGACGCCGGTGGCGCCGCTGGACATGGCCGAGGTCATCCACCTCATCGATGCCAAGCTGCCTGAGGGCACGATCTTCACGAATGGCGCCGGTAACTACAGCGGCTGGCTGCACCGCTTCCACCGCTACACGGGCCTGCACCGCTTCGGCAAGACGCAACTGGCGCCGACCTCGGGCGCGATGGGCTATGGCGTCCCCGCCGCGGTGGCTGCAGCGCTGCTGCAGGACCGCTGGGTCGTCAACATCGCCGGCGACGGCGACTTCCTGATGACGGGCCAGGAGCTGGCCACGGCCACCGGCTACGGCGCCAAGAAGCTGCTCGTTGTCGTCGTCGACAACGGCACCTACGGCACCATCCGCATGCACCAGGAGCGCGAGTACCCGGGCCGCGTGTCGGGCAGCGATCTCTTCAACCCCGACTTCGCCAAGTTCGCCGAGGCCTTTGGCTTCTCGGCCTTCTACGCCGAGAACACGGAGCAGGTCGGCCCGGCGCTGGATGCCGCCATCGCGGGCGGCAAGCCGGCCCTGCTGCATCTGCGCCTGTCCAGCGATGTGAGTACCTCGCGCAGCACGCTGACGGCCTTCCGCGAAGCCGCTCTGAAGGCCCGGCATGCTTGAGCTCACGCTGCGCGGCGAGTACATCGAGCTGGACAAGCTGCTCAAGGCCATGGGCCTGGTCGAGAGCGGCGGCCGCGCACGGATGCTGATCACGGCCGGCGAGGTCAAGGTCGACGGCCAGGTGGAGTTGCGCAAGACGGCCAAGATCCGCGCCGGCCAGACCGTGACTTTCGGGACAGACTCGGTCAGGGTCATCCAGGGGCCGGGCGGAGGCTGAGCCGGACGACACTCGCGGGCCTGTCCACTCGATGGTGCCGTCATGCGTCGCTTCGCCCTTGCCCTGCTGTTCGCTGCCTGCAACGCCGCCGTTGCCGCGTCGGGCGAAACGCTGATCCACGCCGGCCGCCTCGTCGACACCGAGGCGGGCCGGGTGCTGGAGCGCCAGTCCATCATCGTCTTCGGCGACAAGATCAGTGCGGTCAAGCCGGGCTACGTCGAGCCAGCCGACTACGACCGCCTCATCGACCTGAGGGACCGCACCGTCATGCCGGGGCTCATCGATGCCCATGTGCACATCAGCCACGAGAGCAACCCGGGTGCCTACGCCGAGCGCTTCTTCCAGAACCCGGCCGACGCGGCCTTGCACGCCACCGTCTATCTGCGCCGCATCCTCGATGCCGGCTTCACGACCGTGCGCGACCTGGGCGCGCCCGATGGCCTGGCCATCAGCCTGCGTGACGCGACGGCCAAGGGCTGGATCACCGGCCCGCGCATCTATGCCGCCGGCAAGGCCATCGGCACGACGGGCGGCCATGCCGACCCCACCAACGGCCTGAACAACCAGCTGCGCGGCGACCCCGGGCCGGCCGAGGGCGTCATCAACGGCCCCGACGAGGCGCGCAAGGCCGTGCGCCAGCGCTACAAGGAAGGCGCCGACCTCATCAAGCTGACCGGCACCGGCGGCGTGCTGAGCCTGGCCACCAACGGCATCAACCCGCAGTTCACCGACGCCGAGCTGAAGGCCGTCGTCGAGACGGCACGCGACTATGGCTTTGCCGTCGCCGTGCACGCCCACGGCAAGGAGGGCATGCTGCGCGCCATCCGCGCCGGCGTGGACTCCATCGAGCACGGCTCCTACCTCGACGACGAGGTCGTGGCGGCGATGAAGCAGCATGGCACCTGGCTGGTGCCGACGCTGTCGGCCGGCCGCTTCGCCAGCGAGAAGGCCCAGCAGCCCGGCTATTTCCCCGAGGTCGTGCGCCTCAAGGCCATCAGTGTCGGCATCCTGGTGCAGCAGGCGCTGGCCCGGGCCTGGAAGGGCGGCGTCAAGATCGCCTTCGGCACGGACTCCGGCGTCGGCCCGCATGGCGCCAACGCCAAGGAGTTCGGCTATCTCGTCGACGCGGGCATGCCGGCCATGGCGGCTCTCCAGTCGGCCACCATCAACGCGGCGAGGCTGCTGCGCCAGGAAGGCCAGCTCGGTGCCATCACGCCGGGGCGCTGGGCCGACATCGTCGCGGTCAAGGGCGACCCGCTGGCCGACATCCGGCTGATGGAGAAGGTCGACTTCGTCATGAAGGCCGGGCGCGTCGTCCCGGCGGCGGATCAGCGGTAGCGCGCCAGCACGCGCTGCACGCTGCCGTCAGTGACGAGGCGGTCCAGCACCGCGGCCACCTCGGGGAAGGGCACGCCGGAATGCGGCGAGAAGGCACAGCGGGCGTCGAACTGGTTGATGACCCAGGCGATGCGCACTTGGGCCTTGGTCTGCTCGCGCAGGAAGAACTGCAGCGAGGTTTTCTCCACCAGCGCATAGCGCAGCCTGCCGGCGGCGAGGCGATTCAGGTTGGCAGTCATGCTCGGCACGTCAGAGCGCTTGAGCCCTTTGCCCAGCACCTGCTCGGCCAGCGGATAGCTGTAGCCCTGCACCGTCCCCAGGGGCTGGCCGGCGAGTTGCTGCAGGCTCGTGAGGGCCGGCGCATCGACATGCGAGGCGACCAGGCTGGCGTCGGGGATGAGGCCGCGCGTCCAGCGGAAATCGCCCTGCAGCCATTCCGGCAGCACGAAGCAGATGGCGTCGGCTTCACCGGCCAGCAGGGCGGCGCTGACACGCTTGCCCGCCATCGGCACGAAGACGGCCTGCCGATCCAGGCCGGTGGCGATCAGCTCGCCCAGGTCCTTGACGATGCCGCCGACGAGTTTGTCGCTGGCGTCGAACTGGGCGATGGGCAGGGCGTTGTTGGTGGCTGCGACAAAGCGCAGCGGCGGTGGCGGTGACTGCGCCGCCGCCGTGCCCGCAAGCACGGTGGCCAGCAGCAGCGCCGCCAGCCGCTTCACGGCCGGATCAACTCCAGCAGTCGATCCAGACCACCCTCGTTGATGGCGATGCGGGCCTGCTCGCGCACCTTGGGCTTGGCGTGATAGGCCACCGACAGGCCGGCCGCGCCCATCATGGGCAGGTCGTTGGCGCCATCGCCGACCGCCATGGCCTGGTCGGGGCGGCAGCCAATTGACTCGCAGCTCTGCAGCAGCATCAGGCGCTTTTGCTCGCCGTCGCAGATGTCACCCCAGTCCTGCATGACGACGCGGCCGGTGAGGGCGCCGTCGGCGATCTCGAGTTCGTTGCTGCGCACGAAGTCCATGCCCAGCTCGGCGGCGACAAAGCGGGTGAAGAAGGTGAAGCCGCCGGAGACGAGCACGAGCTTCAACCCGGCCGCCTTCAGCGCGGTGCAGAGTTCTCGCGCGCCGGGGTTGAAGTTCAACCGCTCGGCCAGCACGCGGTCCAACACCGTTGCCGGCACGCCGGCCAGGATGGCGAGGCGCCGGCGCAGGCTGTCCCTGAAGTCGGTGATCTCGCCGCGCATGGCGGCTTCGGTGATGGCGGCGACTTCCTGGCCCTTGCCGGCCAGCGCGGCGATCTCGTCGATGCACTCGATGCTGATCAGCGTCGAGTCCATGTCGAAGGCGGCGAGCTTGAAGTGGGACAGCGGCGGCAGCGCGGGGCCGTCGCGCAGGACGAGGCCTTCAGAAGCGGAGGAGGTCACGGAGTCGGGATGGAGCGGGCCAGCAATGCCCGCATTATCCCGATGCGCTCAGCGGCGGCGCCCGACAGCCAAAAGCGCCAGGCCGCCGAGCAGCAGGGCAGCGCTGGCCGGCTCGGGCACGGGCGCCGTCTGGATGTCGAGCTGGAAAGAGGCCTGGGGGCCGCTGACGCTCACCCCGCCCATGTAGACCTGCACGGTGTGGGCCGAGAAGCTGACGCGCGAAGCGTCCAGGCCGGTGACGCCGCTGCCCGTCAGCGTCACGCCGGTGATCACCGTGCCGGCGTCGAACAGCGACTGGAAGGTGAAGCCGTTGACCGGGATGCTGTTGAAGCTGCTGCCGGTGCCGCTGTAGTCGTAGCGGATGCTGCTGTTGCCGAAGTCCAGGCTCTGGGTCGGCGCCGTCAGCGCCTGGCAGATCTGGGCGGCGCCGGGGCAGCTCAGCTCGGTGCCCGCGCCGACGAGAACGCTGTCCAGCGTGTGGAAAACCTGGGCCCCGTTCTCGAAGTCATAGCGCACGTCCACCGTCGTGCCTGTCAGCCCGGCGGCGCTGGCCAGGGCGGGCAGCAGGAAGGCGAGGGCGAGGGCAAGCTTCTTCATGGCGGGGCTCCAGGCGACGGACGGCGCAGTCTAGGCAGCCGTCTCGTCGCCTGCCCTCCCTAGCTTGCCTTGAGGGGCTGGCCCAGCAGCCTCAGCACCTCGCGCACGGCCTGGGCGCGGTCCTGCGGGCTGGAGAGCTGCTTCTCCACGCGCAGCTTCTCGTTGCCCACCAGCTTGATGTTGCGGTTCTTCTGCACCAGCTCGATGACGCGCATCGGGTCGATGGGCGGGTTGGGGCGGAAGTTGATGTTGATGAGGGCCGGCGAGGCGTCGATCTTGCTGACGCCATAGGGCTTGGCCAGCACGCGCAGGCGGTGCAGGTCGAAGAGGTTCTGGCCCTGGTTGGGCAGCTTGCCGAAGCGGTCGGTCACCTCTTCCAGCATGGCGTCGATCTGCTCGTTCTTCTCGGCCGTGGCCAGGCGCTTGTAGAGGGACAGCCGCACCTGCACATCGCCGCAATAGGCATCCGGCAGCAAGGCCGGGGCATGCAGATTGATCTCGGTGGTGGCCGCAAACGGCGACAGCAGGTCGGGCTCGTGGCCGGCCTTGAGCGCGCGCACGGCCTCGCTCAGCATGTCGTTGTAGAGCTGGAAGCCCACCTCCATCATGTTGCCGCTCTGGTTGTCGCCCAGCACCTCGCCGGCGCCGCGGATCTCCAGGTCGTGCATGGCGAGGTAGAAGCCCGAGCCCAGTTCCTCCATGGCCTGGATGGCGTCCAGGCGCTGCGTGGCCTGCTTGGTCAGGCCCTGCATGTCGGGCACCATCAGATAGGCATAGGCCTGGTGGTGGGAGCGGCCGACGCGGCCGCGCAGCTGGTGCAGCTGGGCCAGGCCGAACTTGTCGGCGCGGGCAATGATGATGGTGTTGGCGCTGGGCACGTCGATGCCGGTCTCGATGATGGTCGAGCACAGCAGCAGGTTGTGCTTGCCGGCGACGAACTCGCGCATGACGCGCTCCAGCTCGCGCTCGGGCATCTGGCCGTGGGCGATGACGATGCGCGCCTCGGGCACCAGCTCTTCGAGCTTCTGGCGCCGGTTCTCGATGGTCTCGACCTCGTTGTGCAGGAAGTAGACCTGGCCGCCGCGCTTGAGTTCGCGCAGCACGGCCTCGCGGATGGTGCCGCTGCTCTCGGCGCGGACGAAGGTCTTGATGGCCAGGCGGCGCTGCGGCGCCGTGGCGATGACCGACAGGTCGCGCAGGCCTTCCAGCGCCATGCCCAGCGTGCGGGGAATGGGCGTGGCCGTCAGCGTCAGCACGTCGACCTCGGCACGCATGGCCTTCATGGCCTCCTTGTGGCGCACGCCAAAGCGGTGTTCTTCGTCGATGACGAGCAGGCCCAGGCGGTTGAACTTGACTTCGGCGGACAGCAGCTTGTGCGTGCCGACGACGATGTCCAGCGTGCCGTCGGCAATGCCCTCCATCGCCGCCTTGATCTCCTTGGCCGAGCGAAAGCGGCTCATCTCCGCGACCTTGATGGGCCAGGCGCCGAAGCGGTCGGAGATGTTCTGGTAATGCTGCTCGGCCAGCAGCGTCGTCGGCGCCAGGATGGCGACCTGCTTGCCACCCATCACGGCGACAAAGGCCGCACGCAGCGCCACCTCGGTCTTGCCGAAGCCCACGTCGCCGCAGACCAGGCGGTCCATGGGCTTGGGCGAAATCATGTCCTGGATGACGGCGTGGATGGCGGCGCGCTGGTCGGGCGTCTCCTCGAAGCCGAAGCTGGCGGCGAAGGCCTCGTAGTCGTGGCCGGAGTACCTGAACGCATGGCCTTCGCGGGCGGCGCGGCGGGCATACAGGTTCAGCAGCTCGGCCGCGGTGTCGCGCACCTGCTCGGCGGCCTTGCGCTTGGCCTTTTCCCACTGGCCCGAGCCCAGCTTGTGCAGCGGCGCTTCTTCCGGGCTCACGCCGGTGTAGCGGCCGATCAGGTGCAACTGCGCGACCGGCACATACAGCGTCGCCTTGTCGGCGTATTCCAGGTGCAGGAACTCGCTCTTCTGGCCATCGCCCAGGTCGATGTTGACCAGGCCCTGGTAGCGGCCGATGCCGTGGTTGATGTGCACGACGGGGTCGCCGACCTTGAGCTCGGACAGGTCCTTGATCAGCGCATTGACGTCGCTGACCTGCTCCTGCTTGCGGCGGCGCCGCGTGGTGGGCGTCGTCGCGAACAGCTCGGTCTCGGTGATGAGCTGCACGGGTCGCTGCCCGTCGACCCAGAAGAAGCCTTCCGCCAACGGCGCGGCGGTGATGGCATATTTTTCGTCGCCTTCCCAGAACTCGGCGAGGCTGGCCACCGAAGGCGGGTCGATCTTGCTGTCGCGCAACTGCTCCAGCAGGCTCTCGCGCCGGCCTTCGCTTTCGGCCAGCAGCAGCACGCGGTGCGGCGTGGCCTTCAGGTGGGATTCGAGGCGGGCCAAGGGCTCCTGGGCACCACGCTCGACGCTGACGTCGGGCAGCGGACGGGCGAAGTCCACCGGTTCGTTGCCGCGCACCGACAGCACGGCATGTGGCTTGGTCAGACCGAAGAAGTCCTCGGCCGTCAGGAAGATCTCCTGAGGCGGCAGCAGCGGCCGCTCGGGGTCGTGCTGCAGGAAGCGGTGCCTCTCCTTGGTGTCGGTCCAGAAGCGCTGGATGGCTTCATCGACCTCGCCATGCAGGGCCAGGCCCGCTTCAGCGCCGAGGTAATCGAAGACGCTGGCCGTCTGCTCGAAGAAGATGGGCAGGTAGTACTCGATGCCGCCCGAGGCGATGCCGTCGCCGATGTCGCGGTAGAGGCGCGACTTGGTCGGGTCGCCGTCCATCTTCTCGCGCCAGCGGTTGCGGAAGGCCTTGCGCGCCGCCTCGTCCATGGGGAACTCGCGGCCAGGCAGCAGGCGCACGTCGGGCACCGGGTAGAGGCTGCGCTGGCTGTCGGGGTCGAAGACGCGGATGGAGTCGACCTCGTCGCCGAACAGGTCGACGCGGTAGGGCACGGCCGAGCCCATGGGGAAGAGGTCGATGAGGCCGCCGCGCACAGCGTACTCGCCGGGCTGCACGACCTGGCTGACGTTGGTGTAGCCGGCCAGTGTCAGCTGGGAGCGCAGCGAGGCCTCGTCCAGGCGCTGCTTCTGCTTGAAGTTGAAGGTGGTGCCGGCCAGGAAGCTGGGCGGCGCCAGGCGTGTCAGTGCCGTCGATGCCGGCATCAACACGACGTCAATGCTTTTCGTTTTTTTGCTTTGCAGCAGCTCCCACAGCGTGGCCAGGCGCTCGGAGATCAGGTCCTGGTGGGGGCTGAAGCTGTCATAGGGCAGGGTTTCCCAGTCGGGGAAGACGGCGATCTTCAGCTCGGGGGCGAAGAACTTCAGCTCGTCTTCCAGGCGCTGGGTGTCGCCCGGCTCGGCCGTGAAGATGGCGGCCAGGCGCCCGGCGTCGCGCTGCTGCTGCACGAAGCGCGCGAGCAGCAGGGCATCGGCCGAGCCGACAGGGCGGGAATGGGTGAACTTCTTGCCGGGCTGGATTGCCGGCAGCGACGGGAGAGTCATGCGGACCTACAAACGACAACAGCCCCGAAGCGGGGCCTGGGGGAATTCTAGGGACACCATGGCCTTTGGCTTGTCAGCAGCCACCTCGCTAGCATCGCGGCCTTCACATCGGAGATTCCATGCGCCGTCGTCACGCCTTGAGCCTGCTCGCCACCAGCCTGTCGCTGAGCCTGCCCGCCTTTGCCGCCACCGAGAGCGAACGCTTCCACCAGTGGCTGGACGCCCAGTGGGAACTGACCCTGCAGCGCCAGCCCGTGCTGGCCACGTCCCTGGGCGACCCGCGCTACAACGACCGCCTCATCGACACGACGACGGCCGCCTACCGGGCCCAGGCCAAGCGCGAGGTGCAGGAGCAGCTCAAGGACCTGGCCGGTTTCAGCAAGGCCAAACTTGACGCCAAGGATCGCGTCTCCTACAGCATCCTGAAGCTCGACCTGGAGCAGAGCCTGGCCGGCGAGCGCTTCCCCGAATGGATGCAGCCCATCAGCCAGATCGGCGGCCTGCCCAGCTTCCTGGCCCAGATGGGCACGGGCGAGTCCATCCAGCCCTTCAAGACGACCAAGGACTACGACGACTGGCTCAAGCGCCTGGCCCTGGCCGTGCCGCTGTTCGACGGCAGCATCGCCAACATGCGCGACGGCCTCAAGGCCGGCGTGACCCAGCCCAAGGCCGTCATGGAGAAGGTGCTGCCCCAGCTGCAGGCCCTGGCCGTGACCGACCCCGAGAAAAGCCTGTTCTGGGGCCCGATCAAGAACTTCCCCGACGCCGTGCCGGCCGCCGACCGCGAGCGCATCACGGCCGAGATGCGCAAGCTGCTGTCCACGGGCGTGCTGCCGGCCTATGGCCGCCTGCTGGCCTTTGTGCGCGACGAGTACATGCCCAAGGCGCGCAAGAGCACGGGCTGGTCGGCCCTGCCGGACGGCAAGGCCTGGTATGCCTGGCGCGTGCAGCAGTCCACCACGCTGAAGCTGACGCCGGAGCAGATCCATGCCATCGGCCTCAAGGAAGTGGCGCGCATCCTGGGCGAGATGGAGGGGGTGCGCAAGCAGGTCGGCTTCCAGGGCGACCTGAAGGCCTTCTTCAAGCATCTGCAGGACGACCCCAAGTACTACTACAGCAAGCCCGAAGACCTGCTGGCCGGCTACCGTGACCTGCAGAAGAAGATCAACGGCCTGACGCCCAAGCTCTTCGACATCCAACCGAAGGCCGACTACGAGGTCAAGGAGGTCGAGGCCTTCCGCGCCGAGAGCGCGGCGGGTGCCTCGTACCAGAACGGCACCGCCGACGGCTCACGGCCGGGCGTCTTCTACGTCAACACCTTCAACCTGAAGGCCCAGCCCATCTTCGGCATGGAGACCCTGTCCCTGCACGAGGCCTCGCCGGGCCATCACTTCCAGATCTCGATCGCCCAGGAAGACAGCACCCTGCCGGCCTTCCGCCGCTTCGGCAGCAACTACACGGCCTATGTCGAGGGCTGGGCCCTGTACTCCGAGAGCCTGGGCAAGGAGCTGGGCCTGTTCACCGACCCCTACCAGTGGTACGGCCGCCTGTCGGACGAGCAGCTGCGCGCCATGCGCCTGGTGGTGGACACCGGCCTGCACGCCAAGGGCTGGTCACGCGAGAAGGCTATCAAGTTCATGCTCGACAACTCGTCCATGGCCGAGAGCGATGTCGTGTCGGAAGTCGAGCGCTACATCGTCTGGCCGGGCCAGGCCCTGGGCTACAAGATCGGCCAGTTGGAGATCACCAAGCTGCGCGCCGAGGCCACCGCGGCGCTGGGCGACAAGTTCGACATCAAGGGCTTCCACCGTGTCGTGCTGACGGCCGGCCAGGTGCCGCTGCCGGTGCTGCGTGAGCTGGTCATGGACTGGGTCAAGTCCAAGCGCTGATCCGATCGTCGGCCGGCCCTGCGGCCTGTCCACGCCGCCGTGCAGCCTGTCGCGGCGGCGTCGCGGGGCGGCGGGGCGCTGCCTAACCTGGGCGCATTCAAGCAACGCTCAGGAGATCGTCATGACCAAGCGCCACGTTCTTGCCGGCCTCGCCCTCGTGCTGGCCACTTCGGCCGCTCTGGCCGGCGACGGCAAGGACTTCAGCATGGGCATCCAGGGCAATGCCCGCACCGAGGCGGCCGACGTCGGCCTGCCGGTCTACGCCGGTGCCGTGCCGGTCAAGGACAGTGCCGACGACAAGGCCGGCATCAGCTTCGGCGCCTGGGCCGGCGGCTTCGGCCTGCAGATCCATGCGATGAAGTTCCACAGCGCCGCGTCGCCCGAGCGCGTGGCGGCTTTCTACGTGAAGGCCCTGGGCCGCTACGGCGCGGTGCTGGACTGCCGCGACCCGGCCAACCGCATCAAGCCGCCCAAGGACTCCGACCGGCTGAGCTGCGAGGCCAGCGAGCTCAAGCCCGGCACGCTGGAATACCGCGTCGGCACCGCCAAGAGCTTTCACGTCGTCAGCGTGAAGCCGGAAGGCGAGGGCAGCCGCCTCGACATGGCCAGCATCGACCTGCGGTTCTAGACGGCGGCGGATTGCCGCCGCTGGCGGCCGGCTGACCCCGGTTGATCGGCGACAAACCGCCGATCTTGCTACTGCGCCACCTCGAAAGCGACGCTTTTGAGCCTGGCACGCAAGCTGCTCATCCTGGGCACACAACCACAGGAGACAGCCCCATGTCAGCGATCTATCCGCCGACCTCGGCAGGCGCCGCCCAGGCGCCCGATCACATCGAGCTCAAGCGCGTCAAGGCCATCTTCGTCGGCTCCATCGGCAACCTCGTCGAGTGGTACGACTTCTACTGCTACGCGGCCTTCTCCCTTTATTTCTCCTCGGCCTTCTTCCCGTCCAGCGACCCGGTGGCCCAGTCCATGTCCACCGCGGCCATCTTTGCGCTGGGCTTCTTCGTGCGGCCCATCGGTGGCCTGCTGTTCGGCTACATCGGCGACCGCCATGGCCGGCGCAAGGCGCTGATGGCCTCGGTGCTGTTGATGTGCGGCGGCTCGCTGCTGATTGCCTGCTCGCCCACCTATGCATCGGTGGGCGTCGGCGCGCCCGTCATCCTGCTGCTCGCCCGCCTGCTGCAAGGCCTGAGCCTGGGCGGCGAGTACGGCTCCAGCGCCACCTACCTCTCTGAGATGGCGACCTCCAAGCACCGAGGCTTCTATTCCAGCTTCCAGTACGTGACGCTGATCGGCGGCCAGCTGACGGCCCTGGTCGTGCTGCTGGTGCTGCAGAACTTCGTGCTCGACACGGCTGAACTGAAGGCCTGGGGCTGGCGCATTCCCTTCTTCATCGGCGCGCTGCTGGCCGTCGTCGCCCTCATCATGCGTTCCGACCTGCCCGAGACCAAGGCCTTCGAGAACCACAAAAGCAAGCATGGCAAGGACCGCATGGGCGGCTTCAAGCTGCTGATGCAGCATCCGCGCGAATGCCTCATCGTCATCGGCCTGACCATGGGCGGCACGCTGGCCTTCTACGTCTACACGACGTATATGCAGAAGTTCCTGAAGCTGTCGGTCGGCCTGACGGACGCGCAGACGACGGCGGTGTCCGCCGCCAGCCTGGTCTTCGCCGCCATGCTGCAGCCGCTGTACGGTGCGCTGTCGGACCGCATCGGCCGCAAGCCGCTGCTGCTGGGTTTCGCCGTGCTGGGCACGCTGTTCACGGTGCCGCTGCTGACGGCCATCCGCCACGCGCAAGGACCGTGGGAGGCTTTCGGCCTGATCGCCTGTGCCTGGCTCATCGTCAGCGGCTACACCTCCATCAATGCCGTCGTGAAGGCCGAGCTCTTCCCGGCCTCCATCCGTGCCACCGGCGTGGGCGTGCCTTATGCCATCGCCGTGTCGGTCTTCGGCGGCAGCGCCGAGTACATCGCGCTGTGGTTCAAGCAGCAGGGCATGGAAAGCGGCTTCTATTGGTACGCTACCGCGGTGATCGCCTGCTCGCTGCTCGTCTATCTGTTGATGCGTGACACGCGCCGGCATTCGCGAATCGATGCTGAAACCTGAAGCCCCCGGCCCAGCGGGAACGCTGATCCGCCCCCCGAGGGGGCGGCGATGCCTGGCGGCTCGACCACCAGGCACATCGCCAGGCGGGCCGGCTAGGGAGCGGCCCGGCGCTCGGCCCGAATACCCCGCCTATGCATGAGCCGCTGAAGCGTCCCCGCTGGCAACGCAGCCTCGTGCTGCTGTTGCTGGTGACACTGGGCGGCGCTGCGGTGGCCTATGCCGCCTGGCGCCTGTCGTTGGACCTGGCCCTGGCGCAGACGCGAGACGATGCCCAGCGTCATCTGCGCTTCGTGGCCCATGAGCTGACCGGCGCCCTGGACAAGTACGAGACCGTGCCGCAGGTGCTGGCACGGCATCCGGCCTTGTCCGGTTTGCTCGCCGAACCGGCCTCCAAGGCAAGGGCCGCTGAAGTCAATGCCTTGCTCGAAGCCGTGGCCCGCGACGCGGCCGCGGCGGCCATCTTTCTCATCGACGCCAACGGCCTGACGCTGGCCGCCAGCAACTGGCGCGACACCCAGACCTTTGTCGGCCAGAACTACGCCTACCGGCCCTACTTCCGCGACGCGATGGCGAGCGGCAGTGGCCACTTCTATGCGCGCGGCTCGACGACAGGCACGCCAGGCTATTTCATCGCCCACCGCCTCGCCGGTGCGGCCACCGGCGTTGTCGTGCTCAAGGTGTCGCTGGACGAGATGGAGGCCAACTGGGCCCGCAGCGCCGGCGACCTGATGCTGGCCGACGCGCGTGGCGTGGTCTTCCTCGCCAGCCGACCGGAATGGAAGTACCGCACGCTGCAGCCGCTCTCGACAGCGGCGCGCGCCGAGCTGCATGACACCCAGCAGTACGGCGACCTGCCGCTGAAGCCGCTGGCAAGGGACGCCTCGCGGGCACGCGCCGAACGGCGTGTCGAGCGCATCGGCATTGGCACCGCCTGGCTGCGTTCCCTGGTCACCGAGCTGCCGGTGGACGGCAGGGGCTGGACCCTGCTGTCCTTTACCGAGATTCGCGGCGCCGAGCAGATTGCCGCCGGCCGCGCCTGGGCTGCGGGCCTGGCCTGGGTGTCCCTGCTGCTGCTGCTCGCCTATCTGCAACTGCGCCGCCGCCGCGCGCGGGAACGGCTCGCCGCGCAGGGGGAGCTGCGCGCCGCCTATGACAGCCTGGAGGCGCGCATCGCCGAGCGCACCCGGGAGCTGCAGGCCCGCGTCGACGAGCTGCATCGCACCGAGCAGGCCTTGCGCGCCACCCAGGATGACCTCGTGCAGGCCGGCAAGCTCGCCGTGCTGGGCCAGATGGCCGCCAGCATCACGCATGAGATCAACCAGCCGCTGGCGGCCCTGCGGGCGCTGAACGACAACGCCCGCGTCTTCCTGGAGCGCGGCATGCAGGCCGATGCGGAAGGCAATCTCGAAGCCATCGATCAGCTGACCCGGCGCATCGCCGCCATCGTGGCCCAGCTCAAAGGTTTTGCGCGCCGTGACGAACTGCGCGTGCAGCCGGTGGATGTGGCCACGGCCTTCCAGGCGGCTGTGGCCCTGGTCGGTGCCGAGGCACGCCGCCAGCGCGTGACGCTGGAGTGCCTGCCGGTCCCGCCGGGGCTGGCCGTGCTGGGCCAGCAGGTGCGCATCGAGCAGGTGCTGGTCAACCTGCTGCGCAACGGCATCGACGCCAGCGCCGAGAAGGGCGGTGGCAGGGTGACATTGCAGGCCGAGCTGGAGGCCGATCAGGCCGTGCTGAGCGTGACCGACGACGGCCCCGGCCTCAGTGACGACGTGCTGGCCCGTCTGTTCGAGCCCTTCTTCACCACCAAGCGCCGCGGTGATGGCCTGGGCCTGGGGCTGTCCATCTCGGCCTCCATCGCCAATGCCCTGGGCGGCTCGTTGCAGGGTGCCAACCGACAGAAACAGGATGGAGGCGGCGCCCGCTTCGCCCTCAGGCTGCCCGTCACACAATCCCCGCATGGCGCCGACTGATTCCATCGAAGTGCTGCTCGTCGAGGACGACGAGCATGTGCGACTGGCCACCTCGCAGAGCCTGCGCCTGGCGGGCCTGCAATGCCACGGCGTGGACTCGGCCGAGGCGGCGCGCGCCTGGCTCAGGCCGGGCTTCGCCGGTGTCGTCGTCTGCGATGTGCAGCTGCCCGGCGACAGCGGCCTGAGCCTGCTGCAGCGCCTGGGCGAGCAGGACCCCGAACTGCCGGTCATCCTCGTCACCGGCCATGGCGACATCGGCATGGCCGTGGAGGCCATGCGCGATGGCGCCTGGGACTTCATCGAGAAGCCTTTCTCGGCCGAGCACCTCGTCGAGGTGGTGCGCCGTGCCCTGGCCCAGCGCCGCCTGGTGCTGGAGAACCGGCGATTGAAGGCCCAGCTCGGCGGCGGTCCGGCCGACGGCCTGGTGGGCGCCAGTGCGGCCATGGAGCAGGTGCGCACGCTGATCCACACATTGGGACCGGCGCGCGTGGACGTGCTCATCCACGGCGAGACCGGCACGGGCAAGGAAGTCGTGGCGCGCGCCCTGCACGCGGCCTGCGGCGCACGCGGCGCCTTCGTCGCCATCAACTGCGGTGCGCTGCCCGAGAGCGTCTTCGAGTCGGAGATCTTCGGCGCCGAGGCCGGGGCTTACACGGGCGCCAACAAGCGCCGCATCGGCAAGCTGGAATTCGCCGGCGACGGCACGGTCTTTCTCGACGAGATCGAGTCCATGCCTCTGGCCCTGCAGGTCAAGATGCTGCGGGTGCTGCAGGAGCGCAGCGTCGAGCGCCTGGGTGCCAACACGGCCGTGCCGCTGGCCTGCCGCGTCGTCGCGGCCACCAAGGTGGACCTGCTGGAGTTGGCGAGGGAAGGGCGTTTCCGCGAGGACCTGTTCTACCGCCTGGACGTGGCCAGCATCGCGCTGCCGCCGCTGCGCCAGCGCCGCGAGGACATCCCGCTGCTGCTGGACCGCTTCTGCGCCCAGGCGGGCGAACGCCTGCAGCGCCCCGTGCCCGCGTGGACGGCCACCCAGCTCGCGGCCTGGCAGTCACGCGACTGGCCCGGCAATGTGCGCGAGCTGCGCAACTTTGCCGAGCGTTGGGTGCTGGGCCTCGTCAATGAGGCACCGGCACCGCAGCTGCCCACGCCGAGCGAACCCACGGCCTTGCCGCAGGCGCCGCTCGACGAAGCGCTGGCCTCCGTCGAGCGCCAGTGGATCGTGCAGGCCCTGCAGGAGAGCGGCGGCAACATCGCCAAGGCCGGCGAGCGCCTGGGCCTGGCGCGCAAGACCCTGCACGACCGCATTCGCCGCCTAGGTTTGGACGTCGACACCTATCGGGCTGGTTGAGGCGCTTCGCTCGCGGTGCGCCCAGCGGTAGAGCAGGGGCAGCACCAGCAGGGTCAGTGCCGTCGACGACAGGATGCCGCCGATGACGACAGTGGCCAGCGGCCTCTGCACTTCGGCGCCGGTGCCGGTGGCGAGCGCCATCGGGACAAAGCCGAGAGATGCAACCAGGGCCGTCATCAGCACCGGCCTCAGGCGCGACAGTGCCCCTTCTCGCACCGCGTCCTCCACGCTCGCCCCGTCGTCCCGCAGCGAACGGATGAAGGCGATCATGACGAGACCGTTCAGCACCGCCACGCCCGACAGCGCGATGAAGCCCACACCGGCCGAGATCGACAGCGGGATGCCGCGCAGCCACAGGGCCACGATGCCGCCGGTCAGCGCAAAGGGCACGCCGGTGAAGACGATGAGCCCGTCGCGCAGATTGCCGAACATCGCGAACAGCAGGGCGAAGACCAGGGCCAGCGCCAGGGGTACGACGAGCTTCAACCGGTCCGTGGCCGACTGCAACTGCTCGAAGGTGCCACCCCAGCTCGTCCAGTAGCCGGTCGGCACCTTGACCTTGGCTTGCAATGCAGCCTGGGCCTCGGCGACGAACGAGCCGATGTCGCGCCCCCGGACATTGGCCGTCACCACCACGCGGCGCTTGCCGTTCTCGCGGCTGACCTGGTTGGGGCCGGGCGACTGCTCGAAACCGGCGACCTCGCCGAGCCGCACATGCGCGCCGTTCGGCAAGCGCAGCGGCAGGCGCTGCAGGGCCTCGACGTCGCTGCGCAAGCTGTCGGGCAGGCGCACCTGGATGTCGAAGCGCCGGTCGCCCTGGAAGAGCACGCCTGCCTCCTGGCCGCCGATGGCGGTCGCCGCGGTCTGCTGAACGTCGGCCACTGACAAGCCCAGTCGAGCGAGCTTGGTGCGATCGATCTGCAGCGTGAGCATCGGCAGTCCGGTCGTCTGCTCCACCTTCACGTCGGCGCCGCCGTCCACGCCGCGCAGCACATCGGCGATCTGCTCGGCCGTCGCCTCCAGCACCGCCATGTCGTCGCCGAAGACCTTGACGGCCACGTCGCTGCGCACGCCCGAGATCAGCTCGTTGAAGCGCATCTGGATGGGCTGGGTGAACTCGTAGTTGTTGCCCGGCACGGTGGCGGCCAGGGCCTGCAGGTCTTCGACGAGCGAGGCCGTGCTGCGCCGCGGATCGGGCCATTCATGGCGCGGCTTCAGCATCACATAGGTGTCGGCCACGCTGGGCGGCATGGGGTCGGTCGCGATTTCGGCGGTGCCGATCTTGGAGAAGATACGCAGTACCTCGGGCTGGGCCAGCAGGGTGCGTTCCAGCTCGCGCTGCATCTCGGTGGACTGGCTCAGCGACGTGCCGGGGATGCGCATGGCGTGCGTCGTCAGGTCGCCTTCGTCCAGGCTGGGCACGAACTCGCTGCCCAGGCGCGTGGCCATCAGCGCGCTCAAGGCGACCGCAACAACGGCGATGGCGAGCACCAGCGGCGGGTTGGCCAGCGTCCAGTTCAGCAGCGGTGTGTAGCCGCGCCGTGCCCAGCCCATCAGCCGGTTCTCCTTCTCGCCGACCTGGTCGCCGATGAAGAGGGCGACCGCTGCCGGCACGAAAGTCACCGACAGCAGCATGGCCCCCAGCAGCGCGATGACAACCGTGTAGGCCATCGGGTGGAACATCTTTCCTTCGACGCCGCTCAAGGCAAAGATGGGCAGATAGACCACCATGATGATGAGCTGGCCGAACAGCAGCGGCCGGCGTGCCTCGCGGGCGGCGGTGAAGACTTCGTCGAAGCGCTCGCTGCGCGTCAACACTCGGCCGGCCGCGGCCTGGGCATGAGAGAGGCGCCGCACGCAGTTCTCGACGATGACGACGGCACCGTCGACGATGATGCCGAAGTCCAGGGCCCCCAGGCTCATCAGGTTGGCGCTGACCTTGTTCGCCACCATGCCGCTGAAGGTGAAGAGCATGGACAGCGGGATGACCGCCGCCGTGATGAGGGCCGCGCGGATATTGCCCAGAAAGCCGAACAGGATGGCGACGACGAGCAGGGCGCCTTCCAGCAGGTTCTTCTTGACGGTGTCTATGGCCTTGTCGATCAGGGTCGTGCGGTCGTAGACGGTCTGGGCGATGACGCCGCTCGGCAGGCTGCGGTTGATCTCCTGCAGCCGCTGGTCCACGGCCTGCGAGACCTGGCGGCTGTTCTCGCCCATCAGCATGAAGACGGTGCCCAGCACGACCTCTCGGCCGTTCTCGGTGGCGCTGCCGCTGCGCAGCTCCTGGCCGATGCCGACGTCGGCGACGTCTCGCACGCGCACCGGCACGCCCTGGGTGGTGCTGACGACGATGTCGGCAATGTCCTCGATGCTCGCCACCTGGCCCGGCGCGCGGATCAGCACCTGCTCGCCGCGCCTCTCGATATAGCCGGCACCGACATTGGCGTTGTTGCGCTCCAGCGCCTGCACCAGCTCTTGCAGGGCGATGCCATGGGCCACCAGCCTGTCGGGCCAGGGCGCGACCTGGTATTCCTTGGCGTAGCCGCCGATGGTGTTGATCTCGGTCACGCCGGGTACGGTGCGCAGCTGCGGCTTGACGATCCAGTCCTGGATCTCGCGCAGGTCGGTCGGCGTGTAGGGCGTGCCATCGGCCTTCAGGGCGCCCTCTCTGGCCTCGACGGTCCACATATAGATCTCGCCCAGGCCCGTCGCGATGGGGCCCAGCGTCGGCGTCAGGCCGGGTGGCAGGGCGGCGCGCGCCTGCTGGATGCGCTCGCCGACCAGCTGACGGGCGAAGTAGAGGTCGGTGCCCTCCTTGAACACCACGGTGACCTGGGACAGGCCGTAGCGCGACAGCGAGCGCGTCAGCTCCAGCTTGGGCAGGCCGGCCATGGCCGTCTCGATGGCGAAGCTGACGCGCTGCTCGGCCTCCAGCGGCGAGTAGCCCGGCGCCTCGGTGTTGATCTGCACCTGCACATTGGTGATGTCGGGCACGGCATCGATGGGCAGGCGCTGGTAGCTGACGACGCCGAGGGCGCCCATGAAAAGCACGGCCAGCAGCACCAACCAGCGCTGGCGAAGAGCGAATTGGATGAGTCGTTCAAACATGTCAGTGCTCGTGTTCTGCTTCGGCCTTGCCGATGTCCGCCTTGACGAGGAAGCTGTTCCTCGCCGCATAGCGCTCGCCGGCCGACAGGCCTTTGAGCACCTCCACGTGCCGGCCATCGCGTCGGCCCAGCGTCACCGTGCGGGCCTCGAACTGCTGGTTCTGGCGCACGAAGACGACGGTGCGCTCATCCAGCGTTTGGACCGCGTCGGCCGTGACGGCCACGGGTACCTCAGACGCGCCACCGTTGAGGTCCACGGTGACCGGCAGCCCCGGCCGCCACGGGCCCCTGGGATTGGCAAGTACCAGACGAGCCGTGGCGCTGCGGCTTTGCTCACCGACGAGCGCACCGACGTAGCCCAGCCTGGCTTCGCCCTCGGCCTCGAAGGCCGCGGCCCTGACGCGGGTCTTCATGCCGACGTCCAGCCGGTTCAGCTCCTTGGCCGGTACGGTGAGTTCCACCCAGACGCTGGACAGGTCGGCCACCTGGAAGACCGTGGCGTCTTCCTTCAAGGCCTCGCCGGCGGCGATCTTCTTGTCGACGATGACGCCGGCAATCGGCGAGCGGATCTCGTAGCGGGTCAGCCCTTGCGGCGTGTCGGCCGCCGCGGCGCCCAGCGCGACCAGCTTCTGGCGTGCGTTCTCGGCAGCGATCTCGGCCTCATGAAAGGTCTGGCGTGCGGAGAGATAGTCCTGCTCGGCGGAGATTTTTTCCTCCCACAGCTTTTTCTCCCGCTCCAGCGTGTTGCGGGCCAGTGCCAGGCGCTTGTTGGCGGCCAGCGCTTCAGCACGCTGGTCGGCCAGGGCCGGGCTGGACAGCACGGCCAGCACCTGGCCGCGCTGCACGCGGTCGCCGGCGTTGACGCGCACGGTCTCGACGAGGCCGGCCAGGCGTGGCGTCACGATGACGGACTTGTCCTGGTTGAGCTTGACCTCGCCGAGCAGCTGCAAGGCGGTCTCGATGCGGGCGGGTCCGGCAGCGGCGAGAGCGATGCCGTTGTGGCGCAGCTGCTCGTCGCTGAAGCGGGTGCGGGGTGCGGTCGAGGGGGCCGACGCGGCGGCTTGCGGCTTCTCCTCGGCATGGTCGTGGTCGTCATGGCCGGCCTTGCCGCCCCCGCCGCGCAAGATGACGGCGCCCAGCAGCAGGCCCACGGCCAGCACGGCGGCAATGGCGATGGCGTTCTTCTTGGGATTCATGATGTTCTATTCCTCGGAGGTGTTGCGGCCGAGCAGGCGATCCAGGTCGGCGGCGGCGCGGTGGGCCTCGGTGCTGCCCTGCAGCAGCTGGCGGCGCAGCTGGAAGAGGGTGCGCTGGGCGTCCAGCACGTCCAGGAAGGCGAACTTGCCGAGCTCATAGCCCTTGAGGGCCGCGTCGTAGGCGGTCTGCGCCGTCGGCAGGGCCTCGTCGCGCAGCAGTTGCACCTGCTCGCGGCCCAGCCTCAGGCGGGCACTGGCTTCGGCCACTTCGCCTTGCAGCTTCAGCGTCGCAACGGTCAGGGCTTCGCGGGCCTGGTCCTCGCGGTGCAAGGCTTCAAGCAGGGCACCCTGGTTGCGGTCGTGGACGGGCAAGGGAAGGCTGAAGCCGACGACGGCCTGGGTGCGGCCCAGTTCGGCGTCGCGCTTGGCACCGACGGTGACCGTCACATCGGGCGTGCGGCGGGCGCGTTCGCCTTTGGTCAGCGCCTGGCGGCGCGCGATGTCCAGCCGCGCCAGGCGCAGGGCCGGCGCGTCGAGGCTTTGCTCGGCGACGCGCTGCTCATCGGGCAGCCGGGGCAGGGCGCCGGCGTCACCCTCGGCCGGCGTGAGGGCCTGCGGCCCCTGGCCCCACAGTGCGGACAGGCGGCCACGGGCCAGCAGCAGATTGCTCCTGGCCTGTGCCAACTCGGCGCGCGCGTCAGCTTCGGCGACGCGGGCTTTGGCGGGCTCCAGTGGCGCGACCTTGCCGGCCTGCAGGCGTTTTTCGGCGGCGGTAGCGGCGCCCTGGGCCAGCGCCAGCGAGGACTCGGCCAGGCGCTGCTGCTCCTGGGCGGCCAGCAGCTCGAAGAAGGCCGTGTCGACCGCGGCCCGGATTTCGGCTTGTTTGGCTTCGAGAGCAACGGCTGCCTGCTCGCGCGCCTGGGCCGAAGCGGCCTGGCGCGCCGCGCGCTTGCCGCCCAGCTCGATGGCCTGGGACAGCTGTACGGTGCTGGTTCGCGTCGCGCTGCGTGTGTCTTCGATGAGGACGCCCAGCTCGGGATTGGGACGAGCGCCGGCTTGCAGCTCGGCGCCTTGCAGCGCCTGCATCTCCAGCCGGGCCGTGGCCAGTTCGGGGTTGTGGTTGAGGGCCAGGGCTCTCGCCTCGGCCAGCGTGATGGCGTTTGCAACGCCAGGGGCCAGCGCGATCAGCAGCGCTGGAAAAATCATCAAGGGGGTTCGCATCGAACGCTCCGGTGGTTGAAACAACGACGGACGGTTCGGCGCGGCCGGCACCCGTCGGGTGCCTGCGCTTCAGAAAAGGGGAGGTGGGGAAGCGGCGCGCCGGATCAGGCGCGCAGCCAATTGGGGCGTTCGAGCCCGGCGGGGATGTGGGACTTGAGCCTCAACGCATCAGCGGGCTCTAGAGCCAGGGCCTGAGGAATCTCGAGAGCCTCGCTCTCGGCCAGCGGCGTCGCGCTACCGGCGTGGTGACAGTGGCAATGCCCGGTCTCGCAGACCAGGTGAGTGTCACTGGCCTTGGCCGCGTGGGCCTGTTCGCTGACGACCAGCGAGGCGCTACCGCTGCCGCCGAGTTCCTCCACGCAGCACAGCTCGGCACCCGCCCAGGACAACTGGGCGGCGACGAGCAGGGTCAGCAGGATGAGGAACCAGCGGCGCATGGCCGCGGATTCTAGGAGGACTGCCTTTCGGCCATCAGGCCGTGGGGCCTTGCAGCAGCGCGTCGCGCAGATTGGCGTCGGCCGGCGACTCGCCGAACCAGATCTTCAGCACCATGACGAAGAACTCGTCGTCGCCGATGGGCTCACCCTGGGCCTGGCCCTGGATGTAGAACTGCGTGCCCTTGCCCGGCACGAAGTCCATCGTGAAGGTGTCGCCCGGCATCAGCTTGGCCTTGCCGGAGAAGACTTCGATGAGGCGGGTGGTGGCCAGCGTGTGGCGGGTCAGTTGCGCGGCCGGCGTGTTGTCGCTGATGCCGCGCAGGAAGAGGCGGCCCAGGTCGGTGCCGGGCAGTTCGCGCAGGGCGGTGAACTGCAGGCGCTTGGGGCCTTGCAGGGCCAGCAGTTCGGCGGCGGTACCGACATGCTTGGTCGTGTACAGGCCCATGTCGTAGGCCTTGAAGACGAGACGCACCCGCGTGCCCTTGCCGTTGAGTTGCAGGGTGCTGCCGCCGAGCTGGGCCGTGCTGTCGAACTTGGTCGTCGTGGGGGCCGCGGTCGCCTGCAGGCACAGGGCCGTGCCGGCGATCAGGGCGGCGAGGCGCAGGCGCTGGGGCAGCGACTGGGAATGGGTCATGTCTCCTCCAAAAGCATCTTCTTGCCGCCCCTCGCGTTGCGGCGTCGCGATTCTGCTTGTGGAACCGACCGTACCCGGCTCCCCGGATACCCTCGATTCAGGCGTGAATCCTCACAACCCGGGCCGGCCGGCCCTTGGCTTCGCGGGCGCGCAGCTGGCCGCAGCCGCCTTCCACGTCCTGGCCGGCCGAGTCGCGCAGCTTGGTCAGCACGCCGCGGCTGCTCAGCTCGGCGGCGATGTCTCGCGCGCGTTCCCAGCTCGGGCGCTGGAAAGGCAGTCCCTCGGCGGTGTTGAAGGGGATCATGTTCAAGAGGCCATAACGGCCCTTGAGCAGGCGCACGATGCCGTCCAGTTCCTCGGGGCCATCGTTGACGCCGTCCAGCAGCGTCCACTGGTACTGGATGGGATAGCCGCTGGACCGCCCATAGGCGTCGGCGGCCTCGACGAGGTCTTCGGGCGACAGGCGCGGCGCACGCGGCAGCAGGTCGGCGCGCTTGGCGGCGTCGGTCGTGTGCAGGGACAGGGCCAGGGCCGGCTTGACCTCGGCCTCGTTCAGGGCCGCAAAGGCGCGTTCGTCGCCCACCGTCGAGAACACCAGCTGCTTGTGCGCCAGGCCGCCTTCGCGGCCCAGCAGCGTGATGGCGTCCAGCACATTGGCGAGGTTGTGCGAGGGCTCGCCCATGCCCATGAAGACGACCTTCTTCAGCCTGGGGTTCTTGCGCCGCGCCATCACCACCTGGGCGACGATCTCGGCGCTGCCGACCTGGCGGATCAGGCCGTCCACGCCGGTCATGCAGAAGCGGCAGCCCACGGCGCAACCCACCTGGCTGGACACGCAGACACCGTCGCGCGGCAGCAGCACCGTCTCCACCGTCTGGCCGTCGTTCAGGCCCAGCAGCAGGCGCGCCGATTGGCCATCGCTGCCGGCATGCTCACTGCGCAGGGTCAGCAGGCCGTCCAGCTCCGCCATCAGGCCGGGCAGGGCCTCGTGGACAGCCTTGGGCAGCCAGCCCTGCAGAGGCCGCTTGCCCCCGTCCAGCGGCAGGCATTGCAGCCAGAGGCGCAGCACGCGGCTTTCGTGGTCGGGGTTGGCGCCCAGCGCGCGCAGGCGCTGGCGGAGGTCGGCGATCAGCATGGGAACGGAGGTGACAACAGCCCCCGATTGTCGGCGCTATGCTGGATCACGCCTTTTCACGAGGAGACACCCGTGAGCCAAACGCTGAACTGCGCCCCGGAGGAATGGGCCGTCCGCTGCGACCTTGCCGCCCTGTATCGCCTGGCCGCCCTGCACGGTTGGGACGACCTGATCTTCACCCACATCTCGGCCCGTGTACCGGGGCCGGAGCACCACTTCCTCATCAACCCTTACGGGATGATGTTCGACGAGATCACGGCCAGCAGCCTGGTCAAGGTCGACCAAGCCGGCGAGAAGGTCGCGCCCAGCGACTACAACGTCAACCCGGCCGGCTTCATCATCCACAGCGCCGTGCACGAGGCGCGTGAGGACGCGAAGTTCGTCATGCATCTGCACACCGTGGCCGGCGTGGCGGTCAGCACCCAGCGCGAGGGCCTGTTGCCGATCTCCCAGCACAGCCTGTTCCCGCTGGCGTCCCTCAGCTATCACGACTACGAGGGCGTGGCGCTGAACCCGGAGGAGAAGGTCCGTCTCGTCGCCGACCTCGGCAAGGCCTCGCTGATGATGCTGCGCAACCACGGCCTGCTGACGCTGGGCCACAGCGCCGCCGACACCTTCCTGAAGATGTTCATGCTGCAGCGCGCCTGCGAGATCCAGATCGCGGCCCAGGCCGGCGGCGGCGAGCTGATTCGCATCCCGCAGCAGATCCTGGCCGGCATCCGCGCCCAGAGCGACAAGGTCATGCGCGGCTCCGGAGCCGAACTGGCCTGGCCGGGCCTGCTGCGCCGGTTGTCGCGCCAGAACCCCGGGCACGACGCGTGATCCCGAGCGTCGAGACTTGGGCGGCGGCGGGCCGCTACTTCGGCTTCAACGGCCACAAGGTCTTTCTGCGCACTGACGGGCCGAAAGATGCACCGCCGCTGCTGCTGATCCACGGCTTCCCGACGGCGAGCTGGGACTGGTGCAAGCTCTGGCCCGACCTGGCCCGGACGCACCGCCTTGTCGCCGCCGACATGCTGGGCCTGGGCTTGTCGGCCAAGCCGCGCGGGCATCGCTACACGGTGGGCGAGCAGGCGGACCTCTTTCTCGCGGCGCTGTCGCAAGCCGGCGTTGGCGAATGCGTCGTGCTGGCCCATGACCTGGGCGATACCGTGGCGCAGGAGCTCATTGCCCGCGCCATCGATGGACGCCTGCCCGTCAAGCTGCGCGGCGTCATCCTGCTCAATGGCGGCCTCTTCCCCGAGACGCATCGCCCGGTGCTGTTGCAAAAACTGCTGCTGTCGCCCCTGGGCCCGCTGATCGCGCGCCTGTCCAGCCGCGCCAAGCTCGGCGCCAATCTGACCGCCATCGCGGGCGACGCCAAACCGACTGAAACCGAGCTGGACGCGATGTGGACGCTGATGAGCCGCGACCACGGCCGTCTCGCGCTGCCCGGCTTGATCCGCTACATGGTCGAGCGCCGCGAGAACCGCGAGCGCTGGGTGGGCGCCCTGAAGAACTGCCCGGTGCCGCTGACCGTCATCAATGGCAGCGCCGATCCGATCTCGGGCGCCCACATGATCGCGAGGCTGCGCGAGCTGAAGATCCCGGCGGACGTCGTCGAGCTGCCGCGCGTCGGCCATTACCCGCAGATGGAAGCCCCGCAGGCCGTCCTCGCCGCCGTGCAACATGCGCTGGCGAAGACAATGCCGCCACCATGATCCTTCGCCAGCGCCCCTCTGCCCTGCGGCTCTTCTTCGTGCTGCGCGGCTCCATCCTGACGCGCATCCGCGGCGTGCTGCTGGCCAATGTGCTGCTGGCCGTCATCGTCACCCTGGTGCACCGCGCCTTGCCGCGCGAGACGGCGATGTGGATGCTGTCGGCCATTCCCTTTTCGCTGATGGGCCTGCCGCTGGCCGTCTTCCTCGGCTTTCGCAACAGCTCCTGCTACGACCGCTACTGGGAGGCGCGCAAGCTCTGGGGCGAGCTGGTGCAGCGCTCGCGCAACCTGGCCCGCCAGGTGCTGCACCTCATCGACTGGCCCATGCCGCAAGCCGCTGCGCGCGACCTGGGCGACACGCGCGTGCGCCTGCTGCTGCGCACGGCGGCGTTCTGCCATGCGCTGAAGGCCTTGCTGCGCGGAAAGCCGGAGGACGACTCCAGCCTGCAGGGCCTGGTCGTGCCGGCTGAACTGTCAGCGCTCAGACCGGGCCACAACCGCCCGGCCGCGCTGATGCTGAACCAGGGCGCCGACTTGGCGCGCTGCCGGCAGGACGGCCTGCTGGACGGCATGCGCGCCGTCGAAATCGATGCGACGCTGAGCGCCATGACGGCCGCAGCCGCGGGCTGCGAGCGCATCCGCAACACGCCGCTGCCGTTTTCCTATGCGCTGCTGCTGCACCGTACGGCCTATCTCTACTGCTTTTTGCTGCCCTTCGGCCTGGTCGATGCCATCGGGCTGATGACGCCGCTGGTCGTCGCCATCGTGGCCTACACTTTTTTCGGCTTGGACGCTTTGGGCGACGAGATCGAGGAGCCCTTCGGCACCGAGGCCAACGACCTGCCGCTGGACGCCCTGTGCCGCGGCATCGAGATCGAGCTGCGCCAGGCCCTGGGCGACGCCGATACGCCGCCGCCCCTGCAGCCGGTGGACTACCTGCTGCTCTAATTCCGCCGATGACGACAGACCCTCGCAGCCCGTGCTGCTATGCCCTGGTGCCGGCCGCCGGCATCGGCGAGCGCTCCGGCGCCGGAATGCCCAAGCAATACGTCGAGATCGCCGGCCGCCCGATGCTGGCTCACACGCTGGCCGCCCTCGCGGCCGTGCCTCGCATCGTCCAGACCCTGGTGGTGCTGTCGCCTGCCGATGACCGCTTCGAGGCGGCCGTGCCGGACTGCAAGGCCTGGGTGGCCCGCGTTGGCGGCGCCAGCCGGGCCGAGAGCGTGCTGGGTGGTCTGGCCGAGCTGCGACGCCGCGGCGCGGCCGATGAAGACTGGGTGTTGGTGCATGACGCCGCGCGCTGCCTGCTGCGGCCGGAGTGGGTCGACGCCCTGATCGATGCCTGCGCGACCGACATCGTCGGCGGCCTGCTGGCCCAGCCCATCGCCGACACGCTGAAGGCGGGTGATGGCGACAGTCGCGTCACCGCCACCGTCGACCGGCGCGACAAATGGGCCGCGCAGACGCCGCAGATGTTCCGCCTCGGCCTGGTCGAAAAGGCGCTGACGGCCATGGGCGCCGCGGCCACGGACGAGGCCAGTGCCGTCGAAGCCCTGGGCCTGGCGCCGCTGCTAGTGCGCGCGTCGATGGCCAACTTCAAGGTGACCTGGCCGGAAGACTTCGAGCTGGCCGAACGTTGGTTGCCATCGTGAGTCGAGCTTGATCCAGGGTAATGGGGGCACGATGGCCTATAGGTTCGACGATCTGACCGGGACGCAGCCGACGGTTCTGATTGCGGAGCACCGCTCGTTGGTGCAATGGCTGCAGCACCATCCCCGCGAGGGGCATGTCGAATACCTGCATTCCCGCTTGGTGGATGTCGAAGCGGGCCTGGCGCTCTACTACGTCCAAGGCCTGGGAATGAGTGATGGGAAGTCTTTCGCTCTTGTCCGAGAACAGGACATCTTTGTTTTCGACGCCTGGAGTGATTTGCGCGCCACCCCCGTTCCTTTTGCGTCGATCAGCCGCGTGAGCATTCCGGAGAAAGCGCTGCTTTCCCAAGCAGCGATCCAGTCGTTGATTGCTTCTGGCTTCTCGAGCTACGCGAGGCTGCAGGGGTTTTCGGGCCTGTTCCCGCACGACTGCGTGGCCGATTTCAAAGATGCGCGGTGGGAAGTGAGACAACGCGGGGCGTGAGCCTGGGGTTTCCGCGTGCGGTGTCACGTGCCTGCTAGCCTTAGCTCCAGATCCTCCCCGCTGAGGAAATCACCATTCGCCGGCACGTCCAGCTTGCGTTCCAGCGCGCCCTTGAGCTTGAGCTTGGCCGCCTGTTCCGGCGCGATGCGCAGCCGCAGGGCGCCCGGCGTGACCTGGTGGAAGAGGTAGTAGCCGTCGGCCGAACTCGTTGTCGTCGCAATGACCTCGCCCTTGGCATCGACCAGCTGCACCTGAGCATCACCGATGCCGCGTTTCTTGCCGCCGGCCTCGACGAGATGGATGGTGCCCTCGATCTCCGACGTGACCACGACCGGGAACTCCAGCTGCTCGACTCGGCCGGGCCGCGGCAGTACGCGCACACCGGGCGTCAGCGGTTTCCACTGCGGGTCTTCCAGCGTGGCCGGGTCCAGTGCGATGTCGGCATAGCGGCCGGGCGCCAGGCGGTTCAGGAAGGCGATGCCGCCCGCGTCGGTCAGGCGGGGATGGCGGCCACCGCCGTTCAAGATGAAGCCGGCGTTGGGAACGAATTCCTCGCCGGGGTCGCGGATGCCGTTCATGTTGCGGTCGACGAAGGCGCGCGCTGACACGGCGCCGGTGCCCGCCAGTGGCTGGCCGTCGAACTGCCAGCGGCCGCTGCGCGGGTCGCGGTCCAGGGCCACGAAGAGCTGCAGGCCCAGGGCCAGCTCGCGCTGGCTGGAGTAGCTGGCGCTGACGGCCATGCCGAAGCTGCCCAGGTTCTTGGCCAGGCCGGCCGAGACCAGTGTCAGGCCTGAGTCCATGCTGCGCAGCAGGCCGGCGTTGAGCTGGTAGCCGTCGGCGAGGTTGCGGTCGGCGCTGATGGCCACGGCCTGCAGGCTGCTGCCGGGCTGCACCCGGTAGTTGAACTGCGCGTTCAGGCCGATGTCGGCCACGCGGCGGCTGACCTGCAAGGCGCCATCGGTCGTCGTCTGATCGCCGCTGCGCTGCCAGCGCAGGCTGTTGGACAGCGCCGTGCCCCAGTACATCAGCGAGGTGCGCAGGGCGAGCTGCAGGTCGGTGCCGCCATAGTCCAGCGTGCTGCGCAGCGCGCTGATGTCCAGCATCAGGCGCGGCAGGGCGCCGAGCTTGACGCCGCCTTGCAGGCGCAGCTCGTCACGCCGGCGCGCGGTGAACTGGTCGCTGTCGAAGCTGCCCTGGCGCTGGGTGTGCAGGGCATCCAGGGCGAAGCCACCCAGGCGCGTCTTCAGGCCGAGCTCGCCCAGGGCGCCACCGCGCATGCCGGTGAGCTGCCCGCTGAGGATCATGGCGTCGAGATAGGCCAGCAGGCCGAGCTGGCCGTAGTCCATGGCCTCGGTGGCGACACCGCCGACCAGGCGCGGCCGGCGCACCAGGCCGAGCTTGCCGGTCAGTTTCTTGCCCAGGCCGATGTCGGCCTGGGCCACGCTGCGCACCGAGCCGTCGTCGGCCACCTGCGAGGCCAGGGTGTAGAAGACCTCGCCGGGCTTCACGCTGGCCTGGTCGAGCAGGAAGCTCTGCTTCTCGACGCGCAGCTGGCCCAGCGGGCCGTGGAAGACCAGGCGGAACTCGTTGGCGCCGAAGGACAGCGGCAGGTCATCGAAGGCGTACTGGCCGTCGGCGCGCGAGGACTGGTAGCCCAGCAACTGGTCGTTGTAGTACAGGGTCACGTCCCAGCCGGGCGGCAGGTCACCGCGCAGGCTGTGGCGGTCGAAGCTGTTGGGCTGGTCCAGCGGCCGGTTGCTGACGGCGACGCCATTGCCCTTGGCGCTGCCCTGCATGACGTTGCGCACGCTGGGCAGGGCCAGGTTGCCCAAGGCCACCGACCTCGCCTTCAGCGGCCCGAGCAGACCGCCGTCGGGGTCGTTGCGGGCCAGGGTCACGCGCAGGTCGGGCGTGGCCTTGTCCTGGGTCTTGAGCACATAGGCCGAGCCCTCCATGCCCAGCAGGTCGCTGGTCAGATAGGCCGTGTAGGCGCCCTTGTACTGGCGCGAGTGGCGGCCGTAGCGGGCATCGGCGCCGAGGGACTGGTCGATGGACGGCACGCCGATGGCCGCCGGCGTGGACGGCGCATAGGGGTAGTTGGGCCGCTCGGCGGGCTGCAGGCCGGCCAGGGCGGCGGCCAGGCGCTCGCGCTCGAGCCTTTCCTGCAGTGGGAGCTTCTCGCTCGGGATGACCTTGAGCTTGAGGGTGGCCAAGTCCAGCTGCAGGTCCAGTGGCAGCCAGCGCATCAGCAGCTGGCGCGACACATAGATGTCGTCACCCACGACGCCGGCCAGGCGCGGCTCGAAGTTCTGTTCGCGGCCGGCCACGCTGGCCAGGGCCTCGGGCAGGTTGAGGGCGAAGGCGCGGTCGCGTGGCAGCCGGCCCTCGGCGCTGCCTCGGTCGGGCTTCACCTGGATGGCCAGGGTCAGCAGCCGCGACAGCTCGCCCAGCGGCAGCAGGGTCTGGGTGCCATCCTGGTAGGCGGCGAAGCTGTCCGAGATGACCTGCCCGTCCAGCATCACCTCCAGCACCAGCAGGTTGTTCTCGTCGATGCGGTGCGGCGCCGGGCGCGGTGAGGGTGAAGGTGCCACGGCGACAGCGGTGCTGTCGCGGGCGCGCAGCCGCAGCTGCCAGTGCGGCAGGTCCACGGCCACCTCGAGGCTCAGCCAGCGCGCCAGCAGCTGGGTCGACACATAGATGTCGCCGCCTATGGCCTGGGCCAGGCGCGGCTCGAAGGACTGGCGGCGCTCGCCGATGCGCATGCTGGACTCGATGAGGTCCAGGCAGAAGGGCTCGCCCGAGCCGGGCAGGGTGCCGGCAGCGAGACCGGTGGCGGGCTGCACGCGCACATTCAGCCCCAGCAGGCGCGACACGGCGGCCAGCGGCAGCAGCACCTGGTAGTCGGTCTGGAAAACGTCCAGGGGTTGGGCCAGCTTGCGGCCATCGACCTGGACTTCCAGCTGCCGCAAGGGCGTGGGTGCGTCGTCGGGCGAAGCCAGGGCCATCAGTGGCCATGCGGCCAGGGCAGCGAGGGCGAGGCGGAGGGCGCAGCGGGCCATGGCGCGCGGGCGCCGGCCCGTCAGGGAAGGGAGAGGCTGGTCTCGGCGAGCAGCTTGCCGCCGGACTCGGGCCGCTCGCGGAAGGCCAGCTTCAGGGTGCCGGCGGGCAGGGCGTTGCCGGCTGGCAGCTGCAGGGGCAGTTGCACGCGCCGGCTGGCATTGGGCACGTAGACGGCGACGCCGCCGGCACGCGCGACCTCGAAGGTCACGCCGGCCGTCGTCGTGAAGGTGGCGAGCAGGTCGCCGTAGATGGAGCGATTGCCGTCGCGCTTCATCTGGAAGGACAGCAGGCCGGGGCCGCCAGCGGCAGGGGGCTGCACGGCCAGGTCGGCGAGGTCCAGCCGGGCCTGCGTGTCGCCCTGGCGCACGATGACGGGGATGGAGGCGCCGACCAGGGCCTGGATGCTGACGCCGACGTCCTGCACGCCGCGCCTGGCCACGTCCTCGACGCTGCTGGCGCCCGTGGCGTCGGCGACGCGGTCGAACTGCAGGTGGGAGCGGTACTCCCCGGCGGCGAGGTCGTCGGGCTTGCGCAGCAGGATGCGCACGATCTGCGAGCCGCCCGGCGGGATGGTGACCTGGCGCGGCGAGTAGCGCAGCATGCTGTCGGCAAACTGCTCACCGGGGCCGGGCTGCTCGATGGCGATGAACTCGCCGTTCGGGCCCATGCGGCGGTTGACGAGGTTGATGCGGTAGGTCTCGGGCGTCTTGCCCTGGTTCATCAGCTCGACCTGGGCGGCGCGTTGCTTGTCAAAGACGATGCGCGTGGGGAAGAGCATCAGGTCCGCGAAGGCGGCGTGCGGCAGCAGCAGCCCGAGGGCCAGCAGCAGGAGGAGCTTGGGTGTTGCACGCATGCCGGCATGGTCGCCAGGACTTGAGCGCGGCAAAGCTCACATAAGCACTGCAAAGGCAGCGCAATTTGTTACTGGTAGTTGACCGTCACGTTGAAGCTGCCGGAATAGCTGCCCGTGCCCTGCAGATTGCCCACGCTGAGCGTGGCGCCGACGTTGATGGTCTGGGTGCCGCCGCCGGACAGCACACCGGTCACCGACGGGCTGCTCGAGAAGCTGTTCAGGGCCATGCTGCCGCTGCCGCCGTCGGTCAGGAAGGTGCTGCCGTCGATGGGCAGGGAGATGGTGAAGACGGCGTTCGGCGTGCCACTGATGGTGAACTGTGCGGCGCTGGCGGTGCCGGCCTGGTTGACCAGGATGACGCTGCCCGTCTTCATGCGGCCCCCACCGGGGGCGACGGTGATGCTGCCGCCACTGCCGGCCGTGAAGGCGCCGAAGGACAGGGCGACGTTGTTGGTCAGCGTCTGCGCCGAAGCTACCGTGCAGGCCAGCAGCAGGGCCCAGGGCAGGCGGCGCTTCATATCAATTGAACGCGACGGTGATGATCAGGGGCGGTTCGCCGTCGCCATCGGCATCACTGCCCGCAGCGCCTATCGAGATGGCCGCGGCCGGCCCGCGTGGCAGCAGGGCCGAGCCGGTGGCCGCGATGATTTCCGTGCCGAAAGCCTGTCGCGACTCCACCGCGGCGGTGATCCACGCCGGCAGGGCGCGCAGCGCGGCCGGTGTCGTCGCGCTGACCACGCGCGGCACCAGGGCGCCCGTGGCCGGCCCGGCCGGTGCGTCACGGGCCAGCAGCAGGTCCTGCACACTGATGGGCACACCCAGCCAGGCGTTGACGGTCACGGGCACGACGACGGTCGCGCTCGCCTGGGCTGCGGCGGTGGCTGCGAGGGCTGGCGCCAGCGGCGTCAGGGTGCACAGCAGGCCGGCGGCCGCGCACAGGGCGCAGGAGGCGCTCGTCATGGCTGACAGGGCTTTGCCCTCAGTTGTAGGCGACGGTGACCTTGACGACGCCGGTGTAGCTGCCGGCCGCCTGGCTGGAGCCCACGGTCAACTTGCCGCCCACATAGATATAAGCCGCGCCCGAGGCCAGGGTGCCGGTCGTGGCATCGGTGCTCGGGTCGGTCTTGCCGGTGGGCGAGGTGGTGGCGATGGCCTCGGTGATCCAGTCGACGGCCATGGTGTTGCTGCTGGCATCGGTCAGCACCGTGTCGCTGCCGGTGTAGTCGATGGAGAAGGTGTTGTTGCCCGAGCCACTCACGTCGAAGCGTGCCGCGTTGGCCGTGACGCCGGTCGGCAGGGCCGCCGTGCCGCTCTTGGTACGGGTGCCGTCGGTGGCCACCGTCACATCGCCGTTGCCGGCGACGACGTTGCCGAACACGAGGTCGGCCGACTTCGTGACCGCGATGGGTTGCAGCACGACGGCGGTTGCCGAGGCGGTCGCATTGTCGGCGGCCTGCACGGCCCGCATGCCCGTGGCCCCCAACAGCAGCAGGGCGCCCAGGGCCAGCAGGCTCCGGACAGGGGAGGTCTTCTTCAACGACTGGGTCATCATGGTGTTCTCCTCAATGCCCGTTGGGGCCAGCCCGCATGCTGCAGGTTCTCTCAACGGGCTTATCGGCCGAAGAAACCAGGGCTTGAATGTCAATTCACCACGTGGGGCCCAGCAGCAGATAGGCCGAGGTCTCGCCGCCCCGCGTCGTGCCCAGGGCCAGGAAGAAGGGTCCGAAGCGCGTGTCGACGCTGAGGAAGCCGCTGGCTGCCTGCTTCCAGCCGCTGTGAGGCAGGTTGGACAGCTTCAGCCCCGAACCCGCGCCGATGGCGCCGGCCTCCAGCGAGAAGCCGATGCGAACGGCACCGCCCAGGCCCACCGGCATCTCCCCGATGCGCCGCGCCATGACGACGCGGGCCAGCAGCATGTTCTCGCCCACCAGCGATCCGTCCGGTGTGCCGGACAGGCGCAGATAGCCGCCGAGAGAGCGAGCCTGGCCGCGCTCGGCATGGGCGAACTCGCCGTAGAGCTGGCCTGCCCATTCACCGAGGCGGAAGGCCGACAGGCCGAGCAGGGAGGCGTTGATGACGCTGTCCTCGCCGCGCGGGTGCAGCCATTCGATGCGCGCCGTCGTCCACTGGCCGCGGCTCGGGAAGGCCAGCGAGTCGAGCGTGTCGGTGTGCAGCTCCAGGTATTGCTGGCCATAGGTCTGCGACCGGCGGCTGCCGTTGATGACGGGCAGCACCACCTCGTCACTGGCGCGCAGCCGGCCGACACCGAAGCGCAGATCGCCCAGGCCCGCGACGCGGTGGCCCAGTTCGAGCTGGGCGCTGGTCAGGCTGCTGGCCAGGCGCAGCGCGCGCTGGCCCTGGTCGAAGACGTCGTTGCTGCCCGCCGTGTAGGCCAGCTTGGCGCTGGCGAACCAGCGCGAGCCCGGCCCCAGCGGCTGGTAGAACTCGGTGTTGATGCCGCGTGTGGAGCCGATGCGGGCCACCGTGCGCAATTCGGCACCCCAGCTGTTGAGCCAGTTGGCCACATGCATGCCGACCAGGGAGTAGTTGTTGGCGTCGGCGAAGTTGCTGTACAGCTCCAGGCCGAAGCGCACGCGGCTGGTGGCCCAGTCGGCCTCGGTCAGCTTGAACTCGACGTGGCGGCGGCCGTCGCGGTCGTCGATCTCGGTTTCGATGCGCTCGAAGTCGCCGGTGCCGTCCAGGCGCTCGACGGCGCGGGTCAGCTCGGCGCGGCCGACGGCATCGCCAGGGTTCAGGCCCAACTCCACGCGCAGGGCCTCGGCGTTGACACGCTGGGCGCCGCTGATCTTCAGCGCGGCCAGAGGCAGGGCGGGCAGGGCCGATTCGGGCGTGCCCAGGCGTTTGGCCTGCAGGGCCGCCTGGGCCGCGGGCGACGCGAGGGCGGCCAGGCGCGCACCCGCGGCCAGGGCGGCGCGCCGGCCGGTGGCCATGGCCTCGTCGGCGCGGTAGAAGTCCATGAAGCCCATGCCGGGCAGGTCGGGGTCGATGACGATGTCCTGGGGCTGCAGTTCGCGCAGCGAGCGCTGCACGTTCTGCTCGGTCAGGATCTGCAGCATCTGGTTGGCCACCATGACGGCGCTGGTGATCTCGCGGTCCTCCAGCAGCGGCGTGCCGACATTGACGGCGATGACGATGTCGGCGCCGAGCTGTCGCGCCAGGTCGACGGGCAGGTTGCGCACCAGGCCGCCGTCCACCAGCGGCCGGCCGTTGACGCGCAGCGGCGCGAACACGCCGGGCACGGCCATGGAGGCGCGCAGGGCTTCGAACAGCGGCGTGTCGGCCTGGTCCAGCATGGCGCCGGACAGCAGGTCGGTGGCAACGGCACGGAAAGGGATGGGCAGGCGACGCAGCGGGTCGTCCGCCCGCGTGGCGGGGATCAACGAGGACAGCGTGGCCTCCAACTGGCCGTTGGCCGCGGCGCCGCCGGGCAGCAGGGCGCCGCGCGACGGCGTGTAGCCGAACTCGATGCGCGAGGGCAGGCGCTCGTCGTCTTCGCGGCGGCGGATGGCCAGGCGCTCGCGCGCTGGGCGGTCGGCCAGGATGGAGTTCCAGTTGGCGCTCTTCACCAGGGCTTCGAGCTCGTCGACGCTGCGGCCCGAGGCATAGGCACCGCCGACAACGGCGCCCATGCTGGTGCCGACAATGAGGTCCACCGGCACCTGCATCTCCTCCAGCACGCGCAGCACGCCGATGTGGGCGAGGCCACGGGCGCCGCCACCGGACAGCACGAGGCCGATCTTGGGGCGCGGTGCGGCAGGCGGTTCGGCGGCCAGCGTGGAGCCGGCAATCAGCAGCAGGAAGAGGGACGGGAGAAGCAGGCGTTTCATGGCGGCCCGCACCATAGCAGCAGCGTCAGCGCAGGCCGAACTCCGCGAGCTCGCCCTGGCGGCGCAGCTTCAGGATGGCCTGGTGCAGCTTGTCGACCGGTTCCTGCGGCGTGCCGATCTGGCAGGCCACATAGGCGTCGACCCGGCGCACCGTCAGCAGGCTCTTGACCGGCGCACCGCCTTCGGCGCGGATGACGGGGTCTGCGGCGAGCTCGTTGGCGAGCCAGAAGTCCACGCGCCTGGCCTGCAGCATGCGCAGGGCCGTCACCGAGTTGTTCACCTCCTGGGCTGCGACGCCCTGCTCGCGCAGCCAGGCGGCGGGGGCGGACTCGCGCTGCACGACGACACCGTGGCCACGCAGCTCCTGGGGGTTCTGCGGGATCGCGGCCTCATCGGCGCGGGCATAGACCACCAGGGCGCCGCTGGCCAGCGGGCCGGCCCAATGGAAGGCGGCTTCGCGTTCGGGTGTGCGCGTCAGGCCGACTGCGCAGCTGCCTGGCGTCGAGCTGGCGGTCGCCAGGGCGCGCGGGATGGGCAGGGCCAGGATGTTCAGGGGGACACCGCTGACCTGGCCGATCCTGGCGAGCAGGTTGGCGCCGGGTCCGCTGACCGTGCCGTCAGCGGCCACGTCGAACAGGCCGGGGTTGGGAAACACCAGCAGCTGCAGCTGCTGCGCCTGTGCCGAACCGCAGAGCAACGCAGACAGCATCAGCAGGCGTCGCAGGCCGAGTCTCATTCTTCTCCCTGAAGTGGCGCTCAGGGTAGCGCCTGGCCGTCGTCCTGTCTCCCCGACAATGCCCCCATGACTTCCGCCTTGACCTCCCTGCGCATCGGTGAGGGCTGGGACACCCACCAGCTCGTCACCGGCCGGCCGCTGATCCTCGGCGGCATCACCATCCCGCACACCCATGGCCTGCTCGGCCATTCCGACGCCGATGCGCTTGCGCACGCCATCACCGACGCCCTGCTGGGCGCCGCGGCCCTGGGCGACATCGGCAAGCTCTTCCCTGACACGGCCGCCGAGTTCAAGGGCGCCGATTCCATGGTGCTGCTGGCCGAGGCCTACCGCCGCGTGCGCGAGGCCGGCTGGCAACTGGTCAACCTGGACACGACCATCGTCGCCCAGGCGCCCAAGATGGCGCCGCACATCGCAGCGATGCGCGCGCGGCTCGCCGAGGTGCTGGGCGTGGACTTCGGCCAGATCAATGTGAAGGCCAAGACGGCCGAGAAGATGGGGCCGGTAGGCGAAGGCCGCGCCATCGAGGCGCGGGCGGTCTGCCTGTTATGTCGCTGAGGTGCCGTTGAGGAGTCGCTAACATCGCGCGCCCCCTGACTCCCGAGCTGCGCGCCCATGCATGTCGAACCGCCCACCCACGCCCCCACCAATCTGAAGGAACTCGGCGTCCATTACGTGATGATCGTGCTGGGCATCCTGACCGCGCTGGGTCTGGAGGCGGGCTTCGAGGCCCTGCACCATCGCAAGCTGGCGCGCCAGACCATCGAGCAGGTCGAGGTGGAGCTGCGAGCCAACCTGGCCGAGTCGCGCCAAACACTGAAGCAGAACCGCCAGTCCATCGAGCAGCTCAACGGCGTCTATGCCGACGTCAAGAAGCTCATCGAACAGGGCCAGGCCAAGCCCGCCGCGCTGTACACGCTGTTGACCGAAAAGCTGCGCATCAGCGTGTCCATGCCCGGCCTGCGCCGTGACGCCTGGGACACGGCCCTGGCCGACCAGGCCCTCATCCACATGCCGGTCAAGGACCTGCGCCGGCTTTCCGAGGCCTACACGGCCCAGCGCGACGCGCAGCAGTCCTTCCAGACCACCTTCGGCTCGATCGCTTCCTTCTCGCGCCTGACCGATGCGACGGTGGACGCCGAGTTCGGTCGCGGCGACCCCGTGGACCTGATCAAGGCCCTGCATTCCTACCGGCTGACCCTGATCGCCGTGATCGGCGTGGAGCAGGGGCTGGAGCAGCAACTGGCGCAGGCCTTGGGTGAGGCGCCGGCGGCGGGCGCTGCCAGCGCCGCGGCCTCGCACTGAAACTCAGCGCAGACCGAACTCGGCCAGGTCGCCGTTGCGGCGCAGTTGGTCGAAGCCGGCTTGCAGGCGCTCGAGGGTCTCGGCTGGCGTTGCCAGGTGACAGGCCATGTAGAGGTCGATGCGGCCGAAGCTGTAGAGCAGGCGCGGCACCGGCCCGCTGAGGTTGCGGATGACGAAGCGGGCGGCCAGATCGTTGCCGAGCCAGAAGTCGACGCGCCCCGCCTGCAGCATGCGCAGGCCGATGGTCACGTCGTTGACCTCGTGGCCCGTCAAGCCCTGTTCCTTGAGCCAGGCGGCCGGCGTCGACTCGCGCAGCACGGCGATCTGGGCCCCGCGCAGGTCGGCGGGGCCTTCGACGTGGCGCGTCTCGTTGGCGCCGCCGTAGAGCCCGATGGCGCTGGTGGCCCAGGGGCCGGCCCAGCGGTACTGGGCTTCGCGCTCGGGCGTGCGCGGCAAGGCGACCAGGCAACTGCCGGGCTTGTGAGGCACCGTCTGCATCGCCCGGGCAATGGGCATCAACTGCTGGCTCATCTGCACGCCGCTGGCCATCTGCAGCCTTGCCAGCATGTCCGCGCCGGGCCCGACGATGCGGCTGCCGTCGGCGTCGAAGACTCCCGCGTTCGGATAGACCACCATGTCCACCGCCTCAGCTTGCACGGTGGCAGCGAGGGGCAGCAGCAGCGAGAGCAGGGCGGCCTTGCGCATGGCCACGAGATTAGCTCAGGCTGCCTGGAGTTTGAGCACCGTGATGAGGCCGCCGCCCTGGGCATTGCTGATGGACAGCTGGCCGCCCAGGCGCTGCACCGACTTCTCGACGATGGCCAGGCCCAGGCCGGCACCGCTGGCAGCGGTGCGTGCGGCGTCGCCGCGGTAGAAGGGCACGGTCAGGCGTTGCAGGCGGTCGGGCGGTACGCCCGGGCCGTGGTCGCGTACCTTGACCTCGACCCAGGAGCCCTGGCGCGTGGCGCTGACATCCACGCGCGCCGGCTCGCCCTCCGCATGGCCATAGCGGCGCGCGTTCTCGAACAGGTTGAGCAGCACGCGGCCGAGCTCGGTGTCGTCGACGAAGACCTTGAGGGCCTCGCTGACCTGCACGCGGAAGCGGATCTGGTCGGGGTCGCGGAAGCCCTGCACCTCGCGCTCGACGATCTCGCTCAGGCGGGCCTCGCGCAGCTGGGTCTCGTTGGGCCGCGCATAGTCCATGAACTTGCTGATGATGGCGTCGAGCTGGTCGATGTCCTGGGCCATGAAGTGGCGCGCCTGTTCATCGTTGACGCTCATCTCGGTCTCGAGCCGCAGCCGCGCCAGCGGCGTGCGCAGGTCGTGGGAGATGCCGGCCAGCATGACGGCGCGGTCTTCCTCGAGCTTGGCCAGCTCGCGCGCCATGCGGTTGAAGCCCATGTTGACCTCGCGGATCTCGCTGGTCATGGTCGTCTCGTCCAGGCGCGAGTCGTACTCGCCCTCGCGGATGCGGCCGGCGGCCTCGGCCAGTTCGCGCAGCGGCTGGTTGATGAGGCGGGCGATCAGGGCCGAGCCGACAACGGTGGCGAGCAGGGCAATGACCACCCACCACCAGTTGCTGGCGAGTGAGATGGACAGCGGCGTGGCGCTGGTCTTGAGCCAGAAGGCGTCCTCGCCGACGACATAGCGCACCCACAGGCCCGACACGTCGTTGACGCTGCGGGCCACGACCGTGTCCTGGCCCACGGTGCTGCGCAGTTCGGCGGCCAGTTGCTTGGCGAAGGGGCTGGTGTCATAGGGCAGCCAGCGGTCGCTGGTCTCGGCCACGCGCACCTGCACCGTGTCGCCGCGCGACATCGAGCTGATGACGGCGACGCGGTTGATGGGGTCGGTGTGCTCCAGCGCGATGCGGCTGAGCTTGACCAGGCCGGCCAGCTGCTCGGCCGACTCCAGCGCGCGCGGCTGGGCCTCCAGCAGCTTGAAGGTGTATTGCCAGGCCAGCACCGCGCCGGCCAGCAGCAGGGCCAGCCAGGCGAAGGTACGCCAGAAGAGGTTGAGCGCGAGGTGAGGGCGGGCCATGCCTTCCAGTCAAAACTAGTGGGGGACAGAGCTCGCATTGCGCTCCGGCGGTCTGTCCCGCAATTTATCAACTCATGCGTTCTCGTCGGGCACGAAAACGTAGCCCACGCCCCACACCGTCTGGATATAGCGCGGCTGGGCCGGGTCGGCCTCCAGCATCTTGCGCAGGCGCGAGATCTGCACGTCCAGGCTGCGGTCGAAGGGCTCGAACTCGCGGCCGCGTGCCAGCTGGGCCAGCTTGTCGCGGGAGAGCGGCTGGCGCGGGTGGCGCACCAGGGTCTTGAGCATGGAGAACTCGCCGGTCGTCAGAGGCAGCTGCTCGCCGTTCTTGGTCAGGCGGCGCAGGGCCAGGTCGAACTCGAAGGGGCCGAAGGTGACCGTCATCGGTTCCTTGGACGGGGCGCCCGGGGCTTCCGGCGGCGGGCGGCGGCGCAGCACCGCGTTGATGCGGGCCAGCAGTTCGCGCGGGTTGAAGGGCTTGGCCAGGTAGTCGTCGGCGCCCACCTCCAGGCCGACGATGCGGTCCACGTCCTCGACCTTGGCCGTCAGCATGATGATGGGCGTCTGGTCGTTGGCGGCGCGCAGGCGGCGGCAGATGGTCAGGCCGTCTTCGCCGGGCAGCATCAGGTCCAGCACGATGAGGTCCACCGTCTCGCGGGTCAACTGCTTGTTCAGGGCCCGGCTGTCCTCGGCAAGCAGGACTTCAAAGCCTTCCTGGGTCAGATAGCGGCGCAGGAGGTCGCGGATACGGGCGTCGTCGTCGACGACAAGGATTCGATTGGGACGGGGTGTCGCGCTGCTGTTCATCGCGGTTCCTGAATTTGTAACAACGGCATTGTGAGCAGGTTTGAAACCCGGTTTTGTAGGACATCACGCAGCAGTTACAGCTCGTTGCCAAACGCCCGGGGTAATCTGGGCTTTCCCTCCTTGCAAAGAGATTTCCTCATGCGCGCAGCCCTTGTTTTGTCCAGTCTGGCCCTGGCGTTGTCGGCCCATGCGGCCAATGACGGGCCGCCTCGTGAACGCCTCAGCCTGGCGGCCAGCGCCAGCGCTGAAGTGACGCGGGATGTCCTTGGCATCGCCTTTTCGACCACCCGCGATGGGCCGGAGGCCGCGGGTGTGCAGACGGCGCTGAAGCAGGCCCTGGATGCTGCGCTGGCCGAGGCGCGCAAGGTGGCCAAACCCGGCCAGGTCGATGTGCAGACGGGCAGCTTCTCCCTCTACCCGCGCAACGATCCCAGGACCGGCAAGATCAATGGCTGGCAGGGCAGCGCCGAGTTGCTGGTGGAGGGGCGGGACGCCGCCGCCATTGCCCAGCTGGCCGGACGCATCAGCACCCTGGGCATCGCCCGCGTCGGCTACAGCCTGTCGCGCGAGGCGCGCGAGAAGGCCGAGGGCGACATCACGGCGCAGGCGATCTCGCGCTACCGTGCCAAGGCGGCTGAATACGCCAAGCAGTTCGGCTACGGCAGCTATGTGATCGGCGAGGTCAGCATCAACAGCGAAGAGGCCGGGCCGCGGCCCGTGATGGGCCTCATGCGCATGAAGGCTGCCGGCGGCGACGAGGCCCTGCCGACCGAGGCCGGCAAGGCGACCGTGACGGTGAACGTCAGCGGTTCGGTGCAACTCACCCGCTAGATGATTCCGCGCTGACCTGCGTTCACTGCGGGGCCGTGCCGGGCCGCTCCCAAGCGGCACCGCAGCGGGCGTCGGCGCGGGGCCTCCCCCGCGCCGGTCCGCGCCCCCTCGGGGGGCGGTTCAGCGTACCCGCTGGACCGGGGGCAGACATTTCTAGACTGCCGTCCAGCCGCCGTCCATGGCCCAGGCCTGGCCGCGCACATTGATGGCGGCGTCCGAGCACAGGAAGACGGCCAGCGCGCCCAGTTCGTCAGGCGTCGTGAACTGCAGCGAGGGCTGCTTCTCGGCCAGAAGGCGGCGCTTGGCCTCGTCGTTGTCGACGCCGTCCTTGGCGGCCAGGGCGTCGACCTGCTTCTGCACCAGCGGCGTCAGCACCCAGCCCGGGCAGATGGCGTTGACGGTGACGCCGGTCGTGGCCGTCTCCAGCGCAATGCTCTTGGTGAAGCCCACCAGGCCATGCTTGGCCGCCACGTAGGCCGACTTCTGCGCCGACGCCACCAGGCCGTGGGTGGAGGCGATGTTGAGGATGCGGCCCCAGTCCTTCTTCAGCATGCCGGGCAGGGCCAGGCGTGTGGTGTGGAAGGCCGAGGTCAGGTTGATGGCGATGATGGCGTCCCATTTCTCGACCGGGAAGTCCTGCACCGGCGCCACATGCTGGATGCCGGCGTTGTTGACCAGCACGTCGATGCCGCCGAACTCGGCGTCGGCATAGGCCACCATGGCGGCAATATCGGCCGGCTTGCTCATGTCGGCGCCGTGGTAGCCGACCTTGACGCCCAGGGCGGCGACTTCGGCCTTGGGGCCGTCGACGTCGCCGAAGCCGTTCAGGATGATGTTGGCGCCTTCACGGGCCAGAGCGAGGGCGACGCCGAGACCGATGCCGCTGGTGGAGCCCGTGACGAGGGCGGTCTTGCCTTTCAACATGGAGGGGTCCTTCTGGGTTGCTAGGATGACTTCAAAGGATTGCATCATGACCCAGCCTCAACTGCGCTTCGTCAATTGCCTAGACAGCACCGGCCTGCATCGCATGGCTTACTGGGAGTGGGCCGGCCCGAGCGCCGACGCGCCGGTGCTGATCTGCGTGCACGGCCTGTCGCGCCAGGGACGGGACTTCGACGCCCTGGCCCGTGCCATGAGCGACCGCTACCGCGTGATTTGCCCCGATGTTGTTGGCCGTGGCCATTCGGACTGGCTGCGTTCGCCGGCCGGCTATCAGATTCCTGGTTATGTGTCGGACATGGTGGCACTGCTGGCACGGCTGGACGTGGAGCAGGTCGACTGGGTCGGCACCTCCATGGGCGGCCTGATCGGCCTGGGCCTGGCCTCGCTGCATCGGCCCGACGGCGCGGCCAGCCCCATCCGCCGCCTGGTGCTGAACGACGTCGGCCCGGCCATCCGCATCGAGGCCCTGCAGCGCATCGGCGCCTACCTGGGCAAGCCGGCGCGCTTCAAGTCGGTGGAGGAGGGCGCGGCCTATCTGCGCAGCATCTCCGAGGGTTTCGGCCCGCATACCGACGAGGAGTGGCATGCCTTGTCCGAGCCGCTGTTCCGCCAGGACGGCAACGAGTGGAAGCTGCATTACGACCCGGCGATTGCCTTGCCCTTCACGGCCGTGACGCCGGAGCTGGTCACTGCTGGCGAGGCCGCCTTGTGGGCCGCCTATGACCAGCTGCGCTGCCCGACACTGCTGATCCGTGGCGCCGAATCCGACCTGCTCACCGCCGAAACGGCGCGCGCCATGACGCAGCGTGGCCCGAATGCCCGCCTGGTCGAGCTGCCGGGTGTCGGCCATGCGCCCACGCTGATCCACGCCGACCAGGTCGCCATCGTGAGGGACTTCCTGAGTTCATGAAGACAGGCTTGATGCCCGAGGGCGCCGCGACGGCGCCCATCGTCGCCCTGCTGGATGCGGGCGCTGGACATTCCAATGCCGAGGTGGTGCGCGCCCGCGCCGTTGCCGAGCCGCTGCTGGCTGGCGAGCTGCTGGATACCGGCGAGAACGCGCTCGCGCATGCCGATGGCGTTGCCGCCATCCTGCATGCCGTTGGCAGCGCCCAGGAACTGCAGGCCGCGGCCTATCTCGTCTATGCAACTGATTTCCTAAGCAAGCCCGAGGAGGTCGTCGCCAAGGCCTTTGGCGACAGCTATGCCAGCCTCGTCATGCACACGCGCCGCCTCGTGCAGCTCCAGCGCGCGACGCGTGATGCGAAGCTGCCGGCCGACAAGAAGTCCGACCAGCACGCCGAGCAGACCGAGCGCGTGCGCAAGATGCTGCTGGCCTTCTCCAAGGACCTGCGCGTCGTGCTGCTGCGCCTGGCCTCGCGGCTGCAGACGCTGCGCTGGTACGCCGCCAGCAAAACGCCTTGTCCGCCGGAGCTGGCGGCCGAGTCGCAGTCGGTGTTCGCGCCGCTGGCCAACCGGCTGGGCATCTGGCAGATCAAATGGGAGCTGGAGGACCTGGCTTTCCGCTTCCGGGAACCCGAGGCCTACAAGGCGCTGGCCAAGGGCTTGCTGGAGACCCGCGTCGAGCGCGAGCAGCGCGTCGAGGCGGCGCGCGCGGCCCTGCAGGCCGACCTGTATGGCCAGGGCATCGCCGCCGAAGTGCAGGGGCGCCCCAAGCATCTCTACAGCATCCACAAGAAGATGCAGGGCAAGGACCTGTCGCTGGACCGCGTCTTCGACCTGCGAGCCCTGCGCGTCATCGTCGCCAGCGTGGCCGATTGCTACGCGGCCCTGGCGCGGCTGCATGAGATCTACACGCCGGTGCCGGGCGAGTTCGACGACTACATCGCCAAGCCGAAAGCGAATGGCTACCAGTCCCTGCACACCGTCGTGCTCGGGCCCGACGGCAAGGCCATGGAGGTGCAGATCCGCACGCGCGAGATGCACGAGCATGCCGAGCATGGCGTGGCCGCGCACTGGGCCTACAAGGAGGCCGGCGCGCGCGGCTACGCAGGTGTCAGTGCGGCTGGCGAGTTCGAGGAGCAGGTGGCACGGGCCCGCAAGGCCGTGCTGAACCAGCTGCTGGCCTGGGAGCGCGACGCGACCCATGCCGAGGGCGCGCCGGGCTTCGATGACCGCATCTACGTCTTCACGCCGCAGGCCACCATCGTCGAGCTGGCGGCCGGCGCGACGCCGGTGGACTTTGCCTATGCGGTGCACACCGACCTCGGCCACCGCTGCCGCGGTGCGCGCATCGACGGCCAGATGCTGCCGCTGAACACGCCGCTGCACAGCGGCCAGACGGTGGAGATCATCGCGACCAAGGAAGGCGGGCCGTCGCTGGACTGGCTCAACCCCGAACTCGGCTATCTGCAGAGCCAGCGTTCGCGTGCCAAGGTCAGAGCCTGGTTCAACGCCCTGCAGCAGGCGCAGACCATCGCCAAGGGCCGTGAGCTGGTCGAGAAGCTGCTGCAGCGCGAGGGCAAGACCGCGCTCAAGCTCGACGAGCTGGCGGCACGCCTGGGCTTCAAGGGTGCTGATGCGCTGTTCGAAGTGGTTGGCAAGGACGAGTACTCGCTGCGCAATATCGAGCTGCTGCTGCGCCCGCCCGAGCCGGTGGCCGACGAGGACGAATTGCTGGCGCAACGGCACACGCGCAGCGCGAGCAGCAATCGCGGCGGCGTGCTGGTGGTGGGCATTGACTCGCTGCTGACGACGCTGTCGCGCTGCTGCCGGCCGGCGCCACCCGATGCCATCTCCGGCTTCGTCACGCGCGGCAAGGGCGTGGCCATCCATCGCAGCGACTGCAGCAACCTCGCGGAGATGAAGCGCCGTTCGCCTGAACGCGTCATTGCGGTGGAGTGGGGCGGTGGCGAAATGGTGGGCAAGGGTGCGCCGGTGTATCCCGTCGACGTGCTCGTCGAGGCTGGCGACCGTCAGGGCCTGCTGCGCGATGTGCTGGAAGTCTTTGCGAAAGAGAAGATGAACGTCGTGGCGGTGAACACGCAGTCCATGAAGCCCGGCGCCGTGAAGCCCAAGGCCGGTGGCGGCGACACGGCCTGGATGAGCTTCACGCTGGAGCTGTCGGACGCGTCCAAACTGGCCAAGGTGCTGCGCGATCTCTGCGCGATTTCAGGCGTCCGTTCAGCCCGTCGGAAGTGAATCTGGACAACCCCGAAAAATCCATGCTATAGTGCGCAGCTCTTCAGGCGCGTAGCTCAGTTGGTTAGAGCACCACCTTGACATGGTGGGGGTCGTTGGTTCGAATCCAATCGCGCCTACCAAATTCGGTAGGTCAAGAATGCCTCAGGTCCTCGCGGATCTGGGGCATTTTTCCATGCCGGGTCAACGAGGCTTACTGCCGCTGCGATGAACCATGCCGCCGCCACAGCGTCTGCGCCGCATCCAGCAGCGAGGCCGAATCACGCAGCGCCGGCAAGGGGAGACTGATCGAGTTCCGGCGGATGCTGGCGCCGGGCAGTGCCGCACGCCAGAGCGCACGAAGCCCGGAGGGATGCTCGGGCAGGACTCGCATCTGCAGGACGAGACATTGCGATCGATCACTGTCGGGCCGGCGGGGCTCCAATGCCAAATCCGTGACCTGCGTCCAGGACAGCGCGGGCAGGCCTGGGAAGTGGATGCCGGCGGCATCGAGTTTGAGAGCATGCCCCGCACGTCGCAGATTCAGCAGCCCAAGCACGCTCGCGCGGCACAGCCACAGGCCCAGCAGCGCGCCGAGCAGGACCGACACTCCCTCCCAGCCCGGCAACGGGCCCTTGCAAACCAAGGCGAGCGGAATCCCGATGCTCAGGCCTGCAAGCACCACGCACAACACGACCTGACGCAGCCATGGGACGGGCAGCACGTACAGCTCGCCTTTCCAGTGGGAGGGGGACGGGCGTGACGCAGGAACGCCAAGCCTGGCATTCGCGAACCAGTAGACGGCGGCCGCGATCAGCAGGATGGCAGCCCAGTCCTCCGCATTCCGGACAAGCCCGGGCGACACCACCACCAGCGTGACGGCCAACAAGCAGCCGACGATCGCGAGGCCGGCAAGCAGCTTCAGAGTCCACCAGAGGCCGCGCATCTGGCGTCAGTGACTTGGCGGGGAGGTGAGCTGCATCGCACCGAGCATGATGGCACGGGGTTGTTGCGTTTCTGGCGTTTCAGCCCGGCCTGCGGCGGCGCATCAGCAGCCAGCACAGCAAGGCGCCGACCACGAAAGCGGCGCCCGCGGCGTACCAGACCATGCGTTCGGCCGCGCTGAGCAGGGCGTTGTCGAAGAGATTGGTGGAGAAGTGCAGTGAAGCCACCTTCCACTGACCGTCGCTGGTCTTGGTGACCGTGGTGCTCCAGTTGGCGTTCAGTGTGAAGGCGAGTCCATCGGCCAGGTCGTAGCGGTCCACCGTCGTGCCATAGGCCACGGCGCTGTCGCCGTAGAACACGGCAGGACCGCCCAGCGTGGCCTTGGTGCTGAGCTTGCGCACGATGGCCGCGCCGCCGGCGCCCTTGATCATGCGCTCGTAGTAGGCCCTCACCTGGGCATGGCCGCGCGAGACCTCGGCGTTCTGCCAGGTGATGACCACGTCGGGCTGAGCCAGCTTGAGCAGGGCGTCGATGTCGAGCTTGTTGATGCCCGCTTCCATGCCCTCGAGCAACACGCGCAGTTGCTGGCGGTCCTCGATGCGCCCGCCCGACGGATCCAGCGGCGGCGTCGTCGCGGTCTGCCCGTGCAGGGCCAGCAACAGCAGGGGCAGGGCGAGCAGTGTCTGGATCAGGTGCTTCAGTGACATGCCTTCACTCCTTGTGGATCAGCGGGTTGGGCGAGTTGTGGGTACAGGCGGGCGAATGGTCGGCCGGCAAAGCCGCGGATGGAACGCGTGAAAATCCTCAGCACCTCGACGCCTGGTTGGGTCGCGAGGGCTTCGAGGCGCGGCGGCATGGCGCCCAGCAACGTGAGTGCGCGGTCGTGTTCCGCCTTCATCCAGGTTTGCATGGCGGCACTCTGCAACAAGGCGCCAAGTTCGATGGGCGGGTGGTTGGCAATCTGGGCTGCCCGCAGTACCTCGGCGGGCACGTTGACCAGGCCGGCCTGGAGGTCCTCGCGCAAGTCTCGCACCACCGAGCACCAGCCAAAAGCCTCGATGAGCTCGGGAGCGTCCGCGGCCCTCAGGTCGGAGCCCCGTGCCGCGAGCAGCAGGTTGAGGGACAGTGTGAAGGTGTTGCGATGGTGCTGGCGCAGGGCCTCCAGCTCCCAGATGGACTGCTCGACAACCCGGCAGCGATCGCTGCGCATGACGGCCATCACGGCCAGCAGGTCGTCGACTGCTGATGGCCTGCCAATCGAGCGCAAATCGGCAACGAGGGCCTGGCCCAGGCGCATCAGCTCGTCATCGCCGTAGCGGTCCTCGCGTATGGCCTGCATGAGTTCGTCGACGATGAGCAAGGGGTCTCGGTCGGACGGACGATCGCCGTCCATCAGGTCGTCGACGGCCTGCAGGAAGCAGAAGCCCGTGCTGAGCACGCGGCGCTGCCGCCAGCGAGGCAGGCGGTCGACCAGCAGCAGCAGGGCGATGAAGCCGTAGCGCCGGTGCCGCCGCGCGAACAGCCACTCGTTGCGCAGGCACAGCAGCTCGATGTCGACGGCCGCCAGCACGTCGTCATGGCAGGCCCAGCGTGGCACATGGTGCCAGGCCAGCAGGGCTAGCAGCACGCCCGCCACCACGTCGACGACATGGTGCTCGTGGATCAGCAGGGTGCTGGCGGCAATCGCCGCCGCCCAGGCGAAGAACAACAGGCGATCGGCCAGCCCCACCCTTGACGACAACGCGAGCGCCGCCGTGAAGGCGAACGCGACATGCAGCGAGGGAAAGAGATTGCCGTCCATGTTCAGCAGGTCCGCCAACTGGAAAGGGGCGTCCCAGGTGCCTGACGCATCCCGCACGGGAAAGCTGCTGCGCACGGGCAGGGCGATGAAGAACAGCGACGCGACCAGGGTTTCGGCCACGAGGGTGGCCAGGACGGGGAACAGTGCCTGCCAGCGCGGCCGCGCCAGCGGCAGCAGCAACAGCAGCGGGATCATCGACAGATAAACCACCGACCATGCCGGTCTGAAGGGAATGCCCAGTTCGAAGGGCAAGGCCACTTCAACATGCCAGGGGACGAAGCCGGCCAGGACGCTGGTGCCGCCAAAGAGCACGACAAAAACTGCCGTGAAGCCGAGGCTGAAGACCAGGGCTGCGGCGGCGTCAATGCCCGTGGGGATAGCCCAGGCGGGCCTGGGCGCGATCTCATGCAGCGTGAAGCGAGGGAATCGATCCGCGGGTCGCGGGCCTCGCCAGGCCTCACGCCAGACCTCCATGAAACGCGGGCCGGGCTCGGCATCGCGGGGAAGGTGGATCCACGGCAGCCAGGGGCGCCGGTGGTGGGCCAGGTGGAAGTGGTAGTTGAGGAAGAAGGCGCGCGTCACTGGCCCGACGTGCAGATTCCAGGCGCCGGCCCGCGCGTCGAGGGGTGAGAAGGCGTGGTCGGTGTATTGCAGCGAGCTCCAGCTGAACGCGAAGGCGGCGTAGCAGGCAGCCCAACCGACGAGGGACAGGTCCAGGGCCCAGAACAGCAGGACCTGGAATCCGATGGAGGCCAGCACTTCCAGCCGCGAGGCGATCGGGTCCAGGCCGTCCAGCGCGTCGAGGTAGTGCTGGGCGCTGGTCTGCTCGGACGCCTGGCTGCCCGCCAGCCGAAGCAGGCGCTTGCGCAGGGCGCGCGGCACGGCCAGGTGGGTTAGCACGCCGGCCACCGCGACCAGCCAGTACAGCCCGGTCAGGATGGCGTACCACTGGGCCCGCTTCAACCATTTCAGGTCGCCGGCATGCAGCACGTCGAATTGCTCGGCTGCCGAGCGGTTGTTGCGGTGATGGGTCAGGTGGAAGGCTCGCTGCATGGCGAAAGCGGTTGGGAACCAGGCTGCGGCCCAGCGCCCGGCCCACTCGTTCAAGGCCTTTTGTCCGGCAAAGAGGCCATGCACGGCTTCGTGCAGCAGCGAGAACAGCGTGTTCGCCGTGAAAGAAAAGGCCGCCGCGCATGCCAGCAGCATCCATGCGCTGCCGGCGTGAGAGGCGCCATACAGCAGTGCCGCGCTGGCCAGCGAGGCCAGCATGAGCAGGGCCAGATTGAGCCGTGCCGGAATCTCGGCGCGCTCTGACGCGGCTCGCGTGGCTTCAGCCTGCATGGCCGTCGCCGTCCAGCTCGGGCAGGGTGCGCAGATAGTCGCTGATGCCTCGCACGCCGGGATCGGTGGCGCCATCGACCATCAGGCGCATGCCCTCGACGACGGCGTAGTCCTTGCGCAGGAAGGCGGCATAGAGGGCCCGCGTCAACCACAGCCGCATCCAGCGCAGCGGGCCGCCCTGGGGCGCTCCGAAGGAGGCATAGGCGACGGTGCTGTCGCCCCGGGTGATGAGGCCAAACACGGCGCGCGACTCGAAGCGGCCCAGCCGGCTCTCGACCAGCATGGTCGGCCCGTGGCAGGTCTGGGTGATGTGTGGTCGGCCGCGTGCCAGGCGCTGGATCAACCAGCTCGACGGTCCGCCGCCGGGCAGGATGCGGGTCTCGTAGCTCATGCACAGGGCACCGTCGCGGCTGCGCGAGAACGCCGGCGGCCGCACCAGCTCACGCTGATGAACCGCGCGCATGTGCTGGGTGTCGAAGCCGTTGACCAGCATGGCTCGCCAATCGGCCTTCAGCAGCAGGGGTTGGGCCGGCAGCCAGCGGTGGTCATCGGGCAGCTCGGCAAACGGCCGAGGGGGGGGCGTACCCGTGCCGGCGAACAGGAAGACCAGGCCGAAGCGTTCGAACACCGGCCAGGTGCGGCTGCGCATGCGCGCACAGCCAGGCTCTGCCTGCAGCACGCCGTCGCGGTCGACGGTCCAGTGGTGCAGGGCACAACGGATGCCGTCGTCCACCACCTCGCCCGTGCGCAGATGCGTACCCATATGCGGACAGTGGGCGTCCAGCGCCACCAGGCCGCCCTGGCTGTCACGGAACAGCACATAGGCACGCTGCGCCACCTGTCCGTCGACGATGCGGCCGCGGGCCACATCGCTGGAGCGGGCGACGACATACCAGGCGTCGGGCCAGGCCGGCAAAGGAGCGGACCGGACGGGCGCCGGCGAGAAGGCCACGAGCGTCACTGCTTTTGATCTCCCTGCATGACGAGGCGATGGTACTGACCCGGCCGCAATGCGAACTTCTGCGGCGTTGACGCGCCGCACCAGGACACGCTGACATTGACGGGACCTGTTGCCCCGCCCAGGCCGAACAGCAGCCGCCGGTCGCTCTGTGCCGAGAAGCCGTTGACCGCCATCACCTCGCGCTTCTGCGTCCTGGCCGCGCCGTTGTCGCTGTAATCGATAACCACCTTGCTGCCGATGGCATCGCGGTTGCAGGTCTTGCCGTCGCCCTGCAGCTGCAAGCCGACCCAGGCCACCGGGCTGCCGGCACGCCTGTCGTTGCGATAGATGGAGGCCGGTGCGAACTGGTGGGTGACGATGACGTCGAGGTCGCCGTCGTTGTCGAGGTCCACCAGCGCGATGCCGCGCGAGTTGCCTGGTGCCGACCAGCCGACCCGCTCCGCCACGTCGACGAAATGCTGGCCGCGGTTCATGTAGACCCGGTTCTTCTCGTAGGGAAAGATGCAGCGTCCGCGCAGGTCGGCCCAGCGGTCGCTGTAGCCATGCACGTCGGGGCGGGTCAGCGCGATCTTGTCGTTCCAGTACCAGTAGTCAGGGCAGCCCGGCGCGTCCTTGTCGTAGGCGTTGTCGACCATGCCGTTGGCCTGCAGGATGTCCAGGCGGCCGTCCAGGTCGAGGTCGCCCACGGCCGCACCCCAGCCGAAGCGGTTCTCGTTGAGCAGGCCACGTTGCATGGCGCGGTCGACCCAGGAGTCCACCTGGCGCGCATCGCCGTACAACTGCCACAGCATGCTGCCCTCGGCCTGCAGGCGCTCGTGGACATTGGACACATAGATGCCGACGCGGCCATCGTTGTCGAAGTCGGCGATGGAGACGTTCATGCCCTTGTAGGTGTCGCGGCCGACGGTGCCGGCGACCTGGCCGCGCACCATGCGGAAGCTGCCGTCGCCCTTGTTCATCAGCAACTGGTCGGGCCCGAAGTCGTTGGAGGCGTAAAGGTCGGGCCAGCCGTCGCCATCGAAGTCGGCGATGCCGATGGCAGTGGTCCAGCGGTGCTCGCCGACGAGATCGAGCTGCTCGGCCGTCAGCGCCTCGAAGCGGCCCTGGCGATTCATCAGCACCGACATGCCACCGCCGTTGTTGGCGCTGTGCCAGGTGCGGTGCATGACGTTGAACATGCGGCGGTCATCGGCGCCGTTTGGCGCCGGCAGCGCGAAGATGTTGAAGCGCGTGGGCTGCTCGTAGCCGGGCAGCCAGGGGTTGATGGGGTTGCCGATGGCGATGTCCAGGCGGCCGTCGCGGTCGAGGTCGGCCACCGTGCCGGCGACGGCAATGCCGTACTTCGGCAGATTGACCTGGTCGCTGACGTCCTCGAAGCCCAGCACACCGTCTTCGACCAGGCGATTGCGGAACAGCCGGGTCTGGCCGTAGCCGACGAGAACCAGCAGATCCTGGTCGCCGTCGTTGTCGTAGTCGAAGAAGACGGCGCCCGCAGGCAGTCCGTTGCGGGCCGGGTCGTTGAACAGCTGCTCCAGCCCGGGCACGTGCACGCGCTCGAAGCGCAAGCCGCCGAGGTTGCGATAGAGGCCGGCGCGGCTGCCGTCGTCCTTGAGCGGGTAGCTCAGGAAGATGTCCTGCAGACCGTCGTTGTCGATGTCGGCCACGGCGACCGCATCACCCACCGACAGCAGCCATTTGGCCACCGGGGCAATTCGCGGGTCGACCGACTGCAGCACCTGTCCGGGGCGAGACGCGATGCCGGCGGCTTCGGCATTCACCTCGGTCAGTGTGAAGGGCGGCAGGTAGTCGGCGTCGGCCACCACCAGGCCCTGGATGCCGAACCAGGCCCCCACCGCCGCGGCGACCAGTCCCAGGCGCCGGCCCAGGCGGGCGCGCGACTGACGCCACCAGTCGCCCGCATCTGTTCGCAGGGCCTGGGCATGGTTCAGCAGGAAACGCAGCGAGGCGCAGATGAAGGCCGCGTAGAACAGCGTCGACAGGGTCTCGCGCAGATGCAGGGCGAAGTCGATGACGACGATGCACAGAGCCACGCCGACCTGGGCGCGGCGCGTCGGCGGCGAGGTCTGCGGGTCGGTGATCATGAAGAAGGTGAAGAGGTAGAGCGGCGGTGAGCTGACGGCGCCCAGCAGCCACGTCTCCATCGGCATGTGCCAGCGCGTCAGCCAGGCTCGTACCAGCACCGACACGGCATAGAAGCCCAGGAAGGACAGCACCAGGGCCATCCGGTTGATCTTCAGCACGAAGAGGAAGAGGGCCAGCGTGGCGATGAAGATGGTGATCGCGTACGACCCGCCCCACTGGTAGGCCGGCGAATCGCTGATCAGCCCGCCGCCCAGCAGCAGGCAGGCCACGACGCCGAACAGGGCTGGGTTGTAGACGTGGCGGCCGCGGAAGGTGAAGAGGTATTTGGAAGCGATGCCGAACAGGGCCGGGATGGCGGCCAGCCACAGCCCGTGGGCGTAGTTGACGAGGATGCTCAGGCCCAGGCCGGTGATGAGGGCGCTCAGCGGGAAGAGCGCCGGGCCGCCGCGCAGCAGCCGGTGCAGCAGCATGTCCAGCAGCACGGCCGTGGCCACCGTCGTCGCCACCTGCAGCGGTGAGCGGTTGAAGCCCAACACGGTGATGCCCAGCACCACATAGGCCAGCAGGATGGCGGCGACGCGCCAGCGCGGGTCGCTGGCCGGCGGGATGGTGGCCCGGCGTGCTGGGGAGGTCGTGTCGTTCATGCCAGAGCCATCTCGACGCCGGGGATGCGCGTCATGTCCAGGTCTTTCATGGGGTCGCCATCTTCGGGATAGTGGACGACAAAAAGCTGGCCGGCGGCGGCGATGCAGCGGTAGTCGTCGAAGACGGTGGTCAGCGGATCGCTCTCGTGCAGGCCCAGGATGGCGTAGTGCCAGGGGCCCGTGCGCAAGGCGTTGTAGGCGTGGCGCAGCAGGCCGCGGAAAACGGGCAGCTCGTCGCCGGCTACGGTGGCCAGGCAGAAATAGAGATGCGCCACGCGGCCACCGGGCGCAGGCAGGGGCTTGAGGGGCGACAGCCGGCTGGCCAGGTTGATGAAGGGGCGGGCCAGGGCCAAGCCAGGCGGATAGCGCTCGATGTGGGTCTGGCGGATGGCCGACTGGTCCCAGGCGGCGAGGCAGGCGACAAGGCGGCCCTGGCGCCGGGCAATGAAGAAGTCTCGGGCGCGCAGGCCCGCCAGACGGCCGCCGTCGGCGAAGTCTGCCGCTGCGATGACGGGGCTGAACTGCCGGCGTGGCAGCTGCTCGGCGAGGAAGCTCACGATCTCGGGCAGTGCGGCCTCGCCGGCCCGCGCGAAGTTCACGCCTTCGACTGATAGCGGTGCGCGAGCAAAGTCGAACTGCAGGGCCGGCGTGAGGATGCGTCCGAGTGGCGTGTAGACCGGCAGCCCGGCGCGTGCGCCGAGCAGGGCCGACAGGGCCTGCTCGTTGCCGTCGAAGATGACGCTCAGATAAAAAGGCAGGGGCTCACGCCGGTGCAGCTCGTGCAGGAAGCGGTAGCCGCGCGCCAGCAGCGTGCCCCGCCTGACCTCGGGCAGGCCGCGCAGGTCCGACAGATAGCCGACCCGCGTGGGGCGGCCATTCACGTGGGCGCGCAGCGTCGAGCGGCCGCCCATGCCGATGATGCGGCCGCCCTGGCTGTCCGTGCATTTGATGACCTGCACGGCATCGCCCTGCATGCGGCAGCCAGCGAAATAGCTGGGCTCGCGCCGGAAGCTGACGGCCATGCGTCCCTCCATCCAGACCTGGGCCATGCAGGCGCGCAGCTGGGCGTCGTCCTGGGTTTGGGCGAGTGCAAACTCGTAGCGGATCACGGCGATTGCAAGGCGCGGTAGTCGGCGTCGCCGATCAGCACCGGCGGCTTGATGTCGCCCAGGCGCTGTCCGCGGGCCTGGCGCAGCCGGGTCCAGTGCGCGATGGGCTGCTGGATGCGTTCGAGCCGCAGCGGCCGCAGCTGGCCGACGCGGCGTGCATAGGCGTATTGCGGGTTGCAGGCCAGGCCCTGCTCGGCGCGATCGAGCAGGTCGCGTTCTGAAGCGGGCAGCGCCCCGGCGGCGTCGGCCAGCAGCACATAGCCCGACGCCGTGGTGTCCAGCGCCAGCGCCGCGAAGCTCAAGCCCAGCGGTTGCAGCAGCTGCATGACGAAGGCTTCGGTCAGCTTCTCGCCGCACAGATCGGTGGCGGCCTGGCCGCGGCCGATGAACTCCAGCATGGGCGCCTGGCCGACAAAGCCCTGCACGCGCACGCGGTCGCCGATGGCATAGCGGTAGAAGCCATTGGCATTGGTGATGAGGAGTTCGTAGTCCTGGCCGGTCTGCACGCCGGCAATGCCGTGCACGGCGCCTATCGCGTCGCGGAACTCGTAGTAGCCGGACCGGGGCGAGACGACCGGCCAGGGCTGGTCGATCAGCGGGATGGTGACCAGGCCTTCGGTCGCCAGCAGCCCCTTGCCCTGCACGCACACGCCGGGGAAGGCCTCGCGCAGGGTCGCAGCGAAAGGCGCCGAGGCCGCCTGATCCCAGCAGCTGATGACCTGAAGCTGCGGCCAGCGCGTCCTGTGATCGGCATCCGGCAGCGCTTCGAGCAGCTGGGTCAGGAAGGTGGGGGACCAGACGGAGATCATGGCCAGGTCGCGGCGGCGGCCGAGCTGGGCCAGGGTCTGGCGCTGCCATTCGTCGACATCGCTGATGGTGCCGACTTCGGGGCCGACCGCCAGCGTGCGCAGGATGGAAGGCACGAGGGCCTCCCCGAAATAGGCCGCGTCGCTGCCCAGGCCGATGGGCAGACCGCCGGGCGCCGCGCGCGCCGGGCGGCAGGCCGGCGAGATGGACCAGTAGAAGCTGCCTGCGTCGAGGGCGGGGAAGGCCATGAACAGATCGTCCAGCCAGGGCCTCAGGCCGGCCTGGAACTCGGCCAGTCCGCTGGCGGTATAGGGCACGAGCTTGCCGCCGGCGGTGCTGCCGCCGGTTTCCTCGAAGGCCAGCACGGGCTCGGCCGTCAACACGCCGGCTTCGCCGTCGGCGACGCGTGTGATCCAGGGCTCCAGCGTGTCGTAGCCGCACACCGGCATCTGCGCAGCGAAATGCGCGGCACCCTCGGCAAATCCATGCAGGCGGCCGAAGGTGGTGTCGCGGTTGCGCTCGAGGATGGCGGCCAGATGGGCCGCTTGTACCGCCTCGGCATCGTCCAGCAGTGCGCGCAAGGCCGCGGCTTCGCCGGCGAGATGAGCTGCGAAGGAGGCCTCAGCCATGGACCAAGCCCTCGCGGAAGGCCTTCAGCGCGAAGGAACGCAGATTGGGGGCATCCAGTTCGCAGAGGCAGACCAGTTCGTCGCCTTGCGCATGCCCGGGGTTGCGCTGCAGGAAGTAGCGCGTGGCGGGCGACAGCCTTTTCGTGCTGTCCTCGTCCTGCCATCGCGGTCGCAGCCGGGTGGCCGCCGCGCCAAAGTGCACCAGGCCGGTCCTCGCGTCGAAGGCGTCGCCAAACCGCTGGCTGGCGATTTCGGCCATCAGCCCGGCCAGGCTTGGCGTTCCATCCGCCGCGTGGCTGGGGTTGTAGCGGTGCGCGAAGAGGTTCAGATAGCGATAGGTGCGATGGCCTTTAGAGATCAGCAGCCAGTACAGCGGGCGCTGCGGGTCGGCTGCCTTGGTCGCACCTGCGAAACGGCAGAAGGCCAGGGCCAGCGACTGCTCGCCCCAGTAGGCTTGGTCGATGATGGTGTCGCCAGAGAAGATGACGCGCACGGCGCCTTGAGTCGCATCGAAGTCGTAGACGCAAAGCGTCGAGAAGCCGCACAGCGTGTCGCCGTCGCGCAGCTCGATCACGTGCGTCTTGCCCGCCAGATCCTGCTTGAACTGGGAGGGTGGTCCCCCCTCGTAGTAGCGTTCGAACAGGTCGGCCATCGCCGCCACATCACCCTCACCCAGTGCGCTGCGCTCGCGCACCCGTGACCTCAGTCTTCCCATGCAACCAAGCATATAGGAAGGCCGGCAGATAGAGCAGCGCCGCGGCGTCGGCGGCCGTCGTCAGCGCCAGCACATGCGCATGGGCTTCGTCATCCGGCACGAAGTACAGCGGCTTCTCGCCCTGGGTCTGGAAATGGGCCTGCATATACCAGGCGAAATAGATCTCGGGGATGAAGAGCAGGCCGGTTGCCAAGGCATGCACCAGGGCCAGCCGGTGGGTCCCGAAGACGGCCCGGGCGCGCAGGGCCAGGCCCCACAGCGCCGCGAGGCAGAGCCCATCATGCGCGATGCCGTAGAAGGGCGACCAGTTGTGCGAGACATACAGCATCCACAGCTCGATGACGCCACGCAGCCCCATCAGGGCCAGCAGGGCCGCGAAAGGCAGTCGCCAGGCCGGCAGCAGCCGCGTGTCGCGCAGCAGCAGGGCGGGCAGCACGAACCAGTAGAGCAGGGCGCAGCCCAGCCACAGGCTCTTGGGCCAGGCGATGCCGCCCCCGGTGAGGGCCAGGCGGTTTTGCAGCAGATGGAAGACGAGGGCGGCGGCGGCCATCGCCGCCACGCAGGCGAGGGCCACGACGCGCAGGCGGCGCTCAGAGGACGAGGTCGACATGCTGGACCTGCCCCGCGGCGACGGGTTCGCCCTCGCCGCGCGCAAAGCGGCGCCAGGCCTGGATATGGCCACCCAGCACATCGGCCGGCGTGCTGGCAAAGGGGCGCCCCGGATGGCGGGCCAGATTGGCCTGCTGGGCGTCCAGCATGCGCACGTCCTGCTGGATGATGTGGCGCGACAGCGGCTCGAAGAAGGCGCGCACCAGCGGCCCCAGGCCGCGCCAGCTGCGGAAGCTGATGACGGTGTGGACCTGGGTCTTGGTGGCCGTGATGGGCGTGCAGGACGAGGTGATCACGTAATGCAGGCCATTCGGGAACTCGTACTCCACCTCGGTGGTGTGGGGCGAGATGAAGCGGTCGACATGGCGCATCTCGCCGCGCCGCGGTGACAGCAGCCACCAGACGACGCTCTTTTCGCGCGGTTCGTCGAAGAATTCTGCCTGGGCGCCGTCGGCCAGTGTCGTTACCGTGCAGCGCACGGGCTTGGCCGTCGGCGTGCGGAACCAGCCGCGGTGCACGAAGGTGGCATGGGGGCAGTCGAGGAAATTCTCGACGCAGGCGTCGACGCCGGCCTGGAAGCGCGTGGCCATGTGAAAGCTGGTCCAGCCCGGTTCGCCCAGGTGCTTGAAGCGGTGGGGTGGCCCGGCCGGCTCGCCGATGCGGGCGAAGACATAGCCGTCGAGCTCGCGGCACTCGAGCGAGGGCAGGGCGGTCGACACCCAGTCGTGTCCGTCACCCTTCATGGCCGGCACGATGCGCACCCGGCCGTCACCGCCGTAGGCCCAGCCGTGATACGGACATTGCAGATGCTCGCCGCAGACCTTGCCGGCCGACAGGGCCATGCCGCGGTGCAGGCAACGGTCCTCGACGGCGCTGACGGCACCCGAGGCCGAGCGGAACACCGCCCAGTGGCGGCCCGCGGCCTGCACGGCCAGCGGCTTGCGACCCAGGGCGCGAGCCGTGCAGAGGATGTACCAGCCTGGCGGATGTCGGGCGTCGAGAGGGCTCATGGATTTGACGGCATTATGGGGACGGCCCGCCCAGCCCCAGGTAAACCCGTTCAGAGGCGGGGTCAGGGTCTGCCTAGAATTTGCTGCACTGCACAGGAGATTTCCGCATGGCGACTGCCCGCAAGAAAGCGGCAACCGAGCAAGCCCAGACCGGCGACACCAAACCCGGCCTGCGCATCCTCAAGAAATACCCCAATCGCCGCCTCTACGACACCCAGACCAGCAGCTACATCACGCTGGCCGATGTGAAGCGCATGGTGCTGGAGGGCGTCGAGTTCGAGGTGCATGACGCCAAGACCCAGGAAGACCTGACGCGTTCCATCCTGCTGCAGATCATCCTGGAGGAGGAGACCGGCGGCGTGCCGATGTTCTCCACCAGCTCCCTGGCCCAGATCATCCGTTTCTACGGCCATGCCATGCAGGGCGTGATGGGCGGCCTGCTGGAGCGCCAGATGCAGGCCTTCACCGACCTGCAGTCGCGCTTCACCGAACAGACGCCAGGCGGCATACCCTTCACCCCTGAGGCCTGGACGGGCCTGATGGGCGGCTATGCCGAGCAGTCCAAGACGCTGATGAACCAGTGGCAGGAGCAGCTCAAGCAGGCGGGGGTGATGTTCCCGTTCGGCACCAAGAAATAGGCATTTCGTGCGGGCGCTTCCGAGCGCCCGAGCCCGTTGGGCGCCACATCGCCGAAAATAGGCGGATGAACGAATCCGCCACCACCGCCGCTGCGGCCGCCGCGCCCAAGATCGGCTTTGTGTCCCTGGGCTGCCCCAAGGCCCTCACCGACTCCGAGCTGATCCTCACGCAACTGCGTGCCGAGGGCTATGAAACCTCCAAGACCTTTGCCGGCGCCGACCTGGTGATCGTCAACACCTGCGGCTTCATCGATGACGCCGTCAAGGAAAGCCTGGACACCATCGGAGAGGCCCTGGCCGAGAACGGCAAGGTCATCGTGACCGGCTGCCTGGGCGCCAAGGCTGGCGCGACCAGCAGCGATGCCGGCAGCCTGGTGCGCGAGATCCATCCCAGTGTGCTGGCCGTCACCGGCCCGCATGCCACGCAAGAGGTCATGGACGCGGTGCACACCCATGTGCCCAAGCCCCACGACCCCTTCGTCGACCTGGTGCCGAGCTACGGCGTCAAGCTGACGCCCAAGCATTACGCCTATCTGAAGATCAGCGAGGGCTGCAACCACCGCTGCTCCTTCTGCATCATCCCCAGCATGCGCGGCGACCTGGTGTCCCGCCCCATCGGCGATGTGCTGAACGAGGCCCGCGCGCTGTTCGAGAGCGGCGTCAAGGAGCTGCTGGTCATCAGCCAGGACACCTCGGCCTATGGCGTGGACGTCAAGTACCGCACCGGTTTCTGGGACGGCAAGCCGGTCAAGACCAAGATGCTGGACCTGGTGGCCCAGCTGGGCGAGCTGGCCAAGCCCTATGGCGCCTGGGTGCGCCTGCACTACGTCTACCCCTATCCGCACGTCGACGACGTGCTGCCGCTGATGGCCGAAGGCCTGGTGCTGCCCTATCTGGACGTGCCTTTCCAGCATTCCCACCCCGATGTGCTCAAGCGGATGAAGCGCCCGGCCAACGGCGAGAAGAACATGGAGCGCATCCTGCGCTGGCGCGAGAGCTGTCCGGAGCTGGTCATCCGCTCGACCTTCATCGCCGGCTTCCCCGGCGAGACCGAGGCCGAGTTCCAGCATCTGCTGGACTTCATGCAGGAAGCGAAGATCGACCGTGCCGGCTGCTTCGCCTATTCGCCGGTCGAAGGCGCCAGCGCCAACGACATCCCCGGCGCCCTGCCCACCGAAGTGCGCGAGGAGCGCCGTGCGCGCTTCATGGCCGTGGCCGAGCAGGTGTCGGCCGCCAAGCTGCAGGCCCGCGTCGGCCAGACGCTGCAGGTCCTCGTCGACTCCGCGCCGGCCCTGGGCCGCAAGGGCGGCGTGGGGCGGTCGTATGCCGATGCGCCCGAGATCGACGGCACCGTGAAGATCCTGCCACCCGAGAAAGCCAGCAAGACGATGAAGGTCGGCGACTTCGTGCGCGCCCGCGTCGTTGCCGCGGATGGCCACGACCTCGTGGCAAGCTTGGTCTGATGACCTGGGCCAAGCGCTGGGCCGCTCCCGAGCTGGCCCGCATCCCCTCGGGGGATCGCACGACGTACTCGGCGGGCGAGGGGCAAACATGAAGAGCGCACCCAGCACCCAGCTCATCCACCACCCCTACCGCGCCCCCGAAGGCTGGGACGCGGTGCCCGTGCCGGTGGCCAAGGCCTCGACGGTGCTCTTCAAGAGCACGGCCGAACTGCACCGGCCCCGGGTGCGCGGCGGCCTGTCCTATCGCTACGGCCTGCACGGCACGCCGACGAGCTACACGCTGGCGGCCCGCATCGCGACGCTGGAGCACGCGGAACATTGCCTGCTGGTGCCCAGCGGTCTGGCGGCGGTGACGCTGCCGTCGCTGGCCATGCTGCGCCCGGGTGACGAGGTGCTGGTGCCGGACAACGTCTACGGCCAGAACCGCTACCTGACCGAGTCCTGGCTGCCGCAATGGGGCGTCACGCACCGCTTCTACGACCCGCTGACGGTGCCGGAGCTGCGCGACAACACCCAGCTGGTCTGGCTGGAGGCTGCAGGGTCCATCACGTTGGAGTTCCCCGACCTGCTGGGCACTTTGGCTGCTTGCCGCGCGCGCGGCATCACGACAGCCTTGGACAACACCTGGGGCGCAGGCCTGGCCTTCAACGGCTTCGAGCCGGCTCCCAAGACCCACCCGGGGCTGGGCGCCGACATCGTCATGCAGGCGCTGACCAAGTACGCCAGTGGCGGCGCCGACATCCTCATGGGCGCGGTCTGCACCCGCGACCGCAAGCTGCACGAGCGCCTCGACCGCACCCACGAGCACCTGGGCTATGGCCTGGGGCTGAACGATGTGGAGATCGTGCTGCGCAGCCTGCCGACGATGCAGCTGCGCTATGAGTCCCAGGACCGCGTCACGCGGCAGCTGGCGAGCTGGATGGCGGGTCGGCCCGAGGTCGCACAGGTCTTCCACCCCGCGCTGCCCGGATCACCCGGCCACGAGCACTGGCTGGCCGTCGGCGGTGCGGGCGCGGCCTGCCTGTTCTCGGCGGTGTTCAAGCCCGAGTACAGCGCGGCGCAGGTGGACGCCTTCGTCGATGCGCTGCAGCTCTTCGGTATCGGCTATTCCTGGGCCGGCCCGATGAGCCTGGCCGTGCCCTACGACATGAGCCGCAGCCGCGACCTGCCGCTGCCGTTCGACGGCGGTACCTTGGTGCGATTTGCGATCGGCCTCGAGGACGGCAACGACCTCAAGGCGGATATCGAGCAGGCGCTGTCAGCCCTTCGCTGACACCTTGTGCCGCATCAACTGCCCCTTCTCTCTTTCCCAATCCCGCTTCTTCTCGGTCTCGCGCTTGTCATGCTGGGCCTTGCCCTTGGCCAGCGCGATGTCGGCCTTCACGCGGCCGCCCTTGTAGTGCAGGTTCAGCGGCACCAGCGTGAAGCCGCGCTGCTCGACCTTGCCGACCAGGCGCTTGATCTCGGCCTTGTGCATCAAGAGCTTCTTGGTGCGGTCGGCCTCGGGTGAAACATGGGTGGAGGCGCTGCGCAATGCATTGATGCGGCAGCCGATCAGGAAGAGCTCGCCGTCCTTGATCATCACGTAGCCATCCGTCAGCTGGACCTGGCCGGCGCGGATGGCCTTGATCTCCCAGCCGGACAGCACGACACCGGCCTCGAACTGTTCCTCGATGTGGTAGTCGTAGCGGGCGCGGCGGTTCTCGGCGATGGACATGAAGTGGCATGTGGGGCTCTGGGCCCTTCTTACAATCCCGGCATTCTATGAAGCAGGTCAAAAAGTCCGTTTTGCTCTGGTACACGCCGCGTGAGATGTACGAGCTGGTCACCGCAGTGGAGCGCTATCCCGAGTTCCTTCCCTGGTGCAACAAGGTCGATGTGATCGAGCGCGAAGGCGACTCCGTCACGGCCCGCCTGCACCTGGCCTACGCCGGCGTGCGCCACGCCTTCACGACGCGCAACCACAACGAGGACGGCCGCAGCGTGCGCATGGAATTGGTCGACGGGCCGTTCTCGCATCTGGACGGTGTGTGGCAGTTCCTCCCGCTGAACAAGTCCGGCGCGGATGCCGAGGCCACGGCCTGCAAGATCGCCTTCGAACTCAGCTATGCCTTCAGCAGCGGCGCCCTGGAAGCCGTCGTCAGCCCGGTGTTCGACCGCATCGCCAATACCTTTGTCGACAGCTTCGTGCAGCGCGCGGAAAGCCTCTACGGTGCGCGTTGAACTGGTCTGGAGTCCGCAGGCCGGCGATGTGCAGCAGCGCTGGCTGGAGGTGGTGGAGGGCATCACCCTCGACGCCGCCTTGCGCGGCTGCGCTGACTTCATGGCGGCGCACAGCCAGCCTCTCGGTCAACTGCGCATCGGCATCTGGGGACGGGTGCGCCCCCTGGAGACGGTACTGCGGGAGCGGGATCGCATCGAGGTCTACCGCCCGCTGACCGTCGACCCCAAGGAGGCCCGGCGGCTGCGCTATGCCAAGCGTGGCCAGCCCATCGTGTCGCGCCACCGGCCCAAGCACTCGGGCTGAGCGCGGGCCGTCAGGGCATCACTTGCATTCGCTGGTGATGAGGTCGCGGGCGCGGTTGACCTCGGCGGCGATCTGGGCCTCGTCCATGTAGACGCGCTCGCCCTTTTCGTTGGTGCGGGTCAGGCGCTGGCCGTTCTGCAGATCGCGCAGGTTGGCCTGGCCGCGGGTGCAGTTCTCGCGCCTCACCTGGGCAATGCGCTTTTCCTCTTCCTTCTGTTTGGCCGCCTGGGTGTCCTGGTCCTGCTTCTGCTTGGCCGCGGCTTCCTGCTCGGCCTTGGTCGGCGCGCTGGCGGCGGCCTTGGGCGCCGACGCCGCAGCGCTGGCCTGGGTGCCAGGGGCCGCGACGACGACGATCGGCCTGGTGAGGTTGGGGCGTTGCAGGATGTCCTTCTCCGGCGTGCCGGACGGCGGAGGCATGTCGCTGTACTGCACATTGCCCTTGGCGTCGCGCCACTTCCATTGCGCCTGGGCGGCGCCGGCGGCGGCGAGGCAGAGCAGGACGAGGACGGCTTGGCGAAGGGTTTGGCGAGGCATCCAGCCAGTTTAGAGCCTGTCCACCCAGGTGCGGGGTCGACAAATACAACGCAATACACACTCGCGCCCACCGCGTGTGCCCACAGCTTCGCGAAGGCCTATTGCCGGGGGGTGAAGCGGCCCGTCGTCTGACCCTCCGTATAATGCCGCTTTGCGTCTGGAGCTTTCCTCATGCGCCTTCTCGGCAAAGCGCTCACCTTCGACGATGTTCTGTTGGTGCCAGCGTTCTCCCAGGTGTTGCCTCGCGACACCAGCCTTGCGACCCGCCTGTCGCGCAATATCCCCCTGAACCTGCCGCTGGTGTCCGCCGCCATGGACACTGTGACCGAAGCCCGCCTGGCGATCGCGATCGCGCAGGAAGGCGGCATCGGCATCGTGCACAAGAACCTCAGCGCCGAGGCCCAGGCGCGCGAAGTGGCGCGGGTCAAGCGCTATGAGAGCGGCGTCGTCCGCGAACCGCTGACCATCAGCCCCGACGCTCCGGTGCGCGACGCCGTCGAGCTGACCCGCCAGCACGGCTTCTCGGGCTTCCCGGTCGTCGAAGGCAAGCGCGTCGTCGGCATCGTCACCGGCCGCGACCTGCGCTTCGAGACGCGCATGGATGCCAAGGTCCGCGAGATCATGACGCCGGCCTCCAAGCTCATCACCGTGCGCGAAGGCGCGTCGCTGGAAGAAGCCAAGGCCTTGATGCACGCCCACAAGCTGGAGCGTGTGGTGGTCATCAACGACGCCTTCGAGCTGCGCGGCCTGATGACGGTGAAGGACATAACCAAGCAGACCAGCTTCCCGAACGCGGCCCGCGACTCACATGGCGGCCTGCGCGTCGGCGCCGCCGTCGGCTTCGGTGACGACACCGAGCAGCGCGTCGAACTGCTGGTCAAGGCCGGCGTCGATGCCCTCATCGTCGACACCGCCCACGGCCACAGCGCCGGCGTGCTCGAGCGCGTGCGCTGGGTCAAGCGCGCCTTCCCGCAGGTCGACGTCATCGGCGGCAACATCGCCACCGGCGCGGCCGCCCTGGCGCTGGTGGAAGCCGGCGCCGACGGCGTCAAGGTCGGCATCGGCCCCGGCTCCATCTGCACCACCCGCATCGTCGCCGGCGTCGGCGTGCCGCAGATCACCGCCATCGACAACGTCGTGACGGCCCTCAAGGGCACTGGCGTGCCCGTCATCGCCGACGGCGGCATCCGCTACTCGGGCGACGTCGCCAAGGCCATCGCAGCCGGCGCCGACACCGTCATGATGGGCGGCGCCTTTGCCGGCACCGAGGAAGCGCCGGGCGAGACCATCCTCTACCAGGGCCGCACCTTCAAGAGCTACCGCGGCATGGGCTCCATGGGCGCCATGGCCAAGGGCAGCGCCGACCGCTACTTCCAGGCCGAGACGGGCAACAACCCCAACACGTCCAAGCTGGTGCCCGAGGGCATCGAGGGCCAGGTGCCCTACAAGGGCTCGGTCGTGCAGGTCATCTTCCAGATGGCCGGCGGCCTGAAGGCCTCGATGCACTACTGCGGTTGCGGCTCGATTGCCGACATGCAGAACAAGGCCGAGTTCGTCGAGATCACGACGGCGGGCATGCGCGAGAGCCATGTCCACGACGTGCAGATCACCAAGGAAGCCCCGAACTACCGCAGCGAATGAGCTGCTGACCGCATGAACGGGGCGATTTCTGATCGCCCCGTTTCTCTTTTCAGATTCACGATGAGCTCCTCCCCGAATCGCACGCCCGCCATGGGCTTCATCATGGCCGCCGTGCTGATCGACATGATCTCCATCGGCCTGATGGTGCCGGTGCTGCCTCATATCGTGGGGACGTTCACGCACAGCAACGACGAGCAGACCTCGGCCTTCCTGCTCGTGACCATGGCCTTCGGCGTGGCCAACTTCGTGGGCTCGCCGGTGCTGGGGGCGCTGTCCGACCGCTTCGGCCGACGGCCCGTGCTGCTGATCGGCTTTGCCGGCCTGGCGCTGAGCTTTTTCGTGACGGCGATGGCCACGGCGCTGTGGATGCTGGTCGTGGTGCGCCTGTTCTCGGGCGCGATGCAGGCCAATATCGCCATCGCCAACGCCTATGTGGCCGACATCACGGCGCCGGAAGACCGCGCACGCCGCTTCGGCCAACTGGGCGCCATGTTCGGCATCGGCTTCATCCTCGGTCCCTTCATTGGCGGACGCCTGGGCCACTACGACGTGCACTGGCCCTTCATCGCCGCCGGCTGCATGGCCGTGCTGAACTGGTGCTACGGCTTCTTCGTGCTGCCCGAGTCCCTGCCGCTGGAAAGGCGCACGCCTTTCAACTGGAAGAAGGCCAACCCGGTCAGCGCGCTGCGCGGCCTGGCGGCACTGAAGGGTGTGGGCTCCCTGGTCGTCGTCATCGCGCTGTCCTCGCTCGCTCAGTTCATGCTGCACATGACCTGGGTGCTGTACACCAAGTTCAAGTTCGGCTGGGGCCCGCTGGAGGTCAGCAATTCGCTGCTGGCCGTGGGCGTCGTGTCGGTCGTCAGCCAGGGCGTGCTGCTCAAGCCGCTGCTGGCGCGCTTCAGCCCGCAGCGGCTGGCCCTGGTCGGCATGGGTTCGGCCTCGCTGGCCTACCTCGGCTTCGGCCTCGCGAGCGAAGGCTGGATGATGTATGCCGTCATCGCCTTCAACCTGCTCGGCGGGGTTGCGGCGGCTGCGGTGCAGAGCATCATCTCCAACGCCGCCGGTGCCCACCACCAAGGCCAGGCCATGGGCGCCGTGTCGTCGCTGAACAGCATGACCGCCGTCCTCGCGCCGGTCATCGGCCTGACCCTGCTGGGCTGGGTCTCGCATCTGCCCGCCAGCGACCCGCGCATGGGTCTGCCCTTCTTCACCTGCGCTGCCTTGCAAGCGGTCGGCCTCATGCTGGCCTACCGCTTCTTCCACCGCCAGCGCGCCGCTTTGCAAACTGCCTGAGATCACCATGCAACACGACAAGGTCCTCATCCTCGACTTCGGCTCCCAGGTCACCCAGCTCATCGCGCGCCGCGTGCGCGAAGCGGCGGTGTACTGCGAGATCCACCCGAACGACGTCTCCGACGACTTCATCAAGTCGTTCGCGCCCAAGGCCATCATCCTCAGCGGCAGCCACGCCTCGACCTACGAGGACCATGAGCTGCGCGCGCCGCAGGCGGTCTGGGACGCCGGCGTGCCGGTGCTGGGCATCTGCTACGGCATGTTCACGATGACGGTACAGCTGGGCGGCCAGGTCGAGGCGGCCGACCACCGCGAGTTCGGCTACGCCGAGGTGCGTGCCCACGGCCACACCAAGCTGCTCGAAGGCCTCCAGGATTTCGCCACGCCCGAAGGCCACGGGATGCTCAAGGTCTGGATGAGCCATGGCGACAAGGTCACGGCCATGCCGCCGGGCTTCAAGCTGATGGCCTCCACGCCCAGCTGCCCCATCGCCGGCATGGCCAACGAGGAAAAGCGCTACTACGCGGTGCAGTTCCACCCCGAGGTGACCCACACCGTGCAGGGCGACGCGCTGCTGCGCCGCTTCGTGCGCGACATCGCCGGCTGCCAGGGCGACTGGCAGATGGGCAGCTATATCGACGAAGCCGTCGCCAGGATCCGCGAGCAGGTGGGTGACGAGGAAGTCATCCTCGGCCTGTCCGGCGGTGTCGACTCCAGCGTGGCCGCCGCGCTGATCCACCGCGCCATCGGCGACCAGCTGACCTGCGTCTTTGTCGACCACGGCCTGCTGCGCCTGAACGAGGGCGACATGGTGATGGACATGTTCGCGGGCAAGCTGCACGCCAAGGTGATCCGCGTCGATGCCAGCGAGCAGTTCATGGGCAAGCTGGCCGGCGTGACCGACCCCGAGCGCAAGCGCAAGATCATCGGCGCCGAGTTCGTCGATGTCTTCCAGGCCGAGGCCAAGAAGCTGAAGAACGCCAGGTGGCTGGCTCAGGGCACCATCTACCCCGACGTCGTCGAGAGCGGTGGCACCAAGACCAAGAAGGCCACGACCATCAAGAGCCACCACAACGTCGGCGGCCTGCCCGAGACGCTCGGGCTGAAGCTGCTGGAGCCGCTGCGCGAGCTGTTCAAGGATGAAGTGCGTGCTCTGGGTGTGGCCCTGGGCCTGCCGGCCGACATGGTCTACCGCCATCCCTTCCCGGGCCCCGGCCTGGGTGTGCGCATCCTCGGCGAGGTCAGGAAGGACTTCGCCGACCTGCTGCGCCGTGCCGATGCCATCTTCATCGAGGAGCTGCGCAACACCATCGACCCGGCCACCGGCAAGAGCTGGTATGCGTTGACGTCGCAGGCCTTTGCCGTCTTCCTGCCGGTCAAGAGCGTCGGCGTCATGGGCGACGGCCGCACCTATGACTATGTCGTGGCCCTGCGCGCCGTGCAGACCAGCGACTTCATGACGGCCGACTGGGCCGAGCTGCCCTATTCGCTGCTGAAGAAGACGAGCGGCCGCATCATCAACGAGGTGCGCGGCATCAACCGCGTCACCTACGACGTGAGCAGCAAACCGCCCGCGACCATCGAGTGGGAGTGACATCCGGCGAGGCAGCGCCAGCCTCGTATCGGGCCGACATCGACGGCCTGCGTGCCGTCGCGATCCTGCTGGTCATCGCTTTCCACGCCTTTCCCCAGGCTTTTCCTGGCGCCTACGTGGGGGTCGATGTTTTCTTCGTGATCTCCGGCTACGTCATCGCGAGGCCGGTGTTCCGCCAGATGGCCGAGGGTACGTTCGACGTGATGGCATTCTGGTGGCGGCGGGCGCTGCGCATCCTGCCTGCGCTGCTGCTGCTGCTGGTTCTTTCCTGCGTGGCCAGCTGGATGCTGCTGACGGCCGACGAGTCCAGCGCGTTGGCATCGCATGCGCTGTCGGCGCAGGCGTTTGCGTCGAATCTCAAGCTGTGGTCCGAGTCGGGGTACTTTGCCCCCGCAGCCGAAACCAAGCCCTTGCTCCATTTGTGGAGCCTGGCCGTCGAGGAGCAGTTCTACCTCGTGTTTCCGCTGCTGGCACTGCCGCTGGCGCGTGTGCGCCCCGGACTGGGTCTGGCGGCGCTGGCTCTGTTGGCGGGGCTGTCTGCGTGGGCTGGGCTGACGCTGGCGGCGTCCGACGGGGTCGGCGCTTTCTACGCCCCCTGGACGCGCGCTTGGGAATTGCTGGCGGGCGTGGCGCTGGCTTGGCATGCCCCATCAAATGCCGAATCGCTCTCGCGAGCCTCGCTGTCTAGACACCGCATGCGCGGCGCTGCGGAGGCCTTGCGTCGCCACCTGCCTTCGCTCCTGGGCTTGCTGCTGCTGGTGGCTGCCCTGCCTCACGCCGCCACATGGCGCGATCAGCCGGTTCTGGCCGTGGCGCCGGCGGTTCTGGCCGCATTGATGCTCATTGCGGCGGGGCCGGCTTCCCTCGTGAACCGGCTTTTGTCGACCCGCCTGCCGGTCAAGATCGGCTTGCTCAGCTATTCGCTCTATCTTTTTCACTGGCCGGTGCTGGTCTTCGTCCGCGTTGTGGGCGGGCATCCGATCGGCATGGCGTGGACTTGCTTCTGGCTGGCCTGCGGCGCGCTGCTGGCGCTTGCGTCCTATCGCTGGGTCGAGATGCCCGCGCGACGCCTCGGCGCTCAGACCGGCCGGCGCCTCAGCGTGGCAAAGCCATTGCTGGCAGGGGGTGTGGCTGTCGCGGTCTTCAATGGCATTGCGCTAGCCTCGGCGGGGGAGTTCCCGGCCGGAGGGCCCAGCCGGCACGCGCTGGGTGAGTTGGCCTGGAACGAATTCTTGACGGACGGTTGCCGTGAACGGCTCGGTGCCAATGCGGCGTTCTGCATCGAGGCTGGTCGCGGCAGGCCCAGCCGCGTGGCCTTGTTGGGCGACAGTACCGCCAACTCTCTGGCGCCGGGGCTGGCTGCCTGGGCGGAGTCAGAGGGCAAAGGCCTGCTTCACGTCGGGGGCTGGAGCTGCCCGCCGTTGCGCGGCCTGGTCGACCGGGCTTTTTGGGGGGTGCACAACCCCTGCGTCGAAACCATGCAGCTGGCCTACCAGGCCATCCTGGCTTCACCCGACGTGGACACGGTGGTGCTGGCCTTCTTCGCGCGTGACCTCAAGAAGTGGGGGGTGGGGCCGCCGGACGCCAATCCGACGCCCGAGCAGCAGCTTGAAGCCTTCAAGCGTTTGTTGGACAACGACGTCCAGGCGCTCGTGGCCGCCGGCAAACGCGTCGTGGTGACCTACGACGCCCCCTTGAGCCCCGTCAGCGCCCGCAACTGCTTGCCTCGGCCGTTCCGACAGCCGGACTCGGCGGACTGCTCGATTGCCGAGTCCCACCTGATTGACCGCCCTTATGTCGCTTGGCTCGACGCCCACTTGGCTGCGCGTGAAGACGTGTGCGTGGTCAGGCAGTCGACCCTGTTGTTGCGCGATGGGCGGCTGCAGTTTCGGGACGACACGGGGCGGGCGCTGCTGAGGGACACCCATCACCTGTCGCTGCACGGGTCGGCCCGCATGGCAGAAGTGTTTGCCCGTTCCGGCTGCCTGAAGTCCGGGGCGTCGATCTGACGGCGATGGCCGCGCCGCAGCTCAAGTCTGGACAGGCCCGATGCGAAAGCTATGCTGGACGGCAACAACATCAGCTCTTGCCTGCCATGCGTGCTGCCTTCAGCCTTCTCGCCCTCGTCATCGTCGCGGCCATCGTGCTGTCGCTCGCCAAGAAGCAGGCCACGGCGCTGAAGCCGGCGGCAGCGGGCGCGTCGGCTGCAGCGACCGGCACGGCCGGTGCAGCCCTGCCGGCGCCCAAGGCCGTGGGCCAGCAGGTGCAGAACTCGATCGACGAGGCCGCCAGGAAGGCGGCCGAAGCGGCCTCGGCGGCCACGAACTGAGGTCGTGACCGGCCACAAGCTCTTCTTCGCGCTGCGGCCCGACGAAGAGACGGCCGAACGCATCGCGCGCTTCGTCGCAGCCGAGCATGAGGCGCGTGGGCTGCAGCCGCGGCTGAGACCCAGCCGCATCTTCCACATCACGCTGCATTACTTCGGTTTCTTCGAGGCCGAGCCCGATGCCGAGCTCGTCGCGCTGGCAAGTCGGGCCGCATCCGAAGTCGTCTGGCCGGCCTTCGACCTGAGCTTCGACCACTTCAAGAGCTGGGGCCAGGAGCGCTCGTCCAAGCATCCCTTCGTGCTGACCGGCGGTCAAGGCCTGGAGGCCGTGCGCGAGTTGCACGGTGCCCTGGTCGAGCGCCTGGCCGCGCACGGATCGCCCACGCCGGAGCGCGACTTCCAGCCGCATCTGACCCTGCGCTACGACAAGCACACCGCGCCCGACTGGGCGGTCGACCTGGCCGGCTGGGTCGCCAGCGAATTTGTCCTCGTCAAAAGCCCCCAGGGCCTGACGCGGCATGACGTCATTGCCCGCTGGCCGCTGCAGGGCTGAGGCCTGCTCCTACAGGGCTTGAAGCCGCCGGCCGACGGGTGGGCGGCCGTCCGCTGGCCACCATGGGTGGGCCTCGCAAGGAGACACCCTCATGTTGACCAAAGCCCTCCTGGCCCTCGTCGCCACCTCCGCCCTGGCCGCCAAGCTGGTCCAGCATTTCAGCCACACCCACAAGCAGCGCCGCGTCCATGACGACAAGCGCCAGCACCGCGAAGACATGCACCGCTGGGAAGCCGAAGGCGGCAATCTGCCCACACCCCAGACGACTGCCAAGGCACCGGCCAAGCGCCGCGCCACCCGCACCAAGCGCGTCAGCCCCTGACGATGGCTTCGGCCAGGGCCCGAACGCTCAGCGGCGCTGAGCCCTCGGCCTTGTTGGAGATGGTGACGAAGGCCTCCTGGCCCGCGCCCGCAGTGCCGCGGATGATGCGGGCCAGTTCGGCTCGCGTCTCGGGGTCCGGGTCCAGCATCTCGTTGAATTGGCCGTACTGCTTCTCCGCCTCTTCATAGCCGTAAGGCCCGTGCAGCCGGTTCAGGTTCCAGCGCACCACCAAAGGCCCCGGCCACAGCGCGCGCAGCAACGGCAGTTGCTCCTGCAGCGGCGGCAGCTTGGGATGCAGGCCGACGCAGTAGCGCGCGCCGGTGTCGCGCAGCAGGGCGACGAAGTCGGAGTTCAGCCAGGCGGCGTCGCGAACCTCCACGGCCAGCACGCCGGCCGGTGGCGTGGGGCAGGCCAGCAGCAGGGCGTGCAGCAGGTCGAGCTGCTCGTTCATGCGCCCCAGCCGCGATGAGGGCAGGGGACTGAGCTGGAAGACCAGCGCGCCAATGGTCGTACCCAGTCCCTCGTAGGCCGGCTCGATGAAGGTTTGCAGCGCCGTGGCGGGATCGAGGAAGAGCGGATTGGGTTCCTGTCCGCGGCCGTCCTCGCTGCGCAGCAAGGCATCGGTCACGAGGCTGGGCGCCTTGACGGTGAACCGAAAGCCTTTCGGCACCTGCTGGGCATGGCGCTCGAAGTCGCTCGCGGCGATCGGCCGGTAGAAGCCGCGGTCGATGCCGACGGCGCGCAGCAGCGGGTGGGCTGCATAGGCCGTCAGGCCGGTCTTGGACAACGTCGCTTCGCTGTGCTTGCCGGCCCAGACCAGTCCTTCCCAGCCGGGATAGCTCCACGTCGACGTGCCGAGATGGATGCGCTCGGACAGCGCCGCTGCCAGGGCCTGGTCCTCGGCAAGTGGCGGCGCCGGCTGCACGCCGCGTGCCCGCTTTTCGGGCGGGCCGCCGAACAGCTCGTCCTGCATCAAAACATCAGCACTTTCAGCAGCACGATGTTGACGACCAGCAGCATCAAGGCCGTGGGCAACTGCGCGCGGATGACGCCGTTCTTGTCCTTCAGCTCGAGCAGGGCGGCGGGGATGATGTTGAAGTTGGCGGCCATGGGCGTCATCAGTGTGCCGCAGTAGCCGCAGAACATGCCGATGGCGGCCATGACGGCCGGGTTGCCGTGGTGCATGCCGAGCAGGATGGGAATGCCGATGCCGGCCGTCATGACCGGGAAGGCCGCGAAGGCATTGCCCATCACCATGGTGAAGAGGGCCATGCCGATGGCATAGGCCGCGACGGCATACAGCGCGTTGTCGACCGGGATGTAGCTGGTCGTCAGATGCGCCACGGCCTTGCCGACGCCGGCGTCGGTGAACAGCAGGCCCAGGGTCGCCAGCATCTGCGGCAGGATGACGGCGGGGCCCATGGTCTCCAGCAGGCGGCGCGACTCGCGCAGGGCCTGCATCGGCGTCTCGCGCGTCATCCACAGCGCGGCGGCCAGGCCGACCAGGGCGCCGAGGCCGACGCTGATCAGCGTGACGTTCTTGGTCTCGACCAGCAGCCAGTTGCCGAGGTGGACGTCCTTCAGCGTCAGCGTGCCGACCAGGGCCAGCACGGTGATGGCCAGGATGGGCAGGAAGAGCTTGTTGCCCAGGCGCGCGGCACTGGCCTGGCGCTCGGCGGGCTCACGCGTGCCATGCTTGCCCAGCGACACGCCGCCCAGACCGCCGAGGGCCGCCAGCATGACGACGATGAGACCCGAGACGACCGGCGGCAGCATGTCGCCGGCCAGGTAGATGACGGACCACAAGGCCCAGAACAGGCCGCTGCTCCAGCGCCGCGGATTGCTGCGGTCGCGCCAGGTCAGAACCGCGACGATGACCAGGGCGATGCCGGTCAGCAGGAAGAGCTGGTCGAGCTTGAGCAGGGCGTTCATGCCTTGGATTCCTCGGCGCGGGCGCGGGCGATGTCCTGGGGCAGGCGATGGTCGAGCCGGATCAGCCGCGCGGCGTGGATGATGAAGGCGGCGATGGCCGTCGGGATGCCCCACAGCGCGATGTGCAGCGGGTCGGTGACGACGCCGTTCTCGGCCAGGAAGGTCTGCATCAGCACGATGGAGCCGAAGGCGACAAAGATGTCCTCACCGAAGAACAGGCCCACGTTGTCGGTGGCCGAGGCCATGGCCTTCCACTTGTCGCGCACGGCCTGAGGAATCGGCCCGTGGGTCTTCTCGGCGGCGGCTTCGGTCATGGGCGCGACCAGGGGGCGCACCATGGGGGCATGGCCGCCCAGCGAGGTCAGGCCCATGGCGGCAGCGGTCTCACGGATGAAGAGGTAGACGACGAGCAGCCGCCCCGCTGTCGCGGAACGGATGCCGGCGATCCACGTCTGGGCGCGCTCGCGCAGGCCGTGGCGTTCCAGCAGGCCGATGATGGGGAGGGGGAGCAGCAGGGTCAGCGGCAGATTGCGCGTCTTGACGAAACCGGTGCCGAGCTTGGCCAGGATGAGTTCCAGCGGCAGCTTGGCCGCGAGACCCGTCGCGATGCCGGCCACGGCGACGACAAGCACCGGGTTGAAGCGCAGCACGAAGCCGACGATGACGACGGCGACGCCGATCAGCGGCCACAGAGAGACGGTAGCTTGCATGGTGATCCTTGGGTCGGGTCAGGCGCGCAGCTGCACGCCGGCTTGTTGAAGGGCTTGGTGGATGGCGTGGGCAAAGGCGAGGGCATGGGCGCCGTCGCCATGCAGGCAGATGGTCTGGGCCTGCAAGGGAACGATTTCTCCACTGACGGCCTGCACGACGCCGTCGCTGACCATGCGCAAGGTGCGAGCAACGGCTTCTTCGGTGTCTTCGACGAAGGCGCCGGGCTGGCTGCGCGGCACCAGGCTGCCGTCAGCGCGGTAGCCGCGGTCGGCAAAGACTTCGGCGACGGCGCGCAGGCCGGCGCGCTCGGCGGCCTTCAGCAGCTCGCCGCCGGCCAGGCCGTAGAGGGCGAGGGAGGGATTGACGTCGAGCACGGCGCCGGCAATGGCATCGGCCAGCGCCGGATCGCGCGCCGCCTGGTTGTAGAGGGCGCCGTGGGGCTTGACGTGATGCAGGCGCCCGCCGGCCGCGCGCACCAGGGCGTCCAGCGCGCCGATCTGATAGATCAGGTCGGCCCTGACATCGGCGGGCGCGAGCTGCATCTCGCTGCGGCCGAAGTTCTCACGGTCGGGATAGCTCGGATGAGCACCGATGGCCACGCCGCGCTCGAGTGCGGCGGCCACGGTCGCCTGCATCACGCGCGCATCGCCGGCATGCCAGCCGCAGGCGATATTGGCCGAGCTGACCAGGGCCAGCAGTTCGGCGTCGTCGGGCGCGCCTTCGCCCAGGTCGGCATTCAGGTCGACATGCATAGGGCAGTCCTCAGTTGAGCGAGTTCGGTCTGGCGTTGTCGCAGCGCGGTGCGCGCCTCGTCGATGCTGCAGGGGGCGAAGCGCAGCGTGCCGCCCAGGCGCAGCTGGCCCAGCTTCCACAGATCGGCGCGGATGACGACGGCTATCTTGGGATAGCCGCCCGTCGTCTGTGCATCGGCCAGCAGCACGATGGGCTGGCCCGAGGGTGGCACCTGGATGACGCCCGGCAGCACGCCGTGCGATGCCAGCTCGCCGCCGCGCTCGCGCTTCAGCTCCGGGCCGGCAAAGCGATAGCCCATGCGGTTGCTCTGCGGCGTGAGTTGCCAGCCGGCAGCCCAGAAGGCGTCGCGGGCGGCTGCGGAAAAGTCCTCGTGTTCGGGTCCGAGCAGCACGCGCACGGCTGTATCCCAGTCGGGTGGGCGGATGCCGATGCTGCGCAGGGGCAGGTGCTCGGGTATGGCCAGCGGCAGCACATCGCCATCGCGCAGTGCGCGGCCGCCCAGGCCGCCGAAGCCGGCCTTCAGGTCGGTGCTGAGCGAGCCCAGGGCCGTGGGCAGGGCGATGCCGCCCGAGACACAGAGATAGCTGCGCATGCGCTCACGTGGCGCAGCGAGCTTGAGCGTCTGGCCGGCCTGCACGCGCTGGCGCCACCAGGGCCGCAGCGGGCGGCCGTCGAGCGTGGCGTCGGCATCGGTGCCCGTGACGGCAATGCAGCAATCGGCATCAAAGCGTAGCGTCGCCGGGCCGAGGGTGAACTCGAGGCCGGCCGCGTCGGCGGCGTTGCCCACCAGCAGATTGCCCCAGCTCAGCGCGACGTCGTCCATCGCGCCGCAGCGGCTGATGCCGCGGTCGCGCCAGGCGTCGCGGCCGAGGTCCTGCACGGTGGTCAGCGGGCCGGCGCGCAGGACTTCGATCATGAAGACGCCTCCGCGACGAAGCGCACGCGGTCGCCCGGCGCCAGCAGCGTGGGCGGCTCGGCCTTGGGGTCGAAGAGGGGCAGGGCGGTGCGGCCGATGAGCTGCCAGCCGCCGGGGGTGACGAGGGGATAGATGCCGGTCTGGGCGCCGCCGATGCCGACGCTGCCGGCCGGCACGGCCGTGCGCGGCTCGCTGCGGCGCGGCGTGTGCAGGGTCGGGTCCAGGCCGCCCATGTAGGCAAAGCCCGGCTGGAAGCCGATGAAGTAGACGATGTAGTCGGCCGCGGTGTGGCGCTGCACGACCTCGTCGACCGACAGGCCGCAATGGGCGGCGACGTCGACGAGGTCAGGCCCGTCATAGCGCACCGGGATCTCGACGAGGCGGCCGGCCTGCTGGCGTCGCAACGGTTGGGCCCACAGCTCTCGCGCCGCGTCTGCCAGCGCTGCGCTGTCGGTCACCAGAGGGTCGAAGGTCAGCGTGAGATTGTTCATGCCCGGGATCAGGCCGAGCACGCCTTGCGTCTGGGCTAGGCCGGCGCCCATTTGCCAGATGCGTTGCTGGTGTTCCAGGGCTATGGCGCCGTCCACCGCACAGCACAGCGCCGCCTCGCCCAAGGGGCGGATGAGGAGGGCGGGTGGCGTGGTGCTCATTTGTATTTCAATAAAACGTATACGATTTGTATTCGAGTCGTGCTTATGATGTCAATCATGGTTCGCAGCATCGTGTCGTCCTCGCATCTGGTCTCGGACAAGAGCGCCGAACTGTCGGAGTTCGAGTTCGGCCTCATCGTGGTCAGCAATGCCTTCAACCGCTGGATGGTGCGCTGCATGGCCGCCGCCGGCATGAAGGACCTGGCGGCCCTGGATGTGTCGCTGCTGCATCACGTCAACCATCGCGACCGGCAGAAGAAGCTGGCCGACATCTGCTTCGTGCTGAACGTGGAGGACACCCATGTGGTGGCCTACTCGCTGCGCAAGCTGGTGGGCATGGGCCTGGTGCAGAGCGAAAAGGTCGGCAAGGAAGCCTTCTATTCGACGACGGCCCAGGGCCAGGCCCTGTGCGAGGCTTACCGAGAGGTGCGCGAACGCTGCCTGATGGAGGCCCTGGCCGACAGCGGCCAGCAGAACCAGGACATTGGCGACTGCGCCCAGCTGATGCGCCTTCTGTCGGGGCTCTATGACCAGGCGTCGCGTTCCGCTGCATCGCTCTGAAGCCCGGGCCTAAACTGCCGGCCCGATGACTGAGCCGACTGTTTTCTCCCCCGCCGACGAATACGCCATGCGCCAGGCGCTGGACCAGGCCCACAACGCCTGGCTGGTGGGCGAGGTGCCGGTGGGCGCCGTCATCGTGCGCGATGGCCAGGTCATCGCCACCGGCTACAACCGCCCCATCACGACGCATGACCCCACGGCGCATGCCGAGATCGTGGCCCTGCGCCACGCGGCCACGCTGCTGGAGAACTACCGCCTGCCGGAGTGCGAGCTCTTCGTGACGCTGGAGCCCTGCGCGATGTGCGCGATGGCGCTGATGCATGCGCGCTTCAAGCGCGTCGTCTTCGCCGCGGCCGACCCCAAGACGGGCGTGGCCGGCTCGGTCATCGACCTGTTCGGCCAGCCGCTGCTCAACCACCACACGCGCATCGAAGGCGGGCTGATGGCTGATACCTCTGCGCAATTGCTGCGCGACTTCTTTGCCGAACGCCGCGAGGCCGCCCGTGCGCGCCGCGCCGAACGCCGGGGCATCATCCCGACCGGCGAAGCCACGGAATTGGACGAACTCTGATGACCTCACTCACGCTGTTCACGCCCTCGGGCGTGCTCGCCAAGGCCGAGAACCTGAAGCGCGCCGCCAAGCGGCTGACCCGGCTCGGCTTCGAGGTCAGCATCGACGCCGACGCGCTGGCCAAGCACCAGCGCTTTGCCGGCGACGACGCAACGCGGCTGGCGGCCCTGCACCGCATTGCCGATGCGGCGCCTTCGGTCGCCATGGCCACGCGCGGTGGCTATGGCCTCACAAGGCTGCTGGACCAGCTCGACTGGAGTCGCATCGCGAAGAGCATCGAGCAGGGTACGCGCTGGGTCGGCTACAGCGACCTGACGGCGCTGCAGAACGGCCTGATCGCCCGCCACAAGGGCCTGTCCATGTGGGCCGGCCCGCTGGCCTGCGATGACTTTGGCCGCAGCGAGGCCGATGGCGGTGTCGACGAGATCACCCAGGACTGCTTCACCGAAGCCATGAGCGGCGCTCTGGAGGCCGTGGGCTTTCGCGAGCCCAGTGGCAGCTTCGACGGACTGGAGGCGCGCGGGCGGCTGTGGGGCGGCAACCTGACTGTGTTGTGCTCCCTGCTCGGCACGCCGCACTGGCCCAAGGTCAAGGGCGGCATCCTGTTCCTGGAAGACATCAACGAGCACCCCTACCGCGTCGAGCGCATGCTGCTGCAGCTGCTGCAGGCAGGCGTCATCGACAACCAGGCGGCCGTGCTGCTGGGCGACTTCAGCGGGGCGGCCAAGTCGCCGCTGGACAAGGGCTACGGCATCAAGGACGCCGTCGCCGCGCTGCGCGCCCGCACCAATACGCCGGTGCTGACCGGCCTGCCTTTCGGCCATGTCCGTACCAAGATCTGCCTGCCCGTGGGGGGCACGGTGGAGCTCTATGTGCAGGGCCGCGAGGCCATCCTGGGCTGGCAGTCGGACCCGCGCCTCGCCCATGCGGCCCACCATCACCACGACGAAAGCTGTGGCGACGACTGCGGCCACGACCACCACCATCACTGAAGCCACCCCGGGTTTTCCTCGCCGGATTTGCACCGGCGATGACCCTGTATAGACGAGTCGCCCGTCTATGATTCCTACACCGCCTCGGCCCGCGCCGAGGCGATTGTTTTTGAGGGTGTCTCGTGGCGGGAATCGGCAGGTGGATCAGGGGCGGCTGGGGCGCATTGGCGCTGGCGCTGCTGGCCGCCTGCAACAACAGCCCCTTCCCGCGCGGCGCCGAGCGTGAGAACACGCTCTATGTCGCCTTCCCGGAGCGTTCGCCGCGCTATCTGGACCCGACTTCGTCGTACGCCGCGCCCGAGAGCGCCTACGTCTACGAGGTCAGCGAGCCGCCCTACGGCTACCAATACCTGAAGCGGCCCTATGAGCTGATCCCGCGCGCCGCGGCCGAGGTGGTCAAGCCTTATTTCCTCGATGCCCAGGGCAAGCGCCTGCCCGACGACGCTGCGGACGAGCAGATTGCCGAGGCCGTCTACGACATCCCCATCCGCGCCGGCCTGAAATATTCGCCGCACCCGGCCTTCGCCAAGGACGCCCAGGGTGGTTATCTCTACCACCACCTCAAACCCGGTGAGCTCGGCGACAAGCGCAGCCCCTTCGACTTCAAACAGCTCGCCACGCGCGAGGTGGTCGCCGAGGATTTCGTCTACGCCTTGAAGCGCCACGCCAGCCCGCGGTTGGAGGCGCCGGTGGGGCCGGTGTTTTCCGAGCATGTCATCGGGCTCAAGGAGTACATCGCGCTGGTCAAGAGCGAGAGCGACAAGCAGCTCGCCGGCCTGCCAGAGAACGTTGCCGACAAGCCCTTCCTCGACCTGCGCCGCTGGCCGCTGGCGGGCGCCCAGGCCGTCAACGACCACCTGCTGCGCGTGCGCCTCAAGGGCCGCTATCCGCAGTGGCGCTACTGGCTGGCAACCAGCTTCACGGCGGCCATTCCCTGGGAGGTGGATGCTTTCTATGCCCAGCCTGGCATGGCCGCCAATTCGCTGAGCTGGAACCAGTGGCCGGTCGGCAGCGGCCCCTTCATGATGACGGAGTATCAGCAGGACCGTCGCCACGTCATGAGCCGCAACCCCAACTACCGGCCCGACACCTATCCCTGCGAAGGTGGGCCGGGAGACGCCGAGGGCGGGCGGCTGGCCGACTGCGGCAAGCGCATCCCCTTCGTCGACAAGATCGTCGCGATCAACGTCAAGGAGAAGGTGCCGATCAAGGAGCTGTTCAAACAGGGCTATCTCGACCTGCCGGAACTGGACCGCACCGACTGGGGCATCAACCTGGCCGTGGATCGCGACGACTCGGATGAAGTCCAGCGCTTCTTCGAGCAGCGTGGCTTCCAGCTGCCGACCGATGTCGACATCACCAACTGGTATGTCGGCTTCAACTGGCTGGACCCCGTCGTCGGCCGCGGCGACACGCCAGGGCAGCAGAAGCGCAACCGCGCGCTGCGCCAGGCCATCTCCATCGCCGTCGACTGGGAGGAGGGCTATGGCCGCATCTTTCGCGACAAGGGTGGCGACGCGGCCCACAGCCCCATCCCGCCGGGCGTGTTCGGCTCCAAGGAGGGGCGGCCCGGCGAATACAACCCCGTCACGCATCGCCTCGTCGACGGCAAGCCGGTGCGCCGGCCCATCGAGGATGCCTTGAAGCTGATGGAAGAAGCCGGCTACCCCGGCGGGCGCGACGTGAAGACCGGCAAGCCCCTGGTGCTGAACTACGACTTCCAGCGTGTCATCACGCCCGAACTCAAGGCCGAGAACGACTGGATGGTGCGCCAGTTCGCCAAGCTCGGCATCCAGCTCGACATCCGCGCCACCGACTTCAACCAGTTCCAGGAGAAGGTGCTGAAGGGCCGCCACCAGGTCTATTGGGGTGGTTGGTTTGCCGACTATCCCGACGTCGAGAATTTCTTCTTCCTGCTGTACGGCCCCAACAGCAAGAGCCTGCACGAGGGCGAGAACATCTCCAACTACGCCAGCCCCGAGTTCGACCGGCTGTTCCGCAAGCTGCAGTCGCTGGAGGACGGCCCCGAGAAGGCCGAGGTGATGGCGAAGATGAACGATGTCGTGCGCCAGGACGCGCCCTGGACCTGGGGCTACTGGAGCTATTCGGGTCTGGCCTTCCAGAGCTGGGTGCACAACGGCAAGCCCGGCGTCGTCGTGCTGGACCGCTCGCGCTATCTGCGCGTCGACGTGGCCGAGCGCACGCGCAAGCTCGCCGAGTGGAACCGGCCGGTCTGGTGGCCGCTGCTGGCCCTGGCGGCGGGCGTCATCGCCATTTTCATCGCGACGCGGCGCGCCTGGCGGAACCGCGAGACCGTCACGGCCACGCCAGTGAAGGTGGCTTCCTGATGCTGGGCTTCATGCTGCGCCGCCTGGGCTATGGCCTGGCCATCCTGGTCGGCGTCAACCTGTTCACCTTCTTCCTGTTCTTCTCGGTCAACACGCCCGACGACATGGCGCGGCTGAACATCGGCGGCAAGCGCGTCACCCAGGTGCAGATCGAGAAGTGGAAGACCGAACGCGGCTATGACAAGCCGCTGTACTACGACGTCGGCCGCGAAGGCGCCGAGCGCTTCACCCACACCATCCTGTGGGAGCGCTCGGTCAGCCTGTTTGCGCTGGACTTCGGCAAGAGCGACGCGCGCCAGGCCGTCAACATCGGCCATGAGGTCAAGGTGCGCATGGCCGTGAGCCTGCAACTGGCCTTGCCGCTCTTCATCCTGCAGGTCATCGTCAGCGTGGCCTTCTCGCTGCTGCTGGTGTTCTTCAGGCACAGCCGCATCGACTTCTGGGGCGTGGTGCTGTGCGTGCTGATGCTGTCGATCAGCAGCCTGTTCTACATCATCGTCGGCCAGTTCCTGTTCGCGCGGCTGTTCAAGCTGGTGCCCATGAACGGCTTCGCGCCGGGGCTGGATGCGATCAAGTTCCTGGCCCTGCCCATCCTGCTGTCGCTGTTGTCGCGACTGGGCGGCGAGGCGCGGCTGTACCGCGCCATGTTCCTGGAAGAGCTGGGCAAGGACTATGTGCGCACCGCGCGCGCCAAGGGCCTGAGCGAGGGCCGGGTGCTGAGCCGCCATGTGCTGCGCAATGCGCTGATCCCCATCATCACCAGCGCCGGCAGCTATCTGCCCTATGTCTTCCTCGGCAGCCTGGTGTTCGAGAGCTTCTTCGGCATTCCGGGCCTGGGCGCCTTCGTCATCGAGGCCATCACGGGCCAGGACTTCGCCATCGTGCGCACCATGGTCTTCCTCGGCGCGCTGCTCTATATCGCCAGCAATGTGCTGATCGACATCGCCTACACCTGGGTTGACCCCCGGGTCCGGTTGGCTTGAGGCTGCCATGAAGCTCGTGCTGCTGTGGACCGATCTCGCGCTGTGGCTGATGGCGGCCGTGGTCGTGGCCTATGCGCTGCGGGTGCGGAGCCAGGCGCATCTGCGGGCGACCTGGCAGCGCGTGCTGCGAGACCCCGTCGCGGCGAGCGCGGGCGTCGTGATGGCGATCTTCCTGCTCGTCACCCTCGTGGACAGCGTCCATCTGCGCCGCGCCTTGCCGGCAACGGACGGCAGCATGGTCTACGACACCCGCACGCTGTCGGCGCTGGACCTGCTGCTGGAGCGCCAGATCACCATGCGCGAGGTCAGCTATTCGGTGCCGCTGGCCACGCATGGTTTCAACAAGGAAAGCGTCCTCGATGCGCAAGGCGTGACCCGCCGCGACTACCCGCGCCTGCAGTTCGGCGGTGCCCATCTGGGCGATCCCGCCGCGCAGTGGGCCAGCGATGTCGCGGCGCATGCAGGGGCAGGGCTGGCCGTTGGCCTGATGCTCGCTTTGGCCGCGGTGGCCCTGGGCGCCGCGAGCCTCGCCCGCCATCACGGCGGCTGGCGTCACGCGCTGGCCGACCTGGCCGCCGACCGGACCTTCTACCCGCTGCGGGCCATGCTGTTGACGCTGACCGTCGTGCTGCTGCTGGCCGGCCCCGTCATCGCGTTGATGCCGCACTATCACGTCTTCGGCACCGACCGCACCGGCAACGATGTCCTGATGCAGGCCCTGAAGAGCGTGCGCACGGCCTTCGTCATCGGCGCCTTGTCCACGCTGGCCACGCTGCCGCTGGCCCTGCTGCTCGGTGTGCTGGCCGGCTACTACAAGGGCTGGGTCGACGAGCTCATCCAGTACCTCTACACGATGCTGAGCTCGGTGCCCAATGTGCTGCTGATCGCGGCCTGCGTGCTGATGGTGCAGGTCTTCTTCGACAAGAACCCCGAGCTGTTCGAGACGGCTGCCGAGCGCTCGGACCTGAAGATGCTGATGCTCTGCCTCATCCTCGGGCTGACGGGCTGGGCCGGCCTGTGCCGCCTGGTGCGCGCCGAGACGCTGAAGCTCAGGGAGCTGGACTATGTGCAGGCCGCGACGGCCTTCGGCGTCAGCGACCTGCGCATCATGGCCCGCCACATCGTGCCCAATGTGATGCACCTGGTGCTCATCACCGTCGTGCTGAGCTTCTCCGAGCTGGTGCTGTACGAAGCCGTGCTGACCTATGTCGGCGTCGGCGTCGACCCGGTCATGAACAGCTTCGGCAGCATGATCAACCTGGCCCGCGCCGAGATGTCGCGCGACCCGGTCGTCTGGTGGAGCTTTGCGGCGGCCTTCGGCTTCATGGTGGGCCTGGTGCTGGCGGCCAACCTCTTCGCCGACGGCGTGCGTGACGCCTTCGATCCGCGGGCCCGCTCGGCGCGGCCGCGCGTCTTCCTGCGCAGGAAGGCGGCCGCTGATGCTTGAGATCGTCGATCTGCAGGTCGAGCTGGACGCCGACGCCGGCCTGGTGCGGGCCATCGACGGCATGCGCCTGGCGATGACGCGCGGCGAAACCTTTGCACTCGTCGGCGAGAGCGGTTGCGGCAAGAGCATGACGGCGCTGGCCCTGATGCGCCTGCTGCCCGAGAACGGCCGCATCGCCGGCGGCAGCATCCGCCTGGAGGGGCAGGATCTGCTGGCCCTGCCCGAGAGCCGCATGCGTCAGGTGCGCGGCGGCCGGGTCTCGATGATCTTCCAGGAGCCTTCGACCAGCCTGAACCCCGTCATGCGCGTGGGCGACCAGATCGTCGAAGCCATCGAAGCCCACACCTCGCTGCGCGGCGCGGCGGCGCGCACCAAGGCCATCGACTGGCTGGCCCGCGTCGGCATCCCCGAGCCGCAGCGCCGCATCGACGACTATCCCTTCCGACTGTCCGGGGGCCAGAAGCAGCGCGTGATGATTGCCATCGCGCTGGCGGCCGAGCCCGACTTTCTGGTGGCCGACGAGCCGACGACGGCCCTGGACGTGACCATCCAGGCGCAGATCCTCGACCTGATCCGCGACCTGCAGCGCGAGCGCCAGCTCGGCGTGCTGCTGATCACCCACGACCTGGCGGTCGTCAGTGGCATGGCCCACCGCGTGGCGCTGATGTATGCCGGCCAGATCATCGAGGTGGCGCCGGCGGACGAGTTTTTCGCCGCACCCAAACATCCCTATGCCCGGCTGCTGCTGCAGGCCCTGCCCGACGCGGACCGGCGCGGCGAGCCGCTGGCGGCCATCGCCGGCACGGTGCCGCCGCTGTGGCTGGCGTTCACCGGCTGCCGCTTCGCGCCACGCTGCGACCGCGTCATGGGCCATTGCGCGACCACGCCGCCCGCGCTGACGGAGCAGGGCCCACGCCACCAGGTGCGCTGCCTGCTCTACAGCCAGCCGGGTGAAGCCCTGCCGCGCGAGGTCGCGCTTGCGAAGGCGCTGCCAGCGGCGCCGGCAGGGCAGGGCGCACCTCTGCTGGACGTGCGCGGCCTGCGCGTGCGCTTCGCGCTGAAGGCCCCCCTGTTCCATCGCGGCCCGCGCCATTTCGACGCCGTCGACGGCATCAGCCTGCAACTGAATGCCGGCCGCACCCTGGCCCTGGTGGGTGAATCGGGCTGCGGCAAGACGACCTCGGGCAAGGCCATTGCTCAACTGCTGCGCCGCCAGGCGAGCATCGGTGGCCAAGCACTCTTTGAAGGCCAGGACCTGTTCCAGTTGAGCGGCTCGGCCCTGCTGCAGGCGCGGCGCCACATCCAGGTCATCTTCCAGGACCCGTTTGCGTCGCTGAACCCGCGCATGCGCGTGGCCGACCTGCTGGAAGAGGGCTTGATCGCGCTGCGTCCCGACCTCGACGCCAGCGCCCGCCGCGAGCGCCTGCACACCCTGGTCGACCAGGTCGGTCTGCGCCGTGATGCGCTGCAGCGCTGGCCCCATGAGTTTTCCGGCGGCCAGCGCCAGCGCATCGCCATTGCCCGTGCGCTGGCGGTCGAGCCCAAGCTGATCGTCTGCGACGAGCCGACCTCCGCCCTGGACGTGTCGGTGCAGGCCCAGATCCTGAACCTGCTGCGCGAGCTGCAGCGCGAGCAGGGACTGGCCTATCTCTTCATCACCCACAACATCGGCGTCGTCGAGTACCTCGCCGACGACATCGCGGTGATGCAGGCCGGGCGGATCGTCGAACAGGGAAGCTGTCAGACAGTTACCTGTCAGCCTCGCGAAGGCTACACGAAAGATCTGCTCAAAGCGGTGCCGCGACTCGCCATTTATCACTGCTGAGGCTTGTCGCGCTCCGACAACGCCTAAGGGAATTCACTCTAGAGCGAATTCTCACTAAAAACCAATTGAATCAACAACTTGGCTTGCACCAAGGTGGCGCCTAGGAGTACTCCGGAGGAGGGGCTTCTATGACGAAAGACACACTCCCCGCACCCTCAACCTGAGACGAAAGCTCAGTCAAGGACGGCCCCATCCGGGCCTCGGGGATTGCGTACCTATTCGGTCCGCCCGTTCAACTACAAGGAGTTAGCAATGTTCAAGAGGAAGGCTGTCAGCGCTGCCGCGCTGCTCGCACTGGGCGCCACTGCGCCGGGGATGGTGTTGGCACAGGAAAGCCAGCAACTGGAGCGCGTGGAAGTCACCGGCTCGTCGATCAAGCGCATTTCCGGCGAATCGGCCCTGCCCATTCAGACCATCACGGCAGCGGACATTGCCAAGACCGGCTACACCACGGTTACCGACCTGATCCAGAACCTGCCCGCCATGCAGGGCTTCACCACAAACTCGCAGTCCGTGAACGGCGGCGGTGGCGGTGCGGCGACGGCTTCGCTGCACGCCCTGGGCTCTTCCTACACCCTGGTGCTGCTGAACGGCCGCCGCCTGGCCCCCTACACCACGGGCTCGACGGTCAACCTGAACAGCATCCCTCTGGCCGCCATCGAGCGCGTCGAAGTGCTGAGCGACGGTGCATCGGCCCTGTACGGCTCCGACGCCATTGCCGGCGTGGTGAACTTCATCACCAAGAAGGACTCGACCACCGGTCTGCTGAACGTCGACGTCTACGTGCCCCAGAAGAAGGGCGGCGGCAGCAAGTCCGCTTCCATCAGCAAGGGCTTTGGCGACCTGGATCGCGACAAGTTCAATGTGCTGATCGCCGCCAGCTGGGACAAGCAGGACAAGCTCGACGCCAGCCAGCGCAGCTTCTCCAAGACCGGCATCCTGACTTTCCAGGACAACGGCGCAGATCAGGAAGTCGACCTGATCAGCTCCAACTCGGTGCCCGGCAACATTCCGTCGGTCACGCTGTCGGCCAGCGTGATTCCGGATGGCAAAGGCGGTTTCACCAACAAGCTGAACAACTTCAACCCCTATCTGCTGAAGACCGGCGCCTGCCCGGAAGGCCAGATCAAGGGTGGCAACCGCTGCTTCTTTGACTACTCCGCCACCGTTGAAAGCATCCCGGCGTCGGAGCGCACCAGCGTCTACGGCAGCGGCCGCCTGGTGCTGTCCGACAAGGTGTCGCTGTTCTCCGAGCTGTCGCTGTCGCGATTCTTCAACGATCCCCGCTACGCAGCTCCCGCCCAGCCCGGCCTGCCGCTGAGCGCCGCCCTGCTGGCCAAGAGCGTGGACCCCTATCTGTCCAAGCTGGGTGTGCCCGCCGGCGTGACGGCCATCTCCGGCACCATGAACCTGCGTGTCTTCGACGCGGGTGGCCGCATGGACCGCTACAAGACCGACACCGCCCACTTCGTGGCTGGCGCCGATGTGACTCTGGGTGGCTGGGACCTGAGCGGCTACTACACCCACTCGCAGAACAAGTTCTCCGACGAGACCCGCGGCGGCTACACGACGTTGAGCGGCTTCAACGCCCTGATCGCCAGCGGCAAGTGGGACCCCCTGATGGACACGGCCGGCACCAAGGCTGACGTGCTCGCGCCCATCGTGCTGCGCCAGGTCATCGACCAGAGCAAGTCCTCGCTGGACGTGCTGTCGGTGCGTGGCTCGACCAACTTCGGCCAGTTGGCCGGCGGCCCCATTGGCCTGGGCCTGGGTGCTGACCTGACCAAGCAGAAGTATTCGGACGATCCGAGCGCCATCCTGATGGGCAACAACAAGCTGCAGCCCACCTACTCCGACGCCATCGTCGGCGGCGGTGGCGGTACGCTGCCCTTCGATTCGACCCGCAATTCCTACGGCCTGTTCTCGGAACTGGTGCTGCCGGTCATGAAGACGCTGGAGCTCTCGGGTTCGGCACGCTATGACTCGTACGACGCCGTCAAGAACGACAAGAACTTCGACTCCAACGGCACGCCGATCTCGGCCGCCACGCAGGGCACGAAGAACTCGTCGGGCACCTACAAGCTGAGCTTCAAGTTCACGCCCATGAAGGAGCTGCTGCTGCGCGGCTCTGTCGGCACGGGCTTCAAGGCACCCACGCTGGCCAATGTCACGTCGCCGCTGGCCGCCTTCGGCAACACCGGCTTCCATGCCTGCCCCCCGGGCCTGGCTGCTGCGCTCGCCGCGCTCTGCACGCCGACGGCCTCCGAGTACAACATCCAGGCCGGCGGCAACCCGTCGTCCGGTGCTGCTGCTCTGAAGCCGGAGAAGTCCAAGCAATGGACCCTGGGTTTCCGCTACGAACCCAATGCGTCGCTGTCCCTGGGTGCCGACCTGTGGAACGTCAAGCTGAAGGACCAGATCAACACGATCACGGAGAACACGGCCTTCAGCAACGGCGCCGTCTACGCCAACCTCTTCAAGAGCGCGCCGGACCCCATCACGGGCACCCCGACGCTGACCTTCCTGAGCGTGCCGGTGAACACGGGCAAGGCGAACTACCAGGGTATCGACATCGACACGCAGGGCCGCGTCCAGACGCCGCTGGGTCGCCTGACCTCCTCGCTGCGCGCGACCTACATGATGAAGGCCGACTACCAGTCGCCTGGCATCCCGGGCTATCTGACCAGCATGAGCAAGATCGGTGCTGACGGCCAGGTCACCTTCCGCTACCTGATCAACTGGAGCGCCACGCTCGATACCGGCGCCTTCTCGCACACCGTGCAGCTGAACTACAAGCCGGGCTACACGGACGACTGGATCGACTACTGCCGCAACCCCGTCGACGAAAACGGCAAGATCGACCCTGTCAACGGGTCCTGCACGGAGGCCTCGGGCAGCCGCCAGGTCAAGAGCTACACCCTGGTCGACTGGCAGACGAAGTACAACTTCAACAAGGACCTGTCGTTCACCTTCGGTATCAAGAACCTGTTCGACAAGAACCCGCCGTTCTCGATCATCGACCAGAGTGGTACCGGTAACGCGCGCGGCTTCGACGGTCGCTACACCGACCCGATCGGCCGCCAGTTCTACCTCGTCGGAAACTACAAGTTCTGATCGTCGGCTCAGCTGACGTCTGACAAGGCCCGCGCCCCTGGCGTGGGCCTTTTTCGTTGGCTTGGACTCGGGCCTCGAGATGCGTGAAACCGTAAGAAATTCGACGTCCGGAAAGCCTGAAACTGCTCGGGTTAGCCCCAGGAAAACGGGGGGTGACGCAGGGCTAAGATGTCCAGGTGGCCGGATTCGGCCGATGCGCCGTTTCGGCTGCGCATGGTTCGTGGCGATGAAACGCATGCCCGACGGCTTTTTGGCCACCGGGCGTTTTTTTTGCTTGAACCCGTGCAAGGGGACTTTACAAAACGTTGGACTGCGTGTTTTCGACGAGGCGGAATCAGCCTCGTCGCGGTCTAGAATCCCGCCCTTCGGGGGCTTGGCAATGGCTGGAGCGCAACTTCCGCCATTCGGGCGATCTCAATCCCCGGGTCGAAGTCATTGACTGTGATTTGTAGTTGCAAGAAGGAGCGCGCATGAATTTTGCGCAGGAGAAGCAGGGCGCGTCCCGGTTCACGGGCTTCGGCATCGTGGTCCTGATCCACGTCGTCGCCATCTACGCGCTGGCCAGTGGCCTGGCGCGCGATATCGTCAAGAAGGTCACCGGCCCGATCGACGTCAAGGTGATCGAAGAGAAGGTCAAGCCGCCGCCGCCGCCTGAGAAGGTGGTACCGCCCCCGCCGGATCTCAAGGCACCCCCTCCGCCTTTCGTGCCTCCGCCCGAGTTTCAGGTCACCGCACCTGCACCGCCGGCGCCGGCCATCGTTTCCACCCAGGTCCAGCCGCCCGCCGCTGACGTCCGTCCGGCGCCGCCCCCGGCGCCCGTGCCGCCGCCTCCGGTGGCGCGTACCGGCCCCGTCAAGGCAGCCATGGTCTGCACCAAGATGGGCAAGCCTGAAATGCCGTCGGTCAACTGGAGCGGCGAAGCCCTCTACAAGGCCATTGCCACCGTCAAGGCGGGTCGCGTGACCTCCGTCGAGATCACTTCGCTGAAGGGCGGTGTGGATCGCAAGGCTCAACGTGCCTTGATCCAAGCCATCGAAGCCACTCTGCGTGACACCTACGAATGCCCGGGCGATCACCAGTTCGAGCAGGAGTTCCAGTTCAAGATCGAATAAGAGAACCCGCTTCGAACCCGGCGCCAGACCGGCGCAATTCAGAACCGCATCAAACCAGAATTTTTCCTAGGAGTTGACTCCATGATTTCTCGCATCACCGGCTTCCTGGCCGCCATCGCCATGGCCGCGACCCTGGCTGTTTCGCCCGCCCACGCGCAAGACCAGAAGCCGGCCGACGCCGCCTCGGCTGCCACGGTTGACGCCGCCGCCGCTCCGGCCCCCGCCGCTTCGAAGCCCGCTGAGAACCCCTACAGCCTGACCAACATCCTGGCCCACGGCAACATCGTTGACCAGGCCGTGCTGGTGCTGCTGGGCATCATGTCCATGGGCTCGTGGTACATCCTGGTCGTCCGCCTGTGGGACACCAGCAAGCTGTCGTCCGAAGCCAAGGAAGTCCGCGCCACCTTCTTCAAGAAGGCCAGCCTGGCTGACGGCGTCCGCAGCCTGAAGGAAGAAAGCGCCTTCCGCTACATCGCCACCGCCGCCATCGAAGCCTCTGAGCACCATGAAGGCGCCCTGACCGAGAACATCGACCACAGCAGCTGGGTGACGATGAACGTCGACCGCGCCGTTGCCGACGTGAACAGCAAGATCTCCGCCGGCCTGGGCTTCCTGGCTACCGTCGGTTCGACCGCTCCCTTCATCGGCCTGTTCGGTACGGTGTGGGGCATTCTGAACGCGCTGACCGCCATCGGTCTGGCCGGCCAGGCTTCCATCGACAAGGTGGCAGGCCCCGTGGGCGCCGCCCTGATCATGACCGCCATCGGCCTGTTCGTCGCCGTGCCGGCCGTGCTGGGCTACAACTGGCTGGTCAACCGCAACAAGACCGTCATGAGCCAAGTCCGTTCCTTCGCCGGTGACCTGCACGGCGTGCTGATGGGCAACCGCGCTGTCGCCAAGCGCTAATCCCTGAGCTGAAGCTCATTCAGGAGCCAATGCCATGGGCATGAACGTCGGATCCTCCTCCGGCGATGAAGATGTGGTCTCGTCCATCAACACCACGCCCCTCGTGGACGTGATGTTGGTGCTCTTGATCATCTTCCTCATCACCGTGCCGGTGGTGACGCAATCGATCGCGGTGAACCTGCCAAAGGAAACCAACATCGTCCGCGTCACGAAACCGGAAAACATCGAAATCTCGGTCGCCAAGGACGGCGAAGTCTATTGGGGTACCAAGCAGGTTCCTGACATGGAGGAGCTCGTGAAGCGCCTCGGCAAGGAATCGGTCAAGAACCCGCAGCCCGAGGTGCACATCCGCGGCGACGACAAGTCCCGCTACGAGTCGGTCGGTCGCGTGATCTATGCCTGCCAGCGCGCTGGCATCATGAAGATCAACTTCGTCACCGAGCCGCCCGCTCGCGGTGGTTGATCCCAGGAGTCGAATATGGGAATGAATGTTGGAAGTTCGTCGGGCAGCGGTGACCCCGAAGTCATGATGGACGTCAATACGACGCCGCTGATCGACGTGATGCTGGTGCTGCTGGTGATGCTCATCATCACCATCCCGATCCAGCTGCACACGGTCAACCTGGACATGCCGCCGCCGAGCCAGAACCAGCCGGAGAAGGACCCGGTCGTGCACGAAGTCATGATCGACTTCGACGGCACGGTCTACTGGGACGCCGAGGCGCTGGCGAACATCGACGCGGTCAACGCCAAGATGCAGGAAGTCGGCGCCATGCCGCTGGGCGACCAGCCGGAACTTCACATCAAGCCGAACAAGCTGGTGGACTACGGTGTCGTTGCAGCGGTGATGGCTTCGGCCCAGCGCAACAACGTCAAGAAGATGGGCATGGTCGGTAACGAGCAATACGTCAAGTGACGTCCTCGGGACCGCTGACCACGATACTGTGATGCGCGCTGCCCGAAAGGGCGGCGCGTTTTTGCTTTGCAGGAGAGCAAATTGAATACTCTGAAAACCATGGTGGCTGTCGCCGTTGGCGCCCTGGCCCTGTCCCTGAACGGTGCACCCGGCGCCGAGTTCGGTTTCAGCCAGGCGGCTGCCCAGGACACCGTGCGCAAGGAGGTCGGCACACCGCTGACCGAGGCCTCCAAGCTCTACAAGGCTGGCAAGTTCAAGGAAGCGCTGGCCAAGCTGCGCGACGCCGAAGCCGTCGGTGGCCGCACCGCGTCCGAGAACAACGCCATCGAAGGCATCCGCTTCTCTGCCGCCATGGGCGCCGGCGATACCGACACGATGGCGCGTTCCTTCGATGTGTTGAAGGGCTCCGGCAAGCTGGGACAGGCGCAGCAACTGCAGTACATGGAAGCCATCGCCGGCACCTACCTGCGTGGCGGCAATGCGGCCAAGGCGCTGGAATGGTCCAACAAGTACTTTGCGGCGGGTGGCAGCAGCCCGACGATGAAGCAGGTGCAGCAGCAAGCCCAGTTCAAGTCGGGCGATGTGTCGGGTTTCCTGAAGGACACCTTGGCTGAGGTCCAGGCCGACGAGAAGGCGGGCCGCGCTCCGGCGAAGGACAAGCTCACCAACCTGCTCTGGGCGGCGCAGAAGAAGGGTGACTCGAACGCCGAGGCCATCGCGACCGAGAAGCTGCTGAATTACTACCCGGATCCCAAGCTGTGGGCCCAGATCCTGGGCGGACTGCCGGAGAAGAAGAGCTTCGACACCAACCGCTATCAGCTGGACCTGTACCGCCTGCGCCTGGCCACCGGCAACATGTCGCGTGGCGCTGAGGACTACATGGAAATGGCCCAGATGGCCGCCCAGGCCGGCTATCCGGAAGAGGGCAAGCAGGTCGTCGACAAGGGTCTGGCCGCCGGCGTGCTGGGCCAGGGTGCCGAAGGCGCCCGCCACAAGCGCCTGGCCGACCTGATGGTCAAGAAGATCGGTGAAGCCAAGGCTGCCGCCGCCACCAACGAGAAGGCCGCGGCCGACGCCAAGGACGGCAACGCCTTCGTGACGCTGGGCCTGGCCAATGCCTTCGGCGGCGACGCCAAGAAGGGTGTCGACCAGATCCAGCAGGGCATCGAGAAGGGCAATCTGAAGCGCCCCGAAGACGCCAAGCTCTATCTGGGTCTGGCCTATCAGCTGGGTGGCGACCATGCCAAGGCCCAAGCGGCGTGGAAGACGGTCAAGGGCAACGAAGGCGCAGCCGACCTGGCCCGCCTCTGGATGATCCAGTCGCGTTCCGCCAAGCGCTGATCGTCTGACTGCCAAACAAAAAGGGCCTGGTGCGAACCAGGCCCTTTTTCATTCCGTCGTCTGCTCTGCCTTGCTTTTGCGGGCCGAGCGCCGGGCCGCTCCCTAGCCGGCCCGCGCTGGCGATGTGCCTGCCGGTCGATCCGGCAAGCATCGCCGTCCCCTCGGGGGACCGACCAGACGGACCCGCGTTCAGCGTGGTCTGCTGGGCGAGGGGCGCCTATTTCGGTGCCATGCGGATGGCGCCGTCCAGGCGGATCACCTCGCCGTTCAGCATGTCATTGGTGACGATCTGATGCACCAGCTTGGCGTAGTCCTCGGGCTTGCCCAGGCGACTGGGGAAGGGCACGCTGGCGGCCAGCGCGTCCTGCACTTCCTGGGGCATGCCGAACAGCATCGGCGTGCCGAAGATGCCGGGGGCGATGGTCATGTTGCGGATGCCGTTGCGTGCCAGGTCGCGAGCGATGGGCAGGGTCATGCCGACGACGCCGCCCTTGGAGGCCGCATAGGCCGCCTGGCCGATCTGGCCGTCATAGGCGGCCACCGAGGCCGTCGAGATCATCACGCCGCGCTCACCGGTGGCTTCTGGCTCGTTCTTGCTCATCGCTTCGGCAGCCAGGCGGATCATGTTGAACGTGCCGATCAGGTTGACCGTGACGGTCTTGCTGAAGGAGGCTAGCGGATGGGCGCCGTCCTTGCCGACCGTCTTGATGGCGGGGGCGATGCCGGCGCAGTTGACCAGGCCCATCAGCTTGCCCAGGCCCGTGGCCGCGGCGACGGCGGCCTGGCCATCGGCCTCCTGGCTGACGTCGCACTTGACGAAGACGCCGCCGATCTCGGCTGCGACCTGCTGGCCGCGCTCGATCTGCAGATCGGCAATGACGACCTTGGCGCCGTTGGCTGCCAGCATGCGGGCCGTGCCTTCGCCGAGGCCCGAGGCGCCGCCGGTGACGATGAACACCTTGCCTGCGATTTCCATGATGAGGATCTCCTGGGTATGGGGAACGATGAACAAGTCTCTCGTGGCCTGCGCATCCCGGGTCCGGGCGCATCGCTGCGTTGCAAATGCTCGCCATGGCACCGCCATGGCTGTGCTTTGCGCCTTGCGCTGCATCCCGCACCCGGGCGCGCAGACTCACGGAGACTCGCTCATCGTTCCCGGTTGACGTAAACGTCAATTGTGGCCGACAAAAAAGCCGCAGGCCCTGGGGCGTGCGGCTCTTTGTGGGAGAGGGTGATCAGGCCAGTGCAGCCAGCGCCTTCTTCATGATCTCGTCGACCGAGCCCACGCCTTCGATGCGGCGGTACTTGGGCGCGTTGGCGTCGCCGGTGGCGGCCCATTGCGAGTAGTAGTCGACCAGCGGGCGCGTCTGCGCGGAGTAGACATCCAGGCGCTTCTTGACGGTCTCTTCCTTGTCGTCCTCGCGCTGGATCAGTTCCTCGCCGGTCTCGTCGTCCTTGCCAGCGGTCTTGGGCGGGTTGAACTTGACGTGATAGGTGCGGCCCGAGGCCACATGCACGCGGCGGCCGCTCATGCGCTCGATGATGGCGTCAAAGGGCACGTCGATCTCGAGCACATAGTCCAGCTTGACGCCGGCGGCCTTCATGGCGTCGGCCTGGGGGATGGTGCGCGGGAAGCCGTCGAACAGGAAACCCTTGGCGCAGTCGTCCTGGGCAATGCGCTCCTTGACGAGGCCGATGATGATGTCGTCGCTGACCAGGGCGCCCGAATCCATGACGGCCTTGGCGGCCAGGCCCATCTGGGTGCCGGCCTTGATGGCGGCGCGCAGCATGTCGCCGGTGGAGATCTGCGGAATGCCGAATTGCTTGCAGATGAAGGCAGCTTGGGTGCCTTTGCCGGCGCCAGGGGCGCCCAGAAGGATCAGTCGCATGGGTCTCCTCGTCTCGTCAGGACTGTCAAAAAGTCCTGCATGGGTCAGCGGTCAGTATCGCATGTGGCCTTTCGAGGGCCTGACATGACAGACCCGCGTCAACCCTCGATGAGACGCCTGACGCGTTCCAGATCCTCGGGCGTGTCGACACCCGGACCGGGCTTTTCTGCACTGACATGCACGGCGATGCGCTCGCCATGCCAGAGCACGCGCAACTGCTCCAGCGACTCGATCTGCTCCAGTGGGCTGACCGCCAGCGTGGGGAAGCGACGCAGGAAGCCGGCGCGGTAGGCGTACATGCCGACATGGCGCAGCGCGCCCTTGGGCTGGCCGCCGCCATCACGCCACCAGGCGATGGGCGCGCGGGAGAAATACAGGGCCCGGCTGGCCTGATCCATGACCAGCTTGACGACATTGGTGTTCGCGAACTCGGAAGGGTCGGTCAGTTCGTGCGCGACGGTGGCCATCACGCAGTCGGTCTGGGCGGCGAGCGTGGCCGCGCAGGCATCGATCATGGCCGGGGCGATCAGCGGCTCGTCGCCCTGCACGTTGACGACGACGGCGTTGTCGGCCAGGCCGAGCTGCTCGACGGCTTCGGCCAGGCGGTCGCTGCCGGATGGGTGGTCGGCGCGCGTCATCAGCGCCCGCACGCCATGGGCCGCGCAGGCGGCGGCCACTTCGGGCGCATCGGTGGCGACGACGATCTGGCCAGCGCCCGATTGCGCGGCACGCTGGGCCACCCGCACGATCATCGGCAGGCCGGCGATATCGGCCAGCGGCTTGTTGGGCAGGCGGGTCGATGCCAGCCGCGCCGGGATGATGACGGTAAAGCTCACGGTGCGAGAGGAACCGGCGCGCTGGTGGTGTCCGGATCCCAGGGCTTGGCCTCGCTCTCCAGCATCAGCGGGATGCCGTCGCGGATGGGGAAGGCCAGGCGGTCGGCGCGGCAACCCAGCGCCGGCAGTTCGCCTTCGCGCAGCAGTGTCAGCGGCCCCTTGCACAGCGGGCAGACCAGCATTTCGATGAGGCGTTGATCCATCAGGCGGGAGCGAAGAGTTTTTGCAGTTGGGTGTCCAGTGCAGCCTCGAAGCCGGCACCGGGCGAGAAGTCTAGCGCCACCACCCAGACGGGCAGGGGGCCGACACGCTCGGGCGCCAGCTTCACGGCGTCCTTCTCGGTCAGCACGATGGCGGCCGTGTCGGCCGGCCAGGGAAGGGTGGCGAAGTCCGCATGGTCGGGCAGGGCCAGCGTGTCGAAGGCCAGGCCCAGGCCGGAGAGCATGTCAAAGAAGCGCTGCGGCCGCGCAATGCCGGCGACGGCCAGCAGGCCAGGCTGATCGCGCAGGGCCAGCAAGGTGTTCATTTGCGCCGGCCCGCCGGCCCACCAGTCCGCCAGTGACACGGCACCGGCCAGGCCGCGCTCGGCGACAAAGCCGGGCAGGGCGGTGCTGGGGCGGGGAGCGTTGTAGACGACAAGCTGGTCGGTCTTCCGCGGTGCAGGCGGCTGGCGCAGAGGACCGGCGGGCAGCAGGCGGCCATTGCCCAGGCCGCGCTCGTCGAAGACCAGCAGGCTCAAGTCGCGCGGCAGCCGCCAGTGCTGCAGGCCGTCATCGCTGACCAGCAGCTGCAGGCCGGGCTCGGCGGCCAGCAACGCACGCGCCGCGGCGACGCGGTCACGGCCCACAGCGACAGGCGCGCCGCTGCGCAGATGGATGAGCAGGGGTTCATCGCCCACCTCGCGCGCCGTCGACACGCGGGTGACCAGGCGCACGCCATCGCCTTCGCGCCCATAGCCGCGCGACACCACGCCGGCACGCAGGCCGCGCGCGCGCAGCAGCGCCAGCAGGGCCAGCGTCGTCGGCGTCTTGCCGGCGCCGCCGACGATCCAGTTGCCGACGACGATGACGGGTACGGGCAGCGTCTGGACACGCTTCAGCCCGACGCGGTAGATGAGATGGCGCAGGCCCAGCAGCCCGCGGTAGAGCCAGCTCAGCGGCAGCAGCGCGACGGACAGCGCACCGCCCGTCAGCCACTCCTGCTGCAGCCGGTCAGCGAGCGTCGGTCTGCGCGGCGAAGGTGACACGCGTCAGGCCGACGCGGCGCGCGGCGTCCATCACGTTGACGACGGCCTGGTGGGGCGTGGCGGCGTCCGCCGAGATGATCAGCGAGGCCTCGCTGTTGCCGCCCGAGGCCTGGCGCAGCGCGGCGATCAGGATGTCCACCGAGCGGCCCTCGACCGGCTGGCGGTTGACGACAAAGCGGCCGTCGGCGGCGATGCCGACGATGACCTCCTGCGGCCTGTCCTTGAGCTTGTCCGCGTCGGCCGAGGGCAGGGTGATCTGCAGCTCGGTGAACTTGGAATACGTCGTCGACAGCATCAGGAAGATCAGGATCACCAACAGCACGTCGATGAAGGGGATCAGGTTGATCTCCGGCGGCTCGCGGTGCGGGGAGCGGAAACGCATGGCGTGATCCTCTCGTCAGCTCAAGCGGTGTAGCGGCGCAGCTGGCCCAGCAGGCGGTCGGCTGCGGCTTCCAGCTCGAGCACGTACTCCTCGATCTTGCCGCGGAAGTAGCGGTAGAACATCAGCGAGGGGATGGCGATCATCAGGCCGAAGGCTGTGTTGTAGAGGGCGATGGAGATGCCGTGCGCCAGCTGGGCGGGGTTGCCGCCGCCGGGCGTCTGGCTGCCGAAGATCTCGATCATGCCGACCACCGTGCCCATCAGGCCCAGCAAGGGCGCTGCCGTGGCGATGGTGCCCAGGGTGTTCATATAGCGCTCGAGCTGGTGCACGGCACGGCGGCCGGCGAACTCGAACACCAGGCGCAGCTTGCCTTCGGGCATCTGCGGCTCGGCCGTCACGGCGCGCAGGCCGGCGGCCAGCACTTCGCCGAGCAGGGAGTTCTCAGCCAGGCGGTCGACCATGTCGGGTGCGGGCAGTTGCTGGGCGCTGACGTTCATGACGTCTTCCAGCAGCCGCGGGGGCAGGATGCGGCTGGCACGCAGGCTGGACAGCCTCTCGATGATCAGGGCCAGGGCCACCACGGAGCACAGGAGCAGAGGCCAGATCGGCCAACCGGCGGCTTGTATGATCGAAAACAAGGTCGTCCCCGTCGATGAAAAGGCCAGCAGGCCGTCTACAAAAACGGCCGCAGGCGGCCGGAAGAGTGCGCGGGATTATGGCCCCAGCCTCGCTGGCCCCAGCCTGTCCTGCAAGCCACGAAAGCGTTCTCACAATCCACCGTTGCTGTGGATAACTTTGTGGGCAAGCTTGCCCGGTCGGCCCGCAGAGGCCGTCAAATCAAGGCCTTGGACAAATTGCCTCCAATTTGAGCAGTGGAAATCGAATTGAAAAACAAGGCCTTATGTGCTCATGACAGCTTGGTGACGAGCGAAATGAGGCGCAACTGCCCGCCAGCCCAGCATTGGCGCGGCTGTGGACTTCCCGGCCCGCGCCGGCATTGGGTTTGCGCGTGATTGAGCCTCGCGAAGCCGCTTCAAATCGTCGTGTCTGGGGCGTGGCCGGCCTGCTGGAGGCGGTGAGCCAGAGCCTGGCCGAGCGTTTCTCCGTCGTCGTGGTCGGCGGCGAGATCGCCGGCTTCACGCGGGCGGCCAGCGGCCACTGCTATTTCGGCCTGAAGGACGCCGACGGCCAGGCCGCCAGCCTGCGCTGCGCGATGTTCCGCCGCGCCGCCGCCCTGCTGGACTTTGCGCCGGGCGAGGGCGTGCTGGTCGAGGTGCGCGGCCGCGTCGCCGTCTACGAGCCGCGCGGCGAGCTGCAATTCGTCGTCGAGGCCATGCGCCGCGCCGGTGCCGGCACGCTCTACGAGCAGTTCCTGAAGCTGCGCGCCCGACTGGCGGCCGAAGGCCTGTTCGATGAAGAGGCCAAACGTGCGCTGCCGACGCATCCCCGCCGCATCGGCGTCATCACGTCGACGGCCGGTGCGGCCCTGCACGATGTGTTGACGGCCCTGGCACGGCGGGCGCCCCAGGTCGAGGTCGTCGTCTACCCCAGCCCGGTGCAGGGCGCCGAGGCGCCGCCGGCCCTGGTGCGCGCCCTGCAGACGGCCAACGCACGGGCCGAGGTCGATGTGCTGCTGTTGGTCCGCGGCGGCGGCTCGCTGGAAGACCTGTGGGCCTTCAACGACGAGCGTGTCGTGCGCGCCGTGGCTACCTCGGCCCTGCCCATCGTCTGCGGCGTCGGCCACGAGACCGATGTGACCCTGTGCGACCTGGCTGCCGATTTGCGCGCCCCCACGCCCACGGCCGCCGCCGAGCTGGCCGCGCCGTCACGGGCCACCCTGCTGCAGCGCCTGGAAAGCCTGGAGCGCAGCCTGACGCTGCGCACCGACCACCGCCTGCAATCCCTGGCCCAGCGTCTGGACCGCCTGGCCCTGCGCCTGGCCCGTCCCAGCGACGCGCTGGCGCGCCAGCGCCGCCTGCTGGATCTGCTGGCCCAGCGAGCGGTTGCGGCACCCCGGCGCCGCGTGGAGCTGCAAGGGCAGCGCCTGACCCATCTGGAGCAGCGCCACGAGCGCGCCCACCGCGACATCCTGGCTCGCCAGCACACGCGGCTGGACGCCCTGCAGGCCCGGCTGCTGGCCCTGGACCCCCAGCATGTGCTGGCCCGCGGCTATGCCTGGCTGGACGATGGCAAAGGCGGCGCCATCACTTCGGTGCAGGCCCTTCAGCCCGGCCAGGAAGTGCGAGCCGTGCTGGCCGACGGCAGCGCCGACCTGCAAACCCTGCGGGTACGTCCCTTGCCGCCTCCCTCGTCGCTGTAGGGCCTGATTTCGCTCCCTACAATCTTTCGGTTTCCCTTCCCCCCCAACACTTGAGGTTCACACCATGGAACACACGCTGCCCCCGCTGCCTTACCCCATCGACTCGCTGGCTCCGCACTACAGCAAGGAGACGCTGGAGTTCCACCACGGCAAGCATCACAACGCCTATGTCGTGAACCTCAACAACCTGCAGAAGGGCACCGAGTTCGAGTCGATGACGCTCGAGGAGATCATCAAGAAGAGCTCCGGCGGCATCTACAACAACTCGGCCCAGATCTGGAACCACACCTTCTTCTGGAACTGCATGAAGCCGCAAGGCGGTGGCGAGCCCAGCGGCGCGCTGGCTGAGGCCATCAACGCCAAGTGGGGCAGCTACGCCGCCTTCAAGGAAGCCTTCGTCAAGAGCGCCGTCGGCAACTTCGGTTCGGGCTGGACCTGGCTGGTCAAGAAGGCTGACGGCACGGTCGACATCGTCAACACCGGCGCCGCCGGCACGCCGCTGACCACCGCCGACAAGGCCCTGCTGACCGTCGACGTGTGGGAACACGCCTACTACATCGACTACCGCAACCTGCGCCCGAAGTTCGTCGAGACCTTCCTGTCGAACCTGGTCAACTGGCAGTTCGCCGAAGCCAACTTCGCCTGATCGCGAAGCGCTCGACAAAAGGCCGGCACTTGCCGGCCTTTTGCATTGGCGAGCTCAGCTGAGGTCTCGGTTTTTCGGGCCGAGCGCTGGGCCGCTCCCGAGCCGGCCCGGTGGGCGATGTGCTCGCGGTTCGATGCCGCGAGCATCGACGTCCCCACGGGGGACCGACTGGGCACGCCCGCGTTCAGCGTGGCGAGACCGGGCGAGGGGCTTCACTACTGCGAGACTTGAATGACGTGCCGCACCAGCGGATAGACCTGGTGCTGCCAACGCCGTCCGCTGAACACGCCGTAGTGGCCCACATTGGGCTGGATGTAGTGGGTGCGCATATAGGCCTTGAGGCTGCTCGCGAGATCCTGGGCTGCCAGCGTCTGCCCCACCGAGCAGATGTCGTCGCGCTCGCCCTCGACGGTCAGCAGCGCCGTGCGACGGATGGCCGCCGGGTTCACGCGGCGGCCCTTGAACATCATCTCGCCCCGCGGCAGGTCATAGGTCTGGAAGACGCGCTCGACCGTCTCCAGATAGAACTCGGCCGCCAGGTCGGCCACGGCCAGGTATTCCTCGTAGAACATGCGCGTCACCTCGGCCTTGTCGAACTCGTCGGCGACCAGGTGCTTGTAATAGTCCTTGAAGGCATTGCTGTGCCTGTCCTTGTTCATGCTCATGAAGGCCGACAGCTGCACAAAGCCCGGGTAGACGCGCCGCCCCGCGCCGGCGTGCTGCCAGGGCACATGGCTGATGAGGTTCTTTCGAAACCACTCGATCGGCTTGCTGGTGGCCAGATCGTTGACAGCCGTGGGGCTGACCCGGCAGTCGATGGGGCCGGCCATCAGCGTCAGGCTGGCGGGCGTGGCGGGGTCATCGTCCTCGGCCATCACTGAAACGGCCGCGAGCGCGCTGACGCAGGGCTGGCAGACGGCCACCACGTGGGCCTGCGGACCGATGGCAGCGAGAAAGTCGATCAGGTGCCCGGTGTACTCGTCCAGACCGAAGCGGCCGGCCGTCAACGGCACATCGCGCACGTTGTGCCAGTCGGTGACATAGACATCGTGGTCCTGCAGCAGGGTGCGCACCGTCTCGCGCAGCAGGGTGGCGAAATGGCCCGACATCGGCGCCACCACCATGACCTTGGGTTGTGCCGGTGCGCCTTCCTTGCGAAAGCGCAGCAGGGTGCCGAAGGGCGTGGTCAGCGTGGCCTCTTCGGTGACGGCCCAGCGCTCGTCGCCGCTGACGATCTCGCCGATGCGCCAGGGCGGGCGGGTGTGGGTGATCTGGGCCAGTTCGAAGACCTTGCCGGCGGCCGACATCTGGCGGGCCGGCAGCCAGCCGGTGTCGGCGATGGCCGACTGCTGCAGAAACGATGTCGACATGCGCGTGGCCGCGCGCAGCGGCCACATCAGATCGCTGTGGGCCTGGTAGGCGGGGTACATGGCTGCTCCTGCAAGGCCGGGATGCCATGGACAACGCAAGGAGCGCGCCAGCATGGCATGGGGCTTGCGACGAGATGGCTGAACTGAACGCCAAGGAGACGCTCATGCCTGTTGCCACGCCGACCAAGCCCGCAGCCCGCAAGGCCGTCAAATCCAGGTCCGCGGTGGCCGCCGCCACGCTGACGCTGAGCAGCAAGAACTATTCGTCCTGGTCGCTGCGCGGCTGGCTGCTGACGCGCTTTGCCGGATTGGCCTTCGAGGAGATCATGGTCTCGCCCGACGACGAGGATGCGCGCAAGGAGCTGCTGCTGCTGGCCCCGTCCATCCGCGTGCCCTGCCTGCGCCACGACGGCGTCACGGTCTGGAACAACATGGCCATCGCCGAGTACTTGAACGAGAGCTTTCCCAAGGCCGGGCTGTGGCCGGCCGAGCGCGTGGCCCGGTCCCATGCGCGTGCCATCTGCGGCGAGATGAACTCGGGATTTGCCAATCTGCGCGCCTCGCTGCCGATGAACCTCAAGGGTCATTTCCCGCGCCACAAGATCTGGGCCGGCGCCCGGCCCGACATCGAGCGCATCACCGAGATCTGGACCGACTGCCTGGCCCGCTACGGCGGCCCCTATCTTTTCGGCGCCAGGCGCGGCGCCGCCGACGCCTTCTTCGCGCCGGTCGTCACACGCTTCACGACCTATGACGTGCCGCTGAACCCTGCCTGCATGGCCTATTGCAAAACCATCAGCGCCATGCCCGAACTCAAGGAGTGGGCGGCCGCTGCGCAGCTGGAGCCCGACGAGATCGAGCAGCTCCACATGGATTTCTAAGACCAGGGCGTGGGGATGGGAACGTCGCAGGGCGCCGGCATGTCCACCGTCTTGAAGTCGGCCGGCGACACGATCTCCAGATACTCCATGTCCGGCGAGTAGTCGAACAGGTAGTGCACGATGCCGGGGCGCTGGTGCACGCAGTCGCCGGCTTCGACGAGGGTCACCTGGTCGCCGTACATGAACTTGGCCCAGCCCTTGGTCATCAGCACGATCTGGAACTGCGCCTCATGGCGGTGCCATCCCGTGCCCTTTTCAGGGGCCATGTTCGCCTTCACAAGGTGCGCAATGACCTTGCCACCGGTGGCTTCGGCCACGCCGAGGTCGCGGTAGAGGAAGAAATCTCTGAGCCCGTCGCTGCGCCAGGGCGTGTCCCCGGGCTTGACGTGGGAGAACCGCGTGGCGGACGCATCGTTGGCGGCGTCCACGGGTATCGACAGATCCGACATGACCAAGCCTCCTGAAAAACTGCAGGCATAGGGCACACGCAATATGCGTTCCCGCCAAAGCTTGATCCAGGTCATGGCCGGGGCCGGGCCCGCCACCTAGATTGGCGGCGTGAGTACTCCACCTCCAGGCCTGGGTGCGGCCGCCGCCGCCGCCTGCCAACTCGCACCCTTCACGACCTGGCCCGATGGCCCGGACGGCACGGCCCTGTCGCAATTCCAGGTGTCGGGCATGCATTGCGCGGCCTGCGCGGGGCTCGTCGAGGCGGCGCTGCTGAAACTGCCTGGCGTGCGCAGCGCCAACGTCAACCCGGCCTCGGCGCGCCTCGCGCTGCAGTGGCTGCCGTCGCAGCTCGCACTGGCCGATGTGATGGCGGCCCTGCGGGCGGCGGGTTACGGCGCCACGCCCGACGTCGCCGCGCCGGCGCGTGAGCTGCGCCGTCAGGAGAAGCGGCGGGCGTTGTGGCGCCTCTTCGTCGCGGGCTTTCTGATGATGCAGGTCATGATGCTGGCGACGCCGGCCTATGTCGCCGGCTCGGGCGAGCTTGCGCCCGACCTGGACCGCCTGCTGCGCTGGGGCAGTTGGGTGCTGACCCTGCCGGTGCTGGTGTTCGCGGCCGGGCCTTTCTTCAGCGGCGCGTGGCGGCAGTTGCGGGCCGGCCGCCTGGGCATGGATGTGCCGGTGGCGCTGGGCATTGCCGTCACCTTTGTCGCCAGCACCGGGGCATTGTTCGATCCCGGCGGTCCCTTCGGCCACGAGGTCTATTTCGATTCGCTGACCATGTTCATCGCGCTGCTGCTGCTGGCGCGCTGGTTCGAGCTGGGCGCTCGCCATCGTGCGGCGGAGGCGCTGGAAGCGGTGTCAGGCGCGCTGCCGACGGCGGCCGAGCGCTTGAACGAGGATGGCACGAGCGAACGCGTGCCACCCGAGGCTCTGCGTGTGGGTGACCGCCTGCGCGTCGCAGCCGGCGAGGCCTTTGCGGCGGACGGCCGTGTGCTGTCGGGCCAGGGGTTTGTGAACGAGGCGCTGCTGACGGGAGAGTCCGCGCCGGTCGCCAAGGCGCTGGGCGATGCCGTCGTGGCCGGCAGCATCAATCTGGACGGCTCACTGATCATCAGCGTGCAGCGCATCGGTGCCGACACCACGGCTCAGGGCATCGTGCGGCTGATGCAGCAGGCGCAGAGCCAGCGGCCGCTGGCGAACGGCCTGGTCGAGCGCGTTGCAACAGGCTTTACGGCCGCGGTATTGCTGCTCGCGCTCGCGGCGGGCCTGGCCTGGTGGTGGGTGGAACCGTCGCGCGCGATCCCCATCGCTGTCGCCGTGCTTATCGTGACCTGTCCCTGTGCGCTGACGCTGGCTGCACCAGCCGCGTGGCTCACGGCCAGCGGCGCGCTGGCGCGACGTGGGTTGCTGCTGGCGGACCTGTCGGCGCTGGAGCGCCTGTGCGCTGTGGACACCGTCGTCTTCGACAAGACCGGCACGCTGAGCGAGGACCGGCTGCAACTGCGCCGTCACTGGGCCCGAGGTGCAGATGCCGATGCGCTGCTGGCCGTGGCGCGCAGCCTGGCCGCGCTGTCGCGTCACCCGCATGCGCAGGCGATAGCGGGCGATGCGGGCATCTGGGTCGAGGTGCACGAAGTGGCCGGGCGGGGCATCGAGGCGCGTGATGCGAGCGGCCAGCTGTGGCGCCTGGGCGCGCCGGCCTGGGTCAGCGAGCGGCCTGATTCCGCCGCGCAGCTCGCCTTTGGCTGCGGCGATTGCGTGCTGTGGCTGGATCTGGCTGAAGTGCCACGCCCTGATGCAGCCGAAGCGATCAAGGCCTTGCGGGCCCAGAGCAGGCGCGTGCGCCTGCTGTCCGGCGACCAGCCTGCTGCGGTCGCGCGCATGGCCCATCAGCTGGACATCGCCCATTGGCAGGCCGGCGCCACGCCCGAATCCAAGCTGGCCGCGCTGCGCGACTGGCAAGCACGGGGAGAGCGGGTGCTGATGGTGGGTGACGGCATCAACGACGCGCCGGTGCTGGCCGCCGCCGATGTACGCATCGCGATGGGGCAGGGCGCCATGCTGGCGCGCAGCGCGGCCGATGCGCTGCTGGTGTCCAACCGCCTGACGGCCATCCCCTGCGCATTGAAGCTGGCGCACCAGACGCGTCGCGTGCTGCGCCAGAACCTCGCCTGGGCGGCGCTCTACAACCTGGCCTGCGTACCGTTGGCGCTCACGGGTTGGCTGCCGCCGCTGGCCGCCGGCATCGGCATGGCCGCCAGTTCCCTCTTCGTCGTCCTCAACGCGCAACGCCTCAACCGCTGATGGACATCCTCTACCTCCTCATCCCGTTCTCCGTCGTCCTGGTGCTGCTCATCGTGGCCGTGTTCGGCTGGGCCGTGAACTCCGGACAACTCGACGGCTTTGAAAACGAGGCTGAACGCATCCTGCTTGACGAGGATCAAGGCGGCTGAAGCCCCGTCCACGAAGAATCGTTTGCATCAGACTGAAGGAGTCGCGATGGCGAACGACAGAGTCCCGGCAGCGGCCGTGACGACCTACGAAGACGGACCGGTACGCGCCTTTGCGCTGGCCGCCGTGCTCTGGGGCGTGGTGGGCATGGCGGTGGGTGTCTTCATCGCCGCCCAGCTGGCCTGGCCGGAGCTCGGCGCCGGCATCCCCTGGCTGAGCTACGGCCGCCTGCGGCCCCTGCATACCAACGCCGTCATCTTCGCCTTCGGCGGCTGCACCTTGATGGCCACCAGCTATCACGTCGTGCAGCGCACCGGCCAGACGCGGCTGTTCGCGCCGATGCTCGCCTGGTTCCACTTCTGGGCCTGGCAGGCCGTCATCGTCGGCGCGGCCATCACGCTGCCGCTGGGCATCACGCGCGGCAAGGAGTACGCGGAGCTGGAGTGGCCCATCGGCGTGCTCATCACCATCGCCTGGGTGGCCTATGCCATCGTCTTCTTCGGCACCGTGGGGCGGCGCAAGATCCGCCACATCTACGTGGCCAACTGGTTCTTCGGCGGCTTCATCCTCGCCGTGGCCCTGCTGCACCTGGTCAACGGCGCGGTGCTGCCGGTCAGCTTCTGGAAGAGCTATTCGGCCTATGCCGGCGTGCAGGACGCCATGGTGCAGTGGTGGTACGGCCATAACGCGGTGGGCTTCTTCCTGACCGCGGGCTTCCTCGGGATGATGTATTACTACATTCCCAAGCAGGCCGAGCGCCCCGTCTACAGCTACCGCCTGTCCATCGTCCACTTCTGGGCGCTGATCTTCACCTATATGTGGGCGGGCCCCCACCACCTGCACTACACGGCCCTGCCGGACTGGGCGCAGAGCGTGGGCATGCTGTTCAGCCTGGTGCTGCTGGCGCCGAGCTGGGGCGGCATGATCAACGGCGTCATGACGCTCAGCGGGGCCTGGCACAAGCTGCGCGACGACCCCATCCTGAAGTTCCTCATCGTGGCGCTGTCCTTCTACGGCATGGCCACCTTCGAGGGGCCGATGATGTCGATCAAGACGGTCAACGCGCTGTCGCACTACACCGACTGGACCGTCGGCCATGTGCATGCCGGCGCCCTGGGCTGGGTCGGGCTGATCTCGATGGGATCGCTCTACCACCTGATCCCGCGCATGTTTGGCCGCACGGAGATGTATTCGAAGCGCGCCATCGAGCTGCACTTCTGGATCGCGACCCTGGGCATCGTGCTCTACATCGCCGCGATGTGGATCGCCGGCGTCATGCAGGGGCTGATGTGGCGGGCGGTCAACCCCGACGGCACCCTGGTCTACACCTTCGTCGAGAGCGTCAAGGCGACCTGGCCCTTCTATGTGGCGCGACTGCTCGGCGGGCTGCTGTATCTCGCCGGCATGTTGGTGATGGCCTGGAACGTGGTGAAGACCATGCAGGCGGGCAAACCGCAGTTGGTGCGCATTCCACAACCTACGTTGGTCCACGCTTGAAGGAGGCCGCATGACTACTGAACGCTACACCGGCCACCAACGCATCGAGACCAGCAACCTGCTGATGATCGTCCTCGTGCTGCTGACTGTCTTCGTCGGCGGCTTCGTCGAGATCGTGCCCTTGTTCTTCCAGCGCTCGACGACGCAGCCGGCTCCCGGCCTCAAGCCCTACACGGCCCTGCAGGTCGCCGGCCGCGACATCTACATCCGCGAGGGTTGCTACAACTGCCACTCGCAGATGATCCGTCCGCTGCTGGCCGAGACCCTGCGCTATGGCGAGTACTCCAAGGCCGGCGAGTTCGTCTATGACCGCCCCTTCCAGTGGGGCAGCAAGCGCACCGGCCCCGACCTGCACCGCGTCGGCGGCAAGTACAGCGACGACTGGCACCGCATCCACCTCAACAATCCGCGCGACGTGGTGCCGGAGTCCAACATGCCGGCCTACACCTGGCTGGCCAGCGCGTCGGTCGACGCCGCCGGCCTGCCGACCCGCATGAGCGCCTTGCGCACCCTGGGCGCGCCCTACAGCGACGCCGAGATCAAGGACGCGCCGCAGGCGGCCGCCGGCAAGACCGAGCTGGATGCGCTGGTCGCCTATCTGCAGGTGCTCGGTACTGCCGGAAAGGAGGCACCCCGTGGGAATCAATGAACTGCGCGTGGCCGTGACCCTGGTGTCGCTGGCCGTCTTCATCGGCATCGTCGTCTGGGCCTGGCGCGGCCGCTTCGAGGCTGCCGCCGAGCTGCCGCTGTTGGGGGATGACCAATGAGTGACTTCATCAGCCCCGGCTGGTCCATCTTTGTCGCCGCGGCCACGGTGCTGGGCCTGGTCGCCTGCATCGTCTTGCTGCTGATCGCCAGCCGTCGCCAGCCCTCGGCGGCCGACAACACGACGGGCCATGTCTGGGACGAAGACCTGCGCGAGCTGAACAACCCCTTGCCGCTGTGGTGGATGGGTCTGTTCGTGCTGACCGTGGTGTTCTCTGGCATTTATCTGGCCCTCTATCCGGGCCTGGGCAGCATCAGCGGCAAGCTCGGTTGGACGAGCACGACCGAGCATGCGGCCGACCTTGCTCAGGCGCGCGCGGCCATGGCGCCGGTCTACGCCGGCTTTGCCAACCTGACGCCCGAGCAACTGGCCAAGGATCCCAAGGCCCACGCCATCGGCGAGCGCCTGTTCGCCAACAACTGCGCCCAATGTCATGGCGCCGATGCCAAGGGCAGCAAGGGATTCCCCAACCTGACCGACAAGGACTGGCTGTGGGGCGGCAGCTTCGAGACCATCACCGAGACCATCACGCAGGGTCGCGAAGGCAATATGCCGGTGATGGCAGCGGCCGTCGGCACCAGCGAGGACGTGCGCAACGTCGCCCACTACGTGTTGTCGCTGTCGGGCAGCCCGCACAACCCGCTGTATGCCCAACTGGGCAAGCCCAGGTTCACGGCCTGCGCGGCCTGCCATGGACCGCGCGGCCAGGGCAACCCGGCCCTCGGCGCGCCCAACCTCAGCGACAAGGTCTGGCTGCACGGCTGGGGCGAGGAAGCCGTCATGGCCATGGTCAACAACGGCAAGCACAACGTGATGCCGGCCCATGGCGAGCGGCTGACGCCGGAGCAGATCAAGGTGCTGGCGGCCTATGTCTGGGGCCTGAGCAACTAGCCATGGCCGATTCGGAAGCCGTCATCCGGCTCTACCGCTCCGAGGACAAGATCCACCCACGCGCGGTGGACGGCTTCTACGCGCGCTGGCGCTGGGCCCTGGTGACCGTGACGCAGGCAGTCTTCTACGGCCTGCCCTGGCTGAGCTGGGGTGACCGCCCGGCCGTCCTCTTCGACCTGGCTGCGCGACGCTTCTATGTCTTCGGCCTGGTGCTGTATCCGCAGGACTTTGTCTACCTCGCGGTGCTGCTGATGGTGTCGGCCTTTGCGCTGTTCCTGTTCACGGCCGTGGCGGGGCGGGTCTGGTGCGGCTATGCCTGCCCGCAGACGGTCTACACCGAGATCTACATGCTCGTGGAGCGCTGGTTCGAGGGCGACCGCAATGCACGGCTTCGGCTGGAGAAAGGCCCCTGGTCCTTCGGCAAGCTGGGGCGCAAGACAGGCAAGCAGCTGGCGTGGATCGCCATCGGCCTGTGGACCGGCTTCAGCTTTGTCGGCTACTTCACGCCCATCCGCACGCTGGGCGCCGAGGTGCTGAGCCTGGGCTTGGGACCCTGGGAAGCCTTCTGGGTGCTGTTCTACGGCTTCGCGACCTATGGCAACGCCGGCTATATGCGCGAGCAGGTCTGTAAATACATGTGCCCCTATGCGCGCTTCCAGAGCGCCATGTTCGACCGCGACACCTTGATCATCGGCTACGACCCGGTGCGTGGCGAACCCCGCGGCAAGAACGCCCAGCGCGGCAAGAAGGGCAGTGACCAGAACAGGCGCGCCGAGACCGTGGGCGACTGCATTGACTGCGGTCTTTGCGTACAGGCCTGCCCGACCGGCATCGACATCCGCGACGGCCTGCAGTACGAATGCATCAGCTGCGCGGCCTGCATCGACGTCTGCGATGGCGTGATGGACAAGATGGGCACGCCGCGTGGCCTGATCCGCTACGACACCGAGAACGGCATGTCGCAGCAGCTGACGCGCGCCCAGCACTGGCGCCGCCTCTTCAGGCCCCGCGTGCTGGTCTACGGCATCGTGCTGCTGCTGATCTGCGCCGGTGCGCTGGTCAGCCTGGCCTCGCGCCACAGCTTCCGCGTCGACGTGGTGCGCGACCGCGCCTCGCTGGCTCGGCTGGTGGAAGACGGCTGGATCGAGAACGTCTACCGCCTGCAGATCATGAACGCCACCGAGGCGACGCAGCGCTACCGCCTGGCGGCCGATGGCCTGCCCAGTCTGCAACTCACCCAGGAGACGACGGTCGAGGTCGGACCGGCCGGGGCGCGCTGGGTGGCGGTGTCGCTGCGCATGCCGCCCGAGGCAGCCCAGGCGCTCAAAGCCGGCGCGCATCCACTGCAGTGGCGCATCCGGCGCGAGGCCGATGGCGAGACCGTTGCCGAGAAATCCACCTTTGTCGTGCCGCGCTGAGGCGGCAGGAGAACCCGATGCGCTCAATCCCTTCGACATCGCCCTGGCGCCAGCCCATGGTCTGGCTGGTCGTGGCCGGCCCGACAGCCGTCGTCGTCGCCAGCTTTTTCACGCTGGCCCTGGCCATCCGGCATCCCGACCCGCCGCTGGAACTGCGCCACGCCGTGGCCGCCGACGACGTGGCCGACCTGCGCAGCAACGATTCCGTGCCGGCGCTGACCGCCCGCAATCACGCCGCCACCGGCACCGCTGGCCTGAAGCCATGACTGGACCGGTCGGCCCCTCACGCGTCAGGCGCTTCGCGATGGCCGTGGCCTGGTCGTCCTTCCTGAGCGCCGGCGTGCTGGAGGCTCTGGTCTTCGCAGTTGTTGACCCGACCGAGCTGCGCTGGTTCGGCGCCACGCCCATCGAGTTGACGGCGCAGGCGATCTACACGCTCAGCTTCCTGATCTTCTGGGCCGTCATTGCCCTGGGGGCCAGTCTGTCACTGCTGTTGGTCAGCTTGCCCGATGACGTCAGGCCTTCACGTCACGCGCCGGGCTGGCCTCGCTGAGGCCCGCGTTGGCGACGACGCGGGCACCGCGGTCATAGGTCCAATAAGCCCAGGCCCAGTCCAGCAGCACGACGAAGCGGTTGCGGTAGCCGATCAGGAAGTAGACGTGGGCGAACAGCCAGAACAGCCAGGCGAAATAGCCCGAGAAGCGCAGCGGGCCTGCCGGCGTGCCCAGGTCGACGACGGCGCTGTTGCGGCCGATGGTGGCGAGGTTGCCGTAGTCGCTGTAGCGGAAGGCCTGGATCGCCTCCCCGCGCAGGCGGCGTTTGATGTTGGCGGCGGCGCAGCGGCCCATCTGCTTGGCGCCGGGCGACACGCCGGGCACGGGCTTGGGCTCGCGGCCCGCCACATGGCTCTGCGCCGCGGCCAGGTCGCCGATGACCTGGATGTGAGGAAAGCCTTTCAGGCTCAGGTCGGGCTCGACGACGACGCGGCCGGCGCGGTCCAGTGCGCAGCCCGTGGCTTCGGCCAGCACACGGCCCAGCGGTGACGCGGCCACGCCCGCAGCCCACACGACGCAGCGGCTGTGCAGGCGCTCGGGCCCGCCAGCGGTCGTCAGGTCCAGGCCTTGATCATCGATGCCGGTCACGCGGGCATTCAGCTTCACCTCCACGCCCAGGGCCACCAACTGCTCGCGGGCGCGTTCGCTCAAGGCCTCGGGCATGGCGGCCAGCACGCGCGGCCCGCCCTCGACCAGCAGCACCTTGGCCTGGCGCGGGTCGATGCGGCGGAACTCGCCGGACAAGGTGTGGCGGGCGATCTCGGCGAAGGTGCCGGCCAGCTCGACACCGGTCGGCCCCGCGCCGACCACGACGAACTGCATCAGCGCTGCGCGCCGGGCTGGGTCATCCTCGCGCTCGGCCGCCTCGAAGGCCAGCAGCACGCGGCGGCGGATCTCGAAGGCGTCTTCCAGCGTCTTCAGGCCAGGCGCGTGCTGCGCCCAGTCGTCGCGGCCGAAGTAGCTGTGGGTGGCGCCGGCGGCGACGATGAGGTGGTCCCAGCGCAGCACGGCGCCGTCCTTCAGCGTGGCGGTCTTGGCGTTGGCGTCGATGCCGGCGACTTCGCCGAGCAGCGTCGTCACATTGCGCTGGCCGCGGAAGAGGTGGCGGATGGGTGCCGCGATCGACGGCGCCGACAAGCCTGCGGTCGCCACCTGGTAGAGCAGGGGCTGGAAGAGGTGGTGGTTGGTCTTGTCGACGACGGTGATGTCGACTTCAGCAGCGCCTGAGCCGGAGAAAGCTCGCGCCGCCTCCAGGCCGCCGAAGCCGCAGCCGATGATGAGGACTTGGGGACGCATGCAACCGATCCTACGCCTCATTTGCTGCGCCGCAGCAATGCTCCGGGTCAAGCCCCGTTTCGCGCTGTTGCAATGGATGCGAAGCTGGGGAGAGCCGCTGGCGGGATGGACTCTTAGCATGCGGCGCGCGCCTGCACGATGTCCGCCCATTTCCTTTCCGCACCTGCCCACTCAAGCTCCGAGCCCACGTCTTCCACCGACTCGGCCTGGCAGCGCCTGCGCAGCGAGGGCCTGCGTGGCCTGTCCTTTCGCCAGGGCCTGCTGGCCGTCTTCCTGCTGATCGCCATCGCCCTGGGCGGCGCCGCGGCCCAGGCCATGCTGGCCTTGGAGCATCTGGCTCTGCAAGGCCGTGAAGCCTCCCAGGACGCCGCAACACTGACATCCCAGGTGCAGCGCCTGGCCGAGCGCACCGTGGCCATGGAGCGCAGCGCGCGCCAGTTCCTGGTGCTGGACGACGGGGCCTTGCGCGAACGCTTCCAGGCGGCCTGGGCTGAGGCGCGCGATACCCAGGCCGAGCTGACGCACACGCTGACGGAGCCGGCCGCGCGCCAGCTTTTCGCCGACTGGGGTGCTCAGGCCGATGCGGCCTGGCGCATCCTGCAGAACCCGGGTCGCGCCCGACAAGCTGCCCTGCAACGCCTGAACCCCTTGTTCGCTCGCATGCACGGCCTCAACCAGGCGTTGACGCAGCAAGGCCAGCAGGCCATGGACAGGCGCAGCGACGCCGTGCTGGCCGAACTGGAGCAGCAGCGGCGGCTGATCAGCGCCCTCGTTGTCGGCGCCATCGTGCTGGCGGTCCTGCTGGGCCTGGGCTTCGGGCGCTGGCTGCTGCGGCCGCTGGCCGATGTCGAGACCGCCATCGGCCGGCTCGGCGACAACCGTTTCGACCAGCCCGTCGACGTGCGCGGCCCGGTGGACCTGCGCCGTCTCGGCCGCCAGCTGGAGTGGCTGCGCCAGCGCCTGGCCACGCTGGAGTCCGACAAGACCCGCTTCGTGCGCCACATCTCCCACGAGTTGAAGACGCCCATGGCCTCCATCCGCGAGGGCGCGGCCCTGCTGCGCGACGGCGTGGCCGGGCCGCTGACGGCCGATCAGGTCGAGATCGTGCGCATCCTCGGTGACAACAGTGCCGCGCTGCAGCGTCAGATCGAGGGCCTGCTGAGCTATCAGTCGCTCGCTTCGGATGCTCAGCAGCTGCGCCGCCGCCCGACGGCCTTGAAGCCTCTGCTGGAGCGTGTCGTCGACGATCAGCGCCTGTTGTGGCAGGCCAAGGGGCTGAAAGTCCAGCTCGAAGCGGTCGATGTCACCGCTGCGGTCGACGGCGACAAGCTGGGTGTCGTGCTCGCCAATTTGCTGGTCAACGCGGTGCGCTTCAGCCCGCCGGGTGGCAACGTCATCTTGAGATTGAGCGAGGACGCGGCGAGCGTCGCCATCGACTGCCTGGACGAGGGCAGCGGCGTCGCGGTCGAGGACGTCGAGCGCATCTTCGATCCCTTCTACCAAGGCCGCCTTCAGCCCCCCGGCGCCCGCCGTGGCAGCGGCATCGGCCTGTCCATCGTGCGCGAGATCGTGCAGGCGCATGGCGGCTCCTGCTGCCTGCTGCCCAGCGAGCGCGGCGCCCATTTCCGCCTTGAGATACCCCATGCGAAGACTGCTTGAGATCACCGGCCTGCTGTTGCTGGCCGCCTGCCAGACGCCGGCACCCATGCCGCTGGCGCCGCCTCCTCCCGCGCCGGTCTGCCCCGAGCCGCCGCCGGCGCCTCCCGCGCCTGTCGATGAGGGCCTGAAGACTGTGCAGGCGTATGCCACCGATCTGCAAAAGGCCATGCAGCTCGGTCAGGGCCGCAGCGCGGCCGAGCAGGCCCAGGCCGCGACCCAACTGGAAGCCCTGGCCAGCTCCAGTGACCCGCAAGCCGAACCGCTGAAGCCACTGGCCACGCTGATGGCCGCACGCCTGGCCGAGCAGCGCCGCCTGCAGGACAACGTCGACAAGCTCAACCAGCAGCTGCGCGACAGCCAGCGCCGCAACGAGCAACTCAACGAGAAGCTCGAAGCCTTGAAGGCGATCGAGCAGACCCTGCCCGCCAAGCCTGGCGCGGCGCCGCGTTGAGGAAGGAGGGCAGGGCATGAGCACACCCGCCGCCATCCTGGTCGTCGACGACGACACCGACCTGCTGCGCCTGATGACCATGCGGCTGACCGCGGCCGGCCACGCCGTGCAGGCCGTCGCCAGTGCAGAGGCCGCACTCGCCCATCTGGCCGTCAAGCTGCCGGCCCTGGTCATCACCGACGTGCGCCTGCCCGGCCTGGACGGCCTGGCCCTGTTCGACGAGATCCGCGCCCGCCACCCTTCGCTGCCCGTCATCCTGTTGACGGCCCATGGGTCCATCCCCGACGCCGTCGAGGCGACCACGCGCGGCGCCCATGCCTATCTGACCAAGCCCTACGACGGCAAGGAGCTGCTGGACAAGATCAACCAGGCCCTGCTGCTGAACCGGCCCGGCCCGGCGCCCTTCGACGGCGACGGCGCATGGCGCAGCGAAATCATCAGCCGCAGTCCGCGCATGGCGGAGGTGCTGGCCGAGGCGCGCCTGGTGGCGGGCACCGATGCCAGCGTGCTGATCGCTGGCGACAGCGGCACGGGCAAGGAGCTGCTGGCCCGTGCCATTCACAAGGCCAGCCCGCGCGCCGGCAAGCCCTTTGTCGCAGTGAACTGCGCGGCCATCCCCGAGGCCCTGCTGGAGTCGGAACTGTTCGGCCATGTGAAGGGTGCCTTCACCGGCGCCCAAGGCCATAGACAGGGCCTGATCCCGGCGGCCGAGGGGGGAACGGTCTTCCTCGACGAAATCGGCGACATGCCGCTGGCCCTGCAGGTCAAGCTGCTGCGGGTGCTGCAGGAGCGCGTCGTGCGGCCGGTGGGCAGCAACGAGGCCGTGGCGGTGGATGTGCGCGTGCTGTCGGCCACCCACCGCGACCTGGAGCTGGCCATGAGCGAGGGCCTGTTCCGGCCTGACCTCTACTACCGCCTCAATGTCGTCAAGCTGCAGCTGCCGGCCCTGGCCGAGAGGCGCGAGGACATTGCGCTGCTGGCCCAGCATTTTTTGCTGACGCTGGCCGGGCGGCATCGCAAGCCGGTCAAGGGCTTTGCCCCCGATGCACTGGAGGCCCTGGTGACGGCGCCTTGGCCGGGCAATGTGCGCCAGCTCTTCAACGTCGTCGAGCAGGTCTGCGTGCTGGCGACGGCGCCGCTGGTGCCGCTGGCCCAGGTGCAGCGCGCGCTGCAGATGCCGCCGGCCGAGGTGCTGAACTACCAGCATGCCAAGCAGCGCTTCGAGCGCGACTACCTGAACCAGCTGCTGAAGCTGACCTCGGGCCAGGTGGCCGAGGCCGCGCGCCTGGCGGATCGCAACCGCACCGAGTTCTATCGCCTGCTGCAAAAGCATGGCCTGGACCCGCAGCTCTTCCGCGCGGATGCGGCCCCCCTAGCTCAGCCGTCGGATTCCGGCGACAGAAAATTGTCAGACGAATCAAGCGCTTAGCGTTTCGGTGGGCTGGCCTGTCGCCACCCGGCGACAAAACCGGCCCGCGGACCGCCGGCGCGTTCGTGAGAAATTCCTCAAGTGGTTGATTTGGAATGGATTTTCAGAGCTGGCACGGGCTTTGCGCTAAGGCGGTAGTGGTGCCACCCGGCATTGCTTCCGATTCACGCATCCTCAGGAGATCTGCATGCGACAAACCTCGACCTTCGCCCGACTGCTGACCGCCACGCTGATGGCGGGTGCCGCGACCGCGAGCTTCGCGGCCGAACAAGCACCGGCGCCCGCTGACGCCCCGGTCCAGCAAGTGGCGCAGGCCCAGCCGGCCGGCGATGCCGCCATCACCAGCCAGGCCCAGGCTGCCCTGCAAAAGGACAAGGACCTGCAGGCCCTGCCCCTGACCGTCAGCACCACCGGCGGCGTGGTTGTCCTGAAGGGCGTCGCGCCCACCGCTGACCTGGCCCAGAAGGCCGTGCTGCTGGTGCAGGCCGTGTCGGGCGTGAAGGAAGTGCGTAGCGAGATCAAGGTCGGCTGACGCCATACCTTGCATCTCGAGGCCCCGCGCGCCCCCGCGGGGCCTTTTTGCGTCAGCAGCGGCTGTTGTTGACCAGCGCCTGGAGGCCGGCTTGGTTGAGGATGCGCAGCTGGCGCTGCTTGACCTCCATCAGCCCGTCGTCCTGGAACTTGGAGAAGGTGCGGCTGACGGTCTCGAGCTTGAGGCCGAGATAGCTGCCGATCTCCTCGCGCGTCATGCGCAGCACCAGGCTGCTCGGCGAGAAGCCGCGCGCCTGCAGTCGTTGCGTCAGATTGAGCAGGAAGGCCGCCAGCCTCTCCTCGGCGCGCATATTGCCGAGCAGCAGCATGACGCCATGGTCGCGCACGATCTCGCGGCTCATGATCTTGTGGAACTGGTGCTGCAGCACGGTGAACTCGCGCGACAGCTCCTCCAGCTGCGTGTACGGAATGACGCAGACCGACGAGTCCTCCAGCGCGACGGCGTCGCAGTGGTGATGGTCGCTGCTGATGCCGTCCAGGCCGAGCAGCTCGCCGGCCATCTGGAAGCCCGTGACCTGGTCGCGCCCATCCTCGCTGCCGACGCAGGTCTTGAAGAAACCGGTGCGCACCGCGTAGAGCGCCTCGAAGCGCTCGCCGTTGCGGAACAGATGCTCGCCGCGTGCTACGTTGCGGCGCCGGTCCACCAGGCCGTCCAGCTGGTCCAGCTCGCTGGCGTTCAGCCCCACCGGCAGGCAGAGTTCGCGCAGATTGCAGCTCGCGCAGGCGACCTTGAGGGGCTCGACAGTGGTGGGTGCAGTGGCCATGTCGGGAATTATCGGCATGGGCATCGCGCGGGGCAGGGTGGTCAGCATGAAATGCATTGTTCGCCGCCGCACCCGCACTGTCCTTGACCTGGATCAAGGCCGCTGAAGTCGCTGCTGGGCACAGTGGCGGCATGGCTGCCGTCACCGACAAACCCCTGGACCCCGAACTGCTGCGCCGCCACGACGTGGCCGGCCCGCGCTACACCTCCTACCCGACGGCCGATCGCTTCGTCGAGGCTCATCAGGCGCCCCAGCATCTGCAGGCGCTGGCCCTGCGCGGCACGATCCAGCCGCTGTCGGTCTATGTGCACATCCCTTTTTGCGAGCAGCTCTGCTATTACTGCGCCTGCAACAAGATCATCACCCGCCACCATGAGAGGGCGCGCCCTTACCTGGACCTGCTGGGTGTCGAGATGGACCTCGTGGCAGAGGCCCTGGGCGGTGCGGCACCGGTGTCGCAGCTGCACCTGGGGGGCGGTTCGCCGACCTTCCTGTCCGACGACGAGCTCAGCCTGCTGATGGACATGCTGCGGCGGCGCTTCCGGCTGCTGCCCGGCGCCGAACTGTCCATCGAGGTGGACCCGCGCACCGTCGATGCGGCGCGGCTGGCCCATCTGCGCATGCTGGGCTTCAACCGGCTGTCCTTCGGTGTGCAGGACTTCGACGCCGGTGTGCAGAAGGCGGTGCATCGGGTGCAGCCGCTGGAGTCCGTCGCCGCGCTGATGCAATCGGCGCGCGAGCTGGGTTTCGCGTCCCTCAGCGTCGACCTGATCTATGGCCTGCCGCTGCAGACGCCGGCCAGCTTCGCCCGCACCATCGCCCAGGTGGCCGGGCTGCGGCCCGATCGCATCGCGATGTATGCCTATGCCCATCTGCCGCAGCGCTTCAAGCCGCAGCGTCGCATCGTCGCCGAGCTGCTGCCGCCGGCCGGGGACAAGCTGGCCATGCTGTCGGGTGCCATCAGCGCCCTGCTCGGCGAGGGCTATGCCTACATCGGCATGGACCACTTCGCGCTGCCGGGCGACCCGCTGGCCGTCGCCAAGCGCCAGGGCCTGCTGCATCGCAACTTCCAGGGCTATTCGACGCAGCCGGACTGCGATCTCGTCGGCCTGGGCGTGTCGGCCATCAGCCGCGTCGGCGCCACCTATGCGCAGAACGCCAAGACCCTGGCCGACTACGAGGATGCGCTGAACCAGCGCCAGCTGCCCGTGCAGCGCGGCCTGGCGCTGAACCGCGACGACCTGGTGCGGCGCGCCGTCATCATGGCGCTGATGTGCCAGGGCCGGCTGGAATTCGAGTCCATCGCCACGTCCTACCTGGTCGACGTCCAGGCCTATTTCGCGCCCGAACTGGAACGCCTGGTGGCGCTCGCCGCTCAGGGCCTGGTGGCGCTGGAGCCCGGTGCCATCCAGGTGACGCCGCTGGGCTGGTATTTCGTGCGCGCCGTGGCCATGGTGTTTGACCGCTATTGCCAGGCCGACGCGGGCCGCGAGCGCTTCTCCAAGATCATCTGATGGGCCTGGATGCGGCGCTGATCGCCTCGGCCGCGTTGATGGGCCTGGCCGTTACGCCGCATTGCGCCGCCATGTGCAGCGCGCCCTGTGCCCTGGCCGCCGGGCCGCGGCCGGTGAGGCTGCTCGTCGGGCGGCTGCTGGGCTATTCAGCCGCAGGCGCGGTGGCCGCGGCATCGGCACAGGCGCTGGCCACTGCGTCGAGTCGCGTCCTGCTGCTGCAACCCGCCTGGGCCCTGCTGCAGGCGGGCATGCTGCTGCTGGGCCTGACGCTGCTGGCGCGCGGCCGGGTGCCGGCGTGGCTGGGCACGGTGCGCTGGCGCCCCGCGCCGCGGCATGCCTTCGCGACCGGACTCGCCTGGGTTGCCATGCCCTGCGGCCTGCTGCACGCGGCACTCCTGCTGGCCGGGCTGTCGGGCTCGCCCGGCAGCGGCGCGCTGGCCATGGCCGGCTTTGCGCTGGCCAGCACGCCGGGCCTCGCCATCGCGCCGCTGTGGCGGGCGCGGCTGCTCAAGCGTGGCGCGGGTGGAGACGTGCTGGCCCTGCGTCTGGCCGGACTGGGCCTCGCAGCCGGTGCGGGCTGGGGGCTGGCGCAAGGCATATGGCATGGGATCCGGCTGGCCTGCTGAGGCGGCCATAAACTCGCCGGGTTTCGTTTTTGTCTCGAAAGCCCACAAGCCATGTACCAACACATCAAGGTGCCTGAAGGCGGCCAGAAGATCACCGCCAATGCCGACTTCTCGCTGAATGTGCCGAACAACCCCATCATTCCCTACATCGAGGGTGATGGCACGGGCCTGGACATCACGCCCGTCATGCTGAAGGTGGTGGACGCGGCCGTGGCCAAGGCCTATGGCGGCTCGAAGAAGATCCACTGGATGGAGATCTACGCCGGCGAGAAGAGCACCCGGGTCTACGGCCCCGACGTCTGGCTGCCGGAAGAGACGCTGCAGGTCGTCAAGGACTACATCGTCTCCATCAAGGGCCCGCTGACGACGCCGGTCGGCGGTGGCATCCGCTCGCTGAATGTCACGCTGCGCCAGGAACTGGACCTCTACGTCTGCCTGCGCCCCGTGCAGTATTTCGACGGCGTGCCCAGCCCCGTGAAGGAGCCCCACAAGGTCGACATGGTCATCTTCCGCGAGAACTCGGAAGACATCTACGCCGGCATCGAGTACGAGGCCGAGAGCGACAAGGCGAAGAAGCTCATCAAGTTCCTGCAGGACGAGATGGGCGTCAAGAAGATCCGCTTCCCCGAAACCTCCGGCATCGGTGTGAAGCCGGTCAGCCGCGAAGGCACCGAGCGCCTGGTGCGCAAGGCCATCCAGTACGCCATCGACAACGACAAGCCCAGCGTCACCATCGTGCACAAGGGCAACATCATGAAGTTCACCGAAGGTGCCTTCCGTGACTGGGCCTACGCGCTGGCGCAGAAGGAATTCGGCGCCGAGCCCATCGACGGCGGCCCGTGGTGCAAGGTCAAGAACCCCAAGACCGGCAAGTCCATCACCATCAAGGACGTCATCGCCGACGCCTTCCTGCAGCAGATCATCCTGCGCCCCGCGGAGTACAGCGTCATCGCCACGCTGAACCTGAACGGCGACTACGTCTCCGACGCTCTGGCCGCCCAGGTCGGCGGCATCGGCATCGCGCCGGGCGCCAACATGAGCGACTCCATCGCCATGTTCGAGGCCACCCACGGCACGGCGCCCAAGTACGCCGGCAAGGACTATGTGAACCCCGGCTCCGAGATCCTGTCGGCCGAGATGATGCTGCGCCACATGGGCTGGACAGCTGCCGCCGACCTCATCATCAGCTCGATGGAAAAGGCCATCCTCAGCAAGAAGGTCACCTATGACTTCGCCCGCCTGATGGACGGCGCGACCCAGGTGTCCTGCTCGGGGTTTGGCCAGGTCATGATCGACTGCATGGAGTAAGCGACATCGGGCAAGGCCCGGTGTTCATCCATCGCCCCGCCTCGCGTCGTCGAGCGCGGGGCTTTTTGTCGCCCCGAAAAGGAAAACCCCGGCTCTGGGCCGGGGTTTGGGGCTGTCTCGCGGTGCTTCACGAGGCGGCTGTGATCGGCAATTGCAGGAGCAAACGCCTGGTTTCAGACTGTAAAGAAAGAAGCTGGCGATTGGCTTGCTGTCGGATTACGGACTTGCCCTGAGCGTGAAAACGCAACGCTGCTGCTAGGCAAAAAAAGGGCGCCCGACGGGCGCCCTTTTTGTTGCGGTGCAGCAGATCAGCCGGCCAGCGCTTGCAAGGCCGCGTTGAAGGTGGCGCTGGGGCGCATGACCTTGTCCAGCTTGGCCGTGTCCGGCAGGAAGTAGCCGCCGATGTCGGTCGGCTGGCCCTGGACGGCCTTCAGTTCCTCGGCGATCTTGGCTTCGTTGGCGGTCAGCGTGTCGGCCAGGGCCTTGAAGCGTGCGGCCAGTTCGGCGTCATCCTTCTGTGCGGCCAGTTCCTGGGCCCAGTACAGCGTCAGGTAGAAGTGGCTGCCGCGGTTGTCGATCTCGCCGGTCTTGGGGCTCGGGCCCTTGCCGTTGTCCAGCAGCTTGCCGGTGGCGGCGTCCAGGGCCTTGGCCAGCACCTTGGCCTTGGCGTTCTGGGTCTTGATGCCGACATCTTCGAGGCTGACGGCCAGGGCCAGGAATTCACCCAGCGAGTCCCAGCGCAGGTGGTTCTCTTCCACCAGCTGCTGCACGTGCTTGGGTGCCGAGCCGCCGGCGCCGGTCTCGTACATGCCGCCACCGGCCATCAGCGGCACGATGGACAGCATCTTGGCCGAGGTGCCCAGCTCCATGATGGGGAAGAGGTCGGTCAGGTAGTCGCGCAGGATGTTGCCGGTGGCGCTGATGGTGTCCAGGCCGCGGATGACGCGCTCCAGTGTGTAACGCATGGCGCGCACCTGGCTCATGATCTGGATGTCCAGGCCGGTCGTGTCGTGCTCGTGCAGATACATCTTGACCTTGCGGATCAGCTGGGCCTCGTGCGGGCGGTAGCTGTCCAGCCAGAAGACGACGGGCATGCCCGAGTTGCGGGCGCGGTTGACAGCCAGCTTGACCCAGTCGCGGATGGCGGCGTCCTTGCACTGGCACATGCGCCAGATGTCGCCCTGCTCGACCTCCTGGCTCAGCAGCACTTCGCCCGTTTCCAGGTCGGTGATGTTGGCGGTGCCGGCTTCGGTGATTTCAAACGTCTTGTCGTGCGAGCCGTATTCCTCGGCCTGCTGGGCCATCAGACCGACGTTGGGCACGGTGCCCATGGTCTTGGGATCGAAGGCGCCATGCCATTTGCAGAAGTTGATCATCTCCTGGTAGATGCGGGCGAAGGTCGACTCCGGCATCACGGCCTTGACATCCTTCAGGCGGCCGTCGGCGCCATACATCTTGCCGCCGCTGCGGATGGCCGCGGGCATGGAGGCGTCCACGATGATGTCGTTGGGCGAATGGAAGTTGGTGATGCCCTTGGCCGAGTCCACCATCGCCAGTTCGGGGCGGTGCTCGTGGCAGGCGTGCAGGTCACGCTTGATCTCGTCCTGGGTGCTTTGCGGCAGCGTGGCGATCTTGGTGTACAGGTCCACCATGCCGTTGTTGACGTTGACGCCCAGTTCGTCGAACAGCTTGGCGTGCTTGGCGAATGCGTCCTTGTAGAAGATCTTCACGCAGTGGCCGAACACGATGGGGTGGCTCACCTTCATCATGGTGGCCTTGACGTGCAGCGAGAACATCACGCCGGTCTTGCGCGCGTCCTCGATCTCCGTTTCGTAGAACTCGAGCAGGGCCTTCTTGCTCATGAACATCGAATCGATGACTTCGCGGTCCAGCAGCGAGACCTTGGGCTTGAGGATGATGGTCTTGCCGCTCTTGGTGATGAGCTCCATCTTCACGTCGCGGGCGCGGTCCAGGGTCATGGACTTTTCGCCGTGATAGAAGTCGCCGCCGTGCATATGCGACACATGCGAGCGCGAAGCCTGGCTCCAGGCGTCCATGCGGTGCGGGTTCTTGCGGGCGTATTCCTTGACGGCCTTGGGCGCGCGGCGGTCGGAGTTGCCTTCACGCAGCACCGGGTTCACGGCCGAGCCGATGCACTTGTTGTAGCGCGCGCGGATGTCCTTCTGCTCGTCGGTCTCGGGCTTCTCGGGGAAGTCGGGGATCTTGTAGCCCTTGTCCTGCAGTTCCTTGATCGCGGCCTTGAGCTGGGCCACCGAGGCGCTGATATTGGGCAGCTTGATGATGTTGGCTTCGGGCTTGAGCGTCAGCTTGCCCAGGGCGGCCAGGTTGTCGGGCGCACGCTGTTCTTCGGTCAGCAACTCGGGGAACTGGCCCAGGATGCGGCCGGCCACCGAGATGTCGCTGGTGACGACGTCGATGCCAGCTTGAGCCGCGAAGGCCTGAACGACCGGCAGCAGCGAGGCCGTGGCCAGGCGCGGTGCTTCATCGGTCAGGGTGTAAACAATCTGGGTCGTCTTTTCGGCGGTCATGAGCGTGGTCCGGTAAAGGGGGAATCCTTGCAGCGCGCAGCGGCCAGGTCGCCGCGCGCAAGCCATGGACTTTAGCAAGCCGAGTCGCTCGCCGAAACGGCACCCCGCCATGCGAAAGCCCCGTGGCCTTGCGGCTCACGGGGCTTTTTGGGGGGCGTTTCGCTCAGGAAGCTTGCGGCTGCTCCATGACCCTGGCTGCTTCCATCGGCGTGATGTTCTGGGCGAGTTGACCCTTGGGGCCCTGCACCAGATCGAATTGCACCTGGCTGCCCTGCTTCAGCGTTCGGAAACCCTCCATCTGGATCGCCGAAAAATGAGCGAAGACGTCATCGCCGCCGGCTTCCGGCTCGATGAATCCAAAGCCCTTGGCATCGTTGAACCACTTGACTTTGCCCAGCGCCATCATCTTGTCTCCAATTCTTTGTGGCACCTCCCGGGGAGGCGGACGTGGATTCTGGTAGCGCAATAAAAAGCGTCAATTCGGGACCTTCCCGGCCGGGTTCACCCGAAGCTGCTTGCAATTTCGGGTCGCGTCTCCACTTGCCCGCAGTCGGCGAGGGAAACCCCCCGTCGATAGAATCCCGACATGCCTGTGTTCCCCGTTTTTTCACCGCGAAACCAGTCGACGCCGCCTCCGCCCGTGCCGCCCATCAAGCCGGGCAAGGACGAGGGCGAAGGTGCGGTCGTCGTCGAGCGCCAGACCCAGAAGACCGAGCCCCCGCGGCTCTATCAGGTCCTGCTCTTGAACGACGATTTCACGCCGATGGAGTTTGTAGTCATGGTTCTGCAGGAATTTTTCCGGCATGACCTCGATACGGCGACGCAGATCATGCTCAAAATCCACCACGAGGGTCGCGGGGTCTGCGGTGTGTTCACCAAGGATGTCGCCGCGACCAAGGTGGAGCTGGTTCTGGCCGCCTCACGGCGTGCCGGCCACCCCCTGCAGTGCATTATGGAGGCCGCATGATTGCGCAAGAGCTTGAAGTCAGTTTGCACATGGCGTTCGTCGAGGCGCGCCAGCAGCGGCACGAATTCATCACCGTCGAGCACTTGCTGCTCGCGTTGCTCGACAACCCCAGCGCCGCAGAGGTGCTGCGGGCCTGTGCCGCCAACCTGGACGATCTGCGCAAGAGCCTGACGCAGTTCATCAAGGAAAACACGCCCATGGTGGGCGGCAGCGACGAGGTGGACACCCAGCCGACGCTGGGCTTCCAGCGCGTCATCCAGCGCGCCATCATGCATGTGCAGAGCACCGGCAGCGGCAAGAAGGAAGTGACCGGCGCCAACGTGCTGGTCGCCATCTTCGGCGAGAAGGATTCGCACGCCGTCTACTACCTGCACCAGCAGGGCGTCACGCGTCTGGACGTCGTCAACTTCATCGCCCATGGCATCAAGAAGACCGACCCCGAGCCGCCCAAGAACCCCGAGGGCCAGGCCCCCGGCGGCACGGACGCCGAGCGCGAGGAAGGCGAGGGCGGCAATGCCAAGGCCTCGCCCCTGGAGCAGTTCACCCAGAACCTGAACCAGCAGGCCAAGGACGGCAAGATCGATCCGCTGATCGGCCGCGAGTCCGAGGTCGAGCGCGTCGTGCAGGTGCTGTGCCGCCGCCGTAAGAACAACCCGCTGCTCGTCGGTGAGGCCGGCGTGGGCAAGACGGCCATTGCCGAAGGCCTGGCCTGGCGCATCACCGAAGGCGAAGTGCCCGAAGTGCTGGCCGACGCCATCGTCTACTCGCTGGACATGGGCGCGCTGCTGGCGGGCACCAAGTACCGCGGCGACTTCGAGCAGCGCCTGAAGGCGGTGCTGAAGGCGCTGAAGGACCAGCCCAACGCCGTGCTGTTTATCGACGAGATCCACACGCTGATCGGTGCCGGCGCGGCCTCGGGCGGCACGCTGGACGCCAGCAATCTGCTGAAGCCGGCGCTGAGTTCCGGCGCGATGAAGTGCATCGGCGCCACCACCTTCACCGAGTACCGCGGCATCTTCGAGAAGGACGCGGCACTGTCCCGTCGCTTCCAGAAGGTCGACGTGGCCGAGCCCTCGGTCGAGCAGACCATCGAGATCCTGAAGGGGCTGAAGAGCCGCTTCGAGGAGCACCACTCGGTCAAGTACGCCCTGGGCGCCCTGCAGGCCGCCGCCGAGCTGTCGGCCAAGTACATCAACGACCGCCACCTGCCGGACAAGGCCATCGACGTCATCGACGAGGCCGGCGCCGCCCAGCGCATCCTGCCCAAGAGCAAGCAGAAGAAGACCATCACCCGCGCCGAGGTCGAGGACATCGTCGCCAAGATCGCGCGCATCCCGCCCGCCTCGGTCAACAGCGACGATCGCAGCAAGCTCAAGACCCTGGACCGCGACCTGAAGAGCGTCGTCTTCGGTCAGGACCCGGCCGTGGACGCGCTGGCCGCCGCCATCAAGATGGCGCGCTCCGGCCTGGGCCGCCCGGACAAGCCGGTGGGCAGCTTCCTGTTCAGCGGTCCGACCGGCGTCGGCAAGACCGAAGTGGCCAAGCAGCTCGCCTACATCCTGGGCATCGAGCTGATCCGCTTCGACATGTCCGAGTACATGGAGCGCCATGCCGTCAGCCGCCTGATCGGTGCTCCTCCGGGCTATGTCGGTTTTGACCAGGGCGGCCTGCTGACCGAGGCCGTCACCAAGAAGCCGCACTCGGTGCTGCTGCTGGACGAGATCGAGAAGGCCCACCCGGATGTCTTCAACGTGCTGCTGCAGGTCATGGACCATGGCACGCTGACCGACAACAACGGGCGCAAGGCCGACTTCCGCAACGTCATCATCATCATGACGACGAATGCGGGCGCGGAGGCCTTGAACAAGTCCACCATCGGCTTCACCAACGCTCGCCAGCAGGGCGACGAGATGGCCGACATCAAGCGCCTGTTCACGCCGGAGTTCCGCAACCGCCTGGACGCCATCGTTTCCTTCCGCCCGCTGGACGAGGAAATCATCCTGCGCGTGGTCGACAAATTCCTGCTGCAGCTGGAAAGCCAGCTGCAGGAGAAGAAGGTCGAAGTCAGCTTCTCCGACGCGCTGCGCAAGCATCTCGCCAAGAAGGGCTTCGACCCGCTGATGGGCGCGCGGCCGATGCAACGCCTGATCCAGGACACCATCCGCCGTGCACTCGCCGACGAGCTGCTGTTCGGCAAGCTGGTCGATGGCGGCCGCCTGAGCGTGGACGTGGACGACAAGGGCGAGACGGTGCTGGACATCCAGCCCACGCCGCCCAAGCCGAGCAAGGACGGCAAGCCCAAGGCCGAGCCGGCGACGGCTTGAGCCTTGCAGCTCTGAACTGAAAGGGACGCCTCGGCGTTCCTTTTCTTTTCAGCCCGCCGGGCTCTGCCTGAAGAAGCTGGCCAGCAGCTCGTACATCGCCGGCTCCTCGGCGCGCATCGCGGCGGGGGCGACGAAGAAGGCTTCGACGGCGACGGCGAAGAACTCCTCGACGGCCTCGCCGCCATAGGGGTCGATCAGCGTCTCCTCGCCGGCGTCGATGCGGGCGCAGAACTTCTCCCACTCGGTGTCGATGATGCCGATCCAGCGCTCGCGCTCTTCAGCGTCCAGTGGCGGCACGCCATCGGCGACGCCGTCGCGCATGTCGATGACATGGGCGAACTCGTGGATGACGACGTTGTAGACGGCGTCCGCGCCGAACTCGGCCGGGTCGTCGCTGACGGCGATGGCATTCCAGGTCAGCATCAACGGGCCGCCTTCCATGGCTTCGCCGGCCAGTTCCTCGTCGTACTCGTGGACGACACCGTCCTCGTCTTCGAAGCGACGCTGGGCGACGACCTCGCCCTCGTGCATGACGATGCCGACAAAGCCGTCGTACCAGGACAGGCCCAGGCGCAGCACTGGCAGGCAGGCCTGGGCCGCGACGGCCACGGCCACCTCGTCGCTGACCTCGAAGCCGCCGACGCCGTGGAACTCCTTGGTCGACAGGAAGAGGCTGCACAGCTTGCGCAGTTCGTTCAGGTCGTCCTCGCTGCGCTGGGCCAGGAAGGGGTAGCGCAGCAGCGTCAGCTGCCACAGCGCATCGGGGATGGCATGGCGCTCGACGGCGCGTTGCTCGCGCCAGTTGCGAAGGGCCTTCAGGATCACAGCGGCAGGCGTTGCAGTCCGGCGGCTGACAGTCGGATCACATCGCCGCGCGGCGGCTTGGCATCCAGATCCCAGTCGGACAGCACAACGCGGCGCCAACCGTCGCCCAGGTCATGCTCGGCCGGGCGGTGGGTGTGGCCGTGGATCATGGTCCTGGCGTTGACCTCGCGCAGCAACGCGCGGCAGGCCTCGGCATCCAGGTCCGTCGCCATCAACTGCCGGGCCTGGGCGGCCTTGCTGCCTTCGCGCATCTGCCGGCCCAGGGCCTGGCGGGCGGCCAGCGGCTGGGTCAGCAACTGAGCCTGCCATGCGGGTGAGCGCACCTGCTGACGGAAGGCCTGGTAGGCCTTGTCGTCCAGGCATTGGGCGTCGCCGTGCACCAGCAGCCAGCGCTGGCCAAAGGCCTCGAGCACGGTCGGGTCGGGCAGGGCGGACATGCCGGCGTCGGCCAGCAGCGCGGCACCGACGAGGAAGTCGCGGTTGCCGTGCATGAAGAAGAGGTCCAGCCGCGTCGAGGCCTCACGCAGCAGGCGCACGACGCCGGCCTCGAAGGGCTCGTGGCGGGCGTCGTCGCCGACCCAGACCTCGAAGATGTCGCCGAGCAGCAGCACCGCCTGCGCAGGAGTCTCGGCGAGATGTTTTTCAAGCCGGGCCAGTGTGCCCGGCGTGTCCGGCCCGAGGTGCAGGTCGGACAGCAGGTCGACCTGCTGCCACCGCGCCGGGGCCGTCAGCGTGTGGATCAAACCTCGACGGCTTTCTCGATGATGACGTCCTCGACGGGCACGTCACCATGGCCACCGCGGCCGGCGGTCTTGGACTTCTCGATCTTGTCGACGACTTCCTTGCCCTCGACGACCTTGCCGAAGACGGCATAGCCCCAGCCCGACGGGCTCTCGGACTTGAAGTCCAGGAAGCCGTTGTTGGTCGTGTTGATGAAGAACTGCGCCGTGGCCGAGTGGGGGGCGTTGGTGCGCGCCATGGCCAGCGTGTAGTGGGCGTTCTTCAGGCCGTTGTTGGCCTCGTTCTGGATGGGAGCCTCGGTGGGCTTTTGCTTCATGCCGACCTCGAAGCCGCCGCCCTGGACCATGAAGCCCTTGATGACGCGGTGGAAGACCGTGCCATCGTAGTGGCCGCTGCGGACGTATTGCAGGAAGTTGGCAACCGACAACGGTGCCTTTTCGGCGTCCAGCTCGATGAGGATGTCGCCGTGATTGGTGGTGAGTTTGACTTGGCTCATTTTTTGACGGGCTCGATGAGAGCCTTGGTGATGATGATGGCGTTGACGGGCAGATGCTGGTGCATCTGGTAGGGCGCGACCGGGGCCATGCGGATCTTGTCGACCACGTCCATGCCCTCGATGACCTGGCCGAAGACGGCGTAGCCGGAGGCGGGATTGTCGGGCTCGCCGTCGAGCATGGGGTTGTCGACGACGTTGATGAAGAACTGCGCGGTGGCCGAGTTCGGGTCGTTGGTGCGCGCCATGGCGACGCTGCCGCGGACATTGGCCAGGCCGTTGTGCGATTCCAGCGGGATGGGCGGCTTGGTCGGGCGCGGCTGCAGCATCTGCTGCGGGCGTTGGGCCAGCTTGGCGTCATAGCCGCCGGTCTGGATCATGAAGCTCTCGATGACGCGGTGGAAGACGACGCCGTTGTAGTGGCCGGCCTTCACGTACTGGACGAAGTTGGCGACCGACTTGGGGGCCTTCTCGGCATTCAGCTCGATGCGGATGTCACCCTCGGTCGTCTGCAGCTTGACGGTCTGGGCTTGGACGCCCAGCGTGGCCAGCAGGCCGGCGAGGAGAAGGGGAATGAACTTGGTCATGGGAGGCGTGCAGGTTAGCGGGGGCGCAGCTCGCGGGTCAGGGCCAGCGTGCGGTTGATCTTGGTGTTCAGGGCGTCGCTCGCCATCACCGAAGACTTCTGGGCGCGCTGGTAGGCGCGCAGGGCCAGGCGCACCAGCACATCGCCGAGATTCTCCTGCGCCTGGGCATGTTCGGGATGCAGCAGCAGGGCTTGCTCCAGCGCCGCCTTGGCCTCGTCCAGCTCGCCCGCGGCGGCATGCAGCACGGCGAGATTGTTGTAGGGGTCAGCCAGGTCGGGGAAGTCCTGGGTCAGGCGCGTAAAGATGGTCATGGCCTGGGCGCGGTCGCCCAGTTCCATGCGCATGACGCCCAGGGCGAAGCGCAGCTGCAGGTCGTCGGGCTGGCGGGTCAGGGCCTGTTCGATCTGGTCGACGGCCTGGGTCTTCTGGCCGGCCAGCCACAGGCGCTGAGCGCTGGCCAGATCGTCGGCCCGGGCGGGCGCCGCGGCCAGTACAGCGAGCAGCAGGAAGGTGGGGAGGGGCAGGCGCATGAGGGTTGTCGCGGGGGGCGGCGAAAAGGACGACGGCGAAGGTCGGCCGCTATACTGAATTCATTCTATGAGCCCCGCCTGGGCGGACCCGGTGCGGGGCTTCTTGTTGGTGGCTGCGGCCCGTTTCTCCATGTCCCTGCGCGTTTTCAATTCCCTCAGTCGCACTCTCGAAGACTTCCGACCGCTCGTGCCTGGCCAAGTGCGCATGTACGTCTGCGGCATCACGGTCTACGACCTGTGTCACATGGGGCATCTGCGCATGAACATGGCGTTCGACGTCATCTACCGCTGGCTGCGCGCCAGCGGACTGGACGTCACCTATGTGCGCAACATCACCGACATCGACGACAAGATCATCAAGCGCGCTGTCGAGCGTGGCATCACCATCCGTCAGCTGACCGAGGAGATGTCCGCCGCGATGCACGAGGACTTCGCCGCCGTCGGTCTGCTGCGGCCTGACCATGAGCCGCGTGCGACCGAATACGTGCCGCAGATGCTGTCGCTGATCGAGCGCCTCGAGCAGCGTGGCCTGGCTTACCGTGCCGAAGGTGGCGACGTGAACTACGCGGTGCGCAAGTTCGACGGATACGGCAAGTTGAGCGGCAAGAGCATTGACGACCTGCGTGCCGGCGAGCGCGTCGCCGTGGACGACGGCAAGCTCGACCCGCTGGACTTCGTGTTGTGGAAGGCCGCCAAGGCCGAGGAGCCGGCCGACGCCAAATGGGCCGCGCCCTTTGGCGAGGGTCGCCCTGGCTGGCATATCGAATGCTCGGCCATGAGCTGCGCCCTGCTGGGCGAGGCCTTCGACATCCATGGTGGCGGCACCGACCTGCAGTTCCCCCACCACGAGAACGAGATCGCCCAGAGCCAGGGTGCCGGTTACGACTTCGCCAAATACTGGCTGCACAACGGCTTCCTGAACGTCGACGGCGAGAAGATGTCCAAGAGCCTGGGCAACTTCTTCACCATCCGCGACGTGCTGCAGAAGTTCGACGGCGAGACGCTGCGCTTCTTCATGCTGCGCACCCACTACCGCCGGCCGTTCAATTTCAGCGACGCCCACCTCGAAGACGCCCGCACGGCGCTGACGCGTCTGTACACGGCGCTGGACGCCGTGCCGCCCGCCGACGTGGCCATCGACTGGACCGAGCCCAGCGCCGCCGCCTTCAAGACGGCCATGGACGAGGACTTCGGTACGCCGGGCGCCATCGCCGTGCTGTTCGACTTGGTCAACGAGGTCAACCGTGACCGCTCGCCCCAGCGTGCCGGCCTGCTGAAGGCCCTTGCCGGTGTGCTCGGCATCCTGCAGCAGGCGCCGCGCGCCTACCTGCAGGGCGGCTCCAGCGATGAGGCGGCCTGGATCGAGGAGCGCATCGCCGCGCGTGCCGCGGCCAAGGCGGCCAAGGACTTTGCCGGCGCTGATGCCATTCGCGCCGAGCTGACGGCCAAGGGCATCACGCTGAAGGACGGTGCCGGCGGCACGACCTGGGTGAAGAGCTGATGGCATCCAAGACCCCTGCCGAGGTCGCACCTGAAGTGATCCCGGCCTACTGGGATGATGCCTGCAAGCATCTGGTCAAGCGCGACCGGGTCATGAAGAAGCTCATCCCGCAGTTCGGTGAGGCCCGCCTGCAAAGCCGCGGCGATGCCTTCGCCACGCTGGCCCGTTCCATCGTCGGCCAGCAGATCTCGGTCAAGGCGGCTCAGTCGGTCTGGAACCGCTGGGTGGCGCTCGCGCCGAAGTTCCAGCCCTCCGCCGTGCTGGCCTTGACGGTGGAAGAGCAGCGCGCCGCCGGTTTGTCGGCTCGCAAGGTCGAATACCTGGCCGATCTGGCCAAGCATTTCGACTCCGGCCAGGTTCATGTGCGCCAATGGGCGCAGATGGACGACGAAGCCATCATTGAAGAACTGGTCGCCATTCGTGGCATCGGCCGCTGGACGGCTGAGATGTTCTTGATTTTTCACCTGATGCGCCCCAACGTGATGCCCCTGGATGACATCGGGCTGTTGAAGGGCATCAGCCTGAACTACTTCTCCGGCGAGCCCGTGTCACGAGCCGAGGCCCGCGAAGTCGGCGACGCCTGGGCGCCTTACCGCTCGGTTGCGGTTTGGTACATTTGGCGCAGCCTGGATCCACTACCCGTGGATTACTAGCCCACGTCCTACCGCCTTGGCGCGGTAGAAAGATGGTGGGCGTTTGATGTCAGGACGACTGATGAGCAAAAAGCACTTTCTAGAGTTTGAGCAACCCATTGCCGAGCTCGAGACCAAGATCGAAGAGCTGCGCTATGTGCAGAGCGAGTCGGCCGTCGACATCTCGGAAGAGATCGACCGCCTCTCCAAGAAAAGCCAGCAGCTGACCAAGGACGTCTATTCCAACGTCGCGCCTTGGCAGGTCTACCAAGTGGCCCGCCACCCGCAGCGTCCGCAGACCCTGGACTATTGCGCGGAGGTCTTCACCGAGTTCCAGGAACTCCACGGTGACCGCCACTTCGCCGATGACGCTGCCATCGTTGGCGGCATCGCACGCTTCAACGGCCAGGCCTGCATGGTCATCGGCCACCAGCGCGGCAGCGACGCCAAGGAGCGCACGCTGCGCAACTTCGGCATGCCGCGCCCCGAGGGCTATCGCAAGGCGCTGCGCCTGCTGAAGCTGGCCGAGAAGTTCGGCCTGCCCGTCTTCACCTTCATCGACACCATGGGCGCCTACCCCGGGATCGGTGCCGAGGAGCGCAGCCAGTCCGAGGCCATCGGCCGCAACATCCTCGAGATGGCCCAGCTGGAAGTGCCCATCATCGCCACCGTCATCGGCGAAGGCGGCTCGGGCGGCGCCCTGGCCATCGGCGTGGCCGACCAGGTGCTGATGCTGCAATTCGCGGCTTATTCCGTCATCTCGCCCGAAGGCTGCGCCTCCATCCTGTGGAAGAGCAGCGAGCGCGCGTCTGACGCGGCCGAGGCCCTGGGTATCACGGCCCACCGCCTGAAGGCCCTGGGCCTGATCGACAAGATCGTCAACGAGCCGGTGGGCGGCGCCCACCGCGACGCCAAGCAGATGGCGTCCAACCTGAAGCGCGCGCTGTCCGACTCGCTGCGCCAGGTCAGCGACCTCAAGACCCGCGAGCTGCTGGATCGCCGCTACGAGCGCGTCCAGGCCTATGGCCGCTTCAGCGACACCAAGAACCGGTAAAGCGGTCGCCGTCGCCTTCAGCGGCGGCCTCGATTCCACGGCCCTGTTGCATGCCACCGCCCGCGCGGCGGAAGGCACCAGGGTCGTCGCACTTCATGTCCACCACGGCTTGCAGCCGCAGGCCAACGACTGGGCGGCGCATTGCGAGCGCGTGGCGCGCGAGTGCGCCGCCGGCTTTGCCTGCACGCGGCTGAGCGGCGCGCCGGGGCGAGGCGACAGCATCGAAGCCTGGGCCCGCGAAGGGCGACACCTGGCCCTGCATGACATGGCCATCGCCGCTGGCGCCGATCTGCTGCTGCTGGCCCACCATCGCCAGGACCAGGCCGAGACCTTTCTGCTGCAGGCCATGCGAGGTGCCGGCACCGCTGGGCTGTCGGGCATGCCCAGGGCGCAATGGCGCGACGGCCTGTGCTGGGCCCGACCCTGGCTGGACCGGCCGCGCGAACTCATTCGTGCCTATGCACAGCAGCATGCGCTGAGCTGGATCGAAGACCCGAGCAATGCCGATGCGCGCTACGCCCGCAACCGGCTGCGCCAGACGCTGTGGCCGGCATTCCCGGCGGCCGAAGCCGGCTTGGCCCAGGCGGCGCGCTGGGCCCAGCAGGTTGAGGCACTGGCGGCGGAAGTGGCGGCCGAGGATCTGGCGCGCCTGTCGACGCCCGAGCGCCTGGACCTGGTCGCGCTGGCCGGCCTGTCGCCCGCTCGCGCCAGCAATGCGCTGCGGGCCTGGCTGGCCCCGCATACGGTCGCGCCGACCAGTCTGGTCGAACGCTTGCTGACGGAGTGGCAGCCTGGCTCGACCTTGTCCTGGCCCGCGCCGGGCGGCGAATTGCACGCCTATCGCGACGGCCTTTATTGGGCGGCCGAAGCCTTGCGGCCTCCGCCGCCTGCCATCCTCGACCTGCGTCGCCCCGGCCTGCATCCCCAGCCTGGATGGGGCGGCGCCTGGCTCGTCGAGCCGGCTTCACGCGGCATTGCCGCAGACCGTCTGGTTCAGCTGACCCAGCGCAGCCGTGCGGGTGGCGAGCGTTTCCAGCGCGCCCCGGCCTCCGTGCCACGCAGCCTGAAGAAGGCCAGCCAGGAGGCCGGCCTGCCACCCTGGCGTCGCGCCGGCCCCTTGCTGTTCGATGCCCAGGAGCGCCTCATCGCCGTCGCCGGCCTGGGGTTGGACGCCCGTGCCTTCGCCGATCAAGATGAGCCACAGCTGTCTTTGCGCTGGCTCGAGGACTCAGCCTTGACGCAGAGCGAAGGCGAGGGCGGGACTGCCGCATAAAATCAGGGGTTTGCGAGCATGCCGTCCCGGCGGCTCCGTCCTCAGCCTTCGCTCAATCTCATGGCTCTGATCGTCCACAAGTACGGCGGCACCTCAATGGGTTCCACCGATCGCATCCGCAACGTTGCCAAGCGCGTTGCCAAATGGGTGCGTGCCGGCCACCAGATGGTGGTGGTGCCCTCGGCGATGAGCGGCGAGACCAACCGCCTGCTCGGCCTGGCCAAGGAGCTGTCGCCCGCCAGCATGAGCGCGGAAGTCAACCGCGAACTGGACATGATCGCCGCCACCGGCGAGCAGGTCTCGGTCGGCTTGCTGGCCATCGCGCTGCAGGCTGAAGGCGTGCAGGCCGTCAGCTACACGGGCTGGCAGGTGCCGGTCGCGACCGACTCCTCCTACACCAAGGCCCGCATCGAGAGCATCGACGACAAGCGCGTGCGCGCCGACCTGGCCGAGGGCAAGGTCGTCGTCATCGCCGGCTTCCAGGGCATCGACGCCGACAACAACATCACGACGCTGGGCCGTGGCGGTTCCGACACCTCGGCCGTGGCGATTGCCGCCGCGATGAAGGCCGACGAATGCCTGATCTATACCGACGTGGACGGCGTCTACACGACCGATCCGCGCATCGTGCCCGAGGCGCGCCGCCTGCACACCATCAGCTTCGAAGAGATGCTGGAGATGGCATCGCTGGGCTCCAAGATCCTGCAGATCCGCTCGGTGGAATTCGCCGGCAAATACCGCGTGCCGCTGCGTGTGCTGTCCAGCTTCACGCCCTGGGACATCGACATCAACGAAGAAGCCAAGTCCGGCACCCTGATCAGTTTTGAAGAGGACGAAAAAATGGAACAAGCCGTCGTTTCGGGCATTGCCTTCAACCGTGACGAGGCCAAGGTGACGCTGCTCGGCGTGCCCGACAAGCCCGGCATCGCCTTCCAGATCCTGGGCCCGGTGGCCGAGGCCAACATCGACATCGACGTCATCATCCAGAACGTCTCCCACGACGGCAAGACCGACTTCTCCTTCACCGTGCACCGCAACGACTATGCGCGCACGATGGAGCTGCTGCAGAACACCGTCGGCCCGGCCACCAACGCCAGCAAGGTCGTCGGCGATCCCAAGATCTGCAAGGTCTCCATCGTCGGCATCGGCATGCGCTCGCATGTCGGCGTGGCCAGCAAGATGTTCCGCGCGCTGTCGGAAGAGGGCATCAACATCCAGATGATCTCGACCAGCGAGATCAAGACCAGCGTCGTCATCGACGAGAAGTACATGGAGCTGGCGGTTCGCGCGCTCCACAAGGCCTTCGATCTGGATCAGGAAGCGGCCGCGGCCTGAAAAAACTGATTTCCCTCTGAGAGGGCGCCGCGCTGGTATAGAATGCGTGGCTGTGCTGGAGACGTGACCGAGTGGCCGAAGGTGCTCCCCTGCTAAGGGAGTATGTGGGCAAAACCTGCATCGAGGGTTCGAATCCCTCCGTCTCCGCCAGACACATTCAAAGCCCGTCAATCGACGGGCTTTTTCTTTTTGGGCGCCGCCATCATCGCGACGCTTCCGGGCGATTCGTCACGAATTAACCGTTTCGAGTCCAAATTTGCCAAATCGGACCCGGATTCGGTTATTTATGATCGCTGCGTGGCGTTCAAAACAAGAAATAGGTTGGGAAGGGCGTTTTGCGCCCTCGCTGCGCTGATCAGTGGTGTGCTGACCGGCGCCGCCGTGCATGCCGCAGCCACGACGTCCGCGACCGTGAAGGTGTTCGTGCCCTTCATGGCCGGCGGCGAGGCCGACGGCTCGGCTCGCAACTTCATCCAGAGCGCGACGCGTGTCGGTGGCACGGGTTTCGAGATCATCCATCTGACCGCCGAGTCGGGCGCCGCGGCGGGCAGGGCGGTCAAGCAGGCTGCACCCGATGGCCAGACCCTGTTGCTCGCCCGGGTGGGCAGCGTGGCCATCCTGCCGGCCCTGTCACCCGGCACCGCCCCGCCCGTGAGTCAATTCACCGTGCTGGCGGTGCTGGACCAGGCGCCGCTCATCTGCGCCGTTCGCACCGGCACCCCCATCCAGTCGCTGCGGGAACTGCTGGCCGCCATTGCCGCAACGCCGGGCAAGCTGCGCTACAGCACGGCGGGTGCCGGAACCCTGCAGAACCTGGCCGTGCGCTACCTGCTGGCATTGAACGGCCTGCCTGCCGATGCGGCCCGGCCCCTGCACCTCGGCCAGGGCTCGCTGGCCACCCAGGCCCTGGTCAATGGCGAGGTCGACTTCAGCTGCAACAACGCGCGTACGGTCGTGCCGGCGGTGCAGTCGGGGGCGCTGCGGGGCCTGATGACGACGGCCCAGGGGCGCCTGAAGTCGCTGCCGGGGCTGAAGAACGCCGCGGAACTGGGCCTGCGTGACATGCAGCAGCTGCAGGGCTGGTCGGCCCTGCTCGGGCCGGCAGGCATGCCGGCCGAGGCCATCGAACGTTGGCGCGCCGTGCTCGACAAGGTGGCGGTCGACCCCGAATGGCAGGCGGGCACCGAAGCCCTGGGCGCATCCGCCCGCATCCAAGCCATCAAGGATCCCGCGCACTATCTGCGCCAGCAGGCGCAGTTCTACGAGCGCCTCGTGACGACGCTGGAGACCCGGCCATGAGCGCAAACCCGCGTCGCCGCATCTGGCCTTCGATCGTGGACGCCGCGCTGGTCGTGCTCATCCTGGCGGTGGGCCTGGCAGGCAGCCTCGGCGCCTATCGATCGCTGGCGCTCAAGGCCGCCAGCCAGCAGCGCGAGCTGCTGAACGCGATGGGGCAGAGCGTCGTCAGCGCCTTTGACTTGCAGCTGGTGAGGACGGTGGAGACGCTGCAGGCCGCCAGCCAGATGTTGTCGGCCCAGGCCGAGCTGACGCGCGCCCAGTTTGCGCGCTACGGCACCAGCCTGGCGAACGATGCGACGGCGTTGACGCTGCTGGAGTGGCAGCCCGTCGTGCCGCACGCCCAGCTGGCCGAGTTCGAGAGCCGGGCCAACCTGGAGCAGCCTGGCTATCGCGTCGTTGAACCGGCGCCGGACTACCAGGGCGATGGTTTCGTGCCGGCCCGCGAGCGTGACGTGCACGTGCCGGTGCGCTATTCCTGGCCCGAGATGGGCGCTGCGGTGGGCGTGGACATGGCCTTCGACCCACGCCGCATGCGCTCCAAGCTGCTGGCCCGCGACGCGGGCGTGCCCATCGCCTCCGAGACCTTCCCGCTGATCCGTCGTGGCCAGCCCGGCGCGGCCGTGACCGGCTTTGCGGTGTCCGCTCCTGTCTATCGCTCGCCCCGGCCCGAGGGCGTCGAGGCGCGCCGCCGCGAGCTGGCCGGCTATCTGGCCGGTGTCATCGAACTGCCGGCGCTGATGTCCGAGGCAGCGCTGCGCGCCGACGCCAATGGCCTGGACGTCTTCGTCTTCGACCAGGAAGAGAAGCACCGGCTGATCTACTCGTCCGCGGGCAGCGAGCCCTTCCAGTCCAACGAGCGCGACACCGCCCTCAATGTGGACGTGGGTGGCCGGCCCTGGGAGCTGGTGCTCAGGCCCCGGCCCGGAGCGCTTGCCGCCGAGAGCGACCGGACGCCCCTGCTGACCCTGGCCGCCGGCAGCCTCGCCAGCCTGCTGGTCGCGGTCGCGGTGGCCCGCAGCCTCGTCATCCGTCGGCGCCTGGAGAGGACCGAGGCCGTGCTGGCCGAAGACCGCCAGCGCATGGCCAATGTGCTGGATGGCACCGCCGCCGGCACCTGGGACTGGCATATCGACAGCGGCCAGCTGGACATCAACGAGCGCTGGGCCCAGATGCTGGGCCGCACGCGCGCGGAGCTGGAGCCCGTGACCGGCACGACCTGGGAGAGGCTGTGCCATCCCGGTGACCTCATCGAGGCCAGCCTGGCCATGAAGCGCCACTTCAGCGGCGCCGACGAGCGCTACACGGCCGAGTTCCGCATGCGCCATGCCGATGGCCGCTGGATCTGGGTGCAGAGCAATGGCAGCGTCTTCGAGCGTGACGCCGAGGGCCGGCCGCTGCGCCTGGCCGGCACCCACATGGACATCTCGCGCCGCAAGGCCGACGAGCAGCGCCTGCACGACGATGCCCGCGCCCTGGAGGCCGCCAACCGCCAGCTGCGCGACCTGGCCATCGTGGACGCGCTGACCGGTGCCTTCAACCGGCGCCATTTTAACGATGTCTGCCTGGCCGCCTTGGCCGGCGCCCAGCGCGGCCAGGCCGTGGCCCTGTGCATGCTCGACGTGGACCACTTCAAGGCCTACAACGACCGCTACGGCCACCAGGCCGGCGATGCCGTCCTCAAGGCCCTGGCCCAGACCCTGAAAGACAGCCTGAAGCGCTCGACCGATGCTTTGTTCCGCCTCGGTGGCGAGGAGTTCGGCGTGATCTTCTCGGCCACGTCGGCGGAGACAGCCCTGCATTTCGTCGGCCAGCTCAATGCGGCCCTGCACGCCCTGGGCCTGCCGCATGAGGGCAGCCCGCAGAAGGTGGTGACGGCCAGCTTCGGCCTGGCGTGGTGGGCGGCGCCGAGTTCCGGCCTGACGCCCGACGTCATGTATGCCGCGGCAGACGAGGCCCTGTACGAGGCCAAGCGGGGCGGGCGCGATCAGGTCGTCATGCGCTGCTTCCTGGCTGGCGAGGGCGAGGCCGAGGCGCGGCCTTCTGAGCCTTTGGCGCTGAGCGACCGTCAGGCGTAGCGCGTCGCGCGGCCTTCGCGCACAAAGGCCCAGAGCTGCAGGCCCAGGCCCTGCGCCGTTGAGATCGCCAGGCTGCTGGGCGCCGACATGCAGGCCAGCAGGCCGATGCCGGCCATCGCGGTCTTGTGTACCAGCTCGTAGCTGGCGCGGCTGGACATCAGCACGAAGCCTTCGCGGGCGTCCGTGTCGCGCCGGGCGAGGGCGCCGGCCAGCTTGTCCAGCGCGTTGTGGCGACCGATGTCTTCGCGGGCCCATTGCAGCTCGCCGTCGAGGTGGCACCAAGCCGCGGCGTGCAGGCCGCCGCAGCGTGCATTCAGCACTTGCGCCGCACGCATGCCGGCCAATGCGCGGTCCAGCGCGCCGGCGGCCAACGCGGGCGCCTGCACCGGTGCGGGCTGCACCGCGCCCAACTGGGCCAGGCTCTCCAGCCCGCACAGGCCGCAACCGGTGCGGCCGGCCAGCATGCGGCGGCGCGCCTTCAGGTGCTGCTCGCGCGCGGCGGTCACGCGCAAGGCCAGCTCGATGCCATCGGCCTGGGCGAGCACCTCCACGTCGAGCAGTTCGCGCCGCGACGTGATCCAGCCCTCGCTGAGTGCAAAGCCCAGCGCGAAGTCCTCCAGATCGGCCGGCGTGGCGAGCATGACGGCCTGGGACACCTCGTTGACCGTCAACGCCACCGGCATCTCCACGGCGACCTGCTCGTCGGCCGTGGCGCCGTGGGGACGCAGCGTCAGCAGCGGCTCAGGAATGAGGGGCGACAGGTCTTCGGCAGCGGGCATGGCAGCATGATAGGAGCCATGCCCGGATGCTGCCGAATCAGGGCGACAGCAGGGCGGGCTGGCCGCGCTGCGGCGCCAGCGTCATGCCGATGTGGGCCCACAGATCCTCGGCGGTCAGCAGCGTCAGCATGCGGTGCGACGAGCCATCGGCGCCGCGCACGAGCCGCGCGCGATGGCCTGGGCTGGGCAGGGCCTGGCTGGCGGCGATGCCGAACACGGGCCCGAGTTCCTCGACGCGCAATGCCAGACCTTGGCCGCCCTCGTTGCGGCAGATGATGACCGGCGCCTCCTGCGCAGGTGCCGCACGGCCATACAAGGCCAGGCTCAGGTCCAGTACCGGCAGCATGCGGCCCTCGTGCTCCAGCATGCCGACGATATGGTGCGGTGCATTGGGCAGCGCGGTCAGGCGCGGCTGCTCCAGCGCTTCGACCAGCAGGGCCGCGGGCAGCCCCAGCCATTCGCCGGCGACGCTGAAGGCCGCGATGTCCAGGGTCTGTGCGCCGGCTTGAGCAGGCGGCGGGATGAAGCCGGCGTCGGTGGCAGCGCCCAGTGCAGGCAGGCGCGGACCCAGCGGCTGCAACAGCACGGCGGCCACGTCCTCGCCGGATGCGGCCTGGCCCTGCCGGTATTCGCGATAGCCCTGGGACATGGCGATGCCGGCCGCGTAGATCCTGCCGTCGATCTCCAGCTCGCTGCGCAGCGTCTGACCCGCGCCGAGGCCGGCAAGCAGGGCGAGTGACAGCGGAGCGGAGGTGCCTGCCGGCCAGCGCGCATCGGAGCTGGCGACGACACGGCCGTCGCGCGTGACGAACAGCCCCGCCGCGTCGCTGTTCGCCGCCGGCAGGGCGTCGCGCAGCATGGCGGCGAATTGCGGCGCGCCGTCGAAGACGATGGCGATGCCGCCCACGACCTGGCCTTCGTGCTGCAGCGAGGTGGCGTAGATGTAGGTGGGATTCGCCGCGTCATAGAGCGCAGAGACCTCGTGGCGCGACACGACGTAGCGCTCGGGGTCGCGCAAGGCCAGCGCGGCGCCGACCCAGGGCGCGCTCAACGGCTGGCCGACATGCCGATCCTGGGCCGGGTCCGACACGGCGACGACGCGGCCCTGGATGTCGAACACCAGCAGCAACGAGTAGACGGTGTACAGGCCGTTGATGTGCTGCAGCACCTGCCGGGCCTCAAGCGCGGCTGCCTGGGCCTGGGCCGTTCCCTGCGCGGCCAGCGCGCGTTGCAGCCTCACGTCCAGCGCCCACCAGCGGCAGTCGTTGGCGCGTTCGTAGAGGTTGCGGTCCATGATGTCGATGGCCAGCCGCGCCTGGAAGCGCGCGCCATCGAAGACCGCGGCCAGCGTGGAGTTCTGCAGCTTGGCGATGGCCTGCTCGAACACCTGGCGCAGCTGCCCGCCGGTGCGTTGAACCTCGTTGAGCAGGGTGGTGGCGAAGCCGGCGCCGCTGGCGCCGGTGGCACCGCGCGCGTGGCTGCGCAGCTTGCCGTTCCACAGCGTGCGCGACAGATTGCGCTGGATGCGCTGCGCCTCCAAGGGAATGCCCTGCAGCTCGGCGTCGAAGAGCTGGCGCGTGTCGATGGCCTGGCCGAGCTCGTCACCCAGGGCAGCGTCGTCCTCGGCTTCGAAGGCCCACTCCAGCGGCGTCAGCACGCAGGCGGTCCAGCCCGGTGGGCCGCCATAGCCTTCGTAGCCACTGGCGCCGGCCACGGCGCACAGATAGTCGCGACCCGCGAAAACCACCCGCTCGCCCTTGATCCGCAGCGTGGCACCAGGCGCGATCTGCCAGGCGTCGGAGCTCTGCAGCACGCGCTGCCCGGCGTCGAGCAGGCAGATCACGGCATGCTCGTCTTGCCCCGCCAGCAGCTGGCGGAAGGCTGCCGCCATCTCGTCCTCGAGGCGGAAGGACAGGCACAGCAGGCCGATCACTTCGTTCGTGCCGGCCGGGGACTTCAACGCGCGGGCATAGATCAGGCCTTCGCGGCCACCGAGCAGGGCCGTCGTGCCATAGCGTTCGATGTAGGGCGCGTCCGAGGCCAGGGCCTCGGCAATCCAGGGCTCGTTGCAGGCCGCCAGCGTGATGCCCTCGTCCCGCCGCGCCAGAACCTCACCGCGCGGCGACAGCACGATCACGTCGTCATAGACCGAGTACTTGGCCGTGTAGGCTGCAAAGCGCGCCTGCAAGGCCTGGCGGCTGGCAGCGGGGTCGGGGTCGGTGGGTGACAGCGCCGCGTGGGCGCACAAAGGCCCGTCGGACGCGAGGAAGCCGACGTCGGCCGTGCGCTCGAACAGGTTGCGCACCAGGATGTCGATGGCCACGCGGGCCTTGCTGGCCATGCGCTCCAGCGCATGCGAGCGCAGCCGGCGCGCGAGGCTGTCGAGCAGCGTCGTCGTGAGGTCCTGGAAGGCCGTGCGCGTCTGCGCGATGTCGGTGGCCGTGCCGCTCATCTGGCCCAGCAGCGCGAGGCTGTCCCAGACGCCCTGCAGCCGCAGCAGCGCCTCGCGGTGCTCGTCCACCAATGCCATGCGCCTCAGATAGGGCGCCACCTCGGGGCTGAAGGGCAAGCCCTTGTGCCAAACCTTGTTCGTCATCGCGATTCACTACTCCGGAAACGTTTTCACGGGCCAAGCCCAAATCCGGGCGATCTCGCAAGTGGCGTGCCTGCTGTTGGTGCCGCCAGTCTGGTGCGTGTCGCTACGCTTCACGGAAGTTGGCATCAAGCTCGGCGTTAGGCCATCTGCAGGCCTTGCGCACCGGGTGCAGCCTCACGGCTAGCCGCATGGCCTCGGCACCCCGGTGATGCATGCCGACCAGGGCGCCCTTTTGTGGGGCATGCCGCGCGATGATCGCGCCCCTTTTGATTCCTCGCGCGCGGCGCGCCGGCAGCCCCAGGCTCTCGACGCTAGGCCGGCACGTCTTCCCCGAGCGCGCGCCGCAGTGCCATGGCCGCGTGGGGCGCACGCTCCTTGGCGCCGCTGATGAAGTAGACGAAGACGTCGCGCGTCTGCGGCCCCGCACCGGTGGTGGGCACGGCCTCGATGCGCGGCACGCCATCCGGCTCGCCGCCTTCGGCCCAGACCTGGGCCGAGGCCGCCAGTTGCGGGAAGACCTCGGGCTTGCAGCCCAGGGGCTCGTCGCTGTGCGTGCGCATGATGCGGGTGTAGACGAAATCGCCCGTGGGCTCGGCGATGGGCGGGTAGTCGTCGGACTCGGTGAACACCGTCGCGGCCTTGTACTGGCGGGCCAGGGCGAGATATTCGGCGCACTGGAAGCTGGCGTGGCGCACGTCCAGTGCGTGGCGCAGCTTGAGCCCGTCGACCTCCGCCGGCAGCAGCTCCAGGAAGGCCGTCAGGTCGCCGGCCTCGAACTTGTGTGTCGGGGCCAGCTGCCAGACGATGGGGCCGAGCTTGTCGCCCAGCTCGGCGATGCCCGAGTCGATGAAGCGCTTGATGGAGTCGGCCCCATCGGCCAGCACGCGGCGCTGGGTCGCGAAGCGGATGGCCTTCAGCGAGAACATGAAGCCATCGGGCGTGTCCTTGCGCCATTTGGCGAAGGTGGCCGGCTTCTGCGCGCCGTAATAGGTGCTGTTGATCTCGATGGCCGTCAGGTGCTGACTCGCATATTCGAGCTCACGCGCCTGGGGCCAGCCCTTGGGGTAGAAGTTGTCGCGCCAGGGCTCGAAGTTCCAGCCGCCGATGCCGACCCTGATCTTTGCTGAACTCACGCTAGCGCCTCCTGGCTGCTGACTGTATGGAAAAACAGTCTATCGGCGCGCTGGCGCGGAGGCAACAAAAAGCCGGCGCGAGGCCGGCTTCGAGCGTGGGATGCGGCGTCTTACATGCCGGCGTAGTTGGGGCCGCCACCGCCCTCGGGCGTGACCCAGACGATGTTCTGCGTCGGGTCCTTGATGTCGCAGGTCTTGCAGTGCACGCAGTTCTGCGCGTTGATCTGCAGGCGTTCGCCGCTGCCATCCTCGTTGGGCACGAACTCGTAGACACCGGCCGGGCAGTAGCGGCTCTCGGGGCCGGCGTACTTGGCGAGGTTGACCTGCACCGGCACCGCGTCGCTCTTCAGCGTCAGGTGGGCGGGCTGGTTTTCCTCGTGGTTGGTGTTGGAGATGAACACCGAGGACAGGCGGTCGAAGGTCAGCTTGCCATCGGGCTTGGGATAGGCGATGGGCTTGCACTCGGCGGCCGGGCGCAGCGAGACGTTGTCGGCCTTGTGGTTGTGCAGCGTCCACGGCGGGTTCTTGACGCCCAGCTTGGGCAGCAGCCACTGCTCGATGCCCGTCATCAGCTGGCCCGTCATCTGGCCCTTCTTGAACCAGAGCTTGAAGTTGCGGCTCTGCTGCAGCTCCTCGTTCAGCCAGCTCTTCTCGAAGGCCTCGGGGTAGGCGCTCAGCTCGTCCTGGGCACGGCCGGCGTCCAGGGCCGGGGCCAGGGCTTCGGCAGCCAGCATGCCGCTCTTGATGGCGGCATGGCTGCCCTTGATGCGGGCGGCGTTCAGGTAGCCGGCGTCGCAGCCGATCAGGCAGCCACCCGGAAACACCGTCTTGGGCAGGGCCTGCGGCGTGCCGTTGTTGATGGCGCGCGCACCATAGCCGATGCGCTTGCCGCCTTCGATGTGGGCGCGGATGGCGGGGTGGGCCTTCCAGCGCTGCATCTCTTCAAACGGGCTCAGATAAGGGTTGTCGTAGTCCAGGCCGATGACGAAGCCGAGCGTGACCTTGTTGTCCGCCAGGTGATACAGGAAGCCGCCGCCAAAGGTGTCGCCTTCCATGGGCCAGCCTGCCGTGTGCACGACCTTGCCGGGCTGGGCCTTGTCGGCGGGGATCTCCCACAGCTCCTTGATGCCGATGGCATAGGTCTGGGTGTCCTTGCCTTCGGTCAGCTTGTACTTGGCCAGCAGTTGCTTGCCGAGATGACCGCGAGCGCCTTCGGCAAACACCGTGTACTTGCCGAGCAGTTCCATGCCGAGCTGGAAGTGGTCGGTCGGCTCGCCGTCCTTGCCCAGGCCCATATTGCCGGTGGCCACGCCCTTGACGCGGCCCTGTTCGTCGTAGAGCACCTCGGCGGCGGCAAAGCCCGGGAAGATCTCGATGCCGAGGTTCTCGGCCTGCTGGGCCAGCCACTTGACGACGTCGGACAGGCTGATGACGTAGCAGCCGTCGTTGTGGAAGTTGCGCGGCACCAGCCAGTCGGCCATGCGCGTGCTGCCGGTCTCGTTGAGCATCAGCACGTCGTCGCCGGTCACGGCCTGGTTCAGCGGTGCGCCGAGTTCCTTCCAGTTCGGGAACAGCTCGGTGATGGCGCGCGGGTCCATGACGGCGCCGGACAGGATGTGGGCACCGGGCTCCGAACCCTTCTCGAGCACGACGATGTTGGCGTCGGGCTTGATCTGCTTGAGGCGAATGGCCGTCGCCAGGCCGGCCGGGCCGCCGCCGACGATGACCACGTCGTATTCCATGGACTCGCGGGGGCCGAACTGGGCCAGGATTTCTTCGGATGTCATTGCCAAGTCTCCGTCAGCTTGAATTGCGCGCGATTCTAGAGAGGCTGGATGGTGAATCGAACGATCGTGCTTTTTTAGGTTGTGCGGTCTAGACCGGTAGGATGGCTGCAACCCACTCGGAAGGCAGTCTCATGAGTTACTCCATCAACCTCGAAGGCCGCGTGGCCCTGGTCACGGGCGCATCCAGCGGCCTGGGCGCCCAGTTCGCCAAGACCCTGTCCCAGGCCGGCGCCTGCGTCGTGCTGGCGGGCCGCCGCGTCGAGCGACTCAAGGACCTGCGCGCCGAGATCGAAGGCAATGGCGGCGACGCCCATGTGGTGCAGCTGGACGTGACCGACGTGGCCAGCATCCGCTCGGCGGTAGCCCATGCCGAGACCGAGGTCGGCACGCTGGACATCCTGATCAACAACTCCGGCGTGTCCACGACGCAGCGCCTCACCGACGTCACCGAGAACGACTACGACTTTGTGATGGACACCAACACGCGTGGTGCCTTCTTCGTCGCGCAGGAGGTGGGCAAGCGCATGCTGGCGCGCGCCCGCGGCTCGGCGCCGGGCACCTTCATCGGCGGGCGCATCGTCAACGTCGCTTCCATGGCCGGCCTGCGTGTGCTGGGCCAGATCGGCGTCTACGCCATGAGCAAGGCCGCCGTCATCCACATGACGCGGGCCATGGCGCTGGAATGGGGCAAGTACGGCATCAATGTGAACGCCATCTGCCCGGGCTATATCGACACCGAGATCAACCACCACCACTGGGGCACGGAGCAGGGCAAGAAGCTGGTCGAGCTGCTGCCGAGGAAGCGCGTGGGCCAACCCCAGGACCTCGACACCTCGCTGCTGATGCTGTGCGCCAACGAGAGCCATTTCATCAATGGCGCCGTCATCCAGGCCGACGACGGGTTCGGCGTCTAGGTCTTGAAGCCCCTCGCCCAGTCCGGCCGCGCTGAACGCGGGCCAGCCCAGTCGGTCCCCCGTCGGGACGGCGATTGCATGGGCTTCGAGCCCATGCAACATCGCCAACGCGGGCCCGCTAGGGAGCGGCCCGGCGCTCGGCCCGCAATACCAAACACATGAACAAAAGAGATTTGACCCCGCTGGAGGCCCGCGTCCTCGCCGTCCTCGTCGAGAAGGAATCCACCGTGCCGGACAGCTATCCGCTGTCGGCCAATGCGCTGACCTCGGGCTGCAACCAGAAGACGGCGCGCGACCCCGTCATGGACGTCAGCGAGGCCGAGGTGCTGGCGACCATCGAGGAGCTGAAGAGCCGGAGCCTCGTCAACACCGTCAGCGGCAGCCGCGTCGTGCGCTACGAGCACAACTTCGCGCGTGGCCTGGGTGTGCCCGGCGCTGCGATGGCCCTGCTGACCCAGCTGATGCTGCGCGGCCCGCAGACGGCGGCCGAGCTCAGGCAGAACACCGAGAGGCTGCACCGCTTTGCCGATGTGTCCTCGGTCGAAGGCTTCCTCGAGGAACTCGCCGGGCGTGAGCAGCCCTTTGCCATCAAGCTGGCCAAGGCGCCCGGTGCACGTGAGGCGCGCTGGGCACATCTGCTGTGCGGGCCGGTCTCGTCGGTCGAGCATGCTGCTGCTGTTGCCGCGCCGCGCGACGAAGAAGTGGCCTTGCTGCGCGCGGAAGTCGCCTCGCTGCGCCAACTCGTCAACCGCATCGCCGCCGAACTGGGCATCACCCCATGAGATATGCCGTCCCGGCCGAGAAGAAGCTGACCTTCGAGTTGCGCATCCAGATGCGCTGGGGCGACATGGACGCCATGGGCCACATCAACAACACGCTCTACTTCCGCTACTTGGAAATGGCGCGGGTGGACTGGCTGGCTGCCATCGGCGCACCGCCCAACCCGGGTGGGCAGGGCCCGGTCATCGTCAACGCCTTCTGCAACTTCTACCGGCAGCTGAAAGTGCCGGGCGAGGTGCTGGCGAAGCATTACGTCAGCGACCCCGGCCGCACCAGCTTCGAGACCTGGATCACGCTGGAACGCGTCGACGAACCCGGCGTCATCTACGCCGAGGGCGGCGCGACGACGCTGTGGTTCGACGCCCAGACCGACAAGGCCATCGCCCTGCCGGACTGGGTCAGGGCACTCGTTACCTGAAGGCGTACTTCACGCTGGCGTAGACGAAGCGGCCGCGCGAGTCGGTGTAGCTCGGGTCGTAGCCCGAAAGGAAGAACCAGGCCTGCTGCGAGAACGGCGGTGCGGTGTTGAGCAGGTTCTGCGCACCGACGCGGAAGGTGAGGGACTTGCTGGCCTCGAAGGCGGCCGACAGATTCCACAGCGAATAGGCTTCAACCTTGCGATCGGCCTTGCCGACGATGTGCTGGTCGTTGTAGCCCTGCAGATAGCTGTTGGACAGCGTCATCGACACCGGACCGGCATCCCAGTCCAGGGCCACGGTATGACGCCAGCGCTGCACGACGCCGTCGTTGATGAAGACGCCCAGGTTGCTGACGAAGGGGTCGCCGTCGCCGGTCTGCTGCTGGGACTTCAGCGTCAGCGTGCCGTTCAGGCGCACGCCGAACTGACCGAAGCCGGTCTTCAGGCCGCTGAGGTTCAGCCCCAGGTCCAGGCCGGAGATGCGCTGCTTGCCGCGGTTTTCCTTGACGAGGTCGATGTGGTCGATGAAGTTGTCCTCGTCGCGGTGCACGAGGTTGCCGTACTTGGCCAGGTCGGACAGGATGACGTCCACGCCCAGGGTGCTGATCAGGTTGGTCTTCTCGATATTCCAGTAGTCGACGTTGATGTTCACGCCGCGCTGGGGCTCGAAGACCATGCCAGCCGAGAACTGGCGCGACTTCTCGGGCTTGAGCTTGGCGTTGCTGAAGTTCAGCGTGGTCCAGATGTCGGAGCAGTCGGTGGGCGTGTTGCTCGGGTCGGCCGCCAGGCAGACCGGGTCCACCAGCGTGGCCGATGAGCCCTCGGTGACCGGGCGGTACAGGTCCGACAGGCTGGGCGCGCGGAAGCCCTTGCCGATGGAGGCGCGCAGCAGCAGTTCCTTCATGGGCACGTACTTCAGCCCCAGCTTGGGGCTGAGCGCGCCGCCGCTGACCTGGTAGTGCTCATAGCGCAGGGCCGCCTGCAGTTCGAGCTGCTTGGTGATGGGGGCGCTGATCTCGCCGAACAGCGCGCCGACCTTGCGCGACTTGCCGAAGTCGGAGTCCGGCCCCTGCGTGGTCTCGCCGAGGATGAGGTCCTGCTTGAGCGCGTCGGACTGGTGGTAGTTCTGCTTCTCGCGGCGGTATTCGCCGCCGAAGGCCACGGCCAGGTCGCCGCCGGCCAGCTGGGTCAGGGCCTTGGAGGCCTTGAAGTCCAGGCTGTCCATGTTGCCGGTGGCGTGGCGCACCTCGCCGCGGATCTGGGCCTTCTCGTACAGGGCCAGGCCGGCGGCACTGGACGGGCCGAAGGCGTTCAGCGGGCCGGTGGCGAAGCCGTCCAGGATCATCTGCTCGTTCAGATAGCCCTGGTAGTCGCGGTCGGAGACCTTGCTGGTGCTGTGGTTCAGCGCCCATTCATAGTCCCAGCCCGATACCAGGCCGGTCATGCCGGCCACGACGCGCTGGGTGGTCGAGACCAGCTCGCTGGTACGCAGGCCGGCTTCGGACAGGCGGGTGCGCACCGTGATGATGCGTTCCTCGTCGTCGGCGTCCAGGCTGTTCAGCGCGCTGCCGGCGAAGGCGGGCACGCGTGACACGTCCATGTCGGCATCGACGCGGTTGGGCGTGCCGGTGTAGAGGGTGCGGGCCCGTGCCAGCGAGACTTCGGCAAAGGCCTGGTGGCCGCCGCCTACGTTGAAGATGCCGCGGGTGAAGAAGCTGCTTTTCTTCGACTTGGGATACAGCTCGATGTCGCGCATGTAGTCGAAAGTGCAGCCGTCCACGCCGCCGATGCCGTCGGGCAGGTAGAGGTTGGCGGGCGGATTGCAGCCTTTGGTCGCGGAGGGATTGACGGTCTTGGAATCGATGACCGTCGAGCCATTGCTCGAGTAGCCCTCGCCGATCAGCGTGTCGCGCTGGTAGTTGGACAGGCGGATGTTGCCGGGAAAGCTGGCACTGGACAGCAGGTCGGGCAGGCGGCCCGGGATGTCCAGGTCCTTGATGAACTGGCGTCGGGACGCGTTCAGGCTGCTGGTCTTCTGCACGTCCAGCACGCCGAAGACATTGAAGCCGTCGCGGCCGAAATCGCCGAAGCCGCCGGCCACGGTCGCCGAGCGCTTGGCTGCGCCATGGCCCTCGGTGGTATTGCCCGCCAGCGCGCTGACGTCGACGCCGGTGAAGTCCTTGCGGGTGATGAAGTTGATGACGCCGCCGATGGCGTCGGAGCCGTACAGCGACGAGGCGCCGTCCAGCAGGATCTCGACGCGCTGGATGGCGGCAGCCGGGATGCTGTTCAGGTCCACGCCGGCCGAGTCGCCGGGCGAGGCGAAATTGGCCATGCGCCGGCCGTTCAGCAGCACCAGGGTGGACGACACGCCCAGGCCGCGCAGATTGGCGGCGTTGAAACCCATCTGGTCACGAAAGCCGCCATAGGCCACGCTGCCGCCGTCGGTCAGGTTGTTGGCGCTGGCGCTGATGCGGGCGACCAGCTCGGCGGCCGTCGTCACGCCGGCCTTGTCGATCTCGTTGCGCGTGATGACCTGCACCGGCAGCGCTGTCTCGCCCTCGATGCGTTTGATCGCCGTGCCGGTGATCTCGACGCGCTCCAGCGACGTCTGGGCCTGGGCGGCGCAGCTCAGTGCGAGCAGGGCCGTGGCGACGGCAATGCGGGAAGGGCAGGGCGTTTTCATGGGGGAGCCTCCGTGGTTCGCGCGAGTCTAGGCATGGCGCCGCTAGCTGCCGGTCTCCTGTCATCGATTCGTCTCGTGCACGCCACGCCTTCGTCGTTCGAATTAGGGGCGAATGGTCCTGCCGCGTCTGTCATCATGCGCGGTCTGACCAAGGAGAGGTGAGGGCATGAGGGCAAGGATCTGGGCCGCAATGGCAGCAATGGCGATGGCCATCAGCGTGCAGGCGGCCACCCCCGCAGCGCCGGCGGCCAGCGCGCCGCAGGGTTTCAGGTTGTTTCGACCCGCCACGCCGGCTTCGGCCCCGCGCAGCACCGCGCCGGCGCCGGCCAAGCCAGCAGCTTCGGCGCCGGCCCCGGCACCCACGCCGGCACCCGCCGTCGTCGACACCGAACCCGCCATCCGTGGCTATGCCGTGCCCATCGGCGGCGCGCTCAAGGCCGACAACGAAGAGGTCTGGCAGCGCATCGTGCAGCTGGCCGGCGGCAAGGGCGCTCGCTTCGTCGTTTTCGGCACGGCCAGCGAGGATCCCGAAGCCAGTGCCAAGCAGGTCGTCGACCTGCTGCAGCGCCGCGGCGCCGTCGCCGAGGCCCTGCCCGTCGCGCCCAAATTCCTGTGGGTGGACCTGAGCAAGGTGGTGCGTGACCCGGCCCTGATCGCCAAGGTCAAGGCCGCCAAGGGCATCTTCTTCACGGGCGGCACGCAGGAGCGCATCGTTGACGTGCTGCAGCCCGGCGGCCAGAGCACGCCCATGCTGGAAGCCATCTGGGACGTTTACCGCAAGGGCGGCGTGGTGGCCGGCACCTCGGCCGGCGCGGCCATCATGAGCACCATCATGTTCCGCGACGCACCCAGCGTCATCAACATCCTCAAGGGCCGTTTCGTCGATGGCAAGCAGGTCGACCGCGGCCTGGGCTTCGTCGGCCCGCATCTCTTCGTCGACCAGCATTTCCTGAAGCGCGGCCGCTTCGGCCGCATGATCCCGCTGATGATGGCCAAGGGCTACAAGATCGGACTGGGCGTGGACGAGAACACGGCGGCCATCATCCGTGGCGACGAGATCGAGGTCATCGGCGACCGTGGTGCGCTGGTGGTGGACCTGACCGAGGCCAAAACCGACTCGACGCTGGGTGCCTTCAACGTGCAGGGCGCGCGTCTTTCCTACCTGGAGCATGGCGACCGCTACCACCTGCGCGCACGCTCGACGACGCCTTCCGCGCCCAAGCTGCGCGGTGAGTTGCACGACGCCGAGTCGCCCAACTTCAAGCCCTACTACACCGACGACGTCTTCCATCTCGACATGCTGGGAGACTCGACCATCTCGGGCGCCATGAGCCGCCTCATCGACAGCGTGCGCAAGGAGGTCAAGGGCCTGGCCTTCGACGTGTTGCCGCGCGCCAACGACCCGCTGGCCGAACTGGGCTTCCTGTTCCGCCTCTACAAGGGCTCGGACTCACTGGGCTGGAGCACCGAGGAATTCGGCGGCGAGCAGTTCACGGTGACGAATCTCTACCTCGACATCAGCCCGGTGCGCCTGCCCATGCCGCTGTATGGGGGCTGGACGCCGCCCAAGCCGGCCGCGCCGCCGCCGCCAGCACCGGCCGCGTCGGCCACGCCTGCCAGCGGGCAGTGACTGCTTGCAGCGTTTGCTCACGGCTGCTTGCGCTTCCCCGGGCATGCCCGGTTGATTTGTGCGCTGCGACGCTGCCATGATGGCAGGCTGTTGATTCCTGCCCGCCCGGCCTTCGCGCCGGGCCATCCCGCCCGCCTTGACCTCCCACGCTCCTGCCGGCACCGTCATCGTCATTGGCGGCGCGCTGAAAGCTGACAGCGACGCCGTCTGGCAACGCATCGTCGACGAGGCCGGCGGCCTTGGCGCGCCCATCGCCGTCTTCCCCACCGCGGCCTATGAGCCCGAGCGCATCGCCGCCCAGATCGTCGCCGCGCTGAACCGCTGCGGCGCCCAGGCCGAGGCCATCCCGCTGGCGCCTCATCTCGAAGGCGTCGACCTGCATGCCACCTTGAACGACCCGGCCCTGATCGCCCGCGTCGCGGCGTCCCGGGCCGTGTTCTTCTCCGGCGGTGCCCAGGAATACCTCGTCGACACGCTGCAGCCGGATGGCCGGTCGACCGCCATGCTGGACGCCATCCGTGCCGTCTTCGCGGCCGGTGGTGTCATTGCCGGCACCAGCGCCGGCGCGGCCGTCATGAGCCGGCTGATGTTCCGCGATGCCATGGACAACCTGGCCGTGCTGCGCGGTCAGTGGCGGGCCGGCCAGGAGTACGACCGCGGCTTCGGCTTCGTCGCCCCGGACCTCCTCATCGACCAGCATTTCCTGAAAAGGGGTCGCGTTGGCCGCATGCTGCCGGCGCTGCAGGCCCTGGGCTATCGCCTGGGCCTGGGCGTGGACGAGAACGCAGCGGTCGTCATCAAGGGTTCGGAACTCGAAGTCATTGGCGGCAGCGGCGCCGTGCTGGTCGACCTCGAGGAGGCCACCCATGACGTCACGCTGCCGGCCTTCAACCTGCGCGGTGCGCGCCTGTCCTATCTGGACCATGGCGACCGCCACGACCTGGCCAGCGGCGTGACGACGCCGGCCGCCCACAAGCTGAGCGAGCCGCGCATCGACCCGGCCGCGCCTGGCTTCGAGCCCGGACTGGAGTCCGACCGCTATTTCCTCGACATCCTGGGCGACGGCTGTCTCCTCGAGGCCCTGACCCAATTGCTCGACGGCCCGTCCCCGCAGGTGCGCGGCCTCGCCTACCGGGCCAATCCCCGGCCTGGCGACCTCATGCCCGACATCGGCTTCGAGTTCCGCCTGCGTCGCGGCCCCGGCCTGGTCGGCTGGTGCAGCGCGGTGCGTGGCGGCGAGGACTACACGGTGCTCGGCGCGCGTCTGGACGTCGTGCCGGTGCGCGTGGCCAACCCCCTGTTCACGCCGCTGGTCGCCGAGACCCTGCGCGTGGTCGAATCGGGCCAGCAGCGGCTGCAAGGAGAACGGTGATGACGACGATCAGCGGTGAGTTCAGCGTCGGCATGACGGTCCGGGACGCCGAAGCCCAAAGCGCCAGCATTGGCCGCATGCTGCTGGACAAGCAGTACCACGGGGCTCTCGAGGCGCGTGGCGCCGGCCAGATGCTGGCCACGCATGGCAGCGTGGCCGGTTCAGCTGCCTACGTGGCACTGGAGACGGTGACGGGCAGCCTGCAGGGGCGCGAAGGCAGCTTCGCCCTGGTCCACCAGGGCCGCATGGACCGTGGCCAGCCCTCGCTGGACATCAGCATCGTGCCCGACTCCGGCACCGGGGCCTTGACCGGCCTGGCCGGCCGCATGCAAATCCGCGTCGAAGGCCACCAGCACTTCTACGACTTCGATTTCACGCTGCCCACCCCTTGAAGGAGATGCCATGAAGCACACCCTCCTCATCCTGGCGACGCTGCTGGCCGGCGCCGCCCAGGCCGCCGACGTTGGCGTGTCCATCCAGGTCGGCCAGCCCGGCTTCTACGGCCGCATCGACATCGGCAATGTCGCGCCGCCGCCCGTCGTGCTGGCCGAGCCGGTCTGGGTGCAGCGCCGGCCCGTGCATGTCGAGCCTGTCTACATGCGCATCCCGCCCGGCCACCAGAAGCACTGGGACAAGCACTGCGCCAAGTACAACGCCTGCGGCGTGCCGGTCTACTTCGTGCGCGAGGACTGGTACCAGGAGCGCTATGCGCGACCGCAGGGCGGCAACGACCAGGGCGAGGACCGCGGCAAGGGCAAGCATGGCAAGGGCCATGGCCACGGCAAGGACAAGGACCGCGACTGAGCGCATGGCCCCCGCCGGCCGCGACACAATTGCGGCCATGGCTGATCTCGATACCCGACCCGAAGGCTTCCAACGCGTCAGCGCCGCGCTGGCCGCCGCCGCTCATCCCCACCCGCCGCTGTGGCTGGACGTCGCGGCCCGCACCGCCCAGGAGGCCGCCGACGCCCTGGGCGTGACGCTGGGCCAGATCGCCAAGTCCGTGGTCTTCCGCCGCAAGGCCGACGACTCTGCCGTCCTCGTCATCACCTCGGGTGACCGGCGCGTCGACGAGTCCAAGCTCAAGCCCCACACCGGGCCGCTGGGCCGTGCCGATGCCGACTTCGTCAAGGCTCGCACCGGCTTCTCCATCGGCGGCGTGTCGCCGGCCGGCTTTGCGCCGGTCGAGGGTTTCGCGGCGCCCCAACTCTTCATCGACCGCGACCTGTTCCGCTTCGACATCATCTGGGCCGCCGCCGGGCATCCCAACGGCGTTTTCAAGCTGACGCCGGGCGAGTTGGAGAAGATCACCGGAGCGCCCGTCATCGACGTGGTTCAAACGTGAAACCCGCGGTCACCTCGCCCTGCGTCAACGTCTGCCAGATGGACGCGGCCACCGGTTGGTGCCGCGGCTGCGCGCGCAGCCTCAACGAGATTGCCGGCTGGGGCGGGGCGCCCGAAACCGTGCAACGCCACGTCCTCGACCAGTTGCCCGAAAGGCGCGTGGAGATGCATAGACACGGCCTGTGGCTCGGGCCCTGGCCCCACAGCGAGGAACAGGATCGATGAAGCGGCTGACCTTCTACTTCGACCCCATCTCGCCTTACGCGGCCCTGGGCTTCGAGGCCTTGCCCGAAGCGCTGGCGGGGCACAGCGTCGAGGTCGTCTACCGGCCCATCCTGTTCGCCGCCCTGCTGCAGGCCCTGGGCCAGAAGGGGCCGGCCGAGATCGACGCCAAGCGTCGCTGGACCTTTCGGCAGGTGGCCTGGCTGGCCCACCGCCAGGGCGTGGTGCTGGACGCGCCGGCCCAGCATCCCTTCAACCCGCTGCCGCTGCTGCGCCTGGCCTGGGCCAGCGCGGCACCGGAAGGGCAGCCCGGCGACACGCCGGGGCGCTGGGTGGTCGAGCAACTCTTCCATCACGTGTGGCGCGGCGCCGGCGCCGATGCCAATGACGCGAATCGCTTGGCGGCCCTGGCGGAGCGACTGGCGCCTGCCCAGGATCCGGCCAGCGAGGCGGTCAAGCAGCGCCTGCGTCAGGAGACCGAGGCGGCCCTGAACTTGGGCGTCTTCGGTGTGCCGACGGTGGAGTTCGAGGGCCGGCTGTTCTGGGGGCAGGATGCCTTGCCCATGCTGCGCGCGGCCCTGGACGGCGACCCGTGGTTCCGCAGCGGCGTCTGGGAATCGGCGGCTCAGGCCCGACCCGGTGTCACCCGGAAACACTGAGCGCGGACCGAGAACCATGCCAGGGCCAGTGGCCCTGTCCTTCGCCAGGCACGATCAGTCCACTGGACTGATCATGTCCGGGCTCAGCCCTGCGGCTTGTTCGACGCCTCGCGAGGGACTGCCGGCATGCAGGCCGGCAGGCATGATTCAAAACGTCTCAGGATTTACCCGCGAGAGTCATCTCATCTCGCATTGAGAAATGCTGACTGCGGGTTCCTGCGGAGTTTGTCAGCCTCGATTCAGAATGGCGTCAGAACACGGTCAGAGGCGGTGTGAATAGTCACGGCTGAGGGAAGCCTGTGGGGCGGCCCGACAACAGACGGAGACTTTTCATGGCAACTGCGACTTCAACGGCCGCCACGCCGATGACCCGGGAAGAGAAGAAGGTCATCTTCGCCTCTTCGCTGGGCACGGTGTTCGAGTGGTACGACTTCTACCTCTATGGTTCTCTGGCGGCCATCATCGCCAAGCAGTTCTTCGCCGGCCTGGAGCCTGGCGCCGCCTTCATCGCGTCGCTGATGGCCTTTGCCGCGGGCTTCATCGTGCGTCCCTTCGGCGCTCTGGTGTTCGGCCGCCTGGGCGACATGATCGGCCGCAAGTACACCTTCCTGGTGACGATCTTGATCATGGGCCTGTCGACCTTCATCGTCGGCGTGCTGCCCACCTACGCCACCATCGGCGCTGCAGCCCCGGTCATCCTGATCGGCCTGCGCCTGCTGCAGGGCCTGGCCCTGGGCGGTGAGTACGGCGGTGCCGCCACCTACGTGGCCGAGCATGCACCGCACGGCAAGCGCGGCGCCTACACCTCGTGGATCCAGACCACGGCGACCCTGGGCCTGTTCCTGTCGCTGATGGTCATCCTGGGCGTGCGCACGTCCCTGGGCGAAAAGGACTTCGCCGAATGGGGCTGGCGCATTCCCTTCATCGTGTCCATCCTGCTGCTGGGCATCTCGGTGTGGATTCGTCTGTCCATGAACGAATCGCCCGCCTTCCAGAAGATGAAGGCCGAGGGCAAGACCTCCAAGGCGCCGCTGTCCGAGTCCTTCGGCCAGTGGAAGAACCTGAAGATCGTGCTGCTGGCCCTCTTCGGCCTGGTGGCCGGCCAGGGCGTGGTCTGGTACTCGGGCCAGTTCTACGCGCTGTTCTTCCTGACGTCGGTGCTCAAGGTCGACGCCGCCGCCGCCAACATCTGGATCGCCATCGCGCTGATCCTGGGCACGCCCTTCTTCGTCATCTTCGGCACGCTGTCGGACAAGATCGGCCGCAAGCCCATCATCATGGCCGGCCTGCTGCTCGCCGCGGTGACCTACTTCCCGCTGTTCAAGGCCCTGACCGGCGCGGCCAACCCTGACCTCGCCAAGGCCCAGGAAACATCCAAGGTCACGCTGTCGACGCAGACGGCCTCCTGCTCCTTCCAGGGCAGTCCGATCGCCCGCGAAGTCGACTTCACCAGCGCCTGCGACATCGCCAAGCGCGCGCTGGCCGGCTCGTCGGCCAGCTCCGAGACGGTCGACGCCCCGGCCGGCGCTTCGACCGTCGTCAAGGTCGGCGAGAAGGAAATCGCCGTCCCGACCGCCAGCAAGCTGACCGAGCACAAGTTCGACGAAGCTTCGACCAAGGCCATCGCCGCCTTCAAGAAGGAACTGGGCGAAGCGATGAAGGCCGCCGGCTACCCGGCCAAGGCCGACATGGCCAAGGCCAACGTGCCCATGGTCGTCGCCATCCTGTTCGTGCTGGTGCTGTACGTGACCATGGTCTATGGCCCGATCGCGGCCATGCTGGTCGAGATGTTCCCGACCCGCATCCGCTACACGTCGATGAGCCTGCCGTACCACATCGGCAACGGCTGGTTCGGCGGCATGCTGCCTTCCATCACCTTCGCGATGGTGGCGCAGAACGGCAACATCTATCACGGCCTCTGGTACCCCATCGTCATCGCGGCGATCACCTTCGTCATCGGCGTTCTCTTTGTCCGCGAGACCAAGGACGTGGACATCTACGCCCGCGACTGAGCGAGTTCCTCCCGGGCCTGCCCGGGTGTCGAACGCAAGGCCGGCTTCATGCCGGCCTTTTTTTTGGCCCAGGCTAGCCCTGCTTGTCGATTGCACCCGGCCCTGCGAGGATGCCGCGGATGTCCAAGTCCAAAGACTCCCCCGACGGCGGCGCCGGCGAACAGCGGCGGCTGCAGATGGTCGACATCGCCCGCCTGGCCGGCGTGTCGGTGTCCACCGTGTCGCGAGCCCTGAACGGCAGCGAACTCGTCAATGCCGAAACCCGCCAGCGCGTCGCCGAACTGGCACGCTCGCTGAACTACTCGATCAACTTCGGCGCCCGCAATCTCCGCCTGCAAGAAAACAAGACGGTGGCGGTCGTCGTGCCCTATGACGCCAAGTCGCGCCAGCACATCTCCGACCCCTTCTTCCTGTCCATCGTCGGCGCCATCGCCGACGCGCTGACCGACCGCGGCTACGACATGCTGCTGTCGCGCGTCGATGCCGAACGGCTGGACCTGGCCTCGCATTGGTTCGAGTCCGGCAAGGCCATCGGCGTCATCCTCATCGGCCAGTGGCGCCAGCACGACCAGCTCAACGAGATGGCGGCGCGCAAGCTGCCGCTGGTCGTCTGGGGCGGCGAGATGCCGCAGCAGCTGTATTGCAGCGTCGGTGGCGACAATGTGCTGGGGGGCGCACTGGCCACGCGGCATCTGCTGGCGCTGGGGCGCAGGCGCATCGCCTTCATCGGTGACGCCCGCCTGCCCGAAGTCTGGCTGCGTCATCAGGGCCATCAGCAGGCGCTGCGCGAGGCGGGCCTGGAGGTCAATCCAGCGCTGGAATTGCCGGCGCCCTTCGAGCCCAGTGTCGCAACGGGCCAGGTGCGCGAGTTCTGCGCCGCGCACAGCGACTTCGATGCCGTCGTCTGCTGCAGTGACGTACTGGCCATGTTGATGGTCCAGGCCCTGCGCGCCGCCGGTCGCCGCGTGCCGGACGATGTCGCGGTCGTCGGCTATGACGACATGCCGCTGGCCGCCTACTGCGATCCGCCGCTGACGACCGTGCACCAGCCCGTGGCGGAAGCTGGCGCCGAGCTTGTCGAGGCGCTTCTGGGTCAGTTGCGTGGCGAGCGTGCCGGGCCGCGCACCATGCCCGTCTACCTGAGGCTGCGCGAGAGCGCCCCCGCGGCCAAGGCTTGAACTCCGAGGTATTTGGAGTCCGGAGCGCGCCTCCGGCGGCTTGCGATCGTTTCCATTGAATTTGTGAAGATCTCAATTTATTCATTTATATAAGTGCTTCTACTGAATTGCAATCGATTGCAAAACAAGCTGAACGCGCACAGAATGTCGACACGGATAGGCGCTCATCGCGGCGCCTGCCGCCTCGCCTCGCAGAAGGCGCCCGCATACCGACAACAGGAGACGACATGCCCATCACCCGCCCACGCCCCCATCCCCTGGCCGCTGCCTTGGCCCTGGGCTTCATCGGCGCCGCCGCCCAGGCCCAACAGGCCGCCGCCACCGAGACCCCCGACGGCCTCAAGCTTGACGCCGTCGTCGTCACCGGCAGCTCAGCAGCCAAGTCCAAGATGCGCTCCAGCGTCGCCATCTCGACCATCGAGAGCGAAGGCGTCACAGCCGTCACTGCCGCCAGCGCCACTGATGTGCTGCGCGCTGTGCCGGGCATCCGCGCCGAGGCCAGCGGCGGCGAATCCAATGCCAACGTCGCGGTGCGCGGCATCCCGGTCTCGGCCGGTGGTGCGCGCTACATCCAGTTCCAGGAAGACGGCCTGCCGCTGCTGCAGTTCGGCGATATCGCCTTTGCCACGCCCGACACCTGGATGCGGGCCGACGCCGGCTTCGAACGCCTGGAAGTCGTGCGCGGCGGCTCGGCAGCGCTGCTGGCCACGGGCGCGCCCGGCGGCATCATCAACTTCATCAGCAAGACCGGGGTGGAGCAGGGCGGCAGCATCCAGCTGACCAAGGGCCTGGACTTCGACCAGACCCGCGTCGACTTCGGCTATGGCGGCCGTCTGGCGCCCAAGACGCGGTTCTTCATCGGCGGCTTCTACCGGGTCGGCGATGGGGGCCGCAAGGGTGCCGACGGCACGGAGAATGGCGGACAGATCCGCGCCAACGTGACGTTCGAGCTGGAGGGCAGGAGCTATGTGCGCTTCAGCCTCAAGCACCTGGACGACCACAGCCCGACCTTCATGCCCACGCCGGTGCGCTACGTGAACGGCAGCATCCAGCAGATCCCCGGCCTGGACCCACGGCGTACGGCCTTCTACGACGCTGCCTGGCCCATGGACAGCACGCTGACGAACACCAACGGCCGCGCCACCAGCAACATTCGTGATGGTCTGGCCGCCAAGAGCGATGCCTTTGGCGCCGAGATGGACCTCGATGCCGGCGGTGGCTTTCGCCTGCAGAACAAGTTCTCTTGGAGCAAGAACTCCGGCCGCTTCATCGGCATCTTCCCGGGCGACGATGTGGCCGCGGCACCGGCCGGCACGACGATCGCGACCGGCCCGGACGCTGGCAAGGCCTACACCGGCAGCAAGTTCACCGCCGTCGTCTTCAACACCCAGGTCGACAACGTCGGCCTGATGGCCAACGACCTCAAGTTCTCACGCGACTTCGACCTCGGCGGCGCAACCCGGCTCAGCGCCGTCGCCGGCCTCTACACCTCGGTGCAGAAGCTCGACCTGACGTGGAACTTCAACCAGTACTCGCTCTCGGCCGACCAGGATGGCGCCCGCGTGCTCAACGTGCCCGGTGCCGTCAACGGTTCACCCGGCTTCGGCGGCTGCTGCAGCAACACCCAGGACAGCAAGTACACGACCACCGCGCCCTATCTGGTGCTCAACCTGGAGTCCGGCGCGCTGTCCGCCGACATCGGCCTGCGCCGCGACAACCAGAACGCCAGCGGGGCCTACTACCAGTCCAACGCCGGCCTGGCCTATGACCTCGGCAAGCCCAACGTCATCGATTACGACTTCGGTCGCACCTCCTACTCGCTGGGCGGCAACTACGCGCTGAACAAGGACCTGTCGCTGTTCGCCCGCTATTCCGATGGCGCCGCCTACAACGCCGACCGCATCACCTTCTTCAACAACCCCAACCTGGTCAACGGCAAGAGCCCGACCATCCCGACCAACAAGGTCAAGCAGGCCGAGGCCGGTATCAAGATTCGCGGCGGCGGCATGAGCCTGTTTGCCACGCTCTTCCACGCCAAGACCGACGAGGTCAACGTCGACGTGACGACCAACCCCATCGTCGCCAAGGCCAACAGCTACCGCAGCAACGGGTTGGAACTGGAAGGCTCGGCCCGCTGGGGCGTTGTCAACCTGCTGGGGGGGCTGACGTACACGGACGCCAAGCAGGCTGATGGGCGGGCGCCGAAACGGCAGGCCAAGGTCGTCTATCAGCTCACGCCCACGGTCAACCTCAATGACGCGCTGACTTTCGGCGTCGGCATCGTCGGCACCACCAAGAGCCTGGACGACGGCCCGACCGGTCCACTGACCATCACGCTGCCGGCCTACACCGTCGTCAACGCTTTCGCGAGCTACGCCATCACCAACCGCGCCACGCTCTCGCTGGCCGCCAACAACCTCTTCAACGAGCTGGCCTACACCGAGAGCAACGATGGCCGCGGCGCCGCGCGGGCCTACACGGGTCGCACGGTCAAGGCCTCGCTGCGCTACAGCTTCTGAAGCGCATGGCCGCCACCCCCATCCTCGTGCTCGGCGAAGCCCTGGTGGACGGGTTCCACGACGGGCCGGTTGCCGGCGGCGCGCCCTTCAATGTCGCTCGTTCGCTGGCGGCCTTCAGCGCCCCGGTGCGCTTCGTCAGCCGCATCGGAGCCGACGACGTGGGCGGCCGTCTGGTGCTGCACAGTGCAGCCCGTTTCGGTCTGGCGGTGGCCGGCTTGCAGCGGGATGCCCACCATGCCACGGGCCGGGTCAGCGTTCACGAGGAGGAGGGCGGCGGCCACCGCTTCGAGATCCATGCCGACGCCGCCTGGGACCACCTGGAACGCCCCGGCGCCGTCGGCTCGGGCATGGTCTATTTCGGCAGCCTGGCCCAGCGGCACCTGGTGTCTCGCGCCACGATCCGCTCGGTCGTCAAACGGGCTGCGGGACCGCGCTTGCTGGACCTCAACCTTCGCCCGGGCACCGACTCGCCGGCCCTCGCAGCCGAGTCGTTGATGCTGGCTGACTGGGTCAAGATCAACGAAGACGAGCTCGACCGTCTGCTCGGCTGGTTCGAGCCTGCCTTGCCCGCGCTGATGGCCCGTTTCGCACTGCAGGGCCTGTTGGTCACGCGGGGTGTTCAGGGTTACGCGCTGTACGGCGAGCAGGGGCAGCTGCTCGCCAGTGGCGACGGGGTGGTACAGCCCGCCTTCGTCGACAGTGTCGGCGCAGGCGACGCCTTCACCGCCATGCTGCTGGCCGGGATGTCGCTGCACCGCAGCCTGGCCGCGACGCTCAGCCTGGCCAACCGCTATGCCTCGATGATCTGCGGCGTCCGGGGCCCGCTTCCCGACGACCCGGCGGCCCTGGCCTCCTGGCGCGAGGCCCTCCACTCGTTGCCCGCCGGAGAGGCCCGCGCATGAACAAGCCCCATCTGTCCTTCTCGCAGATCGTGAACATGAATGTCGGCTTCCTCGGCATCCAGTTCAGCTTCGGCCTGCAGCAGGCCAACATGAGCCCGATCTACCAGATGCTCGGCGCCGAAGGCAAGGACCTGCCGTATCTGTGGCTGGCCGGGCCCATCACCGGCCTGCTGGTGCAGCCGCTGATCGGCGCGATGAGCGACCGCACCACGCACCGCCTGGGCCGCCGCACGCCTTACTTTCTCATCGGCGCGCTGATCTGCTCGCTGGGCCTGCTGGCCATGCCTTTCAGCCCGGCGCTGTGGTTCGCGGCCGGTCTGCTGTGGATCCTGGACGCGGCCAACAACGTGACGATGGAGCCCTACCGCGCCTATGTCAGCGACCGCCTGCGCGAGGAGCAGCATGCCAGCGGCTTCCTGACCCAGGCTTCGTTCACGGGATTGGCGCAGACCCTGGCCTATCTGACGCCCAGCCTGCTCGTGGCCTTTGGCATGAACAAGGACGCGCTGGGTGCCAACGGCATTCCGTTGGTGACGACGTTGGCCTTCGGCGTCGGTGCGCTGCTGTCCTTCACGACGGTCTGGTGGTCCATCCACAAGGTGCCTGAGCTGCCGCTTCCGGCCGAGGAGGTGGCGCGGCTGCGCGCGCTGCCTCACGGCCTGGGCGCGACCCTGGCCGAGATCTGGGCCGCGCTGCGCGACATGCCCGCCACCATGCGGCGCCTGTGGTGGATGGCGCTGTTCCAGTGGTACGGGATGATGTGCTACTGGATCTATATCGTGCCCACGCTCGCGACCACCGTCTTCGGCACGGACGATCCGCGCAGCGCCGGCTTTCGTGATGCGGCCCTGCTCAATGGCCAGGTCGGCGGCTTCTACAACGCCGTGGCCTTCGTAGCCGCCTTCGCGATGGTTCCGTTCACCCGCCGACTGGGCGCCAAATGGGTCCACGCCTTTGCTCTGGCCTGCGCAGCGGCCGGCATGTGGGCGCTGCCCGGTATCCAGGACAAGGCCTGGCTCTTCCTGCCCATGGTGGGCGTCGGACTGGCCTGGGGTTCCATCATGGGCAACCCTTATGTGCTGCTGGCCGGCAGCATCCCGCCCGAGCGCGCCGGCGTCTACATGGGCATCTTCAACATGTTCATTGTCATCCCCATGCTGATCCAGGCGGTGACGCTGCCGCTGTTCTACGACGCCCTGCTCGGCAGCCGCCCCGAGAACGTCATCCGCCTCGCCGGCGTGCTGCTCGCGATGGCCGCGGCTTGCGTGTTGGCGGTCAAGACCCCGAAGTCCCCCTCATGAAGAATCAGGTCCAGCTCATCACCTATGTCGACCGCCTCGGCGGCCAGCGCGACGGCGCCGACCTGATTCGGCTCGGGAAACTGCTCACCGAGCCGGGTTCGCCGCTGGCCGGCGTCTTCGGCGGCGTGCATCTGCTGCCCTTCTTTCATGCCATCGATGGTGCGGATGCCGGCTTCGACCCCATCGACCACACCCAGGTCGACCCTCGCCTGGGCAGCTGGAGCGACATCAAGACCCTGACCGAGAGCGTCGACGTGATGGCCGATGTCATCGTCAACCACATGTCCAGCGAGTCGCCGCAGTTTGTCGACTACGCCGCGAATGGCGATGCCTCGGCTTATGCGGGCCTCTTCCTGACGCTGGACGTCGTGTTTCCGAACGGCGCGACCGAGCGGGACCTGTTGAGCGTCTATCGCCCCCGCCCCGGTCTGCCGTTGACCTATGCGACGCTGCGCAACGGCGAGCGCCGCATCCTGTGGACGACGTTCACCGCCGCGCAGATCGACATCGCCGTGCGCCATCCGCAGGGGCGTGCCTACCTCAGCGGCATTCTGCATACGCTGGCCGACAGCGGCATCCGCATGGTGAGGCTGGACGCCGTCGGCTATGCCATCAAGAAGGCCGGCGCGAGCTGCTTCATGATGCCGGAGACCTTCGACTTCATCGCCGAGTTCGCGTGCGAGGCGCGGGCGCTGGGCATCGAGGTGCTGGTGGAGATCCACAGCTACTTCCAGCGCCAGATCGACATCGCGTCCAAGGTCGACTGGGTCTACGACTTCGCGCTGCCGCCGCTGGTGCTGCACGCCTTCAGCTTCCGCACCGCCGCCGCGCTCAAGCGCTGGATCGCCATCCGCCCCACCAACGCGTTGACCGTGCTCGACACCCACGACGGCATCGGCATCATCGACATCGGCGCCGATGCCGGTGACCGCGTCGCCCACCCCGGCCTGGTGCCGCCCGAGGAGCTGGACGCCCTGGTCGAGCGCATCCACACCGCCAGCCAGGGCGACAGCCGCAAGGCCACCGGTGCCGCGGCCAGCAACCTCGACCTCTACCAGGTCAACTGCAGCTTCTTCGACGCCATGGGCCGCGATGAGACCGCCTATCTGCTGGCCCGTGCGATCCAGTTCTTCCTGCCCGGCGTGCCACAGGTTTACTACGTCGGCCTGTTGGCCGGGCACAACGACATGGAACTGCTGGCCCGCACCCAGGTTGGCCGCGACATCAATCGCCATTTCTACAGCGCCGACGAGATCATCGGCGACTGCGAGCGGCCGGTCGTGCGCCGCCTCATCGAACTGATCCAGCTGCGCAACCGCCATCCAGCTTTCGGGGGCAGCTTCGAGGTGCTGACCAGCGGTGATGAGGTATTGCATCTGCGTTGGCAGCATGGTTTCGACAAGGCAACCCTGCGCGTGGATTTCGCGACCCTGGCCCATGAACTGACCTACAGCGCCGAGGACGGGCAGGCCGCAGGCTTCGCCTTCAGTTGAGCGTCAGCCTGGCTGAGCAGAATCCCTCCGGTTTCAACACAACCGGAGTGAATCTCATGTGGAAGATCGTGGTCGGCTTTGCCGTGTTTGCCGCGCTGGCGCTGTTCATCCTGATGAAGAGCGGCGGCAATATCGACATGGGCGGCGAGAAGCACGACGTGACCGCGGGTGCCCATGAGCCGGCTGCTTCGGCGGCGTCGGCCGCGATCGCCGCTGTCGACGCCCCGTCGGCGCCGGCCTCGGCCGCGTCTCAGTGAACCTGGCTGTCTGAGCCCGGTGTGGCGCGCTGGGGCGCCAGCAGCGGCAGCTTCATCAGCATCTGGGTGCCCTGGCCGGGCGAGGACCTCACCTCGATCTGGCCACCCAGCACATTGGTGACGATGCTGTGCACGATGTGCATGCCCAGGCCCGAGCCGCCGGTGCCCAGCTTGGTCGTGAAGAAGGGGTCGAAGATGCGCCGCCGCACGGATTCGTCCATGCCGCGGCCGTCGTCGGTCACGCTGAGTTCGACCTGCTCTTCATCCAGCCGCGCGCAATGGACCTTGACGTGTCCGTTCTCCATGCCCTCGAAGCCGTGCAGCAGCGCGTTCATCAGCAGATTGGTCAACACCTGGCCGAGGGCGCCGGGGTAGCTGTTCATGACCAGGCCGTGGCAGAGGTCGGTGTCGATGACGAACGGCGTGTGCTTGAAGCTGGGCTCCACCATGACCATGACGTCCTCGACGACCTTGGCCAGGTCGAAGTCGCGCCGCAGGTCGGCGGTCTGGTCGATGGCCACCTGCTTGAAGTCGCGCACCAGGTCGGCGGCCTTCTGCACATTGCGCTGCAGGATGTCCTGGCCGCGCCGCGTGTCGCGGGCCAGTTCCTCCAGCGTGCTGCGGCGCATCTGCACGGTGCCCGACAGCATGGCTTCCAGCTGCTTGTAGCGGTCGTCCAGGGCCGACACCACGGTCAGCGCATTGCCCAGCGGCGTGTTGAGCTCGTGCGCGACGCCGGCCACCAGCCTCCCCAGCGAGGCCAGCTTTTCCGACTCGACCAGTTCTCGCTGCGCCTTCTGCAGGGTCTCCAGCGCCTCTGACAGTTCGGCATTGCTGGCCGTCAGCTCGGCGGTGCGCTGGGTGACGGTCTCTTCCAGGTTGACGTTGTGCTGGCGCAGGGCCTCGAAGGCCGACAGCAAGGCCTGCCGCATGCGCTCCATGGCCACGCCGACGCGCGCGATCTCGTCGGCGCCGGCCACGCGCAGGGGCTGGTCGAGCCGTCCGGCGGCCAGGGCCTCGGCGGCGCCGGTCAACTCGGTCATGGGGCGCATCACATAGCGCTGCAACACCCACAGCATCAGCACCAGGGAGAGGGTCAGGGTCAGCACGCTGCGCCAGACCGTGCGCCAGACCTCGGCCTGCTTGGCCTGCAGCAGCGGGGCTGCGCTCATGCTGACCGTCAGCTTGGCAATCTCGCGGCCGTCGCGCTGGATGGGGCGGGTCTGGCTCAGCACCAGGTCGGCATCGGGCTTGTCGCCGGCGCGCTGCTGCGACAGGAAGGGCGCCGACGAGGCCGGCTCCACCACCTGCACGGACACGAAGCGCGGGTCGTCCATCTGAGCCTTGACCATGGGGTCGGCCAGGTCGGGCGAGACCTGCCAGACCGGTTCGGCCAGCGACAGGGCCATGACCTCGGTGGCGCGCGCCAGGTCACGCTTGAGGTCTTCCATCGCCGTGGCCCGGGTCTTCTGGCCGTCGTAGAGCAGCACGGCCGTCGTCGGCAGCAGCAGGCCCAGCAGCAGGGCCAGCACGACGGCGAAGGTCAGGGAACTGCGCTGCCAGCCGAACGCGGGGAGGGGCGCGCGGGGCAGGGCGATCGGCGGCGGCGGCAGGGGGCTTTCCGGCATGGACGGTTACGCCCGAGGAACGCGACGGGCCGTCCGAGTGTAGGCCGGGCAAAAGCGGTCGAAATGCGCATTCCGACCCGGTGAGGCTCGGGTTTTTCCTGGGGGAGAGGGGCTGCTGGGGGCGGGGGGGCTGGCCGCACAATCCGCGGCCATAAAGGCGCCCCTGTGGGCGCATGTCCTGGAGAAAAACAGTGAAGCGTTGGGTTGGCCTGGCGGCCTTGTTCGCTGCTTGCATCGGAACATCGAACATCGCGTTTGCGCAGTTGCGCATCGGCATGGTGGCGGGCTTTACCGGCCCGGTCGCTGGTGTCGTGCAGGAGAGCGTCGAGGGCGCAAAGCTCTATTTCGACTCCATCAATGCCCAGGGTGGCATCAAGGGCCAGAACATCGAGCTCATCACCCAGGACGACAAATACGACAACGCGACCGCCGTGGCCGCGGCCAAGAACCTGGCCAGCCAGGGTGTGCTGGCGCTGATGCTGAGCCGCGGCACCGGCCCGACCGAGGCCCTGCTGCCGGTGCTGAAGGAGAACAAGCTGCCGCTGCTGGCGCCCGCCACCGGTGCGGCCAGCCTGCGCGACCCCGTCCAGCCCTGGGTCTACCACCTGCGCGCCAGCTACCAGAAAGAGGCCGAGAAGGCGGTCAAGAACCTGGCCAGCATCGGCGTCAAGCGCATCACCATCGTGCAGGTCAACGACCCCTTCGGCAACGACGCCGGCAAGGGCGCCATCAAGGGCCTGGACGACATCAAGCTGCGCGCCATGTCCAGCCTGCGCTTCGACCGCAACAAGCCCGATCTCGCGCCGGTGATGCAGTCCATCGCCAAGGCCGGCATCGAGGCCGTCGTGCTGATCGGCCCGTCCTATGCCGTCGTGGAAGGCGTGAAGGCGCTGCGCGAGGCCGGCTCCACGGCCCATGTGGCCACGCTGTCCAACAACGCCTCGGCTGACTTCGTGAAGGCCCTGGGCAACGAAGGCCGCGGCGTCATCGTGACCCAGCTCTTCCCCTACGAGCGCTCCACCGCCAACCTGATGGTGCGGGAGGCGCTGCTGCTGGCCAAGGCTGCCGGCCGCAACGAGCTGACGCCGGCCCACGTCGAAGGCTATGCCGCGGCCAAGCTGGTCGTCGAAGCGCTCAAGCGCGTGCCGGGCAAGGACGTCACGCGCGAAAGCCTGGTCAAGGCGCTGGACGGTGCCCGCATCGACCTCGGCGGCCTGCAGGTGCACTACACCGACAAGGAACACAACGGCCTGGAATACGCCGACGTGTCCATCATCGGCGAGGAAGGCAAATTTAAGCGCTAACCCCCTACGGCCTGACGGCTGCCCCCCTTTGAAAGGGGGCACTGCCAGCGGCCTGGCAAAGCCAGCTCCGCGGCAGTCGCGCGATGATGCGGCTCGCTGGCGCGAGCCGCAGCTTTTTGCAGGGAGCATCATGGATCTGGGATTGAAGGGCCACTGGGCCCTGGTCTGCGCGGCCAGCAAGGGGCTGGGCCGCGGTTGCGCCGAGGCGCTGGTGGGCGAGGGCGTCAACGTCGTCATCACGGCGCGCGGCGAGGCCGATCTGCTGGCCACGGCCGATGCGCTGCGGGCCCTGAACCCTGACGTCGAGGTGCGTGTCGTGGCCGGCGACATTGCCACGCCCGAGGGTCGCGCGGCGGCGCTGGCAGCCTGCCCGCGCGTCGACATCCTCATCAACAACGCCGGCGGTCCGCCGCCCGGGGATTTCCGCGACTGGGGCCGCGATCAGTGGATCGCCGCGCTGGACGCCAACATGCTGGCGCCCATCGAGCTCATCAAGGCGACGGTCGATGCGATGGCATCACGCGGCTTCGGCCGCATCGTCAACATCACCTCGGGCGCCGTGAAGGCGCCCATCGACGTGCTCGGCCTGTCCAATGGCGCGCGCTCGGGTCTCACCGGCTTCGTCGCGGGCCTGGCCAGGCAGCCGCGACTGGCGGGCGCCAATGTGACGATCAACAACCTGCTGCCCGGCGCCTTCGACACCGACCGCTTGAAGAAGACCATGGCGGCCGGTGCGGCCAAGACTGGCGCGAGCGTCGACGAAGTAGCCGCCAAGCGACGCTCGACCATCCCCGCCCAGCGCTTCGGCACCGCGGCCGAGTTCGGCGCTCTCTGCGCCATGCTTTGCAGCGCCCAGGCCGGCTATCTGACCGGTCAGAACATCCTGCTCGATGGCGGGAACTATCCAGGGACTTTCTGATGACATGGCTCAAGCGCATCCTCATTGGCCTGCTGGCCCTCGTGCTGCTGCTCGCCTTGGGCGTCTGGCTGGCCCTGCGCGGCAGCCTGGCCCAACTCGATGGCGAGCGTGCGGTTGCGGCCCTCAGCGCGCCGGCCGAACTGCAGCGCGACGCCCGTGGCTACCTGACCATCACGGCCGAAAACCGCCTGGACGTGGCCCGGGCGCTGGGCTTTGTGCATGCCCAGGAGCGCTTCTTCCAGATGGATCTGATGCGCCGCAACGCTGCCGGCGAGCTGTCGGCCCTGGTCGGGGCCAAGGCCCTGCCGCTGGACAAGGCGCGCCGCATGCACCGCTTCCGCCATCGCGCCGAAGCCGGCATCGCGTTGCTGCCGCCTGACGAACGCGCGCTGCTGGACGCCTATGTGAGCGGTGTGAACGCGGGGCTGGCCGGCCTGTCGGCCCGGCCGCCCGAATACCTGCTGCTGCGCCAGCAGCCCCAGCCCTGGCTGCCGGCCGACACCGTGCTGGTCGCCTACGGCATGTATCTCGATTTGCAGGGCTCGCAGGGGCGCGACGACGTCGCCACCGGCCTGCTGCGCGAGGCCGTGCCAGACGACTGGTACGCCTTCCTGACCCAGCACAGCGCCGACTGGCAGGCCGCCATGGACGACAGCCGCGTGGCCGCCGTGCCGCTCCCGGCGAGCCCGCTGCCTGCCGCCCTGCGCGCCGCCAAGGTGGCCTGCAGCGACTGCAGCCTGCGCGACGCGCGCGACCTGGGCAGCAACAACTTCGCCGTGGCGGCGGCCCACGGCGCCGCCGGCCGTGCCATCCTGGCCGACGACATGCATCTGGGGCTGCGCACGCCTGGCACCTGGTTCAAGGCGCGCATGAAATGGAAGGACGGCGCCGGCAGCCACGACGTGGCCGGCGTGACGCTCCCGGGCGCGCCGCTGCTGGTGGTTGGCAGCAACGGTCATGTGGCCTGGGGCTTCACCAACACGACCTCGGACTGGGCCGACGTCGTCGCTCTCAAGCTCAATGCGGCCGGCACGCACTACCTGGCGGGCGGCGCGGAAAAGCCGCTGCAGAAGGCGGTGGAGCGCATCGAGATCGCCGGCGAGGCCGCCGTCGACCATGTCGTGCTGGAAAGCGAATGGGGCCCGGTCATGCCGCAGAAGGCGCCGGCAGGCCAGGCCTATGTGCTGCGCTGGGTGGCGCACGACCGCGAGGGCATGAATCTGCGGCTGATGCATATGGAGACGGCGGGCAATGTCGACGAGGCCGTGCAACTGGCCGTGGGAGCCGGCATGCCGGCCCAGAATCTGCTGGTCGCCGATGCCGGCGGCCGGATCGCCTGGACCGTCATCGGCGCCATGCCCAAGCGAGTCGACGCCGGTGACATCGACCGCCCGCAGGACTGGAACGACGGTCGCTCGCGCTGGCAGGGCTATCTCGGCGCGTCGGAGCAGCCGCGCATCATCGATCCGGCCGACGGCCGGCTGTGGACGGCCAACTCGCGCATGGTGGGCGGTGACGCACTGAAGACCCTGGGCAACGGCGGCTACGACCTTGGCGCCCGCGGCATGCAGATCCGCGACGGCCTGCGCGCCCAGGACAAGCTCGACGAGGCCGGCCTGCACGCCATCCAGCTCGACCACCGCGCGCTCTTCCACCAGCACTGGCGCCAGCTGCTGCTGGAACAGGTGCTGACGCCCGACTTCGTCGCCGCCAATGGCCTGGCCGACTACCGTGCCGAGGTCGAGAAGAGCGCCGACGCGGCCCGACCGGACGCGGTCGGCTATCTGCTGGTGAGGTCTTTCCGCCTGCAGGCCCTGAAGAACCTCTTCGACCCGCTGGCCGGTCTGCTGGAGGCCCAGGGGCTGAAGCTGTCCGACTTGAAGCTGGTGCCCGAGACGCCGGCTTGGGCCCTGATCCAGGCCGCCCGGCCCGACACCTTGCCGGCGGCCTTCAAGAGTTGGCCTGAACTGCTGCAGCGTGCCGTGCTGGACAGCCGCAAGGAGCTGATCGGCAAATACGGCAGCCTGGCTGCGGCCACCTGGGGAGCCGACAACTCCACCAGCATGCGCCACCCCTTGAGCGCGGCCGTGCCCGCCCTGGCCGGCTGGCTGGACCAGGCCTCCCAGGGCATGGCCGGCGACAGCCACATGCCGCGCGTGCACAACCATGGCCATGGCCAGAGCGAGCGCATGGTGGTCTCGCCCGGCCATGAGGAGAGCGGCATCCTGGTCATCCCCGGCGGCCAGAGCGGCCACCCGATGTCACCCTTCTACCGCGGCGACCATGCCGCCTGGCTGGCGGGGGAACCGCTGCCTTTCCTGCCCGGCGAAACCACCCACCGCCTGGTGCTGCGCCCCTGATCCAGGCGACCCCGTTCCAGCGGAATGGGGACGCCGGATGGGCCGGGTGCTGGGCACAATCATCAGCTTTGGACAACGACGACGCGAGGTTCAGGATGAACAACAAGACTCTCAGCATGGCCGTGCTGGCTCTGGCCGCCATGGGCGCCCAGGCGCAGGATGCCGGCTCCAATGTCGAGAAATGCCAGAAGAAGATGGGCGTGCTGGCCGTGGCCGAGCCGCAGAGCGGCTGGAACCACTTGTCGCATTACGGCCTGGGTTCGCCCGCGTCGCTGCTGCGCATGATGGTGCAGCAGTCCGGCTGCTTCGACGTCGTCGAGCGCGGCGTGGCCATGCAGAACCTGCAGCAGGAGCGCAACCTCGCCGCCGCCGGCGAGATGCGCCAGGAATCCAATGTCGGCAAGGGCCAGATGCAGGCGGCCGACTTCGTCATGACGCCCAATGTGCTGGTCGCGGCCAACAACACCGGCGGCGTCGGCGGCGCCATCGGTGGCCTGCTGGGCAACCGGCTGGGCGGCATCGGTGCCATCGCCGGCGGCCTCAAGTTCAAGGAAGCCAGCACCAGCCTGCTGGTCGCCGATGTGCGCTCCAGCATCCAGGTGGCGGCCGCCGAAGGCAAGGCCACCAAGACTGACTTCTCCATCGGCGGCTGGGGCTATGGCCACGGCGCCATCGGCAGCATGGGTGGCTACACCAGCACGCCCGAAGGCAAGCTGATCGCCGCCAGCCTGCTGGACAACTACAACAAGATCGTGCTGACCATCCGTGACCAGCAAAGCCTGATCCGCACCGGCAGCGCTGCCGGCGACGCCAACGCGGGCGCCTCCACGCAAGCCGGCGCGCCCATCGCGGCCGGCCAGATGCTGGTGGCCAAGATCTCCAATGTGAAGGCCTATGCCGCCCCGTCGCGCGACAGCAAGGTTGTTGCCACGCTGAACCGCAGCGACGAACTCGTCGCCACCGGCGAGGTCAAGGACGGCTTCGTCAAGGTCGACGCAGCCAACTTCAGCGGCTGGGTGCAGCGCACCCTGGTGTCGTCGAGCGGGCGCTGAAGAAATGTCGGCCCCCACGCTTGCTTCGCAAGCTGCCCCCCGGGGGGGCGTCTCAGTGGCTTCGTACGGCCGTGCGCCACTGAGGGTCGCTCTCGTCACGGGCGCCGGTTCCGGCATCGGGCGGGCCGTGGCCCGCGCGCTGGCCGCCGAGGGCTGGACGCTGGCACTGATGGGGCGCCGCGAAGAAACGCTGCGCGAGACTCTGGCCGATGCGCTGGTCCTGCCGACCGATGTCTGCGACGAAGGCCAGGTCGATGCGGCTTTCGCGAGCCTGCGCGAACGCTTCGGCCGGCTCGACCTGCTGTTCAACAACGCCGGCATCGGTGCCCCGCCGGTGCCCATCGACGAGCTGACGGTGGCACAGTGGCGGGCCGTCGTCGACACCAACCTGACCGGCAGCTTCCTGTGCGCCCGTGCCGCCTTCGCGCTGATGAAGTCGCAGTCGCCGCGCGGCGGCCGCATCATCAACAACGGCTCCATCTCGGCCTACGCGCCGCGGCCTTTCTCGGCGCCCTACACGTCCACCAAGCACGCCATCACCGGCCTGACCAAGGCCCTGAGCCTGGACGGCCGCGCCTTCGACATTGCGGCTGGCCAGATCGACATCGGCAATGCCGCCACCGACATGACCGAGAAGATGGCGCGCGGCGTGCCCCAGGCCAACGGCACCATGGCGGTCGAGCCGCGAATGGACGTCGAGGACGTCGCGCGGGCGGTCGTCTACATGGCCGGCCTGCCGCTGTCGGCCAATGTGCAGAGCATGACCGTCATGGCCACGACCATGCCGTTTGTCGGTCGGGGTTGAGGCTCCCTCAGACGCGGCATGTGCAATGGGTGACCATTGCCACAGTCCGGCGATTTCGGCAGGGTTCAGAATAGGGCCATGCCGTTGTTCCGAATGCTTCTCCGTCTGCTGATGATCGCCGCTGGCGCCCTCATCGGCCTGGGCCTCTTCCTGATCGCCGTGCTGGCTTTCCTGGGCTTCCTGCTGGTCAGCCTGCTGACCGGCCGCAAGCCCAATCTGCAGTTCCGCGTCAACAAGAACCCCTGGGCCCAGCGCCGTGAGCCCGCGGGCGATGTGGTGGATGTCGAGGCCCGTGAAGTGCCGGAGACGGCGCCGCTGTCGTTGCGCTCGCCCGAGCAACGCTGATTCGGGAATTTGCGGGCCGAGCGACGGGCCGCTCCCTAGCCGGCCCGCGCTGGCGATGTGCTTGCGGCTCGATGCCGCAAGCATCGCCGTCCCCTCGGGGGCTGAGGCCGGACACATGGCGCCCGGTGGGCGGCATGTGCCTGCCGAAGAGCTGCGGCACTGCCGCAGCGCGGTCTGCAAGACCGACCAGACTCGCTCGCGTTCAGCGAGGCTGGGCGAGGGGCTTCCAATTCGACGGGGCCGTACCAGGTGCGGGCGGAGGCCCGGCTGTTGTCGCTGTCGGTCATGACGGCCATCGAAGTCAACGCCCCCGGTGCTTCGCCGAAGGCCAGGCGGAAGTCCTCGGCCAGGTTGCGCCTGTGGTCGCGCCAGCGGCGCAGTTCGGCGGGGCCGGAGTCGACGACGATCTTGCGGATGCGGTCGCTGCGCGGGTTGATGACGACGCTGCCCACAGGCAGCTTGCTGTCCCAGACATACATCAGCGTCGCATAGGGCGGCACCTCGCCGGTCAGGGCCTGGGCCAGCTCGAACTTCATGCGCGTGCGCAGCGGCAGTTTGTCGATGTCGCCGGCAAAGCCGAAGATGACGCGGGCGACGGCGTCCTCATGGTCGATGTCGGCCACATTGGCGCCAGCGATGAGGCCCTGGGTCCACCAGGAGAAGCTGACCTCGCCGACGTTGGTGAGGGCCGGGTCCAGGCGCTTGCGCCAGATGCTGGCCGAACGCTCGGACGAAGCCTCCAGCGCCTGGCGGCCGTCCTTCTCGGTCCAGTGATAGATCGTCGGCTTCTTGCCCGGCAGGGCCAGCGGCTGCCAGCCTTCAGCAGTGGACGGAGGTGCAGGGTTGGGGGCGGCGCAGGCCGCAAGCAGGGCGGCGGCGAACAGGGGCAGGAGGGCGGTCTTCACCAGGTCTTGCGTTGCAGCTCTTCGAGGATCTCGCCATATATGCGGTATCGACTCGCGCTGATCAAGCCCGTCTCGACCGCTGCGCGCACGCCGCAGCCGGGTTCGTGAATATGTGAACAGTTGGCGAAGCGGCAGTCGGCGTGCTCGCGCAGGTCGGGCATGAAGCGCCAGAGGTCGGCGGCAGCGATCTGGCGCAGGCCGAACTCCTGGAAGCCGGGCGAGTCGATCAGGGCTGTCGTGCGCGTCTCGTCGGTCCAGTACCACTGCGTCGTCGTCGTCGTGTGGCGGCCCGAGTTCAGGGCCTGGGAGATCTCGCCGACCTGGGCCTGGGCGTCCTTGACCAGCAGGTTGATCAGCGTGCTCTTGCCCGTGCCGCTGGGGCCCAGCACGAAGGTGCGCTGATCCGCCAACCAGGGGTCCAGCGTGGCGCGCGAGCCCTCTCGGTCGGCTTTCAGCGCCACCTCGAACATCTTCAGGCCCATGGCGCGATAGGGCGCCAGGCGCTCACGGGCCGAATCGGTGCCGGGCAGGTCGGTCTTGTTCAGCGCGATGGCCATGCGGATGCCGGCGGACTCGGCCGCGATCAGCGAGCGCGCGAGCTGGCTCTCGCTGAAGACGGGCTCGACGGCCACCAGCACCAGCAGCTGGTCGAGGTTGGCGGCAAAGCTCTTGGTCTTCCACTCATCCTGGCGGAACAGCAGATTGCGGCGCGGCTCGACCGCCTCGATGACGCCTTCGTCGCCGGTCTCGGCAAAACGCACCTGGTCGCCGACGACGGCGTCGCTTTTCTTGCCGCGCGGGTGGCAGACCAGGCGCTTGCCCTCGGAGTCTTCGACGATGTAGTGGCGGCCGTGGCCGCGCACCACCAGTCCCAGATCCAGATTGCTGAAACGGCTCATCCGCCGGACGCTTCGGGCAAGGCGCTCACTTGTGCCGCGCAGATCGCGTCGTTCAAGGTCAGGCCGCCGCGTGAATGCGTCGTCCAGCTGATGGTGCAGGCGTTGTAGCCGACCAGCATTTCGGGGTGGTGATCCTGGGCATGCGCAATCTCAGCGACCGCGTCGACAAAGGCCATGGTCTGGTAGAAGTTCTCGAAACCGAAGCGCCGTCCAATCACCTTGTTTTCGGCGTCAGGCAGCCAGCCCGGCAACTGGGCCAGCACGCGGCCGCGGGTGTCGGCGTCCATCAGCGGCGCCTTGGGGTCACATTGGGCGAGCAGCAGGTCGTTCATGAGGCGAGCGCTGCGAGCCGTTCGGCAGCGGGTGGGTGGGAGTAGTAGAAGCGGGCGTAGACCGGATCGGGCGTCAGCGTGCCGGCATTGTCCTCGTGCAGCTTGAGCAGGGCCGAGGACAGGTCGGCGCCGCTGGCCTGGGCACAGGCATAGGCATCGGCCTGGAACTCGTCGCGGCGCGAGAAGTGGCTGGCGATAGGGGTCGCGAAGAAGCCGAATGCAGGACCGGCCAGCAGAAAGAGGATCAGGGCCAGCGCGTCGTTGGGCGCGCCGAGGTTGGGCTGGGCGCCCAGGCCCAGGTAGAAGGCGGGTTGCTGCATCAGCCAGCCCAGCAGCGCAAAGCCGGCCAGGCTCATGGCGAACATCAACAAGATGCGCTTGGTGATGTGCCTGTGCTTGAAATGGCCCAGCTCATGGGCCAGCACGGCTTCCACCTCGCCGCCGTTGAGCTTGGACAGCAGGGTGTCGAAGAAGACAACGCGCTTGGCCGGGCCGAAGCCGCTGAAATAGGCATTGCCATGAGCCGAGCGGCGGCTGCCGTCCATGACGAAGAGGCCCTTGGCCGCGAAGCCGCAGCGCGCCATCAGTTGCTCGACGCGCTCCTTCAGCGCCACATCGGTCAGCGGCTCGAACTTGTTGAACAGCGGCGCGATGACGGTTGGGTAGATGACCATGACGAGCAGGTTGAAGCCCATCCACGAGCCCCAGGCCCACAGCCACCAGCGCGGCCCGGCGGCGCCCATCAGCCACAGGATGAGGGCCAGGATGGGCAGGCCCAGCAGGGCGCCGACCGCCAAACCCTTGGCCATGTCGACGATGAAGAGCTTGAGCGTCGTGCGGTTGAAACCGAAGGCCTGCTCGATCTTGAAGGTGGACCAAAGCTCCCAAGGCAGGTCCAGCAGCGAGCCAATGAACAGGAAAGCGGCCACCAGGCCGAGCTGATAGCCCATGGCCTGCCAGGCCTCGGGCAAGGCGGCGCTGGCGGCCAGCACCCAGCCGTTGAGTGCGTTCAGGCCACCCAGCAGCGTCCAGCCCAGCAGCACGGCAGCGTTGAAGGCCAGGGCCAGCAGGCCGAAGCGGGAGCGGGCAACGGTGTAGTCGGCCGCCTTCTGGTGGGCGGCCAGCGTGACGCTGCCTTCAAAGGTGGCCGGCACCCGGCTGCGGTGGGCGGCGACATGGCGGATCTGGCGCGAGGACAACCAGAACTTGACGAGGGTGGAGGCCGCGAGTGCGACGGCAAAAGCCAGGGACAACAGCAGGGGAGACATAAGCCTCAAGTTTAGGCTGCGAGAATTCCGCTTCCTCAGAGTGAGCCCACCATGTCCGACACCCTTGCCCTCAGCGAAAACAACCTCATCTGGATCGACCTCGAAATGACGGGTCTGTACCCCGACACCGACCGCATCATCGAGATCGCCGTCGTCGTCACCGATGCCAACCTCGAGAAGCGCGTCGAAGGCCCCGTCTTCGCCGTGCGCCAGACCGACGAGACGCTGGACAAGATGGATGCCTGGAACAAGGGCACCCATGGCAAGAGCGGCCTCATCGACCGCGTCAAGGCCTCGACCGTCTCCGAAGCCGAGGCCGCCGCCCAGACCATCGCTTTCCTGAAGCAATACGTACCCAAGGGCAAGAGCCCGATGGCCGGCAACAGCATCTGCCAGGACCGCCGCTTCCTGGCCAACTACATGCCGGAGCTGGAGAGCTTCTTCCACTACCGCAACCTCGACGTGTCGACGCTGAAGGAACTGGCCAAGCGCTGGAAGCCCGCCGCGCTGGAAGGCTTCAAGAAGGCCCAGGCGCACACCGCCCTGGCCGACATCCACGAGTCCATCGACGAGCTCGTGCACTACCGCACCCATTTCCTGAACCTGGCATGAGGGCGCTCCTGGTTCTCGCGCTGCCGCTGCTGGTCAGCGCCAGCCATGCGGCAGAGCCAGCGGCCAGCGCGCCACGCCTGGTGCAGAAGGTCGTGCGCAGCACCGACACGCGTCGCGACTGGGAGCTGGCCTACACGCTGAGCGACCACAAGCTCAGCCTGCGCTGCGTCAAGTCCATGACGGGTCGCTGCGGCGTGCGCCTCATCGACGCGCCGCATGCCGATGCGCCCGAAGCTGATCTGCATGTCGAGTGGATCGGCGTGCCGGCAGGCAGCACCGTCGACCGCACGATCCAGGGCAAGGCTTACGCGCTGTGCTTCCGCCCCGACGTGGGTGACGACAAGGCCTGTGAGCCGCTGTCCGCGTTGACGGCTTTCTAAGCCTGGCCGCGTGCTGCACGCCGCCTTCGACTTCCCCCGCCACCCGCTGGCCCGCGAGGACGGCGAGCGCCTGCGTGGCTGCTGGAGCACGCCGCCGGCGCGCTGGCTGCGGGCGACACGGTTGGACGAGGTGGCCGCTGTCATCGGCCAAGCCCAGGCCGCCGCGCGAGCGGGTGCCTGGGTGTTGGGTGGGTTGCGCTTCGAAGCGGCTGCGGCCTTCGACCGGGCCTTTGCCACGCATGTGGGCAAAGCGCCGCTGGCCGAATTTGCCGTCTACGACGCTCCCCCCGAGCCCTGGCCAGAAGCACCGCCGGCCTACAGCGGCCTGCTCAGCTGGCGCGACTCCGAGCCCGACGCCACGGCCGCCATCGAGCGCATTCGCAGCTACATCCGCGATGGCGACTGCTACCAGGTCAACCTGACGACGCGGCTGCGCGCCGAGGCTGGTGCACTGGATGCCGAGCAGCTTTTCCTGGCCCTGCATGCCAGCCAGCCCGGCGGCTTCAGCCTGTTCCTGCGAGAGGCGGGTGCGGCCAGCGTGTCGCCCGAGCTTTTCTTCGATTGGCGCCCTGTGCCCGGCGCCAAGGCCAGTTGGCTGCTGGCTGCCCAGCCCATGAAGGGCACGGCGCCGCGCGGCCGCGACCGCGTCGACGACGAAGCGGCCCAGCAGCATCTGCGCACCAGCGAGAAGGAGCGCGCCGAGAACCTGATGATCGTGGACTTGCTTCGCAACGACCTGAGCCGCGTCGCGCAGCTCGGCACCGTGCGCGTGCCACGCCTGTTCGAGCTGCATGCGCTGCCCACGGTCTGGCAGATGACGTCCACGGTGACCGCTGTCAGTCGCAGTGGTCTGACGCTGGCCGATGCCTTCGCGGCTCTCTTCCCCTGCGGCTCCGTGACTGGCGCGCCCAAGGTCAGGGCGATGCAGATCATCCGCGAGCTGGAGCCGACGGCGCGTGGCTGGTATTGCGGTGCGCTGGGCCTCATCCAGCCCGGCGGCGTGGCGACTTTCAATGTGCCCATCCGTACGGTCGAGTTCGGCGGCAATGCATTGACCTGCGGTATCGGCAGCGCCATCACGCTGGACAGCGAACCCGCCGCCGAGATCGCCGAGTGGCGGGCCAAGTCGCGCTTCCTGGCCCGCGCCGAGGCGCCCGTCGAGGCGTTGGAGACGCTGCGCCTGGAAGCCGGCGTGGCCCTGCGCGGCGACGCCCATCTGGCCCGCATGCAGCGCACGGCGCGCCACTTCGGCCTGCGTTTCTCGCTGGCCGAGGCGAGGGCGCATCTCAAGGCCATCGCTGCGGAAAAGCCGGAAGGCAGCTGGCGGCTGCGCCTGACTTGCGATGCCGAGGGGCGATTCGGCCACACGCTGACCGTCTTCACGCCAACGGCCGAACCGGTGCAGCTGGCCCTCGCCGACCGCCCGATGCCGACGCGCGGCCCGCGGGCCGAATATCTGGCCCACAAAACGACGCGGCGCGAGCTCTATGCCCTGGACAAGCCGGCCGAGGCCTTTGACCTCATCCTGTGGAACGAGGGCGGCGAGCTGACCGAGTGCAGCTTCGGCAACCTCGCCCTGCAACTCGACGGCCACTGGCTGACGCCGCCGCTGGCGGTCGGCCTGCTGCCCGGCGTGCTGCGCGCCGAGTTGCTGGCGCAGGGGCGTGTGCGCGAGGCGCGCCTGACACGCGAGGACCTGGCCCGCGTCACGGGCCTGGCCTTCTTCAACAGCCTGCGTGGCTGGCTGCCGGCTCAGCTGCTGAAATAGGCCGTCTGGTCCACATCGGCCAGCAGGCCGGTGTGCCGCGGCTGCCAGCCCAGTTCCTGCTGCGTCGCCTCGCTGCTGCAAGGGTTGTCCATCGCGGCGAACTTCTCGAACCAGCCGAAGTGGGCCGCCACCGCTTCGCCTTCCAGACCCTGGGCCGGCAGGCCCAGGCGCCGGCCAATGACGGCCGTAAGGTCGGCGAAGGCCACGCCCGTCTCCGCAGACCCGTGATAGCTGGCGCCAGGCCGGCCTTGCTCGACGACGCGGCGGAACAGCTCGGCAGCGTCCAGCCGGTGCACGGCCGGCCAGCGGTTGCTGCCGTCGCCGATGAAGGCGGCCAGGCCCTTCTGGCGCGCGAGGTTGATCAGCAGCGGCACAAAGCCATGGTCGCCTTCGCCATGGACCGAGGGCGGCAGGCGTACGACATTGACCTTCACGCCACGTTCAGCCAGGGCCGCAGCCTGCTCTGAAGCGACGCGCGGGTGGTGAGGGGAGGGCGTGTCCGTCTCCTTGGCAAAGGGCCGGCCAGCCGCCACCAGGGCGGTGCCCGAGGTGACGACGAGGCGGCGATTGCTGCCCAGCAGCGCTTCGCCCAGGGCCATGATGATGTGGCGGTCGTCCTCGCAGCTGGTGGCAAAGCGGCTGAAATCGTGGTTGAAGGCCGTGTGGATGACGGCATCGGCCGCAGCCGCGCCGCGCTTCAGGCTGTCGAGGTCGGTCAGGTCACCGCGGTGCGCCGAGGCGCCGACAGCGTTGAGTGCCTCGACGGTCGCCTCCGAGCGCGCCAGGCCGGTCACGCGATGACCGTGGGAAAGCAGTTCTTGCACAATGGCCGAGCCGATGAAGCCGGTCGCGCCCGTCACGAACACATGCATGGGAAGAGTCCTTGCAAAACAGTGGGAGTGGCGCCACTGTCGCGAACCGGGTCGCTTGCGTGAAGCCGTGACGGCATACCGGTATTGCCACTAACAGGATCACGATGTCCGTTGTCGAAGACAACCCGCTGGGCCGCTATCTGAAGGAGCGCCGCGCCCGCCTGGACCCGGCCGCCCTGGGCCTGCCGCTGGCGCGCCGGCGCACGCCGGGCCTGCGCCGCGAGGAGGTCGCCTTGCGCGCCCATGTCAGCCCCACTTGGTACACCTGGCTCGAGCAGGGGCGGGGCGGTGCGCCGTCGACGGAGGTGCTGGAGCGCCTGGCCGGCGCGCTGCAGTTGAGCGATGTGGAGCGCGAGCATCTTTTCCTGCTGGCGCAGAACCGTCCGCCGGAAGTCCGCTTCCAGGCCACGGCTGGCGTGCCGCCGCGGCTGCAGCGGGTGCTGGATGCGCTGGCCTATTGCCCCGCCATGATCCGCACGCCGACCTGGGACGTCCTCGCCTGGAACCGCGCCTGCGCGGCCGTGCTGAACGACTACTCGGCCATGCCGCCCGAGCGGCGCAACATCCTGCGCCACATCTTCGGCAACCCGGCGGCGCGCCGGCGCATCCCGAACTGGGACCGCGACGCGCGCTTCGTCGTCGCGGCTTTCCGGGCCGACGTCGCGCGGGCGGGCGCCGGTGAGGCCGTGCAGGCCCTGGTCGACGAGTTGAGCGCGGCCAATGCCGAGTTCGCCGCGATGTGGAGTGAACTCGATGTGCGCGAGGGCTATGGCGAGATGGCCAAGCTCATCCACCACCCGGTGGCCGGGGCGATCTCGCTGGAGTACAGCGGCCTGGCCGTGGAAGGCCGGCCGGACCTGACGATGATCGTCTACCACCCCGCCACGCCGGCTGACGAGGCGCGGGTGCGGCAGCTGCTAATGGGCCAGTTGGCGTAGCGTCCGCATCAGCGCCATCGCGTCTTCGTCCGGCCGCGCCGGCAGCTTGGTGTAGACCGAGCTGTCCGGTGTGCGGTGCATCAGCTTCTGCGTGACGAGGTCGCGGCGCAGCGTGCAGTAGTCACCGAAGCTGTGCCAGGCGGTCAGGATGTGGTTGACCTCGCGCTCGGTGTAGGGCCGCTTGGCGTCGAAATGCATCCACAGGCCCCACAACGCCATCAGCTGCAGCGAGCGCTTGACGGGCAGGCGGGTCAGCCGGCCCTGCTCGTCGAAAAGGCGCAACGTGCGCTTGACGATGTCGCTCAGGTCGGCAGGGGGCGCAGCCACTTGGGGCCGGGGCGCTGGAGGTCTCGCCTTCAGCGTCTGCAGATTGCGATGCCCGGCCGCGCGGGCCAGCATGTTCAACAGGGTCTGGTGGCCGGGCGGCTGCGGCAGCTCATGCTGCAACAGCTGGGCACGCAGGGACTTGGCGAAGGTGGACAGGTCGTCCACGAAGAGAGGCAGGGATTCACGGGCCATGGTGGCACTCCATGCGCACGCCAACGAGAAGAGGCTGGGCTTGCCGACTTGCAGCCAGGGCGCACGCTTTGGGCTTCACGTGAACGAGGGCGATGCTTGGCAGGTTCAGCTCGCGGCGGGTGCCGCGCGGCAAGGCCTGGGTGTTCTGCCGACCCGGGGTCGCGAGTGTGCCAGACCTCACACCCGCGACTCAAGGGTCGCTTCCGTAAAAACCCTGATCTGTGCTACAGTCGCGGCTTCGCCTGGGGCCTGCTCCAGGTGTTCCACGTCTCCTCTGACCTCGTTTGATCATTCGCATCAAACTCCGAACACGGATCGGTCGGCGGCGATGAAGCCGTCGCTTTGACTGACTGTTCCCCGCGCCGCACCCGGGCTGCTGTAACAAGCCCGAGCCGCACGACGCGAGCTGATCTATCTCCCAGCGACTTATGTGATTCCGAAGGGCCAAGACTGCCCCTCGGCGCCGCGCGTTTGCCTGCTGTTTGCCAGTGCGTGGTGTGAATGAACGAAAGAACGAAGTAATGAGTTTCGAGACCCTGGGCCTGAGCCCCGCCGTGCTGCAAGCCGTCAAGGATTCTGGCTATGAAACCGCCACCGACGTGCAGGCCCAAGCCATCCCCGCCGCCATCGCGAACAAGGACCTGATGGTTTCTTCGCGTACCGGGTCGGGCAAGACCGCCGCCTTCATCCTGCCGGCGCTGGAAAAGATCCTGGCCGCCCGCGGCGACAACACCAAGCGCCGTGAAAAGGGCGTCATCTATGGCCCCAAGATCCTGGTGCTGGCGCCGACGCGTGAACTGGCCATGCAGGTGGCCAAGGCAGCCCAAACCTACGGCCGCTTCATCCCCGGTCTGAAGGTCGCCACCGTGCTCGGCGGCATGCCCTACCCGCTGCAGATCCGCCAGCTGACGGGCCCGCTGGACATCCTTATCGCCACCCCGGGTCGCCTGATCGACCACATCAACTCGGGCAAGTGCGTGTTGAGCAACGTCGAGATGCTGGTGCTGGACGAAGCCGACCGCATGCTGGACATGGGCTTCATCGACGACATCAACATGATCGCCGGCAACACGCCGGCGGAACGCCAGACCGTGATGTTCAGCGCCACCTTCGCCGGCCACGTCGGTCGCTTGGCGCAACAGCTGCTGAAGGACCCGCAGCGTATCGAGGTCGCGTCCCACACGGACACGCACGAGAACATCGAGCAGCGCCTGCATTGGGCCGACAACCCCCACCACAAGGACCAGCTGCTGGAGTCCATCCTGGCCCAGCCGGAACTGGACCAGGCCGTCGTCTTCACCAGCACCCAGCGTGATGCCGACTGGCTGGCCGACCGCCTGGCCGAACTCGGCCACGCCGTCGCTCCGCTGCACGGTGCCATGCCCCAGGGCAAGCGCAACCGCGTGCTGATGGGCCTGCGCCGCGGTGACCTGAAGGTGCTGGTCGCCACCGACGTCGCCGCCCGCGGCATCGACGTGCCTACCATCAGTCACGTCATCAACTACGGCCTGCCGATGAAGGCCGAGGACTATGTGCACCGCATCGGCCGTACCGGTCGTGCCGGCCGCCAGGGCCTGGCCATCACGCTGGGCCTGCGCGACGACGTGTCCATGATCCGCCGCATCCAGCAGTTCACGACGCAGACCATCCCCGTCTCGCACATCGCTGGCCTGGAACCCAAGACGCAAGAGCCGCGCATCTTCCCGCCGCGCCCGGCCGGTTCTTTCGACGACCGTGGCCCGCGTGGCAACTTCGGCGGCCGTCCCGGCTTCGGCAACAAGCCCTTCCGTCGTGAAGATGGCGGCCGTCCCTTCCATGGTGGCGGCAAGCCCTTCGGCCACGGCAACCAAGGCCAGGACCGCGGCTTTGCGCCCCGTGACGACCGCGGCTTTGCCCCGCGTGGCGACGCGCCCGCTTTCCAGCAACGTGACGACCGTGGCTTCCAGCCGCGTGAGAACCGCGGCTTCCAGCCTCGTGAAGATCGTGGCTTCCAGCCCCGCGGCGAGTTCCAGCCCCGTGAAGACCGTGGTTTCCAACCGCGTGAATTCCAGCCCCGCGACGACCGTGGCTTCCAGCCGCGTGGCGACCGCCCCTTCCATGGTGGCGGCAAGCCTGCCTTCGGTGCCAAGCCCAGCTTTGGTGGCGGCGGTGACCGTCCGTCCTTTGGCGGCGAGCGTCGTGGCCCCGGTGGCCCGCGCAAGGGTGGCTTCGGCCGCTGATGTCGAGGCAGCGTCAGCTGCCCGGCGATGATGGAGGGCCCGCTAGCGGGCCCTTTTTCTTTTCATGTCCCCTTCCTCCAGCGATCGACAGACCGGCACCCTCGTCCAATGGGACGATGCCAAGGGCTATGGCTTCATCGCGCCCGATGGCGGCGCGGCACGGCTCTTCGTGCACATCCATGCCTTCGCGGCCCGCCCCCAGCGGCCGGTGGTGGGCGAGAGGCTGAGCTTCGCGGCAGGGCGCGACGCCCAGGGCAAGCCGCGGGCTCTGGTCGTGCGGCCCATCAAGGTGCCGGCCGCACCCGCCGCGCCGCGCGACCGCCAGCGCGTGCTGTTGCTGATCCCGGCCTTTGCCGGCCTCGTGCTGACGGTGCATCTGCTGTGGGGCGTGCCCAACTGGCTGTGGGGCATCTACTCCGCCATGAGCATGGCGAGCTTCATCGTCTATGCGCTGGACAAGCGGGCAGCGAGGCGTGGCGACTGGCGAGTCGGCGAGAACACCCTCCACGCCCTGTCGCTGGCCTGCGGCTGGCCGGGGGCGCTGCTGGCCCAGCAGCTGCTGAGACACAAGAGCGTCAAGCCGGCGTTCCGCCGCGTCTATTGGGCGACGGTGGTCCTCAACGTCGCCGCCTTCGTCCTGGTGTTCACGCCGCTGCTGAAAAGCTGAATTCGCCCAGGCCCTCGAAGGCCAGCTTGCCGCGGGCCGGGCCCCTCAGTGCATGCAGGCCACCCCAGGCGCCGGTCGTGACGACGGTTCCCGCGGCAGCCCTTGCACCCGCGTGCTTCAACCACGCCGGCAGCACGCCCGACGGGTTGTTCAGCGAATGCCCGCCGCGGCGCACGATGTCGGGCTGACCTTCGAGGCTGAGGCGCCATTCGAGCTGACCCCAATCCAGCTCGCGCCAAGGCTGCCAGGCGCCCAGCAGCAGTCCGGCATTGGACTGGTGGTCGGCCATGCGCAGCAGGGCCGGCGCGTCCAGGCCTTCCTGCCAGCGCGAGGCGACCAGCTCGACGGCAATGCACATGGCTTCGGGCCTGCCGTCGGCTTCGATGCGCAGGGCCACTTCGGCCTCGACGCCGAGCAGCGCAGTGCCGGCCGCCGGATTCACTGGCGAATGGCTGAAGGGTCCTGAGGCACTGGCGCCGCCTGACTTCCAGCGATCGAAGCGCCAGCCCAGAGCGAGAGCGACGCCGTCCTGCACCGCATAGGCATCGGCCTCGTGGCGGACGACATCGACCCAGTCGCCAGCTTTCAACAGGCTGCCGTCACGATGGCAGGCCGCAAGCTTTTCGATCAGCGCGTTCTTGTTCATGACCGCAGTGTCGGCGAGGCGGCTGCCCGACGAATCGCCGCGACTTCCGGGTCCGGCAAGCCCAGCGACTTCAGGAAGGCCTGGTGCTGCTCGGGCGACGCCGCCTCGAAGCCGGCATGCCATCGACGCATGTCCTCGTCGCTGAAGCCGGCCTGGCGCAGCAGGGCCACCCAGTCAGCCTTGCCGCGGGCGCGGCGCAGGGCGTGGAACTCCGGCATGGCGAGCAGCCGCGCCAGTTCCTGCTGCTGCTCGCGCAGGCGATCGACCTCGTTGCTCAATGCAAGCAGGCGTTGCTCAAGCAGCGCGGCCGGCCCGCTGGCTGGGGGTCTCGACAGCAGTTGCTGGATGGCGTCCAGCGACAAGCCGGCTTCGCGGTAGCGGCGGATGGTCTGCAGCCGCTGCACCTCGGCCTCGCCATAGAGCCGATAACCCGCCTCGCTGCGCGCCAGCGGCTTCAGAAGGCCGAGCGATTCGTAGTGCAGCAACGAGGAACGCGCCAGGCCCGTGGCGCGGGCAAGGCGACCCAGGGTCAGTGGCGGGCTCATGCGGGCAGTGGCAGCAGGTCGGGGGGGATGAAGCGCAGGCGGGCTTCGGGTGTGGCCAGCAGTGTCGGCGAATAGTGGCGGGCCAGCAGCCCTCGCGCGTCGTCCAGCAAGGCCACGTCGTCGGGACCGAGGGCTGCCATCAACCGCAGCAGGGCCTCGGTGACGGTGCGGTGGAACTTGGCGTGGGCGCCGTGGTGGGCGGCAAAGCGGGCGATGTCGGCGCAGGTGCGCTCGATGGCGACCTCCAGCGGCGCCCGTTGCAGATGCAGCCGGGCCAGGCGCAGATGCTGGCGGTGGCCGAATTCGCTGGCTGGAAATTCGCAGGCGGCCAGGGCCGCGAGAAAGGAATCGTCGTCGAGGCTCATGGCGTCTCCGAAAGGAAAACCATGAGCCTCAGGGTGACGGCAGCCGTCAGGTCAAGGGCTTCATCAGCCGAAGCGGAAGCTGGACGCGGTCACGCCGCCCAGGAAGCCGGTCTCGTGATAGTTGCAGGTGGCCGTGTCGCCCTCGGCGGCGCCGGCCGCAACCATCAAGGGCAGCAGATGCTCCTCGCGCGGATGGGCCAGGCGGGCCGCCGGGGCCTGAGCCCAGGCCTGCAGGCGCTCAGCACGGCCATCCGGGGTGGGTAGGGCGCTTTGCAGCCAGCCGTCGAAGGCGGCCGAGGGCTCACGCCCCTGCATGCCGTACAGGCGCAGGTTGTGGAAGCTGAAGCCGCTGCCCAGGATGAGCATGCCCTCGTCGCGCAGCGGCGCCAGCGCCCGGCCCAGGGCCAGGTGGTCGGCAGGGCTGAGGCCGCGCTTCAGCGACAGCTGCACGACCGGCACGTCGGCGTCCGGATACATGGGCACCAGGGTGCAGAAGGCGCCATGGTCGAAACCGCGCTGGGCGTCGCGCGCCGCGGGCAGGCCGGCGGCCTGGATCAGGGCGACGACACGCTCGGCCAGCACCGGGTCGCCCGGGGCCGGGTAGACGACCTCATAGGTGTGGGCCGGGAAGCCGCCGTAGTCATAGAGCATGCCCGGCGCCGGCGAGGTCATGACCGTAAAGGCGGTCTCCTCCCAGTGGGCCGAGATCATCAAAATGGCCTTCGGCTTCGCGGGCAGCGTGGCGGGCAGCGCCTGCAGCGAGGCTTCGAGCTGGGCGTGGGCGCGACGATAGTCGCCATCCATGAAGGGCCAGGGGCCGCCGCCATGGGACAGGAAGAAGGTGGGCAGGCGAGTGTTTTGCATGCCCCAAAGACTAGGCCCGCCGGAGCGGGCCTGGTTTCAGCCGGCTTGACGCCGGCATTCGCAAAAGTCGAACGCCGATCAGGCGGCGCGACGGCGGCGGCCGGCGGCCAGGGCAGCCAGGCCGGCAAAGCTCATCAGGGCCAGGCTGGTGGGCTCGGGCAGGCGGTTGCCGGGGCCGGTGATGGAGGTGTCGTTGGCCAGCTGCCAGTTCAGGATGTCGTGGTTCTCGATGCCGGAGCCGGTGGCGGCCGTGAAGCCGACGAAGGCGTCGTTGGTGCCCAGGGCGGCGGCAATGTCGATGCTGAAGTCGGTGATGAGCTGGATCAGGGCCGAGCCCGATTCCTGCACGCTGACGTTGAGCAGCTTGGTGTTGCCGTCGTAGTTGACGAAGGCCGACCAGATCTTGCCGTTGCTCATGCAACCAGCGGCCAGGTGGTTGCCAAGATGGCAGTTGTTGACGCCATAGGGCGAAGCGGTGGCCAGGCTGTTCAGCGACCCGTTGACGTCCACGGCGACGTGGTTGCTGCCGCCGGTTTCGCCGTTGTCATAGGTGTCGAACTCGATGGCGACGCTGTTGGCGACGCCCTGATAACCCAGACCGCCACCCACGCCGCCCAGGCCCGACGAGGCCTTGGACAGCACGAAGGTGAAGCCGTCGGCCGGGTCGATGCCGCCGGCCTGGTCCATGCGGAACTGGAAGCCGGTGCTGAAAGTGGCGCCGGCGCCAAGCGAGATGGCCGTGGTGCTGAAGCCCGCGCCGGCGGCGTTGAAGGTGGAAGGAGTCAGGCGCAGATCACCGCCATTGACCGCCGTGGAGCCCACGCAGGTCAGCGAAGAGGCGCAGGCGCCGGTGAAGTTGGCGTAGTCGATGACCAGGGCGGCCTGGGCCTGCGGGGCGGCCGCGGCAAGGGCAAGAGCGGCAGCGGCGAAAAGCGAGCGACGGGTCATGTCTTGTCTCCTCCAGAGGTTTGGCATCAGGTATGCAAAACCGATGCCAGAGCCATTCGTTCATGGGGGCGGACGACTCCCCATCGCTCTGCGCCGGCCTCCGTTGTCAAAGCCCTCGACACCCCCTAATTTGTCGGCATCGAGGCCCGTCGATAATCCGCGCCCCATGTTGACGACTCCCCAGGACACCGACGACTCGCTGCGCCCCGACCGCGTGGAGGACTACTTCCGTGACGGCGCGGCGCCGGTGGAGGCGCTGCTGTGGTGGCAGCTCGAGCGCCAGGACGCGCTGCAGATCGCCTTGCGGGCGCTGTTCCAGGGCCCGGCCGGCCTGACCCGGCTGCGCCTCTGGGTGTTCTTCGAGCTCATGGCCCTGCGCGAATCGCGTCTGACCCGCGAGGCGCTGAACCAGGCCTTCCATGTGCTGCGCGACGAAGCCCTGGACAACGTGCTCAAGCGCCTGCGCGAGGCCGAGCTGCTGGTCTGGGACTCGACAGCCCAGACCTATGCGGTGACGCCTCTGGCCCAGCAGGTCGTCGGCCTGTTGCAGCCCCTCACGCAGGAACAGGCGCCCGACGGTGACCTGGCCTCCCTGCTGGCCGGTGTGGCCGGCGCCCACCAGCTCGGCACCCTGCAACCGGCCCAGTTGCAGCATCTGCTGGCCCAGCTCTCCCGCCTGTATGACGAGTTTGCCGACGCCATTGCCAGCGGCAGCGAGTTCGCGCTGCGCCGCGCCCGCACCCGTTTCGAGAAGGCGCTGACCCTGGTGGACCGGGCCGGCGAGGCCCTGGGCGCCATCATTGCGCAGGCCGAATCGGCCGGCGAGGCGCGCCTGGAGCGGCTGGCGCGTGAACTGGGCCTGGCCCAGGCGCGGCTGCTGGCCATGGCCAGCCAGTTCAACCGTGCCCTTCAGCAGGCCGACCGCCAGCGTGTGACTCTGGGCTCCACCGGCATCACGACCACCGACGTGCGCCGCTGGCTGCAGAGCCAGGGCGACCTGGCCGCGCTCATGGCCGGTGGCTTGCAGCGCCCGGTGCATCCGGTGCTGGTCGCCCAGCGAGACCTCGTCGATACCGCCGAGGCCGAGTTCGAGCGCGATCGCCCCAAGCCCTCCGAAGCCGCCGCACTGCCCCAAGGCCAGGCAGCGCCGACCGGCGAGCTGGCCGTCATGCAGTTGCCGCCCGACATGGACCAGATGCAGGCCCTGTTGACCACCTGGGCCGCTTCCGACCCCGTCGAGCGCGACCTGACACCCGCCATCCTCGGCGGCAGCTACGCCCGCGCCGCCTACCGCGCCCAGCTGCTGCCCCTGTTGGGCGACGCCCAGGCGCGTCACCTCAAGGGCGCCACCGGCGACATGGCCCGCCAGCCCTGGAGCGTGCGCTGGTCCGCCGAGCAAGGCGAAGTCGACGACGAGTTCGTCAAATGGATGAGCCGCGGCGTCCTCACCCCTGAATCTCCTGCTACATGAGCCCACTCGACGACTCCCAGCAACTCGCCGCGCAACTGCTGGCCCGCCGCTGGCTGCCGCGCAGCCACCCCCTCGTGAAGCGCGCGCTGATCGACACCGAGCTGTGGAACCAGCTCGGCGCCCGCCTGGCCGGCGTCGGCCTGCAACTGGTGGACAACGTGCACGCCGACCACATCGCCGTCGCGCTGATGCGTCCGGCCGAGAGCGCCGTCTTCGGCGAGACCGGCCTGGCCGCCAACAACAATCTCGACATCCCGCGCGATGGCGTGGCCCTGCTGGTGGTGCTGTGGTCGCTGATCGTGCTGCCCAAGCGCCAGCGCCAGGTGGCCCGCAGCGACGCCATCCACGCCGGCCAGGGCGAGTTCTTCGCCACCGACAAGCCCATGCCTCAGGCTGCGAGCGTTGCGCCCTTGATCAGCTACCGCAGCCTGCTGGCCGACTTCGGCGACCAGCTCGGCAAGAAGCTGCGCCTGGACACCAACCTCAAGCTGCTGGAGCGCCATGGCTTCGTCACGCGCCGCGGCGAGGACATCGCCGAAGGCCCGCTGCTGGACCTGCTGATCGACTACGACCTGCTGGCGCCGCGCATCCTCGACGGCGCCCTGGGTGACGTGCTGGCCCGCGCTGGCCATCCCGTATCGCGCCCCGAAGAAGCCGAACAACAAGATATCGACGACTGATGTTCCACCTGCAATCGCTTGAACTGCTGCACTGGGACTACTGCCAGCGCGTCACGCTGCCGCTGGACGGCGCCATCATCACCATCGCCGGCCCCAACGGCTCGGGCAAGACCACGCTGCTGGATGCCATGCGCACCCTGCTGGGCCTGGAATGCTCGGGCGGCCGCACCTACAAGACCTATGCCCGCCATGCCAATGCCGAAACGGCCTGGCTGCGCGCCCTCGTCGACAACCGTCCCCGCTCGCGCCAGAACAGCAGCCGGCCGTTCGCCAGCTCGCTGCTGTATGCCGACCAGGTGACGCTGGCCTGCCGCATCGAGCGCCACGGCGGCGACTGGGTGCGCCGCTACACCATCCTGGACGGCGTGCACGAGATCGAGCAGCTCGCCGAGAAGGGCGACCGCGACTGGCTGGGCATCGAGGCGTGGAAGAAGCGGCTGGAAGCCGCCGGGCTGACGCGCGCCATCGGCCGCGTGCTGGCGCTGGAACAGGGCCAGACCGACCGCCTGTGCGAGCTGTCGCCCAAGGAGCTGCTGCGCCTCGTCTTCGAGGTCTTCGGCGACCAGGAAGTGCTGGACCGCTACGAGCAGGCCCGCAGCCACCAGCAGCATCTGGGCAAGGAAGTCGAGCAGGCCGGCGCCGAACTGGCGCACACCCAGGCCCAGCTCAGCGACCTGGCCAACCGCGTCAACAGCCACCGCCAGTACCAGCTCAAGATCCAGGAGCGCGAGCGCCTCGCCACCGAGGTGCTGCCTGTGCTGCGCTGGAGCGAGGCGCGCGAACGCATCACCCGCGATGCCCGCGAACTGCACCGCCAGCGCTTGTTTGCGTCGGGCGACGTGAAGGCGTTGAGTGAAAAGCGCGCGGCCCTGCACGGCCTGTTCACCGCACAGGAAGCGGCGAAGGAGCGCTTGAAGGCGCTGGATGGCGAGCGCCGCGAAGCCCGCGCCGCCTTCGACGCCGCCCGTGAGGCCGAACGGCCCGCCGAGGCCCTGGTCAAGCGCGAGGACGAGCTGAAGGCCCTGGCCGACGTCGAGGCCGATGCCGCCGCGCTGACGGCCAGGATGCAGAAGCTGGCCAGCGAACGCGAGCGCCTGCGGGCCGACTACACCCGCGCCAGCGACAAGGCTTCGCGCGCCCAGGCTCAGCTCGGCGAGCTGAGCGGCAAGCGCCTGCCTCCGCCGCCGCCCGAGGTCGCGCCGATGAAGCGGGCGCTGGACGATGCGGGCATCGCCCATTACCTCGTCGCCGACAGCATCGACATCGCCGACGAGACCTGGCGCGCCGCCGCCGAAGGCCTGCTGCGCCCGTCGCGCTGGGTCGTCGTGCTCAAGCACCGCAGCGACGAAGGCCGTGCTTTCGACATCGCCGCCAAGCAGCGCTACCGCCACTATGTCGTCGCCGACACATCACCGGTCACGCAGGCACCTGCTGGCACGCTGCTCGCAGCGCTGAACGTCAGCGCACCGCTGCCTTCCTGGCTCGCTCGACAGCTCGGCGGCATCCGCTGTGTCACGTCGACGGAAGAGGGCGCCCAGGTCGGCGGCGAATGGATCACGACCGACGCCTACTACCGCGATGGCCGCGGTGGTCGCAGCGTCTTTGTCGAGCCGCGCGACCACCAGTTCGGTGCTTCCGCCGTCGATTCGCGCCGTGGCGCGCTGGAGAGCGAACTCGCCCGCTGGGACGGCGAGCTGAGCCGCATCGCCAAGGCGCAGGCCGAGGTCGAGCGCCAGTTCAAGGATGTGCAGCGCGCGGCTGTCGGCCACAAGGCGGCGCAGGAGCTGAGCGAGCGCGCCGACGAGTTCGCCGAAGCGCGTTCGCGCTTGCCCGTGCTGCGCCAGGCGCGTGCCGAAGCGTCCACGCGCATGAGCGCGCTGGACAGCGAGCACGACCGCGTCGTGCGCGAGTCCACGCGCAGTGAGCAGGCCTATGAAGGCGCGCAGATTGCGCTGAAGGACGGCGAGGGCTCGGCCGCAGGTCGTCTGCGCGAGCATGAGGCCAGGCGCGAGGCGCTGCGCAAGGCGTCGCAGGAGTCGCGCAAGCAAAAAAGCCAGTTCCCCAAGTCCTGGGTTACGCCCGCGGCCCTTGCCGCCGCGCGCGACGAATTCGAGAACGCTCGCCAGGCCGAGATCCGTGCCCATCACGTCGACCAGGAACTGGAAGGCGGCCACTGGGAGGTAGATGCCAGCGTCGTCGAGCGCCACGCCCGCATGGCCGCCCAGGTGCATGAGCAGGACAGCCAGCTCAGCGACCGCCGCGCCAGCAACGAGATGGCCCGTATCGCCGCCTTCAATGCCCGCGAGCGCTATATCGATGTGCTGCGCGCCACGGTGCGCCGCTACAAGAAGAACGTCGCCGAGCTGGGCGAGCTGGCCGGCACGACCGCCGAGGCCGTGCTGCCGCACCTGGACAACGACGACACCGTGCTGTCGCAGGCCGGCCTGCAGGTCAAGTTCAACTTTGACGGCAAGGGCGAAGTCGGCCTGAACGATGGCGAGGCCTCGGGCGGCCAGCAGGTGCTGAAGAGCCTGATCCTGCTGGTGGGCCTGATGAAGGACGACGAGACGCCGGGCGGCTTTGTCTTCATCGACGAGCCCTTCGCCCACCTGGACGTGCGCAACATCCAACTGGTCGGCCATTTCCTGCGCAGCACGCGGGCCCAATACCTGCTGACGACGCCGATCACGCACAACGTCGAGGTCTTCGAGCCCAGCGAGATCACGCTGGTGACGAGCAAGAAGCCGCGCGGCGAACGCTGGGCGCCGCCCATCGCCGTGCTGGCGCGCCGGCCGGAAGTGTCCGTCTATGAGTGACTGGGACTACCCGTCGCCGTTCACGCTGGCCTTGACGCCGGCGCCTGAGCACATCGACGGGCTGGCCCACACCAACAACGCGGTGTACGTGCAGTGGTGCGAACAGGCGGGGTGGGCTCACTCCGAGGCGCTGGGCCTGTCGCTGGACGACTACCGCCGCCTGGACCGCGCCATGGCCATCCGCGAGGGGCACTACGAGTACCTGCTGCCGTCCTTCGAAGGCGAGGCCCTGGTGCTGGGCACCTGGCTGACGGCCAGCGACAGCAGGCTGACGATGGAGCGGCGCTTTCAGCTCCAGCGTGCCAGTGACGGCGTGACGCTGATGCGCGGCCGTTGGGCGCTGATCTGCATCGAGATCAGCAGCGGCCGGCCCAAGCGCATGCCGCCCGAATTCCTGAGCATCTACGACGCCGCGGTGGTGCCCAGCGCCGCAGCATGAAAAAGCCCGGCGGGCGGGCTCGGGTGTGAGCCGCCTTACCGGGCGTTGCGGGTCCTGTCAGAAGCAGGAATAGCGGTAGGTGTCGTCCAGGTCCAGCGCCAGCACCAGGGTGCGGATCTTGGCGGCATTCATCGCAGTGCAGAGCTTGTCGCGCGCCCCCTTGGTGTTCTTGCGGTATTTGCTGGCGTACTCGGCATTCAGCACCGGCTTGCCCTTGCTGGTGAACACCGAGTAGCCGCCGCACTCGCTGTATTCATTGCACTGCTCGTTGAGCGCGAAGTCGTAGAAGGGCTCCAGCGTCGTGAGCTGATCCACGTCGTTCTTCAGGCCCACCGCCAGGCCGCGCGCATGGGCTGCATTGGCGATGTATTTGTTGTAGTCGATCTGGGTGGCGGAGGTCAGCGGGAAACCGGTGCCGTTGGTGTAGCCATCGACGTTGTCGGGCTCGACGCCGTCGCAGCCCTTGGAGCGGGCCAGGTCCAGGCGGCTCAGCATGATGGATCGCACATTGGCCGAGCGCGTATCCAGCCACTTCTCGCCGGGCCAGCCGTCCAGGTCGTTGCCCTTGTCGGCTGCATGGAACTTGCTGTAGTCGGGGCGCCAATCTTCCGAGCTGCCGGCCGAGAAGTAGCAGATCACCTTGCGACCCTGGGCGTGCAGTGCGTTGATGGTGGCTTGGGGCGTGTCGAACAGGTCGATGTCGTAGGCGGCCACGTTGTAGCTGGTGTTGACCGTGCCTTTAAGCTGCCATTGCCAGCTGAGGTTGACGGGCGGTTTCCACCACGACTGTGCTTGTGCCGCCGACAGCAGCGAGAACCCCAGCGCCAGTGCAGCGCCGTGCTTGATCCAGGAAGTTGCCTTCTTCATCCGTGCGTCTCCAGGGGTGTTGCCCGGCGCCATGCCGGGCGGGTGGTTGCGCCGTGGCGCAAAAGTCAGAAGGCGTACGAGGCGCCGACCGTGATCGAGCGCCCATAGGCCGAATAGTTCAGCGGCGGGCGATAGCCGATCTCGAGGTCCGTGCGTTCGACGCTGTTGGTCAGGTTGCGGCCTTCGAGGCTGAGCTTGAAGCCCTTGGTGATCTCGTAGGACACCTGCGCGGTCACCCAGGTCAGCGGCCGCGCGATGGAGCGCAAGCCCAGGCCCGCAGCGTCGTTGGCCACCACGGTGGACTGGGTGCGGTCCCAGGCGAGGTTGGTGCTCCACGGGCCGCGCTCGTACAGCAGCCCGAGCGACGTGGTGGCGGGCGCCACGTTCTCCAGCGGGCCTGCGTACTGGCCGTTGACGACGGAGCGGGAGCGGTTGCGCGTGTACTGGGCGCGCACGCCGAAGCCGTTGTCCCACAGATGCTGCCAGCCCAGTTCCACGCCGCTGACGCTGGCGCGGTCGCCGTTGACGGGGTGGATGACGGTGAACAGCACCGGCTGGCCGTGGTCGTCCTTGGTGCCGAGGTCGAGGTCCCGGTCGGACACCTGGGTGACGAAGTTGCGGATGCGCTTGGAGAACACCGCCAGCGTGAGGGCCGAGCGGGGCTGGTAGTACCACTCCAGCGAGGCATCGAGCTGGCGCGCGCTATAGGGCTTGAGCTTGGGGTCGCCGGAGACGGTAATGACGTCGATGCCGCCGGCGGCGCCGTCCGAGCGCGTCGGGGCGAGCTGGTCCACGCCCGGGCGGGCCATGGTCTTGGCCGCGCCGGCGCGCAGCTGCCAGTTGTGGGCGAACTGCCAGGAGATGTTGGCCGAGGGCAGGGCCTGGGTGTAGTGGCCGCTGTCTGACACCGCCTGCGGGTCGCTGTACTGGACGATGAAGGCGCTGGTGGGGACCGTGGGGTCGACCTGGTAGGTCACGAGGATGTTGCTCGTGGCGCTCTGGGCCTGCGTGCGGGTGCGCACCAGGCGCAGACCGAAGTCGGCGTTCCAGTTGTCACCCGACAGGTCGGCCTGCACGAAGGCGGCCGTGGTGTTCTCCTGCACCCGGTAGCTCTGCATCGGGTTGAGGATGGGCAGGGTCTTGTTCAGGTCGAAGGGCGTGCCGTCGGCGGGGTTGGTCTTGCCGTCGAGCTTCTTGAGCGCGTCCAGGTAGGCCTGCACGTCGAAGGCCAGGAAGCTGCCCGGCACGTTGCCGCCGGCCTTGGGCATGTAGTTGGGCAGCGTGAACTGGCGCTGCAGCACGTCCGCGCCCAGGGACGCGAAGCTGGTGGCCTCGCTGCCGGAGTACTGCACCGAGCCGTTGGTGAAGTCGTTGTCGTAGGTGTCGCGCGACTTCTGGCGGCGCGTGGCCGAGATGCCGAAGTTCAGCGCGTCCCAGGTCACGCCGCCCCAGCGCGCGTCCAGCGCGAGTTTGCCGCCCAGGTTGATGCCGGTGACGCGGTCCTTCAGGTTGTCGCCCCGCAGGCCGACGTAGTGCGGGCCGAAGTCGGCATTGCCGAGCTTGCCCTGGGCCAGGGCCGTGGCGAGGTCGCCGCCGCCCGGCAGCGTGACCGACAACCGGGGCAGGGCGTCGCCGTCGGCCTTCCAGGTGGCCGATGCCGGGGCCGTCAGGTCGGCCACCACATAGGTGTCGTTGCCGCCGCTGCTGCGGCGCGACGTGGACACGTAGAGGTCGCTGTTCAGCGTCAGCTTGTCGCTGGGCTTCCACTCGCCGGCCCATCCCAGCATGCGGGTGCGCACGCGCCGGTCGGTGGTGATGTTGGCGAGCTCGGGCACGAGGTCGTTCATCGCCATGCCGGTGACCATGCCGTCGCTATTAACCTGCACGTCGTGCCAGCGGCCCTCGGCGTAGTCGGGGTAGTAGGCTTGCCGGTAGCCGACCTGGGGCGACTTGAGCTCGGTGGCCAGCAGGTCGACGCTGCTGCGCAACGCCGCCGAGGGCCTCCATTCCAGCGTGCCCGACAGCGCGCTGCGGCGCTTGTCTTCCATGATGGCGCCGAAGGTCATGCAGCAGGTGGTGAAGAGCTTGTGCTCGTCGGCGTCGATCTGGCCGTTGCCGTTGACGTCGATGTCGTAGTCGCGGAAGTAGGTGTACTCGGCCATGTCGGTGCGCACCTTGCGGTGCTGCACCACCGCGCCCAGCAGTACGCCGACGGTGTCGCCGGCGAAGCTGTTGCTCCACACGCCGCTGAGCTTGCTGCCGTTGAGGCGGGACATCTGGTTGCGGTCGGCGTCGAGCCTGACCATGCCGCGCTGGCCCTTCTGGTCGAGCGGGCGGGCGGTGCGCAAGGCGATCAGGCCGCCGATGGCGCCCTCGGTGTTCGAGGCCTGGGCCGATTTGATGACGTCGGCGCCGCTGAGGATTTCGGCTGGCAGCACGTCGAAAGCAAAGTCGCGGCCCGCGCCGTCGGTGGCGAGGATGCGGCCGTTCAGCGTCGTCAGCGAATAGCCGGGCCCGAGGCCGCGCACGCTCACCGACAGGCCCTCGCCACCCGGCGCGCGGCGGATGGCCACGCCGGTGATGTGGCTCAGCGAGTCGGCCACGTTGTCGTCGGGAAAGCGGCCCAGCTCCGTCGCGCTGATGCTGTCCTGCACGCCGGCCGCATTGCGCTTGAGCGTCAGCGAGCGCTCCAGGCTGGCGCGGGCGCCCACCACCTCGACGCGTGTCAGCGAGGTATCCGTCTCCTTGGTGCCGGCCGGTGCGTCAGCCGGCGCCATCTGCGCCAGCGCGGGGCCGGCCAGCGACATCAAGGCCGCCACGGCCACGGGGTGCAGGGCGAAGCGGCCGCCAGGGGTTGCGCGCAGGCTCGGGGTCATCGGATTCCTCCTCGGTGATGCCGCATCGAGGCGGCGCAAATCCATCAGGTCTCAACCCGTTTTGGGCTGGCGAAAGTCTACGAATTACTTCGTTTGCTTTCGTATATGGTTTGCACCCAGGATTTGTACTTTCGAAATTGGTGTTTTCGAAGGTGAAAAATCGAAATCGAAACAAAAGAAAACAACGTGCAACCGATGGCATCTGCGGCGCCATGACGCACATCTGCCCGGCGCTTATATGTTTCGTATACGAACCGTATATAGTCGCGGCATGGGAATCGTCAAAATCTCCGATCCGATGCACGAGAGCCTGCGCGTCGCCAGCCAAGCCTTGTCGCGTTCCATCAATGCCCAGGCCGAGCACTGGATGCGCATCGGCATGCTGGCCGAGTTGCATCCGCAACTCAGCCACAGCGAGATCTGCCAGCTGTTGATCCGTGCCGAGCAGGAAGGCGGCCTGGACCTGGCGCGCGTCGCGGGTTGGGCTCAGCCGGCCAAGGCCAAGGGAGCCCGGGCATGAAGAGCCTGAAACTGCGCACGCCCGACGAGGTGGCCAAGGCCCGCGAGGCTGGCCACCTGATCGCCGAGGTGCTGGCCATGCTCAAGCCCCACGTCGTGGCCGGCGTGACGACCGAGGAGCTGGACAGCATCTGCCACGACTACATCGTGGGCACGCTGAAGTGCATCCCGTCCAACGTCGGCTATCACGGCTACCCCAAGACGGCCTGCATCTCGCCCAACCATGTGGTCTGCCACGGCATCCCGTCCAAGGACAAGAAGCTGAAGAAGGGCGACATCGTCAACGTGGATGTCACGCTGACCAAGGACGGCTGGTTCGGCGACAGCAGCCGCATGTTCATCGTCGGCGAGACCAATGTGCTGGCGCGCCGCCTGGTCATGACAACCTACGAAGCCCTGCGCGCCGGCATCCGCCAGGTGCGCCCGGGTGCGACGTTAGGCGATGTCGGGCATGCCATCCAGAAGGTGGCCCATGCGGCTGGCTTCAGCGTGGTGCGCGAGTACGGCGGCCATGGCATCGGCGACGTCTATCACGACGAACCTCACGTCAACCACTTCGGCCGCCCGGGCGAAGGCCTGAAGCTGCAGGAGGGCATGATCTTCACGATCGAGCCCATGATCAATGCGGGCGGTGCCGGCATCCGCGAACTGAACGACGGCTGGACCGTCGTCACGCGCGACAAGTCGCTGTCGGCGCAGTGGGAGCACATGGTCACCGTGACCAAGGACGGCTTCGAGATCCTGACGCCTTGGCCGGATGGGGTGGGCGAGTATCCGGCGATTGATTGATGGGGGCTTGAGCTTGATTCGCGCTGGGTGGCGAATTTTGCTATTCGCTGCGCACTCGGCTGCTGGGGAGCTACTTCCACAGCTGCCACCACTTCCAGGGTTCTGGAATTGCTGTGGACGCAGGCTTGCTTTCGAGAGATGGGCCGGTGATGGCGCCATCTCCATCAATTGAATAGTCGCAGCAGTCCGTTCGTCTCAATCGGACCAGGATTCTTGGGTCTTGCCCGCCGTATCGGAGCGTGTCGACGCAGCACACTTCAATCGCACGACAGGCTTGCTCAATCTCTGCCTCTGTTTCTGGCTGCCTGACGAAGTAGGTATCAGAGTTGGTGTCGGTCAGTGGCGCGAGCAGCGCGGGGGCTTCGTTTTCGGGCGCAGCGCATGAGAGGCACTGCCCGCACCAGGTTCCGTCGGAAGCGATGTCGCCCAACGTGTAGAAGGCCCCAGCCGCATTCTTCGGAAAGCGGCTCGGGTGTTCAAAGTAGTCGTTGCTCATTGCTGATCTGCTGCAAAGCGTTCCTTCGGCACCGGGCGAGCGCCATCATGCCAATCGAGTTGGCCCGGGCCGCCGACTACCTGAGGGTTTCGCCACTCAGCCAGCCTGCGGCACTTCTCTTCGCAACTCGCGCGCGGCTTCCACCATGCGCGCCAACGCCGCCTCCGTTTCCACCCATCCCCGCGTCTTCAACCCACAGTCCGGGTTGACCCACAGCAGCCCCGGCGGAATGACTTCGGCGGCCTTCTTCAGCAGGCGCAGCATCTCGGCCGTGTCGGGCACGCGGGGTGAGTGGATGTCGTATACGCCGGGGCCGATCTCGTTGGGGTAGCGGAAGTCGCCAAAGCCGCGCAGCAGCTCCATGTCGGAGCGGCTGGTCTCGATGGTGATGACGTCGGCGTCCATGGCCGCGATCTCGGGCAGGATGTCGTTGAACTCCGAGTAGCACATATGGGTGTGGATCTGGGTGTCGTCGCGCACCGCGCTGGCGGAGACGCGGAAGGCGCGCGTGGCCCAGGCGAGGTAGGCGCCCCAGGCTGCGCGGCGCAGCGGCAGGCCCTCGCGGATGGCGGGCTCGTCGATCTGGATGACGGCGATGCCGGCGGCCTCCAGGTCGGCCACTTCATCGCGGATGGCGAGCGCAATCTGCAGGGCGGTATCGGCGCGCGGCTGGTCGTCGCGCACAAAGGACCATTGCAGGATGGTGATGGGGCCGGTCAGCATGCCCTTCATGGGCTTGTTCGTCAGGCCCTGCGCGAAGACGGTCCAGTCCACCGTCATGGCCTGGGGCCGCGACACATCGCCGAACAGCACTGGTGGCTTCACGCAGCGCGAGCCGTAGCTCTGCACCCAGCCGTTGGCCGTGAAGGCAAAGCCCGACAGCTGCTCGCCAAAGTACTCGACCATGTCGTTGCGTTCGGCCTCGCCATGCACCAGCACGTCCAGGCCCAATGACTCCTGCTTGCGGACCGCCAGCTCGATCTCGCGCTGCATGGCCTCGCGGTAGGAGTCTTCAGCCAGCGTGCCGCGCTTGAAGGCGGCGCGGGCGGCACGGATCTCGGGTGTCTGCGGAAAGGAGCCGATGGTGGTCGTCGGGAAGGCGGGCAGCTTGAGGCGATGGCGTTGCGCGGCCTGGCGGGCGGGGAAGGGCGAGCGGCGCTGGTCGACATCGGCTGGCAGGGCCCTGAGTCGGGCTGAGACGGTGCCGTTGCGCACGCGCCGGCTGGTGACGCGGGTGGCGCGGGCGACGCGGGACTCGGCCAGCTCGCGGGCCACGCCGGCCTCATCGCCCCACAGCGCGCGCTTGAGCACACGCAGCTCGTCCAGCTTCTCGACGGCGCCCGCCAGCCAGCCCTGCAGCTCGGTATCCAGGGCCGTGTCACGGCGCAGGCTGAAGGGCACGTGCAGCAGTGAGCAGGACGGCGCCACCCACAGCCGGCCGCCGCGCAGTTCGCGCGCCTTGTTCAGCTGCAGCAGAGCCTGGTCCAGGTCGCTGCGCCAGATGTTGCGGCCGTCGATGATGCCCACCGACAGCTCGCGGTCCAGCGGCAGGCGCAGGGCGACGGGCAACAGCTCGTCGGGGGCGCGCACCGCGTCCACATGCAGGCCGGCCACGGGCAGTTCGCAGGCGAGGGCGAGGTTGTCGCCGAGCGGCGAGAAATAGGTCGCCAGCAGCAGCGGCTGGCCGACGACGCCCAGGCGCGCATAGGCCAGGCGCAGCGCGTCCTGCCAGGCAGGTGTGAGGTCCAGGCCGAGGATGGGCTCATCCAGCTGCACCCAGGTCACGCCGCGGGCGGCCAGACGGGTCAGCAGTTGTTCGTAGGCGGGCAGCAGGCGCTTGAGCAGCACCAGGCGGTCGAAGCCTTCCTGCTTGCTCTTGCCGAGGTAGAGGAAGCTGACCGGGCCCAGCAGCGCGACCTTGGGGCTGGCGGGCAGGGCGATGGCTTCGTCGACCTCGGCGAGCAGGCGCTCGGCATGCAGGCTGAACTCGGTGGTGCTGTCGAACTCGGGCACGAGGTAGTGGTAGTTGGTGTCGAACCACTTGGTCATCTCCAGCGCGGGCACGCCGTCGACGTGGGCACCGCTGCAGCCGCAGGCCTCGGTGCGGGCGTGGCTGGTCGTGATGCCGCGGGCCATCGCGAAATAGCGCTCCAGGGGCGTCTGCTGGTCGCTGAAGCCGAAGCGGGCCGGCTCGCAGCCGAACAGCTGGATCAGGTGGGCGACATGGTCATAGAGGGCGAAGTCGCCGACGGTGACATGGTCCAGGCCCGCGTCCTGCTGCAGCTGCCAGTGGCGGGCGCGCAGTGCTGCGGCCTGGGCCTCCAGCTCGGCAGCGGGCAGTTCGCCACGCCAGTGGCGCTCCAGCGCGGTCTTCAGTTCGCGGTGCTCGCCCATGCGCGGGAAGCCCAGAATATGAGTCTTGATCATGACTATCGAGAAGTAGATGAATTTCGTTCGTGATGATCCGCAGTCGGGCACAATGAATCAAACGAAACGTTTTCGGGTTCATCAACAGTTCTGCTCATGCAAACGCCGCTCGAACTGCGCCATCTGCGCACCCTGGTCGCCCTTCGCGAGGCCGGCAATCTGTCCCGCGCGGCGCAGCTGCTGAACCTGACGCAGTCGGCGCTGTCCCACCAGCTCAAGGGGCTGGAGGAGCACTACGGCGCCGAGCTGTTCGCGCGCAAGAGCAACCCGCTGGCCTTCGGTGCCGTCGGCCAGCGGCTGCTGAAACTGGCCGATGCCGTGCTGCCCCAGGTCGACGAGGCCGATCGCGATGTGCGCCGCCTGGTGGACGGCTCGGCCGGCCAGTTGCGCATTGCCGTGGAATGCCACACCTGCTTCGACTGGCTGATGCCGGCCATGGACGCCTTCCGCGAACGCTGGCCCGAGGTGGAGCTGGACATCGTCTCGGGCTTCCAGGCCGACCCCGTGGGCCTGCTGCACCAGGACCGCGCCGAGCTGGCCATCGTGTCCGACGTGGATGCCGACGAGACCGGCGTCGTCGTGCACCCGCTGTTCAGCTTCGAGATCATTGCCCTGCTGCCCAAGGGGCACGCCTTGCTGGCCAAGCCGTGGCTGGACGCGGCCGACTTTGCCGATCACACCCTCATCACCTACCCGGTGCCCGACGAGATGCTGGACCTGGTGCGCCGCGTGCTGCAGCCCGCGGGCATCGCGCCGCCGCGCCGCACCAGCGAGCTGACGGTGGCCATGCTGCAGCTGGTGGCCAGCGGCCGCGGCATTGCGGCGCTGCCGCTGTGGGCGGTGGAAGGCTATCTGGCGCGCGGCTATGTGGCGCGACAGCGCATTGGCGAGTCAGGGCTGACGGGGCGGCTCTATGCCGTCAGCACGCCGAACCTGGCAGCCAAGCCCTTCCTGGCCGACTTCGTGCGGCTGATGCGCGAGACCTCGCTGCTGAACCTGGCGGCCGTGAGTCTTCTCTAGTTGCGAGCGTGTGTGACGCGGTAGCCCGCCACGCCCGGCAGTTCGTGCAGTCGGCCGGTGAAGCGGCACAGCGTCTGGCCCTTGAAGTTCTTCTTGGCCGTGCAGACGAAGCGCCATTCCTCGTGATCGCCCTGTTTCTCGATGCTGAGTGAGCCCGGCGCGAAGCGGTAGCCCAGGCCGTCGGCAAACTCGGCCAGCTCGACCTGGGTGAAGCTGCGACCCGACTCGCTACGCAGCGTCACGGCAATGGCCGGGTGCGAGGGCAGGTAGTTCTCCAGCCGGGCGCCCCACATCATCAGCGACGCACACAGCAGCGTCAGCGCGATGGCCGCGAAATAGAAGCCCATGCCCAGCACGATGCCGATGGCCGCAGCCGCCCACAGCGAGGCCGCCGTCGTCAGCCCGGAGATGTTCATGCCCTCGCGCATGATGACGCCGGCGCACAGGAAGCCGATGCCGGTCACGACGCCCTGGATGACCCGCGTCGGGTCGGTGAATTGCGGCAGTGAACCGCCGGCGGCGTGGCCGCCAAACCACTGGTCGGGGTAGCCGACGAGGATGGTCACCGCGCAGGAGGCCATGCAGACCAAAGCGTAGGTGCGCATGCCCGCCGCGCGGCCGTGATAGGCCCGCTCGTAGCCCAGCAGCAGGCCCAGCACCATGGCGCCCAGCAGATGCATCAGCATCAGTACATTGGCGGCCCATTGGTTGTGGAGCCAGTAGCGCAGCAGGTGGTCGGGTTCGAGCATCGGGCGTGACCATGGCGGGGCGATGCTGCCCCGGGGCCACGCTAACGCAGTCTGTTTCGGCCCGCCAGAGGGGGCGTTGCAGGCATGCTCAAGCGAGGGCGGTCATGCGCTCCACGAGCACGCAGCGCACCCATTTGCGCGCCGTGACGTGCGCCGTCTGCGCCAGCAGGAATTCCTCGGCCTGGGAGTTGGCCGATTCGAACTCGAAACCGCCCAGCTGCACGATGCGGCTCAGCGGCCGGGTCCAGACGCGGCGCACATCGGCGCTGAACAGGGGCACGCCCTCGTCCTCGCCGAGCAGCAGGCGCAGCTCGTAGTGCTGGGCGTCCAGCGGCGGATCGGCCGCGGCCAGGATCTGCAGGCCGGCCTCGCTGAGGTTGACGACGACACCGCCACGCGCCTCGGCCAGGCCCTCGGGCTTGATGACCCAGACCGGCAGCTGCTCGTGCTGCTCAGGAACGAGGAAGAACTCGACGCGGGGGAAACGGCGTTGGTCGATCGACATGGTGTGAGCTTGAACGTGGAGTTTGGATCACAGCATCCGCGAATGACAGGCGCTTGTCAGCAGCGCCGCCGTCCCCTGATTTGAGGACGGTTAAACCGCCAGCAGATCGACCTCGAACAGCAGGGTGGCGTTGGGGGGAATGACGCCGCCGGCACCATAGGCGCCGTAGCCCAGTTCGGGCGGCAGCACCAGCATGCGCGTGCCACCGACCTTCATGCCCTGCACGCCCTCGTCCCAACCGGCGATGACTTCGCCGCCGCCGAGGCGGAACTTGAAGGGCTGGCCGCGGTCCTTGCTGGAGTCGAACTTCTTGCCCTTCATGCCGTCCTTGTAGAGCCAGCCGGTGTAATGCACCGACACGCGCTGGCCCTTGGCAGCCTCGGCGCCTTCACCGACGACACGGTCTTCGTACTGCAGGCCGGTGGAGGTGGTGTGCAGGTTCAGCTCGACATGCTCGGGGCCGCCGGCCAGGCCGAGCAGCTCGACGTCGAAGCACAGCGTGGCGTTGGGCGGGATGACGCCGCCGGCGCCACGTGCGCCATAGCCAAGGTCGGCCGGGATGATGAGCGTGCGCTTGCCGCCGATCTTCATGCCCTGCACGCCTTCGTCCCAACCCTTGATGACCATGCCGGCGCCGAGTTCGAACTCGAACGGGTCGCCGCGGTCCTTGCTGGAGTCGAACTTGGTCGTCTTGGCGCCATCGACCCAGAGCCAGCCGGTGTAGTGGACGGTCACGTCCTGGCCGGCCTGGGCCTGCTTGCCGTCACCCTCGACGGTGTCTTCGAACTGCAGGCCGCTGGGGGTGGTGTTCATGGGGGATCCTTGAGTTGGGGAAATCCGGCGATTGTCGCCGCGCGCCACCGCTCGATGGCCTCGGCGAGGGGATCGGCGGTGTGCAGATGCAAGCCGAGGCGGGCAGCCGCTTCGCGCAGCCGCGACTCGGGATCGGAGAGATCAATGGCCGCCGCCCCGTTCTGCTTGGACAGCTTGTGCCCGTCCTCGGCCAGCACCAGCGGCGTGTGCAGATAGCGGGGTGTGGGCCGGCCCAGGGCGCGCTGCAGCGCGATCTGGCGCGGTGTGTTGTCGGCCAGGTCCTCCCCGCGCACGATGTCGGTGATGCCCTGATCGGCGTCGTCGACGACGACGGCGAGCTGGTAGGCCCAGAGGCCATCGGCGCGTTTCAGGACAAAGTCGCCGACCTCGGCTTCCAGGTCCTGCGACTGGACGCCCAGGCGGCGGTCCATCCAGTCGATGCAACCCAGCACTCTGAAACGCCAGGCCCGCACGGGCCGGCCATTCGTGCCGTGGCGGCAGGTGCCGGGATAGACGAGTTCGCCATGCTTGGGCCGAGGGCCGGCCGCTGCCGCGATCTCGGCGCGTGTGCAAGCGCAGCCATAGGCGTGGCCGGACGCGATCAACCGGTCCAGCGCCGCCTGGTAGAGGTCGCCACGGCGCGACTGCCAGACCGGCGGCTCGTCGGACCTCAGGCCGAGCGCATCGAGTTGCCCGAGGATGACCTCGTCCAGGCCCGGCGGGCAACGCGGGCCGTCGACGTCCTCGATGCGCACCAGCCACTGGCCGCCGTGGGCGCGGGCGTCCAGCCAGCTGGCCAGCGCGGCGACCAGGGAGCCGGCATGCAGGGGGCCGGTGGGCGAGGGCGCAAAACGGCCGCGATACAGGCCCATCAGAGCAGCAGCCCCTCGTGCTGCTCCAGCAATGCCTTCTGGGTCGCCGCGCCGCGCAGCTTGGCCAGCCACCAGGCCAGGGCCTTGCCCGGCGCCTGGCCGGTGTCGCGCCAGGCGAAGCTCATGGCGCTGACGCGCCGGCCTTCGTAGGTGGACTTCTGCACCAGGCGGCCGGCCTCGACATGGCGGCGCACCATGGGCGCCGGCAGGGAGCCGCAGCCCAGGCCGCGCAGCATGGCTTCGAGCTTGCTGGCCAGGGACGGCATGGTCAGCACATCCTGGCCCGGCAGCACGCCGATGGTGATGGGCTGCAGCTGGCGGGCGCTGTCGGCCACGGCAATGATGCGGTGCTCGGAGATCTGCGCCGCCGTGAGCGGCTCGGGCGCATTGGCCAGCGAATGATGGGGCGCGACGCAGAAGACGAACTCGATCTCGCCGGCGGGCTCGCAGACGATGCTGCTGGTGGGCTGCTCGGGCCGCTTGCCGATGGCGATGTCGGCCTGGCCATTGAGCAGGGCCTCCCAGGTGCCGGCCAGCACTTCGATGCGCAGCTTGAGCCGCGTCGGCGGCGGGCCACCGCCCTCGGTCTTCTGGGCGTAGAACTCTTCCATCAGGTCGAAGAGGGCGCGGCGGGCGATGGCGTCGTCGACGGCCAAGGTCAGCTCGCTCTCCCAGCCGGTGGCGATGCGGCGCACGCGGTTGGCGACGGCGTCCAGCTCCTGCAGCAGTCGCCGGCCCTCGACGAGCAGCTCCTGGCCGGCCGAGGTCAGCACGGCCTGGCGCGAGCTGCGGTCGAAGAGCAGCACATCCAGCGCGTCTTCCAGCTGGCGCACGGAATAGGTCAGGGCCGACGGCACCCGCCCCATCTCGCGTGCCGCGGCGGCAAAGCTGCCGGTGCGGGCGATGGTGTCCATCATGGACAGGGCTTCGGGCGTCAGGGCGCGGCGCTTGTCTTGGGAGGTCGACATCAGTTCAGTCTATTTGAACGATGTCCTCAAGGCAGGCTGAGTGGTCATCGTGCCGTCGACTCCTACATTGAGTCCATCGACCACAAGCAAGGAGTCCAAGCATGACCAGCCAACTCATCAAGTCCTGTGACCGCGGCTACGCCGACCACGGCTGGCTGAAGTCCTTCCACAGCTTCTCCTTCGCCGACTACTACGATCCAGCCCGCATGGGCTTCGGGCCGCTGCGCGTCATCAACGAGGACAAGATCGCCCCGGGCACCGGTTTCGGCACCCATGGCCACCGCGACATGGAAATCATCAGCTATGTGCTGTCCGGCGAGCTGGCCCACAAGGACAGCATGGGCAATGGCGAGAAGGGCGGCGCGAACGCCGGCGTCATCCGCCCCGGCGATGTGCAGCGCATGAGTGCCGGCAGCGGCGTGTTGCACAGCGAGTTCAACCATGCCAAGGACCAGACGACGCACTTCCTGCAGATCTGGATCCAGCCCGATGCCCGTGGCATTGCGCCCAGCTATGAGCAGAAACATTTCGATGCCAGCTCCAAGCGCGGCCAGCTGCGCTTGGTGGCGGCCAATGACGGCGCGGAGGGTTCGGTGACCATCCACGCCGATGCCAAGCTGTATGCCGGCCTGTTCGACGGCAGCGAAGCCGCCGAACTGAATCTGGCGCCGGGCCGCATCGCCTATGTGCATGTCATCCGCGGCGCGCTTACCGCAAACGGCCAAGACCTGACGGCAGGTGATGCCTTGCAGCTTCGCGAAACATTGCGCCTCGCGCTGACGGCGGGCAAGGACGCGGAAGTTCTCGTGTTCGACCTCGCAGCCTGAGTTTTCTCATTCCCCCCACCCACAGAGGAAGTCCTCCATGAGCAAGATCGTCGTTCTCTACCACTCCGGCTACGGCCACACCAAGAAGGTCGCCGAGGCCGTCGCCGGCTCCGCGGGCGCGCAGCTGATCGCCATCGACGCCGAAGGCAACATCACCGAAGCCGACTGGGCTTCGCTGGCTGCGGCCGACGGCATCATCTTCGGCTCGCCGACGTATATGGGCGGCGCGAGCTGGCAGTTCAAGAAGTTCGCCGATGCCAGCAGCAAGCCCTGGTATGCCCAGGTCTGGAAGGACAAGATCGCCGCCGGCTTCACCAACTCGGCCACGCTGAACGGCGACAAGCAGGGCACCATCCAGTACCTGCACACCCTCAGCCAGCAGCACGGCATGATTTGGGTCGGCATGGGCCTGAAGGCGCCCAACCACAAGGCCGCCACGCGCGACGAGGTCAACAACCTCGGCGGCTATGCCGGCCTGATCACCCAGACGCCCAGCGACGCTTCGGCCGAAGAAATGATCCCGGGCGACATCGCCACGGCCCGCCATTTCGGCGAGCGCGTCAAGGCGGTCGTTGAGCGCTGGAGCAAGTCGGCTTAAACGAGGCCGATATCGCGCGCGCTGGCCCCGGGGAAGACCTGGGCCAGCTGCGCGTCGTTCAGGCCGTACATGCGCCTGAACAGGCCGCCGAACAGGGCCCGGTACTCGTTGAGCACCGGGTAGTCGCGGTTCTGGAACAGCGTGGCGGCCTTGACCTCCACCTGCTCGCCGGCAATGCGCCCGCCCTTCACCCCACCGCCCAGCACCCAATAGGCGCTGCCATGGCCATGGTCGGTGCCGCGGTTGCCGTTCTCGCGGAAGGTACGGCCGAACTCGCTGACCACCACCACCACGGTGTTGTTCCACTGCGGCCCCATCTCGTCGGCGAACAAGGCCAGGCCCTTGCCGAGCTCACCCAGCTTGGTCGCCAACTGGCCGGTGGCGCCGCCTTCGCCGACATGGGTGTCCCAGCCGCCGACGTCGATGAAGCCCAGGGTCACGCGCTCGCGCATCAGCCGCGCGATGCGCCGTGCCTCCAACGCAAAGCCCTTGGCCGCGATGGCGCCGCGGCTGGCGGCTTCCATCTCGCCGGCCATCTCCTTGGACACCTCGTCACGCACCTCGAAGCCGCCGCTGACCGTGTTGGCCATGCGCGTGTTGGCATACATGCCGGCGATGACCTGGGCTTGCGCTGCATTGATGGCCGGTTTGCCGAGGTCGCGCAGAGCCTGGTTGGCGACAGGCAGGTTGCCGCGCAGGATCAGCGGCACCTGGTCGGTGAAGGCCATGGCCTCCAGGCGCGATCCCGCACCCAGTACGCCAGCCAGGCGGTTCATGAAGCCGCTGCGGAAGTCGCGAGAGCCTTCGTCGGCCTGGCCCAGCTCGATGTGGTCCTGGGTTTCGAAATGGCTGCGCGTCGTGTCGTTGGTGCCGGCAAAGGGCACGAAGGCGGCCTGGCCCTTGCCCCACAGCGGGTGGATGCTGTCGGCCAGGGCTGGCGCCAGGCCCCAGTTGGCGTCCAGCGGCAGGGCCGCCGACTTGGCGATGGCAATATTGGGTCGGGACTCGTAATAGAAGCTCGATGACGTGGGTACCAGCAGGTTGGCCGCGTCGTAGGCGCCGCGCAGGAAGACGACGAGCAGTCGCGGCGCGTCGGGTGTCGCGGCCCACATTTGCGTGGGCAACAGCGTGGCACCCAGGCCGAGTTGGAGCAGAAGGCGTCGGTCCATCACATCACCTGTGCATGAAGTCGGGGGAGGCCAGCAGATAGGTGTTCCATTCCTGCGGCGAGGTGGCTTGAGCGAGGGCCTGCTGCGTGGGCGCGGCCAGGCGCGGCGCGATGCCCTCGTAGTAGAGCGGGTGGGCGATCTGCGGGAAGGCGGGCCTGTCCTTGGGTTCGCCCTCGACCTTGAAGAGGCCGGCGCTGCCGCTGCCGATGGCGCGGGCGATCTCGAAGCGCGTCGTCATCTGGCCGGGCCCCGCCCAGGCGCTCTCGTCCATGGCATAGCCGTCGGGCGTCTGGCGGTTGTAGGGCGCCTGGCCGAGGCGATAGAGCCAGCCGATCATGGGCCCGGTGTTCAGCACCACCTTGTCGGCATAGGCCAGACGCACGGCCGAGACGACGTAGTGGGTCGGGTCCTTGAACTTGCGGCCCAGCGACGCCTCGAACTCCGGCGCGCCGACCATGGCGCGCAGCACCTCGGCGATGCGGCCATCGCTCTGCTGCCAGCGCTCGGCCATGCGCTCCACCAGGGCCGGCGGCGGCTCGTCGGCGACGAAATACTGGGCCAGCTTGCGCGATACATAGCGCGCCGTGCTGGGATGTCTGGCCAGCAGGTCCAGCACCTGGTCCAGCTCGGCCTCGCCCTGGCCCTTGACCGTGATGCCGAGCAATTGCTTGTCGCCGAAGTCGTGCCGGGCCGGGTTGAACTCCATCAGCCCGTCGCGACGGTACTGGGCCTCCTGGGCGGGCTTGAGCTTGGGTTTGTTGTCGGTCTGGTTGACGCCCAGCCCGGTCAGCACGCGGGCCAGCTCCTGCACATCGCGTTGGCTGTAGCCGCCGCCCACGCCCAGGGTGTGCAGCTCCAGTGCCTCGCGGGCGTAGTTCTCGTTGATGCGGTTGGCGGCGTTCTGCTCGTTGTCGAGGTAGCGCAGCATGGCCGGATGGTGGGCCGTGTAGCCGAGCAGATCGCGGAAGCGGCCGAGGGACCGCTCGCGCAGGCCCTGCTCGTAGTCGCCCACCATGACGCGCAGATTGGCCTTGTACTGGTGGACGTTGAAATGGTTGAACCAGAACCAGGTCAGCTGCTCCTGCACCTGGCTGGGCGAGTACAGCGCATTCAGCAGCTGGCGCGTCGAGGCCTCGCGGGCCAGCTTGGTCAGGGCCTGCTGGTAGTTCTTCTGCGCCTCGGCCTTGGCGGCGTCGTCGGTCAGCGCATCGGCCGCCTTGCGCTGGGCTTCCATCTGCTGCACCAGCGGCAGCAGGGGCTGCTGCGAAATGGCCAGGGCCTGGATCTGGGTCTTGGCGGCTTCGGGCAATGCCGCTGGGTTGGCGGGTTGGAGCTGGGCGTCCAGCCAGGCCTCACGGCCCTTGGCTTGCACCGTCTTCAGGTCGGTGCTGCTGGCGCCCCAAGTGAGACGGTCCAGCCAGAGCGTGTCTTGGGCTGGACCGTGGGCGGTGGACGTCGGCTGCGGCGCCGTGGCGCAGCCGATCAAGGTGAAGCAGAGCGCGGAACCGAGGACTAGTTTTCTCATGGCGGCCTCATGATGAGGCCGCCCAACGTCAGCTGTCGAGGCCGGGTTGACGGCCGCAACAAGACTTCACAAGGGCTTACTTCGCTCCAGGCGCGTAGATCTGGTCGAACACGCCGCCGTCATCGAAGTGAGCCTTCTGGGCCTGGCGCCAGGTGCCGAACAGCTCGTCGATGGTGAAGAGCTTGACCGGCGCGAACTGCTTGGCGTACTTGGCCGCGACCTTGGCGTCACGCGGGCGGTAGTAGTTCTTGGCCGCGATCTCCTGGCCCTCGGGGCTGTAGAGATAGTTCAGATAGGCCTCGGCCTGCTTGCGCGTGCCGCGCTTGTCGACGACCTTGTCGACGATGGCGACGGGCGGTTCGGCCAGGATGGAGACGCTGGGCGTGACGATCTCGAACTTGTCCGGACCGAGTTCCTTGACGGCCAGATAGGCCTCGTTCTCCCAGGCGATCAGCACGTCGCCGATGCCGCGTTCGACAAAGGTCGTCGTCGAGCCGCGAGCGCCCGAGTCCAGCACCTTGGTGTTGGCATAGATGCGCTTGACGAAGTCCTTGGCCGAGTCCGGCGTGCCGCCGTTCTTCAGCGCATAGCCCCAGGCGGCCAGGTAGTTCCAGCGAGCACCGCCGCTGGTCTTGGGGTTGGGCGTGATGACCTCGACACCACTGCGGGCCAGGTCGGGCCAGTTGCTGATCTTCTTCGGGTTGCCCTTGCGCACCAGGAAGACGATGGTCGAGGTGTAGGGGCTGGCGTTGTTGGGCAGCTTCTTCTGCCAGTCCAGGCCCAGCAGCTTGTGATCGGCCAGGGCATCGATGTCATAGGCCAGGGCCAGGGTCACGACGTCGGCTTCCAGGCCGTCGATGACCGAGCGGGCCTGCTTGCCCGAGCCGCCATGCGAGGCCTTGATGCTCAGGGTCTCGCCGGTCTTGGCCTTCCATTGGGCGGCGAAAGCCTTGTTGAAGTCCTGGTAGAGCTCGCGCGTCGGGTCGTAGGAGACGTTGAGCAGCGAGGCCTGGGCAAAGGCGCCGGTGGCGGCGAGGGCGAGAGAGAAAGCGGTGAGAAGGCGGCGCATGATTTTGGAGTTAGGGATAAGGCGGTTCACTCTAGGGATAGGGTGCAGCGGGGGCAAAGAAGCAGTTCGAGCTAGCTCATGCAGCCTTTGACCAGGCCAGCACGGGCTCGCTGGCCAGGGGCTCGTGGCGGGCCGCGTCGACCACCTCGCGCTTCAGCGGCGAGGCGAAGGTCTGGATGAACTCGTAGACGTAGTCGCGCAGATAGGCGCTGCGGCGCACCGCCAGGCGGGTCATGTTGTCCTCGAACAGATGGCGGGCGTCGATGGAGCGCAGGTGGCGGTCGCGCTCCTCGTCGAAGGCGATGGAGGCCACGATACCCACGCCCAGGCCCAGCTCGACATAGGTCTTGATGACGTCGGCGTCCATGGCGCTCAGCACGATGTGGGGTGACAGCTGGGCGGCGGCAAAGGCCTCGTCGATATGCGATCGGCCCGTGTAGCCGGGCTCGTAGGTGACGATGGGGAACTGGGCCACACGGGCCAGGGTCAGCGGCCCATCCAGCAGCGGGTGGCCGGGCGGCACGACGACCGAATGGGTCCAGCGGTAGCAGGGCAGGGCGACCAGCTCGGGGTACTGGGCCAGGGCCTCGGTGGCGATGCCGACATCGGCCTCGCCGTCGAGCAGCAGGCGCGCGATCTGCTGCGGCGAGCCCTGCTGCAGATGCAGGCTGACATCGGGGTGGTGGGCACGGAAGTCGCGCACGGCGGGGGGCAGCGCATAGCGGGCCTGGCTGTGCGTGGCGGCGATGCGCAGGCGGCCGCTGCCCGCCTGGGCGAAGTCGTCGGCCGCGCGCTTGAGGTTCTCGGCCTCCTGCAGCAGGCGCTCGATGACGGGCAGCACATGCTCGCCGGGCTCGGTCAGGCCGGTCAGGCGCTTGCCGACGCGCACGAAGAGCTCGATGCCCAGCTCTTCCTCCAGCTCGCGGATCTGGCGGCTGACGCCGGGCTGGGAGGTGTGCAGGGCCTGGGCGACCTCGGTCAGGTTGAAGCCGCGGCGTTGGGCCTCACGGACGGAGCGGAGCTGCTGGAAGTTCATGCGCCGGGATTCTGCGAACCGGGGCCGCATCTGTCGTCGAACCATTCGCCATATCGATATTCACTTCTTGAGGGGTAGTCCCACTAAAGTCGGCGTTCCCCCGCATAAGGACGCTCACGATGACCCATCCGACTGAGATCCCCGATCAAGCTTGGCCACTCTTCGACCGCTATGTGCACGGCGACCTGAGCCGCCGCGGCTTCCTGGAGCAGGCCGCCACCTTCACCGGTGGTCCGGCCGGCGCCGCGGCCCTGCTGGCGGCGCTGAGCCCCAATTTCGCGGCGGCCCAGCAGGTCAAGCCAGATGACCCGCGCCTGGTCACGCGCCGCCAGACCTTCGATTCGCCCCAGGGCAACGGCAAGGTGCAGGGCTATCTGGCCAAGCCCGCGAGTGCCGCGGGCAAGCTGCCAGCCGTGCTGGTGGTGCACGAGAACCGCGGCCTGAACCCGCACATCGAGGACATCGCCCGCCGCGTCGCGCTGGCCGGCTATGTGGCCTATGCGCCCGACGCGCTGGCGCCGCTGGGCGGCTACCCGGGCGACGAGGACAAGGCGCGCGAACTCTTCGGCAAGCTCGAACCGGCCAAGGCCCGTGCCGACATCGTCGCCGGCGCCCGCGGCCTGCTGACGCTGCCGGACGCCAACGGCAAGCTCGGCGTCGTCGGCTTCTGCTGGGGCGGCACGCTGTCCAACTACGTGGCCACCCAGGTGCCCGAACTGGCCGTGGCCGTGCCTTTCTACGGCGGCGCACCGGCACTGGAAGACGTGCCGCGCATCAAGGCGCGGCTGCTGTTGAACTACGCCGGCAACGACGAGCGCGTCAATGCGAGTTGGCCGCCTTATGAAGCCGCGCTGAAAGCCGCCGGCGTGCGCTATGAGCAGTTCGTCTACGCCGGCACCCAGCACGGCTTCAACAACGACACGACGCCGCGCTATGACCCGGTGTCGGCTCAGCTGGCCTGGGAGCGCACGCTGGCGGTGTTCAAGTCGGCCCTGAGCTGAATCCGGGTTCTTGCCGGGCCTTCGGGCCGAGCGCTGCCGCTCCCGAGCCGGCCCGCTTCAGCGATGTGCTTGCCGGTCGACCCGGCAAGCATCGCCGTCCCCTCGGGGGACCGACCAGACCGACCGCGTTCGGCGGGTCGGACTGGGCGAGGGGTCAACTCAGACCGCGAACGCCCACTCGCGGAATTCCGCGTGCCGGGGCCGCTGCTCGGCCGCCGCGCGGGCTCGTGCGGCCTCGATCCAGCTCTTGGCCAGGGGAAAAGGCCCGAAGCCGGCTTCGGCATTGATGTGGCCGACGGGCCCGAGGTTGCTGTAGCTGGCGCCCCAGCGATGCGCCCAACGTGCGGCGCTGGCAGCGCTCATCCAGGGGTCGGTGCTGCTGGCGATGAGCCGCGAGCGGCGCGGCAGGCGCTGGTGGGGCAGGGATTCAGCGACGCCGAACTTGTCGGGCTCGGCAGGCGCCACGAACAGCGCCTCGCGGATGGCCGAGTCCGGGTGGTCGGCCAGATGGCGGGCCAGGGCCAGGCAGCCGAAGCTGTGGGCCACGGCCAGCCATTCGCCCTTATCACCGGACACCTCGGCCACCTCCAGCGTGCGCTGGATGCGCTCTGCCCAACGCTCGAGCTCCGGTTTGCTGGGGTCGCGCTGCGTGACGCGGCGAGCGTCGCGGTACTGGCCCTGCAGCCAGGTCTGCCAATGGGCCGAGCCGCTGTCGTTCAGCCCCGGGATGATGAGGATGCGTGGCGCCTGATAGGCCATGGCTTACAGCGTCGCGATCGACACTTCCGTGGACTTGACCAGGGCGACGACCTCGCGGCCCACTTCCAGGCCGAGATCCTTGACCGAGCGCGTCGTGATGACGGAGGTGACGACGTCGCCGCTGCGCGTGACGACATCGACCTCGGAGACGACCGGGCCTTCGATGATTTCCTTGATGGTGCCGCGGAACTGGTTGCGGACGTTGATGGCGGTGATGCTCACGGGAGGCTCCAGGGGATTGACGTGGAGCCAGTGTGAGCAGTCAGCGCCTCGCCAGGAACGAAGCAATGCGCAGCAGCGCATGCGGCTGCCGAATAAGTCCAGGCTCCGCGGCCCGGCGACCTCAGCGCGGCTTGGCGGGCTTGGCCGCTACCGTGGGCTTGGGCGGGATATCGGGCAGCAGCGCCGAGCAGTCTGTGTACAGGCCGTCCAGCGAGGGGTGTTCGATGCAGTACTCGTAGTCCGCACGCGTCGGGCCCCGGGGCCCGGCCGCCGGCGGATCGAAGCGCAGCGGCGTGTTGTTGGTTTGCTTGGGGGCGCTGGCGGCACTGGCGGCCGCGGCGGGGCGCGGTTGTCCATCGGCCCAGGCGGGCTGGGCGAGCATGCAGATGCTGGCGACAAGGCCTAAGCATCGATGGGCGGAGGCTTGAACGGGCATGGCAGTCCCCTGGGCAGGGTCCGCCGGCAGGTGGTGTCGACGCCGACCCTTGCCTTCAAAGACGGGAAAGCTACGCCTGGTCGGACAGCCGCAAATCCGTAACCTTGTGGATGAGCGGCATGCTAGGGGGCTGCCTTGATTCATGGCGAGGCCGTCCGGCGAAGGCTGGGCTAAGCAGGCCTGGCAAGCCGCGTCGGCGGGTCGAGTCGCAGCGGTTCCGTCGCGCGGTGCTTGGGCGCCGCCACCTGCGGGCTGTTGGCGGCCGGGCGGGGCAGGCCGCTGGCGTGAGCGGGCTGGGTCAGCTTGTAGGCGCCGACCAGGGCCAGGGCCGCCAGGGCGACCCGGCGGCGTTGCGAGGCGGACAAGGACATGACGCTCTCCCCGAGCGGGCCCGCCGACGGACATCGAAGGCGTGGGCCTGCCCAGGGAAAGACGCAGAGGCCGTCCGCAGCCGGACAGGGCCTCCCTAACTCGGCGTCAGATGCCGGCGCCGGCTTCGAACAGGCTCAGCCGCGCCGCGCTGAGCTTGACGCGCTGGCCGCCCTGCAGGCGCAGGGATTCGGCCTCTTCGCGGGTCAATTCAGCCTCCAGCGGCTGGCCGTCCGGGCCGATCAGCTCGACGCGGGCGCTGGCGCCGAAGGACAGCACGCGCTCGACCGTGGCACTCAGGCCAGGTGCCGACTCGTCGGTGCGGATCTGCAGCTCATGCGGCCGGGCGTAGGCCTGCACCTCGCCGTCGTTGTGGGCGCCGGCGTGCGGCAGCTGGTGCTCGCCCATGTGCAGCACGCCGCCGCGAGACTGGCCGACGAAGCGGTTGACCGCACCGAGGAAACCATAGACGAAGGGCGTGGCCGGACGCTCGTAGACCTCCTGCGGCGTGCCGACCTGCTCGACGCGGCCATGGTCCATCAGCACGATGCGGTCGGCCACTTCCAGGGCTTCGTCCTGGTCGTGCGTCACGAAGATGCTGGTGATGTGCAGCTCGTCGTGCAGGCGGCGCAGCCAGCGGCGCAGCTCCTTGCGCACCTTGGCGTCCAGGGCGCCGAAGGGCTCATCCAGCAGCAGCACGCGCGGCTCGACTGCGAGCGCGCGCGCCAGGGCGATGCGCTGGCGCTGGCCGCCCGACAGCTGCGGCGGGAAACGGTCGCCCAGCCAGTCCAGCTGCACCAGCTTGAGCAACTCGGTGACGCGCTTCTTGATCTCGGCCTCGGGCAGGCGCTGCTTGCGCGGCTTGACGCGCAGCCCGAAGGCGACGTTGTCGAACACCGTCATGTGGCGGAACAGCGCGTAATGCTGGAAGACGAAGCCGACCTGGCGCTCGCGCACATGGGTGTCGGAAGCGTCCTGGCCGTCCAGCAGTACGCGACCCGCGTCGGCCTGCTCCAGGCCGGCAATGATGCGCAGCAGCGTGGTCTTGCCGCAGCCCGAGGGGCCGAGCAGGGCGACGAGTTCGCCGCGCGGGAAGTCCAGCGACACATCGCCGAGGGCGGTGAAGTTGCCGAAGCTCTTGTGGATGTTTTGGACCTGGATGCCCATCACGCTTCCTTCGACGCGACAGAGGCGCGCCATTCGATGAATTGCTTGATCACCAGCGTCACCAGCGCGAGCAGCGCCAGCAGGGACGCGACGGCGAAGGCCGCCGCGAACTGGTATTCGTTGTAGAGGATCTCGACCTGCAAGGGCAGCGTGTTGGTCATGCCGCGGATGTGGCCCGACACGACCGACACGGCGCCGAACTCGCCCATGGCGCGCGCATTGCACAGGATGACGCCGTACAGCAGGCCCCATTTGATGTTGGGCAGGGTCACGCGGCGGAAGGTCTGCCAGCCGCTGGCGCCGAGCACGGTGGCGGCCTCTTCCTCGTCCTTGCCCTGGGCCTGCATCAGCGGGATCAGCTCGCGGGCGACGAAGGGGAAGGTCACGAAGACGGTGGCCAGCACGATGCCGGGCACGGCGAAGATGATCTTCACGTCGTGTTCCTGCAGCCAGGGGCCGAACCAGCCCTGGGCGCCGAAGATCAGCACATACATCAGGCCGGCCACGACGGGCGAGACCGAGAAGGGCAGGTCGATCAACGTGATCAGCAGCTGCTTGCCGCGGAACTCGTGCTTGGCGATCAGCCAGGCCGCGCTGACGCCGAACACGAGGTTGAGCGGCACGGCGATGAAGGCGGCCGTCAGCGTGAGCTTGATGGCCGAGAAGGTTTCCTCATCGGCCAACGAGGAGAAATAGAGCTCCCAGCCCTTGCGCAGCGCCTCGGTGAAGACCGCGACGAGGGGCAGCAGCAGGAAGATGCCGAAGAAGCCCAGGCCCAGGATGAGCAGGGTGAGCCGCACGCCGGCGGATTCACGCGTGGCTGGGTTGTCCTGGTACTTGGCGCGGGCGCGCGCCGGGGCGAGATGCAGGGCGGTGCTCATTTGCGCGTTCCCCGGCGGCTGCTCCAGCCCTGCAGCAGGTTGATGATCAGCAGCAGCACGAAGCTGAAGATCAGCATGACAGCGGCGATCGCCGTGGCGCCGACGTAGTCGTACTGCTCCAGCTTGGCGATGATCATCAGCGGCGTGATCTCGCTGACCATGGGGATGTTGCCGGCGATGAAGATGACCGAGCCGTACTCGCCGACGGCGCGCGCAAAGGCCAGCGCGAAGCCGGTCAGCAGGGCCGGCGTCAGCGTCGGCAGCACCACGTAGCGGAAGGTCGTCCAGCGCTGGGCGCCGAGCGACGCGGCGGCTTCTTCCAGCTCGGTCTCCATGTCCTCCAGCACCGGCTGCACGGTGCGCACGATGAAGGGCAGGCCGATGAAGATCAGGGCCAGCAGCACGCCCAGCGGCGTGAAGGCGATCTTGGTGCCGTTCTCGCCGAACAGCGGCGCGAACACGCCGCCCGGGGCGAACATCGAGCCGACCCAGCCGTTGGGCGCGTACAGGGCCGTCAGCGCGATGCCGGCCACGGCCGTGGGCAGGGCAAAGGGCAGGTCGATCAGTGCGTCCACCAGCTTCTTGCCCGGGAACTCATAGCGCACGATGCACCAGGCCAGGATCAGCCCGAAGACCAGGTTGATGAAGGCGGCGATCAGCGAGGCGCCAAAGCTCAGCTTGTACGAGGCCATCACGCGCGGCGAGGTGGCCGCCGCCCAGAAGGCGTCGAAGCCATGGCCCGAGGACTTCAGGAAGACCGCGGCCAGCGGCACCAGCACGATCAGGGACAGGTAGAACAGCGTGAAGCCCAGCGTCGGCGCGAAGCCGGGCAGCACACGGCGGCGCAGCAGGGGCGGCCGTGCGGCAGCCGCGGCGACGCCGGGCGCTGCCGCCGTGGAGGCAGAAGAACTCAACGCTTGATCCCCGCCATCACCTGGTCAAAGGTGCCGCCGTCGGCGAAATGGGTCTTGCTGACCTTGGCCCAGCCGCCCAGCGTCTGGTCGACGGTGAAGAGCTTGATGTTGGCGAAGCGCTGGGCGTGTTTCTTGAAGATGGCCGGGTCGCGCGGGCGGAAGTTGTTCTTGGCGATGATTTCCTGGCCTTCCGGGCTCCAGTGGAAGTCGAGATAGGCCTTGGCCAGGGCCGCCGTGCCCTTCTTGGCGGCGACCTTGTCGACGATGGCGACGGGGGCATCGGTCTCGATGGAGATGCTGGGGTTGACCTGCTCGAACTGGCCCTTGCCGAACTCGTTCTCGATCAGCTCGACCTCGGCTTCGAAGGTGACCAGCACATCGCCGATGCCGCGCTGCGTGAAGGTCGTGGTGGCGCCGCGGCCACCGCCGTCCAGCACCGGCACATTGGTCAGCACCTTGGTGACCAGCTCCTTGGCCTGGGCCTCGCTGCCGCCATTGGCGATGACGCTGCCCCAGATGGCCAGGTAGCTGTAGCGGCCGTTGCCGGTGACCTTGGGGTTGGGGATGATGACCTGCACGCCGGGGCGGGCCAGGTCGCTCCAGTCCTTGATGCCCTTGGGGTTGCCCTTGCGCACCAGGAAGGTCATGGTCGACGAATAGGGCGCCGCGTTGTTGGGGAAGCGGCTGCGCCAGTCGGCCGGCGTGAGGCCGGCGCTGGCCAGCTGGTCGACGTCGGTGGCCTGGTTCATCGTGACGACGTCGGCTTCGAGGCCACCGATGACGGCGCCGATCTGCTTGCTGGAGCCGCCATGGCTCTGGTTGACGACGACGGCCTGGCCCTTGGCCTTCTGCGCAGCGACGAAGGCCGGATTGATCTGCTTGTAGAGCTCGCGCGCGACGTCGTAGGAGACGTTGAGCAGGGCCGGGTCGGACGCCAGGGCGGGCAGGGCGGCCGAGGCGGCGATCAGCGCGACCAGGGCGCGGCGGGTGGGCAGGAAGGAGGGCATGGCGGGGCCGTCGAATGAACGAAGCCGAGAGGGTGCCCGAACTCGCTTATTCACCAAACGACAGTTTGCTTATTTCCTTATTCGATAACAGCCAAAGCGTGGCACACGCCTTGCAGGCCTCATGAGCGGCAACTGTTTGCTTTCAACCTGGAGACCCGCATGAGCCGCCTCGACGTCACGGAAAAGATCATCGCCACCAAGGTGGCCAAGGGCATCAAATGGGCCGATGTGGCCGCGGCCGTGGGTCTGTCCAAGGAGTGGGTCACGGCCGGCTGCCTGGGCCAGATGACCTTCAACGACGCCCAGGCCGCGACGCTGGGCCCAGCTTTTCGACCTGAGCGAATGCGAGGCGCAATGGCTCAAGGTGGTGCCCTACAAGGGCAGCATGCCCACTTCGGTGCCCACCGACCCTCTGATCTACCGCTTCTACGAACTCATCAGCGTCTACGGCACGACCTTCAAGGAACTCATCCATGAGGAGTTCGGCGATGGCATCATGAGCGCCATCGACTTCAAGATGGACCTGCAGCGCGAACCCAACCCGGCCGGCGACCGGGTCAGCATCGTCATGAGCGGCAAGTTTCTGCCCTACAAGACCTACTGACCGGTCCGCGCGGTGGGTGCGGTGCGATAGCCGCTCTTGCGCAGATGCAAAGGGCGCGCCCCGGATGCTTCGCGGTACATTGCCGCCCGCATTCACCAAGGCCCTGCAGCGTGGGAGACGAATCATGAACACCAGCAACCCCGAGGACATCTCGGCCGGCTTCACCGCGGCCCGCGCCGCCGGCCGGTCGCTGCCCGCCTACCCCGGCACGCCGCCCGCCACGCTGGCCCAGGCCTATGCCGTGCAGGCTGCCGCCATCACCCGCTGGCCTGACGCCGTGGCCGGCTGGAAGGTCGCCCGCGTGAACCCGGCCTTCGCCGCGCAGTTCCCCGAGGAGCGCCTCATCGGCCCGGCCTTCGCCGCCAACATCCACCGCCCTGCTGCCGGCGAGGCCGCGCAATGCCCGGTGTTCGACGGCGGCTTCGCGGCGGTCGAGGCCGAGGTCGTCGTCGTCGTGGCCGAGGACGCGCCCGCCGGCAAGGCCGACTGGACGGCCGACACCGTCGCCCCCTTCGTCAAGTCCATGCACATCGGCGTCGAAGTGGCCAGCAGCCCGCTGGCGACGCTGAACGACATCGGCCCCGGTGCCGTCATCTCCGACTTCGGCAACAACTGGGGCGTCGTTGTCGGCGCCGAGATTGCCAACTGGCGCGAGCTGGAGACGATCGACGTCGAGACCTTCATCGATGGCCAATCGGTCGGCGCCGGCAAGGTCGCCCTCAAGCCCGGCCCCTTGGGTGCCTTGGCCTTCACGCTGAACAAGCGCGCCCAGCAGGGCGAAATCCTGCGTGCCGGCGACGTCATCTCGACCGGCATGATCACCGGCGTGCACGACATCCGCATCGGCCAGCAGTCGCGGCATGTGTTTGCGGGCGTGGGCGAGGTGCAGGTGCAGATCACTCGCGCGGTGGCCGTGGGCACCTGACACGGCGGCCCCATGAAGATCGCCCCGGTGCAGGTCTGCAACCGGGGCGATCCGTCAGAAGGGCGCTAGGGTTCAGCCTTGCTGCTTGCGGCGGCGCGTGACCAGCCCGGCAGCCAGCAGGCCCAGGAAGGCCACCGACCAGGTCGCCGGCTCCGGCGCAGCGAACTGCTCGTAGATCTGCGCCGTCGTCAGCTCGTAGGCCGGGTTGGCCAGCACGTCGAAGTTCACGTTCCAGCCGATGGCATCAAAGGCAGCCAGGTCCAGGGCGGTGACCGAATCCATCTTGCCGCCGCAGATGTAGGGGTTCATGACGCCCAGGAAGTTGTTGCACGGCGTGGCCTGGTTGGGTTCCTTCCAGTGCGAGGCCTGGTTGCCGTCGCCGGTGGTCTCGCCCGTCGAGAAATAACCGCTCCACAGCGGCGTGGCGCCGCCGTCCAACGAGAAGTAGGAGGGCTCGTTCGGTGCCCAGTTCAGCTGGCCGGTGGCGCTGTAGCGGAACATGTCCAGGCCGTAGCTCCACCAGGCATCGTCGACCGAGCCGGCGTAGCCGTCGCTGTAGTCGAAATCGTCGGCCCCGCTGACGAAGCCCAGCGCATGCCCGATCTCGTGGATGGCCACGCCGATGAAGTCGTAGCTGCCCGCCGTGATGCCGTCCGTCGGGTTGAAGTCGAAGGCGAACTGGTTGGAGAACTGGATGGTGCCGTCGATGAAGCTGGGACCGAAGTTGGCACCCAGGGCCTTGGCGTTGGCCGTGGTCAGGGCCAGCGTACTGTTGATGGCGTTGTCGGGAGCCAGTCGGGTGCCGCCGGCGACGTTGATGCCGGTCTGGTTGGCCGGTGAGAGATAGGACGGCACCAGGGCCGACACGCCGCCATTGCCGTTCAGCGGCGACAGGTTGGCCACGGCCAGGTTGTCCAGCGCACTGGTCTTGGTGGCGTTCAGCGCGCTGTAGTAATCAGAGATGGGCACGAACTGGGACAGGCTGGAGCCGGTCGAGCCCAGCACGCCCGGCGGCAGCCCGCCGTAGCCCACGTTCAGTTCGATCGTGGCGTTGTTGGTGAGGACCGATTCCCAGTACTTCGCGGCGATCCTGAAGCCCACCTCGGCCTGCGTGCCGGTCACCTGGGCGGCGCCGCCGATGTCGTGCAGGATGATGGTGGCTGCACCTGCGGGTGCAGCCAGGGCAAATGCCGAAGCCGCCCCGACGATGAATGACTTGATTGCCGCGTTGGCCATTGAACTTCCCTGTCTATGCGAGTGAGCACGAATGAGGCGCGGATGCTAGTGCGCAAATCACGGGCGCCCGCACGGGGAAACGATGTGAGCCCCCCTGGCTGAGGGGGTGAGCAACGGCCTGGTGGGCACTGGCTTGTCGGGTTAGGGGGGCGGGTGACGTGGCCAGTCCCAGCCCTGACCAGGACGCCGGTGCCCGCATTACTCAACCGCCACGAAAACCAGTCGTCCCGAGGTGCAGTGGCGCCGTTCGCCCGTGCTGGGCGATTCGGCCCACATCTCCACCTGGACCTGCACGGAGCGGCGGCCGACGCCCGTCACGGTGGCAGTCACCTCGACCAGTTCGCCCACATGGGCCGGCGCGCGGAAGTCCAGCTTCTCGCTGGCGGCCATGACGATGGTGCGGCGGACCTGACGTGTCGCCGCGACAAAGCCGGCCTTGGCCATCCACGCCATGGCCGGCCCGCCATGCAGCAGGCCGCGATGGTTGGCGTGACCCGGAAAGACGATCTCGGCCACCAGGGCGGAGGCCAAGGTCGTGTCGGCGGGCAACGCTGCCTGCGCTACAACGGCAGCGCCATCCCCCTCGCCGGCCTGTCTCACCATCACGAACTCGCCGCTCAGGCAGTCGGTTCGTGTGCCGCTGAGCAGGTCCTCGGCAATCAGCCGTGTGTGCACGGTGACGGAGCGGCGGCCTCGCTGGAGTACCGTGCCATGGCATTCCACCAGATGCCCGGATGGCGCCGGCGCGGCGAAGTCCAGCTGGCCGACGGATGCCGTGACGACCGATCCGCGCAGTGCCTTGCTGCCCATGATGAAGGCCATGCGGTCCAGCATGGCCAGCGCCGCGCCGCCGAACAGCGTGCCGTGGTGGTTGGATTGATCGGGCCAGACCATGTCGACGACGACCATGGTGGCGGGGGCTTCGGTGATGTGATGGCTCAAGCGCTTCTCTCCAAAAGGAGGCGGAGGCTTGGCAAGACCAGGCACCACGGCGGCGCCACCCGGGCGGCGCAAGCCCCGAGCAACACGCGCCACGCGGCGGCGGTTCTTGCTCGGAGACACCCCGCCCCAAGACACAAACATGCGCCGCGCGGCAGGTCTCCTGGCTCTCGGGTCGCTGCCTCGCGCGCGCCTTCCCGGCACAAGGCCAGTGGCTATGGCGCGCGAAGCTCGCCGATCACAGTTGCGGGGGCAGCCACAGCATGAGCCGCCGATGACGGCTCTTCTGTCGTTCCCTTTTCATCCCTGCCGTCAGGCAGAGAACCGCGGGCGGGAAGATTATGGCGGGCGGGGCGTCGGGCCCCCGGAGCCTTTCCCAAAACCGCCCAGCACATCCTAGCCGCGCACGGCCAGCATGACGGCGTGGGCCTTGAACACGGCCGTGGCCTGCTGGCCGGCGGCCAGGCCCAGCGCATCGACGGCGTCATTGGTGACGCTGGCGGTGACGACGGCGCCGCCCGGCAGCGTCACGCCGATCAGGCTGGACACCGCGCCGCGCTGCACGCGCGAAACCGTGCCGGCGAGCTGGTTGCGGGCCGACAGCTTGTAGCCGCCGAAGTCGGTCACCAGCACGACCTCGCTGGACTTCACCAGGGCCAGGGCCTCCTTGCCGGTCTGCACCTGCAGTTCCTGGGCGGCCAGGGTCGTCAGCGAGGCGGTGATCTCCTGGCCGCCGTCCAGCGCGACGCGCACCGTCGTCGTGGCCGGGCCTGGGTTGACGCCCGCGATGCGGCCGAGAAACTGGTTGCGAGCGGTGGTCTTCATGGACATCCTCCTCAGCAGGGCGGTGAGCCCCGGTTGTTCGTTGAGCCAGGCTTCCTGTTCACCCAGGAAAGCGGCGAGTCGCGACTGTAGGCCGCGCCACGCGACGAGCAAGGCCTGACCCTCAGCGGTCAGCTGGGTGCCGCCGCCACCGCGGCCGCCGGTGGCCGTCTCGACCAGCGGCGAGTGGGTCAGCGCGCCAGCGGCGTCCAGCACCAGCCAGGCGCCCTTGTAGCTGTAGCCGGCCGCACGCGCGGCCTTCTGCAGCGAGCCGGTCAGCGCCAAGGCAGCCAGCAGGTCGAAGAAGCGGCCGTCCAGCCGGCCTGCCAGGCGCAGTTCGCCTTGCAGCAGCGGGTGGTCGCCGGGGTTCATGGCAGCTGCATCTTCAGGAAGTCGCGACGCTGCTGTTCCCCGGGCCGCAGCGAGCTGCTGTCCAACAGCTCGCGGCCCTGGCCCTTGTCCAGATCGACCTCGCCCGTGATCCGGCCGCCGTCGACGACATAGGCGCGGTTGGCCAGCGCCGCCACGTCGTCGAGGTCGTGGGTGATCATGACGGCCGGGATGCCCCAGCGCTCCCGCACGGCGCGCAGCTCATCGCGCAGTTGCTGGCGCAGCATGGGGTGCAGGGCCGCGAAAGGCTCGTCCAGCAGCAGCACCTGCGGATTGCAGGCCAGGGCCCGGGCCAGGGCGACGCGCTGCTGCTGGCCGCCCGACAGCGTGGCCGGCTTGCTGCCCGCCATGGCTGTGAGGCCGAAGGACTCGATCAGCTCGTCCACGCGCGCCGCGTCGTCGGCTTTGAGGCGCCGGCGCCAGCTCGTCAGGCCGAAGCCGATGTTGTCGCGCACGCTGAGGTGGGGAAACAGGGCGTAGTGCTGGAAAAGATAGCCGACGCCGCGGGCCTCGGGTGGCAGGTTGATGCCGGCCGCCGTGTCCAGCAGCGCGCGGCCGTTCAACTTCACATGGCCCGCCTGCACGGGCAGCAGCCCGGCCATGGCCTGCAGCGTCAGCGACTTGCCCGCGCCCGAGGGACCGTAAAGGGCGACAAAGGGCGCATCGGTGGCAAAGCCGATGTCGAGGTCGAAGCGGCGCTTCGCGTCACTGACGGAGAACTGGAGTCGGACGTCGATCAAGGCTTGGCAAAACCGTACTTGGCCAGGATGGCCTGGGCCTCGGCCCCACCGAGGTAGTTGACGAAGTCTCGCGCCAGCGCGGCCTGCTTGCTGTCGGCCACGACGGCGGCGGGGTAGGTGATGGGCGCGTGGCCGCCCACCGTTGCGGCGACGCGCACCTTGTCCTTGGCAATCTCGGCGTCGGTACGGTAGACGAAGCCGGCCTCGACCTCGCCGCGCGCCACATAGTCCAGCACCTGGCGCACGTTGTCGGCGAAGACCAGCTTGGGCGTCACGGCCGACCACAGCTGGGCCGTGCCCAGGGCCTGCTGGGTGTAGCGGCCCACCGGCACGGAGGCGATCTTGCCGACGGCGATGCGGCGGACCTCGGGCTTCTTCAGGTCGGCCAGCGCGGCGATGGCGGGCGCACCCTGGGTCGGCGTGACCAGCACCAGGGAGTTGGCCGCGAAGTCGCGCCGCGTGTCAGTGGCGATGAGCTTCTGGTCGGCACCGCGGTTCATGGTCTCCTGGTCGGCGCTGACGAAGACGTCCACCGGCGCGCCTTGCGCGATCTGCTGCAGCAGCACGCCCGAGGCAGCGAAGTTGAAGCGCAGCGTGGCGCCCGGCTTGCCGGCCTCGAAACCGGGCGCCATCTCCTTGAAGGCATCGGTCAGGCTGGCGGCGGCCGAGACGGTCAGCTGCTGGGCGCCGGCAAGCAACGGCAGTGAGAAGGCGAGGGCCGCGAGCAGTCGTTTCATGGCGAGGGCGGGCGTTGCAGATAGCGGTTGGACAGCACGAGGATGGCGACCGACACGGCCGACACGATGAGGGCCAGCATCAGGGCCAGATCGTCGCGACCGGCCTGGACGGCGTCGTAGATGGCCATGGAGGCGGTCTGGGTCTGGCCGGGGATGGAGCCGGCCACCATCAGCGAGGCGCCGAACTCGCCCATGGCGCGGGCGAAGGCCAGCAGGGTGCCGGCCAGGATGCCGGGCCAGGCCAGCGGCAGGGTCACGCGCACAAAGCTGCCCCAGGCCGACTGGCGCAGCGTGCGAGCGGCGGCTTCGAGGTTGCGATCGACCTGGGCGAAGGCACTGCTGGCGCCCTTCAGCACCAGAGGCAGGGCCACAAGCGTGGACGCGATGACGGCGCCATGCCAGTTGAAGATGACGCTGTAGTCGAAGTGTTCGCGCAGCCAGCCGCCGAGGGCACCGCGCCGGCCCATCAGCACCAGGATGCCGTAGCCCAGCACCGTGGGCGGCAGCACCAGGGGCAGCATGCAGATGGCTTCCAGCAGTCCGCGCCCGGGCAGCCGCGTGCGGGCGAAGACCCAACCCAGGGCGACACCCAGCAGCAGGGCCAGCCCCGTTGCGAAGACGGCCACACGCAGCGTCAGCGCCAGCGGGGCGGCATCGAACTGGCTCCAGAGGTCGGCAGGCATGGTGTCGTAATGTAATCGGCTACATCACGAGATCCTTCCCGGGCTGCTGACATCAGGGAGATGGTGTTCCGACTATCCTCGCCAGCCAATCATGCTGAACGACCTCTTCTCCGAATACGGCCTGCTGGCCGTCGCCCTGGCGGTGCTGCTGGAACAGCTGGGCGCTCCCATCCCGTCCACGCCGGTGCTGCTGCTGGCGGGCGTGGAGTCGGCGACGCGGGACGGATTCGCCTTGCGCAGCTTTGTCGTCGCCACGCTGGCCGCCCTGGTGGCCAACGGGCTGTGGTTCTGGGCCGGCCAGCGCCTGGGCCGGCGCGTGCTGGCGACGCTGTGCCGCATCTCCATCTCGCCGGACAGCTGCGTGCGCCAGAACGAAGCCAGCTTTGCCCGCCGTGGCGTGCTGACCCTGGTCATCGCCAAATTCGTGCCGGGCCTGTCCATCCTGGCGCCGCCGCTGGCCGGCGCCCTGGGCATGCCGGCCGCGCGCTTTGTCGGCTGGAATCTGCTGGGTTCGGCCTTGTGGGCCGGCGTGGCCATCGGCGTGGGGCGGCTGTTCCATGAGCAGATCGACGATGTGCTGCATGCCCTCAGCCATCTGGGCGGTGTCGCCCTGGCCCTGGCTGGCGTGGCCCTGCTGGCCTATATCGGCTGGCGGTTGTGGCGGCGCGCCGTCGTCAGGCGGGAACTGGATCGCTTCGAGCGCCTCGGCCCCGCCGAGGCCCTGGCCCTGGCGCAGCAACGCGGCGATATCGTGTTCGTCGACGTGCGCGCCTGCTCGCCGACCATGCCGCTGGAAAACCGCATTCCCGGCGCCCGGCATCTCGACATGGGCGCCCTGGGCGAAACCGCCCTGGCCGGCTGGCCGGCGGCTTCGGTGTTCATCACCTACTGCGCCTGCCCGGGCGACGCCTCCGCGGTGCGCGCCGCGATCTGGCTGAAGCAGCAAGGGCACCAGGCCCAGGTGCTGCGGGGCGGCATCGAGGCCTGGGCCCAGGCCGGGCTGGCCCTCGAGCCGGGGTGACGCAGTTCACGAAGCTTGGGTTGTGCGGGCATGGTGTTAACCCTATAATAGGGTTTACCCGATAAACGCAACCGGCCAAGAGCCACCCCAGCCCAAATGGAACTGATCCACAACCTCTTCTCCTCCCTGCGCAGCGCCCTGACGCTGGAGACCCAGTCCGATATCGACGAAAGCTATCTGTCGGACGCCATCGACCACGCCGACCTCGAGCGCCGCATTGCCGCCCAGTCGCGTGCCTCCTCGGCGTCGCCGCTGAATATCGGCCGCTGAGCCGAACCGGCGATCAAACGCAAACGGCCCCGTGAGGGGCCGTTGTCATTTCCGGGATCCCCTTGCTGGGTTTACTGGATCAGGCCGTTCTTCAGCGCGTAATAGGTCAGGTCGCTGTTGGTCTCGAGCTTGATCTTCTCCAGCACCCGGGTGCGGTAGGTGCTGACGGTCTTGACGCTGAGGAACATGGCCTTGGCCATGTCGCCCACGGTCTCACCCTTGGCCAGGCGCAGGAAGACCTGCAGTTCGCGTTCCGACAGCGACTCGTGCAGAGGCCGGTCGGTGCCACCGCCGGCCACGCCGTCGGCCAGCAATTCCGCCACCGTCGGGCTGATGTAGCGCCGGCCGCGTGCCACGGTGCGGATGGCGTTGGCGATCTCCTCGGGATCGCATTCCTTGTTCAGATAGCCGCTGGCGCCCTGGCGCAGCAGCGCCGTGGCGTAGTGGGTTTCCGGGAAGCCGCTGAGGATGAGGATGGGCAGCTCGGGGAAGCGGGTCTTGATGGCCGACAGCGCATCCACGCCGCTCTGGCCGGGCATGGAAATGTCCATCAGCAGCACATCCACCTCGCCGCCGCGCGCCAGGTCGAGAGCGTCGCGCCCGTTGCCGGCTTCACCCGTCACGCGCAGGTCGACGTTCTCGCTGAGGAACTGGCGCAGGCCGGACCGCACGATGGCGTGGTCGTCAACGATGCCAATGCGAATCATGTTGCGCTCCGAATCAGTTGTGAGTACGAGTAAAGCGTAGCTATGGCAAACGGCATGCGCGATCAGCGCTGTCCTACAAGGCCTATAGGCCGGGCGCTTGTCCTACGGTTCCGTGCGGGAGCCACCGGCAGCCGGAAACGCTGCGGTTTTGCAAAGTCTGGCCACGGCCATGCCGGCCCTCATGGAGCGAGCGATGAGAACCTTGACCGACAGCCTGTCCCGTCTCGTACCGCCACCGCCGCTGTGGCTGGTGCTGGTGTTCGGCACTGTCGTTGGCGCCGCCTTGTTGATGGCCCTGGTCGACACCCTCCGTGAACATGTTCGCCATGGCGAGGAATTGCGCCAGTGGCAACGAGTCGGCGTTGTCCGACAGCCGATTGGCACCGTGGTCACCGCTGCGGCGCAGACGCAGCAGCCACAGTTGGCCACATCGTTTTCCCAACCGCTTCAGCGATGAAGAAAGGACGCATGATGAACCGCATCACCACCTCCCGCGCCGCGCAGATCGGCGCCCTGGCCCTCGTGGCCGCCTTGGCCGCCTGCAGCAAGCATGATGACCAGCGCACTGCCGGCCAGAAGCTGGATGGCGCCATCGCCGATGCCAAGCAGGCCGGCACTGAGGCCAAGGCCGATGCTCGCCAAGCCATGGACAAGGCCGAGGTCAAGCTGAAGGACGCGACCGCTGCGGCTTCTGAAGCTGCCACCGACGCAACCATCGTCACCAAGATCAACGCGGCGCTGATGGCCGACGACCGCCTGAAGGCGACCAAGATCGACGTGCGCGCCGAGGACGGCCGCGTGACGCTGACGGGCACGGCACCCGACGCCGGCTCGCAGGCCCGCGCCACGACCCTGGCCTCGGCCGTCAATGGCGTGCGCTCGGTGGACAACCAGTTGGTGGTGGCACGCAATGGCTGACATGCATACGCCGCTGAAACTGGATGAGGCTGGCCTGAAGGCGGCTCGCTCCGACCTCAGCGACGGTGCCGTCACGCCGGCCTACGGGCCCTGGCGTGACGACATCGTTCAGCTGTTGAACGGCGCGCTGGCTACTGAGCTGATCTGCGTGCTGCGTTACCGGCGGCACCACTTCATGGCCACGGGGCTGGAATCGCCCAGCATCGCCCAGGAGTTCCTCGTGCACGCCAACGCCGAGTTGGGCCATGCAGACCGCCTCGCAGAGCGCATCGTTCAGCTAGGCGGCGAACCGGACTTCAATCCGGTGGGCATGCCGGACCGCAGCCATGCGGACTACGACGCCGTGAACGATCTCAAGGCCATGATCAAGTCCAACCTCATCGCCGAACGCGTGGCCGTCGAGAGCTATCGCCAGATGATCCATCTCGTGGGCGACAAGGACTCGACGACCCGGCGCCTGCTGGAGGACATCCTGGCCGACGAGGAAGAGCATGCCGACGAGTTGAAGGACTGGATGGCCAGAGCCTGAGAAAGCGTTGCCATGTCCTGCGTGCGTGCCTTCCTCGTCGAGAACAGCCCGGTCATCCGGGAGAACCTGGCGGGCACGCTCGAGGAACTGGCCAACGTGGAAGTCATTGGCAGCGCGGCCGACGAGGAGTCGGCTGTGCACTGGATGTCGCGCGAGTCAGCTCGCAAGGCTGACATCGTCATCGTCGACATTTTCCTGAACTCCGGGTCCGGACTGGGCGTGCTGCAGGCCGCCCAGCGTCTGGGTGTTTCGGCGCGGCGCATCGTGCTGACCAACTACGCCACCGACGACGTGCGCCGCCGCTGCGCCAGGCTGGGCGCTGAACGCGTGTTCGACAAGTGCCGCGACCTCGAGGCGCTCATCAGCTATTGCGCCGATCTCGCCGATGGTTCCGTGGTCAATGGTCTGGATCTGCCGGCGGGCGGGCGCTGATCGCGCTCCGGCCCGCTTTCCCTCACTTACCAGGTCGCTGAATAGCTCAGCATGACGCGGCGTGCCTGTGGGCGCAGGGTGAGGCGGCTTTGCGAACTCAACTGGTACGAGAAGGCACCACGCAGGCCGGTGAGGCCTTGGCCCTTGGGCCGCTCGAAGGCCATGCGCGAAGCCCAGCCGCTGTCGCGTTGCCAGACCGGTGTCTCCACGCCACCGCGCAGCTTGCCGCTGAAGTCATAGCTGACGCCGGCCCAAAGCGCCTCGCGCACCGAGGCCTGCGGCCCGAACTGGACCGGTGAGCGCAGCTGCTGCTCCAAGCCCATCTGATAGCTCCACCGCGAGCGTTCGCGCTGGCGGCTCAGCCACTGCGGGTCGCGCCAGTTGAGCTCGGGGTCGGGGGCGTACTGCGGCGTGGCCTGGCCTGCCAGGTTGACGGTGGTGGTCGTGCCCATCTGCGCGTGCACAACCTGGGTCAAGGACAAACCGAGCAGGGGAAGGAGCAGGTGGAGCTTCATGGCAGCAACACTGGTAAGTCGTGTACTGAATGATGGGCAGCCAACGTGTTCTGCCGTGTCGGTCCCTGGCGGCAGCAGGTATCGGACAAACGGAAGCCTTGGTGAACGTGGCGACGCAGTGGCGCGCGGTCCTACAGTGGCCGTCTGCGCCCGCTGATGGGGGGGCACACCGCGGCCGGCCAGACTTGCTGCGTGAGGCCCGCCGGGCCCATCAGGAGATCGCCATGAGACCCGTCACAAGCCCCGAAGCAGAAGACTGGCGCGACCGTCTGCCGCCTTACGGTCAGGCCACCGATGCCACGATCACACCCCGCGCCCGCCGCTGGCGCGACGCCGATCTACCGCGGCGACGTTCGAGCGTCGGCGCCTGGGTGCTTGCCCTTGGGCTCGGTGCCGCCATCACGGCGATTGCCGTGGCCAGCCTGCAGGATCCCCGCAGCGTCGGAACCCAGCTGGATGACACGGTCGCCAACGTGCGCGGCCTGGGCCAGCGCATGGGACGGACGGTGGCGGATTCACAGAACGCCGCTGTCGAGGCGTCGCGCAATGCGGTGGATGGCGTTGGCACGGCCATCGACGACACCGGCATCAGCCTCAAGGTGAAGACCGCCCTGGCAGCCGATCCCGCACTGAGCGCATCGCGCATCGAGGTGACGACGTCGGCTGGTGTGGTGCGCCTGGATGGACCGGCACCCGATGCCGCGGCCAAGGAACGCGCCACGGTGCTGGCGGGCGCGCCGCAGGGCGTGCGTGGCGTGGACAACCGTCTGAGCCTGCCCCAGGCTGGCCGCGTCGTCGCGGTGGCCGATGGTGTGCAGCAGTCCTTGCTGCCAGCCGTCCCGGCAGCCAGCGCGCCCCGCTGATGTGAAACCGCCGGCACCTCAACAAAGAGGTCCGGCGGCTATGAGTTTCGCCCGCCGCGCTGATCGCGGCGGGCGATGTCATTACTGGAAGTAGCGAGCCTTGGCGCTGGCCTGGCAGCTGTCCTTGGCGTCGCCGGACAGGGAGTCGCAGCGTTCGTTGGCGACCTTGTAGTCGGCCTTGAGCTTGGTTTCCATCACGTCGGCCTCGGCGGCGGCGATCTTCTTGTTGGCCTTCAGATCGGCCTTGGCCTTGTCATGCTCGGCCTTGGCTTCGGCGACGCAGACGTCCTTGGCATTGCCGGACTTGTCATCGCACATTTCCTTGGCCAGCTTGTAGCGCGCCTCATAGCGCGACTCCAGGTAGTCGTTGTGATCCTTGACCGTGCCGGTGTATTGGTATTCGAGGTTGGCCAGGGCCACCTTTTCGTGGGCCTTGGCGCGTTCGACGCACACGTCCTTGGTGTTGCCGGCCAGCGAGCTGCACTTGTCGCGTTCGGCCTTGAACATGGCCTTGACCTCGTCCTTGGCCTGCGAATACACAGGCTTGGTCAGGTTGGCCGAAGCCGTGCCGGCCAGGCCGATCAGCGCGAGGGCACACAAAAGGCGGGAGGTGCGGATTTGCTTCGTCATGGGGATCTCCTTTGGCTTGATGGGTGGTTCCCTTGCCGCGGGCAAGGGAGATGCCACGCCAGTCAGAATAGAAATCCCGCCATGCCGGCCGTGTCGGCTGCTGGGCTTCGAAAAAGTCGGACAACGCCGCGTGGTCCTGCTTGTTCAGCTCAGAACAGGCAGCCTTGCAGGTCTGCCGGCACGGCCTGCAGGGACCAACGGTCGATGATCTCGTAGTCGTACTCCTCGTGGCTGCCGCCCACAACCAGCATTACCTCGCGCACTGGCCAGGCAATGGGGTCGATGTAGATCGGCACCAGCGGCTCCGGCGCCCGATAGCTGAGGGTCACATGAGGTGAGTGGCCCGGGCCTTCGCCGCAACCCTCCCGTAGCAGGCCGGTCAGGACCGACTCCAGCACATCGTCGAAACCGGGCGGACGGCCATGGGTCAGAAAAGCCCAGTGTTCTCGGCCGCCGATGCGGTTCAGCGTCAGCGTGAAAGCCTCGGCCGCGATGCCGGCCCCGACGCGGCGCAGCACGCTGCGCATGGACGGCGTGTCCAGGTAGCGGTCCGACCAGGTCTGGTGCCAGTTCGAGGCCGGGAACATGGCGTCGCCCAGGCGCTGATCGAGGCCATGCCTTGCGACGGCGGCCGACATCAGCTGCTCTACGTCGGTGGGCGGCTGGGAGATGAGGAGCAATCGGGGGAAGGTCACGGTGAGCCTCCGAAAATACTGTGTTTGCATACAGTATTTCATGGCGAGCCAAATGTCCAGCCCCGAATGAAAAAGCCTCCAAGGTTGCCCTTGGAGGCCGGCATCGGTTGGTGGAGAGGAGGAGGATCGAACTCCCGACCTCCGCATTGCGAACGCGGCGCTCTCCCAGCTGAGCTACCCCCCCACGCGACGCAGAAAGTATAGCCACGCGAAGTGGCTGCTATCGTCTTCGCCCATGACGCCCCGCAAGCCGACGGCCTGGTTCGAGGCCCAGTACAACAACCGCCAGCGCGTGACCGACAGTGCCGACATCCTCGGGCGCTGGGCCCAGGCTTCCGCACTTGTGCGCGAACGATCCAGCTGCCACCTGGACCTGCGCTACGGGCCCGATCCCAAGCAGACGCTGGATGTCTTCACGCCCGACCAAGGCGGTGGCTTCGCGCCCGTCCTCATCGTCATCCACGGCGGCTACTGGCGTTCACTGGACAAGTCGGACTATTCCTTCCTCGCCGCCAGCTTCACCGACGAGGGGGCCCTGGTCGTCGTGCCCAATTACGACCTATGTCCTGACGTCGGCATCGAGCGCATCGCCATGCAGCTCACCGAGGCCGTGGCCTGGGCCTGGCGGCATGCGGCCGATCATGGCGGCGACCCCAGTCGCATCGTGCTGCTCGGCCACTCCGCCGGTGGTCATCTGGCGGCCATGCTGAGCTGCTGCGACTGGAAACTCGTGGGCCGCGACCTGCCGCGGCGCCTGGTGCAGGGAGCGATGTCGATCTCGGGCCTGCATGACCTGGCGCCGCTGTGCCAGCTGCCTTTCCTGCAGGCTGATCTGAGGTTGGACGCGGCCAGCGCGCGCCGGCTGAGTCCCATCCACTTTCCGCCGCCGCGTACCCCGCAGACCCTGGTCGCCCTGGTGGGCGAGCAGGAGAGCGAGGAGTACCAGCGCCAGAACCAGTTGATCCGCTCGGCCTGGGGCGCGCGCGCCGTGCCCGTCTGCGAGGCTTTGCCGGGTTGCAACCACTTCACGGTGCTGCATGACCTGGCCGATCCCCAGGGGCGCTCCCACCAGATCGCGCGCCAGTTGCTGGGCCTGCGCTGGTATAGCGGCCTGCTATGAGGTGCATTGAAGCTAACGATTGGCTAGCCTGGCTTGCCCGGGAGTAGCGTGCCGGCTTTCCCCCACCGGAGACTGCGATGAGCTTGAAAGGATCCAAGACCGAGCAGAACCTGAAGGACGCCTTTGCCGGCGAGTCCCAGGCCAACCGACGCTATCTCTATTTTGCGAACAAGGCCGACATCGAAGGCCAGAACGATGTGGCGGCGCTGTTTCGTTCCACGGCCGAAGGCGAAACCGGCCATGCCCATGGCCATCTCGAATTCCTGGAAACCGTGGGTGACCCCGCCACCGGCCTGCCCATCGGGCCGACGCGCGACAACCTGAAGGCCGCCGTGGCCGGCGAAACCCACGAGTACACCGACATGTACCCGGGCATGGCCAAGACGGCGCGCGACGAAGGCTTTGACGAGATCGCCGACTGGTTCGAGACGCTGGCCAAAGCCGAGCGCTCGCATGCCAACCGCTATCAGAAGGCGCTGGACGCCCTGGTCGACTGACCCGAGATGGCTGCCGGGAAGCAGCCGTTTTCTTTGATCGCCGCATGCGCACAGGTGAAGGCGTGGCGGCGGGCCGAGCGACGGGCCGCCCCTAGCCGGCCCGCCATCTCCTCGGGAGATCGGCCAACGTAACCGTTGGACGAGAGGCAGACATGACAGCGAGAGAAGGCAACCTCGAAGCGCCCACTCGACACGCCCTCGACTGGAAGAACCCGGAGTTCTACGACGAGGCCGCCTGCCTCCACGAGATGGAGCGCATCTTCGACATCTGCCACGGCTGCCGCCGCTGCGTGTCGCTGTGCCAGAGCTTTCCGACGCTGTTCGACCTCGTCGACGAGGGCAGGACGGGCGAGCTGGACGGCGTGGACAAGCAGGACTTCTGGAAGGTCGTCGACCAGTGCTATCTGTGCGACCTCTGCTACATGACCAAGTGTCCCTATGTGCCGCCGCACCCGTGGAACCTGGACTTCCCCCACACCATGCTGCGCGCCAAGGCCATCAAGTTCCGCAAGGGCGAGGTGGGGGGCGGCGAGAAGTTCCTGGCGTCCACCGACGTGCATGGCCAGTTTGCCGGCATCCCCATCGTCGTGCAGGCCGTCAATGCGGTGAACCGCACGAAGTTCGCGCGCAAGCTGATGGACTCGCAGCTCGGCGTGCACCCGGACGCCTGGCTACCCGAACTGGCCTCCCAGCGCTTCCGCTGGAGCGCGCCCAAGGCCTTGTCGCATGTCGTCACCCACGGTGAGCGCACGCCCGGCAAGGTGGCCATCTTCTCGACCTGCTACGTCAACTACAACGAGCCCGGCATCGGCTTTGACCTGATCAAGGTGCTGGAGCACAACGCCATTCCCTATGTCATCGTCGAGAAGGAAAAATGCTGCGGCATGCCCAAGCTGGAGCTGGGCGACCTGCAGACGGTGGAGAAGCACAAGTCCGCCAACATCGCCGTTCTCGCGCCCTATGCCAAGGATGGCTTTGCCATCCTGTCGGCCATCCCGAGTTGCACGCTGATGTTCAAGCAGGAGCTGCCGCTGATGTTCCCCGACGAGGCCGACGTCAAGCTGGTGCAGGACGCGATGTGGGACCCGTTTGAATACCTCGTTGCCCGCCACAAGGACGGCCTGCTGAAGACCGACTTCAAGCAGGCTCTCGGCAAGGTGTCGTATCACGTGCCCTGCCATGGCCGGGTGCAGAAGATCGGCCGCAAGACCGAGGAGATGTTCAAGCTGATTGGCCAAAGCGTCGAGGTCAAGCTCAACACCGTCGAGCGCTGTTCGGGCCATGCCGGCACCTATGGCGTCAAGACGCCTTACCACCCGGTGGCCATGAAGATCGGCAAGCCCGTCTTCAAGGCCATGGCCAAGGACGAACCTGATGTCATCGCCAGCGACTGCGCCCTGGCCAGCCACCACATCGCGCAAGGCATGGCCCAGGCCGGCACGCCAGCCAAGGCCGTGGCCCACCCGCTGACCCTGCTGCGCACCGCCTACGGAATCTCACCATGACCATCACGCCAGACAGCCTGATGACGCTGGAGGCCTATGCCAAGTTCCGCAAGGTGGAAAAGGCGGCGATCGTGGCCCACCGCCGCCTGCGCAGCGTGCGGCTGGGCGAACACCTGAACCTGCAGTTCGAGGACGAACGCACCATCCGCTATCAGATCCAGGAGATGCTGCGCATCGAGAAGATCTTCGAGGAGGAGGGCATCCAGGGCGAGATCGACGCCTATGCGCCGCTGGTGCCCGACGGCGGCAACTGGAAGGCGACGATGCTCATCGAGTACCCCGACCCCAACGAGCGCAAGCGCGAGCTGGCGCGGCTCATCGGTGTCGAGGACCGCATGTTCGTCGAGGTCGAAGGCCAGCCGCGCGTCTATGCCATCGCCGACGAAGACCTGGACCGCGAGAACGAGGAGAAGACCTCGGCCGTGCATTTCGTGCGCTTCGAACTGAGCGCGGCCATGCGCCAGGCGGTCAAGGCCGGCGCCGGCGTCAGGCTGGGCTGCGACCACACCCACTACCCGGCGCATGTGCAGATCGCACCGGAGACCCTGGCCAGCCTGGCGAGCGACTTGGCCTAGGCGTCGCTGCTGTCGAGCTTTCCCAGGTTGGATATCTCGTTGATCGTCTTGATCAAGTACTTCATTTCCTGGATCTGCTGAAGCCTGACGACTGCCGAACCGGACGTCTGGAGGAAATGCTCAGCAATGAAGCGTTGGACGGGCTGACTTGTGACTAGGTACAGGAACGCAAGGCCTCCGAAGACAAACCGGTACGCCTTGTGTTGGTGCAGCCTAGCCCACGTGGGCGGCACTACGAGTCCTTCCACCAATGTCTGCTCATTCATGACCATGAATATCAGGCAGCCGTACTGATCCGGTGGACCAGGGTCAGAACTCAATAGCATCTTCCGCAAGCGCTCGGCATGAGGGCCAAGTTGGACCTGGCTGAAGGCCGGCAGCGTCGACACGCCCGCGCGCCAGAGTATCGACATCTGGAGTAATTTGAAGGGTTGATACTCCAGAGAGCTAAGGTGCAGGCGGTCGCCTTCCTGCCTGATGCTGATCGGCGCGCCGCCCCGAAGAACCATGCTCACGTACCGTTCCCACTTGGCGAATAAGCCTTCGCAATCGTCGCAAAGCAGTGGCTCGCGCAACCCCTTCTGCAGAGTCTTGTTGGCCTCTAGCGGATCGGCGCTTATCTGCTCAAACCTGTGCTTCTCGTCGTATAGACCAAGGTACAGGAACTCCGGCACGATGTGAGAGCGTCGTATCGGACGATCAAGCAGGCACAGCGCACACTTCATGCAGTCCACAGTACCACGAGCAAATCGTTGGTTGACGCGCTCTAGCTGCTTACTTCTTTCCAGCGGCAACCGGCCGCTACGGCGCATGAGGTCGGCAGGAGCAGTGAGCCCATCGGCGGTCGCTTAGCGGTGCTTCGCTGCGCGACAAACGAAGTGGGCTGACTTGAAGTTCGCCTAGGCCGGCAGCGACACCGCGTCCAGCAGCTCGCTCTCGATCTGGATCTGCGCCTTGTTGTGCTGCAGGGCCGGGCCGTCGAGCAGGAAGGTGTCTTCCACCCGCTCGCCCAGCGTCGAGATCTTGGCCAGCTGCAGGTTGATGCCGTGCTTGGCCAGCACGCGGGCGATGGCATAGAGCAGGCCGGCGCGGTCGCTCGTCGAGATGGTCAGCAGCCAGGCGGTGGCCCGCTCGTCCGGGCGCAGCGAGATGCGCGGCGTGTAGGGGAAGCTCTTGACGCGGCGCGACAGCCGTCCGCGGCGTGGTTCGGGCAGGGGGCCGCCGGCCTGCAGGGCCATGGACAGCTTCTGCTCCACCAGCGGCACCAGGTCGCGGTGGTGCACATCGGCCTCCGGGCGGATGACCTGGAAGGTGTCCAGCGCATAGCCCTTGCGCGTCGTGTGCACCTTGGCGTCCAGGATGCTGAAGCCGGCGGTGTCGAAATAGCCGCAGATGCGAGCGAACAGATCGGGTTGGTCGGGCGAATACACCAGCACCTGCAAGCCTTCGCCGATGGGCGAGGGGCGGGCGCGCACGACCGGCACCTGCGTTTCGACATGGCGCCACAGCGAGCGCGCATGCCAGGCCAGCTCGGCGCCGTCATGGCGCGCGAAATAGCTGATGGCCAGCGTCTTCCACAGCGGCTCCTCGGTGCCGGGCAGCTGGGAGTGCAGGGCCAGGTCCTGGCGGGCCTCGGCCTTGCGCGCCTCGATCTCGGCATCGAGGTTGATCTTGGCGCCGCCCAGGGCCCGCAGCGTGATGCGGAAGAGGTCTTCGAGCAGCTTGCCCTTCCAGGCGTTCCACACCTTGGGGCTGGTGCCGCGGATGTCGGCCACCGTCAGCAGGTAGAGCGCCGTCAGGCGGCGCGCGTCGCCCACCTTGGCAGCGAAGGCGGCGATGACATCGGGGTCGGCCAGGTCCTCCTTCTGCGCCACCCGGGACATCGTCAGGTGGTGCTCGACGAGGAAGACGCACATCGTCGTGTCCTCGGCGCTCAGGCCGTGCTGGCGGCAGAAGCGCTTCACCTCGGTGGCGCCGAGCTCGGAATGGTCGCCGCCGCGCCCCTTGGCCACGTCGTGGAAGAGGGCGGCGATGTAGAGCAGCTCGGGCGTGTCGAACTGGGCGGCGAGCTGCGAGCAGAACGGGTACTCGTGGGCATGCTCGGGCACGAAGAAGCGCCGCACATTGCGCAGCACCATCAGGATGTGCTGGTCCACGGTGTAGACGTGGAATAGGTCGTGCTGCATCTGCCCGACGATGGCGCGGAACACCCACAGATAGCGGCCCAGCACCGAGGTCTGGTTCATCAGCCGGAAGGCATGCGTCTGGCCCTCGTGCTGGCGCAGCATGGCCATGAAGGTCGCGCGGTTGGCCGGGTCGCGCCGCCAGGCCGCATCCATCAGGCCGCGGGCGTTGTACAGGGCGCGCAGCGTGCGCGCCGACAGGCCCTTGATGCCCGGCGTCTGCTGGTAGATCAGGAAGGTGCGCAGGATGGCGTGCGGGTCGCGCTGATAGAGGTCGTCGCTGGCGACCTCCAGCATGCGGCCGCGGTCCAGGAAGTCCGGCTGGCCGTCGATGGGGCGCAGCAGGTCCTGCTGGGAGCCGTTGATCTGCTCTTCCAGGTTCAGCAGCAGGATCTGGTGCAGCTGGGTGACGGCCTTGGCCGCCCAGTAGTAGCGCCGCATCAGCACCTCGGAGGCGCGCTGGGCGCCCGTGCCCTCGAAGCCGAAGCTCTGGGCCACGGCGGTCTGCAGGTCGAAGACGAGGCGGTCTTCGCGGCGGCCGGCCACGGCATGCAGACGGGCGCGGATCAGCTTGAGCTGACCCTCGTTGCGCTGCAGCTGACGGCTCTCGAAAGGCGTGATGAGGCCGCGCTGGGCCAGGCCCTTCCAGGTCTTGCCCAGGCCCGCCGAGCGGGCCAGCCAGATCAGCATCTGCAGGTCGCGCAGGCCGCCGGGGCTTTCCTTGCAGTTGGGTTCCAGCGCGTAGGGCGTGTCGTCGAACTTGGTGTGGCGCTGCACCGTCTCCAGCGTCTTGGCGCGGAAGAAGGCCTTGGGGTCCATGGCCTGCATGAAGCGCTTGTGCATCTGCCGGAACAGCTTGACGTCGCCGGCCAGGGGCCGCGCCTCGAGCAGGGCGGTCTGGATGGTCACGTCGGCTTGCGACTCGCTCAGGCATTCGCTGAGCGTGCGCACCGATGAGCCGATCTCCAGGCCGAGGTCCCAGCAGGCCGTGATGAAGCTCTCGATGGCCGACTTCACGGGGCCGGGCTGGTAGGCCTCGACGCCGTCAGGCAGCAGCACCAGCACATCGACGTCGGAATGCGGGAACAGCTCGCCGCGGCCATAGCCGCCGACGGCCGCCAGGCAGGCGCCCTCGGGCATGCCGGCCTGGCTCCACAGCGAGCGCAGCGTGTCGTCGACATGGCGGGCCAGGCGGCGCAGCAGGGTCTCGGCACCCGTCTGGGTAGGCCGCGCCGCGAGGAAACCGTCGATCAGGGTCTGCTTGCCCGCCTTGAACTGCTGGCGGAGCTCGGCAAGGGTGGCCACGGCCTAGGCGACAGTGCTGGCGGTTGCCGCCGTGGCCTGCGTGATGAAGGCCGGCGGCGGCGGGCTGCCGGCAGACAGCGTCATCACCTCGTAGCCGGTGTCGGTGACGAGGATGGTGTGTTCCCACTGGGCCGACAGCGAGCGGTCCTTGGTGGCGATGGTCCAGCCGTCGCCCATCTCGCGGATCTCGCGGCGGCCCGCGTTGATCATGGGTTCGATGGTGAACATCATGCCGGGCACCAGCTCTTCCAGCGTGCCGGGGCGGCCGTAGTGCAGCACCTGGGGTTCCTCGTGGAAGACCTGGCCGATGCCATGGCCGCAGAACTCGCGCACGATGGAGAAACCGGCGTTCTCGGCGAAGGTCTGGATGGCGTGGCCGATGTCGCCCAGGCGGGCGCCGGGCCTGACCTTGGCGATGCCCTTCCACATGGCTTCATAGGTGAAGGCGCACAGGCGCTTGGCGGCGATGGAACCGTCGCCGACGACGAACATGCGGCTGGTGTCGCCATGCCAGCCGTCCTTGATGACGGTGACATCGATGTTGACGATGTCGCCGTTCTTCAGCGCCTTCTCGTTCGGGATGCCATGGCAGACCACCTGGTTGACCGAGGTGCAGATGGACTTGGGGTAGGGGATGTAGCCCGGCGGGCAGTAGTTCAGCGGGGCGGGAATGCACTGCTGCACGTTGACGATGAAGTCGTGAGCCAGCTTGTCCAGCTCATTGGTCGTGATGCCCGGCTTGACGTGGGGCGTCAGCATGTCCAGGACTTCGGACGCCAGGCGTCCGGCGATGCGCATGCCCTCGACATCGGCAGCGGTCTTGATCGTGATGGCCATAGGCCGCGATTATCAATCCGCCCAGATGACCGTACCGGTGACCCAGGTCGCCAGCACGACGATGCCAAACGCGATGCGATACCAGGCGAAGGGCACGAAGGTGTGGCTGGACACATAGCGCAGCAGCCAGCGCACGCAGGCCCAGGCGGCCAGGAAGCTGACGATGAAGCCGACGGCGAACATCGGGAAGTCGGCCATGGACAGCGCGTGGCGCTCCTTCCACAGGCTGTAGCCGCCGGCCGAGATCAGCGTCGGGATGGCCAGGAAGAAGGAGAAGTCGGTCGCCGCCTTGCGCGACAGACCTAGCAGCATGCCGCCGATGATGGTGGCGCCCGAGCGGCTGGTGCCGGGGATCATGCCCAGGCATTGCACCAGGCCGACCTTGAGGGCGTCCAGCGGCGTCATGTCGTCCACCGTCTGCACGCGGGCGACGGGTTGGGCGCGCTTCTCGACCCACAGGATGATCAGCGCGCCGACGATGAAGGCGCCGGCGACGACGGGCGCGTTGAAGAGATGGGCCTTGATGGCCTTGTAGACCGTCAGGCCGACGACGCCGGCCGGGATGAAGCCGATGGCGATGTTGGCCACGAAACGCTGCTGCTTGGCGCTGCTGGTGATGCCGGCCAGGGCCTCGCGGATGCGCGCCCAGTAGACGATGAGGACGGCCAGGATGGCGCCGCTCTGGATGGCGATGTCGAAGACCTTGGACTTGGCGTCCGTCATGCCGAGCAGGCTGCCGGTCAGGATCAGATGGCCTGTGGAGGAGACCGGCAGGAACTCGGTCAGGCCCTCGACGATGCCCATGATGGCGGCTTTGATCAGCAGGATGACATCCACGTAAACGGCTCCGGACAACAGCAAAAAGGCGGCGCAGTGTAGCCAGCCGCCCGGGCCTGTCCTTGCGGGCGGCTGGCCGGCGCGGCTACATTACTGACTCTCCGGTCATTAACCTAGCCGTCTTGGCCACTGCCACCCCCCGCCAACGCCGCAAGGACGCCCGCCCCCAGGAGCTGCTGGATGCCGCCCTGGCCCTCTTCGTCGAGAAGGGTTTTGCCGCCACGCGCAGCGAGGAGATTGCCGCGCGCGCCGGCGTGGCCAAGGGCACGCTGTACCGCTACTACCCGAGCAAGGACGAGCTCTTCAAGGCCATGGTGCGCGACAACCTGTCGGTGCACATCGCCGAATCGGCCGCCCAGGCTGCGCAATACGAAGGCTCCATCGCCGAGTTGCTGAGCCAGATGATGCAGGCCTGGTGGGCCAAGGTCGGCCATGGCAATGCCGGTGTCGTCTGCAAGATCATGATGGTGGAGGCGCGCAACTTCCCCGAGCTGGCGCGCTTTTATGTGGACGAGGTCATCGCACCGTCGCAGAACCTGGTCGGAGGCCTCATCGAGCGGGGCATCCGCACGGGGGAGTTTCGGGCCGTGCCCATCGAGGCGACGGTCCATATGCTGATCGCGCCCATGCTGCACATGCTGCTGCACGAGCACTCTTTTGGCGAGGTCGACAGCTGCCACCCGACCATGACGGCTGAGGAGCTGCTGGATGCCCAGATGGCGCTGTTGCTGCACGGACTGCTGGTCAGCCCGGTCTGACCTCTAGAATTTTGCTTTTTGCTGTCGACCGCGCCCCGGAGAACAAGATGAACCTCGAACAAGTCCGCTTCAACATGATCGAGCAGCAGATCCGCCCCTGGGATGTGCTCGATCCCAGCGTGCTGGAGCTGCTGCGCGTCGTCCACCGCGAGGACTTCGTGCCCGAGGCCCACAAGGCCCAGGCTTTTGTCGACACCGAGCTGCCGCTGACGGCCACACGCCGGATGCTGGCACCCAAGGTCGAGGCCCGCCTGCTGCAGGAGCTGAAGGTGCAGCGCCACGAGAAGGTGCTGGAGATCGGCGCCGCCACGGGTCACCTGGCCGCGCTGCTGGGCCACAAGGCCCAGCGCGTCATTGCGCTGGAAGCCGACGCCGGCCTCGCTGCCGCCGCCACGGCCAATCTGAAGCGCGCCGGCGTGCTCAACGTCACCGTGCTGAACCAGGACGGCGCCGCGGGCCTGGCCGCCGAGGAGCCCTTCGACGTCATCCTGCTGTCGGGTTCGGTCGCCTCCGTGCCCCAGGCCCTGCTGAACCAGCTCAAGGTCGGCGGCCGCCTCGCGGCCATCGTCGGTGGCGAGCCCGTCATGCGTGCCGTGCTGGTCACCCGCACCGGCGCCGGCGACTTCCGCAGCGTGGAGATGTTCGACACGGTGGCCGGCCGCCTGCCGGGTTTTGCCGAGGCCTCGGCCTTCTCGTTCTGATCTCGATGCAGTCCGTCGCCATAAAACGCCGCTTGCCCCCGTTTGGGCGCAGGTCGTCACATGGCTTGTGTCATCGGCGGGGTTTGCCTCTATAAACCCGGCCGCGCTCACTACATTGCTCCAGTCAAGGAATCCCATGCCCTTCGTCACAGCCGCCCGCCTGACCCTGCAACCGCTGGCCGTCGCCGCCAGCCTCCTGCTCGCCGGCGTGGCCCAGGCCCAGAGCCTGCAGGAGCTCTATGACGCGGCCAGGGGCTATGACGCGACCTATCTGGCGACCCGCAACAGTGCCGATGCCGCCGCCGCCCGCGTCGCGCAGGCCGAGGCGCTGATCAAGCCGTCGCTGTATCTGTCGAGCTCGGGCACCTACGCGCGCACCGATCCGCCGTCGATGAGCGCCTACAACACCCGCACGCTGCAGGCCGGCCTGTCGGGCAAGTATTCGGTCTACAACGCCAGCAACATCCCGACCATCGACAAGGCTCGCCGCGCCTACGCGCTGGCCCAGGCTGACCTGGATGCACAGGAGCAGGACCTCATCATCCGTCTGGCCACGGCCTATTTCGATGTGCTGGCCGCCAAGGACACGCTGACGACCTCGCGCGCCAACAAGGCCGCCATCTCCGAGCAACTGGCCTCGGCCAAGCGCAATTTCGAAGTCGGCACCGCCACCATCACCGACACCCGTGAAGCCCAGGCCCGCTACGACCTGGCCGTGGCCCAGGAACTGGCCGCCGACAACGATCTGCGCGTCAAGCGCGTGACGCTGGACCAGTTCGTCGGCCGGGTCGGCGTCGAGCCCAAGAGCCTGGCCGTGCCGGTCGCCCTGCCGGCCCTGCCCAGCGACAACGTCGACACCTGGGTGGCCACGGCCGATGACCAGCATCCCGGCGTGCGCCGCGCCCGCCTGGGTCTGGAAATGGCCCAGCTCGACACGCAGATCGCTCGCGCGGGCGACAAGCCGACGCTGGACGCCAACGCGACGCTGGGGGGCCAGAACACCCACACCAGCCCCGCCATCATTGCGGCGCAGCAGGGCACCGCCGGCACGGGCAAGAGCGCAAGCGTCGGCCTGACGCTGACATACCCGATCTACACCGGCGGCCTGACGCAGAACCGCATCAAGGAAACCCTGGTGCTGGAAGACAAGGCCCGCAACGACCTCGACTTCGCGCGCCGCAGCGTGGCCGAGGGCACACGCCGCGCCTTCTTCGGCGTGCAGTCGCTGAAGGCCCAGGTGGCCGCCTACGAGGCCGCCGAGTCGTCCACCAAGCTGGCCCTGGAAGCGACCCAACTCGGCTACAAGGTCGGTGTGCGCGTCAACCTGGACGTGCTGAACGCCCAGACCCAGCTGTTCACGACCCAGCGCGACCTGGCCAAGGCCCGCTACGACGTCGTCGTCAACAGCCTCAAGCTGCGCCAGGCTTCGGGCCAGCTGCGCCCCGAGGACGTGGCCGCGGCCAACGTGCTGCTGGCCAAGTAAGCGGCCCTGCGCCGGCGATCAAGCCCTGCCTTGGCGGGGCTTTTTCTTTTCTGGCTCCGCGCCTGCGGGCTCGGCATCGGCGGTTGGCAGCGGCTTTATCGGTGCGTGCTCGCGCACCGCATTCAGGATGATGGCGGTCGACGTCGGCACCTGCTGGCAGAAGCGCGACAAGGTCGCCCGCAGATGCGCCACATCGCGCACGGCAATCTCCAGGATCCAGCTGTCCTCGCCGGTCACGCCATAGGCCGTGACGACCTCGGGGCTGGCCTCCAGCGCCCGCATCAGCAGGTCTTCGTCGAGATTGCCGATGCGGATGATGGAGCGGATGCCGTAGCCCAGCTTGCTGGCATCGACGACAGCGCGGTAGCCGCGGATGACGCCGCCGTCCTCCAGCTTTCGCACCCGCTCCGTGACGGCGGGCTGGCTCAGGTGCACGCGCCGACCCAGCTCCGCCATCGTCAAGCGGGCGTCGGCCTGCAGTTCGGCCAGGATGCGATGGTCATGCTGATCCAGCTCGATGGCCATGAAAGTCTCCGAAATGTGGCGTCAAGTTCTTCAATCCTAAGGTCATCTCCACGTTGAACCTTCAAGTGCCCATGTTGCGAAAAGGCCGGAATTCCTACGATGCCGGCCATGAACACGACGACGCTGCCGCTGAAGACCGGCTCAGGCCTGAGCCCGAAACTGATGCTTTGCCTGGCCGCCACCTGGCTGGTCTGGGGCTCGACCTATCTGGCCATCAAGGTCGCGCTGATCAGCCTGCCGCCCTTCATCCAGATGGGCAGCCGCTTCCTGGTCGCCGGCGCCTTGCTGGCGGTCTGGATGCGCTGGCGCGGCGCGCCCTGGCCCAGCCGGCGGCAATGGCTGCACGCCCTGGCCATCGGCGGCCTGATGCTGGGCGGTGGCATGGGCGGCACGGCGACGGCCGAGCAGACCGTGGGCTCGGGCCTCGTCGTCGCCTTCATCGCCGTCATGCCACTGATGATTGCTGGCCTGAACCTGCTGTGGGGTGAGAAGCCGTCCCGTCTGGAGTCGCTGGGCATCGCCTTCGGGCTTGTGGGCGTGCTGCTCTTGACGCAAGGCCAGGGCTTCGGTGCCTCGCCCATGGGCCTGGTGGCCATCACGGTGGCCTGTGCCAGCTGGGCGGTCGGCAGCGTGCTGTCGCAGCGCGTGTGGCCGCTGGCGCCGGGCGCGATGGGCTTTGCGAGCGAGATGCTGGCCGGCGGCGCCGTGCTGATGGTGTTGAGTTTCCTGGGCGGCGAGACCCTGCCCGATCACATCGAGCCGCGGGCCCTGTGGGCCTGGGCCTATCTTGTCGTCTTCGGTTCGCTGATCGCCTTCAACGCCTACATGGTGCTGCTGGCCGAGGCGTCGGCAGGGCTGGCGTCCAGCTATTCCTTCGTGAATCCCGTCATCGCCATGCTGCTCGGCGTGGCGCTGGCCGGTGAGCAGATCAGCGGCCACGAGTGGCTGGCGGCGGGCATCGTGCTGCTGGGCGTGGTGCTGCTGCTGGTGGGCAAGGCGCGCAGCCGTTAACCCCCGCCGCGGATATTGGCCTGCAGCGAAGGGGCCATCAATCGCGGCGCAGCCAGGGTCTTGTCGCGCGCCTGGCGCATGGCGACGAACTCGGCCTCGCTGACCCCGTCGTGGGCATGGATGTTGGCGGCGCGCTGCTCGGCCACCGTCGTCTGCCAGCGCGGCTCGCGCCCGGGCGGGTAGTCGTGGCAGACGAAGAGGCGGGTCTCGGGCGGCAGGTCCAGCAGGCGGCGGATGGAACGGTAGAGCACGGTCGCGTCGCCACCGGGAAAGTCGGCGCGGGCGCTGCCGACATCGGGCATGAAGAGGGTGTCGCCGATGAAGACGGCGTCCTCGATCTGGAAGGCCAGGTCGGCCGGCGTGTGGCCCGGGGTGAGCAGGGCGGTCGCGTGCAGGCTGCCGATCTGGAAGGACTCACCGTCGCTCAGCAGGCGATCAAAGCCGTCGTTGTCGGACGGCCAACCCCGCAGGCGACCGAGCGTGGCCTGCACCTCGCGGATGTGCTCGCCGATGGCGATCAGCCCGCCCGCTTCGCGCTGCAGATGGCGCGCGGCCGACACATGGTCGGCATGCACATGGGTCTCGAGGATCCATTGCAGCGCCAGGCCTTGCTCGCGCAGATGGGCCAGCAGCAGGTCAGCGCTGGCCGTACCGGACTGGCCCGTGGCCAGGTCATGGTCCAGCACCGGATCGATGACAGCCGCCTGGCGCGTGGCGGGGTCGTGCACGACATAGCTGACCGTACCGGTGATGGGGTCGTGGAAGGCTTGGATGGCGACGGGCATTCGGGGTTGGGCGTGCCGGGATGCCATCATTTCTACATGAACCTGGACTGGAACGCTTTCACCCCCGGACCGGCGCTTGCCGGCGGACTGCTCATTGGCCTGGCCGCGGCTGTGTTTGTGCGCTTCTCTGGACGGATTGCAGGCATCAGCGGCATCGTGGGCGGGCTGCTGCGGTCTATGCCCGGGGACCGCGCCTGGCGGCTGGCCTTTCTGGCCGGGCTGCTGGTGGCGCCTTGGCTCTACGGGCTGTTGGCCGGGCCTGTGCAGCCGCGCATCGATGCCGGATGGGGCAGGCTGCTGCTGGCGGGGCTGCTGGTGGGCATCGGCACGCGCTACGGCGCGGGCTGCACCAGCGGGCATGGCGTCTGCGGCCTGTCGCGTTTGTCGCTGCGTTCGGCAGTCGCGACGGCCGTGTTCATGGCGGTCGGTTTCGCGACTGTCTACGTGCTGAGGCATCTGCTGTGAAGGCCGTGCTGATCGCCGCGCTGGCAGGCCTGCTGTTCGGCCTGGGCCTGGTCGTGTCGGGCATGGTGTTGCCGGCCAAGGTGCTGGGCTTCCTGGACCTGGCCGGTGCCTGGGATCCGTCGCTGGCCTTCGTCATGGCCGGCGCCATCGCCGTGGGCCTGCCGGCTTTTGCGTGGGCGCGCCGGGCCAAGCTGAAGCTGCCGGACTCGACCCGCATCGACCGCCGCCTTGTCGGGGGCAGCCTGTTGTTCGGCGCCGGCTGGGGCTTGGGCGGCCTGTGCCCGGGGCCGGCGCTGGTGGTGGCGGGCCTGGGTGACCTGAAGGCGCTGGTTTTCGTCGCGGCAATGCTGGTGGGCATGGCGATCTTCGAGGCCCTGGAACGACGCAAAGCCTGAGACAAAATCCGCGCCCATGCTGTTCCTGCTCTCGCCCGCCAAGTCCCTCGATTACGACACGCCGACGCCGGCCGAACTGGCGCCGGCCCTGACCCGTCCGCAATTCCTGGACGACACCGCCGCCCTCATCGAGCTGCTGCGCACCAAGACGGTCGACGACGTGCGCGAGCTGATGGACCTGTCCGAGCCCCTGGCCCAGCTCAATGTCGACCGCTACAAGGCCTGGCGGCCGCGCTTCACTGAGCACAACAGCAAGCCGGCCGTGCTGGCCTTCAATGGCGACGTCTACGACGGCTTGGACGCCAAGACGCTCTCCGGCGACGACATCGCCTGGGCCCAGGTCCATGTGCGCATGCTGTCGGGCCTGTACGGCATCCTGCGGCCGCTGGACCGCATGCAGGCCTACCGCCTGGAGATGGGCACCCGCCTGGCCGGCGAGCATGGCGCCAGCCTCTACGACTACTGGGGCGACCGCCTGGCCCTGCACCTGAACAAGCTGGCCAAGGCAGAGAAGGCGCCCGTCATCGTCAACCTGGCCTCCCAGGAATACTTCCGTGCCGCCGACCGCAAGGCGCTGAAGCCGCGCGTTATCGACTGCCAGTTCGAGGACTGGAAGAACGGCGAGTACAAGATCATCAGCTTCTTCGCCAAACGTGCGCGCGGGCTGATGGCGCGCTTCGCCATTCAGCAACGCCTTGAAACGCCTGAAGGGCTCAAAGCTTTCGACCTGGACGGTTATCGTCTGGCCCCCGACGTTTCTTCCCCCGACCGACTCGTCTTCCGCCGCAAGTCATGAGCCAACAAGTCATCACCCCCGAGCTGTGTGAGTGGATCACCGAACAGAGCCGCGCCGGCCATGCGTCAGAAAGCATCCTGGCGGCCATGCTGGGCAGTGGCTGGGACGAGACCGTCGCCCGCCAGGCCCTGGCCCGCACCCTGGGCCAGGTGGCCACGCTGACGCCGCCGCCCGGCGCGACGATCGGCCTGCCCGAGCCCGATCTGACGCGCTTTGCGCCCGTCATCGACGCCGGCGACCGCCAGGTCAAGGTCATGATGGCCCTGCGCCAGCCGCGCGTCATCGTCTTCGGCAGCCTGCTGTCGGATGAAGAGTGCGACGGCATCGTGGCCCTGGCGAGCAAGCGCCTGGCGCGCTCGGAGACCGTGGCGACCGGCAGCGAGGGCAGCGAGGTGAATGCTGCGCGCACCAGCGACGGCATGTTCTTCGAGCGCTGCGAGACCGATCTGATCCGCACCATCGAAGCCCGCCTGGCGACGCTGCTGCGCTGGCCGCTGGACCACGGCGAAGGCCTGCAGGTGCTGCGCTACCGCCCGGGCGCCGAGTACCAGCCGCACTACGACTATTTCGACCCCGGCCACGTCAGCACGCCCAACATCCTCAAGCGCGGCGGCCAGCGTGTCGCGACGCTGGTCATCTACCTGAACACGCCCACGGCCGGCGGCTCGACCATCTTCCCGGACATCGGCCTGGACGTCGCGCCGGTCAAGGGCAATGCGGTGTTCTTCAGCTACGACCGGCCCCACCCGTCCACGCAGACCCTGCACGGCGGCTCGCCGGTGCTGGAAGGCGAGAAATGGGTGGCCACCAAGTGGCTGCGTCAGGGCGTGTTCACTTGACCGGTGAGGTGATCGCGATGATCACGCCCATGAGCATCAAGCCGAACCCCAGCAGCAGGGTATAGCCAACACTCAGCAGCGTGCCGCGCCAGGCGGCGCCCCACCAGCCCAGGCCGTAGACCTGTCGCATCGCGATCAGGCCATGCGCGAACACGGCCAGCATCAGCGGCCCCGCGGACTGCGTGGCGAACCCGGCCAGCAGTGCAAGGAACCACAGGCTGTGGCTGTGCAGCGAGAACACGAAGTGCTCCGCATAGCGCCGGCCGCTGCCAGTGAACATCAGCAGCAGCAAGGCTGCGAACACCGGTTGCATCGCGAGCAGACCGTAAGGAGCCAGCGCCAGCAGCTTGGCGGACCATTGTTCGCGCGTCAGGTGCGTCGCGTGCTCGACCGACTTCAAGAGCCAGCGCTGCCAGGCCGTGCAGGTCTCGACCTCGGCCAGCTTGCAGCCGAGCACGCTCAGGTTCATCTGCTCGGCGGGCTTGCCAGCTGCCGAAGCGGCTTCTGCAGCGAGCTGCGCGGGCGTCATGCCCGGCTTCATGTGCACGCTTGCGGAGGATTTCCCCGGCGCGGCCGCCGGATCGGGTAGCGCGGGCAGCAATGCCCAGCCGACGAAGAACACGAAGCTCGCACTCAGATAGACCCGCAGCGGCAGCACATAGCGTTTGCGCGCACCGTGGAAATAGGCGTTGGTCAGGTGGCCGGGCAGGCAGACCAGCGCCCACAGCGTGCGCCACAGCGGGCCGTCGAAGGCGATGTAGTGGCCCAGGTACTCGGTGAACATCTCGCGCACCGAGGGCGGATGCAGATCGGTTTCCTGGCCGCAGTGGCCGCAGTAGACAGGCCTGGGCGTTGCCAGCGTGAAATGGCAATTGCGGCAATAGGGCAGCACGGGTTTGCCGTGGGAGTGGCTCATGCGGAAAGCAACTTGTTGATCAGTTCCGGCGTGCTGGACGCCGCGTATTTCTTCATCAGCCGGCCACGGTAGATGTCCACGGTGCGCGGGCTCACGCCCAGGCGCCGGCCGATGAGCTTGCTGGTCTGGCCCTCGACGAGCAGGGCGGCGATCTCGCGCTCACGCGGTGTCAGCTCTGCAGTGATCTGGCGGCGCGCCGACAGGTCTTCGAAGCTCCAGATGCCGCGGGCATGCGGGTCGGCCGGGTCCAGGGCGCGGCCGGTCACATGGCACCAGAACAGCTCGCTGCTTCCCAGGCGCCGCATGACACGGTCGTCGGCATAGTGGCCCTGGGCGTCCAGGCTCGCGACGATGCGCGCGCCGGTGCGTTCGAACTCGGCGGCACTCGGGTACATGACGGCAAAACTCTGGCCGATGAGCTGCTCGCGCGTGGTCGCGAACATCTGCAGCACGCGCTCGTTGCAATCGACGATCTGGCGCTGGGCCGACAGCACCAGGCCGATGGGGGCCAGCTGGAAGGCGCTGCGGTAGTCGAGGGCGGCGGGTTCCACTTAGGCGATCTTGCGTAATCGACGGCGAGAGGGGCGCGATAGTACCCTTGCGGTCGTTGCCAACCGCAGGAGACATTCGGCATGAACAAGGTGTACCCGAGCGCTGAAGAAGCGCTGCGTGGCGTCGTCAAGGACGGGCAGATGCTCGCAGTCGGCGGCTTCGGCCTGTGCGGCATCCCCGAGGCCCTGATCGCGGCCCTGCGCGACAGCGGCGTCAAGGACCTGACGGTCATCTCCAACAACGCCGGCGTCGACGGCTTCGGCCTGGGCCAGCTGCTGACCACGCGCCAGATCAGGAAGATGATCTCCAGCTACGTCGGCGAGAACAAGGAGTTCGAGCGCCAGTACCTGGCGGGCGAACTGGAGCTGGAATTCACGCCCCAGGGCACGTTGGCTGAAAAGCTGCGCGCCGGTGGTGCCGGCATCCCGGCCTTCTTCGTGCGCACCGGCGTCGGCACGTTGATCGCCGAAGGCAAGGAAGCCCGCGAGTTCGACGGCCAGACCTACATCCTCGAGAAGGCCCTGGTGCCCGACGTGTCCTTGGTCAAGGCCTACAAGGCCGACAAGAGCGGCAATCTCGTCTTCCGCCGCACCGCGCGCAACTTCAACCCGGCCGCGGCCATGGCCGGCCAGCTGACGGTCGTCGAGGTCGAGCACCTCGTCGAGACCGGGGAAATCGATCCGGACGACGTGCATCTGCCGGGCATCTATGTGCACCGTATCGTCGTCAACGCCAACCCCGAGAAGCGCATCGAGAAGATGACGCTGTCTCCCAAGAAGGAGGCTTGAAATGGCCTGGACCCAAGATCAAATGGCCGCGCGCGCGGCCCAGGAGCTGGAAGACGGCTTCTACGTCAACCTCGGCATCGGCATCCCGACCCTGGTGGCCAACCACGTGCCCGCCAGCAAGGAAGTCTGGCTGCAGAGCGAGAACGGCATGCTGGGCATTGGCCCCTTCCCGGCGGAAGACGAGGTCGACGCCGACCTCATCAACGCTGGCAAGCAGACCGTCACCACGCTGCCCGGCTCCAGCATCTTCGGCAGCCACGACAGCTTTTCGATGATCCGCGCCGGCAAGATCAACCTGAGCATCCTGGGCGCCATGCAGGTCAGCGGCCAGGGCGACCTGGCCAACTGGATGATCCCGGGCAAGATGGTCAAGGGCATGGGCGGCGCCATGGACCTGGTGGCCGGCGTCAAGCGCGTCATCGTGTTGATGGAGCACGTGGCCAAGAAGAAGGACGGCACCGAGGACCTCAAGATCATCCCCAGCTGCACGCTGCCGCTGACGGGCGTGGGCGTCGTCGACCGCATCATCACCGACCTGGGCGTCTTCGACGTCGTGCCCGAGGGCATCAAGCTGGTCGAGCTGGCCGAAGGTGTCACGCGTGAACAAGCGCAAAGCAAGACCGGGGTTCCGTTGCTGTGAGGTAAATCAGGCCTCGTCCCCCCAGTTCATGGGCCTCGAAGGGTCGGCGCAAGCCGGCCCTTTTTCGTTGCGCGAGCATCATCCACACAACGAGCGAGGACCCCATGCGCGCACCGCCGACGCCTGAAGTCGAGACCATCGCCACCCCCGCACCCGAGACCAGTGCGAACCTCAACTCCGGCTTCGCGGCCGCCGCTGCGGCAGCCGCCCTGCTGGCCGCCTGCGGCGGTGGGGGAGGGGATGGCGGTGCCCCGACGCCGTCGCCTTCCCCACCACCTCCGCCTCCGCCCCCGCCACCTCCTCCGCCACCGCCGCCGCCGGGCATCACCGATGCCGAAGCCGCGCGCTTCCTGGCCCAGGCCGGCTTCTCGGCCAGCACGGCCGACATCGCCACGGTCAAGGCCAATGGCTATGCCGCCTGGCTGGACGCGCAGTTCGCGCTGCCGGTGACCGACAGCCACTTCGACTGGATGGTGGCCAGCGGCTACGCCATCGTCGATCACCGCAACGACTTCGGTGGTGCCGACAACACGCTGTGGCGCAAGCTGATGTCGGCACCCGACTCGCTGCGCCAGCGCGTCGTGCTTGCCCTGAGCGAGATCTTCGTCATCTCCATGAGCGGCCTGCCCATGCCCTGGCGGGGCTTTGCCATCGCCTGCTACATGGACATGCTGGAGCAGCGCTGCTTTGGCAGCTACCGCGACCTGCTGAATGCGGTCACGCTGTCCAACGGCATGGGCGTCTACCTGGCCATGCGCGGCAACCTGAAAGAGGACCCCAACACGGGCCGCGTGCCTGACGAGAACTACGCCCGCGAGGTCATGCAGCTGTTCAGCATCGGCCTCTACCAGCTCAACGCGGACGGCTCGCTGAAGCTCGACGGCAGCGGCAAGCCCATCGAGACCTACAGCCAGACCAACATCACCGACCTGGCGCGCGTCTTCACGGGCTGGGATTTCGACAGCTACAGCGGCAGCGACCCGGCCTTCATGAAGAAGCCCATGGTCAACATCGCCTCGCGCTTCTCGACCGGGGCCAAGAAGGTGCTGGACGTCGACATCCCGGCCTCGGCCGACGGCCCGGCGGCGCTGAAGATCGCGCTGGACACCTTGGCGAATCATCCGAACGTCGGCCCCTTCATCAGCCGGCAACTCATCCAGCGCCTTGTCGCCTCCAATCCCAGCGCTGCCTATGTCGGCCGCATCGCGGCGGTCTGGGCCAACAACGGCGCCGGCGTGCGCGGTGACCTGAAGGCCGTCCTCAAGGCCATCCTGCTCGATACCGAGGCACGCACAGTCTCCAGCGATCCGGGCGCGGGCAAGCTGCGCGAGCCGCTGCTGCGCTTCATCCAGTGGGGGCGCTCCTTCGGCGTGACCTCGCCGAACGGCCTCTGGAACATCGGCAATACCAGCGACTCCGGCGCCCGCCTGGGCCAAAGCCCGATGCGCAGCCCCTCGGTCTTCAACTTCTTCCGCCCGGGCTATGTGCCGCCCAACTCCCAGCTGGGCACGAATGACGTCACCGCGCCCGAGTTCCAGCTCTGCAACGAAAGCACCGTAGCCGGCTATCTGAACTACATGCAGAAGGCCATCGCCGACGGTGTGGGCGATGTGAAGCCCGGCTACACGGCCGAGCTTGCGCTGGCCGGCGATGCGCCGGGTCTGGTTGCCAGCCTGGCCACGCGCCTCGGCGGCGGGGCCATCTCGACGACGACGCAGACCACCATCGCGACGGCCGTGGCCAGCATTTCCGCCGGCAGCGACGCCGGCAAGCTCAACCGTGTGCAGGCTGCCATCCTGATGCTGATGGCCTGCCCCGAATATCAAATCCAGAAGTAAGGGGACGACCATGAAGCTGAATCGACTCCCCGAACTGCAGCGCCGCGAATTCCTGCGTCGTGCGGGTGCTCTCGGCATCGCTGGCACGGCCGCGCCTTGGGCCCTCAATCTCGCCGCCCTGGGCGAGGCCGCTGCGGCCACAGCGCCGGGCGACTACAAGGCCCTGGTCTGCGTCTTCCTCTACGGCGGCAACGATTACGGCAACACGCTGGTGCCTTATGACCCCGCCAGCTACGACGCCTACGCCAACATCCGCCAGACCCTGGCCACGCCGCGTGATCAGCTGGCTGCGACGGCGCTGGCATTGAACGTCGGCGGCCGCCAGATGGCGCTGGCCCCCCAGCTCGGCAAGCTCAAGGGCCTGTGGGACAGCGGCAAGCTGGGCATCCAGCTCAATGTCGGCACGCTGATCCAGCCGACCACACTGGCCCAGTACAACGCCAAAAACGTGCCCCTGCCGCCCAAGCTGTTCTCGCACAACGACCAGCAGTCGGTCTGGCAGAGCAGCTCGCCCGAGGGCGCCACCTCGGGCTGGGGCGGCCGCATGGGCGACCTCTTCCTCGGCGGCAATGGCACAGCCACCTTCACCTGCATCAATGCGGCCGGCAACGCCGTCTTCATGGCCGGCAAGCAGGCCGTGCAATACCAGGTGTCCACCAGCGGCGCCGTGCCCATCAACGGCATCCTGAAGCCGCTCTACGGCTCCCAGGCCTGCGCCGATGCGCTGCGTGGCCTCATCACGGCCGACCGCACGCATTGGATGGAGGCAGAGCTGAACAAGGTCGTCGCGCGCTCGGTCAGCGCCCAGGGCGTGGTGTCGGCCGGCCTGGCCGGCGTGCCGGCCCTGCAGACGCCCTTCGACGCGGCCAACAGCCTGGCCAGCCAGCTGCTGATGGTGGCCAAGCTCATCGGCGCCCGCCAAGCCCTGGGCGCGACCCGCCAGGTCTTCTTCGTGTCGCTCGGCGGCTTTGACACCCACGACTTCCTGCTCGACGAACACCCGGGTCTGCTGACCGCCGTCAACGACGCCATGGCCAGCTTCTACGCGGCCACCGTCGAGCTGGGCGTGGCCAACCAGGTCACCACCTTCACGGCCAGCGACTTCGGCCGCTCGTTGACCAGCAATGGCGACGGCTCCGACCACGGCTGGGGCAGCCACCATTTCGTCATGGGCGGGGCGGTGAAGGGCGGCAAGTATTGGGGCACCTTGCCCTCGGTCAGCATCAACGGTCCGGACGACGTCGGCCAGGGCCGGCTGCTGCCGACCACGGCCGTGGACCAGCTCGGCGCCACGCTGGCGACCTGGATGGGCATCAGCGGCACCGACCTGCCGCGCGTGCTGCCGCAGATCGGCAACTACAGCCAGAAGGACATGGCTTACTTTGCTTGACGTTGGCGGCAGGGCGGCCATGCCTAAGATGGCCGCCATGCTCCGCCTCCTGACGCCCCTCCTGCTGGTCGGCCTGCTGGCCCCGGCCCATGCCCTCGACCAACCCGAGGCCGCCACCACCCGCACCGCCAAGCAGGGCAGCCTGACGGCGCCGGCCAAGCGCTTTGCCGTCACGGCGGCCAACCCGCTAGCCGTGGATGCGGGTGTCGAGATCCTGAAGGCCGGCGGCTCGGCCATCGATGCCACCATCGCCGTGCAGGCCGTGCTCGGCCTGGTCGAGCCGCAGTCCAGCGGCATCGCCGGTGGCGCCTTCCTGATGCACTGGGACGGCCGCCAGGTCCAGTCCCTGGATGGCCGCGAGACGGCACCCGCGGCCGCCACGCCCGAGATGTTCCTCAAGCCCGACGGCAAGCCCCTGCCCATGCGCGAGGCCATCCTCAGCGGCCTGTCCACCGGCACGCCCGGCGTGCTGGCCATGCTGGCAGAAGGGCATCGCCAGCATGGCAAGCTGCCCTGGGCCCGGCTGTTCGAACCGGCCATCCGCCTGGCCGAGCAGGGCTTTGCCATCAGCCCGCGCCTGTTCGAGCTGATGTCGGGCGAGCCGGCGCTGCGCAACGACGCGCAGGCCGCGGCCTATTTCTTCGACGCTTCGGGCACCCCCAAGCCCGTCGGCACCGTGTTGAAGAACCCGGCCTACGCCGCCGTGCTGCGTGGTGTTGCGAAGCAGGGGCCCAAAGGCTTCTACGAGGGCGCCGTGGCCCAGGACATCGTGCGCCGCGTCAAGGCGCAGGCGCGGCCGGGCCTGCTGACCGAGGCCGACCTGGCCGCCTACAAGCCCGCCGTGCGCCCACCGCTGTGCAACGACTGGCGCAGCTACCGCATTTGCGGCTTTGGCCCGCCAACCTCCGGCCACCTGACGCTGATGCAGATCCTCGGCATCCTCGACACCCAGCCCGCCGCCGTGGCGGCCAAGGGCATCACGGCCGACTGGATGCACGCCTATGCCGAGTCGGCCAAGCTGGCCTTCGCCGACCGCGCCCAGTACATCGGCGACCCGGCCTTCGTCACGGCGCCGGGCGGCGACTGGCAGAACCTGCTCAGCCCCGCCTATCTGAAGCAGCGCGGCGCGCTGATCGCGCCGAAGGCCATGGGCGTGGCCGCGGCCGGCCAGCCGGCGGACGTCAAGCAGGCCTTCGCGCCGCAGGCCGAGCAACTGGAATACGGCACCAGCCAGGTCAGCGTCGTCGACGCCGAGGGCCATGCCGTGGCCATGACAACCAGCGTCGAGTCGGCCTTCGGCAATCGCGTCATGAGCGACGGCGGCACGGGCCTGGCCGGCGGCTTCATGCTGAACAACCAGCTGACCGATTTCTCGCTGAACCCCCTCGGTGCCGACGGCAAACCGGTGGCCAACCGCGTCGAGGCCGGCAAGCGCCCGCGTTCCAGCATGGCGCCCACCCTGGTCTTCGACAAGGACGGCAAGCTGCTGATGGTGGCGGGCTCGCCGGGCGGGCCGGTCATCATCCATTACGTCGCCAAGGCCATCACCGGTGCCCTGGCCTGGGGCCTGCCGGCCCAGCAGGCGGTGGACCTGCCCAATTTCGGTCACTTCAACAGTGGCCAGCTCATCGTCGAGCGCGGCGCGCTGACGGCCGAGCAGCTGGCCGACCTGCGTGCGCGCGGCCAGCAGGTCACGGAGACCGACCTGACCAGCGGGCTGCAGGTGCTGCTGAAAACCAAGGAAGGCTGGACGGGCGGCGCCGACCCGCGCCGCGAAGGCATCGTGCGCGGCGAGTAGGTCGCGGCCTTGTCCGACACCGAGCCTCACCCGCCGCCCACTAGGCTGGTTAGATCGTGAGCCGCGGAGTCAGACATGGACGAAGTGCAGGGATGTTGTGTTTCACGCCGGGACGTGTTGATTGCCGGCGCCGGCACGGCGGCTGCAGCCGCCGCCCCAGCCGCTGACCGGGAGCCGGCCATGACGATGGGAACGATCGTACAGCTCACGCTGGAGGTCAATGGCCAGTCGCACAGCGTCGATGTCGACACCCGCACGACGCTGCTGGACCTGGTGCGCGAGCATCTGCACCTGACCGGTACCAAGAAGGGCTGCGATCACGGCCAGTGCGGCGCCTGCACGGTGCTGCTGGATGGGCGGCGCATCAACAGCTGCCTGATGCTGGCCGTCATGGCGCCCGGCGCCAAGGTCACCACCATCGAAGGCCTGGGCACGCCGCAGCAGTTGCATCCGCTGCAGGCCGCCTTCGTCAAGCATGACGGCTATCAGTGCGGCTACTGCACGCCCGGCCAGATCTGTTCGGCCGTGGGCATGCTGGACGAGCTCAAACGCGGTGTGCCCAGCCATGTGACGGCCGACCTGGCCGCCAGGCCGCTGCTGAGCGCCGATGAATTGCGCGAGCGCATGAGCGGCAACCTCTGTCGCTGTGGCGCCTACTCCAACATCGCCGAAGCCATCACCGAAGTCGGCGGGGGTGCCGCATGAAAGCCTTCAGTTTCGAGCGCGCCCGCACGCCGGCCGAGGCCGCCGCGGCCGTCGCGCAGCGGCCCGAGGCCCGCTTCATCGCCGGCGGCACCAATCTGCTGGACCTGATGAAGCTGCAGGTCGAGGCGCCCACGCATCTCGTCGACGTGAACCCGCTGGGGCTGGACCGCATCGAAGCTGCAGAAGGCGGCGGCCTGCGCATCGGTGCCCTGGTGCGCAATGCCGATCTCGCCAGCGACGCTCGCGTGCGCAAGGACTATGCGGTGCTGTCACGCGCCTTGCTGGCTGGCGCCTCGGGGCAACTGCGCAACCGCGCGACGACCGCGGGCAATCTGCTGCAGCGCACCCGCTGCCCCTATTTCTACGACACCGCCCAGGCCTGCAACAAGCGCCAGCCGGGCAGCGGCTGCAGTGCGATCGGCGGCGTGACGCGCTCGCTCGCCCTCATCGGCACCAGCAAGGCCTGCATCGCCAGCCATCCCAGCGACATGGCCGTCGCCATGCGCGTGCTGGATGCCCAGGTCGAGACGGTCAGGCCCGATGGCCAGATGCGCCGCATCCCCATCGCGGACTTCCACAAGCTGCCCGGCGACACGCCCCATGTCGAACACACGTTGGCCCATGGCGAGCTGATCACCTCGGTGCTGTTGCCGCCGCCGCTCGGCGGCGTCCAGACCTATCGCAAGGTCAGGGACAGGGCGTCCTATGCCTTCGCGCTGGTCTCAGTCGCTGCCATCGTGCCGCGCGACGGCGCCACACGCGTCGCCTTTGGCGGCGTGGCCCCGAAGCCCTGGCGGGTCGAGGCGGCCGAGGCCCAGTTGTCGCTTGACGTGCACGGCTTTTTCGGCCGAGCCTTTGCGGGCGCGACGCCCGAACATGACAACGCCTTCAAGCTCAAGCTCGCCGAGCGGCTGCTGGCCGATGTCCTCCATCCCGCGAAGGCCTGACCATGCGATTCGACCAGCCCGCCACCACCAATCCCATCGACCAGGGCAAGGTCGTCGGCCGCCCGACGCCGCGCATCGACGGCCCGCTGAAGACCACCGGCACGGCGCCTTATGCCTACGAGCACCACGACCTGAAGCCGACGCCGGCCGTCGGCTTCGTCATCGGCGCCGGCATCGCCAAGGGCCGCGTCGCGGCCATGGACCTGCGTGCAGCCCGGGCGGCGCCCGGCGTGCTCGCCATCGTCACGGCGCAGAACGCCGGCAAGCTCGGCAAGGGCAGCAAGAACACCGCCAGGCTGCTCGGTGGGCCGGAGATCGACCACTACCACCAGGCCCTGGCCGTCGTCGTGGCCGAAAGCTTCGAGCAGGCCCGCGCCGCGGCGGCGCTGGTCGACATCCGCTACGAGGAGGCCAAGGGCCGCTTCGACCTGGCGGCCGAGAAGCCCCATGCGCCGATCGCCAAGAGCGACGGGATGGGTGGCAAGGCGGTGACGAAGCACGGCGACTTCGAGGCCGGCTTTGCCAAGGCGCCGGTGCAGCTGGACGCGAGCTACACCACACCCGACCAGGCCCACGCCATGATGGAGCCCCATGCCACCATCGCCTGGTGGGAAGGCCAGAAGCTGACGGTGTGGACGTCCAACCAGATGATCGACTGGGCCGTCGGTGACCTCGCCAAGACCCTGGGGCTGCCCAAGGACAAGATCCATGTGAAGTCGCCCTTTGTCGGCGGCGGCTTCGGCGGCAAGCTCTTCCTGCGCGCCGACGTCGTGCTCGCGGCCCTCGGCGCCCGCGCGGCCGGCCGGCCCGTCAAGATCGCGCTGACGCGGCCGCTGATGTTCAACAACACCACGCACCGGCCCGCCACTCTCCAGCGCATCCGCATCGGTGCCGACCAGGACGGCCGCATCCAGGCCATTGCGCACGAAAGCTGGTCGGGCAATCTGCCTGGCGGCGGACCCGAGACGGCACCGGCCCAGACGCGGCTGCTCTATGCCGGGGAGCATCGCCACACCGCCATGCACCTGGCCGTGCTGGACCTGCCCGAGGGCAATGCCATGCGCGCGCCGGGCGAGGCGCCCGGGCTGATGGCGCTGGAGATCGCCATGGACGAGATGGCCGAGAAGCTGGGCCTGGACCCCATCGAGTTCCGGCTGCGCAACGACACCCAGGTCGACCCCGAGAAGCCGGAGCGCCCCTTCTCGCAGCGCCGCCTGGCGGAGTGCCTGAAGATCGGCGCCGAGCGCTTTGGCTGGACCCGGCGCAACGCCCAGCCGGCCAAGATGCGCGACGGCCGCTGGCTGGTCGGCCTGGGCGTGGCGGCCGCCTTCCGCAACAACCTGCTGATGAAGTCCAAGGCCCGCGTGAAGCTGGAAGGCGAGCGCGTCATCGTCGAGACCGACATGACGGACATCGGCACGGGCAGCTACACCATCATTGCGCAGACCGCGGCCGAGACGATGGGCGTGACGCTGGACAAGGTCGTCGTGCGCCTGGGCGACTCGGCCTTTCCGGTGTCCTGTGGTTCGGGCGGTCAATGGGGCGGCAACAACTCGACGGCCGGTGTCTACGCGGCCTGCATGAAGCTGCGTGGCCTGGTGGCGCAGAAGGCCGGCCTGGCCGAGGCGGAATTTGCCGACGGCCAGGTGCGCGGCGGCGGCAAGGCCGTGGCGCTGAAGTCCTTCGCCGGCCTGGTGGCCGAGGACGGCATCGAATACGGTGACCTCGACAAGCGCTACCAGCAGTCCACCTTCGGTGCCCACTTTGCCGAGGTGGCGGTGGACGCGACGACGGGCGAGGTGCGCGTGCGGCGCATGCTGGCCGTCTGCGCGGCGGGGCGCATCCTGAACCCAACCTCGGCGCGCAGCCAGGTCATCGGCGCCATGACCATGGGCGTGGGGGCGGCCTTGATGGAGGCCCTGCATGTGGACACCCGGCGCGGCTTCTTCGTCAACCACGACCTGGCGGGCTACGAAGTGCCGGTGCATGCCGACATCCCGCACCAGGACGTTGTCTTCCTGGACGAGACCGACCCCATCTCATCGCCGATGAAGGCCAAGGGCGTGGGCGAACTGGGCATCTGCGGTGCCGCCGCCGCGGTGGCCAATGCGGTCTACAACGCCACCGGCGTGCGGGTGCGCGACTACCCGGTCACGCTGGACAAGCTGCTGGACGGCCTGCCGGCCGTCGCTTAGACCGACTCGTCCAGATAGCGGTCCCAGGAGAAGCGGGTGCCCGCCGTGTCGATGCGAAAGCTGTAGACGCCGTCGTAGAACTGCTTGAACAAGCCGGCCAGGGCGGGAGCCGGCGCATCGCAGCTCAGCAGCTTCGGGCTGTAGATGGCAAAGCCGCGCGCGTCCGAGGCATTGCGATAGGGGCAGGCCAGGGTCAGGGACAGGGGCTTGCGCTGGGTCAGGAAGCCGCCCGGATAGCAGTGCAGCTCGATCGTGATGGCGTCGGTGCGACCCGTCGGCAGATTGGCGTAGCCGTCGGTGGCACGCACCTGCCAGGGCAGCTTGCCGGGATTGGCCTGCAGCCGCTGCATCGAAGCCTCGTAGGCCGCGTCATCGGCCTGCATGCCGAAGGCCACCACCCGCATGCCCTTGCCCTGCGGTTCCAGCACCTGGGGCACCAGGACGCTGCCGCCTTCGACCATGAAGAGGCTCTGGGCCGCGAAATGACCCGCCTGGCGCACGGCGGCCGCCCATTCGGCCGGCAGCTCCGCGCTCGGCAGGCCTTTCACCATCTGGCGCTTCAGCGAAATCATCGGGCTGCTGGCGGTCAGTCGCAGCGTTCGTGACCAGGCTTCCAGCGTGTGCGGCGGGTCCGCAAGAAAGAGCAGCTGAGACACCAGGGCGAGGGGGAAATACAGCTTGCCGTCCAGCAGGCAGCCGCTGGCGGTCTCGAACTCGAAATCCGTCGGGCCCTGCAGGGCCGTCAATTCCGGCAGGTTGAGCCACTTGATGGAGAGCTGGCCGAGCCGGGCCGTACACATGGCCGCATAGAAGGCCGCGGCCTGCATGAAGTTGCGCGTCGGCGCGTCGGCGATGAAGGGGCCATGCCGAGGCTTGACCTGTTCACGCAACTGCTTCAGCAACGCATCCAGGCGGGCGAGGCTTGGGGCGCTGTAGTCCAGTTGTGCCTGCTTCAGCGCGGTCAGGTAGGCGAGGCCGTCCGGCAACCTCCGGCCCGCCGCGAGCGCCTCCAGAACCTCCCGGCAGCGCGCGTTCTGGTCGATGTCCGCCACGGCGCGCAGCTGGCGCTCCTGCAGACGTTTGGCATCGTGGATGACCCTCGACTCGCAACTGACGCCGCCCTCGAACAGCGCGCTCTCGACATGAGCCAGCGGGTTCAGCGTCTCCTCATCCACGACGGCCATCAGGCGGGTCCAGCGCTCCTCGAGCAGCGGTCGCAGCTCGGGCATGCGCGCGGCGGTGCGGCTGCGGTCCAGCCATTCGATGCTGACACCGGCGCGTCGCTCGACGGCCAGTCCCACGGCCACGGCCGACAGGATCAGAAAGGCCTCGCCGCCGGCCATCTCGTCCAGCGAATGAGGCGTGAGGTGGCTGCTGTGGTGCAGGCCGTGCAGCAGCCTGTCGAGACGCCCCATGCTCTCCAGGCTGCCGTCCAGATTCGCTTCGCGCACCGCGTCTGCGAAGGCCAGGGGTGAGGGCAGCGGCGCGCCCTCGGCCAGGGCGGCGCGGCAAGCCGCCACCAATGCCATCACCTCCATGCGCCGGGCTCAGCGCTTGTTCAGGACCACCAGGCCCAGCGCGGCCAGGGCGGCAAACAGCACGCCGCTCCAGACTTCATAGGGCAGGCCGACCAGGCGGTAGGCCGCTGCATCGGCGCAGTTGGCCGTGATCATGAAGACCGAGGGCCACAGCTCCTCGAGGTTCAAGGCCGTGACGATCTTGTCGGCCATGCCCATGGCGCAGCTGGCGCTCTGCGAAGCCACCTCGTGCTGGAAGACGGCCGCCGTCAGGCCGGCGGCGCACAGCATCAGCACGATGACCAGCACCGACTGGCGCAGCACGCGCTTGGCGCTCACCAGCCAGCCCAGCAGCGACAGGGTGCCGATGAGCAGGAAGATGGCCCGCTGCAGCACGCACCAGGGGCAGGGCTTGACGCCGAACTGGTGCTGGGCGATCAAGGCGATGCCGACGGCGCCAAAGCTCGCCACGGCCATGCCGGCCAGCGCGCGGGCCGGCAGCTTGGAAGGGGCGGTGAACATCAATCTGTGATCTCGGCGATGAGCTCGATCTCGACGCAGGCGCCCAGCGGAATCTGGGCCACGCCGAAGGCGCTGCGGGCATGCTTGCCGGCATCGCCCAGCACGGCGCCAAACAGCTCGGAGGCGCCGTTGGTGACCAGGTGCTGCTCGGTGAAGTCGGGCGTGCTGTTGACCAGGCTCATGACCTTGACGATGCGCACGATCTTGCCCAGGTCGCCGGTGGCCGCCTGCAGGGTGCCGAGCAGGTCGATGGCCACAGCGCGCGCGGCAGCCTGGCCGGTGGCCGTGTCGACGTCCTTGCCGAGCTGGCCGACCCAGGGTTTGCCGTCCTTCTTGGCGATGTGGCCGGACAGGAAGAGCAGGTTGCCGGTGCGCGTGAACGGCAGATAGGCGGCGGCGGGAATGGCCAGCGGCGGCAGGGTGATGCCGAGTTCGGCGAGCTTGGCTTGGATGGCAGAGGAGCTCATGCTTAAAAGCGCGGTGGCGCGAGCGAAAAACCGCGGCATGCTACACCCCAGGTCCCCATATCGCGGGACAGGGAGGGGCATTGGCACAGCGGCCGTGGGGTGTGCGCGAGCTGGTGGCAACGGGCGCGGGCTGGCTGGGTGGGCTGGCGCTGCTGCATCGCTGCGAGCGGCTGCCAACGCCTGCCGAGTACGCGCTGCTGGCGCTGGCCGTCGTGATGCTGCTGTTGCTGCGGCGCCGCCACTGGCTGTTGCTGGCGGGTGCGGTCGCCGTGCTGGCCTTCACGCAGGCTGCGTTGCGTGCGGAGCTGCGCATGAAGCCCGAACTGCACCCCGCCTGGGAAGGGCGCGACCTCGTGCTCAGCGGCCGGGTCGACTCCCTGCCTATTGCCATCACCGGCCAGGGGGGCGTGCCGGGCTGGCGCTTCGAGTTCGAGGTGGAGGCCGTCGGGCCGACCGGCGCTGCCTTGCCGCCCGAAGTGCCGCGGCGGCTGATGCTGCTGGCTTACGACGGTGCCCAGCCCATCACCGCCGGCGAGCGCTGGCGCTTCACGGCCCGCCTCAAGCGCGCCCACGGCCTGGCCAACCCGGGCGGCTTCGATGCCGAGCTGTGGCTGTTCGAGCAGGGCCTGCGCGCCAGCGGCGTCGTGCGCACGGCCGAGCGTCTGCAGACGGCGCCCTGGTGGTCGCTGGACGCCGCACGCCAGCGGCTGCGCACGGCCATTCGCGAACGCGTCGCCGACCCCGGTATGGCCGGTGTGCTGGCGGCCCTGAGCCTGGGCGACCAGAACGCCATCGGCCACCGGGACTGGAACCTGTTCCGCGACACCGGCGTCGCCCATCTGCTGTCGGTCTCCGGCAGCCATGTGGTTTTGCTGGGCTGGCTGGCTGCCGTGCTGATCGCGCCGCTGTGGCGGCGCAGCGCCTGGCTTTGCCTGCGCGTGCCAGCGCCGATCGCCGCGCGCTGGGTGGGCGTGGCGGTGGCCTTCGCCTATGCGCTGTTCTCGGGCTGGGGCGTGCCGGCCCAGCGCACCGTCGTCATGCTGGCCGCCGTCGCTGCGCTGCGCAGCATCGGCCTGCGCTGGCCCTGGCCGCTTGTGCTGCTGGCGGCGGCCGTCATCGTCACGGCGGTCGATCCCTGGGCGCTGATGCAACCGGGCTTCTGGCTTTCGTTTGGCGCCGTCGGTCTGTTGATGGCCGCGGGTGGGGACCATGCCGAGGGCTGGCGGGCCCGGCTAAAGGCCGCGCTGCGCACCCAGCTCATCGCCACCCTCGGCCTGGCGCCGCTGAGCCTGATCTGCTTTTCGCAGCTGTCCCTGGTCGGCCTGCTGGCCAATCTGGTCGCCATCCCGCTGATCAGCTTCGTCGTCACGCCGCTGGCGCTGCTGGGCGGTCTGGTCACGCCGCTGTGGGCCTTGGCCGCATGGCTGATGCAGACCTTGATGGCCTGGCTGCAGCTGCTGATCGCCTGGCCGGCGGCGGTGTTGTGGCTGCCGGCCGCGCCGCTGTGGTCGCAGGGGCTGGCGCTGATCGGTGCGCTGCTGGTCGTACTGAGGCTGCCCTGGCGGCTGCGCGCGGCAGGCCTGGCGATGATGCTGCCGCTGCTGTGGCCGGTCGTGCCGCATCCGCCTGCCGGCGAGTTCGAGCTGATCGCGCCCGACGTGGGCCAGGGCAATGCCGTCGTCGTGCGTACGCAAGCCCATGTGCTGGTCTTCGATAGCGGTCCGGCCTATGCGCCGGGCTCGGATGCCGGCGAGCGCGTGCTGCTGCCGCTGCTGCGATCGCTGGGCGCGCGGCGTCTGGACCTGCTGATGCTCAGCCACCGCGACGGCGACCATGTGGGTGGCGCGGCGGCGCTGATGCAGGCCCTGCCGGTCAGCGAGCTGCGCAGCTCGCTGGAGGCCGGCCACCCGTTGCTGAGCATCGGGCCTCCTACCCAGCGCTGCGAAGCCGGGCAGGCGTGGAGCTGGGACGGCGTGCGTTTTGAAGTGCTGCACCCGACGCCGGCCCATTACGAGGCCGGCCTCAAGTCCAACGACCTGTCCTGCGTGCTGCGCATCACCTCGGCGACGGGCCGACGCGTACTGCTGGCGGGCGACCTCGAGGCAGAGCAGGAACGGCAGCTTGTCAAGCGCGAGGCCGACCTGAAGGCCGATGTGCTGCTGGTGCCGCATCACGGCAGCAAAACCTCGTCGAGCGCCGAACTGCTGGCCGGCGTGCACCCATCGACAGGTGTCGTGCAGGCCGGCTACCGCAGCCGTTTCGGCCACCCCGCGCCGCCGGTGCTGGCGCGCTACCAAGCGGCCGGCATTGCCGTCGTTGCCAGCCCGTCCTGCGGGGCCTGGCGCTGGCAGAGCGCCACGCACGAGTCGAGCTGCGAGCGCGAACTGAGCCGGCGCTACTGGCGCGACCGCGTCGCCGCGCCGATCGCCGACGACACCGGCACCGGCCCGGACTGGGACGGCGAGTAGCGCTTCAGTCGAAGGTGGCGCGGTACTCGGGCGTCGCATCGGCCCGCGTGTTCAGCTCGAACATGACGCCGCCGGGCGCCCGGCAGAAGAAGCGCGAGCCCCGCTCGTGGCTGATGACTTCGGTCTCCATGGGCACGCCGTCGGCGGCCATGGCGGCGTAGAGGGCTTCGACATCGGCCCGTGTCGGCAGTTCGAAGCCGACATGGAAGGTCTGGGGCCAGTCCGGCGCCACGCCGCTGCCGTTCTCGATGACGACGTCGAAGCCGGGCCGTTTCAGGATCCAGAAGCCGCCGACGGGCGAGCGTGTGAAGCCCAGGTATTTCTCGAAAAAGGCCGAGGTCTGGGCGGGGTCCAGGGAGGGGAAGCTCAGGTGGTTGAGCTTCATCGGTGCAAACGTTGTGGTCATGGAAGGCTTCGGTTGATTTGCGAGGCCTTCATCGTCGGTTTTGGCCTGCTTTCAAGCTACTCGCATGGACCGCCCCCCGGGCGTGGCGGCCCTGCCGCGCCTCTTGCTCACATTTGCGCAGCGCCCAGGTAGCCGAACACGGCGGCGCAGAGGCGTTTTTCCAGTGCCGCGGCGTCGTTGTCGCCGCGCAGGCCGGCCGCGTCGGTCAGAGCGCGGATGAGCTGGCCGATGTCGTCCGCTGCATGGGCGATGTCGGCCTGAGGCGGCAGGCCGGGCATTTCCAGCACGCGCCGGATCAGCTCGCTGAAGCCGCTCTCGCCGTCCAGCGCGCGGCGGGTCTCGGGCTTCTCTTCCTCCAGGTCCAGCAGCCGGGCCAGCTCAGCTCGGTCGAGCTGCTGGCGCACGGCCGCCGAGATCAGGTGCCGCAACGCTGCGCGGCCGTCGGGCTGAGCCAGTGCGGCGTTGGCGTCGTCGCGAAAGCGCTCCTTCTCGCGCTGCATCAGCGCGATCAACAGCGCGTCCTTGCCGGGAAAGTATTGGTAGAGCGAGCCGATGCTGACGCCGGCCCGCTCGGCCACCGCATTGGTGTTGAAGGCCTCGAAACCCTGGGCCTCCAGGATCTGGGCCGCGGCTTCGAGGATGCAGGCCACCGTCTCCACGGCGCGCGGCTGCGTCGGCTGCTTGCGGGGCTTCAGCGTGCTCATCGCTGCTGGAGCCGACGCGCCCTCACGGCCTGGCCGAGTTCGATGACGGCCAGCGCGTAATAGGCCGACCAGTTGTAGCGCGTGACGACCCAGAAGTTCTGCGTGCCCAGCAGCACGGTGGGCGGCTTCTTTGGCCCGTTCTGCAACTCGATGACGGCCATGGGGCCGTCGTGGTCGCGGGCGGCTTCGGAGGGCTGGGCGCCGGCCGCGAGCAGGTCGGCGGCGCTGAAGCTGGGCTTGATGTCGGGCGCCAGCAGCCTGGCGCGCTCGCGGCGGTCCGTCGGCAGCTTGACGCTGTAGTGGGTGGCATCGCCGGGCTTCCAGCCGTACTCGGACAGGTAATGGGCCACGCTGCCGATGGCGTCCACCGGGCTGGCAATGAGGTCGACGCGGCCGTCGCCGTCGAAGTCCACCGCATGTTGGCGCCAGCTGCCGGGCATGAACTGCGGCCAGCCCAGGGCGCCGGCATAGCTGCCGCGCACATCGGCAGCGTCCAGGCCGTTTTCGCGACAGAGCTTCAGGAACTCGGCCAGCTCGTTGCGGAAGAAGGCCTGGCGCTCGGCTGCGCGGGGGTGCTCGGTGGGGAAGTCGAAGGCCAGCGTCGCCAGCGCATCCAGCACCTTGAAGCCGCCGGTGATGCGGCCGTAGAAGGTCTCGACGCCGATGATGCCGACGATGACTTCAGCCGGCACGCCATAGGTGCTCTCGGCCCGCGCCAGCGCGGCTTCGTTGTCGGCCCAGAAAGCGACGCCGGCGTCCAGGCGCCTGGGCTCGATGAAGCGGTCGCGGTAGGCCGTCCAGTTCTTGGCCGTGCCGACGGCCGCCGGCAGGATGAGCTGGCGCACGCGCGGCAGGTCCAGGGCCTGGCCAAGCTGCTCGCGCAGCGCAGCGGCATCCCAGCCCTGGGCGGCGGCGAGTTCGTCGGCAAAGGCGACGACCGCAGGACGGTTGCCGAAGGGTTCCGGCGGCGGCGCCGGCTTGGCGTGGTGGGGTTTGGCTTGGGCTGAAAGCGCCAGCAACAGGCCGGCCAGCAGGGGCAGATGTCTGAATTTCACGTCCGCAGCATACGAGGCCGCTCGAGCGGCACGGTCAGCGGATGTCGAACTGGAACTCCTGTTCGAAGACATGGTCGCCGTCGCAGCGGTATTTCGCCAGGGCGCGCACGATGATGCTGCGGAAGAAGTCGGTGACGCGCTTCTCCTTGCTGCCCTTCAGCACCGTGAAGTCGGCCGTCTCCACGACGCCTGCCCGCGTGGCGACTACCGCCTTGAGGATGATGGTGCCGCTCCAGTAGATGGTGGTGCCGGAGAGGTCGGGCTTGGCCATGCTGTCGCAGCGCATTTCGTGGATCTGCAGCAGTGGTGCTTCACGCCGCGCGGGCCGCTGGGCCTTGTCGTCCAGCACGAACTTCATGTCGGCCGGCGGGCTCATGGGGATGCGCCTGGCATCTTCGTTGGCCGTCTTGTTGAACTCGCGCTGGCGGGCCAGGGCATCCTCGATCAGCGACGGCAGCAGGTCCTGCCGCGACAGCTTCTCGCGGAGTTCGGGGGCTGCGTTGTGGCAGCGCGCCAGCCATGCGCGCTTGGCTTGTTCCGGCTGGATCTCGGCGCCCGCGGCCTCGAGGTCGCGGATGATGGAGACGATGGGATCAGGCCTGGCCTTGAGCAAGTCGGCCATGCGACGGACATAGGCCGGCAGCAGCGCATAGCGGTCGGCCGTCAGTGCACCTGGCTGGCAGGCCACCAGCGTGACCGTGGGCGCGAAATTGGCCACCATCCAGGCGGTCTCGCCGTCCTCGTCGGGCATGTTGATGGCCAACCGCACGGCCGGATCGCTCAGCAGCGCCTGGACGATCAGCGCGTAGCCGCTGCCCGCGGCCAGCATCAGTGGCGTGCGCCCCTGCGCATCGAGTTCGGTCAGGGAGAGATGGCCCGGCGAGCGCGCAATCAGCGCGCTGATCTGGTCGGCCACGGCCCGTTCAGCCTCCTGGGGCGTTTTCGTGGCTTTCGGGTCGTCCAGGATCTTGCGGATGTCGACGCCCAGGTGGTCGATCAACTGGCGCGGCGTTCGGCCCGCCTGGGCCTGGGCGACCGACAGGCAGCAGAGCAGGCCCAGCAGCAGGGCGGTCGAGGCGCGCAGGCCATTCGGGAAAAGGAAGTTCAGCAAGCGAGGCATGCGCAATGTCATTCGACCTTGAAATTGAAATCCTGCTCGAAGACGTGGTCGCCTTCGCACTGGTAGCCCGCCAGGGCGCGGATCAGGGCGCCGCGGAAGAAGTCGACGACCCGTGGGTCCGGGTCGGCCGGAGACATCACGGTGAAGTCGACACCCTCCACAATGCCCGCGCGTGTGGCGATCCTGGCGCGGAAGAGCAGGCTGCCTGACCAGTCGAGCGCACCGCGCAGGGCCGGCGGTGTCATGCGCGCGCAATTCACCCGCTTGACGTCGAGAACGGCCGGCGTGGGCATGGCGATGAATCGCATGCCCTCCGGCGGCTTTTGCGCGATGCCGACGTCGCCTTCGCGGTAAGCCTTGTTGAAGGCCATCAAGCGGGCCAGCGAGCCGTCGACCAGGGAAGGCAGCAGTGGGCTCCTGGCGATGACCTGTTGCAGTTCCGGCGTCGCATTGGGGCAGCGCGCCACCCAGGCCTTCCTGGCCGCCTCAGGGGTGGGCTCGGCGCCAGCAGCCTCCAGCACCTGGACGATGGCCGCGACGACCGAGGGCTTGGCCTCCATCAAGCCCGTCATGCGCTGCAGATAGGGGCGCAGCAGGGGGTAGCGTTCCAGAGTGAGGGCGCCAGGCTGGCAGGCCATCAGCGTCATGGCCGGTGCGAAGTTGGCCACCATCCAGGCGGTCTCGCCGTTCGCGTCCGGCCGGTTGATGGCGGCCCTGACGTCGGCATCGGCCAGCAAGGCCTTCACGACGGGCAGATAGCCGCCGCTGACGGCCAGCATGAGCGGCGTGCGCCCCTGCTCGTCGGTATCGACCAGGGCGGCCCGTGATTCGGGATGGGCCATCAGGGCGCCGATCTGCTCCGCCACCGCGCGTTCGGCATCGGCTTGCCGGCCCTGTCGGGCGTCGGCGTTGGCCTGGCGAAGCGTGATACCCAGCTTGTCGATCAGCTGGTGGGCGGTGCGGGCCGGTGGGTCGGCCTGAGCGAGGGGCAGCGTCAGCAGCAGTGACGTTAGCAACAGGGCTTGCAGTCTTGTCGGCATGGGGCGGAGTTTCCTCGACGCTCAAGCCCTCAGCATGCGTGCCGCCTGTCGAAATTCACCCCAGGCCGGCATGGGTGCATCAGGCGCATAGCGGGAACGCTCCAGCTTCTCCAGCCATTGCGCGGCCGGCTCGGCCTTCTGACCGTGTTGCAGCCGCAGGGCACGGGCCCAGGCGGCCGGGCTTTCGTGGGCCGGGATGGCGACGCCGGCGCGGGCCAGCTGGGCGGCGATGCGGGCGCGCTGGCGGCTCCAGGCGTCGTGGGGCCGGCTGCTCCAGCGTATCCAGGCGGCGCCGGCCACGGCCAGCACGAGGATGACGCCGGCCAGGACCTGGCCCAGGCCGGTCCAGTCGGCGCGCTCGAAACCCATCTTCTTGAGCAGGTCGAACTGGTTGTCGCGCGAGTAGTTCAGCACCAGCTGCTGCCAGCGGTTGTTGATGGTTTCCCAGCCATTGCGCATGGCCCGCCACAGCGTCGGGTTGAACTGGCCGATGACGCCGGGCTGGGGGCGCAGGGCCAGGCCCTGGATGACGCGGTTGGGCGCGACGGCGGCCGTCGGGTCGCTGCGCACCCAGCCGCGGCCTTCGACCCAGAACTCGGCCCAGGCATGGGCATTGGCATTGCGCACCACGTAGTAGCCGTCCTGGGGCTCGGCGTCCCAGCCCTGGAAGCCGGTCACGATGCGGGCCGGCACGCCCATGGAACGCATGACGACGACGAAGGCCGACGCGAAGTGCTCGCAGAAGCCCAGGCGGCGGTCCAGCCAGAACTCGTCGATGACATGGGGCGAATCCTCGCCATAGCGGCCCGGCGACAGGGTGTAGAGGAAGTCGTTGTTGCGGATGTGGTCGAGCACGGCGGACGCCAGGCTTTCCGCACGAGCCCCCGTTGCGAGGTTGGCAAAGCGCGGCTGGGCGGCCAGCTCGGCGGCCCAGGCCCGCGTGCGCGGGTTCTGGCCTGCCGGAAGGTCCAGATCGGCCGCCAGGTGCAGGCGGATGCGCCGTTCGCCGGCCCGCCAGGCCATGTGGGCGCTGGTCTCGAACCTCAGTCTTTCGGTGATGGGCCGCGGCGACACCCACTGCAGCTCGGGCCCGCGGGTGACGATCAGGTCGGTCAGCGACAGCTGGTTGCCGACGGCGCCGGAGCTCATCTCCAGCAGCGGCAGCACCGAGATGCGCAGCGGCTCCAGCGTCATCTCGTAGCGCAGCGCGGGGCCGGTGGTGCTCAGGTCGTCGCGGCCGCGCAGCCAGCTCTGGCTGGGCCGGGCATCGGGGGCGCGCCAGGTCTTGCCGTCAAAGCGGGTCAGCACCGGACCGCGGAAATAGCGCTGGTCGGGCGGCGGCAGCGGACCGTCGAACTTCAGCCGCATCGCCACGCTGTCGTCGTTGGCGATCTCGTTCATGGCGCCGAACTCGAGCTGGTTGGACAGGCCGGTGCGGCCGATGGCCTCCGTCGGCACGCCCCACAGCGGCGCGATGCGCGGGAACAGCACGAAGAGCAGCACCATGACGGGCAGGCCGAGTGCCGTCGTGCTGGCGGCGCGGCGGGCAGCGATGGCAATGCTGGGCACGCCGGTGGGCATCTGGGCCAGCACGACGGCCGCCAGCAGCCCCCACAGCGACGCCAGCGACCAGATCGCCATCAGCAGCGACTGCGAATACAGGAACTGCGTCAGCACCAGGAAGAAGCCGAGGAAGAAGACGACGAAGGCGTCGCGGCGCGCGCGCAGCTCCAGCGTCTTCAGGGCCATCAGCATGACGAGCAGGGTGATGCCCGCCTCGCGGCCGATCAGAGTGCGGAAGGTCAGCCAGGTCAGGCCGCCATAGATGGCGATGACGGCGAGCAGCCACCAGCGGCTGGGCAGGGGGCGCTGTCTCCAGGCGAGCAGGCCGCGCCAGGCCAGCACGACCGTCGTCAATGCGCTGCTCCACCAGGGCAGGTGGTCGGCATGCGGTGCGATGACGGCCGTGATGACGGCCAGCAGGAAGAGGCTGTCGCGCGTGTCGCGCGGCAGGCGGGCCCAGGCGGTGGTCAGGCGGTTCATGCGCCGAATCCCGCGAGGGCTTCCAGGCAGGCGCGGGCGTGGGCCGCACCGAGGGACGGCGCGAGCTCGCGGCCGGCCAGGCGCAGGCCGTAGGGCTGGCCCAGGCGCTCGGCGGCCAGCACCCAGGCGGCCAGGCGGGACAGCCGCGCCTCGACGTCGCGGCCGTGGGTGTCGCGCCAATCCAGCCACAGGTCCTGGGCCAGCGGCGCTTCGGTCTCGCGCACCCACAGCGGCAGGCCCTGGTCCAGGGCCAGGGCGGACTTGCGCCACAGGATCTGCTTCATGGAGTCGCCGCGGCGGTAGCTGCGCACGCCGGAGAAGTCGGTGCCGCTGGCGGACTGGCGCGTGGATGCCGCGTCGGCGGCACCCGCCTCGGCCTGGGCGGGGAAGGGCGCCAGCACGTCCTCGGGCCGTGGGTAGACCCAGACCTTGCTGGACGGCCGCCAGTAGCTCCAGGCGCGGAAGAAGCCCAGCGGGAAGCGTGTCGTGATGACCAGGCGGGGGATTTCGCGCAGACCGCGCTTGTCAGCCGGCAGGCGCAGCTTCAGCACGGCATGGCCCAGGGCCGGCACGTCGACCCAGGCCGGCTCGGTGGCGCCGCTGTCGAGCTGGGCGCTGACGGCGATGCCGAAGCGGTCGCTGCCGGGGTTGTGCAGGCGCAGCTCCAGCGCGTACTCGTCGCCGGCATGCACGCCCTCAGGCGCCTTCAGGTCCATCTGCAGGCCGCGCAGATTGGCGTGGGTGGTGTGCATGGACGCCAGGCCCGCCCCGGTCAGCGCGAAGGTCAGCGCATAGCCCAGGCTCAGCTGCTCGTTGATGCTGGCCAGCAGCAGCACGCCGAGCGTGCCGCAGAAGGCGACGCCGGCCAGCGTTGGCACGATGTAGACATTGCGCTGCGTGGTCTGGTGGGTGTCGGCCACCGGCTGGCGGCCTTGCCACCAGGCTTGCCAGCGGCTGCGAAGGGCAGGGAGAAGTGCCATGGGCGCAAGAATACGTGGGCCCGGCCGGGTCTTGCGTTCAGGACGCTCCTGGAGGGATGCGCGGCAGCTCGAGCCGCAGCCCGGTGCCGCTGGCGTCGGACGCCAGCGTCAGGCGGGCATGCAATGCGGCGGCGCGTGCCTGCATGTTGGCGATGCCGCGTCCCGCAGGCGCATCGCCGCCGAAACCCTTGCCGTTGTCGATCACCGCCAGCGTCAGCAGTTCCGCCGTCGCCCGCACCTCGACACTGACAGCGTTGGCACCGGCATGCTTGACCACATTGGTGAGGGCCTCCTGCAGCAGGCGGAGCAGCTGCAGCGTGGCATGCGCCGAGATCCAGGCCGTCGGCTCCGCGACATCGACCTGCCACGACGGCTGCACGCCCGCCTCGCACAGCAGCGGCCGCCAGCGGTACAGGAAATCGGCCAGTGCGCTTTCCAGGCCGGCATCCTGAGCCGCCGAGGCGTCCAGCGACAGCCGCATGTCGGCGATGCAGGCGCGCAGCGATTGCGACAGCTCGCGGGTCTGCACGGCGCCCCTTTCGACGCGGGACAGCAGGATGAAGAGCTTGGAGCCCAGGCCGTCGTGCAGGTCGCGCATGATGCGGCGCCTTTCCTGTGCGGCTGCGCGCTCCTGCTGCATCACAGCCATCTGGCCGTAGCTGTCCGCCAGCTCCGCCTCACGGGCCGCGACGCGGTCCTCGAGCGTGTGGTTCAGGATCTGTATGGCGGTCAGGGCATCGATGAAGCGTTGCGTGAGCAGGCCGCCCATCACCACCAGCAGCAGATTGGCGGCGTGGTGCAGCAGGAAGAAGCGCTGTTGCGTCCACTCGGGCAGCCAGCGCGACAGCGGCAGCGCGCCGTAGCTCATCATGTAGTCGTGCACACCGGCACAGGCGGCCAGCGCGAGCGCGATCAACAGCAGGGCGGCCGTCTTCTCGCGTCGGACGACCGCCGCCCACGCGGTGGCGGCCACGGCGCCCAGGCCCACGGCGATCAGGCCACCGCCCCAGAAGTAGCCGACCGCGACGTCGGCGCCCGGCCCCCGGACCAGCAGCCAAAGCGGCCCCAGCAGGGCGTAGGCGACCAGCGCGCGGTCGAGCCACTGCCGGTTCAGGCCGGCAAAGCGCAGCGCGAACAGGGCCATCACGACGACGAAGCCGCCGGTGGCGGCGTGATAGCTGATGCGCCACCATTGCCACTCCTGCTGCGGGATGACCTCGAGGACGAAGGTCAGGGTGCGCACCGCCCACAACAGGGCGGCCACGCCGAACAGGCCGTACAGCACCTCGCTGCGGCGCCGCCACCAGATGAAGAGCACGAAGCAGGGCACGAGGATGCCGACGGCCACGGTGATCTGCGGCATGGTGCGGACCCAGAACAGGCGCCGGTCGTAGACGGGCATCAGCAGGCGCAGCGGAGCGACCTCGAGCCGGGGCATGCGCAGGATGGACGCCGCGGCCGCGGGCGGCAGGCGCAGCAGCAGCTCGTTGCCCGTCGGCCTGAGCAGGCCGGCCGGCAGCGCCACCAGGAAAGGCCGCTCCCAGCGCACATGCAGCTCGGGCCGCGACGACAGCACGCTGCCGATCGGGGTCCCGTTCAGCCACAGGGAACCGCCGTTGTACAGAAAAGGCAGGTAGGCGGCCCAGGGCTCGGCGTCGGACACGCTGGCGTCGAATTCGACCCGGTACCAGGAAGCGGCGCCGGTCGCCCCCCGCTCCAGCAGACGGTAGTGCGGCAGGTCCACGCGCGCCCAGCCGTCGCGGCCGGGAGGTGGCGTGGCGGCCTCGGACACGGCGTGCGAGACCTGCAAAGCTGCAATGACCGAAGCGGGCGCTGCATCGCCGCCGGGCGAGGGCAAGAGCAGCAGCACCGGCAGCCCGCCCAGGGCGATCAGCACCAGGGGCAGCAGCCAGAAGGATGTCGGCAGGGCCGCCAGCAGGGTCCGCACCGGCATGCCGGCGCGCAGCCAGGCCAGCCGCAGCGTGCTCATTTCAGCAACCCGAGCTGGCTGGCTTCATAGACCGCCTCGCCACGCGAATGCACGGCCAGCTTGCGGTAGATGTTCTTGACGTGGGCCACGACGGTATGGGGCGAGATGCTCAGCACCTGGCCGATCGCGTCGAAGCTCAGGCCCTTGGCCACCATGCGCAGGATCTCGGTCTCGCGTTCCGACAGCGGCGACGGCTCGGCCGGCACCTCGGGCGGCGCGCCGGCCCTGCCCGTGCCGATGCGGAATGACGCCAGCACGCGTCGCGCGATGCTGGGGCTGATGGGCGAGCCGCCGGCCAGCAGCTCGTGGATGGCCGTGATGATGCGCTCCGCGCTGGCGTCCTTCAGCAGATAGCCGGTCGCGCCGGCCTCGATGCAGGGCAGCACATGCTGGTCGTCTTCGAACATGGTGACCACCAGCACCTCGCACTGCGGGCGCCGCCGCGCCGCGTGGCGGATGACTTCCACGCCGTCCATGTCCGGCAGGCCCAGGTCGAGCAGCATCACGTCGGGTGCCGTGGCGTCGAGCAGCGCCAGCGCGTCAGCGCCGGTCGCGGCGGTGCCGAGCAATGCGAACGATCCGGTCGCGCTGACGGCTTCCGAGAAGCGCAGCAGGAATTCGGGTTCGTCCTCGACGATCATCACCTGGGTCACCATGGCCGATTCTTGATCGCTTTCCCAGTTCGGCCCCGCTAGGGGCGAGGTGAATGCTGCCGCGACAGGTTGGCGGCAACCTGCAGCGGATGAGGCCGGCCGGCGGCGTCGATGCGAACGGGCTGCAGATGCCAGTCCCTGACGCCGGCCGCGGTGACCGTCATCCACAGGATGGAGCCGGTGTTGTTGTCGTCGTCGCTGAAGCCGTCGAAGACGAAGTTGCCCAGGCTGTAGACGACCGGCCGGCCGTCGATGATCTCGCTGTCCTGGCGGACGTGCGGATGGGTGCCGACCACTGCGTCCGCGCCGGCACGGATCATCAGTCGGGCGAGGGCGCGCTGGCGAGCATGGGCGGTTTCGCTGTGCTCCTGGCCCCAATGCATGAAGGGAATGACGACGTCGGCCTGGGCCCGCGCCGCGCGGATGTCCGCGACGATCTGCTCCTCGTCCGCCCAGGCGATGCCGGGGCTGTCCGGGCCGGCCTCGAAGCGGCGCGGAAACATCTCGTTGTAGCCCAGCAGCGCAATGCGCAGGCCCTGGCGTTCGATGATGGCGGGCCGGTGCGCGGACCGCAGGTCGCTGCCGCCGCCGAAATAGGGCAGGCCGGCCTGCTGCAGCCGGCCCAGCATCTGGGCGAAGGCCTGGGGCCCGAAGTCGCCGGAGTGGTTGTTGGCCAGCGAGACGGCATCGACATGGCGGCGCAGCACGTCCAGCACGCGGGGATGGGCGCGAAAGGTCCAGGGTTTGACGGCGCGGGTGCCGCCCGTGGCGATGACGCATTCCAGGTTGGCGATGCGCAGGTCGGCATCCCTGACGGTGGCCATGACGGCCGCGAAGGGATCCTGGCCGCGTGCGATGACCCGCCCCGGCCCGTCGGCCAGCATGACGTCGCCCATCCAGGCGAGCCGGACGGCGCGCGGGGCCGTGTTCTCCTCAGCAAAAGGCGGCGATGGCGTGCTGCGGCGCGCGCTGGCGCCGGTCGCGTCGACCCGGTCCCAGCCCTCGGGCCCCGCACCCCGTCGCACCAGCGCGCAACCCCAGGCCAGCTCGCGGCCGAGGGCCGGCGAATAGGCGCGCTGCCATCCCGACAGGTTGGGCCGCCAGGGCATGTCATTGCCCAGCGCGTCCTGGCCGGCCGCGGGCCATCGGCTTTGCGACAGCACCACCGGGCGCCCGGCGACCTCCCGGTCCAGCACCGTGACGACGACCTGGGCGACGCGGTCCGCACCCGCCGTGCCGCTCAAGGCCAGGATGCGCACCTCGAAGCCGTCGCCCACCTGGACGCTCGCTGGCGCCAGCGCATCGGTGCCCGGCGCCACGCGCAAGGTCGACGTGGCTTCGCCGGTGCGCATGCCGCACAGCAGCTCGGTCGGCTCGGATGCCTGTGCGAAGGCCGGCCCGGCCGCCAGGCAGGCCAGCGTGGCCAGGCTGATCCATGAAATGAGGGAGGCGATGGGGCGCTCACGTGCAGTTGTTGGGGCGCCGGGTCTAGCCCTGGTGCAGCAGTGCAAAGCCGACGCCTGACAGGGCCACACCGGTTCCCGCCACCAGCGGCACCAGGATGCCGGCCAGGCCTATCCACGTCGCGGCCTGCGGCTTGCGCAGCGTGGCGATGTCGTAGGTGATGGCCACGGCCACCGACAGCAGCATGCCCGCGCCCGCAAAGGCGGGCGCCAGGATCAGACCCGACTTGCCGAAGACGGGCCAGAACGCAAAGCGGGCAAAGGCCGGCCCGATGATGGCGATGGAGGCGAACAGCATCAGGCGCCGGTGCGCGGCGAGTTCGCGGCGCTTCACCACCGCCAGGGCCACCAGCACGACAAAGGACAGCAGGCTCATGTAGTTGCCCCAGATGAACATGTTCTCCGGGTCCTGGGCCGAGGCGATCTGCAGGGCCAGCGCCGTGTTCACCCAGAAGCCGCTCGCGACGACGCCGACGACCAGCGGCAAGGCCAGCCACGCCGTGCGGGCGTGCCAGGACCTGCGCCGCGTCAGCGCCGACCAGCCCTGCAGCACGGTCAGCATGAACCACGCCGTGAGCACCGCGCCGTGCAGCGCCAGCAGCGGGGGCAGGGTGGACGTCGCGAACAGCGGCCGCAGAAAGAAGCTGCGCCCGAAGCCGATGAGGACGATGGCCAGCAGCAGGCTGTGCGCCCAGAAGAAGAGCTTGTTTTCGCGCTGCACTGTGGGGGTGGTCATCGGCCTCGTGTCCTGGTGGCTGGGGGCGGATTCTGTTGCCTGGACCGGTCGATTCGAATACCGCCTCCGCGGTATTGCGCCGGGCGGCGCCTGCCGCCGAGGATCGCGCCCCGACGTCCACCACCGCAGGTCTTCCATGCCATCAGCCACCCGCTTAGCCTTCGCCTGCCTGGCCCTCGCCGCTGCGGGTGCTGCCCAGGCCCTGACCATCAACTACACGTTTCTGCCGGGCACCACCGAGCAGGCGCAGCAGGCCATCCGGCTGGCAGGCGCGCAATGGACGTCGGTCATCACGACGGATGTCACGGTCAACCTCAACTTCGAGTCGGGCCTGCGCCTGAGCAACGGCCTGCTGGGCACCACCCGGGCGCTGAAGATCGACCTCTACTACGACGACTTCCGCAATCGCCTGGCCCAGGTCAGCAGCAGCGCCGCCGATGCCGTTGCCGTGGCTCATCTGCCGACCACAAAGCAGCTCGCCTTCGACAGGCTGATCAACCTCACCGCCGACAACCCCGCCGGAGTCGGCTCGGCAACGCCCTATATCGACCATGGCAGCACGACCGTGGAGCTGAGTGCCGCCAATGCGCGCGCCATCGGCCTGCAGTTCCAGGGCAACGAGTCGCCGGGCTGCGCCGCCGCCTGCGACGCGCGCATCGACATCAGCACCCGCTATCTCTACGACTACGACCCGTCGGACGGCATCACGCCGGGTACCTATGACTTCGTGGGCATCGTCACGCATGAAATCGGGCATGCGCTGGGCTTCTTCAGCGGCGTCGATTTTCTGGACGCGGCCGCCTCGCCGCGGTTGGCGGGCCAATTCAACAGGGTCAATGCCCTGGACCTGTTCCGCTACTCCAGCCTCAGCGCGGCCTCGCACGTCATCGACTTCACGGCCGACGACCGGGCCAAATATTTCTCCATCGATGGCGGCGTCACGATGGGAACGGCTTTCGCAGAAGGCGAGTACCACGGCGACGGCGCTCAGGCCGGCCACTGGAAGGACGGCAGTGCCGGCGTGATGCAGCCCTATCTCGCGCCGGGAGTGGCCGGCCCGCGCATCTCGGCGGCCGACCTGCTGGCCATGGATGCCATCGGCTGGTCGGTGTCGCCGGTCCCCGAACCCACGACGTCGGCACTGCTGCTCGGCGGCCTGGCGGGCCTGGCCTGGCGCCGAAAGAGGACTTCACAAGCGCAGTGATGCCGTGTCGGCACCCCTGGCATCGGCCATCGGCCGCATGTCAGGGCAAGGGAATGGCTTCGATCATGGCCCGCACCTGCTCACGCGCGCCACGGCCGGCGCCGGCGCGGGGTTGCACGCGGTGGGCGATGGTCTGGGGCAGGATGGCCTGGACGTCGTCCGGCGACACATAGTCGCGGCCCTGCAGCAGGGCACGGGCCCGGGAGGCGCGCAGCACGGCCAGGCCCGCGCGCGGCGACAGGCCCTCGACAAACCACTGTCCGGAGCGCGTCGCGGCGATCAGGGCCTGCAGATAGTCCAGCAGCGGCGGGGCGGCGTGGATGGCCTTCACGGCGGCCTGGGCCTCGATCAGCTCGGGCGGGGTCATGACGGGCTTCAGCGCCTTCAGCAACTCGCGGCTGTCTTCGCCCATCAGCAGCTCGCGCTCGGCGGCGGCGTCGGGGTAGCCCAGGGAGATGCACATCAGGAAGCGGTCCAGCTGAGATTCCGGCAGCGGGAAGGTGCCGAGCTGCTCGCTGGGGTTTTGCGTGGCGATGACGAAGAAGGGCTCGGGCAGGGGGTGGCTGACGCCCTCGATGCTGACCTGGTGCTCTTCCATGGCCTCGAGCAGGGCGCTCTGGGTCTTGGGGCCGGCGCGGTTGATCTCGTCGGCCAGCAACACCTGGGCGAACACCGGGCCGGGGTGGAAGGCGAAACCGTTCTTCTCGCGCTCATAGACGCTGACGCCCAGCAAGTCGCTGGGCAGCAGGTCGGCCGTGAACTGCAGGCGCGAGAACTTCAGGCCCAGGGAAATGGCCAGGGCGTGGGCCAGCGTCGTCTTGCCGACGCCGGGCAGGTCCTCGATCAGCAGGTGGCCGCCGGCGATCAGGCAGGCCAGGGAATCGGCGATCTGAGCGGGTTTGCCCTTGATGACCGTGCTAATCTGGTTTTGCAGGGACTGCAGTTGCCCTGCCAGGGTTCGTGATGGCGTCGTCATGGGCCAGACCATAGCAAGAGACAACGGTAGATGCCCACCGCGTATTTCAATCCCCCCGAGTGCCGCCGCCACGACATGGGCGACGGCCATCCCGAATGCCCGGAGCGGCTGGCCGCCATCGACGACTGGCTGATCGCGTCGGGCTTGGGCCAGGCGCTGGACTACGTCGACACCCGCCCGGTGGACCTGAAAGACGTCGAGCTGGCCCACACCCACGGCTATGTGGCCGAGATCGGCGCCCTGCTGCGCGACTGCGCCGACAAGGGAGAACGCTGCGCCGTCGACCCCGACACCTCGGCCAACGCCCACACTTGGGCAGCCGCCCTGCATGCCGCCGGTGCCGCGGTGCAAGCCACCGACCTCGTCATCGACGGCCGGGCCGACAATGCCTTCTGCTCGGTGCGCCCGCCCGGCCACCATGCCACGCGCGACCAGAGCATGGGCTTCTGCTTCTTCAACAACGTCGCCATCGCGGCCCGGCATGCGCTGGACGTCAAGGGGCTGAAGCGCGTGGCCATCGTCGATTTCGACGTTCACCACGGCAACGGCACCGAGGACATCATTGCCGGCGACGAGCGTGTGCTGATGGTCAGCCTGTTCCAGCACCCGCTCTATCCCTACAGCGGCGCCGTGCCCAAGGGCACCAACATGGTCAATGTGCCGCTGCCGGCCTACACGCGTGGCGGCGAGGTGCGCGAGATCGTCGAAGCCATGTGGCTGCCGGCCCTGGAGCGCTTCAAGCCGCAGATGATCTTCATCTCGGCCGGCTTCGATGCCCACCGTGCCGACGAACTCGGGCAGCTCGGGCTGGTCGAGGCTGACTATGAATGGCTGACCCTGAAAATCAAGGCCGTGGCCGAGCGCCATGCCCAGGGCCGCATCGTCTCGGTCCTCGAGGGTGGCTATAACCTTCATGCCTTGTCGCGCAGCGTGGGCGTCCATCTGCGTGTGCTGGCCGACCTTTGATCCCTTTCTCTGACCCTCGCCCGGTGACCACACAGGGCGGGGCCTGACATGAACTCGATGCACCAACCTCTCAGCCTGGCCGAACTCCAGGCCCTGCTTGCCCGTGTCTTCAGCGCTGATGCCCTGGCCGAATGGGCCTTGCTGCTGGGCTGCCTGGCCCTGGCCGGCCTGCTGAGCTGGGCGCTGTCACGCGCCATTGCCAAGCGCGAGAACAGCGTGCTGTTCGGCGACGGCGTCATCGATGGCGCTCTCTTCCCCTTGCTCGCCCTCGGCCTGGCCTTCGGCGCGCGGCGCCTGCTGCCCTTGTACGGCGCAACGCCGGCCCTGTTCAAGCTGGCCCTGCCGGTGCTGGTGTCGCTGGCCGCCATCCGCCTCATCGCCCGCGTGCTGCGCGCCGCCTGGCCCAATTCGCCCGCCTTCAAGGCGCTGGAGAAGCTGGGCTCCTGGCTGGTGTGGATAGGCGCGGTGCTGTGGATCACCGGGCTGTGGCCGGTGCTGATGGACGAGCTGGACGACATCGGCTGGAAGTTCGGCACCGTCAAGCTGACCTTGCGCAATCTCATCGAGGGCGGGTTGACGGCAACCCTGGTGCTGGTCGTCGCGCTGTGGATCTCGTCGGCCATCGAGGCCCAGCTGCTGCGTCGCGAGTCGCTGGACCTGTCCATGCGCAAGATTGCCTCCAACGCGATCCGCTCCCTCCTGCTCTTCATCGGCCTGCTGTTCGCGCTGTCGGCGGCGGGCATCGACCTGACGGCCCTGGGCGTGCTGGGCGGGGCGCTGGGCGTGGGCCTGGGCTTTGGCCTGCAGAAGCTGGCGGCCAACTATGTGAGCGGCTTCGTCATCCTGGCCGAGCGCAGCTTGCGCATTGGCGACATGGTCAAGGTCGACGGCTTCGAGGGCCGGGTGACCGACATCAAGACACGCTACACGGTGATCCGGTCGCTGGGCGGCAAGGAAGCCATCGTGCCCAACGAGATCCTGATCACGCAGCGGGTCGAGAACTCCTCCCTGGCCGACCCGCGCGTGCTGCTGTCGACCACCGTGCAGGTGGACTACGACTGCGATGTCGATGCCGTCATGAAGGCGCTGTCGGCCGCCGTCGTCGAGGTGCCGCGCGTGCTCAGCGACCCGGGGCCGTCGGTGCAGCTGAGCCGCTTCGCCGACAGCGGCATCGAGCTCAGCGTCTATTTCTGGATCATGGATCCCGAGAACGGCAGCGGCGGGGTCAGGTCCGAAGTCAACCTGGCCGTGCTGCGCACGCTGCGCGGCCTGGGTGTGGATATTCCCTATCCGCAGCAGGTGCAGCGCCAGCCCAAGGGCGTCCCGGGCGTGGAGGCCTGACAGCCAGGGTTTCCCCTTCGCATGAATCGGGGGTGACCCGCGGCGCCAGCTCGGGACAATCGCAGCAGTTCCAGCCAGGAGAACTGCATGCGCTTCGCCCCGACCCTTTTCTGCCTCGCCCTTGCCGCCGCCGCGACCGGCGCGAGCGCGGTGCCGACCGCCATCTCCAACGCTGCCTTTGCCGCCACCTATGTGCGCGACTGCCGCAGCCCCGCCGCCCAGACCGCCGGCAGCACGACGCCCGACCGCTGCGAAGCCGCGCTGGACGCCTCGGGCCAGCCCATCTTCCGGCCCATCATCGAGCAGAACTCGCAGATGACCATCGGCGGCACGTCGGCTGCGACATCCGCCACCAACCCCATCGGTGCCCACGGCGGCCAGGTAACCCGTTCGTCCATCGACGCCTCGGGCGCCGCTGGTGTCCTCATTCTCAAGCAGGGCGCCTTCGCGGGTGACTACGCCCGCGTGTCGGGCCATTCGGTGGGCCTGCAGAGCTTCCAGTACACCGGCACCACGCCCGAAGTGCGCAGCGTGCACAACGTGCTGGACTTCTCATCCAACGTCACGCCCACCGCCATCCTCGACTTGCCGGGCGACGCCGATCTCGGCACCACCAACGCCTCGGTCTATGCCAAGACGCGGGTGACGGTGTTCTCGCTGCTGACCTCCAGCTTCGATTTCGACAACGACCCCACGCTGGGCTTCGACCCCCAAGCCAGCGGCTTCTGGAGCCAGGCGTCCGGCCGCGCCGACTTCCGCCTCGAAGGTCAGGTGGACAACACCGGCATCACCGCCTCGGGCACGGCGACCGACATCGACTTCACCGTCGAGGCCGGCCGCTACTACTTCGTCGAAAGCTACCTCGGCCTGTGGGCGCGCTTCGGCGGCGAGCTCGACGCCACCCACACCTTCACCAGCACCCTGGGCGAGAAGGACGCAAGCGGCGCCTTCGTCGCCGACGCCAGCGATTTCACGGCCGCGGCCGCGCTGGATGCGCCCATCGTCATCAACGCCGGCAACGTGCCGGAACCCGCTACGCTGGCGCTGTCGGGCCTGGCCTTCGCGGCCCTGCTGGGCCAGCGCCGCCGCGCTCAGCGGAAGTCGGCGTCCAGCACGACCCGGTAACGCGCCTTGCCCGAGCGCAGGTGATCGAGGGCGTCGTTGACGCGGCTCATCGCGAAGCGCTCGACCTGCGGCAGGATCTGGTGCCGGGCCGAGAAGTCCAGCATGGTCTTCAGCACCGAAGGCGGCGGCGTGGGCGAAGCCGACAGGCTTTTCTGCCAGCTCAGCAAGCCGCCGCTCTTCAGCGCCATGGCGTCGGTGACGACGCCCACCAGGTGCATGCGGCCCTTGGGGGCCAGCGTGGCCAGCAGCGCGTCCCAGTTCAAGGCGGCGCCGACGGTGATCAGCAAAAAGTCCAGGCTGCCGGCGGCGGCCTTCAGTTCGGCCTTGTCGACGCTAGACAGGGTCTTGTGCGCGCCCAGGGCCAGGGCCTCGTCGCGCTTGGAAGCTGAGGACGTGAAGGCCGTGACCTCGCAGCCCCAGGCCCGCGCGAACTTGACGGCCAGGTGACCCAGGCCGCCGATACCGACCACGCCGACGCGATCGGTCGGCTTGATGGCGTGCAGCACAAAGGGCAGGAAGACGGTGCCGCCGCCGCACATCAGCGGGCCGGCCGCGGCCGGGTCCAGCGCATCGGGCAGGGGTACGGCCCAGCTCCAATGGGCGCGCAGCCGGTCGGCAAAGCCGCCGTGGCGGCCGATCAGCGTCGGCTGGCGCTTGCCGCACAGATGCTGCTCGCCGCCCAGGCAGAAATTGCAATGCGTGCAGCTGCTGCTGTGCCAGCCCACGCCGACGCGCTGGCCGATCTGGCGGCCCTTGGCATGGGCGCCCAGGGCCGTGATGCGGCCGACCACCTCATGGCCGGGCACGACCGGATAGGCGGCCGGGAACCACTCGCTGTCGATCATGGCCAGGTCGGAGTGGCAGATGCCGCAGTGCTCGACGGTGATCTCGACGTCTTCGTCGCCCAGCGGGCCGGGGTCGAAATCGAAGGGCTGCAGGGCGCCGCCGGGGGCGAGGGCGGCGTAGGCGCGGATGTTGGGCATGCGGGTCTCCTTTATTGCAGCGGATGGGCCTTGAAGAACTGCCAGATGACGGTGCTCGCATCGACCTCGGCACGCGGCCAGATGTGGCCCATGCCATCGATGCGCAGCAGCCTGACTTCGGCGGAGGTGGTGCAGCCAGCGTAGCGCAGCGTCTGCAGCGCGCCGGGCTGCTTGTCCTGCACCAGCTTCTGCTGACAGCGGTTGTGCGAGGCCCAACCCGCCAGGGCCTCGGGCACGCTCTCCACCCATTCGGCGCCGCGGTCGCCGTGGCCTTCGTAGGGGTTGGTGAAGTCGGCCAGGCCGTGGATGGTCAGCACGGGCACGGCGCGGCCCGCGCAGGGGCCAAACCAGCGCAGCCCACCGACCGGCGCGATGGCCGCGATGCGATCGTTCAGCCGGCAGCCCAGCAGCGAGGACATGCGGCCGCCGCCCGAGAAGCCGGTGGCGTAGATGCGCGCCGGGTCGATGCAGCTGCGAGCGGCAATGTCGTCGATGACGTCGGTCACGTATTGCACGTCGTCGGCGCGCGGGGTGTAGACCGGCACGTTCCAGCGCGAGTCCTCGGCCTGCAGCGTGGCGACGGCAAAGCCCTCGCGCGCCGCCAGGGCCTCGAAGCCGGTCTCCCTGGCGCGGCCGTTGGCGTTGCCGCCCGTGCCGTGCAGATCGAACACCAGCGGCAGCCGGGCCTGGCCGGCTGCGTTGGCGGGCACGAAGAGGCGGTAGACGCGCTTGCGGCCGCCGGAGGTCAGCTCGCGCATCTCGCCATTGACGGGCGTCAGCGAGCATGTCGCCGGCGTTGCCTGCGCGAGGGCCAGCGCGGGCAGGGCACCAAACAGCAGGGCGGCGATGCAGGACAGCAGGCGCATGGAGTCAGACCACGTCGCGCGCATAGACAATGAAGCCCACATGGTGGGCGACCTTGTCGTAGAGGGTGCGGCCGGCGGCGTTGGTGGTGTGGGTCTGCCAGTAGACGCGCTTGATGCCGGCCTCGCGGGCGGCGGCGTAGACGGCCTCGATCAGGGCTCGGCCGACCCCTTTGCCACGCGCCTCGGGCGTCGTGAACAGGTCCTGCAGATAGCAGGTCAGCTCGATGCGCGTCGTGCTGCGGTGGTAGAGGTAGTGGACGAGGCCGAGCAGCCGGCCTGTTTCATCCTCGGCGACCTGGGCATGAACCGGTTCGGCGGAGTCGAAGAAGCGCGCCCAGGTGGTCTCGGTGATCTCGGCGGGCAGGGCGGTGGGGCCTGCGCGGTCATAGAAGGCGTTGTAGCCGTCCCAGAGGGGTTGCCAGGCGGCGCGGTCGGTGGGTTGAATGGGGCGAATGGAGATCGTCATCGTGAAGGATTGTGGAGGCGATGCATACATTGGCTTCACTTTTTGCCATCAGCATGCCATCACCGATTCACCAAGGACTCCCCATGAAAACCAGCCTCGTCTTCAGTCTGCTGCTGGCCGCGGCAGCCGCCCAGGCCCAGCCCCAGGGTGGCCCGCCGCCCGGCGGCGAGCACCGCGGTCCGCCGCCCGAAGCCCTGGCCGCCTGCAAGACGGCCAAGGCCGGCGCGGACTGCAGCTTCACGCACGACAGCCGCACGGTCAACGGCAGCTGCTGGGCGCCCGAGGGCCGGCCTTTGGCGTGTCGCCCCAAGGACATGCCGCCGCCTCCGCCCCAGGGCGCTTCCGCGCCGCCGCCGCCGAAGCGTTGACGATCAGCTGGCCCGCGGCGATGCGCTGCTTACGCTCGGCGGGGCCGGTGTCCGTGCGATGTCACCACTCCGAAGCGCGCATCACCGGATGCCATTCGCTGCGATCAATGGTGTAGACGCTGATGCTGCCGAAGCGCTGCTCGCCGCCTTCGTTGAAGCGCAGGCTGTTGGTGACGGGGCCGTGCAGGTCCAGCGACTTCAATGCAGCGAGCACCTTGGCGGGGTCGGCGCTGGCGGCGCGCTTGACGGCCTCGCTGATGGAGAAGACGGCGTCGTAGGCGTAGTGCGCGCCGTAGGCGATGGCCTGCTTGTTTTCCGCGGTGAAGCGTTCGACGAAGGGCTTGCCGGAGTCGAATTCGCTGGCCCCGACGATGGGCGACGTGGCCACGACGCGGCGCAGCGGCACGGGCTTCTTGGGCAGCAGGTCGGTCTTGATGGTGTCGCCGCCCATCAATTGCGCGTCCTGCAGGCCGGCCGCGGCCATCTGTTTCATCAGCGCCTCGACCTGGAAGTCCGCCAGCGTGGTGATGACGCAATCGATCTTGGCGGCCGCCATCTTGGCCGCGTCCGCGGTGAAGTCGGTGGTCTTGTCGTCACGCGTGATGCGCAGGGCCACGGCCTTGCCCAAGGTCTTCATGTGGGCGGTCACGCCGTCGAGCAGGCCCTTGCCGTAGGGAGTGGCGTCGTCGATGAGCGCGAAGGTCGTCGCCCCCATGGAGCCTGCCGCATAGCCCGCCATGGCCTTGGCCTGCACGTCGTCGTTGGCGACCAGCCGCAGCGTGGTGGGCAGCCCGAGTTGCGTGTACCTGGGATTGGTGGAGATGGCCAGCTGCGGGATATGGGCGGCGCCATAGATGGGCGCGGCCTCGATGCTGACGCCCGAATTCAGGTGGCCGATGACGGCGACGACGCCCGCACCGACCAGTTGCTGCGCCACCGCCTTGCCCGTGGCCGCGTCCGACTTGTCGTCGCCGGACACCAGCTCGAACTTGACGGGCTTGCCGTCGACCAGGAAGTTGGACGCGTTCAAGTCCTTCACCGCCATCTGCGCGCCGGTCAGCATGTCCTTGCCGAGGCGGTCCAGCGGGCCGCTGAGCGGCTGGGCCACGCCGATCTTGATGGTGTCGGGCATGCGCGAGCAGGCGCCGACGAAGGGGGTGATGGCCGTGGCGATCAGCAGGGAGCGACGTTGCATGGGCGAAGGGATTCCTTTGGATGCGGGCATGCTAGCAAGCGATGCCCGCGCAGGAGCCCCTGATCGTCAGCGCGTCGCCACAGTGCAGGCGGTCAAAAACGATGAAAGCGCCGCCATGCCGGTGGGCCGTGAAGACCTACCGGCTGCGGGACGTCAGGCCGTCGCGACCGGGATGTTGACGGCCTTGCCGGAAGCGATGCGCTGCTTCCATTCGGCCGGGCCGGTGATGTGGGCGCTGGTGCCGCTGGCGTCCACGGCCACGGTGACGGGCATGTCCACGACGTCGAATTCGTAGATGGCTTCCATGCCCATGTCCTCGAAGCCCAGGACCTTGGCGCCCTTGATGGCCTTGCTGACCAGGTAAGCCGAGCCACCCACCGCCATCAGGTAGGCGCTCTTGTGCTGCTTGATCGATTCGATGGCGACGGGGCCGCGCTCGGCCTTGCCGATCATGGCGATGAGGCCGGTCTTGGCCAGCATCATGTCGGTGAACTTGTCCATGCGCGTGGCCGTCGTCGGGCCGGCGGGGCCGACCACTTCATCGCGCACCGGATCCACCGGGCCGACGTAGTAGATGACGCGATTGGTGAAGTCCACCGGCAGCTTCTCACCCTTGGCCAGCATGTCCTGGATGCGCTTGTGGGCGGCGTCGCGGCCGGTCAGCATCTTGCCGTTCAGCAGCAGGGTCTCGCCCGGCTTCCAGCTCGCCACCTCGGCCGGCGTCAGCGTGTTGAGGTCGACGCGCTTGCTCTTGTTGTAGTCGGGCGCCCAGTTCACGTCCGGCCACAGGTCCAGGCTCGGTGCCTCCAGATAGCTCGGGCCGCTGCCGTCCAGCACGAAGTGGGCGTGGCGGGTGGCCGCGCAGTTCGGGATCATGGCGATGGGCTTGCTGGCAGCATGCGTCGGGAAGGTCTTGATCTTCACGTCCAGCACGGTCGTCAGGCCGCCCAGGCCTTGCGCGCCGATGCCCAGGGCGTTGACCTTCTGGTACAGCTCGATGCGCATTTCCTCGAGCTTGTTCTGCGGGCCGCGCTGCAGCAGCTCGTACATGTCGATGTCTTCCATCAGCGACTGCTTGGCCAGCAGGGCGGCCTTCTCGGCCGTGCCGCCGACGCCGATGCCCAGCATGCCCGGCGGGCACCAGCCGGCGCCCATGGTCGGCACGGTCTTCAGCACCCAGTCGACGATGTCGTCACTGGGGTTGAGCATGTAGACCTTGCTCTTGTTCTCGCTGCCGCCGCCCTTGGCCGCGACGATGACGTCGACCGTGTTGCCGGGCACCAGCTCCATCTGCACGACGGCGGGCGTGTTGTCCCGGGTGTTCTTGCGCGCAAAGATGGGGTCGTCCAGCACCGAGGCGCGCAGCTTGTTGTCGGGGTTCAGATAGCCCTGGCGCACGCCTTCGTTGACGGCGTCCTCGATGCTGCCGCTGAAGCCTTCCCAGCGCACGTCCATGCCGATCTTCAGGAAGACGTTGACGATGCCGGTGTCCTGGCAGATGGGCCGCTTGCCTTCAGCGCACATGCGGCTGTTGGTCAGGATCTGGGCGATGGCGTCCTTGGCGGCAGGGCTCTGCTCGCTTTCGTAGGCGCGGGCCAGGTGGGCGATGTAGTCGGCCGGGTGGTAGTAGCTGATGTACTGCAGGGCGGCGGCGACGCTGTCGATCAGGTCTTGCTGGCGGATCGTGGTGCTCATGAGGCGGTCCGGAGGTGGGTGGGCAAACCCTCGCATTATCAAAGCCTTATCAATGAGAATGGTTCTCATCGAGCCTATGCTGGCGTTTCTGTTTTCACGAATCAGCAAGCCCATGACGACCCGACTCGAACGCGACACCTTCGGCCCCATCGAGGTGCCGGCCGACAAGCTCTGGGGCGCCCAGACGCAGCGCTCGCTGCAGAACTTCGACATCTCCGGCGAGCGCCAGGCGCCCGAGCTGATCCGCGCGCTGGCCCGCGTGAAACGTGCGTCTGCTGTCGTCAACCAGGCGCTGGGCCTGCAGGATGCGAATAAGACCGACGCCATCGTGGCCGCGGCCGATGAGGTGATTGGTGGCCTGCACGCGGACGAGTTCCCCCTGGTCGTGTGGCAGACCGGCTCGGGCACGCAGACCAACATGAACGTCAACGAGGTGCTGGCCAACCGCGCCAGCGAGTTGCTGGGTGGTGAGCGCGGCGAGGGGCGGCTGGTGCACCCCAACGACGACGTGAATCGCAGCCAGAGCAGCAATGACGTCTTCCCGACCGCCATGCATGTGGCCGCCGTGCAGGCCTTGGTGGAACGGCTGCTGCCGCCGCTGCGCGCCCTGCGCACGACGCTGCAGCAGAAGGCCGAGGCCTATGACGGCATCGTCAAGATCGGCCGCACCCATCTGCAGGACGCCACGCCGCTGACCCTGGGCCAGGAGATCTCGGGCTGGGTGGCCCAGCTCCACCAGGGCGAGCGCCATGTGCTGGCGGCCCTGCCGCATCTCCACGAACTGGCCCTGGGCGGCACGGCCGTGGGCACGGGGCTGAATGCGCCCAAGGGCTACGCGGAAGCCGTCGCGGCCGAGCTGGCACGGCTGACCGGCCATGCCTTCGTCACCGCGCCCAACAAGTTCGAAGCCATGGCCTCCTGCGACGCCCTGGTCCACGCCCACGGCGCGCTGAAGACGCTGGCGGCCAGCATGAACAAGATCGCCAACGACGTGCGCTGGCTGGCCAGCGGCCCGCGCAGCGGCATCGGCGAGATCAGCATCCCGGAGAACGAGCCGGGCTCGTCCATCATGCCGGGCAAGGTCAACCCGACCCAGAGCGAGGCGGTGACCATGCTGGCCGCCCAGGTCATGGGCAATGACGTGGCCATCAACATCGGCGGCGCGTCGGGCAACTTCGAGCTCAACGTGTTCCGCCCCATGGTCATCCACAACTTCCTGCAGAGCGTGCGCCTGCTGGCGGATGGCATGGCCAGCTTCAACACCCATTGCGCCGTCGGCATCACGCCCAACGAGGGGCGCATCAACGAGCTGGTGGAGCGCTCACTGATGCTGGTGACGGCGCTCAACACCCATATCGGCTACGACAAGGCCGCGCAGATCGCCAAGAAAGCGCACAAGGAAGGCAGCAGCCTGCGCGAGGCCGCACTGGCCTCGGGCCATGTGACGGCCGAGCAGTTCGACGCCTGGGTCGTCCCTGGCGCGATGGTGGGGCGCTAGTGCTTGTCGCCGTGGGCCGGCGCCAGCAGCCGGTCCGTGTAGGCGATCGCGATGGCCGACAGCAGGAAGGCGAGATGGATGACGGTCTGGAACATCAGCACCTTCTCGTCGTAGTTGGCCGCGTTGATGAAGGTCTTCAGCAGGTGGATGGAGCTGATGCCGATGATGGCCGTGCCCAGCTTGACCTTCAGCACCGAGGCGTTCACGTGGCTCAGCCATTCGGGCTGGTCGGGGTGGCCTTCGAGGTCCATACGCGACACAAAGGTCTCATAGCCGCCGACGATGACCATGATCAGCAGGTTGGAGATCATGACCACGTCGATGAGGCCGAGCACGACCAGCATCAGCACGGTCTCGTTCAGCGACACCAGGGCCTCGCCCTTGTAGCCGATGCTCTTGACCAGGATCTCCAGCGCATGCTGGTTGCCGAAGGCGGCCTCGATGAGGTGCACCAGCTCGGTCCAGAACTGCCAGACGTAGACGCCCTGGGCCAGGATCAGCCCGATGTAGAGAGGCAGCTGCAGCCAGCGGCTGGCGAAGATGAGGCGGGGCAGGGGGCGCAGGGGAGTGGTCATCGGGGAAAGCGGCAGCTGGCGTCTTCGGACGCGCGGATTCTAGGGACGTCTCGTGTCATCGCCGCTGCGACGCTTGTCGGGCCCAGCGCGGCTTCCAGTCGCTTCAGCGGCTGCTTGTAGTAGGCCGCGACTTCGGGCTGGGCCTTGAAGGCCTGGCGCGCCTGCGCTGCCAGCGCAAGGGCACCAGCCCGGTCCCCCGCCGCGAGGGCGCACAGGCCGGCGTGCGCGCGCAGCCAGGCGGGGCGGGGGGCTGCGGGGTTGCGGTCGCGCAGCAACGCGTCGGCCTGGGCCACAAGCCTGTCGCGGCCCGCTGTCGGCCGCCCATGGGCGCATTCGAGCTGGGCGGCCACGGCCTCGCTGCTGAAGCGCTCGGGCGGCAGGTCCGGTGTGGGGCTCGGGTCAAGCCCTCGTACAGCGGCTGCCGCATCGGCGGGGCGATCGAGGTCGAGCAGGATCTGGGCTTTCACCCAGGCCAGCATGGCCCGGGCGGGAGGCGCCAGCGTTTCACCCTCGAGCTTGAGCAGGCCCGCATCAGCCTGACCCTTGGCAGCCAGCTTGATGCCATGGCGGGCCAGGTCGCCGGCCTCTTTCGGCGGCCGCATCTGAGCGTCCTGGACCAGCTTGTTCCAGTAGCTGTCCGTCTCGTGCGAGTGGCCATAGGTGGGGCCGACCGACGACGAAATGTCCATGGCCGTCCAGTGCAGGCGCTGCCAGTGCTTTTGAGACGAGCGCGGCCCCTGCCAGGGCGAGGGGAAGCTGTCGTGCAGCACGTCCCAGGCCTTGTCCATGTCGCCGTGGGCGAAGGCCAGGCGGGCGCGCAGCAGGTTCAGGCGCAGTTCCTGGGCCTGCGGTGGATCGGGCTGGGCATCGATCAGGGCGGCGGCGGAGTCCGCGGTCTGGCTGGCTTCGAGATAGGAAGCCAGGCCGGCGCGGTAGCGGGCCAGTTCGTACTCGGCCTGCATGATGCGGGCCTCGATGACCGCGGGGCCGCCGCGTGCCTTCAGGTCGCGCACGACGGCGTTGATCATGGGTGCCGCTGCATCGGTGCGCCCATGGTCGATCAGGCTTTGTGCGGCCAGCCTGCGCAACCTTTGCAGCAGCGGCGAGGTCTCGCCCTGGGCGGCCAGGGCCAGAGCGATGCTGCGGCCGAAGTGCTCGTCCGCCTCGGCGTAGCGATAGTCGTGGTCCGCCATCTCGGCGCGCAGGGCCTGCACGCGCGCGGCCGCCGTCGAACTGGACGGCAGGGACGGCAACAGGGCCTCGGCCTGCGTCAGCGCGGCTTGTGCGGCTTCGACATGGCCGGCCGGCCAGGCCGCCTGAGCCGTCAAGGCCAGGGCCTCGGCACGCTGCGGACCGTCCTTGTCGGCCAGCTTCAGCGCTTGCTGCGCGGCCACATCGGCCTCGGTCCAGCGGTAGGCAGCCAGCCAGGCTTCGGCGGCCAGCAGGCGGGACGCAGCCAGGGCCTCGCGGCCAGCGTCGGCGCGTTGCAGGATCTCGTGCTGGCGCTGCGCATGCTCGGCAGCCAGTTCTGGCCGGTCCATCTCGAGAAAGAGGCGTGCCACGGCCCCCAGCAGGTCGGCTTGCAGCCCCGGCTCGCCCGCGAAGCGCTGCTGGATCAGGGCGGCGCTGTCGGCCAGCGTCAGCTCGGGCGTCGGGCGGCGCGAGTCCGTGCGGGCGAAGAAGGCCGCCTGGTCGGCGCGCAGCAGGGCTGCCGCGAAGCTGGTGGCCATCTGCTGGCGCTGCGCGGCCAACTCGGCGCGCTGGTTCTGGCGCAAGGCCAGGCCGCCGCCCACGGCCAGGGCGGCGACCACGATGCCGGTGGTCGCAAACGCCAGCCGATGGCGGCGCACGGTGCGGCCCAGGCGATACCAGGCGCTGTCAGGCTGGGCCAGCACGGCCTCGCCGCGGCGGAAGCGTTCCAGGTCCTGGGCGAAGGCGTCGACGCTGGCATAGCGCTGGGCCGGGTCGCGCCTCAGGGCCTTGGCGAGGATGGCGTCGAGGTCGCCGTGCAGGGCGCGGGCCGTCGTGCGGTCCTCGCAGCGGCTGCTGGCGCGCTCGGGCTCGTCAGCCAGCACGGCCTCTTCCCAGGCGGCGCGGCTGGCGGGTTTGGCACCAGGGAGGCGATAGGGCGTCTGGCCGGTCAGCAGCTCGAAGGCCAGCACGCCCAGGCTGTAGACGTCGGTCGCTACCGTGACCGGATCGCCGCGCACCTGCTCGGGCGAGGCGTAGTGCGGTGTCAGGCGCCGGGCGCCGTCCTCGGTCACGCCGGCGGCGGCATCACCTAGCAGCCTAGCGATGCCGAAGTCCAGCAGATGGGCCTGGCCATCGGGCGTCACCAGCACATTCGACGGCTTGATGTCGCGATGCACGATGAGGCGGCCATGGGCATAGCCGACGGCGCGCATGATCTGCAGCAGCAGTTCGAGCCGCTGCGCCACGCTGGCGTTGCGCTCGCGGCACCAGGCGTCGATAGGCCGGCCGGCCACCAGCTCCAGCGCCAGATAGGGCCAGCCGCGGGCGTCGATGCCGGCGTCGTAGAGGCGGGCGATGTTGGGATGCTCCAGCATGGCGCCGATGTCCCGCTCCTGGGCCATCAGCCGGGCCAGGCCCTCGCCCCAGGTCAGGCGCGGCAGCTTGAGGGCCACCTCACGCTGATAGCTGCCGTCGGCGCGCTCGGCCCGCCAGACGCTGCCCATGCCACCGCGCCCGATCTCCTCGAGGAGGCGGTAGGGGCCGATGAGGTCGCCGGCCTGCACTGCGGCGGCGTCCTCGCTCTCCCACGCACCGAAGCGGGGCAGGGTGCGCAGGCGGCCATCCTGGGTCAGGCCGGCCTCGCGGGCCAGCATCTCGCGCAGCGGCTCGGCCAGGTGGGCGTTCTCGGGCGGCAAGGTGGTCAGCCAGGCTTCGCGCTGCGCGGGCGCGAGGGCCAGCGCTTCGTCGAGCAGGCGGCTCAGGCGGATCAGGTGGTCCGCAGACAGCATGGAGGGGTTCTCGTCATCGAGTCGACACGCTAGGACAGACGTGAAGCTGTCGCCAGACCGGACATCCCCAGTCTGAATGATTTGCACGGGCGGTAGTGCTGGCAGCATCCCGCCTGTGAGCACCGACACCATCGATGGCCTGATCGAGCAGGTCAATGCCGGCGCGGCCGGCGCCCAGGACCGCCTGTTCGCGGCCGCCTACGGGGAGCTGCGCAAGCTGGCGCGCTCGCGCCTGCGTGACGGCGGGCGCAACACGGTGCTGGACACGACGGCCCTGGTGCACGAGAGCTATCTGCGCTTCCTGGGCAGCGGCCGCCTGCGGCCCGACGGCCGGCGCGCCTTCTTCGCCTATGCCTCCCAGGTGATGCGCTCCGTCATCATCGACGCGGTGCGCGAGCGCCAGGCCCAGCGCCGCGGCGGCGACCTGGCGCGGCTGACGCTGGACACCCATATCGCCGACAGCACGCCGGCCGCCGAGGAAGAAGTGCTGCAGGTGCATGAAGCGCTCGAGGCCCTGGCCGCCGCCGAGCCACGCCTGGCCAAGGTGGTCGAGATGCGCTACTTCGGTGGCTACAGCGAGACCGAGATCGCCGAGGCCCTGCAGATCACCGATCGCACGGTGAGGCGCGACTGGGACAAGGCCAGGCTGCTGCTGGGCGTGCTGTTGGGGCAGTAGCTGTCCGGATAGGGCGGCGCGCTGCGTCTGTTCCGGCGTGGGCAACTGGCCCACCGACCGGAGCCTGCCATGCGCCTGCCTTGCCTGCTGACCCTGCTGCTGTGTGCCGCCTCGGCCCTCCAACCCGCTCGGGCCGCCGACTACGTCGTGCTGGGCCAGAACGAGGTGGCGGGCCATCTGCGTGTCGAGACCACAGCCGATGGCCGCATCGAGACCGACTACAGCTACCGCGACAACGGCCGCGGGCCGGACCTGAAGGAGAGCTTTCGCCTCGCCGCCAACGGCGCGCCGCGCGACTACCGCGGTCGCGGGCGCAGCACCATGGGCGCCGAGATCGCCGAGGACTTCGATGTCGCCGACGCACGGGCGCGCTGGCGTTCGCGGGCCGACAGCGGCGAGACGCCGGCGGGCGAGGACTTCGTCTTCATCCCGCTGGAAGCCTCGCCGGGCTATTACGGCGCCCTGGTGAGCATGCTGCTGGCTCAGGCCGACGGCAGCGCGGCGACGCTGGGCGGGCTGCGCATCCGCGCCGAGGTCCTGGCCCGGCTGACGCCCGATGCCGCGACGGGGCCGCTGGCCCTGGTGGCCGTGACCGGAGCCGACGCCCAGCCCTGGTACTACTGGGTGCGCGACGATGCGACGCATGCGCTGTTCGCCATCACCTGGCCGTCCTGGGCCGTCATGCTCCAGGGCAGTGAGGCGCTGGCGCCCACGCTGCTGGCGCGCCAGCAGCAGGCGGCCGACGAGCGGTTGATCCAGCTGCGCCAGCGCCTGGCCCGGCCGCTGGGCGGCGTCACGCTGATCCGCAATGTGCGCTGGTTCGATGCGCCGGCGGCGCGCATGCGCGGCCCCAGCGACGTGTGGATCTCGCAGGGGCGCATCGACGCCGTCACCGAGCCCGGCGCCCTGCGCGTGCTGCCCGAGCGCGCCATCGACGGCCGCGGCCAGACCCTGCTGCCGGGGCTGTGGGACATGCATGCCCATCTGTGGAGCGAGGACGGCCTGGCCCATCTGGCCGCCGGCGTGACCAGCGTGCGTGACCCGGGCAATGACAACGCCGAGTTGCAGCGCCTGACCGGGCGCATCGAGCGCGGCGAAGTCATCGGCCCCCATGTCCACGCGGCCGGCTTCATCGAGGGCAAGAGCCCGTATTCGTCGCGCACCGGCATCGTCGCCGAGACGCTGGACGAGGCCCTGGACGCCGTCAGCTGGTATGCCTGCCATGGCTTCGTCGGCATCAAGCTCTACAACTCCATCAAGCCCGAGTGGGTCCGGCCGCTGACCGACAAGGCGCACAGCCTGGGCCTGCATGTGAACGGCCATGTGCCGGCCTTCATGCGGGCCGAGCAGGCGGTGCGCGGCGGCTATGACGAGCTGACCCACATCAACCAGGTCATGCTGAACTTCGTCAGCCGGCCCGGCGACGACAGCCGCACCCTGCTGCGCTTCCAGCGCGTCGGCAGCGATGCCCAGGCCGTGGACCTGTCCAGCCCGGCCGTGAAGCATTTCATCGCGCTGCTGCGCGAGCGCCGTACCGTCGTCGACCCGACCCTGGCCGCCTTCGAGGCCATGTTCACCCAGGCCCAGGGTGAGCTGGACCCGACGCTGGGCCCCGTGGCCGGGCATCTGCCGGTACTGTGGCAGCGCCAGATGCGGGTCGCGCCCATGGACCTGGACGGCGAGAAGCTGGCGGCCTACCGGCGCTCCTACGCCAAGATGATGGGCCTGACGCGGGACATGCACCGCGCCGGCGTGCCCCTGGTGGCGGGCGCGGACACGACGGCGGGCCTGGGCCTGCACCGCGAGCTGGCGCTCTACGTGAAGGCCGGCATCCCGGCGCCCGAGGTGCTGCGCATCGCCACCTGGAACGGTGCGCGCGTGGCCGGCGCGAGTGGGCAGCGCGGCCGCATCGAGCGCGGTTACGCGGCTGACCTCGTGATGGTGGACGGCGACCCCAGCGCCGACATCGAGCAGTTGCGCCGCGCCAGCCTCGTCATCCAGGGCCAGGTGGCCTATGCGCCGGCCGAGCTCTACGAGGCCATGGGCTTCAAGCCCTTTGTCGGCGCGCCGCGCATGCTGGTGCGGCCGGCGAATTGAAGCCAGGCCTGCCCTGCGAACGAGGGGGTGATGTCCGGCGCGGTGCCTGTGCCGCGTCCGGGTGAATGACGGGGCTTTGGCCGCGTCGCCCTTCAACCCTTGGGAGTTCCTCATGATCCGTACATCTCTTCGCCAGATCGCCGCCGCGGTGGCCCTGGCCGCCATCGCGGGCTCGGTCCAGGCCGCCTTGCTGCATAACGGGACGGGGCTGGCCAGCCCGCAGCAGGTGGTCGACTTCGAGTCGGTCCCGTTGACGGGCAACCAGCCGGTCACCCAGCAGTTCGCCGCGCTGGGCCTGGTGTTCGAGTCGGCCTATGCCAATGCCGACATGGGCTCGCCGTTCGAGAACATCAGCGGCAATCGCATCGGCAATTTCCAATGGGGCATTCCGGCCCTGGAGACCTTCGCCATCCATTTCGCGGCGCCGCTGTCGGCCGCGGCCTGGGCGACCGGTACCAGCAACGGCGCGACCTCCTATTTCGAGGCCTATCTGCACGGTCAGCTCGTCGAGTCGGCCACCGCGCCGACTTCGCTGAGCGACCCGGTCAACTTCTATGGCTTCACAGGCATCGTCTTCGACGAACTGAGGATGCGCGCCAACGGGCCCATCGACCGCGCCTTCACCATCGACAACCTGCAGACGGTGACCGCGGCGACCGTGCCGGAGCCGACCTCCTTCAGCCTGCTGCTGGCCTGCCTTGGCGCGCTGCGGCTGGCGGGCCGCCCGCGCGGGCGGCGCTGAGGGGCCGTTCGGGCCTCTAGACTCTGGTGACCGGCTTGTAACGCGGCGTCAGGGCATCGTCAGATGCCCGACGCACAGTCCGCGCCAAGCAACATCAGGAGACGACAGGTCATGAGCACGCTGAACACCTACGCCCCCAGCCCCGAGTGGGTCGCCAATGCCCACGTGAAGGGTGAAGCCGGTTACGCCGCGCTGGTGGCCGAGGCCGAGAAAGACTACGCGGGCTACTGGGCCCGCCTGGCCCGCGAGCTGCTGAGCTGGCAGACGCCGTTCACCAAGACCCTGAACGACAGCGACGCGCCCTTCTTCAAGTGGTTCGAGGACGGCAAGCTCAACGTCTCCTACAACTGCCTGGACCGCCATGTCGAGGCCGGCAAGGGCGGCAAGACGGCCCTGATCTTCGAAGCCGACGACGGCAGCGTCACCAACGTCAGCTATGCCGAGCTGCTGGCCAAGGTCAGCCAGCTGGCCAACGCATTGAAGGGCCGCGGCATCCAGAAGGGCGACCGCGTCGTCATCTACATGCCCATGTCGGTCGAGGGCGTGGTGGCCATGCAGGCCTGCGCCCGCATCGGCGCCACCCACTCGGTGGTGTTCGGCGGCTTCTCGGCCCAGTCGCTGCGCGACCGCGTGCAGGATGCCGGCGCCGTGGCCATCCTGTGCGCCGACGAGCAGCAGCGCGGCGGCAAGTCCCTGCCGCTGAAGGCCATCGTCGACGAGGCCCTGGAAGGCGGCTCCTGCCCGACGTTGAAGGACGTCATCGTCTACAAGCGCACCGGCGGCAAGATCAACTGGGTGGAAGGCCGCGACCTGTGGCTGCACGACCTGATGAGCGCCGAGTCGACGACCTGCGCGCCCGAATGGGTCGAGGCCGAGCACCCGCTCTTCCTGCTCTACACCTCGGGCTCCACCGGCAAGCCCAAGGGCGTGCAGCACAGCACCGGCGGCTATCTGCTGCATGCGGCTCTGACGACGAAGTGGACCTTCGACCTGAAGGACGACGACATCTTCTGGTGCACGGCCGATATCGGCTGGGTCACCGGCCACACCTACATCACTTACGGCCCGCTGGCCCTGGGCGGCACCGAGATCGTCTTCGAGGGCGTGCCCACCTACCCGGACGCCGGCCGCTTCTGGCAGATGATCCAGAAGCACAAGGTCACCATCTTCTACACGGCGCCCACCGCCATCCGCTCGCTGATCAAGGCGGCCGAGACCAACGAGGCCGTGCACCCGAAGAAGTACGACCTGTCGTCGCTGCGCCTGCTGGGCTCGGTGGGCGAGCCCATCAACCCGGCCGCCTGGGAGTGGTACCACGAGCACGTGGGCGGCAAGCGCTGCCCCATCGTCGACACCTTCTGGCAGACCGAGACCGGCGGCCACATGATCACGCCGCTGCCCGGCGTGACGACGCTGGTGCCGGGCTCCTGCACGTTGCCCTTCCCGGGCATCACGACGGCCATCGTCGACGAGACCGGCAACGACGTGCCCAACGGCCAGGGCGGCATCCTGGTCGTCAAGAAGCCCTGGCCTTCGATGATCCGCACCATCTGGGGCGACCCGGAGCGCTTCAAGAAGAGCTACTACCCGCCGGAGCTCAAGGGCTATTACCTGGCCGGCGACGGCGCCATCCGTGACGCCGAGACGGGCTACTTCACCATCACCGGTCGCATCGACGACGTGCTCAACGTGTCGGGCCACCGCATGGGCACGATGGAGATCGAGTCGGCCCTGGTCAGCTGCACCGAGCTGGTCGCCGAGGCCGCCGTCGTGGGCCGCCCGGACGACACCACCGGCGAAGCCATCTGCGCCTTTGTCGTGCTGAAGCGCCCGCGCCCCAGCGGCGACGAGGCCAAGGCGATTGCCAAGCAACTGCGCGACCACGTGGCCAAGGAGATCGGCCCCATCGCCAAGCCTAAGGACATCCGCTTCGGTGACAACCTGCCCAAGACGCGCTCGGGCAAGATCATGCGGCGTTTGCTGAGGTCGGTGGCCAAGGGGGAGAGCGTCACCCAAGATACGTCTACGCTCGAAAATCCCGCGATCCTGGAGCAGCTGGGTCAGGCGTACTGACTTCGCCTCGCAGAGAAAGGCCGCCCTCGGGCGGCCTTTTGTCTTACTGGCGACGACGCAGCTTGAAGCCGATCAGCCCCAGTCCGCCCAGCAGCAGCGCATAGCTGCCGGGCTCGGGCACGGCCGCCACGTTGAGGGCCGTATCCAGGTGGATCTTCAGGAACTCGGTGTTGTCCGAACCCAGGTTGCGGCCGCCGGTGCCGGGGTAGTTGTTGTCGTTGGCGACCAGCAGGGTGTGCGAGTCCAGGATGAGCACGCTCTCGATGGTCGTGAACGGGAAGGTGAAGGCGCTGCTGCCGTCGCCGTTCAGGTCGTGCGGGTCGGCGATGTTCATCAGGTTGACGACCTCGGTCTTGCTGAGGTTGCCGCTGGCGTCCAGCTGGTTCAGGTCGATCTTGAAGATCTTCTTGAAGGGCGTGCCGCCGCCGGTGGCCGTGGCGCCATTGCGTTCGATGATGAGGAACTCGTGGTCGTTGATGGCCGTCATGTCGCCGATGTTGGTGCCTTCGGCGTCGAGCTTGTAGTTCCACTGCTGGCCGGTGTAGGCCTCGGTGTTGATGTCGAACGCATTGATTCGCAGCGTCTTGGCCGGGTCGCCGGTGACCGTGCCTTCCAGCAGCGTGTAGAGACGGTCGCCGTTGGGGTTGATGGCCATGCCTTCGAAGCCATTGGAGCGCCCCAGCGTGGCGCTGGCGCTGCCGTTGATGACGGCCTCGTTCTGCGGTGACAGCACGCCGAGCATGCCGATCTCGCGGCGCTGCACCACGCCCTGGGCATTGGTCTTGACCAGGTAGGGGCCGAATTCGTCGCCGAACCACAGATTGCCGTTCTTGTCCTTGCGCACCGATTCGATGTCGAGGTCGGCGCCGGTCAGCAGGCGGTTGTTGCGGATGCTGGCGTCGATCAGCGGGTTGGCGGCGCTGTTGTAGTAGCGCGTGTAGTCGGCCTGGATCTTGATGGACAGCAGGTTGTTCGGGTCGGACAGGCTCAGATAGCTGCCGGCCGTGAAGCCGGCCATCGCTGCGCCGGTCTTGAAGTTGGCTGCCGACACCGTGCCCGTGCCGCCCAGGGCCGTCTTGAAGTCCGGCGTGATGGCGTACATGCGCAGCAGGGCGTCGGCCGAGTTTTCCTTGGTGCCGAAGCCGTTGTCGGGCATGAAGAGGTAGGTGCCCGCCTTGGGGCCGGCCAGCACGGCCGAGAAGCCCTGCACAGACTGCTTGTCGAGCAGGGGCAATGGGTTGCCGCCGGCGCCGCTGGCGAACTGGCCGGTGGTCGGGCCTTCGGCGAAGGTGTTGGCGGGCATCAGGGCCCAGCCTTCCAGCGTGGAAGCCGCCTGCGCGGCTCCACAGGCGAGAAGGGCGGTGGCCGCGAGGCAGGGGAGGCGGGTGGTGTTCATGGGCAGCGCTGTCGAGACGCGCAGAACAGCCTGCGCGCGGCGGATTCTTGGAAGCCGCCATGACCGCGCCGTGAAGCCGGGCCCTGCACTGGACTGGTGTTCTAGGGGTTCGCCATCCGGAAAAGCAAACAGGCCCCGCAGGGCCTGTTGTCATGGAGTCGACGACTTTATTTGACCGTCAGCACCCACTTGGCGAGGGTCTCGGCTTCGGCCGGGCTGACCTGGGTGTTGGCCGGCATCGGCACGGGGCCCCAGACGCCGGAGCCGCCCTTCTGGATCTTGTCGGCGAGCTTCTTGTAGGCGTCCTTGTCCTTGGCGTACTTGGCCGCCACGTCCTTGTAGGCCGGGCCGACCAGCTTCTTGTCCAGGGCATGGCAGGCCATGCAGTTCTTTTTCTGCGCCAGTTCCTGGTTGGCGAAGGCGGCGGGGGCGATAACGAGGGCGAGGCTGAGGATCAGTGCATTCTTCATGCGAACCTTTCGGGGCGTTGGACTACAGTGTCCGCCAAAGATACCTGAAGGAGAGCGCGGATGGCGTTCGTGTTGCTTGGCGTTTTGCTGTTGGTGCTGAAGTTGGGCGGCTGGGTTCAATTCAACAAGGATGAATTCTGGGCCTGGTGCATCGTGCTGTCGCCCTTCGGGCTGGCCGTGCTCTGGTGGTGGTGGGCCGATTCCAGCGGGCTGACCCAGCGCAGCGTGATGAATACGCTGGATGCCAAGAAGGAGGCCCGCCGTCAGCAGCTGATGGAAGGGCTGGGACAGGCCAATCCAAGCGGCAAAAAGAAGCGCTGACGTGCTCGAAACGTTGACGCTGCCTCTCCGAGTCAGCGTCCTTTCCGAGATGAAGCCGCTATGCGGCTTCACGCCAAGCCTGGGCTTGGCGGAGCCCGCCGGGCGGGCTCACTCGAAAAGATCCAACACCGCGCCTGAACTGGCGCTGGAGGCATTCTTCGCAAACTTGGCCAGCACGCCCCGCGTGTAGCGCGGCGCGGGCTTGACCCAGTCGGCACGGCGCTTGGCGATTTCGTCGTCGCCGACATTGAGTTGCAGCACCAGCTGGTGGGCGTCGATGGTGATGGAGTCGCCCTCCTGCACCAGCGCGATGACGCCACCCTCGTAGGCTTCCGGCGCCACGTGGCCGACCACCATGCCCCAGGTGCCGCCCGAGAAGCGGCCGTCAGTGATGAGGCCGACGCTTTCGCCCAGGCCCTGGCCGATCAGGGCGCCGGTGGGGGCCAGCATCTCCGGCATGCCGGGGCCGCCCTTGGGGCCGAGATAGCGCAGCACCATGACGTCGCCGGCCACGATCTTGTTGGCCATGATGGCGGCCAGGGCCGACTGCTCGTCGTCGAAGACGCGCGCCGGGCCGGTCATCACCGGCGTCTTGAGACCGGTGATCTTGGCCACGCAGCCTTCGGGCGAGAGATTGCCGCGCAGGATGGCCAGGTGGCCTTCGTCGTAGATGGGCTTGGCGACGGGCTGGATGACGTCCTGGTCGGCGCTCAGTGCCGGCACGTCGGCCAGGTTCTCGGCCACGGTCTTGCCGGTGATGGTGATGCAGTCGCCGTGCAGCAGGCCGGCGGTCAGCAGCTCCTTCATGACGGCGGGCACGCCGCCGGCCTTGTGCAGGTCCACGGCCAGGTATTTGCCACTGGGCTTGAGGTTGCACAGCACCGGGATCTTCTTGCGCATGCGCTCGAAGTCGTCGATGGTCCAGTCCACCTCGGCCGCGTGGGCGATGGCCAGGAAGTGCAGCACCGCATTGGTGGAGCCGCCCGTGGCCATGATGACAGCGACGGCGTTTTCGATGGCCTTCTTGGTGACGATGTCGCGCGGCTTCAGGTCGGCCTTGACGGCCTCGACCAGGTATGTGGCCGCTTTCTTGGTGTTCTCAACCACCTCGTCCTCGACATTGGACATGCTGGACGAATAGGGCAGGCTCATGCCCAGGGCCTCGAAGGCCGAGCTCATGGTGTTGGCCGTGTACATGCCGCCGCAGGAGCCGCTGCCGGGGATGGCGCGCTTCTCGATCTGGCAGAAGTCTTCCTCGCTCATCTTGCCGGCTGAAAATTGGCCGACAGCCTCGAAGACGCTGACGATGTTGAGGTCCTGGCCCTTGTAGTGGCCGGGCTTGATGGTGCCGCCGTAGATGTAGATGGCCGGCACATTGGCGCGCAGCATGCCCATCATGCCGCCGGGCATGTTCTTGTCGCAGCCGCCGATGACCATGACGCCGTCCAGCCACTGGCCGCCGACGCAGGTCTCCACGCAGTCGGAGATGACCTCGCGCGACACCAGGCTGTACTTCATGCCCTCGGTGCCCATGGCCATGCCGTCGGAGATGGTGGGCGTACCGAACAGCTGGGCATTGGCGCCGGCGGCCTTGAGGCCGATGACGGCGGCGTCGGCGAGCTTTTGCAGGCCGGAGTTGCAGGGCGTGATGGTGGAGTGGCCGTTGGCGACGCCGATCATGGGCTTGCCGAAATCGGTCTCCTGGTAGCCCATGCCGTAGTACATGGAGCGGTTGGGCGCGCGGGCGACGCCCTCGGTGATGTTCTTGCTACGGCGGTTGAAGCTCATGGCTGGGTCTCCTGGAGAAGCCGGCAGTTTGGCGCGACGCGCTTTGCTTTTCAAATATATTGTTTGCTCTGCATTGATATGCATGGTGAATCAATGATCGAACTGCGCCCCCTCCAGCAATTCATCGCCGTGGCCGAGCTGCTGCATTTCGGCCGAGCCGCCGAGCGCCTGCACATGAGCCAACCACCGCTGACCCAGGCCGTGCGCAAGCTGGAGGGGCAGCTCGGCGTGCAGCTTTTCGAGCGCAGCAGTCGCAGCGTGCGCCTGACGCCCGCGGGCGCGGCCCTGCAGGCCTCAGCGCAGAAGCTGCTTGCGGATGCCGCGGCGCTGCCGGCCGAGGTGAGGGCGGTGGCCGATGGCCTGGCCGGGCGGCTGCGCCTGGCCTTTGTATCGACGGTGGGTTTCGGCGGCCTGCCGCAATGGCTGCGGTCCTTCCGCGAGGCCTGCCCCCAGGTGGCCCTGGCCTTGCGCGAGGCGACGCTGGACGTGCAGTTGCGCGAGTTCGAGGCCGGCAGCATCGACGCCGGCTTCGTCATCCACACGCCGGGCGCCGCGCCCGCGGGCTTCCAGCGCCTGTCCATCGGCGTGGAGCCCCTGGTGCTGGCCTTGCCCAGCAGCGACGTGACGCCCAGCGATGCCCAATGCCGCGCGGCGCCGCTGGTGATCTTTCCGCGCGAGGTGGCGCCGTCGCTGTACGACGCCATCCTGGCCCATCACGGCGGCGCCGGCCAAGGCGTTGTGGTCGGCCAGGAGGCCATCCAGATGCAGACCATCATCAACCTCGTGTCGGCCGCCATCGGCGTGGCCTGGGTGCCCGCCAGCCTGCAGGGGCTGCAACGGGCCGGCGTCAGCTACCGCACCCTGCCCGGAGCGCCCCAGGTCGAGACCAGCCTCATCTGGCGCAGCGATGCGCCGCCGGTCGTGGCCCGCTTCGTCGAGCACGTGCGCGCCCATGCCTGAAGTCACATGGGAAAAACCCGTGTCGCCGCGCAGGCTGATAGAACGTTAACCAACGCACATTCCGGAGACCCCCTGCATGACCCTTCGCCTGCTTCCTCTCGCCCTCGCCCTGCTCGCCGGTGCCGCCCAGGCTGATCTGCTCAAGGACCCGCAATGGCAGGCCTGGCTGGACACCGGCAAGACGGCCGACCTCGTGCGCGCCGCGCAGGGCAAGCCGGGTGATGACCAGTCCGCCGTCGCCCTGGCCCTGGCGGCGGCCGACGATAACGATGCGACACGGCTGGAGGCCAGCATCCCCGCGCTGCAGACCTGCATCGACAAGCGTCCCCAGGCCGTCTGCGCCTACGCCCTGGGCCGGGTGTATGGCCAGCAGGCCATGACGGCCAGCGTCTTCAAGATGGCAGGCCTGGCGGGCAAGACCAAGGAACAGTTCGTCAAGGCGGTGGAACTCGATCCGACGCTGTTCGAGGCACGCACCGGCCTGACCCAGTTCTATCTGATGGCGCCGGGTTTTGCCGGCGGCAGCACGGCCAAGGCCAAGGAGCTGGCCGTCGAGGTGCAGCCGCGCCAGCCCGAGCAGGCCAAGCTGCTGCGCGCGCTGGTGGCCATGAACGACAAGGACTGGGCCGGCGCCGAGCGTGAACTGAGCAGCGTCAAGGCCGGTGACGACCACCCCCTGCAGCGTGAACTGCGCGGCGCCTGGACGCGCGTCGGCTTCGAGCACATGGAGCAGAAGAACTTCACCAAGGCCCGTGGCGTGTTCGAGGCGCTGCAGCGCGACTACCCGGCGCATGCGGCCGGCCCCTACGGCCTGGGCCGTACCGCGCTGGATCAGGACCAGCCCGACGAAGCCATCAAGTCGCTGGAGCGTGCCCGCACGCTGGAAGGCGCGGACCGCATGCCCATCGACCACCGCCTGGGCCAGGCCCTGATCGCCAAGGGCGACAAGGCCGCGGCCAAGGTGGCGCTGGAGCGCTTCGTGCAGAACAAGCGCGCCAACCCGCGCAATGTCGAAGAAGCCAGGAAGCTGCTGGCAGGCCTGGCCTGAAGAGCAGGGAAGGGCGGCTGGCTATGATGCCGGCCGCTCTTCCTTCCCTGCGAGCCATGCTGGTTCATCCTCAGTTCGACCCCATCGCCATCCACATCGGCTCCGGGGGCATCCATTGGTATGGCATCACCTACCTGATCGCCTTCGGCCTTTTCCTGTGGCTGGCCACGCTGCGCTCGCGCATGCCCCAGCACGCGGCCGTGGGCTGGACCAAGCGTGACGTCGACGACGTGCTGTTCTACGGCGTGCTCGGCGTCGTGCTGGGCGGGCGCCTGGGCTACTGCTTCTTCTACAAGCCCGGCTACTACATCCAGCACCTGGGCGACATCATCCGCGTCTGGGACGGCGGCATGTCCTTTCATGGCGGCCTGCTGGGCGTGCTGCTCGGCCTGTGGTGGTTCGGGCGTCGCCGCGGCCGCAGCTTCTTCGAGGTGTCGGACCTGATCGCGCCCTGCGTGCCCACTGGCATCGTCTCGGTGCGCCTGGGCAATTTCATCAATGGCGAGCTGTGGGGCCGTGCCGCGCCGGCCGATCTGCCCTGGGCCATGATCTTTCCGCAGGCCAATGACGGCGGCATCGCCCGCCACCCGTCCCAGCTCTACCAGGCCGCGGGCGAAGGCCTGCTGCTTTTCATCATCCTGTGGTTCTACGCCCGCAAGCCGCGCGCGACGGGCCAGATCTCCGGTGTCTTCATGATGGGCTACGGCGTGCTGCGCTTCGTGGCCGAATACTTCCGCGAGCCGGATGATTTCCTGGGCCTTCGTGCGCTGAACCTGAGCCAGGGCCAGTGGCTTTGCGTGCCCATGATCCTCGCCGGCATCGCCATCTTTGCCTGGGCCACCCAGCGCAATCAGAGGCCCGCCCAAGCTTGATATGCGACAGATCTTCTTCGACACCGAAACCACCGGCCTGGAGGCCGACAAGGGCGACCGCATCATCGAAGTCGGCTGCGTCGAGATGGTCAACCGCCAGCTGACCGGCAACAACCTGCACCTCTACATCAACCCCGAGCGCGCCAGCCACGAAGACGCGCTGCGGGTGCACGGCCTGACCGAGGCCTTCCTGTCGGACAAGCCCAAGTTCGCCGAGATCGTCGACCGGCTGCTGGCTTTTCTCGCCGGCGCCGAACTCGTCATCCACAACGCGCCTTTCGACATCGGCTTCATCAACGCTGAGCTCAAGCGCCTGAAGCGCGGCGTGCTGACCGACCATGTCGGCGGCGTGCGCGACACGCTGCTGATGGCGCGCGACCTCTTCCCCGGCAAGGCCAACTCTCTGGACGCGCTGTGCCGCCGCCTGGAGGTCGACAACACCAAGCGCGTGCTGCACGGCGCGCTGCTGGACGCCGAGCTGCTGGCCGACGTCTACATCCGTCTGACGCGCGGCCAGGATGCGCTGCTGATGGACGACCACGGCGAGAGCTCCGGTGGTGACGGCCATGCCGCCATCGAGGCCGTGGACCTGAGCCGCTTCGTGCTGCCCGTGCTGCGCGCCAGCGAAGCCGAGGTGGCCGCCCACGCCAAGCTGCTGACCGACCTCGACAAGGCGGCCGGCGGCGCCTGCCAGTGGCGGAAAATTGAACCTGCTCCTGAAGCCGTGGCATAATCCTAGGTTCCCGGAAGCGTTCGGGCGGTTAGCTCAGCGGTAGAGCACTGCCTTCACACGGCAGGGGTCGCAGGTTCGAACCCTGCACCGCCCACCAGGTTTTTCAACTTGGCCGAACGTAGAAAGCCCCATTCCGGGCGGTTAGCTCAGCGGTAGAGCACTGCCTTCACACGGCAGGGGTCGCAGGTTCGAACCCTGCACCGCCCACCAAAACACAGACCCGGCCTCGAGCCGGGTTTGCTGTTTCTGCTTGTGGCTAACGGCCTCATGCTGGCGAAATGCGAGCGTGGACATGACCGCAAGTGCGCGGTGTAGCAACGGGTCTGCTTGGAGGCGCGTGGAATGGCGACGACCGGCGGGTGAGCGTGGCTGCGCCCCGGGGGGTCACCTTTAACGCCAGCGCGCGATTCTTGTCGAACCTGACCCTTCGAATGGTTCTACCTACCGGCGAAACATCGGTTTTGGGCTATTCGCGCCTGTCCAACGAGACTAGTACGTGGACAGATACGGATCATCGGCAACCCTATATGTGGCCGGCGTGAGCAACTCGAAGCGAATGCTTTCGCCCCTCAAGTCATCCTCAGCCTTCTTGATCTCTTCCGCTAGCTTGTCGCCACTTTCCATGATGGCCAGGATGACACGATCTGGCCGCAGACGCATGGCAAGTCTGACCAGGTCCTGAACGTGTACGGCCCTTAGGCTGCGCCATGCCGATTTGACCTCGCAGAGGATCGCCTCGCCATCCACGATCAAGAGAAGGTCTGCCTCGGCGTCGGGCTTGGCGTCGTCTGATGCCCACCCGAAACAAGTGGGCCCGACGTACATAAAAGATTTTCTTGCACGTCCATAAAGTGCAGACAGCGCCCAGATGAGGGAGAGGACGCTGTGGGAGCGAAGACTTTCCAGAAGAAATTCGTTAGGCCTGAAATGCCAAGGAACTCCAACCGGCAGTGCAGAGGCCGTTTGGCAGGCATCGCACGTGATCGATGACCTGAGCGCCTGGAAATCAGTCCAGTTGCGGTGCATGCAAGTTTCGCAAGTCCACGGGTAGCCTTGAAACAGCATGCGGCGATCGCGCATTTCCGCCAACCCATCGTCGATGGCCCGCTGCTGCATAGCATCCCAGTCCACAGAGCTTTGTTCTCTGTTTGGATGCGGTCGCTCGGCCCAGTAGCGCGCCCTATGCTCCTGCCAACGCGTCCGCAAATCTTCCAGGGCCACGTGCATTTTGGGCGCCTTGATCGATTGCGCAGCTTTCACTATCAGGGCTGCAAGGGCGTCACGCTCACGCTCCGATTGGAGATCGAACACTGGGCGACCACGCGCGCGTTTAGCCAGAGATTCGGCAGTGGATCGAACGTCAGCATCAGCAAGATTCGGAGTGGCGCCCAGTGCAGCGAACATGTCTTGCAAGAATGGATGCAGCAGTAGTCTCCTGGCGTTGGCCAGCCCCTCTGTCATCCCCAGAATTCCTGCTAGATAAGAACTTTCGCTGGACGGGCGCATCCATCTCGCCTTCTCCGCCGGCCACGGCGGATCGCCGGGGGCGGGGTGCCAAATTGCGGCATCGGTGCAAAGGGCATGCCGCAGCGCCTCGTCGATGGTTGGTACCTCGATCGACTCAAGCACCCGCAGTACGCTAGCGAAAACTGTTAAGTTGCCTTCTGCGTTTCTGCGCGTAATGGCCGGCAAGCTAGGGCCGAAACCGCGCTCGGAGAATCCCGCCTTGTGCGCTGAAGCTAGGCGCCATCGCTTGGGAATGGTTCGAACGTTGACTTGGGAGAACCGTGGTGCGCGGCCTTCTTGTTCAAACGCTAGATCGACTGCCCAAGACCCAAGGGTAAAGGCCTGATTGAATGGAGCGTCTCGCAAATGCTCCGGCTCCCTGTGCGGCGGGCGCGCGGTAGGCGGCCGCCAGTGGAAAGCATGCCAATCAGCCCCCCGCATAGGCCCGCTTACCGCATACGCTTGAACGCGTTCGCTGGCTCGATGTAGCGCCACCTCGCTTGGAATGACGTGACCGCCAGGCACAGGCTCGACTGACCCATCAAAGTTCCAGACCTTCGCGCTGCGGAGAATGCTGATCGCCTCATTCAGCTCCTCGGCGTCGTGTGACGCCGAACGAACTTGGAGTCGTGGCTGTCCGGCGCCATTGCCTACGTGGTTGCGTGCGTTGAGCAGCCTAGCAAGCTGGGCGGCAAAATCGCCCTGCCTTAGCTGTTCAAGCGTGACTCGAAAGCAGGTTAGGTCGCCGTCGAGCCATGCTGGCACCAGCAGCCTGCCATTCCAAAACATCAACCTGTCCTCAAATGACTCGCCGATCACTAGATTGAAGGCGTGCGCCCAGCGGGCGTCAGGCAATTCAATGCGTGGCGAGTACAACGACGACAGCAGGCAAAGGGCAGTTGCGCGTTTTGCGGCGAACTCAGCTAGAGCGACGTCTTCAGTTGCTACTCGGTCAAGGTCGCGCGGTACTCCGTACTTCCGGTCATTGAAGTACTCGTCAGAAACGACAGTGAGCAGGCCAGCAGCAGTCGTAGCGTCGTTGGGAAAAATGCCGGTAGTCGCGCTGCCGTGATAGGTGCCGAGGTTGTCGCACAGAAATCTGCTGGTTCTTTCTGTGTACCAGCTATCGACGATCTTCACCTTCGGTGTATCGACCGCTGAGCTGTGCCGCCCTAACCGAAAAACTGTCGATAACGATGACAGCGGTGCAAAGTTGTGTCGCGGGCGGAAATCGGACGAGCGTGGTGACTCGCTATCGACATGGTGGTGCTTGACGTAGTCTGCCGGGACCAGCCGCTCATGCACCTCCAAAACGACGGCGGCGTCCAGATCAGCGTATGAGTAGACGAGATCAGGGTCAAAGAACTCCATCCACGGCCAATAGCTCGCAACAATTTTCCCGCCAGCGCACGGGACGATCAAACTGAATCGCCCACCCCATCGGGCGTAGCAGTCGGCGAATATGCCGTCGAGCACCAAGTCCGAGTGTCTGCCCGCCTCCACTAGAAACAGGATGCGAACGGCGCGCGTCGCCGACCAACCAACAAGCTCTGGGCCGTCGTTCAACATGTGCAGTCCCTGAATATGGATGGAGCCGCATGAGCCGGAAAGCTTGTCGGCAGTCATGATCGCCAATCATCGTCGGTGCGGGTTGCCTACGACGCACCACTTCGCGCGTTCGAGCGTTGACGTCGGCCTGAAATAGCCGCCCCTGCTTTCGTTGCCGCGTAGCTGGACGAGCCAGCGAATTTGCATGCGAGCACGCGGTTGCGAAACACGCGCCGAATCTCCTTCTACTGCGGTGCAAGCCGTGCCACAGCGTCTACCGAAGGACTCGTGTGCAAGCTCAGTATCAGCAAGTTCCTGACATCAGGAGCGCACGTCCCTTGCTGCGAGGCCCGTCTTCGTGGCTCTGGGATTAGTCGAGTTGGCGGTGCACCCAATCCAGCACGCCCTCAGGTCCCTGGAACTCGTCGATGGATCGCACCGGAACGTCGGGATGACGTTCCCGCCACATGGCCGCCAGTGCGCTGCCGGGGCCGACTTCCAGCACGCAAGCCACGCCCCGCTCGGCGACGCTGTCCATGCAGTCGTCCCAGCGCACGGTGCTGGCGATCTGGCCTGACAGGGCTAATGCGAGGGCTGCCGGGCTGCGGCTGGCGGTGCCGGTGAAGTTGCAGACCACCGTCGAGCGCGGTGTCTGCAGATCGATGGCAGCGAGGCGGCCGGCAAATGCCGTGGCCGCAGCGGCCATGGCGGGCGTGTGAGAGGCGAGGGCGATGGGCAGGCGCGAACACCGCAAGCCGGCGGCCGTCCAGCGGGCCGCATGGGCGTCGAGATCGGCGACCGCGCCGCCCACGATGACGCGTTCGGCGTTGATGCGGATCGCAATCGGCAGCGCGGCTTCGGCCAGGCGCAGGGCGTGCGGGCCCTGCACGGCGAGCAGGCCGGTGGCCTGGCCGGCGACGCTGTCGCTCATGGCCTGGGCACGCGTGGCTGCCAGATCGAGGGCGGCGGTGGCGTCGAACACGCCGGCCGCGGCGAAGGCGGCGAGCTCGCCCACGCTGTAGCCGGCGACCATGGCCGGCTGCGGCAGATCCGCCGCCAGCGACTGCCAGGCTGCGATGCCGACACCCGTCAAAAGCAGCTGCGCGACGCGGTTGGTGTGCAGCCAGCCGGGGTCGCGGAGTTGATCACGCCAGTCCGCGCCCAGATGTCGCACCAGGGGTTGCAACTCCCACCGCCCATCCAGCCAGGGCAGCATCTGCGGGTGCTGGGCGCCCTGGCCGGGGAAAAGCAGGGCCAGGCCTCCCATTCAGCAGACACGTTCCAGCCAGCAGGCCGCGGCCAGGGTGTCGGCCGCACCGCCGGGCGACAAGCGGCGGCGCACGAACTCGGCGCCGATCGCATCGGCAGCGTCGAATCCCTGAGCGGCTCCTCCGGCGGCCAGAAAGTCCCGCGCAGCGATCTGCGCAAACCGCAGGCCTTCAAGACCGCCGCGATGGGCGAGGTTGCTGTCGTCCAGCACGGTCATGACGGCAAACAACGTGTCCAGCCGGGCCGGCGTGCTGGCCAGGCCGCGTGCACGGGCATCGCGCAAGGCGGGCTCGGCCGTTTCGAACAGCGTGGGAAAACCGAGAGCCGCTTCTTCGGAAGCACTGCGCAGGCCCAGGCGCCGCGCCGCGATGCCGCCGGGCAGGGTGGACGGGCGTTGTGCGCGGGCGCTCAAGGCTTGACCCCAGCGCGCCAGCAGCGTCTCTCGCAACTCGGCCGGTGTGCCGCGCCGGCCCAAGGCGCCGGCACAAGCGCACAGCAGCCCCAGCATGAAGATGGCACCGCGGTGGGTGTTGATGCCGCCCGTGGCCGCCAGCATGCGCGCCTCGGCCTCGATGCCGCAGCGCTCCAGTGCCTGGAAGGGCGCACCTGCGGCCCCCAGCTCGGCGATGCTGACGAAATAGCCGCGCAGCGCCAGCAGGCTGCGCATGAAGGTCCGGGCGTCCATGTCGCTGTGGCTGCCGCGGTCCGTCAGCGTGACGAGACCGGGCTTGGGCGACAACGCGAGTTCGTCGTACAGGGCCAGCGTGGCGGCGCGGCCGATGTCCTGGGCCGTCAGCGCGACCGGCGCCGATGCGAGGCGGGCCTTCATGCCAGGGCCTCTTCCAGGGTGGCACCGTGAAGTCGTTTCACCAGCAGCGCAAAGGCCCGGCCATCGCGCCAGGCCCGCCATTCCCGCCAGGCGACGGCGGCGTCGCCGTCGAAGACCAGCTCGCCATCCAGGCGGCGCGATGGGCAGGCAAAGGCGTCCAGCGCGGCGGCCACGGCGTCGGCCTGCTCGGGGCCGTTCACGCCTATCCAGAGGTCGATATCGGAGCCGTCGCGCACATGGGGCAGGCCGGTCAGCTGCTGCCAGCCATGGCTGCCGTAGACGCGGGCCGTCACGCCGCAGGCCCGCAACGCCAGGGCGAGCTGGCGGGCCGGCGTGCGAGCGTCGGGTGGCAGTTGCGTCAGCAACTGGTCCAGGCGCGGGAATTCGTCGAAGAACAGCACCTCGTGCCGTGCCACGCTCAGCGCAATGCGGCGGCTGCCCCAGCGCCGCGGCGCGCAAAGGCCGAGGGCGATGGCGTCGTCGTCGCGCTGGCGGGTCACCACCAGCGGCAAACCTTGCTCGGCCCAATGCGCCAGCGACGTGCGCGCCTGGGCATCCCAGGCGCCGCCCAGCAGGCGCTGCCAGCCCGCGGGCGTGAGCCGGGCGAGCTGGTGGCGGTGCAGGGCGGTCATTGGTGCACCTTTCGCGCTGCGCGCTGTCCCGCCAAGCGGGAGCGAGCTTGCTTGGGGCGGCCCGGCGCGGCGCTCATGGCTCAAGCCGCGTCCAGCACGCGCTGCACGACGCTGGCGGCCAGGCGCCGGCCACCGCGCGCGGCGCCATCCTCGGCGCGTCGGTCATTGGTGGGAGCATCGGCCAGGGCTTCGCGCAGGGCCTGGGCGAGGTCGCCCTGCCAGAGCCGACGCACGCCGCCCATGGCGACATAGTTGCCCACGCCGGGCGCGAACACGGGGTTGGATTCGGACAGCTCCGCCAGCAAGGCCTCGGGCAGCTTGGTGACGCGGGCCATGGCCGGCAGGCGCATGACGCGGATCTCGGCCTCGGGCAGGGCGTCGCAGGCATCGGCGATCAGGCCGGAGGTGATGAAGCCGCCGGACAAGGCCTGGTCGTAGACAAGGCCGATGACGCGGTGGCCGCGCCGGCGTGCGAGGTCGATGCACATGCCGAGATGGGCCATGGCGCGGTTGATGCCCAGCAGCTCATCGCGGCGACGCAGTTGCTGGCCTTGCGTGTCGATGAGCAGCAGGATGGCGCGGCCGGGGTGGCGGGCCAGGGTGTCGAGCACGGCGCGGGCCTGCACAAGGGCCAACTGCACGCCGATGGGCGCATGGTCGGTGGTGCCGATCACGGTGAGGGGTTCGCCGTCGAACTCGACATCGCCACGCAGGAAGTCGCCGTTGCGCGTGATGCCGTGATCGGCACCGAAAAGTCGGGTTGCCAGCGTCTGCCAGTCCATCAGTGCGCTCCCAGGGCCAGCACGTCGGCCACATCAAGGTCGGGGACGTGGGCGGCGTCGGGCACGCCCATCGAGGACCACAGCGCCACGGCTTCGGCGCCGTCGAAGGCGAGCCGCGCGGCCAGGCGGGCGTGCTCGGCTTCCAGCGCGTCCAGCGTGACGGGACGAGCCGCTGTCAGCGCGGCAATCGCGGCGGCGCGGAAGGCGGCCACGTCGTCCTCCACCAGCACATCGCAGTCGCCACTGAGCCAGCGGTGCTTGCCACCGGTGGTGCGCCACACCAGCGCGCGGTCGCGCGAGTCGAACTCCTCGACGCCATGCGAGGCCTCGATGACCTCGGGGCCGGACATGGCCAGCCGGCCGATGTCGCTCATGACGATGTGGTCGGCGCAGCGGGCCACGATGCCCATGCCGCCGAAGCAGCCATTGGCCCCGCCGATGAGCACGACGACCGGGATGCCGGCGGCGCGCACGTCCAGCAGGGCGCGCATGACCTCCGAGACAGCAATGAGGCCGGCATTGGCCTCGTGCAGGCGCACGCCGCCCGATTCGGCCAGCAGCAGCACGGCCTTGGGCTTGTCGCGCAGGGCGCGCCTGAACAGGCCGACGAGCTTGGCGCCATGCACCTCACCGACGCCGCCGCCCATGAACTGGCCCTCCTGGGCGGCCACGAAGATCTCGCTGCCGGCCAGCATGGCGCGGCCGATGGCCACGCCGTCGTCGAAGGAGGAGGGCACGCCGAGCTGGGCCAGGTGGGGGCTGGTCAGCCGCTCAGCGGGGGGAAGCCACTCGTGGAAGCTGCCGGCGTCGACGACCTCGGCCAGGCGCTCGCGGGCCGAGCATTCGGCATAGGACGTCGTCATGGCTTCAGCTCCTGGGCGGCCTGGTCCAGGCGCAGGCTCACCACGGCGGGCGTGGCGCCCATGTCGTGGATGGACAGCTGCACGCCGGCGAGCTGGTGGCGCTGGTGGAAGTCATTCACGACGGCGCTCCAGATCGAACCGAAGCCGCGCGCTGAAGTTTCAATGTGGATGCGGCAGTCGCTGCCGGCGGCGGGTTCCAGCAGCACTTCGAGGTTGCCCGAGCCGACCACGCCGACCAGCACGGGCGTGAAGGCGCCGGCCGGTCGCGTGCCGGGCAAGGCGTAGTCCAGGGTTTCGAGTCCGGGTTGGGTCATCGTCGGCCTCACCAGTTGCGAAAGCGCTTGGGCGGCGCATACAGGCCGCCCGAGGCGCGCACGAGGTCGCGCATGCTGCGTGCGGCGAGCAGGTTGCGCGTGGCGTCGCGGGCGTCGATGCCGAGGTCGACAGGGCGCTTGATGACGCCGCGGTCGCGCAGGTTCTCGACCATGCGCGTGTCGCGTGCCAGGCCGACCGCCGTGTAGCCGGCCACGCCGCGGATGGCCTGTTCGCGTTCCTCGTCGCTGCGGCACAGCAGCAGGTTGGCGATGCCTTCCTCGGTCAGGATGTGGCTGACGTCCTCGCCGTAGATCATGATGGGCGGCAAGGCCATGCCGGCCTGCTCCTGCAGCGTCCAGGCGTCCAGCTTTTCGACGAAGGCCGGCTGCATGTGCTCGCGGAAGGTTTCCACCATCTGCACGACCAGCTTCTGGCCGCGGGGCGTGCCGGCGGCACCCTGGCGGCCGTTGCGGGCTTCTTCGCCGGCCTTCAACCAGGCCGGGCTGGCGTGGCGTCGACCGCGCGCATCGGCACCCATATTGGGCGCGCCGCCAAAGCCGGTGATGCGGCCCAGCGTGGCGGTGGAGGAGTTGCCCTGCAGGTCGATCTGCAGCGTGGAGCCGATGAAGAGGTCGCAGGCGTAGTGGCCCGCGGCCTGGCAGAAGGCGCGGTTGCTGCGCAGGCTGCCGTCGGCGCCGGTGAAGAAGACGTCCGACCGCGCGCGGATGTAGTCCTCCATGCCCAGCTCGGAGCCGAAGGAGTGGATGGACTCCACCCAGCCGGCCTCGATGGCGGGAATGAGGGCAGGGTGCGGGTTCAGCGCCCAGTGCTTGCAGATCTTGCCCTTCAGACCGAGGGACTCGGCATAGGTGGGCAGCAGCAGCTCGATGGCCGCGGTGTCGAAGCCGATGCCGTGGTTGAGGCGCTGCACGCCGTACTCGGCATAGATGCCCTTGATGGCCATCATGGCCATCAACACCTGGATCTCGCTGATCTGGGCCGGGTCGCGGGTGAACAGCGGCTCGACGAGGTTGGGGCGCGGCGCCTGCACGACGAAATCCACCCAGTCGGCAGGGATGTCGATGCGGGGCAGCACGTCCACGATCTCGTTGACCTGGGCGATGACGAGGCCGCCCGAGAAGGCCGTGGCTTCGACGATGGCCGGCGTGTCCTCGGTGTTGGGGCCGGTGTAGAGATTGCCTTGGCGGTCCGCCGCGTGGGCGGCGACGAGGGCGACCTTGGGCGTCAGGTCGACGAAGTAGCGGGCGAAGAGTTCCAGGTAGGTGTGGATGGCGCCGATCTCGATGCCGCCGCTGCTCACCAGCTTGGCCAGGCGGGCGCCCTGGGGGCCGGAAAAGCTGAAGTCGAGGCGCTTGGCGATGCCGCTCTCGAATACATCGAGGTGCTCGGGCAGGGCGAGCACCGACTGCACCATGTGCAGGTCGCGCACACGTTGTGGGTCCACCTGGGTCAGCGACTGCGCCAGGAAGTCGGCCTGCTTCTGGTTGTTGCCTTCCAGGCAGACGCGGTCGCCGGGTTCGATGACGGCCTCCAGCAGGCGCACAGCGGCTTCGGTCGCAACGTGACGGCCGCGTACGCCGGCGATCTCGGCCGCGCGGGCCAGGCGCTCGCGGCGCTGGCGGTCGCGCAGATTCCAGGCGGGAGCGTTCATCGTGGTGCTCCTGGTTTGCCTATGCCGCATTGGCGGTACATGGTGTTTGCGGGCCGAGCGACGGGCCGCTCCCTAGCCGGCCCGCTCTGGCGATGTGCATGCGGTTCAATGCCGCATGTATCGCCGTCCCCGCGGGGGACCGGCCAAGGTACTCCTTGGACGAAGGGCTTCATTTCGCACCCATCACCATGTCGGGCAGAGCCGTGGCGATGCTCGGGAAGATGCAGATCAGCAGCACCGCCAGCAGCATCAGGATCACGAAGGGCAGGACGCCCCAGATGATGTCGCGCAGCTCGATGTCGGGCGCGATGTTCTTGATGACGAAGATGTTCAGCCCCACAGGCGGGTGGATGAGGCCGGTCTCCATGACGATGGTCATCAGGATGCCGAACCAGATCAGGTCGAACCCGGCAGCCTTCAGCGGCGGCAGGATGATGGGCGCCGTCATCAGGATGATGCTGACCGGCGGCAGGAAGAAGCCGAGGCCAATGACCATCAGCAGCACCGCGGCGAGCAGCACCCATTTGGACAGCTGCATGCCGACGATCCACTCCGCCGCCGCCTGGCTGATGTGCAGATAGCTCATCACATAGCTGAACAGCAGCGACATGCCGATGATGAACATCAGCATGGTCGACTCCTTCAGCGTCGACGTGAGGATGGGGGCCACATCCTTGGGCCGCCACACACCGTAGATGGTGGCGATCAGCAGCAGGGCCAGCAGGGCGCCGAGGCCCGCCGTTTCCGACGGTGTCGCGAAGCCGCCGTAGAGGGCCACCATGACGCCGATCAGCAGCAGCACGAAGGGCACAACGCGCGGCAGCATCTCGAACTTCTGGCGGTGGGTGAAGGTCTCCTGGGCCAGCAGGGCCGAGGCAGCACCCGTGCGCTTGAACTCGGCCTCGGCCAGCGCATGTTCCTTGCGGTAGCGCATGGCGGCGTAGACGGCGAACAGCACGACCAGCAGCACGCCCGGGAAGATGCCGGCCAGGAAGAGGCGGCCCAGCGACTGCTCGGCCGCCACCGCGTACAGGATCATCGTGATGGACGGCGGCAGCAGGATGCCCAGGGTGCCGCCGGCCGCGATGATGCCGGCCGCGAAACCGGGCGAGTAGCCGCGCTTGCGCATCTCCGGGATACCGGCGCTGCCGATGGCTGAGCAGGTGGCCGGGCTGGAGCCGGCCATGGCGGCGAACAGCGCGCAGGCGAACACGTTGGCGATGCCCAGGCCGCCGGGGATGCGGCCCATCCACACATGCATGGCGGCATACAGGTCCTGGCCGGCGCGTGATTTGCCGATGGCCGCGCCCTTGAGGATGAAGAGCGGGATGGAGAGCAGGGTGATGCTGGCCATCTCCTCGTAGACGTTCTGCGTGACGGTGTCCAGCGCCGAGGCCGGCATGAAGATGGCCATGAAGAGCACCGCCACGCTGCCGAGCGCGAACGCGATCGGCGCGCCCGAGAACATGAACAGCAGCGTGACGACGCCGAACAGCGAGCCGAGTACAAGCATGCTCATGCCACTGCTCCTTGTTGGGGTTTGAACAGGCCGTTGATGCGGGCGGTGAGCTGCACCAGCAGCTGCAGGCTCAGCAGCGTCATGCCCAGGGCCATCAGCGCATAGGGAATCCACAGCGGCGGCGCCCAGGAGGACGACGTCGTCTGGCCCTCGGCCCAGGCCTCGTGGAACAGCGTCCAGGACTTCCAGGCAAAGAAGGCGCAGAAGGCCGTGCACATCAGGTCGACCAGGGCCAGGCGCAGCCGGTTGACCGAACGCGGCAGCAGGCCGGCCATGGCCTCGATGCCGACGTGGCCGCGCAGCTGCTGCACGAAGGCGCCGCACATGAAGGTGGCACCGACGAGGCAGAACACGGCGGCCTCGTCCTGCCAGTCGGTCGACGCCTTCATCAGGTAGCGCGAGAACACGCTGTAGGTCAGCACGCAGGAGGCCACCAGCAGGGCCAGCATGCCCAGCACCACCATGGCCTGGTTGACCCAGTGCAGGGCCTTCGCAACGGGCTGCAGCAGCGCGGGCGTGTCGGGGTCGATGCCGGCTGTCGCCGGCTTCAGTTCGAAACCGTGGCTCATGGTGGCCTCAGAGCAGCTTCTGGGCAGCCTTCAGGATGGCGGCGCAGGATTCGTTCTTCTCGCCGAAGTCCTTCCACGCGGTGTCGCGCGCGATGGCCTGCCACTTCTTCAGCGTCGGCTCGTCCATGTCGTAGACCTTGGCGCCGGCCTTGGCATAGATCTCGGCGGCGGCCTTGTCGTCGGCCTTGGCGGCGTCGCGGGCAAAGACTTCCATCTCGGCGCCGACGGCCATGACGATGTCCTGCTGGGCCTTGGGCAGCTTGTTGAAGACCTCCTTGGAGATCATCAGCGGCTCGAACATGAACCAGTAGGTGCGCTGGCGGCCCGAGGTCAGGTGCTTGGCGATCTCTTCCAGCTTGAAGGAGATGAAGCTGGTGGAGGACGTCATGGCCGCGTCCATGGCGCCGGTCTGCATGGCGGCATAGATCTCGTTGGAGGGCAGGGTGATGACGGAGGCGCCGGCCTGCTTCAGCATCATGTCCATCTCACGGCTGCCGCCGCGCACTTTCAGCCCCTTGGCATCGTCCGGCGTCACCAGCGGCCGCGCGCGGCTGGCCACGCCGCCGGCCTGCCAGACCCAGCTGACGACGATGACGCCCTTGTCGTCCAGCACCTTGGACAGCAGCTTGCCGACCTCGGCCGTCTTCCAGGCTGCGCCCTGCTCGTAGCTGGGCACCAGGGCCGGCATCAGGCCGGCGTTCGTCTCAGCGACCTCGCCGCCGGCATAGGACAGCGGCACCAGGCTCATGTCCAGCGCGCCCTTGCGCAGGGCCGAGAACTGGGCATTGGTCTTCATCAGCGAAGAGCCCGGGTAGACCGAGGCCTTCAGTGCGCCGCTGCTGCGCTTGTCGATCTCGGCGGCGAACTTGCGGCACAGGCGGTCGCGGAAGTCGCCCTGCTCCAGCGTGCCGCTGGGGAACTGGTGGGAGATCTTCAGGCTGCCGGCCTGGGCGAAGGCGGTGGGCCAGGCGGTTGCGGCGGCAGTTGCGGCCAGCCAGTCGCGTCGGGTCAGGGTCATGCTTGTCTCCAGAGTCCGCCATGAGTGACGGTATGCGGCCGCAGTGTGGAAGCGGCCCCCCCGGTGGTCAATCAACCCGGCCAGGCGACGTTTACGCTGGATGCAAAGGTCAGGGGTTAACCCTGCTCCCAAGAAGGCTGACTACGATGTTGAGAGCACAGCGCCACCTCCTACTTCATGGGCAGCGCGCTCCATCCACGATGTTTCCCTGGCCCACTCTTTTCTACATCTTCCTCAGCCTTGCCGTGGGTTTCGCTCTTGGGCATCTGGACCGATTGACGTCGTGGAAGCCGACGCTGTTTCTAGGAGGCGCCTGTGCGGGTGTGGGGGAGCCTTTGATGCTTTTCCTTTACCACCAGGGTTATCTGACGATTGATGACGCGTTCCATGTGGGCGCCGGTTTCTTGATTGCGGGAATGCTGGGTGTCGGCTGCGGAATGCAGAAGGCCGGCAGAGTGCTGCAAATCCAGCAGGATCAACTCAAGGCGGAGCGCGCGGCCGAGGAAGTGGGGCATCGACAGACGGCGACGCAAGGAATTTGTCCCGGCTGTGACGCAGTCATTGCCACCACTTCCGAAGAGTGCAGCCGATGCGGCGCGATCTTTGGACAAGGTTCAGCCTGGAAAGTGAAGCCTCTTTCTGCGTTCCACGAGCGAACGTGAAGTCGTCGAACCGGAGCGGCTTTGGCCGACGTGCATCCGCTGCAGGACTATGCTGGTGGCAAACCTAGGAGAGACGACGTGCACCAAAACACGCTCCAACCCGCCTTCCTGAGCTCGCTCATGACGGCCGGCGCCAATCTCGAACTGGTCTACAACGATCTGGCGCCGCACGCCAACGACCGGATGACCGCCGCATTGGCGCTTGCGAAACACGCCAGGGAAACGCAACGGCAGCTCAGGTTCATCGGGCTCAGTGCCGGCACCTCGGGCATCAAGCATCTGGCGGAGGAAGGCGCCGGTTATGTCACCTTCTCGTTGGTGAACTGATCGGCGCAGGCCGGCTGCCGAGGCCGGAACCGATGCGATGGGTTCAGTCCTTTTGCTTGGCCAGGCGAACTGCGAGCTTCATCAGCGTGGGAACGACCTTCCTGCCGTGCATCGCGCGCAGGCGCGCCTTGGCGGCGCCGATGTCGATGCCTGCGCAGGTCACGATCAGTGGCTTCGCCTCCTCTTCCCGCATCACCTCGAATTGCGTTGACAGGCCGGGTCGGCTTGTCTTGGAGATGCCGATGACGGGCGTCAGGCTGCCCAGGGCGTGAAACAGGTGCTGGCCCAGGCCGGGTGTTTCATCGGCGTCCAGGTGGACGCAACCGTCGATGAGGACGAGTTCGGGCTCCAGCCGATGTTCCCGCAGCAGTTGCATCACGCAGGGCAATTCGCGCAGGTCCAGTTCACCGCGTCTTGCCTTCTCGACATGGGTGATTTGCGTGAGGTAGGTCTTGGCCGCTTCCGGCGCATCCCAGGCCTCGAAGGCGACGGCGGCGGCTTGCGCCTGCACACCGTCGAAATGGACAGCGACTGCGAGTTTCATGCGGGATTCTGGCTCGCCTTCTTGTGCAGGGACTGCAGCAGGCGTGGGGAAGCCAAACGCGAAAAGAACCGCAGCCCAAAAGAAGCAGGCACGCCGGCCGTCAAGCGCGGCTGACGGCCACGCCGTCGAAACCAATGAAACAAACGCATTCCTTCAATTCGCGTTGGCGGGCCATACATTGGCAATCCCTGCTTTTCCTCCCTGAGCAGGCGCCTAGCGCGAAAGCGAAGGCATTCAGCCCCGGCCTGGTGCCGGGGCTTCTTTTTGTCGACGTTCGTGGCAAGGCTCGATGGACCGCAAAAGGCTGAGCTGAGTCATTCACATGCCGATACAGCAGCGACAGCAGCCGTCCGGACCAGTCATTGAGCACTTCTGGCACCGACCGGCAGCTTCGCCCATGGGTGCAGTCGCTTGACCACGGTCCTCGAAAGTCAATCGGTTGAAGCGAACCTTCCCCGCTTCGAGCCATGGTTCGGGTCGTAGACGCCCCAAGACCAATCTCCGAACCGGGTGTGTCGGTAGTCTTCGTAGGCACGTCGGATTTCGTCTAGCGTGTTCATCACGAACGGCCCGTACTGCATGACGGGTTCTTCAATCGGGCGGCCTTGGAGCAGCAGTACCTCGGCTTCGTTGGACCCATTTACCAGCTCGACCACGGCGGAGCAGTCGACCTCGATAGCAGAACGCGCGTCGACGCACACACCGTCGATGGTCAGCGTGGAGCCCTTGAAGAAGAGGAGCTGCCTGCGCGTGCCGCTACCCAAGGCAGCCGGCAGCTGCCACCTCGCACCCGGCGCCACCTTCAACGTCCACACGGCCAAGTCCGAACTAGGGTCTGACGCCCATGACCTTGAGGGCGGTGACGGCGGCTCTTGCATGTCCACTCCGTGCAAGGTGCCGACGATGCATGTGACGTCGACGCCGGCTTCAACATGCCTCGGGATGTCCTCGGCCCAGAACATCTTGAAGCTGGGCTCAGCCATCTTGTCGCGCGCCGGCAGGTTCAGCCATATCTGAAACAGCTCCAGCGTGTTCGGCTTAAGGGGGTCCAGCAAAGGGAACATCTCCGCATGCACGACACCACGCCCCGCAGTCAGCCACTGCACATCGCCCGCGGCATACCGGGCTGTGGCGCCCAGTGAGTCGGAGTGGTCGACGACGCCCTGGCGGACGATGGTGATGGTCTCGAAACCGCGATGCGGGTGTGCGGGGAAGCCTGGCACCGTCTGCCCGAAGTACATGCGCCAGGGCTCGGCGGATGGCGCCTTGCCAGGCCCCAAGTCAGCGTTCCCAGGTGGATAGTGGTCGAGGTGATAGGCGCAAACGAGAAATGGGTCGATGGTTTCCCAGGGGGTGCCGAGCCGGGCGACGCTGATGATGGAGCGGGGCATGGTTAATCCGAAGTGAGCAGAGGCGAGACGCCCTTGGCCGGCAGTCAGCTCAGCTTGATGAGGTTCTGCAGGATCAGCGGTCCGCCCATGCCGATCAGCCTTCCGCCTTCGTTCACCTTGCCCAGGGGGACCGGCGCGAAGCCCAGGTCTGCGGCCAGCTTGGACATCGCAGCCTCAGCGCCGGTCGTTGCTGGACACGAACATGACGCGCCGACCGCCGTTGACTGCGGGGTCCTGTGCGAGCAGCTTGGCCGGCAGCTGGTTCAGCGTCTTGACGACCTTCGCACCCCGGAAGGCGGCAGCCACCACGTCAGTGGAAGCCTGCCCCTTCAACTCTTCCGGCGAGATGCCGTAAGTGTTCATCGCGTCGACAACGACCTTGCCAGACCAGTTCTGGAGGGCACCGCCGACCGCCGCGTGAGCTCGGAACGGCACAGCCAGGATGACGACGTCGGCCGTAAGAGCGTCCTGCAGCGCGACGGGAATCACCTTGTCGCCGAGTTCAGCAGCAAGGGATGCAATGGACTCTGGGCCGCGCGTGTTGGCGATCCGCACGGAGATGCCGCTGCGGGCGAAGTGGCGAGCCAGGGCGGTGCCGACGTTGCCGGAACCGATGATGGAGTAGGAGGTCATGATGATTCTTTCGATGGGGATTTGAGATGTGCGAAGCGCGTGCCCTTCAGGCCGCAATCGCCTCGATGTCTTGGAGGGCCTTCGCGATGGCAGCGTCCTTGGCTTCCGGCCCGAACGCGATGCCTTCGGCGCGCACGACCTTCACGTCGGTCACGCCAAGGAAGGCCAGCAGTCCTGTGAGGTAGCTTTCCTGGTGCTCGAGGGCTGCAGCCGGGCTGCCGGCCGAGTACACGCCGCCGCGTGCTGACGCGATGAAGGCCTTCTTGCCCTTGAGCAGCCCTTGCGGCCCGGTCGCGGTGTACTGGAAAGTCTTGCCGGCCACGGCGACGCGGTCGATCCAGGCCTTGAGCGGCGTCGGAATCGACAGGTTGTACATGGGAGCGCCGATGACGAGGACGTCCGCCGCGAACAGCTCATCCATGTAGGCGTTGCCCTTGACCAGGTCGGCGTTGATGGTGACGTCGTCGCTGGTGGCGCCCATGCGCGCGGCCATGTGGGCGCCGGTGAGGTGCAAGGCGGGGTCGGCCGCCAGATCGCGATAGGTGACCAGGATGCCGGGGTGAAGCGCCTTTTGGCGAGCGACGATTTCAGCGGTCAGCTGGCGGCTGACGGACGCGGCGCCGAGCGCGCTGGAGTCAAGATGGAGGAGTTTCATGAAGGGTCTCGAAGTGGGTGGGGGGGAGTTGGTTCGCAGCGGGCTTACTGCTTGACGGCTTCGACCTGCACGGCGAGCTTCACGGTGTCGGGGATGCCGAAGTTGACGCCCCAGCCCATGCCCCACTGGCTGCGTTGAATCGTGGTCTCGAAGTCGCCGCCACAAACCTCGCGCTTGAGCATGGGGTTCGTGTAGCAGTTGAAGCTGGAGGCCTTCAGCACGACCGGCAGGGTCTTGCCCAGCAGCGTGAGTTGCCCCGCCACTTCGCTGACCTTGTCGCCGTTGAAGCTGAACGTGCTGGCGACGAACTTCGCCGTCGGGAACACAGCGGCGTTGAGGAAGTTGTCGCTCTGCAGGTGCTTGTCGAAAGCGGCCGTACCGGTGTCGATGGAGCCGGTCTCGAGCGTCAGTTCGACCTTCCCGGTCTTGGCTGCCTTGTCGAGTTGCACCGTGCCTTCCTTCTTGTCGAACCGACCGCGGTTGGTCGAGGTGCCGAAGTGGGTGACCTCGAAGGTCACGAAGGTGTGCGTGGGGTCGATGCTGTAGGTGGCGACTTCCGCGTGAGCGGTGCCGACGAGTGAGGTGGCGGCGGCCAGTGCGGCTGCGGAGAGGGTCTTGCGCATGGGACGTGTCCTTTGAGGGTGGCTTGCAGGAACTGGGGCGAAAACAGAGATGGGTCCCTGCTGCCTCCTATCCTTTGCAGCGATGGCTACATGGGAACGAATGATGTAGACCTGCTTCCATTCTGAGAAGCCGGTATATTGAGATTCGATCCATCTGTTGGAGAGATGGAAGGAGTCTCAATTGCTCGACGGCGTTTCCCTGGACCAGCTCAGGACGTTCATCGCCGCGGTGGACGAGGGCAGCTTTTCCGCCGCCGCACGCAAGCTCAATCGCGTGCAGTCAGCGGTGAGCGGGTGGGTCAGCGGGTTGGAGGAGCAAATCGGCGTGGTGCTCTTCGACCGCTCAGGCCGGTTTCCGAAGCTCACCGCGGAGGGTGTGCTTCTGCTGGCCGACGCCCGCAACATCGTGTCCGGCGTGGATACGCTGAAGGCCCGAGCCAAGCTGATGGCGGCAGGCCAGGAGACCGAGCTCTCGGTGGTGGTCGACGTGTTCTTCCCCACTGCGCTCGTCAGCGCTGCCGCAAAGGCATTTGCGAGCCAATTCCCCCTTACGCCGTTGCGCCTGTTCGTGGAGGGCCTGGGAGCGGCTTACCAGCCCGTGCTGGATGGGCGGTGCAGTTTGGGCATTCTCTCGACCTTGCCTGCATTGACGTTCCCGTCGCTGGTGAGCGAGCGCTTGGGCGAATTGCCCCTGGTATCGGTCGCCGCCGCGAACCATCCGCTCGCGGCATGGGCAGATCGGATTCCCCGGAGCGAGCTGGCGAAGCACGTCCAGCTGGTGCTCACCGACCGATCAGACCTGATGGCAGGACGCGACTACGGCGTGGTGTCGCCGTCGACCTGGCGCCTAGCCGACCTGTCGACCAAGTACGCCTTCCTGAAGGACTGCGTCGGCTGGGGCGGCATGCCACTGCACATGGTCGAGAAGGACATCGCTGATGGCACCCTGGTTGTCCTCGATGTGGACGACATGCCGCGGACGGGCTTCATGTTGACCATGTCCGCGTATCACCCGGCTTCCGAACCGCCCGGGCCCGCGGGCAGGTGGTTCATGGACCACTTGAAACGGTCCTGGGAGTACTTGCGGGAACTGCCCTGATGCCTCCGGCAGGACGGCTCATTCAGTGATACCCAGATGACGCTTGAGCGATCGGACGGTTGCTTGCAGCTTCCGCTGCAGAGATGTCGGGGTGAGGTGCGTGTCGCGCACCCTCGCCGCCCGAGAGTGGTCGTTGCTGCCATGTCGACAGGTGACTCGACGACTGCTTCCTGTCCGAGACCTTGAACGCGGCTATCAAGCCACGTGGCGAAGGCCCCTGAAAAAGGCATTGACGGTCAGCCGGCCCGGATCCTCGCGGTAGGCAGCCGGTGGTGCACGGCCAATGTCGCCGGAATGGAAGATGCCGCCGTCGTAGAAGACGGCGCGGTTCCATTTCGCGGGCACGCGGCCGATGACCTCGAACAAGCGGTTGCTCTGCGTCATATAGCCCTGCGGGATCTCGTATTTCTCGCCGAAAACAGCGGGGGCCAGCGTGTTGGCGTCGCGCCAGAACATGGCCGTGTTGTCGCGGGACATGGACGAGCGAAAGAACACCGTGCCGCCCAGCGTCTCGTCCCGGAACAGGTAGTGGACGCATGCCGCCACCATCTCACCGGCCGGTACGCCCGCGTCGTCGCGGTGGCAGACGCGCTGGCGGGCATCCAGTGTCATGGCCTCCTGGGTGACGCGGCCGAAGCGCGCGAACATGCCCAGCAAGGTTCTGACGCCCAGGCGTGCGCGCATCTGCTGCTCGAAGAAATTGCGCAGCTCGCTCGATGCGTCGTCAGGCAGACCCAGCTGGGGGCCGGGGTAGGGGTGGCCCGGGACGGCCTGGAAACGGCCCGCCATCTCGCGCGCCAGTTCCACCAGCGCGTCGGGGTCCTGCGCGAAGTCGTCGATGACGAAGACCTTGGCACCCCCCTCCAATACCACTGTCTCGAGACGCGCCGCCCGGTTGATCTGCAAGGCAGGCGAGAAGGTCTTGGTCTCGAGGTGGTGGGGCGGTTGCAGCATATCCAGGTCAGGTGCGGTCGTTGACGGCGTGGCTAACGCCGGCATTGAGCGCCAATGTGACTTGGAAATGTTTCCAAAATGCAAACGCGTTCGCTGCAATGCAGCCGACGCGACCCGGATCTCAACCTCGTGGTGGAGCCGCCTGCAGTTCCGCCGCATGGCCGCGGCAGGCCGCCAGCAGCGACAGCAGATTGGGGTCGCGTTCCCGCGTGCGCAGGAAGCACACGCTGATCTTCTGCCGCATCTGAAAGCGCGGCTGCAGCGGCACGAGGGCCACATTGCGCGGCAGCACGCTGCGGATGCGGCCCGGCAGCAGGGTGCAGCCGATGCCGCCGCCCACCAGGTTCATCAGCGAGAAGATGTCGTTGGTGGTCATGACCACATTGGGCTCGAAGCCCGCCACGCGGAAGGCGTCGACGAAGCGGTCGTGGGTCACATAGCCTTCGTTCAGCGACACGAAGCGCTCGTCGGCGCAGGCGCTGAGGTCGATCTCCGATTGCTGGGCGTGCGGTGATTCCGCCGGTGCCGCAAAGAAGATGTCGTCCTCGAACAGCAGCTGGGATTCCACGTCGCCCGCGCCGTCGGGGAAGCCCATCACGGTGGCGTCCACGCTGCCCTCGCGCAGCTTGCGCAGCAGGTCGTTGTTGGAGCCCAGCACCAGCTCGGTCTGGATGTCGGGCTTGCGCAGGCGCAGCCCCATGATGAGGGCCGGCACGGTGACGCTGGTCAGCGAATACAGCGAGCCGATGCGCATGCGGTCGGCCGCGTAGCCGGCGATCTCGCGCGTGGCGCGGATGCCGTGGGACATGGTCTGAAGCACCTCGCGGGCCACGTCGGCCAGGGCATGCGCGGCATCAGTGGGCTGAAGGTTGCGGCCTTCCAGGCGGAACAGGCTGCAGCGCGTGCCGGTCTCCAGCGAATGCAGGGCGCGGTGCACGCTGACGGCGCTGATGCCCAGGCGCTCGGCGGCGCGCGCGAGGTTCCCGCTCTCCATGAAGGCGAGCAGGATCTCGAGCTTGCGGAAGGTGATCTCTTCGTCGATGCGGTTGAGCATGTCAGGGCATCGTAGCCATCCTTCAGCGCGCCTGAGTGGCCGCCAGGATCACCCGGGCGATGTCCTCGGGTTTGGAGATCATGGACACATGGCTGGCGTCGACCTCCGTCGTCTTCGCACCCATGCGCTTGGCCATGAAGCGCTGGAAGTCGGGGTCGATGGTGCGATCCTGCCTGGACACCACATACCAGGACGGCTTGGAGCGCCAGGCGGCGACCGTCGTCTTGGCCGTCGTGACGGCGCGGGCCACCGGCTGCTGGGCGGCGTAGTAGACACGGGCCAGATGGGGGTCGAGGTCGCCGGCGAAATCCTTGACGAAGGCTTCCTCGCTGAGCTTGCCGAAGCCGTCGCTGCTCCAGACCAGGCCCTTGCCGGCCGGTGCCGCGGGGAAGGTCTTGGCCAGGGCCGGGTAGTCCTCGCCGGCATCGGGCGCGCGGGCCGCCACATAGACCAGGGCCGCGACCTTGGCGTCGGCGCCGGCCTCGGAGATGACCATGCCGCCATAGGAATGGCCGACCAGCACCGTGGGGCCGTCCTGCTGGGCCAGGGCGCGGCGCGTGGCCTCGACGTCGTCGGCCAGCGAAGTGGTCGGGTTCTGCACGGCCGTCACGTTCAGTCCGGCCTTCTGCAGCAGCGGGATCACCTGAGCCCAGCTCGAGCCATCGGCATAGAGGCCGTGGACGAGGACGACGTTCTTCACGGGAGCCGGGGCCTGCGCCAGCGAGGAGCCCGCGGCGAGAGCGAGCAGCGATGCGCCCAGCAGTTGACTGACAAATCCCATGGCTGTCTCCGAAGTTGATTCGGAGCGCAGCCTAGGGACGATGCGCCGGCGCATCAATTAGCCGGCGCAGGCGATCGTTACGCCATCAGATATGCATCCAGGCCGCGCCACCCAGGGCCACGCCGACCAGGCCGGCGGCAATCGTCGCCCACTCCATCCAGCGCTTCTTGGTCAGCAGCGTGATGGCAGCCAGGGCGATGGAGACCTGCAGGGCCGTCGTCGCCTGGGCCCAGCGGTGGTGCAGGTGGATCTGATGGGCGCTCTCTTCGTCGAAATGCTTGGACTCTTCATCCAGCTTCTCGGCGTTGAGCTTGATCTCGTTCTTTTCCTTCTCGTAGCGCGCGATCTTTTCGCGGTACTTGGCCTTCTGTTCCTCGCTGGTGCTGAGGTCCAGGGCCAGTTCGGCGAGGTTCTGCTTGCTGCTCTTGGCCTGGTAGAAAGCCCACTGGTTGCTGGCCTCGGTCTTCTTGATGGCCGCGTCGTTCTTGTACAGGGCCGCATTGACCTGGGTCACGCCGCCCGTGTAGGAGAAGAAGGCGCCGACCGTGGCCAGGATGGCCGTGATGACGGCCAGCTTGCCGGCAAAACCCTTGGGCTCGTGATGGGCCGCATGCTCCAGCTCGTGCTCGTGGGGGCCGTGGACGTGAAAGCCTTTTCCGGACATGGTGGTGTTCCTCTATTTCTTGCGTAGGTAATCGACGAAGTCGAAGGCCATGCCGTTGGCGCTGCTGCGCGTCTCTCGGCTCGCTTCGATGAATTGATCGCGCGGCCAGGCCGGGAAATGCCGGTCCGCATCTGGAAAGACGACATCCACCTCGGTCAGCGCCAGCTTGTCAGCCCGCGGCAAGGCCTGCGCATAGATCTCGCCGCCGCCGATGACGCAGGTCTCGGGTTCGGCAGCGCAGGCGGCCAGGGCCGCGTCCAGGCTGGCGAAGACCTCAGCACCGGACAGTTCGCTGACCGAGCGGCTGACGACGAGGTTGCGCCGGCCGGGCAGGGGACGGAACCTGGCCGGAATCGAATCCCAGGTCTTGCGGCCCATGACGACGGGTTTGCCTGCTGTCACCGCCTTGAAGCGGGCCATGTCCTCGGGCAGATGCCAGAGCAGGGCGTTGTCGCGGCCGATGGCGCCGTCTTTCGCGACAGCCGCCACCAGAGTGATCTTGCTCATACGGCGACCGGCGCCTTGATGGCCGGATGCGGGTCGTAGCCGCTGAGCTCGAAGTCTTCGTACTCGTAGTCGAAGATGCTCGCCGGCCGGCGCTTGATCGTCATGGTCGGGTAGGCACGCGGCTCGCGGGCAAGCTGGGTCTGCACCTGCTCGACGTGGTTGTCGTAGATGTGGCAGTCGCCGCCGGTCCAGATGAAGTCGCCCAGCTGCAGATCGCATTGCTGGGCCAGCATCATGGTCAGCAGCGCATAGGACGCGATATTGAAGGGCACGCCCAGGAAGATGTCGGCGCTGCGCTGGTAGAGCTGGCAGCTCAACTTGCCTTCAGCAACGTAGAACTGGAAGAAGGCGTGGCAGGGCATCAGGGCCATCTGGGGCAGGTCGGCCACGTTCCAGGCGCTGACGATGATGCGGCGCGAGTCAGGGTTGGACTTCAGCGTCTTCACCACGTCGGCGATCTGGTCGATATGACCCCCGTCCGGCGTCGGCCAGTTGCGCCATTGCACGCCGTAGACCGGACCGAGGTCGCCGTCCTCACGCGCCCACTCGTTCCAGATCGTCACGCCGCGTTCCTGCAGCCACTTGACGTTGCTGTCGCCGCGCAGGAACCACAGCAGCTCCAGCACGATGGACTTCAGGTGCACCTTCTTGGTCGTCACCAGCGGGAAGCCCTGGGCGAGGTCGAAGCGCATCTGGTGGCCGAACACGCTGCGCGTGCCGGTGCCGGTGCGGTCGCTTTTCTGCACGCCATGCTCGAACACATGGCGCATGAAGTCTTCATATTGGGACGGGGCGGTCTGGGGCATGGCGGAATTATCCCTGGCGGCTCAGCGCGCCTCGGTGGGTGGGGTGGCGGCCTTGTCGCCGATGTGCTTGTCGAGGAATTCCAGCATCCGTGCCACGAAGACGTCGACGTTGGCATAGCTCATGCCATGGCCCTGGTGCTTCAGTGGCAGCCATTCATAGGGGCGCCCGGCCTTGTCCATGGCCTTCATCAGCCTTTCGCTGTGGCCGATGGGCACGCGGGCATCGTCCTCGCCGTGGGCGATCAGCAGCGGCGCCTTGATCCTGGCGGCATGCTTCAACGGCGAGACGGTGTCCAGTTGTGCGCGGTCGCGCTGCTCGTCGCCCACCAGCCGGCGGGTGGCCTCGCGCGAGATCTTGGTGGAATCGGAGAAGTCCGAGTAGAGCTGGGCGATGTCGGAAACCCCCCGCGTAGCTGATGCCGCAGCGGTAGAGCTCCGGTGTCTTGATCAAGCCCCAGACGGCCGCGTGGCCGCCGTAGCTGCCGCCATAGATGCAGATGCGGCGCGGGTCGGCGAAGCCGCTGCGGATGAGGTGCTGCACGCCGGCGGTGATGTCATCCTGCATGGCCAGGCCCCATTGGCCATAGCCGGCCGCCTCGAAGGCCTTGCCGAAGCCGGTGGAGCCGCGGAACTGCGGCTGCAGCACGGCATAGCCCCGGCTGGCCAGCAATTGCGCGTAGGCATCCCAGCCCCAGTGGTCACGCACGAAGGGGCCGCCATGCACCATGACGACCAGGGGCCAGGGGCCCGCGTCGCCCGCAGGCCGCGTCAGAAAGGCCGGGATGCTGAGCCCGTCGGGGGAGGCGTAGCTGATCGCCTCCAGCGGCCGCATCTGTGCCGGATCGATGCCGGGCATGGCCTCCAGCAGCAGGCGCATCTTCATGGTCGCCACGTCCAGCAGATACCAAACGCCGGGATCCACGTCGCTGTAGGAGTGCACCAGCACGCGGCCCTTGGGGTCGCTGCCGGAGAGCCGGTTGACCTTGCCGGTCAGCACCTCGTCCACGGCAGCCTGCAGGGCCGCCCAGCGCTTGTCCAGCCATTGGGCCGTGGGCTTGAGGCCGCCCTTGAACAGGCGGCGGTAGGCGCCGTCGCCGGCGGCATCCGTGTCGGCGTAGTTGATGTCCACCTTGTCGTCGCCTGCCAGCATCTCGCCGCGCTGCCGGGCCACGGGGTCGTAGCGGAAGATCGCCCAGGTGTCGCGGCCCTCGCGGGATCGCACCGTCAGTTCGTCGGCGTCAGAAGCGGCAGCCAGCGGCCTCCAGCGTTCATCGGCGACCTGGTGCTCGTCCAGCTTGATCCATTCGTCGGAAGTCGGGCCGCGGTACCAGTTGGACAGCAGGGTGCGGTCGTTCCAGAACTCCGAGTTGGCCAGCGTCACCACGCGCAACCGGCCCTGGGCGTCCAGGGCCCAGTCCAGCAGCTCGCCCGACATCGGATAGGTCAGGCCGCGGCTTTTGCCGTTGCGGGCGTCGTACACGGCCAGCTTGCGGTGCTTGAAGTCGTCGTAGGCCACCACCAGCGTGGATTGCGGGTCCGCCGGCACGGCCTTGGTCAGCAGATGGGTGCCGATGTCGGCCAGCCGTTTGCCCGTTAAGTCATGGGACGAGGCCACGGCCCCGTAGTTGACGCCGAAGATCGTCGACGTGATCCAGCCGAGCTGGTGCGGATAGCGCGAGAACATATAGCCGCCATCGCGCTCCCATTTGCCGGTGATGATGGCCTTGCGCGAAAGGTCCTCGGTGCCGATCAGCACCACGACGGTCCCGATGCTGGAGTTCGCCAGCGCGATGATGTGGCGCCCGTCGGGCGAGATCTCGGCCTGCACGAATTGCGCCGGCTTCATCGCGTCGGCGATGGCCAGGCGCGGCGGCGGTGATTCTTCTGCATGCGCGAACGCGAATGCGCTCAGGGCCAGCGCGCCGATGACACGGCGAAGCCAGGCGTTCTTCATGTCAAACCCTCCCCAGGGTGGCAGCCCGGGCTTCAGCCGGGCTGCAGGCCAAACTGCATCGCCGCCAGCTTCGCATACAGCCCACCCCGCGCTACCAGCTCCTCGTGCCGGCCGATGTCGACGATTCGCCCCGCGTCCAGCACCACGATGCGGTCGGCCTTCTGGATCGTCGCCAGGCGGTGGGCGATGACCAGGGTCGTGCGGTGCTGCATGGCGGCTTCCAATGCTGCCTGCACGACGCGCTCGCTCTCGGCGTCCAGCGCGCTCGTCGCCTCATCCAAAAGCAGCAGCGGCGGGTTCTTCAGCATGGCGCGGGCGATGCTGATGCGCTGGCGCTGTCCGCCGGACAGGCGCACGCCGCGCTCGCCGAGGAAGCTGGCATAGCCCTCAGGCAGGGCGCGGATGAAGTCGTCGGCAAAGGCGGCCTTGGCGGCGGCGATGACCTCTTCGTCCGTCGCTTCGGGGCGGCCGTAGCGGATATTCTCCATCGCCGTCGTCGAGAAGATGACGCTGTCCTGGGGCACCAGGCCGATGCTGGCGCGCAGGTCCTTCAGGCTGAGCTCGCGGGTCTCGACGCCGTTGAGGCGGATGGAGCCCGACTGCGGGTCATAGAAACGCAGCAGCAGTTGCAGCACCGTGCTCTTGCCGGCGCCGCTGGGACCAACGAGGGCGACGGTCTCGCCCGGTGCGATGTCCAGGCTGAGCTTGTCGAGTGCTGCCGTGGCAGGACGCGAGGGGTAGTGGAACTGGATGGCATCGAACTCGACGCGGCTGCCGCCCGTCGTCACGCCCAGGGCGCGGGGCTGGGCGGGTTCGCCCACCGGCGAGCGGGCCTCCATCAGCTCGATGAGGCGCTCGGTGGCGCCAGCGGCGCGCAGCACATCGCCCCAGACCTCGGCCAGCACGGCCACGCTGCTGACCAGCAAGGTCACGTAGACGACGGTCTGGCCCAGGTGACCGGCCGAGATCTTGCCCGCGATGACGGCCTGGGTGCCTTGGTACAGGCCCCACAGCATGGCGCCGAAGACGGCCGTGATGATGAAGGCCACCATGAAGCTGCGGATGCGGGTGCGCTTGCGGGCCGTGTCAAAGGCGGCCTCGCTGGCGTTGGCGAAGCGTTTGGCCTCGGCGCCTTCCTGGGTGTAGCTCTGCACCACGGTGACGGCGTTCAGCACCTCGGCGGCGATGGCCGAGGTGTCGGCGACGCGGTCCTGGCTGGCGCGCGACAGCTTGCGCACGCGGCGACCGAAGTAGAGGGCCGGCGCCACGACCAGCACCAGGATGCCCAGCACCTGGCCCATCACATAGGGGTTGGTGACGACCAGCATCACGAGGGCACCCACGCCCATGACCAGGTTGCGCAGGCCCATGGACAGGCTGGAACCTACGACGGTCTGCACGACGGTGGTGTCGGTCGTGATGCGGGAAAGCACCTCGCCGGTCTGCGTCGTTTCGAAAAATTCGGGGCTCTGGCGCAGCACATGGGTGTAGACGGCGTTGCGCAGGTCGGCCGTCACGCGCTCGCCCAGCCAGGTCACCATGTAGAAGCGCGAGGCCGAGAACAGGCCCAGGGCCGCACCGACGGCGAACATGGCCAGGAAATGCTCGCGCAGGGCCATCAGGCGCTCGCCCGCATTGCCAGCGGCAAAACCGGCGTCGATGAGGCCGCGCAGCGCGATCGGGAAGGCCAGCGTGGCGAGAGCCGCCAGCAGCAGGGTCACCATGGCCAGGGCGATGCGGCCGCGGTAGGGCCTCAGAAAGGGGGCCAGGCCGCTCAGGGAGCGGGCCTGCTTGGAGGCCGGGCGTTCGGTCGTGGAGCTCATGGGTTACAGCTTGTCGGTCAGCACGGCACAGCTGCGGGCCAGCATCGCGTCGTCAAGGTCCTGGTGGCAGAGCAGTTGCAGCACATGGTGGCGCCAGCGCGCCCCATGGTCGTTGTGGAAATCAGGCACGCCGGGCCAGACGCGGTCCCAGCGGAACACGGCGCAGCCGGCTGCGCGCAGGGCGGCGTAGACGGGCTCGGGTTCGTCCACCCACAGCGGCATCACATAGGGCGCGGCCTGGGCGGGCAGGGGGCCGAACAGCGGCCGCGCGCCGCGCAGGGCCTGAGTCGAGCGATGCAGGTGTTCGTAGTGGGCGCGCCGGCGGGCGACGATGCGTGCGCGCGGCAGGCCGAGCAGGCGCCGGTTCAGGCCGGGCATGGCCTGCTCGCTGCGGCCGAGGTCGCAGTCGGCCATCATTTGCGCTTCGGTCGGTTCGGGCGCTGGCGCAGCGGCTGGAGGAGCCGCGCGTGGAGGCCCGTTCTTCAGACGGAACAGGCCATTCAGCGCCAGGTTGAAGCCGGTGAGACGGCCCTGCTCGCTGGAGCGCTCCAGCAGATCGACCCAGGCCTTGAGCTGCTGCTTGGCCCCCGCCGGCTGCAGCGCCTGGGCCGGCAGCGGCTTGGCCGAGGCCAGCAGCCCGCCTTCCGAGACGGGGAAGAACTTGGAGACGCTGGCTGTCGCCAGGTCGCCCCAATGGCCCACCGGTCGCTCGCCGGCCTGGCCGAAGAAGCTGTGGGCGCAGTCCTCCACCAGGGCGATGCCGCGCGCATCGCACCAGGCGCGCACGGCCGCGAGCGAGCGTGGCAGGCCGAAGAGCTGGGCCACGACGATGGCGCGGGTGCGCGGTGCCGGCGTGATGGCGTCGAGCACCGGCAGGCCATCGGGGCCGAGGGGATAGAACTGGACGGCCGCACCCGCCGCGCGCAGCGGCGCCACCAGGGTCGGGCAGTGGTAGCTGGGGGCCAGCACGCTGTCGCCGGCCTGCACGCCCAGGGCCCTCATGGCGGCGAACAGGGCTGCGCGGCCGCTGGTCAGCAGCCGCGTGTGGGGCAGGTCATCGACGGCGGCCAGCCCTGCGGGCCGATCGCCGGAGAAGTTGTCCCAACCAAAGGTCGGACGGGTGGGTTGGCGTGAAGGCATTCGGCGCGCATTGTGGGTCACGGCAATGGCGGCCGCCCCGCATAGCCGGTCAATTCCAGATAGCCGGCGCCGAGTGGCCGCTTTTGGGCGTCGAACAGCTGGGCGGCGCCTTCCCAGTAGACGATGCCGCTGGCGTGGCGGGCGTCGATCTCCTGGGCGTCGAACCAGGCGCTCAGCCGCATCTCTCCGGCGGGGCTGTTCAGCCGCCATTCCACCGGGTAGCGGGCACCCGTGGCCGGGCTGGTCCAGTGCCGCGTCGGCGTCATGGCGATCTCCTCGGGCGCGAAGCTGCGGTCGGGCTGGCCGGGCGTGCGCAGGCTGCCGCCCGCCCACTCCCGGCTGCCGTCCTTGCGGCGCAGCTGGAACAGCGTCAGGGCCCGGCCGTCGTGCAGATTGATGCCCAACCAATCCCAGCCGACCGCCTGGCCGAGCAGGCTGTCGCTCCATTCATGGTCCAGCCAGGCACGTCCTGTCAGCGGCATCTTCCGGCCGTCCAGTGTCAGCGTCGCCCGGGTGGCAAGCTGGGGGCGGGTGTAGTAGCGGCTGAACTGTGCAGGGTCAGGCCCTTTGCGCGACAGGCCGGCGTCGCCCTGCAGCAGCGGCGCCTCAGAAGTGGCGAGGTTCAGGTCCAGCGCAAAACCAGGGCCGCTGAAGGCCGCGCGATAGCCATCGTCCGTGCGCTTCAGCGTCCAGTCGCGCAGCTTCACGTCGCAGTCCCCCGTCTGCGCCTGGACGGCGCCGGGCAGGGTGCGCAGCAGGCGCTGGGCATGGCGTTGCTTCTGCGCGCCGATGTCGGACAGGGCCACATGGCCGAGGATCAACTGCCTGGCGGCCAGGCCGCTGGGATGGCCGGCGGCAGCCGGGCCGGGCAGGCGGAAGAAGGTCAGCTGATAGCCAAAGCGCGGCGGGGCGCCGTCGCCCAGCAACCCCGTCAGATACCACCACTCAATGTTCTGCCGCGGATGGGCGCCGAAATCGGCCGGGAACTGCAGGCCCGCCGCGGCGGCACGGACCTGCAGGGGCAGTCCCGCGAGCAAGAGGGTGCGGCGCTTCATCATGCGTCCTCCCTCACGGCGCGCACGGCGTCGGTGCCGAGGGCGCGGCGGCCGGCCAGCAGCGAGGCGCCGACGGCCGCGGCAAAGGCCAGGCCGACGAGGACGGCCAGGCGCAACAGCGGCAGGTGCATCTCCATGCTCCAGTGAAAGCTCTGCGGATTGACGACGTAGACCAGGATGGCGCTCAGGCCCAGACCCAGCGCCAGGCCCGCGATGGCGCCGGCGCCGCCCTGCAGGCTGGCCTCGATGAGGAGCAGCCGCATCAGCTGGCGCCTGGAGAGGCCCAGATGCCGCAGCAGGCCGAACTCGCGCTTGCGCGCCAGCGCCTGGGCCGACTGGCTGGCGATGACGCCGAACAGGCCCACGGCCAGGGCCACGGCCTGCAGCCAGATGGTGATGGCGAAGCTGCGGTCGAAGATCTTCAGCGACAGCGCGCGCAGCTCGCCCGCGGCGGCCATCTCGATGTTGTCGCCACCGAGCTGGCGCACGGCGTCACGCGTGGCGTCCAGCGACTGGCCCGGCGCCAGCCACAGCGCCAGCTCGGCGGTGCTGGCGTCGCCGCTGGCGCGGCGGTAGTCGTCCAGGGCCATCCACAGCGCCGTGTTCTGGCGCGAGTAGTCGCGCCAGACGCCCTGCACCTGCAGCTTCAACGTGCGGCCGCTTTCCATCAGTTCGCCCTGCAGCACATGGCCGGGCTTGAGCCCGTCACGGTCCCGCGCGGCTTCGTTGACCCAGATGGGCAGGGTGCCCGGCGCCGTCGCGCCGGACCAGCGTTCGATGAGAGGCAGGCCGCCGGCCTGGATGTCGCGGGCCGTGAGGGCCACGGTCTGGCCACCGGCGGCCAGGCGCAGGCGCGCGGTGATCTGCGGCGAGGTGCGCGCCACCTCGGGCCGTTGCGATATGGCCTGCAGCAGGGCCGGCGGCAGCGGTGCGGGCATGCCGTTGGCGGCTCGCAGCGAACTGCGCACATAGAGATCCGCGGGCAGGGCCTGGTCCAGCCAGCGCATCAGCGATTCGCGGAAACTGCCGATCATGACCGTCATGGCCACGGCCAGGGCCAGGGCGACGAGGACGCCGGCGAGGGAGCGGCGCGCCTCGGTCGCCTGGTCGCGGCTGCGTTCGCGGGCCAGCAGCAGCAGAGCGCTCGCGGGCAGACGGGTGAGCAGGGCCGTCATGCCCTGCACCAGGGCCGGCACCAGGGCCAGGCCGCCCATCATCAGGAAGAACATGGCCGCATAGGCCGCCACCGGCGTGTCGTTCCAGATGGGCGGCAGCCAGGCCAGTGCTGCGCCCAGGGCCAGCAGCGCGAGGCCGGCCCAGGCCGGCAGCGTGCGCCCGGCCGGCAGGCCCAGGCCCTTGAGCACCAGGGCCGGTGCAATGCGCCTCACCGTCAGCGCCGGGGCCAGTGCCGCCACCAGGGCTGCGGCCAAGCCCAGGGCGCCGTAGACAAAGGCCGGCAGCAGCAGGGGCTGGTTGAACAGCAGGTCCACTGACGAATCGCTGGCGCCGTGCAGACCCAGATCGCTCCCCATCAGCTTGAGCGCCCCCGCGGCCAGGCCAACACCCAGCAGCAGGCCGAGCACCGTGCCGACCGCACCGATGACGAGGCCTTCTGTCAGGATCAGCCGCCAGCGCATGCGTGCCGACACGCCGAGCACGCCGACCAGCGCCCATTGCGGCAGGCGCTGGGCGGTGGCGAGGGACAGCACCGCGTAGACGAGGAAGCTGCCGGTGAACAAGGCCATCAGGGCCAGCAGCCCGAGGTTGACGCGGTAGGAGCGCGTCATGTCGTTCAGGCGGGCGCCGGCGTCGTCGGGCGGTTCCGCCTGCCAGCGCGCCGGCAGGCTGGCAGCCCAGGCCTTGGCGTCGACGCCGGACGCCAGCTGCACGTCGATGCGGTCCAGGCTGCCGAGGCGGCCGAAAAGGGCTTGGGCGTCGGCGATGTCCAGCACGCCCAGCGGCGTGTTGTCGGCCACAACGCGCCCGCCGATGGCGAGTTCGATGTCGCGCGGCGTGCCATTGCCGGGCAGGCGCAGCTTCAGCGTCTTGGCATCGGCGGGCAGCAGCTTGCGGGCGGCGGCGTTCAGGTGGACGGCGTTGGCTTGCAGCAGCGCCGCCATGCCGCCTTCGACCTGCGGCGTCAGCTCGGGCGCCAGCGGGTGGCCGGCGGCGGTCGAGCCCAGCAGGGCCAGGGGGTCCAGACCGATGAGATGGATGGACAGGCCGCGGCCCTGGGGTCCGACCTGGCCGGGCCACAGGGCCATGGCCTCGACGACGGGGCTGGCGGCGGTGACTTCCGGGCGGTTCAACAGCGCGACCAGATCGGCATCGACCAGCGCGCCGGCGCGGGCCTTCAGCACCAGGTCGGGCTGGCCGTTGACACCTCGCGCCGCACGCGCGAACTCGGCCAGGGCCGCGCCGTTGAGCAGATGCACGCCGAAGGCCAGGGCCACGCCCAGCATGACGGCGATGACGGCCAGCACGACGCGGCCGGGCTGGTCGCGCCAGGCAGGCCAGGTGAACGATCGCCAGAGGGTCATGCGGGATGCAGCCCGCTCGCGTCCAGGCGCAACTGCCTGTCAGTCGCTTCCGCTGCCCGTTCGGAGTGGGTGACCAACAGGCAGGCCGCGCCGGCCTCCTGCGTGCAGCGCCTGAGCAGCTCCAGCACTTCGCCGGCATGGCGGGGGTCGAGGTTGCCGGTAGGCTCGTCGGCGAGAACCAGGCGAGGGCGATGGACCAGGGCCCGTGCAATGGCGACGCGCTGCAGCTGGCCGCCGGACAGTTGCCGAGGCATGCGTGCCGCCAGGGCGCCCAGTTCGACGGCGGACAGCATCTGCTTCACCCGTTCGTCATCACGCTGGCCCAGCAGGCGCAGCGGCAGGGCGACGTTGTCGGCCACGCTGAGGTGGGGCAGCAGATGGAAGGCCTGGAAGATGAAGCCCAGCTCGCGACGGCGCAGGGCGGAGCGGGCTTCGTCGTCCAGGGCGCGCAGGTCCTGGCCAGCCAGCGTGATGGTGCCGGCGTCGGCCTCGTCGAGGCCGGCCAGGCAGTTCAACAGCGTGGACTTGCCGCTGCCCGACTCGCCCAGCAGGGCAACGATCTCGCCCGCGTCCAGGTCCAGGTCCACATCCGAAAAAACCGCCACCTCGCCGTAGGACTTCGCGAGGCGGCGCGCACTCAAAAGACTCATGATCCGGATTCTGGGTCCTTGCGCGAGGCGCTGGCCCGACCCTGGGGCGGTGCGAGCTTGACACCGCGCCGGGCCAGGGCTTCGCGCAGCAGCAGTTCAGCCTGGGCATTGGCACTGCGCAACTCCGTCGCCGCGAGGCGCTCCACCTCGGCCCACAGGGCCGGGTCGATGCGCAGCGGGAAGGATTTCTTGTCGGGGCTGGCCATGCCTGCAGGATCAGGTGTACAGCGTGCCCGTGTTCACCACGGGTTGGGTCTCGCGATCCGAGCACAGCACCACGAGCAGGTTGCTGACCATGGCCGCCTTGCGCTCGTCGTCCAGCACGACGATCTGGCGCTCGCTCAGACCCTGCAGCGCGGTTTCGACCATGGTGACGGCGCCCTGCACGATCTTGGCGCGGGCGCCGATGATGGCCTCGGCCTGCTGGCGGCGCAGCATGACCTGGGCGATCTCGGGGGCATAGGCGAGGTGGCTGATCTTGGCGTCCAGCACGTCGACGCCGGCGTCGTGGAAGCGGGCCTGCAGCTCGGCACGCAGCGCCTGCGCCACGGCGTCCTGGCCACCGCGCAGGGTCACGCTGTTCGTGTCGGCTTCGTCGGAGTGGTCATAGGCATAGCAGGTGGCCAGATGGCGGATGGCGGCCTCGGCCTGCACGCGCACATAGGCCTCGTAGTCATCGACCTGGAACAGGGCCTGGGCCGTGTCGCGCACTTGCCAGACGATGACGGCGGCGATCTCGATGGGGTTGCCGCGCTGGTCGTTGACCTTCAGCACCGGCGCATTCAGGTTGCGATCGCGCAGCGAGACGCGCTTCTTGACCGACAGCGGGTTGGCCCAGCGCAGGCCGGCACCGCGGTCGCTGCCGGTATAGGCGCCGAACAGCGTCAGCGCGGCGGCCTGGTTGGGGTTGAGCAGGTAGAGGCCGCCCATCACGAACAGGCCGGCCAGCCCCAGCGGAATGCCGTAGACCGGCAGACCACGGACCAGGGCGAAAAGGCCCATGCCGCCCAGGGACAGGCCGACGAGGGCCATCAGATAGCCATTGCCGGCGCGGGCCGGCTTCTCGGTCACGAGGGTGCGCGACGGGGCGGGGTTGGGCATGATGAAACCTGTCTCAAAAGTGAATCAAAGTGATATCACTTTAGCGAGGCTTTCGGCAGTGCGCAAGCAAAGATTGAAAACTAGCCGAGCAGTCGCTGCAGGCCGGCCAGCAACTCGGCAATGGGTTGGGGGCCGTCGCAGGCGATGACGCGGCGCTGGGGCATGCTGCGCAGCCAGGTGATCTGGCGCTTGGCGAGCTGGCGGGTGGCGGCGATGCCGCGCTCGCGCAGATCGGAGAAGTCTTTGCTGTCCAACGCCTCCCAGGCTTGGCGGTAGCCGACGCAGCGCATGGAGGGCAGGGCCAGGCTGAGGTCGCCGCGGGCGCGCAGCGTCTTCACTTCCTCGATGAGGCCTTGCGCCAGCATGACGTCAAAGCGCTGGGCCAGGCGCTCGTGCAGCCAGGCGCGGTCGGTGGGTTCCAGCGAGAACAGCGGCCAGTCCACGCCTTCGTCACGAGAGGCCGCGTGCAGGGCGCTCAGCGGCTGGCCGGTGAGGCGGATGACCTCGAGGGCACGCTGGATGCGCTGGCTGTCGTTGGGCGCCAGGCGGGCGCCGGTCTCGGGGTCCAGCTTTGCCAGTTCGGCATGCATGGCCGGCCAGCCGCGTTCAGCGGCCTCCGCATCAATGGCGGCGCGCAGTTCCGCGTCGGCCTGGGGCAGGGCCGACAGGCCGTCGAACAGGGCCTTGAAGTACAGCATGGTGCCGCCGACCAGCAGGGGCAGCTTGCCGCGCGCGGCGATCTCGGCCGCGAGGCGCTTGGTGTCGCGCACGAACTCGGCCGCCGAGTAGCTCTCGGTCGGGTCGAGGATGTCGATGAGGTGGTGCGGCACCGCGGCCTGCTCGGCGGTCGTGGGCTTGGCGGTGCCGATGTCCATGCCGCGGTAGACCAGGGCCGAGTCGACGCTGATGATCTCGACGGGCAGCACCTCCGCAATCGCGAGCGCCGCTGCCGTCTTGCCGCAACCGGTCGGTCCGGCCAAGCAGATGGGAAGTGCAGCGGTGCTCATGGCAAGAGCCGAATACAGCCACAGAGGCACAGAGGCACAGAGAAGCGCGGCCGCACTCTCGGACTCCTCTGTGTCTGTGTGCCTCTGTGGCTAAGTTTCAGAATTTTTCCCACGGTGCCAGGTAGCGCCATTGGCCAACAGGCAGATGGCCGAGCGGAATGCGGCCGATGCGCACGCGCTTCAGGCCGACGACCTTGAGGCCGACCAACTCGCACATGCGGCGGATCTGGCGCTTCTTGCCCTCGCGCAGCACAAAGCGCAGCTGCTGCTCGTTCTGCCAGCTGACCTTGGCAGGCTTGAGCAGTTCGCCGTCCAGCTCCAGGCCGTGGTTGAGCAGGGCCAGCTTGTTGTTCGACAGCGCGGCATTGGGCAGCGTGCCCTCGGGCACAGGCTCGGAGCCCGGCAGGCCGACGAACTCGACGCGGACGAGGTATTCCTTCTCCACGTCGGAGTCGTCGCCGATCAGCACGCGGGCGATGCGGCCGTCCTGGGTCAGCACCAGCAAGCCGGTGGAATCGATGTCCAGCCGCCCGGCGGGCGCGAGGTTGCGATGGTGGCCGGCGTTGGGCTTGATGCCCGAGGCGTCTTCCGTCCAGCGGTTCTCGGGCTGGAAGAGCACCACCGCGGGTTCGTAGCCGTCCTCGGCCTGGCCGGAGACATAGCCGATGGGCTTGTGCAGCAGCACGGTGACGAGCTGGGCCTGCTGTTGGCGGGCAGCCGGATCGATGTCGATCTGCACGTTGGGGAGGACGCGCTGGCCCAATACGGCGACCTTGCCATTGACGCGCACCCAGCCGGCGGCGATCCATTCATCGGCCTCGCGGCGCGAGGCGAGCTTGAGCTCGGCCATGCGTTTGGACAGGCGCTCGCCATCCTCGGGCGCGACTTCGCGGGCCGGGTTCAGGCGTTGCTGCGGGCGCTGTGGCGGCTCGAAACCGGGGCCGCGGTTGGACGAGCGGCGCTGGTCGATGCGCGGCGGGCGATCGTCGCGTGGGCGTTCGTCCGGGTGGCTGCGGGGCCCGCGCTCAGCGCGCTCGTCAGGCCGCGCACGCGGGCCGCGTTCCGCGCGCTGCGGTGCGTCGCCACGCGGCTGAGGCGGGCGCTCGGGCTTGAAGGCGCCGCCGGTCTTGGGTCGGGCCGGCCGCTCTTCGCGCTGCGGCGCGGGACGTTCCCGTTGCTGCTGCGCCTTCTGGAACTGCTCCTCGCGCTCGGCGCGGTCGGCCTGGGCCTTGGCCAGCGTCGTGCGCGGCTTGGAGACGCCCTTGCCGCGCACCGGGGCGCGCTTCTCGCCGTCGGCATTGCGGGTCTTGGCGGCGGGCTTGGGCTTGCCCTTCAGGGTGATGGTGGCCATTTCGGTCTTCTTCTTTCTTCAGCGGCCGCGCAGGAACAGGGCGTCCAGCTCGCGCATGTCGAGCTGGCGCCAGGTCGGGCGGCCGTGGTTGCATTGGTCGGCGCGTTCGGTGGCTTCCATGTCGCGCAGCAGGGCGTTCATCTCGTCGATGTTGAGCTGGCGGTTGGCGCGCACGGCGCCGTGGCAGGCCATGGTGGCGAGGATCTCATGCTGGGCGCGCTCCAGCACCGAGCTGGCGTCGAACTGGGCCATCTCGGCCAGCAGCTCGCGCGTCAGGGCGACGAGGTCGCTGGCGGCGAGCAGGGCCGGGCGGGAGCGCACGGCCAGCGTGCGGGTCGACAGCGGCGAGACGTCCAGGCCCAGCTTGGCGAGGGTCTCGGCATGCTGCTCGGCGGCGGCGACTTCCTCGGCCGTGGCGGCAAAGCTGACCGGGATCAGCAGGGGCTGGCTCTCGATCTGCGTCGCGCCCATCCTGGCCTTCAGGCGCTCGTAGACGACGCGCTCATGGGCCGCATGCATGTCGACGATGACCAGGCCCTGCTTGTTCTCGGCCAGGATGTAGACGCCCTGGATCTGCGCGATGGCCCGGCCCAGCGGCCAGTCCTGGTCGGGCAGGCTGGCCTTCAGCGTGAGGGGCGGCGCCGATGGCGCGGCGGAGAATGGGGCAGGGGCAGGGGCAGGGGCAGGGGCAGGGGCAGGGGCAGGGGCAGGGGCAGGGGCAGGGGCAGGGGCGGGGGCCTCGGCCGGGTTCCACAGCGCCTCATGCTGCACGAGGGACAGCCGGACCTGTTCGGCCGTGGCCGGCACCGGCGCGACGAAAGCCTGGACCTGGGGCTGGTAGGCCGGGCGCGGCTCGGAGACATAGAGGGTGGCCGGCACCGTCGGCTCGAAAGCCAGCGCCGTCACCGTGGATTCGACTTCGGCGGTGTCGGCGCGCGACTGCGCCAGCGCGTCGATGAAGGCGCGCCGCACGCTCTGGTGGATGGCGCGGCCGTCGCGAAAGCGCACCTCGATCTTGGTCGGGTGCACGTTGACGTCGACCAGCTCGGGTGCGATCTCGATGAAGAGCACATAGCTGGGCTGGCGCTGGCCGTGCAGCACATCCTCGTAGGCCGAGCGGATGGCGTGGCTGATGAGCTTGTCGCGCACATGGCGGCCGTTGACCCAGACGTATTGCTGGTCGGCCCGCGAGCGCGCCGCCTCGGGCAGGCCGGCGCGGCCGGACAGGGCCAGCGGGCCGGCGCTGTAGTCGAAGGCGCGGCTCTCGGCAATGAAATCCTCGCCCAGTACGTCACCGATGCGCTGGTCGCTGGACGAGGCCCGCCATTGGTCGACGAGCTTGCCTTCGTGCCAGATCGCAAAGCCGACATCGGGCCGCGCCAGCGCATGGCGGCGCACGGCTTCGACGCAATGGGCCAGCTCGGTCGCATCGGTCTTGAGGAATTTGCGGCGGGCCGGCGTGGCGAAGAAGAGTTCGCGCACCTCGACGCTGGTGCCCCGCGAGCGGGCGGCGGCGGACAGCTCGCCACTGCGGGCATCGATGCGGTGGGCGTGGGTGGCATCAGCGGTGCGGCTGGCGATGGCCATTTCCGACACCGAGGCGATGGCGGCCAGGGCTTCGCCACGAAAACCCATGGTGGCGACCGATTCCAGTTCGTGCAGCGAGGCGATCTTGCTGGTGGCGTGGCGCTTCAGGGCCAGCGGCAGCTGGGCGACCGGGATGCCGCAGCCGTCGTCCTCGACGACGATGCTGCGCACGCCGCCGGCCATCAGCTTGACCAGCACATTGCGGGCGCCGGAGTCCAGCGCGTTGTCCACCAGCTCGCGCACGACCGAAGCGGGTCGCTCCACGACCTCGCCCGCGGCGATCTGGCTGATCAGCTCGTCGGGCAGTTCGCGGATGGCGCGGGGAGCAGAGACTTCGGGCAGGGGCAAATCCATCCCCGGGATTATCGGCGGCCATGGCAAAGCCCTCTGGATAATGCCCCGATGGATTTCCTGACCTTCCTCCTCGACTTCGTCCTGCACGTCGACCAGCACCTTGCCAACTTCGTCCAGGCCTATGGCGCCTGGGTCTATGCGCTGTTGTTCCTGATCATCTTCGTGGAGACCGGCGTCGTCGTGATGCCCTTCCTGCCCGGCGACTCCCTGCTCTTCGTCGTTGGCGCCATGTGCGGCGTGGGCCTGATGGACCTGGGCCTGTCCATGGCCCTGCTGACCGCCGCGGCCATCCTGGGCAACCAGAGCAACTACACCATCGGCCGCTATTTCGGGCCGCGCGTCTTCCAATGGGAGGACTCGCGCTTCTTCAACAAGGCGGCCTTCGACAAGGCCCATGCCTTCTACGAGAAATACGGTGGCATCACCCTGGTGGCGGCCCGCTTCATGCCTTTCCTGCGCACCTTCGCGCCTTTCGTGGCCGGCGTGGCCCAGATGACGCGGCGCAAGTTCACGCTGTACGACGTGGGCGGCGGCGTGCTGTGGGTCTGCGGCATCACCTTGATCGGCTATGTCTTCGGCAACGTGCCCTGGGTCAAGACCAACCTGGACAAGATCATCTGGGCCATGATCCTCATTCCGGGCCTGGTCATCATCGGCGGCGGCCTCAAGGCCAAGTTCAAACGCCAGCCGGGCTGAACAGGCCGATTTCCTCGTTCACGGCACTGCGCTGGCCCTGCACATGGTGCCGCTGGCTGCAGACGTGAACGCCGGTGTCTTGCCAGAGGCGGCCGGGACATTCGTGACCGCACGGGTCCATTCCACCAGCGCACAGTCGTCGTTCAGCGCCGCCATCTGCAGCGTCCAAGATTCAATCCACAGCGGGGTCGGATTGCCTTCGCTCTGCGCGCCGAGCAGCACCAGATTCGAATACATCGGCACGACCTGAAATCCGCCCGGCATTGCCTCCATCCATTGACCCTGCTGTCGCAGCAACACACGCAGTTTTCGATCGGTGTGCTGGATCAGCAGTTCAACGGGCGTTTCGTCCGGCAGGCCGGTGTCACTTGCCACGGGCAGTGGCGCGCGCATCTGCAACAAGCCATGCCAAGTGCCGGAGAGCATGTCGACGGAAAAACGCTGGAAACGGGTGTTGGCCGACTCTCGTGCTGATCGGGCCTCTGCGCCGTCGGCGGCAAAAGCGGCCGATGCCAGCGCCCAGACGCCAACGGCTGTCGCAAGTGAAAAGCGCTTCATGCGACGGATTCTGGTCGACACCTGGGCAGTTGCTGAAACGCGTGGCTGTCATGTCGGGTTTGCCCTTGATCGCAGCGATGTAACCGAAGCGGTCATAGCCAACGGAGAGATGGTCAAGGAGAGTCCAGGCGGACAGGAAGCCGTGAGCGACGGGCGGCAAATGCTGCTGACTTTCCTCCCGGGCGGCGCGGGGTACTAGAGTCGCGGGTTTTGCGACTCTGTCGGAGATCCCGATGTCCCTGTCCCGTCATACCTTGGCTTTGGCCTGCGCCTGGATGATCTCCGGCCTGGCTCCGGCCGCGGCGAATGCTGCCGAGCCGACCCTGATGCTGCGCCAGCCGGCCGTGTCCAAGGACCACCTGGCCTTTGTCTACGCCGGCGACCTTTGGCTGGCCGACCGCAATGGTGGCAACGCCCGCCGCCTGACCAGCCATGCGGCCAGCGAATTCGCGCCGCGCTTCTCGCCGGACGGCAAGAGCATCGCCTTCTCGGCCAGCTACGACGGCAACACCGATGTCTATGTCATCGGCCTGGACGGCGGTGATCCCAAGCGCCTGACCTGGCATCCCAGCGCCGACGTCGTCAGCGGCTGGAGCGCTGACGGCAAGCGCGTGCTGTTTGCCTCGCCGCGCGAGGTGCTGAACAACCGCAGCAACCAGCTCTACGAGGTCAGCGTGGACGGCGGCTACGAGAAGCAGGTCATGAAGGCCGTGGCCTACGAGGGCGCCTGGTCGGGCGACGGCAAGCAGCTGGCCTACCGCCCCTACAACGCCGCCTATGCCGGCGCGAGCGGCTGGCGCCAGAGCCGCGGCGGCTCGACACCGCCGGTCTGGGTCATGGACATGGCCAGCCAGAAGTGGCAGGAGATCCCCCACGTCAACGCAACCGATTCGGCGCCCGTCTGGGCTGGCGGCGAGGTGGTGTTCATCTCCGACCGCGCGGATGGCGCCGCCAACCTGTTCGCCTTCAATCCCGGCACCAAGGCGTTGCGCCAGTTGACCAAGGAGACGCAGTGGGATGTGCGCAGCGTCGACGCCATCGGCACCACCCTGGTCTATGAATCGGGTGGCCGCATCAAGCAGATCGAGCTGTCGGGCGCTGGTGTGAGCCAGCCGCGCGTGCTGGACATCCAGCTCACCAGCATCACGCCGCAAGCCCGCCCGCAGTGGAAGGACGCCAGCAAGAGCATCGGCTCGGCCCGCCTGTCGGCCACCGGCAAGCGCGTGGTCGTGAGCGCCCGCGGCGAGGTCTTCACGGTGCCGGTCAAGGACGGCACGGTGCGCAACCTGACCGAGACCGCCGGCGTGCGCGAGAAGGACGCGGTGTGGAGCACCGACGGCCAGCGCATCGCCTATGTCTCCGACGCACCGGGCATGCGCCACGAGGTGGTGCTGGTGGCCCAGAACGGTCTGGGCGCCAAGGAGCACTTCCTGCTGCCCAAGGAGGGTTATTTCACGCTGGCGGACTGGTCGCCCGACGGCAACCAGCTCATCCTGGTGGACAACCACCTCAACCTCTACCGCATGGGCCTGGCAGCCGGTCCGCAGCGCGGCCAGCTCGTCAAGATCGCGACCGATGTGCGTCGGGGCGGCATCGATGCCTCCATCTCGCCGGACAGCCGCTGGCTGGCCTTCACGAGCTCGGGCGACAACTATTTCGGCCGCGTCTGGCTGCACGACCTGACGACGGGACGCAACCACGCCGTCACCGACGGCCTGTCCCACGCCTCCAGCCCGACCTTCTCGGCCAAGGGCGACTACCTCTACTTCACGGCCTCCATCAACAGCGGCCCGACGGCCGTGGGCCTGGACCTGTCGACCCAGGAGCGCCCGCGCCGCGTCGGCCTCTATGCCCTGGTGCTGGCCGCCGATGGCAAATCGCCGCTGGCGCCCAAGGCCGGTGACGAGGACGGCAAGAAGGACGAGAAAAAGGACGACGCCAAGAAGGACGAGGCCAAGAAGGACGACAAAAAGGCCGACGACAAGAAGGCCGACGACAAGAAGGCCGACGCCAAGAAGGACGAGAAACCCAAGGCCGAGCCCGTCAAACCCATCAAGGTCGACCTCGAAGGCCTGGCCGACCGCGTCGTGGCCCTGCCGGTGGCCGAGCGCAACTACGACAACCTGGGCGTCGCGTCCGATGGCGCGCTGTACTACCTGCAGCACCCGCAGCCGGGCGCCAGCACCGAAAGCCCGCAGGCCGAGCGCCGCGCGACGGCCGAGCTGTGGCGCTTCGACTTCGAGGAGCGAAAGGCCAAGCTGCTGCGCACCGGCATTGCGGACTATTCGCTCAGCGAGGACCGCAAGAAGCTGCTGCTGACCGTGGCCGGCGGCAAGCTCGAAGTGGGTGATGCCAACGACAAGGGCGAGAGCAAGCCGCTGGACACCTCCGGCCTGCGCGCCCGTGTCGACCCCAAGGCCGAGTGGAAGCAGATCTTCGACGAGGCCTGGTGGATGGAGAAGGACTTCTTCTACGACCCTGCCATGCATGGCCTGAACTGGCAGGCCGTCTATGACCGCTACCTGCCGCAGCTGGCCCATGTGCAGCGCCGCGAGGACCTGAACGACCTGCTGGTGCAGATGATTGCCGAGCTGCAGGTCGGCCACAACCGCACTGGTGGCGGCGACGTGCACCAAGAAGCCACGGTGGCCGTCGGCCTGCTGGGCGCCGACTTCACGATCGAGCATGGCCGCTATCGCGTCGCCAAGCTGTATGCCGGCGACCGCCTCAACCCCAACCTGAAGTCGCCGTTGAGCGTGCCGGGCCTGGGCGTGAAGGAGGGCGACTACATCCTGGCCATCGGCGGCCACGAGCTCGATGACAAGACCAATGTCTATGCGCTGCTCGAGAACACGGTCGGCAAGCAGGTGGTGCTGTCCGTTGCCCATGACGCGGCCGGCAAGGGTCGCCGTGACATCACCGTCGAGCCCATCGCCAACGAATCGCTGCTGCGCCGCTGGGCCTGGATCGAGGGCAACCGCCAGAAGGTCGCGCAGAAGAGCGGCGGCAAGATCGCCTATGTCTACATGCCCGACACCGCGGGCCAGGGCTTCGAGCACTTCAACCGCATGTTCTTCGCCCAGGTGGACAAGCAGGCACTGATCGTCGACGACCGCCGCAACGGAGGTGGCCAGGCGGCCAACTACGTGACCGAGCTGCTGGCCCGGCCGTATCTGGGCAGCTGGAAGGACCGCGACGGCCTGGTCTTCGACACGCCGGGCGGTGCCATCTACGGCCCCAAGGCCATGCTGATCGACCAGGACGCCGGCTCGGGTGGTGACTTCATGCCCTATGCCTTCAAGCGCGTGGGCCTGGGCCCGCTGATCGGCAAGCGCACCTGGGGCGGCCTGATCGGCATCTCGGTGAACCCGCCGCTGATCGACGGTGGCTTCGTCACGGTGCCTTATTTCCGCTTCTACACGCCGGACGGCGAATGGCGCATCGAGAACGAGGGCGTGGCGCCGGACATGGACGTCGAACTCGACCCGGCCGCCGTCAACCGGGGTGACGACACGCAGCTGGACGCGGCGATTGCCGACGTGCTGAAGCGCCTGGAAGGCTGGAAGCCCATCCAGCGCAAGGCGGCACCGGCTGCGGCAACCCTCGGTCGCTGATGAAAGCCTGGGCGGCCCTGTCCCTGCGGGGCCGCCTGTTCCTGCTGGCCCTGCTGCCGCTGCTGGCCTCGTTGGCGCTGATTGCGCTGGCCGTGCGGCAGCAGGAAAGCGAGCTGGCGGCGCGCGAGCATGCGCTGGTACGCGCCAGCTACATGGACGCGCGGCGCACCGAACTCAAGCACTACGTCGACCTGGCCGTCAGCACCATCCAGCCCCTGCTCGGCCAGCCGGGCGGGCCCGAGAAGGCGCTGGCCATCCTGTCCTCGCTGGACTACGGTCGCGATGGCTATTTCTTCGTCTACGGCCTCGACGGCCGCGTGCTGATGCACTCGCGCCAGCCCGAGCTGATCGGCCAGAACCTGTGGGAACTGCGCGACCCGCAAGGCCGGCCCACCATCCAGCAGCTGATCGCCCAGGCCAAGGCCGGCGGCGGCTATGTCGAATACCTGTGGCGCAAGCCCTCCAGCAGCCTGCTGGCGCCCAAGCTGGGCTATGTGGTGGCCGTGCCGCAATGGGACTGGATGCTGGGCACCGGCCTCTACATGGACGGCATCGAGGCCACCATGACCGAGCTGGAGCGCGGGGCGCGCCAGAACATCACGGCCACCATGCTGTGGGTAGGCGCGGTGGCCGTCTTCGGCGTTGCGCTGATCAGCGCGGGCGCTCTGGCGTTGAATCTCAGCGAGCATCGCAGTGCCGAAGCCAAGCTGCGCGCCCTGGCACGCCAGGTCGTGCAGAGCCAGGAGGACGAACGCGCCCGCCTGGCGCGCGAGCTGCATGACGGCGTCAGCCAGGCCCTGGTGGCCACCAAGCTGTTGATCGAATCGGCCCAGCACGAGCCCCAGGGCGCCGCGCGGCTGCAGGAGCTGGCGCTGAAGCAGCTCAACGGCACCTTGGCCGAGGTCAGGCATATCTCACATGCGCTGCGACCGGCGCTGCTGGACACGCTTGGCCTCGCTGCCGCGCTTCAGCACCTGGCCGACGAATTCGACGCGGCCGGCGGCACGCATTTCCAGGCCGGCGTGGAAGGCGAGGAGATCGACCTGCCCGAGGCGGTCAAGACGGCGCTGTTCCGCATCGCCCAGGAAGCCCTGAACAACGCGGCCCGGCATGCGCATGCGACGACGGTGAGCCTGGTGCTGCGTTTCGACCCGGACGGCGGCGTCACGCTGGAGGTCCAGGACGATGGCCAGGGTTTTGACGCCGAGGCGGCGCAGGCCGTGGCCGACCAGGGCCTGGGCTTGCGCAGCATGCGCGAGCGCGCCGCGGCCCTGGGTGCGCGGCTCAGCCTCGTCACGTCGCCTGGACTCGGCAGCCGGCTCACGGTCAAACTGTCGGCATGACATCGCCGCCCATCCGCATCCTGCTTGTCGACGACCACCCCATGGTGCGCGAAGGCCTGGCCGTGCGGCTGTCCGCGGTGCCGCGCTTCGAAGTGGTGGGCGAGGCGGGCGGGCGCATCGAGGCGCTGGAGCAACTCACGCGCACGGCACCCGACGTCGTGCTGATGGACGTGGGGCTGAAGGACGGCAACGGCATTGCGCTGGGCGCCGAGATGCTGGCCGCGCGGCCGGCCATCAAGCTGCTGATGTTCAGCATGTATGACAACCCCGAGTATGTGCAGCGCGCGCTGACGGCCGGCGCGCGCGGCTATGTGCTGAAGGACGCGCCGGCGACCGAGGTGGTGTCGGCCATCGACGCGGTGGCTGCGGGAGGCACCTTCCTGAGTGCAGCCGTGTCGGGCCGACTGTTCCGCGGCCAGGCGCCCAAGCCCGTCCTGACGCCGCGCGAAAGCGAGATCCTGAGCCTGCTGGGGCAGGGCGCTTCCAGCAAGCAGATTGCCCGCGACCTCGATCTGTCGGTGCGCACCGTCGAGGCCCACCGCCAGAGCATCAAGCGCAAGCTGGAGCTGGACGGACAGGCGGAGCTGATCCGCTATGCCGTCGAACACGGCCGCGAAGCCGGCGTGAAATGACCCGCGCGAAATGACTCGCGGAAGCCGACGCGAGCGGCCCTGACGGGGGACTTGATCCCCCTAGGTTGCCATGCTAGAAGCGGGCACTTTTCACCCGGCGCACCGGTGAGGGATGGCACGCTGCGCGGGGAGTGAAATGACTCTCAACTTCTGGATCGGGCGGGCTCATGAGTGTCGATATCGCGCAGCAACCACGCAGGAAGCGCGTCACCCCCAAGGCGGCATCCCAGCCGGTCGATGGCAGCGCTGCCGCCTCTCGTGAACTGGCGTCCCCGCATTCGCGCCAGCTGCTGGCGGCCATGACGGCTTTCCGCGACGGCGATTTCTCCATCCGCCTGCCCAATGACTGGGAAGGCGTCGATGGCCAGATCGCCGCGGCCTTCAACCAGATCACGGCCCAGGAGGCGCGCATCGCCACCGAAGTGGCGCGCCTCTCGGCCACGGTGGGCAAGGAAGGGCGGCTCAAGCACCGCATGTCGTTGCCGGGATCGATCGGCGGCTGGGCCACCAAGGTCGAGTCCATCAACACGCTGCTCGACGACCTGGTGCGGCCGACGGCCGAGATTGCGCGCACCATCGGCGCCGTGGCCAAGGGCGACCTGAGCCAGTCCATGGAGCTGGAGGTCGACGGCCGTGAGCTGAAGGGCGAGTTCCTGCGCTCGGCGCGCCTGGTCAACACCATGATCGAGCAGCTGTCGGTGTTCACCAGCGAAGTGACCCGCGTGGCCCGCGAGGTGGGCACCGAGGGCAAGCTCGGCGGCCAGGCCCAGGTCAAGGGCGTGCTGGGTGTCTGGAAGGACCTGACCGACTCCGTCAACCAGATGGCCGGCAACCTGACGGCCCAGGTGCGCAATATCGCGGACGTGACCATCGCCGTGGCCAATGGCGACCTGTCCAAGAAGATCACCGTCGACGTGCGCGGTGAAATCCTGCAGCTCAAGGAAGCCACCAACACCATGGTGGACCAGCTGCGTTCCTTCGCGTCGGAAGTGACGCGCGTGGCCCGCGAGGTGGGCACGGACGGCCGCCTGGGCGGCCAGGCCGTCGTGCCCGGCGTTGCGGGCACCTGGAAGGACCTGACCGACTCGGTCAACGCCATGGCCACCAACCTGACGGCACAGGTGCGCAATATCGCCAACGTGACGACGGCCGTGGCGCGCGGCGACCTCTCGCGCAAGATCACCGTGGACGTGAAGGGCGAGATCCTGGAGCTGAAGGAAACCATCAACACCATGGTGGACCAGCTCAACGGCTTCTCGTCCGAAGTGACGCGCGTGGCCCGCGAGGTGGGCACGGACGGCAAGCTCGGCGGCCAGGCCCAGGTGCCCGGCGTGGCCGGCACCTGGAAGGACCTGACCGACAACGTCAACTCCATGGCGTCCAACCTGACCGGTCAGGTGCGCAATATCGCGGACGTGGCGACGGCCGTGGCCAACGGCGACCTCTCCAAGAAGATCACCGTGGAGGTGAAGGGAGAGATTCTTGCCCTGAAGAACACCATGAACACGATGGTGGACCAGCTCAACGGTTTTGCCGGCGAGGTGAGCCGCGTGGCCCGCGAGGTGGGCACCGACGGCAAGCTCGGCGGCCAGGCCCAGGTGCCGGGCGTGGCGGGCACCTGGAAGGACCTGACCGACAACGTCAACTTCATGGCCTCCAACCTGACGGGCCAGGTGCGCAACATTGCCGAGGTGACGACGGCGGTGGCCAATGGCGACCTGTCCAAGAAGATCACTGTGGACGTGCGCGGCGAGATCTCGGAGCTGAAGAACACCATCAACACCATGGTGGACCAGCTCAGCGGCTTCGCCTCCGAGGTGACGCGCGTGGCCCGCGAGGTGGGCACCGACGGCAAGCTCGGCGGCCAGGCGCAAGGCCGCGGCGTGGCCGGCATCTGGAAGGACCTGACCGACTCGGTCAACGCCATGGCCACCAATCTGACGGCCCAGGTGCGCAATATCGCGGACGTGACGACGGCGGTGGCCAACGGCGACCTGTCCAAGAAGATCACCGTCGACGTGCGCGGCGAGATCCTGGAGCTGAAGAACACCATCAACACCATGGTCGACCAGCTCAACGGCTTTGCCGGCGAGGTGAGCCGCGTGGCCCGTGAGGTGGGCACGGACGGCAAGCTCGGCGGCCAGGCCCAGGTGCCGGGCGTGGCCGGCACGTGGAAGGATCTGACCGACAACGTCAACTCCATGGCCTCCAACCTGACGGGGCAGGTGCGCAACATCGCCGACGTGGCGACGGCCGTGGCGCGCGGCGACTTGAGCCGCAAGATCACCGTGGACGTGAAGGGCGAGATCCTCGAGCTGAAGAACACCCTGAACACCATGGTGGACCAGCTCAATGGCTTCGCGTCGGAAGTGAGCCGGGTGGCGCGCGAGGTGGGCACCGAAGGCAAGCTGGGCGGCCAGGCCGCCGTGCCGGGCGTGGCCGGCGTCTGGAAGGACCTGACCGACAACGTCAACTTCATGGCGTCCAACCTGACCGGCCAGGTGCGCAACATCGCCGACGTGGCCACCGCCATCGCGCGGGGCGACCTCTCGTCCAAGATCACCGTGGAGGTCAAGGGTGAGATCCTGGCGCTGAAGAACACGCTGAACACCATGGTGGACCAGCTCAACGGTTTCGCCTCCGAGGTGACGCGCGTGGCCCGCGAGGTGGGCACCGACGGCAAGCTCGGGGGCCAGGCCGTCGTGCCCGGCGTGGCCGGCACGTGGAAGGACCTGACCGACAACGTCAACTCCATGGCGTCCAACCTGACCGGCCAGGTGCGCAACATCGCCGACGTGGCCACGGCCATCGCCCGCGGCGACCTCAGCCGCAAGATCACCGTGGACGTGCAGGGCGAGATCCTGCAGCTCAAGGAGACCATGAACACCATGGTCGAGCAGCTCGGCGCCTTCGCCTCCGAAGTCAGCCGCGTGGCCCGCGAGGTGGGCACCGAAGGCAAGCTGGGCGGTCAGGCCCAGGTGCCCGGCGTGGCCGGCACCTGGAAGGACCTGACCGACAACGTCAACTCCATGGCCTCCAACCTGACCGGCCAGGTGCGCAACATCGCCGAGGTGACCATCGCGGTGGCCAACGGCGACCTGTCCAAGAAGATCACCGTCGACGTGCGCGGCGAGATCCTGCAGCTGAAGGAAACCATCAACACCATGGTGGAGCAGCTGCGCTCCTTCGCTTCGGAAGTGACGCGCGTGGCCCGCGAGGTGGGCACCGAAGGGCGGCTGGGCGTGCAGGCCGTGGTGCCCGGCGTGGCTGGCACCTGGAAGGACCTGACCGACTCGGTCAACACCATGGGCGCCAACCTGACGGCCCAGGTGCGCAACATCGCCGAAGTGACCACGGCGGTGGCCCGCGGCGACCTGAACCGCAAGATCACGGTGGACGTCAGCGGCGAAATCCTCGAGCTGAAGAACACCATCAACACCATGGTCGACCAGCTCAACGCCTTTGCCGGCGAGGTCACGCGCGTGGCCCGCGAGGTGGGTACCGAGGGCAAGCTGGGCGGCCAGGCCAAGGTGGCCGGTGTGGGCGGCACCTGGAAGGACCTGACCGACAACGTCAACTTCATGGCCTCCAACCTGACCGAACAGGTGCGCGGCATCGTCAAGGTCGTGACGGCCGTGGCCAACGGCAACCTCACGCAACGCCTGACGGTGCAGGCCAAGGGCGAGGTGGCGGCCCTGGCCGACACCATCAACAACATGACCGACACGCTGGCCACCTTCGCCGAGCAGGTGACCAACGTCGCCCGCGAGGTGGGGGTGGACGGGCGCCTGGGCGGCCAGGCCCATGTGCCGGGTGCGTCGGGCACCTGGAAGGACCTGACCGGCAACGTCAACCTGCTTGCCGCCAACCTGACGACCCAGGTGCGCGCCATCGCCGAGGTGGCGACGGCCGTGACCAAGGGCGACCTGACACGCGCCATCCAGGTGGAAGCCAAGGGCGAGGTGTCCGAGCTCAAGGACAACATCAACACGATGATCTCCAACCTGCGCGAGACCACCGAGCGCAACCGCGAGCAGGACTGGCTGAAGACCAACCTGGCCAAGTTCACCGGCATGCTGCAGGGCCAGCGCGAGCTGCAGACCGTGTCCCAGATGCTGCTGACCGAGCTGGCGCCGCTGGTGCAGGCCCACCAGGGCACCATCTATCACGTCACGGCCGCCGGCAGCGACAACCGCTCGCAGCTGCGCCTGCTGGCCAGCTATGCCCAATCGGGCACCGTGCGCCTGGCGCCCACCATCGAGATGGGCGAGGGCCTGGTGGGTCAATGCGCGCTGGAAAAGCGCAGCACACTGCTGGCCGACATTGCGTCGGACTTCGTCGCCATCTCGTCCAGCCTGGGCCATGCCACGCGCGTCAGCGTCATCGTGCTGCCGGTGCTGTTCGAAGGCCAGACCAAGGCCGTCATCGAACTGGCCACGCTGCAACCCTTCACCAGCGCGTCGCTGGCCTTCCTGGAGCTGCTGACGCAAAGCATCGGCGCCGTGTTCAACACCATCGAGGCGACCATGCGTACCGAGTCGCTGCTGTCGCAGTCGCAGCAGCTGACGGTGGAGCTGCAGTCGCGCCAGAGCGAACTGCAGGAGACCAACGAGCAGCTGGGTACCAAGGCCAGGCTGCTGGCCGAGCAGAACGCCGAGGTCGAACGCAAGAACGCCGAGGTCGAGCAGGCCCGCCATGCGCTGGAAGAAAAGGCGGCCGAGCTGGCGCTGACGTCCAAGTACAAGTCCGAGTTCCTCGCCAACATGTCGCACGAGCTGCGCACGCCGCTGAACTCCATCCTGATCCTGAGCCAGCAGCTGGCCGGCAACAGCGAAGGCAATCTGCTGCCCAAGCAGGTCGAGTTCTCGCGCAACATCAACTCGTCGGGCTCCGACCTGCTGCATCTGATCAACGACATCCTGGACTTGTCCAAGATCGAGTCGGGCACGGTGACGGTCGAAATCGAGGACATCTCCTTCGCTTCGCTGCGCGACAACATCGACCGCAACTTCCGCCAGGTGGCCGAGGCCAAGAACCTGCCGCTGCGCCTGCTGTTCGCCGACGACCTGCCGCGCAGCATGGAAAGCGACACCAAGCGCCTGCAGCAGATCCTGAAGAACCTGCTGTCCAACGCCGTCAAGTTCACGGCCCATGGCCATGTCGAGCTGCGCGTCAGCATCGCCAACGAAGGGTGGAGCAGCGACCACCCGGTGCTGTCCAAGGCGCCCCAGGTGCTGGCCTTCGCGGTCGAGGACACCGGCATCGGTGTGGCGCCCGAGAAGCAGCGCCTGATCTTCGAGGCCTTCCAGCAGGCCGACGCGGGCACGTCGCGCAAATACGGCGGCACCGGCCTGGGCCTGGCCATCAGCCGCGAGCTGGCGGCCCTGCTGGGCGGCGAGATCAAGCTGACCAGCATGCACGGCCAAGGCAGCACCTTCACCCTCTTCCTGCCACTGCAGTTTGCCGGTGCCGACAGCGCCAGCATGACGCCGCTGCCCATGCACAGCCGCCCGACGGCGCCGGCGCGCAACAACCTGCCGCTGGTGCGCGAGACCCAGGTGGCCGACGACCGCGACAACATCGTCGACGGTGAGTCGGTCCTCCTCATCATCGAGGACGACCCGCATTTCGCGCGCATCGTGCTGGGCCTGGCGCGTGACCGCGGCTTCAAGGGCCTGGTGGCGCTCAAGGGCAGCCTGGGCCTGGAGCTGGCGCGGCGCTTCAAGCCGACCGCCGTGTCGCTGGACATCTTCCTGCCCGACATGCTGGGCTGGACGGTGCTCAATCAGCTCAAGCTCGACCCGCTGACCCGCCACATCCCGGTGCAGATCTTCAGCGTCGCCGAGGAGGACCGCAACCATGGCCTGGCCCATGGCGCCTTCAGCTATGTGGTGAAGTCATCGACCAGCGAGGAGATGGAGGCCGCCCTGGACCGCATCCGCGACTTCACGGTGCCGCGCACCAAGCGCCTGCTCGTCATCGAGGACAACGACATCGAACGCCAGGCCATCGTCGAGCTGCTGGACCATGACGACATCGACCTGGTGGCCGTCGGCACCGGTGCGCAGGCGCTGGAGATGCTGCGCGACCAGGCCTTCGACTGCATCGTGCTCGACCTGCGCCTGCCCGACGTCAGCGGTTTCGCGCTGCTGGAGGAGCTGCATGCCGACCCCAGCCTGGCGGGCGTGCCCGTCGTCGTCTTCACCGGCAAGGACCTGACCGGCGCCGAGCAGAAGCAGCTGCGCGCCCTGGCCAAGAGCGTCGTGCTGAAGGATGTGCAGAGCCCCGAGAGGCTGCTGGACGAGACGGCGCTCTTCCTGCACCGCGTCGTCACCGAGCTGCCCCAGCACAAGCAGGACGTGCTGCAGAAGCTGCATGGCGCCGCCGAGATGCTGCGCGGCCGCCGCGTGCTGGTGGTGGACGACGATGCCCGCAACATCTTTGCGCTGACGACACTGCTGGAGAACCAGGAGATGCAGGTCATGACGGCCACCAGCGGCCGTGCCGCCATCGACGTGATCCAGCACACGCCCGACCTGGACCTGGTGCTGATGGACATCATGATGCCGGACATGGACGGCTACGAGACCATGCGCGAGATCCGCACCCATGCCGAGTTCCGCAACCTGCCCATCCTCGCGCTGACGGCCAAGGCCATGAAGGGCGACCGCGAGAAATGCCTGGAAGCCGGCGCCAGTGACTACATCTCCAAGCCCGTCAACACGGCTCAGCTGCTGTCGCTGATGCGTGTTTGGCTGTACCGTTGATGACGATGCAAACGACCGGTGCGGCGGAACAAATGGTGGTCGCTGAAGAGCTGACCAACATCCTCATCGTCGATGACGAGCCGGCCAATCTGCTGGTGCTGGAGAGCGTGCTGGCCGACCCGACCTACCGCATCGTGCGTGCCTTGTCGGCCGACCAGGCGCTGCTGGCGCTGATGAGCCAGGAGTTCGCCGTCATGGTGCTGGACATCCAGCTGCCCGACATGAACGGCATCGAGCTGGCGCAGATGATCAAGGAGCGCAAGCGCAACGCCCACCTGCCCATCATCTTCCTGACCGCCTATTTCGACCAGGACCAGTACCGCCTGCAGGGCTATGGGTCGGGTGCCGTCGACTATCTGCACAAGCCGGTCAACCCGGCGGTGCTGCGCTCCAAGGTCTCCGTGTTCGCCGAGCTGGACCGCAAGACCCGCCAGCTGCAGCGGGCCAACATGGCCCTGCAGGCCGAGGTCGAGGAGAGGCGCCGCGCCGAGGAACTGCTGCGCGAGCTCAACGAGACGCTGGAGCGCCGCGTCACCGAGCGTACCGAGGCCTTCCATGTCGCCGACCGGCGCCTGCGGGCCATGATGAGCAGCATCACCGATGGCCTGCTCGTCGTCGACCATGACGGCCTCATCGGCTATGTCAACGAGCAGGGGGCCCGCCTGCTCGGCCGTCACGCCGTCGAGCTGAACGGGCGCCGCAGCGCCGAGGTCTTCGGCGCGGACGGCGATTTCGAGGCCGGTTTCGACAGCGCCCGCAGCAAGGGACAGGCCGTGTCCTTCGAGGCGGTGGCGCCGGGTGCGCCCGAGCGCTGGCTGCAATGCCATTGCTACCCCTCGCACGACGGCCTGTCCGTCTATTTCCACGACATCACCGATCGCCGCGAACTGCAGCTGCGCCGCGAACAGCTGCTGGCCGCCGAGCAGGCCGCGCGCGGGGCAGCCGACCAGGCCGGGCGCGCCAAGGAGGAGTTCGTCGCCGCCATCAGCCACGAACTGCGCACGCCGCTGGCCGCCATCCTCGGCTGGGTCAATGTGCTGGTGCACCCCGGCGTGCAGCCGGCCATGCAGCAGCGCGGCATCCAGGCCATTGCGCGCAATGCCCAGGCTCAGGCCGTGCTGGTCGACGACCTGCTGGAGATGAGCCGCATCGTCGCCGGCAAGCAGCTGATGAATGTCGAGCGGGTGGACCTGAACGGCCTCGTCACGGCTGCGGCAGAGACCGCGAGGCCCACCGCCCAGTCCCGCGAGATCGAGATCGTGCTGCACCTTGCCGCCGAGCCCGCCGAGGTCTTCGGCGACTCGCGCCGGCTTACGCAGGTTGTGATGAATCTCGTCACCAACGCGATGAAGTTCACTTCGGCGGGCGGCAGCGTCACGCTGTCGACGCGGCTGAACGGCACGGTCGTCGAGGTCGGCGTCAGCGACACCGGCCAGGGCATAGACCCCGAATTCCTGCCCCAGCTCTTCGACCGTTTCACCCAGGCCGACGGCACGGCCTCCAGCGTCCATGGTGGCCTGGGCCTGGGACTGTCCATCGTCAAGAACCTCGTCGAGCTGCATGGTGGCGAGGTGTCGGCCCACAGCGCCGGCCGCAGCCAGGGCTCCACCTTCAGCGTGCGCCTGCCGCGTGCCGGCCCCTCGCAGACAGCGGGCTTCGAGACCGAAGCCGGTGGTGTCGAGCCGCTCATCTCCGGCGTGCGGGTGCTGCTGGTCGACGACCACCCCGACGTGCTCGAGGTCCATGCCCGGCTGCTGTCGGAACGCGGTGCCCAGGTCGTCACGGCCGACTCGGGCGAGGCCGCCCTCGCGCTGCTGCGCGAGCAGAGTTTTGATGTGCTGCTCAGTGATCTCGGCATGCCCGGCATGGGCGGCTATGACCTGATCCGGCATGTCAGGCAGAGCCTGGGCCTGACGGCCAGCGATCTGCCCGCGGCGGCGGTCACCGCCTATGTGCGCGCCACCGATCGCGAGGCCGCGCTCGAGGCCGGTTTCCAGCGCTGCCTGCCCAAGGCGGTGTCGCCGCATCTGCTGGCCCGTGCGGTGGCCGAACTGGCGCTCACGCGCCGCCCGGCAGAACCCACGGCGCCCGCCTTGCGAGTGCTGTTTGTCGAGGACAACGACGACTTGCGCGAGCAGATCGCCTACCTCCTTGAAGAGGCGGGCATGGCCCCCGAGAGCTGCGCCACGGCCGAAGAGGCGCTGGCGGCGTATTCACCCGAGCGCTTCGATCTCGTCTTCACCGACGTCAGCCTGCCGCGGATGTCGGGCACCGATCTGGCCCGCGCCATCCTGCGCATCACGCCGAAGGCGTGGCTGGTGTTTGCGTCGGGCTATGCGATGAAGTCCGACCTGTCGGACTTCGGCCCGAACGTGAGAGCCTTGCTGAAGCCCTTTGACCTGCCGGACCTGCAACAGCTGGTGGCGGAGATCCGCCAGCAGACACAGCGGGGCTAGTCAAGGCGGTGGATGCTGTGCGGCTTGCGAAGCGGGCCGAGCGCCGGGCCGCTCCCTAGCCGGCCCGCCTTGGTGATGTGCTTGTCGGTCGAACCGACAAGCATCACCGTCCCCTCGGGGGACCGGCCAAGGTAACCCTTGGACGAGGGGTCGCGTTTTCAGTGACCGCGGCGCGGGCCGTAGTCGTCGCGGTCGTGACCCCGACGGTCGCCGTGGTCGCGGCGGTCATGGTCCCAGCCGCGATGGTCCCAGCGGTCGTCGCGGCCGTCCCAGCGGCGCTCGTAGACCACGCGCGGGGCCGGTGCGTAGTACACGTCGCGCTCGACATAGCGAGGCGCCGGCGCGTAGCGCACGGGAGGCGGTTCGTAGTAGACGGGCGCGGGTTCGTAGTAAACCGGCGCCGGGGCCGGCGCGTAGTAGCGCGGGCTGTCGGCCACCACGACGCCGACGGGCGGCAGGCTGATGCCGATGGACCAGTGGGTGCCGGCCTGGGCGGCAGAGGCGCCGAAGAGGGCGGCACCGGTGAGCAGGGCGGCGATGACGGGACGAAGCATTTGAGGTCTCCTACGAGGCCAAAACGGCTGGCCTTCGGTGTCTGAACAACGCCTGGTGTCGCGCGTCGTTGACCCCGGGGTTCAGCCATTCGTAAGCGGGTGTGATCCGGGTTGACCCCTAGGTAATGCCGCGTGCAGGGCCCGCGTGGCTTGACCGATGCCGCGGGGCGGCCGTTTTCCGAGACTTACCGCACGGTAGCGCCGCCCCTTCGACGTGCGCACCGCATCGGAGACAAGCCCCATGCAGAACCTGCGCCGTCACCTCGCCTGGGCGGGTGTCGCGATCCTCGGTGCCGCATCCCTCGCCACCGTGGCCCTGAGCCGCGGCGAGACGATCAGCGCCTTGTGGGTCGTGGCCGCCGCCCTGTGCACCTACCTGATCGCCTACCGCTACTACAGCCTCTTCATCGCCGACAAGGTGCTGGGGCTGGACGCCAAGCGCCAGACGCCGGCCTGGAAGTACAACGACGGCCTGGACTACGTGCCCACCAACAAGCACGTGCTCTACGGCCACCACTTCGCGGCGATTGCCGGTGCCGGCCCGCTGGTGGGCCCGGTGCTGGCGGCGCAGATGGGCTATCTGCCCGGCCTGCTGTGGATCCTGGCCGGCGTGGTCTTCGCCGGCGCGGTGCAGGACTTCATCGTGCTGTTCATCTCCACGCGGCGCGACGGCCGCTCGCTGGGCGACCTCGTCAAGCAGGAGATGGGCACGGTGCCGGGCCTGATCGCGCTGTTCGGCGCCTTCATGATCATGATCATCATCCTGGCGGTGCTGGCCCTGATCGTCGTCAAGGCGCTGGCCGATTCGCCCTGGGGCCTGTTCACGGTGGCCGCCACGATTCCCGTCGCCCTCTTCATGGGGGTCTATCTGCGCTTCATCCGCCCGGGCCGCATCGGTGAGGTGTCGGTCATCGGCTTCGTGCTGCTGATGGCGGCCATCTTCGGTGGCCAGGCCGTCAGCGAGAGCCCGACGCTGGCGCCCCTCTTCACGCTGCAGCCGACGACGCTGGTGGGGCTGCTGATCGGCTACGGCTTCGTGGCGGCCTGCATCCCGGTGTGGCTGCTGCTGGCGCCGCGCGACTACCTCAGCACCTTCCTGAAGATCGGCACCATCATTGCGCTGGCCATCGGCATCATCGTCGTCGCGCCGCCGCTGAAGATGCCGGCGCTGACGCAGTTTGCCGCCGGCTCGGGTCCGGTCTGGGCGGGCAGCCTGTTTCCCTTCCTCTTCATCACCATCGCCTGCGGTGCCGTGTCGGGCTTCCATGCGCTGATCTCGTCCGGCACCTCCCCGAAGCTGCTGGAGAACGAGACCCACGCCCGCTACATCGGCTACGGCGGCATGCTGGCCGAGAGCTTTGTGGCCGTGATGGCCCTGGTCGCCGCCTCCTGCATCGAGCCGGGCGTCTACTTCGCAATGAACAGCCCGGCGGCCGTCGTCGGCAAGGATGCGGCCACGGTGGCGCAGACGCTGTCGACCTGGGGCTTCGTCATCACGCCCGAGATGCTGACGCAAGCTGCCGCTGACGTCGGCGAGAAGACCATCCTGGCCCGTGCCGGCGGTGCGCCGACGCTGGCCGTCGGCATGGCCGAGATCCTGCACCAGGTGGTGGGTGGCAAGGCGCTGATGGCCTTCTGGTACCACTTCGCCATCCTGTTCGAGGCTCTCTTCATCCTGACCGCCGTGGACGCCGGCACCCGCGCCGGCCGCTTCATGCTGCAGGACCTGCTGGGCAGCTTCGTGCCGTCGCTCAAGCGCACCGAGAGCTGGGTGGCCAACCTCGTCGCCACCGGCCTGTGCGTGGCGGCCTGGGGCTATTTCCTCTACCAGGGCGTCGTCGACCCGCTGGGCGGCATCAACACGCTGTGGCCGCTGTTCGGCATCGCCAACCAGATGCTGGCCGCCGTGGCCCTGCTGCTGGGCACCGTCGTCATCTTCAAGATGAAGAAAGACCGCTACGCCTGGGTCACGGCCGTGCCGGCCGCTTGGCTGCTGGCCTGCACGATGACGGCCGGCTGGCTGAAGATCTTCTCCGCCGACCCCAAGCTCGGCTTCCTGGCCCATGCCGACAAATACGCCGCGGCCATCGCCGAGGGCAAGGTGCTGGCGCCGGCCAAGTCGCTGGACGCGATGTCGCGCGTGGTCTTCAATGACCGCCTGGACGCAGCGCTGTGTGCGCTGTTCATGGGCGTCGTCATCAGCGTGCTGATCTACAGCGTCAAGGCCATCGTCGCGGCGCGCCGCACCGGCAAGGCCACGGCACAGGAAACAGCCTTTGTGCTGTTGCCAGCGGGGCAACGTGCTTGAGTTGGGCCGCGAACTGGCCCAGGCAGGCCGGTATCTGACGCAGAGCCTGCGCCTGATGGTGGGTGTGCCGGACTACGGCAGCTATCTGGCCCACCACCAGGCCACTCATCCCGACCGGCCGGCCATGAGCTACGAGGAGTTCTTCAGGGAGAGGCAGGCGGCGCGCTACAGCGCGCGCGTCGGGAAGTGCTGCTGACCTGGCGGTATAAGGCCGGCCATGCCGGTTCTGAACGACGACGCCTTGCCTGAAGGCTTTCGCCTCATCCCTGGCCTGCTGTCGCGGGAGCGGCGGCAGGCTCTGGTTGCCGAACTCTCGGCGCTGCCAGCCGGTTCGGCGGGCCAGCGCGAGCTGCTGGAGCAGCACTGGTGCCAGGTGCTGGCTGAGTGGCTGCGCGAGCAGCCCCAATTGAGCAGTCTGTTGCCGCCGGTCGCGGTGCAATGCACGCTGTTCGAGAAGTCCTCGGAGCGCAACTGGTTGGTCACGCCGCATCAGGACCTGGCCATCCCCGTTGCTGGGCGCGTCGAGCATGTGGCGCTGAGCGCCTGGTCCGTAAAGGCCGGTCGACATTTCGTGTTGGCGCCGGCGGAGGTTCTGGGGCAGATGATGGCGGTTCGTCTGCATCTGGATGATGCGACCCAGGCCGAGGGCGGGCTGCGGTTCGTGCCGGGGTCGCATCTCGATGGGGTGCTGGGCGAGGAGGCCGCGCGGCAGTGGCGGGCTCGTGCCGGCGAGGTCGCCGCAGACGCCCGCGCCGGCGACGCGCTGTTGATGCGGCCGCTGGTGCTGCATGCGTCCAGCAAGGCCACCTCAGCGACGGGTCGGCGCCGCGTGCTGCATTTCCTCTTCGGCCCGCTAGAACTGCCGTTTGGCTTGCGCTGGCAAAGAGCGGGCTAGTTCAGGGCTCTCTGCCACCGTCCTCATGACTCGCGTGCAGTGCCGCGGGAATCCGCCCCGCGATGGCGGGTAACTTTTCTCTGACGCGCCAGAGAAAAGTCACCAAAAGAGGAGCGCTCAATGCAATCCGCACTCCAGTGGCGGCATGCGCTCGCGATGCTCCGAACTGCGTCATGCCTACACGCGACCCGCTGCGCTCTCGCTGCTGTCCCTGCAACGAGCATCACTGCTCGCCGCTTTACCACCGTTAACGCCGGCTGCACGCCGGGCTCATCAGGAAATACCGAACAGCCGCGTCGCCCGAGCGACGCTGCATTTGGCATTTCTCATGAGCCCGGCGTGCAGCCGCGCGTTCATCGGGCAGGTGGTGCGATGGATGGCGCTGGTGATAGGGTCAGCAGCGAGAGCGAAGCGGGTCGCTTCTTCCCGCTCAACAAGCGGCTGTTGTCATGCGCAGCGCAGGCCTGTGGTGCTGGTGTGAACTCAGCGCCTCTTCTTTGGTGACTTTCTTCTGGCGCCGCAGAAGAAAGTTACCCGGCCGCCGGGACGGACTCCCGGCAATGCACCGAGTCAGTACGGCTCTTCGCAAAACCGCGCCATCACATCGTCGTACTCCGCTTCCTCGCCATCGGCGGGCTCTTCGCAAAATACCTGGCGATACCCGACGCCAGGGCGTCCACCAGTTGATCCTGATAGTCCGGATCGCGCAGCTTCTTCTCTTCCTCGGGGTTGGAGATGAAGGCCGTCTCGACCAGGATGCTGGGGATGTCGGGCGCCTTCAGTACCGCGAAGCCGGCTTGCTCGACGCGGGCCTTGTGCAGCTTCCCGACCTTGCCGATCTGACCCAGCACCTCGCCGCCCAGCTTGAGGCTGTCCTTGATCTGGGCCGTGGTGCTCATGTCCAGCAGGGCGCGCAGCACATTGGCGTCCTTGGTGGCGGCGCCGACGTTGACGCCGCCCACCATGTCGGCCGCGTTCTCCTTGTCGGCCATCCAGCGCGCCGCGGCGCTGGTGGCGGCGCCATCGCTGAGGACAAACACCGAGGCGCCACGCGCCTGCGGCGTGATGAAGGCGTCGGCGTGGATGGACACGAAGAGGTCGGCCTGCACGCGCCGCGCCTTGCGCACGCGCTCGTGCAGGGGCACGAAGAAGTCGGCGTCGCGCGTCATCAGCACGCGGATGTTGGGGTTGGTCGTCAGCCGCTCGCGCAGCTTGTGGGCGACGGCCAGCACGACGTCCTTCTCGCGCAGGCCCGAGGGGCCGACGGCACCGGGGTCCTCGCCGCCATGGCCGGGGTCCAGCGCAATGATGATGAGGCGGTCGATCTTTTGCTCGGCCGTGGGTGCAGGTGGCGGCGCAGGTTTGGATGCGGCGGCCACGGGCGGCGGCACAGGCGCCGAGGCTGCGGGCGCCGGCGCGGGTGGGCGCTCGATCTTCTGGATCAGCTCGCCCAGCGCATCGTTGACGGCGCTGGCCGCCTGTTCCGCACGCTGCGCAGGCGAGGGCGGTGGGGCAGGCGGCTTGGCGCGTTCGTTGGCCAAGGCCACCAGCGGGTCGGCCGCGAACTTGGGGTAGAGGTCGAAGACCAGGCGGTGCTTGTAGGCCGCCACCGGCGCCAGCGTGAAGATCTGCGGCGCCACGGGCTGGCGCAGGTCCAGCACGATGCGCACGACGGTCGGCGTGTTCTGGCCGACGCGCACGCCGCTGATGTAGGGATCGTCGGCCTTGACCTTGCCGATCAGCTCGCGCAGCCCGGGGCTCAGCTCCAGGCCATCGACGTCGATGACGAGGCGGTGCGGCGAATCGACGAGGAAGTGCTTGACCGACAGCGCCTTGTCGGATTCGAGGGTGACGCGGGTGTATTCCTGGGCCGGCCAGACGCGCACGGCGACAATGCTGGCTTCGCTGGTGGCGGCGAGGGTGTCGCCGGCCTTCAGCAGCAGGGCGACGAGGCCCAGGGTTTCGCGGCGCCTCATGCGAGAGCCTTCACGAGCGTGGCGGCGCCGGAGGCGCGCACTTGGCGGCTGTCATCGGGCATCAGTTCGATGAAGAGTTGCAGGTCGGCCGGCGGCAACTGCCCGGCCGCCTTCTCGGGCCATTCGCAGAGCTTGAGGCCGGGCGCGGCGAAGACGTCGCGAAAGCCGGCGTCTTCCCATTCGCGTGGGTCGCCGAAGCGGTAGAAGTCGAAATGGCTGGCGGTGCCGGCATCGCCGGGCAGCTCATAGCTTTCCATGACGGCATAGCTGGGACTCTTGATGCGGCCCTCGACACCCAGGGCGCGCAGGAGCAGGCGCACAAAGGTGGTTTTGCCGGCGCCCAGCGGGCCGTGCAGCTCAATCACGGCGTTGGGGGAGGGGAGCAGCACCGCCGCGAGACGTTCGGCGGTGGCTTGGGCCGCGGCCTCGTCGGGCCACAGCACTTCAGTTTCTAAAATCGCAGGCAAATGCAAGAGGTCCCGTCCACTGTCGATACTGCCGCGCTCATGGAGAAACTGCGCGGCTGGGCGCATGGGCTCGGATTCTCACAGATCGCCGTGGCCGATGTGGACCTCAGCAGCGCCGAGCCGGGTCTGCAGGCCTGGCTGGACGCCGGCCATCACGGCCGCATGCACTACATGGCCGCCCATGGCATGAAGCGGGCCCGCCCGGCCGAGCTGGTGCCGGGCACGCTGCGTGTCGTCACGGCGCGCATGGACTATCTGCCCCAGGAAACGGAACCCGGCTGGCAGGCCGTCGAATGGGCCGGGCTGGCCAAGCCGGAACAGGCCCAGATCTCCATCTATGCCCGCGGCCGGGACTATCACAAGGTGCTGCGCCAGCGCCTGCAGAAGCTCGCCGAGAGGCTGGAGGCCGAAGTCGGCCCGCTGGGCTACCGCGTCTTCACCGATTCGGCGCCGGTGCTGGAGGTGGAGCTGGCGGCCCGCTCGGGCCTGGGTTGGCGCGGCAAGCACACGCTGACCCTGCACCGCGAGGCGGGGTCGATGTTCTTCCTCGGCGAACTCTTCATCGATCTGGCCCTGCCGCTGACGGACGCGGTGACGGCGCATTGCGGCGAATGCCGGGCCTGCATCGACGTCTGCCCGACAGCGGCCATCGTCGCGCCCTACCGCGTCGACGCGCGGCGCTGCATCTCCTACCTGACCATCGAGCACGACGGTCCCATCCCCGTCGAGTTGCGGCCGCTGCTGGGCAATCGCATTTACGGCTGCGACGACTGCCAGCTGGTCTGCCCCTGGAACAAGTTCGCCCAGGCGGCCGTGCTGGCGGATTTCGACGTGCGGCCCGGCATGGCAGGCGCGCCGATTGCCGCGCTGCTCGGATGGGACGAGAGCGAATTCCTGCGCCGCACCGAGGGCTCGGCCATCCGCCGCATCGGCTTCGCGCGCTGGCAGCGCAATCTGGCCGTCGCGGCGGGCAATGCGCTTCGCGTCCGCGACGACGCCGAACTGCGCGCCGCCTTGCAGCAGGCCGGGCAGGGGGCCGAAGCGGTGGTTGCCGAGCACATCGCCTGGGCCTTGTCCGCGGTGGCCGTCCCGGCCGCGTTATCGTCCGACCCGCTGTCCGTTGGAGCTCTTGAATGACCCTGTCGATCCGCCGCCCCTTGGTTTCGTTGGCCGCCTTCGCCCTGGCCGCCGCGGCTTCCCTGCCCGCCCAGGCGGTGCGTTATGAAGGCCAGGATTTCCCCGACACCCTGCAGCTGGGCGGCAGCGCCCTGGTGCTGAACGGCACCGGCAAGCGCCAGGTCGCCATCTATCCGCTCTACCTGGCCGCGCTGTACCTGCCGCAAAAGTCGACCGCACCCGACGCCATCTACGCCGAGACCGGCCCCAAGCGGCTGGAGATGCGCATCGTCATTCCGTTGGTGAAGGACGTGTCGACACAGGAGTTCGTCAAGGCCATCAGCAAGGGCGTCAACCGCAATTCCACCGAGGCCGAGAAAGCGGCCGTGGCGGAGCGTGTCAAGCAGTTCAACACGGCCATTGCCGAGGTCGGCCGCGTCAAGAAGGGCGACCTGCTGCGCATCGACTACCTGCCGGACCAGGGCGGCACCATCCTGTCGGTCAATGGCAAGGTCTGGGGCAAGCCCGTCGAGGGCCAGGACTTCTACACGGCCTTCCTGAAAGTCTTCCTGGGCGACAACAACAGCGACGCCAAGCTGCGCGCCGGTTTGCTGGGCCAGCCGGGCTAGCATCGGGCCACCAACACCAAGGAGACTTCATGCAACGCCGTTCCGTCCTGCAGGCCGCCGCTCTCTACGGTCTCGGCCCCTTGGCGAATCTCGCCTGGGCCCAGGGCTACCCGACCAAGCCAATCCGCCTGATCGTGCCGTTTGCACCCGGCGGCACGACGGACATCATTGCCCGCATCGTCTCCGAACGCATGAACGCCATCCTGGGCCAGACCATGGTGGTCGACAACAAGGCCGGCGGCGGTGGCACGGTGGGCGCGACCGAGATTTCGCGCTCCGCGCCTGATGGCTACACGCTCGGCGTGGCCACGGTGTCGACGACGGCGGCCAACCCGGCGATCAACCCCAAGATCGCCTACAACCCACTGACCGACTTCACGCCCATCATCAATGTCGCGGCGACGCCCAACGTCATCGCCGTGCATCCGAGCTTTCCGGCGCGCGACTACAAGAGCTTCGTCGCCGAGCTCAAGAAGAACCCGGCCAAGCACAGCTACGCCACCTCGGGCACGGGTGGCATCGGCCATCTGCAGATGGAGCTCTACAAGACGCTGGCCGGCGTCTTCGTGCTGCACATTCCCTACCGCGGCGCCGGTCCGGCCCTGAACGACACGGTGGCCGGCCAGGTGCCGATGATCTTCGACAACCTGCCGTCGGCCTTGCCCTTCATCAAGGACGGTCGCCTCATCCCCATCGTCGTGGCCGCCCCCCAGCGTCTGGCGGCGCTGCCCAATGTGCCGACTTTCAAGGAAGTCGGCCTGGAGGCCGTCAACCGCCTGGCCTATTACGGCATCCACGGTCCCAAGGGTCTGCCGCGCGATATCGTCGACAAGGTCAATGCCGCCGTGCGCAAGGCGCTGGAGATTCCTGACGTCAAGAAGCGCATCGAGGACACCGGCTCGCTGATCGTGGCCAACACGCCCGAGCAGTTCGCGGCCCAGATCGCGGCCGAGTTCGATGTCTACAAGAAGGTCGTTGCCCAGCAAAAACTGAAACTTGATTGATCCCGGCATCGAGAGTTTCATCGAGGCGCTCTGGCTGGAAGACGGCCTGAGCGCCAACACCCAGGCGGCCTACCGGCGCGACCTGGCCGCGTTGGCGGCCTGGCTGGCGCCTGCCCCGCTGGACGCTTGTACCGAACTCAAGCTGTTCGAGTACGCCGCTGCCAAGCCCGCAGGCAAGGCAACGAGTGCGAACCGACGCTTGTCGGTCTTCAAGCGCTACTTCCGCTGGGCGCTGCGGGAAGGCCGCATCCGGGCCGATCCGACCCTGAAATTCACCGCCGCCAAGCAGCCGCTGCGCGTGCCCAAGCTGCTCAGCGAGGCCCAGGTGTCGGCCCTGCTGGCCGCGCCCGACGTCGACACGGCCCTGGGCCTGCGCGACCGCGCCATGCTGGAGCTGATGTACGCCAGCGGCCTGCGCGTGTCCGAGCTGGTCACGCTGAAGAGCGCCCATGTGGCCTTCAAGGACGCCGTGCTGCATGTCACCGGCAAGGGCAGCAAGAGCCGCCTCGTGCCTTTTGGCGAGCATGCGCGTGACTGGATGGCGCGTTATCTGCGCGAGGCCCGCGCCGAGATCCTGGCCGGCCAGAGCAGCGACGATCTGTTCGTGACGGCCCGCGGCGCCGGCATGACGCGGCAGATGTTCTGGACCCTGATCAAGCGACATGCGCTGGTGGCCGGCATCACGGCGCCGCTGTCGCCGCACACGCTGCGCCATGCCTTCGCGACGCATCTGCTCAATCATGGTGCAGATTTGCGCGCCGTGCAGCTGCTTCTGGGGCATGCCGACCTGTCGACGACCCAGATCTACACCCATGTGGCGCGCGAGCGCCTCAAAGCGTTGCACGCCGAGCACCACCCGCGCGGCTAGGTCCTGTCGCCTGCGCGTCAGCGCATTCGGGTTGCACCGTAGCTTTGATCGTTTCATTGGTATCAAACCTGTCGGCGAGCCACAACACCCGCCCTCTGGAGCCCCTTCGCCAGGGGCAAACTCCGCCGCCATCACAAATGCACACGGAGTTCCCATGCATGCCACCCGCCTGCTGCCGACCGCGCTCGCTGCGCTGACCCTCTTCGCCACCGCTTCGGCCATCGCCCAGGACAGCAGCCTGGAACGCGTGACGGTCGTCGGCTCGCGCAAGAGCCTGCCGGCTGCGTCCAGCACCGACACCGTGGTGCCGGTGGACATCTATTCCATGGGCAAGATCGCTGAGGGCGGGGGTCAATTCGACCTGGCCCAGTCGCTGCAGTACATCTCGCCGTCGTTCAATTCGACGCGCCAGACCGGCGCCGACGGCGCCGACCTGATCGATTCCGCGGCCCTGCGCGGCCTGGGCTCGGACCAGACCCTGGTGCTGGTCAATGGCAAGCGCCGCCACACGGTGGCCCTGGTCAACCTGTTCGGCGCCCGCAACCGCGGCGCGACGGGCACGGACATGAACTCCCTGCCGCTGCTGGCCATCGACAACGTGCAGGTGCTGCGCGATGGCGCCGCGGCCCAATACGGCTCCGATGCCATCGCCGGCGTCATCAACGTGCAACTGAAGAAGAAGCAGGGCTGCGAGGCCGTGGCCGGCTACGGCCAGTACTCGGCGGGCGACGGCAAGAACTACCTCGCTTCGGCCTATTGCGGCGTCAAGATCGCCGACGGCAGCCTGGGCATCACCGGCGAATGGCAGGACCGTGGTCGTTCCAACCGCAACGATCCCAACGACGAGAACGTCGGCCCCCGCACCATTGGCGACACCGCGGTCAAGAACAAGACGGTCTATCTGAATGGCGAGTTCCCGGCCGGTGGCGACAACAAGCTCTATGTGACCGCCGGCGCGCAGAACCGCGATGCCTCCTCCGGCGCATGGGCGCGCGGCGGTGTCGGTTCGGATGACATCCCCAGCCGCAATTCGGCCGCGATGTATCCCGACGGTTTCGTGCCCTTCATCAACGGCAAGATCGAGGACCGCTACCTCATCGTCGGCTGGAAGTCGAACCTGGCCGGCTGGGATACCGACCTGTCGCAGACCTACGGCTCCAACAAGATGCGCTACAACATCAGCAACACGCTGAACGCGTCCATTGCCAACAAGGACCTGCTGGCCGGCGGCAAGGGTGTCAGCGCGACCAGCTTCGATGCCGGCGGTTTCGGCTTCAGCCAGGCCACGACCAACCTCGACGTCAGCCGCTTCTTCCCCGAGTTGCTCGGCGGCAGCAACATCGCCTTCGGTGCCGAATACCGCAAGGAGAAGTACAACATCGTCGCCGGCGAACTCGGCTCTTACAACGACGCCGACGGCGTGGGCTTCGGCGGCAATGCCGGCAGCCAGGGCTTCCCGGGCTTCCAGCCGGGCGATGCCACCAACAAGAGCCGCAGCAGCGAGGCCCTCTACGCCGACTGGGAAGCCACCCTGACGCCATCGCTGACCGTGGACGCCGCCGTGCGTGCCGAGCATTACAGCGACTTCGGCTCGTCGACGACGGCCAAGCTGGCCGGCAGCTTCAAGGTCAGCAAGGAAGTGCTGCTGCGTGGCGCCGCCAGCACGGGCTTCCGCGCACCCAGCCTGCAGCAGCTCTACTTCTCGTCGACCTTCACCGACTTCATCAGCGGCAAGCCGCTGGACGTGGTGCTGGCGCCCAACGGCAGCAAGATCACGGCCGCCGCCGGTGTGCCGGCCCTGAAGCAGGAAAAGTCCAAGAACTTCACGCTGGGCCTCACGGTCAAGCCCAGCACCGACACGGCCTTCACCGTTGACCTCTACCAGATCAACATCAAGGACCGCATCGTGCTGTCGGGCCGCTTCGACGAAGACAACTACCCGGCCCTGGGCGCCATCCTGCAAGGCCTGGGCGTCGGCCAGGCGCAGTTCTTCGTCAATTCGGTCAACACCCGCACCCGCGGCCTGGACCTGACCGCGTCCACCCGCGCCAAGCTGGGTGCCGGCCAACTCAACACCTTCCTGGCCCTGAACGTGAGCAACACGAAGGTGACGGGCATCAATGCGCCGGCTGCGCTGAAGGGCTTCGAGGACGTGCTGCTGTCCGAGCGCGAACGCCTGTTCATGGAGCAGGGCGGTCCGCGCTCCAAGGCGACGCTGGGCTTCGAGTACAGCCAGGGCGCCTGGACGGGCGAGGCCAAGGTCATCCACTTCGGCAGCCAGACCCAGGGTGGCTTCTCCGATGGCGTCTATCTGCACTACAAGCCCAAGACCTCCATGGACCTGGGCATGAGCTGGCAGGCGACGCCGGCGCTGAAGTTCAGCGTGGGCGGCAACAACGTCTTCAATGTCAAGCCGACCCGCCAGGATCCGTTCGAGACCGACAACGGCTTCTACTACGACAGCGTGCAGTTCGGCCTGAATGGTGCGTCTTACTACGCCCGGGCCCACTACCGCTTCTGAGTGGCTCGCTGACAATCCGGGCGGATGGACCACAGCTTTCTCTCCGCCCTGATCCTGCTGCTGCTGGTGCTCGACCCGCTCGGCAGCCTGCCCATCTTCATTCCCATCATGCGGGCGGTGCCGAAAGAGCGTCGCACGCGTGTGGCCATGCGCGAGGTGGGCATCGCCTTCTGCGTGCTGTTCGCCTTCATGTTCGTCGGCGAGGGCTTTCTGCAGGTCATGCACCTGTCCGAGCGCTCGCTGGAGGTGGCGGGCGGCGTGATCCTGATGATCATCGCCATCCGCATGATCTTCGGCGGCTCGGCGGAGTCGGCCTATGGGCTGGAGCCGGGCAAGGAGCCGCTGATCTTCCCGCTGGCCGTCCCGCTGCTGGCCGGCCCGTCGGCCATGGCCACGGTGCTGCTGCTGGCATCCCGCCAGCCCGACCGCATCTATGAATGGATTGGCGCTCTCAGCACGGCCATGCTGGTGTCCGGCCTCGTGCTGGTGCTGGCGGACCGCATCCGCAAGCTGCTGGGCGACTCGGTGGTGTCGGCCATCGAGAAGCTGATGGGCCTGGTGCTGACCGCGATCGCGGTCGAGATGGTGCTGGCCGGCCTGAAGCGCTACTTCATCGGCGGCATCTGAGTCCGCAGCCGGCCAGTTGGGCGTGTTAGCGACCCGTTGCCGCGGCGCTAACAGGCCCCAGGGCTTACTTGCCCTTCAGCTTGGCTTCCTTGCCCTTGGGCATGACAGCCGTCATCGGCGCCACAGGACGATCCGAGCCCGCTGCTGCCTTGCCGGGGCCGGCGTCCTTCTTCGGTTTCTTCGTCATCTTGTTGCCGCGTTGTTCGGTATTGGCCATGATTCCTCCATGCAAAGGGGTTGAAAGCAGGTCGAACTATGCCTCAGCGTCGTACTTCGTTTTGGCAGGGCTTGCGAGCCATTGTGCGGCCGTGATGTCGTAGCGCTTGCAGTCCATGTCATACCAGCGGCCCAGCCCGGTGAAGCTCATGCCCAGCCTCTCCATGACGGTGGAGGAGGGCGTGTTCTCGGGCTGGCAGACGGCGCAGATGAATTCCGGTTGCAGCGTCTTGAAGGCCCAGCCCACCATGTGGCGGGCGGCCTCGCTGGCATAGCCCTGGCCCCAGGCATCCTGGCGCAGCCGCCAGCCGGTCTCCAGCGGACCGGCCGGGTCGCGGTTCAGGTGCTGGATGCAGCCGGTGCCGACCAGGTCACCGTTGTCCTGGCGGATGAAGCCCCACCAGGAGTAGCCCAGTTCGGCCCAGCGGGCCTTCACACGGTCGATCATGGACTGGGTGTCCTCGCGCGTGTCGGGCCGGCCGGTGATGTAGCGCATGACGACGGGATCGCTGTTGAGGCGATGCAGCCCTTCGAAATGGCGGTCTTCCAGGGGTTCCAGGCGCAGGCGCGGCGTCAGCAGCAGAGTCATGGTTCAGTGGCGGATGGTCACGGTTGAACGCATTCTGAAGTGGCGCGCTCTCACGATTCGGAAGTCACTTTTCACATCGAGAAATTCACGCATGCTGCAGCGCCGCAAGATTTCTCATTATGGTGAATTGACTTTCGCGATTTGAAAATTAAAACATAAGTCATTGTTTTTTATGGAATAAGTTTTTTGTCTTCTATAAGACTTTTGCTTGCGTGGCAGATCGCCAGGCCCTAGTCTTGAGGCATCGGTTTTCGATGTTTCAAAGGAGTACTGCATGACCCGCCTCACCCGTGAACAACAGATCGCTGCCCTCGAAAAAGACTGGGCCGAAAACCCCCGTTGGAAGGGCATCACCCGCGGCTACACCGCCGCCGACGTCGTGCGCCTGCGCGGTTCCATCGCCATCGAGCACACGCTGGCCAAGCGCGGCGCCGAAAAGCTGTGGGGTCTGGTCAACAGCGAACCCTTCGTCAACGCCCTGGGCGCGCTGACGGGCAACCAAGCCATGCAGCAGGTCAAGGCCGGCCTGAAGGCCATCTACCTGTCCGGCTGGCAGGTCGCCGGTGACGCCAACAGCAATGGCGAGATGTACCCCGACCAGTCGCTGTACTCGGTGGACTCGGTGCCCAAGGTCGTCAAGAAGATCAACGCCACCTTCCAGCGCGCCGACCAGATCCAGTGGAGCGAAGGCAAGGACGACATCGACTACTTCGCCCCCATCGTGGCCGACGCCGAAGCCGGCTTCGGTGGCGTGTTGAACGCCTTCGAACTGATGAAGGCCATGATCGAGGCCGGCGCCGCCGGCGTGCACTTCGAAGACCAGCTGGCCAGCGCCAAGAAGTGCGGCCACATGGGCGGCAAGGTGCTGGTGCCCACCCGTGAAGCCGTCGCCAAGCTCGTCGCCGCCCGCCTGGCCGCCGACGTGATGGGCACGCCCACGCTGCTGGTCGCCCGCACCGACGCCGAAGCCGGTGACCTCGTCACCGCCGACATCGACGACAACGACAAGCCTTTCTGCACCGGCGAGCGCACGGTGGAAGGCTTCTACCGCACCAAGAACGGCCTGGACCAGGCCATCAGCCGCGGCTTGGCCTATGCGCCCTATGCCGACCTGATCTGGTGCGAGACCGGCAAGCCCGACCTGGCCTTCGCCAAGGCCTTCGCCGACGCCATCCACGCCAAGTTCCCCGGCAAGCTGCTGGCCTATAACTGCTCGCCGTCCTTCAACTGGAAGAAGAACCTGGACGACGCCACGATCGCCAAGTTCCAGCGTGAGCTGGGTGCCATGGGCTACAAGTTCCAGTTCATCACCTTGGCCGGCTTCCACAGCCTGAACTACTCGATGTTCAACCTGGCTTACGGCTATGCCCGCAACCAGATGAGCGCCTTCGTCGAGTTGCAGGAAGCCGAATTCGCCGCTGCCGAGAAGGGCTTCACCGCTGTCAAGCACCAGCGCGAAGTCGGCACCGGCTACTTCGATGCCATCACGACGACCATCGAGGCCAATGCCTCCACGGCCGCCCTGAAAGGCTCGACGGAAGACGAGCAGTTCTTCGACGCGAAGCACGGTTGATCACGGTTAATCACAGTCAGAACGTCAACTCCTGACTTTTACGGCCCGCCTCTGGCGGGCCTTTTTCTTGGTCTTGTCGGTTGTCACGGGCGCGTCATACTGAGGTCACACACTGACGCCATGAACAACACAACAACAACTACAAAGTTCAGTCTCGCCTACCGCCTTGGCGCCTGGTGGGCGCGGCATCGGGAACCCAGCCGCCGGGAGGCGCTGCGCAGGCGTTGCCCGCCGGCCACGGTGGCGGCCGCCCAGATTCCGCCGGCCGTCCGCGCCGCCTGGGCCCATCACGCGCCCGAAGAATTCCCCGGCCTGGCCACCGACGACGGCGCCTGGCTGCGCTGCTCTCTGGGCCTGGCGCAGTTCTTCGAGGCCTGCCGGCTGCAGAAGGAGCAGGGGGCCTGCGCCCTGCCCAGCAAGGCGGCCGACTCGGTCTGGCATGTCTGGCTGAAGCTGGATCCGGCCGGGCTGGCCACCTGGCAGCAGCGCTACTTCGGCCGCGTCGTCGAGCACCGCGAGAATGCCGAGCTGAGCGCGCCGGTGGAAGACTGCATGGCCCGCACCTGGACGGGCGCCTGCCGCAGCGAAGGCCTGGAACTGCTGGGGCCCAAGCTGCCGCTGCTGTTCGCCTTGGATGGCCTGCTGCGCCTGCCCACGGGGTGGGCCTACGGCTATCAGAAGGGCACGCTGGCGCACCGCCAGATCGACGGCTTCGGCCAGCCCAGCGGGGATGTGGTCATGCACGCGGCCATCGGCGGCGCCAGCCTGGTGGCGCTCGGTCTGATGACCCAGTCAGAACTGACGACGGCCCTGCGCCGGCGCCAGAGCAGCGACAGCGGCAGCAGTTGCGGCAGCAGCTGGAGTTCGGACAGCAGCTGCGACGCCAGCTCGGATGGCGGCGGCAGCAGCTGCGGGTCGAGCTGCGGCTCCAGCTGCGGTGGCGGGGGCGACTAAGGGCCTGTTAACGCCGCGGCAATGGGTCGCGCAGGCCCGCCGCAAGGGGCCAATCTAGACGCAGCGCGCCGCCCGCACTCGTGTGCGGGCCAGGGCTGCAACAACGAGTGGCCCCTTGCGTCGGGCCTGCCCGAAGGGTTGTGGCCAGAAAGGCCGCATGCCGTGTTGCAGGCCTTGCAGGCCGCGCCAAGCTAAGGCTTGGCCCTTCGCCAGGCACGGTCAGGCCACAGGCCTGCCCGTGTCCGGGCTCAGCCTCGCTGGGTCGACACCCAGCTTGCGGTCTGCTGTCGTGCCTGCGGCCTTCCTGGCCACAACGCGACCCGTTGCCACGGCGTTAACAGGCCCTAACGCCGCGCGACCTGGAAGGTGCCGACGGCGCCATTCAGCGTCGTCGCCTGTTCGCGCAGGCTCTCGGCCGCGGCGGTCGACTGCTCCACCAGCGCGGCGTTCTGCTGCGTGACCTGGTCGAGCTGGGCGATGGCGATGTTGACCTGGGCGATGCCGTCGGACTGTTCGGCCGTCGCGGTCGTGATCTCGCCCATGATGTCCTTGACGCGCTGCACGGCGCCGACCAGTTCGTCCATGGTCTTGCCCGCCTCGGCCACCAGGCGCGAGCCGGCTTCGACGCGCTCGACGCTGCTGCCGATCAGGCTCTTGATCTCCTTGGCGGCGTCGGCCGAGCGGCCGGCCAGCGAGCGCACCTCGCCCGCGACGACGGCAAAGCCGCGGCCCTGCTCGCCCGCGCGCGCCGCTTCCACGGCCGCATTCAGCGCCAGGATGTTGGTCTGGAAGGCGATGCCGTCGATGACGCCGATGATGTCGGCGATCTTGCGCGAGCTGGTGTTGATCTCGTCCATGGTGTTGACCACCTGGGCCACCACCTCGCCGCCGCGCTGGGCCACGCTGGCGGCCGACACGGCCAGCGAGTTGGCCTGGCCGGCGGACGCGGCCGAGTTCTGCACGGTACCGGTCAACTGCTCCATGGCGCTGGCCGTCTCCTCCAGGCTGGACGCGGCCTTCTCGGTGCGCGCGCTCAGGTCCTGGTTGCCGCTGGCGATCTCGGCCGAAGCCGTGCCGATGGACTCGGCGGAATCGCGGATGCTGCCGATGGTCTGCGACAGCGTCTCGCGCATGCGGCGCAGCGTCTTCTGCAGCTGACCGATTTCGTCGTCACGCGCCACCATGCCCTGGCCCGAGCGCATCAGATTGCCGTCGGCCACGCGCTCGGCCAGTTCGTTGGCAGCGGCCAGCGGCACCGTGATGCTGCGCGTGATGCTCCAGGCCGCACCCACGCCCAGGCCCAGCATGACCAGGCCGAACACCAGCAGCAGCGCGCGGCCGTTGCTGTTGGCGGTGTCGATGTCGGCGGCGGTCTTGTCGATGGCCTTGCGCTGGTGGTCCAGGAAGTCCTGCATGCGCGCCAGATAGACCTTGGAGCCGGGCACGAACACATCCATCAGCAGCTTGTCCGCCGCCTCGGCCTGGCCATCCTTCTTCAGCTTGACGATCTCGTCGCGCGAATCGATATAGACCTTGCGAGCCTTGCCGACCTCGTCGAACAGCGCCTGTTCCTCGGGCGAGCGGATCAGCGTCTTCAGCTTGTCCTGCATCTCGCTGGAGGTCTTGGTGGACTGGGCCTGGTCTTCCTTGAACAGCTCGACCAGCGAAGCGTCCGAGCTCTTGGCGATGGCCATGGTGCGGCGCACGCCGCTGTTGATGTTGCGGTTCCAGTCCGCAATCAGCCTTTCCTTGACCAGCGGCTCGTCCATCATCTGGCGCGTGGCCGCCGCCGTCGAAGCCAGCCGCCACGAAGCCAGCGCAATCACGCAGGCAGCCAGTATCAGCACCAGCGCAAAGCCGGCCGCGAGCCGCTTGCCGATGGATAGCTTGTTCATGATCTCTCCAGTCCTCTTCTCTCGACGCCGCGCAGGTGCGCGGGCAACAAAGAATGCTAGTGCGGCGTTACAAGCCGTGTCGGCTTCAAACTGGGAATTCGGTCACGCTGACAGCGTTGGCAACGATGTTCAGCGCGACGCCGCGAGCAGGGCCCGGTACTCCTCGGCGGTCGCGATGCGCGGATTGGTCTTGTGGCAGTGGTCGACCAGGGCGCGTTCGATGATGCGGTCGTCCAGCTCCGGGCCGACGTCCATGGCCGCCAGTCCGGCGGGCAGCCCAAGGCGGGCGTTCATGGCCGTGATGGCGTCGGCCACGGCGTCGGCATCGTTGCCGGCCAGACCCATGGCTTGCGCCAGGCGCGCGATGCGGTGCTCGCGCTTGACGCTGTCGGCCTCGGCATTGAAACGGATGACGGCCGGCAGGAAGACGGCGTTCAAGGTGCCGTGATGCAGGCGCGGGTTCAGCCCGCCCAGGGCATGGCTCAGCGAATGCACAGCGCCCAGGCCCTTCTGAAAAGCCATGGCGCCATGCACGCTGGCGCACATCATGTCCAGGCGGGCGTCGTGGTCGCCGCCGTCGCGGGTGGCGGCCTCGATGCTCTGCCAGCCGCGGCGCAGGCCCTCCAACGCGATGCCGTCGGCCGGCGGGTTGAAGGCCGGCGCCAGGAAGGTCTCGATGCAGTGGGCGATGGCGTCCATGCCGGTCGCCGCGGTGAGGCCGGGCGGCAGCTTCAGCGTCAGCGCCGGGTCGCAGATGGCGGCCTTGGGCAGCAGCTCCCAGTTGTGGAAGCCCAGCTTGCGGCCGTCGTCCACGATGATGATGGCGCCCCGCGCGACCTCGCTGCCGGTGCCGGCCGTCGTCGGCACGGCGATCAGCGGCAGCACCTGGGCGCTGATGCGCCCGGCCCCGCCTTCGATGGTCGCGTAATGCGTCAGCGGCCCTTCGTGCGTGGCGGCAATGGCCACGCCCTTGGCCAGGTCCATGCTGGAGCCGCCACCGATGGCGATGATGCCGTCGCAGTCGAATTCCTTGGCGACCTGCACGGCCAGGCGCACGGCGGCCTCGGTGGGGTTGGCGGGGGTGCGGTCGAAGATGGGCGGCTTCAGGTCGAAAGCGGCCAGGGCCTGGTCCAGCACGCCGGCGGCGCGCACGCCAGCGTCGGTCACCACCAGCGGTCGCTGGATGCCGATGCGCTCGCACTCGGCCGGCAGCAGGCGGCTGGCGCCGAACTCGAGCTCGATGCGGGTCAGGTAAAGAATCTGGGCCATGGCGCGCTCCACACAATGTCTTTCCTCATGGTAGTGCGGCGTGTCTAGACTTGCCGTCATGCGCGCGACTGCCACCACCCTGCTGCTCTCCCTGGTCCTGACCGCCTGCGGTGGCGGAGGAGGAGGGGGCTCGTCGACGACGACACCGCCACCGCCCGTTGACCCCCAGACCGGCCTGACCGACACGACGGTCTATTCCTCGGCCGACAACGCCTCGCTGACCGGCGCCGTGGAGGCTGCCGCGGTCAGCACGCAGACGTTGACGGCCAACGGCCAGACAATCAGCTACACGGCCACCGCCGGCCACCTGATCGCCCGGGATCCCAACGGCGCCGCCGAAGCCTCCATCTTCTACGTCGCCTACACCTTGCCCGGTGCGGACGCGGCGACCCGGCCCGTCACCTTCTTCTACAACGGCGGCCCGGGCTCGGCCTCGGTCTGGCTGCAGCTGGGCAGCTTCGGCCCCAAGCGCCTTGTCAGCAACGCGCCCGACACGACCGCCGTGCGACCCTTCGCGATGATCGACAACGCCGAGCATCTGCTGGGCCAGACCGACATGGTCTTCATCAACGCCGTCGGCAGCGGCTACTCGCAGGCCATCTCGCCCTTCACCAACCGCAGCTTCTGGGGCGTGGATGCCGACGCGGCCCTGTTCCGCGACGCCATCCAGCGCTACCTCGCTGCCAACAACCGCGGCGCCTCGCCCAAATACCTCTACGGTGAAAGCTATGGCGGCCCGCGCACGGCCGTGCTGGCGCGCCGGCTGCAGGAAGCCGGCGTCATGCTCGACGGCCTGGTGCTGCAGTCCCCGGCCATGGACTACAACAGCAATTGCGGCATCACCAACGGCCAGGGTTGCGGCGGCTACCTGCCGAGCTTTGCCGCGGTCGGCGCCTTCCATGCCTTGACCCAACCGGTGCCGACCGACATCAACGCCTGGGCCGCGCAGGCGCGCAGCTATGCCGACCAGGTCTACACCCCGGCCCTGCAGGCCTGGCTGGCCGGCGCGCCGACGCCGACGATCTGGCAACCCCTGGCCGACCTGACCGGCCTGCCCGCGACGCGCTGGCAGAACAGCCTGAACGTGTCGGCCGACAACTTCCGCATCTGGCTGATCGCCGGCCAGCAGCTGGGCCGTTACGACGGCCGCATGAAGGCGGCCGTCGGCAGCCAGCTGGCCTCCGAGGGCGATGTCTCCAGCACCTGGATCGGCGACAGCTTCGCCACCGGCATCGCCGCCCATCTGCGCGACCAGCTCGGCTACCGCAACAGCTCCACCTATGTGGTGCTGAGCAATGCCATCAATTTCTGGGACTTCAGCCACGCCGGCCGGCAGTTGCCCGACACCTTGCCCGACCTGTCCGCGGCCCTGGCCCAGAACGCGCGGCTGCGTGTGCTGGCCATCAGCGGCTATCACGACCTGGCCACGCCCTTCCACCTGACCGAGACCGACCTGGCGCGCGTGGATGCCAGCCGCGTGAAGATCCGCAACTACGCGGGCGGCCACATGAGCTATCTGACCGATGCGACCCGCATCGCGCAGCTGGCCGACCTCAAGGCCTTCTACGCCAACACGCTGGCCCTGCGCGCGGCGGCCGACCTCGGTCCCGAACGGCGGGCGCTGGAGGGCAAGCCCTTTGTCGCCGTGGATCGCGCCGGCACGCCGCAGCTGCCGGGCAGCGTGGCGCCGACCGACGAGAAGGCCTTCCAGGCGCCGCTGCGCGACCCCTATGTGCCGCCGCAGACAATGCGGTCGCGATGACCGACAAGAATCCCGCGCTGACCCCCCGCATGGCCGAGCTGCTGACGCGCATCCAGCGCGCCAAGCGGCCTCCCTTTCACTCACTGACGCCGCGTGATGCCCGCCTGGCCTACCGCATGGGCGCCGAGATCCTGGACCTGCCGCGCGCGCCGCTGGCCCGTGTCGAAGACCTCGAGGCCGCCGGCCGCCCGGCTCGCCTGTACGCGCCCAGCGCCGACAAGCTGCCCGTGCTGCTCTATCTGCATGGTGGCGGCTTCACCATCGGCGATCTCGAGACCCACGACAGCCTGTGCCGCCAGCTCGCCCTGCGCAGTGGGGCGGCCGTTCTCGCGCTGGACTACCGGCTGGCCCCGGAGCATCGCTTCCCGGCCGCCGTCGACGACGCCTGGGCCGGCCTGGCCTGGCTGCATGAGAAAGCGTCGACGCTCGGCCTGGACGGCAGCCGTCTGGGCATCGGCGGCGACAGCGCCGGTGGCACCCTGGCCGCCAGCACCGCCTTCTTTGCCCGCGAGAAGAAGCTGCCGCTGGCCCTGCAGCTCCTCATCACGCCCGGCACCGCGGCGCACATGAGCCACGATTCGCACCGCCGCTTCGCCGAGGGCTTTCTGCTCGATGCCAAGTCCATCGAGTGGTTCTTCAGCCATTACATCGACGCCGACCAGCGCAGCGACTGGCGCTTCGCGCCGCTGGAGGCCGAGGACCATGCCGACCTGGCACCCGCCGCCGTGCTGCTGGCCGAGGCCGACCCGCTGGTGGACGAAGGCCTGGCCTATGCCGACGTGCTGCGCGCCGCCGGTGTGCCGGTGCAGCTCGAACTGACGCGCGGCGTCACCCACGACTTCATCAAGATGGGCCGCAGCCTGCCCGAGGCCCTGACGGCCCTGGATTTCTGCGCGTCCGCGATCCGGGAGCATCTGCAACCATGAAACGCCAGGACTTCCGCTTCCTCGAGCCGCTGCGCGTGCGCTGGGCCGAGATCGATGCCCAGGGCATCGTCTTCAATGGCCACTACCTGACCTATATGGACACGGCCATCAGCGGCTACTGGCGCGCCCTGGCTCTGCCCTATGCCGACACCATGAAGCATCTGGGCGGCGACCTCTTCGTGCGCCGCGCCGCGCTGGACTACTTCGCCTCGGCCCGCTATGACGACCGGCTGGACATCGCCGTGCGCTGCCGCGAGTTCGGCAACAGCTCGATGAAGGTCGACGGTGCCTTCTTCCGCGGCGACCAGCTGCTGGTGCAAGCCGACATGGTCTACGTCTTCGCCGACCCGGTCGCGCAGACGCCGCAGCGACTGCCCGATGCGCTGCGGGACGTCATCAATGGTTTCGAGAACGGCCAGAGCGTTGTCGATGTCAGCGTCGGTTCGTGGAAGGAGCACGGCGAGGCCGCTGGCGCCATCCGGCGCCAGGTCTTCATCGAGGAGCAGGGCATCCCGGCCGACATGGAATGGGATGCCGCCGACGCCAGCTGCCTGCATGCCCTGGCCCGCAACCGTTTCGGCGTGCCCCTGGCGACGGGCCGAATGCTGGAGCATGTGCCCGGTGTCGCCAAGATCGGCCGCATGGCCGTGCAGCGCTCCATGCGCGGGACCCAGATCGGCCGCCAGGTGCTGGACGCGCTGATGGCCGAGGCGAAGCAGCAGGGCTACCGCGAGGTGCTGCTGCATGCCCAGCTGTCGGCCGAGAACTTCTATCTGCGCGCCGGCTTCCAGCGCCGCGGCCAGCCCTTTGAAGAGGCAGGCATTGCGCATGTGGAGATGGTCAGGGCGCTATGACCACGCCGCGGCCAGAGGAAGAAAAGCTGTTTCTTCCCGACCCGCAACCCGAACCCCTCGTGGTCAAGGTCAGGGCGGTGTGCGGCGGGCTGGCGGGCGTGGTCGCCGCTGCTGTGGTCTGGATCAAGCTGGGTGGTCTCGGCCCGATGCTCACGACGCTGCTGTTCATCGGCATGCCAGCGGTTTGCGCCTTCCTGGCCGTTCGTCATGGCGATAGATTCTGGGAGCGATTGATTCGCGCCGACGACTGATCACAGCTTGTAGGCCAGCTGCAGCAGCACGCCGCGGTCCTGCAGCGTCGACCCGACCTTGGCGCCCTGCAGGCGGTGGGCCAGGCCCAGGTCCAGCGTCCAGCCCTGCCAGCGCGCGCGGGCCTGCACGCCCAGCGACGACAGCGTGGCGCCGGCCTCGCCGACATTGGCGGCGCGGCCCAGGTCGAGGAAGGGCGTCAGGCTGAATGCCCAGCCGTTGGTGGTCTCCTGGCGCAGCGGGATTTCCAGCTCCAGGTTGAGAAAGGCGCCGCGGTCCCGCACCAGCTGGTTCTGGCGGAAACCGCGCACCGTGCCGAAGCCGCCCAGGGCCAGGGCATCCAGCGGCAGCAGATGGTCGCTCGTCCATTGCAGGTTCAGGCGGGCGCCCAGTTGAGCTGCACGGTCGAAGACCTGCCGCGTGTAGCTGGCCTGCGCGACCCAGAGCCCGAAGTGCTTGGCGGGCAGAGGCGAGGGCGGCAGCCCGGCCACGTCCTGCACATTGGTGTGGCCCCAGGCGTAGCTGGCGCGCAGGGCCAGCACCTGGGTTTCGCTGCGCCAGGCGCCCCCCGTCCAGGCGCGCCACAGGGCTTCGCGCAGCTCACCGTCTGGCACGCCAGGCGTGAAGGAGAAAGGCTCGCCCAGCAGGCTGGTGCGGTTGTCGCGGCTGAGCCAGGTCAGGCCGCTGTCGAACTTGCGCTCCAGCGTCTCGGACCAGACCTGGCTGATGCCGAGCTCGCGGCTGGACAGCCGGCTGCGGATGTCGAGCTGGTCGACGGGCTCTTCGATGACGGAGGAGCTGCCGCGCTCCAGCCCCAGCTGGACCTGGGTGCCGGCCAGGCCCCAGCTCACCAGCGGCAGCTGCCAGTCCAGACGGCCATGGCCACCCTGGCCGCCACGCTCCATGGGCGTCTGCAGCGATAGGTCGACCTGGTCGCCGCGGCCGCTGAGATTGCGCAGCGTGCCGGCCACGCCGGCCGCGGCCGAGCCGATGGAGGCGGGCCGGTAGTTGTTGGCGAAGACGCTCAGCTCCCAGGGGCGCCCGCGCTGCACATCCACTTCGAGACTCGCGTCGCCGAGTTGCTGGCCGGGCACCAGACGGGCATTCATGCGCGCGATCTGCGGATCGGCCAGCAGCAGCTGGTAGCGGTCGCGCAGCTGGCCCATGTCCAGGATGGCGTCGTCGGGGCGCAGCAGCCGGGCGCTGACATAGCGCTCATCCAGGCCGTCCATGCCGCGCAGCTGCACGGCGTTGAGCCGACCTTCGACGACCTGGAAGACCAGCACGCCGTCGGTCACGCGCTGCGGCAGCAGCAGGCCGGAGTTGACATAGCCGCGGTCCACGTACAGCCGCGTCAGCTGCTGGCGCAGGGCCTCCAGCTCGGCCAGCCCGTTGAGCCGGCCTGCATGCGGCGCGGCATGGGCCTGCAGCTCGGCGGTGGTGATGGCGCGATTGCCGCGGAATTCGATGGCGTCGATGCGCACCTGCAGCGGCGCGGGCACCACCGGGGTCAGGTCGGCGGGCAGGGGCGGCAGCGGTGGCTCGGCCGCCAGCGCGCCGGTGCTCAGCAACAACAGTGCGGCAGCCCGCATCATCGGCAGGCTCCCGGTGCGAAGGGGGAGAGGGCGAGGACCGTTGCCGGGCGGGCCTCGTTAGCCGCGAGGGCATCCAGACCCACCAGGCCGCGCGTCGACCCCGGCAGGCCGCCGCGCCCGCCCGCCGCGAGCGAGCTGCCGCTGCTGGCCTGGCAAGGGTTGCGGCCCAGGCCGCCGCTGTCGATGGGCCGGGCCTCCAGCGCGCTGAGGCTGCCGGAGAGGTCCAGCACCGGGCTGGTGATGGCGATGATGCCGCTGACGCCTTCGGGCGCCGCCGCCTGGATGACGTTGAGCCCGAACACGCCGGCGCGGGGCTGCAGCGGCTGGCTGCCGCCAACGAAGAGGCTGTTGCCGCTGGCGATGAGCTTGCCCACATTCACCCGGATCAGGCCGCCGCTGGCCTGGGCCGCGGCCGTGTTGGCCTGGATGAAGCCGGTGCGCAGCAGGGCGATGTCGGACTTGATGTCGATGTCGCCGCCGTTGCCCTGGCGGCCCAGCACCGAGGTGGTCAGGATGCTGTTGTCCAGCACCAGCAGGCGGCCGGCGTCCAGTGCGACGGGGCCGCCGTTGCCTTCATTGGCTTCGGTCGTGATGGCGCTGCGCACCAGCCTGGCGGCGCCGGTGGTGGCGATGTCGACACGGCTGGCGGCCACATTGCCGCCGGCGTCCGCCGAGATGGTGGCGTCGCTCATGGCCAGTTGATCGGCGCGCACGCTCAGCCGCGTGGGCTGCAGGGCCGCGGGGTTGGCCACCGTTGCAAAGTTGCTGATGTCCAGGCCGGCGCCGTTGCTCAGGCTGAACGTGCCGCTGGCCTGCACGGCGATGCTGCCGACCTGCCCGCCCGAAGCTGCCGTCGCGGCCGCGCTGATGCCGGACAGGGCGCCGTCGAAGCTGATGTCATGCGCCTGCAGGCTGACGGTGCCGCCGGCGCCGCTGCCGAAGGTGGTGGTTCCCAGCGACCCGGAGCGGGCGCTGAAGTCGCCGCTCAATTGCAGCTCCACATTGCCGCCGCGGCCGCGGCTGCCCGTGCCGGCCAGGCTGAGCAGGCTGGCATGGTCCAGCTGCATCGAAGCCGCCTCGACGCGGATCAAGCCCGCATCGCCGCCCGACAGCGTGCTGGTGCTGATCAGACTGTCGTTGGCCAGGCTGACCGCGCCGCTGGCCTGCAGCCGGATGGCGCCGCCCTGGCCGCTGCCCTCGGGCAGGGCGCTGCGGCTGGCCATGGAGGCATGGTCCATCGCGATGCTGCCCGCCGTCACCGAGATGCTGCCGGCATTGCCCAGGCGCGAATAGCTGCTGCTGTCGACCAGGCTGCCCTCGCTGAGTTTGAGCTGGGTGGGGGCGCTGATCTCGACGTTGCCGGCGTCGCCCGCACCCGCCGTGGCGGCCGTCGTGTAGATCAGTGACTGGCCGCTGAGGCTGATGCTGGGCGCCGCCACCTTGACCAGGCCGCCGCGACCGGCCGCCTGCGTGCCCGAGCCGATGGAGGAGCCGCCCGACATCGTGATCTGGTTGCCGGCCGCCACGTCGATGCCACCCGCATTGCCGCGGCCGTCGAAGGCGGTGCTGGTCAGGAAGCTGCCGCCACTCAGGCTGAGGGTCTGGGCGCGCAGCTGGATGGCACCGCCATCGGTGTCGGAATAGGTGTTGGCCGAGACGAAGGACTCGCCGTCGAGGCTGACGCTGCCGGTCGCGGTCAACTTCACACTGCCGGCCGAGCCCAGCTTGTCCAGCGAGCCGCTGGAGATGTAGGCGCCGCCGCGCAGGCTCAGGTTGCGCCCGGCGATGGCGATGCTGCCGGCGTTGCCGCCATCCAGGCCGCTGGTGGCGATGCTGGTGCCGCTGCCCAGGGTCAGGTCGCCGCCCAGGCTGAAGCTCACGCCACCCGCCAGCGCGCCGGGGCCGATGGCGACGTTGGCGATGGAAGCCGAGCCGGCCAGCTCCAGGCCCGCGCCGGCCTGGATCTGGATGGGACCGGTGAGGCCGGCGGTCCGGGTGAAGGACAGCAGCTGGGCGCCGCCATCGAGGCGGATGCCGCTGCTCGCTGTCAGCAGCAAGGAACCGGCGTCTCCCGAGCCCGACTTGGCGGCATTGGACACATAGGCCTTGCTGGCCAGGTCGATGTTGCCGGCCGTCAGCGCGATGTCGCCGCCGCTGCCGCTGCCGTTGACGTCCGAGCTGATGCTGGCGCCGCCGGACAGGAACAGGCCCTGCGGGGCGTTGACGATGAGGGTGCCGCCCTTGCCGCTGCTGCCGGCCCGCGTGTCGGTGTAGAGATAGCCGCCGCCGTCGAGCTGCACAGTGCCGGCCTTGACGGTGAGGGTGCCGCCGGCCCCTGCGCCAAGGGTGGAGGTGTAGAGGTTGGCGCCATTGCTCACGCTGAGCATGTCGGTGGCCTGCAGCAGGATGGCGGCACCTTTGCCGGTGGTGCCGGCTTGCGTGAAGCTGGATACGCTGGCACCGCTGTCCAGCACGATGCTGCCGGCGTTGAGGCTGATGAGGCCGGCGTCCTGGGCACCGAGATTGGACGCGCCGATCAGGGCGCTGTTGGCAAGCTGGATCTGGCCGCCGAGGGCGGGCATGTCGCCGTTCAGGCCGAGGTCGAGGGCCTGGGCGCCCACGGCTGCGAGGCGGATGCTGCCGCTGCCCACGATCTTGGCGTTGTCGAGGTAGATGTCGCCGGCGACCAGGCTGATGGCCTGCTGCGGGTTGCTGGCGATGACGGCGCCATCGGTCGTGGCGATGAGGCCGCGGTTGCCGCCCAGGAAGCCGAAGGCCTCGGGTGCGGCCGACGAGAACGTGCTGGCCTTGGACGCATCGGCATGCAGGCGGCTGCCGTCGCTGAAGCGCAGAGAGTCGGCCGTGCTGACGTGGAACGCGCCGGGGACGTCGATGCTGGCGCCGGCCCCGAACAGCACACCGGCCGGGTTGATGAAGTAGAAGTTGGGCGTGCCCGATGCCGCCTGCAGGCTCAGCTTGCCGTAGATCAGCGAGGCATCGCCGCCGGTGACGCGGCTGATGACGTTGGCGATGCCGGGCGTGCTGGTCGTGAAGGTGGCCGATTCGCCCGTGCCGAGGTTGAAGGTCTGGAAGCTGTGGAAGAGATTGCTGCCCGAGAGCTTGCCCAACTGCTGGGTGATCAGATAGCTGGGGCCTTGCAGCGTCTGGGCAGCCTGGCCCAGGCTGCCGTCGGTGCGGATCTGCGCCAGCGCGGGCAGGGCGGCGCAGGCCAGGGCCAGGGGGAGTTTGCGCATCACAGCCAGTTCCCGATCAGCGTGAAGGGCGCCCAGAAGAAGGGATGCGCGAACTGGGGCTTGGCGAGCAGCTCGCGCTGGGCCTGGCGCAGGGCCTGGGCCTTGCTCGTGCGCCCTTCGGCCAGGCCACCGTAGAAGCGCTGCATCAGCTCCACCGCGGCGTCGTCGTCCACCGGCCACAGCGTGCCCAGCACGCTTTTGGCACGGGCGCGGATGGCGGCGCCCGAGATGCCCAGCGGCGCGCGCTCATTGCCCTCGGCGGTCTCGCAGGCCGACAGGGTCAGCAGCTCCAGCGGCTGGCGGCGCAGGCTCTCGGCCCCCAGCAGCAGCTGCAGGCTGTCCAGGGTGATCAAGTCGTCGTAGGCCAGCATGAAGCTGCTGTGGGCGTCGCCGCCGAACACGCCGTGCGAGGCCACATGGATGATGCGATAGCGTCCCGAGCGCGCGGCGCGGCTGAAGGCGTCGACGGTGAAGGCCGAGTTCAGTAGCCGCTCGCCCGGCAGCAGCTTTTCCAGGGTCAGGATTTCGCGGTTCACGCCGGGCAGGGCCAGGGAGGCCTGCACCGAGCGCGGCGTGCCATCGGTCTGGGCGGCCAGCTCCCGGCCGGTGCGGGTCAGCATCAGTTTGTCGACCACCGGGCCGAAGTCGGCCACGCCGGCCAGCAGATTGCTGTTGAGCTGGGTGTGAGGGGCCGTGGTGTTGGTCATGGACAGCCCGGCGACGTCGCCCAGGGCGTATTGCTCGATGGCGAAGCGCCGGCCGTCGTGCAGGGCACCGAAAGGCACCATGCGCAGGGCGCTGTCCGGCACCAGCACCAGAGTGTCGGCGTGCAGCTCCTCCAGCGTGGCTTGCAGCGGGCGCAGCAGCCGGTCGTAGAGGCGTTGCGACAGCGTCAGGAAGCCGGCGCCCTGGTTGCGCAGCTCGGCGGCGAAGCGGCTGGCCTGGCCCCGCATGTCTTCGCGCGTGAAGGGCTGGCTGACACGGCGAAAGCCCTGGGCCGACTCGACGAGCAGCTCCAGCCGCTGCGGCAGCAGCACGGCGTGGATGACCACCGTGCCCGCGGGAATGACGGTGGCGCTGCCGCCCTTGACCGCGTCGACAGCACAGCGGTCACCCAGGAAGTCCTGCATCTCGGTCTGGCGCAGCAGCTCCATCGCGTCGCGCGCCCGGCGCAGCAGCGCGCCCGCGCGCTCGGGGGGCAGGCCGTCGGACGCGTCCAGCAGGCTTTCGGTCAGGCCCAGGTAGATGGGCTCGAACCAGCGGCTGTAGGAGGAACTGCCATCTTCCAGTTCGATGGGGATGTCGGCACGCAGCGCCTCCAGCCGGTCGGCGGCGCGCTGATAGGCGGCCAGCGCGGCATCGCCCTGGCCCTGGGCCTTGTAGAGGCGCGCATTGCGCCATTCGAACTCTATGGCCATTTCGCCGGTGCCGCCGACGGGCTGCCCGACGAGTGCGGCGAGACCGGTGCGGTCCAGGCTCAGCGCTTCGGTGAAGCGGCCCTGCGATTCGTAGAGGCCGGCCAGGCCATCCAGCGCGTCGAGCTGGGCGCGGCTGCCCGCCGCGGCCGCGTGGCGGGCCTGCTCCAGGCTGCGCCAGGCCAGCTCGGTGGCGCCGAGGGCCCGGGCCTGATGACCCAGGCTGACCAGCAGCGCGGCGTCGCCCTGGGCCATGACGGCTGCGGACAGGGCCCGCAGCGCGGGCAGGCGCTCCGCATCGGGCCGGGTGCGCGCCAGGTTCAGGGCCGCCGCCAGGCGCACGCGTGCATCGCCCGTTTGCGCAGCCTCGGTCAAGTAGCGGGCTGCGGCGGCATCGTCGTGTTCACGGGCGGCCAGCGTGCCCAGTTCCAGCGCATAGGCTGCACGCGACTCGCCCTCGGCGAGCCCGTAGGCCAGGGTGAGGGCTGCGCGAGCCTCACCGAAGCGGCGTTCCTGGGCCAGCGTCAGGCCCAGTTCCGCAGCGGCCCGCATGCGTTGTTGCGGGGTTTCAGCGGCCTTGGCGGTGGCCGTGATCAAGGCCAGGGCTTGATGTGTCTGGCCGGCGCGACGCCACTGCGCGCCCTGTGCGAGGCGGGCATCGAAGTCGTCCGCGGCTGCGCATGCGCAAGCTGCCGCGCTGAGCGTGAAGAGTGCAATGAACCAGCGAAGCGTCTGCCCCATGCCGCCTGAACCCCGAGTCCGGGTCGAGGGTAGCCTTTTGCGCGACGCCAGACCAGGGTTTCAGGGCAAGCCCTGCCCCCCGCAATGAGGGCTCAGCCCAGCATCTCGAAGCGCTCGACCTTGCGTTCGCCGGCCAGCCAGGGCGCCATCGCGGCGGCCACCTGCGGCTCGCGGTGGCCCCAGCCTTCGGGGTAGATCTCCATCCACGTCCATTGCCCCTCGGCATTGGGTTCGGGGCGTTGCAGCAGCTCGATGGGCGCCTCGACGCGCGCCTTGCGGAAGGCGATGAGGGCTTCGTCGACGTGATCGGCGGCGACGCGGTAGTAGACGTAGAGCTGCATGAGATCAGTCTTGCGGCGGAATCTCGTAGGGCAGGGTGCGCGGCTGCAGCTGGGCGCCGGTGGCGCTGCCCAGATGCAGGCTGCCGCCTTCCAGGGCGGCGAGCTTGATCTCGGCGGCGATGGCCGTGCGGCCGTTGCTGGCGCCGCTGCCGGCCACGACACCGGCCGGCTGCTCGGGGTCGGCGCTGTGGAAGATCTCCTGGCCGACCGTGGCAACAGCGTCGGTTTCGAAGACCTGCAGGCGGCGCTTCAGCGTGCCACGGTACTGGCTGCGGGCGACGATTTCCTGGCCCGGGTAGCAGCCCTTCTTGAAGTTGACGCCGCCCAGCACCTCGAAATTGATCATCTGCGGCACAAAGGCCTCGACAGTGGCGCCGCGCACCCAGGCCACACCGGCCTCGGCTTCGGCGAACGCCCAGTCGTCGGCGGAGATGGCCTCACCCGCCGGTGCGGGCGCGTCCACGGCTTGCACGCGCAGCGCGCGCCCCGAGCCCGGCAGCGCGATCTGAACCGCATCGCCGTCACGCACCAGCGTCCAGGCTTCAGCGGCCGGCGCGCCCAGCAGGCCGTAGGCCGCGAACTCGGCGCTCGCATCGCTGAGCTTGCACTTGGCGCGCAGCACGAACATGGACAGGCGCTTCAGCGTGGCCGCCAAGGTCTCGGCCGGCAGGGCCAGCAGGATCTCGTCCTCGGCTTGCTTCCAGCCCACCAGCGTGGCCAGCAGCCGGCCCTTGGCGGTACAGAAACCGGCCAGTCGCGCGTGCTCGCGGTCGAGCAGGGCGAAGTCCTGGGTCAGCTGGCTGTGCAGGAAGCTGGCGGCGTCGGCGCCCTGGGCGCGGATGACACCCCAGTCAGCGAGACGGAGTTGAGAGGTCTGAGGCATGGCGGGAATTATCATCGGCCCCCTTTTGACCGGGCTTTTCACAGGGCATGAAGTGGTTGTTGCGGGCGCTGCTCGCGTTGTTGTTGATCGCCGGCCTGGCCGCGGGTGCCGCCTGGCAGTGGCTGCGCAGCCCGCTGAGCCTGGCCGCGCCTTCGGTGGAGCTGTCCATCGAGCCCGGTACCAACCCGGCCGAGGTGGCCCGTGCCTGGGTGGCGGCGGGCGTGCAAACCGATGGCCGCTTCCTCTACCAATGGTTCAAGTGGTCGGGTCAGGCCAAGCAGATCCGTGCCGGCAGCTATGAGGTTCACGCGGGCATCACGCCGCGCGAGTTGCTGGACAAGATGGTGCGCGGCGACCAGGTCATGGAGCAGCTGCGCCTCATCGAGGGCTGGAACTGGCGCCAGGTGAGGGCGGCGCTGGCCGCGGCACCCCAGCTGAAGGCCAAGACCGCGCAGATGAGCGACGCCGACATCATGGCGGCCCTGGGCGAGCCCGGCGTGGCGCCGGAGGGCCGCTTCTTCCCCGACACCTATGCCTACAGCCGCGGTGTCAGCGACCTGACCGTGCTCAAGCGCGCCCACGCGGCCATGCAGGGCCGGCTGGCCGCCGCCTGGAGCAAACGGGCCTCCGACCTGCCGCTGAAGTCGGCCGACGAGGCGCTGATCCTGGCCTCCATCGTCGAGAAGGAAACCGGCGTGTCCTCGGACCGCTCCAAGGTCGCCGCCGTCTTCGTCAACCGCCTGCGCGTCGGCATGCCGCTGCAGACCGACCCCACCGTCATCTACGGCCTGGGCGAGGCCTTCGACGGCAATCTGCGCAAGCGAGACCTGCTGGCCGACACCGCCTACAACACCTACACCCGTGGCGGCCTGCCGCCCACGCCCATCGCCATGCCCGGCGCGGCCTCGCTGCAGGCGGCGCTGAACCCGGCGGCCATCAAGGCGGTGTATTTCGTCGCCCGGGGCGACGGCAGCAGCGAATTCAGCGAAGACCTCGCCGCGCACAATCGCGCGGTCAACAAATACCAGCGCGGCGGCAAGTGACAGGTCGGTTCATTTCTTTCGAGGGCATCGACGGTGCCGGCAAATCCACCCACATCCAGGCGGTGGCCGACTGGTTCCGCGCCCGCGGCGCCGATGTGCAGCTGAGCCGCGAGCCCGGCGGTACGCCGCTGGCCGAGACCCTGCGCGACATCGTGCTGAACCAGCCCATGGGCTCGCTGACCGAGCTGCTGCTGATGTTTGCCGGCCGCCGCGACCATGTCGAGGCGGTCATCAAGCCGGCGCTGGCTGCCGGCAAGACCCTGCTTTGCGACCGCTTCACCGATGCCAGCTTCGCCTACCAGGGCGGCGGGCGAGGCCTGCCGCTGTCGGTGCTGGACCCGCTGGCCGACTGGGTGCAGGAAGGCACCGAGCCCGAGCTGACGCTGTGGTTCGATCTGCCTTCCGAACAGGCTGCTGCCCGCCGCGCCAGCGCCCGCGAGGCCGACCGCATCGAGCAGCAGGACCTGGACTTCTTCGAGCGCGTGCGCGCCGGCTACGCCGACCGGGCGGCCAAGGCGCCTGGCCGTATCGTGCGCATCGACGCCAGCGGCACCGTCGAACAGGTCGGCGCCCAGGTGCTGGCCGTCCTCGCGGCCCGCTATCCGACATGCTGAACGCCGATCTTCCCTGGCTGCAGGCACCCCTGGCCGACGCGCTGGCGCGGGCGCGCTCGCATGCCCTGTTGGTGCAGGGGCCGGCCGGTGTCGGCCAGCTCGAACTGGCCGTCAAACTGGCCCAGAGCTGGTTGTGCGAGAACCGTGCCGAGGCCCAGCCCGCCTGCGGCCATTGCGCCAGCTGCAAGCTGTTCGCCAGCGGCACCCATCCCGACTTCCAGTTGCTGATGCCCGAGGCCCTGGACGCCTCGGCCCGCGAGTCCTTGGGCCTGCCTTTCGAGGAGCCCGATGCGCCCAAGGCTGGCAAGGCCAAGCCCAGCAAGGAGATCAAGGTCGAGGCGGTGCGCAATCTGCTGGCCTTCGCCCAGGCGACCTCGGCGCGTGGCAAGGCCAAGGTGGTCGTCATCTTCCCGGCCGAGGCGCTGAACGGCATCGCCGCCAACGCGCTGCTGAAGACGCTGGAGGAGCCGTCAGGCCTGCTGCGCTTTGCGCTGGCCAGCCATGACAGCGCGGCCCTGCTGCCCACGATCCGCAGCCGCTGCCAGCCTTTGCCACTGCCGTTGCCGGAGCGCGCCGCGGCGTTGGCCTGGCTGGCGAGCAAGGGCGTGGACGGCGCCGAAGGCCTGCTCGATGCCACCGGCGGCCGGCCCCAGCAGGCACTGGCCTGGCATGAGGCCGGCCTGACCGATGCGGCTTGGCAGGCACTTCCCAAGCGGGTGGCGCGAGGTGAGGTGGCAGCCCTGTCCGACTGGGCACCGCCGCGCGTCATCGATGCCTTGCAGCGCCTGTGCCATGACCTGGTGCGCCGCAGCCACGGCCGGCCGGGCCAGTTTTTCGCCGCGGCTTCCCTGCCGGCGCCCAGGCGCGCCGCGCCGCTGCTGGGCTGGGATGCCGAGCTGCGCCGCGCCGCTCGCCATGCCGATCACCCCCTGAACGCCAGCCTCTGGATCGAAGCTTTGGTGGCCCAAGCCCAGACTGCCATCGCGGCGGCTGCGCGCTGACTACACTTGGCCTTCATGAGCGAGCCCACTTCCAAGTCTCCGAATTTCCAGCCCAGCCAGATGGGCGGCAACCTGCCCTTGCCCACGGTGGGCGGGCAGGGGGCTGCATCCGGGGCACGGCCCAGCGTCATCCAGCTCGTCTTCCGGGAGAAGTCGGCCCTCTACGCCGCCTACATTCCGGCCTTCACGGAAGGCGGCCTGTTCGTGCCGACGACGCGCGACTACCGGCTCGGCGAGGACGTCTACCTGCTGCTGGCCTTGCCCGAAGACAACCAGCGCTATCCCGTCGCCGGCAAGGTGGCCTGGCTGACGCCGGCGAATGCATCGGGCGGCCGCACCCAGGGCGTCGGCGTGCGCTTCCCGGGCGACGAGAAGACGCGGCTGATCCGCGTCCGCATCGAGGAAATCCTGGGCACGGCCATCTCGTCGAGCAAGCCCACGCAAACCCTCTGATGTTTGTCGATTCGCACTGCCACCTCAGCTTCCCCGAGCTGAAGCAGAACCTGCCGGCCATCCTGGCCGAGATGCGCACCGCCCAGGTCGATCAGGCCATCTGCATCTGCACGCAGATGGAGGAGTTCGAGGCCGTGCATGGCCTGGCGCTGGAACATGCCCAGCTGTGGGCGACCGTGGGCGTGCATCCCGACACCGAGGACATGCGCGAGCCCGACGTGGCCGAACTGGTGCGCCTGGCCGCGCTGCCGCGCGTCGTCGCCATCGGCGAGACCGGGCTGGACTACTACCGCCTCAACGGCCGCAGCATCGAAGACATGGAGTGGCAGCGCGAGCGCTTTCGCACCCACATCCGCGCCGCGAAGCAGGCGGCCAAGCCGCTGGTCATCCACACCCGCTCCAGTGCCGCCGACACACTGCGCGTGCTGGACGAGGAGGGCGGCGAGCAGGCCGGCGGCGTCTTCCACTGCTTCACCGAGAAGGCGGACGTCGCCCTCGCTGCGGTGGAGCGCGGCTACTACATCTCCTTCTCGGGCATCGTCAGCTTCAAGAACGCCCAGGACCTGCGCGACCTGTTGAAGCTGCTGCCGCTGGACCGCGTGCTGATCGAGACCGACAGCCCCTATCTGGCGCCCGTGCCCTTCCGCGGCAAGACCAATTCGCCGGCCTATGTGCCCCATGTCGGCAAGGCCGTGGCCGACGCCGTGGGCCTGCCGGTCGAGGAGCTGGCGGCGCTGACGACGGCGAACACGCGGCGTCTGTTCGGCCTGCCCGCAACGGCATGAAACGCGGGCTGATCGCACTCGCCCTGCTGGGTTCGCTGGCGGCCCAGGCGGCGCCCATCGACGAACTCGTCATCGCCGCTGAAATGAACGACGGCCGTGCCGTGCTGAGCCTGATGCTCAAGGGCGTGGACCCCAACCAGGCCGATTCGCGCGGCCGCAAGGCCGTCTTCATTGCGCTGCGGGAGGACTCCCTGCGTGCGCTGGACAGCCTGCTGGCCTCGCCGCTGACCCAGGTCGACGAGCCCAATGCCCAGGGCGAGACGCCGCTGATGATTGCCGCCATCCGCGGCTCGCTGCCGGCGGCTGAGGCCCTGGTGAAGCGCGGCGCCGCCGTCAACCGCGCGGGCTGGACACCCCTGCACTACGCCTGCAGCGGGCCGGACAACGGCGTGGCCGCCTTCCTGATCGCCCAGGGGGCCGAACTCAATGCCCGCTCCGAGAACGGCACGACGCCGCTGATGATGGCGGCGCGCTATGGCAACAGCGACCTGGTGCCCCTGCTCCTCAAGGCTGGCGCCGAGCCGCGTGCGGCCAACGAGCAGGAGCTGACGGCGGCTGACTTCGCGCAGCGCGGCGGCCGCGATCAGATGGCCAGGGAACTGCGCCGCGTCATGCAGGAGCGCCAGCAGGGCGCCAGCACTGCCAAATAGTTCTCGCGCAAGCAGGCGTGTAGGGAAAAGTCTTACAGCAGCTAGCGCGCTGAGCCGACTATTTCGAAAAGGCCCGGCTGCCTACAGTGGAGTCATCGTCAAACAACGAGGCCCACCATGCTGTCCACCACCCCGAATCTGGCTGACCCCTTCGCCATGCTGATCGCTCCCGAAGAGGTGATGAACGCCATCGAGCGCTCGGACCGCCTGGCGCGCCTGCAGCGCCGCGTCTACCGCCCGCTGGACCGCCCCTGGATCCCGGTCAAGGGCAGCGCCGCCGATTTCGACAGCGAGATCGATGCCGAGCTGGAAGTGCCGGACCTCTCCGACGACGCCGAATAAAACAAAACGCCCGCATCAGCGGGCGTTTTTGCTTGAGGCCGAAGCGTGACTCAGACGCGCTTGCGGTACTCGTGGGTGCGGGTGTCGATTTCGATCTTGTCGCCGTTTTCAACGAACAGCGGCACGGCGACTTCGAAGCCGGTGCCCTTCAGGCGGGCGGGCTTCATGACCTTGCCCGAGGTGTCGCCCTTGACGGCCGGCTCGGTCTCGATCTCGCGCACGACGCTGGTGGGCAGTTCGATGGAGATGGCCTTGCCGTCGTAGAAGGTCACTTCCGCGGCCATGTTCTCTTCCAGGTACGACAGGGCGTCGCCCATGTTCTCGGACTCGACTTCGTACTGGTTGTACTCGGTGTCCATGAAGACATACATCGGGTCGGCGAAGTAAGAGTAGGTGCACTCCTTCTTGTCGAGGATGATCTGCTCCATCTTGTCGTCGGCCTTGAAGACCAGCTCGGCGCCGGCGCCGTTCAGCAGGTTCTTCATCTTGATGCGCACGGTGGCGGCACCACGGCCACCACGGCTGTATTCGGTCTTCAGGACGACCATCGGGTCCTTGCCCTGCATGATCACGTTGCCGGCGCGGATTTCTTGAGCGAGTTTCATGGGGGTCTTCTCTCGAGATTGAGTCAGGAGCTGCGCACCAGACTCCAGCGGATTTGATCCCGGTTTGGCGCGGCAAAGCCCGACATTCTAGCTGGAAACCCCTAAGAATCCCCGCAGCTGCGTCAGCAGATCGGGTTGCGCTGCCAATTGCGCACGCCAGCCTGGCGCATGGACAACGGCTTCATCCAGGCCGGTCAACGAGGCGGGCAGGGCGGTCATGCCGTTCCAGCCGCGCCAGACCGCACGCCAAGCCTGGGGCAGGTCAGAGCGGTTCATGAAGGCCTCCAGCTTGGCGTGGTGGGCGTCGTCGTGCTGCGGATAGATGTGCCAGACGAAGGGCTTGCTGGCCCATTGGGCGCGCACGAAGGAGTCCTCGCCGCGCACGAAATTCAGGTCGCAGGCCCAGAGCAGTCGGTCGTAGTCGTCCTGGGGCAGATAGGGCAGGGCGATGGACCGCAGGTTGGGGCGGGCGGCGATCAGGGGCTGCAGCGGCCCGGGGCAGGCCAGCACCAGCGTGGGCTGTTCGGCCAGGGCAGCCAGCAGGGCCGGCAAGCGTTCGTTGGCATAGGCGAACAGGCTGACGACACGCTCACCCTCTTCAGGCGCCCAGCCGCGCGCGGCCAGCCAGGCGTGGCCATCGAAATTCGCGATGCGATCCAGCAAGCCCGGCTCGCGCAGCAGTCCGCCGGTGCGTGGGGTGAAGCCGGGGTAGAAGAAATGCTTGGTCAGGCCCGCGCCGGGGCCATGGAACTGGGGCGAGGCCAGGCCATGACTGCGCTCCACGTAGTCCTCGGCGCTGAGATATTCAAGGTTGATCCAGCGCGGTGTGGGCTGTCGGGCGGCCATGCGGGCGACGAAGAACGCCGGCAGTTCGCAGCCGAAGGCCTCGATGACCAGGTCGCCGGGGTCGGCCTCCACGTCGCCCTCGGGCCAGGGGCGGATCTCAACGCCGTGGCGCCGGTCGGGCCGCTCGGGCGCCATCCACGCCAGCGCTGCGGCGTCGTCGACCCACAACCGTACCTGCTGGCCGCGCGCGGCCAGGTCGCGCGCCAGCCGCCAACACACGCCCAGGTCGCCATGGTTGTCGATGACGCGGCAAAAGAGGTCCCAAAGCATGGAGGTGGATTGTCCCAGGCCAAAATCCTGTGCATGTCGACCCCGACCCCGTCACCCACCGAACCTGCCGAGCAGGATGAGCGCGCCACCGTCGAGGCTGCCGAGAAAAAGCGCACCGCCGAGATGGAAGCCGCCGCGCGCGAGGCCCGCGAGCGCCTGACCGCCGAAGTCAATGCGCTGCCGGCCCTGCCGGGCGTCTACCGCTATTTCGATGCCCGCGACGAAGTGCTTTATGTCGGCAAGGCCAAGGACCTGAAGCGCCGCGTCAGCAGCTATTTCCAGAAGAACCATGGCGGCTCGCGCATCGGCATGATGGTCGCGCGCATCGCCCGCATGGAGACGACGGTCGTCCGCACCGAGGCCGAGGCCCTGCTGCTGGAAAACAACCTGATCAAGACGTTGAACCCGCGCTTCAACATCCTGTTCCGCGACGACAAGAGCTATCCCTATCTGAAGATCACCTCGCATGCCTGGCCGCGCATGGCCTATTACCGCGGTGCGGTGGACAAGCGGCATCGCTACTTCGGCCCCTTTCCCAGCGCCTGGGCGGTGAAGGAGTCCATCCAGCTGATGCAGAAGGTGTTCAAGCTGCGCACCTGCGAGGACAGCGTCTTCAACAACCGCAGCCGACCCTGCCTGTTGCACCAGATCAAGCGCTGCTCCGGCCCCTGCGTGCCGGCCGGGCAGACCGGCGAATACGCGCGCGATGTGCAGAGCGCCGAGCGCTTCCTGCGCGGCGAGACCGATGAAGTGATGGCCTCGCTGCAGGAGCAGATGATGGCTTACGCCGAAGCCCAGCGCTACGAGCTGGCGGCCGAGGTGCGCAACCAGATCCAGGCCTTGTCCAAGGTGCTGCAGCAGCAGGTCATCGAGGAGAGCAGCGCGACGGGCCGCGACCGCGACGTCGACATCCTGGCCGTCAAGGTGCAGGGCGGCAAGGCCTGCGTCAACCTGGCCATGGTGCGTGGCGGCCGGCATCTGGGCGACCGCGCCTTCTTCCCCAAGCATGTCGACGATGCGACGGCCATCCAGCTCGATGACGAGGAGAAGTTGTCGCCTGAGCGACAGGTGCTGGAGGCCTTCATGGCCCAGCACTACCTCGCGTCCCCGGTGCCCGGCCTCATCATCGTCAGCGAGGTGGTGGATGCAGGGCTGGCCGAGGCCCTGGCCGCCCAGGCCGGCAGCCGCGTGACCGTGCAGGCCCAGCCGCGCGGTCAGCGGCGCATCTGGCAGGAGATGTGCATCAAGGGCGCCGAGCTGGCGCTGGCCCGGCTGCTGGCCGAGGAAGGCTCGCAGCAGGCCCGCACGCGGGCGCTGGTGGACGCGCTGGACCTGGCGCCGCCCGAGATCGACAAGTTCCGCGTCGAATGCTTCGACATCAGCCACACGGCCGGCGAGGCGACGATGGCCAGCTGCGTCGTCTTCGAAGGCCACCAGATGCAGAGCAGCCAGTACCGGCGCTACACCATCGAAGGCATCACCGGCGGCGACGACTATGCGGCCATGCGCCAGGTGCTGACGCGGCGCTACAGCAAGATGGCCGAGGCTGCCCAGCTGGGCACCGGCCGGCTGCCTGACCTGGTGCTGGTGGACGGTGGCCGTGGCCAGGTCAGCATGGCGCGCGAGGTCTTCGAGGAACTGGGGCTGGACCTGAGCCTGATCGCCGGCGTCGAGAAGGGCGAGGGGCGCAAGGTGGGTTTGGAAGAACTGGTGTTTGCCGATGGCCGCGAGAAGGTCTATCTTGGCCGTGACTCTGCTGCGCTGATGCTGATTGCGCAGATCCGTGACGAGGCCCATCGCTTCGCCATCACCGGCATGCGCGCCAAGCGCGCGGCGACGCGCACCGGAGGCTCGCGCCTGGAAGATGTGCCGGGTGTCGGGCCCAAGAAGCGTGCCCAGTTGTTGCAGCGCTTTGGCGGTGTGCGGGGGGTGGCCGGGGCCAGCGTGGACGAGTTGTGTGGTGTGAAGGGCATCTCGCGCGAGTTGGCCGAGGAAATCTACCGCGCGCTGCACTGAAGTGCAAAACGCGAGACCTTGCCGAAGAGATTTACCGCGCGTTGCACTGAGCTACAGATGACGGTGTGCAGTCGAGAAATCCGTCGCACTTGGCTTCGAGCACGAGACAGAACAATCCAAGCCTGAGGAGAACGCCGTGCCCACCATGCACCGTTTGAAGCGCGCTGCCCGCTGGCTGATCGGTCCGCTGCTGGCCGGCTGCGCGGCAACGCCGCGTGCACCGGCGCCCGCGATACCGACCGATGGCGTTCCGCGCGCCGTGGTTCTTGAGCCTGCGCCGCAGCCGTCGCCCACCGTGGTGGCGGCGCCCAAACCCGCCGGACTGCCGCCCCCCAAGCCGGTCCGCACCCAGGACGAACTGCGTCGCCAGGCCGCCGAGCGCCTCGTCATGGCCAATCCTGATGGCAGCTTCATGACCAAGGCACCCTCGCATGTGCTGAGCGTCGTGGTGCTGGAAATCGAAGTGAAGGCCGACGGCAGCGTGCGCCGGGTCAACGTGGTTCGCAAACCCAGGTTTGCGCCCGAAACCCTGCAGCTGGCCATCGACGCCGTCCACCGCGCGGCGCCCTTTGGCGACGTGCGCCGCATGCCCGAGCCCTGGAAGTTCACCGAAACCTTTCTTTTCGAAGAAGACCGGCGCTTCAAGCCGCTCAGCCTGAACTGAGGGCTGGCAACCACAATCGCGCCCGATGCACAGGAAGAGGGCGGGGACATGGGCACAATGCGGAGCATGTTGGCCCCCACGCTCTCTTCGATAGCTGCCCCCCGAGGGGGCGTCAGTGCCTTCCGGACGGCCGAGCAGGCACTGAAATGTTCCTGACGCTGCCGACTCTGCTGACCTGGGCCCGCATCGTGGCCATCCCGCTGATCGTCGGGGTGTTCTATCTGGAGATGACACCGGCGCACCAGAACCTGTTCGCGACGGTGCTCTTCGTCGTTGTTGCATTGACCGACTGGCTGGACGGCTATCTGGCGCGCAAGCTCAACCAGACGTCGTCCTTCGGGGCCTTCCTCGACCCGGTGGCCGACAAATTCCTGGTCTGCTCGGCGCTGCTGATCCTGCTGGAACTGGGCCGGGTGAACGCCTTTGTCGCCCTGGTCATCGTGGGCCGCGAAATCGCCATCTCGGCCCTGCGTGAATGGATGGCCCAGATCGGTGCCTCGCGCAGCGTCGCCGTCCACATGGTCGGCAAGCTCAAGACGACCGTGCAGATGGTGGCCATCCCCTTCCTGCTCTATGACGGCCAGCTCTTCGGCCTCATCCCGACGCGGCTGTGGGGCACCTGGCTGATCTACGCCGCCGTGGTGCTGACCATCTGGTCCATGGTCTATTACCTGCAGAAGGCCTTGCCGGAAATCCGCGCCAAGGCCCGCTAGGACGCCGTTCCGGCTCACGCCGGACACCGAGTTGTATCGGGACTTTTCCCGCCCTGACCACCACCGGACGCGCGTCTAGAATCCGCTTCCCCGCGCGCACCTTGGCCGCTTGTCGTCGGCCTGTCACAGGCTGCGCAGTGCGCGGGAACGACATCTGCATCGCAGTCTTGCAGCCAATCTGGGTGCAGGGCTCAACAGTCCGCTGAATCGTCATGAGGGGGCACGAGTGAACAAGTCCGAATTGATCGAGCACATCGCCAAGCAGGCCGACATCTCCAAGGCTGCGGCAGGCCGCGCGCTCGAGGCCGTGATCGGCGGCGTCAAGACGACGCTGAAGAAGAACGGCACCGTCTCGCTGGTGGGCTTCGGCACCTTCAGCATCACCAAGCGCGCTGCGCGCGCCGGCCGCAATCCGCGCACCGGCGACACGATCAAGATCAAATCGGCCAAGGTGCCCAAGTTCAAACCCGGCAAGGCGCTCAAGGACGCCGTGAACTGAAGGTTCAGCCGGTCCCGGTTTTCCCGGGCGCTTAGCTCAGTTGGTAGAGCACCTCCCTTACACGGAGATTGTCGGCGGTTCGAGCCCGTCAGCGCCCACCACCCGACCCCAGGGCGGCATCAGCCGCCTCGCATTTAGAATGCGACTCCCCTCGAAGGCGAACCTCGGTTCGCCTTCGTCGCGTTTGATCCTCAAGGCTCCGAGATGTTTGAATTCGTCCGTACGCACAACCGCCTGTTCCAGTTCATCCTGCTGCTGCTGATCCTGCCGTCCTTCGCCTTTGTCGGCATGCAGGGCTATACCAGCATGATGGGGGGTGCCAATGCCGGCGTTGCGAGCGTGGATGGCCGCAAGATCACCCAGGCTGAATGGGACGTCGCGCAGCGCGACCAGGCCGAGCGCATCCGCCGGCAGAACCCGGGCGTGGACGCCAAGTTGCTGGACACGCCGGAAGTGAAGCGTCAGGCCCTCGAAGGCCTGGTCACCGAGCGCACGATGCAGGCGGCCGCCACCCACCAGCACTTCACTGTCAGTGACGAGCGCCTTGCCACGCTGTTCCAGCGCGACCCGCAGTTCGCTTTCATGCGCAACCCCGACGGGTCGGTCAACAAGGCCATCCTGTCCGCCCAGGGCATGAACTCGGCCATCTTCGTCGAGAAGCTGCGCCAGGACCTGTCGCTGCGCCAGGTCACGTCGGGTGTTGAATCCTCCGGTGTGGTCGCCGCGACGAATGCCAAGCTGGCCTTCGACGCACTGTTGCAGCAGCGCGAAGTGCAACTGCAGCGCTTCGACATCAAGGACTTCGCCGCCAAGATCAACCCGAGCGACGCCGACATCGAAGCCTTCTACAAGGAGCCGGCGAACGCGGCCAAGTTCCAGCTGCCCGAGTCGGCCAAGATCCAGTACGTCATGCTCGACCTGGAGGCGCTGAAGAAGGACGTCAAGTTCACCGACGCCGACCTGCAGGACTACTACAAGCAGAACGCCTCGCGCTACGCCGTTGCCGAGGAGCGCCGCGCCAGCCACATCCTCGTCAAGTCCGAGCGCAGCGCGCCGGCCGCGGAACGTGCCAAGGCCAAGGCCAAGGCCGAGGAGTTGCTTGCCGAAGTGCGCAAGAACCCGGCCTCGTTTGCCGACGTGGCCAAGAAGAACTCCGACGACAAGGGCTCGGCCGCCAACGGTGGTGATCTCGACTTCTTTGGCCCCAAGGCCATGGTTCCCGAGTTCGACGCTGCGGTCTATGCGATGAAGCAGGGCGAGATCAGCAACCTGGTCGAGACCGATTTCGGCTATCACATCATCCAGCTGACCGGCACCCGCGGCGGCGACAAGAAGCCTTTCGAGGCCGTGCGTGCCGAGGTCGAGGCCGAGGTGCGCAAGCAGCTTGCCCAGCGCCGCTACTCCGAGGTCGCCGAGCAGTTCGGCAATCTTGTCTACGAACAGTCCGACAGCCTGCAACCGGTGGCTGACAAGCTCAAGCTGCAGCTGCAGACGGCGACCGTGCAGCGCCAGCCCATGCTGGGTGCCACCGGCCCGCTCGCCTCGCCCAAGCTGCTGGAAGCTGTCTTCGGCAATGACGCCCTGCGCAACAAGCGCAACACCGAAGCTGTCGAGACCGGCCCGAACCAGCTCGTGTCGGCCCGCATCGTCCAGCACAACCCGGTCCGCGTGCCGCCTCTGGCCGATGTGAAGGACAAGGCGCGCGCGCTACTGGTCCGCAAGCTTGCCGGCGAGCAGGCCAAGAAGGCTGGCGAGGCGCGCCTGGCGGTGCTCAAGGCCAACCCGGCCGATACGGCCGGCCTGGAGGCTGCGGAGTCTGTGTCGCGTGCCAAGCCCTCGAATCTCACGCGTGCCCAGCTCGAAGCCGTGCTCGGTGCCGATGCCAGCAAGCTGCCGACCGCAGTCGGTGTGAGCGCCGAAGACGGTGGCTACCTGATCGTGCGCATCAACAAGCTGCAACCGCCTGACCCGACCATCATCGACGACAGGCGCGCCAATCTGCAATACACCGGCGCCTGGGCCCGTGCCGAAGGCCAGGCCTATCTGGCTGCGCTGAAGTCGCAGTACAAGGCGGTCATCAAGGTGGAAGCTCCCGCATCGGCCGCCAGCGCGCCCTGATTTTTAGGTTATACTTTTTGGCTCTGCGGTGGCTGTAGCTCAGTTGGTAGAGTCCAGGATTGTGATTCCTGTCGTCGTGGGTTCGAGTCCCATCAGCCACCCCAAATAAGCAAGGACCTGGAAGCGAAAGCTCCCAGGTCCTTTTTACTTGGCCGTGAGCAGGGCGGGCTGGCCCCGAGCGAGCTCAATGCATCCAGAGCGGTCGATGGGGATCCGTCACCGGCTGGGGGTTCAGGGCGCCTCGGACGCGCTCGACGGTGGCTGGAGAGTCCTTGTCGTCGACGGCAACGATCAGCCGAAGCCAGCATGCCTTGTTGCCATCGGCCTCGCGTCGCGTCCAACACCAGACCTGGGCGCCGGGTTCGCCCGACCGACCGGCCAGACAGACCTCGTCGAAATCCGCCCCCTGGTAGGTGAGCAGCTCTTCCTCTTCGACATAGGTGTTGAGGTAGTCCGGCATGCCCCGAGTCTAGGCCGTTGGTCCCGGCTTCGTCAGCCCCTGATGCAACAAGGACCTGGAAGCGCAAGCCGCCAGGTCCTTGTTCAATCGGGTCAGCGCGTCGTGACGCTCAACGCATCGTGTAGCCGCGGCCGTCCATGCAGGCTTCGACGGCGCGCTGGAATACGCCAGCGTCGGACATGGCCGCCTGCTGGGTCGTGGCCCAGCGGTTGCATTCACGGCTGTCGGCTTCCAGTTGCGGAGCGCTCTGGCCGTTGCGCGGATAGATGATGGGCACGGCACGCGACGGCGCGGGCTGCACATAGACGGGTTGAGCCGGCTGGACGTAGACCGGTTGCGGCGGAGGAGGAGGGGGCGGCACATAGACCACCTCGCGGTCCGCATGGTTGGCCAGGGCGATCAGCGGCACAGCCACGGCCAGGCCCAGAACCAGGCCGCCGAGACCGGGGCCGCGGTGGTGGTGATGGTGGTAGTAGCGGGGGCCGGCGCTTGCCAGGCCCTGGGCAGCCAGCAGGGCGACAACAACAGAGGCGCGGACTAGGGTCTTCATGGCGGGCTCGCTAGCGATCGAATGCGGTGAACTTAACGCCGCAGTGCCTGGACGGTGTACTGCGGCTGCCCGCAATTTGCAACACCTCGTAGCCAAAGGGGTGTCAACCGACATACCCCAGCGGCAGGGCCGTCGTCAGCTTGAGCTCCTCCATCGCAAAGCTGGAGCTGACGTCGCGGAGCTCCGTGCTGGCGGTCAGCCGCTTGTAGACGCGGTCATAGGCGGCGATGTCGGGCACCACGACCCGCAGCAGATAGTCGACCTCGCCGCTCATGCGGTAGAACTCGACCACCTCGGGAATGGCCTGCACCGTCGCCTTGAAGGTCTCGAACCAGTCCTGGCTGTGCGTGCTGGTGCGCACCGAGACAAACACCGTCACGCCGACATTGACCTTCTGCGCGTCCAGCAGCGCCACCTGGCGGGTGATGACGCCGGCCTCCTTCAGGCGCTGGATGCGCCGCCAGCAGGGTGTCGTCGACAGGCCGACCTGATGCGCGATTTCTGCCGTCTGCAGCTCGGCATTCTGTTGAAGGATGTCGAGGATGCGCAGGTCTATGGAATCTAATTTCATGAATTCGATGATACGGAGCATTGCATGCTCAAGCGAGCGGCATTGCGTGCATCTGGCGCAACCCATTTCCAGCCGATGCTGGCAACAATAGCCACCAACGCCTCCAACCGCCGCTCCGCACCATGGAAATCTATCTCGACGCCAATGCCACCACGCCCGTCCTGCCTCAGGCGCGCGAGGCCGCCATGGCCGCCATGGCCGAGGACTTCGGCAACCCCAGCAGCATCCACAGCACCGGCCTGAAGGCGAGGGCGCTGATGGACGGCGTGCGCGCCCGGGCCCGTCGCGTGCTCGGCGCCAGCAGCGGCAAGCTGCTCTTCCTCAGTGGCGCGACCGAGGGCATCCAGACCGCCGTGCTGTCCGCCCTCAGTGCCCTGCGTGAGGCACCGACCCGCCCCGAGCTGCTGCTCTACGGCGCCACCGAGCACAAGGCCGTGCCCGAAGCCATCAAGCACTGGAATGCGCTGCTGGGCCTGAACCTGCAGGTGCTGGCCATCCCGGTCGGCCGCGACGGCCGCCACGACCTTGCCTGGCTGCGCGAGCATGCGCCACGCGCCGGCCTGGTCTGCACCATGGCCGCCAACAACGAGACCGGTGTCATCAGCGACCTGGACGGCATCGAGCAGGTGCTGGCCGGCAGCCCGGCGCTGTGGATGGTGGACGGCGTGCAGGCCCTGGGCAAGCTGCCGCTGCGCCTGGCTGAGCGCCGCATCGACTACGCGCCTTTCTCCGGTCACAAGCTCTACGCGCCCAAAGGCATCGGCCTGCTCTATGTGCGCGAAGGCGCCCCCTTCACGCCCCTGCTGGCCGGTGGCGGTCAGGAAGGTGCGCTGCGCTCGGGCACCGAGAACATGTCCGGCATCGCGGCGCTGGGCGCCGTGCTGGCGGCACTGGAAGAGGGCCGCGTCTTCCGCGACCACGCCACGCTGGTGGCCTTCCGTGACCGCCTGGCCGCGGCGTTGCAGCAGGCCTTCCCCGGCCTCGTGTTCAACGCACCACCCGAACTCAGCCTGCCGACGACGCTGAACTTCGCCGTGCCCGGCATCAGTTCCAAGCTGCTGCTGGATCTCTTTGACGCCGCCGAACTTCGCGTCAGCGGCGGCTCGGCCTGCAGCGCCTCCAAGGCCCAGCCCAGCTATGTGCTCGAAGCCATGGGCCTGCCGGCCTGGCAGACCGCGTCCGCCGTGCGGCTGTCTTTCGGCCCGGTGGCCGACGCCGGCTTCGTCGACGAGGCCTGCGCGCGCATCCGCATCTGCGGCGAGTCGCTGCGCGAAAGCTGCCTGGACCCGAGCGCCCCGGGCCAGGCCCTGCCGGCCGACGGCCTGACACGCTTTGTCGTCGACGGCGCCTGCTGCTATCTGCTGGCCGATGCCGCCAGCCGCCGCGCCGTCGTCATCGACCCGCTGCCCGAACTGACGGAGCGGCTGGCCCAGTGGCTGAACTGTCAGGAATACGAACTTGCCGCCGTGCTGGACACCCACAGCCATGGCGACCACGCCTCGTCCGCGCCCGAGTTGCTCGCCGCCGCCGGGCGCGCGCGTGGCGATGTCGACGGCCTGGGCTGGCCGCGCGGCGCACAGGCCATCGAGCTCGGTGCCTTGAAGCTCAGTCGCATGCCCATTCCCGGCCACACCCAGGATTCGACGGCCTATCTGCTGCATGACGGCGCCAGCCTGCGCCTGGCCTTTGTCGGCGACACCGTCATGCCCGGGGCGCTGGGCCGCAGCGACTTCGAGCAGAGCGCGCCGCAGGACTACGGCCATTCGCTGCGCCGGCTGGAACTGACCGTCGGCCCGCAGACGCTGCTGCTGCCGGGGCATGACTATGACGATCGCTTCGCCAGCACGCTGGCAGTGGAGTGCGCGGCCCAGCCGCTGCTGGCCGATGTGCTCAGCGGCCGCGTCGACGACGCCGGCTTCGCGGCCGCCAAGGCCCTGCTCGAACAGGGCCTGGCCCTGACCGAATACCAGACCGTCGCCTGCGGAGCGCGGGTCGACAGCGCCTGCCCGCTGGCGTCCAGCGAGCTCAGCATGAGTTCGCTGACGCAGATGACGCGGGAGCATCCGGGCCTGCTGCTCGTCGACGTGCGCGAACCCTATGAGCAGCGCCTGGGCCAGACGCCCGAACTGGGCGCCGCGGTGCGCCTGGAGGCCGTGGCCTTGTCCGGCCTGCCCAATGCGCTGGCGCGCTGGATGGCCCTGCCGGCCGGCACCCCCATCGTCTTCTTCTGCCGCAGCGGCAACCGCAGCGCCCAGGCCGCCCAGGCCCTGCGCCGCCTGGGCCATGAGCAGGCCTGGAGTCTCAGTGGCGGCCTGGCCCTGTGGCCGCGCATGACGGCCGCGGCTGACGCGGCCTTCGCGATCTGATCCGGCTGCGGCACTGAACGCATGGGCCCCGCCTCGGCGGGGCTTTTTCTTGGCCGGCTTGAATCGGCTTTGGCACATCGCCTAGAATTCATTAGCCAGCTAACGATTAGTTGGCGAACGAATAGGTGACAAATCCATGGCCTCGACCGAAGAACGCTTCTCGATGGCGCTGCACAACACGGCGCGCATCTGGCGCCAGGCCATCGATCGCCGGTTGAAGGATCTGGGCGTCGGCCAGTCGGGCTGGATGGCCATCGCCAACATCGCCAAGTCCAAGGAGTCGCTGTCGCAGATCGAGCTGGCCAACCGCCTCGGCGTGGAAGGCCCCTCGGTCGTCAGCATCGTGGACCGCCTGGTGAAGGCAGACCTGGTCGAGCGCGTGCCCTCGGAGACCGACCGGCGCATCAAGTACGTCGTGCTGACCGAGGCCGGCCAGGCCCTCTACGCGAAGGTCAAGACGGCCGCCGATGCCTACCGCAAGGAGCTGCTCGGCGGTATCGACAAGGCGCGCCTGCAGGCCGCCACCGAGCTGCTGGAGGAGCTGCAGGCCATGGTCGAGGCCAGCCTGTGACGACTGCCACCGTTCAGGGCACCGCCGCGGTGGCGCCCGAACCCAACCGCGTCATGATCACCGTGTCGATCATGCTGGCGACCATCATCCAGGCGCTGGACGGCACCATCGCCAACGTCGCCCTGCCGCATATGCAGGGCAATCTGTCGGCCTCGCAGGACCAGATCACCTGGGTGTTGACGTCCTTCATCGTCGCCTCGGCCATCACCATGCCGCTGACGGGCTGGCTCTGCGACCGCTTCGGCCAGAAGACCATCTTCCTCGCCTCCATCGGCGGCTTCACCATCGCCTCGGTGCTGTGCGGCATGGCCGGCAACCTGACCGAGATCGTGCTCGCCCGTTTCATCCAGGGCGTGTTCGGTGCGGCCCTGGTGCCGCTGTCGCAGGCGGTGTTGCTGGACATCAACCCGCGCGAGAAGCATGGCCAGGCCATGGCCGTCTGGGGCATGGGCGTCATGATCGGGCCCATCCTCGGCCCGACGCTGGGCGGCTGGCTGACCGACGCCTACAACTGGCGCTGGGTGTTCTTCATCAACGTGCCGGTCGGCGCCATGGCCTTCTATGGCGTCTGGAAATACATCCACGGCGCCGCGCCCGCGCGACGGATGCGCTTCGACCTGTTCGGCTTCGCCACGTTGTCCCTCGCCATCGGCGCCCTGCAGATGCTGCTGGACCGCGGCGAGCAGAACGACTGGTTCGCGTCCCGCGAGACGTGGATCGAGGCCGTGCTGCTGGCCATCAGCTTTGCCTACTTCATCGCCCACACGGCGCTGCAGCCGGCCGGGCAGTCGTTCTTCGACTACCGGTTGCTGAAGAACGCCAACTACGTGACCGGCCTGCTCTTCATCGCCATCGTCGGCATGGTGCTGTTCGCCACGCGGGCGCTGACGCCGTCCATGCTGCAGGGCCTGATGGGCTATCCGGCGGCCATCGCCGGCCTCGTCACGGCGCCCAGCGGCCTCGGGACCATGGTGGCCATGCTGGTGGTCGGCAAGCTGGTCGGCAGGGTCGACGTGCGCTATCTGCTGGCCGTGGGCTTTGCGTTGACGGCCTTCTCGCTGTGGCAGATGAGCCAGTACACCCTGGTGCTGTCGCGCAGCGACATCGTCTGGCCCGGCATCATCCAGGGCATCGGCCTGGGCCTGGTCTTCGTGCCGCTGAGCACCGCCACCTTCGCGACGTTGTCGCCGGCCATGCGTGCCGACGGCACCGCCATCTACAGCCTGGTGCGCAACATCGGCAGCAGCGTCGGCATCGCCCTGGTGCAGGCCTTCCTGACGCGCAATGTGCAGGTCGCCCACGCGTCCCTCACCGAGCACATCAACATCGCCAACCCCATGCTGCAGGACCCGACCGTGACCGCGGTCTATGGCTCCGGCGGCGTCGCGGGCGCCACGCTGCTGAACGCCGAGATCACGCGGCAGGCCTCGATGCTGGCCTACATCGACGACTTCTGGATGATGTTCCTCGTCACGCTGGTCATCATCCCGCTGCTGCTGCTGATCCGTCCTCCTAAAGCTCAGTCTTCCCTTCCCGACCCCGCCGCCAACCACGCGGCGCTGGAGTGATGCGCATGCTGCCCCGCCTGAATCCCCTCAACCACCCCTTCGCCCTGACGGTGCTGATGGCGACGCTGTCGGCCCTGCTGCTGTGCTCCTGCATCAGCATTCCGCCCGAGCCGCACGCCGTCGCGCTGCCCGATGTGAAAACGGCCGAACTGCCGGCCGACATCAGACAAGCGGGCGCCGGCGCCTGGCCCAGCGATCGCTGGTGGACGCGCTACGGCGACGCCCAGCTCGACGCCCTGGTCGACCGCGCCCTGCAGGCCAGCCCGTCGCTGGAGGCCGCCGCCGCTCGCGTCAACGCGGCGCAGTCGGCCCTGGTCGTCACGCGCGCCGCCGCCGGTGCCGAGGCCGGCGTGATGGCCGACGCCAACCGCCAGCGCTATTCGGCCAACGGCCTGTTCCCGTCGCCGATAGGCGGCGGCACCTTCAACGACTTCAACGTCAAGCTGCAGGCCCGCTACGACTTCGACCTGTGGGGCCGCAACCGCGCCCAGGTGGCCGCGGCCGCCGGCGAGGAGTTCGCCCGCAAGGCCGAAGCTGCCCAGGTGCGCCAGGCCCTGGCCGGCTCGGTGGCGCGCACGTATTTCGAGCTGCAAGGCCAGTGGGCCTTGGCCGCCAACTTGCGCGAGCAGGCCACGGCCCAGCAGGCCCTGGTCGACGACAGGAACCGCCGCGTCGCCCACGGCCTGGCCTCGGCCGACGAGCCGCGCGCCGAAGCCACCAGGCTGGCCGAGCTGCGCACCCGCATCGCCGAGGCCGAGGCCGCCGCCATGGGTCAGCGCGAAGCCCTGCGCGCCTTGCTGGGCCATGGCGAAGACATGCTCGCCACCTTGCAGCTCCGCGCGCTACCGATCGGCCAGGCCACGCTGCCCGAGCATCTCGGCTACGAGCTGCTGGCCCGCCGCCCCGACCTGCAGGCCGCGCGCTGGCGGGTCGAGGCGTCCATGAACCGCGTCGATGCGGCCCAGGCGGCCTTCTATCCCGACATCAACCTCGCCGGCTCGCTGGGCCTCGACTCGCTGACGCTGCCCAAGCTGCTGAAGACCGCCAGCCGCACTTTCCTGATCGGTCCGTCGCTGGCCCTGCCGCTGTTCAGCACCGGCACGCTGAAGGGCCAGCTCGGCCAGGCCCGCAGTGCGCGCGACGAGCTGATCGCCGACTACGACCAGCGCGTGCTCGATGCCGTGCGTGACGTGGCGCAGGCTGCCTCCGCCTTGCAAGGCCTGTCCGCCCAGGCCGCCCAGCAGCACCAAGCCGCCACGCTGCTCGACGCCCAGCAGCGCAGCGCCCAGGCCCGCCAGCGCCAGGGCCTGGCCGACCGCGCCACCACGGTGCAGGCCAGCCTCGCCGTGCTGCGCGAGCGCCAGGCCGAGTTGCAACTGACAAGCCAGCGCCTGCAGACCGAAGTCGCGCTGACACAAGCCCTGGGCGGCGGCTTCCATGCCGAAGCGCCTACCGCCATCTCCGGAAGCTGAACCATGTCCACCACCGAACCCGTCACCCCGCCCCCGCTGGAGCGCAAGCGCCGCTGGGCCCTCGCCGGCATCACGGCGCTCTTCGTCGTTGCCGGTGTGCTCTACGCCGTCTATTCGGCCCTGGTGCTGTCCAAGCGCGAGGAGACCGACAACGCCTATGTCGGCGGCAACCTGGTCACACTGTCGTCCCAGGTCACCGGCAACGTCGCGGAGATCCGCGCCGACGAGACCCAGCTGGTGCAGGCCGGCGCCGAGCTGGTCAAACTCGACCCGGTGGACGCCGAGGTCGCCCTGGCTCAAGCCGAGGCGCGGTTGGGCGGCGCGGTGCGCCAGCTGCGCGAGCGCTATGCCGGCGTGCCCCAGGTCGAGGCCACCGTCGAGTTGCGCCGTCAGGACCTCAAGCGTGCCCAGGACGACCTGGCCCGACGCCAGCCGCTGGCGGCCGACAACACGCTGTCGGCCGAGGAGATCGCCCACGCCCAGCAGGCCGTCAAGAGCGCCCAGGCCGCCCTCGAAGTGGCCCTGCGCCAGGTTGACGCCAGCAAGGCCGGCGTGCAGGGCGTGTCGCTGGCCCAGCATCCCAGCGTGCTGGCCGCGCGGGCCGACTATGTGCAGGCCTGGCTGGCCCTGCGCCGCAATGCTGTCGTGTCACCCGTGTCGGGCTATGTTGGCAAGCGCAGCGTGCAGGTCGGCAGCCGCGTCATCCCCGGCACGGCGCTGATGTCCATCGTGCCGCTGGACCAGCTCTGGGTGGACGCCAACTTCAAGGAGTCGGAGCTGCGCAACATCCGCGTCGGCCAGGCGGCGACGCTGGAAGCCGACACCTATGGCGGCAAGGTCGAGTACCACGGCAAGGTGCTGGGCCTGTCGCCGGGCACGGGCAGCTCCTTTTCGCTGCTGCCGGCCCAGAACGCGACCGGCAACTGGATCAAGGTCGTGCAGCGCGTGCCGGTGCGCATCGCGCTGGATGCGGCCGAGCTGCGCGAACATCCGCTGCGCATCGGCCTGTCCATGGATGTGACGGTGGACACGCACGACACCGGCGGCCAAGTGCTTGGTGCGCCGGCACCGGCAAAGCCGGCCTACACGACCCAGGCCCTGAGCCAGCCGCTGCAGCAGGCCGAACACGCGGTCGACGTCATCATCGCCAAACAGTCGGCCAAGGGCTGAAATGGGCTCTCATGGGGAAGCCTCGAACAGGGCCGACATCACGGGCCAGTTCGGGTTCTCGAACCATGCTTTGTGTCTGTCCCGACACATGGCGCATACGTAGGGCTTACCGGCGCTTTCAAGAATGAATCGTCCCGCCGCAACAGGGCCGCGGGGCGATCCACAACCCTTGAAAGGAGTAGCCAATGAGCACGATCAGCGGCCTGGGAGGTGCAGACCGGTCCTGGCAGAACGCTCAAAACAGCAGTTCGAGCCGCCGCGCCGAGCACGAAGCCAAGATGTTCGCCAAGGTGGACAGCGACGGCAGCGGCAGTGTCGACGCCACCGAACTGGCGGCCATGCTGGAGAAGGGGCCGCTCAGCGGCCATGCGGGTGACAGCGCCGAACTGTTGAAGAAGATGGACAGCAACGGCGACGGCAGCCTGAACAGCGAGGAGCTGAGCCAGGGCATGCGCGACCTGATGCCGCCGCCGTCCTCGACGATGGAATTCGCGCAGTCGCGCGGTGCGGCCAACGATGAAGGCAGCGAGGACAGCGACAGGTTCGCCAAGCTCGACACCGACGGCGACGGCCAGTTGTCGAAGGCCGAGTTCGAAGCCGGCAAGCCGCAGCGGCATGAAGGGGGCCCGCACGGCCCGCCGCCAGCAGCATCGTCCGGCGGCAGTTCCACCAGTTCCACCTCGACCACCTACGACCCGCTGGACGCCAACCAGGACGGCACGGTGTCGCAGATCGAGAGGCTGGCGGGGCAGCTGAAGGAGCTCGCCCAGACGGCGAGTTCCGACGGCAGCCAGGGCAGTGCCAACAGCGACATCGCCGCGCTCGCGCAAAAGCTCTACGACCAGCTCAGCAAGAACTGGCTGCAGTCCTCCGGCTCGGACGCTCAGCTCAGCGTCACGGCCTGAAGCCGGCTGGCGACCTCTTCGGCCAAGGCCAGGGAGGCCGTCAGCCCCGGTGATTCGATGCCGAAGAGCTGCACGAGTCCCGGCGTCGTTGCATCGATGCGAAAGTCTGCCGCCGCCTCGCCGGGGCCGGTCAGCTTGGGTCGGATGCCGCTGTAGGCCGGCTGCAGCGCGCCAGCCGGCAGGCCGGGCCAGTAGCTGCGTACCTCGGCCTCGAAGGCCGGCGCCAGCAACGGATCGACGGCGTAGTCCAGCGCCGCCGGATCGGTGTCGGGCAGCCACTGCACATCGGGCCCGAAGCGCGCCTGGCCGCCCAGGTCCAGCGTCAGATGCACGCCCAGGCCGCCATCGACCGGCAACGGGTAGATCAGCCGTGAGAAGGGCGCTCGGCCCGCCAGCGAGAAATAGTGGCCGCGGGCGAAGCGCAGCTGTGGACCGGGTACGCCCAGGGATTCGGCCACCTGACCTGCGACGAGGCCCGCCGCATTGATGACGCAGCGTGCGCCCAGTTCGAAGTCCGGGCCCACACGCAACCGCCAGCCTTGGCCCTCGCTCACACCACCCGTGACAGGGCTCGCCAGCGCCAGCGTCGCACCGGCGTTCTCGGCGTCGGCCAGCAGTGACGTCATCAGGCCGTGGCTGTCGACGATGCCGCTCGACGGCGACAGCAACGCGCCAGCCGCGTTCAAGGCGGGCTCCAGCGCCAGCGTCTCGGCGCGATTCAGCAGCCGCAGGTCGGCGACACCGTTGGCCGCACCGCCGGCGACGATCTTCTCCAGCCGCGGCAAATCCTCCTCGCGCGTCGCGACGACCAGCTTGCCGCAGTGCCGATGCGCGATGCCGCGCGCCACGCAGTAGTCGTACAGCAGTTGCTTGCCGCGCACGCACAGCCGCGCCTTCAGGCTGCCGGCCGGATAGTAGAGGCCGGCATGGATGACCTCGCTGTTGCGCGAGGAGATGCCCGTGCCGATGGCGCCCGCAGCCTCGATGACGACGACCTCGCGCCCGCGCAGCGCCAGCTCGCGGGCAATCGCGAGGCCGACGACGCCGGCGCCGATGACGGCAATATCCACCTGGTCCATCACCGCAGTTTGCCTTGCCTAGAATATTGACCGTGACGTGGCGAGTGCCGCGTCGCCGTCACGACGAGGGGTGCTGCGACGGGAGCGACGAGGCTCTCGCCACGCTTGGCGATGACGCATGAACAAGGGCGCCCTCTGTGAAGAAGAGGCTCCCGCATGCATTCCCTTCCCGCATCCGCATCCATACGAACCATCCTGCCGCTGGCCTTTGTCACCGGCGTCAGCATGGCCGCGATGGACCTTTACCTGCCCGCCGTGCCGGCGCTGCAGACCGGCATGGGCATCAGCGTGCCGCTGGCCCAGGCCACCATCGCCGTCTACCTCGCCGGCCTGGCCGGCGCCCAGCTGCTGTGGGGCGAGTTGCTGAACCGCCTCGGCCCGCGCCTCTCCATCGAGATCGGCCTGGCGCTGCTGGTGCTGACCAGCCTGGGCTGCGCCTTCGCGCCCAACATCGAGACCCTGCTGGCGCTGCGCCTGCTGCAGGGCGTGTCGGCCGCGGCGGCGACCGTCGTTGCGCCCACCGTCGTGCGCGCGACGCTGGCAGACAAGGACGTGGTGCGCGGCATTGCCGCCATCTCCATGGTCGAGGCCATCGTGCCGGCCGCCGGGCCGGTGCTGGGCGCGCTGCTGCTGCGCGTGACCGACTGGCGCGGCACCTTCTGGGTGCTGGCGGCTTTGGCCCTGCTGGTGCTGCCCTGGGTGGTGAAGATCGCGCCGCGCAAGCTGCCCGGCCTGGACATGAAGCACGACGCGGGTTATCTCGGCATCCTGCGCAACCGCCGCTATCTGCGTCTGGCGGGCTCGCATGCCCTGTGCATCGGCGCGTTGCTGACCTTCCTGGCCAGCGCGCCGCAGCTGCTGCAGCACACCCTGGGCCTGGGCACGGCGGCCTTCGCACTGCTGCAGGTGCTGGGCGTGGGCTCCTTCATGATCGGCGCCTCGCAGTCGGGCAAGCTGGCGGCGCGACTGGGCCATGCGCGTGTCGTCAGGCTGGGCAGCGTGGTGCAGCTGGTGGCCTGCACGGCTGCCTTGCTGATGGCAGGGAGCGGGTGGCTGCCGTATGCGGTGGTGGCGGCCTACTGGATGTGCTTCTGCGGTGCCCTGGCCATCCGAGGCCCGGCCACCTTTGTCGACGCACTCGCCGTGCCGCCTGCGCAGATGGGGCGCGCCACCGCCATGCTGGTGCTGGCCCTGCTGGCTGCCGGTGCACTGGGCACGCAGCTGGTCGCGCCCTTCCTTGGCCATGCGGACAGTGCCGTGCCGGTGTTCGCCGGCGTGCTGATTCAGCTGCTGGTCAGCGCGACCCTGGTGTGGGCCTATCCGTCGGTGCAGCAGGGCGACGCCGCGGCTTCCGCGGTGTAGGGATTCGGCCCACCAATTTCGGGGGGATGGATGTCGCGCTCGAGCTGGCGCTCCGATCCCTGCACAACGTCGCCCCCGCACATGTAGTGCCCGATCCGGCTCCGCAGTTCCCCGGCGAGGCCCCAGCGCCTCGGGGGTAGAGGCGGCGGGGAAGTGCCTCTAACTTGGACATGTCTTCAACCGGGAGCACCCCATGTCCTTCACTTCATCCGTCTTCACCCGCGCTGCCGTCGTCCTTGCCCTGAGCCTCGGCGGCACCGCCTTCGCCGCCCCCGTGACGCTGGAGCTCAAGGCCTCGGGCTTCACCAATGCCGGCACGCAATACCCTGGCTTCAACGGCGAGATCGATGCCCGGCTGAGCTGGGACACGGTCAACAAGGCCGACCCCATCGCCAGCATCCTCAGCATCGACATCGAGATTGCCGGCCACCAGTACACGCTGGCTGAAGTTGGCATCGCCAACCAGGGCACGACGCAGACCGCCATTGGCGCCATCGTGCGCGGCGCGAATGCTGTCGTCGGCGATGGCGCGGTCAACGATTTCCTCATCGTCTTCGATCGCGTCAACCCCGCCATCACCGCCTTCGCCTATTCCATCCAGGGCAAGACCAATGCGATCTGGTGGAACCCGGTGAACACCAGTGCGGCCTTCGTCACGAACAGCGTTCCCGAGCCCTCGACCCTGGCCCTGCTGCTGCCGGCGCTTGCCGGGCTGGCCTTCAGGCATCCGCGGCTGACTAAGGCCTGATGTCCAGTGCGCGGAAGGAGCGTTTGCTCTTGTCCGCATCCTTGCAGGCCTTTTTGCCCACCATGACGCCGCCGTCGTCACTGAGCAGCGTGAGCTGCCCATCCGGCCAGGCAAACAGCGCCTCGGGCCGCAGCGTGCCGAGGTCGGCCTTGACCGGCACCAGCGTGTCGTTGGGCTTGCCGCTCCAGCGGAAGAGGGCGAAGCTGCCTTCATCGGCCGGTGGTCCGGCGACGATGAGATAGCCGGTGCCGACGCGGTCGATGGAACGCACGCCGCGGCCGCCCAGGTCGAGGCGGATGGCGCTGCCAAAGCGCGCTGGGCCCTTGCCGGCGATCAGCTCGGCGGGGTTCAGCAGCGGGATGACGAGGGCACGCCCTTGCGGAATCGGGTTGCGCAGGCCGATCAGCAGGATGCCGTCGGGCGCCGCGGCCAGGCCTTCGATGTTGAAGCCGCCTGCCGCTTCGGCCGCGCGGCCGGCGGCGTCGGACAGCTTCAACGGTGCCAGCGCCGGCGCGGCCAGCAGATCGGCGAGCAGGCCCATGTAGGGCTGGCCGACGGGCTCGACCGTCGTGCCGCGGATGTCGGTGGCGAAGAAGCGCTGCCGGTCTTCACGCACCTTGCCCGCGCTGTTGCGCGCATGCGAGGCGATCCAGTAGATGCGGTTGCCGACCAGCGCCGACGCTTCGAGGTCGGCCTCCTTGTCGGTCTTCAGGAAGGCGTCGAGTTCGACCTGGCCGACGGCCTTGGCCTCGCCGCGTCGGTAGATGCTGAGCTTGTTGTGTTCGTCATCGGCGACAACGAAGTGCCTGGCATCCAGCGCCACCGCGGCCGATGCATCGCACAGGCCTTCATAGCGCGTCTGTGCACCGGCCGCGCCCGCCGCGATCAGCAGCAGCGCGGCCAGGCACCTCATGCGGAAAGGGGCTGGGTGCGTTCGACCAGCCAGGCCAGGGCCGCGCCGCTGACCTTGGGCGACAGGCGTTCGCGCACTGTCGCGTGGTAGTCGTTCAGCCAGGCGATCTCGTCAGCGCGCAGCAGGCCGATGTCGATGCAGCGCGTGTCGATGGGGCACAGCGTCAGCGTCTCGAACTCCAGCATCTCGCCGAAGGCGTTCTTTTCCGGCGTGTCGACGGCAACGTTGAGCACCAGGTTCTCGATGCGCACGCCCCACTGGCCCGACCGGTACAGGCCCGGCTCGATGGAGGTGATCATGCCGGGCTCCATGGCCATGGCCGGCTCGGCAATCGCCTTGCTGATGCTTTGCGGGCCTTCATGGACATTCATGAAGTAGCCCACGCCGTGGCCGGTGCCGTGGCCGTAGTCCAGGCCGTGCTCCCACAGCGGCGCGCGGGCGATGGCGTCCAGCATGGGGCTCAGCGTGCCGCGCGGGAAGCGCACGCGCGACAGCGCCAGCGTGCCCTTGAGCACCAGGGTGTAGTCGCGCTTCTGCGCCGCGCTGACGGTGCCGATGGGCCAGACGCGGGTGATGTCCGTCGTGCCGCCGACATACTGGCCGCCGGAGTCGATCAGCAGCAGGCCGTTGCCCTCGATCTGGGCAAAGGACTCGGGCGTGGCGCGGTAATGGGGCAGGGCGCCATTGGCCATCCAGCCGGCGATCGTGCTGAAGCTCAGGCCGACAAAGCCCGGGCGCTTGCGGCGCGCGGCGGTCAGCTTGGTGTCGATGTCCAGTTCGCTCCAGCGCTCGCCGCGGGCCATGGAGGCCTCGAAGTCGGCATAGAACTCGCACATGGCGGCGCCGTCCTCGGCCATGGCCTCGCGGACGAAGACGGCCTCGGCGGCGGTCTTGCGGCTCTTCAGCAGGGTGCTGGGATTGATCTGCTCGACGACGGCCACGGTGGCCGGCACGGCTTCGCGCAGGCCCAGGGTCACGCGGCGCGGGTCGATCAGCAGCTTGCTCGTGGCGGGCAAAGCGGCCAGGGCCTTGGCGGCCTGGTCATAAGGCGCGAGCTGGATGCCGTCGACCGCCAGGCGGGCGGCCACGTCGGCCGGCACCTTGCCCTCGGCGATGAAGAGGCGGCCACCGGTCGCGTCGATCAGCAGGTGCGCGATGAAGACGGGGTTGCACTCCACATCCGAGCCGCGCAAGTTCAGCAGCCAGGCCACGTCGTCGACGGTGGAGATGAGATGGTGGGTGGCGCCAATGCTCGCCATGGCGGCGCGCACACGGGCGAGCTTGTCGCTGCGGGCCACGGCGGCCTGGGGCGCGGCATGTTCGTAGACGGCCTCGGTCGGCAGGCCGGGGCGGTCGTCCCAGGCGGCCTGCACCAGGTCCAGGTCGGTGCGCAGGCTGACGCCGGCGCGCTGCATGGCCGTGCGCAAGGCATTGGCGAGCGACAGGCCCAGCACTTGGCCGTCCACGGCCAGCACCTGGCCGGGCTTCAGGGTCTTGGCGATCCAGTCGATGTAGATCGTCGATGCGCCGGTGGCCATCTTCTCGAGCTGGATGCCGCTGCCGGCGATCTGCGCCTCGGCCTGGGTCCAGTAGCGGCTGTCGGCGAAGAGGGCGGCGCTGTCGCGCGTGACGACCAGGCTGCCGACCGAGCCGGTGAAGCCCGACAGGTATTCGCGGCCCTGCCAGCGGCCCGGCAGGTACTCGGACAGATGCGGATCGCTGGAGGGCACCAGCACGGCATGCACGCCGTTGGCAATCAGGGCATCGCGAATGCGCTCGATGCGCAGGCGGGTCTCGTGGGTACGTGTGTCCATGGTGGCGGACCTTGTCGGCTGAAACGGTGCCGGATTTTAGGAGCCGGCGGGCTTGGATGCCGGAGGCAATGCCTCCCACACTTTGACGCAATGCCCGCTCAGCACGAAAGGACCGCCGGGCTGGTCGCCGCCGCCTGGGGGCTCGAAGCTGACGGCCAGGCGGCCGACCTTGGAGAAAAGGGCCTCGCTGGTGGCTGTCAGTTCCAGGCGCGCCTTGCTGCCGGCAGGCACGGTGCCGAGGGCAAACGGCGGTCGGCCGTCGGACGGAATGGCCCAGAGCCGGGCGACCTGGCCTTCCGGGGGCTTCACGGGCTTGAGCATCTTCAAGGTAAGAACCTTGCCATGACGAAGCGACGAGGCCAGCACGACGGGCTCGTTGGCCTCGTTGGTCAGGATGCCGACATAGGCCGGTGCCAGCGTCTCGCCGGACTCGGGCGTGATGCCTACCCACTCCGGCTGCTGGCGCACGATGCCCACGGCCATCACGACACCGAAGGCCGCCCCCAGCAGTGGCCACCACCAGGGCTGACGGCGGCGCTGCGGCGTGGGTGCGATGCGCCGCTGGATGGCTTGCCAGACCGCCGGCCGTGGCTGCACGGGCGGCACGCTGACGGCCAGCTGGTTCAGCTTCTCCTGCCAGGCCGTCACCGCCGCGCGGGCCTCGCGCGAGTCGCGCAGCACGGCCTCGAAGCGCCGCGCGGCGCGCGGGCTCAGCGTGCCCAGCGCATGGGCGCCGGCCAGCCGGTCCAGCAGTTCGGGGCGCAGGTAGTTCATGGGTGGCGCCCCAATCCATCCAGGCAGGCGCGCAGCCTCTCGATGCCGCGCCTGAGCCAGGTCTTGACCGTTCCCAGCGGCGCGCGCAGGTGGCGGGCCACCTCGTCATGGGTCTGGCCTTCGTAATAGGCCAGGGCCAGGCTCTGGCGCAGCGGCGCGTCCAGGCTGTCCAGGCAGGCGCGTACGCCCATCGTGCCGCTGGCCTCGGCCAGCAGGGCCAGCGGGTCAGGGCGGTCGCTGGGCAGGGCCTCGTGGTCGTCCAGTGCCTCGTGGGCATCGGCGTGGCGGCCACTGCGCAGATGGTCCAGCGCCTTGTTGCGCACGATGGTGATGAGCCAACTCATGGGCGATGCACCCGTCTGCGCATAGCCACCGGCGTTGTGCCAGATGTTGACGAAGGCCTCCTGCAGCACCTCCTCGGCGCGCTCGCGGCGCTTGAGCACCAGCAGGGCCACGCCCAGCAGATGGGCGCTGGTGGCCTGGTAGAGCTGCTCGAAGGCGGGCTGGTCGCCCAGGGCCACCTGCCCGAGCCAGAAGGCCAGGCGGTCGGTGGCGGCGGGCGCTGCGGGCATCGCGGCAGTGTCGATCAGTTTTGCTGCGCGCGGCGCCGGCTCACCCAGCCCATGGCGGCCAGCCCGCCCAGCATCAGCGCATAGCTGCCGGGCTCCGGCACGGTCGCCACGAAGTTGTCGGCGCCGAAACCTGCCAGGGCGCCCGGTGCGGCAGCACCCTTGGGGCTTTCGATGCGGGCGAGGATGGACAGGTCGGCCGTGGCGACATTGAGGTTGCTCGAATAGACCAGCCGGTTCACGCCCAGGGCGCTGTTGGAATACATGAAGAAGCCGGCGCCGTCCGTCGTCACCAGGCTGGCGATCAGGTTGGCGGCATTGCCGGCCCCAAAGGCCGTGGCCGGGTTGTTGTCGTCGTCGAACTCGTTCAGCACGATGACGTTGCTGCCCGCTGCCGGCGGTGCGGCCAGCGTGGCGCTGGCGAAGTTCAGTGAGCTGCCCGCGTTGAACTTGCTGAGGTCGAAGACGAAGCGGTCGGTCGTCGGGTCGAAAGTGGCGATGCTGCGCTGCTGGCCGGCAAACACGGTGCGCACGCCGTCCGCCGGGTTGGCGGTGGAGCCGAGGAAGGGCGCCGTGTTGAACAGGGTTTCGGCGGCGGCGTGGGCCTGGGCCGTGGCGGCCACGCCGAGGGCCAGCAGGGTGCGGGCGATGAGGTTCATGGGGTCTCCAGTTCGTTGCGAGCGAGGCACGACATGTGTCTCAGCCGGCAGGAACGGAGCTCCCTCCCGCTTAGATGTGGAAGCCCCTAGGCGACGTAGGGGATTGATCTCACAGCTCGGTGCGCAGGGCCCACAGCTCCGGGAACAGCACCACGTCCAGCATCTTGCGCAGATAGCTGACGCCACCGGTGCCGCCGGTGCCGCGCTTGAAGCCGATGACGCGCTCCACGGTCGTCACATGGCGGAAGCGCCAGAGGCGGAAGGCGTCCTCCAGGTCCACCAGTTCCTCGCCCATCTGATACAGGTCCCAGTTCTTCTCGGGGGCGCGGTAGACGGTCAGCCAAGCCTGCTTGACGCCTTCGTCGGCCACATGCGGCTGGGTCCAGTCGCGGTCGAGGTTGGCAGCCGGCACGGCGATGCCGCGGCGGGCCATCAGCTTCAAGGCCTCGTCGTAGAGCGACGGCGCCTCGTAGGCCTCTTTCACCTGGGCCAGCAGGTCGGGCCGATGCTCATGGGGTTTGAGCATCGCGGCGTTCTTGTTGCCGAGCATGAACTCGATGCGCCGGTACTGAGCGCTCTGGAAGCCACTGCTCTTGGCGAGGTAAGGCCGCACCGCGCTGTACTCGGGTGGCGTCATCGTCGCCAGCACGTCCCAGGCGTGGACGAGCTGCTCCATGATGCGCGACACCCGGGCCAGCATCTTGAAGGCCTCGGGCAGGCGGTCGGCGGCCACATTGGCGATGGACGCCTGCAACTCGTGAAGCATCAGCTTCATCCACAGCTCCGAGGTCTGGTGCTGCACGATGAAGAGCATCTCGTTGTGGTCGGGCGAGAGCGGCTTCTGCGCGTTCAGGATGGCGTCGAGCTGGAGATAGTCTCCATAGCTCATGTCCTTGGAGAAATCGAGCTGGGCGCCGTGGTGTTGAACGTCGGACATGCTCAGGTCACCTTGGAGCGAGACGTGAACTGGGGTGCGTCCCAGGTCTTCTTGTCGAGGATGTCGACCAGCACATCGACTGCGCGCGCCACGTCGGCAAAGCCGTTGTACAGCGGCGCAAAGCCGAAGCGCAGCAGCTCCGGCTGGCCGGCGCGGAAGTCGCCGATGACGCCCTGGGCAATCAGTGCCTGCATGACCGCATAGCCGTCCACACCCTTGGGCAGCGCGAAGGACACCTGAGAGCCGCGCTGGGCCGCGTCGCGCGGTGTGGCGATCTCCGCGCCCGGCACGCAGGCCTCCACCTTGTCGATGAAGGCCTCGGTCAGTGCCAGGGACTTGTTGCGCAGCGCCTTGATGCCGCCCAGCTTTTGGGCCGCGTCGAACACGTCAAGCGCCGTGTCCAGGCCGGTCATGGCCAGCACCGCCGGCGTGCCGCACTGGTATTGCTGGATGCCGGGGGCGGGCTGGTATTCGCTGTCGAAGTCGAAGGGGTTGGCGTGGCCCAGCCAGCCGGTCAGCGGCTGCCAGACCTGGCCCTCGTGGCGCGGGTGCATCCACACGAAGGCCGGCGCGCCGGGGCCGCCATTCAGGTATTTGTAGCCGCAGCCGATGGCGAAGTCGGCAGCAGCGCCCAGCAGGTCGATGGGCACGGCGCCGGCGCTGTGCGCCAGGTCCCACACGGCGAGGGCGCCGGCCTGGTGGGCCCAGCGCGTCAGCAGGGCCATGTCGTGCATGCGGCCGCTGCGGTAGTTCACATGCGTCAGCATCAGCACGGCGCAGTGCTCGTCCAGCAGCGGCGGGATGTCCTCGGGCGACTCGGTCAGGATGAGCTCGCCGCCATGGGCGCGCACCACGCTCTGCGCGATGTAGTTGTCGGTCGGGAAGTTGCTGCGCTCGCTGACCACCACGCGGCGCTTGCCCTGCTGCAGTTGCAGGGCGGCGTGCAGCACCTTGTAGAGATTGACCGAGGTCGAGTCGGCCACCAGCACCTCGCCCGGGCGCGCGCCCAGCCAGGGCGCCAGCCGGTCGCCCAGGCGGCGCGGCAGGTCGATCCAGCCGGCAGCATTCCAGCTCTTGATCAGCCCCTGGCCCCACTCCTGCTCCACCGCGTGCTGGATGCGCTCGGGCGTGGCCTTGGGCAGGGCACCCAGGGAGTTGCCGTCCAGATAGGTGACGCCTTCGGGCAGGGTGAAGAGGTCGCGCAGGCTGCGCAGCGGGTCGGCGGCGTCGAGCCGCTTGGCGTCATCGATGTTCATGGCAATTCCCTCAGGATGGCGCGCACCGGGCTGGCACAGGCGCCTTGGAGTTTGAGTGGCAGGGCGATCAGTTCATAGTCCCCTGCGGGCACGTCGTCGAGGACGAGGTTTTCCAGCACGCGCAGGTCGTGTCGGCGCAGCTGCTGGTGGCTGTCCAGCACCTTGGAGTCGGCCGGGTCGACGCTGGGTGTGTCGATGCCGATCAGGCGCACGCCGCGCGCAGCCAGCCATTCCACGGCCTCGGGGGCATAGGCCGTGAAGGCCGGGTTCCAGACCGTGTCGGCCTGTTCGCAGACGCGCACCAGCACGCGCGGCGGCAGGTCAGCTTCAGCGTGCTGCAGATGCTCGACCGTGATCAGCGGCGTGGCGCCGATGGCGTGGATGACGCGGCAGCGGCCGAGATAGGTGTCCAGCGCCACGTCGGCAATGGCCGGCGCGTCGTTGGCGTAGTGCAGGGGCGCATCCGCGTGCGCGCCCACATGGGGGCTCATCGTGATGGCGCTGAGGTTGACCGGGCAGCCGGGCGACAGCTGCGCCGTCCAGCGCAGGCTGTAGGGCTCGTCGCCCGGAAAGATGGGCGCGTCGGGAGCGACGGTGGGAGAGATGTCCCAGAGGCGGAGGGAAGCTTTGGAGCTCATGGCGGCGGCACCATAGCGTCGCTGGCGATGGCGTGGTGTCGGTTAAATCCAACTCCCTGTCAACCCGCGCCCCGTCCGTCCGGGCTGTCACACCGGCGTTGCTTCCATCCTCAGCGGCGGCGCCTCGCGGCCCACCGGGTCCACCAGCACCAGGGCCAGTTGCAACACCGGCACGGGTGGCACCGCCGGTTCGGCACGCTCGATGACGAGGTCCAGCGCGCCGCTTTCCAGCGCCACCGGGTCGGCCTCGGGCGTCCAGTTGCCGTCATCCAGCTTCAGATGCAGTTGCACCGTGAAGCCGCCCACCGCACGCGGGTGGGCCACCGGGCCGCCGCGGATCGCCAGCGTCAGCCGCCAGCTGCCGGCCGCAGCGCCAGCACCCACCGTCGCCGTCACGCTGCCGTCCGGCAGCAGCGGCACAGCCGCCGGCAGGAACAGCGCCATGGCTGGCGCCGACGCGCTGCTGAAGGCGCCCGGCGCGTTCTGCCGCTGCGCAGGTTGCAGCGGCTCGATGGCGCCGGCGGGCAGTGCAATCTCGTCCACACCGGGCGGCAGGCGCCGCTCGGGCGGCATGCGCACCTCGGCCCAGTAGTGGTAGCGCACATAGGCGCTCAGGCCCTCGGGCGTCGGCGAATCGTCGACCGCGGCGCTGAACTGGTCGCCGTCGCGCTGAAGCACGCCGCGGCCGATCTCGCGGGCGTACAGCGCGTCGGGCACGCCGCCGCTGGCACGCCGCAGGCGGTACTCGGGTGGTTGGGCGTCGTCCGCGGGCGGTTCGTTGAACAGGCCCGGCTCGGCGGCGCGCAGCGCCACCAGGTCCAGCCCCAGCGCCGTCACGGTGACCGTGGCCACGCCGCTGACCGGGTCGACACGCGTCTGGACCCGCGGCGCGGGCGGGCGGCGGTCGCTGGGCACGGCCACCGGCAGCAGCGGGCAGCTCTCGAAAGCCGCCTCGTTGCCCTGGCTGCTCAGCGGCACGAAGCGCAGGAACTGCACCGTCTCCAGCGCCCGCGGCAGGCGCGTGTCGAACAGCACGCGGCCGTCGCCACCGGGCTGCAGCGGCGTGTCGGTCAGCAGCCGGAAGCGGTCGCGCAGGCCCAGGCCCGCCAGGCCCTGCTGCGCACCGTCGACGGCCACCTCGGCGCGCGTGCGCGGCCGCTCGCCGTCCATCAGCGCGATGTCCAGGCCGCGCGCATCCGCCAGATAGGCGCGGTAGCGGGCTCCGGGCACGCCGGTGAATCGCAGGCGAAATTCCACATCGGTGGCCGGCGCCGGGCGGCTGCTCCAGACGATGGCGATACCGGTCTGCGGCACCGGGGGCGAGCGCGGGTCGTGGATGGCGATGGTCAGCGCCACGGTGGGGCCCGGCGTGCCTTCGTCATCCTCGAAATTCGCCGTCGCGGTCAGCGCGCGGCTTTCCATCGGCAGCAGGGCCGGCAGCCCGAAGTCGAAGTGCAGCAGGCCACCGTCCTGCGGGGCCAGCGCATCCTGCAGTGCACCGTCGAAATCGATGACGACACGAGCCAGCGGCCGCGAGCCCGCCGTCATCTCGTGCAGGGCCGGCACCGCCACCGTCCAGCGCACGCTGCCGGCCACGGCGGGAGCGTCGCCGGCGGCCCACTCGGCCAGTTCCAGGTGGGAACGCAGCACCGGCTGCGGCACGGGCGGCCGCGGCGGTGTCGGCACGACGATATCGGCAGCAGCGCCGAAGCGGCCAAACACGTCGGCCAGGGCCACGCGGTAGGTCCAGGGCGCGCCGTCGGCGGCGATGTCGCTGTCCGGCACGATGCCGTAGCCGCCGTCGGCGAGGGTCTCGGTGTTGCCCAGCATGCGCGGGGCGGCGCGCTGGGCGGGGTCGGCGTCCGGCGTGGCTGTGGTCAGGTCCACGGCGTCGTGGCGGGTGCGCCAGCCGTCGGCCTCCAGCCGGCCCAGCGCCACCAGCGTCGCCAGCGGCGGCGTCGTGATGCGCAACTGCTGCCGAAAGCGCGTGCTCGGGCCTTCGTCCTCGCGCTGCCAGCCGGCATCGCCCAGCAGCACCTGGGGCGCGGCGGGAAGGTCGGGCGGCGGCGCGGCCAGCGCGGTGGCGACGAAGGCGCGCAACGTGAGGCCGTGGCGCTGCACCGCCAGCTCGGCCGGGCGGCGCAGGCCCGGCTGCAGCTGCATCAGCCGCTCGATCAGGCGCAGCTCCATCGCATCGGGGTCGGGCAGCTCGAAGCGCATGGCCGGGCCGACGGCAAACAGGCCGGCCGCCAGCCAGCCGCGTGCGCCCGGCGCCTGGAAGGGATCGGCGGGCACCAGCAGGTCGTCCAGCAGCGCGGCGGTGCCCAGATAGCGTCCGGCGCCGACATCCAACGCCTTCATCAGCAGGCTGCCCTGCACCCACTCGGTGGCGCGCTGCCAGGGCCGCCGCTTGCCATCCGCGGACACTTCGGCGGGCCAGAGGTGCGGGCGCTGCACCAGCGAGGGCGGCCGGGTGGCGTCGCTCACCAGGCGCAGCGCGTCGTCGTCCAGGTCGGCCTGGAAGGCGGCAACGCGGGCCCGCTCGGCGCTGGCGGGCAGGGCGTCGAAGGGGCCGTCGGGCCGGTCGGGGCGGGTCCAGCGCCGCGGCGCGCCCTGCTCGGCCCGGGCCAGGGCTGCGGCGGGGCCTTCACCGCCGGCGTACCAGGGCTGGTCGCCGTCGACGGGCAGGGACAGGCTGGCAAAAGGCGGCTGGTTCAGCAAGGCCTCTATGGCCCGCCCGGCCGAGATCACCCAGCCTTGCAGCGTGACCCGGCCGCGGCCGCGCAGCCGCAGGCCGGTGATCTGCGGTGCCGCCACCAGCCAGCGCACCGCCGAGCGCGCCGCGATGACGCGGCCGCCGCTGCGGTCCAGCAGTGCCAGCTCGCCCGTGCCCTGAAAGCGCGCCTCGACGCCGGCGAGCCGGCTGTCGCTGGGCACCTCGGGCTGGCGACGGCCGATGAGCACGCCACCGGCGGCGTCGAGGCCGAGGCCGGGCTGCGGCCGGCCGTCGCGGGCGAACCAGTCCATGGCCGGCATGTCGGTCGAGAACGCCTCCACCGGCCACACCAGGAAGGGCGCGAGCGGGAAGCCCAGCGCGGCCGACGGGAACAGGCGCAGGTGGGTGCCCTTGGGCAGGTCGGGGTCGCTGGCGACGATGCCGGCCGCGGCCGCGTAGGCCGAGAAATAGCGCGGGTGGACGAGCCAGCTGTTCATGCGGCCTCCTCGGCAAAACTGGGTTGCAGCGGGATTTCGAGCAAGCCCTGCAAGGACTTCTCGGGCTTGCCGATGGGCTTGTCGGTGCACACCAGCCGCAGTTTGGGCATGACCCAGGGGAAACCGATGCCGCGCCGCGTGCGCCGCGGCACGAAGGGCGCCGTGGTGGCGAACAGCAGGCGCGAGCCGCTGCGGTCGCGCAGCCTCACGTTGAAGTTGGCGCTGCTGGCGCCGCTGACCAATTGCAGGTCGTTGACGTCGAAGCGGCCGTCTCGCACCACGGGCTCGGGTGACTCGATCAGCACGCCGGCGCAGCGCCAGGGCGTTGCGGCTGCGGCCGGCGGCAGCCACAGCAGGCTGATGCGCGGTTCGGTGGCGGCGGGCCAGCCGTCCAGCCCCAAGCTGTCAAGGAAGGCGTCGAAGGCGGCGTCGTCACCGTTGCTGATGCGCGGCGCCAGCACGGTGCCGGGCAGCAGCGCCACGCCCCCCTGCGGGTGGCCGGGCAGGCCGCTGATCGGGAAATGCAGGCCCGCCAGCATCTCGGTGCCGTCGGCCCAGCGCGAGGTCCTGAAGCTCACGCCCGGCAGCCGCCCATCCACCACGCCTTCCCGCTTGGAGCGGGCCAACGCAAACACCTCGTACCAGGTGTCGCGCGTGAGCTTCACGTCCACGCGCAGCTCCACGGCGTTGGGCGCCAGGCCGCAGGTAGATGCGAGGTAGGCGTCGGCGATGACGGCGGCGCTGCCGGTCAGCGATGTGCTGCTCGCGAGCCAGGCAAGCTTGGGCACCAGCAACTGGTCGGCCTCCACCGTGTCGGGCTGGTCGAGCCGGCGCAGGCTGCACAGCAGCTCGTATTTGTAGGCGGCGGCCAGCAGCGCCACATGGCCGGGGGCGAAGCGCATGCGCACCGGGTCGCTGGCAAAGCGGTGCAGCTCGCTCTGCGCGGGCTCGTAGCCCAGCAGGTGGCGCTCCAGCATGGCGGGGTCGAAGAAGTCGCGCTGGCGGTGGATCAGGTCGAGGTAGGCCACCGTGCTGGGCGTGGGCTTGCCGCCCGCGCCGAGCAGCGGCGCTGTGCGGAACCAGTACTGGCGCAGCGCGTCGGTGGTGCCATCGGCGGGCTGCGGTTTGAGCACCTGCTTGTTGCCCTTGTCGTCCATCTCGTAAAGCGTGCCGGACCAGCGCATGCGCACGTCGATGCGGTACAGCCGGCCGGGGTCGAGCACGCCGCGGCGGGTGGCAGAGGCCGGGGCATCCGGCCCGGGCGGACCATCGTCGGCGGCCTTCTTCTGCTTGGCGGCTTCGGCCGCCGCGGCGGCATTGCGGGCCGTGGCGGCTGCGGCGGCCGACAGCGTGATGCCGCCCAGCGCCAGCAGGCCCAGCCGCGTGCCCGCGGCGCAGCTCGCCTCGATGAGCTTGACGGTGCCGCCGGCCGGCGGCTGCCAGCGCACTGCCAGCCAGCCGTCGCCGAGGTCGGCCTGCAGATCGGGTGCCCAGCGGCGCGCCAGGTCGTCGATGACGATGAAGGGCCGCGCACCGGCGGCATTGGCCAGCCAGTCGGAGGCGCGCACCACCAGCCACAGCCGCGGCTCGGTCAGGGCCTCGTCGGGCACGATGCGCAGGTCGTGGCGCGGCGCCGCGCGCTGGAAGGCGAGGTCCACCCGAGCGGTGAGCTGCACGGCGCCCGGGTCCAGCCAGGCATCGAACTCCCGCCCGTCCAGGGCCTGTGGCGCGAACGGCCACACACGCGGGCCCGTGTAGCCCATGTGCACGGGCAGCAAGGCCGCCGTGGTCTTGTCGAGCAGCACCGGCGCCAGCGTGGGTTGGGTCAGCAGCAGCTCCACACGAGCCCGCACCTGGCTTTGCAGCGGGTCGGTGCTGCGCGGGTCGGGCGGCAGCCGGTAGCCGCTGCCTTCGCGCGTGGCCGAGGCGCCCAGCGCCCAGCCGAAGCGCGCATGGGCCTGCAGGTGGCAGATGTCGGCACGCGCCTGCAGCGGAGGGTCTGCCAGGCCCGCGCCGGCATCGCCCAGCGCGTGCAGCCACAGGTCGCCATAGGGTGTCAGCAAAGCCAGTTCGGCCGGCTGCGGCTGGCCGCCGGCGTTGCCCAGCTTGCCGTCCAGCCAGGCGCTGCTGAAAGGCCCGGCCACCAGCACATCGCCCTCGGTGGCGTCCACCAGCGCCACGTCCAGCAGCTCCCAGTCGTAGCTGAGCAGCTCGCTGCCGATGGGCTTGGCGCGGCTGCCGCCTTCGGGGTAGTTGCCGGCGTCGGGGAACTGCGCCGACGCGAAGCTCAACCGGGGCGCGGTGCTGAAGGCCAGCAGCGGGATGCTGTCGGGCCACACCGCCGTCTTGTCCGTCGCGTCCTCGGGCCTGGTGGCCAGCGGCATCAGGCGGTGGTAGTGGTCGTCCACCAGCGAATGCACCTGGCCGTCCAGCGGGTGCTCCGGCGCCGGGATGCGGGGCGGCGTCGGGTTGCCGAACTCCAGCGTCACGCACTTGCGGATCTCGTCGAAGAACAGGTCGATGCTGCCGCACAGATCGGCCTTCACGTGCGGTGGCTGGCCGTCCACCAGCACCACGTTGATGGTCGCGTCGATGCCCACCGAGAAGATGCCGATGTGCAGCCCGCCGCCGATGGTGCCCACGCCGACGAAGCTCATCGGGTGCGTGGCCACCAGGATGTCGGCGCGCGCGAACACGTCGGCCCAGACGATGGGCTTGAAGCCGTAGACGATGTCGAAGCCGACCCCGAAGGCGATGACGAAGCTGCCCGCGCCGAAGGTGTAGGGCCCGCCGCGCGGCCACTTGGTGATGCCGTTGCCGCGCATCATCAGGTAGGCGTCGGAACGCTGGCCCAGGATGTCGGGCAGGAAGATGGAGCGCACCGGACCGCGCTCGCGGCTCTCGCTCGGGGCGGAGTCGGGCAGGGTGTAGCCGTCGGAGCCCAGGTGAATGAACCAGGCTGCCGACTTGGTGGGGAAATGCGCGCCCACCGGCACGGTGGTGGTGACGATGTGCGGGATCTCGTAGGTGCCCTCGACGGCCACGGTGACGCCGTCGGCCGGGTCCACCAGGATGACGCCCTTGGCCTGCAGCAGCGACAAGGGGTTGGCGCCGCGCGCGATGCTCATGCGCGGGCCCATGTAGCGGCCCTCGACCGAGCCGCGCACGATGATGTCCGGCGTGGTCACGAACAGGCCGGCGCGGGCGCTGAAGGTGAAGCCCAGGTCCGGTGCCGTGCCGATGACGGCCTCCAGGCCGAAGCTGAAGGAGGGTGCCTCCACAAAGGCACCTTGCTCGCGGTAGTCCCAGTCCAGCGCGGCCTGAACCGGGTCGTTGCCCGCCGGCACCGGCTTGGGCTTGCCGTTGGCCACGAACACACCGCCCACGCCGTAGATCGCCAGGCCAGAATTGCCCAGCGGCAGCGGACCGGGCAGGTCCACGCCCAGGGCCAGCTTGACCATGCTGCCCGCCGTCTCCACCTCGGCGCTGGCGCCCATGCCGCCCAGCGGCACGATGCTGGCTTCCATCGCCGCGCGAAAGCCGTCGGGCGTCAGCTGCACCGCGCCGCTGCCGGTGATCATCGGGTCCAGCGCGATCGACGCCGCCAGCCCGCGCAGCTCGCCACTCATCTTGCCGCTGTCATCCAGCGTGCCGCGGATGGTGGCGCCGCTGACCTTCACCGGGCCGAGGTCGAGCTTGAAGCGCAGGTCCACCTCGATCCACATCGAGCCGCGGCCCGAGCGCGTGCCCAGCACGTCGAACAGCGAGCCCGGCCCCTGCACCAGCCAGCCGCCGGGGTCCTCCACCTCCAGCGAGCTGCGGGCGTAGTCGAGGTGGAATTTTTCCAGCCCCGGCTTGCTGGGGTCGATGCTCAGCACCACCTCGCGCACCCGCACGCGCAGCGGCTGGTTCGGGTGCATCTGCACCGACAGCACACCCACGTCGATGCCGGTGACGGTGGCCGCCACCGAGTAGTCGAGCTTCAGCCTCACGGTCTTGCCGGCCGGCACGATGGCGCCGGTGCTGACCAGCTCGGCGCTGTGCAGCACCAGCTCGCCGTGCTCCAGGAAGCTCGACAGCCCGGTGGCTGCCACCAGCAGCGTCTGCAACACCACGCCGGTGCCGTCGCCATCGGGCGCCTTCGTCTGCTCCGCGCCATGGGCGATCAGCGCGGTGGCCAGCGTGGCCGCGGTGACGGCGATCTTGGCGCCCAGGCCGCCGGGCGTGCTGTCGATCTTCAGCAGACCGTCGGGCCCCTGGCTTTCCAGCGCCAGGCTCATCTCCGACGCGGGCGCGTCGCCGGCCGCCCCGGGCTTGCGGGCGTAGCGCAGCCGCGCCAGCACCGGAACGCCGGCCGCGAACGTGAGCGCCTTGCCGAAGTTCTCGTTGCGGCCCTGCAGCGGCAGCTCCATGACCGCTTCGACGAGGGTGGGCACAAAGCCGTCCAGCCCTTTGGCCGTCGCATCGCGGCATTCGATGCGCACGCTGATGGCAGGCCGGTCGCCGTCGGCCGGCACCGTCGCCTGCATGATGAGGTCGATGCCCGGCGTGGGCGGCAGGCCGAGCTGCAGCCAGGCGTCCACTGCATGCCCGCCGAGGAAGGGCACGCCCTTGGGGAGGAAGAAGCGCGCCCGGTTGACGGCGATGCCGTGCCAGCCGGGCGTGTCGGCCGGCGTGGCGAGCGCTGCGCCATCCACCACCACACCCTCGGCCGGCCCGGCCTCGTCCGCAAAGTCCAGCACGATGCCGTGGGTGAATTCGAAGCCGAAGCCGGTGCCGCCCAGCAGCACCGTGGGGGGCTGCACCTGCAGCACGACGACGTCATCGGGCGCCTCGCGGTTGGGCGACAGGCTCAGGGCCACGCTGCCGCCTTGCTGGCCCTGCAGCACCAGGAAGAGGCCGGCGCCGGTGATCTGCACCGGCGGGTTGCCCTCGGCTTTCGTCAGCGTCTGGCCGTCTGCCGCGAGCGCCGCTGCCACCAGCCCGTGCGAGGCGAGCGAGCGCGCCAGGTTGAACAGCGGCCGCGGCGCGCCATCCTCCAGCGACACCGCCAGCCGAAAGCCCGTGCGGGCGCCGTCCGGCCCGTCAAACGACAGGAAGTAGCCGCGCTCGGGGTTCACGCCCGGCGGCGGAATCAGGTTCAGGTTGAAGACGCCCAGCCCCTGCTCGACGACCGCCAGCAAGGCCTTGCCCTCTTCGCTGTGGTCCGACAGCTGCGTGACCGGCTCGATCTGCAGCGTTCTCAGCAATGCGTCGATGGGCACGCTGGTGATGAGCTGCCCCAGCAGCTTGTCCCTGGACAGGCGATCCTTGACGCTCTCCATACGGTCTCACCTCGTCCTGCTGTGGCCCAAGCATGCGCTGGCCTAGGCGGCGGACTGTGGACCTGGGGCGCCCAGGCGCCATCCCGCAGAACGCATCCGCATGACGGGGTAGTGGCTGCCCCGCGCTGCGCTGTCAGGCGGCTGCGCCATGGGGCGCGAGGGCGTGTGCAGGGTGTTGCGGGCGAGCCAGCGCCACGCCCGAGAGGTCCGGCAGGCGAGGGGGCTGCCGGCTAAAGGTTGAGGATGCCGCGCGTGTCGCGGTCGGCGCGAGAACGTGCCAAGAAAAAGCCCGCCGGGCGGGATGCCGGGCGGGCCTTGCAGAGGTTCAGGAACTCAGGGCTTGGGCAGGGCGTTCAGATAGGCCTTGTGGTTGACCGAGAACTCGTTGCCGTTGTACTTGTCCCAGTTGATCGACCAGGTCATCACGCCGCGCAGGCCGAGCGTGGGCGTGCGGGGCGCGTAGCTGCCGCAGTTGCGCAGCTGGGTCAGGCAGTTCAGCGCCGCCTGCACGTCGGCCACTGGCGTGAAGCCCCCGCCCGCGTACGCGTTGGCCGGCAGGCCGATGGCGACCTGGCTGGGCAACAGCGCCGGGAACTTGAAGCTCGTACCCGCGACGGTGAAGCCGGTCAGCAGCATGTCGGTCATGGCGACATGGAAGTCGGCCGTGCCCATGTTGTGGTACTGGTTGTCCAGCCCGGTGATGGGTCCTGAGTTGTAGTCCTGCACATGCAACAGGGTCAGGTCGTTGCGCAGCGCGTAGAGCACCGGCAGGTAGGCGCCGGCCCGCGTGTCGCAACCCGAGCAGGTGCCGCCATAGAAGCTGTAGCCCAGCTGCACGAAGAAGGTCTCGGGCGCCATGGTCAGCACGAATTTGCTGCCATAGCGCGTCTTGAGCTGCTTCAGCGCGCTGATGAGGTTGACCACCACGGGCGTGGTCGGGCTCGCGACGTTGTTGTCACCGGCATTGAGCTGCAGGGAGTGGCCCTCGAAGTCCACGTCCAGGCCGTCCAGGCCCCAGCGGTCGATGATGCTGGCGACCGAGTTGACGAAGGCCGTGACCGCGGCGGCGGACTCCAGGCGAACCTGGCCATTGGCACCGCCGATGGAGATCAGCACCTTCTTGCCTGCCGCCTGCTTGGCCTTGATGGCGGCCAGGAAGTCGGCATCGGACTCGACGTTGGGGCACTCGCTGACGGAGCAGCGCTTGAAGGCCACCTCACCCGAGGTCGCCGAGGTCGGCTCCGCGAAGGACAGGTTGATGTGGTCCCAAAGGTTGCTCACGTCCGCCATGCGCACATAGCCCGAGCCGTTGGCGAAGCTGGCGTGCAGATAGCCCACCAGCGAGTGCGTGCCTGAAGGGGGCGGCGGAGGCGGCGGTGGCGGGGGCGGAGGTGGTGGCGGCGGGGGAGGCGGCGGAGGTGGTGGGGGAGGCGGAGGCGGAGGAGGGGGCGGTGGTGGTGGCGGCGGATTGCCGCTGACGATGGTCCAGGGCTTGCCGCTGCCGACCGGGCCGTTGTTGGTGCGCGGGTCTTCGCCGCGGGTCCACCAGTTGGCCTTGTAGGTCACGCCGGCAATGACCACGGTCTGGCCGCCCGAATACGCCGTGTTGGCATCCCAGGTGCTGCTGGCCGGGGGCGGCGGTGGTGGCGGAGGAGGAGGGGGCGGAGGCGGCGGCGGGGGAGGAGGTGGTGGCGGTGGCGTGGTGCCGTCCGCGGCGCCGATGTCCTGCCACAGGCTGGCGTTGGTCGGGTTCCAACCCGTGCTGGCGTAATCGGTCTGGTTGACCAGGGCCTTGTAGTTGCGGCCCTGGTAGGTGACCTGCGTGCCGGCGGCGTAATAGGTGTCGGGCTTCCAGGCCGGGTAGCTGGCGGCATGCACGCTGAGGGCGAGCAGGCTGCCAGCCAGCAGGCCGACGGCGCTGCGCACGCGCTTCATCGGCAGCGGCGGAGGTTTCAGGGGTGGAGTACTTCGCATGATGGGTCTCAGCGGTGGGGTGGGCGGACCGCGCCGGGGGCGTGGCCTGCGGGTCTGCGAGAACTACTCAACTGCGGCTCGCAGCGCGCCTGCAGACCGGGATGCAAGCGGTCTGCGCGATGCAAGGTACCACTGAGATACCAATCGTTGAAAGAGGGGATTCCGCCAGCGCAGGAGGCGCAGTTCCGAGGCCGTCCTGGGGTGAGTGCGAGGCTTGAAAACGGGACGTGTTTTCATTGGGAAACTACCAGCGCTGGGAGCTTGCCGGGCAAGCCGTCAATTGGTGTGATACCAATTGCATGCCAACCAATACCAATGAGGAACGCGAGCGCCCAAAGAGAAGGGGGTGCCAAGCTGGCACCCCCTAGAAACGAAGCCTCGCATCTTCAATCAAAGATGCCGGCTGCAGACCGCGGACGCAGGAGTGTCAGCGCCTGAACTTCCCGTTCTGGTCCACGATGGCCAGGTCCACATAGTCCAGGCCGCTGTGGTCCTTGGGGCCGTAGCCCAGCTCGATGCCGCCCAGGTCGTAGCGGCCCATCGCCTCCAGCGCATCGCGCAGGCTCTGGCGCGTGGGCGTCTTGCCGGCGCGCTTCAGGCCTTCCACCAGCACCTTGGCCGACACATAGCCCTCGACGACTGTCGGCGTCAGGTCGACGCCGGCCTTCTGGGCCGCTTCGGAGATCTCCTTGATGATGGGCTTGGCGATGGAGCGCTCGTATGGGAACACCTGGCTGACGATGACGCCGTAGCCGACGGGGCCGAGGTCCTTGATGAAGCCCAGCGAGGCGTTGTTGGACAGGGTCACCAGCTGGGCCGTCGAGCCTGCGTCGCGCACCGCCTTCATGCCCTGCACGACGGCCGTGCCCGAGCCGATGAACATCACCGCCTGTGCCTGCTTCTCGATCAGCTTGGGCACGATGGCGCTGAAGTCGGGCTTGGCGCGGTCGTACTTCTCGTGGACCACGGGCTTCTTGTTGGTCTTGGTCAGGCCGGCCATGGCGCCCTGCACGGCGTCGTCGCCGAAGGAGTCGTTGACCTGCACGATGGCGATGCGGTCCATGCCGATCAGGCTCAGATGCTCGATGGCCCGCTCGGCCTCGCGCTGGTAGGTGGCGCGCACATTGAACAGCCAGGGGTGGACCGGCTTGTGCAGCACCATGGCGCCCGTCGACGGGCCCACCAGCGGCACCTTGTGCTCGGTCAGCAGCGGCATGATTTCCTGGGTGTGCGGCGTGCCGCGGTTCAGGAACAGCGAGATGACCCCCTGGTCGATCAGCTGCTTGGCATTGGTGGCCGCGATCTTGGGATCGAACTTGTCGTCCAGCGACACGAGGTTGATCTTCTGACCATTGATGCCGCCGCTGGCATTGACGATGTCGAAGTACATCTTGGCGCCCCGCGTCGCCTCACCCACGCTGGCCGCCACCTGGCCACTGTGGCCCGCGGTCTGGCCGATGGTGAAGTCGGCGTGGACAATTGAAGCGCTGGCCGCGAGGGCCGTTGCCGTGGCGGCGAGCAGAAGGCGGCGGGCCAACTGCGGAAGTAACGTCGTCATGGGTTGTCTCCAAGCTGCCCCTGGTGACGGCGGGCTCTTGTCCAGGTGCTCTGGGCGGCCTGCGCGCGGGAGACGTTATTCAAGCATGTGGGGGGTGACCGCAGGGCGTTGCCGCGATGTGGATAGTGCGTATGTCGCAGCAGCGGCTTGACGCGTGAGGCCAGCGGGGGGGGCTCCAGCGGGCGACCTACTTCTTTGGGCGCCCAAAGAAGTAGGCAAGAAAGCCGCCCCGGTTTCGCCATCCCTCGCTGCACGAGGGGTTCCCTGCGCTTCTCGAACGCCGAGGCCCGCGCAAAACTCCCGCCGCTACGTCCAACACGCAATGCAAAGACCAATGTGCCCGTCGAAGCGACTGCCCCGCTGGTCTTGAGACTCTAGATTTGAGACCTACTCGGATTCTGTTGGAGCATCGAATGAATGAGCAAGCGTTACGCGTTGATCTATTGAATGAGATTGAAAGCTGGGAGCGTTTTGTTTCTGAATGGTGCCTTGGCGCTTCGCCGCGCGACCCACAAAGTGTTGTGCGAGATGCGCTTCAGGCCCTTCTTAGAAACATTCCTGAATACTTGGAGCGCATTCAAGCAGAGTCAGGGCGTGGGCTTGCAGTTGTCTCGTCACTCGTTCACGCGGGAAAGGTGCTTTTTGCTGTCGAGAAGCTTGCCGGCTTTCACAAGGTTGTCAAAAGGGTAAGAGGCGGCGAGAAGCCAGCATGGGCGGAATTGGAATTCGCAGCTAGATGTATTGGGGTTGGTTTGCATGTCGTCTTGGAGCCGCCGCTCAATGGCAAGGTACTCGATTGCTCAATTTCGTTAGGTGACGGGGTGACATACGTGGAAGTCATCTGTCCAACTGCTTCGCAGTCAATGCGTGAGGCCTTGCAGCGGCTGCGCGGCATCTCTGCTGAATTGATAGCTGCTTGTCCTGGCACGCGCACTGAACTTTTGTTGACTGATGATCCGGCACTTTGGCGTCCAGAGTCAGTCATGGCTATCAAAGCGTTTTCCATGGTGGACGAGGTCATTCAGATCGGGCAAGGGCTTGTCAGAAAAATTCCGTTTGATCCATTGTCGGCGCTCACAAAAGAAAGATTTCAGGTCTCTAGGCCAGGCCCCTTGCTAATCTGGGGTCAGGTCGAACTTGACGCTGGCCATTTTACGGCGGCCGAGGTGGCCATACAGATTGATGATGACCGCGCCCATCGAATATTCTCCGCCGAACATCATCAGTTTCATCGCGAGGCTACCAACGTTCTGGTGGTCGATGTGACGGGCGTTCACGACGGAATTCGAGGATGGGAGCCGCTTGTGCATAGGTGGTTTCAGCCGACACGAAATCGCAGAGTCGGTGGAATTTTGTTGTGGACAACCTTTCGCGCGGGAAATCCGATGTCTGTGATGTGGGAGTCAATATTTATTCCAAACCCCTACGCACTATTTCAAATTTCGCAAGATATTCAAGCGCGGCTCGCAGCTATGGATGAGTCTGAGGGGCGGGGGCGGATTTGATTATTTGATATGAAAGAGTTGGCTGAATGTCTGCACTCCAACTATCTGCCGCCCAGGAGAATTCACGCTGAACCAGTTGTCTTGGCTATCGCCGCCGCCGCCTAGACTCCCCTGACAATCCCTCACGCCACCCTAGCCGGACGATGCAACCCCATTCGCCCCCCACCCCGCCCCAGGACGCCCCCCCGTCCTCCCCGGCCTTCCTCTCCGGAGGCGGCGAGATGGGCGCCTTGATGCGGGCCCACGACTGGGCCTCATCGCCGCTCGGCTCCCCGCAATCCTGGCCCCAGCCCTTGCGGGCCATGGTGCGATTGATCCTGAACACCGGCCACCCGATGTACATCTGGTGGGGCGACGAGAACGCCTGCCTCTACAACGACGCGTATCGCGAGTGCATCGGCCCCGAGCGCCACCCGTGCTCGCTGGGCCGGCCGGCGCGCGAGGTGTGGGAGGAGATCTGGCCCATCATCGGCCCGCAGATCGAGCAGGTGCGCGAAGGCCGCGGTGCGACGTGGAACGTGAACCACCTGGTGCCCATCACGCGGCATGGCCGGCGTGAGGACGTGTACTGGACCTACAGCTACAGCCCCATCGACGACGAGCTGAGCCCCCATGGCATCGGCGGCGTGCTGGTGGTGTGCACCGAGACGACCGAACAGGTGCTGGCCACCCAGCGCATGGCCGCGGAGCGCGACCAGCTCGGGCAGCTGTTCGAGCAGGCGCCGTCCTTCATGACCCTGCTCAGCGGCGCCCACCACCGCTTCGAGATCGCCAACCCCAGCTACCGCAAGCTGGTGGGCGGCCGCGATGTGGTGGGCAAGACGGTGGCTGAGGCGCTGCCGGAAGCGGTGGAGCAGGGCTACCAGCTGCTGCTGGACAGCGTCTACGCCAGCGGCGAGGCCTATATCGCCAAGGGGGCGAAGTTCAGCTACCAGGGCAGCCCGGGCGAGCCGGGCGCCGAGCGCTTCGTGGACTTCGTCTACCAGCCCATCAAGGGCAGCGACGGCCGCGTGACGGGTATCTTTGTCGAGGGCGCGGACGTGACGGACCGCGAGACGGCCGATGCCGCGCTGCGCGCCAGCGAGGCCAAGTACCGCGAGCTGGCCCAGGCGCTGGCCGAATCCAACCAGGCCAAGGACGAGTTCCTGGCGACGCTGGCGCACGAGCTGCGCAACTCGCTGGCGGCCATCCGCAATGCGCTGACGCTGCAGCGCCGCGCGCGCCACGACGAGCGCATCCTCGAATCCAGCGGCGACATCATCGAGCGCCAGATGGCCCACATGGTTCGCCTCATCGACGACCTGATGGACCTGTCGCGGCTGACGCGCGGCATCGTGGAGCTCAAGCGCGAGCCGCTGTCGCTGATCGGCGTGGTGCGCCAGGCCGTCGAGGCCAGCCATGCAGGCGTGGAGCAGTCCGGCCACCAACTGGTGGCGCATCTGCCCGAGCAGGACTGCGTGGTGGATGCCGACGAGACGCGCCTCATCCAGGTGCTGTCCAACCTGATCAACAACGCCGCCAAGTTCACGCCGCAGGGCGGCCACATCGAGGTCAGCCTGCGGAGCGAGGCCGAGATGGCGGTGGTGACGGTGCGCGATGACGGCATCGGCATCGCGCCCGACATGCTGGAGCGCGTGTTCGACATGTTTGCCCAGGTGCAGCGCTCGCATGACCAGGTGGGCGGCGGCCTGGGCATCGGCCTGACGCTGGTGCGGCAGCTGGTGGAGAGGCACGGCGGCAGCGTCGAGGCCCGCAGTGCCGGCGCGGGCCAGGGCAGCGAGTTCGTCTTGCGGCTGCCGCTGGCCACGCATGCGGTGCTCCAGCCGGCGCCCGCCGCTGCCGTGCAGGCTGGCGCCACGGGCATGGGGCTGCGGGTTCTGGTGGCCGACGACAACGCCGATGCCGCGGAGAGCCTGTCGGAACTGCTGGCCATGAGCGGCCACGAGGTCAAAACGGCCGCCGACGGCCTCGCGGCGCTGGCCATCGCCGAGGCCTTCCAGCCCCAGGCCATGCTGGTGGACATCGCCATGCCGGGGTTGAACGGCCACGAGCTCTGCCGCAGGGTGCGCCAGACCCCGTGGGGGCGTGAGGCGCTGATGATCGCGGCCAGTGGCTGGGGCCAGCAGGGCGACCGGCAGCGGTCCCTGGAAGCCGGCTTCGACCACCATCTCGTCAAGCCGGTGCACTACGCTGCGGTGGATGAACTGCTGGCGGCCCAGGCGGACCACGCGCCGGGTGAACGTTGACGGCCTGGCCTACGGTTGCGCGCAGCAGCGCAACCGTTTCCTCGCCCTTGCGGCCCTGCTGCCTCTGGCTGTCGTCCTCGTGACGACGCCGCTGCGGCATATGGGGCCGCTGTCCACGCTGCTGATGTGCTGCGCCGTGTCGGCCGGCCAGGCTCTGGCCTACAGCATCGATCCCGAAGCGGTGAGGCGCTTGCCGCCGTCTGAGGCCTGAGTCGCCGCAGGCCGCCCAGCTGCAGCGCCGGGCCGGACCCGGCTAGTACAAGCTGTAGTGGCGGTCATAGCTGCGCAGCCACAGGCGCGGCTGGCCGGGGCCGTCGAAGTGCAGTTGCAGCAGATTGGGGCGCGGGTTGGCGCTGTCCACCAACAACTCGTCCTCGGTCTCGCGCGGGTCGACGTCGGACAGCGCAAAGCGCTGGAACACGTTCGTCAAGGCGGCCTCGGCGGACTTGGGGCGGTAGTCGTCGTCGAGCAGCAGCTCGGGCTTGACGAGGTGTTCCTGGTGCAACCAGTACCAAACCCCTTCGCCCGGCGCACCGGGTTGGGCGCCGGGGCTGCCCTCGTCACCCCAGGTGTTGGGCCGCTCCCCGGGCGTGACGCCGGCGGGGTCCCAGGCCAGGGCGCCCAGGCCGTCGCCCACTTCCTCGAACACGGCCAGGCTGCGGTCGTAGCGGGCGCGCACGGCGGGCGACAGGATTCGGTCCAGCCCGTCGGAGCCTTTGCTCTTGTAGCCCCATGAGCCCAGCAGCAGGTCGCTCACCTTGCGCATGTCCGCGGCCGCGAGGAAACGAGAATCGCCGACCTCGATGCGCCAGTCGCCCAGCACCTTGACGGCCTCGGGCAGCGGCACGCCGAGGGCCTTCTCCAGGTCCGCAAAGGCGGCCTTGGCGGGCTTCTTCTTGGCGCCCGCATCGCCGGGCTTGACGACAACCCCGCCTTCTTCCAACTTGGCGGCCAGGCCGCGCACGCGCTCGATCCAGGGCTTGCTGGTGTCGTACAGCGGCGCGGAGAACGGCGCCATGTCGCGCACCTTCCAGGTCTTGTCGAAGGCCGTCGTCTTGCCGCCGTTGGTGGCCTTGCCCTTGAGCCGCAGGCGCTTCAGGCCGGCAGGCAGTACGAACACCAGCGCGGGCGTTTTCTGCAGGCCGGGCCGGGTGGCCTTGTGGTCGAGATGCGCGACGGCCTTGCCGTCGGCGATGACGTCGGCCACCACGCTGTCGCCCACTTCGAGCCAGGGGTGGATGCCCGCCCGGCCAGCGGTCGCGCCATTCGGCGCGGCGTGGGTCTGGCCTGCTGCCATGGCTGGCAAGCACGCTGACAGCCAGGTCAACACGCTGCGCCGTTGTGCCATCGAATGTCCTCGCCTGTGTTCTTGTGACTGCGGATTCTAGGAAGCCGGGTCAGTCGTCCTGCGCCTGGTGCATGTCCCTCGCTGGCGCTCGCCTCAAACGTCAAGGCACATCAAGTCCAACGCCTCGATGCTCTGCGCACCGAGGCGTTGGTAGAACTGCAGCGCACCGGCATTGCGCCGGTCCACCGTCCACACCAGTTGTGCCGCCGTCGCGTCGGCTGCGATCTGGCGTGCGGCCCCCACCAGTGCGGCCCCGATGCCGAGGCCGCGGGCGCTCGGGCTGACGAAGAGGTCCACGATGAAAACCAGCCGGCGGGCCGCGTCGGTGTCGTAGCCCGGGTGGTGGAGCAGGTAGCCGACGACCTCCGCGTCGCGTTCGGCGACCAGGCCGCGGAACGCCGGGTCAGGCCCGAAGCCGTCGCGTTCGAGCGCTACCGCGTCGAGGCCGAGCGGCGTGTTGTCGCCGAGTTCACGCATGTGTTGGGCGAACTGCTCGGCCAGGGCCGCGATGGCGGGAACGTCGGCGCGGCAGGCTGGGCGCAGCGAGAAGGTGGTGGTGAGGTGCTGAAGGCGCATGCGAGTTTCGTGCGTATTGAGGTCGGCCCGCATTGCGCTGGCGCCAATGCACGACGACCGCGAGCCGGACGTCGGACGCAGTCGGCGTGGCCGGCAGTCTGCTTACACGCGGGCCATGGCGCCGCGTCGTGCCGCGCCGTCGTGCTCACCAATTCGCCTGGAAGGAATTGCCGCTGAACCGGCTGTCCCTCGTGATCGCCCCCATGTCCACGAATTCAAAGTCCGATACCTTCAGCGCCTTGAGGTTGGAGATCGTCCCGTCCTGCCACTGCGCATTCGGCTCGCCCTGCACATAGAGGTCCGACCCGATGTCGGCCACATAGAGGCCGTAGCGCTGCATGGCGACTGCAACCGCCTTGGCCTGGGTGCTCCACGAGGCCGGCGGCACAAAGCTGGACTTCAATCGCATGACGGCACCAAAGGGCACGCCGCCCGCGGTGGCGCCGCCGGCGTCGTGGCGCGCGGGCCAGACATGGCTGCGGGCGAGCACGCTGTCGCGCAGCGTGACGCGCAGGGCATGGCGGATCTCGCCGGCGCTGGCCTCGGCGGCCCGCGCCAGCAGCGGCAGGATGGGCAGGCCGGCGGCGTCGCCCGAGGTCCAGGTGTCGGGGCGCATGGTGTTGGTCTTCATGTCCCAGGCGGCCGTCGAGTAGCTGTACCACTGGCCGTTCAGCTGGTAGCTGGCGTAGCTCTCCCACAGCCGGCAACTGCCCTGCTCGACGACGAGGACATGGCGGTCGCCGCATTGCTGGGCGTCATTGCAGGCGCCGGCCTCGGCCTTGATGAGGTTGTCGCGCGGGAAGGGGAAGCGCCGGTTGGTTGCGGTCAGCGTGGTGCAGTCGTGCACGAGGTTGTAGCCACCGGCCACGGGCGCGGCGCAGTCGCTCTCGTCAGGCGCGCTGTCGCCACTACCCGCGCGCGGATCGGTGGGGTTGAAGGCCACCGTGGGCCAGGCGGTGGTGGCGCTGGTGCCGTCGACGACGTTGTACGGAATGCCGTAGTAATCGGCCGTCTGCTGCTGGTTGTCGTTGCTGCCCCAGTCGGGGTGGAAGGCGCGCGTGCCGCCGATGTTGTTGATCCAGGTCGCGCTGCTGGCATGCACGGGAAAGCGCTGTGCGTCGTCAATGCGCGTGTTGAACACGGCCGTGGCCGGGAAGACATCGCAGCCGCCGATCTGCGGCGCCGCGCCGGGCGCGGGTGCAGGTGAGGGCGCTGGAGCGGGCGCGGGGGCTGGCGTCGGCGCTGGCGCAGGTGCGGGAGAAGGTGCTGGTGCAGGCGCCGGCGCCGGTGCAGGTGCAGGTGCAGGTGCAGGTGCAGGTGCGGGTGCGGGGGCAGGCGTTGGTGCCGGGGCAGGGCTGGGGCTGCTGCCGCCTCCGCCGCAGGCGGTCAGGCTGAGGGAAGCGGCCAGCAGGAGCAGCGGACCGAGCTTGTTCTTGGTCTTTTCGTCGTCATGGAATCGCATCCGCCATTGATACCGCCAAATGACTCGCGCAGCTGCAATGGATGGTGACAAGTGCAGCCCGCCGGCCGCGTGGCGCGTGCTAAGGCTTGTCGCTCACGTAGCGGTAGACGTATTGCTGGCAGCCCTGAACGGCATAGGGGTCGGGGATGCTGCAGTCGCTGGTGGTGGCCGGCTTGTAGCTCTTGGCCCATTCGACACCCTGCTTGAGCCGGGCATTCACGTTGGCCTGGACGCCGTCACGGCAGCCGCGCTGGCGCTGGTTGTCCGTGATGTCTGAGCATTCCCTGCCGTTGAGCCAGCCGTTGCCGATGGCGTCGCTGCGGCCTTCGACAAACCAGTTCGAGCGCGGATGGGCCCGTGGCTTGAGGCTGACGTTGCTGCTGTTGAACTGGGAACGGTCGATGGCCTTGGTGCTGGACCAGCTCGACAGCTCCTCGCGCGTGGCCTTGCGCACCAGGCGCAGATAGGCCTCCTGGCGCAGCGGCTCTTCGCGCGTCCTGCCGTTGCTCATGTCCACGCGTGTGCTGACGCGGAGGGCCTTGTCGATGGCTGCCGTGTGGAAGGCATAGCCCTCGCCGACGATGCGCTCGGGCTGTTCCTCGATCACCGGGAAGGCGATGGGGTCCAGTGAGTAGCAGCAGCGATCGGGCGCGATGGACAGGCCCTTGAGTTCGTCGACGCTGGGCAGGCGCCAGGGCTCGCCGTACTGCGAGAAGTGTTTCTCCACGGAGCCTGCGAGCTCGACGTCGACCCAGTCCGCATTGCCCTTGCAGAGCGGCCCGACGCCATCCTGGTCCAGCTCCGTGCCCTTGGGGCAGCGGTGCCAGACCAACTGGGTCTTGCGATCCAGCACCATGCCCGAGGGGAACTCGAGCAGCACATAGCGCGACGGGTCCGACGTGCCGAGGAACCAGGACTGGACCTTCCTGAGCCCGCCAAAGATAGCGAAGGCGACGGCGGCGATCAGCAGGGCGGTGAGGAGCCAGGCACGCCTGGGTTTGGCGGGTGCGGGTGTCGGGCGGCGAGCGGGCTTCATGGGGCCCGGCATCTTAGAGGTGGGGCCCGAGACACCGCTTGACCGCCGGTCTGCAGCTACTGCGCAGGCTTCAGCGAGGCGTCTTCGTCGAAGCTCAGACCCTTGACGTCCGGGCCAAAGGCGCGAACGGTCAGTTGCTGGCCGTTGCTGAAATACAGCGGGTTGAGCATCAGCGTCAGGGTGAGCCCGCCGGTGCCGACGGCGTCGATGGCGAGCTCGGTCACGCCGACGTCCGAATTGCTCAGCAGCAGGAAGTCGTCTAGCAGGGCCCGGACATCGGTGACCGACGGGTCGAGGCTGCGCCCCAACATCTTCACTTGACCCGCGCCCTTGACGTCCACGAGCAGCAGAGGCAGCTTGAGGGTGCCTTTGTAGCCGGGCGGCACCCACAGCCGCAGCTGGGCCATGTCGACCTCGTAGCCGGGTTCCGTCGACGGCCGCGCCAGGCTTGCGGAGGCTTCGAAGTCGGCATATCCGCCAGCGGGGATCTGCAGCTCGTTGCCCATGGGCTGCGCCGTGGGCGTCAACACGGAGAACAACAGAAAGTTGTCGTCGATGCTGGCGTAGATGTCGGCGATGAGCTGGGAATAAGCGGTGTCCGACACGGGCAGCAGCGGCGTCGCGGGGTTGCTGACCAGGCTGGGGTCTTGCTGCAGTTCGCTGACGCCGACGATGTTCGTCCCGCTGCGATCGGTGTAGTAGGTGGCGAGGTAGGGGTCGAAGACCTGCCAGCGGCCGTCGATCTTGATCTCGGGCACGACATGACCCGTGAGCCCGATGACGCGTGCTTCGTAGCCCATGGCCTTCCAGATGAAGTGAAGCACCGTGGCCTGCGCCTCGCAATAGCTGGAGCCGACGGAGCGCAGCCACAGGTCGGGCTGGTACTGGAAATTGCCGATGGCCACCGGCACGGTGCGCTGCCGGTGGGCGATCACGTAGCGCCAGGCCTTGCGATACAGCGGCTCGCCGGTGTAGGCGACGGGCAGCGCAAGAATCTGCTCCAGCACGCCGTTGAAGTCGGCCATGTTCTGGCCGTTGAGCGTGAGGTTCACCCGCTTGTCGTCTTCGCTGCGGTTCCACAGGCGCAGCCGCGCCGGCGCTTGCGTCGTGGGTTTGGCGCTCGCCTGGAGTGCGCTGACGATCTGGCCCGCCGAGGTGACAGCCAGCAGCGTGGGCGTGGGTGGCGCCACCAGGGCCTGGGCCTTGGGCGCAGGAGCCCGCTGCTGGTATTGGGCCATGACGAAGTCGGAGCCCAGCGACACCACCTGCCCGGGCGCGACGCTGGCCTGCGACTGCAGGAAGGCCGTCTGCTCGGGATATTCAAGCAGTTGCACGCGCCGAGCCAGCAACGCGAGCCCCTGGGCCCTGGCATCGGCGATGGCCGTGTCCAGGCTTGCGGTGTCGACAACGGCAACCTTGGCTTCGGTCTGCAGGCGTCGCGCCTGCGTCGCCTTCCAGCTGGCGGCAGAGAGGGTGGCGGAATACTGGCACAGCTGTGACAGCAGTTCGCCTCGCTTGCCCAGCACCTGGGTCCAGCCGGTGAAGTCGACCAGCGGGCCGAGACCGACTTCCCGTGCAGACTGCAGATAGGCCGAGACGGCGCTGAGCAGCCAGTCGTGGTTCTTGTCGGGCACCACCATGTCGGCATGCAGTGCGCTGGCCTGCTGCCGCTCGGCTTCATCCGACGCGGCGAGGCAGTTCGTGGCCACCAGCGAGGCGATGTGGGTGGCGGCGTCAGCTTCGGCCACGCCGTGTTCGCGCAGCTGGTCGTACCAGGTGGTCAGCGCCGTGACCTGCAAGCTGGCGGCTTGCTGCGACGTCGCCCGCAGCTGTGTCGAATAAACCGGGGCGACCCGGCTCTCGGATGTGCTTCGCAGCGCTTGGAGCCGCGTTCCGGCCAGCGGACCGACGAGGCTGAAGCGGCCCTCGGCGTCTGTCGTGGTGGAGCTTTGCAGTTCGTTGCCGTCGGCGTCGTATTCGATGAAGACCAAGCCAGCAACGGCCGGGTAGACGCTGCCCATCACGGTCGTCGGGCCCGCCGGCGCGCTGCTGGCCACGCTCTGCGGTCCCGGAGCCGCGCTCCCACCGCCGCCTCCGCAACCCGCCATGGAGTTGGCAAGCGCAAATGCCGCAATGGATATGCGGATGAATTGACATTTAAAGAATAGTTTCAATTGTGAAACCATTTGTTGCAGTATGTTTATATTGGCCTTTGGTGTTTCCTATTTTAATTTTCTTTTAATGAGATGACTCGCGATATTCGAGGGCGGAAACCAATAACTTAGGGATGGCGCGCGTGTGAAAGAGGGCAAGGCATGAATGGCCGGACGCTCTTTTCGTCCATGGCGCCAATATCGCCAGGCGTCCAAAGGTCTTGGCCAACGGCCTGAAAACCGTCCTGGCATCGACCTGCCGGCCCGCTGGATCGCGGCGAAACGGGACGCAACCCTTTGTTTGCGGGTGTCAACCGCCTTTACAGGGCTTTCCCTGGTCTATGGAAAACCCTATTGAAATCAACGATTTGCGTGTATGGCTCGATGTTTGCTAACGATTTCAACTTCCGATCACCTACGTTTTGAACCCTGGAGCATGCAATTGATTTCTCGTAAGTTCGCCACCGGTCTCACCCTGGCCATTGCCAGCCTGGCGGCACAAGCCGGCCCCGTCGTGGGTGGCTTCACCAATGGCGGCACCGTCGCCATCTGCGACGACTGCTCCACTGCCTCGACCTCGCTGGGCTTCACGGCCAACTACTTCGGCACGTCGTACAACAGCACCTTCGTCAGCAACAACGGCTACGTCACCTTCGGTGCCACCCAGAGCACCTTCACGGCCACGGGCCTGACGGCAGCCTACGGCGGCCTGCCCATCATTGCGGCCTTCTTCTCGGACGTCGACACGCGCGGCAATGGTGGTGGCAACGTCAAGTACGGCACCGGCACCTACGCTGGCGCGAACGCCTTCGGCGTGACCTGGAACCTGGTCGGCTACTACGGCTCGCACGTCGACAAGCTGAACACCTTCGAGCTGATCCTGGTGGACGCCTCGGCCGGCAACAGCGCTGGCGACTTCGACATCTATTTCAACTACGACCAGATCCAGTGGGAAACCGGTGACGCCAGCGGCGGCACGGGCGGCTTCGGCGGCACTTCGGCTTCCGTCGGCTACGCCCGCGGCACCGGCGCCGCCGGCACCTACGCCCAACTGGCCGGTTCGCTGGTCAACGGCGCCTTGCTGGACAACGGTCCGAACGCCCTGGTGAGCCACACCAACGACGGCGTGACCGGCCAGTACAAGTTCTCGGTGCGCAACGGCGCCGTGGTGGTGCCCAACACCGTGCCCGAGCCGACCTCGCTGGCCCTGGTGGGCCTGGGCCTGGCCGCTGCTGCCGGCCTGCGCCGCCGCAAGGCTCAAGCCTGATCTGACAGATCACATCGCATGAGGCCGCAAGGCCTCGTCAAGGCGGCCTGCGGGCCGCCTTTTTCATGCGCCGGCGCAATTCAGCGCGCGGTTCGCGACGCCAGGAACACCTCTCTCAGCACTGCCGTTGAATCCCGCCGCCACGCCGCAAACACGGCCGACGGCTCGATGGCCTCGGCCAGGGGCCTGAAGACCGCGCCCTGGATACCGGCCTGCTGGAAGGCCGCCGGCACGATGGACACGCCCAGGCCCTGCGACACCAGCGACACCACCGACAGCCAGTGCCGGCCTTCGTGCTGCAGCCGCGGGTAGAAGCCGTGCTGGCGGCAGATCTCGACGATGCGGGCGTGGTAGTCGGGCGAGCCCTTGCGCGAGAACAGGATGAAGGGCTGGTCGCTGAGCGTCGCCAGCGGAATCTTCTTCAGCTTGGCGCCGGGATGGTTGGCGGGCAGACAGGCGAGAAAGGGTTCGCTGTACAGCGGCTGCGAGGTGAGGGCGGGGGGCAGACGGTCGGTGTGGACGAGGCCGAGGTCCAGTTCCTCGCCGAGCAGGGCATCGATCTGGTCCTGCGAGTTCAGCTCCACGACGACGACCTCGACCTTGGGGTGGCCGGCCTGGAAGGCTTGCAACCAGGCTGACAGGCCGTTGAAGAGCGTGGAGCCCACAAAGCCCAGGCGCAACCGGCCCACCTCGCCGGCCTGCACCTCGCGAGCCAGGGCGCAGGCGTCCTCGGCGCGGTCGAGCAGGGCCTGGGCGCTGCCGCGGAAGGCTTCGCCGGCGGGCGTCAGGCGCACGCCCTTGCTGTCGCGGTCGAAGAGGCGGGCGCCGACGCTGGCTTCCAGCTGCTGGATGGCCACCGACAGCGGCGGCTGCGAGATGGCCAGGCGCTGGGCCGCGCGGCCATAGTGCAGTTCCTCGGCCAAGGCGAGGAAGTAGCGCAGATGGCGGAACTCCATCGCCGTGGCGCGGCTGAGCGTGTCGATAGGCATTGCGAATCGTCGAAGTCGTTTTCTGAATTGGACACGAATCGCGGCCAGAGGAATACTGGGCGCCATACGCGCCCCGTCACCCGCGGGCCAACGCCAATCTCAAAAAGGACACCACCATGGCCACCAAGGCAAGCTTCCACTGGGACGACCCGCTGCTGCTGAACGAGCAGCTGACCGATGACGAGCGCATGGTGCGCGACGCCGCCGCCGCCTACTGCACCGACCGCCTGCGCCCGCGCGTGCTGGAAGCCTTCCGCAAGGAGCAGACCGACCTGGCCATCTTCCGCGAGATGGGTGAACTGGGCCTGCTGGGCCCCACCATCCCGACCGAGTACGGCGGCGCCGGCCTCAACTACGTCAGCTACGGCCTGATCGCCCGCGAGGTGGAGCGCGTGGACTCGGGCTACCGCTCGATGATGAGCGTGCAGTCGTCGCTGGTCATGGTGCCCATCAACGAATTCGGCAACGAGGCCACCAAGCAGAAATACCTGCCCAAGCTGGCCACCGGTGAATGGATCGGCTGCTTCGGCCTGACCGAGCCCAACCACGGCTCCGACCCCGGCTCCATGGTCACGCGCGCTCGCAAGGTCGACGGCGGCTATGCGCTGACCGGCAGCAAGATGTGGATCACCAACAGCCCGGTGGCCGACGTCTTCGTCGTCTGGGCCAAGGACGATGGCGGCCAGATCCGTGGCTTCGTGCTGGAAAAGGGCTGGAAGGGCCTGAGCGCCCCGGCCATCCACGGCAAGGTGGGCCTGCGCGCCTCCATCACCGGCGAGATCGTCATGGACGGCGTGTTCTGCCCCGAGGAGAACGCCTTCCCCGAAGTGCGTGGTCTCAAGGGACCGTTCACCTGCCTGAACAGCGCCCGCTACGGCATCGCCTGGGGTGCCCTGGGTGCCGCCGAGGATTGCTGGCATACCGCCCGCCAGTACACGATGGACCGCAAGCAGTTCGGCAAGCCCCTGGCGGCCAACCAGCTCATCCAGAAGAAGCTGGCCGACATGCAGACCGAGATCACGCTGGGCCTGCAAGGCTGCCTGCGCCTGGGCCGCATGAAGGACGAGGGCACGGCCGCCGTCGAGATCACGTCCATCATGAAGCGCAACAGCTGCGGCAAGAGCCTGGACATCGCCCGCATGGCGCGCGACATGCTCGGCGGCAATGGCATCAGCGACGAGTTCGGCATCGCCCGTCACCTGGTCAACCTGGAAGTCGTGAACACCTATGAAGGCACGCATGACATCCATGCGCTGATCCTGGGGCGCGCGCAGACGGGGATTGCGGCCTTCTGATGTCCTTGCGGGATGGACCTGCCCGCAGGGCAGCTCCGTCCTCAACTGACTCAGCGGGTTGTCCTTGCGGGATGGACCTGCCCACAGGGCAGCTCCGTCCCCAACCGATTCAGAGTAACTAAAGACAGGGCAGCGGCGGCCCGGCATGCTGCGGTCTCTTCAACAGGAGACCGCCGATGACGACTCGCCGCAACGCCTTGCTCGCTGCCGCCACGCTGCCCGCCGCTGCCGGAACGGCCTCGGCGGCCTCCTGGCCAAGTGCCGACGAGATCGCCAAGCGCGTGGCCGAGGTATCGGCCACCGAGACGGCCTTCGCCGCGGCGTTTGCAGCTCGTGACGTCGCCGCCTTTCGCAGCTTTCTGGCGGCGGACACCATCTGGATGGGCAAGGAGCCCCTGCACGGGCCGGACGCCGTCATGAAGGCGTGGAACGGCTGGCTGACGGCACCCAAGCCGCCTTTCAGCTGGGGGCCCGACCTGGCCCTGGTGCTGCCCAGCGGCGACCTGGCCCGCACGACGGGGCCGGTGAAGGATCCCGAGGGCAAGCAGGTCGGCCGCTTCCAGTCGACGTGGCGGCGCAAGGCCGCCGGCGGCTGGGAGATCGTGTTCGACTTCGGGACCTGAGGCCCGGCCTCAGCGCGGCTTGGTCAGCTGGATCTCGAACAGCTTGGGCCACAGCTTGCCCGTCACGAACAGCCGCTTGGTCTTGGCGTCGTAGGCGATGCCGTTGAGCACGGCGTCGGGGTTGGCGCGCAGGTTGTCGGGCAGCAAACCGCGCAGGTCGATCCAGGCGGTCACGCGGCCGGTCTTGGGGTCGATGCGGGCGATGCGGTCGGTCTGCCAGATGTTGGCCAGCACCTCGCCTTCCACCCATTCCAGCTCGTTGATCTGGTCGATGGGCTTGCCATCCGCCGTCACGCGCACGCGGCGCAGCTCCTTGAAGGTCTGCGGGTCGAGGAAGCGCAGCTCGGGGCCGCCGTCGCTCATGACCAGCTCCTTGTCGTTGTGGGTCAGCCCCCAGCCCTCGCCGGGGTAGCTGAACTTGCGCCACAGCTTGAAGCTCTTGAGGTCGAGCACATAGGCGGTCTGCTCGGTCCAGGTGATGCCGATGAGGCGGTCGCCCCATTGCGAGATGCCCTCGCCGAAGACGTCGGGCGGCAGGTCGACCTGCTGCACCACCTTGCCGGTCTCGATCTCGACCTTGCGGATGCTGGAGCGGCCGCGCAGGCCGGTGCCTTCGAACAGAAAGCCGTCGTGGAAGAACAGGCCCTGGGTGAAGGCGTCGCCGTCATGCGGGTAGCTCTTGACGACCTTGAAGCCCTGGACGGGCGTGGCGGCGAGGGCCGGAACGGCCAGGGCGGAGGCGAACAGGGCCAGCGCGGCACGGCGCGGCAGGGAGGCAAAGGAGGGCTGGAAGCGCATGCCGTCAGCCTAGCCGATGCCAGGGGCGCTCAGCTGTCTGCAGCAGTTCTTTGCTTTCGCAAGGCCAGCGCCTGCAGCGTGTAGCCGGCGATGAACAGGCCCAGCCAGGCGAGCAGGGCGGTCTTCACGAGCGGGGAGTCCGGGCCGGTCGCGAGCGGATGGGCCGCGGGCAGGCGGGTCAGGGTCTCGTTGATGCCGGGCACCAGCAGCAGGAAGAAGCTGAAGGAGAAGCCCAGCGTGGCCAGATAGGGGCGGGCCCGGCCCAGGAAGGACAGGCGCGGGGCCAGCAGCGCGCCCGAGACGGCGAGCAGGGCCAGGATGCCGAGGGCATGGCCCGGGTTGAACCCGCCCGTGCTGGACAGGCCGAAAGCCGTCAGCACCGACAGCAGCAGCCCGCCGAGGTAGATGCGGCCCGCGGTGGTGCCGGGTTGGATCGCGCGGCTTTGGGCGAAGGCGCAGAGGCCGGCAGCGAGCGGTACGAGGCTGATCACGGTGTGTGCGATGCCCAGGGTCGAGAGGGGATGAGGCATGAGGGAAGGGCGGTGTGGATGACGGCGAAACTGTAGAAATTCCGCCTTCGGCCGGGGGTGACATGTGGATGACAAAAACGTCATCCACTGGGCCGCGCGGCCTGTCGACAATCCAGCCGCATGAAGATCCTGGTCATCGAGGACGACCCCAAGACGGGCGACTACCTGAAGAAGGGGCTGCGCGAGAGTGGCTACACGGTGGACCTGTCGCGCACCGGCACCGATGGCCTGCAGATGGCGCTGAACAATGCCTATGACCTGGTGGTGCTGGACGTCACCCTGCCCGGCATTGACGGCTGGCAGATCATGCCGGCGCTGCGCGAGAAGGGCGATGTGCGCGTGCTCTTCCTGACGGCTCGTGATCAACTGAGTGATCGCATCCGCGGCCTGGAGCTGGGTGCCGACGACTACCTCGTCAAACCGTTCTCCTTCACGGAGCTGGTGCTGCGCATCCGTACCCTGCTGCGGCGCGGCGTGGCGCGTGAGGCCGACGTGTATGAGGTAGCCGACCTGAAGCTGGACGTGCTGCGCCGCAAGGTCACGCGCGAGGGCAACGAGATCGCGCTGACCAACAAGGAGTTCCTGCTGCTGCACCTGCTGGTCAGGCGGCAGGGCGAGGCCCTCACCCGGACGCTGATCGCCTCCGAGGTGTGGAACATGAATTTCGACAGCGACACCAATGTGGTCGACGTCGCCATCAAGCGCCTGCGTGCCAAGGTCGACCGGCCGTTCGCAAAGCCGCTGATCCACACGGTGCGCAGCGTGGGCTATGTGTTTGGCGATGTGCCGGAGGACACGGAATGATGCAGCGCTGGCTGCCGCGCTCGCTGGCCGTCCGGGTCACCTTGCTGTGCGCGCTGATTGCCGCGTGGACGACGTGCATGCTGGGCATGTTCTATTTCTTCAGCGCCCGCACGGCCATCCTGGCCCATGCCGATGAGCAGCTGATGGCGCGCGCCGAGCACTTTCGCCGCATGGTGGGCGACGTTCGCACCGTGGAGGAGCTGCGCGAGCGCTCGATGCTGTTCGAGGCCCTGCTCGGCTCGGCCGACGATGTGCTGGTGCTGCGCCGTTCTGGCGAGGCGCCTCTCGTCGAGATCAATCCGGCGCGTGCCGCGTTGCCGCCAGGCCTGGTGGTCGGCCAGGTGCACGACGTGCCGGGCCAGCCACGCATGCACTGGGTGTCGGCCCTGAGCGGCTCGGGACCGGACGGCGTCCCTATCGAGATCGTGGCTGGCCATCCGCTGGTGAGCGAGATGCAGATGATTGCCATGAGCCGCGACAAGGCCATCACCGGCACCGCCATGGCCATGCTCGCGGTGACGCTGCTCGTGTGGCTGGTGCTGCGCCACGGCCTGCGGCCCCTGCATCGCGTGGCGGCTCAGGCCGCGCAGATCAACCCCATCAACCTGGCTATCCGCCTGCCCGAGCACGACGCGCCGCAGGAGCTGCGCGAGATGGTGGCCGTCTTCAACGCCATGCTGGACCGCCTCTCGACTGGCTATGAGCGGCTGTCGCAGTTCTCGGCCGACCTGGCGCACGAGATCCGCACGCCGGTCGGCACGCTGATCGGCCAGACCCAGGTCGCGCTGAACCGCGCGCGCAGCCCGGCGGAGTACCAGCAACTGCTGGAATCCAACCTGGAAGAGCTGAACCGGCTGCGGCTGATCGTCGACAACATCCTCTTCCTCGCCCAGGCCGACCACGCCACGCTCGACGTCCAGCGCACGCCGCTGAACATGGCCGAGGAACTGCGCCTGATTGCCGAGTATTTCGAGGGGCCGGCCGACGAGGCCGGGTTGCGCTTCGCGGTGCAGGCCCAGGGCTCGGCGTCGGTGAATACGGCCCTGTGCCGTCGCGCCGTCCACAACCTCGTGGTCAATGCGCTGCGCTACAGCAGGCCGGGCACGACGGTCCGCCTGATCGGTTCGGAAAGCGAAGCGGCCTCGACGATCGCGGTCGAGAACGATGGGGAGGCCATCCCGCCCGAGCAGCTCGAACGCCTCTTCGACCGCTTCTACCGCGCCGATGCGGCGCGCGGCCGGCCCGCCGAGTCCAGCGGCCTGGGGCTGGCCATCGTCAAGGCCATCATGGCCCTGCATGGCGGCGAGGCGCGTGTGAGCTGCACGCCGCAGGGCACGATCCGGTTCGAGCTGGTCTTCCCGCTCAAGCCCCGCCCAGCGACTTGAACAGCGCCGCCTGCCTGACCCACTGTTGCAGGCGCAGGCTGAGGCGGGTCTGCTCGGCGTCGAGCACGGTGCTGCGGATCTGCAGCCAGTCGGCGCGCGAGATGGCGCCGACCTCGTAGCGCAACCTGGCCAGGCGCTCGTTCTCGACGGCTTCCTTCAGCCGGCCGGCATTGGCCTGCAGCTGCTGGGCGGTGCGGTCGGCCTCGATGCGCTGGGTCTCGATGTCGGCCAGTGCTTTCTGCAGCGTGTCGCGCAGCGTCAGCGCGGCGCTGTCGAGTTCGCTGCGGGCGCCGTCACGCTGCAGGTTCAGGCGTTGCCAGTCGATCAGCGGCACGGCGAGGTTGGCGGCAAAGGCCGCCAGCGGCTGAGACAGCCAGTCGCGAGCCTGGGTGCCGCCGGTGCTCAAGCCCGCGGAGAAACTCAGGCGCGGATAGCGCTCGGCCTCGCTGACACGCAGGCGGGCGAGAGCGGCGTCTACGCCCAGGCGAGCGCGCTGCACGTCGGGCCGCTGCGCCAGCACGTCGGCCGGTTCGGCCAAGCGCCAGCGCGGCGGTGCGTCCGTGGGCAGGACGGCCTCGGGTGCTGGACCGGGCAGGGGCTCGTCGAGCAGCAGGGCCAGGCGCTGGCGCTGCAGCAGCTCGTCGGCGGCGAAGTCGGCCAGGCGGGACTCGGTGGCCTGCACGGTGACGGCGATCTTGTCGAGCTCGATGGGCAGCAGCTTGCCCTCACGGACGCGGGCGCGTGTCAGCTCCAGCGTTTCGCGTGTGATGGCCAACTGGTCCTGGGCCAGCGGGCGCTGCGCGCGGATGGAGGCCAGCGTCCAGTAGGCCTCGGCGACCTGGCTGCGGATGAGCAGTCGAGCGGCGGCGATGTCGGTGCGCGCGGCCTCGGCCTGGGCACGCTGCGCGGCCGTGGTCTGGCCCAGGCGGTCCCACAGGTCGAGCTCGTAGCCGACGCCCAGCGACACGCCGTAGCTGCGGCTCCAGCCCGTGGAGGTCGTCACCGGAATGGTGACGCCGCCCACGTCGACATTGCGCGTGCTGCTCTGGGTTTCCAGGGGGCGGCTGGCGTTGGCCGACAGGCCGGCGCTGGGCACCCAGCGCAGCTCGCTCTGCTCGGCCAGCAACTGCGCCTGCTTCCAGCGTTGCGCGGCCAGTCCGATGTCGCGGTTGGCTTCCAGTGCGCGGGCCTGCAGGGCGGCGAGCTGGGGGTCGAGCAGGCCGGCCCAGTCGGGCTTGACGTCACCGCTGGCCAGGCTCCAGGCAGTGGGCGGGGCGACTTCCGGCGCCTTGACGTTGGGGCCGATGGCGCAGCCGGCGAGCAGCAGAGCGGTGGCGAGGGCGGTCAGTTTCAATTTCATGTCTTGCTCACTCGCGTGCCAGCGCGTCGACCGGGCTCAGGGCTGCAGCGCGCCTCGCCGGCAGGGTGCCGAAGATCAGGCCCACGCCGCTGGACACGGCGAAGGCCACGCCCAGGGCTGCCCAGCTGACGTCCACATGCAGATGCTGCTGGGCCGCGTTGACGGCTTGCGCCGCCAGCCAGCTCAGGAACACACCCACCAGGCCGCCCAGGCAGCACAGCACGATGGCTTCGATGAGGAACTGCAGCCTGACGTCACCCTGGCGCGCGCCGACGGCCATGCGGATGCCGATCTCGCGGGTGCGCTCCGACACCGACACCAGCATGATGTTCATGACGCCCACGCCGCCCACCAGCAGCGAGATGGCCGCGACGCCGGCGAACAGGGCCGCCATCGCGCTGGTCACGCTCTGGAACTTGCGGAACTCCTCTTCGCCGTTCCAGGTGCCGAAGTCCTCGGCGCCGTGCAGGGCCTTGAGGCGGTGGATGATCTGCTCGCGCACCTGCTGGGGCGGCACGCTGAGGTCCAGCAGCACATCGAAGTTGTCCACGTCGGGGCGGGCGTCGAGCTTGCGCGAGAAGGTGGTCTGGGGCAGGTAGAGCTGGCCCAGCCAGCTGCCGAAGCTGAAGGCGCCACCTTCGGGTGCGACGACGCCAACGACGGTGAAGGGCAGGGCGGCCGTGGGCGGCGGCGGGGCACCCGCCGCGGCGGCCTGTTGCGTATCGGGCGCCATGCCCGGGTTGACGAAGACGAGCTGACCGATGGGCGACTCGTTCTTCTTGAACAGCGCATCGCGCGATTTCTCGTCCAGCACGACGACCTGGCTGCGCGACTCGAGGTCCATCGCACTGAAATAGCGGCCTTGCACCAGCTTGAGCTTGCGGGCCTTCAGCGTGTTGGCGTCGCCGCCGACGGCTTCCAGCATGGCGTCGCGCGACTGGTGGCGGGCGGTCAGCTGCATCTGGCGGTTCAGCGTCACGCCCTTGACGCCGGGCAGGGCGCGCAGCGAGTCGATCTCGTGCGGCCGAAAGGGCTGGGGCACGGCCCCCGGTGGCAGGCTGGGGTTGCCACGCCAGACCGGGATGCGGCCCGAGATCAGGCTGCTGAGGTCGGTCTCGATTGAGGCTCGGGCCGCGGTGGTCAGCGCCACGATGCTGACGACGGAGGCGATGCCGATGCTGATGCCCAGCATGGACAGGGCCGTGCGCAGGCGGTTGCCCTTCAGCGCGAGCAGGGCGGTGGCGACGGCTTCGCGCCATTGCACTTGCAGGCGGCGCAGCCGGCCGCCTTCCTTGACCGGCGGTGCATCGCTGGGCAGCTCGACCGGCGGCACATGGCTGGCCGGCGTGCCGTTGTCGGCAACGATCTTGCCGTCCTTCAGCTCGATGACGCGGCGCGCATGGGCAGCGACGGCGGCATCGTGAGTGACCAGGATGATGGTGTGGCCGCGCTGGTTCAGCTCCTCCAGCAGGCGCAGCATCTCGGCGCCCGAGGCCGAGTCCAGCGCGCCGGTAGGTTCATCGGCCAGGATGATCTGGCCGCCATTCATCAGGGCTCGCGCGATGGAGACGCGCTGCTGCTGGCCGCCCGACAGTTCGTTGGGCCGGTGGTGCAGGCGCTCGCCCAAGCCGAGGCGCTCCAGCAGGGCGCGGGCCCGCTCGCCGCGCGGGCCGGTGCCCACGCCCGCGTAGACGGCGGGCAGGGCGGCGTTGGCGCGCGCGTCCAGGTGGGGTAGCAGGTGGTAGCGCTGGAAGATGAAGCCGAAGCGCTCGCGGCGCAGCGCTGCCAGCTCGTCCGGTCCCAGGGTGCTGGCGTCGTGGCCGTCGATGACGAAGCTGCCGCGCGTCGGGTTGTCCAGGCAGCCCAGCACATTCATCAGCGTGCTCTTGCCCGAGCCTGACTGGCCCATGATGGCGACGAACTCGCCGGCCTCGATATTGAGGCTGACGCCGTCCAGGGCGGGGACGTCGATTTCGCCGAGCTGGTAGTGACGGGCGACGTCTTTGAGTTCGATCAGAGGCATGGGGTTGCCTCCTGGTGGCATGAAGAGCGGACTGCGAAGCCCGCCAGCCGTTCGCAACGAGGTATTTCTCTTCCCCCCTTTGAGCCCGCCGAGAAGCGCAGGTCCTTGAGGCCGCGTGCGCAGCACGCTTCAAGCACTGACTCCGCGCAACTGTTTGACCAGAGCGTAGCGGCGGGAGTTTTGCGCGGGGCCTCAAGGAGTGAGCATCGCAGGGCACCCCTCGATTTGCGAGGGGCGGGCGGTTCGGGGGCGCTTTCTTTGCCTACTTTCTTGTGCGCACAAGAAAGTAGGTCGCCCGCCGGGGCGAACTCCCGGCTGGGCCTTGGCGCCAAGCCAAAGCGACGAAAACCCGATCGCATCAGCTGCTCGCCGCGCTCGCACCCGACGCCGCCGCATCCGCCGCGCTCGGCGGCGCCAGCAGCACCTTCTCGCCGGCCTTGAGGCCGTCCAGCACCTGCACCTTGGCGCCATCCTGCAGGCCCACCTTGACCTGGCGCGGCGTCTGCTTGTTGGCGGCGTCCAGCACCGTCACCGTGTAGCGGCCGTCCTTGCCGCGCTCGCCCAGGGCCACGACGGGCATGGCCAGCACCTGTTTGGCCGAGCCGGTCTCGATGTCGACCTGCACCGTCATGTCGCTGAACAGGGCGCGCTCGCGGTTGTCGACCTCGAAGAGCACGTTGTAGAAAACGGCATTGCCGGCGCGCTCGGGCACGGGCTGGATGACGCGCACCTTGCCCTCGTAGCGTTTGCCTTCGCCCGACAGCGTCGAAAAGCGCGCCGTCTGGCCCACCTTGATGGCCTGGATGTCGGCCTCGGGCACCTTGGTGCGCACGGTGATGGTGTCCAGGTCTGCCAGCGTCAGGATGACGGGCGTGATCTGTACCGAGATCAGTGTCTGGCCGACCTGCACCGGCAGATTGACGACGGTGCCCGTCATGGGCGCCGTGATGCGGGTGTAGGAAAGGTTGACCTTGCGCTTGTCCAGCTCGGCCTGCAGCCTGTTGAGGTTGGCGGCCTGGCCGCGCAGGTCGGCTTCGATCTTGGCGAGTTCGATCTCGGCCTTCTCGGCTTCGTTGCCCGAGGTGGCCTGGCCGGCCAGCAGGCGCTGCTGGCGCTTCAATTCGCGGCGGGCGGCGTCGGCGTCGACCTTGCGGCTGTCGATGGAGGCGCTGGCCTGGGCCACGGCGGCTTCGGCCTGGGCGACGTCGCTGCGGGCCAGCTCGGGGTCGAGGCTGACCAGGAGGTCGCCCTTCTTGACCTGCTGGCCCAGCTCGATGTGGATGGTCTGGACCTGGCCGCTGACCTGGGCGCCGACGTCGACCTTGGTCTTGGCCTGCAGCACGCCGGCGGCCTGCACGGCCTGGGTCACGTCGGCCAGCGCGACGACGCCGGTGGGCGGTGGCGGTGGCGCAGGCGGCGTGCGGGTGAACCACCAGGTGGCGCCGCCGATGGCGATCACGGCGATGACGATCAGGCGCACGCGCCAGCGTTTCAGAAACGAAGTCTTCTTCATGTCCCTCCCAGAACCACGAGGTCTACGCCTCGTTGGCTGGCGTCAATTTGATGGATCGATGTGCGGCCTAGCGTATCAGTCGAACGGCACGCGGCCGGCGACATCAGCCATCTTGGTGAATGCTGCCGGCCTTGCCGAAAGTCATCGGCTGTGCGAGGTCAGCCGCGCCAGCGGCGAAGCCATGCTCACCCCGGGTGCCGCCGTCGCCGCGCCGCGGGCCGGCTTGGCATCGTCGTCCTCGGCGCCGGCGGTCAGCGCGGCGATGCTGTCGGGGTTGCGGCGCATGGCCACGCCGACGGCCAAGATGTCGATGACCAGCAGATGCAGGATGCGGCTGACCATGGGCAGGTGGGTGGCGATGTCCTCGATGTGGTCGACGATCAGCGTCACGTCGGCCTTCTTGGCCAGCGGGCTCTGGCTGGCCGTGATGGCCACGACCTTGGCGCCGCGCTCCTGGGCCTTCTCGACGACGGAGATCAGCTCGGGCAGGCGGCCGCCGCTGCTGATGACGACGGCCACGTCGCCCTCGCGCAGCACGTCGGCGGCCAGCAGCTGCAGGCGCGGGTCGGTGTAGGCGCCGCAGGGCATGCCGAAGCGCAGGAACTTGAACTGCGCGTCCTGGGCGACGACGCCGTAATGGCCCAGCGCGAAGAACTCGATGCGGCTGGCGGCCAGCAGCATGTCGATGGCGCGATCGATGGTGTCGCGGTTCAGGTGGCTGCGCACCTGCAGGATGGCGCTGGCCGTGTTGCCCAGCACCTTGGCGCCCAGCTCCAGCATGGAGTCGTTGGTGTTGACCTGGGTGTGGGTGACAGGCACGGTGCCCGTCAGGCCCGAGGCCAGGCGCAGCTTGAAGTCCGAGAGGCCCTCGCAGCCCAGCGAGCGGCAGAAACGGATGACCGTGGGTTGGCTGACGCCGGCGGCGCGGGCGATCTCGGCGATGGGGTCGTTCAGCACCGAGCGCGGCTGGGCAAGCACCAAATCTGCCACGCGCAGTTCGGCCGGCGACAGCTCGCTGCGGGCGCGGCGGATCTGGCCCAGGATGGCCGAGCCGGGCGAGGCCTGCAGATGGCGCAGCTGGTTTTCGAGGATGGCCGAGGCACCCTTGAAGGTGGCGTGCTCGGCCGTGATGACGAAGGTCGGGATGGCCGCAACGTAGTCGTGGAAGCGCCCCTTGTCCTCGAAGCGGGCACGGAAAGGGCTGCGGTCGAAGTACTCGCCCAGGCGCGGCACGATGCCGCCGCCGATGTAGATGCCGCCGAGCGACCCCAGCGTCACCGCCAGGTTGGCCGCGGCCGTGCCCAGCAGGCCGCAGAAGACCTCCAGCGTCTCCAGGCAGAGCTTGTCGCCGTCCTCCAGCGCGCGCTGGGTGATGGCGGGGGCGAGCAGGCTTTCCGCGTTGGCGACGCCGTTGCGGTCCGCCAGGGCCTTGTAGATCAGCTCCAGGCCGGGGCCGGAGATCAGGCGTTCGTAGGAGACGTGATCCAGCGTCTTCCAGGCGAACTTCAGGATGTCCATCTCGCGCTCGTCGCGCGGGCCGAAGTTGACGTGGCCGCCCTCGGTGCCCAGGGCGATCCAGCCTTCACCGGCCGGGATCAACCCCGACACGCCCAGGCCCGTGCCGGCGCCCAGCAGGCCGATGACGCTGGGCCGGCGCGCCTGGCCGCCGCCGACCTGATGCACGTCCACCTCGGCCAGGCGGGGCAGGGCCATGGCCAGGGCGGTGAAGTCGTTGACGACGACCAGGGTGTCCAGCCCTAGGCGCTGGCGCATCTCGTCGATGGAGAACTGCCAGTGGTAGTTGGTCATGCGCACCCGGTCGCCCTCGACCGGGTTGGCGATGGCGACGGCGGCGTGGGCGATCTGCTGCGGGCCGCCTGCGTCCTGCCAGTTCAGGCCCTGCAGATAGGCGCTGACGGCGGCATGGAAATCCGCATGGTCGGCACAGCGCAGCGAGGCCATCTGCGTGAATTCACCCGGGCCGAGTTCCAGCGCGAAACGGGCATAGGTGCCGCCAATATCGGCAAGCAGGCGGGGGCTGTCGAAACGGGGCATGGGCGCTGAAGCAATCCTGAAGGAAAGACGGGCGATTATCAGCAGGCGCGCTGATGGCCCGCCGACACCGGTTTCCGGCCTGCGGGCTTCAAACAGGTTGTAGCTTCACTACAGGCCCTCGGCAATCGAGTTTCCCCAGGGCGATGGCCGGGTTGGCTGGATTTGAAAGCGTTTTCCAACCCGCAAATCAAAACACAGGGTGAGCGTGTATTGCTGATTTCATGTAGTTTTGCTACCGTCCGCCGCGACCGAAATTTCATCCTTTGAGCCCGTGTTTGCCGACGCCCGACGCCTGAATATCCGCAGCCTTTCATCCATCCTTGTTTCGGGAGTTCTGGCATGAGTGCCGCTTACCCTTGGCTGGTCGCCGATGTCGGCGGTACCAATGCCCGTTTTGGCACGGTCTCCGGCCCCGGTGCTGCGGTCGAAGACGTGCGGGTGCTTTCAGTGGCCGGCAACGCCGGCCCCGCGGCTGCGGTGCGCGCCTATCTGGAAGGGCAGCCGGCCGGCAAGGCCAAACCCCAGAGCGCGGCGTTTGCATTGGCGACGGCCCTGGACGGTGACCATATCGAGCTGACCAATGGCGCCTGGAGCTTCTCGCGCTCGGCCACGCAGGCCGAGTTGGGGCTGAAGACACTGCTCTGCCTGAATGATTTCGAGGCCCAGGCCTTGTCGCTGCCGCGACTGCGAGCCGACCAGCTGCGCGCCTGGGGTGCGCCGCCGCCGGCGACGGGCGATGTGGCCGTTGGCACGGTGATGGCCGTCATCGGCCCGGGCACGGGCCTGGGGGTGGGCGGTGTCGTGCGCGCGCCGGGGCGCTGGCTAGCGCTGCCAGGCGAGGGCGGCCACGCCACGCTGGCGCCGGCCGATGATTTCGAGAGCGCCGTGCTGAGCCACGCGCGCCGCGAGTTCCCGCATGTGTCGGCCGAGCGCTTCCTGTCGGGCATCGGGCTGCCGGTGCTGTGCCGCTGCGTCGCGGCGGCACTGGACCAGGGCGAGGATGTCAGCGCGCTGCCGACCGAGCAGATCGTCGCCCGCGGCCTGTCGGGCGAGTCGCCGGCGTGCTCGCGCACGCTGGATGTCTTCTGCGCCATGCTCGGCGGCTTTGCCGGCAGCGTTGCGCTGACCCTGGGTTCGCGCGGTGGTGTCTTCATCGGCGGCGGCATCGTGCCGCGCCTGGGCGAGCGCTTCTTCCAGTCGGAGTTCCGCGCCCGCTTCGAGGCCAAGGGCCGCTTCCAGTCCTTCCTGGCGGGCATCCCCACGGCCCTCATCACCGACACGCTGGCCGCGCTGTCCGGCGCCTCCCTGGCGCTGGAGCAGGCCGACGCCTGACGCGCCGCGCGCAGGTCTGCGCGCGATCTCTTCCCTCCCTCGTCTTTCGCCATGCCGGCCGCTTCATGCGGCCGGTTTCGCTTCGCCGTAGCCGTCCGTGCCCTGCATGCGGGTGGCACGCGCGACGGTGCTGACGCGCCTATCGCGCGGATTGAGTCGTGCCCGCCGACCCTGTTGTTAACCCCTAAGTTGAGCCTGTAGTTGCGCTACAAGATTTGGCTTCTGACGAGGTTGTCAAACATGACGTCCGGCCAGAAGTATCAATTCCATGCTGGTTTACCCGCGGTTTTGGCCTGAAATCGGGTCGCTTCTTCGCAACGTCTAGGGTTTACGCAGGTGCGGAAAAAAATCTAGTTTTGATACAAACATGGTCGAGACGTTGGGTTCTCGCCCACGAGTCGCAGGCCGACGAACCCGGCAGCGCCGTTCGGGCCAACCGTTTTCCAATGAACTAGAGGAGACATCCATGACCATGAGCCAAGACAAGCGCGGGGGCGCAGCGTCCTTCCGCATCAGTCCGGTCGCCGTCGGCTGCACGCTGCTGATCGCCGCCACCGGCGCGATGGCACAGCAGGCCGCGGCCCCGCAAGCACTCGAGACGGTCGTCGTGACCGGCATCCGCAAGGGCATCGAGGACGCCATCTCGGTCAAGCGCAACAGCGACTCCATCGTTGAAGCCATTTCCGCCGAAGACATCGGCAAGCTGCCGGACACCAGCATCGCTGAGTCCATCGCCCGCCTGCCCGGCGTGGCTGCGCAGCGCAACGCCGCGACCGGCCGTGCGTCGGGCATCAGCGTGCGCGGCTTCGCGCCCGACTTCGCCACCTCGCTGCTGAACGGCCGCGAGCAGGTCTCCACCGGCGACAGCCGTTATGTCGAGTACGACCAGTACCCGTCGGAGCTGATGAGCGGCGTGACCCTGTACAAGACGCCGGACGCTGGCCTGGTGGGCCAGGGTCTGTCGGCCACGATCAACATGGAGACGCGGCGCCCGCTGAATTTCTCCGAACGCGTGGTGGCCATCAACTACCGCGACGAAAAACTGGGCAAGGGCCTGAGCACGCCAGCCGGCAACGGCACGCGCGTCAACCTCGCCTACATCGACCAGTTCGCCGACCGCACCATCGGCGTGGCTCTGGGCTTTGCACGCCTGAAGGAAACGCTCGGCACGCAGCAGAACTTCGGCTCGTGGGGCGTCAACAACGTCTGCCCGGTTTCCAATGTGGGCGGCAATTGCCCCGTCGCGACGCTGGGCAAGGCGCCTGGCGGCTTCAACGACCTGATCGACAGCGGCACGCAGCAGCGCGACGCCTTCATGGGCACGCTGCAGTACAAGCCCAACAAGAACTTCAACAGCACGCTGGACGTTTTCTATACGAAGTACGACGACAAGCGACTGGAGCAGGGCGCACAGATTCCGCTGGCGCCGGCCTTCCCCGAGTGGGGCCAGAACTACGGCGGCACGACCGTCACGCCGACGACCGTCACGGGTGGCGTCATCACCGCCGGTTCGCTCAATGGCTTCAAGGCCGTGTCGCGCAACGACGTGGATGCCAACCACGACAAGGTGCACTCCATCGGCTGGAACAACCAGCTCGTGATGGGCGACTGGACCGGCGTGCTGGACCTGGCGACTTCGGAGGCCAAGCGCAATGCACCGCACCTGGAAACCACGGCGGGCCTGACCGGCAACTGCAAGGCCAACCCCGCACTGTGCGGCAGCGTGTCGTGGACCGGCTTTGACGGCAACAGCGTGCAAAGCGCCAAGTACACCTTCCCCTACGCGCTGGACGACGTCAACAAGATCAAGCTGACCGACGTGGAAGGCTGGGGCGGTGGCCCCGGTCTGCCGCAGGCCGGCTATTCCAAGGTGGCCGGCACCGACGACAAGCTGAACGCTTTCCGCCTGAGCGCCAAGCGCAGCCTGGATGGCGGCATCTTCAGCGACATGGATCTGGGCTTCAACTACTCCGACCGCAAGAAGACCCGCACCTACGTGGAAGGCCGTCTGCTGGTGGCTGCCGCCAGCGACCCGTTCGCCGGCGTCACGGTCCCGGGCGGCACCGCTGCCGTCGGCCCGCAGACGGGCACGCCTTACGTGGCCTGGAACCCGGACGGCTCCATCGGCTCGATCTACACCATCGCCTCCAAGCTGGTGCCGGACATCGCCAACAAGAACTGGGTCGTGACCGAGAAGGTCGCCACCGCCTATGCCAAGTTCGGCATCGACACCACGCTCGGTGGCATCCCGGTGCGCGGCAATGCCGGTGCGCAACTCGTGAATACCGACCAGAGCTCGACCGCCTTCAGCGCTGACCGCACCGCGGCCTGCCCGGGCGACGTCTGCGCGTTGGGCACGAACACGCTGGGCAAGAAGTACTACGACTTCCTGCCGAGCCTGAACCTGGTCGGCGACCTGGGCAACGGCAACACGCTGCGCTTCGCCCTGGCCCGCCAGCTGGCCCGCCCGACGCTGGACGACATGCGCGCCAGCCTGGACTTCAACGTCGACGGCACCAGCCACGTGATCAGCGGCAACGGCGGCAACCCGGAGCTGAAGCCCTTCCGCGCCACGGCGCTGGACCTGTCCTATGAAAAGTACTGGGGCAAGCAGGCCTATGTGAGCGTGGCGGGCTTCTACAAGAAGCTCAGCACCTACATCCTGCGCGTGCCTCAGGCCTATGACTTCACGCCCTACATCACCGCCAACACGCCGACGCCGCTCACCCCCATCGGTCTGCGCACGGCGCCGGTGAACGGCGACGGCGGCAACATCAGTGGCATGGAACTGGCGGCTTCGGTGCCGCTGAACATCGTGACCAGCTGGCTGGACGGTTTCGGCGTGCAGGCCAACTACTCGCGCACCCACAGCTCGCTGTCGTTGCCGAGCTCCGGCTTCAACAGCGGCCTGACCACGCCGTCGATCTCGATGCCGGGCCTGTCCAAGGAAACGCGCGGCTGGGCGCTGTACTTCGAGAAGTGGGGCTTCGAGGCGCGTGTGGGCCAACGCTATCGCACGGACTTCGTCGGCTCCATCAGCGACCAGTACGGCGACAGCCAACTGATCTACATCAAGGCCGAGCGCGTGACCGATGCCCAGATGTCCTACAACTTCCAGGAAGGCTGGCTCAAGGGCCTGACGCTGCTGCTGCAGGCCAACAACGTCAACAACGAGCCTTACACGGAGTACAAGCAGTCGCGTCTGGATCCGTCCACGAACCGCAAGTACGGCAAGACCTATCTGATGGGCGTGAACTACAAGTTCTGACCACCGGAAAGGTTCTTTCCAGGGCCCCTGTTCGGTATCGTCCGGGCGGGGGCCTTTTCATTTCGGGGAATTCATGCACGAAGCACAACGTCTCATCCGGAATGTCGTCGTCGTTGGCGGCGGCACGGCCGGTTGGATGACCGCAGCGGCCCTGTCCAAGCTGCTGAAGAACAAGATCCAGGTCACCGTCGTCGAGTCCGAGGAGATCGGCACGGTCGGCGTCGGCGAAGCCACCATCCCGATGATCCAGCGCTTCAACCAGGTGCTGGAGATCGACGAGAACGAGTTCATGCGCGAGACGCAGGCGACCTTCAAGCTCGCCATCGAATTCGTCAACTGGGGCAAGGTCGGCGAGCGCTACATGCACGGCTTCGGCCGCATCGGCCAGGCCCTGGGTACCGTGCCTTTCGAGCACTACTGGCGCAAGCTGAACCAGCACGGCAAGGCCGGCGATCTGGCCGACTACTCCATCACCCGTGCCGCGGCGGCCCGCGGCCGCTTCATGCGCCCGGTGACGGATGCCGGCAACTCGCCGCTGGCGGAGATCGCCTACGCCTTCCATTTCGACGCTTCCCTGTACGCGCGCTATCTGCGCAAGTACGCCGAGGCGCGTGGCGTCACGCGCGTCGAGGGCCGCATCGTCGATGCGCGCCTCAGCGGCCTGAGCGGCCGTGTCGAGTCGGTGCTGCTGGCAGACGGCCGCGCCGTGGCGGGCGACCTCTTCATCGACTGCTCGGGCTTTCGCGGCCTGCTCATCGAGCAGGTGCTGCACACGGGCTACGAGGACTGGTCGCAATGGCTGCCCTGCGACCGCGCCATCGCCGTGCCCTGCGAGAGTTCGGCGCAACTGCTGCCCTACACGCGCGCCACCGCGCACGCCGCCGGCTGGCAGTGGCGCATCCCGCTGCAGCACCGCATCGGCAACGGCCATGTGTTCTGCAGCCGCTTCATGGAAGAGGCCGAGGCCGAAAGCATCCTGCTCGCCAACCTCGACGGCAAGCCGCTGGCCCAGCCGCGCACGCTCAAGTTCACCACCGGCATGCGCCGCCAGGCCTGGAACCGCAATGTCGTCTCCATGGGACTGGCCAGCGGCTTCATGGAGCCGCTGGAGTCGACCAGCATCCACCTCGTGCAGACGGCCATCGCGCGGCTGATCGACTTCTTCCCCTCCGCCGGCTTCGACCAGGCCGACATCGACGAATACAACCGCCTGTCGCGCTTCGAGTACGAGCGCATCCGCGACTTCCTGATCCTGCACTACCACGTCAACCAGCGCGACGACTCGGCCTTCTGGCGCCATTGCCGTGAGATGAGCATTCCCGACACGCTGGCGGCCAAGATCGAGCTCTACCAGCGCAATGGCCGCATCGTGCGCGAAGGGGCGGAGCTGTTCGCCGAAGTGGGCTGGTTGCAGGTCATGCACGGCCAGAACCTGAAGGCCCAGGGCTACCACCCGCTGGCCGACCTGATCGACGAGGCCGAGACTGAGGCTTATCTGCAGGGCGTGCGCGAGGTCATCGCCAACTGTGTCGAAGTGATGCCCTCGCATGAAGAGTTCATCGCGAAGAACTGCCGTGCCGCCGCCTGACACCCAGAGGACCACATGCCCACCCGCCGCACCGTGCTGACCGCAGCTGCCTCCTCCGTCATGTTGCCCGCCATGAGCGCCCCTCAAGACATGCCCCATCTGCCCTGGTCGCGCCAAGCCGTCATCTACCAGATCAACGTCCGGCAGTACTCGCAGGCTGGCACCTTCAAGGCCGTGCAGTCCGATCTGCCGCGGCTGAAGAAACTGGGTGTCGACATCCTGTGGCTGATGCCGGTGCAACCCATCGGCAAAGTCAACCGCAAGGGCACGCTGGGCAGCTATTACTCGATCAGCGACTACACCGCCGTCAACCCCGAGTTCGGCACGCTGGCCGATGCCAAGGCCTTCGTGGCCGAGGCCCACCAACTGGGCTTCAAGGTCATCCTCGACTGGGTGGCCAACCACACCGCCTGGGACCATGGCTGGGCCACGGCCCACAAGGATTGGTACAAGCTCAATGCCAAGGGCGAGATCCATGCCGTCACCTTCAACGAAGGCCAGCCCAGCGAAGAGCATTGGGACGACGTCGTCGCGCTGAACTACGGCAGCGAAGGCCTGCGCATAGCCATGATCGACGCGATGAAGTTCTGGGTGCGCGAGACCGACCTGGACGGCTTCCGCTGCGACGTGGCCAGCCTGGTGCCCACCGACTTCTGGGTGCGCGCCCGCAAGGAGCTGGAAGCGACCAAGCCCATGTTCATGCTGGCCGAGTCCGACGCCGTCGACCTGCACACCAGCGGCGCCTTCGACATGACCTACTCCTGGGACCTGGCCGACCAGGTCTTCAAGAAGATCGGCAAAGGCGAGGCGGGCGCGCCGTTGCTGCGTGAATGGCTGACCAAGCAGCAGAGCCCTGCGAATGGCTATCCCGCGGATGCCTACCGCATGCGCTTCACCAGCAACCACGACTTCAACTCCTGGCATGGCACCGACGCCGATCTTTATGGCGACGCCTACCAGGCCCTGGCGGTGCTGACCTTCACGCTGCCGGGCATGCCGCTGATCTACAACGGCCAGGAGTCGCGCCTGACGAAGAAGCTGGAGTTCTTCGAGAAGGACCCCATCGCCTGGAAGCAGCATGAGCTGGCCAGCTTCTATCACCAGCTCATCATGCTGAAGCACAAGCATCCGGCGTTGGCGGCCGGGCAGTACGGTGCGCCGGTCCAGCTGCTGGACAGTCCGCCCGATGTCGTCGCCTTCGAACGCCGCCAGGGAGCTGACGTCGTGAAGGTGGCCGTCAACCTGTCCAAGACGCCGCACACCTGGCAAGGCCGCAAGCTCAAGCCCTGGGGGTGGCTGCTGTTGTGAACGCCACCCCCGGCTTCAGGCCCGCCATCCACTTCGCCGCGCAGAAGAACTGGATCAACGACCCCAACGGCCTCGTCTTCGACGCGGCCACGGGGCTCTACCACCTGTTCTTCCAGCACAACCCCTTCGGCGATGTCTGGGGCCATATGAGCTGGGGCCATGCCACCAGCCCCGACCTGCTGCACTGGACCGAACTGCCCATCGCCATCCCCGAGGACGAACGCGCCTCCATCTACTCGGGCAGCCTGGTCATCGACCACGCAGGCACGGCTGGCTTCGGCGCCGGTGCCTGGGTCGCCTGCTACACCGGTTGTTTGCGCCGCCCCGAAGGCGGCCAGGCCCAGGAGCTGGCCTTCAGCCTGGACCGCGGCCTGACGTGGACGAAGTACGCCGGCAACCCGGTGCTGGACCTGGGCCTGAAGGAGTTCCGCGATCCCAAGGTGTTCTGGCATGAGGCGACCGGCCGCTGGATCATGGGCGTGGTGCTGCCCGAGGAGAGGCGCGTGGCCTTCTATGCCAGCGCCAATCTGCGCGACTGGGCCTTGCGCAGCCATTTCGGCCCCACCGGCTGCACCAGCGCGATCTGGGAATGCCCCGACCTGATCCACTTCCCGGATCAGGACCGTTGGCTGCTCAAGGTCGACACCTTCGAAGGCCACCCCGCCGGCAGCGGCGCGCAATGCTGGGTGGGCCGCTTCGACGGCGAGGGTTTCAAGGCCGAGACCGAGGCCTTCTGGGCCGACCAGGGCAGCGACTTCTATGCGGCCTTGTCCTTCGCCGGCTTGGCCGAGGGGCGTGCGCCCGTCTGGCTGGCCTGGATGAACCAGCATGCCTATGCCAAATACACGCCGACGCTGCCCTGGCGGGGCGCCATGAGCCTGCCGCGCGAGCTGGCCCTGGCGCAGACAGCCGAGGGCTGGCGGCTGTTGCAGTCGCCGGTGTCGACCGAAGCGCTGCGCGGCACGGCCCGTCATCTCGCCGGCGCCGGCCTTGTCGATGCGGCGGGTGATGTGCTGGAGCTGCACTGGGAGCTGGACCCCGGCAAGGCTGAGGCGTCGACGCTGGATGTGCGTTGCGGGCCTGGCGGCGAGTCGACGCAGATCGGCATCGACCATCGCCGCGGTCTGGTGTGGATCGATCGCAGCCGCAGCGGCCACATCCCCAGCGCCGCAGCCTGGCAAGGTCGACGTGAGCAGGCTTGGGCCGGCGCAAGCGGGCCGCTGGCGCTGCGCGTCATCGTTGACCGCTGCTCCGTCGAGGTTTTCTCGGGCGACGGCCGCGTGGCCCTGACCGAAGTCATCTATCCCGGTCCTGCCAGCGATGGCGTGGCCGTGCTGAAGCAGGGCAGCGGCGACTGGCTGCGCAGCGTGCTGACCCTCTGGCCCTTGGACGCATGAAGATCCTCATCACTGGCCTGAACGGCACCTTGGCGCCGCGCCTGGCCGAAGTCGCGCGCGCGGCCGGGCATCAGGTCATTGGCTGGGACCGGGCCGCCGTAAACCCCGACGACGAAAAGCTGTCGGGCGCCTGGCTGTCCGCGCAGTCCGTGGACGCCGTGGCTCATCTGGGCATGGGGTCGGCGCGCTTTGCGGGCTTTCTCGCCGAGCGCTGCCACAACCTGCTGTTCACCAGCACGGCCATGGTCTTCGACCACGCGCCCGATGGCCCGCACGACGTGGCCGACGACCGCAGCGCCAGGGACGACTACGGCCGCTACAAGATCGACTGCGAGAACGCCATCCTGCTGGCCAGCGAGACGCCCGTCATCGCCCGCATCGGCTGGCAGATCGACCCGACCCAGGCCGGCAACAACATGCTGATGGCGCTGGACGGGTGGCAGCAGCGCGAGGGTCGCGTGGCGGCCAGCCGTGCCTGGACACCGGCCTGCTCCTTCATGACCGACACGGCCGCGGCCCTGCTGGCGCTGATCGAGCGGCCGCTGCCCGGCGTGCATCATCTGGACAGCAATGCCGAAGAGGCGTGGCGATTTGACGAGGTGGCCCGCGCGCTCGCCAACGCCTTCGGACGCGACTGGCGCGTCGAGGTGAACCACGACTACCGGCACGACCAGCGCCTGGTGGGCGGGCCCAGCCGCCTGCCCCCCTTGTCCGCGCGTCTGGCCCGATAGCGAAGGGCCCGACAATCGGGTCATGAAAGCACCCGCCCGCCTGCAGGCACTGATTGACGAAGGCCTGATCGACAGCGTCGTGCGCCAGCTCAAGAGCGGCAAGGAAGCCGATGTCTATGTCGTGCGCTGTGGCGACGACACCTGCGCCGCCAAGGTCTACAAGGAGGCCAACAAGCGGGGCTTCCGCCAGGCCGTCGACTACACCGAGAACCGCAAGGTCCGCAACAGCCGCCAGGCACGTGCCATGAGCAAGCGCACTGCCTACGGCCGCCAGCAGCAGGAAGCCGCGTGGCAGAGCGCCGAGGTCGATGCGCTCTACCGCCTCGCCGCCGCTGGCGTGCGCGTGCCGCGGCCCGACAACTTTCATGACGGCGTGCTGTTGATGGAGCTGGTGGCCGATGAGGATGGCGATGCGGCGCCACGCCTGAACGACCTGACCTTCAGCGACGCCGAGGCGCGCCAGCACCACGCCACGCTGATCGGCGAGGTGGTGCGCATGCTCTGCGCCGGCGTCATCCACGGCGACTTGTCCGAGTTCAATGTGCTGCTGGCCGCCGACGGGCCCGTCATCATCGACCTGCCGCAGGCGGTGGACGCCGCCGGCAACAACCATGCGCCGCGCATGCTGATGCGCGATGTGGACAACCTGCGCAACTTCTTCGGCCAGCATGCGCCGTCGCTGCTTGGCACGCAGTACGGCCCGGAGATCTGGTCGCTCTATGCCGCCGGCCTGCTGGTACCCGACACGCCGTTGACGGGGCGCTACGAGCGCAAGCAGGGCGAGGTGGACCTGTCGGGCGTGCTGCGCGAGATCGAGGATGCGCGGCGCGAGGAAGCGGAGCGCCTGCTGCGCATGAGCTAGGGCCTGTTAGCACTACGGCAACGGCCCATTGCCGTAGCGCTAACAGGCCCTGGTCAGCTGATTTCGCCGGGCTGCAGCCACAACTCCTTGCGCTGGATAGGCGTCTCGGGCGGCAGCAGCGGGTTGCTGAGCTTGATGACGCGGTCCGGCGCTATGGGGTGGACCTTGATGACGGCGGCGTACTGCTCGCGGTGCAGGCGCTGGAAGCTGCCGTCGGCAATCGCCGCCTCGAGCCCGGTCTTCAGTTCGGCCGCCAGGTCCGGGCGGGTCGGGCTGACGAAGAGGTAGGCCGCTGCGGGGTAGTGCAGCATCAGGTCGGGGGCGATGGCCAGCTCGGGATAGTGGCCGCCGGCCATCTCGGCGTCGATCTCGAGGATGGAGCGCGGGAAATAGTCGATGCGGCCGGCGGCCAGCATGCGAAAGAGCGCGTCGTAGCCGCTGCTGGTGCCCACCTGCAGGCCGTTGGCGCGCAGGATGGCCGTGTCGGGCCAGTCATGGCCCTGGCCGGCCATGCGCTGCCTGAGGTCCTTCAGCGTGCGCACGCGCTGCCACTGCGCCAGTTCGCTCTTGCGCACCAGCAGCAGCCGCCAGCCCAGCAGACCGCGGTCGATGGGGATGCGCACCGGCAGCAGGCCGCTGGATTCGCGCTGGATGTCCGTCATGGTCCACATCAGGTCGATAGGCGCATGGCCGGCGGCCAGTTCGACCAGGGTGCGGCCCTGGGTCATGTCGAGGTCAACCGGATGGATGGCCAGCCGGTTGCTGCCGCGGCTCAGGGCCAGCTCGACGATGCGGCGCACATAGGCCAGCTGCGGGTCGGGCATGCTGATGTGGCGCGGCAGGCGCACGGGCTCGCCCGGCTGGGCCATCAGCGGCCGGGCCGCCAGCAGCAGGGGCAGGCTCAGCAGGGCGCGGCGGCGGATCGACGTGGAGATCACGGGCATCGGGCCGCATCATGAAGCAGGCGGTGAAATCTCGGGTTATCCCTGGCCTCAGAGCTGGTGGCGCTGCGCCTCGAGTTCGCGTTCGCGCAGGTGGGCGAGCAGCGCGACGTCGTTCAGCACAGCATCCTCGGCTGCGAGGGCGCCGCTGTCGCGCAAAGTGAGGCCGTGTTCCCGCAGCGCCTGTTGCAGCCATTGCGCACGCCGCAGCGTGCGCGACGTGCAGGAACGGCCGCGCAGGTCGTCGTCGAGGTCGCTGCTGTGGGCTTGCCAAGCATTGGCGAGGTAGAGCTGACCCGGTGCATGGGTCAGTTCATTGTGCCAGCGCGTGGCCAGGCCGCGGTAGTGGTCGAGCACCGCCGTTGTTGCACCGCGCCTGGCCAGGCGCTCCGCAAGGCTTTCGTAGGCCTGAGCCGCTAGCCGCTTGAAGGTGAGGAAATGCGGCAGTGCCTCGTCATCGCTGCCCGCGTCGAGCAGCGCGCCAAAGAGGTGTCGGCCTTCGATGCGTTCGGCCAGATGGAACTGCGGGCAGTCGCGGCCGTCGCCCGCGCTGTTGAGCTGCGTCAGCGGGTCAAAGCGGTAGCAGTAGCCGAAGTCGTAGAGCCAGAGGCGTTCGCCATCGTCCAGCAGATTGCCGGCGCTGTAGTCCCATTCGAAGAAGCCGTGCTCGATCAGCGCGCAGCCGGCTTGGAGCAAGCTGCGGGCCTGGCGCTCGTCCAACACGCCGGGGTGGCGGCCGTCTAGCCACGGCGACACGACGAGGCCAGCACGCGATGAACAGTAAATGGGTTTGACGATGCCCGCCAGATCCAGCGGAGCCAGTTCGGCGTGGCGCTGCAGTTCGTTCAGGAAGGAGGTCTGGCCATCAGGGTTGCGCACCCGGCATTCGGCGCGGGCGCGCTTGATGGCCCAGCGACGGCCGGCGTGGTTGAGGCACAGCACCTCGGCGGTCAGGCCGCCGTCGTGGAGGGCTTCGACGCCAGGGCTGTCTGCGGTCAGCGCCTGCAACTCGGCCACCGGCAAGGGCAGGGCGAGCGCGTCGCCAAAGGCGAACTCCGCACCGCTGGCAATGAAGGCCAGATTGGCCTGCTGGCGCTGTTCGTCCAGCGTCAGATCAGCCCCGGCCATGCATCGCCACCCTGACGATCGAAGGCGGCCCGGATGGCGACGACCAGCTCGGCCGGCAGCGGGCCGCGCTCGATGGCGTCGAGGTTGCGGCGCAGATTGGCCGGTTTCGCGGTACCGACGATGGCGCTGGCGGCACCCGTGTGGAAGGCGGCGAAGCGCAAGGCCACGTCCGCCCAGTCCTCGGCGTTCGGGATGCCCATGGCCTTGAAGCGGTCCCAGTACTGGCCTTCGGCGAAGTCGTCGGGGCGCTGGGCATGGCGCCAGACCGCACCGGCCAGCGGGCGCTTGGCGATGACGCCGATGCCGGCATGGTCGGCCCGCGCGGCGCGGGTCTTGAGGTGGGCCTGGTCGCAGAGGCTGATGGAAGTCTGCAGGCTGCCGAAGGCGCCGCTGTCGATCGCGAAGTCGATCTCGGCGTTGTCGCCCGAGTAGGCCGCCACGCGCAGCTTGCCGGCCTGGCGGCAGTCATTCAGCGCGCGGGCCACGTCGCCCTGCTCCAGCACATGCAGGGGGCAGGAATGCAGGTGGACGATGTCCAGCCAGTCGGTCTTCATCAGCTTCAGGGCGCGCTCGATGCCCTGCACGACGCAGTCATACGTCCAGTCGGGTACGCCTTCGACGCCATAGCCGACCTTGGTGGACAGCACGAAGTCGGCGCGGCGGCGGGCGATGTGGCGGCCGATGCGCTCCTCGCTCAAGCCATAGCCGCGGGCGGTGTCGATGAGGTTGATGCCAAGGTCCAGCACATGGTTGAGCAGGGCGCCGGCCTCCGCTTCGGTCGTGCGCTGGTCGTTGATGTGCATGGCGCCGAAGCCGAGGGCCGAGACGCGCAGGCCGGTGTGGCCGAGGGGATTCAGGATCATGGGGTGATGAGGACGCGGCCGAACAGGGGCGGCACGGTGAGTTGGAGGCTGCCGTTCTTGACGGCCACGGGCTTGCCGTCGAACGCGTCGCGCAACTGGTCGGCGGGGAAGGGCAGGTCGATGCTGATGCTGCGCGGCTTGTCGCTGTTGTTGGTGGCCGTGATGGCCCAGGTCGCACCGTCCTGGCGGGCCAGCACGACGACGTGGTCGTCGACGAGCAGCGGCTCGCTCAGCTTGCCGTGGCGCAGCACCGGCAGGTCGTGGCGCAGTTTTGTCAGGCGCTTGAAGTCGGCCAGCAGGGCCTCGTCGGGCTTGCCGCCTTCATCGGCCCAGGGGTAGGGCGCGCGGTTGTAGGGATCGTCGCCACCGCCCAGGCCCACTTCGTCGCCGTAGTAGATGGTCGGCGAGCCGGGGTAGGTCATCTGGAAGAAGACGGCCAGGCGCAGGCGCTGCTTGGCCAGCGCCAGGTCGCGGTCCTCGCCGAAGTGATGCAGGGCGCGCGGCTGGTCGTGGGTCGACAACAGGTTCATCAGCGCCGAGAAGGCCTGGGGCGGGTAGGCCTCGCGCATCAGCTCCAGGTTGGCGGCCATCAGCTTGCCGCTCTTGCCGGCGGCGTAGTCCAGCACGGCGTTGCGGAAGATGTAGTTCATCGTCGAGTCGAACATGTCGCCGAGGAAGTACTTCGAGCTGTCGAACCAGGTCTCGGCCACCGTCAGCGCGTCGGGCTTTTTCGCCTTCACGGCCTGGCGCCATTCGCGCCAGAAATCGTCGGGCACCCAGGGCGCCACGTCCATGCGCCAGCCGGCCGCGCCGCGGTTCAGCCAGGTGTTGGTGACCGAGTCCTTGTCGCGGTAGGCATAGGCGCGGAAGGACGGGTTGTTCTTGTCGATCTCGGGCAGGTCGCTGACGCCGGCCCAACCCTGGTATTGCTTGTTCGGCTCGGTTTCTTCGGGCCTGAACTTGAACCAGCCGTAGTAGGGCGACGCAGGATTGGGCTTGCCGTTGTCGAAGGCGCCGCCGGCCGGGAAGTTGCCGTAGCGGTTGAAGTAGGGCGAGTCGGCGCCGACGTGGTTCAGCGAGGTGTCGGGGATGACGCGGATGCCGCGCTTGGCGGCCTCTTCGCACAGTCGCGTGAAGTCCTCGTTGCTGCCGAAGGCCGGGTCGATGTTCTTGTAGTCCGCCGCGTCGTACTTGTGATTGCTGGGGGCGCGGAAGACCGGCGTCAGATAGATCGCGTTGGCGCCCAGGCTCTTGATGTAGTCGAGCTTTTCGATGATGCCGGCGAGGTCGCCGCCGAAGAAGTCGTTGTTGTAGAGGGTGTCGGAGCCGTCACCGGTGTTGGGCTTGAAGGGCTTCTCGTTCCACTTGGCGTGGCGTTCGACATCGCGGTCCTGGTAGCGGTCCTGTGGCCGGCCGCCGCCCGGGCGCGGGTCGTTGGCCTTGTCGCCATTGCGGAAGCGCTCGGGGAAGACGTAGTAGTAGACGATGTCCTGGGCCCAGGCTGGCACCTGGAATCCGGGCGCGTAGACGGTCTGGCGGTAGCGGCGCACGCGGTTCAGGTTGGACGGCAGGCGCTCCACCGAAGCGCGGCCCATGGAGCCCTTCTCGCGAGTCCAGTAGATGGGGTCCTTGTTGTTCTGCAGCGCGTACTTGCCCTGGTCGGTCTCGATCTCGAACCAGTAGCCGTAGATGCCCGTTGCCGTGAAGGCATGCCGGGCCGTGAAGCCGGTGCCGAAGCCCCGCGGCTGCGGCGTCATGGCGATGCGGGCGACGGGCTCATACGCCAGTTGCTCCTGGTTGCCGCTCATGTTGCGGCGCTCGATGACGAGGGTGGCGCGCTGGAGGCCGGGCACGTCGTTGCCGATGGAAAAGCTGATCTCGCTGCCGGCCGGCTGGGCGCCGAAAGGTGCCTTGAACTCGGTGTTGCGCGAGTCGAAGCGGGTTGTCAGCGCGGCCTTGTCGGTGAGGGGCTTGGGCGGCGTGGGCTTGAAGGTCTTGGGGCCTACCGCGAGCGTTGCGCTGCCGTCGGCGGCGATGGCCAGGCGCAAGGTGTTCTGGCCGCTGAACTCGCGCTTCAGATTGCCGGTGGCTCCACGCGCCGGGTTGCCCTTGGCATCACCACCAAAGGTCAGGTTGGCCGTCCAGTCCTCATCCGCGACTTTGAACTCCTGCGTGCCCTTGGCGGCCACGTTCAGGTAGTAGGCGTCGCAGCGGTACTGGAAGGCCTGTTCGTCCTGGGCGGACCAGTTGTTGAGGCCGCCGCGCAGGTAGACGGTGGCGTCGCCGAGCGGTGCGGGCTTGCAGCCGGAGGCGGCGTGGGCCGCCGGCGCCAGCAGCGCCAGGCAAAGCGTGAAGAGCTTGAGCATGAGGGGCAATCGGTCATGCCGCGGCCGCGGCAGGTGGAATCGGAGTGGCGCCTTCAGTGGACGCGCTTGTAGCGGTTGTAGCCGCCCAGTTCGCGCGGTACAGGCTTCAGCACAAGCACGCCATGGGCGGGCACGTCGACGGTGACGAAGCCCGAACCCAGGGTCGGCGGCGCTGCGCCCGGCGTGGCGGGCACCAGGCCCAGCATGTCGATCAGCGGCGTGTCGTCCATCAGGGCCCAGTTCGCCACCATCAGCCGGTCGCGCACGGGCTGGTCGGAAGGGTTGGCGACCACGATGAGGGTGTCCAGCGCCTTGTCGGTGTGGCGCTCGAAGGCGAGCAGCCTGGCCGACTCGACGAGGCGGAAGTCGCCCACGCGAAGGGCGCGATGGGCCTTGTGCATGGCTATGAGCTTGCGGACCCAGACGGTTTCGGGGTTGTCGTCCTTGAAGAGGTCCCAGCGCATGGGACCGCGGTTGGCCGGATCGGTGCCGCCTTCCATGCCGACTTCCACACCGTAGTAGAGGTTGGGCGCGCCGGGCAGCGTGAACTGCAGGGCCTGAACGAAGCGGCGCTGGGCCGCGTCGGGCCACTGGCTGACGATGCGGGGGATGTCGTGGTTGTCGATGACGATCCAGGACTTCAGCAGAGGCTCGATACCGGCGTCGCGCACCATGCGGTCGATCATGCGGCCGGCCGTCGGCCCGTCCAGCTCGCCGCCGGCGGTGCCGTTGATGATCTGGCGCAGCGTGAAGTTCATGACCGCGTCGATGGACTTCAGCCACTCGCCGGGGTAGTTGACGATTTCGCCAACGACCAGCGAGCCGGGCTTTTGCGTGTGGGCCGACTTGGTCAGCGCCGCGAGATACGTCGGGCCGAGCTCGAAGGCCGTGTCCAGCCGCCAGCCATCCGCACCGTCACGCAGATAGCTGCGCACGACGGAGTCGGGGGCTTCGTAGAGATAGCGCCGCACGGCAGGGGACTCGAGATTGAGTTCCGGCAGGTTCTGGAAGCCCGTCCAGGCGCGCGCGCCACCCGCGTACTGCGGCCCCATGGCGAACCAGTCGCGCCAGCGACTCATGGGGTCGGCCATCGCCGCCTTGAAGGCCGGGGAGTTGCGGCCCATGTGGTTGAAGACACCGTCAAGCACGACCTTGAGGCTGCGTCTATGCGCTTCGGCCGCCAGGCGCTTGAAGTCTTCGCGGTTGCCGTACTCGGGCGAGATGGCCTTGAAGTCCAGGGCGTCGTACTTGTGGTTGGTATAGGCCTGATGGATGGGGTTGATGTAGAGCACATCGGCGCCCAGCTGCTGGACGTAGCCGAGCTTGGAGGTGGCGCTGGCGAGGTCGCCGCCCCAGAAATCCAGCTCGTGGGCCGCCAGCTTCTCGGCCTCGAGGTAGGGCCCGGGTGTGGGCGCCTCGTTCCATTCGCGCAGGCGCTTGGGTGCCGGGTAGAAGTCGCGCTTGGCGGCCAGGTCTTTTGACGGCACGAAGCGGTCCACGATGATCTGGTAGACGACCGCGCCGTTGCGCCAGTCGCGCTCACGGTCCTCATAGGGGCCGGCATGCGCCGTCAGAGCGCCGAGCAGGGCCAGGCCCGCTGCGGCGATCTGACGCTTCATCCTTTGACCCCCCCAGCGGTCAGCCCGGACACGATCCAGCGCTGGGCGAGCAGGAAGACCAGCGTGATGGGCAGGCCCGACAGCACGGCCGCAGCCGCGAAGTCGCCCCACAGGAAACGCTGGTCGTGCAGGAAGTATTTGGAGCCGACGGCCAGTGTCAGGTTGCCCTCTTCCCGCAGCAGGATGGAGGCGACCGGGTACTCGATGATGGTGCCGATGAAGGCCAGCACGAAGACCACCATCAGGATGGGCACGGCCATGGGCAGCAGTACGCGCGAGAAGGCCTGCCAGTGCGTGGCGCCGTCGACCTTGGCGTTCTCCTCGATCTCGACCGGGATGGTCTCGAAGTAGCCCTTGATGGTCCACACATGCGTGGCGATGCCGCCGAGGTAGGCCAGCACCAGGCCGGCATGGGTCTCGACGCCCAGGGCCGGCACGTAATTGCCGATGGTCTCGAAGATGGCAAAGATGGCCACCAAGGCCAGCACGGGCGGGAACATCTGCAGCAGCAGCATGCCGTTGAGCACCGGCTTGCTGAAACTGAACTTGAGCCGCGCGAAGGCATAGGCCGCCGTCGTCGAGATGGCGACGATGAGGAAGGCCGAGGCGGTGGCGATCTTGATGGAGTTCCACAGCCAGGTCAGCACGGGGAAGGGTGGCTGCACCAGGCTGCCATCGGCCGCTTGATACGGAATGCCCAGCGCCAGCTTCCAGTGCTCCAGGCTGATCTCGGTCGGGATCAGGCTGCCGGTGGCGAAGTTGCCGGGGCGCAGCGAGATGGACACGACGGCCAGCAGCGGGAAGAGGGTGATGGCGATGAAGATCCACATCACCGCGTGGGCGCTGAAGGTGCGCCAGCGGGCTTGTTTGCCGAGGACGATGGCCATGATTACTTCTGCGCCTTTGCCGACAAGCGGAGGTTGATGAGGGACAGCGCCGCGACCAGGAAGAAGATCAGCGTCGAGATCGCCGCGGCCAGGCCGAAGTCCGAGCCCGAGTCGCGGAAGGCGATGCGGTAGGTGTAGCTGACGAGGATGTCGGTCTGGCCCGCCGGCAGCTTGGTGGACAAAAAGTCCGGCCGGCCGTCGGTCAGCAGCGCGATCAGCACGAAGTTGTTGAAGTTGAAGGCGAAGGCGCTGACCAGCAGTGGCGCCAGCGGCTTGATGATCAGCGGCGCGGTGATCTTGAAGAAGTTGGTCGCGGGGCTGGCGCCGGCCAGGGCCGAGGCTTCGTAAAGGTCGGCCGGGATCGCTTTCAGCAAGCCGGAGCAGAGGATCATCACGTAGGGGTAGCCCAGCCAGACGTTGACGATGACCAGCATGGTCTTGGCCAGCAGCGGATCGGCGAACCACGCCGGCTTGACGCCGAACAGCGCGTTCAGGATGGCGTTGATCTCGCCGAAGTTCTGGTTGAACAGGCCCTTGAAGACCAGGATGGAGATGAAGCCCGGCACCGCATAAGGCAGGAAGAGCAGGGTGCGGTAGGTGGTGCGGTACTTCATGCCCTCCCAGTTCAGCATCACCGCGAACAGCATGCCGATGGCCGTAGCGAAGAACACCGTCAGCGCCGAGAACACCACCGTCCACGTGAAGATGGACAGGAAGGGCCCGCGGAACTCGGCGTCGAACAGCATGCGGGCGTAGTTGGCCGCGCCGATGAAGGCCTTGAAGCCGGGCTGCAGGGTCTCGCCGGTGGCGGTCTGGAAGAAGCCGGTGTCGCGGTTGGCGATGAAGACAGCGCCATCAGCGGTGCGCGTGAGGCTTCCGTCGGCATTCGCCGTCCACTGTGGCTTGACCGGGCCGAACTCGCGCAGGCCGAGGTAGTGCAACTCGGTCTTGTCGGGCATCACCAGCACCAGCTTGGCGAGCGCCTCGCGGTGCTTGATCAGCTCGGGCAAGGGCAGGGCGGTGTCGGCCGGTGCGGAAGCTGCTTCGGCTGCCGCCACATCGACACGCACTTCCTTGCCAGCGCGCAGGGCCAATGGCGGCGACACCCAGCGCGGTGCGGCTTCACCCTCGCGCAGCACCAGGCGGTATTCGGCGCCGCTGGCATGCAGGCTGTAGGCCAGCACCTGGTCCTCGACGGCGTCATGCTGTTCCAGCAGGTATTCGCGCACGCGGCTTTCGCTGAGCAGATGGGTGCTGGAGTAGTTGGTGAAGCCGATCTGCGCCGTGTAGACCAGCGGGAAGGCGATGAAGATCAGCATGCCGGCGATGCCGGGGAAGAGGTAGCGCCAGGCAAAGCCGCCGCGGCTCAGGTAGACGTAGAAGCCGGCCGTGAACAGCACCAGCAGGCCCGCAGCCCAGGCGGCCTGGCCGGTCGTGTAGACGACGAAGACCAGATAGAGGGCGCCAACGATCAACGCCAGCGCGGCGGGCCAGTACAGCAGCTTGGACAGGCGCTCGGTCAGCGAGGGCGGCAGCGTCGAGTAGCTGCCCTGTCCCAGCGTGGAGGAGGTGGCAGCGTTCATTTGTTCAGCAGCATCCGTGCGGCCGCGCCATCGAGCGCGTCCTTGGGGCTTTGCAGGCCGTTGGTGATGGCTTCCAGGGCCGCGTCCATCGCGGTCCAGAAGCGGCCCACCTCGGGGATGTTGGGAATCGGCGCGCCGTTGCGGGCGTTGGTCATGCTGGCCGCGATCAGCGGGTTGACCGACAGCTCGGCATAGAAGGCCTTGTTGGCCGGCACGCCGATGGGCACGTTGGCGTCCAGGATCTTCAAGGCCTCGGGGCGCATCAGGTGGTTCTCGATGAACTCCTTGGCGATGTCCTTGTTCTTGCTGGGCGCCGAGATCATGCAGCCCAGCACGCCGACAAAGCTCTTGCTCGGCTTGCCGGCGATGACGGCGGGAATGGGGGCCACGCCGATGTCGATCTTGGCCTTCTTCGCGTTGTCCCAGGCCCAGGGGCCGGAGATCATCATGGCCACCTCGCCGCGGGCGAAGGCCGCCTCCATCTCGGAGTAGCGCGCGCCCTTGGGCATGTGGCCATCCTTGATGAGGCGCTCGATCATCTGCGCACCGGCCAGCGCGCCCTCGTTGTTGACGTCGACCTTGCGGGGATCGAAGTCGCCTTGCGCGTCCTTGCCGAAGATGACGCCACCGGCGCCGGCAATCATGGGCCAACTGAAGAAGCTCTTGTTGTAGTCCCACAGCACGGCGTGCTTGCCGCTGGCCTGCAGCTTCTTGTCGAGGGCGATCAGCTCGTCCCAGGTGGCCGGGGGCGTCGGCACCAGGGCCTTGTTGTAGATCAGGCCGGTGGTCTCGATGGCGATGGGGTAGCCCCAGATCCGGCCGCGGTAGCTCAGCGCCTTCCAGGCCTGCTCCTCGGACTCGGCCTTGAGCTTGGCGGAAGGGCGCAGCGGCGTCAGCAGGCCGGCTTTGGCCCATTCGCCGACGCGGTCGTGCGGCCAGCAGAAGATGTCCGGGCCTTTGCCGGCGCCGGCGGCCTGCTGGAATTTGTCGGTCGGGTCGACCGGGTGCTCGACGACCACCTTGACGCCTGAGATCTTCTCGAAGGCATTGCCAACGGTCTGCAGGCCGCCATAGGCCTTGTCGCCGTTGATCCAGACGAGGAGCTTGGGTGTCTCTGCGGCAGCTGCCGAAATTCCGCCACAGAGGCACAGAGACACGGAGACATGCAGAAGAGCTTTCAAGGCCTTGGCCTCTGAGCCTCTGTGCCTCTGTGGCTGTGTTCTTTTCGCTGCCTTCATGCCTGCAACTCCGGCGCGGCCAGGCGGCGCAGCGCGAGGCCGTTGGCGTCGAACACATACAGCGCCTCGGCCGGCAGGTGCAGGTCCAGGGCCTGGCCGTTGCGCAGTCGGTCGGCACCGTTGCGGCCTTCGAACTGGCAGGTCAGCGGCTCTTCCAGGCCCGGATAGGGGCAGTAGGCGAAGGTGATGCCGCCGAGCGATTCGACGAAGGCTACCGTGCTCTGCAGCAGATTGCCGGGGCCGCCCTGGCGGATGTGCTCGGGCCGCACGCCCAGCGTGACCTTGTCGCCCACCTTGGCGCCACTGCCGTCGACGCGCGCCTGCAGCACGACGCCGCTGCCGGCCAGCTTGACGTCAACATGGCCGCCTTCGACCCCGACCAGTTCTCCCGCGATGAAGTTCATCTTGGGGCTGCCGATGAAGCCGGCGACGAAGAGATTGCGCGGATGCTCGTACAGCTCCAGCGGTGAGCCGACCTGTTCGACCTTGCCGGCCGACAGCACGACGATGCGGTCGGCCAGGGTCATGGCCTCCACCTGGTCGTGGGTCACGTAGATCATCGTGGTCTTGAGGTCCTCGTGCAGCTTGGCGAACTCGTAGCGCATGCGCACGCGCAGGGCGGCGTCGAGGTTGGACAAGGGCTCATCGAACAGGAAGACCTCGGGCTTGCGCACGATGGCGCGGCCGATGGCGACACGCTGGCGCTGGCCGCCGGACAGGTCCTTGGGCTTGCGGTCCAGCAGATGTTCTATATGCAGGATCTTGGCCGCGTTGCGCACGGCGGTCTCGATTTCCGCCTTGGGCACCTTGGCCAGCTTCAGGCCGAAGGCCATGTTGTCGTACAGATTCATATGCGGGTAGAGCGCATACGACTGGAAGACCATGGCGATGCCGCGTTCGCTGGGCGGCACGTCGTTGACGACGCGGCCGCCGATGGTCAGCTCGCCCCCCGTGATCTCTTCGAGGCCGGCGATGGAGCGCAGCAGCGTGGACTTGCCGCAGCCCGAGGGGCCGACGAAGACCATGAACTCGCCGTCGCGGATCTCCAGGTCGATGCCATGAAGGATGCGGATGTCGCCATAGGCCTTCTCCACGCCGGTCAGTCGAACGTCTGCCACATCTAACCTTTCTGTCGCCGGGCGTCCTGTTGCTGAACTACGCCGGCTTGTCTCGTCGGGAGACGGCTAAATTTCTCTTGTTTGGCCGTCTTTGTAGACAATATACATTTGCAAAGCCGCGACAACAACAGCGGCAACCCGCTTGAATCCTCACGAAACCCTTATGGATCAACGGTTTGCAAAACGTCGCGGGTTTTCCCGATGTAGTCAAACTACACAACGGGTCGGAGCTGGCCGATACTTCGCCCAACGCTGCCCTTCGAGTAGCATTCTTGCCCCCGTCGCTGGGGGCTGGCACTGATGAACACCCCAACCCGTCTTCCCGTTCAACGCAAGCCTGCCGCCAAGGCCTCCACCGCGATGAAGAAGCCCACCACTGCCCTCTCCGCCGAAGACAAGGCCCTGCGCACCGCCTTCGAGACCGCCTACGAGCGTGAGCTGTCCCAATCCAGCCATGGCGCCACGCCCCAGGCGGCCCTGCATGCCGCGGCCATCGCCTGTCGCGAGACCCTGGCCCGGCGCTGGGCCAAGACGCAGGCCGCCGATGCCCAGCGCGGTGACAAGGCGCCGGTGCGCCGCGTCCACTATCTGTCGATGGAATTCCTGATGGGCCGCGCGCTGTCGAATGCGCTCGCCGCCCTGAAGCTGGTCGACCCGCTGGAAGCCAAGCTGGCCGAGAGCGGCACCAGCCTGGGCGATGTGCTGGAGCGCGAGCCCGATGCGGCGCTCGGCAATGGCGGCCTGGGCCGTCTGGCGGCCTGCTTCCTGGACAGCTTCGCCGAACTGGAGCTGCCGTCCTTTGGCTACGGCCTGCGCTACCGCTATGGCACTTTTGCCCAGGTCATCAGTCAGGGCCGCCAGCTGGAGCAGCCTGACGACTGGACGCGGGACTCCCCGGCCTGGGAGCTGCCGCGCCACGATGTGCGCTTCCATGTCGGCTTCGGCGGCCGTGTCGAGGTCGATGCCTCCGGCGTGCGCCGCTGGATGCCCGCCGACGAAATCGAGGCCCAGGCCTTCGACTTCATCGTGCCGGCCCACCACAGCGACCGCGTCTCTACGCTGCGCCAATGGCAGGCCACGGCCGCGCCGATTGCCTTCAAGCCCTTCTGCGAGGGCGACTACGCCCGCGCCGCCCGCCACCAGGTGCTGGCCGATGCGCTGAACTGGGTGCTCTACCCGGATGACAGCACCGAGGCCGGCCGCGAGCTGCGCCTGAAGCAGGAAGCCTTCCTCGTCAGCGCTTCGCTGCAGGACTTGATCTCCCGGCACCTGCGCGAGTTCGGCAGCCTGCACAACCTCGGCAAGACCAACGCCATCCACCTCAACGACACGCACCCGGCGCTTGCTCCTGCCGAGCTGATGCGCCTGCTGCTGGACGAGCATGGCCTGGGCTGGGACGAGGCCTGGAAGATCACGCGCCAGGCCGTGGCCTACACCAACCACACGCTGATGCCCGAGGCGTTGGAGACCTGGCCTGTGCGCATGTTCGAGAACCTGCTGCCGCGTCATCTCGAAATCATCTACGAGATCAACCACCGCTTCCTGGAAGAGCTGCAGGAGCGCTTCCCCGGCGACCACGCCCTGGCCGGCCGCGTCTCCCTCATCGACGAGGGTAGCCACGGTGGTGAGCGTCGCGTGCGCATGGCGGCTCTCGCGCTGGTCGCGTCGCACCGCGTCAACGGCGTGGCTGCGCTGCATTCGGAGCTGATGGTGCAGACCATCTTTGCCGACTACGCCCGTATCTGGCCCGAGCGTTTCCACAACGTCACCAACGGCGTCACGCCGCGGCGCTGGCTGCAGCAGGCCAACCCGGCCCTGTCCGCGCTGCTGGACAGCCGCATCGGCGAAGGCTGGCGCAAGGACCTGGCCGAGCTGAGCGAACTGGCGCCCCTGGCCGCCAATCGCGAGCTGGGCGAGGAGTTCCTCGTCGTCAAGCGGGCCAACAAGGAGAGACTGGCCGCCGTGATCCGCCGCGAGCTGGGCATCTCGGTCAATGTCGATAGCCTGTTCGACATCCAGATCAAGCGCATCCACGAGTACAAGCGCCAGCTGCTCAACCTGCTGCACGTCGTGGCCCGCTACCAGGCCATCCGCGACAACCCTGAAGGTGTGAATGGCTCGAACTGGGTCCCCCGCACCGTCATCATTGCCGGCAAGGCGGCCTCGGCCTACCAGATGGCCAAGAGCATCGTGCGCCTGGCGCATGACGTGGCCCGCGTCATCAACAGCGACCCGCGCGTGGGTGACAAGCTCAAGCTCGTCTTCCTGCCCAACTACAGCGTCACGCTGGCCGAAAGCATCATCCCGGCGGCTGACCTGTCCGAGCAGATCTCAACGGCCGGCACCGAGGCCTCGGGCACCGGCAACATGAAGTTCGGCATGAACGGCGCGGTCACGATCGGCACCTGGGACGGCGCCAACATCGAGATGGCCGAGGCCATGGGCGGGGAGAACATGTTCGTGTTCGGCCTGCGCGCCGATGCCGTGGCCAAGATCAAGCAGCTGGGCTACGACCCGCGCCTGTATGTCGAAGAGAATCGCCAGCTCAAGCGCGTCATCGATGCCATCGCAGCGGGCGTGTTCAGCAACGGTGATACCGAGCGCTATCGCGCGCTGGTCGACAGCCTGCTGCACCGCGACGTCTACCTGCTGATGGCCGATTTCGCCGATTACGTCGCCACCCAGGCCAAGGTCGATGCGCTGTTTGCCGACCGTGCCGCCTGGGCCGAGCGAGCCCTGCGCAATATCGCCGGCATGGGCCCGTTCTCGTCCGATCGCACGATCGCCGAGTACGTGGACCGTGTCTGGTCCGTGAAAAGTCTGAACAGCTGACGATGCTCAACGAAGCCGACCTTGATTCCCTGCTGGCGGGCCGCCATGCCGATCCTTTCGGCCGGCTGGGCCTGCACGCGGATGACAACGGTCGGCTGTGGGTGCGCGTGCTGCTGCCGGGTGCCGCCACGGTGGCGCTGCTGGACGCCGGCAGCAAGAAGCACATCGTCGACCTCGAGCAGCGCCGCGGCGGCTTCTTCGAGGCCATGGTGCCGCGTCGCAAGCACCGCTTCGACTACCGCCTGGCCGTGAGCTGGGCCGGCGGCGGGGAGGGCGTCTATGCCGACCCCTACAACTTCTACCCCCAGCTCGGCGACGAGGAGCTGAAGGCTTTTGCCGAAGGCCGCAACTTCCGGCCCTGGCTGAGCCTGGGTGCCCACATCGTGCAGTACGGCGATGTCAGCGGCGTGCGCTTCGCGGTCTGGGCGCCGAACGCGAAGCGCGTCAGCGTCGTCGGCAACTTCAACAACTGGGACGGCCGCCGCCACCCCATGCGGCTGCGCCACCAGGCCGGCGTGTGGGAGATCTTCGTGCCGCACGCGGCCGAGGGCGACCTCTACAAGTTCGAGATCGTCAACGGCAACGGCCAGCTGCTGCCGCTGAAGGCCGACCCCTATGCCCGCCGTGCCCAGCTGCGGCCGGAGACGGCCAGCATCGTCGCGGCCCTGCCCGAGGTCACGCCGCTGCCGCGCCAGCGCGAGCGCGCCAACCGCCGCGAGTCGGCAATCAGCGTCTACGAGGTGCACGCATCCTCTTGGCGCCGCGGCGTGTCGGGTGAGTTTCCGACCTGGGACGAACTCGCCGATCACCTGCCTGCCTACGTGGCCGACATGGGCTTTACCCATGTGCAGCTGATGCCCATCAGCGAGCATCCCTTCGACGGCTCCTGGGGCTACCAGACGCTGGGCATGTACGCCCCCAGCGCCCGCTTCGGTCCGCCCGAAGGTTTCGCGCGCTTCGTCAAGGCCTGCCATGACCAGGGCCTGGGCCTGCTGCTGGACTGGGTGCCTGCCCACTTCCCCATGGACGCCCACGGCCTGGCCGAGTTCGACGGCACGCGCATCTACGAATATGCCGATCCCAAGGAAGGCTTCCACCGCGACTGGAACACGCTGATCTACAACTTCGGCCGCACCGAAGTGCGCGAGTTCCTGGTCGGCAGCGCGATCTACTGGATCGAGCGCTGGGGTGTGGATGGCCTGCGCGTGGACGCCGTGGCCAGCATGCTCTACCGCGACTACTCCCGGCCGGCGGGCGAATGGATCCCCAACATCCGTGGCGGCCGTGAGAACCTCGAAGCCATCTCCATGCTGCGCGAGATGAACGAGCATGTCGGCGAGATCGAAGGCGCCATCTCGGTTGCCGAGGAAAGCACCAGCTTCCCCGGCGTCTCGGCGCCCACCTACGCCGGCGGCCTGGGCTTCCACTACAAGTGGAATATGGGCTGGATGAACGACACCTTGCGCTACATGGCCGAGGACCCGATCAACCGCCGCTGGCATCACGACAAGATGACCTTCGGCCTGATCTATGCGTTCAGCGAGAACTTCATGCTGCCCATCTCGCACGACGAGGTCGTGCACGGCAAGGGCAGCATGCTGGCCAAGATGCCGGGCGACGACTGGCAGAAGTTCGCCAACCTGCGCGCCTACTACGGCTTCATGTGGGGCCACCCCGGCAAGAAGCTGCTCTTCATGGGCCAGGAGTTCGCCCAGCGCCAGGAGTGGAACCACGCCGAGAGCCTGCCCTGGGGGCTGCTGGAAGATGACCGCCATGCCGGCGTGCAGCGCCTGGTGCGCGACCTCAACAAGCTCTACCGCGACCACACGGCCCTGCACCGGCTGGACTGCGACCCGGGTGGCTTCGAGTGGATCAGCGCCCATGACGCCGAGCACTCCATCTACGCCTGGGTGCGCCGCGACGGCACGGGCCGCATGGTGCTGGTCGTCGTCAACATGACGCCGGTGCCGCGCGAGGGCTACTCGCTGGGCGTGCCGGATGGCGTGACGGCCTGGAAGGAAGCGCTGAACACCGATTCCGCGTACTACGGCGGCAGCAATATGGGCAACGGCGTTGCCGCTGCCGGCCTGCCGGTGCAGGCGCATCCTGCGCATGGCAAGCGCCTGTCCATCACGATCAACCTGCCGCCGCTGGCGACGCTTTTCTTCGTCCCCATCTGACCTTGAGTCTGTAGTCCATGGCTCATCTGCCTGATCTGCAACCCGGCTGGCACGAGCCGCTGGGGGCGCTCGCCCGCGATGGCGGCGTCAACTTCGCCGTCGCCAGCGAGAACGCAACGCGCATCGAGCTCTGCGTGTTCGACGGCGAAGGCCAGCGCGAGCTGCGCCGCTACGAACTGGTGGGCCCGCACGACGGCGTCTTCCACGGTTTCTTGCCCGGTGTTGGCCCCGGCCTCGTCTACGGCCTGCGCGCCCACGGCCCCTATGCGCCCGAGCAGGGCCACCGCTTCAACCCGCACAAGCTGCTGCTGGACCCTTACGCCCGCGAGATCGTCGGCCACTTCGGTTGGCGGGCGGAGCACCATGGCTACGAACTGGGCCACCCGGACGGCCCGCGCTCGCTGGATCACCGCGACAACGCGACTCAGGCGCTGAAGGCGCGCGTGGCGCCTGCACCGGTCATGTATTCGCGGGCGCACCGGCCGCGCCGTACGCCTGCCGAGGTCGTGCTCTATGAAGTCCACGTCAAGGGCTTCTCCAAGCTGCTGCCCGGCGTGCCGGAGGAGCTGCGCGGCACCTACGCCGGCCTGGCGCATCCGGCTTCCATCGCGCACTTCAAGCGGCTGGGCATCACGACGCTGTCTTTGCTGCCGGTGCATTACTGCATCGACGAGCCCCACCTCGCCGAGCGTGGCCTGCACAACTACTGGGGCTACAACACCCTGGGCTTCTTCTGCCCGGACCCGCGCTGGGCCAACGTCTCGCACCGGAACGACCCCACCGCCGTGACGGCCGAGTTCCGCCGCATGGTGGATGCGCTGCACGAAGCTGGCCTCGAGGTGGTGCTCGACGTCGTCTACAACCACACGCCCGAAGGCAACGAGTTCGGCCCGACGCTGAGCTTCCGCGGCCTGGACAACAAGACCTGGTATCGCCTCGTCGCCGATGACAGGAGCCGCAACGAGAACCTGACCGGCTGCGGCAACACCGTCAACTGCGCCCATCCGCGCGTGACCCAGTTCGTGCTGGACTCGCTGCGCTACTGGGTGGCCGAGATGGGCGTCGACGGCTTCCGCTTCGACCTGGCGCCGGTGTTGGGCCGCACGAACCAGGGCTACGACCCCAACGCCGCCTTCTTCACGGCGCTGCGGCAGGACCCGGTGCTGGCCGGCGTGCACCTGATCGCCGAGCCCTGGGACGCGGCCTATGACGGCTACCAGGTGGGCCGCTTTCCGGGCCGCTTCCTGGAATGGAACGACAAGTTCCGCGACGCCGTGCGCGGCTACTGGCTCCATGGTCAAGGTACAGCCGGGCCGGGCATTGGCCGCGGTGAGCTGGCGCGGCGCTTCATGGCTTCGAGCGATGTCTTCCACCATGGCCAGCGCCTGCCGACGGCCTCGGTCAACTTCGTCGCCGTGCATGACGGCTTCACGCTCGCCGACCTGACCAGCTTCAGCAGCAAGCACAACCACGCCAACGGTGAAGAGAACCGCGACGGCCGCGACGGCGAGCTGGCCGCCAACTTCGGCGTCGAGGGCCCGACCGAGGACGTCGCCATCAACGCCACGCGCGAACGTGTGCGCCGTGCGCTGCTGGCCACGCTGCTGCTGGCCCAGGGCACGCCCATGCTGTGTGCCGGCGACGAGATCGGCAATGGCCAGGGCGGCAACAACAACGCCTACTGCCAGGACAACGCCATCACCTGGCTGAACTGGGACCAGGCGGAAGGCCGCACCACCGAGCTCGTCGCCCAGCTGCTGGCCCTGCGCGCTGCCGAGCCGCTGTTGCGCCACCCGCGCTGGTTCGCCGCCGGCCCCGGCGAGGCCAGCATCGCCTGGTACGCCCCCAGCGGCCACGAGATGACGCCGCATGACTGGCACGACGCCGGCCAGCGCGCCTTCGGGGCCCAACTGCGCGAAGCCGATGCCGCATCGCCACGGCTGATGATCGTCTTCAACCCCGACCCGGCGCCTTTGCCCTTCCTGCTTTGCAACGGGCCCTGGCAGCTGGTCTTGGACAGCAGCGGCGAGTCCGCCGCGCCCCTCGTTCTTCCCGGCCAGCCGCTGAATGTGCCGGCCCGCTCCCTCCTCGTGCTGAGGCATCAATGAACCTGAACCAACGCTCCTCCGGTGTGCTGCTGCACATCACCTCGCTGCCCGGCCCGCATGGCATGGGCGACTTCGGTCCCGATGCCTACCGTTTCATCGACTGGCTGCAGTCGGCCGGCCAGAGCGTCTGGCAGCTGCTGCCGACGACGCCCATCGGCCCTGGCGACAGCCCCTACCAAGGCGTGTCCGCCTTTGCCGGCAGCCAGTGGATGGTGGCCCTGGAGCCGCTGATCGCCAAGGGCTGGCTGACCGAGCCGCAGGTGCCCGCCTTCAACGGCAGCCTCATCAACTATGGCGAGGTCACGCCCTGGCGCGAGCAGCAGTTGCGCGCGGCGGCCAAGGGCTTCTTCGCCAATGGGGTAGATGCCGACCGGATCGCCTTCGCCAAGTGGTGCCTGGAGGCACAGAGCTGGCTGGACGACTATGTGCTCTTCATGGCCATCCGCTCGCCACTGAACGGCCAGCCCTGGTGGGAGTGGCAGGAAGGCCTCAAGAAGCGCGAGCCCAAGGCCATCGCCCAGGCGCGCAAGGATTACGCCGACGAGATCGCCTTCTGGCAGTTCGTGCAATGGCAGTTCGACGTGCAGATCGCCGCGCTGAAGGCCTATGCCAACGAGCGCGGCGTCCACCTCATGGGCGACCTGCCCATCTTCGTCGCCCACGACAGCGCCGACTGCTGGTCGCGCCCCGACCTCTACTACCTGGACAAGGACTTCCAGACCACGGTGGTCGCCGGCTGCCCACCTGACGACCTCGGCCCGCTGGGCCAGCGCTGGGGCAACCCGCTCTACCGCTGGGACAAGATGGCCACCGAAAACTACGCCTGGTGGACTGCGCGCGTTCAACGTGCATTGACCCAGGCCGACGTCTTCCGCATCGACCATTTCCGCGGCTTTGCCGGCTACTACGAGATCCCGGCCAGCAGCCCCGACGCCACCAAAGGCCAGTGGCTCAAGGGCCCGGGGATGCCGCTCTTCGATGCCATCAAGAAGGCCCTCGGCCCGCTGCCCATCGTGGCCGAAGACCTCGGTTTCATCACCGAAGACGTGAACGAGCTGCGCGACGGCTGTGGCTTCCCCGGCATGAAGATCCTGCAGTTCGCCTTCGGTGCCGAGGGCGACCACGAGTTCCTGCCGCATATGTGGCCCACCACCTCAGTGGCCTACACCGGCACCCACGACAACGACACCGTGCGCGGCTGGTGGAACCAGGCCAAGCCCCGCGAGCGCGCCTTTGCCGGTTCCTACCTCGCCTGCAATGAGCAGGATGTGCACTGGGCCATGATCCGCGCCTGCGCCAACTCGGTGGCCAACATGGCCGTCTATCCGCTGCAGGACGTGCTCGGCCTGGACAGCCACCACCGCATGAATGTGCCCGGCGTGCTGGGCGGCAACTGGGGCTGGCGCTTCCACTGGGGCATGCTGGGCAGCGAGCCCGCCCGCGTGCTGGGCTTGATCACCGCGGCGTCCGGCCGTGGGCCTTTCGAGCTGCTGCGCCTGCCCTGAACGGCTGACTCCTGCCCTGATCCCCGCAGATCGGGGGGCGTTTTGGCCCCCCTAGGATCATCAGTTTGGCCGCTTGGACGCGATTACCTGCCGGTACCTTGACTAGCATTTGCGGGTTTTCACCGGGCACCTCGCCCGGTGTCCAGGAGGGAAAGCAAATCATGAAGTTGAAGACTCTGGCCGCCGTCGCGGCTCTGTTCGTTTCCGGTGTGGCCAGTGCTGCCATCGTGAACGTCAACGCCGGCACGTACACGCTGAGCTATGACAACGCCGCCGCCAGCGATTTCGTGCTCGGTTCGGTGACCGCCGCCGGCTTCGAATGGAGCTTCAAGGACGTCAGCGTGCAGTCCTTCAGCACCGGCACCGTGACCCAGAACCTGCTGCTGCCCCAGTTCACCGTGACGGCGAACAGCGGCTGGAATCTGGGCAACACGCTGACCAGCTCGGCTGGCAATGTGGTGTTCTTCGAGGCTGGTGCTCTGGCCTCCACCAGCCTGACGGCCGGCGGCACGCTCAGCGTGCTGGGCGGTGCGACCACGGTGCTGCCGCAGACGGCGCTCAGCAAGTCGGGCACCACCAGCGGCTACTACTTCGGCTCGACGTCGAGCGCCCTGAACGATGCCACGGCCTTCACGGTCAAGGACGTCAAGCTGGTGCTGACGGCCAATGCCGGCGCGGCCAGCTTTGCGGCCATCACCGGCCAGAGCCAGAACAAGCTGTCCTACTCGTTCACGGCCGAAGCCGTGCCGGTTCCCGAGCCGCAAACCTACGCGCTGATGCTGGCCGGCTTGGCTGCCGTCGGCCTGATCGCCCGCCGCCGCCAGCCGCGCTGATCGGCAGTCGCTGCATGAAGAAGGGCTCCGCAAGGAGCCCTTTTTTCTTAGCGCGAGATCTCGAGGATCAGCGGGCTGCGCGCCGGCGCGGTGAGCGTGGCGCCGAGCTTGAACTCGCGGCCACCCAGCACGTCGCGTGCATGGTCGCCCGCCGCCAGGCGTTCGCTGAAGCGGCCCAGCGCCAGCTCCACCGGCTTGCTGCCCTTGTTCAGCACCACCATGACGGTGCGGCCACCGCCGTAGCGGAAGAAGACATAGCAGCCCTCCAGCGGCGCGTACTGCATCAGCGCGCCGTCGTGGATGGCGGCTGATCCCTTGCGCCAGTTGAAGAGGCGGCGTGTCCAGTCCTGCATCTCGCGCTGCTCGGCCGTCAGGCCTGCGCCCGTGAAGGCGTTGACCGCGTCGCCGGTCCAGCCGCCGGGCATGTCGGCGCGCACGCGGCCGTCGTCGCGCTCGACGGGGCTGCGCATCAGCAGCTCGCTACCGTAGAAGAGCTGGGGGATACGGCGCGTCGTTGCCAGATAGGCCAGCGCGATCCGGGTCAGGCCGATGTCGTTCTTCAGCAGCGAGAACAGCCGTGGCGTGTCGTGGTTGCCGTCGAACAGCACGAGGTTGGCCGGGTCGGGGTAGACGAAGTCATGGGCCAGGCCTTCGTAGAGCTTGGTCAGGCCGGTGTGGGCGCCGTCTTCCTCGGTCAAAGCGGCCAGCAGATTCGTCTGCAGCGGGAAGTCCATCAGGCTGGGTGCATACGACACATAGCCGTCGTGGTTCTTCTTGCCGCGCTGCCAGTAGGACACGACGGCGGGATGCGGGCTCCACTCCTCGCCGACGATGTTCAGCCGCGGGTACTCCTGCATGACGCGGGCCGACCAGCGGGTCAGGAAGTCGCGGTCGGAGTAGGAGTAGGTGTCGGTGCGGATGCCCGACAGGCCGTAGCGCTCGATCCACCACAGCGTCATCTGCGTCAGATAGGTGGCCAGTTCGGGGCGACGCTGGTTGAGGTCGGGCATGCCGGGAACGAACCAGCCGTCGGTGAAGCGCTTGCGGTCTTCGGCCGAGGCGTAGGGGTCCTGCAGCGTCATGCGGGCGTGATGCGTTTCCGTGTACTGCGGCCAGGCATTGACCCAGTCCGGCGCCGGCAGGTCGGCCATCCACCAGTGCCCGCCGCCGATGTGGTTGAGCACGACGTCCTGGATGACACCGACGCCCTTGGCCTTGGCTTCCGTGACGAAGGCGCCGAAGTCATCGTTGCTGCCGAAGCGCGGATCGATCTTGTAGAAGTCCGTCGCCGCATAGCCGTGATAGCTGTAGTGGGCGCTGTTGTTCTCGACCAGGGGCGTCGGCCAGACCTGGGTGAAGCCCAGGCCGGCGATGTAGTCCAGGTGCTGGCGCATGCCGGCCAGGTCGCCGCCGTGGCGGCCGCCGGGCTCGTCGCGGTGAATGCCTTCCTTCATGTCGGCCTGCCGGCCGCTGCCCCCCTGGGCAAAGCGGTCGGGCACGACGAGATAGATGGCGTCCTTGGGGCCGAAGCCCTGGCGCTGGGCCGAGCCGGGCGCACGGGCCAGCAGCGGGTAGTGCAGGGTGCGGCCGGCGACGGTCAGGGACAGCTCGCCGGGCTGCGTGCCGGGCGCGATGTCGAGATCGATGAAGAGGTAGTTGGCGCTGGAGGCGCGGTGGCTGCGTTGCAGCGTCACGCCGGGGTAGGGTGCCAGCGTCGGCTGGGCGTCAGCGATGCCGGCGCCGTGCAGCATCAGTTGCAGGGAGGTGTCGCGCATGCCGACCCACCAGTTCGGTGGTTCGACGTGATCAAGGCCGGCGGCCAGGGTGTTCAGGCTCATCAACAGGGTGGTGGTCAGGGTGATCAGGGCTTTCTTCATGGCGCTTCCAGTCGGTAGACGCGCAGCGAGAGCGGTGGCACCGTGGCGCGCGTGCGGGGCGCGGCGGCAGCCTTGGGATAGAGCGGGCGGGCGCGGGCGGGCAGCTCGATGGCGGCCGGCGTGTCGCCATAGTTGATGGCGACGAGGACGCGCTCCTTGCCCTGCACGCGCTGGAAGCTCCACACCAGGCCTTCCACCTTGTCGGCTTCGTAGCGCCCCAGGGTCAGCGCGTCCGAAGCGCGGCGCATGGCGATGAGCTCGCGGTAGAAGTTGAACAGCGAGCCGGCGTCGCGCTGCTGGCTTTCGGCGTTGTGGGCGCTGCGGTTCAGGGCCAGCAGGCGAAAGGGCTGGGTGTTGGTCGTGAAGCCTCCGGCGGACGTCCAACTCATCGGCGAGCGCAGCGGATCGTCGCCCTTGCCGTCGATGCCCGCCTGGCCGATCTCCTCGCCGTAGTAGACGAAGGGCGTGCCAGGCAGCAGCAGATAGCTGGCCGCCGCCAAACGGTAGCGAGCCTCATCGCCGTGCAGCTGGTCCCAGACGCGCTGGCCGGTGAAGATGTCGTGGTTGTGCAGGAAGGTCGCCATCGTCGGTGACATGGCCCGGTAGTAGTCGGCCATCTTCTGCACGGCGGCCGCGTCGCCCTTGGCCGCCTTGATGATTTCGTAGTTCTGGTTGAAGGCGAAGGCGCCGCCGCACAGGTCGGGGTTGCCATAGGCGATGGGCTCAGCCGTGGCTTCGCAGACGACATAGCGGCCGGGATAGCTCTTGATCAAGTCCTGGAAATGCTTGGTCAGGGCTCGGCTCTCGGGCTGGTCGTTCCAGTCCTTGGCGTTGTTCTCGATCAGATGCGGCACGGCATCCAGGCGGTAGCCGTCCAGGCCACGGTTGAGCCAGAAGCGCATCGAGTCCTCGTGGTACTGCACGACCACCGGATTGCGCATGTTGAAGTCGGGCATGTGGGGCCCGAAGGTGCCGAAGAAGATGTCGGGCGAGCCGGGCTGAACAGCCGGCAGGTCCTTCCATTCGCCGGTCCAGGTCCAGGGCTTGGTGGCGGCGTCGTACCAGGGGTATTTGCCCCAGATGTCCCAGCCCGGGCCAGGGTTGGTATTCCAGACGAACCAGTCGCGCCAGGGGCTGGCACGATCCTTCAGTGCTTCCTGGAAGGGCGGGAACTGCCAGGACGCATGGTTGATGACGTAGTCCATGACGATGCCGATGCCGCGCTTGTGGGCCTCGCGGATCAGCTCGTCGAAGTCGGCCAGCGTGCCGTACTGCGGCTCGATGTTGCGGTAGTCGCTCGTCGCGTAGCCGTGGTCGTGGTCGGAACTGGCCGTGATAGGCATCAGCCACAGGCCGCTGACGCCGAGCTTCTTCAGATAGTCCAGTCGCTGCGTGAGGCCGCGCAGATCGCCAATGCCGTCGCCATTGCTGTCCTGGTAGCCGCGCACGAAGACTTCCATGAAGACGCCGTGCTGCCAGTTCGCGGGCAGGGTGCTGGCCTGCGGCTGGGCAGGCACGGGGCGGGTGTCGACCTGGGCTGCCGCGGGAAGGGCCAGCGCGGTGGCGATGGCCGTGCAGATGAGGTGCTTGATCATCATGTTCAACGGAGGACGTAGACGCGCAGGCTTTGCGCGGGCACGGCAATCTGGGCCGTGCCTGTGGCATCGACCTTGATATCGGCAGCGCCCAGCTTGCCCTCCAGGATGGCATTGCTGGGCAGGTTCGGGCTGCTGGTCTGGGCCGCGCTGGTGCCGAAGTTGATCGCAACCACGACGGTCTGGCCAGCGAAGAAGCGCTGGTAGGTCAGCACCGTATCCACGGCGGTGCCGTACCAGAGCGCGCCGTTGCGCAGTGCGGGCAGGGTGTTGCGCAGATTGAGCAGGGCGCGGTAATGGTTGAGCAGCGAGTCCGGGTCGGCCTGCTGGGCGGCGACGTTGTTGGTGGCCGCGTTCGATGCCAGGGCGCGATAGGGTGCGGCGGTGGAGAAGCCCGCGTTGGCGGCGGTGGACCAGCTCATGGGCGTGCGGATGGCCGCGTCGCCACTCAGCGAGGTGGCGCCGCGCATGCCGATCTCTTCGCCGTAATAGATGAAGGGCGTGCCGGGCAGCAGCAGGTAGGCGCTGGCGGCGAGCTTGAGCTGGGTGAGGTCGGCGTTGAGTTGGTCGGCAGGGCGCAGGCCCGCAAAGCTGTCGTGGTTGGACAGCATCGGCGCCATGCCTGGCGTGGCTGTCTTGAAATAGTTGGCCAGGCTGGCGACGGCCGAGACCTGGCCCTTGGCCGAGCCCATCAACGCGTTCTGCAGGTCGAACGCGAAGGCACTGCCGCAGGCCGACGGGGCGCCGAAGCCCTGCGGGTCCGCCGGGCCCTCGCACACCATGTAGCGGTTCGAATAGCCGTTCAGCAGCACGCGCATCTCGTTCATCAGCGTGTAGTTGCGCGGCTGGTCTTCCCAGGCGTTCGGCCCGTTCTCGACGAGGTTGCCGACGGCATCGAAGCGAAAGCCATCGACGCCGCGGTTGAGCCAGAAGCGCAGCGTGTTCTTGTGGAAGTCGACGACCTCGGTCTTCAGCAGGTTGAAGTCGGGCATCTGGTCCCAGAAGGGGGCGTAGTAGGCGCCATTGGCCGTGCTGCGCCAGGGGTTGCCGCCATAGATGCTCCAGCCCGTGGGCGCCGGGTTCTGCCAGACATACCAGTCGCGCCAGGGGTTGGTGGCCGAGTCCTTGGCGTTGACGAACAGCGGGTGCTGGCCGGCGCTGTGGTTCATCACGTAGTCGAGGATGACGCCGATGCCGCGCGCATGCGCCTGCTTGATCAGCTCGTCCAGGTCGGCCAGCTTGCCGTAGGCGGGCTCGATGTCGCGGTAGTCGGCCACCGCATAGCCGTGGTCGCCATCCTGGCTCTTGGTGATGGGCATCAGCCAGATGCCTTTGACACCCAGATCCTTCAGATAGTCGAGGCGGCTGGTCACGCCGCGCAGGTCACCGATGCCGTCGCCGTCGCTGTCCTGGTAGCTGCGCACGAAGATCTGCATGAAGGCGCCGAGTTGCCATCCGTCGGGCAGGGCATAGCCGGGGTCGGCCGCGACGACGGTGCTGACGTCGGGGGCTGGCAGCGGTGCAGGCGCTGGAGCGGGGGTTGGCGCAGGGGCAGGCGAAGGGCTGGGAGCGGAGCCGCCGCCCCCGCCGCATGCCGCCAGCGCTGCTGCCGCAAGCAGGGCCGCGGCGATCGAAAATTTGTCTCTAGAGCTGTTCATGTAATCAAACTACTCATTTGTTTTCGGGAAGCATAGACCCGTCTCCATGAAATGCGCTAGAGGGATTTGCAATCATGTAGTTTTGCTACTATTCCAAAAACGCAAAGGAGACCTTGATGCCCGTCCGTCCCATGCTGTCGCTGCTGTTGGGCCTGACGCTGGTCGCCACGGCGGCGCGAGCCAGCGATCTGGACGACTGCAATGCGGAGGTTCCGCCGCCGGCACCGGCCGCGCGCCCCTCGGCCGAGGGCTACTGGCTGGACGCAAGAACGCTGCAATGGCCGGGTTTGAAGCTGCAGGCCGGCGAGAGGCTGCGGCTGTATCACGCCAGAGCAGCGGGACTGAAGCCGAGGGTGGGTGAGGTTGTCGCCGGTGCTGATGGCGTGGTGGAGCTGCAGCCGAGCGCGACACCGCTGCCCACGCGCTTTCGCTTCATTGGCGACGGGCCGCGTGTGGCCGTTCCGGCCAGCGCCGATGTCGCGGCCCTGCTGCGCGAGCAACTGCTGTTGGTGCACGAGGCGGCCGATGGGCGCGTCATCGCGGCGACCAGCGTGCAGTTGCCGGGGGCGCTGGATGATCTCTATGCCGCTGCCGACAAGGTCGATGACCTGGGTGTCCATCCCACCCGCGCCCGGACCCGCTTTGCCGTCTGGGCGCCGACGGCCCAGCGCGTGCTGCTGTGCCGCCATGCGGGCGCCGAATCACCGGCCATCGCCGTCGATGCGATGCGCCAGGACGCCGCCACTGGCGTCTGGCGCGCCGAGCTGCCGGGCAACCTGAGTGGCCAGTCCTATCGCTACCTCGTCGATGTCGTGACGCCCACGCATGGCCGCGTGCGCAATGTCGTCACCGATCCCTATTCGGTGGCGCTGACGGCGGACTCGCGGCGCAGCGTGGTGGCCGATCTCGCCTCATCGGCACTCAAGCCCAAAGGCTGGGATGCGGCGCCCCGCCCCAATCGCGTCAAGGCAGCGACCGACCAGGTCATCTACGAGCTGCATGTGCGCGACTTCTCGGTCAGTGACGCGACGGTGCGGCCGGATTGGCGCGGCAAATACCTGGCCTTCACCGAGGGCGGGTCCAATGGCATGAAGCACCTCCAGGCCCTGTCCAAGGCCGGCCTGACCGACGTGCATCTGCTGCCCGTCTTTGACCTGGCCAGCGTGCCCGAGCGCGGTTGCAAGGTGCCGACCGTGCCCGATGCACCCGCCGACAGCGAGGCTCAGCAGGCCGCCGTGATGGCGGTGGCGGCCAACGACTGTTTCAACTGGGGCTATGACCCCTGGCACTTCAATGTGCCCGAGGGCAGCTATGCGACCGATCCGCACGAGCCGACGACGGGCCGCTCCCTAGGCGGTTCGACCCCCTCGGGGGGCGGCGATGCGCATTTGGCGTCGCCTGGGGGCGTCTTTCGCCGTGTTGTCGAGTTCCGCCAGATGGTCATGGCCTTGCACAGCGCCGGCCTGCGCGTGGGCATGGACATGGTCTACAACCACATGGCTGCGGCCGGTCAGGCTCAGAAGTCGGTGCTGGACCGCATCGTGCCGGGCTACTACCACCGCCTGAACGCCCAGGGCGAGATCGAGCGCTCAACCTGCTGCGACAACACGGCCACCGAGCACCGCATGATGGCCAAGCTGATGATCGATTCGGCGGCCCTGTGGGTGCGCGAGTACAAGATCGATTCGATGCGCTTCGACCTGATGGGGCACCAACCGCGTGAGGCGATGGAGCAGCTGCAGCAGCGCGTCAATGCCGAGGCCGGCCGGCCGGTGCAGTTGCTGGGCGAGGGCTGGAACTTCGGCGAAGTCGCCAACGGTGCCCGCTTTGTGCAGGCTTCACAGCTGTCATTGAACGGCAGCGGCATTGGCGCCTTCAGCGACCGCGCGCGCGACGCCATCCGGGGCGGCGGCGCGGGCGAGGGGGGGGACGACAGCGTGCGCCGCCAGGGCTGGCTCAATGGCCTGGTCTATGCGCCGAATGCCTTGGGCAACGGGAAGCCTGAAGAGTTGCTGGCCGCTGCCGACATGATCCGCGTCGGCTTGGCCGGCTCGCTGCGCGGCTATGAGCTGACGACCTGGCGCGGCGAGAAGAAGCGCCTGGACGCCATCCCCTATGGCGACCAGCCGGCGGGCTTTGTCAGCGAGCCCGGCGAGGTCGTCAACTACGTGGAGAACCACGACAACCAGACCCTGTTCGACGTCAACACGCTGAAGCTGCCGCTGGCCACCTCGCGCGACGACCGGGCCCGTGTGCAGATGCTGGGTGCGGCCTTCGTCGCCTTCAGCCAGGGCGTCGCCTATTTCCACGCCGGTCAGGACATCCTGCGCAGCAAGAGCCTGGACCGCAACAGCTACGACTCGGGCGACTGGTTCAACCGGCTGGACTGGAGCTATCGGACCAACCATTTCGGCACCGGTCTGCCACCCCGGCAGGACAACCATGGCCAGGACGGCCGCGATTGGGCGCTGGCCCGCGAGCGCCTGGCCGACCCGTCAATTGCACCCGGCCCGGCCGAGATCGCCTGGGCGCGCGACGTCTTCCGCGACCTGCTGAAGATCCGCGCCAGCACGACATTGCTGCGCCTGCCGAACGCCGCTGAGATCCAGAAACGCGTCAGCTTCCCTGGCAGCGGTGCGAGCCAGAACCCGGTGTTGATCGCGACACGCATCGACGGTCGTGGCCTGGCCGGCGCGCGCTTCAAGGCGGTGATGACGCTGATCAATGTGGCGCCGACGGCGCAGGTGCTGGAACTGCCCGCCGAAGAAAGTCAGCCCTGGGTGCTGCATCCGGTGCAGCGACATGGCGCCGATCTGCGCTCTCGGGGCGCCCGCTATGCCGCCGGGCGCTTCGAAGTACCGGCGCGCAGCGCCGTCGTGTTCGTGATGGAGTAAGACGGGCTCAGCGACCGCGCAAGCCTGTCGTGTTAGGGCTGGATGCTGCCCGGTTGCGCCGCAGATACTGAGAAGGAGATTCCAACAACAAAGCATCGAACAGTGGAGGAAAGATGCAACGTCGACACCTGGTCTGCGCCCTGGCCGTGACCCTTCTTTCGGGATGCGCGAGCGTGCAACCCGTCTTGACGCCCGAAGCCGCCGTCGATCCGAATTCGGGTTACGTCGCCGGCTTGTTCACCCGAATGAAGGCGCGTGGCTTCGCCTTCGTCATTCGAGCGGCGGACGGCGGCGCGGAATACCTGATGCCATTGGGTGAGGACGGCAACTGGCCGACCGCCGTCAATGACCAGAGCGTGGTGATCAAGCTGCCGCCCGGCAAGTACACCATCACGCAGTGGATCACCTACGCGACCCTGACCAAGGAGGTCATGAGTCGGCGTCCGATTGCCAATCCGGTGCTGGGTCAGCCGTTCACGGTCAATGCCGGCTGCGTGACGCACCTCGGCAGCTACGACGTGACACAGTACATCCAGAACGGTTTTCCGACGACGACAACCCACCTGCGCATCCAGCCCCGGCGCGCCACGGAAGCGGCGGTGAAGCAGACCTTCGGCGCGGCCTATCCGAACCTGTCCAAGCAGGCCTTCCGCTGCCTGTTGTGCAGCGACACCGCGCAACTCATGCTGGCGCCGAGTTGAGGCATTGGGCCGGGCCTTGGGACTGTTGCATCAGCGACAATGGACCAGCTCAGGCGGCTAGCTAGGCCAGCTTGAGCAGCAGAAAGATTCCCAGCGTCACGGCGTAGCCCTTGAGGAGATGGGGCATGTGCAGCGGGACCTTCTCCACCTGGAACTTCTCGCCGATGTCGCGCTTCCACCAGGGCGTATCGGCCTGGCTCACGGGCCACAAGCGCTTCGAGCCGAGAGGGATCAAGGGGACGAAAGCGGCGACGATCCATTCGGTGACGACGTAGGAGCCATCTTCGTCTTCTTCGGCCTTGCCGTAGAAGGTGGTTCCAAAGCCGTTGATTGAGAACGCCATATCCCTCTCCCTGGATGCAAGTTGTTCGGAGCTTCGGTCTGGCGTGTGGCACGGGTGCCGAGTCGCCCGCCATGGCTTGGCCTTTGTGCCGGCATTTGAGCTTCGAACCGCCATCGTCGCCCGACAGGAAGTAAAAATGGGCGGTATTCGTGCCGGATTGAGAAGCCCGGCCACTGGCGCGGCGGGGCTGGCATGATGCTCGGCCCGAGCCAGTCTGGCTCCGCTTCACTTCATGCGCTGGATGAAACGCTGGCTCAAATTCGCTCTGTTGCTGAATGCCATAGGCGGTGGCTTCGCTGGCTTCGTGGCGCTGCTGCCGCTGTGGGTGAACACGCCGGGAGGCCCGCTGGGCTATCTTCTGCTGCTGGGCATGGGCGGCCTGTTTGTCCTCGGCATCTATTCCGGTTGGAGGCTCAGTCAGGATGAGCGTGACGGCGTTCCCTGGGTGAAAAGCTACCTTTTCCTGCAACTGCCCTATGTGTCGTCCCCTCTAGTGGGTTACGAGCTTTTCTCGGCGTTCGCGTTTCGCTTTTCGTTCGGTATTGTCGATGGAGGTGTCGTGACGATGACCACCTCGCCTTTCCTCGGAAGCGTCGCGTGGGTGTCTTTTTCCCAGGGTGCGCCGTATGGGCTCGGCGTCAATCTGGTTGCGCTGATCCTCATCATCCTGGTTTCGCGAATGCGTGAAGAAGCGCCTGTGGTCAGCGCCATGGCCCAGAACGCTCGAGATTGCCCGGGCGGCTGATGCCCGCCAGTTCATCGAAAAGGATGCTCAGGATGACAACGCGATCAGCCAGTTGAGCCTGACGTACAGGTTTGAGCCGACGGCTGCACTGGAGGCGATCAAGCCGGGTAATCTGATGTGCGAAGGCGCCCAGGCGTCAGCCGTGATACGCGACTTTGCGGCCATGCATCCAGCCTGCCTTGTGGTGGCCGACCAAAGGCCAAAGACCGCACAGCTTCACTATTCCCGTATGTAGGGCCGCGGATCGACGCAGCAGCGCAGGAGTGAACAAGGGCCTGGTGGCGTAGCCGGCCCTTTTGTTTGAACTGATTCGGAATCAGCCGTGGCGCATGCGTCGCGCGCTGCCGACCAGTCCCAGGCCCAACAGCACCAGCGCCACGCTGGCTGGCTCCGGCAATGCGCCCGCGGCGCTGACCCCGAACGTCAGACTCCCGCTGACCCATTCGCCTTCGGACACGCCAGCGGCAAAGTCCTTGAAGGCATCGCTGAACTCCAGGCGCAGCAGGCCATCGGCGCCGACGCTGATGCCATAGGCGCTGAGGTCGAGGGAGCCGCTGTAGCTGCCGTTGCCGCTGTTGAAGTCGGCACCGCCCGGCGTGAAGGTGAGCAGGTTGGCGCCGCTGGAGTCGCCGAAGCTGACCTGCATCTCGGCCAGCAGGCTGGGCGAGAAGGCGTTCAGCTCCAGGGCCCAGTCCAGCGAGGTCAGCAGCGCATTGGCGCCGACGTCGATGAGCCAGACCGTGTTGCCGGCCTCGCCCAGCAGGTTGATGCTCTGCGCGCCGCTGACATCGATAGCGACGGGCGCGGCCTGGGCCGTGAGGCTGGCGAGGCCGAGGGTGATCGCGGCGGCCAGGTGTTGGAGTTGCTTTTTCATGGCTGGGGTCTTCAGGGGTTGGGTCGGACGACAAAGACGACGGCGGTGCGAGCCGGCACGCTGACGGTGCCGGTGCTGCGGTCAAACGTGGCCTGCCTGGCGCGTGAGTCGACGGCCGTGGCGGCGGTGTGCACGGGATGCAGTTCCAGCGCATGGCCGGCCAGGCTCGGCAGGCTCAACTGCTTGGCCGTCTTGTCGACGTTGATGACATAGACGAGTTCATCGAAGTTGGCTCCTGGATAGCCCACGCCGTCCAGGCGGCCGACCAGCACGGTGGCTTCCTGGCTGGAGCCGGTGTTCAGGAAGCTCAGGCGCGCCTTGATGTCGGCGGCCGTGCGCAGGCGCAGCAGGGTGCTGCTCTTGCGGATGCGCAGCAGGTCGCGGAAGGCGTCGCGCGTCCAGGCGATGTCGTTGGCGTGGGGCTTGAGCAGTGCGTTGGTCAGCAGCGGGCGGGCGTAGTTCCAGTTGTCGCCGTTGTCGCGCGAGGGCGGCAGGCCGACGCCGAAGTTGTTGTCCTGATAACTCCAGTCCAGGCGATTGAACCAGTCGCCGCTGTCGTAGCTGTTGCGGTCCAGGCTCTTGCTGCGCAGCGTGTCGACACCGGCGTGGAAATAGGCCACGCCCTGGCTGAAGGCGTTGATGGCGCTGGCCAGGATCTGCACGCGGGCGCGGTCTTCCTTGCTGGTGCCGGTGGGCAGGCGGAAGGCGTTGTTGTCGAACAGGGTCAGGTTGTCGTGGTTCTCGATGTAGTTGACCGTCTCGCCCGGCTCCAGCACCCAGCCGGCCGGGATGCCGCCGACGTCGATCTGGTCCAGGCGCAGGTTGGCGTCCCAGCTCGTCTGCATCTGGAAGCTGCGGATGGAGCCCGCGAGGGACGCCTTGATGCGGTCGGCCTGCCACATCAGCTCGCCGCGGCTCTGGCCGGAGGCGCTGGCGTTGCTGTCGTAGAAGAAGCCGTTGACATAGCCCTGGTTGGCGACGACGGCGCTGCCGGAATCGCAGCAGCCGCCACCGCGCACGGCGTCGCGGATGATGGGGTTGAAGCTGCCGATGCCGGACCCGTTCAGCGACAGCATCTCGGCCTGCACGAAGCGCGCGCCATTGGCCACTTCGCCGAAGTTCCAGCCTTCGCCGAGGATCTGCACCTCGCGGCCGGCGGCGGCCTTGACCCGGGCCTTCAGCGCCTCCATGACCGAGCGCGGATGGTGGCCCATGATGTCGAAGCGCAGCGAGCTGATGCGGTAGTCACGCGTCCAGGTCACCGCCGAATCGATCATCAGCTTGCCCATCATCAGGTTCTCGGCTGCGGTGTTCTCGCAGCAGGTCGAGCGCTCGATGCCGCCGGTCGAGTTCAGGCGGTAGTAGTAGCCCGGCACGACCTTGTCGAGCACCGAGTTGGTGTTCTGGCCCGACGAGGAGGTGTGGTTGAACACCACGTCCATGCCCACACGCAGGCCTGCCGCGTTCAGGGACTGCACCATGCGGCGGAACTCGACGACGCGAGCCAGCGGGTCGTTGGCGTTGCTGGAGTAGCTGCCTTCGGGGGTGCTGAACTGCAGCGGGTCATAGCCCCAGTTGAAGCAGTCGGTGCCGGCGGTGGCGGCGACGGCGGCCTGCTGCGATTCGCTGTCCGGCGCGCCACTCGGCGACGGCGTCGTGCAGCTCTTCTCATTGACGCTGGCGATGTCGAAGACCGGCAGCAGGTGCACGTCGGTCAGGCCGGCGGCGGCCAGGCCGGCGAGGTGCTTCATGCCGTTGGAGCCGGCCTCGGTGAAGGCCAGGTATTTGCCGCGCTCGGCGGCGGGCACGGTGGCGTCGTTGATCGAGAAATCGCGGACATGCAGTTCGTAGATGCTGAGGTCGGACGGCGCGTTCACCGTGGCGGGCGGCGTGCCGCTGTCCCAGCCCGCCGGCTTGGTCACGGCGGCGTTCAGGTCCATGACGACGCTCTGCTGGCTGCCCAGGGTCAGGCCCAGGGAATAGGGGTCGGTGACGAGGTTCTTCACCAGGCCCGTGCCCTTGACGAAGACCTGCACCTGGTAGCGGTAGGTCGAGCCCTGCAGGCTGCCGGGCTTGGCGATCTGCCACACGCCGGTGGCGGCGTCGCGCGTCATCGCGTCGGTCGTCGTGCGGGTCAGCAGCGGCGAGCCGTTGACGGGCGAGGTCAGCACCAGCGACACGGCCTGGGCCGTGGGTGCCCAGAGCTTGAAGCTGGTGTTGCCGCCGGCGACGGTGGCGCCCAGGTCGGGCACGTTGATGGCCGCGGCGTAAAGCTCATCCAGCGCGCCGGCGATCTGCGCAGTCGTGGCGTTCTGCACCTTGCCGTTGGCGTCTTGCTGCACGAGCACCAACTGCTGCTGGTGCAGGGCGGGCAGGCGGGCCAGGTCGGCGGCGCGCACATTGAAGACGGTGCCGCTGGCCACGTACTTGAAGCGCAGCGCGTCGGCGGCCGGCACGGTGCCGGTGAAGGCATCGAGGGTGATGTAGCCGTCGGCGCCCTGCACGGCGGCTTCGAGGGCGACGCTGATCTGGCCGGTGGCCGAGTAATAGAGGCGCACCGGGCCACTGGTGGCCACGCGCGGCCACTTGACCAGGCTCTTGTTCAGCCACACGGCGCGGGCGTCGGTGCTGGAGACCTGGCGCAGGTCGGGCGGTGCGGTGTAGACGGTGGCATCGGCTTCCACCATCCAGATCTGGCCAACCTGGTTCTGGATGTTCAGCGCGGCGTACTCGACATGGATGTTGTCGGGGCGGCCGTCCTTGTCGTTCTCGTTGGGCGGCATGCCGTGGATGATGAATTCCAGGCTCTTGCGGTTCACATCGCCCTGCGGGTTCAGCACGGGAATGTCGAACACGACCTCGCCGTCGCCGGTCGCATAGCCGGGCATGGCGCTCAGCGGCACCGGCTGGCCCCAGTTCTCGATGTTGACGCCTGAGGGGAATGTCGGCAGGGCAGCCGCGTTGAGGCCGCTGCCGTTCCACAGATGCAGACCCCAGTTGGCGTAGCCGCCATCGAAGCGCTTGTAGTGCACGCGCAGCGTCTTGATGTCGGGCACCGGCAGCAGCAGCGGGTTGCTCGCGTAGTTGGTGCTGTCCCCTTGCAGGCGCCAGATCTCGTTGGCGCCGGCCTGCAGCGCATAGCTCTGGTCGGCGCCGCCGTTGTCCTTGCTGTCGCCGTTGTGGAAGAGGAAGCCGACCGTGCCGGTGCCGGCCGCCAGCGGCACGTCGTAGTAGGCACCGAAGTCATCGCTGCCGGCGGCGTTCCAGCCGCCATTCCAGTTCGGGCTCTGGGCGGCATTCCACGTGTGGATCTGCCAGCCGGCGTAATCACCGCCCGTGCGGCGGTAGTGCACGCGCAGCGAGGTGGCTGGGGCGCCCGGCGTCGCGACTGCGGCGATCTTGGCGCGCAGTTGCTGAGGCGCGGCGGGAACGCCGGCCAGCAGCTCAACGCCTTCGTCCGCCGCTGCCGCGCTGCTTGCGCTGCTCGTGATGTCCGGCGACGCGGCGCTGCCGCCGCCGCAGCCGCTGAGCAGTGCCATCGTGCCGATGGCCACCCCCGCGATCGCCTGGCGCATCTGCCGCGCCCAGCTTGCCCATGCCTTCATGTCCGTGCACTCCTTTGAAGTGCGCGGATGCTATTGAAGTAAAACTACATAGGTAAGCTGGTGGAATCCCGAGGAGAATTTCACGAATCATCTCTGCACGGATAGCGATCTCTCCGGGATTGATGAAATCCAATTTGACGGTGTTGTAGTTTTGTTTCTCATCCTCGTCGTGGGATGGCGAGGCGAGTGGCAGATGTGACCGCGTCGGAAATCGTGAGGATGACTCACGACATGTCGGCAGCGCAGGACTAAGCTTCCACCAGGAGACTGCCCGCAGAGCAGGAGAGCTGCCATGAACAAGATCCGCACCCTTTGTGCCGCCTTGGCCCTGATGGCCACGGCGGCCGGTCTGAGCGGCTGCGCCGTGGAGACCCCGGCGCCACCGCCCACCAACGTCTTCGTCGATTCGGCCTTCAAGCCGGCCAGCGTCAACATCGATCCTCAGGAGGCCCTGGCACTGAGCCCGGCGATGCAGCGTTTCGCCGAGACCGAGATGGCCAGCGAAATCCGCAACAAGGGCTTGCGCGACGGCCTCATCGACGCCCTCTACACCCGTGGCCGGCTGCAACTGGACTACGACGCCGAGGCCACGCGCACCGCCGCCGAGGCCTTCGACGCGCGGCGTGGCAACTGCATGTCGCTGGTGCTGATGACGGCGGCCTTCGCGCGCCACTTCAACATGCCGGTGCGCTTCAACAGCGTCTTCCTGGAGGAGAGCTGGACGCGCTCCAACAACATCTTCTTCGTGGCCGGCCACGTCAACATCAGCCTGGCGCGGCCCCTCACTGTCGGTCGTTCGACGGTCTTCGGCGATCCCGAGCTGATGACCATCGACTTCCTGCCGCCCGACCAGGTGCGTGGCCACCGCGGGCGCGTCATCGACGAGTCCACCATCCTCGCGATGTTCCTGAACAACCGTGCTGCCGAAGCGCTGACGGTGGGCAAGGTGGACGATGCCTACTGGTGGGCGCGTGCCGCCATCAAGACCGATTCGCGCTGGCTGTCGGCCTACAACACCCTGGCCGTGCTCTACCGCCGCAAGGGCCTGATGGACCGCGCCGAGTCCACGCTGCGCCTGGTGCTGGAGCGCGAGCCGCTCAACACCCAGGCCATGTCCAACCTCATCCTGGTGCTGAGCGATACCGGTCGCGGCAAGGAGGCCGAGGGCTATGCCAACCAGCTGGCGCAGATCCAGCCCATCCCGCCCTACAAGTTCTTCGACGAGGGCCTGGCCGCCATGAAGGCCGGCGAGTTCGCGGCCGCGCGCCAGCTGTTCCGCAAGGAGGTCGCCCGCGCCGCCTATGTGCCCGAGTTCCACTTCTGGCTCGGCCTGGCCAACTACGGCATGGGCGATGTTTCGGGGGCCCGCGGCGAGATCGCCAAGGCGCTGGAGAACAGTGCCACGGTCAAGGACCGCGAGATGTATGGAGCCAAGCTGGCATGGCTGAACGAGATGCGCGAGCACGCGCGTGACCAGCAGCGCCAGCGCACGCCGCTGATGCGCAACGGCGCCGGGTCCTAGATTGGTTCCAGCCCGTGCCTGGCACGGGCTCGGGCACAGGCCTCGTCGCCGATGCCCATGGGCGAGCGCTCGCCGAACTCGCGGCAGGGTGAGGGGCGCCACTCGTGGATGCCGCAGCTGGCTTTCACGCCGACCTTGCCCGTGAAGGCTGCACAGCGCGGTTGCGCATGGTCGGTGCCGCGCATGCGCACCAGGCGCGCTGTCAGCTCCACGGCGAGCCCGTCGGGCACGCGGCCGCCTTCGCTCTCAAGCTCGCTGCGATCGAAATCGACCCGGAAACTCGCACAGCAGGCGCCACAGCTCAAACAGGGGTTGTCACTCATCCGTCCAGTGTAGGCAGCGGTGAGACACTGGGGCGATCCGATCTCATCTCTGCCCACCATGCGCGCATTTCTTGGCACCCTCCTGATGCTGGCCGCCGCAGCGGCCCAGGCCGCGGACCTGACCGTCACCGTGCTGGACCGCAACGGCAAACCGCTGGCCGACGCCGTCGTGCTGGTCGACAGCGCCGTGCAGGGCCCACGGCCCGCCATGGTCATGGAGGCAAGCGTCGCGCAGGAGAAGCTGCGCTTCGTGCCCACCGTCACCGTGGTCGGCCTGGGCGCCAAGGTCAGCTTCAACAACCTCGACACCTGGGACCACCACGTCATCCTGGGCCTGATGGGGGCCGGTGGAGTCTATGTCGACCCAGGCCAGAACACGCAGTTCCGCCTCGCCGGTCGCGTCGGCAACAAGCCGCCGTCCAGCGACAGCAAGGTGCTGAACCAGCCCGGCGCCTATCTGCTGGGCTGCCACATCCATGGCTCGATGCGGGGCCACATCTACGTGGCCGACACGCCCTGGGCCAAGCTGGGTGGTGAAGACGGCAAGGCCGTGTTGCAAGGCCTGCCGGAAGGCCCGGCCAAGGTGCGCATCTGGCACCCTGACCAGCTCGTTGACGGTGCGCCGACGGAAGTGAAGGTCGCTGCCAATGGCAGCGCGGTATCCATCTCGACCCAGATCGCCCCGGCGCGCAAGAAGCGGCCGGCCGGCGACCCGTATTTCGGGGGCTAGTGGGCGAAGGGGTTCGCGGTCGCGAACCACAGCCCGACGCCGGTGGCGATGATGAAGGCGCCGTCGGTGACGCCCACCGCGAGGAAGAACTTGGTCTGCAGGGCGGGTGCCAGTTCGGGCTGGCGCGCCATGCCTTCCAGCAGCTTCATGCTGGCCAGGCCGATGCCCAGGCAGGAACCGAAAGCGGGGATGCCGATCAGCAGGGCGACGGCGAGGGGCAGGACATCGAAGGCAGGCATCTCAATAACTCCTTGGTGTGTTGGCAACAGGGAGTCTGGCCGCGTCATGGGGGCGCGTCGATGACCTTGGAAGTCATTGAGTTCAGGCGCCGGATCAGGTCAACTGGAGGCTTGTTTCTTCAAGAACCTGCTGGCGGCTCGCGCACCACGGTGACCGTGCAATCCGACTCCGCCACCACCTGGCCCGACACGCTGCCCAGATAGCGCCTCAGCGCCGACGCGCCGCGTGCACCCATGACGATGTGGTCCACGCCGTTGCGGTGGGCGAAGTCGATGATGGCGCCGGCCGCGTCGGGGGCTTCCAGCACATGGAAGGTCAGCCGTCCGTCGTCCAGCGCCAGGGCCTTGCTGATGGGGCGCGCCCAGTGCTTCAGTGCGATGAGCTGCTTCACATGCAGGCTCTGGCCATGCTGGTCGGTCAGCTCGTCGATGCCGATGCGATTCACGCGCATGACGGACACGCAGGCCAGGCGGGCGCCGGCCTCGGTCTGCACGATGCGGCGCACGGTCTCGCACAGCTGGGCCAGCAGTTCGGGCGTGGCGTGGTCGACGTCCACGGCCGCCATGACGATGGGGCTGCGCGCCAGCTGCTGGCCGGCCGGGGCGGGGGGCGCGGGCTCGGCGCCCATGGCGAAGAACCAGCGCTTGAGCCGGCTCATGGCGCCGCTGACCTGCAGCTTCTCGGCGCGCGCGGTCAGGGCCACGCCGGCGGGTTCGCGCAGGTCCAGGGCCAGCTGGGCGGCGCTCTGGTAGCGGCGCTCGGGCTTGACCTCCAGGCAGTGCAGGATGATTTCCTGCAGCCAGGGCGGCAGCTCGGGCCGGATGGCGCGCGGCGGCACCGGCTCCACGAAGAGGCGCCGGCGCAGGCCACGCACCGAGTCCGGCTGGCCGAAGGGACGCTCGCCGGTGGCCAGGTGGTAGAGCATGACGCCCAGGGCGAACAGGTCGCTGCGCGGGTCGTTGCGCACGAACTGCACCTGCTCCGGGCTCATATAGGGGCCCGTGCCCATGGGCAGTGTGAACTCTTCCTCCAGCAGGTCGGGCAGCTGCTCGTGGCGGCTGAGGCCGAAGTCGACCAGCACCGCCGTGCCGTCGGGCCGGAACATGATGTTGCTGGGCTTGATATCCAGGTGCACCACGTACTGGCGGTGCAGGGCTGCCAGGGCCGTGGCGACGCGGGCACCGATGTCGGCCACCTGCTCGGGTGGCAGCGGCGCCTCGTCGAGCAGCGGACGCAGGGTGTCGCCCGGGATGTGCTCCATGACGATGAAGGCCTGGCGCGTCCAGTCGCCGCGGGCGATGAAGCGGGGCACATGGGGGCCGCTCAGTTGCGGCATCAGCATCTGTTCGACCTCGAAGCCGACGATGGTGGCGGGGTCCTCGCCACCCTTGATGCGCGGCACCTTCATCAGCAGCTCGACGCCGTCGTCGACGGCGCCATCGGCGCGGCTGACCCGCCACAGGTTGGCCATGCCGCCCTGGTGCAGGCGGGCGCCGAGCAGGAAGCCATCCAGCACCTGGCCGGCCTCGAGAGGCGCAGGCGCAGAGGAAGGTGTGGGGGCTGTCGTCGTCATCACTCGCCGCGGGTCAGGCGTGCCGCGAGGCGTTCGGCGATCAGCTGCGGCAGGTCGGTGGCCCGCAAGGCCGCCACCGCCGCGTCGACGTCGTAGGCCACGCGCTGGAAGCTGATGCGTGCATCGTCCAGCTCCGACTTGGCCGGGTCAAGCAGGGCATAGCAGGCGGCCGGGTTGCCGTCGCGCGGCTGGCCGCAGGAGCCCGGAATGATGAGCCACTGGCGGTGGGCCGGCAGGGGCATGGGCACGCCGGCCACGGGGCGGAAGTCGCCCGCCTTGCCGGTGCCCGACAGGTGGAAGAGCATGGGCTCGTGCATGTGGCCGCAGACCTGGATGCGGGCCGCGCTGGCATGCAGGCTCTTGACCGCCTCGGCGCGGCCCTGGATGTACTCCCAGCCGCTGGGCTGGAAGGCGTTGGCATGCACGAACAGGCAGTGGCCGGGCTCGCCATGGGCCTGCAGCGGCAGCCGGCTCAGGAAGCGCAGCTGGTCCTCGTTCAGCTGGGCGCGGGTCCAGTCGACAACCGCTCGGGCATCGGGGTGCATGCCCGGGTTGCTGCCGTGGGCCACCGCCTCGTCATGGTTGCCCTGCACGGCGATGGCGCCGTCGGCCACCAGGGCCATGATCTGGTCGACCACCCAGGCCGGGTCGGGGCCATAGCCGACGAAGTCGCCCAGCAGCGCATAGCGCGTGGCGCCTTGGGCGCGGGCGTCGGCCAGCACGGCTTCGAGGGCCGGCCGGTTGGCGTGAATGTCGGTGATGAAAGCCCAGCGCATGGGGCGCAGCTTGCCATGAAGCGCTGACGCCGGGCCGACACGCGTTCAGAGGCTTGCCAGATCGGGGCGGATGCGGGCCAAGGCGTCGAGCAGCCGATTGGCGGCGGCGGGGTCGCGTTGGGCCAGGGCTCGTGCGATGCGGCGCAGCGGTTCAGCGGCGGGCTGGAAGTCGGGGCTTTGGCGCAGCACGGCCAGCAGCGGCGGGCCGATGCGGGCCAGCATGACACCCGGGTCTGCGCTCGGCGACGTGCGCCGGCCCAGTTCCAGATAGCCGCGGCGGGCCTGGGTGTAGGCAGTCAGCCGGGTGCCGAAGTCCGCCTCGGGCTGGGCCAGCAGGGCGCTCATGTCGACGCTGACCTCGCCCAGCAGCACCAGCAGCCGGTCACGCGGTGCCGAGTCGGGCGCATAGGTGACGCGCGGTGCGCGATAGGCCACCCAGGGGCGGTCGTCGGTGTTCAGCGGCGCGTCTGCGGCGAATCGGCGCAGGGCAGGGGCATCGGCGATGAAGCTGCCGAGGACGGCGAAGCCGTCGCCAAGGCCGAACGCCCCGGCGAGCTCGGGGGCTGCCCTGGGCGCGAATCGCGTGCTGCCCGCGCGTCCTATGAGGCCGACAGTGGGGGTATCCAGGCTGTTGCTGGCGAGGATGGCGGCGCCGTCGGGAAAGGCCAGCAGGAAGGCGGCCGTGATGCTGCGCAGCGTGTCCAGGTCGAGCTGATGCAGGGCAGCCACTGGCAGAACAGGCCTTGCGGCGCCAGGCGTTCGCGCACGGCGCGGAAATGCTCGACCGTGTAGAGGGCGCCCGAGCCGCTGCGCGCGGGATGGAAGTTGTCGGCGACGACGACGTCGTAGCGCTGCGTGCTGGTGCGCACGAAGCGGCGTGCATCGGCCGCATGCAGGCGTGGACCAGGACCTGAGCCGGTGCGAAACAGGGCAGAAGCCTCGATGACCTCGGGCAGCAGTTCGACGGCGTCGACCTGCACGCCTGGCAGGCGTGTCGCGACACCGGCTGTCACGCCCGAGCCCAGCCCCAGGAAGAGGGCGCGTTGCGGCGCCGGGTGCAGCAGCAGGGGCAGCAGGGCCTGGCGACCGTCGACATGCAGGGTCGCGCTGCTGCCTTCCTGCTGGCGGTTGTTGATGCGCAGCCGCGCCACGCCGTTGGCGTCTTCGACGACGCTGACGGCAGCCATGGCACCTTCGCGGTAGCTGAGCAGGCGGCCACCGTCGGGCAGATCGACGAAGGCCAGCGGTGGTGCGAACAGAGCGAGAGCCGTCGTCGCCACGGCAGGCAGCCACCAGCCGGGGCTGCGCCAAGCCGGCAGGAGCAGCAGATAGCCGGCCGCGACGAGCAGCAGCGCCAGCTTGGGCCCCAGGGCCGGTGCCAGTGCGACGCCGAACAGCGGCGCGGCCAGCATGGCGCCCAGCGTGTTGACGCCCAGTGCCCGGCTGAAGGCGATGCCCTCCTTGCAGGCTTCGCCACTGAGCTGGCAGAACAGGGCGCCCATCAGCAGCGTCGGCAGCGCAAACACGGCGAGCGCGAGCAGGGCTTCGGTCGCCAGGGCGGCGGCCAGGGTTTCCGGCTGCAGCCAGCTCTTGATGGCTTCGGCGCTCCACAGCGCGGCCATGCCCAGCAGCGTGCTGAAGGCCAGGGCCTGCAACAGGCGCGACGTGTTGCGCAGGCCGGGCCAGCGTGCAAACGCGGCGCCGCCGAGCGCGCTGCCGGCGAGGTAGACGGCCAGCAGCAGGGCAAAGGTGTAGACCGTGTCTTCGGCGACCTGGCTGAGCACGCGAACAGCCAGCACTTCGTAGGCGATGCCGAGCACGCCGGTCAGCGCGAGCAGCACAAGTGGGCGTTTCGACGTCGGGGGGGGCAGCTCGGCTGCAGGCTGTGACTTCAGCGCCGAGCCAGCCAGCAGCGCACAGCCCAGATTGAGGGCGACGCACCAACCGGCGCTGCGCGTGAGACCCCAGTCCGGGATCAGCCAGAAAGCCGTGGCCAGCACGCCAGCGACAGCGCCCAGGGTGTTGGCGGCATACAGCGTCGCGACGCCGGTCGTGCCGATGCGCGCCATCGCCGGCAGCGTCGCGCCCATGGCGGCGGTGGCGGGCAGCAACAGCAGAAAGCTCGCGCCGAACGCGACGCTCCATTGCCACAGCGGCGCGGCGTCCGGGCCGATCAACGTCAGTGCCGCATGGCTGGCGGCTGGCATGGCGCCCATCAGCGCCGCGCCCCACAGGCCGATCAGCGCCTCGCAACCCGCATACCAGCGCAAGGGCCGTGGGCTGGCTTCGATGCGCCGGCCCAGCAGCAGTGAGCCCAGCGACAGCCCGCCGAAGAAGGCAGCGACGACGGCCAGCACGGCGGCCGACTCGTGTCCCAGCACCAGGCCCAGTTGCTGGGTCCAGACGATCTGGTAGCCCAGGCCGGCAAAGCCGGACGCGGCCATCAACAGCAGGGCCAGAGGCTTCAAGCGTTGAAGCTCAAGGTGTAGCCCCAGCTTTCAAGCCTGGTCGGGATGGCATTGAAAGCCAGGCTGATGCGGCGCCCGCCGGCGTTCGGCGGCACGGCGTGCATCAGATAGCTCGGGAACAAGACCATGTCGCCCGGAGCCGGTGCGGGGCTGACCCATTTCTCGGCGTTGTAGGGACCGGTCACGACGCCGGCATGGTCGTTCTTCAGTGTGAAGTCATGGCCGCCGGGCGACTTCATGAAGACGGTGCGCGCGGAGTCGTGGGTCTCGGTCAGGTAAACCACGCCGGAGGCAAAGCTGTTGGCGTGGTTGTGCATGGCTTGGCGGCCGCCGGTGTCCAGCACATTGACCCACATCTCCTTGATGGCCCAGCCCAGCTGCTCGCCAAACAGGTGGCGGCCGAACTCGACGATCCTGGGCGTGATCAGGGCCGCGACCTGCACCAGCAGCGGGCTGTCCGAGGGCTGAAGCATGCGCGTGTGGGACAGCGACTCGGAGCTGTTGTTGGCCTGCAGCGCCTGGGTGCTGAAGTGGTCGACGAGGGCGTTGACCAGGGGCCGCGGCAGCACGCCGACAGAGCGCTGCAGCGGCACCGGGAACAGGCCGATGACCTCGTCTGTCATGCCAGCACCGCCGCCACGCGCAGCCACGACCAGTAGGCGGCAACCGCGCCGATCATGTAGAGCAGCACCGTGCGCAGGCGCTGCGTGGCCGGCCAGCGGCTGGTGAAGCGCCACAGGCACCAGCACAGGCCCACCGTCAGCAGCTGGCCGAGCTCGACGCCGACGTTGAAAGTCAGCAGGGCGACGAGCAGGTGGTTCCCGGGCAGGCCGATCTCCTTCAGCGCGCCGGCAAAGCCCAGGCCGTGCACCAGGCCGAACAGGAAGGCGACGACGGCCGGCCAGCGGCGTGCCAGGGTGTCACGCTTGTGCAGGGCCTCGCCCGCCACCAGCACTATGGACAGGGCGATGCTGGCTTCGACGGGTGCCGCGCGCAGCGTCAGCCAGCCCAGCGCACTGCAGGCCAGCGTGAGGCTGTGCGCAGCGGTGAAGGCCGTGATGGTCCAGACCAGGCGGCGCTGGAAGCCGACCAGGAAGAGCAGGCTGATAACGAAGAGCAGATGGTCGACGCCGCCGAGGATGTGTTCGACACCGAGCAGGGTGTAGGCGCTGGCGATCTCGCCCGTGCCGCGCGGGTCGTCGGCGGCACCGTAGAGCTGCACTGTGGGCTGGGCCTTGGTCAGCGTGTAGACGCGGCTCTGGCCGTCCAGCCAGAAGACCTTGACCATGGCGGCCGAGTAGCGCTCGCCCACGCCATTGACGGACAGCGTGCCGGACAGGCCCTGAGGGCCGCAGCGCAGCATGGTGGCGTCGGCCGTGCAGCCGGCGGGCCAGACTGGCGTCAGGTCCTGGGCGGCGGGGCGCTTGTCGCTGGCCATCCACTGCCACAGGAACTCGCCGCGCTGGGTCTCGCGCAGTTGCATCTCGGCCATGCTCATCTCGTGGCCGAAAGCGGGCGAGGCCGCGGCCAGGGCCAGCAGCCAGATCAGCAGGCGCTTCATAAGAAGCCGAAGGGCCGCTCCCGAGGTTTCTTGCCCCCTTGGGGGGCCTGCCGCGAAGCGGCGGGTCTGGGGGCACTCATCTCTTGGGCGCCTCGACCTTGATGACGTACTTCTTGGCCAAGGCCGCGACGGCGGCGCTGCGCTGCTCGGACAGCGTCGCGTCGGTCCAGTCCTGCTGGATGACATTGCGCAGGGCCTCGAAGCTGGCGGGCTTGGCACCGCTCGCCACGTCCAGCCGCACGGCGCGCCAGCCCTCGCGGCTTTCCAGGGCCAGCCATTGGCCCGGCGTGGCAGTCTCCAGCGCCTTGGCGAAGGCCTCGCCGTAGCTCTGCAGCAGATTGCTGTGTGGCCGGTTCTTGAAGACGCGCAGGCCGGCCTGGGCATCGCCCGGCGTGCCGTGGTTCAGGGTGTCGACAAAGGCGCGCACCGTCGACTCGTTGGCCTCCCCGGGCAGCACGGCTTCCTGGAAGTCGAAGCGGGCCGGTTCGTCGTATTTGGCGCGGTGCTGCTCGAACCAGTCGCGCAGGGTCTTGTCGTCGGCCGGCGGCAGCTGGGTGCCGCTGTCGACGACCGAGAGCGCCTTGAAGATGACGCGTTCGCGGATGGCCGTGTCGCCCTTGTCGAGCTGCAGGGCCAGGCCTTCGCGGTAGAGCACTTCGTTGTCCAGCCAGACCTTGCGCAGGGCTGCCATCTCCTCGGCGCTGGGTTCGCGGTTGCGCGTGGCCTTGAAGATCTGGCGGGCTTCTTCATCGACCTCGGCGCCGACGAAGATCTCGTTGGCCTCGCCGCTGCGGCGGTTGAGCAGGTGGTCGACACCGAAGAGCAGGGCGCCGAGCAGCAGGAAGTGCAGCAGGGGCTCGCGGGTCCAGGTCGGCAGGGCGCGGCGGGTGGACGAGGGCAGGGCGATGGGCGGCAGGACGCTGGACATAGCCCGCCATGCTAGGCAGCGAACAAGACAGGACCAAGACAGCGGCGGGGCTCGAGAGCCCCGCCGCCTACGCCTTCCCAGGCGCTTACTTCACGCCGGCGACCAGGGTCGAACCGGCCACTTCGACATAGATCGGGTTGCTGTAGAACCAGAGGTCGGACCAGGCCGCGATGTCATAGGACACCGCCTTCTGGCCGGCGATGGGGCTGGCGCCCGTGGCCGTCGCGAGATGGCTGGGGCAGCCATCGATGGGACCGTTGGCCTGCGTCCAGTTGGCGCCGGCGGCCGGCACGTTGGTGCCCACCGTCGTGCACGGGATGCGCAGCATCGTCGAGTCGTTGGCGTTGGTGTAGATGTCGGACAGCGGGTTGCCGCTGGCGTCGGTCTCGTAGGGCACCGAGGCCGGCAGGTTGCTGCCGCGCAGGCGCACGTACTGCGAGGCCTGCACCGCCGGGATGCGGAAGCTCATCTTCAGGAAGGTGGTGTTGTCCACGCCCGACTGCACCGGCGTCCACGGCGTGGCGCCGTTGCCGCTGAAGGTCTTGATGATGGCGGCCGAGGTGTTCTTGGCGGCGGCCGGCACCGAGGCCAGACCGGTGGTGGTGCCGTCGGCCTTGAGCCAGTTGGTGTTGCGCGGCCATTCGCCGGCGTAGTCGGCGGCGCCCGGCGTCTTGTAGCCGGTCACCAGGCCGCGGATGACGTCGACGTGGTCGAGCACCGGCTTGTTGATGGGCTGGCTGATGCCGACCTGGGCCAGGGACGGATTGGGGAAGCTGTAGGGCGCGAAGTTGACACCGTCCGGGTCGCGCACGACGACGGCGACGACGATCTCGGCGCCGGCGCGCACGGCCAGCTTCTCGCCCATGGTGGCGCAGCCGGTGGCGTCGATGTCCGTGCTCTTGGTGGCAGCGGCCACGGCCAGGGCTTCGACGGAGGCGTTGCTGCGTGCGGCCGGGCCGGCGTAGGAGGCGCAGGCGATGAAGGCCACGCGGTCGACCAGCTGGCCGGTGGTGGACCAGACGTTGCCGGTGCGCAGGCCGTCGACGATGGCTTGCGGGCGCAGCTTGTCGCTGCCGTTGCGCACCATGACGTGGGTGCGCTGGTACTCGCCAGGGTAGAAGTCCTGCGTGGAGCGGCGGTCATCGGGGCCGAAGCTGCCGCGGTTGTGCCAGTCGGAGCTGGCGAAGAACCACCAGTTGCGGCCTTCGCCGAGCAGGGCGTCCCAGACGCCGCCGACTTGGGCCGCGTAGACGCCGGTGCCGCCGAAGGTGGTGCCGCCGACGGAGTCGGTCAGCACCCCGGCGATGCTGTTGCGCTTGACCTGGTATTCACCGCGGTTGTTGGCGGCGCCGTGGCCGGGCTGGGACTCGAAGCCGAAGGCGATGCCGGGCGCGGCGTTGTTGAAGTTGCGCAGGTGCTCGATGTTGTAGCCGTTGTTGCCATCGGCATTGAAGGGGCCGGCGCGCTCCAGGTGGGCCGGCACGTAGTAGCTGCCCTGGCCGTGGAACTTGGCCATCCACTTCAGCGCCTCGATGGTCTTCAGGTGGCCCTTGGTGCCGGTGCCGGCGCCACCGGGTTGCAGCAGCTTCTGGCCGGTGGCGCTCCAGCCGAGTGCGGCGGACGTCGAGTCGGCGCTGTCGGGGTTGGCGCAGTTCCAGTTGTTGCCGACGTTGGAGTTGGTCACGTTGCCGCGGCTGGTGTCGGTGTCGCCGCGGTCGAAACAGTAGGACCACTTGGCCAGTGCGTCGGCATTGCCGGTGGCGGTGTAGCCCGGGGCGTTCGGCAGCGTGATGTTGTCGATGGCCGTGGGCATCTGGCCGGTGATGACGGACATGGACGAGTGCTCGTGGCCGGCAACGACCGACTCCATGCCGATGAAGAGCGGCAGGTTCTTCTGCACCGACAGGTATTCCAGCACCGGGTACTGGTACTCCTGGATGGACTGCCAGCGCCACATATTGCCGTTGCCGCCGACACCACCGCCGCTGCCCTTGAGGTTGGCGGCGCCGATGCTGTTGGTCCAGGTCGTCGTCGGGCCCTGGCCGGCCACATAGGGGTAGGCGGGCGTCGACAGCGTGGCGTCTTCCACCAGCGTGCAGTTGCGGTTGCCGTTGCCACCGTGGCCGGCTTGCACGAACCAGTCCAGGCCCCAAGGCGTCTCGACCTTGTCGGTGACCTTCTTGACCAGCTTCTGCATGGAGATGGAACCGTCCGAGCAGGTGGTGTGGTTGTGGAAGTCGCCGGACACGTATTTGCCGGCGGTCTTGCCGGCGGCGGTCGCGAGGTTGGGGGCGATGACCGCGGCGCTGCTCAGCGCGGCCAGGGTGGCCAGGGCGATCTGGCTCTTGGTGAAGATGTGGGACATGGATCGGCTCCAGGAGGAAGGGGGAGGGGCTCGAAAAACCGCCGGATGCTAGGAAGCCGCCGTGACCCTGGCGTGACCCCGATGTGACGGCTCAGCGCAGGCCGGCGAAGTCGACGTTGAGCGTCGCGTTGACGGCCTGGGCGCGCTCGAAGATCAGGCGCAGCGGGTAGCTGCGGCCGATCTGCAGCGGGTGCTGCAGGTCCAGCAGTTCCAGGTGCAGGCCGTCCTCGGTCAGCGTCAGCGTTTCGCCTTCGCGGATCAGCAGGGACAGGTCTTGCGCGGACGCTGGTGCGCCGGGGCCGGCCAGGCGAACCCCCGTGGCCACGGGGGTCTCGACACCGATGAGGCGGTCGGTCCTCTGCACCTCGTCGAAGCGCATGCAGAGCCGGGCCGTGTCGGCATCGACGCGGGTCGAGCGTGTCCAGGGATGCCAGATGCGCAGGTGGCTGCTGAAGAACTCGCAGGCCCGGGCCGGGCGAGGCAGGCCCAGATAGGCGGCGCTCGCGGCGAGCAGCAGATGGCGGCGGGGCAGGGCGGGAAGCGACATGGAGGGTGACGATCGCAGCCGGCCGTGACAACGAGGTGAAGCAATCGCGTCACGCGCCTGTCGTCTTTGATCACCACACTCCGCCCCGATTCAAACGCAGCGGCGTCGGCCGCCCCATCCCCTTTCAGTTCTGGAGTTTTCGATGAAGCTCGCCACCCTCGCCCTGGGCCTGTTGATCCCCTTCGCGATGCCCGCCCAGGCCAATACCCAATTCCTGGTCGATTTCGAGAAGACCTGGGACTACGGCCAGACCGTGGACAACGCCTACGCCGCCTCGGGCGTGACGTTCACCAACATGCTGGGCCTGTCCAACGACCCGACCATGCCGGCCTATTTCAGCAACTCGCCGTCGCCCCAGGGCGTGGGCTTCGTGCAACTGGACGGCGTGACCAACACGACGGCCTACATGAACGTCGCCGCCGGCGTCAACGGCGTGCTGGACTTCTTCTACGCCAGCCCCGCTGCGATCACCGGCGCCATCAAGGCCTATTCCGGCCTGGACGGCACCGGCACCCTGCTGGGCGTGTTCGACCTGGCCGCCAATACCGGCAGCGACTACGACAGCTGGACCGCGGCCAGTTTCGCCTTCGCGGGCAAGGCGATGTCGTTCGACCTCAGCGGCGCTGCCAATGTCGCCGCCTTCGACAACTTCTCGGCCCTGCCGGAGCCGGGCGAGATTTCTCTGGTGCTGGCCGCCCTGGGCGGCCTGGCCATCGCGCGCCGTCGCCGCGGCTGATCGCCAGCGACAAGCCCAAAAGAAAAGCCGGCAGCAGCCGGCTTTTTGCTTTGGAACGATGCGTCAGCCGATGCGGCCCAGCAAGAGGTACTCCATGAGTGCCTTCTGCACATGCATGCGGTTCTCTGCTTCATCCCAGACCACCGACTGCGGTCCGTCGATGACCTCGGCCGCGACTTCTTCGCCGCGGTGCGCTGGCAGGCAGTGCATGAAGAGGGCATCGGACTTGGCGCGCGCCATCATGCCGGCGTCCACGCACCAGTCCGCGAACGCAGCCTTGCGGGCCTCGTTCTCGGCCTCGTAGCCCATGCTGGTCCAGACGTCGGTCGTCACCAGGTCAGCGCCATCGCAGGCCTCGCGCGGGTCCTTGAAGACCTTGTAGCAGCTGTCGTCCTTGATGCCGGCCACGGCCGGGTCGACGCCATAGCCGCTGGGTGTGCTGACATGCACCTTGAAGCCGAGGATCTCGGCCGCCTGCAGCCAGGTGTTGGCCATGTTGTTGCCGTCACCCACCCAGGCCACGACACGGCCCTTGAGGCAGTCCATGTCGATGGCGCCGCGGCGGTCCATGCCGCGGTTTTCGATGAAGGTGAACAGGTCGGCCAGGATCTGGCAGGGGTGGTACTCGTTGGTGAGGCCATTGATGACCGGCACGCGCGAGTGCGCTGCGAAAGCCTCGATCTTGCTCTGCTCGAAGGTGCGGATCATGACGATGTCGACCATGCGGCTGATGACGCGCGCGGAGTCTTCCACCGGCTCGGCGCGGCCCAGCTGGCTGTCGCCCGTCGTCAGGTGCACGACGGAGCCACCCATCTGGTACATGCCGGCCTCGAAGCTGACACGGGTACGCGTGGACGCCTTCTCGAAGATCATGGCCAGCGTGCGGTCCTGCAGCGGCTGGTATTTCTCGTAGTTCTTGAAGCGGCGCTTGATGATGGCGGCGCGGTCGAACAGATGGGCGTATTCCTCGGCGCGCAGGTCCTTGAACTGCAGGTAGTGGCGCATCAATGCGTCCCCCGGCTTCATGGCTTGGGCTGCGCGAGCAGCGACTTGATCAGCGGCACGAGGATGGCCGCGATCTGGCGGGCCTCTTCATGCGTCAGGATCAGCGGCGGCAGCAGGCGCACGACGCGGTCGGCCGTCACGCTGATCAGGAGACCGGCGTCCAGCGACTGACCCAGCAGCGGGCCGGCCGGGCGGTCGAGTTCGACGCCCAGCATCAGGCCCTGGCCGCGGATCTCGACGAGGCCGGTTTCGCCCGCCAGGCCCTCGGCCAGCGCGTTGCGCAGCGTGGCGCCCACGGCTTCGGCATTGGCCAGCAGGCCGTCTTCTTCCATGATCTTCAGCGTCTCGACGCCGGCGCGCATGGCCAGCGGGTTGCCGCCGAAGGTGGTGCCATGGTTGCCGGCCTTCAGCACGTCGGCAGCGCGCGGTCCGCAGACGATGGCACCGATGGGCACGCCCGAGCCCAGGCCCTTGGCCAGGGGCATCACGTCCGGCTTGATGCCGGCCCATTGGTGAGCGAACCACTTGCCGGTGCGGCCGATGCCGCACTGCACCTCGTCCAGCATCAGCAGCAGGTCGCGGGCGTCGCAGAGGCGTCGCAGGGCCTGCAGGAACTCGACGCGGGCCGGGTTGATGCCGCCTTCGCCCTGGATGGTTTCCAGGAAGATGGCCGTGATGTTGGGGTTGGCATCCAGCGCGGCTTCGACGGCGGCGATGTCGTTGAGCTTGACGCGCACGAATCCCGGCACCAGCGGCGCGAAGCCGGCCTGGATCTTGGGGTTGGCCGTGGCCGACAGCGTGGCGATGGAGCGGCCGTGGAAGGCGCCCTCGAAGACCAGCACGGCGGGGTTGTCGTTGCCGCGGTCGTGACCGAACTTGCGGGCGATCTTCAGTGCCGCCTCGTTGGCTTCCAGTCCGCTGTTGCAGAAGAAGACATTGGCCAGGCCCGAAAGCTCGCACAGCTTGGCCGCGAGCTGCTCCTGCAGCGGCACGCGGTAGTAGTTGCTGGTGTGGATCAGCTTGGAGACCTGATCCTGCAGGGCCGGCACCAGGCGCGGGTGGTTGTGGCCCAGGGTGTTGACCGCGATGCCGCCCAGCCCGTCCAGCAGTCGTCGGCCTTCCGTGTCCCACACCCAGCAGCCCTGGCCGTGCGACAACGCAACGGGCAGGCGGCCATAGGTCGGCATGACATGGGGCTCGGACGAGGGCGGGACAGCGTTCATCGGGTCTCCGATTGGCTTGTGAAAAAGTGGACTTTTGATTCTAGAGTCGAGATGGGCCGCAATTGCTGCGCCGCAGCAGATTGGCCCGTGTCGAGGCACAATAGCGGTCTTTGACAGCGGTGCTCCGCTGTAGACGCGAAGCCCCTCTGTTCATGACCGTTGCTCCCCCGCCGCGCGAAGTCTTCATCCAAGGTGTCACTCTGGATGGACGCACCTTCCGCCCGAGCGACTGGGCCGAGCGGCTGGCCGGCGCGATGTCCTGCTTTCGCCCCGGCGGCGCGCGTGGCGGCATTGGCGCCTATATCGGCTACTCGCCGCTTTGCGTGCCCACCGTCATCAACGGCGTGAAGTGCGTCATCGTCAACGAGGAGCTCAAGCGCCTGGAGCCCATGGCCTGGGACTTTGTCATGAACTTCGCGCGCGACAACAACCTGCAGGTCGCCGACGCCTGCCTGCTGCCCGACGGGCCTGGCGGCAAGCCGACCGCCTGAACGCGTGGTCTCCTAGCGAGACTCCTGAGGCGCACCAAGGTGCGGCGCCGTTATCCTCGCCGGCAATGTTTGGACACATGCCGACCCATCCCAGCACCTCCCTTGCCGTGACTCAGCCCATGCCCATCGAACCCGGGGTGGGCGAGCCGCCAGCGCCGGTCTGGGTGCTGCTGCGCGGCTTGTCGCGCGAAAGCGGGCATTGGGGTGTCTTTCCCGAGCACCTCTTGCGTGAACTCAGGGTTCTGCACCCGACCTCCAGGCTGGTGATGCTGGACCTGCCCGGTACGGGAGCGTTGCGCCGCCAGGCCAGCCCGACCCAGGTCTCGGCCATCGTCGATGCTTGCCGCGCGCAGTTGGAGCGCCAGGGCGTCACTGGACCGGTGTCGCTGATCGGCATGTCTCTGGGTGCTGCCGTGCTGAGCGAATGGGCGAGCAGCTATCCGAAGGAAGTCGAGGCCGGCGTGCTGATCAATCCCAGCCTGAGGCCCTTCAGCGAACTCTTCCGCAAGCCGCGGCCGCTGAACTATCTGGGACTGGCGCTGCTGTCGCTGAGCCGCTTCAGCGCCCGCTTGCGTGAAGAGCGCGTGCTCAGCCTGACGACGCGGCTCACGCCAACCCAGGCTGTCATCGACCGCTGGGTGGAACTGCAGCGCCAGCATCCGCTGGGTGTGCGCAATACCGCGCGCCAGTTGCTTGCCAGCATGCGCTACCGGGCCAGCCGCACCCGCCCGGGCGCGCCGATGTTGTTGCTGTGCAGCAAGGCAGACAGCCTGGTCGACTGGCGCTGCTCCCAGGCCATCAGCCGGGCCTGGGGGGCGCCACTGCGCCTGCACACCAAGGCTGGCCACGATCTGCCGCTGGACGATCCGCAGTGGGTGGCCCGGGCCGTCGCCGAATGGCTGCGCGACCGCAGCATCCAGGGCGTGACGGCCGGCGAGTGGCATTAGATTGCTGACCCCTCGCCCGGTCTTGCCTCGCTGGACGCGGGCTAGCCCAGTCGGTCTTGCAGACCGCGCTGCGGCCGTGCCGCAGTTCTTCGGTAGGCACATGCCGCCCACTGGGCGCCATGTGTCCGACCTCAGCCCCCGAGGGGACGGCGATGCTGGCCGGCTCGACCGGCAAGCACATCGCCTAAGGCGGGCCGGCTAGGGAGCGGCCCGGCGCTCGGCCCGCAAAATCCACCCGGAAATGCAGAAGGCCCGCTTTCGCGGGCCTTCTGCTTGCACCAGAGCTGGATTGGTTATCAGGCGGCGAGCGCCTTGATCTTGGCGGACAGGCGGCTCTTGTGGCGAGCAGCCTTGTTCTTGTGGAAGATGCCCTTGTCGGCGACGGAGTCGATGACGGCCTGGGCGGTCTTGAACAGGTCGGCGGCCTTGGGCTTGTCGCCGGCCGTCACGGCCTTTTGCACGTTCTTGATGACCGTACGGAATTTGGAGCGCAGCGCGGTGTTCGCGGCGTTGAGCTTGACGTCCTGGCGGGCGCGCTTGCGGCCCGATGCCAGGCGAACCGTCTTCTTCTTGGCTTTGGAGCTGGTTGCCATGCTGTATCTATACCCAGTTGGTGCAAAGACGACGAGTATAGCCTGAAATCAGGGTTAAAGCCAAGTGCCTGCGCAGAGTATCGGGAGAGACGCAATTCACGACACAGATAATCCGCCGCCATGAATCTGCTGCGCGCTGCGTCGACCATTTCCCTTTTAACCCTGACCTCGCGCATCACCGGGCTCGTCCGCGAGCAAATGACGGCTGGCCTCTTTGGCGCCTCGGCCATGACCGACGCCTTCCTGGTGGCCTTCCGCATTCCCAACCTGCTGCGGCGCCTGTTCGCAGAGGGCGCCTTCTCCCAGGCCTTCGTACCCCTGCTGGCGGGTGCGCGCGCGACGCAGGGCGACGAGGCTACCCACGACCTCATCGATGCCGTCGCCACGGTGCTGCTGTGGGCGTTGGTTGCCACGTCGGTGCTGGGCATCGTCGCCGCGCCGCTGCTGGTCTGGCTGCTGGGCGGCGGGCTGCCAGCGCCGGCCTTCGATGCCTCGGTGGTCATGACGCGCTTCATGTTCCCCTATATCGGCTGCATGTCGCTGGTGGCGCTGTCGGCGGGCATCCTGAACACCTGGCGGCGCTTCGTCGTGCCGGCGGCGTCGCCGGTGCTGCTCAATCTCAGCATGATCGCCTGCGGGTGGGCCCTGGTCGGCCCGCTGGAGCGTGCCGGCATGCCCGGCATCTACGGCATGGCGGCGGGTGTGATGCTGGGCGGCCTGCTGCAGCTGGCGGTGCAATGGCCGGCGCTGAGCCGCATCGGCATGCGGCCGCGGCTGCGCTGGAGCTGGCGCGGCCTGCGCCAGTCGCAAGCGCATCCGGGCGTGAAGCGCATGCTGATCAATATGGCGCCGGCCCTGCTGGGCGTGGGCGTGTCGCAGCTGTCGCTGATGATCAACACGCAGATCTCCAGCCGCCTGGGGGAGGGCGCCACTTCGTGGCTGAACTATGCCGACCGGCTGATGGAGTTCCCCATCGGGCTGCTCGGCGTGGCCCTCAGCGCCGTGCTGACGCCGCAGTTGTCCGCGGCCCAGGCTTCGGGCGAGACCGAGCGCTACAGCCGCCTGCTCGACTGGGGACTGCGCATGGTGATGATGTTTGCCTTGCCCTGCGCCGTGGCCCTGCTGGTGTTCGCCCAGCCGCTGACGGCCGTGCTCTACCACCGCGGCGCCTTCACGGCGAGCGATGTGGCCCACACGGCGCAGTCCGTCATGGGGTGGGGCATCGGCCTGCTGGGCCTGATCGCCGTCAAGGTGCTGGCCCCCGGCTTCTTCGCCCGCCAGGATACCGGTACGCCGGCCAAGATCGCCGTCGGCGTGCTGGTGCTGACGCAGGGCTTCAACCTGGTGTTTGTGCCCTGGATCGGCGTGGCCGGCCTGGCCCTGTCCATCGGTCTGGGCGCCCTGGTCAATGCGAGCTGGCTGTTCTGGGGGCTGAGGAAGCTGGGCAGCTACCGCCCCGAGCCGGGCTGGCTGGCCTTCGGCTTGCGCGTGGTGCTGGGCTGCACGGCGATGGGGCTGCTGCAATGGCAACTGGCTGTCCGCCTGGACTGGCTGGCGCTCGGCGCACACGAGTTCCAACGTGGCCTCTTCATGGCGGCCAGCCTGGCCGCCAGTGCCGCCGTCTATTTCGGGGTGCTGCTGCTGGTCGGCATGCGGCCCCGCGCCCTGGGGCGGCCGAGCTGAGATGAAGTACGCGGTGCCCACCCCGCTGGACTACTTCGCCACCCTGGTGGCGCAGGACCAGGGTCTGAATCTGCTGGAGGCCGCGATCAGCCTGGCCCAGGATGACCACCCCCAGCTCGACGTGCAGGCCGTGCTCGCCCATGTGGACGGGCTTGCGCGCCGACTGCGCGAGCGCATCGCGCAGGATGCCGCGCCGGCCCAGCGCCTGCGGCTGCTGACGCATTTCTTCCATGGCGAGCTCGGCTTTGCCGGCAACCTGAACAACTACTACGCTGCGGACAACAGCCATGTCCACCGCGTGCTGGAAACGCGTCGTGGCCTCCCCATCACGCTGGCCGTGCTGCTGCTGGAGCTGGCCGAGCAAGCTGGCCTGCGCGCCGCCGGCGTGGCCTTTCCGGGCCACTTCCTCGTCAAATGCAAGATCGGTCTGGGCGAGGCTGTCATCGACCCCTTCACCGGCGAATCCCTGTCGCCATCGCGCCTGGACGAACGCCTGGCCCTCTATCGCCAGGGCAGCGGCCTGCCGGACGACCTGGAGCTGCCGCTGGAGTTCTTCCTGCGTGCCGCAACGCCGCGCCAGATCCTGGCCCGCATGCTGCGCAACCTGAAGGAGGTCCACCGCGTCGCGGAGGACTGGACGCGCCTGCTGGCCGTGCAGCAGCGCCTGGTCGTCCTGCTGCCTGGCGACCCGGCCGAGCGCCGCGACCGCGGCCTGGTGCTTGCATCCCTGGGCGCCTTTGCCGCAGCGGCCGAAGACCTGAGCTTCTATCTTGCGGAACGGCCTGATGCGGCCGACGCTCCCAATCTGCGTGCCCGCCTGGCCCTGCTGCTCGACCAGGCCCGGCCGCCGCTTCAGTGACAATCCGCGCCCGCCCGCCAACCACCATGATGAAGCTCAGCAAGACCCAACGCACCGCCCTGGCCTGGGGTGGTGTCGCCCTCGCCCTCATCTTGCTGCTGTGGCTGCTGTCGCCGGTGCTGGCGCCCTTCATTGCGGCCCTGGTGCTAGCCTATGCGCTGGCGCCGGTGGTGCAGGCCCTGGTGAACCGGCGCACGCCGCGCGCCCTGGCCGTCGTGATGGTGGAGATGCTGTTCGCGATGGCCCTGCTGGCCCTGGTGCTGCTGGTGCTGCCCATCCTCAGCAAGGAGCTGCCGGCCTTGCGCGAGCAGATCCCGGCGCTGGCCAAGCTGGCCAACGACAAGGTCTCGCCCTGGCTGGCCGAGCATGGCATCCACATGCAGCTCGACCCGGCCAGCATCAAGGCCTTCGTGCTGAAGTATCTGGACGCCAATTTCGAGGAATGGCTGGCCACGGTGCTGAGCTCGGCCCGCATCGGCGGCAGTTTCCTGCTGGCTTTCGTCGGCAATGCGGTGCTGCTGCCGGTGGTGCTTTTCTATCTTCTGAACGATTGGCCCAGCCTGGTCGAGCGCATGCGAGCCCTGGTGCCGCCGGCGGCGCGTGACTCGGTGGGCAGCTTCCTGGACGAATGCGACGAGACCCTGGGCCAGTATCTGCGCGGCCAGCTCCTCGTCATGGGCGCCCTGGCCGTCTACTACAGCGTCGGCCTCGCGCTGGCGCGCTTCGACCTGGCACTGCCCATCGGCGTCTTCACAGGGCTGGCGGTCTTCATTCCCTACCTGGGCTTTGGTCTGGGCCTGGTGCTGGCCTTGCTGGCTGGCCTGCTGCAGTTCGCCAGCATCTATGGCGTCGTGGCCGTGGCCATCGTCTTTGGTGTCGGCCAGTTGCTGGAGAGTTTCGTGCTGACGCCGCGCTTCGTCGGCGAACGCATCGGCATGAGCCCGCTGATGGTCATCTTCGCGCTGCTGGCTTTCGGCCACCTGCTTGGCTTTGTCGGCGTGCTGATCGCGCTGCCGCTGTCGGCTGTGGCAGCCGTGGCCGTCAAGCGCCTGCACAAGGCCTATCTCGCGAGCTCGCTGTTCCGTTGATCCGTCCATGAGGCAGATTCCTCTCGCGCTGCTGGCGCCGCCGGCGCACAGCTTCGACAACTTCCTGACCGGCGCCAATGCCGAGGCCCTGGCCTATCTGCACGGCCTGATTCCGGGCGATGCGCCGGTGCTGCTGTGGGGGCCGACCGGCTCCGGCAAGACCCATCTGCTGCAAGCGTTGGCCGAGCGCTGGCAGGCGGCTGGCCAGCGCGTCGCCTGGTATGACGCCGACACCGCCTTGCCCTGGGAGCTGCCGGCTCATGAGAGCCTGCTGCTGCTGGACGACTGCCAGCGCTTTAACGCCGGCCAGCAGCATGCGGCCTTCGCTCTCTTCGTGGCTTCAGCAGGGCAGGGCTATACCGTGGTTGCGACCGCGGATGCGCCCGCTGTCGACCTGGATGTGCGCGAGGACCTGCGCACCCGCCTGGGCTGGGGGCCGAGCTTCGCGCTGGAGCCGCTGCGCGAGGCCGAAATGCGCGCCGTGCTGCGCCGTGAGGCCGACCGCCGCGGTCTGCTGCTTGGCGACGACGTGCTGAGCTATCTGCTGACCCGCTTCGAGCGCAACCTCAAGGGCTTGATGGTGCTGCTGGAGCGTCTGGATGAATTCGCCATGGCCAGCAAACGCGCGCTGACGCTGCCATTGCTGAAGGCCATGCTGGCCGACGAGAAAATCGACACTGACCCCAATTTATGAATCTGACGCTGTTTGACCTGGACGGGACGCTGATCCCCATCGATTCCGATCATTCCTTCGGGGCCTTCATGGTCGAGAAGGGCTGGGTCGACGGCAAGGTCTGGGGGGCGCGCAATGACGAGTTCTTCGCCCAGTACAACGCCGGCACGCTGGACCTGCCGGCCTATGTCGATTTCGCGACCTCGGCCTTCCGCAGCCGCCCGCTGGCCGAGGCCCTGGCCGTGCGCGAACGCTTCCTGGCCGAGGTCATGACGCCGGCGCTGCGACCCGAGGCCATGGCTCTGGTCGAGAAGCACCGCGCCGCCGGCGACCTGATCGCACTGGTCACCGCGACCAATGAATTCGTCACGGCGCCGTTCGCGGACGCTTTCGGCATCGAGCACCTGATCGCGGTGCAGCTTGAGCGCGATGAAGAAGGGCGCTACACCGGTGCCATCCGCGGCGTGCCGAGCTTCCGTGAGGGCAAGATCGCGCGCGTTGAGAGCTGGTTGCAGGGGCTGGGGGCACAATGGCGCGATTTCGAGCGCGTGACCTTCTACAGCGACTCGACCAACGACCTCCCGCTGCTCGAACGCGTCAGCCACCCGGTGGCGACCAATCCCAGCCCGACGCTCGCCGCCATTGCCGCCGAGCGCGGCTGGCCCCAGTTGCACCTCTTCGCATGATCAAAAAGTTCATCGACAAGCTGCTCGGCAAGCCCGCAGCCGCGCCCAAGAAGACCAGCCCGCTGGGCAAGCGGGTCGAGGTTCCCGCCGAGGTTCACGGCATCAACCCCGATCTGCTCGACGAGCGCGCCGTCAAGGTCGTCAAGACGTTGACCGACGCCGGCTTCGAGGCCTATATCGTCGGCGGCGCCGTGCGTGACCTGCTGCTGAACATGCGGCCCAAGGACTTCGACGTCGCCACCAACGCGACGCCCGAGCAGGTCAAGGGCCTGTTCCGCCGCGCCTTCATCATCGGCCGGCGTTTCCGCATCGTCCACGTCGTCTATGGCCGCGGCCGTGAGCACGAGGTCATCGAGGTCTCGACCTTCCGCGCCTTGCCGACCGAATCGGAAGCCGTGGCCGGCAACGAAAAGACGGCCAAGGCCGAACTCGACGGCAAGCACCATGCCGTGGACGCCAGCGGCCGCGTGCTGCGCGACAACGTCTGGGGCCCGCAGATCGAGGACGCCGCCCGCCGCGACTTCACCGTCAATGCGATGTATTACGACCCGCAGCGCCGCCTGGTCGTGGACTATCACGGCGGCCTGGCTGATGCCAAGGCCAAGCTGCTGCGCATGATCGGCGACCCCGAGACCCGCTACAAGGAAGACCCGGTCCGCATCGTGCGCGCCGTGCGCTTTGCGGCCAAGCTGGGCTTCGAGCTGGAGAAGAAGACGCTGGCCCCGGTGGCGGCATGCATCCCGCTGCTGACCAATGTGCCGGCGTCGCGCCTCTTCGACGAAATGATCAAGCTGCTGCAGACCGGGCACTCGCTGTCCAGCCTGGTGCAGCTGAAGAAACTTGGCCTGGTGGGGCAGGGCGGCAAGGTCTTTGCCGTGCTGGATGCCATGCTGACCGAGACCGGCGATCTGCCGCAGGGCGTGCGTGGCAACTTCGTGCGCCAGGCCTTCGAGGACACCGACCGCCGCGTCAACGAAGGCCGCGGCGTCAGCCCCAGCTTCATGCTGGCCTGCATGCTCTGGCACGAGGTACTGGACCGCTGGACCAAGACTCGCAACGCGGGCGAACCGCCCGTTCCGGCCCTGGCTCAGGCCATCGACGCCGTCTTCGACGCCCGCATCGGCGACATTTCCGGTCGCGGCAAGCTGGCGGCTGACATGCGCGAGATCTGGATGATGCAGATCCGCTTCGAGCGTCGCAGCGGCTCGGGCGTGTTCAGCCTCATCGAGCAGCCCCGTTACCGCGCCGGTTTCGACTTCCTGCGTCTGCGCGCCGACGTCGGCGAGATCGACCCGGCCCTGGCCGACTGGTGGGAAGACTTCGCCCTGGGCAGCGACGACGACCGCCAGGCCCTGCTGGCCGATGCCCGTGCGACGCAGCAGAAGCAGCCTCGCGTCGTCCGCGCGCCGCGCCCCGAAACGCCGGCGGGCGAAGATGCAGAGCCGTCGGCCGTCGACGCGCCCGCCAAGAAGCGCCGCCGTCGCCGCCGCAAGCCCGGTGGCGGCGGAGAGGGCGCCGCGGCGCCCGCACCTGCAGCCGAGTGAGTTCGCGCGCCTACGTCGGCCTTGGCGCCAACCTGGGTGCCAATCTCTCTGCCACCTTGACACAGGCAGCGCTGCGGCTCGCCGCGCTGCCTGGCACCCAGGTCGCTGCGCTTTCCAGCACCTGGCGCAGTGCACCCGTGGATGCCGGTGGTCCCGACTTCCTGAATGCTGTTGCGGCCCTGGACACGACGCTGGCGCCTCTCGAACTGCTGGATGCGCTGCAGGCCATCGAGCTGGCCCATGGCCGCGAGCGCTCCTACCGCAATGCGCCGCGCACGCTGGATCTGGATCTGCTGCTTTACGGTGAGCTGACCCTGGACACGCCGCGCCTGACGCTGCCCCATCCCCGCCTGGGCGAACGCGCCTTCGTGCTGCTGCCGCTGCTGGAGATTGCACCGGAGCTGGGCCATCTGGCCGTGGGCGAGGACTGGCAGGCGCAGCGTATCGAGCGTCTGGCGCCCTTGTCGCTGTGAATCGGAGATCCGGTTGATGTCTGCGCCTTTCGAGGGAAGAAACCCACTCGTCAGGGTGTTGCGCGGCCTGCGCGAGGACCGGTTCTTCCAGATCCTGCTGGTGGGGCTGCTGCTGCTCAGCCTGTACGCGCCGGGGCGCATTTCGGGCTATGGGTCGCTGGTCGATTGGCCCACCATCGCCGCGCTGACCGGCTTGCTGGCGCTCACCAAGGGTCTGGAGCTCAGCGGCGCGCTGAATCGCCTGGGGCACAGGCTGATCGACGCCATGCCCACGGAGCGCTCCGCCGCGCTCGCCCTCGTGGCCGCCGCAGCGCTGCTGTCCACGGTGCTGACCAACGACGTCGCCCTGTTCGTCGTCGTGCCGCTGACCCTGGGCGTCTGCCGCCTCGCGCGCATGCCTGCCACCAAGCTCATCGTGTTCGAGGCCCTGGCCGTGAATGCCGGCTCAGCGCTGACGCCCATCGGCAACCCGCAGAACCTCTTCCTCTGGCAACTGGGTCAGGTGTCGTTCGGCGCCTTCATCTGGCATCTGCTGCCGCTGGTCGTGGCGCTGACGGCGGCGTTGCTCGTGCTGACGGCGCTCGCCTTCGACGGCAAGGCCATCGAGGTGCACGACGAGGCCCCGCCTGCGCCTCTGGATCACCGGCTGCTGGCCCTATCGCTGGCCCTGTACCTGCCGTTCCTGATCGCCACGGACATGCATCACGCCGGCTGGGCAGTCGCAGCGGTCCTTGCGATCCTCCTGCTCGCGCGGCCGGGCGTGCTGGCGCAACTCGACTGGGGCCTGCTGCTGGTCTTCGTGCTGATGTTCATCGACCTGCGCCTGCTGGCCGGGTTGCCGGTGGTGCACAAAGCGATGCTCGGCCTGGGGCTGGAACGGCCGCTGAACCTGTACGCTGCGGCCATTGGTGCGAGCCAGGTCATCAGCAACGTGCCGGCGGCCATCGCGCTGGCCGAGTATTCGAAGGACTGGCGCGTGATCGCCTATGGCGTGAACGTCGGCGGCTTCGGGTTGATGGTCGGCTCCTTGGCCAACCTGATCGCGCTGCGGCTGTCGGGTGACCGCCGGGCCTGGCTGAGTTTCCATGCCTATGCAATCCCCGCGCTGCTGGTCGCAGCGGCCGTCGGGTACGGGCTGCTGTTCGTCGCGGGGCTGAATTGAAAGGTTGCTGGCCTCATCCTTGAGTCACCGTGATGACGATTTCGTGACAGCGCCCGGTAAACTCCGCGCCTTCGAGAGATCCAAGGACGCCCATGCTGTTTGGCAAGCTGCTGCCCCGTGAGGGCAATTTTTTTGAGTTGTTCAATGAGCATGGTGGCTTCATCCTGGAAGGCGCGCGCGCCTTCCAGAAAATGATCGAGAACTATGCCGACCCGGTGCTGCGCCAGCAATATGCGGAAGAGGTCGACAAAGCCGAGCATGCTGCCGACCGCGTCACTGCCGAGGTGAACCGGCTGCTGCACCGCACCTTCATCACGCCCATCGACCGCGAGCAGATCCACGGCCTGATCAACGCGATGGACGACATCCTCGACCTGCTGCAGGACTCGTCGGAGACGCTGTCGCTGTACGACGTGCGCGCTGTGCCTGAGCAGGTGCTGCAGCTGTGCACGCTGTCGGTGCGTTGCTGCGAGCGTGTCCAGCATGCCGTCACCCTGCTGCCGCACCTCAGCAAGCCCGCCACGACCGAGGCTGCGCTGAAGACCTGCGAGGAGATCGACCGACTCGAGTCCGATGCCGACCGCGTCATGCGCTCGGCCATGTCGCGCCTGTTCCGCGAGCAGGAGGATGTGCGCGAGCTGATCAAGCTCAAGGCCATCTATGAGCAGCTGGAATCCATCTCCGACCGCTGTGAGGACGTGGCCAATCTGATCGAGGGCATCGTCCTCGAGAACTCCTGATCGGCGCTCATGGCATCCGCTGAGATCGCCTTCTGGGTGGTGGCCCTGCTGGTCGTGCTGGCCCTGCTGTTCGACTTCATGAACGGCTTCCACGACGCGGCCAACTCCATCGCCACCGTCGTCTCCACCGGCGTGCTGAAGCCCCAGCAGGCCGTGCTGTTCGCTGCCTTCTTCAACGTCGTCGCCATCGCCTTCTTCCAGTTGAAGGTGGCTGCCACCATTGGCAAGGGCATCGTCGAGCCGGGCGTCGTCGACCATCACGTCGTCTTCGGGGCGCTGATAGGCGCCATCTTCTGGAACGGCATCACCTGGTGGTGGGGCATTCCGTCCAGCTCTTCGCATGCGCTGATCGGCGGCATCGCTGGTGCCGTCGTTGCCAAGGCCGGCCCTTCGGCCCTGGTGGCGGGCGGCATCTGGAAGACCGTCGCCTTCATCATCGTTTCGCCGCTGCTGGGCTATCTGCTGGGCTCGCTGATGATGGTCATCGTGGCCTGGATCTGCCGGCACAAGTCACCCATCCGCATCGACCGCTGGTTCCGGCGGCTGCAACTGGTGTCGGCGGGTCTCTACAGCCTGGGCCACGGCGGCAACGATGCGCAGAAGACCATCGGCCTGATCTGGATGCTGCTGATCGCGGCCGGCATGGTCAGCGTCGGCGACAAGGCGCCGCCCAGCTGGGTCATCGTCGCCTGCTATATCGCCATCGGCATGGGCACCATGTTCGGCGGTTGGCGCATTGTGCAGACCATGGGTCAGCGCATCACCAAGCTCAAGCCGGTCGGCGGCTTCTGCGCCGAAACGGGTGGGGCGATCACGCTCTTCCTGGCAACGGCCCTGGGCATCCCGGTGTCGACGACCCACACCATCACCGGTGCCATCGTCGGCGTGGGCTCGGTGCAGCGCCCCTCGGCCGTGCGCTGGGGTGTGGCCGGCAGCATCGTCTGGGCGTGGATCTTCACGATCCCGGCCGCCGCGTTGATGGCCGGCGTCTGCTACTGGATCAGCTTCGCGATCTACTGACCCGCCTGGGATTCGAAGTAGCGCTGGGCGCTGAAGGCGATGGTCGCCATCAGCGCCGTGCCGCCGAACAGCAGGCAGAGCACGACGCCGATGATGGCCGCCCAGCCGCCCGTGCTGGCCGGCCGGCCAGCGTTGAAGCGTTCGTTCCAGCGCTCATCCGGCGTCAGGCCGTAGACGATGCCACCCAGCAGGGCCGCGACGAGGCTCAGGCCGAGGAAGGGAATCAGCACCCAGGCCAGCCGGTCATCCTGGCCGAGATGGTCCATGCGGTTCAGGCCCACCAGGCCCAGCAGGGTCGGCAACGGAAAAGCCCAGGCCCAGCGATCCCTGAGACCATGCAGATAGAAGCGATGCAGGCCGAAGACGCCGACCAGCAAGGCCAGCCAGGTCGCGACGGCCTTGTGTTTGGTGCCGGAGCTCATTCGGCCGGGGATGTGCTGTCGCCCTGACCCAGCGGGCGCTGCATCAGCACCACGTCCAGCCAGCGGCCGAACTTCCAGCCCGCGCTCTTCAGCACGCCGGTGTGCTCGAAACCCAACGCCGTGTGCACGCCGACCGAGCCGGCGTTGGCGGCGTCGCCGATGACGGCCAGCATCTGGCGCGCGCCGGCAGCCTCACAGCGCGCCATCAGCTCGGCCAGCAGCAGCCGGCCGACGCCCTGACCCTGCGCGGCAGGGGACAGATAGATGGAGTCCTCGACGCAAAAGCGATAAGCGAGGCGAGGGCGGAAATAGTTGGCGTAGGCGTAGCCCAGCACCTGGCCCTCACGCTCGGCAACCAGCCAGGGCAGGTTGCGGCCCAGCACCTCGGAACGGCGGCGTGCCATTTCGTCGACGCCCGGGACTTCGGTTTCGAAGGTGCCGGTTCCTTCCAGCACAGCCTGGCCATAGATGGCCTGGATGGCGGCGAGGTCGGCGTCGGTGCTGGGGCGGATGGTCAGGGGCGAAATGGCGGCGGCGGGCTGTGACATCTGTCGGATTTGGAAGCTACTCAACAAGGGTTCAACCGAGTTTATAATGCTCGGTTTTCGGCGCTGGTCGCACTCCTTTCAAGGCTTTGAAAAGGGCTGCGGCGTATCTACAGTGGCTGGCCCTGCAGGGGGTTCCTGCTTTTCGACTTGCTCGCCCTGAGTGTCTCCTCGTGCGGTAGTCACCCAATTTTTAGGAAACATCATGGTTGTGATTCGTCTGGCCCGCGGCGGCTCCAAGAAGCGCCCCTTCTACAACATCGTCGTCGCCAACAGCCGCCAACGTCGTGACGGCCGCTTCATCGAGCGCGTCGGCTTCTACAACCCCGTCGCTTCCGGCGCTGCCGAGAAGCTGCGCGTCGAGCAGGACCGCGTGAGCTACTGGCTCGGTGTCGGCGCCCAGCTGTCGCCCACCGTGGCCCGCCTGGTTGGCGAAGCCAAGACGGTGGCTGTCGCCGCCGCCTGATTCGGCGTGGCAGGCAACAAGCCTCAGCAAGACGGCGCCTCGGCGCCGTCTTTTGCTTCCTGGCCCGAAGATCTGCTCCCCGTGGGCCGCATCCTTGACGCCTGGGGCATCAAGGGCGGCCTCAAGGTGCAGGCCTACTCGGCCGACGCGGACGCGCTGTTCAGCGCCAAGCGCTGGTATCTGAAGTCGACCGGCCCCAAGCCCGGCCAACTGATCCTGGCCGTGAAATCGGTACGGGAGCAGGGCGAAGGCATCGTCGCCACGGCCGAAGGCGTGGACGACCGCAATGCCGCCGAAGCCCTGCGTGGCCACGAGATCCACATTCCCCGCAGCGACTTCCCGCGCACGCCCGATGGCGAGTACTACTGGGTGGACCTGATCGGCCTGGACGTCGTCAACCGCGAGTCGCAGGCCCTGGGCCGCGTCATCGGTCTCATCGACACCGGCCCGCATGCGGTGCTGCGCATCCTGCCGCCTGGCGTGGAAGAGCCCGCCAAGCCCGATCAGGAAAGGCTGATCCCCTTTGTCGGCAACTTCATCGACGACGTGAATCTTGAAGCGAAGCGGATCACGGTCGACTGGGGTCTCGACTTCTGAGCTGAAGCCATGCGCTTCGACGTCCTGACGATCTTTCCGGAGCTGTTCGCGCCGCATCTGACGCATGGCGTCACGCGGCGCGCCTTCGAGAGCCGTCAGGTCGACGTGCGCATGTGGCCGCTGCGCGATTTCGCTGAAGACAACTACCGCCGCGTCGACGACCGCACCTATGGCGGCGGCCCCGGCATGGTCATGCTGGCCGAGCCGCTGGAGAAAGCTTTGGCTGCCGTCAAGGCCGATCGGGGCCAGGCAGAACCCGCCGTCATCCACTTCACGCCGACGGGCGCCCGCATCGACCAGGCCCTCGTGCAGGAACTGGCCGCTGGCCCCGGCGCCATCCTTCTCTGCGGCCGCTACGAAGGCATCGACCAGCGCGTGCTGGACCGCCATGTGACGCTGGAACTCAGCCTGGGTGACTTCGTGCTGTCGGGCGGCGAGCTGCCCGCCATCACGCTGCTGGATGCCGTGGCGCGCCTGCAGGACGGCGTGCTGGGCGATGCAAAGTCCCATGAGCAGGACAGCTTCTCTGACGGTCTGCTCGATTGCCCGCACTACAGCCGCCCCGAGGTGCTGGCCGACGGCCGCGAGGTGCCACCCGTGCTGCTGTCCGGCCACCACGCCGACATCAAGCGCTGGCGCCGCGAGCAGTCGCTGGCGCTGACGGCCGCACGCCGTCCCGACCTGATCGCGGCCGCTCGCGCCGCCGGCCGTCTGAGCAAGGCCGACGAGGCCTTCCTGGCCAAGCGCTAGGCAAAACCCGCATCCGCGGGCTATACTTGTGGGCTGTCCGATCCTCTGGCGGGTCGAGTGGTCTGGCTTCACACCCATGAAGCTGGCTGCAAACATCCCGATAAATAGCGAGCCGCCAAGATCCCAGGAGTACAGATGAACCTGATCCAAACCCTTGAGCAAGAAGAAATTGCTCGCCTGAACAAGACGATTCCCCCGTTCGCCCCCGGCGACACCGTGATCGTCAGCGTCAACGTCGTTGAAGGCACCCGCAAGCGCGTGCAGGCCTACGAAGGCGTCGTGATCGCCAAGCGCAACCGCGGCCTGAACAGCAGCTTCATCGTCCGCAAGATCTCCAGCGGCGAAGGCGTCGAGCGTACCTTCCAGCTGTACAGCCCCCTGATCGCCACGATCGAAGTCAAGCGCCGCGGTGACGTCCGCCGTGCCAAGCTGTACTACCTCCGCCAGCGTTCGGGCAAGTCGGCACGTATCAAGGAAAAACTCGCCTAAGCGAGTTTTCGTCGAAGTTGATGGCGGCGCTTGCGGCGCCGTTAACGCAGACAAAAGCTGGCTTCACTCCAGCCAAAGCCGCCGGGAGCTACGCTCTAGGCGGCTTTTGTTTTTCTACGCATGACCCGCCCCGCCATCACCCAACCGCAGCTCGCGCCCGTCACGAGCGTCGATGACCACCTCCCTGCTGTAACCGATCTCGCCCTGACGGCTTCGGCCATCCGCGCCCGCCTCGCGGCCGCGGCGGCCTGGACGCCCGAGTTCGCCGGTGATGGCGGCCTGTTCGCCAATCGCGAGCCGGCCGGTGCTGCCGTCCTCATCCCGCTGGTGCAGCGCGAGGCCGGCCTGAATCTGCTGCTGACCCGCCGCACCGACCATCTTCGTGACCACGCGGGCCAGATCAGCTTTCCCGGCGGCCGCGTCGAACCCGAAGACGACGGCCCCGTCGCTACAGCCTTGCGCGAGACCGAGGAAGAGATCGGTCTGTCGCGCCAGCACATCGAAGTCATCGGCCAATTGCCCGTCTACTCGACGGTGACGGCCTTCCAGGTGACGCCCGTGGTCGGCCTTGTCGAGCCGGGCTTCACGCTGAAGCTGGACGACTTCGAGGTCGCGGAGGCCTTCGAGGTGCCGCTGGCCTTTTTGATGAATCCCGCCCACCACCGCCATCACCGTTTCGAGTTCGCGGGTACCGAACGGCGCTTCCTGTCCATGCCCTGGCAAGGGGTCGAGCGCGAGTACTTCATCTGGGGCGCGACGGCGGCGATGTTGCGCAACTTCTACCGACTGCTCAGCGACGCCTGAGCGCGCCACTATCATCCCGGCCCATGAATTTCTTCGCGGTGCTGCTGGCTCTGCTGTGTGAGCAACTCAAGCCCCTGAGGCATGGCAACCGCGTGCACCAGTCGGTCATCGGCTGGGTGCGCTGGACGGGCCGTAACTTCGACGCGGGCGACGAGCACCATGCCGCCATCGTCTGGGCCATCACGGTCCTGGTGCCCGGCCTGGTGGTCGCGCTGATCTACTGGGCCTTGCGGCATTTCAGCGTGCTGCTGGCCCTGGGGCTGGATGTCCTCATCCTCTACCTGACCCTGGGCTTCCGCCAGTTCAGCCACTACTACACCGACATCCGTGATGCGCTGGAGCGCGGCGACGACGCGACCGCGCGTCAGTTGCTGGCCGAATGGCGCCATCTGGACGCGAGCGAGCTGCCGCGCACCGAGCTGATCCGCCACGTCATCGAGCATTCCCTGCTTGCCGCGCATCGCCATGTCTTCGGCGTGTTCTTCTGGTTCATCGTCTGCTCGACGATCGGCCTGGGCCCGGCCGGCGCGGTGCTCTATCGCATGGCCGAGTTTGCCGGCCGCTACTGGGCCTTCAAGAGCCGCACCCTCGACGCACCGACCAATCCCCGCCTGCTCGCGCTGTCGCGTCAAGCCTTCGGCCTCATCGACCATGTGCCCGCTCGCATGACGGCGACCGGCTTTGCCATCGTCGGCAACTTCGAGGAAGCCGTGAACGGCTGGCGCCGCGACGCCAGCCTCTGGCTGCATTCCAACGAAGGCATCATCCTCGCGTCGGCGGCCGGTGCTGTCGGCCTGCAACTCGGCGGCGCGGCAGCCCCCGGCGTCACGCCGGATCGCAGCAAGACCTTCGATGCAGGCTCCGAACCCGAGTCGACCGGTGCTGCCGGCTCGACGGCCGGTGCACCGCCCCAGCTCGGCCACCTGCAAAGCGTTGTCGGCCTGGTCTGGCGCTCCGTCGTGCTGTGGATGCTGCTGCTCGCCTTGCTGACCCTCGCCAACCTCGTCGGCTGATCCCCTCATGAACTTTCCCGAACTGCCGGCGCTCGCCGAGCCTGGACTGGGCGCCCGTGTCCAGCACGCCCTTGACCACAAGACCAAGCCCCTGGGGGCGCTGGGCCGCATCGAGGCCCTGGCCCTGCAGCTGGCGCTGATCCAGGGCGTCGAGCGACCCGCGCTGCGAGAGCCGCAGCTGGTTGTCTATGCCGCCGACCATGGCTTGTCCAAGCGTGGCGTGTCGGCCTACCCGCGTGAAGTCACGCCGCAGATGGTTGGCAACATGCTCGCCGGCGGCGCGGCCGTCTCCGTGCTTGCACGGCAGCAGAGACTGGCGCTGACAATTGCCGATTGCGGCGTGGATGCACCACGCGCCGAGGGCGCTGTCGATCTGCGCATTGCTGCCGGAACGGCGGATGCCAGCGTGGGGCCTGCCATGACCCTCGAACAGGCCGAGCTTGCGCTGCGCAACGGCATGGCCCTCGTCGAGCGCCTGCCGGGCAATGCGCTGCTGCTGGGCGAAATGGGCATAGGCAACACGTCCTCGGCCAGCCTGCTGATGCAGCGCCTGACCGGTCTGCCGCTGCCCGACTGTGTCGGGCGTGGCACGGGCCTGGACGATGCCGGCCTGGCGCGCAAGCTCGGCGTGCTGGGCGAAGCCCTGGCCTCGAACGCAATCGCCCAGACGCCGCTGCAGATCGCCGCAGCTCTCGGCGGTTTTGAGATCGTCACCATGGCCGGCAGCGTCATCGCTGCTGCGGCCCAGCGCCGAGTCATCCTCGTCGATGGCTTCATCACGACGGCAGCCGTCGTGTTGGCCGAGGCGCTGCGTCCTGGCGTACTGGCGGCCTGTGTGTTCGCCCATCGCTCGGCCGAGGGCCCGCACGCACGCTGGCTGCAGCAACTGGGCGTGCGCCCGCTGCTGGACCTGGACCTGCGCCTGGGCGAGGGCAGTGGCGCGGCCCTGGCCTGGCCGCTGCTGACGGCGGCCTGCGCGCTGCTGGCCGACATGGCCAGCTTCGAGAGCGCCGGGGTCAGCAACAAGGACTGACGGCGGTGCGCCTTTTCCTCGTCGCGCTGCAGTTCCTGACGCGGCTGCCGGTGCGGCTGGAGCGCTTCGAGCCTGGCTGGCTGAACGACTGCGTGCGTCACTTTCCGCTGGTCGGTGCATTGGTCGGCACGGTCGGCGCTGTGGTTCTCGTAGGAGCCGCTCAACTCTGGCCGGCTTGGGTGGCCGCCCTGCTGGCCTTGACCGCCACGGTCGCCCTGACCGGCGGCTTCCACGAGGATGGCCTGGCCGATACCTTCGACGCGCTGGGCGGCGTTGTCAGCCGCGAGAAGGCCCTCGTCATCATGAAGGACTCGCGCATCGGCAGCTATGGCGCTCTGGCCCTGGGCCTGAGCCTGCTGCTGCGCGCGGCGCTGGTGGCCGTGCTGGCTGCACGGCCGCTGTGGGGCGCGGTTGCTGCGTTGCTGGCCAGCCATACGTTCGCGCGGGCGGCGGCGGTGGGCGTCATGGTCAGCCTGCCTTATGGTGGCGACGTGGAGCACGCCAAGGCAAAGCCTTTGGCCTTGGCCGTGGCGCCGCGCAACTTCAGCATCGCGCTCGGCTGGTGCGGTCTGCTGGGCCTGGCGCTGGTCGTTGCCGGTGTCCATCTGCCCCGCCTGCTGGTGGCGACCTGCGTGGCCGCCGTCGTCGCGCTGCTGATGCGCCAGTGGCTGAAGCGCCGCCTGGGCGGCTATACCGGCGACGGCCTGGGGGCCACCGAACAACTGGCAGAGATCGCCGTGCTGCTGGCCTTCACGGCCTCGTTCTGAATGCCGTGTTCACGATCTGGCGCCACCCCAAGCCTGTCGGCGCTGAAGGGCGTTGCATAGGCGGCCGCACCGACCTGCCGGTGGACCCGCGCAAGGCCAAGCGCCTGGCCCATCGCATCCGCACTCATGCACGGAGAAACATGCTGGCGCGCGAGGTCGTCACGTCTCCGTTGGCGCGATCTGCCGCCGTGGGGCGCTGGCTGGAGCGCTGGGGCTTTCGCTGGCAGATCGACCCGGCCCTCGCCGAAATGGACTTCGGCCGCTGGGACGGTCAATCCTGGCGCGACATTCCGGCCGAAGAATTCGAGCGCTGGATGCGCGACTTCCGTAGCTTCGATTTCGATGGCGGCGAGTCGCTGAACGCGCTGCTGGCACGCGCCGCGGGCTGGCAGCCGCCTTGTGCACTGGCCGTGGGCCACGGCGGCTGGATCAATGCCCGCCATTGGCAGGGCGGGCTGCCGACACCGTCGACCTGGCCGCGCCCGCCCGCCTACGGCAGGCCTACTTCAATACCGTCTGCTGCATGAACAGCACGGTGGCATAGGCCTGGTAGTCCTGGTTGTCCTTCTTCTGGAAACCATGGCCCTCGTTCTCGGCGCGCAGATACCAGACCGGCGTGCCGCCCTGGCGAACGGTCGCGACGATCTGCTCGGCCTCGGTATAGGGCACACGCGGGTCGTTCTTGCCCTGGACGACGAAAAGGGGCTTCTTGATCTTGGCCGCATTGGTCAGCGGTGAGATCTTCTCGAGGTGGGCCTTCATGGCCGGGTCGCGCTCGTCGCCGTATTCAACGCGGCGCAGGTCGCGGCGGTAGCTCTCGGTGTTGTTCAGGAAGGTCACGAAATGCGAGATGCCGACGACATCGATGGAGCCGGCAATGCGATCAGGGTAGTGGGTCGACACGGCCAGCGTCATGTAGCCGCCGTAGCTGCCGCCCGTGACCAAAACGCTTGAGGCGTCGAGGTCGGGCTGGGTCGCGATCCAGTCGAACAGGGCACCGATGTCCTTGACCGAATCCTCGCGCTTGAAGCCGTTGTCCATGGCCAGGAAGCTCTTGCCGTAGCCGCTGGAGCCGCGCACATTGGGCTGGATCAGGGCCATGCCCAGTTCCTGCACGTAGTAGGCGTTGCGGCCCAGGAAGCCGAAGCTGGCCTGGGACTCGGGGCCGCCGTGGATGGAGATCAGCACCGGGCGCTTGCCGGTGAACTTCTTGGGCGGCGGCGTCAGCAGGCCCGAGATCGTCGTGCCGTCAAAGCTCTTCCAGCGCACGATCTTCTGTTCGCTGAAGCCCGAGGTGTCGACAGCACCCGCGGCACGCGTCCACTGCTGAACCTTGCCGTCGCTGCCCAGCGAGTAGATCTGACTCGGCCCTTGGGCATTGCTGATGGAGAAGGCCAGTTCGCTGTTGCCAGGGTGATAGGACGCGGCGCCGACATTGCCGTTCGGCAGCGTGGCCGGCGCTGAGACTTCCTTGGCCGTCGCGGCGTCGAAGAAATGCAGTTCGTCGCGGCCGTCCACATTGAACTGTGCGGCCAGTTGGCTGCGGTCCTCGGTCAGCGTGACGCCGCTGAGGTCCCAGGGGATGTGGCCGCTGACGCGGTCGATGCGGCCGCTGGCCAGGTCCAGCTTCATCAGCTCGCGGAACTCGCCGGCGCGGTCGCTGGCGATCCACAGCGAGCGGCCGTCGGCCGTCCAGCCCGTCGGCGAATAGCTGGCCTTGGCCTCCTTGCTGCCTACGGCGGGCGCGACCTGCTTGGCCACGCCGCTGTCGAGATCCATCATCCAGATCTGTGACTCATTGGCCGACAGATAGCGCGTCAACGTCACCAGTCGCTCGTCGGGCGAGGGGCGGCCGGCGGCCCAACCGCCGCCGTCCAGTTCGACCAGCTTGCGGCGCGCTTCGGGCTTCTCGGGGTCCATCAGCCACAGGGTGGTCGTGATCTTGCTGCGCTTGCCGCCCTCGGCCGTGCGGTCGATGGGCAAGGAGGAATAGATCAGCCGGCCGCTCTTGCGCAGCCAGGTGTTGATGCTGTGGCGCTCGTCGGGGCTGGTCAGCAGCACCGGCTGGGCGCCGGCGATGTTCAGCGGCAGCCGATAGATCTGGGCCACCTCGTTGCCGCCGGTGGCGCGCTCGAAGACGATGTACTGGCCGTTGCGCGGCTCATAGGTGGCACGGGTGACGGGGTCGACGCCGTCGGTCAACTGCACGCCCTCGGACAGCGGCGTGGTCACGCGGAAGATCTGGGCCGTGTTGGCGCCGGCCTTGCGGTGGCTGACCAGCATCTCGCGCTGGGTCGGGTGCCAGTCGGCGAAGGCGTGGCCGCGGAAGTCGTTGTAGCGGCCGATGGAGTCGGCCAGGCTTTGGGGCACAGGCGGGATGCCCTGGGCCACCAGATTGGCGTTGGGGGCGACGACGGCCGTTGGGGCTGTAGCGGATGCGCAGGCGGCCAGCAGGGCCGTGCTCAGCATGCAGACGGGAAGGGAAAAACGAATCATGGGGCCTCAAAAGGGAATGGGCGCTCGAAGCGCCCATTCTCGGTCGGGTCGGACTCGGGGCTAACCCGCTGTGCCTGTGGTCATGCCGTTTGCTGGATGCCGGCGATCAGCCAGCCGTCGCCGGCCTTGACCAGATGCCAGACCTCGTCGAAGTTCTCGGCGGCCTGCTCACTCTGCTCGCGCACAAGGCCTGAGAAGCGCACCGAGACGATCTGCTGGCCCTCCTCGGTCGCCACGTCGACGACATGGGCGTCGAGCTGCAGCACCTCGGTGCGCTGGGTCTGGCTGCCGCGTTCCAGCAGGTCGCCCTGGATGCTGGCGTACATCTGCGGTGTCGTGAAGCGGCGCAGGTCGGCCTGATCGCCTGCGTCGTTGGCGGCCTGCAGGCGGATGAAGACCTGCTTGGCCAGCTTCTCGAAACCGGCCGCGTCAAAGTCGGCCGTTGCAGCCGCTGCGGCGCCAGACGCTGCAACGGGTGCCGGGTTCCAGGCTGGCTCGTCAGCGCGCAGGTTGACGCCGTTGGCACCGGCCAGTTGCGGCTTGGGCGAGGCGAAGCGGCGCATCACGAAGCGGAGGATGGCGAAAGCGGCCACGGCCAGCAGGGCGATCATCATGAAGTTGGCCAGGCCTTCGCCAAAGCCGAGATGGCTGGCCAGCGCGGCCAGGCCCAGGCCCGCGGCCAGGCCGGCGATGGGGCCGAGCCAGGAGCGCTTGGGTGCCGCGGCGGGGGCAGCGGCGGGCGCTGCGGCCTGCTTGTTGGGGGCGGCCTGCTGGGGCGCCGGCTGCTGGGCGGGCGGCGTCTGCGGTGCGGTCTGGGTGGGCACGCTGCGCTTGATGCCGCCGCCGCCCAGGCGCTTGGCTTCAGCGTCGTGGGTGGGCAGAGCGACGGCCAGCAGGGCGGCCAGGGTCACAGCGAGGATGCGGTTCAAGTGGATCTCCAGAAGCGAGCCCGAAGCTGCAGGCTCAATTCAGGATTTTCAAGCGTCCCGGATGTCGGCAACGACGGTTTTTCCGAAGTCTGACCGCATGCAATACCGAACAATCGCGGCCGCCGTGGCGTCGGCCGCCTGCAGTTGGCCGCCGTCCTTCAAGCCCTGGAAGCGCGTCTGCTCGGGGAAGCGGGCCGGATCGGCGCCACGCAGCTGGACCTGCATGTCGGTGTCGATGACGCCGGGTGCCAGCGAGACGATGCCGACATCGGGCTCTTCCAGCGCCAGCGCGCGGCTGAGGTGGTCCAGCCCGGCCTTGATGGCGCAGTAGGCAGCACTGCCGGCCATGGCACGCCGGCCCAGGCCTGAGGAGATGTTGAGGATGCGCCGTGTCGGCACGCCGGCGGTCTCGGCCAGAAAGACGCGGCTCAGCAGCGTGGGGGCTTCCAGGCCGACGCGCAAAGCGGCGGACAGTTCCCCGAGGTCGGATGCCGCCAGCGGACCGGGCTCGCTGAGCAGGGCGGCGTTGTTGATCAGCGTGGCGCTCTGCCAGCCGGTGTTTGCGCGCAGCCAGGCCTGCAGGCGTTCGGCAGCAGCCTGGGGTTCGGCGAGGTCGACGGCCCATTGTTCGGCCTGCAACGCGGGGTTGGTCTTGCGGGCGATGCCGACCACGGTGTTGCCGGCTTGCGTGAGCTGCTGGACCAGCCCGGCGCCCAGGCCGCGCGAGCTGCCGGTGACGATGTAGAGATGCATTTCAGAACTCCGGTGGGCAGATGAAGTGATGGCCGGCGACCTGCAGCTCGCTGGCGTGCAGCAGCAGGCGTGGCGCGGCCGCGGCAATCTTGGCCGAAGCGTAGAGCGCGTCGCCGAGGATGGCGTGGCCGAGATGGGCCAGGTGCACGCGCAGCTGATGGCTGCGGCCGGTCAGCGGCTCCAGTGCGACCCGCGTGTGATCGCCCTCGTGGGCCAGCACGCGCCAGCGGGTCTGCGACGGCTTGCCCTGTTCGAGGTCGATCTGCTGGCGCGGGCGGTTGGGCCAGTCGGCGCCCAGCGGCAAGTCGATCAAGCCTTCACCCTCCAGGCGGCCGGCAACGACGGCGACATAGCACTTGCCGACACGGCGCTCGGCGAAATCGGCGCTGAGCTCGCGCTGGGCCTCGATGCCGCGCGCCAACAGCAGCAGGCCCGAAGTGGCCTGGTCGAGGCGGTGCACGATCAGCGCGTCCGGGTAGAGGGCCTGCACGCGCGCGCTCGCGCAATCCGGCTCGGTTCGCCCGGGCACGCTGAGCAGGCCGGCCGGCTTGGCGATGACGACGAGGCGGTCGTCGACGTGCAGCACCTGCATCAGCGCGACGAGACCAGGATGCCGGCGGCGATCAGCACAAAGGCCAGGCCGTGGTACCAGGCCGGCGCCACGCCCAACAGGGCCGCCGAGATGATGGCGGCGAAGACCGGCGTCAGGTTGACGAAGAAGCCGGCCAGGGCCGGACCGGCCTCGGCGACGCCCATGCCCCAGCAGCGGTAAGCGATCAGCGACGGGCAGATGGCCACATAGGCCAGCACGGCGACCAGGGTCGGGCTCCAGTGGATGGGAGCAGGGGCGACGACCTGCTCGACGCCTGCCGCCACGCCCGAGAACACGACGCCGAACATCAACTGCGACATCAGCATCTCGGCCCAGTTCCAGTCGGGCCGCTCACCCGGGCGCAGGCCAGGTGCCGGCCGCGCCAGCATCCAGGAGTAGATGGCCCAGGTGAAGAGGGCCACCAGCATCAGCAGGTCGCCCGGCACGAAATGCACGGCCAGCAGGGAGGCCGGGTCGCCGCGCGCGATGACGACGGCCACGCCGAGCAGCGACAGGGCCGCGCCGGCCAGCTGACGCGGCTTGGGCTTCACGCCGTAGAAGACGGCGCCCACGCCCAGCATCCAGACCGGCATGCTGGCCGTGATCAGCGTGACGTTGAGTGGCGACGAGGTGTGCAGGGCCAGGTATTGCAGCGCGTTGTAGCAACCCATGCCTAGAAAGCCCAGCCAGGCCAGGCCACGCCAGCGCTTCAGGGCTTCGCCGGGACGGGCCAGCAGCCGGCGCGCCAGTGGGGCCAGCAGCAGGAAGGCGATCAGCCAGCGCAGCGCGTTCAGCGCCATGGGCGGGATGTCGTTGCGCACCATGCGGCCGACGACGGCGTTGCCGGCCCAGAGCAGGGGCGGCACCGTCAGCAGCACAGCAAGGCGTGGGGTCAGCTTCATCCAGGCAAGACGAGCGGGCAAAGGGCTGGCACGATAACCGGGATCGCAACTAGGAGACGTTGATGAGCGAAAAGGCCATCGTCATCGAGGCCCCGGGTGGCCCGGAGCAACTGCAGCTGATGGACGCGGAGGTCGGCGCGCCCGGGCCGGGCGAGATCCGCATCCGTCATGAAGCCTGCGGGCTGAACTACATCGATGTCTATCACCGCAACGGGACCTATCCGCTGCCCTTGCCGGCCCGCCTGGGCATGGAAGGCGCCGGCGTCGTCGAAGCGGTGGGTGAGGGCGTCACGCATCTGCGCGCTGGCGACCGGGCCGCCTACGCCAGCCAGCCGCCGGGCGCGTATGCGACGGCGCGTGTGATGCCCGCCAAATGCGTGCTCAAGCTGCCCGACGCCATTGCGACCGACACGGCGGCGGCCATGATGCTCAAGGGCCTGACGGTGCAATACCTGCTGCGCAAGACCCTGCCCCAGGGCGGACTGCAGGCGGGCGATTTCGTGCTCTTCCATGCGGCTGCTGGCGGCGTCGGCCTGATTGCCTGCCAATGGGCCAAGGCCCTGGGCCTGCAGCTCATCGGCACGGCGGGCAGCGACGAGAAGTGCCAGCTGGCCCTGGACCATGGCGCCACGCATGCCATCAACTACCGTCGCGACACTGACTTCGCCGCCAGGGTGCGCGAGATCACCGGCGGTCGCGGCGTGAAGGTGGTCTACGACTCGGTGGGCGCCGACACCTGGGAAGGTTCGCTGAACAGCCTTGCGCCCTTCGGCCTGCTGGCCAGCTTTGGCGGCGCCTCGGGCCCCGTGCCGGCCTTCAATGTGGGCACACTGGCGGCCAAGGGCTCGGTCTATGTGACGCGGCCGACGCTGTTCACCCACCTCGCCACGCGCGAGTCCACCCAGGCCATGGGCGACGAGCTGTTCGAGATGGTGGGAAGCGGCAAGGTCAAGATCCGCATCGACAAGCGCTATGCCCTGGCGGACGCAGCCCGGGCGCACCGCGACCTGGAAGCCCGCCAACTGCTCGGCAGCGCCGTGCTGCTGCCTTGAAGGCGATGCTCAGATCACACGGCCGAGCTGCAGCTCGAAGCTGAAGCTGGAACCCACGCCGGGCTCGCTCTCCACGCTGATCTGGCCATCCATCAGGCCGACGAGGCGCTGCACGATGGTGAGGCCCAGCCCGGTGCCGCCGTAGCGCCTTGTGATGCTGCCGTCAGCCTGGGTGAAGGGATCGAAGATCTGGCCGATCTGGTCGCGCGTCATGCCGATGCCGGTGTCGGTGACGGCCACGCGCAGGCGCAGGCGGTCGGGGCCGTCGTTGTCATGCGGATCGGCCATGGCGATCTCGATGCGCACCTCGCCGTGCTCGGTGAACTTCAGCGCATTGCCGATCAGGTTGATCAGCACCTGACGCAGGCGCAGTGCGTCGCCGATCATCCAGGACGGCACGCCGGGTTGCACACGGGCGTGCAGTTGGATGCCCTTGTCGTGGGCCTGCAGCAGCAGGGGCTGCAACGACTCACCGAGGCAGTCGTGCAGGCTGAAGGGCTGCTCGTCGATGACGATCTTGCCGGCCTCGATCTTGGCCACGTCCAGCAGGTCGTTGATGATGGTCATCAGGCCCTTGGCGGACTGGTGGGCCATGCCGATGAAGCGGCGCTGGCGCTCGTTCAGCTCCGTCTGCAGCACCAGCTCGGTCAGGCCGAGCACGCCGTTCATGGGCGTGCGGATCTCATGGCTCATATTGGCCAGGAAGCTGCTCTTGGCCTGGCTGGCCATCTCGGCGGCTTCGCGCGCGGCGACGAGTGCCGCCTGGCTGGCCTTGAGGTCGGCGATATCGCGGGCATTCAGCAGCATGACGGTGTCGCCGGTGACCGGGTCGCGCATGGGCCGGGCGTCCAGCGCATGCCAGCGCGGGCCGGCCAGGGTCATCAGCTCCACGTCCTGGCGGCAGGTCTCGCCGCGCTGCACGCGGCCGAGGATGCTGGCGGCGTCGCCGGTGTGGGCGAACAGGCGGGTGAATTCGTTCTGGCCGGGGCCGGGCGGCGTGTCGCCGAAGGTCAGGGCCGCGGCCGGGTTGCGCATCAGGAGCTCGCCCTGGCCCAGGCCAAAGACGGCAATGCGTACCGAGGTGTGCTGCAGGGCCTCGACACCGCGCAACGCGGAGAGATCGGCGCCGCCGCCCAGGGAGTCGGCAGCGAACAGCATGACTTGGCGGCGTTCCGGCGTGCGCATGCCGCGCGAGACCAGCATCACCGTCGTCGGCTCGCCCTTGGGATAGAGGGTCCACTGCTCACGGACGATCTTGCCCTGGGCATGGTCGGCGGCCGTGACGGCCAGGCGCTCGCGCACGGCATCGCCATGTTCGGAGAAATCGCGCGACAGGAATTCCTCGGCGCTGTCGGCATGCCAGAAGCGCAGGGCCGCGGCATTGGCCCAGAGGTTGCGCTGCTGCTCGGGGTCGAAGACCCAGAGGGGCACGTCAAGCCAGTCGTAGTGGCCGAGGCTGGAGAAGTCGAGGAGCATCGAGGCGGCGGTGAGAGGCGCGCGATTGTCACCGCTTGTCACATCTCAGGCCGCTGAACCCTCGTGAACTAGTGCGCGCGACGGCGCCTGCGCTCAACTGCGGCGTACGCGACGCAGCTCGTCCAGGATGAGCAGGACGGCGCCGACGGTGATGGCGCTGTCGGCCACATTGAAAGCCGGGAAGTACCAGCTGCCGGCATGGACCTGGATGAAATCGACGACATAGCCATGGATGGCGCGGTCGATGACATTGCCCAGGGCGCCGCCGAGAATCAGTGTCAGCGCCCAGCCGAACAGCTTCTGGTGGCCGTGGCGGCGCAGCATCCAGATGATGAAGGCGGCTGCGGCCAGGCCCAGGCCGAGGAAGAACCAGCGTTGCCAGCCCGAGGCCCCGTGCAGGAAGCTGAAGGCGGCGCCGAAGTTGTGGGCGCGCACCACGTCGAAGAAGCTGGTGACGGGATGGACGTCGCCGAGCTGGAAGGTGCGCAGGATGAGCACCTTGGTGAGCTGGTCGGCCAGGATGATGAGGGCGGCGATCAGCAGCCAGTGGGTCAGGCCGGAGGACGAGGACGACGAGCGAGAGGGCATGGAATACGGGTCGCGGGGCGAGGGTCGCCAATGTAACTTGCCGCCGGACCGGGGCTTGTAGGCGCAGGAGAAGCGGCGTAGAAGAGGAACTCTCGCTCCTGTTGGAGGATGACCATGCGAAAGCGCATCTACTGGCTGCTGCCCCATCTGAGCAGCGCACGGCGCACCATGGACGAGCTGTTGCTCGCCCGCATCACCGAGCATCACATCCATTTCGTTGCCGCCGAGGGTGCGTCCATGGACGGCCTGCATGCCGCCAATGTGCTGCAGACCTCCGATCTGGTAGAAGCGGCCCAGAACGGCGCGCTGATCGGCTCGGGCCTGGGCGCGGCGGGCGGTGTGGCGGCCGCGATGGCGATCAGCGCGGCCTCGCCGGCAGCCGTCGTCATCGGCCTGGCCGCCGTGGGCGCCATGTTGGGCACCTGGTCGTCCAGCATGATCGGCAGCTCGACGCCCAGCCGGCGCCTGAAACGCTTCGAGCAGGCCATCGAGGAAGGGCAGTACCTGCTCATCGTCGACGTGCCGCGCACGCGCATCACCGAGATCGAGGAACTGCTGGCTCGAACCCACCCCGAAGCGCACTTCGAGGGGGTTGAACCTAATGTGCCGGCGTTCCCGTAGGCCCCTCGCCCGGTCTTGCCGCGCTGAACGCGGGCAAGCCCAGTCGGTCCCCCGAGGGGACAGCGATGCTTGCGGCATTGAGCCGCAAGCACATCGCTTGCGGGCCGGCCAGGGGCGGCCCGGCGCCGGTCCGCGGCTAAACGCGGGGTATCACGCCACGGTGCGGGTCTCGCCTGCGCCGTAGAGGTTGCTGTCGCAACGCCCGCACAGCGTCGGGTGCTCGGCATTGCTGCCGATGTCGGCGCGGTAGTGCCAGCAGCGCTCGCACTTGGCGTGGCTGCTGGGCGTCACCGTCACGCCGAGTTCCGCCGCGGACATCAATTTGACGGCCGAGGTGATGAAGACGAAGCGCAGGTCATCGCCCAGGCTGTCGAGCAGCATCTGATCCTGTTCGTTGACCTTGAGCACCAGCTCGGCCTGCAGCGAGGCGCCGACGGCGCCGGTCGTGCGAACCGCCTCGATGGCCTTGTTGACCTCGTCACGGATCTCGTGGATGCGGCTCCACTTGGCCAGCAGCGAGGCGTCCGTCTTGCCGAAGTCCCAATACGTCTCGGTGAAGATGCTCTCGCCCTTGGCGAACACCTGCCACGCTTCCTCGGCGGTGAAGCTGAGGAAGGGCGCCATCCAGCGCAGCATGGCGTGCGTGATCTGCCACAGCGCGGTCTGCGCCGAGCGGCGGGCCAGGCTCTTGGGCGCCGTCGTGTAGAGGCGGTCCTTCAGCACGTCGAGGTAGAAGGCGCCGAGGTCTTCGGAGCAATAGACCTGCAGCTTGGCGACGACGGGGTGGAACTCGTAGCGCTCGAAGTGGGCCAGGATGTCGGTCTGCAGCTCGGCCGCACGGGCCAGGGCGTAGCGGTCCACCTCCAGCAGGTCCTCAGCGGCAACCGCGTCCGTCGCCGGATCGAAGTCGCTGACATTGGCGAGCAGGAAGCGCAGCGTGTTGCGGATGCGGCGGTAGCTGTCCACGACGCGGGCGAGGATCTTCTCGTCCAGGCCGAGGTCGCCCGAGTAGTCGGTCGCGGCCGTCCACAGGCGCAGGATCTCGGCGCCGAACTTGTCCGACACGGCCTGAGGAGCGACCACGTTGCCCATGGATTTGCTCATCTTGCGGCCCTGGCCGTCGACGACGAAGCCATGGGTCAGCAGGCCCTTGTAGGGCGCGCGGCCGTAGAGGGCGCAGGCGATCAGCAGCGAGGAGTGGAACCAGCCACGGTGCTGGTCATGGCCTTCCAGGTAGAGGTCGGCCTCGGGGCCGGTCTCATGGCCGGCGCCCTTGTGGCTGCCCTTGAGCACATGCTCGAAGGTGGAGCCGGAGTCGAACCAGACGTCCAGGATGTCGTTGCCTTTGGTGTACTGGGCGGCTTCCTCGCCCAGCCATTCGGCGGCGTCGAGCTTGGACCAGGCTTCGATGCCGTTGGCCTCCACCAGCTGCGCGGCGCGCTCGATGAACTCCAGCGTGTTGGGATGCGCCTCGCCCGTGTCCTTGTGCAGGAAGATGGGCAGGGGCACGCCCCAGCTGCGCTGGCGAGAGATGCACCAGTCGGGCCGGCCGGCGATCATGTCGTGCAGGCGGGCGCGGCCGTTCTCGGGGTAGAAGCTGGTCGCTTCGATGGCGGCCAGCGCGGTCTTGCGCAGGCTGTCGGGCGCCTTGTTGGTGGTGAACAGGCCGTCGCCCTCGTCCATGCGCACGAACCACTGGGCCGCGGCACGGTAGATGACGGGCGTCTTGTGGCGCCAGCAGTGCGGGTAGCTGTGGGTCAACTTGCTCTGCGCCATCAGGCGGCCGGCGTCCAGCAGAGCCTGGGCGATGACGGGGTTGGCCTTCCAGATGTGCTGGCCGCCGAACAGCGGCAGGTCGGCCGCGTAGGCGCCGTTGCCCTGCACTGGGTTGAGGATGTCGTCGAAGGCCATGCCATGGGCGACGCAGGACTGGAAGTCGTCCAGGCCATAGGCGGGTGCGGAGTGGACGACGCCGGTGCCGTCCTCGGCCGTCGCATAGTCGGCCAGGTAGACCGGGCTTTCGCGGTCATAGCCGGGATCCACATGGGCCAGCGGATGCTTGAACTTCAGCAGCTCGAGCTTGCGACCCGGCACCGTCGCGACGACGCTGCCTTCCAGCTGCCAGCGCGCCAGGCACTTCTCCACCAGCGCCTCGGCGACGACGAAATAGCCCTTGGGCGTGTCGACCAGGGCGTAAGGCAACTCGGGATTCAGGTTGAGCGCCTGGTTGGCCGGGATGGTCCAGGGGGTCGTCGTCCAGATGACGGTGAAGGCGTCCTTGGTCAGCGGCGCGACGCCGAAGGCGGCGGCCAGCTTGTCGGGCTCGGCACTCAGGAAGGCTACATCGACGGCCGGCGACTGCTTGTCGGCGTACTCGATCTCGAACTCGGCCAGCGACGAGCCGCAGTCGAAGCACCAGTACACAGGCTTCAGACCGCGATAGACGAAGCCGCGCTCGAACATGCGCTTCAAGACGCGGATTTCGCCGGCCTCGTTGGCGTAGTTCATCGTCTTGTATGGGTTGTCCCATTCGCCCAGCACGCCCAGGCGCTTGAAGTCCGCGCGCTGGCCGTCGATCTGCTCGGTGGCGTAGGCGCGGCTCTTGGCCTGCACCTCGTCGCGCGGCAGGCCGCGGCCGAAGGTCTTCTCGATCTGGTTCTCGATGGGCAGGCCGTGGCAGTCCCAGCCGGGGATGTAGGCCGCATCAAAGCCCGCCAGCTGGCGCGCCTTGACGATCATGTCCTTCAGGATCTTGTTGGCGGCGTGGCCGATGTGGATCTGGCCATTGGCATAGGGCGGGCCGTCGTGCAGCACGAATTTCGGCTTGCCGCAGCGGGCATCGCGCAGGCGCTTGTACAGGCCTTGCTCATCCCAGGCCTTGACCCAGCCCGGTTCGCGCTTGGGCAGGTCGCCGCGCATCGGGAAGGGCGTGTCGGGCAGGTTGAGCGTGGAACGGTAGTCCGGGGTGGTCATGGCATGCGGCCAGGCTGCGGGCCTGGCAATTCAAAAGCGGGGAGGGCGGAGCGAAGAGCGGCAGGGCGCCGCTTCAAATTCGGTCGCGCGTGGTCTGGCGACGCTGGGCGGCGTGGGTGGCCAGGAAGGCGCGCGCTGCAGCCGTGTCGGCCGCAATGGCAGCCGTGAGCGCTTCCAGCCCGTCGTACTTGGCTTCGTCGCGAAGTTTGTGCAGCAGTTCCACGCGGGCAAGTTTACCGTAGCCCCCCTCGGGACCCAGGGGCCATGCCAGGCAGTGGACCTCCAGCAGCACGCGGCCTGCGTCCTCGACGGTGGGGCGGCGGCCCAGACTCGCGACGCCGGGCAGGGGGTCGGGCGTCAGACCGTGGACGAGGACGGCAAAGATGCCGTGCGCAGCCGGCTTGTCATGGGCGAAGCGCAGGTTCAGCGTGCGAAAGCCGTCGGCGGCGCCCGCTTGGCTCTCGCCCAGCTGGCGACCCAACTTGCGCCCATGCGTGACATGACCCGTGATGGCATAGGGCCGGCCCAGCAGGGAGGCGGCGCCAGCCATGTCGCCGGCGGCCAGGGCCTCGCGCACGGCCGAGCTGCTGACACGCAGGCCATGCACCTCGTAGCTCATCATGCGGGCGACGTCGAAGCCGCGCGCCTGGCCGGCGGCGTCCAGCGTGGCGTAGTCGCCCTGGCGCTTGGCGCCGAAGCGAAAGTCGTCGCCGACGAGCACGTAGCGGGCGCCCAGGCCATCCACCAGCACCTGGCGGATGAAGTCCTGGGCCGGCAGCGAGGCCAGGGCCTCGTCGAAGCGCAGGATGACGACCTGGTCGACGCCGCAGCGCTCCAGCTCGACCAGCTTGTCGCGCAGATTGGCGATGCGGGCGGGCGCCAGCTCGGGCTTGCCGGCCTTGGCGGCAAAGAAGTCTCGTGGATGCGGCTCGAAGCTCAGCACGCAGGTCGGCAGGCCGCGGTGCCGGGCCTCGGACTGCAGCAGAGCCAGCATGGCCTGGTGGCCGCGGTGCACGCCGTCGAAATTGCCGATGGTCAGCGCGCAGGCGGGGGCGATGCCGGGATGGTGGAAGCCTCTGAAAACTCGCATCGGCCCTATTGTCCCCAGACCTCGGTCGGGCTGCCTATCCAGCGCCATTCACCCGGCTTGAGGTCGGGCGACAGCGTCAGCGCGCCGAACTGTGGCCGGTGCAGGGCCTCGACACGGTTGCCGACCGCCGCCACCATGCGCTTGACCTGGTGGTATTTACCTTCGATCAGGGTCAGGCGCAGCAGGGTCTCGTCGACGATCTCGGCACCTTCGGCCTTGCTGATCTCGGGGGGGCGCTGGAATTTGCCGGGCGGCTTGCTCTCAGGCTCCTTCAACTCCACGCCGGCCAGCAGCTGCTCAACCATCGCCGGCGTCAGCGGATGCTTGCAGCGCGCCTCGTAGACCTTGGGCACATGGTGCTTGGGCGAGGTCAGCTTGTGAATCAGAGTGCCGTCGTCAGTCAGCAGCAGCAGGCCGGTCGTGTCTTCATCCAGGCGACCGATGGGCTGCACGCCGCGCTCGCGCAGCGGCGCCGGCAGCAGGCTCAGCACGCTGGGATGGTGCTTGGGCTTTTGCGAGCACTCATAGCCGGCCGGCTTGTTCAGCAGCACCAGGGCCTTGTCGAAGCAGGGCCACTCCTGGCCGTTGACGGTGAAGCGCAGCCCCTGCGTCTCAAACTCGGTATCGGGTTCCTCGACGACCTCGCCGTTGACGCTGACCTCGCCGTGCCACACCAGCCCCGCGCACAGTCGGCGCGTCCCGAAACCCTGGCTGAACAGGATCTGCGACAGCTTCTGCTTCACTTGGCCTGGGGCGACTGCATGGGCTTCACATCGCCGCAGTCGGCGCCCAGCCAGCGGCCTTCACCGCTGACCCTGGTGGTCTCGGTCTTGCCCTGGCGCTGGTGGCGCATGGTGACGTCGTTGGTGAAGCCTTCGTTGCCGCGCAGCGTGACGGTGGCGTCGCCCTCGGACGCCGGGTCGGTGCAGACGAAATGCGTCTGGATGGTGTTGCCGCTGCGCTTGACGTCCTGGCTGCAGTTGCCCTGCTGATGCACCGGCGCCATGTTGCGCTCGGCCTGCTCCTTGGTGACGCAGGTCTTGATGGTGATGGCGCCGCCCGACATGCTGACGTTGACGCCCCGGCTGGCCATCATCTTCTCCATCATCTGGCGCTGCTCGGGCGGCATGCTTTCCATGGCCTTCTGGGCTTGCGCCATCTGGGCCTGGCGGGCCGGGTCGAGCTGGGGCGTCTGCTTGAACTCCCACAGCCCAGGCTTCATGTTCTGGGCGTGGGCGGCGCCAGCGGCCAGGCCGGCCAGCGTCAGGACAACGAAGAGCTTCATGGGGCGACCTCCAAGGTCAGGCAAACACCCCTGCAGTGTCCTGCATCCGCGCGCTGACTTCACCCAGGTGATGCAGGGTGTCGCCCCATTGCATCTCCATGACGGTCAGGCGCTTGAAGTAGTGGCTGCCGGCGTACTCGTCGGTGACGCCGATGCCGCCGTGCATCTGCGTGCATTGCTGGCCGACGTAGCGCATGGCGTTGCCGAGCTGCACCTTGGCCTGCGAAACGGCACGGCGGCGCACGGCGGGTACGTCGCCCAGGCGCAGCGTGGCGTAATAGCTCATCGAGCGGGCCAACTCGAGCTGCATCTTCACATCGGCCGTGCGGTGGCGCAGGGCCTGGAAGCTGCTGATGACGACGCCGAACTGCTTGCGCGTGTTCAGGTAGTCGACGGTCAGGGCCAGGTATTTCTCCATGACGCCGACGGCTTCGGCAGCTTGCGCCGCAATGCCGATGTCGGCCGCCAGCTCCAGCAGGGCCAGGCCCTGGTCGGGGCCGGCGATGAGCTGGGCGGGCGTGTTGTCGAGATGGAGCTCGGCGGCGCGCGAGCCGTCGTAGATCGAATAGGGGCGGGTGTGCACGCCGGCCGCCGAGCGTTCGACCAGGTAGAGGGCAATGCCTTCCGAAGCGTCATCCGCGCCCGAAACACGAGCCGGCACGATGAAGGCATCGGCCACGTCGCCGGCCGGCACCAGGCTCTTCACACCGGTCAGCTTGCCGTCGACGGCGCGGGTGGTGACGCGGTTCAGGCGGTAGCGCGACTTGGCTTCCTGATGGGCCAGCACGACCAGGGCCTCGCCGCCGGCGATGCGCGGCAGCCATTCGGCCTGCAGCGCGTCGGGGGCCTTGCTGAGCAGGGCCGGCGCGATCAGCGCGCCCTGGGCCACCGGCTCCATGACGAGGCCGCGGCCCAGCTCTTCCATGACCACCATTGCCTCGACGGCGCCAAAGCCCATGCCGCCATGGGCCTCAGGCACGGCCAGCGCCGTCAGGCCCAGGCCGGCCAGGCCTTCCCAGGCGCCGCGGTCGAAACCGCCGGCGCGTTCGATCTGCGTGCGGCGCTCGAAGCCGTAATCCTTGTCGACAAAGCGGCGCACGGCGTCGCGCAGGGCTTCCTGGTCTTCAGAGAAATCGAAATCCATGTCTTGTCTCCCTCAGCCCAGCACCGTCTGCGCGACGATGTTGCGTTGCACTTCGTTGGACCCGCCGTAGATCGTCGTCTTGCGGACGTTCAGGTAGTTGCCCGTCAGCGGGATGGCGTGGTCGGCACCGCCGATCCAGGCGCCGCCCAGCCATTGGTCGCCTTGCCAGCCGGCTTCCATGGCCTCGTGCACATAGGGCAGGGCCAGCGGACCGCCGGCCAGCATCATCAGCTCGGTGTAGCGCTGCTGCAGCTCGCTGCCGCGGATCTTGAGCAGGCCGGCGACATCCAGCGGCTGCTTGCCGGTGCGCTCGCCGGACAGCACGCGCAGCACCATCATCTCCAGCGCCACGACATCGACCTCGCACAGCGCGATCTGGTCGCGGAAGCGCTGGTCATCCATGAGCCCTTCGGCCTTGGCGATGCGCTTCAGGCGCTCCAGCTCGCGCTTGGCGCGGTTCACGTCGGCGATGTTGGTGCGCTCGTGCGAGAGCAGGTGCTTGGCATAGGTCCAGCCCTTGTTCTCCTCGCCGATCAGGTTCTCGGCCGGCACCTCGACGTTGTCGAACCAGACCTCGTTCACCTCGTGCTCACCGTCCAGCATGATGATGGGCTTGACGCTGACGCCCGGCGTCTTCATGTCGATCAGCAGGAAGCTGATGCCCGTCTGCGGCTTGCCCTCAGAAGACGTGCGCACCAGGCAGAAGATCCAGTCGCCGTATTGGCCCAGCGTCGTCCAGGTCTTCTGGCCGTTGACGATGTATTTGTCGCCCTGGCGCTCGGCCCGGCACTTCAGCGAAGCCAGGTCGGAGCCCGAGCCCGGTTCGCTGTAGCCCTGGCTCCACCACACTTCGCCGCTCATGATGCCGGGCAGGAAGCGCTGCTGCTGCTCGGGCGAGCCGAAGGCCATGATGACGGGGGCGACCATGACGGGGCCGAAGGGCACGATGCGCGGCGCACAGGCGAGGGCGCATTCCTCTTCGAAGAGATGGCGCTGCACGGCATTCCAGCCCGGGCCGCCGAACTGCTTGGGCCAGGCCCAGCCATGCCAGCCCTTGGCGCCCAGGATCTTGGCCCAGCGCTGCAGATCGTCCTTGTTCAGGCGCAGCGCGTTGCGCACCTTGTGGGCGATATCGGCCGGCAGGTTGGCGCGCACCCATTCGCGCACCTCGGCGCGGAAGGTCAGCTCCGCATCGGTGAAGTTGAGGTCCATTTGTCTCTCGCGTCGCGGCGTTGTCGTGATGGGAATCCGCGCGTTTTAGCACGGTCGTTCGCATCCTGGCTGTCCGGCCAGGGACAGGGCAACGAGCTCGGGCCGGAAAAGCAAAAAGCCGCCCGGAGGCGGCTTTTCGTTCGAGATGACTCGGATCAGGCAGCGAGCTTGACCTTGCGGCGACGCAGGCCGGCCACACCGATGAGGGCAACGCTGGTCAGGGCCAGGGAAGCCGGCTCGGGCACGTTGAGGTTGGTGCCGCCGCAAACGCCCTTGTTGTTGACGGTCTGCGTGCACTTGGTGCCGGCCACGGCGTAGAGCTTGAAGAAGTCGTCGCCGTTGGTCAGCGTGGCACGGTTTTCCGTGGCGATGGACGTCGAGCTGTTGGCCGTCTGGGCGAAGCCCGAGTTGTAGGCCGTGATCAGCCACCAGCTGGAGGTCTTGCCGGAGCCGTTGACCTGGTTGTAGGGGTTGCTGGTGTCCTGGATCATGTCGCCATAGTTGCCCACCAGTTCCCAGCCTGCCATCGTGCTGGAGCTGGTGTTGGTCAGCGAGGCGCCTGCCGTGGGGCCACCCGCGCCGCCCACCCAGCGCCACACAGACACGTCAACCAGGCCGCTCGCCAATTGAGTCGTGCCGGCGCCGCAGGTGCCGCCGTTCTGGTAGGTGACGGCTTGGGTGCTGTTGTTCTTGCAGCTGATTTCGCTGTTCGAGGTGTAGCCCAGGCCGACGCTGGTCAGCACGGTCGAGGCGCTGAAGCTCAGCAGCACGCCTTCGGTGTTCTGGTTGTTGTCCAGGGCGTGGTAGGGCGAACCGTTGTCGCTGCCCGAATACATGCCTTGGCCGTTGCCCGCGAACTGGGTCAGCGAATTGGCCACCCAGTTGCTGCCCGTGACCTTGTTGTTGGCATCGTTGGCGGCATAGAAACCCGACATCTGGACCGTGTAGGCGGCATTGCCGCTGTCACCTACGGTGTTGGTGGGCGTCGTGTCCAGGCTCCAATAGGCTTGAGCGCTGGAGGCAAGACTCAGACCGGCGATGAGGGCGGTCAGGGCGATCCAGCGAGACTTTTGGGCTTTCATCGTTTTTCCTTTTGGGCTGTCACCAGCGGCGATTGGCGTTTGCGAGTTTTGTAGCAAGCTTGATGCCAAACCAGAAAATTTATTGCGATTCAATGGCTTGCCAGTTGGGGCTGCGCGGTGACTGTTGAAAATTGTAAGAACAACCGACAGCCAAATCAGGCGCTTTGCCCCCTCAGTTGAGGGTGGCCAGCAATTTCTTGGCATCTTCAGCCGAGGCAAAGCTCACGTTATCCCTGAGGGCGGCCTTCAGCTCCTCGCGCGCCTCCGCGCTGCGGCCTGCCTTGGCCAGCACGGCAGCCAGGTGGTAGCGAATATCGCGGTTGTCCGGTGCGCGCAGCCGGGCGTCACGCAGCAGCTGCAGGGCGCGGTCCGGCTTGCCGGCGAGGTGGTTGGCCCAACCGGCGGTGTCCATCAGCATGGGGTTGCGGTTGTCCACCTTGTAGGCGCGTTCGGCCATGTCCAGTGCTCCGGGGTCTTTGGACTCCATCAGCACGTTGGCGAGGTTGTTCAGCGTGTCGGCATGGTTGGGCCGCTGCTTCAGGATGATCTCGTACTGCTTGCGGGCCGCAGCGTAGTCATGGCCGCGCAGATGCTGGATGGCGACGGCATTGCGCACCGCCAGGTCGCTCGGGTTCTTCTTGAGCCAGGCCTCGCCCAGGTCGATGGCGGCCTTGGGCCCGCTCTGGGCGCCGACGGCGCGCATCAGCCGTGCCAGGCTGGCCTGGGACTTCTCGATGTCATGGGCCTTGCGCAGGGCATCGATGGCGACGTTTGCCTGGCCGCGGGAGGTGGCGACCTCGGCGAGCAGGTTGTAGCCGATGGCGGCCTTGGGTGCGGCCTGGATGACCTGCTTGGCGCGCTGTTCGGACTTGGCGGCGTCGCCCTGGGCCAGATCGATGCTGGCAAGCATGGCCAGGGCCGGCACATAGTCCGGATTGCCGCTGAGGGCCTTGTCCAGGCTGTAGGAGGCGCCGCTGTAGTCCTTGATGCTGGCTTGCTGACGCGCCACTTCGAGCAGGCGCGGTGCATCGAAAGCGGCGCGCCGGGCGGCGTTGGTCAGCGTCGTCTTGGCGCCGGCCGGGTCGCCATTGGCGGCCTGGGCGCCGGCATAGGCCTGCAACGCTTCGACGTCCTCGGGCAGCTTGGCCAGCAAGGCCTTGGCCGCGTCGACGGCGCGTGCCGGCTGGCCCTTGCGCAGATGCCAGGCCACCAGCGCGAAATTGGCGCGCGTCTCGCGCGGGCCGCTGGCGTCCACCGCGCTTTCCAGCCATTTCAGGGCTTCGTCGTCCTTGCCCCAGAGCTCGTGCAGCAGGGCCAGTTCGAACAGCACATTGGTGTTGCGCTCATCACCCTTGAGCACCTCGCGCAGCCGCTTGTTGGCGGCCTCGTAGTTGCCGGTCACGGTGTCGATGCGAACCAGGCCCAGCCGGGCCTCCATCAGTTGCGGGTCGAGCTTGAGGGCCTTTTCATAGCCGGCACGGCCGCCGGGGTAGTCGCCGGACTGGGTCTTGGCATAGGCCTGCACCATCAGGACCGTGGCGTTGTTCGGGTTGGCGCGCGCCAGGTTGTCGGCCACGGCGAGGGCTTTGGCGGACTGGCCTTCGCGCAGATGCAGGGTGATCAGGGCCAGCCCGGCATAGGTCTGCTTGGGATCGGCCTTGTAGGCCTTGGCGAGTTCTTCGGCGGCCGGTGCCGCCTTGCCGCTCTGCAGCAGCGACAGGCCGAGCGCCGTGCGGTATTCCGGTGAGTCCTTGGCCCGCAGGGCCTCCTGCATCAGGGCAGTGGCGCGTGCATGCCTGCCCTGGCTCATGTGCGCCGAGGCCAGCATCAGCAGGGCCTGGCCGTCGCCAGGGCGGGCCTTGACGTAGGCGTCCAGCAGCTCGATGGCGCGGTTGACGTTGGGTTCCTTCAACGCGACCTGGGCCAGCAGCTTGACGAGCGGGCTGCCCGGCTGCTGGCGCGAGGCCAGCTCCAGGAAGGGTTTGGCCTTTTCGAGTTCGCCCAGGCTGTAATGAGCCAGGCCGTTGAGCATCAGCAGCTGGGTGCGGTAACGGATGTACTCGATGGGCACCGGGTCGAGCAGGTCGGTGATGCGCTTCAGGGCCGCCCGTGAAGTCGCCGCGTCGTTGGCGCGCTCGGCGAGCACGGCGCGCAGATAGGCGCCGCGCGGATCGTTGGGCTTGAGGGCCTGGAGTTCGTTGACCTCCGCCAGCGCGTCGGCATCGCGGTTCAGGTCGATCAGCAGGCCGGCGCGGGCGAGGTGGGACTCGGCATGCTTGGGGTTGGCCTTGATGGCGCGCTCGTAGCCGGCCAGGGCCGGGGCGATCTGGCCGCTGGCATGGAAGATCGAGGCCTTCTGGTAGAGGGCCTCGGCGTTGTCGGGAGCCAGCTTCAGCGCTTGGTCGGCGGCGGCATGGGCCTCGTTGAACTGGCGGCTGCGCACGCGCAGCGGCACTTCGGCCATCCAGCCATTGGGTTCAGCGGTGTTCAGCGCACGCGCATCCAGCACACTGGCCAGCGCCGCCTTGGTGTCGCCCAGGTCGGACTGGGCCAGTGCGCGCTCCAGCATCAACTGCTGCTGGATGCCCGGCGGCAGGCCGGCAGGCTGCAGGCGCGGGTCTTCCAGCGTCTGCGGCTGCTTGCCCTGGGAGTTCATGGCCATGGCCAGGGCCACGGCGACTTCGGCCCGATTGACGCCCAGGCGCAGGGCTTCGCCCAACTCGAACTCCGCCGCGGACGGCTGGCTGTCGGCCAGCAGGGCCTTGCCCAGCAGCACGTGGACGGACAGCTGGTTCTTGTCGGCCTGCAGCGCATTCTTCAACTGCACGATGGCGCCGGCGATGTCGTGTTTCTCGTAGCGCTGCAGCGCGTCCTCGTAGAAACGCGAGGCCTTGGTGGCATCCTGGGCCAGGGCGACGGGAGCGCCGGCAATCAGCAGGGCGGCCAGCAGGCCAGATAGCGAGGCGGATTGACGTGTCATCGAGGCGGGCCGGCGAAAGTAGGCGGCGGATTCTTGCAGAAGCTGTCCACCGCGATCAGCGGCGCAAGTCCAGAGTCATGACGTCGTTCTCGCGCCGCATCTGGAAGCGGTTCAAAAAGCTGTTGCCCAGCAGCACATGGCTCGTCAGTCCCGGGATGACGATGGCTTCAACGTCGCGGATCTCGACGCCGCCGATGCGCACGCTGCTCAGGCTGAGCTGGTAGGCCGGGGCGATGCCGTTGGCCGTCTGCGTGATCAGGCGCCTGCCATTCAGGTAGCGCAGGCCCAGCTTGTCGGCCTCGATCTGGCCGATGGCCACGCTGGTGGCGCCGGTATCGACCAGAAAGGTGGTCGTATGCCCGTTGATCGTCCCTGTGGCCGTGAAATGACCCCCGGGGCCGACCGGCAGGACGATCTGACGTTGGGCGCCCGGGTTGGCCTCGAGCCGTCCTGGCGCGGCGCCCATGGCCAGCGTCTGGCGCTTGCCGCCGTACTCGACCGTGGCGCGCCCATCTTCCAGCGCGATGAGCTTGACGCCCAGGGCCGTCGTGCCGACTTGCATGGTGCGCGCCTCGCCGTCGATGACGAGCAGCGCAGCGCGCGTGCCCAGCATGCCGTTGAGATGCACCTGCGCAGGCGCCTGGTCCTGGGCGTTGGCGAGACCGAGACCCAGCAGCAGGGCCGGAAAGGCGAGAGGCCGCGCAATGCAGCGCATGCTCAATCGCGGAAGTTGTTGTAGGTGAGCGGCGTGTCGCTGAAGCTCTTCTTCAGGTGGGCAATGCCGGTCTGGAGGTCATCGCGGTTCTTGCCGGTCACGCGCACGGCATCGCCCTGGATGCTGGCCTGGACCTTGAGCTTGCTCTCCTTCAGCGAGGCGACGATCTTCTTGGCCAGCGTGGCCTCGATGCCTTCCTTGATCTTGTAGACCTGGCGCACCTTGTCGCCGCCGAGCTTCTCGATCTTTTCCTGCTTGTCCAGGAAGCCGATGACGACATCCTGCTTGGTCAGCTTGCCGTAGAGCACGGCCTCGATCTGCTCCAGCTGGAACTCGCTGTCGCCGGTGGCGTGGATTTCCTTGTCCTTGAGTTCGACCTTGGCGCCCGTGCCCTTGAAGTCGAAACGGGTGCCGATTTCCTTGATGGCGTTGTCCACGCCATTGCGGATCTTGACGTGGTCGGGTTCGAGAACGGTGTCGAAGCTGGGCATTTGCAGGACCTGTGGATGGAATCGGCGAAAATTTTGCTGCCTGCACGTCGTGCAGGGCGCCAAAAAATTGTCCCATGCCCACGCCCCTGCAGACCCCCTCGAACGGAGTGCCGCTCTCCCTGCACATCGAGACCGACGTCAATCTCAAGCCTTACAACACCTTCGGCCTGCCTGCTCTGGCCAAGCGTCTGGTGCGCATCCGTGAGGCAGCCGATGTCCGCCGTGTCGTCGATCATCCCGAACTGGGGCGCGCGTCGAAGTTCGTCCTGGGCGGGGGCAGCAACCTGGTCCTGACCCGGGATGTCGACGCTGTCGTGCTGAAAGTGGAGATTCCCGGCATCCGGCTGTTGGAGGCCCGCGACGACGCCTGGATCGTCGAGGCCGGCGCCGGCGTCGTCTGGCACGAATTCGTCACCTGGACGCTGGACCACGGCTATCCGGGGCTGGAGAACATGGCACTGATCCCCGGCACGGTGGGCGCCGCGCCGGTGCAGAACGTGGGCGCCTATGGCATCGAGGTCAAGGACAGGCTGGAGGCGGTCGAAGTCATGGACCTCATCACCGGCCGGCCGGCGCTGCTGCCGGCCGAGGTCTGCCGCTTCGGCTACCGCGACAGCGTCTTCAAGCACAGCGACTTTGGCGGCCTGGCCGGCAAGAGCGTCATCACGCGGGTGAGATTCCGCCTGCCCAGGCCCTGGCAGCCGGTGCTGGGTTACCTCGAGATCGAGCGCAAGATGGCCGAGACGGGCATCACGGCGCCGGATGCGCGCCAGATCTACGACTGGATCTGCGCCGTGCGCCGCGCCAAGCTGCCCGATCCTGCCGTCATCGGCAATGCCGGCAGCTTTTTCAAGAACCCCGTCGTTACGGCCGAGCAGTGCCGCGACATCATCGGCCGCGACCCCGGCATCGTTCACTATCCCATGCCCGATGGCAGCGTGAAGCTGGCCGCCGGCTGGATGATCGACGCCTGTGGCTGGAAGGGGAAGACCGTGGGCGGGGCGGCGGTCTACGACAAGCAGGCCCTGGTGCTGGTCAACAAGGCGGACGCGCGTGGCGCCGAGGTCGTCACGCTGGCGCGGGCCATCCAGGAAAGCGTCTATGGGCGCTTCGGCATCCGGCTGGAGCCGGAGCCGGTGGTCGTCTAGAGGTGAATCCTGCCGCCCATGGGCGGCCTGCCGGATCGATCATGGAGCTTCCGCTGTCAACGGAGGATGGCCATGGATGGGATGACCCTGAACCGGCGCATGTGGCTGGCTTGGCTGGCGAGCTTGAGCGCGCCGGCGCTGGCATTGGAGCCGCTGCTGGCGAAGAACGCGCCGGCAGGCATCGACCCGAAGCCCTATCTCGTCAGCGAGAAGTTCGACGGCGTTCGCGCGCTGTGGAACGGCCAAGTGCTGAAGTTCCGCAGCGGCCGAACCGTGGCGGCGCCCGCCTGGTTTCTGGCCGAGCTGCCCAAGCTGGCCCTGGACGGCGAGCTGTGGATGGGGCGGCACAGCTTCGATCCTCTTTCTGCCACCGTGAGGCGCACCACGCCAGTGGATGCCGAGTGGCGCCTCATCAGCTATCGGGTCTTCGAGCTGCCCGCAGGTGAGGGCGACTTCGAACGTCGTGCCGCCAAGCTGGCGACCCTGGGCGGTGGCGTCGTCATGCCGGTGCAGCAGCAACGGCTGGACTCCAACGCCGAGCTTCGCGCCCGGCTCAAGCAGGTGGTCGACGCCGGCGGTGAAGGCCTGATGTTGCATCGGGCCGACGCGCCGCTGGCTTCGGGGCGCAGCGACCTGCTGCTCAAGCTCAAGCCGGTGGCGGATGCCGAAGCGGTCGTGATGGGCCATGAGCCCGGCAGCGGGCGCTTCGCGGGTCAGCTGGGTGCACTGGAGGTGCAGACGCCCGAGGGTGTTCGCTTCAAGCTGGGCACCGGCTTCAGCGACGCGCAGCGTCGCGACCCACCGGCCGTCGGCGCCACCGTGACCTATCGCTATCGCGACCTGACGCCGGGTGGCAAGCCGCGCTTTGCCAGTTTCCTGCGCGTGGCGGAAGCGTTTTGACCGATCACAGCCAGCTCAGCAGCTTCTGCAGCCACAGGGGCAGCGGGCGGCCGGGGACGTAGTTCTGACGGTACTGGCTGTGCATGGCGGACTCCTCAAAAGCGAATACTGTAGATTTATACAGTATTCGCTTCCGACTGGCCAGCCGGGCAGCCTAGGGATTACTCGATCTGGGGCAGGCCGCCGCCGGCCAGCAGGCCCGTGCCGGTGTAGATGCCCAGCTTGGCGCGGGTGTCGGTGATGTCCAGGTTGCGCATGGTCAGCTGGCCGATGCGGTCGGCGGGACTGAAGGGCGCGTCCTCCACCTTCTCCATGCTCAGGCGTTCGGGCGCATAGGTCAGGTTGGGGCTCTTGGTGTCCAGCAGCGAGTAGTCGTTGCCGCGGCGCAGCTCGATGGCCACCTCGCCGGTGACGGCGCGGGCGATCCAGCGTTGGGCGGCTTCGCGCAGCATGATGGCCTGCGGGTCGAACCAGCGGCCCTGGTAGAGCAGGCGGCCCAGCTTGCGGCCGTTGTCGCGGTACTGCTCGATGGTGTCCTCGTTGTGGATGCCGGTGACCAGGCGCTCGTAGGCGATGTGCAGCAGGGCCAGGCCCGGGGCCTCGTAGATGCCGCGGCTCTTGGCCTCGATGATGCGGTTCTCGATCTGGTCGCTCATGCCCAGGCCGTGGCGGCCGCCGATCTTGTTGGCCTCGGCCAGCAGGGCGACGGGGTCGCGGTACTCGACGCCGTTCAGCGCGACGGGCATGCCTTCCTCGAAGCGCACCGAGACCTGCTCGGCCTTGACCACCACATCGTCGCGCCAGAAGGCCACGCCCATGATGGGGTTGACGATCTTGATGCCGGTGTTCAGGTGCTCGAGATCCTTGGCCTCATGCGTCGCGCCCAGCATATTGGAGTCGGTTGAGTAGGCCTTCTCGGCGCTCATCTTGTAGGCGAAGCCCTTCTCCGTCATGAAGGCCGACATCTCGGCACGACCGCCCAGCTCATCGATGAAGGTCTGGTCCAGCCAGGGCTTGTAGATCTTCAGCGACGGGTTGGTCAGCAGGCCGTAGCGGTAGAAGCGCTCGATGTCATTGCCCTTGAAGGTCGAGCCGTCACCCCAGATGTTGACGCCGTCGGCCTGCATGGCGGCCACCAGCATGGTGCCGGTCACGGCGCGGCCGATGGGCGTGGTGTTGAAGTAGGTGACGCCGGCGGTGCTGATGTGGAAGGCGCCGGCCTGCAGGGCGGCAATGCCTTCGGCGACCAATTGCGCGCGGCAATCCACCAGCACGGCCTTCTCGGCGCCGTACAGCATGGCCTTGCGCGGGATCTCGTCGTAGTCCGGCTCGTCGGGCTGGCCCAGGTTGGCCGTGTAGGCATAGGGCAGGGCGCCCTTGAGCTTCATCCAGTGCAGGGCGGCGGAGGTGTCGAGGCCGCCGGAGAAGGCGATGCCGACCTTCTGGCCGACGGGAACGGATTGCAGGATCGTGGACATAGGAATCTCTTCAGGCGACGAGGTGTTGCCACTCGGGGTGGCGCTGGAGGTAAAGCTGGGCGTAGCTGCAGGCCGGCACGACCTTCAGCCCTTCGGCCTGGGCCCATTGCAGGCCGGCCTCGACGAGCCGGGCCGCGAGGCCCTGGCCGCGGTAGGCCTCGGGCACGCCGGTGTGGGTAAAGACGACCTGGCCGCCGTCCCGCACGTAGTCGAGCACGCTGGTCGGCGTGGTCGGCAGCGTGAAGCGCTGGTGGTCAGGTTCGTGGACGGGTGTCATTCCGCGGCGGGCTTCAGGGCGACGGGATGGATCTCGACCGAGGCGTTGGCGGTCGACACATAGACGCTGCCATCCTGGATGCTGATCTGCAGCTGCATGCTGCGCTCAGCCAGGGCGGCGAGGGCCTGCGATTGCTCCGCAGGGATCTGCCAGACCGCCACGCGGGGCGCGCGGGTGAGCTTGTTCTCGAGGCCCGCCCACCACACCGGTGTGCTGGACGCGAAGCTGTAGACGCTGACGCGCCGCGCGCGGCCGTGGGCCTTCATCAGGCGGCGGTCGTCGGGCTGGCCGAGGTCGATCCAGTGCTGCACCTCGCCGGTCAAGTCGAGTTGCCAGAGGTCGGGCTCGTCGACGTCGGACAGGCCCTTGGTGAACTCGAGCCGGCCGTTGAGATCATCGGCCGGCACGTTCAGCGCAAAGGCCAGCACGCGGATCATCAGCCTTTCCTCGGTCTCGCTCGGGTGGCAGGCCAGGGTGAGGCTGTGGTCGCCATAGACGTGTCGGTCCATGTCGGCGATCTGGAGTTGGGCTTTGTAGATGGTGGCTTTGAGCGCCATGGGATGGTGGTAACCGGAAGCAGCCGAACATTATCGCGGCGAAGCCTCGTGGCATGATTCCGCTTCCCGTTTGGAACCTTCGCAACCCGAGTTGCGCCCTCGACATGAAACGCATCCTCCTTCCGCTGGCCCTGGTCATTGCCGTCTCCGCCCAGGCACAAGTCACCAACAACACCAAGGCCAAGGTCGACCCGAAGAACAACAAGGTCAGCAACCCCGTTGTCGAGAAGCCCAAGCCCAAGCTGATGTCGCGCGACGAACTGCGCGCCTGCATCGACCAGCAAGACGCCAACAGCAAGGAAGCCGACGCCATCAAGGCCGACCAGGCTGCCTACAAGGCCAATGCCGACAAGCTCAAGGGCGAGAAGGCCACCATCGAATCCGGCGAGGCCGCCCTGGCCAAGCAGGTGGCCGACGTGAAGGCAGAGAAGGAAGCCATCCTGAAGGCCCATGAGACGCTGACGGCCGAGGCTCCCAAGCTCGAGAAGGCCGAACTCAAGGCCCGCAACGAAGCCTATACGGCCCGTACCGCCGCCTTCGGCACCATGGTTGACAGCGTCAAGGCTGCCGACGCCGAACAGGCCACGAAGCGCAAGGCCTTCTCCGACAAGGTCGATGCGCTGGACGCCCAGTTCAAGGCCATCGAGGAGCGCACCGAGAAGCACTTCGACGCCAACGACAAGTGGAAGGCCGAATGCAGCAACAAGGCCTACGACGAGAACGACGAAAAGGCCATCCGCAAGGAAAAGGCTGCCGCCGCCAAGTGATCCGCGGCTCGCATTGACCCCACAACGGGCCGCCTCCGGCAGGAAGCGGCCCTTTTTGTTTTCCGCCAGGATCTCCTCATGAGCACCAACCCGCTGCTGCAGGACTGGGCCGGCCCACACGGCCTGCCTCCCTTCGCCGACATCGCCCCGGCGCATTTCCAGCCCGCCTTCGACGCCGCACTGGCGGCTCATCGCGCCGAGATCGACGCCATCGCCAGCCAGACCGAAGCGCCCAGCTTCGCCAACACGCTGGCGGCCTTCGACGCCAGCGGCCGCCAGCTCACCCGGCTGGAGCACCTGTTCTACACGCTGGCCGCCTCGGCCACTTCGCCGGAACTGCAGGCCGTGCAGCGCGCCATGGCAGCGCCCCTGGCCGACCACGGCAGCGCCGTCTACATGCACCAGGGTCTGTTCACGCGGGTCGAGGCCCTGTTCGAGCAGCGCGAAAAGCTGGCCCTGACATCCGAGCAGCAGCGCCTGCTGGAGCGCGTGCACCTGGACTTTCTGCGCTCCGGCGCCCGTCTGGCGCCCGAGGCGAGGGCGCGCTATGCCGCCGTCATGGCCCGCCTGGCCGAGCTGAACACGCGCTTTGCGCAGAACGTGCTGGGCGCCGAGAGCAGCTACCAGTTGCGCCTGACCACCGAAGCCGAACTCGCCGGACTGCCGGACTTCGTGCGCGCCGCGGCGCGCCAGGCCGCCATCGACCGTGACCTGGGGGAAGGCATCCACGTCATCACGCTGTCGCGCTCGCTGATCGTGCCTTTCCTGAGCTTCAGTGCCCGTCGCGACCTGCGCGAGCAGGCCTGGCGCGCCTGGGTCGGGCGCGGCGATGACACGGGTGAGACGGACAACCGCGAGATCTGCCGAGAGATCCTCGAACTGCGCGCCGAGCAGGCGAAGCTGCATGGCCATGCCTGCTATGCCGACTACGCGCTGGAGGACACCATGGCGCGCACGCAGTCTGCCGTCATGGGCCTGCTGGAGCGCGTCTGGCACCCGGCCCTGGCGGCGCAGGTCCGCGAGCGTGAAGCGGTGCAGGGCGCCATGGCCGCCGCAGGCGTCACGCATGCGCTGGAGGCCTGGGATTGGCGCTTCTACGCCGAGCAGGCCCGGCGGGCCCGCTTCGAACTGGACGAGGCCGAGGTCAAGCCTTACTTCTCGCTCGACCGCATGGTGGCAGCGATGTTCGACTGCGCCAGCCGGCTGTTCGGCCTGCAGTTCAAGCCGCGGCCGGATCTCGCCGGCTATCACGCCGACGTGCGTGCCTACGAGGTCTTCAATGCCGACGGCTCCCTGCGCGGCCTGTTCCTGCAGGACAACTTCGCCCGGCCCACCAAGCGCAGCGGCGCCTGGATGAATGCCATGCGCAACCAGAGCCGCGCTCTCGGCGCGACGCCGGTCATCTTGAACAACAACAACTTCGCTCGCGGCGCGGCGGGTGAGCCGACGCTGCTGAGCTTTGACGACGTGCGCACGCTCTTCCACGAGTTCGGCCACGGCCTGCACGGCCTGCTCTCCAGCGTCGAGCATGAGCGCCTGGCCGGCACCCAGGTGCTGCGCGATTTCGTCGAGCTGCCGTCCCAGCTCTACGAGCACTGGATGGCCGAGCCCGAGGTGCTGAAGAAGTTCGCCCGCCACTGGCAAACCGACGAGCCCCTGCCCGACGCGCTGCTGGCCAAGCTGCAGGCGGCGCGCCAGTTCGGCCAGGGCTACGAGACGCTGCGCTACACGGCCAGCGCCATCGTCGACATGGCCGCCCATTCGGCGTCGCAGTCGCCTGCCGACGTCGTGGCCTTCGAGCGCGACACGCTGGCCAAGTGGGAGTTGCCGGCCGAGGTCGGCATCAACCATCGGCTGACCCATTTTCAGCATCTGTTCAGCAGCGCCGGCTATGCCGCGGGCTACTACGTCTATCTGTGGGCCGAGGTGCTGGACTGCGACGCCTTCGATGCTTTCGTCGAGGCCGGCAATGTCTTCGACACGGCGGTGGCGGCGCGGCTGCGCGAGTGCATCTACTCGGCGGGCAACAGCCGCGAACCGGGCGAGGCCTTCCGTGCCTTCCGCGGCCGTGATCCTGTGGTCGAGCCCATGCTGAAGGATCGCGGGTTGCTGCCCGCCTGAAGCGCGCAGGGCGCTCTTTGGCTTTTCACGGCGCCGAGGCACACTTGAGCGTGCGGCGATCGACATCCCGGTGATCGCGGCGTTATTCAAGGGAGTCAACCAAGATGGCTTTGCATCGAAAGCGCCGCGCCGGCACTGTGCTTGCCCTGGCTTTGGCGCTGGGCTTGGCCGCTTGTGGCGGCGGTGGCGGTGGGAGCAGCGACCCCATCGTGCGGGTGCCGGAAGACTCCCAGGACTTGAACCTGGCATCGAGCAATTACGAAACCGCCGGACGGGCCAGCGTCGCCAATGTCTTCGTTCCCATCGGTGTCGGCGATGTCGGTGTGTTCGACCCGATCGGCGCCGCGCCCTGGCTGCTGCGCCTGAGCGTCGACCTGACGCGCCGTGCCTTGCGTTCGCCGGGCACGCCGCTGGCCCTGCTGCTGGGCATCCAGCTGCGCCAGACCCTGCCCTGCAGTGGAGGCGGCAGCCTGGTGGTGAGCCTGGCCGACAGCAACAGCAACGGCCGCTTCGACAACGGAGATGGCATCGCGCTGGAGGCCCAGTCGTGCAGGGAAGAGGACGGCACGGTGCTGCAGGGGCGCGTCAGCTTTGCCGTGCAGTCGCTCAGCGGTTTCATCGACAGCAGCAGCTATGGCGCGACGCTGGCCGTCACGCTGAGCGCCTTCAGTGCCACCCGCGGTGCGGACACGGTGCAGGGTGACGGCACGCTCAATTTCACGCAGACCCAGACGCCGACCGTCAGCGAGCTCAAGCTGTCGACGGACTTCATGATGTTCTCGGGCCGCCAGGACGGCCAGCCCTTCACGACGACGCTGAGCGGTGTGAAGCTCACCCTGCGCACCGAGACCGTCACCGGTGTCAGCCGCACCACCATCAGCTACGAGGGCCAGATCTCCAGCAGCGGCCTGGGCGGCAAGCGGGTCATCGTCACGACGCCTCAGCCGCTGGTCATCACCGGCAGCGACCGCTATCCGAGCAGCGGCCAGCTGATGGTGCAGGGCAATGGTGGTTCGGCCCTGCGCATCTCATCGGTGAATGCCACGCAGGCCCGGCTGGAAGTGGACGCCGAGGGTGATGGCCGCTACGAGGCCCAGACGACGAAGAGCTGGGCAGAGTTGAAGTAACGACGCTCAGGCTTCGGGGCGGCGCCAGAGCCAGATCGCGACGGCCAGCATCAGCGCCGGCACGGCGATCTTGACGGCCAGAGGGGCCGGCGTCAGCGCCAGCATCACCGCACTGGCCGTCATCATCAGGCTGGCCATCCACTTGGCCCGCCGCGGTACCGCGCCGCGCTCCCGCCAGCCGCGGATGTGGGGGCCGAAATGCGCATGGTTGAGCAGCCAACGCTCCAGGACCGGCCAGCCCTTGCCGGCGGCCCAGGCGGCGAGCAGCAGGAAGGGGACGGTCGGCACGACCGGCAGCACCAGGCCGATCAGGCCGAGAGCCAGGCTCAAAAGAGCCAGTGCCCGCCACAGCAGGCTGCGCAGGGTCACGCTATTTCAGACCCCCGCTGAGGAACTGCTGCAGCCGCTCGCACTGCGGCTTGATCAGCATTTCCTTGGGGTTGCCTTCCTCTTCCACCTTGCCCTGGTGCAGGAAGAGGCAGTGGTTGGAGACCTCGCGGGCAAAGCCCATCTCGTGGGTTACGACGACCATGGTGCGGCCCTCCGAAGCCAGGTCGCGCATGACCTTGAGGACTTCGCCGACCAGCTCGGGGTCCAGAGCCGACGTCGGCTCGTCGAACAGCATGACCTCGGGGTCGACGGCCAGGGCGCGGGCGATGGCCACGCGCTGCTGCTCGCCACCCGACAGCTGGGCCGGGTAGACATGGGCGCGGTGCGACACGCCGACGCGCGCCAGCAGGGCCTGGGCCCGCTCGATGGCCTCGGCCTTGGACTTGCCCAGCACGTGCACGGGCGCCTCGATGACGTTCTCCAGCACCGTCATGTGGGCCCAGAGGTTGAAGTTCTGGAAAACCATGGCCAGCTTGGCGCGCCACAGCTGCAGCTGCCTGGCGTCGGCGGCCTTCAGGCTGCCGTCGCGGTCGCGGGTCAGCTTCAGGTTCTCGCCGCACAGGCTCAGCTCGCCCTCGTTGGGCTGCTCGAGCAGGTTCAGGCAGCGCAGGAAGGTGCTCTTGCCCGAGCCCGAGGAGCCGATCAGCGTGACGACGTCGCCGCGCTTCGCGCTGAAGGAAATGCCCTTGAGCACTTCGCGCTCGCCAAAGCGCTTGTGGATGTTGGTGGCCTGGAGTTGGATGTCGCTCATGTTGTTCTAGTTGTTCAGGCGCCGAGGAGTTTTCCGGTGCGAATCGCTTCTCTGCCGGCCACCTTGGCCACGCGCATGCCGGCATTGGCAAAGCGCAGGAAGTCGCGGGCGAAGAAGAGGCCGTCGACGGGGCTCTTCAATTCGGTGACGCGGGCCGTGATGGGGTCGATGACATGGGCCAGCACCTCCCCGGCCAGCACCTCGGCGCCAACCTCCTTGACGAAGGTCAGCACGCCGGCGACGGGCGACTTGATGGGCATGCTGCCGGCCAGCGGACGGGCATCGCCGACGGCCTGGGGGACCGCGGGCTTGTCGCCGGCGATCAGGCCGCGCCAGCGCAGGAAATCGATGATGTTCTTCGCATCGGCCGAAGCCAGCTCATGGGTCACATCGGCGGCGCCGCGCAGCTCGACGGTGACCGACAGGCAGGCCTGCGGGATGGGGAAGCGGTTGCCGAAGTGTTTTGCCCATTTCCACCAGACCTGGGAGCAGGCCTCGTCGAAGGGGTTGTCGCCCGAGTCCTGGGCCAGCAGCGTCAGGCGCGAGCCAAGGAAGGCTGCCAGCGGTTCGCAATCGGGCCAGCAGGGCGTCTCGGTGTAGAGATGCATCAGGGCCTGAGCGTCGCAGTGCAGGTCCAGCACGATGTCGGCATCGCAGCTCAGGGCCATCAGCTGGCGGCGCTGGGACTGCAGTTCGGTGTCGACGGGGGCGGCCTCGACGGCCGCCTTCAGCGCGCGACGCAGCAGGGCGACGTTGGCCTTGGCGTCATTGCCCAGTTGGGGCTCGACGGCGGCGGCCACGGCCTCGATCTGGTCCGGGTAGTGGCGGTTGAAGTTCTCACCCGTCGTCAGCTCGAAGCGGCCCAGGTGGGCATGCAGCACGAACTGGGAGAGGCCGATAGGGTTGGCCACGGGCACGAGGACGATTTCGCCGGTGATCTGGCCGGCCGCCTCGAGGGCATCGAGCCGCTGGCGCAGATGGTGGGCGACCAGCATGCCGGGCAATTCGTCGCCATGCAGGGAGGCCTGGATATACGCCTTCTGGCCGCCAGGCTTGCCGTAGTGCAGCGAGACGAGTTCGCGCTGGGTGCCCGGCGCGGGAGAAATCAGGGGATGGCGGACGAGGTTCATGATCAACGGCTCATCATGGGTTTCAGCCAGCGGTTCTCGGCCCAGCGGAACAGCCCGACCAGGCTGAGCGTCAGCACGAAGTAGAAGGCGCCGGCGGTGATGAAGGCCTCAAAGGGCAGGTAGTACTTGGCATAGACCTGCTGGGCCGCGCCGGTCACGTCCAGCAGCGTGACGGTGCTGGCCAGCGAGGTGCCATGCAGCATGAAGATGGCCTCGTTGCCGTAGGCCGGCAGGGCGCGGCGCAGGGCCGCGGGCAGCACGATACGGCGCAGCATCAGGCCGCGGCTCATGCCCAGGGCCTTGGCGGCCTCGATCTCGCCGGCGGGCAGGGCGCGGATGCTGCCGGCAATGATCTCGGTCGTGTAAGCGGCCGTGTTCAGCGTGAAGGTCAGCCAGGCGCAGAAGGTGGCCGACGACAGCCAGGGCCAAGCCCAGCTGTCGCGCACGACCTCGAACTGGGCCGCGCCGTAGTAGATGAGGAAGAGCTGCACCAGCATCGGCGTGCCGCGGAAGACGTAGGTGTAGACCCAGACCAGACGCGACGGCCAGACCAGGAAGACCGTGCGCACGACGGCCAGCGGCACGGCCAGCACCAGGCCGCCGAGCAGGGACAGCACCAGCAGCTGCAGCGACGTGACCAGGCCGTTCAGATAGAGCGGGTAGTTCTCGAAAACGGCGTCGAAATTCATAGCCGGCCTGCCTTGGTGCCGATGGCCAGGCGCTTCTGCGCCCAGGCGAAGACGAGTTCGGAGACGCTGGTGAACACGAGATAGATGACGGCCACGGCCAGGAAGAAGGTGAAAGGCTCGCGCGTCGTGCCGGCGGCCTGCTTGCCGCGCGTCATCAGGTCGGACAGGCCGATGACGGACACGATGGCCGTGCTCTTGATCAGCACCAGCCAGTTGTTGGAGATGCCCGGCAGCGCATGGCGCAGCATCTGCGGCAGCGTGATGCGCCACAGCACCTGGCGCGGGCTCATGCCGTAAGCCAGGCCGGCTTCGCGCTGGCCCGGCGGCACGGCCAGGAAGGCACCGCGGAAGGCCTCGGTCAGGTAGGCGCCGAAGATGAAGCCGATGGTCAGCACGCCGGCGAAGAAGGGGTCGATGTCAATGTAGTCCTCGTGGCCGAGCATGGGCGCGGCGGCGTTGATGGCCAGCTGGCCGCCGTAGAAGACGAGCAGCATCAGCACCAGATCGGGCACGCCGCGGATCAGCGTCGTGTAGGTGGCGGCGACGCCCCGCGCGACCCGCGAGCGCGACAGCTTGGCCAGGGCGCCGATGAGCCCGAGCAGGGCGGCGATGGCCAGCGAGGACAGGGCCACCGCCAGAGTGACGGCGGAGCCTTCGAGCAGGCTGGGGAGGAATCCGTGCAACATGAAGAGAGAGGCCGCGATCAGCGTGGAGGGGTGACGAGATCGAAGCTGAAATAGCGGTCGTTGAGGGTCTTGAGGGTGCCGTTGCTGCGCAGTGCCGCCAGGGCCTCGTCGATGCGTTGGCCCAGCGTGCCGGCCTCGGCCTTGCGCAGGCCGACGCCTATGCCCTTGCCGTAGTAGCGCTGGTCGCGCGCGAAATCGGGGCCGACGAAGCCGAAGCCGCGGCCGTCGGCATGGTTGAGGAAGCCGAACTGGGCGATGACGGCGTCCACCAGGGTGGCATCCAGGCGGCCCGACTTCAGGTCCAGGAAGGCCTGGTCCTGGGTCGCATAACGCACCAGCTGGATGCCGCCGAACTGCTCGGCCAGGAAGCGCTCATGGATGGTGCCGCGCTCCACGCCGACGCGCTTGCTCTTCATGCCCGCCGGCGTCACGTCGGTGCGCGTGTCGCCGCGCATGACCATGCGGGCCGGCGAGAAGTAGTAGGGCGACGAAAACGCGATGACCTGCTGGCGCTCCGGCGTGATGGACATCGAGGCCATGATGGCGTCGATCTTGCGCGACTGCAGCGCCGGGATCAGCCCGTCGAACTCCAGGATGACCGGCGTGTAGGGCAGGGCCAGCCGGGTGCTCAGCGCCTGGGCCACGTCGATCTCGAAGCCCTTGAGCTGGCCGTCGGTGCCGATCTCGCTGAAGGGCGCATAGCCGACGGCGAAACCGATGCGCAGGCGCTGGGGCGCGGCCTGGCCCATCGCCGTGCCGGCGAAGGCCAGGGTCGTCGCTGCCAGGGCCGAGCGGCGTCGCATCACTGCTGCTTGGTGCGCGGCGCGATGTCGTAGTCGAAATACTTGTCGGCCAGCTTCTTGAAGGTGCCGTTGGCCTGCACGGCGTCGATGGCGGCGTTGAACTTCTTGCCCAGCGTCGCCTCGTCAGCCTTGCGCATGCCGACACCGGTGCCGACGCCGAAGACCTTGTCGTCGATGATGGCCGGGCCGGAGAAGGCAAAGCCCTTGCCTTCGGGCTTCTTCAGGAAGCCGAAGTCACCGGCGGGCGAGTCCATCAGCGTGGCGTCGATGCGGCCGCTCTTCAGGTCGAGGAAGACCTGGTCCTGGCTGCCGTAGCGCACGATCTCGCTCTGCTTGAAGGTGGCGGCGGCATAGGTCTCATGGGTCGTGCCGCGCTGCACGCCGATCTTCTTGCCCTTCAGGCCGGCGGCCGTCGGGTCGAGCTTCACGCCGGTCTTGGCAATGAGGCGGGCCGGGGTGTTGTAGTAGGGCTTGGTGAAGGCGATGACCTTCTGGCGCTCCTCGGTGATGGAGACGCTGGCGAAGATGGCGTCGACCTTGCGCGATTGCAGGGCGGGGATGAGACCGTCGAAGTCCTGCTGCACCAGGGTGCACTGGGCCTTCATCTCGGCGCAGTAGGCCTGCACCAGTTCGATCTCGAAGCCCTTGAGCTTGCCATCGGGGCCGATCTCGGAGAAAGGCGGGTAGGCGCCTTCGACGCCGATGCGCAGCTTCTTCCATTCAGGAGCCTGGGCCTGGGCCAGCGATGCGGCGGCCAGCAGGGCCAGCGCGATCAGGGAGCGTTTCTTCATGTCAAACCTCTTGGGTGGGACGGTGTTCAGCGGGCGACGTTGGGTAGCCAGTCGCGCAAGGCCGCAAGGGTAGCAGCCGGGTCCTCCTCCTGAGGCACATGGCCTAGGGTCGGGAAAACCACCAATCGGCTGCCCGGAATGCCTTTTTCGAACTCACGGCCCCAGCGCAGCGGAATGAGGCGATCGCGCTCGCCCCAGAGGATGAGGGTGGGCACCTTGATCTCACCCAGGCGCTCGACGGGGCCCGGTGCGAGCTGGTCCATGCGCCTCATCAGGGCGACACGGTTGCCTTCGCGCAACGCCAGCTCGTAGTAGCGGTCCACCAGGGCGGCGGTGACGCGGCTCTTGTCGCCGTAGACGTCGAGCACGCTGTCCTCGATGGCGCGGCGCGGCAGCACCCAGCGCATGGGCTCGCGCAGCACCGGAATGCGGGCGATCCGAAAGCCCAGGGGCAGGGATTCCGGCTCGAAAGCGAAGCCGGCGGCATCGACCAGGACGAGGCCGGCGACGTGAGCCGGGTCGGCCAGCGCCACCTGCCAGGCGATCCCACCGCCCAGGGAGTTGCCGCCCAGGATCGCCCGGCCCACGCCGAGGCGGGCCAGCAGCTGGCGCACGAAGGCGACATAGCGGGCGTCGCTGTAGTCGTTCTCCGCGTTCGGGCCGGTCAGGCCGAAGCCGGGCAGGTCGAAGCTGATGACGCGCCGGGTGGCGCTGAGCTCGGCCACCCAGCCCTCCCAGGTGTGCAGGCTGGCGCTGGTGCCGTGGATGAGGACGATGGGCAGCGGGTCGCTGCTCGGGCCCTGGTCGCGGTAGTGCACCAGCAGGCCATCGAGGTCGACGAAGTCCGACGGCGGCGGGGCCCAGCGCGGCACCAGGCTTTCCAGCGAGCGATCGGGCGCCTTGCTGACGGCAAAGCCCAGGGCGGCCAGCATCAGCAGGATGCCGAATGCCTTCAGCGCAAATTCACGTAATTTCATCTTGGAGGGATTTTCGGGCCGAGCGCCGGGCCGCTCCCTAGCCGGCCCGCCTGGCGATTTGCTCGCGGCTTGATGCCGTGAGCATCGCCGTCCCCTCGGGGACCGACTGGGCTGGCCCGCGTTCAGCGCGGCAAGACTGGGCGAGGGGCATCACTTCGGGGAGAGGTCAGCGTTGACGCCCCTGCGATCGTCGAAGACGAAGCAGTTGCCGTGGTAATGCTTGCCGCCGGTGTCCTCGAAGTATTTCAGGATGCCGCCATCCAGCTGCCAGGCCGTCAGGCCCTGTTCCTCGAGCACCATGGCCGCCTTCTCGCAGCGGATACCGCCGGTGCAGTAGCTCACCACCGTCTTGCCGACGAGCTCGTCGCGGTGGGCCGCCAGCGCGTCGGGAAAGTCGCTGAACTTGTGCAGCCGCCAGTCGATGGCGCCGTCAAAAGCGCCCTCGTCGACCTCGAAGCCGTTGCGCGTGTCCAGCAGCACCACCTCGCGGCCGTCGTCGTCATGGCCCTGGTCCAGCCAGCGCACCAGCGTCGCCGGGGCCAGCGCGGGTGCGCGCGGCGCTTGGTCGGGGCGCACGGCCGGCCGGTTCATGCGGATGATCTCGGGCTTGACCTTGACCTTGAGGCGTTGGAAGGGCTGCACCTCGCTCCAGCTTTCCTTGGGCACGAGCGTGTCGAAGCGCGTGTCGGCCCGCAACTCGTCGACCCAGGCGTTCACGGCGTCGGCCGGGCCGGCCAGGAAGAGGTTGATGCCTTCCTCGGCGATCAGCACGGTGCCCTTGAGGTCCAGGGCCAGCGCCCGGGCTTCGAGGCGGTCGCGCAGCGCTGCCGTGTCGGTCAGCGAGACGAAGAGGTAGCAGGAGATATTGAGGATGGGGCCGGACTGCATGGGCCCGCGATTATCAATCCGCCTGCAGGGCGCGCACTCGCAGAGCGAGTGCCCCGACTGAGGCGAGTCGGCCCAAGCAGTTGGGCCGCCTGTCCTCAGTCGGCCCATCGGGACGCGATGCCGCGCACTTCATCCAGGCAGGCATTGAGGGCATCGACGATGCGCGGATCGAAATGGCTGCCGCTGCCGCCGCGGATGAAGGCCAGGGCGTCGTCGTGGCTCATGGCCTGCTTGTAGGGGCGCACGCTGATCAGTGCGTCATAGACGTCGGCGACAGCCATCAACCGGGCCGACAGCGGGATGGCTTCGCCGGCCAGGCCGTCGGGATAGCCGCTGCCGTCCCATTTCTCGTGGTGGTGGCGGGCGATCTGCTTGCCGAAGGTCAGCATGGGACCGGCGTCTTCGCCCAGCTTGTCGATGGCGCGCTGCAGCAGGTCGGCGCCGTGCTCCGCATGGGTCTTCATGACCTGCCATTCGTCGGGCGACAGCTTGCCGGGCTTGAGCAGGATGCCGTCGGGGATGGCGACCTTGCCGATGTCGTGCAGAGGCGCGGCCTTGGCGAGTTCATCGATGGCTTCGGCCGTCAGGTCTACCGGACCGTCGGGCTGGGCGGCGATCCACTGCGCCAGCGTGCGCACGTACTCCTGGGTGCGCTGGATGTGATTGCCGGTGTCGGCATCGCGGAATTCGGCCAGGCCCACCATGACGAAGAGGGTGGTGTCGCGCAGCCGTTCGACCTCGACCCGGCGCGCTTCCAGCTCGCCGCTCAGCTGGGCGTTGTGGCGCAGCAGATGGTCTTCGGCCAGCTTGAGCTGCAGATGGGTGCGCACCCGGGCCAGCACGGTGGCCGGGTTGAACGGCTTGTGGATGAAGTCGGCACCGCCGGCATCGAAGCCGGCGCTCTCGTCCTCGGGACGGGTCAGGGCTGTCAGGAAGATGACGGGCGTGCGGCGTGTGGCCGGGTCGCTTTTCAGCTGGCGGCAGACCTCATAGCCATCCATCTCCGGCATCATCACGTCGAGCACGATGAGGTCGGGCGGCTGGCGGCGGCAGATCTCCAGCGCCTTGGCGCCGCTGACGGCGAGTTGCACGCGGTAGTCGGGCTTGAGCACCTGGGCCAGCAGCGTCAGGTTGGCCGGCGTGTCGTCGACGACGAGGACGGTGGCCTGGGTGGCGATCTCGGGCGGCATCATCGTCATGGCTTGCTCGCATCCTTGGTCTTGCCGCGCAGCGCGGCCTGGGCCTCGTCGAAATCGAAGCGCTGCATCGCACCCGCCAGGGCCTTGGCCTGGGGCGCCGGCAGCATCTCGATGAAGGCGGATTCATGCTGCTCGTACAGCGTCAGCGCATTGCTGTCGGCCTCGCCCAGCAGGGTGTCGAGCTCGCTCATCAGCGTGGTGGGATCGGCGCCAGGCGTGGTCGGGTCGACGACATCGGGCATGGGCAGGTCCACCGGCAGCGGGCGGTCCAGGTCGAGCAGGCGGCGCAGCATGTGCGGCAGCAGGGGCTTGGCGCACAGGGACTCGGCGCCCAGGCGCAGCGCACGCTCGCGCAGCACCGGCGTGTCGAAGGCGCTCAGCAGCACCGTACGGCGGGCGCGCGGCGGGCCGCTCTCCTTCAGGCTTGCGAGCAGCTCGCTGCCTTCCATGTCGGGCAGCACCCAGTCGATCAGCAACAGGTCATAGGGCTGGCTGGCCGGCACGGAGACCAGCCGGCCCAGCGCCTGGCGTCCCTGGGCCAGCAGGTCGACGCGGCTGCTCGGCGCCAGCGCCTTCAGCAGCGCGATCAGGGTCTCGTGGCCACCGCTGTGGGTGGCCTGCACCAGCAGCACACGCCGTGCGGGCGGTGGCGGTGGCGGGGCCAGGTCGGCGCAGGGCGACGGTGGCAGGCTGAGCTCGAATTCGCTGCCACGGCCTGGGGCGCTGCGCGCTGTCAGTGTGCCGCCCATGCGTTCGGCCAGCGCGCGGCAGATGGCTAGGCCCAGGCCGGTGCCGCCAAAGCGCCTGCTCGCGCCGGCCTCGGCCTGCGCAAAGGGCGTGAAAAGGCGGGTCAGATGCTCCGCCGCCATGCCGACGCCGCTGTCGCGCACCCGCAGCAGCCAGCCGCCGGAGGCGTCCACCGAGGCGCTGAGCTTGATCTGGCCGGCCGGCGTGAACTTGACGGCGTTGACCAGCAGCTCGGTGATGAGCTGGGTCAGGCGGACCGCGTCCCCGCGGCGTGCACCGGCAGCGCCCAGCAGCTCGGGCGATGCGATGTCGCAGATCAGCTCCAGCTGCTTGGCCTGGGCGGCCGGGCGTACGGCGTCGAAGGCGCTGGCCAGCAACTGCTCGATGTGCAGGGGTTCATGGGCCAGCTGCATGCGGCCGGCGTCCAGGTCGGCATAGTCCAGCAGGCCGTCGATGAGCTTGACCAGGGACTCGCCGGCCTTGGCCACTTCCTGCAGGCGGCCACGCTGGTCGGCCTGCAGTCGGCCCTCCAGCAGCAGTCGCGTCAGGCCGAGCACGGTGTTCATCGGCGTGCGGATCTCGTGGCCGATGTTGGCCAGGAAGTCGGACTTGGCCCGCGAAGCCGTTTCAGCCGCGGCGCGGGAGCGTTCCATCTCGGCCATGCGCGCTGCGACCAGGTCCTCGGCCGTGGCCAGGCCCTCGGCCGCCGGCGCCAGCTGCGTCAGGCGGCCGATCTGCCGCGACAAGCCCCAGAGCGCGAGACAGAACATGGTCTGGCACAGGCCGATATTGGCGATCAGCGGCCAGCCCTCCATCAGCCATTGCGGCGGTGTGCCGTAAAAGCGCAGCAGCGTCGGTGGCGCCAGCATGACGACGAGCAGGCTGAGCGAGATGAACAGGGCTTCGCGGGCCCGCCAGGTCGTGAACAGCAGCAGGCAGCCTCCCATGGCCCAGGGCGCAAAGCTGCCCAGGGTGTAGAGGCTGGGGCCCGGGTCGGGCCGCAGCGTGAACACCAGCATGCTCAGCGAGAAATACAGGGCCAGCAGCGTGACGCCGATGCGCTGCCAGACGCGCAGCCGCTGCGGCAGGCGCCAGACCAGCAAGGCCAGTGCGGAGAAGGCCGTCGTGATCAGCGGATACGCGATGCGGTCGCTGGGCTCGATGACGCCCAGCAGGGTCTCGCCCGCCCAGGCACACAGCGCCGAAGCGACGATGACCTTGAACAGCCAGCGCGTGCCGACCGGACCGAGAACGATGATGACCGGCGCCCTCAAGCCTTGCCTTTCAGTGCATGGGCTGCGGCATCGAAGTCGAGGGCGGCGAGGGCGCGCTCCAGGCGCTGGTGCAGATCGGGCGCCAGGCCGCTGTGCGCACCGTGCGCCTGCCACCAGTCCAAGGCCCGGCTGTCACTCTGGGCCAGCAACTGGTGCAGTTCGGCCACATTGCCCGGCCCGCTGGCGCGGGGCGCCGCGGCGCCGTCCCAGCTGCGGGCCAGTGCCGCCTGGATCTCGGCCTGCAGCAGGTCGAGTGCGGGTGCGACACGGTCCAGATGCCGGCCGGCGCTGTCGGCATCGGAGGTGGCGGCGCTGCGCTCCAGTGCGAGGGCGGCCTGGTGCAGGGGATGGGCGCCGAGTGTCGCGGCCAGGCCTTGCAGGGTGTGGGCCGCGCGGCGCAGTTCGGCCCAGTTGCCGCTGGCCAGCCAGTCGGCCCAGCCGGCGAGGCCCGCGGCGTATTGATCCGCGAAGCCCTGCAGCGTGCGGCGGTACAGGGCCGATTGGCCATCGAACTGGCGCAGGCCGGTCTGCAGGTCCAGCGTGGGGCGGGGCGGCTGCGGTGGGGGCTTGGGGCGGTAGCGCTGCAGTTCACGCACCAGCCGGGTCACGTCCAGCGGCTTGGCGATATGGCCCTGCATGCCGACGGCCGTGCATTCGGCGCGCTCCTCGGCCAGCGCGTGGGCCGTCATGGCCAGCACGGGCAGGGCGTCGAACTCGGGCAGCTCGCGCAGCTTGCGCGTCGCGCTGAGGCCGTCGAGCACGGGCATCTGCAGGTCCATCAGCACCAGGTCGTAGGCGGCGGGGCCGCGCGCCAGCAGGCGGTCCAGCCCCTCCTGGCCGTTGGCGGCCACGTCGACCTGGGCACCGCGGCTGCTCAGCAGGCGCAGAGCGATCTCCTGGTTGACGGGGTGGTCCTCGACCAGCAGCACGCGCAGGCCGGCCAGGGATTGCGTGTCGACGTTGGCGGGGCGATCGGCGGGCGCGTCGTCGAGCAGGCGACGCAACTCGCCGGGCAGCAGGGGCTTGGGGCAGAGGGCCCGCGCGCCGAAGCTGCGGGCCTGGGCCGGGCCTTCATCGGCGCCCGGTGGGCACAGCACGGCGATGCGCAGGGCCGGGTGGTCGCGGCGCAACTGGGCCAGCAACTCCGCGCCGCCGGGGCCGGGCAGCTGCCAGTCCAGCAGCAGCCATTCAAAGGGGCGGCCGGCCTCGCGGGCGCCGCCCAGCGCGGCAAGTGTGCTGGCGGCATCGACGCTGGCGGCGACGCCGGACCCCAGGCCGAGATGGCGCAGCATGGCCAGCGTCGCCTCGCGGCCTTCGGGGCGAGCCTTGGCGAGCAGCAGGCGCTGTGGCTTGAGGGGTGCAGGCGCCGTGGCGGTGGTGTCCAGAAGCAGGGGCAGACGGATCTCGAAGCTGCTGCCCCGGCCCGGCTCGCTGCGCACGTCCAGCTTGCCGCCCATCAATTCGACCAGGCGCCGGGCGATGGACAGGCCCAGACCGGTGCCGCCGTAGCGTCGCTGGATGGAGGCGTCGCCCTGCCTGAACTCGCCGAACAAGCCGTCGAGCTGCTCGGCACTCATGCCGATGCCGCTGTCCTGCACCGTCAGCGTCAGCGGCACCCGGCCCCGATCGTCGGTGGGCGCGGCGGCCAGCCGCAGCTGCACCTGGCCGGCCGGCGTGAACTTGAGGGCGTTGGACAGCAGGTTGACCAGCACCTGCTGCAGCCGCAGTGCATCGCCGCGCAGTTGGCCGCGCGGGCCGAGCAGGCTGGCGTCGGCCCAGTCGCAGATCAGCGCGACAGCGGGATTGGTATGCACCGGCCGCACCAGTTCCATGGCCTGGCCGACGACGTCCTCCAGGCGCAGCGGCAGGGACTCGATCTCCATGTGGCCGGCTTCGATCTTGGAGACGTCCAGCACGTCGTTGACGAGGCCGAGCAGGGTGCGCGAAGCGGCGTCGGCCTTGGTCAGCAGGTCGCGCTGCTCGGGTGTGAGCTGGGTCTGCAGGGCCAGCTGCGTCATGCCCATGACCGCATTCATGGGCGTGCGGATCTCGTGGCTGATCTGGGCCAGGAAGCGTGTCTTGGCTTCGGTGGCGGCCTTGTGGGCCTCGGCGGCGTTGACATTGCGGCGCAGCGCCAGCACGCACAGCGGCGGCAGGGGCAGCAGCAGGGCATTGATCACCAGCGCGACATCAGCCGCCGTGCCACCGATGCCGCGCAAGCCCCAGAGCAGGAACAGCAGCACCAGCAATGCCGCCATGGCAAGCCAGAGAAGGCCGAGCGTGAACTTGCGCTGGGGCATGGGGCGATCGCGTGGAACTGAGGCCTGCTGCAGCAGTGCTGACAGGCCCGGCGATTATGTGAGGGCGGGATGCGCGAAATGTGCGACGGAATCCACACCTATGTCCTGGGGAAAGCCCCCGGCATGCCCTTAGGCGACGGCCGGGTGCAGCGGTTATTCTGATTCGCCATGCCGCTCATCCTCGTCGTCGACGACCAGCCCAGCAACATCCATGCGCTCTACCAGTTGCTGGTGGACGAATGCGAAGTGTCCATGGCCACCAGCGGCGCGGAGGCCCTGGCCTTCTGCGCCCAGCAGCTGCCCGACCTCATCCTGCTCGATGTGCTGATGCCCGAAATGAGCGGCTACGAGGTCTGTGACCGCCTCAAGGCCGACCCACGCACGCGCAGCGTGCCCGTCATCTTCGTGACGGTGCAGGGCAGTGCCGACGACGAGGCCCAGGGCTTTGCCCACGGCGCCGTCGACTACATCCCCAAGCCCTTCGTCGACGTCGTCGTCAAGGCGCGGGTGCGCACCCAGCTGGCCCTGAAGCTGGCCTCCGAGAGCTTTGCGCGTTCCCAGATCGAGCTCTTCCAGCGCGACAAGCTGGCCTCGGTCGGCCGCACCATCTCCGGCATCGCCCAGGAGCTGAGCTCGCCGCTGGGCAATGCGCTGATCTCGGCCTGCACGCTGCAGGATGACCTGACCCATCTGCGCAGCCTGTCCGGCCACGGCACCATCAAGCGCAGCGACCTGGACAAGCATCTGCGTGTCAGCGAGGAGAGCGTCGGCCTGGTGCTGTCCAATTTGCAGCGCACCCTGTCCATCGTCGACTCCTTCCTGCAGTCCACGGCCGACAACTTCGGCGACCAGCGCCGCAGCTTCTCGCTGCTGGAACTGGTGCACGAGGTGGTGGCCGGCCTGGCGCCGGCCCTCGAGGCCCATCAGGTGCGCTGCGAGCTCGACGCCGGTGACGACCTGCACCTGCTGAGCTTCCGCGGCGCCCTGGCCAAGGTGCTGTCCACGCTGATCCAGAACGCCATCAAGCACGCCTACCGCGAGGCCGGCGGCGAGGTGCATCTGCGTGTGCGGTCCCAAGGCACCGACCAGCTCGTCGTCACCGTGCAGGACCACGGTGTCGGCATCCCGCCCGGCACGCTGGGCCGCGTCTTCGACCCCTTCTTCTCGACCCGTTTCGGTCCCAACCGCAGCGAGCCGGGGCTGTACATCGTGCGCAACCTCGTCACCTTTGCGCTTGGCGGGCAGATCCAGGTCGAGTCCACGCCCGGCGTGGGCACGACGGTCAGGCTGACCCTGCCGCTGATTTCGCCCGAGGCGCGGCGCACGGCGGGCTGATGCTGGAAGGCATGCGGGCCCGACTGGCGCTGCTGGGCGGCCTGCTGCTGGTGCTGGTGGCGCTCCTGGTGCTCTACCTGGTCAACAGGCCCTCGGCCGAAGCCGCCCGCGGCCCCATCGTCATCGGCCTGCTGCATGCCCTCAGCGGCTCGATGGCGACCAGCGAGGCACCGCTGGTCGCCAGCGTCAAGCTGGCGGTCGAGGAGATCAACGCCGGCGGCGGGCTGCTGGGCCGGCGCGTCGAGCTGAAGATCGAGGACACGCGCTCCGAGCCGCGCGTGGCGGCCGCGGCGGCCGAGCGGCTCATCAGCAACGAACATGCGGTGGCCCTGTTCGGCTGCTGGTCGTCCAACTGCCGCCAGGCCGTCAGGCCCGTCGTCGAGACCCACCGCCACCTGCTGTTCTATCCGCTGGCCTATGAAGGCCTGGAGCAGTCACCCCACATCATCTACACCGGCCCCACGCCCAACCAGCATGCCTTGCCCGCAGCCGACTGGGCCATGACCGGCTTTGGCCGGCGGGTCTATCTGATCGGCACCGAGGCGCTCTATTCCCGGCGCGTCAACGCGATGCTGCGCGACTTCATCCTGCTCAGTGGCGGCCAGGTGCTGGGCGAGCGCTATGTGCCGCTGGCCGGCACCGACATGAGCGGCGTGCTGGCCGACCTGCAGGCCCTGCAGCCCGACCTCGTCCTCAGCACCATCGGCGGCAGCAGCAACCGGGCCTTCTTCGATGCGTTGGTGGCGGCCGGCCTGACCGATCTGCCGCTGATGTCGCTGCGGGCGGCCGAGCCCGAGATGACGGCCTATGACGGCGGCCGGCTCGACCGGCACTTCACGGCCTGGAGCTATCTGCAATCCCAGCCCGGGCCGGCCAACCAGGCCTTCCTGGCGCGCCTGCGCCACAGCCAGGGCGAGGGCGTGCAGGTCAGCGACCCGGCGGTGTCGGCCTACATCGGCGTGCAGCTGTGGGCCGCGGCGGTGCGTGAGATCGGCAGCGTGCAGACCGACGCCGTCAATGCCAATGTGCTGCAGCAGAGCGTGGCGGCGCCCCAGGGCTTCGCCGCGGTGGACGGCCAGAGCAGGCATCTGTGGCGCCAGTTGCGCATCGCCCAGGTCAAGCCCGGCGGCCAGCTCGGCGAGGTGTTCATGCTGCCGCGCTACATCAAGCCCGAGCCCTGGCCCAGCTTCCGCTCCAACGAGCACTGGATGGCGGTGCTGCCGCACGCCGAGGGGGCGCCGTGATCGCCGCCGTCCAGGCGCCGGAGTCGAGGCGGTCCGCCTGGCGCGTCGGTCCGGCCCTGCTGCTGGGCCTGGTGCTGCTGTCCATGCTGCCCCTCGGGCTGGTGGGGCTTTGGCAGCTGTCCAGCTTCGAGAGCCGACTGCACGAGGCGGTGACGGAAGGACTGGTGGCCATCTCGCGCAAGAAGGTCCACGAGATCAACGAATACCTCAACGAGGTCGAGATCGATGGCCGCCTCGTCGCCCAGTCCAGCGATACGCGGGAGCTGCTGGTGCAGCGCGGCGACGCCGTCGCCACCCGTGTCAGCGCCGGCAGCCGGGCCTTCTTCGAGCGCCTCTACGACAGCGGCAAATACCTCAACCTGCTGCTGGTGCAGCCCGACGGTCGCATCAGTTTCGCGATGAAGGCGCCGGCGGGCTCGACCCCCGAGCTGGCGCGCCTGGATGGCGGCGCCTACGAGGGCAGCGAATTGCTGGCGGCCCACCGCCGCGCCATCGGGCAGCTGGACCCGCAGCTGACGCGAGCCCAGCATCTGCACGGCGAAGGGCCGGTGACGCTGTTCCTGGTACACCCGGTCGTCGACGGCGACCGCGTGCTGGGCAGCGTCGTGCTGCAACTCGACCTGGACCGCCTGCTGCGCGTCGCGACCGAGCGCTCGGGCCTGGCGCTGACGGGCGAGACCGTGCTGGTGCAGCGCGACGGCGATCACGCCCTCTTCATCAATGAACCCCGGCGCGCGCCATCGCAGACGCTGACCGGCGTGCTGGACCTGGCGGCGTCCGATCCGCCGCCGGCAGTGCGCGGCCTGCGCGGAGAAAGCGGCAGCGGCCTGACGCGCGACTACGCCGGCGTCGACGTGATTTCCTCCTGGCGCCATTTGCCGGCCCTGGACTGGGGCATCTCCGTCAACATCGATGCGGCCGAGGCCTTTGCGCCGGCGCGGTCGCTGCGCGACCGGGTCTTCATTGCCCTCGGCCTGTCGCTGCTGCTGGCCCTGGGCCTGGGCCTGCTGCTGGGGCGTCGCCTGGTCGAACCCGTGCAGATGCTGAACGACGCGGCGACACGCATTGCCGGCGGCAAGCTGGACGAACGCGCGCCGGTCTGTGGCTTCACCGAGTTCCGCGAGCTGGCGCGCAGCTTCAACCACATGACCGAGCAGCTCGTCGTCGAGCGCCAGCTGCTGGAGGCGCGCGTCGAGCAGCGCACCCGGGCCCTGAACGAGAGCGAGCAGCGTTTCCGCGGCGTCTTCGAGCGCGCCCAGGTCGGCATCGCGCTGTGCGACGCCCAGGGCGTCATCCTCGACGTCAACCAGGCCCTGACGGCCATGCTCTGCCGCGAGGCGGGCGAGCTGCGCGGCGCCAAGCTGGCCGACCTGCCGGACTTCCGTCCCGGGCGCGTGCTGGGCGGTGAACTGGTGCGCCTGGCCTCGGCGCGGCTGGAGCATGTGCGCTTCGAGCGCGGCTTTGCGCTGCCCGGTGGCGGCGAGCTGTTTGCCGACGGCAGCGCCAGCGCCATCCGCGACCGTCGTGGCCGCCTCGTCAACGTCGTGCAGATGCTCATCGACGTGACCGAGAGACACCGCGCAGAGGTCGACCTGGTGCGCGCCCGCGTCGCCGCCGAGGCGGCCAGCCAGGCCAAGAGCGATTTCCTGGCCAATATGAGCCACGAGATCCGCACGCCGATGAGCGGGGCCCTGGGCATGCTCAACCTGCTGCTGCGCACCGAGCTGACGCCCCGCCAGTTGGACTACGCGAGCAAGGCCCGCACCGCCGCGCAGGCGCTGCTGGCCGTCATCAACGACGTGCTGGACTTCTCCAAGGTCGAGGCCGGCAAGATGGAGCTGGACCCGCACCGCTTCGAGCTCAGCGACTTCATGCGCGAGCTGGCCGTCATCCTGTCGGCCAATGTGGGCAGCAAGGACATCGAGGTGTTGTTCCGCCTCGACCCGCGCCTGCCTGCGGCCCTGGTCGGTGACGCGACGCGGCTGCGTCAGGTGCTGCTCAACCTGGCCGGCAATGCGCTGAAGTTCACTGAGCGCGGCGAGGTCGTGCTGGGCCTGACGCTGCTGGGCGAGGAGGGGGGACGGGCGCTGCTTCGCTTCGAGGTACGTGACACCGGCATCGGCATCCCGGCCGACAAGCTCGAGCACATCTTCGTCGGCTTCAGCCAGGCCGAGCAGTCGACCTCGCGGCGCTACGGCGGCACCGGCCTGGGCCTGGCCATCAGCCGCCGCCTGGTGGCGCTGATGGGCGGCGAGCTGCGCGTGGACAGCCGTGTCGGCGAGGGCAGCCGCTTCCATTTCGAGCTGCTGATGGACGCCGCGCCGGCTGAAAGCGGCGAGGACGACGCGGCCCAGCGCGGCCTCAAGGTCCTCATCGTCGACGACAACCCCATGGCCCGCGAAGTGCTGCAAGGCATCGGCGAAAGCCTGGGCTGGGACTGCGACATCGCGGCCAGTGGCGAGCAGGCCCTGTCCCTGGTGCATCAGGCGGCCGAGCGTGGTGATTCTCGATACCAGCTGATCCTGATGGACTGGCGCATGCCGGGGCTGGACGGCTGGGAGACCTCGCGCCGCATCCGCGACAGCCATGAGTCCGACGCGCCGGTCATCATCATGGTGACGGCCCATGGCCGCGAATTGCTGGCCGAACGCAGCGAGCAGGACATTCAGGGCCTGGGTGGCTATCTCGTCAAGCCGGTGACGGCGTCCATGCTCCACGACGCCGTTGCCGAGGCGACGCGCGGCGCGCCGGCGCCGCTGGCTCGCACGGGTGTCGGCGAGCCGCGCCTGACGGGCATGCGGCTGCTCATCGTCGAGGACAACGACTTTAACCAGCAGGTGGCACTGGAGCTGCTGGAAGGCGAGGGCGCTGTCGTCACGCTGGCGGGTGGTGGCGTCGAGGGGGCCCATCTGGCCCTGGTGGCCGAGCCCCGTTTCGACGCCGTCCTGATGGACCTGCAGATGCCCGATATCGATGGCTTCGAGGCCACGCAGCGCATCCTGGCCGCCCGGCCCGACAGCCTCATCATCGCCATGACGGCGAACGCGATGGAGTCGGATCGACTGGCCTGCCTGGCCGCCGGCATGCGCGACCACGTCGCCAAGCCGGTGGACCTGGAGCAGCTCGTTGCCTGCCTGCTGCGCCATGTCGGCCCCGTCCCTGCCCGGCCTGCGCCACCCGTGGTGCCGGCACCGCTGCTGGAGAAGGAGGCCGCGCTGCGTCGGTTGGGGGGGCGGCAGGCCTTGTACGAACGTCTGGCGCTGTCGTTCGCCCAGGACGCGCCCGCGGAACTGGACGCCTTGAAGCGGCATCAGCAGCAGCAGTCGACCGCCGACGTGACCCGTGTGCTGCACACCCTGCGAGGGCTGGCGGGCGCCGTCGGCGCGACGGCCCTGGCCGCAGCCGCTGGCCGCCAGGAACTGGCCTTGCGCGAAGGGGTGGGCCTGGGCGCCGTGGACGTGGCCGCTCTGCAGGGCTTGCTGGACGCCAGCCTGGCTGCGCTGCAGAACGTGGCGGCTCCGACTCCTGCGGCAACGGCGGCCGCGGCGGGCGATCCACTGGAAACCCTGCGCCGGCTGCGCCAGCTGCTGGTCGAGCGCAACATGCGTTCGGTCGCGGTGTGCGAGGAACTGGCGGGTCACCATGCCGGGCTGCTGGGCGCCGACTTCCCCCCGCTGTCCGCTGCCGTGGCGAGGCTGGATTTCGCCAAAGCCTTGAAGGCCTGCGACCTGCTGCTGGACCGTCTCAACCCGCGCTGACAGGCAAAAGCCATTCCTGCTCTGGGGCGAGGGATGGCTTGCGTATAATGAGAATCATTCTCATCCAATCGGCTCACCCGCCGAGCCTGCCTTCATGTCCGAGCCGCTGCCCTCCAGCCTCGCTGCCGCCCCTGCCGGCCAGGCGCTGACCGTCCAGCTGGTCAGCGCACCCGTGCATTCGCCGGAATGGGCGTCCTGGCTGGCCGACCTGGGCTTTCTGCCGGGCGAGGCCGTGCGCGTGCTGCGCCGCGGCAGCCTGAGCGAGGGCAATCTGGTGGTGCGTGTCGGCCAGTCGACGTTTGCACTGCGCCATGCCGAGGCCGAATGCATTGCCGTGACCGTGCGTCATGACTGAGGCCATCGTCCATGTGCACCGCGGGGGCAAGCTCGTCGCCCTCGTCGGCAATCCCAACTGCGGCAAGACGGCCCTGTTCAACGGCCTGACCGGCAGCCATCAGAAGGTTGCCAACTACGCCGGCGTCACCGTCGAGCGCAAGGAAGGCAAGCTGACCACGGCAGCCGGCAAGACGCTGCGCCTGCTGGACCTGCCAGGCACCTACAGCCTGCATCCGCGCTCGCCCGACGAACGCGTGACCTGCGACGTGCTGGCCGGCCGCGCCAAGGGCGAGAAGAAGCCCGACCTCGTCGTCATGGTGCTGGACGCGACCAATCTGCGCCGCAACCTGCGCCTGCTGCTGGCCGTGCGCCGCCAGGGCCTGCCCGTCGTCGTCGCGCTGAACATGGCCGACCTGGCCGCGCGCCGCGGTCTCAAGATCGATGCGGCGGCCCTGAGCGCCCAGCTCGGCCTGCCGGTCGTGCGCACGGTGGCCATCCACAAGGAAGGCCTGGACGAGCTGCGCGGCCTGCTCGACCAGCCCGAGGTCTGGGAAAACGCCCCCATCGCGGCGGCGGCCGAGCAGCAGGTCGACGACCATGTCACCGTCAAGACGTTGCTGCGCGCCCTGCAGCTGGACGAGGAATTGCCGCACCTGCCCAGCGACCGTGTCGACCGCGTGCTGCTGCACCCGGTGGCCGGTTCGGTCATCCTGGCGGTGCTGCTCTTCCTGCTCTTCCAGGCGGTGTTCTCCTGGGCCGAACCGCCCAAGGACGCCATCGAGGGCGGCATGGCCTGGCTGGGTACCCAGGTCGGCAACTGGCTGCCGGACGGCTGGCTGCGCAGCCTCATCGTCGACGGCGTCATCGCCGGCTGTGGCAGCGTGCTGGCCTTCCTGCCGCAGATCCTGATCCTGTTCTTCTTCATCCTGCTGCTGGAGGAGTCGGGCTATCTGCCGCGCGCGGCCCTGCTGCTGGACCGGTTGATGGGCAGCGTCGGCCTGTCGGGCCGCAGCTTCATCCCGCTGCTGTCGAGCTTCGCCTGCGCCATCCCCGGCATCATGGCCACGCGCTCGATTTCCAATCCGCGCGACCGCCTGGTCACCATCATGATCGCCCCGCTGATGACCTGTTCGGCGCGGCTGCCGGTGTATGCGCTGCTGATCGGCGCCTTTGTGCCGCACCGCGACGTGGCCGGCTTCGAGCTGCAGGGCCTGGTGCTGTTCGTCCTCTACTTCGCAGGCATCCTCGGCGCCCTGGTTGTGGCCTGGCTGCTGAAGCGTTTCACCAGCACGGGCCGCCTGGTGCGCCCGCTGATGATGGAGCTGCCCAGCTACCACTGGCCGCACCCGCGCTCCATCGCCATCGGCCTGTGGCAGCGCGCGATGATCTTCGTCAAGCGCGTCGGCGGCATCATCCTGGTGCTGACGCTGGCACTGTGGCTGCTGTCCAGCTTCCCCGGCCCGCCGGAAGGCGCGACGGGGGCACCCATCCAGTACAGCGTGGCGGGCTACCTCGGCGCGGGTCTCGCCAAGATCTTCGCGCCCATCGGCTTCAACTGGCAGATCAGCCTGGCCCTGGTGCCGGGGCTTGCAGCCCGCGAGGTCGCCATCGGCGCGCTGGGCACGGTCTACGCGCTGTCGGCCACCGGTGACGAGGCCGCCCAGGCCCTGTCACCGCTGATCGCCCAGAGCTGGAGCCTGGCGACGGCCCTGTCACTGCTGGCCTGGTATGTGTTCGCGCCGCAATGCATCGCGACGCTGGCGGCGGTGAAGCGTGAGACCGGCGGCTACAAGATGCCGCTGATCATGACGGGCTATCTGTTCGGACTGGCCTATCTGGCGTCCTTCATCACCTACCGCGTGGCGCTTTACTTCGGCGGCTGAGGCGTGGGGCGCGTGGGTACGGACGCGCTGCAGATGTCGATGTAGCCGGGGCTGTGCACGAACCAACCGCCGCGATAGCGTCGTGCATCCAGCAGCTGGGTCCAGGTGGCGGATTCCGTGCGCAGCACCTGCAGGGCCGGGCGTTCCTCGGTCGGCACTTCGGCCAGCAGGCGGATGCGCTGGATGCCGGTGCGCTGCTCGGGCTTGTCGTAGAAGCCCATGGCAGCGCCGCCTCGCGGCAGGCCCGACAGCAGCTCCATGCCCTTGAGCACGCGGCCGACGGTCGTGATGTTGAGGTCAAGCCCGCGCGGCGCCTGACCGATGACGACATAGAGCTCGGTGCCGTTGCTGGAATCGACCGCATCGCTGCGGCCGGCGCCGACGACGCCGTAGCAATGGGCCAGCCAGGCCCGGCCCGTCTTGGGATCGGCCGCGATCGGCATGCCGCCGGCAAAGCCGGTGCGGGGCGCCCAGCCCTCGCCGTCGGGCAGCTTGGCAAAGCCGGCGTCCTTGCCGATCTTGTCCAGCGGCACCGAGAACTCGGCCGGCAGCTTGGCATTGGCGCCAGCCGGCAGCGGCTTGGCCTTGGCGGCATCCTCGCCGTCGGGATCGCCCCATTGGGTGACGAAGTTGTCCTGCACGCGCAGGATGGCCAGGCCGTCCCAGTAGCCGCCACGGGCGAGCGCCCGGATGTTGGCGGCGTGTGCGGGCGCAAAGCGCGGGGCGAGCTCGATGATGACCTGGCCATTGCCTTGAGATGACACGAGGTCCATCAGCAGCGTGTTCTCGGGATCCAGGCCGCGCCAGTCGCTGGCCGGTGAGCCGGCGAGGATTTCCTGGGCGGTCTTCTTGGCGACGGGTTTCGCGGCGGGCTTGACGGCCTTGGGGGCGGCGAAGGCCGTGGACAGCAGGCCGGCGGTGGCCAGCGCAAGGGCGATGTGTTTCATGGGCGCGCAGCTTAGCGGCCACCTCCGCGACCGCAAGCCCGCGCAAACCTCAGGGGAGGAAGCGCTTCAGGTCCCGGCTGCGCAGGGCTGCGGCGAGGCGAGACGCCAGCGCTTGAGCTTCGGGCGGTTCGCGTTCAAGGCGTGAGGCCACACAGCCGTCGCCACGCAGGCAGCTGAACCAGACTTCGGGGTCGCGTTCGTCGCAGGCGAGGCCGAAATGGCAGGGCAGCAGGCGCAGCGCGGCCTGGGCCGTCGCGCGATCGGCTTCAGCGTCGAAACGCTGGCCGTCGAAGAACAGCCGCGCCTCGCCGTCGATGCGGCGCAGCAGCAGGCGTTCGCCGAGTTCGTCGAGCAGCAGCGGGTCGGGGCGGGCCATGAGGGCCTGCACGAGGGCCGCATCGTCGAGGTCGGACTGCTGGATGGCGAGCAGCGGGTCACCCCCTCCCGCCTCGTCAGCAGCGACATTGACGAGACCCAGCCACTCGCCATTGCCGAACTGACTGCAGCCCGCGGCCAAGGCGGCGCGGCGCGCGACGGCGCTTTGATGGCGGGCGTCGTTGACGTCCGGTGCCGTGACGGCCTGCAAGCCGGCCAGGTCGGCACAGCGCCGCGCGAGGGCTCGGGCGTAGAGCCGCCCGCCCTCGGCCGGTTGGCTCAAGGCCGTCATCACGCTGGCGCGCAGGCTCGCCTCCGGTGCCGTGAGCAATCCGACGAGATGGAGGGCTGGAGCCTGGGGCGTCTCGCGCGCGGCCGGCGCGTGGCGACGCTCCGGCATGGCTGGCCTCGCTGCGGGCGGCGCAACGACGGCCGGAGCCACCGGCGGCGTGTCTACCGCCGGCTGCCCCCACCACGCCCAGCCCAGCAGCGCCAGCCCCAGGGCCAGTGCTGCCGGCGGGGCGATCACCAGACCGCTTGCGGCCATCCGTCGGAGCCCCAGGTCACGTTGTTGATGAAGAGGACCGGTGCGCCGTTGTTGCTGGCGTCATAGGCATGCCAGGCCATCACCGAGCCGTCGGCCAGCAGCGACTGCCCGCCCGGACCCTTGAAGCGCGAGCCGCTGGACGCCAGCACGGTGCCGCCGCCGGACATCATCTGCACACCGGCCTTGTCCACGTAGGGACCGGTGATGGACGTCGAGCGGCCGACGACGATGTAGTAGGTGCTGCTCGCGCCCTTGCAGCAGGCGCCCTTGGAGGCGAACAGGTAGTACCAGCTGCCCCTGTGGACGACGAAGCCGTTCTCGATGCCGTTGGCGGTGTCCTTGGCGATGTTGGTGATGCCGCCGGCGGGCGGCTTCAGGTTGGTTTTGCTGACGCGAGTGATGTGGATGCCGTTCCAGAACGAGCCGAAGACGAGATAGGTGTCGCCGTTGGCCGCCACGACGAAGCTGGGGTCGATGGCGTTGTAGCCGTCGCCCGGCCTGGAGGTCAGGATGGCGCCCTGGTCCACCCACTGGCCGGCCTGGATGCCGCCGGCCGAGGTCGTCAGGCCGATGGCCGACTTCTGCGAGCCGAAGCTGGAGATGGCGTAGTAGCAATAGCCCAGGCCGTTGTATTCGCCGCAACCGGGCGCCCAGACCATGGCGGTCTTGTTGCTGGGCAGATAGGTCTTCCACCAGGCCAGGCCGCTGCTGAAGATGGGGCCGCCCTGGGTCCAGGCATGGCCGTCGCTCGAATACTTGACGCCAATGCCGCCGTTGTCGGTGGTCTCGAACAGCCACCAGGTCGAACTCGTCTTGTAGATATGGGGGTCGTGGGTGCCGAGCGAGCCGGTCAGCGTCCAGGGCGCCGCTTGAGCAGGGGCCAGCAGGGCGCCGAGCGCGCATGCGGCAGCCAGGCGCACGAGGCGCTTCAAGTTCAGGAACATGGTTTGTCTCCGAGTGTGACGGGCCGCCTCGTTGCGGGCGGGCCTCGTGTTTTGCCCGGAGCCGGCGCCAGCCCCGGGCAGGTCAATTAAACATGACTATTTATGTATAAACACCCCGCGATTACGCCGATCCAGCAATTGGCATCGATCAAAAGTAATACTTAAAGTTTTATGGCATCGCTAAGCCATGTAAGCGTTGCCATCCCGTCTTGGGCGGGCAGGTGGAGGGGCTTCCTACAATGCCGCGATGTCCGAGACCGCAGTTCAAGAGCTTCCCTTTGTCCACCTGCGCATGCACACCGAGTTCTCGGTCGTGGATGGCACCCTGAGGACCGATGACGCTGCCGATGCCGCCGCCAAGGACGGCCAGGTGGCGGCGGCCATCACCGACCTGGCCAACCTGTTCGGCGGCATCAAGTTCTATTCCGCCTGCCGCAAGAAGGGCGTGCAGCCCATCCTCGGCGCCGACTGCTGGCTGGAGAGCGACGCCACCGACAAGCCGCCGACGCGCCTGCTGCTGCTGGTGCAGGACAAGCAGGGTTATCTGAACATCTCCGAGCTGCTGTCGCGCGCCTGGATCGAGAACGTGCAGCGCAACCAGGCCTGCCTAAAGCTCGAATGGCTGCAGGAGCTGGGCGGCGGGCTGATCTGCCTGTCGGGCGCCCAGCATGGCGGCCTGGGCCAGGCCCTGATGCAGGGCGACAAGGTGCGCGCGACCGAATGGGCGCAGAAGCTGTCGGCCATCTTCCCCGGCCGCTTCTACATCGAGCTGCAGCGCGCCGGCCTGCCGGGCCAGGAAGCCCTGGTGCAGGCCAGCGTGCCGCTGGCGGCCGAACTGGGCCTGCCCGTCGTGGCGACCCATCCCATCCAGTTCCTGGCCGAAGACGACTTCGAGGCCCATGAGGCCCGCGTCTGCGTGGCCGAGGGCGAGACCCTGGCCAACCCCAAGCGCATCAAGCGCTTCCTGCCCAGCCAGCATTTCAAGACCCAGGCGCAGATGCGCGAGCTGTTCAAGGACGTGCCCAGCGCCATCCAGAACACGACCGAGATCGCGCGTCGCTGCTCGCTGACCCTGGTGCTGGGCAAGCCGCAGCTGCCCAACTTCCCGACGCCGCTGCTGGAAGATGGCACGCCGATGCCGATGGACCAGTACTTCCGCGAGCTGAGCCATGAAGGCCTGGTGGGGCGCCTGAAGCATCTCTTCCCGAACGAGGCCGAGCGTGACAAGGAGCGCCCGCGCTATGTCGAGCGCCTGGACTTCGAGCTCAACACCATCATCAAGATGGGCTTCCCGGGCTACTTCCTCATCGTGTCGGACTTCATCCGCTGGGCCAAGGAAAACGGCTGCCCGGTGGGGCCGGGCCGGGGTTCGGGCGCTGGTTCGCTGGTGGCCTATGCGCTGCTCATCACCGACCTGGACCCGCTCAAATACAACCTGCTGTTCGAGCGCTTCCTGAACCCCGAGCGGGTCTCGATGCCCGACTTCGACATCGACTTCTGCCAGGGCAACCGCGACCGCGTCATCGACTACGTCAAGGACAAATACGGCCGGCCGGCGGTCAGCCAGATCGCGACCTTCGGCACCATGGCCGCCAAGGGCGCGCTGCGCGACATCGGCCGCGTGCTGGGCATGGGCTTCGGCCATGTAGACAGCGTCGCCAAGCTCATCCCGGCGCCGCCTGGCAAGACGGTGACCCTGGCCAAGCTGCCGCCCAACTTCGACCCGGACAAGGCCAAGATGGTCTACGCGCGGCATGAGTCGCCCGAGATCGAGGAGCGCGAGAAGGCCGACGAGGAAGTGGCCGGCCTGCTGGAAATGGCGGCGCGCGTCGAAGGCACGGTGCGCTCCATCGGCATGCACGCTGGCGGCGTGCTGATCGCGCCTGGCAAGATCACCGACTTCTGCCCGCAGTACCAGCAGCCCGGCTCGACCTCGGCCGTCAGCCAGTACGACAAGGACGACGTGGAGGCCATCGGCCTCGTCAAGTTCGACTTCCTGGGCCTCGCCACGCTGACCATCCTGGAGCTGGCCAAGGACTTCATCGTCGCCCGCCACCCCGACCGCAAGGACTTCGACTGGGCCAATGTGCCCCTCGTCGACAAGAAGGTGTTCGACCTCTTCGGCAAGGGCTACTCGGAGAGCGTGTTCCAGTTTGAATCGCCCGGCATGCAGCGCCTCTTGAAGGACGCCAAGCCCTCGCGCTTCGAGGACCTGATCGCCCTGGTGTCGCTGTACCGCCCGGGCCCGATGGATCTGATCCCGTCCTTCGTCGCCCGCAAGCATGGCAAGGAGACCATCGAGTACCCGCATCCGCTGCTGGGCCAGGTGCTGGAGGAGACCTATGGCGTCTTCGTCTACCAGGAGCAGGTGATGCAGGCGGCCCAGGTGCTGGGCGGCTACAGCCTCGGCGGCGCCGACATGCTGCGCCGCGCCATGGGCAAGAAGAAGGCCGATGAGATGGCCGCCCACCGCGCGATGTTCCGCAAGGGTGCGGCGGAGAAGGACATCGACGAGAAGAAAGCCGACGAGGTCTTCGACCTGATGGAGAAGTTCGCGGGCTACGGCTTCAACAAGTCGCACGCCGCTGCCTATGCCTTGCTGTCGTATCACACGGCCTGGCTGAAGACGCATTACACGGCCGAGTTCTACGCCGCGAACATGACCATCGAAATGGACGACACCGACAAGCTCAAGGTGTTGCTCAACGACGCCAAGATCTTCGGCGTTGAGTTCCAGTCGCCCTGCGTGAACAAGGGCATGTATCGCTTCGAGCCGCTGAGCAACCGGCTGGTCAACTACGGCCTGGGTGCCGTCAAGGGCACGGGCCGCGGCGCCATCGAGGCCATCATCGCGGCCCGCGAGGCCGGTGGGCCTTTCCTGAGCTTCTACGACTTCTGCCTGCGCGTGGATCGCAAGTCGGTCAACAAGCGCGTGGTGGAGGCCCTCATCAAGGCGGGCGCCTTCGACAGCATCAACCCCGAGCGCTCCAAGCTGCTGGCCAGCGTCGCCCGCGGCTACACCCATGCCGAAACGACCGAGGCCAACGCCGACCAGGGCGGTCTGTTCGACTTCGGCGACTCCCACGCCTCCAGCACCGCCGAGCCCGACCTCGTCGACGCTCCCCAATGGAGCATCAAGGAGCGCCTGTCGCTGGAGAAGACGGCCATCGGCTTCTACCTGTCGGGCCACCTCTTCGACCAGAGCGGCACCGAGGTGCGCCGCATCGTCAAGCGCCAGATCGCCGACCTGCAAGACAGCCGCGAGCCCACCATCGTGGCCGGCATCGTCAGCGGCATGCGCGTCATCAACGGCCAGCGCGGCCGCGTCGCCATCTTCAAGATCGACGACAAGAGCGACGCCATCGAGGCCGTGGCCAACGAAGAGTTGCTGAATGCCAACAAGGAACTGCTGGCCGAGGACGAACTCATCATTGCCCAGGGCAAGGTACAGAACGATCGCTTCTCGGGCGGCCTGCGCATGAATGTGCAGGCGGTGTGGAGCCTGGCTGCCGCGCGGGCGCGCTTCGGGCGTCACCTGTTGCTGGGCAATGCCGGTGCTGCCGGCCTCATCAAGGAACTGGTGGAGCGCTTCCCGCCGCGCGATGTCGAGACGGAAGAGGGCGGCACGCGCCGGGTCGGCCTGCCGGTGCGGGTGTCGGTCAAGGCCGAGCCCGACGGCGACAAGGCCGGTGCGCGCTGGCTGGTCGAACTGGGCGAGGCCAGCCGTTTCTGGCCGGCCGACGAGGCTTTAGCCAAATTGGGCACGGCGGCTGAGGTCATTTACGAGGTTGGTTGAGGCTCCGCATCGGCGATGATTTCGCTGGATGCTGCAAGCCGTACCCAAACCCCTCCCCGGGTTGAATCGCCAGCAGCCGGTCACAGGGCTGATCCTGACCGGTGGCGGCGCACGTGCGGCCTATCAGGTGGGCGTGCTGGCCGCCATCGCCCAGTTGCGCCGCGACGCTGGGCAGACCCAGCACAACCCCTTTCCCGTCATCAGCGGCACCTCGGCCGGTGCCATCAATGCGTCGACGCTGGCCTGCCATGCGGATGACTTCGATGGCGCCGTCGACGGCCTGCTGCACCTCTGGCAGGGCCTGCATGTCGAGAACATCTACCGCGCCGACGCCTTCGAGGCGGTGCGCAGCGGCGCGCGCTGGCTCAGCATGCTCAGCCTGGGCTGGGCCGTCGCGCGCTGGACGCGCAGCCGACCCAAGAGCCTGCTGAACAACGCGCCCCTGCGCGAGCTGCTGGCGCGTTATCTGGACATGCCGCGCATCGAGTCCATGCTGGACGGCGGCCACCTGCGCGCACTGGCACTGACGGGGTCGAGCTACACCTCGGGCCAGCACGTCACCTTTTTCCAGACCCACCATCACATCGTGCCCTGGCTGCGCGAGCAGCGCATGGCCGTGCAGACCCGGCTGAGCCTAGCCCATCTGATGGCCTCCTCGGCCATCCCCTTCATCTTCCCGGCCGAGCTGATCGAGCTGGAAGGTCTGCCGGAGTGGTTCGGCGACGGCTCCATGCGCCAGAGCGCGCCCATCTCGCCAGCCGTGCACCTGGGCGCCGAGCGCGTCCTCGTCATCGGCGCGGGGCGCATGAAGGAGCCCGAGGGCCGGCGCGTCGGCGCCAATGAGCAGCACCCCAGCATGGCCCAGATCGCCGGCCATGCGCTGTCCAACATCTTCCTGGATGCGCTGTCGGTCGACGTCGAGCGGCTGCGCCGCATCAACCGCACGCTGGCCCTGCTGTCGCGCGAGACGCGGGCGGCGACGGCGCTGCGGCCCATCGAGCTGCTCGTCATCGCGCCCAGCCGCCGCCTGGACGACCTGGCCGGCGAGCACCAGGCCAGCCTGCCGAATTCGGTGCGCGCCATGCTGAGGGCCTTCGGCGTCAGCGGCAAGGGCAACAAGACCAGCGGCTCGGCCCTGGTCAGCTATCTGCTGTTCGAACCCAGCTTCGTCAACGAGCTGATCAACCTGGGCATGAGCGACACCCTGGCCAAGCGGGCCGAGGTGCAACGCTTCTTCGGCTGGCCGGCGCGAGCGCCGCAGATCGACCCGGCGGCACTGCGGCGCAGCCGTTCAGCCGGTTTCGCTGCCGGCTGCTGAGGAAAAGGGCTGGCCGGCCACCCGCAGGCCGGCGGCGGACAGCTTGCGGGCCATGGCGGCCTTGACGCCCGGCACACGGTGCGTCAGGTCGTCCCAGTCCTTGAAGGGGCGTGCGGCCAGCAGGCGCTGGACCAAGGCGGGACCGAGACCGGGCAGGGATTCGAGTTCGGCGCGTGTCGCCGTGTTGGCTTCGACCTCGGCCTGCTGGGCGAAGGCAGGCACGGCCGCCCACAGCAGCAGCGCCCGGCGCTTCATCAGGCCTCGCCAGCCTGGGCCCGTACCATGGCCGCATAAGCGCCGTCGCGGGCGATCAGCTCGGCATGGGTGCCGGTCTCGACCAGCTTGCCAGCGCCCATCACATGGATGGCGTCGGCATCGCGGATGGTCGACAGGCGGTGGGCAATGACGATCAGCGTCTTGCGGCCGGTCCAGGCGGCGAGGGCCTGCTGCACGGCGCGTTCGCTCTCGGTGTCCAGGGCCGACGTCGCCTCGTCGAAGATCCAGATCGGCGCGTCCTTGTACAGCGCCCTTGCGATGGCCAGGCGCTGGCGTTGGCCGCCGGACAGCTTGCTGCCGTTGGCGCCGACCGTCGTCTCCACGCCCTCGGGCAGGCCTTGCACGAAGTCCCACAGATGGGCGGCGCGCAGGGCGGCCTCCAGGCGTGCCTCGTCGCGCGGCTGGGCGTAGGCGATGTTGTTGGCCACCGAGTCGTCGAACAGCACGATGTCCTGGGACACGACGGCGAACTGGCGGCGCAGGCTCAGCCGCGTCAGCGTCTCGATGTCGATGCCGTCCAGCAGGATGCGTCCGGCATCGGGCCGACCGAAGCCCAGCAGCAGATGGATGATGGAACTCTTGCCCGCACCGGACGCCCCGACCAGGGCCGTCGTCTTGCCGGCCGGGAAGGCCAGGCTCAGGCCATCGAGAGCCGGTTGGGTGGCGCCGGGGTAGGTCAGGCGCACGTCCTGCATGGCCAGCTCGCCCTGGGCATGTGCGGTCAGCTCGCGGGTGCCGTTGTCGACTTCCTTGGGCGCGTCCAGCAGCTCGAAGCAGCCCTTGGCGATGACGGTGGCGCGGGTCAGCGGCGCCGCCAGGTCGGACAGGTGGCGCAGCCGCGAGGTCAGCAGGATCAGGGCGGTGACGAACTCGGCGAAGGCCTGCACGCCCGTGCCCTGATGGCGGGCCTGCCACAGCGCCACGCAGATGATGAAGGACAGGCCCACGCTGGCCACCAGCTGCGACAGCGGCTGCGACAGCGCACCGGCCGTGACCGTCTTCATGGTGTTGCGGCGCACCTCCTGCGACACCTCCATGAAGCGCTCGCGTTCGAACGCGAGGGCGCCGAACTGGCGCACCACGCGCCAGGCCCGCGTCAGGTCGTCGACCTTGTTGACCAGCAGCAGCTGGGCGTCGTAGGAGCGTGAAGCCATCAGCCGCACGCGCTGGTTGACCTTCTTCATGACCAAGGCCATCAGCGGCGTCACGACCAGGGCCAGCAGCGTCAGCTGCCAGTTCAGGAAGAACAGATACACCAGGATGGCCAGCGCGGGCAGGCCGTCGCGCAGCACGCTCATGCCGACATCGCCGACCAGCTGCAGGATCTGCTGGGGGTCGTTGACGACCTTGCTGACGGCCGTGCCCGGCTGCATGCGCGTGTAGACCTGGGCGTCCAGCCGCATCAGCGCGTTGACGAGGGCCGTGCGGAAGTCCATGACGCTGCGCGTGACCGTCCAGTTGAACAGGTACTGGCCCGCGAAGCTGAACACGCCGCGTATCACATACAGGCCGATCAGCGTGACCGGCACCATCCACAGCGGGAAGGCGTCCTTGGTGAAGCCCTCGCCGAAGGCATAGCCGATCAGCTTGGGCAGCATGGGCTCGGTGGCGGCGGCGCCGATATAGGCGAGCACGGTGAGCAGGGCGCCCCAGCGATGCGGGTAGACGAACTGGCCGAGACGGCGGGCGGGCGAGACGTGGGCGTCAGGAGACATGGGGCGCGATTGTCTCCCGTGGCGGGGAGCCTCCACCCGGAGGCGCTCATTACACTGCCTGCCCCATGCCGAGCGACAACTCCCTGCGCGAGCGCCCCAAAGTCGTTCATTTCGTGACCGGTGGCTTCTCCGGCGCCACCCAGGTGGCTGTCGACCTCTGTCTGTCGGCCCTGCACAGCGGTCCCTTCGAGCCCGTCCTCATCCTGAGGCAGAAATCGCACACGCCGATGGCCCGCGTCGTGGCCCTCAGGACCCAGGGCCTGCGCGTGCTGCTCGTGCCGGCTTACTGGGTGCATCGACGCACCCAGGCCGAGCTGGCGCGCCTGCTGGTCGACATCCGGCCTGTCGCCTTGCTGGCCCACGGCTTTCCTGAGCACCTGATCGGCCGCCAGGCGGGGCTGGATGCCGGCGTGCCGGTGCTGATCCAGGTCGAGCACAACTCGCGTGAGCGCTACATGCCCTGGAGCCGGCGCGAGAGCCGCCGCCTGGCCGCGAAGAGCGCGGCCCTGGTCGGCGTCAGCGAAGGGGTGCGCGAGAGCCTGCTGGCCCAGGGCCTGCCGGCGGACAAGACGGTCGCGATTCCGAACGGCGTGGACCTGACGCGCTTTGCCGTGGCGGGTGGCGAGCGCGAGGCTGGGCTCCTCATGTCGGCCCGCTTTGCGCGGCAGAAGGACCATGCGACGCTCATCGACGCCATGGCCTGCCTGGCCCGGCAAGGCCTGAAGCCACGGCTGCAGCTGGCCGGCACCGGACCCTTGCTGAAGCGCATGCAGGCCAAGGTTGCCCGGCTGGGGCTGGGCGATCAGGTGATCTTTCTTGGACATCACGCCGACATGCCGGGTCTGCTGCGCAGCCAGGCCGTCTATGTGCTGTCCACGCATTTCGAAGGCATGCCCCTGGCCCTGGTCGAGGCGATGGCGGCGGGCTGCGCCTGCATCGCCTCCGATGTCACGGGCGTGCGCGGTGTGCTCGAGGAAGGCGTGACGGGCCTGCTGGTGCCCGAGGGTGACGCCCAGGCCCTGGCCGATGCCATCGCGCGGCTGCTGCGGGATCCGGCGCTGGGAGCCCGGCTGGGTGCCGCGGCGCGCGAGCAGGCCCTGGCCGAACATGGCCTGCCGCTGATGCGCGAGCGTTACGAGGCCCTGATCATGCGTTGCGCCACCACTGCAGCCCTCGCAGCCAGCGGCCCCGCCTGAAGTAGGCGGCCAGCAGCTCGCGCTTCGTCAGCGGTGAGCTGCTGTCGAAGCGCTCGGCGTCCAGGGTCAGGCCGGCCAAGGCCTCGCCGCCCAGTTGCTGTCGACGGCGTTTGGCGCGCAGCAGCGTGCGGGCGCAAAAGTGGGCGATCTCGAAGCGCGTGTCGTCGTGGAGGGGCGGCAGTTCGGCTGCCAGGCCCGCCAGGGCCCAGGTCCAGTCATCGAGCCGCTTCACGTCCAGCGTTGCCAGCAGGCTGCCGCCGCGCTGTCGATAGGCGATCCAGACTTCGGCGATGTGCAGATGCCGCGGCGTGTGCAGCAGCAGGCGCGGGTAGACGGCCATGTCCTCGAAGACGCGGCCTTCGGGGAAGCGCAGCCCCGCCGGCCAGCAGGCGCGGCGGACGACCTTGCTCCAGGGGTGGAACTGACCATGCACGAAGAAGCCGCGCAGGCGTTGGTCGACGTCGTCCATGACGACCCCGGCCGGCCCCTCGAAGCTGGCGATATGGCGGTGGCGCGGCTTGAGGGATTCGGTCGATGCGCCATCGTCGAAGACGCGGAAGTCGCAGCTCAGCAGGTCGGGCCGATGCCGCTCGAGCAAGGCCTTCAAGCGCGGGATGACGCCGGCCTCGACGAGGTCGTCGGGGTCGATGAACCAGAGGTAGTCGCCGCGGGCTTCGTCCAGCAGGCGGTTGCGCGCGGCACTGACGCCGCGGTTGAGCGGCTGGCGGATCAGGCGGGCCTGGGGCAGCAGTTGTTCGACCAGGGCGGCCGAGCCGTCAGGCGATGCGTCATCGACGAAGACCAGCTCGACGCCTTCGTCGAGCTGGGGCTTCAGCGAGTCGATGCAGGCCTTCAGCCACGGCTCGACCCGATACATCGGGAACAGCAGGCTGAGCCAGGGCTGATTCACTTGCTGCGGTCGATGAGCTGGACGAGGGCGCTGAAAGGCGACACCCAGCCACGCTGCCAGTTGCGCTCGACGACGGTACGGTCGCCGCCGCGCAGCTTCAGCACGGCGGGCAGCACGCGAGGGCAGGGCACCAGGGCCAGGCGGGCAAAGAGATGGCGCTTGCGCCAGCCCACGCCGGCATGCCACGCAAAGGGCCCGTCCTCGGCGCGCAGCAGCACCAGCCGCGCCAGCTGGGGCTCGCGGTCCAGCAGCTCAGCGGCGGCCACATGCATCAGCAGATAGCGCTGGAAGTCCTCGGTCAGGGCCTGCACGACGCGGGCGTGGCGGCCTTCGCCTTGCAGGCGTCCCAGCAGGGCTTCGGCGCCGTCATCCAGCGCGCGGTCGAAGGCCGCGGCCAGCGCGGTGGCAAAGCGTCCGCCCGGCACCGAGGCCATCATCCAGTTCTCGACGATGGGCAGCTCGGGCCGCGTCGTGTAGCGGTCGATGTAGAAGCCGACATAGTCCGCGGCGCGGCGCTTGCGTGTTTCATGCAGCCATGCGAGGTCGCGGCTCAGCAGCATGGAAGCATCCATCCAGATGCCGCCATGGCGGGCCAACAGCTGGATGCGCAACCAGTCGGCCTGGCGGTAGGCGGGCAGGGTGTCGAAGTCGGCGCGCAACTCGGGCAGCCAGCGCGAGACGTCATCACGGGCCAGCAGGCGCACCTCGTGGTCAGGCGCGAAGCGGCGCCAGTTGTCCAGGCAGGCCTGGATGAAGGCCGGTGCCGGCGCGGCCTGCCAGTAGGTCCAGATGATTTTCGGAATCTCGTCCTGGCACAGCGGGGCGTTGTCGCCGACCATGACGGCGCGGGTCTGCGTCGGCACACGGGCGAGCAGGATGGTGGCGAGCTCGCGCAGGAACAGGCCGGCGATGATGAGGAAGAGGGCGGTCGGCAGCCAGCTCATTCAGGTCAGCCGGCGGCCCGTCTGGCGTTCGAGGATGGCCAGCGGGCTGGCCTGCGGGTCCACCTGGGCTTGGGCCGGCAGATGCAGGGTCTGCTCCATCATGAACTGGCCCGACATGACGGCATGCGAGGTCTGGTCGGAATAGCAGACCCAGGTCGAGCCGGGCGGGAAGGGCATCTCGACCTGGGGGCTGCTGCGCTGGTAGTCCGGGTCGCCCTTCATGCCATCGTGCAACTGCAGCATCAGGTGGTCGTACTCGGTGCGCAGCGACTTGGTCACGTGCAGGGTCTTCAGGACCTGGGCCTGCCAGGCCACATAGGGCTTGGCGCGCGGCACGAAGCGGCGGGCGATGTCCTCGAAGGCCTCGCCGACGCGCCAGACGCGCGGCTCGCCGTTGGGGTTCAGGTTGGTGAACACGCGCAGGATGCGCTCGCCGCGGTTGGGGCGCGACGGGAAAGCGTCGACGTGCAGGCGGCGGTCGTCGGCGCGCCAGGACTGCACGCGCGACTCCACCTGCGTGGGCCGGTAGCTGGTGGGCGCCAGACGCAGCGCGGGCTTGTAGGCCGGCGCGATGGCATCGATGAGGGCGCTGGCCTGGGTGCGGAAGCGCCCGATCATGGCCGCGAGCCGGGCGGCCTCCTCGCCTTGCAGTGCCGCGCCGGCCAGAACGCCGTCGTTGCGCAGGCTGATGTTGCGGGATTTCTCGTCGCGCACGTCGGGGCGCAGCAGCTTCTGCTCGTCCGGCGCCAGCTCGAAGCGCAGTTCGGGGAAGAACAGCACCCGGCCGGCTTCCAGGTCCGGCACGAGGCCGGCCTTGGGCGAGGTCCAGTCGCGGCTGTCGACGGTGACGATGCGGTTGTCCATGCTCACTCGCGCCAGTGGTCGGCGATCCACTTCGCGGGGCGGGCATGACGCCAATTGCCCGCGGAGCGGCCCACCAGGGCGTCGGGCGGATTCATGACGCCGTGGAAGACCAGCACGCGGGCGCCTGCGGGGATGAAGGGGTCGCGCCAGAAGCTGGTCGGCCAGACCGGCAGGCAGTGGTATTTGTAGCTGGCGCACCAGTCCGTGGGCCAGTAACCCAGCTTGCCCTGGTCGGCCAGGAAGTGGCTGAGGTATTCCTGCTCGTTGCGGTACTTGGCGCGGACTTCATCCTGGTGGGCGATGAAGTGGTCCAGCACGTCGGCGTGGGCGCCGATGCGGAAACGGTAGACCGAGGAGTTGCCGGTCACGCGCCAGGGGCGCTTCCAGTCCTTGATGATGAGGAATTCGCCGGGCACCTCGAAGAACTCGGTCAGGTCGCCGACGATGACGACGTCCAGGTCCAGGAAGAGGGCCGTGCCCTTGAGGCCGAACAGATCGGCCTGGTAGGTGCCCAGCTTCTTCCAGCCACCGTCGCGCTTGCCCTGTTGCGCCTGGGTTTCGGGCAGCGGCAGGCATTCCACCTCGGAGCGGATGCCTTGGGTGTCGTCGGTGAAGCAGATGAAGCGGAACGGGCCTCGCAGGTGGCGGGCCGCCATGCCGTAGAGGCGATTGACGTATTCGGGGCCGTATTTGGTGCCCCACTTCATGCAGATGATGAAGCGGTCTTCGCCCGCGCTGGTCATTTCAATTGCTCCATGTTCATTGCGGGCCGAGCGCCGGGCCGCTCCCTGGCCGGCCCGCGCTGGCGATGTGCTGGCGGCTCGATGCCGCAAGCATCGCCGTCCCCTCGGGGCACCGACTGGGCCTGCCGGCGTTCAGCCGGTGCAGGACCGGGCGAGGGGCAGGCTTCATCAGGAGAGTTCCTCGATGAATTGTGGGGGGTAGCTGTCCCAGTTCAGGCAGCCGGGGCATTGCCAGAAATAGTGGGCAGCTTCGAAGCCGCAGGCGGCACAGCGGTAGCGCTGCAGCGGCTTCACGGCCTTCTCCAGTGCGCGCACCATGGGCTCGGCCTCATCGGCGGGCAGGGCGGCGGCATTGAGCTTGAGCAGGTCGGTCGCGGCGGACAGGGCCGGCTGCTCGCGCAGATGGGCGGCCAGGCGTTCGCGTTGCGGGCCAGGCTGCAGCGTGGCCAGGGCGCGCAGCAGATGCATGCTGGGCGCGCGCTGGTACTGCTCGGTCAGCAGGGCGATGGCGCGCTCGGGCTGGCCCAGGCTCTGGGCGGCCGCGGCGCAGTCGGCGGCGACGAGGTTGAAGGCCGGCGGGTTGGCGGCCAGCAGCTTGGCAAAGGCGGTCAGCGCAGCCTCGGCCTGGCCGGCCTTCAGCAGCAGCTGGCCTTGCAGCACATAGGCGCGGGCGGCTTCGGGCGCGCGGCGCTGGGCCTGTTCGAGCAGCGACGGCACAAGGTCGATGTGGCCCTGGGACTGAGCCACCAAGGCCTGCTCGCAGAGGTAGTGAGCGATGCGGCCCGAGAAGGAGCCGGTGCCGGCGGCTTCCAGCTCGGCGGCCACCTCGGCGGCCTTGGCCCAGTCGCGCGAGCGCTCGTACAGCGACAGCAGCGCCAGGCGAGCCTCGCGCTCGAAGGCCGTGCCGCGCAGTTCGGCGTAGGCGGCCTCGGCGCGGTCGAACAGGCCGGCCTTGAAGAAGTCCTGGGCCAGTTCGTGCTGGGCGCGGTCGCGGTCGGCTTTGGACAGGTCGCCGCGGCGCAGCAGATGCTCGTGCACGCGCACGGCCCGCTCGGTCTCGCCACGGCGGCGGAACAGGCTGCCGAGGGCGAAGTGCAACTCGGAGGTGTCGGGGTCGTTCTGGACGGCTTCGATGAAGGCGTCGATGGCCTTGTCCTGCTGCTCGTTCAGCAGCAGGTTCAGCCCCTTGAAATAGGCCTTGGGCGACTCGCGTTGTTCAAGCTTCCACTGTTTGGAGTCGAGCTTGGAGGCCAGCCAGCCGAGGACGAAGACGACGGGCAGGACAAAGAGCAGCCAGCGCGGATCAAACTCCATCTTGGTGGGCGGCGTAAGGGGCAGGGGGGACTTCGGGCGCCGGCGCGGGAGCACCGGGGAGAGGTTCGGCTCGCTGCGCGGCACGGCGGTGGCGCCACCACGTCGGCACCATGGCCAGCACGCCGAAAGCAGCGCCGAAGCCGAAGGCCAGCAGCACGATGATGACTTGCGGCGCGCGCCATTCGTGGCCGAAGAACCAGCGCACGACGGCCTCGTGGCTGTTGTTCAGCGCGAAGGCGAACAGCGTGAAGAAGAGCAGGGCCCGCAGGAGCCAGACGAGGGTGCGCATGGCCCGGGATTTTGCGTCAGGTCAGCTCAGGCGTCGGTGACGGGCAGGTGCTTGTCGACCGCTTCTCGCAGGGCCTTGCCGGGCTTGAAGTGGGGCGCCAGCTTCTCGGGGATCATGACCTGTTCGCCGCTGCGCGGATTGCGGCCCACACGGGGCGGGCGGCGGCTGATGGAGAAGCTGCCGAAGCCGCGGATCTCGATGCGGTGGCCGCGCGCCAGCGCGTCGCTCATGGCGTCGAGGATGGTCTTGACGGCGAACTCGGTGTCGCGCTGGGTCAATTGGCCAAATCTTTCGGCGAGCACGGCGACGAGGTCGGAGCGGGTCATAAGCGGAGCGGCTTGTCGGTCTTGGAATTGAAACAGGCCCGCTGGCGAGGCCGGCGAGCCTGTGGGGAGCATACCCGGCCTTCAGCGAAATGCTTCAGGCCGGGCAGTTCAACCGAGGGCTTAGTTGCCCTGGTTGTCCAGCTTGGCGCGCAGCAGGGCGCCCAGGCTGGTGGTGCCGGCGTTTTCACGCTCGCTCGACTGGCTCAGGCGCTGCATGGCTTCCTGGTTGTCGGCGTTGTCCTTGGCCTTGATGGACAGCTGGATGTTGCGGGTCTTGCGATCCACGTTGACGATGATGGCGGTGACTTCGTCGCCTTCCTTCAGCACATTGCGGGCGTCTTCCACGCGGTCGCGGGAGATTTCCGAAGCGCGCAGATAGGCCATCACGCCGTCAGCCAGCTCGATCTCGGCGCCGCGCGGGTCGACGGTCTTGACCTTGCCGGTCACCGAGGCGCCACGGTCGTTGATCGTGGTGTAGGCGGTGAAGGGGTCGCTGTCCAGCTGCTTGATGCCCAGCGAGATGCGCTCGCGCTCGACGTCCACGGCCAGCACGACGGCTTCGACTTCCTGGCCCTTCTTGAAGTTGCGAACGGCGGTTTCGCCGGTCTCGTCCCAAGACAGGTCGGACAGGTGCACCAGACCATCGATGCCCTGGGCCAGGCCCACGAACACGCCGAAGTCGGTGATGGACTTGACCGGACCCTTGACCTTGTCGCCGCGCTTGACGTTCTCGGCGAACTCTTCCCACGGGTTGGCCTTGCACTGCTTCATGCCCAGGCTGATACGGCGCTTGTCTTCGTCGATTTCCAGGACCATGACTTCGACTTCGTCGCCCAGCGAGACCAGCTTGCTGGGGGCGATGTTCTTGTTGGTCCAGTCCATTTCGGAGACGTGCACCAGGCCTTCGATGCCCGGCTCGATCTCGACGAAGGCGCCGTAGTCGGCGATGTTCGTGACCTTGCCGAACAGGCGGGTGCCGGTCGGGTAGCGGCGGGCAACGCCGAACCAGGGGTCGTCGCCCAGCTGCTTGATGCCCAGCGAGACGCGGTTCTTCTCGGCGTCGAACTTCAGGACCTTGGCCGTCAGCTCTTGACCCACCGTCACCACTTCGCTCGGGTGACGGACACGGCGCCAGGCCATGTCGGTGATGTGCAGCAGGCCGTCGATGCCGCCGAGGTCCACGAACGCACCGTATTCGGTGATGTTCTTGACCACGCCCTGGACGATCGCGCCTTCCGACAGCGTTTCCAGCAGCTTGGCGCGCTCTTCACCCATGGAGGCTTCGACCACGGCACGACGCGACAGCACAACGTTGTTGCGCTTGCGGTCGAGCTTGATGACCTTGAATTCCATGGTCTTGCCCTCGAACGGGCTCATGTCCTTCACCGGGCGGGTGTCCAGCAGCGAGCCGGGCAGGAAGGCGCGGATGCCGTTGACCAGGACGGTCAGGCCGCCCTTGACCTTGCCGGAGACGGTGCCGGTGACGAAGTCGCCGGACTCCAGGGCCGTTTCCAGGCTCAGCCACGAGGCCAGGCGCTTGGCCTTGTCGCGCGACAGGATGGTGTCGCCGTAGCCGTTTTCGATGGCGTCGATGGCGACGGAGACGAAGTCGCCGACTTGGACTTCCAGTTCGCCCTGGTCGTTCTTGAATTCGTCGATGGGCACATAGGCCTCGGACTTCAGGCCGGCGTTTACGACGACGAAGTTGTGCTCGACACGAACGACCTCAGCGGAGATCACTTCGCCGGCGCGCATGTCGGAGCGCTGCAGCGACTCCTCGAACATGGCGGCAAAGGATTCCATGCCGGAGGCTTGGGCGGTTTGGGATTGGGACATGTTGATGGATCCTGATGCGCCGCCGAAAGCGGCGCTGCGGTGCAGGCGAACCTGCGGGTTAGTTTGTTGAGTTCCGCCGGTCACGAGGAACTTGCATTCCTCTGCCTGTCGGACTGGCGTCCGATGGAGGCCGGCGGGCCCTGGCTTCTCAGGCCTGGGCCATTCTGGCAATCGACATTCCCGCGAGGGTTGCGACGTCAGAACGGCCTGCGTTGTTGCCACCAATCCAGCACCTGGGACACCGATTCCTCGATACCCAGCGCCGAGTTGTCCAGCAGCAGCGCGTCTTGCGCAGGAGCCAGAGGTGAGGCCGAGCGGTTCTTGTCCCGTTCGTCCCGCGCCTCCAAATCTTCGCGCAAGCCTTTGATATTAGCCGAAATCCCTTTGGAAATCAATTGCTTATAGCGGCGTTCGGCACGCGTGGCGGCGCTTGCCGTCAGGAATACCTTCAGGGGGGCGTCCGGGAAGAGGGCCGTGCCCATGTCGCGGCCGTCGGCGACCAGTCCGGGCAGGCGCCGGAAGCTCAATTGCAGCTCGTGCAGTGCCTGGCGCACCGGCGTGTGCACGGCCACCTGGGAAGCGAGCAGACCGGTGGCCTCGGCGCGCAGCCGGGCACTGACGTCTTCCTCGCCCAGGAAGACATGGCCGTCGCGGAAGCTGAGCTGCAGCGTCGGCACGATGGCGGCGACGGCCTCGCCGTTGTCCAGGTCCAGGCCGGCACGGCGGGCGGCCAGACCGGTCACGCGGTAGAGCGCGCCGGAATCCAGCACCTCGAAGCCCAGGGCCTTGGCCACCTCATCCGCCAGCGTGCCCTTGCCGGAGGCGGTCGGGCCGTCGATGGTGATGACGGGGATGTCCTCAGCCCGGGCCATGACGACGCCGAACAGCGTCTCGAAATAGTCGGGGAAGGTCTTGGCGACGCAGTGCGGCTCGAGGATGCGCACCGGCACGGTGTCGTCAGTGACCAGGCCGTTGAAGGCGGCCAGCGAGAAGCACATCGCGACGCGGTGGTCGTCGTAGGTGTGGATGGATGCAGCCTTCCAGTCGCGCAGCGGCTGCACGCGGATCCAGTCCGGGCCTTCCTCAACGGTCGCACCCAGCTTGCGCAGTTCGGCCGCCATGGCGGCGATGCGGTCTGTCTCCTTGACGCGCCAACTGGCGATGTTGGTCAACGTCGTCGGGCCGTCGGCGTACAGCGCCATGACGGTCAGCGTCATCGCCGCATCGGGGATGTGGTTGCAGTCCAGCGTGATGCCCTTGAGCGGCCAGGCGCCACGGCGGACTTCCAGCCAGTTGGGGCCGGTCTTGACCTCGGCGCCCATGGCGGCGGCGGCTTCGATGAAGCGCACATCACCCTGAAGCGACTCGCTGCCGACGCCTTCGATGCGGATGGGCGTGTCGACGGCGGCAATCGCGCCCAGGCCGACGAAATAGCTGGCCGACGATGCGTCGCCCTCGACGAAAACCTCGCCCGGCGAGCGGTAGCGGCTGCCGGCAGGGATGACGAAGGCTTCCCAGGCCTCGCGCTTCACCTCAATGCCAAAGCGCGCCAGCAAGGCCAGCGTGATCTCGATATAGGGCTTGGAGATCAGCTCGCCGATGACCTCGATGCGGATGTCACGCTCGGCCACCAGGGGCAGGGCCAGCAGCAGGGCAGTCAGGAACTGGCTGGACACGTCGCCGCGCACGCGCACCGGCGTGTCGAGCCCCAGTGCTGAAGGGCCGCGCAGGCGCAGCGGCGGGTAGCCGGGGTTGCCGAGGTCGTCGATTTCGCAGCCCAGGCCGCGCAGCGCGTCGACGAGGTCGCCGATGGGTCGCTCGTGCATGCGCGGCACGCCCGACACCTCGAAGCTGCCGCCTTGCGTGGCGGCCAGAACCGCCAGCGCGGCGGTCAGCGGACGCATGGCCGTGCCGGCATTGCCCAGGAAGAGCTGGGCTTCCTTGGCGCGCAACCGGGCACCCAGGCCGTCGATGACGATGGCTTCGCCTTCGCGCCACACGCCGCAGCCCAGGGCGCGCAGCGCCTCCAGCATGACGGCCGTGTCGTCGGACGCCAGCAGGTCGCGCACGATGGTCTTGCCCTCGCTCAGCGCCGCCAGCAGCAGCACGCGGTTGGAAATGCTCTTGGAGCCGGGCAGGCGCACCATGCCCGCTGCGCCACGCAAAGGCGGCAGGTCGAGAAAGGGGATCTTGAACATCACTTGCCGGCCGGGCGGCCGGGAGGAGGAACGGGAGGCGGATTGCCCCAGGCCAGGCGGCCTTCGGAGATGGGACGCAGTGCGACTTCGAGTGCCGTGGCGTCGCCCGCTTCGATCAAGGCTTCGAGCTGGTCCAGCATGGTGCGGAAACGCTTGGACTGGGCCAGCACCTCGTGCTTGTTGGCCAGCAGGATGTCGCGCCAGACAGCCGGCTCGCCGGCGGCGATGCGCGTGAAGTCGCGGAAGCCCGGCCCGGCCAGACTGAGATAGTCGCGCGCGGCCGGTTGCTCGGCGATGGCCTGAAAGTAGGCAAAGGCCAGCAGATGCGGCAGATGGCTGACGGCCGCAAACGCGGCGTCGTGGTTGTGCGGCCGCATCTTCAGCACCGTGGCGCCCAGGGCCGACCAGACATCAGTGGCGCGCTGCACGAGCTGCGGATTGGTGAAGGGCTGGGGCGTCAGGATGACCTGACGACCTTCATAGAGATTGGCCTCGGCATGCTGGACGCCGCCCGACTCCTTGCCGGCTATTGGGTGGCAGGGCACGAAGCTCGATGCCCGATCGCCCAGGGCGCGGCGCGAAGCCTCGATGACGTCGCATTTCGTCGAGCCGACATCCATGAAGAGGACGCCCGGGTTGACGAGGTGGCGAATGGCCTTCAGCGTACTTTCGGTGGCCGACACCGGTACCGCGATCAGAACGATGTCCGAGCCCGACACGGCCAGCAGCGCCGATTCGGCAGCGACATCGATGACGCCGAGCTTCTTGGCCTGCTCGGTCGTCGAGGGCGACTTGCTGTAGCCGACGACGCGCTTGACCAGGCCGGCCTTCTTCATCGCCAGCGCGAAGCTGCCACCCATCAGGCCGCATCCGATCACGCCGAGCTGGTTGAACATCGTCAGACCTCAGTTTTTGACTGGGTAGGCACCCAGCATCTTGAAGAAGGCACAAAGCTCGCGCAACTCGGCCAGCGCGTTGGCGACGTGGGGCTGGGTCGGGTGGCCGTCGAGGTCGATATAGAAGTAGTAGTCCCACTGGCCGGTGCGGGCCGGGCGCGACTCCAGGCGGGTCATGGACACGCCGTGCTTCTTCAACGGTACCAGCAGATCATGCATGGCGCCGGGGCGATTGGGCACGGAGACCACCAGGCTGGTGCAGTCGCGGCCGGTGGCTGGCGGCGTTGCCATGGTCTGCGGCAGGCAGATGACGGCGAAGCGCGTGCGGTTGTAGGCCTCGTCCTGGATGGCGTGGGCCGTGATGTGCAGGCCGAAAAGGGTGGAGGCGCGGTCGCTGCCCAGGGCCGCCCAGGCCGGGTTGGTGGCGGCCAGGCGCGAGCCCTCGGCATTGCTGGACACGGCGCGGCGCTCGACATCGGGCAGGTGCTTGTTCAGCCAGTTCTGGCATTGCGCCAGGGCCTGCGGATGCGCCAGCACGGCCTCGATGCCGTGCATGGACGGCTCCTTGCGCATCAGGTTGTGGCGGATCAGCAGGCTGACTTCGCCGACCACATGGCAGGGCGTGTGCAGAAAGAGGTCCAGGGAGCGGGTGACCACGCCCTCGGTCATGTTCTCGACGCCGACGACGCCGAACTGCGCGCTGCCGCTGGCCGTCGCGTGGAAGACCTCGTCGAAGTTGGCGCAGTAGGTCATGTCGGCTGCGCCGCCGAAATATTCCAGCGCGGCCTGCTCGCAGAAGGTGCCCATTGGTCCCAGCACGGCGACGCGCTGCGGCGATTCCAGCGCCAGGCAGGCGGACATGATCTCGCGCCAGATGGCCGAGACATGCTCGGCCTTCAAAGGGCCGGGGTTGGCGGCGCGGATCTTGTCGATGACCTGGGCGACCCGATCCGGGCGGAAGAAGGGCGTGCCTTCGGCGCGCTTGATCTCACCGACCCGCTCGGCGACGCGGGCGCGCTGGTTCAGCAGGTCCAGCAGCTGCTTGTCCAGACCGTCGATCTGGTCGCGCAGGGCGAGCAGGGCCTGGGAGGCGACGGGTTCAGCCATGGCGGGCCTCGAAATCCTTCATGAACGACACCAGGGCCTGCACGCCCTCCAGCGGCATGGCGTTGTAGATGGAGGCGCGCATGCCGCCCACCGATTTGTGGCCCTTGAGCTGCAGCAGCCCGGCCGTCTTGGCCTCGGCCAGGAAGGTCTCGTTGAGCTTCTCGTCCTTCAGGAAGAAGGGCACGTTCATGCGCGAGCGGCAGCTCGCATCGACGCGGTTCTCGTAGAAGCCGGAAGCGTCCAGTGCCGCATAGAGCAGGCCGGCCTTGTCGATATTGCGCTGCTCGATGGCCGCCAGGCCCCGCTTGCCGGCATATTCCAGGCCCTTGACCCACCGGAACACCAGGCCGGCGACGTAGATCGCAAACGTCGGCGGCGTGTTGTACATGGAGTTGTTGGCCGCCACCGTCTCGTAGTTGAAGGCCGTGGGGCAGATGGCCATGGCATGGCCGAGCAGGTCTTCGCGCACGAACACCAGCGTCACGCCGGCCGGGCCGATGTTCTTCTGCGCGCCGCCGAAGGCCAGGCCGACCCGGCTCCAATCGATGGGGCGCGACAGCATGTGGGACGAGCAGTCGATGACCAGGGGCACGCCGTTGTCGACGCGGGGCAGGTCATGGAACTCGACGCCATCGATGGTCTCGTTGGTGCAGACGTGCACATAGGCGGCGTCATCGCGCAGCTGCCAGTCGCGCGGGATGGTGCGGCCATTGCCTTCGGCCGCGATGTGCACGTCGGCATAGCGGCGCGCCTCGGCCGCGCTCTTGCGCGACCAGGAGCCGGTGACGACGACATCGACCTTGGCACCGCGGCTCAGGTTCAGCGGCACGATGGCGTTCTCGCTCAGGCCGCCGCCCTGCATGAACAGGATGCGGAAGTTGGCCGGCACGGCGAGCAGCTCGCGCAGGTCGGCCAGGGCGGCTTCGAGGATAGCGCCGAACTCCTTGCCGCGGTGGCTCATCTCCATGACGCTCATGCCGCTGCCATGCCAGTCCAGCATCTCGCTGGCCACCCGTTGCAGCACCGGTTCCGGCAGGGTCGCAGGGCCGGGGGAGAAGTTGAACGGGCGGGCAGAGGTCATCGAGATGGGAGGGCTACTTCTTGGGTGCTGGGGCCGGGGCTGCGGGCTTGGGTGCGGAGGCGCCGGGTGCCGGCAGGCCGAGTTGCTTGGCAATGTTGGCGTTCAGCGTCTTGAAGCGGCCGTCCAGAGTCGGGCCGGCTTCGGTGAGGACCTTCTGGGCGACCGCCTTCTGCAATTCCGCATTGGCCATGCCGAACTTCTGGCTGACCGGTGATTCTCCCCAGGCCAGGATCTGCTTCAGTTCGTCCTCGTTGAAGCGTTCATCCAGCAGGGCCGAAGCCGTCGACGGCACGGCCTTGGAGATCTTGTCCTTCAGGTAGGGCACGTTCTCGTCGACGAACTTCTTCAGTTCAGCGTCCATGGCCTTGGCCGTGGCTTCGCGCTTCTCGGCAGGAACCTGCTGCAGCGCGGCGCGCCCGCCCTGGGTCAGCTGGGACAGCGGGCCGTTGATGATGTTGGCGGTCAGGCCGTCGGCCATGCCCTGCGTCTGCAGCGCGACGATCTTGTCGATGAGCACCTTCTTGGCCGGCGAGGGATCGGCCAGGGCGGTGCCGGCGGCCAGGGCCAGGGCGAGGGCCAGGCCCAGCTTGCGAGAAGTCATGTCAGTCCTTGGGAGCTTCAGGGGTGTCGCCTTCCGCCTCGCCGCCTTCGGCGTTGGCATCGGCTTCATTGGCGTCGTTTTCGACGATGCGCTGCAGGCCCGACAGCTTGGCGCCGTCGTCCAGGGCGATCAGTGTGACGCCTTGCGTGGCGCGGCCGAGTTCGCGGATCTCGGCGACACGGGTGCGCACCAGCACGCCCTTGTCGGTGATCAGCATGATTTCATCCTCCGGGCGCACCAGCGTCGCAGCGACGACGCGGCCGTTGCGCTCGCTCTGCTGGATGGCGATCATGCCCTTGGTGCCGCGGCCATGGCGGGTGTACTCGACGATGGAGGTGCGCTTGCCGTAGCCGTTCTCGGTGGCTGTCAGCACGCTCTGGGTTTCGTCTTCGGCCACCAGCATGGCGATGAGGCGCTGGTCGGGCTCGAGCATCATGCCGCGCACGCCGCGGGCGGTGCGGCCCATGGGGCGCACATCGTCCTCGTCGAAGCGCACGGCCTTGCCGCCGTCGCTGAACAGCATCACGTCATGGTGGCCATCGGTCAGCGCGGCGCCGATCAGGTGGTCACCCTCGTCCAGGTCGACGGCGATGATGCCGGCCTTGCGCGGGTTGCTGAAGTCCTTCAGCGAAGTCTTCTTGACCGTGCCCATGGCGGTGGACATGAAGATGAAGTGATCCTCAGGGAAGCTGCGGAACTCGCCTGTCAGCGCCAGCACCACGGTGATCTTCTCGCCAGCCTGCAGCGGGAACATGTTGACGATGGGCTTGCCGCGCGAGTTGCGCGAGCCCTGCGGCACTTCCCAGACCTTGAGCCAGTAGACGCGGCCGCGATCGGAGAAGCACAGGATCCAGTCGTGGGTGTTGGCGATGAAGAGCTGGTCGATCCAGTCGTCTTCCTTGGTCGCCGTCGCCTGCTTGCCGCGGCCGCCGCGGCGCTGCGAGCGGTATTCGCTCAGGGCCTGGCTCTTGATGTAGCCGGTGTGCGAGAGCGTCACGACCATGTCGGTCGGCGTGATCAGGTCCTCGGTGCCGAGTTCCTGGGCGTTGTGCTCGATGACGCTGCGGCGGGCGCCCAGCTTGGTCTGGCCGAACTCGGTCTTCAGCTGCGTCAGCTCGTCGCTGATGATGGTCGTGACGCGCGAGGGCGTGGCCAGGATGTCGAGCAGGTCGGCGATCTCGGCCATCACTTCCTTGTACTCGCCGACGATCTTGTCCTGCTCCAGGCCCGTCAGGCGCTGCAGGCGCATCTGCAGGATTTCGCCGGCCTGCGCTTCGGACAGGCGGTACAGGCCGTCGGCCTGCATGCCGAACTCGGCTTCGAGGCCTTCGGGGCGGTAGGCGGCGCTGCCGCCTTCGGCACGTGCCAGCATCTCGCGCACCAGCGACGAATCCCAGCTCTTGGCCATCAGCGCGGCCTTGGCGACCGGCGGCGTCGGCGAGGTCTTGATGGTCTCGATGAACTCGTCGATGTTGGCCAGGGCGACGGCCAGGCCTTCCAGCACATGGCCGCGTTCGCGGGCCTTGCGCAGTTCGTAGATCGTCCGACGGGTCACCACCTCACGGCGGTGCTCCAGGAACACGATGATCATGTCGCGCAGATTGCACAGCTTGGGCTGGCCGTCGACGAGGGCGACCATGTTCATGCCGAAGCTGTCCTGCAGCTGGGTCTGCTTGTAGAGGTTGTTCAGCACCACCTCAGGGACTTCGCCGCGCTTGAGCTCGATGACCACACGCATGCCGGACTTGTCGGACTCGTCCTGGATGTGGCTGATGCCCTCGATCTTCTTTTCCTGCACCAGCTCGGCGATGCGCTCGAGCAGGGTCTTCTTGTTGACCTGGTAGGGGATCTCGTCAACGATGATCGACTGACGCGAGCCCTTGTCGATGTCCTCGAAGTGCACCTTGGCGCGCATCACCACGCGGCCGCGGCCGGTGCGGTAGCCGTCGCGCACGCCGGCCAAGCCGTAGATGATGCCGGCGGTGGGGAAGTCGGGCGCCGGGATGATCTCCATCAGCTCGTCGACGGTGCACTCCGGGCTCTTCAGCGCGAACAGGCAGGCGTCGACGACTTCGTTCAGGTTGTGCGGCGGAATATTCGTCGCCATACCCACGGCAATACCCGCAGCACCGTTCACCAGGAGATTTGGCAAACGGGTCGGCAGAACCAGGGGTTCCTTATGGCTGCCGTCATAGTTGGGCCCGAAATCGACGGTTTCCTTGTCGATGTCGGCCAACATTTCGTGAGCGATTTTGTCGAGACGAATCTCGGTGTATCGCATCGCCGCGGCGTTATCACCGTCGATGGAACCGAAGTTGCCCTGGCCGTCGATCAGCATGTGGCGCAGGCTGAATGGCTGGGCCATGCGCACGATGGTGTCGTAAATGGCCGAGTCGCCGTGCGGGTGGTATTTACCCATGGTCTCACCCACGGCCTGCGCAGACTTGCGGTACTTGGCGTTGTAGGTGTTGCCCATCTCGTTCATCGCGTACAGCACGCGACGATGGACAGGCTTCAGGCCGTCACGGGCATCGGGCAGGGCGCGTCCCACGATCACGCTCATCGCGTAGTCGAGATAGGAGCGGCGCATCTCCTCCTCGAGGCTGATCGGCAGGGTTTCCTTGGCGAACTGGGTCATGCGCAGCGTTGCACGCGCCTACATGGGCGCGGCGTCCTTGGAGGTAGGTGAAAGGCGCGAATTCTATGCGGCCCGCCACCCTGTAGCAGCAGCGCAACATCGTCACCATGGCCATGAACGTAGGCCCCCACAATGCGTTCGTCTCGGTGCCCCCATGGCACAATCGTCGAGTCCCTAGGAGAAACCCTAAAGTCTCTCCTGAGGTTAGAGGTTGAGTACTGACTCTCGCAGGGCAACTGCGGCATTCCTTGAGAGGAGAATCATGAAGAAACTGAATCGTGTGGCGTCGCTGTTTGCGGTGGCCGCTGTCGCCGTTGCTACGTCTGGCGCATCGGCCCAGGCTATCGACAACTGGCGCGCAACCGACGGCACCGTCTGGAAGAACGGCACCAACGAATATTGCTGGCGCGACAATTTCTGGACGCCGGCAACGGCTGCCAAGGGCTGCGACGGCGAAATCAAGCCGGCTCCCGTGGCTCCGGCTCCGGCCGCTGTGGCACCCCCGCCGCCGGCCCCCGCCCCGATTGCCCCGAAGCCCGTGACGCCGCCGCCGCCGGCTCCGGTCAGCGAAAAGGTCACCTTCGCCGCTGACGCCTTCTTCGACTTCGACAAGTCGACCCTGAAGCCCGAAGCCACCGCCAAGCTGGATGACCTGGTCAGCAAGACCAAGGGGATCAACCTGGAAGTCATCATCGCCGTCGGCCACACCGACTCGGTGGGCAGCGATGAGTACAACCAGAAGCTGTCGATCCGCCGCTCGGAAGCCGTCAAGGCCTATCTGGTGAGCAAGGGCGTCGAGCCGAACCGCGTCTACACCGAAGGCAAGGGCGAGAAGCAGCCCGTGGCCGACAACAAGACCGCCGAAGGCCGCGCCAAGAACCGCCGCACCGAGATCGAAGTCGTCGGTACGCGTAACAAGTAAGCTCTAGCGCCCTCGGGCGCTTTGCGCAAAGCCCCGCCGGCCCGCCGTCGGGGCTTTTCTTTTTCCTGATTCCGTCATGACGATCAACGCCGACCCGCAAGAGCTCGCCAAATTCGGCGAACTGGCCCACCGCTGGTGGGATCCCGAGAGCGACTTCAAGCCTCTGCATCAGATCAATCCGCTGCGCCTGGGCTGGATCCAGCAGCTCTGCCCGCTGGCGGGCAAGCGCGTCGTCGACGTGGGTTGCGGCGGCGGCATCCTGAGCGACTCCATGGCTCGGGCCGGCGCCCAGGTGCTGGGTATCGACCTCTCGACCAAGCCGCTGCGCGTGGCCGAGCTGCATGCGATGGAGGCGGGTACCGAAGGCGTGGAGTACCGCGAAATCGCCGTCGAGGCACTGGCGGCCGAGCAGCCTGCCAGCTTCGACGCGGTCACCTGCATGGAAATGCTGGAGCACGTGCCCGACCCCGCTTCGGTCGTGCGCGCCCTGGCCACTCTGGTCAAGCCGGGCGGCTGGGTTTTCCTGTCGACGCTGAACCGCAACGCCAAGGCTTTTCTGCTGGCCATCGTCGGCGCGGAATACGTGCTGCAGATGCTGCCCAAAGGCACGCATGAGTACGCGCGTTTCCTGAGGCCATCGGAGCTGTCGCAGTTCTGCCGTGATGCCGGGCTGGAGCTGCAGGCCAGCCGCGGCCTCGGCTACAACCCCTTGACCCAGCGCTACAGCCTGGGCAGGGACACCGACGTGAACTATCTGCTGGCCTGCCGCCGTCCCGCTTGAATTTGAAGCTCGCCGCCCCCTGGTCGCATCTGCGTGCCGTGCTGTTCGATCTGGACGGCACGCTGATCGACAGCGCCGCCGATCTCGCCGCGGCCGCGAATGCGATGCGTGCTGATCGAGGCATGAGTACGCTGCCTCTTTCGCAATACCGGCCGCATGGTGGCTCGGGTGCACGCGGCATGCTGAGCCAGGCCTTTGGCATGGCGCCGGCCAAGAGGGCTACGAGGAACTCAAACGCGAGTTCCTCGACCGCTATGAGCTGCTCATGTACGACAACACCCGGCCGTTTACGGGTATCGAAGCCGAGTTGCTTGGGCTGGCCGCCGGGGGCTTGGCCTGGGGCATCGTCACCAACAAGGCAGAGCGCTTTGCCTTGCCGCTGGCCAAGGCCCTGGGCCTGTTTGCCGGAGCCGTCGTTGGGGGCGACACGACGGGGCACACCAAGCCGCATCCGGCGCCCCTTCTTGAGGCTGCAAGGCGGCTGGGCGTTGTGCCTGAGGCCTGCCTCTACGTCGGGGATGACGAGCGCGACATCCTTGCGGGTCGCGCCGCGGGCATGGCGACGGCGGCTGCGGCCTGGGGCTACCTCGGCCAGGGTGGCGAATATCGCCACTGGAAGGCGGACATCGAGTTGTCGGCGCCGGGCGAGCTCTTGAAGTGGCTCGGACTGGCCTAAACTACGGTTTCTCTGGGGCCGACTTGGTTTCGACGTGGGTGCGGATCCGGAGTAGGGCATGCCGAGCACCAGTCCGCTCGTAAAACCACTGGAAACACAGTAACTGCAAACGACTCTACGTTCGCACTCGCCGCTTAATTGCGGATGAGCTTCTCAACGGCAGGCCGATGGGCCGGGCTGAGTTCCGCAAGGGGCAAGGCTGAGAAGTCACTCACATCGGCTGGCGTCATACCGGGTCACTCGGTGCGGCGCGAGATCAAGTGACTGGCGGGAAAGCTAGCGTGCCACTGCGCGAGTTGACCGTGAGATCCAAATCAGCCGGCTAAGCATGTAGATCTGCCCGGTGATGGCTTGCGGACGGGGGTTCAATTCCCCCCGGCTCCACCATCCAAGCAAAAAGGCCCGTGTCACCGACACGGGCCTTTTTCATTTCGTGTGCGCCGGGGTGAATTGAACCCCCGTCCGCACCGTCAGTTGAACCCTTGCCCGCGGATCAAGCCGACGGCCAGGCCCTCGATGCTGAAGCTTTCGCTGTGTTCATTGACCAGGATGGGCTCGAAATCGGGGTTCTCAGGCAGCAACTCGATCCCCTCGGGGCCACGCTTGAAGCGCTTGACGGTGACCTCTTCACCGACACGGGCCACGACGATCTGGCCGTTGCGAGCCTCCTTGGCCGACTGCACGGCGAGCAGGTCGCCGTCGAGGATGCCGATGTCCTTCATGCTCATGCCCTTGACCTTCAGCAGGTAGTCGGGCTTCTTGGAGAACAGGCTGGGTTCGACGCTGTAGGTCTGCTCAACATGTTCCTGCGCCAGGATGGGCGCGCCGGCGGCGACGCGGCCGATCAGTGGCAGCGTCAATTGCGCGAGACTGGGGATGGGCAGGCTGAACTGGCGGGCGCGGTTGAGGGCGCTCAGCATCTCGGATTTGAGGCGGATGCCGCGCGAGGTGCCGCCGACGAGTTCCAGCATGCCCTTGCGGGCCAGGGCCTGCAGATGTTCTTCGGCCGCATTGGCGGACTTGAAGCCCAGCTCCGCCGCGATCTCGGCGCGGGTCGGCGGGGCACCGGTGCTCTCGATCGCCTTGCGGACCAGGTCGAAGATCTGCTGCTGGCGGGCGGTAAGCTTGGGTTGGTCTTGCACGGGCGGCCTCATGTTTGGGCTGGAAATTTGTCCAGCACCTGTATTTTTGTCCAGGAAACCAAGAAATTGCAAACCCTTGATCGTTTGATCGTCATTCTGGGTACCGGCGGCACGATTGCCGGGACCGCCAAAACCGCCAGCGACGGCGTGGGATACACGGCGGCGCAACTGAGCGTCGGGGACTTGCTGGCGGCGGTGCCGGCCTTGTCGGGCCAGAAGCTGGAGGCGCATCAAGTCGCCCAGCTCGACAGCAAGGACATGGATTTCGCGACCTGGCAGAAGCTGGCCGTCGCCGTGCAGCAGCAGCTGGACCGGCCCGAGGTCGCCGGCATCGTCATCACCCATGGCACCGACACGCTGGAGGAGACGGCCTATTTCCTGCACCGTGTGCTGGCGCCGGCCAAGCCGGTGGTGTTGACGGCGGCCATGCGCCCGGCAACGGCGCTGGCGCCGGACGGGCCGCAGAACCTTTTCGATGCGGTGCAGGTGGCTGCCGCAGAAGGCGCCCGAGGTGTCGTCTTGGCCTTTGCCGGCCGTGTGCACGACGCGGTCCAGGTGCGCAAGACACACAGCTACCGCGTCGACGCTTTCGAGTCGGTCGATGGCGCCTTGGTGGCGCGGGTGGAGGAGGGGGGCGTGCGCACGGTCGGCCGTTGGCCGACGGGTGAAGCCCTGGGCCTGGCGCGCATTGCCGCACCGGCCGAGCGCTGGCCACGCGTCGAGATCGTCATGAACCATGCCGGCGCGGATGGCAGCGTCGTGCGCGCGTTGTGGGCCGGTGGCATCGACGGCCTGGTGGCCGCGGGCACCGGCAACGGCACACTGAGCCGTGGCCTGGATGCGGCCCTTCGCGAAGCCCAGGCGGGAGGCGTGCGCGTCGTCCGCAGCACGCGCTGCGACGCCGGCCCGGTGATGGAGCTGGCGGGCCTGCTGCCCAGCGCGGGCGCCCTGAGCCCGGTCAAGGCCAGGATCGAGCTGATCCTGACCCTGCTGGCCGAGGCCTGATCAGCCGCGGCGGCGACGGGCGATCAAGCCCACCGCGCCGAGGCCGGCCAGCAGCAATGCGTACTGGCTGGGTTCGGGCACGGCCGCGATGGTCTGGTTGACCAGGTTGCCTTCGAAGGCGAAGACGTAGAACTGGTTGCCATAGGCGACGGCCGTGTTGCTGCCGTTCGGTACGGCCGTGGCCAGGAAGTCGTTGTCGTTGGCCAGATACAGCGTGTGCATGGTCTTGCCGTTGACGGTGACGTCCTGGCCGAAGGCGATGCCTTCGAGCTTGGACGGGATGTTGGCGTCGGAGATGCCGGCGGCATTCAGCGCGGCGCGGATGTCCAGGAACTTGCTGCCGACGATGGCGGCGCCGGGCTGGGTGCGCAGGTCGGTGATGCCGCTGACCTCGGTGGCGCCGGTCAGGTCGATCTTGACGAGCTGCTTGACGGCGGCCTTGGAGCCGGGGGCGCCATCGCCCATGCCCTTGCCGTCGCGCTCCAGCACGACGAGCTCATGGTCGTTCAGGGCCAGCAGCTCGCTGCTGTTGTAGGCCTTGCCGTTGATCTGGTTGTCGAAGGCGAACTGGCTGACCGCGCCGGTGGCGATGTCGATCTTGACGATGCGGTTGTAGCGGCCGCCATCGCCGCCGTCCTGGGCCAGCGGGCTCTGCACGAAGCCGAACAGGGTCTTGCCGTCGGGCGAGATGGCCAGGCCTTCCATGCCCTTGTTGGCGACGCGGCCCGTGGTGTTGCCGGAGATCTCGGCGGCGCCCGAGCTGCTCAGGTTGGACACGGCGAAGCTGTTCGGCAGCGTGTAGGTGCGCAGGCGCTGGCCGGTGGCGCGGTCGAACTGGTAGACGTAGGGGCCGTACTCATCGGAGATGAAGACGCTCTTGCCGTCGTTGGAGACGCGGATGCCTTCGGGGTCGAGACGGGCGTTGTTCGGGTTGGTCGACAGGCCGGCAGCGAAGTTGTCGGAACGACCGGAGAAGTACTGGGTGCTGCCCGCGGTCAGCGTGTTGCTGTTGACGATGCCGGTCAGCGTCGGCGCCTTGGGACCGTAGTTCAGCGCCGTGGTGCTGGACAGCAGCGTGGTGGACTTCAGCGTCGGTGTGAGCGTGTAGGGCAGGGCGGAGCCGGGGGCTGCGGCAACGAGGTCCAGCTGCACCGTCTGGAAGCGGCTGATGAAGGAGGTCGTGTTGTCCAGGCTGGAGGCGCCCCAGTCATTGGCGTTGGGGCCGCGGTCGGGCAGGGCCAGGAAGGTGTTGCCGCCGGCCCAGGCCAGGCCGGAGCCCATGCCGCCGAGCAGGTTGGCAGCGAGGCCGCTTTCGAGGTTGTAGTTCAGGCCGGAGAGGTCGCTCAGCGAGCCGCTGAGATTGCCCATGCCGATCAGCACCGGCTCGGCCGCGCGAGCTTGGGCGGCCAGGGCCAGCAGGGCGCTGGCGATAGCGGTGGTCAGAAAGGGGCGCATCGCGGGTCTCCGGGTGGTTGGAAAACCCGCGATGCTCGCTGGCGGCCGTGACGCCAGCGTGACGGATGTCACGAACCGGCATCAGCCGGCCCAGGGACTCAGACGATGGTCAGCGACACGTCGACGTTGCCGCGCGTGGCGTTCGAGTAGGGGCAGACCTCGTGGGCGGTCTTGACCAAGGCTTCCAGGGCGGCGCGGTCCATGCCGGGCACGGAGATCTTCATGTCGACCTGGATGCCGAAGGCGCCCGGCTTGTTGGCATGCGGGCCGATGGCGACGTCGCTGGTGATGGACACCTCGGCAGGCAGGGCGATCTTCTGCTTGCCGGCGACGGCCTTCATGGCGCCGATGAAGCAGGCGGAATAACCGGCTGCGAACAGCTGCTCGGGGTTGGTGCCGGGGCCGCCGGCGCCGCCCAGTTCCTTGGGCGTGGACAGGGTCACGTCGATGGCGCCGTCGGACGACTTGGCGGTGCCGGAACGGCCGCCGGTGGCGGTTGCGGTGGCGGTGTAGAGGGCTTTTTCGATGGCCATGGTGGGCTCCTGGGTGGGGGTCGGTGGGTGAAAGAAATCAGGCGGCCGCGTCGGCGGCCTTGTTGAGTTGCTGGCGCAGCTGGGTGAGGCGCTGCGTCAGCGCGATGACCTCGTCCAGCTCGCAGGCCGTGGCGCAGGCGAGATGGCCGGGGATGTCCAGGGCCAGCTCGCGCAGTTGGCGGCCCTGGGGTGTCAGGAAGATGTCGACACGGCGCTCGTCATCGCTGGCGCGGCGGCGCTCGATATGGCCGAGCGACTCCAGGCGTTTCAGCAGCGGCGTCAGCGTGCCCGAGTCCAGCGACAGGCGCTGGCCAAGTTGGGAGACGCTCAAGCCCTCGATCTCCCACAGCACCAGCATGACGAGGTATTGCGGATAGGTCAGGCCCAGCGGCGCCAGCAGCGGCTTGTAGATCTTGGTCATGGCCAGCGAGCTGCTGTACAGCGCAAAGCACAGCTGGCGGTCGAGCTGCAGCCATTCACCGCGGGGATCGACGGTGGGGGTGGGGGTCTTGCTGCGTGCCATGGGAGTTAATGTAGTCAACAATTCAATTGCACACAAGCTAAATGGTCTTTATGCATCGTCTCTTGAGCGACAGCGACGCTAGGGTGATCTGCGAGGATGCGCCACCCCCAATCGAACAACGACAAGGAGAGAAATGATGCTGATGGTCGCAACCGTGCTGGCAGCCCTGGTGGCGCTGCTGCATCTGTACTTCCTGGTGCTGGAGATGTTCTTCTGGACCAAGCCGCTGGGCCGCAAGGCCTTCGGGCTGGACAAGGACTTCGCCGAGCGCAGCAAGGCGCTGGCGGCCAACCAGGGCCTTTACAACGGCTTCCTGGTGGCGGGCCTGGTCTATGGCCTGGTGCTGGGCGCCGCGGGTGCGGGCAAGCCCTGGCTGGTGTTCTTCCTGGGCTGCGTCGTCGTGGCCGGCGTGTTCGGCGCGGCCACGGCCTCCAAGAAGATCCTGTTCGTGCAGGCCATTCCCGGCGCCGTCGCGCTGGCGGCGGTGCTGGCCATTTGAGCGATGTATCCGGCGGCCATGCCGCCGGGCGTCAAGAACGCTTGTGGGCCTGCGGCGCGGCGCAAGCTACTTGCGGCTCAGCTTCATGGTCCGACCGTCCTTGAGCGTTGACTGCAGCGTCTTGCCGTCAACGATCTTGAGGGTCGCGGTCTCGTCAAAGCAGCCCTTCAGCACCTTCGCGCCCTGGATGGCGATGACCATCTCGGTCGCCGTCTGCGACACCACGGAAACCGGAATGTCCCGGTTCGCGCACTGATCGATGGTGGTGTAGTTCACCTTCTGCTCGTAACGCATGGTGCCGCCGCTCTTCGCGATCGTCAGATCGACCTGGATGTCGCCAGCGCTGGGGCTCGTCGCCGGACCGCTCCATTTCCCGTCAAACGTCTGCGCAAACGCGAAGGACGTGAAGAGCACCAGGAGCGAGGCAAATTTTGCTGAGGTACGCATGTGATCTCTCTTGGGTTGGTAGGAATGCACCGCCAGGCTTGAACGCCCGACAACGGAGGTCCCAAGCGTTGACTTGGGCGTCTTCAGCAGCAGCGCCGAACATGCGTTCGCCGCACACCGCCACCGGTTTGGCCGCGAGCGGCCTGAATCTTGTTGATGTTGCGCTTTCGTTCAAGCGCGGGCAAGACTGAGCCGCCAACGATGGGCCCGCGCGCGCCGAAAGTGGCTTCTTGGGGTTGACCCAACGCACGACGCTGGTGTTATGCGGCGAAAAAAAGCGCCCCGCGGGGCGCTTCTTCATCTCGGCTCAGGCGCTCAGCGCCTCGATCTGTTCGCCCAGTTCGAGCCAGCGCATCTCGTCGGCTTCGAGCTGGTCGTGAATCGCCTTCAGGCGCTTGCCCATCTCGGCGATGGCTGACGCGGCCGCGCCTTCTGCCAGCTGAGCCTCGATCCCGCTGCGCTCCTCGGCCAGCGCGTGCATGCGCTTGTCGATGGCCTCCATTTCCTTGCGCAGTGGGCGCGTCTGCTCGGCGAGCTTGGCGCGGGCCTGGCCCGAGGCCTTGCGGTCCTCGCGGGCCGCAGGCGCCGGGGCGGCCGCCACTACGGGAGCCGGTGCGGCAGCGGGCGTCGAGCCCTTCTTGGCCGCGCGTGCCGCTTCCTTGCTCTGGTCCAGCAGCCATTTCTGGTAGTCGTCCAGGTCGCCGTCAAAGGGCTTGACGACGCCGTCGGCCACCAGCCAGAACTCGTCGCAGACCTCGCGCAGCAGCGCGCGGTCGTGGCTGACCAGCATGACCGTGCCTTCGAACTCGTTGAGCGCCATCGACAGCGCCTCGCGGGTGTTCAGGTCCAGGTGGTTGGTCGGCTCGTCCAGCAGCAGCAGGTTGGGGCGCTGCCACACCAGCATCGCCAGCACCAGGCGGGCCTTCTCGCCGCCTGACAGGCTGCCGACCTGCTGGTTGACCATGTCGCCCGTGAAGCGGAACTGGCCGAGGAAGTCGCGCAGCTCCTGCTCTCTTCCTGCCGGGCCCACTTCACGTGCAAGCCTCACCATGTGCTCCAGCGGGCCTTCGTCCAGGCGCAGCACGTCCAGCTCCTGCTGGGCGAAGTAGCCAATGGACAGGCCCTTGCCCTGCGTCATCGTGCCGCTGAGCGGCGGCTGCGCGCCGGCAATCGTCTTGACCAGCGTGGACTTGCCCTGGCCGTTGGCGCCGAGGATGCCGATGCGCTGGCCGGCCAGCACCGAGCGGTCGACATTGCGCACGATGGTGGTGCTGCCATACCCCGCCGACATCTCATCGAACATCAGCATCGGGTTGGGCAGGTTCAGCGGCTCGCGGAACTCGAAGTTGAAGTCGGCCGAGGCCAGCACCGGGGCCAGTTTCTCCATGCGCTCCAGGGCCTTCACGCGGCTTTGTGCCTGCTTGGCCTTGCTGGCCTTCGCCTTGAAGCGGTCGATGAACTTCTGCAGGTGGGCGACGCGGTCCTGCTGCTTGGCGAAGGCCGCCTGCTGCAGCACCATGCGCTCGGCGCGCTGCGTTTCGAAGCTGGTGTAGTTGCCGCCGTAGCGCACCAGCTTGCCTTCATCCAGGTGCAGGGTGACCTTGGTGATGGCGTCGAGGAACTCGCGGTCATGGCTGATGATGATCAGCGTGCCGTCGTAGCGCTGCAGCCAGGCTTCCAGCCAGACCAGCGCGTCCAGGTCCAGGTGGTTGGTGGGTTCGTCCAGCAGCATCAGCTCGGCCGGACACATCAGCGCGCGGGCGAGTTGCAGGCGCATGCGCCAGCCGCCGGAGAAGCTGTTCACCGGGGCGTCGAGCTGCTCGGTCTTGAAGCCCAGGCCCATCAGCAATGCCTGGGCGCGCGAGCGGGCGTCAAAGGCGCCGGCGTCGGCCAGCGCGGCATGCGCGTCGGCCATCGCATGGCCGTCCTCGGCCTCCTCGGCCGCGGCCAGCGCGACACGCGCGGCCACCAGCGTCAGGTCGCCCTGAAGCACATAGTCGGTGGCGCCGTCGTCGGTCTCGGGCATGTTCTGGGCCACTTCGGAGCGGCGCCAGTGCTTGGGCACCTCGACCTCGCCCTTGTCGTTGCCCAGGCGGTGGGTCAGCAGCGCGAACAGGCTGGACTTGCCGGCCCCGTTGCGCCCGACCAGGCCGATCTTCTCGCCGGGCTGCAGGGTCGCGGACGCGCCGTCCAGCACCACCTTGACGCCGCGACGCAGCGTGATGTCGCGAATGGTGATCACAGCAGGGACTCCTTGGTGACGAGGAGGACCTGGTCAGCGCCAGAAGAGGTTTCCATCCACACGACCTCGAGGTCAGGGAAGGCGGCTTCGAAGAAGTGGCGCTCGTTGCCGATCTCCAGCACCAGCACGCCGCCATCGTTCAGGGCGGCGGGCGCGGCGCGCAGCAGCTCGCGGATGAAGTCCATGCCGTCGTTGCCGCCGGCCAGGGCCAACTCGGGCTCGGCGCGGTATTCGGCGGGCAGGGCGGCCATGCTGGCGCTGTTGACGTAGGGAGGGTTGCAGAGGATCAAGTCGTAGGGGCCTGCACCTTGGTCGATTGCGCCGGCCAGGCCGTCGCCTTGCAGCAGCCGGATGCGCAGCGCCAGGTCGTGGCGCTCCACATTCAGCTTCGCCACCGCGAGGGCGTTCGTGTCGATGTCCAACGCGTCCACTTCCACGTCCGGCCAGGCCATGGCGGCCAGCACGGCCAGGCTGCCGTTGCCGGTGCACAGGTCCAGCACGCGTCGCGTGTCTTCGCCCAGCCAGGGGTCGATGCTGGCGTCGGCAATCAGCTCGGCGATGAAGCTGCGCGGCACGATGGCGCGCTCGTCGATGGTGAAAGGCACGCCCTGCAGCCAGGCCTCGCCGGTCAGATAGGCGGCGGGCTTGCGGGTGGTGATGCGCTCGTCGACCAGGGCCGCGATGGAGGCGGCTTCGGCCTCGGTCAGCTCGCGTTCCTCATGGTCGTCCAGCCCGTCCAGCGGAAGGCCGAGGCGCCACAGCGCCAGCCACATGGCCTCGTCGAAAGCGTTCGTGGTGCCATGGCCAAAAAACAAGCCCGCCTGGGCGAGGCGGGCGGCTTGGGATTCAATGCAGTCGATCAGCTTCAAGTGCCGCGGACGTCCAATGTGATTTCGGTGAAGCTGGCTTCGTCGCCGGCCTTCTCTTCCTTGCGCGGCGCGTTGGTCATGCGGGCGCCGGGCGCCTCGTTCTGCAGACGCCAGAGCAGGTTGGTCGGCGAGTCGGCGAAGGCCAGGCCTTCCTCGCGGGTGATGGTGCCTTCGCTGATGAGCTTGGCGAAATGTTCTTCGTAGGTCTGCGAGCCTTCGGCGATGGACTTCTCCATCGCTTCCTTCACGCCGGCGAAGTCGCCCTGTTCGATGAGCTCGGCCGTCAGCTTGGTGTTCAGCAGGATCTCGACGACGGGCACGCGGCCGCCGGCGGTGGCACGCACCAGGCGCTGCGACACGACAGCCTTGAGGCCGGCCGCCAGGTCGTTCAGCAGGGCCGGGCGGGATTCCGGCGTGTAGAACGACAGGATGCGGTTCAGCGCGTGATAGGTGTTGTTGCCGTGCAGCGTGGCCAGCACCAGGTGGCCGGACAGCGCGTACGAAATGGCCGCCGTCATGGTCTCGCGGTCGCGGATTTCGCCGATCAGGATGCAGTCCGGCGCCTGGCGCAGTGCGTTCTTCAGCGCGATCTGCAGCGAGGCCGTGTCGCGGCCGATCTCGCGCTGGTTGACCACCGAACGCTTGTTGCTGAACAGGTATTCGATCGGGTCCTCGATGGTGAGGATGTGCCCGGTCATCGTCTGGTTGCGCATTTCCAGCATGGACGCGAGCGTCGTGCTCTTGCCGGTGCCGGTGGCGCCCACCATCAGGATGAGGCCGCGCTTTTCCTTGATCATCGTGCCCAGCACATCGGGCAGCAGCAGGCTTTCCAGCGTCGGGATGTCGTGCGGGATGTGGCGGAACACACCGGCGATGGAGCCGCGCTGGCGAAAGCCCGACAGGCGGAAGCTCCCCACGCCGCGCACCGACACGGCGAGGTTGAGCTCGCCGGTGTTGTCCAGTTCGGCCAGCGAGGTCGGGTCGATGACCTCGGCGATGAGCTGGCGCGGCTGGGGCGGCGTCAGCAACTGGTCCGACAGCTGCACGGTCTGTCCGTTGATGCGGATCAGCACCGGCATGTTGGCCGACAGATAACAGTCAGAGGCACCCTTGTCGGCCATCAGCCGCAGGATGCGTTCCATATTGCCGGCGCTGGGTCCCGTCATGTTCAGGCTCGAAGGAGTTCGTTGATGCTGGTCTTGGAGCGCGTCTGGGCGTCGACGCGCTTCACGATGATGGCAGCGTACAGCGAGTAGCGACCGCCATCCTTGGGCAGCGAGCCGGAGATGACGACGGAGCCGGCCGGAATGCGGCCATAGCTCACGGTATCGGTGGCGCGGTCGTAGATCGGCGTGCTCTGGCCGATGTAGACGCCCATGGAAATGACCGAGTTCTCTTCGACGATGACGCCTTCGACGACCTCGGAGCGGGCGCCGATGAAGCAGTTGTCTTCGATGATGGTCGGGTTGGCCTGCAGCGGTTCCAGCACGCCGCCGATGCCGACGCCGCCGCTCAGATGGACGTTCTTGCCGATCTGGGCGCAGGAGCCGACGGTGGCCCAGGTGTCGACCATGGCGCCTTCGTCGACATAGGCGCCGATGTTCACGTAGGAGGGCATCAGCACGACGTTCTTCGCCTGGAAGCTGCCGCGACGAGCGACGGCCGGCGGCACGACGCGCACGCCGGTGGCGCGCAACTGCTCGTCGCTCCAGCCCGAGTACTTGGTGGGCACCTTGTCGAAGAAGGTCAGCTCCTTGTCGCCCATGATGCGGTTGTCATTCAGGCGGAAGGACAGCAGCACGGCCTTCTTGACCCACTGGTGCACCGTCCACTGGCCGACGCCCTCGCGGGTGGCCACGCGCAGGCGGCCTGCATCCAGTTCGGCGATGACGTGATCGACGGCCTGGCGCACCTCGGGGGCGTTGACGGGATCGAGAGACGCGCGGTTGTCCCAGGCGAGGTCGATCAGGCTTTGCAGTTCAGCGGTGTTCATGACAGGGATTTCGTGAAGGAGACGATGCGGCGGGTGGCTTCCAGGCATTCGGCCTCGTCGGCCACCAGGGCCAGGCGGATGCGCCCGGCGCCGGGGTTGCTGCCATGGGCTTCGCGCGCCAGCAGGCTGCCCGGCAGGACGGCGAGATTGTATTGAGCGAGCAGGCCCTGGGCGAAGGCGACATCGTTACCGCCGGGAACAGCCGCCCAGAGGTAGAAGCCGGCGTCGGGCAGGGCCACGTCCAGCACTTCGGCCAACAGCGGCGTGACCTCGGCGAACTTGTGGCGGTAGCGCGCCCGGTTCTCGACGACATGGGCCTCGTCGCCCCAGGCCGCGATGCTGGCGGCCTGCACGATGGGGCTCATGGCGCTGCCGTGATAGGTGCGGTAGAGCAGGAATTTCTTCAGCAGGGCCGCGTCGCCGGCCACAAAGCCCGAACGCAGGCCCGGCACGTTGGAGCGCTTGGACAGCGAGGTGAAGGCGATCAGGTTCCTGAAGTCGCTGCGGCCCAGCTTTTCCGCGGCCTCCAGGCCGCCCAGTGGCGCCTCGTCGCGGAAATAGATCTCCGAATAGCACTCGTCGGACGCGATGACGAAGCCATGGCGGTCGCTGAGCTCAAACAGGGCCTGCCACTCGGACAGCGGCATGACGGCGCCGCTCGGGTTGCCCGGCGAGCAGACGTAGATCAGCTGGGTTTTGGCCCAGGTGGCTGCGTCGATCTGGCGCCAGTCCACGGCGAAATTGCGGGCCGGGTCGGAATTGGCGTAGGCCACCTCGGCGCCTGCCAGCAGGGCCGCGCCTTCGTAGATCTGATAGAAGGGATTGGGGCAGACGACGGTCGCCCCGGGCCGGGTCGAATCGATGACGGTCTGGGCGATGGCGAACAAGGCCTCGCGCGAGCCGTTGACCGGCAGGACCTGCGTGCCTGCATCCAGCGTCAGCCCGTAGCGGCGCGAGATCCAGCCGGCGATGGCCTCGCGCAGGGCCGGCGTGCCGGCCGTGGCCGGGTAGGCCGCCAGACTTTTCATCGACGCGTTGATGGCCTCGGCGATCAGGGCCGGTGCCGCGTGGCGCGGTTCGCCGATGCCCAGGGAAATGGGCGCGAGGTCCGGATTCGGCGTGATGCCCGCGGTCAGCTCGCGCAGGCGCTCGAAGGGGTAGGGGTGCAGCCGCTCGAGCCGCGGATTGACGGGAACACTCATGCCGGAATCATAGGCGGCAGGGTGTCCGGCCGGCTTCGTCCTCGGGCCAGCCTGGGCACGCGGCGCGGCGAAGCGCGCCGCTGCGGTTTCAGCCCAGCATGCCCGACTCGAAGCCGTGGGCCGGCAGGTCGACGCGCGGCGCGGGCGTCCAGCCCGGCTTGCGGTGCTCGGCGACGACGTTGGTGTAGATGCCGCCGCGCACATACCACTTGGCCGTGATGCGGATGAAGCGCGGGTCGGTGACCTTGACGATGTCGTCCAGGATCTTGTTGGTGACCTTCTCGTGGAAGGAGCCCTCGTTGCGGTAGCTCCAGAAGTACATCTTCAGGCTCTTGAGCTCCACACAGAGCTCGTCCGCAATCATGTCGATGGTGAAGTGGGCGAAGTCGGGTTGGCCGGTCAGCGGGCAGTGGCAGGTGAACTCGGGCACCTGGAACTGGATGACGTAATCGCGCTCGGGATTCGGGTTGGGGAAGACCAGGATGTCCTTGCTGGGCTTGCTCGGCGGATTCGGGGGCACCTCGCGCATCTTGGGCTTGTTCTTCTTGGCGGGGGCGGCGGCGGACTTCTTGGTGGCCATGTGAGTGTTCGCAACGGGTCTTTCTGAGAGGGTGCAAATGGTATCATCCGGCCCCGTCAAAGCGCCCTTGAAAGGCGCTTTTCTTTAGCCAAATCAAGGGCTTACGTCCGAGCTACATGCGGCTGAATTCGATCAAGCTGGCCGGCTTCAAATCCTTCGCTGAGCCCACGACCTTCCAGTTGCCCGGGCAACTTGTCGGCGTCGTCGGCCCCAACGGCTGCGGCAAGTCCAACATCATGGACGCGGTGCGCTGGGTGCTGGGCGAGAGCAAGGCGAGCGAGTTGCGTGGCGAGTCCATGCAGGACGTCATCTTCAACGGCAGCGGCAACCGCAAGCCTGCGGGGCGCTCCAGTGTCGAGCTGGTGTTCGACAACCAATCCGCCCGCGCCGGCGGGCCGTGGAACCAGTTCAGCGAGATCGCCGTCAAGCGCGTGCTGACGCGCGACGGCACCAGCTCCTACTTCATCAACAACCAGCCGGTGCGTCGCCGCGACGTGCAGGACGTCTTCCTCGGCACCGGCCTGGGTCCGCGGGCCTACGCCATCATCGGCCAGGGCACCATCTCGCGCATCATCGAGAGCAAGCCCGAAGAGCTGCGCCTTTTCCTCGAAGAAGCGGCCGGCGTGTCCAAGTACAAGGAACGCCGCCGCGAGACCGAGAACCGCCTCAAGGACACGCGCGAGAACCTGACCCGCGTCGACGACATCCTGCGCGAGCTCAACACCAACCTCGAAAAGCTGGAGCGCCAGGCCGAGGTGGCGGCCAGCTATCGCAGCCTGCAGGACACCGGCACGCTGAAGCTGCACCAGCTGTGGTGGCTGAAGCTGCGCGACGCCGGCAGCGAGGCCACCCGCGTCAAGGCCGCCCATGTCGAAGCCGTCAACGCGCTGGAGTCGCGCACGGCCGAGCTGCGGGCCGTCGAGGCCACGCTGGAAGAGGTGCGCCAGGCGCACTACGCGGCGGGCGACGAACTGCATGCGTCCCAAGGCCGCTTTGCCGATGCCCAGCTCGAAGTGAGCCGGCTGGAGGAGCGCATCCGCTTCGTCGTCGAAAGCCGCAACCGCGCCCAGCAACGCCTGGCCGAGCTGCATGCCCAGGACGGCCAGTGGCGCGAGCGCGTCGAGCAGTCTGCGGCGGAGCTGGAAGGCATTGCCGAGCAGATCGCCGGCGCGGACGAGCAGAGCGAGATCCTGGCCGCCCAGGCCGAGGAGCAGCAGGGCCAACTGCCCGTGGTGGAGGACGCACTGCGCGCCGCCCAGGCCCGTGCCAATGAGCAGCGCGCCCTGGTCGCCCAGGTGCAGCAGCAGATCCAGGTGCTGGCCGCCGAGAGCCGCAGCGTTGACGAGCAGGCGAGGGCGTTGCGCCAGCGCGAGGACAGGCTCACGGCCGAGTCGCGTGCCCTCGGCGCGCCGGACCACGATGCCTTGGAGACGCTGAAGGCCCGCACGGCCGAGGCCGACGAGGCGCGTGACCTGTCCGAAGCGCGCCTGCAGGAGCTGGCCGAGCAACTGCCCCAGCTCGAAGAGCAGCGCCGCAACGCCCAGCAGGACGCCAACGCCCAGCTGGCCAGGCAGTCCGAACTGACCGCCCGCCTGGAGGCCCTGAAGGCCCTGCAGGAGAAGGTGCAGACCGAAGGCAAGCTCAAGCCCTGGCTGGCCAAGCATGGCCTCGACGGCCTGCAAGGGCTGTGGACCAAGCTGCACATCAGCCAAGGCTGGGAGAACGCCCTCGAAGCCGCGTTGCGCGAGCGCATGGGCGCCTTGAGCGTCGGCCGCCTGGACACGGTGCGCGCGTTTGAGCTCGATGCGCCGCCGGCCCGCCTGGCCTTCTATTCGACGCCGCCCGGCTCCATTGCCAACACGCACGAGACCCTGCCCAAGCTCAGCGAGCTGCTGCGCCTGGACGATGCCGGCCTGTCTGCGCTGCTGAACGACTGGCTGGAAGGCGTCTACACGGCGCCCGATCTGGATGCGGCGCTCGCCGCACGCGGCAGGCTGACGCATGGCGAACTGATCCTGACGCCGCAGGGCCATGCCGTCGGCCAGTTCTCGGTCACCTTCTATGCGCCCGATTCCGAGCAGGCCGGCCTGCTGGCCCGCGCCCAGGAGATCGAGCAGCTGACCACCGCCCAGCGTGCCCAGAACCTGATCGCCGATGAGGCCCGCATGTCGCTCGGCCGCATCGAGCACCAGTTCAACGACGCCAATGGGCGCCTGACGACGCTGCGCCGCGAGGCCAGCGAGGCTCAGACCCGCGCTCATCAGCTCCACGTCGAATTGCTGCGCCTGAGCCAGCAGGCCGAGGCCAGCCAGCAGCGCCGCAGCGCCCTGGATGCGGAGCTCGCCGAGATCGCCGCCCAGCAGGAAGGCCTGCAGGAGCGCCGCGCCGTCGGCGAGGCCCGCTTCGAGGAGCTGGACATCCAGCTCGGCGATTCGCAGCAACGCCATGCCGAGCTGGAAGACGGCACCATCGCGGCCGAGCGCAAGCTGTCCGACGCCCGCGAGCAGCTGCGCACGCTGGAGCGCCGCTCGCAGGAGGCGCGTTTCGCCACGCAGACCCTGGCGGCCCGCCGCGGTGAATTGCAGCGCGGCATCGAGACGGCCCAGGCCCAGATCGGCCAGGTGGCAACGTCGGCCGCCAGCCTGCAGGCCGAGCTGGACACGCTGAACGACGCCGCCGCCCAGGCCGGCCTGCAGGACGCCCTGGCCCTCAAGGTCGAGCGCGAGCAGGCCCTGGCTGCCGTGCGCGCCAGCTACGACGACCTGTCGCTGCGCCTGCGCAAGGCCGACGAGCAGCGCATGACCTTCGAGCGCAGCCTGGACCCGCTGCGCGAGGCCATCACCAAGCTGCAGCTGGAAGAGCAGGCCGCCCAGCTCGGCGGCGCCCAGTACCGCGAGCAGCTCGAAGCCGCTGCTGTCGATCTCGAGGCCCTGGCCAAGACCATCGAAGAGGGCGGTGTGAAGCTCTATGGCCTGCAGGGCGAGATCGATCGCATCAACCGCGAGATCGCCGCCCTCGGTGCCGTCAACCTGGCCGCGTTGGACGAGCTGACGGCGGCCCGCGAGCGCAAGACCTTCCTCGACTCCCAATGCGCCGACCTGAACTCGGCCATCAAGACGCTGGAAGACGCCATCCACAAGATCGACCTCGAGACACGCGACCTGCTGGGCTCGACCTTCAACCAGGTCAACGACCACTTCGGCCGCATGTTCCCCGAACTCTTCGGCGGCGGCGAGGCGAGGCTGGTCATGACGGGCGACGAGATCCTGGACGCCGGCGTGCAGGTCATGGCCCAGCCGCCGGGCAAGAAGAACAGCACCATCCACCTGCTGTCGGGCGGCGAGAAGGCGCTGACCGCCATCGCCCTGGTGTTCGCCATCTTCCAGCTCAACCCGGCGCCTTTCTGCCTGCTGGACGAGGTGGACGCGCCGCTGGATGACGCCAACACCGAGCGTTATGCCCGCCTCGTGACCAAGATGAGCGCCGGCACGCAATTCCTCTTCATCTCGCACAACAAGATTGCGATGGAAATGGCTGAACAACTGATTGGCGTGACCATGCAGGAGCAGGGCGTGTCGCGCATCGTGGCCGTCGACATGGACAAGGCCCTCGCAATGGCCGAGGCAGCATGAGCGTCACGCTGACCCAACTCCTGGCCATGACCGGCGGCGTCGTTCTGGCCGGCGTCATCGCCCACGGCGCCTGGCAGGCGCGCAAGGCCGGCCCCAAGCGCGCCACGCCGCCGATGGAAGAGCCGCATTTCGACACCCCGCCGGCCGCCGTCGAGGCTGCCGCGGAGGACGCGCCGCTGGAAGTGACGCTGCCGGCCGTGGCCCGCCCGTTGCGGCGGCCTTCGGCCCGCATCGATGCGCTGATCGACGCCATCGCTGCCATCACCGTCGAAGGACCCGTGTCCGGCGAGATGGCCCTGCAGCACCAGCCCGGCAGCCGCCGCGCCGGCACCAAGCCGCTGCAGATCGAAGGCCTGAACACCGAGACTGGCGACTGGGAGTTGCCCGCACCCGGCCAGCGCTACAGCGAGTTCCAGGCCGGTCTGAAGATGGCCAACCGCAGCGGCGCCTTGAACGAGATCGAGTACTCGGAGTTCGTGCAGAAGATCCAGGCCTTTGCCGATGGCGTGGGCGGCTTCGTGCAATTCCCCGACATGCTGGATGTCGTCGCCCGCGCCCGCGAGCTGGACCAGTTCGCCGCCAGCCATGACGCCCAGCTGGCCCTGCTGCTGCGTGCCAAGGCCACGGCCTGGACGCCGGGCTTCGTGCAGCAGGCCGCGGCCCGCCACGGCTTTGTCGCCGGCGCCCTGCCGGGCCGCCTCGTCATGCCTTCGGGCGAGGAGGGCGCGCCGCCGGTGCTGACGCTGCAGTTCGACGCCCAGGCGGCCCTGGCCGAGGACCCCGAGGCCCTGTCGCTGCGCGAGCTGACCCTGTCCCTGGACGTGCCGCAGACGCCTTCCGAGGCCGAGCCCTTTGCCAGCTGGCAGGAGTCGGCCCGCGCCCTGGCCCGCGACCTGGAGGCCGAGGTCTGCGACGACCGCGGCCAGGTGCTGGGCCTGCATGCCTTCGCCGCCATCGACGTCGAGCTGAAAAAGCTCTACGAGGCCCTGGCCGAGCGCGATCTGGCCGCCGGCTCGCCCGCTGCGCGCCGGCTGTTCAGCTGATCGCGTGACATTGGCCGCGCAAACGCCGCGGTCGGACTGACAGCCGGTGGGGCTTTTGGGGCGCAAAGCTCCTAAAGTCAGCGCGTCAATGGCCTTTCGAAGCCTGATGCGCAGCGGCGGTTCCTACCCAGTCTTCAGTCCTGTCCTTCATCCAGCCCTCCGGATGTGGCTGCTGGGCGGCTTGCTGCTGCTGTCGCTGCTGGGGCAGCCCGGCCTTGCCGCCCAGGCTCCCACGCTGGCCCAGCAGATCGAAGCCATCGAAGCGAGCCATGGCAGCGAGCCGCCCGAGGTCGTTGCCAAGTTGAGACCGCTGGAAGCGCAGGCCCGTGCCCTGGGGGGCGACAACCTGCGCGTCTTCCTCGCTGCATGGGGCTATGCCCATGGCCTGATGGATCAGTTCACCGTGGTCGACGCGGCGACCGCCGAGCTCATCGACCTGGGCGAACGCGAAAACAATGCCGCGGCCATGGCCTCGGCGTATGCGCTGCGGGCGACCATGCTGCAGCTCTCGGGGCGGGTCAACGCGGCCTATGGCTGGGTCAACGAGGCCTTGCCCTGGGTCGAAAAGACGCAGGATGAGCCGTTGCGCTCCTGGGTCTTCATGACGGCCGGCAACATCAGCCTGGCGACGGGCCATCTGCAGGAGGGCTTGCGTGCCTATGCTGCGGCAAGCCGATCGGCGCAGGCCCAGTCCAATCCACGGCGCGGGGCAACGGCCCACAGCGCGTTGGCGCCCATCCGCCTGGCCCTGCGCGACATCGACGGCGCCCGCGCCGACGCCCAGCAGGCCTTCCGGCTGGCCGAGGCTGCCGGCAATCGTCCCCTGCAGCTCGCGGCCAAGCTGATCGAATCGCTGGTCGAGGAAGAGGCCGGACGCCCGATGGCGCGGGATCGGGCCCAGGAGCAGGCGCGCCGGCTGGCCGCCAGCATCGAGCCCGCGGTGGCCGCCAGCGCGGCCGGCGTGAACCCGGCTACGGGCAGTGCCGTCTGGCTCAACACGCAGGCGGAGGTGGTGCAGGAGCTCGCCGATCTGCACCTGAGTGCACGCAATTTCGCGCCCGCCCAGAGCTATGCCGAGCGGGCCTTGAAGCTGGCCCGCCAGGAAGGCAGCGACGAGGACGCCGTGGCCGTGGCCACCATCAGCCTCGGCATGGCACGACTCGGCCTGCGCCAGAAGGCGGCCGGTGAGGAACTCGTGAGCCAGGGGCTTGCGGCCCTGCAGAAGCAGGGCCGCAAAGTGAGGCTGATGGAGCAGTTGAACCGCCATGCCGAACTGCTGGAGGCCTTGGGCGACGTGGCGGGCGCCGTGCGCCAATCGCGCAAGGCCCTGGCCCTGGAGGCCGAGCTGGTGCGCAGCGACCGCGTCAGCACGGTGCTGGAGCTGCAGCGCCGCTCCAGCTTCGAGCAGAACCAGCGTGCCCTGGACAGCCTCAAGCATGACAACGAGCTGCAGGCCAGCCAGCTCGAGCGCCACCGCAGCGAGAGGCGCCTGACCCTGGGCCTGGCCCTGGCCATGCTCGTTGTCGTGCTGCTGACGGTGGCCCTGTACCGCCGCGCCCGCAGGGCCAACCGCGCCCTCAAGACCCACAACGCCGAGCTGGCCCATGTCGGCCTGCATGACCGAGTGACCGGCCTGCCCAACCGTCGCGCACTGGAACAGCGGGCCCGGGAGCTTGCCGATGAGAGCTTCGTCGGCCTGGGCATCGCCATCAACCGCTTCAGCCGCATCATGGGCAGCCTGGGCCATGCGGCGGGCGACGAGTTGCTGTGTCAGGTGGCGGGGCGGCTGAAGTCCGTCGTCGAGGCGGCCGGGGGACGGCTCTACCGCATGGACGGCCTGTCGTTCGGGGCCATCGTGCCGGCCCTGAGCGACGCTGAGGCCCTGCGCGGCCTGCTGGACCAGCTGCTGGAGGTCATGCAGCCCGTCTTCGAGGTGCAGCGCCAGCAGCTCGCCGTCACGCTGAGCATCGGTGCCGCCGAATACCCGCGGGACGGTGGCCAGACGGCCGACATCGCCAAGGCCATCCAGCTGGCCATGCGCCAGGCCCAGGGCCAGCCGGGCAACAGCGCCGTGATCTTCACCCAAGGCCTGCTGGACGACCAGCAGGGCCGGCTGCAACTGGAGGCGCGCCTGGTGCAGGCCCTGGACCGCGGCGAACTCGAACTCTTCTACCAGGCGCAATGCGACCTGGGCACGCGCCAGCTGTCAGGGTTCGAGGCCCTGCTGCGCTGGCGCAGCCCCGAGGGCCTGATACCGCCGGACCGCTTCATCCCGCTGGCCGAGGAATCCGGCCTCATCGTCCCCATCGGCCGCTGGGTGCTGCAGCAGGCCTGCCTGCAGGCCAAGGCCTGGCACGACAGCGGCCCGGACCGGCCGGTGGTGGCCGTCAACATCTCGCCGCGCCAATTCCAGCATCCCGAGTTCATGGCCACGGTGCGCGAGGCCCTGGCCAAGTCGGGCGTGGACCCGCACTACATCGAACTGGAGATCACCGAGGGCGCCATGATGGACGACGCCGAGGCCACCATCGCCAAGATGGCCGAGCTGCGCGCCCTGGGCCTGCATCTGGCCATCGACGACTTCGGCACGGGCTATTCCAGCCTGGCTTATCTGAAGCGCTTTCCCATCAACCGCCTGAAGATCGACCGCGCCTTCGTGCGCGACCTTGGCCAGGACGAGAGCGGCGCAGCCATCGTCCAGGCCATGATCCAGCTGTCGCACAGCCTGGGCATGACGGTGGTGGCCGAAGGCGTCGAGGACGCCGGCCAGGAGGCCTGCCTGCGCGGCTGGCATTGCGACGTCATGCAGGGCTTCGGCTATGCACGCCCGGTGCCGGTGCGCGACGCGACAGCCTTCCTGGAGAAGTGCAGGAGCGAGGCAGCGATCGTGAACGGGATGGCGGCATAAACTGCCCGCCATGACTGCTCCCGGATCCGGCGTTTGACCACCAGCCTGCTGCTGATTGCCCTCCTCATCGCCGCCAGCGCCTTCTTCTCGATGGCCGAGCTGTCGCTGGCGGCGTCGCGCCGGCTGAACCTGCAGCAACGCGCCGATGGCGGCGATGCCCGCGCGGCCAAGGTGCTGGCCGTGCAGGAGCATCCGGGCGACTACTTCACCGTCGTGCAGATCGGCGTCAACACCGTCGCCATCCTGGCCGGCATCGTGGGGGAGGGCGCTTTCACGCCTCATTTCGAGGCCGCACTGCGCTTGGCCGTCTCGCCCGAGCTGGCCGCGACGTTGGGCTTTGCGGCCTCCTTCATCAGCATCACGGCCCTTTTCATCGTCATGGCCGACCTGGTGCCCAAGCGCCTGTCCATGAACGAGCCGGAACGGGTTGCCATGAGCCTGGTCGGGCCCATGCTGCTGCTGTGCAAGCTGCTCAAGCCCCTGGCCTGGTTCTTCAGCAGCATCACCGAAGGCCTGATCCGGCTGCTTGGCCTGCCAGCCAAGCGCGACGAGACCATCAGCTACCGCGACATCCTGGCCCTGACCGAAGCGGGCTACCAGGCCGGCGTCGTTGCCGACGAGGAGCAGCAGGTCATCGCCAACGTGTTTGAGCTGGACACACGCACCGTCGAGACGGTCATGACGGAGCGCGAGCGCATCGTCTTCTTCTCGCGCGACGACGACGACGTGCTGATCCGCAACCGCATCGCCGACGCGCCGCACTCGACCTATCTCGTCTGCGACGGCGACGTCGACCAGGTGGTCGGTTATGTGGATGCAACCGACCTGTTCCAACGCGTGCTGCGCGACGAGCAGCTGTCGCTGCGCGAGGACGGCGGCGTGCTGGTCAAGAAGGTGCTCATCGTGCCGGACCGGCTGACCTTGTCGGAGATGCTGACGCAGTTCCGCGAGGCTCACGAGGACTTCGCCGTCGTCGTCAACGAGTACAGCCGCGTGGTGGGCGTCATCACGCTGAACGACGTCATGAACACCGTGATGGGCAGCCTGGTCGCGCCCCACGATGAGGAACAGATCGTGCGCCGCGAGGACGGCTCCTTCCTGGCCGACGGCATCACGCCCATCCCCGATATCGAACGGTCGCTGGGCATCGAAGGCTGGCCGCACGCCGGCACCTACGACACCCTGGCCGGCTTCCTGATGGTGATGCTGCGCCGCATCCCGCGGCGCACCGATGTTGTCGAGTGGGAAGGCTGGCGCTTCGAGGTGGTGGACGTGGACAGCTACCGCGTCGACCAGGTCATGATCACCGCGGTAGCGCCTGCTGTCAGAACTTGAAGTTGCCGTCGGCGCGCGACTGGGAACCGCTCGCGCAGCTCGTGAACTCGCGGTTGCCGCTGCTGGTCGACTGGTTGCTCTCCCAGACGGCGGTTGAGCCATTCCACTTCACATATTTGTACTGGATCGCCGTGCCGGCGGGCAGGCTGACCGTGCCCGTCCACGGCACATTGGCGCCCGAACCCTGGATGGTCAGCGCAAAGCCCGAGCCCGGTGCCCAGGCCCCCAGGCCGGTGACGTTGCCGACCACGCGCAGGTTCTGGCCGCTCACGGTGTTGGCATTGGCGATGGTGAACGTCACCGCGCAGGTGCCGCCGCTGCCGCCACTGGTCTTCTGGCCCGTGTAGATGGCCACGGCGGGCGTGGGGCTGCCGCTGTTGGCCGGCACGGTGATGCTGGCGTTGCCGCTGGCATCCACCGTCACCGAATCGGCCGTGCAGCCCGTGCCGGCCGCATTCTTGCTGCCGTTGATGACGTTGCAGTAGGTGCCGGCAGGCAGGCCGGTAGCGAAGCTGCGTGTCCAGGCGCTGGCGCTGTTGTTCAGCGCCACGAAGCCGACATTGCCGCGGCTGAAGGCGACTTGGTTGCCGTTGTTGCCGACGATCCAGTTCTGCTGGGCCTGGCCGATGGCGGCATTGCGGAAGGCCACCATATTGGCCAGTGGCGTCCAGCGGTGGGCGAAGTCCCAGACGACGTTGATCTGCGGCGTGCCACCGCTGTAGGGGCTGGCGCTGGGGCGGTCGGCGTCGGTGCTGGTGAATTTGAAGCCCGAGTAGAGCTGGGCTTCGCCGTAGCCCTGGCCCAGCATGAAGATGTGCGCCAAGGTGTAGCGCTGGCCGCCGGCGTCGGCGCCGCCGTTGTTGTTGATGTTCAGCGAGCCGCCATTGCGCTCGGTGTCCCAGTTGGTGACGAAGATGGTGGCGTTCTGTGGCTGGATGAAGCCCCACGTGCCGCCCCAGTTGCCCCAGGTTCCCATCACGGTCGGGATGCTGGCGAGGTTGAGGCCGTTGTTGTTGCGGAAGATGTCCCGCATGGCCGACGTGAACTGGAACTCGTTCAGCGTACCCACCGGGAAATAGCTCGGCCGGTCCACCTCGCCGTCGTTGATGATTTCCTGCGTGACCCAGATGGGCTCGCCCTTCAGCGTGGTCGGGTAGGCCGCCTTGACCGCGTTCATGATCGTCGTCCAGCTGGCGGCGGGCATGTGCTTGGCCGCGTCGATGCGGAAGCCGTCGACGCCCATGGCCAGCAAGGCCTTCAGGTAGTTGACGATCTGGCCCTGCACATAGCTGCTCTCGGTGGCCAGGTCAGGCAGGCCGCCGAGGCGGCAGTTCTGGACGTTGCTGCGCCCTGACGGCGAGTTGTAGTCGGCGTCGTTGATGTTGCAGTTGGCGTGGAAGTCGCTGGCGCTGAAATAGGGGTAGGCCAGCGTCGCGGCATTCCAGGTCGAGCCGTCGGTGGCCGTGCCGCTGCCGTCGGCCATCTGGTTGACGACGATGTCGGCGTAGACGCGCACACCGGCCGTGTGGCAGGTGTTGATCATGGTCTGCAGCTGGGACGGCGTGCCCATGCGGCTGGTCAGGTTCGCGTAGTTGACGGGCTGGTAGACGCCCCACCAGCCGTTGGCGTTCTTGGACGCGCCTGGCGGCGAGATCTGCACGCCGCCAAAGCCCTTGGGGCCCAGCCATTGGGTGCATTCGGTGGCGATGTCGGGCCATGACCACTCGAACATCTGCACCGAGGTGGAGTTCGGGTTCAGCGCGAGGGCAGGGGCGGTGGCCCCGCCGGCCAGGGCCAGCGTGAGGGCGAGGGCGAGCCGGCGGCTCGGGTGCGGCAGCTTGAACATGTTGTCTCCGGTTTGGATCGACCGCCGCCCTCGTGGCGGGGCGGCTGGGTTCGGCCAATCGACAACAAGCCATGGCCGCCTTCCCCGTTTTGGGAAGTGCGCTGACTCTAGACAGTGCTGCGCCAGTGTTTCGTAGGAAAACTACTTATTTGCCGCGTTTATCCCTAACAAGCAGCCTAGCCAGTTGTTTCGTAATGTAGTTTGCCTACCGAGTGTCAAGGCGCGTGGAATTCAGGCGCGCCGCAAGCGGAACCTGGCTACCACTTCGGCCAAGGTCGCCGCCTGGTGCTTCAGGGCCTCGGAAGCCGCCGCCGACTCCTCGACCAGGGCCGCGTTCTTCTGCGTCATCGAGTCCAGCTGCACGACGGCCGTGTTGACCTCGCCCAGGCTGTGGGTCTGGTTCTGCACGCCGCTGCTGATCTGGCCGATCATCTGCGTGACCCGGCTCACCGCGTGCACGACATCCTGGATGGTTTCCCCCGCCTGGGCCACCTGGCGCGAGCCGGCTTCGACCTGCTCGACCGAGCTGGAGATCAGCGTCTTGATCTCGCGCGCCGCCTGGGCGCTGCGCTGGGCCAGGGTGCGCACTTCCGCGGCGACAACCGCAAAGCCGCGGCCCTGCTCGCCGGCCCGCGCCGCCTCGACGGCGGCATTCAGCGCCAGGATATTGGTCTGGAAGGCAATGCCGTCGATGACGCCGATGATGTCGGCGATCTTGGTCGAAGACTGCTGGATGCCCTGCATGGTGCGGATGACGTCGCCGACCGCCGAGCCGCCCCGCTCGGCCACACCTGAGGCGCCCCCTGCGAGCTGGTTGGCCTCGCCAGCCGCCTGCGCATTGGACTGGGCGCTCTCGGTGATCTGCTGCATGGCTGCCGCCGTCTGCTCCAGGCTGGCCGCCGCCTCCTCGGTGCGCGAGGACAAGTCCAGGCTGCCGGCCGAGACCTCGTCGCTGGCCTGGGCGATGGCGTCGGCACTCAGGCGCACCGTGCTCAGCGATTCGTGCAGGGCGTCGCGCATGCGGGCCAGGCCGCGCAGCAGGTCGCCCAGTTCGTCGCGGGCCTGGCTGTCCACCTCGGTGGTCAGGTCGCCACCCGCAATCTGCTCCGCGGCCGAGCGCGCACGGCTCAGTGGCAGCGTCACCGAACGCGTCATGCGCCAGGCCACGGCGGCGCCGATGGCCATGGCGATTGCCACCATCAGCCAGATGCCCCAGAGCACGGCGCGGTAGCTGTCGCCGGCATCGGCGCTGGCCTGCTTGGCCCCGGCGCCATTGATCTCGACCAGCTTGCGCACGCTGTCCGAGGCCGCGGCGAACTGCTTGCGCGAGTCGCCGCGCAGCAGCTTGAGGCCATCCTCGGCCTTGCCGTCCAGGAAGAGGGCGATGAGGCCGGGCTGGCTGGATCTGTAGGCTGCCAAGGCCTCCTTGAAGATCGCAAACTGGCGTGTTTCGTCGCCGGGGCTGAGGTTCTCGGCATAGCCCTTCAGCAGGGACTCCATGGCCTGCCATTGCTTGGCCAGGCGGTCCTGCTCGTTCTTCATGAAATCGGGAGTGCCGCCGAGGGCAATCTGCAGCTCGGAGCGGCGCATCAGATTCAGCGCCTCGCCCATGCCGGCCAGCTGCTGGGTGCTGACCAGCCAGTTGTCCGCCAGGTCGACGACATTGGCCTGCACCCGCGCCACGCGGCTGCTGGCGAAACCGCCCATGGCCAGCATCAGCGCCAGCAACAGGCCAAAGCCCAGCGCCATGCGCGGGCCGACACGAAGATTCGACAACATCTGGACCTCCCTGCGGCCCGGACATGGACCGGTCCGGCCATGATGGCAGCGGAGCCGGCGGCGCACAACGGTGGGAAGGGCTAGCTGCGCCGTCGGCTGGCCATTTCCTCGCCCATGCGGGCGAGAGAGGGCTCGTCGAGGCCATCGCGCGCGGCAGCGAAGGCCTCCTGGTCTTCCAGCGCCAGATGCGTCTCGTAGAGAGTCAGGAACCGCTTGAGCATCGTGGGGCCGATCACGCCGGGCTCATGGCGCGTCCAGCTCAGCAACGGTTCGCGCAGCTGCGACCAGAGCCCTTCCAATTCGCGATGCTCCGCCTCCAGTCGATCGGCCATCGCCGCCAGGCCAGCGTTGCGCAGCCGCGGCAGCACGTGGCGCTCCTCGTCTTCGTGGTGCTTCGGCCCGGCGAGGTCGAAGTAGCGCAGCACATCGGCCGCGGCTTCGCGCGCTTGGGCGTTCGCACCGTGGCGGTCGACGTGCGCATCCAGGCGCCGCAGCAGATCCAGGCTGCGCCGGATGCGGTCGTGGCAGGCAGCGAGCATCTCGAAGGGCTCGTCGAAACCCACGGCCGGGCCGGAGTGCAGTGTGTCGAGTCGGACGCGGCTCATGCCAATCATTGTCCGGCCGCGACAAAATGCCCCCATGACCGCCAAGCCTGCCTTGCCCGTGGAACGCGCCGCCGAGTTGCGCGCCCAGCTCAACCACCACGCCCACCTCTACTACGTGCTCGACCAGCCGGAGCTGCCGGACGCCGAGTACGACAAGCTTTTTGCAGAACTGCAGGCCCTGGAAACTGCACACCCCGAGCTGCTGACGCCGGACTCGCCGACCCAGCGCGTCATCGGCGCGGTGCTGGCCGGCCTGACGCCGGTGCGCCATGTCGTGCCCATGCTGTCGATCACGACGGAGACCGACACGACCGACGGCGGTGCCATCGCCTTCGACGCCCGCGTGCGCCGCGAGCTGGCGCTGACCGAAGCCGATCCGCCGGTCGAGTACGCCGCCGAGCTGAAGTTCGATGGCCTGGCCATGAGCCTTCGCTACGAAGCCGGTGTGCTGGTGCAGGCCGCCACGCGAGGCGATGGCGAGACCGGCGAGGATGTCACGCAGAACGTGCGCACCATTGGCCAGATCCCGCTGCGGCTCAAGGGCCAGGCCCCCGCAGTGCTGGAGGTGCGCGGCGAGGTCTATATGCGCCGCGATGACTTCGAGAAGCTCAACGAACGCCAGCGCGAGCGTGGCGACAAGACCTTCGTGAACCCCCGCAACACGGCGGCCGGCGCCATCCGCCAGCTCGACCCGGCCCTGGTGCGCCAGCGGCCCCTTTGCTTTTATGCCTATGGCCTGGGCGAGGTGCAGGGCTGGGACATCCCGTCCACCCACGCCGGCATGCTGGATGCGCTGGCCGCCTTCGGCATGCCCGTGAATGGCGACCGCGTCGTGGCCGCAGGGCACGAGGGGCTGGTCCGGTTCCATCAGGCGATGGCCGCCAAGCGCGACGCGCTGCCCTTCGACATCGACGGCGTCGTCTACAAGGTCAACTCGCGTGAGCTGCAGGCCAGGCTGGGCTTCAAGACCCGCGAGCCGCGCTGGGCGGTGGCCCACAAATACCCGGCCCAGGAGCAGGTGACGACGCTGCTGTCCATCGACATCCAGGTCGGCCGCACCGGCAAGCTGACGCCGGTGGCGCGGCTGGACCCGGTCTTTGTCGGCGGAACTACGGTGTCCAACGCGACCCTGCACAACCTGTTCGAGATGCGCCGCAAGGGCGTGCGCGTCGGCGACAAGGTCATCATCCGCCGCGCCGGTGACGTCATTCCCGAAGTCGTCGGCCGCGTGCCGGGCGAGCGTGCCAGCTATGTGCCCAACTTCCACATGCCGCGCGCCTGCCCCATCTGCAAGAGCGAGGCCGCACGTGAGCGGGGCGGCATGGACTACCGCTGTACCGGCGGCGTGTTCTGCCCGGCTCAGCGCAAGCAGGCCATGCTGCATTTCGCCGGCCGCCGCGCCATGGACATCGAAGGCCTGGGCGACAAGCTGGTCGAGCAGCTCGTCGATGCCGGCATCGTGCTGAGCCTGCCGGGCCTCTACAAGCTCGGTGTCGCCAAGCTCGCGGCGCTGGACCGCATGGCCGAGAAGAGCGCCCAGAACATCGTCGACGCGCTGGAGAAGAGCAAGACGCCGACGCTGGCGCGCTTCCTGTTCTCGCTGGGCATCCGCCAGGTCGGTGAGACGACGGCCAAGGACCTGGCCCGTCATTTCGGCACGCTGGACAAACTGATGAATGCCAGCGTCGAGCAATTGCTGGAAGTGCCCGACGTCGGCCCCATCGTCGCGGCCAGCATCCACACCTTTTTTGCCCAGCCGCACAACCGCGAGGTCGTCGAGCAATTGCTGGCGGCGGGTGTGCAGCCGAAGGAGAGCGCAGGCGAGGCGGACGACCGGCCGCGCCCGCTGCTGGGCAAGACGCTGGTGCTGACCGGCAAATTCCCGGTGCTGAGCCGCGACGAGGCCCAGGCCCTGATCGAGGAGGCCGGCGGCAAGGTCAGCGGTTCGGTGTCCAAGAAGACGAACTACGTCATTGCGGGCGAGGACGCCGGCAGCAAGCTGGACAAGGCGCAGGCGCTGGGTGTGACGGTGTTGGACGAGGAGGGGCTGCGCGCCTTGCTGGCGGGCTAGGGTGGGGCGGTTGTGGCGGGTTTTTGCAAGACCCGAAACCCGCCAATCCAGACACTGGGTTCCATCGATTCACCCCCTGGAGCCCATCATGAACACCACCATCCGCCCCTTCCGCATCGAGATCCCGCAAGCCGCCATCGACGACCTGAGGCTGCGCCTGCGCCAGACCCGCTGGCCGCAGACCTCGGCCGCCGACTGGAGCCGCGGCCAGCCCGTCTCCTTCGTCCGCGAACTGGCCCATCAATGGCTGAACGCCTATGACTGGCGCCAGGCCGAGGCCGAGCTGAACCGGCATCCGCAGTTCACGACCGAGATCGACGGCCAGACCATCCACTTCCTCCATGTTCGCTCGCCCGAGCCGCACGCGCTGCCCCTGATCCTGACCCACGGCTGGCCCAGCACGGTGGCCGAGTTCCTGGACATCATCGGCCCCTTGAGCGACCCGCGTGCCCATGGTTTGGACCCGGCTCAGGCCTTCCATCTCGTCATTCCCTCGCTGCCGGGTTTTGCCTTCTCGTCCCCGCTGGCCGGTCCGGGCTGGGATGCCGCCCGCACCGCCGCGGCCTGGGATGTGCTGATGAAGCGCCTCGGCTACAAGCGTTATGGGGCGCAGGGCGGCGACGCCGGCGCGCTGGTGACGCGAGAGCTGGGCATCCAGAACCCACAAGGCCTGGTCGGCGTGCACCTGCAGCAGATCTTCGCCTTCCCGAGCGGCGCGCCCGGCGAGATGGAGAAGCTCTCGCCCTTCGAGATGGAAGGCCTTGGTAATCTGCAGCGCTTCCAGAAGTACAACGGCTATGCCGAGATCCAGTCCAAGCGGCCGGCCACGCTGGGCTTTGGACTGGTCGACTCGCCGGTGGCGCAGCTGGCCTGGAATGCCGAGCTCTTCTTCGGCTTCGAAGGCGAGGCTGCCAGCACGATGGATCGCGAGCGCTTCCTGACCCATGTGTCGTTGTACTGGTTCACGGCCACCGGCGGCCAGGCGGCAGAGTTCTACTACGAGAACGCCCAGACCGGCGCCGGCTACCGCGAACTGCCCAGCACGATGGCGACGGCGGTGGCGTCCTTTCCGAACGACTTCCGTTCCGTGCGCACCTTTGCCGAGCGTTCGCACAGCCATATCGTGCGGTGGACGGAGATGCCTGAAGGTGGCCATTTCGCGGCGGTGGATGCGCCCGAACTGCTGGTGGACGACATCCGCAAGTTCTTCGCACAAGTGGGCTGAGTACCATGGGCGGATGCCTGCCGATATCCGCCGCGAGACGCGCGAGGCCGACTCCCCGTCGGCTGCGCGCTTCATCGCTCGCATCGAGCAGGTCGAATATGCAGCCGCGGCGGTCGAGGTGGCCCGGCCCGACGGTACCTGGGACCTGGTGTTCCGCCAGACCCGCCATGGCCTGATGGTGCTGCAGACCGGCCAGACCGATCGTGTCGTGCAGCTCCCCGGCGAGGCTGGCGATCGCTACTTCAACATCGCCTTCCGGCCCGAGGTGTATATGCCTGGCCGCCCCGGCGCTGCCATGACCAATCTCGGCCATGTTCATCAAATGGCCGGCCAGCGTGGTTGCCTCATCCATGGCGAGAGTCTGGAACTGCCGACCTTCGACAACGCCGAGCGCTTCGTGATGGCGCTGGCGAGCCGCGGCCTGATCGAGATCGATCGCCTCGTCCTGCGTGCGGGGCATAGGGGCTGGCAAGGCGTTGACGATCGGAGCCTGCAGCGCCACAGTGCCTACGTGACCGGGCTCAGTCCCAAGAAAATGCAGCAGATTCTGCGCGCCGATGCCGCCGCCAAGCTGCTTCAGCAAGGGCTGCGGCCGGCGGATGTGGCGGCCAGGCTCGGCTACAGCGACCAAGCTCATCTGACGAATTCCCTGCGCCGCATCTTGGATGCGACGCCCAGCCAGTTGAAGCCGGCCCGTGCCTGAGGGCGAGGGCTGCATCCGGCGCCGGCACGGCCTTCTCTGTTGCGTGGCGGCAGGCTGAGTTGCGCACACCCGGTGTTACCGTGCTGGAGGAAGAGCGGCTGCGCCGGCTGCTCCATGACCCAGCTTGAATCTTGATCGGGAGAGATGGCCCCATGGTGACGATGCCGCGGACGGGCTTGTTGCGCTGGCTGATGGCCTTGCTGCAGGCCTCGGCGCTGGCCGCTGCCGCGCAGGCGCAAGCCCCTGCATCGGCGCCGCCGAGTGCGCCTGCGTGCCGCCAGCTGGTGGCGTCCGGCAATCCGCAGTACCCGCCCTATCTGTGGCGCGCCGACGAAAGCGGAGACCGGCTGGTCGGTGCCAACGCCGACATGCTCGCCTGGCTGTCCAGGGAGCTGGGGCTGCCCATCGAAGCGCGTTACGTCGGCCCCTGGGGGCGTGTGCAGGAGGAAATGCGCGCCGGCCGTATCGACCTGATCGCCGGCGCCTTCTTCACGCTGGCGCGCACCGAGTACATGGACTATTTCCACCCCGCCTTCCACGAGACGCGGTCAGTCGTCTTCGTGCGCAGCGGCAGCCGGCTCGACTACCGGCGCTGGAGCGACCTCGCGCCGCTGCAGGGCGGCACCGTCATCGGCAACAGCTTCGGTGAGGAGTTCGATCGCTATTCGCGCGAGAAGCTGAAGGTCTCCCAAGTGGCGAGCGTGGAAAAGGCGCTGCTGATGCTGCAGAAGTCGCGCATCGACTACCTGATCTACGAAGATAGCCCGGCGCTCGCCTACCTGGCGCGCTTGAACATCGAGGGTATCCGCCCGTTGAAGCCCGCCGTGGCGAGCGAACCGCTGTACCTGACCTTGTCGCACCGCTCCGCCTGCAACACCCCGGAAATGCGTGGCCGCCTGGCGCGGGCCATGTACACGCTGTCGCGCCAGAGCCTGATGAGCGGCTGGATCGACAAGAACATCGAGCTCTGGAAACGCGCGAGCCCGCCGCCCTGAAATCAGCCGCTGCGGCCGTAGCCCGCCGGCAACCCAGGCAGTCCCGACCGAGCCCATTCCGGGGCCGTCTCGAACAGATGGTCGATGAAGGCCCTTGTCTTGGCCGGCATCAGGCGGCGGCTGGCCGTCAGCAGGTGCACGGGCAGGGGCTCGTAGCTCCACTCCGGCAGCACATGGACGAGAGTGCCAGCCTCGAGGTCGGCCGCCACCATGCCGAAGGGAAAACTGCCGATGCCGCCGCCGGCCCGTGTCAGTGCCAGCACCAAGCCGATAGAGTTGGCCTCCAGCGGCCCTTTCAGGTCGATGTCCACGGTCTGTGAGCCGTTCTGCAGGCGGCGCTTGTTGGCCTCCTTGGCCTGGGTCATGACGACGAAGTCATGGGCCGCCAGGTCGGCCGGCGTCTGCGGCGCGGGCCGCGCCTGCAGATAGACGGGGCTGGCGTAGAGGCCGCGTTCCAGCAGCATGAAGCGGCGTGCGACGAGGTCGGGCTCGTCCACCGGCCCGACACGCACGGCGACGTCATAGGGCTCGTTGAACAGGTCGACGCGGCGCGGCGTCGTGTCGATCTCCAGTTCCACCCTGGGGTAGCGGCGCACGAAGCGTGAGAGGCTTTCGGACAGCACCAACATCGCGAATTCAGCCGGCACGGCCACACGCAGCCGCCCCTGCGGCGTGGCCTCGCGCGAGGACAGCCAATCGCGGGTCTCGGCGATGTCGTCGTGGTGGCGGGCAGCGCGCTCGGCCAGTTGCTCGCCCAGTTCGGTCAGCGTCAGCCGGCTGGCCCCGGGCACGAAAAGTCGAGCGCCCACCGAGGTCTCCAACGCCGTGAGGCGCCGGCTCAGCGTGGCCTTGGGCAGGTCCAGTTGCCGGGAGGCTTCCGACAGCGATCCGGCCTTGTGAACCTGGGCGAGAAGCAGGAGGTCGTCGATCTTCATGGGCTGGTTTATCTCGTTTTATTTCGTTTCGTTTCCGGAACGGTGAGTTCGAGTTTTGTGGCTATTCACCATAAATGGAACTCTCTACAGTCGCGGCCATCATGTCAACCGCCCGTCTTCTGCAACCCCAAAGGCACCGCATCGGCGCCGGCTTCCAGGCCGAGGGCTGGCGCGAGCCGCTGGCGCTGCTCGACCCTTTCATCATGGTCGACCATTTCCGCATGAGCGAGGCGACCTTTGCGCCTCACCCCCATGCCGGCTTCTCGGCGGTGACTTACCTCTTTGACGACTCGGCCACCGGCATGGTCAGCCGCGATTCCCTGGGCGGCGAGCATGAAATCCTGCCCGGCGGCCTGCACTGGACCCTGGCCGGCCGTGGCGTCATGCATGACGAATTCCCCATCGACGCCGGCCGCGAGGCCCATGGCCTGCAGATCTTCGTCAACCTGCCGGCCGAGCAGAAACTGCGCGCGCCCGCCGTGATGCGCCTGGCCGCCGAACAGATGCCGCGCCGCGTCGGCGAAGGCTGGAAAGCCGTGCAGGTCTTCGGTGCCGATACCGGCCTGCCCTTGCCCTGGTCGACGTCCCTGGTCCTCGTCGACATTGACGCCGGCGCCACTTTCGACATCACGCTGCCCGAGGGCGAGCAGGGCTTTGCCCTCGTCATCCAGGGCAGCGGCCGCACCGAAGAACTGCCCCTGTCCACCGGACGCGCCCTGAGCCTGCCTGTCGGCGGCGGCGCCCGCGTCGTGGCCGACGAGGCCCTGCGCCTGGCCTGCTTCTGCGGCCGGCCTCTCCTCGAACCCCTGGTGCGCCACGGCCCCTTCGTCATGAGCGACGAAGGTCAGGTCGTCGCGGCCCTGCAGCGATTCCAGTCGGGCGGCATGGGCCGCTTAAGTCCCAGAGCCGTCCCCAGAACAACCCCGAGCAATCACAACAAGGAAAGCCTGTCATGAACGCACCGCAAGAGACCAACGCCGCTGCCCCCAAGCCCACCAAGAGCGGCCCGCCCGTGCCCCTGCTCATCGTCGGCGCCATCCTGTTGATCGGCGGCATCGGCCTGGGTGGCCGCATGTGGTGGCGCAGCCAGCATCTGGTCGAGACGGACAACGCCTTTGTTGCCGGCCGCCTGCACCCGGTCGCGACGCGCGTGGCCGGCGTGGTCACCGAGATGCACATGCAGGACAACGCGGTGGTGAAGGCGGGCGACGTGCTGCTGCGCCTGGACCCCGCGGACGCGGCCGTGCAGATCGAGCGGCTGAAGGCCCAGATCGCCCAGTCCGACGCCGCCATCGCGACCAGCGGTGCACAGGTGGCCCAGGCCAAGGCTCAGGCCGCGGCGACGGGCTCGCAGGTCGCCCAGGCCGAAGCCGTGCTGGCGCGTACCGAGCTGGATGCCAAGCGCAGCCAGGCCCTGTTCGGCGCGGAACTGCGCGCCACCTCCAAGCAGGAACTGGACGCCGCCCTGGCGGCGCGTGACGTGGCCCGAGCCGACCTGGCGGCCCGCAAGGCCAGCGCCTCCGCGGCCAAGGAAGCCATCGCCGCGGCTGAGAGTGCCCGCCAATCCGCTGCAGCCCAGAAGAGTGCGACCCAGGCCCAGCTGAAGGACGCCCAGAACCAGCTCGGCTATGTCGAGCTGAAGGCCGCCAGCGACGGCCGCATCGGCAAGCGCACGGTCGAAGTGGGCCAGCGTGTGCAGGCCGGCCAGCAGCTCGCCGCCATCGTCGAGCCCGAGACCTGGATCGTCGCCAACTTCAAGGAAACCCAGCTCGCCCGGATGAAGCCCGGCCAGAAGGTGCATGTCAAGGTCGATGCCTTCCCGGGCAAGGAACTGGAAGCCCATGTCGAAAGCTTCGCCCCCGCCTCGGGCGCCAGCTTTGCGCTGCTGCCGCCGGACAACGCCACCGGCAACTTCACCAAGATCGTCCAGCGCGTGCCCGTCAAGGTCGTGTTCGAACCCGAGAGCCTGAAGGCCCTGGGCGAGCAGGCCAACCGCATCGTGCCGGGCCTGTCCGTGCAGGTGGAAGTCGAGATCGCCGAGTAAGCCTGCCATGGGCAACGAAAACTACCTCCCACCGCCGCCCGACCAGAAGGTCAGCGGCCGCACCTGGCTGGCCGTGCTGGCCAGCCTGCTGGGTGCCTTCATGGCGGTGCTGGACATCGCCATCACCAACTCCTCGCTGCGGGACATCCTCGGCGCGCTGTCGGCCACACAGGAAGAGGGCTCCTGGATCTCCAGCGCCTACCTCGTCGCCGAGATCGTCGTCATCCCGCTGGCCGGCTTCCTGTCGGTGGTGTTCTCCACGCGGCGCTACCTGGTCATCAACGTCGCGCTGTTCCTGATCTTCAGCACGCTGTGCGGCATGGCCTGGAGCCTGGAGTCCATGATCGCCTTCCGGGCGGCCCAGGGCTTCACGGGCGGCGTCATGATCCCGATGGCGATGACCCTGGTCACGCGCAAGCTGCCGCTGAACAAGCGGCCCATCGGCCTGGCCCTGTTCGGCATGACGGCAACGCTCGCGCCGACGCTCGGCCCCACGGTCGGCGGCTACCTGACCGAAATCTACGGCTGGCCCAGCATCTTCTACATCAACTGGGCACCGGGCATCCTGCTGATGCTGGGCGTCACCATCGGCCTGGACAAGGAGCCGATGAACCTCAAGCTGCTGCGCGACGTGGACTGGTGGGGCATCGCCTTCATGGCCATCGGCCTGGGTTCGCTGACCGCGATGCTGGAAGAGGGCAATGCCAAGGACTGGTTCCAGAGCCGCTTCATCATCATCGCTGCCGTGCTGGCCATCGGTGGCATCTACGGCTGGGCCTGGCGTGGCCTGACGCGCAAGAACACCTTCATCGACCTGCACATCCTGGGCCGCCCGAGCTTCCTGATCGCCGGCGTCATCGCCTTCACGACGGGCATGGGCCTCTATGGCTCGGCCTTCATCCTGCCGCTCTACCTGGGCCAGATCGCGAACTACACGCCGATGCAGATCGGCCTCGTGATCATGTGGATGGGCCTGCCTCAGCTCTTCATCATGCCCTTCGCGGCCAAGCTGTCCACCAAGCTGGACAACCGCGTCATGATGAGCCTCGGCCTGGTGCTGTTCGCGGTGTCCTGCTTCATGAACACCCACATGAGCGCCGACACGGCCGGCCCCGAGCTGATCGCCGCGCAGATCGTCCGGGCGCTGGGCCAGCCGCTGATCATGATCACGCTGACCAACTTCGCGGTGAACGGCATCCCGCCCAACCTGCTGCCGAGCGCCTCGGGCATGTTCAACATGATGCGCAATCTCGGCGGCTCGGTCGGCATCGCCACCCTGGCCACGCTGCTGACCAACCGCGAGCATCTGCACAGCGCCCGCGTCGGTGAGGCCGTCAGCCTCTACGACCCGGCCACGCAAGCGCGGCTGGACACGTTGACGCAGAACTTCGCGAGCAAGGGCATGGACCTCGCCACCGCCCAGGACATGGCCATGAAGGCCCTGGACAACGTCGTGCGCCGCGACAGCTTCGTCATGGCCTACAACGACGCCTTCCTCATCCTCGGCATCGCCCTCATCAGCTGCGTGCTCATCGTCTGGATGAGCAAGAAGGTCCTCGGTGGCGCCGGCGCCGCCGAAGCGGCCCACTAAATTCGAAAGAGAGATCACCATGATCCAGCTCAAGACCGTCCTCACCCTCGTCGCCACGGCCGCATTGGCCGCCTGCACGACGCTGGGCCCCAACTACCAGGCCCCCGCTGCCAATGCGCCCGCTGCCTATCGCGCCGCCGCCCCGGTGGCCGGTGCCGAGCTGCAACGCGACTGGTGGCTGATGTTCGGCGACGCCCAGCTCAATGCGCTGGAAGCGCAGGCCCTGCAGGCCAGCCCGACGCTGGCTGCCGCGGCCGCGCGCGTCGAGCGAGCGCGCGCCGTGTATGCCGGCGTCAGGGCCGATGAACTGCCGCGCGTGGATGTCGGCGGCAGCGTCACCACCCTGCGCACCTCCGCCAAGTCGGTCACGACGCCGGTGCTCGGCGGCCAGGCCATCACCTTCGACGGCACGCAGACCGGCATCCAGGCATCGCTGGGCTGGGAGATCGATCTCTGGGGCCGCGTCAAGCGCCAGGCGGAGGCCTCGCAGGCCCAGCTCGATGCCACGACGCTGGACGCCGCCGCCGCCCGCGTCGCGCTGACGGCCGACGTCGCCGCCGCCTACTGGCAGTGGCGTGCCCTGGCCGACGAGGCCACGGCCCTGCAACGCCTGCGCGACAGCCGCGCCAATGCCTTCAAGGTCGCCCAGACCCGCTTTGACGCGGGTTCCTCGACGACCCAGGATCTCGAACGCGTGCGTGCCGAGCTGGCCTCGGCCGACGCCGACGTCGCCGACCTGCCGCGCCGCCAGGCCCTGGTGATCAACCAGATCGCCGCGCTGACGGGGCAGGGCAGCGCCGACCTCCAGCTGCAGGCCACGACCTCGCTGCCCGTGCCCCCGCAGATCCGCGCCGGCCTGCCGTCGGAACTGCTGCAGCGCCGCCCCGACCTGGCCCAGAGCCTGGCCCAGTTGCACGCGGCGACGGCCCAGGTGGGCATCGCCGAGGCCGCCTTCTACCCCTCCATCCGCCTGACCGGCAGCTTCGGCTACCAGAGCAAGGACCTGAGCGATCTGGTGTCCGCCCCGGCCCGCCTCTACAACTTCGGCCCCAGCATCTCGCTGCCCATCTTCGAAGGCGGCAAGAACAAGGCCAACCTGGCGGCGAGCAAGGCCTCGGTCGACGAGTTGCTGGCCGCCTTCCGCGGCCGCATGCTGCAGGCCCTGCGCGAAGTCGACGACGCCCTGGCCGAGCTGCAGGGCCGCACGGCGACCATGGACGCCCAGAACCGCACGCTGGCCTCCAGCAGCCAGGCCCTGACCGTGGCCAAGAGCCGCTATGACAAGGGCGCCGTCAGCTATCTGGACGTGACCGAGGCCGAGCGCACGCCGCTGGCCACCGAGCGCGCCCTGGCCCAGCTGCGCGGCGCACAGTGGGCGGCGACGGCCCAGCTGGTCAAGGCGCTGGGCGGTGGCTGGGCGCCGTCGCTTTGAGGGGAATGGTTGGGGACCAGGGGTGTCGACGAAATTGACAGGCCGCACGCGGCGGGGGCCTGGGCCGCTCGCAAGCCGTTGATTTGCGAGTCATTTCACAGCTTGGCATCCGCGTTGCTTGCCTCGGAACTGCGGCGAACCGCCGATCAGACTCTGGAGGTCTTCAATGCGTCCAATCCGATTCGTGCTCGCGGTAGCGAGCCTGTTCGCGGCGTCGCTGGGCACCGCCCGCGCCGACATCGTGACCCAATGGAACTACAGCATTTCCAGTTCGTGGACGGCGGCAACCGGTGCTGCCGGCGTCGGTACCAGCACCTTGCAATGGGGCACCAGTACCGGTTCCGGCCAGAGCAGCTTGGAGCTTTTCTCGCCCACCGGCTCGAGCAACCCGATCACCACCTACATCGGTGGCGGCGCCGCGCCCACGGCTTACTGGGCCGACGGTGGCTCGGTGACGCACAACAACAAGCCCATCACCGGCAGCACCCTGACCGCGGCGACCCTCACGGCCACGCTGTCGCTGCAAGCCATCACACCGAGCTACCCCGGTCCGGGGGCCATGAGCCCGCTCGACATCAACATCGCCTTTGCCGAGACGCCCAATTCAGGCACCTGTGCGGTTTCGACCAGCCCCACGCCTTGCAACGACATCTTCGTCTTGCTCAGCGGCCTGCCCAATCAAAACTTCGTCTTCGAGGGCGAGACCTATTTCCTGAATCTCTTCCCCAGCAGCGCGGGCTCCTTCTCGGTGCTGGAGGCCTCGGCCTGCCTGGCCGCCGGCCAGGCGGCGGGCTGCATCGGCTTCACCACGGTGGAGGGCCAGGCGACGAACGTGCCCTTCTCGTTCACGATTTCGACGCAAGCCTTGAAGCTGCCCGAGCCAGGCGCGCTGAGCCTGGTGGGTCTCGCCGTCCTCGGGGCCGCCGCGGCGGGCCGTCGCCGTCGCGGTTAGGGGCGAGTAGCAAACCGGGCTCGCGCGGAGCTCCAGGCAGCCACCGAGCAGGGCGAGGCGGGCCAGGTCGGTGGCGGAAGCGCTTTTAAAGGCGCTCAGCGCGGGGCGACTCCCGGCGTGCGAGCCGCGCAGACCGGCTCGCGCCCTTCCTCCCAGGCCTTGATGAAACGGCGCTGATCGGCATAGGCGCCGAAAGGCACCCGGCCACCCCAGCGGGCTTCGCGCGACTTCACCACGTCCTGCTGGCCCTGCGCCAGGCCGGCCAGCATGCTGAGCACCAGGGCCTGCTCCTTGACGCCGACGGGAATGGGCTCGACCGCACCGTCCAGGATCGCGCTGGCCGTCTTTTCCACGGTGGGCCAGTCCTTGCGCGTGGTGGCCTCAAACAGGCGGAGCAGCATTTCAACGTTGGGCGGCAGATCTGGCCGCGCCTTGCGCCACTCGGCCGGATCCCAGAGCGCCTGTTGATCGACGGCCGGCACATGGGCCAGCATCTGGCCCGCCAGATTGGCGGCATAGATCAGCATCGCGTCGCCGTCCATCGGCGTGCCGGGCTGCCGATACAGGCGCAGCCCATCGACCAGCTGCGACAGGCCGGCGCCGTGCGGCTGTCCCGGGCCGCGGCCGCTGAAACGCTCCGCGGCCCAGACGGCTTCCTGTCGGGCCTTCAGCAAGGGGTGCTCGGGGCTCGGCTGGATGTTCTCCGCCGCAGGCCAGGTGCGCTGGCAGTCCAGCACCTGCAACACCGGCAGGCCGCCGCTGGCCAGTCGCATCATCAGATCGGCGTGGCTGCCGCGAAAGCGTTGCTGGGGGCCGAACAGCGAAACCGTCGGGAAGAAGTCGGAGTGCGGCTTGGCATTCTGCAGGCGCACATAGGTTCGCAGCATGGCTGCGCTGCCCAGGCGGCGCGCGCTCAGATCGACCGGCGCTGCGAGTCCGACGCGCCGCAGTTCCGCCGCCAGGGCGGACTGTGCCCAAGGTGCGCCGCTCGGTGGCTGCAACTTGCCGAGGGGCGCCACGATGATGAGGTCGGCCGGGTTGGCCGTGTAGAGCTCGCTGTCCGGGAATTCCTTCAGCAGGGCGGCAATCATCTCCGCCAGCAGGGCGTCGGAGATTTCGTAGCCGTGGATCCACTGCACCAGCATGCCGCCGGGTTTCAGGCTGCGTTTGACGCCCTGATAGAACTCCTGCGTGAACAGGCTGGCCACGCCGCTGACCCAGGGGTTGGAAGGTTCGGATGCGACGATGTCGTAGCGGCGCTGGCCACGCGCAAAGAACTCGCGGGCGTCTTCGAAATGGACCTGCGAACGCGGGTCGATATAGGCACGGCCATTGCGCTCGGCAAAGGTCCAGGCGCCTTCCCACATCGCCTTTTCGATCTCGATGCTGTCCACGCGCTTGGGCAGGGGCGATCCGAGCAGGGTGTGGGTGCTGAGGCCAGAACCCCAGCCGATGACGGCGATATCCTTGGGATCGGGGTGCACGGCGAGCGGCAGGGCGCCAAGTATCAGCATCGTGATTTCGTCGCTCGTGGGCGGGCTTGCCAGCGACCTCAGGCCGGCGTCGGGCTTGCCGTTGGTGGAGATCACCGTGGCAGCGGCCTGTTTCACGACCGAAATGCTGGCGGTCGCGCCGTCGCGGTAGAACAGCAGTTCGCGGCCGCTCATGTCGGTCTTGCCGAAGCGGAACACGCCCGCCGATTGCAGCAGCCGGTCGGGCAGCCCCCACTGCAGCATGCCAAGCAGCACCAGGAAGCCGGCACCGGCGGCGGCCACCACCGAGGGCGCCCAACGCGCGGGGCTCAGCGCCCGCAGCAGGGCCAGGCCGATGACCAGGTCCACAGCGCCGGCCAGCAGCAGGGTCATGGCGACGCCCAGGGTCGGCATCAGCAGGTGCGCCGCGATGACCACGCCGAGAATGGCGCCCAGCGTGTTGGCGGCATACACCTGACCGACGGCACGCTCGCCGGCGCCTTTGCGCAGCAGGGCCGCCGTGAACAGCGGCAGCGTCATGCCGGCCAGGAAGGCCGTCGGCGCCATGATGAGGATGGCAATGCCCGCCGTTGCGACGTTGTAGAGCACGTAGCCGGCATCGGTGCGGGCCAGCGCGTTGAGAACCACTGGCACCCAGTAGTAGGCGTTGCCGAGCAGGGCCACCGACAGCATGGCGCACAGGCCCATGGCGACCTGCACGAAGCCGGCATAGCGGACCTGGTCGGCGATGCGGTCGCCAAAGCGCCGTACCCACAGTCCGCCCAGAGCCAAGCCGGCGATGAAGGACGCCAGCATCAGCTCGAAGCTGTGCAGGCTGGTGCCCAGCGCCTGGTTGAGCATGCGCACCCAGCCCAGTTCATAGGCGAACGACGCCGCGCTGGAGATCAGCGTCGCGGCGAGCAGGGCGGGCAACAACCGTCCGGGCCGCTCGCTGGCCTGGGCAGGCGCAGCGGACGCTGAGCTGCCTGCAGCGCCTTCGCGCAGCGCCATGCTGAGGCCGCCACTGAAGACCGCCACCACCAGGTTCAACCAGCCGGCGACCTTCAGGGCCCCCGGCATGCCCAGCATGGGCAACAGCGCGAAGGTCGCAATCAGGGCCCCCAGCGCTGCACCCAGGCTGTTGGTGAAGTACAGGCCGCCGAGGGTGCGGCTCTGCTGGCTGGCGTCCAGGCGCAGCACGCCTGCAGCAATCAGCGGGAAGGTCGAACCGAGCAGCACGGTCTGCGGCGCGATCAGGGCCGCCGAACTCAGCCATTGCCACGCCGTGGCTGCGCCAGCGCTGGACAGACCCGGCAGCACCGAGGCCTGGCTGAAGCCGCTGTAGGCCAAGAAAACCGCGTGGAAGATCAGGCCCATGAGGCCGATGACCGCTTCCGCGCCGGCATAGACGGCAATCGGGCGGCGCAGCGACTGGGTCATGCGGCTGATGACCCAGGCTCCCAGCGCCATGCCGCCCATGAACATCGCCAGCACCAGGGCCTGGGCGTAGGCCGCATGGCCCAGGATCAGGCCCAGGTAGTGCGACCAGATGGATTGATAGATCAGCGCCGCGCAACCGGACAGGACAAACAGGGCTTGCAGGACCCAGCGGCTGGTGTTGGCACGATTCATCGGTTCAGGCTCAGAAGGGCGGCCGCCATGCGGCTCGCGGCGCCGCGATGGGCGGTTGAAAAGGAAGTGGCCGCCTGACTCATGGCCCGGCGTGCCGCGGTGTCGGCGCAAAGCGCCAGGCCACGGCCGATGGCCTGACTCAGGTTCCCGCAGCGTTCGGCGGCACCGGCCGCGATGGCCAGTTCGGCCGCCTCTGCGAAATTGAAAGTGTGCGGCCCGGCCAGTACCGGGCAGCCACAGGCGGCGGCCTCGATGAGGTTCTGGCCACCTAAAGGCTCGAAACTGCCACCGAGCAGGGCGATGCTGGCCAAGCCGTAGTACAGCGGCATCTCGCGCATGGAGTCGCCGAGCCAGACATCGGCGTCCAGCGCGGCTGTCGGCGGCTCGTCCACCCAGTTGCTGCGGCGCGCCAGCGTCAATCCGGCCGCTTCGACCAGGGCGGCAATATCGTCGAAGCGCTGCGGATGACGGGGCACGATGGCCAGCAGCGGGCGAGGGGAGGGTCGCCTCACCCAATCGTCCAGCAATGCCTTTTCCTCGCCTTCGCGGCTGACGGCCAGCATCAGCACGGGCCGGCCGAGCCGGGCGGCCCAGGCCTGGCCTTGCGCGATCAGGATCGGGTCCATGGCGATGTCGTACTTCAGGTTGCCGGCGACCTCGACGCGGGCCGTGCCCATGGCACGGATGCGCGCAGCGTCGGCCTCGGTCTGGGCCAGGGCCAGCGTCAGGCGCTGCGCCGCCGGCCGCATCAGGGCCGACAGCCGCTGGCCCTGGCGCAGGCTTTTTTCGGACAGCCGCGCATTGGCCAGCACCATGGGCAAGCGCGCACGCTCGGCCTCGCGCTGCAGCGTCGGCCAGATCTCGGTTTCCATCAGCACGCCCATGCGGGGCTGCCAGTGGCGCAGGAAGCGGCGCACGGCGCCGGGCGTGTCATAGGGCAGCCAGGCGATGGCATCACCCTCGCGCACCAAGGCCTGGGCGGCTTCGCGGCCGGTCGCGGTGGACTGGGTCAGCAGGATGCGCTGGCCCGGCTCACGCTCGCGCAAGGCGGCAATCAGGGCGCTGGCCGCCCGGGTCTCGCCCAGGGAGACGGCATGGATCCACAACCGACCCCGCTCGGCCGGCGGGCCGCCATAAAGGCCGAGCCGCTCCGCCAGCGACTGCCGGTAGAGCGGCTCCTTGGCGCCGCGCCGCCACAGGCGCAGCAGATAGAAAGGGGTCAGCAGCCGCAACAGGGCGGCATAGACCCACAGCGCCATCAATGACCCGCGGCGAAGGTCGCGTCGGGCTTCACACGCTTGAGCTGCTCCAGCACGTCATGCTGGATGCGCTCCAGCGCTTCCTGCGTGTGGCCTTCGAAGCGCAGCACGAGGACGGGCGTCGTATTGGACGGGCGGATCAGGCCGAAGCCGTCCGCGTACTCGAAGCGCATGCCGTCGATGGTGATGATCTCCTGCACCCCCGGCAGGTCGCCCGGCGTCACCAGTTCCTTGAGCTTCTTGACGACCTCGTGGTGCTCGCCTTCGGCGCAGGGCACGTTGATCTCGGGCGTGTTGAAGCTGTTGGGCAGGGCCTTCAGCGTCGCGCTCGGATCGGCATCGCGGCTCAGGATCTCCAGCATGCGGCCGGCCGTGTACATGGCATCGTCAAAGCCATACCAGCGCTCGGCGAAGAAGATGTGCCCCGACAGTTCGCCGGCCAGCGGCGCGCCGGTTTCCTTCAACTTGGCCTTGGCCAGGGAGTGGCCGGTCATCCACATCAGCGGCTTGCCGCCATGCTGCTTGATCCATGGCGCCAGGCGCTGCGTGCACTTGACGTCGAAGATGATCTCGGCGCCCTTGTTGCGCTTCAGGATGTCGGCGGCCAGCAGCATGATCTGGCGGTCCGGCATGATCATCTCGCCGTCCTTGGTGACGATACCGAGGCGGTCACCGTCACCGTCGAAGGCCAAGCCCAGTTCGGCATCGGTGGCGTGGACGATCTTCTTCAGGTCCTCGAGGTTCTCGGGACGCGAGGGATCCGGGTGGTGGTTGGGGAAGTCGCCGTCCACCTTGGAGAAGATGTCGATGACCTCGCAGCCCAGGGCGCGCAGGATGGCCGGGGCCGAGGCGCCCGGGATGCCGTTGCCGCTGTCGACGACGACCTTCATCGGCCGGGCCAGCTTGCAGTCCTTGACGATGCGGGCCGAGTACTCGGCGCCGACGTCCATCTTGCCCACCCGGCCCAATTTCTGGCCCTTGCCGCTGGCGTAGTCCTCGGCTTCGATGCGCTGGCGCAGGCCCTGGATCTGCTCGCCGTAGACGGCGGCGCCCTTGAGCACCATCTTGAAGCCGTTGTAGTCCTTGGGGTTGTGGCTGCCCGTGACCATGATGCCGGAGTTGCAGCCGTGCTTGATGCGCGTGGCGGCAACGTAATAGAGCATGGGCGTCGTCACGGCGCCGATGTCGACGACGTCCAGGCCGGTGCTTGCCAAGCCGCGGATCAGGGCAGCGACCAGGCCGGGGCCGGACAGGCGGCCGTCACGGCCGACGGCGACGGCTTTTTCGCCCAGGGCCTTGGCTTCGGTGCCGAAGGCGCGGCCCAGATGCTCGGCGAGTGCCTCGTCCAAGGTCTTGCCGACGACGCCGCGGATGTCATAGGCCTTGAAGATGGTTGCGTTGACCTGCATGGGATGCCCTCGAAAACTGCGTTTGAAATCGCGGCGGATTGTAGGCAGGCGCCAAGGCTGTCGATCCGTCGCGTCGGCTGTCGACCCGTCGCTCTTCCAGGGGGCAGGGCCTGGGGCCTTTCTACACTCGCGGCCATGACATTCACCCAGGAATTCGCCCAGGCCCTGCGCCACCAGCGCCAGCTGATGAAGCACCGGCCCGACCGCTGGCGTTTCAGGCTGCTGATCTATGCGCTCTGGCTGCTGGGCTTCGGCACGATGTTCGCCGTCGTGGCCGGCGTGCAGCGCGGCAACCTGGGCTCCGCGGCCTGGTGGCAGCAGCAGGTGCCGGGCAACATGATCGTCAGCACCTGCGTCATGGTGAGCTTCTTCGCCGTGTTCCGCTCCTTCGAGCGCCTGGCGCCGCAGTGGCTGCTGGACACCATCACGGGCTGGCGCGACTGGCGCTCGGCCCTGTTCTTCTCCGTCACGTCGGTCTGCTGCGCCCTCATCGGCGTCGTCATCGGCCTCGGCTTCATCGACCAGATCTGGTCGGGCCAGAACCTGCGGCAGCTGATGGGCACCCTGGGCTTCTGGCGCCAGTTTCTGGCCGTGTCGGTGGTGATTTCGGTCTTCGTGGGCTGGCGCTACCGGGCGCGTTGGAAGCAGGAGATGCTGCAGGCCCGCGTCACCGAGGCCCAGCTCAAATTGCTGCAGGGCCAGATCGAGCCCCATTTCCTGTTCAACACCCTGGCCAATGTGCAAAGCCTCATCGACTTCGACCCCGAGCGGGCCAAGCTGATGCTGGAGCGTTTCACCGACTATCTGCGCGCCAGCCTCGGCCAGTTGCGCGGCGACACGACGACGCTGGCCCAGGAGTTCGCCATGCTGGAGGCCTATCTCGGCCTGATGCAGTTGCGCATGGGTGAGCGGTTGAAGGTGGAGCTGTCGCTGCCGGCCGACCTGCGCGGCGTCGAGTTGCCGCCGCTGCTGGCCCAACCCCTGGTCGAGAACGCCATCCACCATGGCCTGGAGCCCAAGATCGCCGGCGGCACGGTGGCCGTCAGCGCCAAGCGCGTCGACGGCCGGCTGTGGATCGAGGTCGCCGACGACGGCCAGGGCTTGGACGGCCCCAAGCGCCGCGGCGGTGGCAATGGCGTCGCCGTGGCCAACATCCGCGAACGTCTGACGGCCCGCTTCGGCGTCGCCGCCACGCTGGAACTGCTGCCCCGCGAAGGTGGCGGTACCCTCGCGCGCATCCAGTTACCCCTGACTGCCTCGAATCCATGACGACCGCCCTGATCGCCGACGACGAACCCCATCTGGCCCAGTATCTGAAGACCCAGCTGGCCCAGGCCTGGCCCGAATTGCAGATCGTCAAGGTCGCCGCCAACGGCGTCGAAGCGGCCGAAGCCATCGCCGAGCTGGAGCCCGATGTGGCCTTCCTGGACATCCAGATGCCCGGCCTGACCGGCCTGGAAGTGGCCCAGGGCATCGAGGGCGCGACCCGCGTCGTCTTCGTGACGGCCTATGACCAGTACGCCATCGAGGCCTTCGAGGCCCGGGCCGTCGACTATCTGCTCAAGCCGCTGAAGGCCGAGCGCCTGGCGGCCTGCGTCGCCCGGCTGCGCCAGGAGGCGCCGGCACCGAGCGGCGACGATGCGCTGGCCGAGACCCTCAAGCGCCTGCTGCCGGCCGCCGCCGCCGCCGCCGCGCCGGCCCGGTTGCGCTATGTGCGCGCCGCCCAGGGCGAACTGATGCACCAGATCCCCATCGACGAGGTGCTGTTCTTTCACGCCGACGACAAATACACCGTCGTGCAGACGGCGACGCAGGAGCATCTGATCCGCACGCCCATCTTCGAGCTCAGCGGCCAGCTCGACCCCGACCGCTTCTGGCAGGTCCACCGCTCGACCATCATCAACCTCGACCATCTCGCCGGCACACGCCGCGACGAGCAGAGCCGCCTCTTCGTGCGCATCCGCGGCCAGGCGCGCGAGCTGCCAGTCAGCCGCGCCTACGTCCACCTGTTCAAGGCGATGTAGGCCGGCCTTGTCCGGGCTTAGAGTCGGGGCATGTTGTTGTCCCGCCGTTGCCTGCTGTTTGCTTCGGCTGCATGGCTGGGCACAGCCCGGGCCGCGCCGCCGCTGGAGTGGGTAGCCGGCAATCTGCCGCCGTTTGCCTGGGAGGCGCCTGGCGGGCAGCGCGGCTTTGCCCACGAGCTTGCCGTCGCCATGGCCCAGCGCCTGGGCCGTCCAGCCACCGTCAGCTATGTGCCCTGGGCCCGAGCGGTGCGCACGGTCGAGCAGGGGCAGCACTACGGCATCTTTCCTTTGGCGCGCACGCCGGACCGCGAAGCCCGCTTCCAATGGCTGGTGCCGCTGATGACGGTGCGCTACGGCCTCTACACCCTCGCGACCGAGTCGCGCCTCGAACTCGACCAGTTGCGTGAGCTGCGCGTTGGCGTGCTGCGCGGCTCGCCGATTGCGGCCAATCTGCGGGCCGAGCGCTTCAAGACCATCGTTGAAGCCAAGGACTACCGCGACCTGCTGCGCCTGCTGCGCGAGCAGGCCCTGGATGCCGTCTACGCTGGCACGCCCATGCTCGAGGCCGCCATGGACGAGTATGGCCAGGCCCGCATGCTCTTCGTGCTGCAGACGACGCTCGGTGACGCCACCCTCTACATGGCCGCATCGCTCGGGCTGGAGGCCGCCGAGGCCCGGCGCTGGGTCGCCGCCTACCGCCAGCTCGAAGACGACGGCACCGTCGCCCGCATCCGCCGCCGCTACTTTCCGTAAGTCCTGGCGGCATGTCCGAAAACTGCCAGGATCTGACAGGGGGCCGGCCTAGACTGGCTGCATGTTGTCCGAGAACCTGCCCCCCGAAGCCGCCTACGCCGTCCTGCAGGCGCATGACGTCCGGTTCGACGGCCGGCTCTATGTCGGCGTCACGTCGACCGGCATCTACTGCCGCCCCGTCTGCCGCGTCCGCCTGCCGCGGCGCGAGAACTGCCGCTTCTTCTCGACTGCGGCCCAGGCCGAGGCCGAGCGTTTCCGCCCCTGCATGAAATGCCGGCCGGAGCTCGCGCCCCGGGCCCTGCCGTGGACGACGATGGACGCGTCCCGCACCCTGGCCCAGCAGGCCGCGGCGTGGCTGGACACCTGCGACGACGCCGAAGCCAGCGTCGAAGACCTGGCCACCCATCTCGGCATCACGAGCCGGCATCTGCGTCGCATCTTCCAGGCCGAGCATGGCGTCTCGCCGCTGCAATACCTGCAGACGCGCCGCCTGCTGCTCGCCAAGGCCTTGCTGACCGACAGTACCTTGCCCGTCAGCGAGATCGCCTTTGCGGCCGGCTTTGCCAGCCTGCGCCGCTTCAATGCCGCCTTCATCGAGCACTACCGGCTGCAGCCGACGGCCCTGCGCCGTGAGGGCGGCGGTGCGGCGCCCGTGTCGCGGCTGCGCTTGAGCTACCGCCAGCCGTACGACGTCGCCGGCGTGCTGGCGTTTCTTGCGCCTCGCGCCATTGCCGGCGTCGAGGTCGTGGGGGAGGGCGGTGTGACCCGCTCCCTGGCCCTGATGCATGCCGGTGAGCGCCATGCGGGCTGGCTGCGTGTCAGCTTCGACAAGGCAGGCGAGGTCGGCATCGAGCTGTCGCCCTCGCTGTGGCCGGCCGTCGGCTCACTGCTGCCGCTGCTGCGCCGCTGGCTGGACCTGGACGCCGATCCCGAGACCATTGCCGCCGCCTTGGGTGACGGCGCCGTGCCGGGTCAGCGCCTGCCGGGTTGCCTGGACCGTTTCGAGCTGACCGTGCGGGCCGTGCTGGGCCAGCAGGTCACCGTCGCCGCCGCGCGAACCTTGGCGGGCCGCTTTGTTGAACGCTTCGGCGAGGTCTTGCCCGACGCCCCCGCAGCTTGCCAGCGCCTCTTCCCGACGCCCGAGCGCATCGCCACCGCGACGCGCGACGACATCGCATCGCTGGGCATCATCGGCCGTCGCGCCGACAGCCTCATCGCCCTGGCACAGGCCTGGCCGACGCTGGCCTTTGCCCGCCGCGAGGGCACGCCCGAGGCCGCGGCGCAGGAGCTGACGGCCATCCCCGGCATCGGCCCCTGGACGGCCAATTACATGCTGATGCGGGGCTGGAGCTGGCCCGACGTCTTCCCGCCCGGCGACGTGGTCCTGCGCAAGGCCCTCAGCGCCGGCGGGCCCCTCGTTTCGCCCAAGATCTACCTCGAAGCCGCGGAGCGCTACCGCCCCTTCCGCAGCTACGCCGTCCTGCATCTCTGGAGACATTCATGAGCCACCATCACATCCTGCAGCGCCGCATCGCGACGCCCCTCGGCCCGCTGACGGCCGCCCGCAGCGCCACCGGCCTGTCGGGCCTGTGGTTCGACGGCCAGAAGCACCATCCCGGGCCTCTCGATGCGCCCGAGGACGATGGCAGCGATGCCGTGCTCTCGGCGACCGCAGCCGCGCTGACGGCCTATTTCAGCGGCAGGCCTTTCACGCTGCCGCCGCTCGACCCGGCCGGCACGGCCTTCCAGCGTGAGGTCTGGCAGGCTTTGCTCGACATTGCACCCGGTGCGCCCGACACCTATGGCCATCTGGCCGAGCGCCTGGGCCGGGCGCAGGCCGCCCGGGCCCTGGGCGCGGCCGTCGGCCGCAACCCCATCTCCATCCTGATCCCTTGCCACCGCGTCGTCGGCGCCGACGGTTCATTGACGGGCTATGCCGGCGGCCTGGAGCGCAAGAAGGCCTTGTTGAAGCTGGAAGCGAATGTTGAGGTGATGGCGGCATGAAGGCTTTCGACATCGGCGAACTCGTCCTGCTGGCGGCCCTGTGGGGCGCGTCCTTCCTTTTCATGCGCCTGGGCGCCCATGAGTTCGGGCCCATCGTGCTGGCTGCCGTGCGCGTCGGCCTGGCCAGCCTCATGCTGATCCCGCTGCTGGCCTCGCGCGGTCAACTGGCCGAACTTCGTACGCACTGGAAGGGGCTGCTCATCGTCGGCGCCCTGAACAGCGCTATCCCTTTCGCGCTGTTCTCCTTCGCGGCCCTGTCGATCACGGCGGGCCTGTCCAGCATCGTCAACGCGACGACGCCCCTGTGGACGGCTGTCGTCGCCTTCGTCTGGCTGCGCCAGGGCCTGACCCCGTGGCGCGTGCTCGGCCTCGTCATCGGTTTTGCCGGCGTGGCCTTCCTGGCCTGGGACAAGGCCAGCTTCAAGTCCGGGGAAGAAGACCATTCCGGTTTGCTGGCCGTGCTGGCCTGCGCCGCGGCGACCCTCTGCTACGGCGTCGCGGCGAATGCGACCAAGCGCTTTCTGACCGGCGCTTCTCCGCTGGCCGTGGCCACCGGCAGCCAGTTCGCCGCGGCCCTGATGCTGGCCCTTCCGGCGGCGTGGCTGTGGCCGGCGCAGGCGCCCGGGACGGTGGCCTGGAGCAGCGCCTTCGGCCTGGCGGCCCTGTGCACGGCTCTGGCCTACATCCTCTATTTCCGGCTGATGAGCCGGGTCGGGCCGACGAATGCGGTGTCGGTGACCTTCCTGATCCCGCTGTTCGCCATCCTGTGGGGAGCCATCTTCCTGCAGGAAGCCATCACGGCGCAGATGGTGGCCGGTGGTGCCATCGTGCTGGTCGGCATCGCCCTGGCCCTGGGCCTCGTGGGGCCGAAAAAGCGCTGAAGGAAGAAGGCCGCCTCAAGACGTGGTAGCGTGCGCCCCACAAGAATTGGTAGCGCTACCTTTTGCGTTTGGAGACTGCATGACTTACACCTTCGCTCGCCGCCGCTGGGCCGGCGCCCTCGGCCTGACAGCGGCCCTGCTGCTGAGCGGTACCGCTTCGGCCCAGCCTTCCGGTGGCCCCTATGGCCCCGTGCCGCAGCGTTATGCGGTCCCCAAGGCGGCCCATGTCTATTTCGTCGCGCCGGACGGCAGGCCCGAAGCGAGCGGCGCGACCCTCGGCGAGCCCACGTCCATCGAGTCGGCGATCGACCGTGTCGTTACCGGAGACGCCATCGTCATGCGTGGTGGCACCTACCGCACTGGCGGCCTGCAGCTCAACCAGGGCGTCACCCTGCAGCCCTATCTGGACGAGGTGCCCGTGTTCAAGGGCACCCAGGTCGCCACCGACTGGCAGAGCCTGGGCAACAACGTCTGGCGCACCCGCTGGGCCACCCTGTTTCCCGCCCAGCCCATGGGTTGGTGGCGGCGCGAGCGCGAGGGCATGCTGACGCCGCTGCACCGCTTCAACAACGACATGGTCTTCATCGACGGCGAGGCCCTGCAGTCCGCCGGCTGGGAGGGCGAGGTGTCGGCCAAGGCCTTCTATGTCGACTACGACAAGGGCTATGTCTACATCGGCACCAACCCGGCCGGCCGCCTGGTCGAGATCACGGCCCATGACATCGCCTTGCACCGGCCTTCGCGCGAGGTTCATGGCAAGCCCTCGGACCGCAAGGGCCCGACGCTGCGTGGCCTGACCTTCACGCAATACGCCTACCGTGCCATCGACATCGAGGGCAAGAAGCCGTCTACCCAGGTCTCCGAGGAACCGACCGACGATCCCGTCGGCCCGACGCCTGAAGACCAGCATGGCAAGGAGGTCGTCGGCACGCTGCTGGAGAACGTCACCATCACGCATTGCTCGCGGGTGGCCGGCTATTTCCGCGGCGACAAGCTTGTGATCCGCAACTCGCTGATCAGCGATACCAGCACCGAGGGCATCTACGTCATCGGCTCGTCCGACGTGCTGCTGGAGCGCAACCTGATCCGCCGCAACAACGTCGAGCAGCTGACCGGCTATTTCCCGGCGGCGGTGAAGATCTTCAACCAGTCCAACCGCGTGACGGTGCGCGACAACCTCATCATCGACCAGCCCAATTCCAACGGTGTCTGGTACGACGTCGGCAATGTCGATGGCGTCTTCGTCAACAACTACGTGGAAGGGGCGCAAGCGGGCCTGTTCTTCGAGATCTCCAAGGGCATCACGGTCGCCGGCAACGTCTTCGTCAACAACCAGCAGGGCGTGCGCATCCTGAACAGCTCCGGCGCCAGGATCATTCACAACACCTTCGTCAATTCACCGGCGCTGATCGACCGCAACGAGCGCAGCGCCCAGGGCGACCATTTCGGCTGGCACCCGCAGACCGGGCCCGACGTCAACGAGCGCGTCGGCCACGTCTTCGAGGGCAATCTGCTGGTAGCCGATGCCGGCGTGAAGGGCCCGCTGCTGCGCATCGAGCAGGCGCCTGTCACCTGCGGCAAGGTCACGCAGGCCATGACAAGCCGTGTCGACGGCAATGTCTATCTGCGCGCGGGGGGCGGTGCCCAGCCGCTGGTCAACTGGGCCCCGGTGCCGGGTGCGGCCTGTCAGACGCAGTTCGCCACGCTAGAGGCTTTCCGCCAGGCGGTGCCCGGCGTGGAGTCCACGGGGCGCGCCCAGCAGGGTTTCGAAGGCGCCGTGTTCCGCAGCCCGGAACTGCGCCGCTTCGAGCTGGTCCGCGTCCCCGAGGGCGTGCAGCCGCTGCTGCTGCCCGCCGACGTGCGCAAGCAGCTGGGCTGGGGCGCGACGCACATGCCTGGCGCGCTGCCCTGACGTCAGAACCGGTAGCAGTGGTCGGGCTGCGCGTCGCCGCCCGACACCTGGACGCCGGAGGCCGTGACCGTGGCGCCGGGATAGGCGCCGCGTTGGCAGGCCAGAAGCGCCTCGCGGCTGCCTTCCACGCCCCGTTCGATGAGGGTCTTGCGAGGCTCCAGCCGCAGCACGGGGCGGCTCGGCGCGTGAATCACGCCAGCAGGCGGTGAACCGCGCGCCGTCATGGGCGGCAGCCGCAGATCCAACGGGCTGGCGACCGTGGCAGCCGCAGCCGGCAGGGACACGGCCAGGCACAGCACTGACAGGGCGCGGCGAAGGCCTGCGCCCATCACTTGGGCTTGGATTCCGCCGCCGTTCCGTCCAGCCGGATCACGCGACGCGAACGGCTTTCCGTGTCGTCCAGGGACTCGCTGATCAGGCGGTTGTGCTGCTCCCAATCCTCAGCGCTGCGGATGATGCTGGGCTTGATGAGGACGATGAGCTCGCGCTTGCGGCCGTTGTTGGCGCGGTTGCCGAACAGCATGGACGTCAGCGGGTTGCTGTCGGCGCCGGGCAGGCCCGAGCCGCGGCGGGTGGCTTCCATCTGCATCAGGCCGCCGATGGCGACGATGTGGCCATCAGGGATGCGCACGACGGTGTCGCTCTCGTTGACGCTGGAGCTGGCCAGCGGCAGGCGGAAATTGCCCACCGAGCCGAGGTCGACCTGCTTGACCTTTTCGGTCACGTTGGAGACCGAGGGATGGACATGCAGGGTGATCATGTCGGCCGCATCGATCTGGGGCGTGACGTCCAGCGCGATGCCGCTGAAGAAGGGCGTCAGCGTCAGCGTCGGGATCTGGTTGGTCGTGCCGTTGGTGCCGGTGTTGCTGTTGTTGTTGCCGCTGTTGCTGCCGCTGATGCCGGTGATGAAGTAGTCGTCGGTGCCGACCTTGAGGACGGCCTTCTGGTTGTTCAGCGTCGCGATGCGCGGGCTGGACAGGATCTGCGTGTCGCCGTGGGTTTCGATGAAGCTCAGCAGCGCCTGGAAGCCGCCGCGCGCCAGCGCCAGCCCGAAGGTGCCGCCGCCGGCCGAGGGCAGGGGGATGAGGTCGGACCAGGCCGGGTTCTGCGTGCCGGTGGACAGCACCGGCAGGCCGCGCGTGTTGCTGACCAGCGGGTTGATGATGGTGCTGACGCCGGTCGGGATGGACGGGTTGACGCTGGTTTGGCCGATGGCGCCGCGGTCGCCGACGCGGGACCAGTCGATGCCGCTCTGGTAGCCCTCGCGCAACTCGACCTCGACGATCTTGGCCTCCAGCATGACCTGGCGCTCGACGGAGATGCGGGTGGCCTTCAGCCAGGCCTCGACGTGGCGCAGCTCGTCGGGCATGGCACGCACGGCGACGGTGCCGGTCTGCGGGCTGGTGATGACGGTGCGGCCCTCGCCGGTGCCGACCAAGGCCTTCAAGGCACCCGCCGTTTCGCCCCAGAAGTCGCTCTGCACCTTGGTCGTGAGCTGGGTGCTGTCCTGCTGCAGCACGGTGTTGGTCGTGCCGCTGCTGCCATTGTTGGATGTGTTGTTGCCACCGGCCGGGTTGTTGGAGCTGCTGGCGGGTGCGGCGCCCGAGCTGACACGCACTTCGCTGCGGCCGCTGCGCTGATGGGCCAGCGCGTTGATGGTGAAGACACGGGTCTGCAGTGTCGGCGGGAAGACGGTGATGCGGCGGCCGTCCATGGCGTAGTCGAAGCCGTAGACATCGCGGATGGCGTCCAGCGATTCGCGCACGGTGACGCCCTTCAGCGTGACCGACAGCTGGCCCGACACGCCGGGGTGGACGATCATGCTGTAGCGGGTGTCGCTGACCAAGGACAGGAAGACGTCTCGGGCCGGCGCGCCGTTGACGATAAGGTCGAAACGCGGCTCGGGCGGCAGGACCGGCGCCGGTGGCAGCACGGGCGCCGCGATGACTTCCGGCGCGGCGGCGGCTGCAGAGGCCGGTGGCGCCGCACGCTGGGCCTGCAGCTCTTCGCGCAGGGACTGGCTGGGCTGAGCGACGCGCAACGGCTTGTCAGCGCAGCCTGCCAGCAGGGCAGCCGCAGCACTGGCCAGCAGCAGTCGATGGACGGGGGCCTTCATGGCTTCTCCTTGGATTTCTTGACGCCAGACGCGGCCTGGGACGTTTCGGCGGGCAGGCGCTTTTCGACTCCACCGTACAGCGGCTCACGCCGGAGCTGGCCGGCTTCGCGCAGCCAGACGGCCTGCTCGGTGATGCGTTCAATGCGGGCGCCCTCGAACTGCTCGCCGACGCCGTAGCGGCGGCCGCGCACGACGACATAGGCACGGCCACCGCTGACCATGACCTGGCGGATGGCGACTTCGGCCGGAGCCTCCACGCCCGAGGCCGCCGATGCGGCCTGCGCCGCTGCGATGGCGCTGCGCAGGGCAGCGGGCATGGCGGTGGGGTCGCGGGCGGCATCGTCGGCGGCCTGGGCCAGCGCCGCCGCGAGCAGCAGGGTGATGGGAAGCAACGGCCTCATGGCTGCACCTTGAGCAGAAAGACCTGTGCCGACAACCGCGGCTTTTCGCCGTCGGCGCTCAGGCGCAGCTCGCCCCAACGCAGGCCGGGCAGTTCGCGTTCAAGCGCCTGCAGATAGCGCTGCGCGTCGCGATAGCTGCCCTGCACATGCAACTCCACGCCTTGCCAGCTCATGCCAGGCATCAACGCCGGCGTGGCGCCTCGCGCCGCAGACGCAGCGCCGGCGGGGCTTGCAATCGGCAGGTCATCCAGCAGCACCAGCCTTTCCAGCACGAGGCCGGCTTGCTGGGCCAGCAGGCGCTGCAGCACGGCCGACAGGCCTTCACCGGCATTGAGGCTGCTGGCCTGGCGCAGTTCGGCGTCCAGCTGCTGGCGGTCGGCCTTGGCCGCATCCAGCTGGCCTTGCAGCTGCGTCGTCGGACCGTCGGCATTGCTGCTGCTGGCGACCCTGAACTGCTCGCGCAATTGCGTGATCTCGGCGGCTTGCTTGGCCTGGGCCTCGCTGCGTTCCTTGGCCCGGGCGGCCAGCGGTGACATGACGAAAGTGTCAAACAGCGCCGCCAGCACCGCGACCAGGCTGAGGAAGAGGATGGCCCGCTCGCGCAGGCTCAGTGCGTCGATGCGCTTGGCCTGGCGCTCCCAGGCGGATTGCAACGGTGCAAGGCGCCGACGCAGCAGCGCGAGGTCGATCTGGGTCTGGGCCTTCATCGCGCGCTCCCGGAGGCGGCGCTGGCCGGCGCGGCCGGCGCGCTGACCACGCGGAACACCCAGACCGGCAGGCCGGCCTTCTCGAGCGGTGCGCCGCGCGCCATCAGCGGATGGTTGCTGAGCTCGCTGCCCGGCGCTCCGGCGCGGTCCACGCGCAGGGCCGCCAGCTCCTGGCCCGCCAGCAGCGGATGCGTGCCGAGCCTGGCCAGCCACGGGCGCAGCACGGCCGTATCCAGCGTGCCGCCGCTGATCTCGAGGCGGCCGGGCGTGTAGCGCAACTCACTGAGCCAGGCCTGCTCGGGCAGGCTGTTGGCGACCAGTGCGAGCAGATCCGAGTGGCGCTGGCCCGGCAGGCCGTCGGCGCCCAGCGTGCGCAGCAGTGCGCGGCGCTCGGCGTTGCCGGCCTGCAGTGGCAGCAGTTGCTGTTGCACGGCCGCCGGGTCCAGCGGCGCCGGCAGGCCAGCGCGGGCGACGGTGAGGGCCTGGCGCTCGGTGGCGTAGCGTGCCAGCAGGGCCTGGTGTTCGGCCTCCGCATTGCGGTCGCGCTGCTGCATCCACAGCGCGGCGACAAAGCCGGCGACGATCAACAGGCCGCTGGCTTGCAGCAACGTCAGCGCCGAAAAATAGCGCTTGGGTGCCAGCAGGATGGGCGTGAGCAGATTGATTTGCTGGGCCATCAGAGCTTTCTTGTCTCCGTGCGCAGGGCGGCGCCCAGCAGCGGAAGGCAGGCTCCCAGTGCCTGCGTCGCATCGCCCTCGGGGGCCGGGGCGGCTGGGGCGAAGGCGGCCAGGGGATTCAGGGCCACGGTGCGTTGGCCGAGCTCGCGCTGGATCAGCGCGGCGACCTCGGCGCCGTGCTCGGCCGTCGCGACATACAGGCGCGCCAGCGGAAGCTCAGGCCAGCTGCGTTCCCACACGTCAATCGAGCGTTGCAGTTCCACGACCAGGGGCGATTCCTGGGTGGCACCGGCATCGAAGGCGCCGCCAGGTTGGTACTCGAAGCCCAGCGGCAGCTCGGCAACGCCGGCTCCGCCCTGCTCGCCGCGAGCGCGGGCCAGCAGGCCGGGGTCGCCCTCGAGGCGGCGCGTGTAGAAGAGCTCGTCGCCGGCGCAGACGACCAGCAGGCAATGGCGCTCGTCGATGTGGACGGCGGCACAGGCGCGCGCGCTCAGCTCGTCGGCGCGCGCCTGGGCGGCCAGCAGATTGCGCAGCGCCGTCTCCCAGACGTCGACGATGCCGATCTGGTCGCTGATGCCGGCTGCGCCGTTCGTCAGGGTCTTGATGGCGCTGTTGCGGGCCGCGATGACAAAGAGATGGCGCTGCGGCCGCTCGACGTCGCCGCCGACATGCATGACGTCCAGCGTCAGTTCGGCGACATCGACATCCACCATCTCCTTGATCTGCCAGCGCGCGGCCGATTTCAGCTCCTCCTGCGGCACATTGGGCGTGTCGACCTTGAGGATCTGGTAGTCGGCCGGGTCCAGCAGCGCGATAGCGTCCCCGCTGGGGACAGGTTTTGCCTCCGGCAGCAGACCCCAGCGCAGCAGGCGGGCGGGTTCTTCGCCAGGCGGGCCGTCGGTCAGCACGAAGGCGTGCTGCTCGCCGACACGGCGCAGCAGCAGGCGATGGGCGCTGCGGCGGGGAGACCAGGGCCAGCGCATCAATAGTTCTCCCGCTGGTAGACGACGCCATCGCTGCCGCGGAACAGCCCCCAGGTGGCGCGGGCGCTGGGGTCGCTGGTGGCGGTGTTGCCGCACCAGGCGCCGCGCAGCGACGCAAGATTGGCACCGGCGGTGGCGGCCTTCGAGGCCGTCCAGCCGCTGGCGGTTTTCAGGCAGGAGGCGTCGGCCGAGGTCGAACCCAGGGCCACGGTGACGTCCATGCTGCCCAGGCGTCCGCCGCCGGGGGCGGCCAGGGTGATGTAGACGGGGTTGGCGGGGTCGACGGTGACCGCATTCGGGTTCATGACCGCATCGGCGCTGGTCAGCGTCTTGCGGAAATTGCCGAAGCTCAGGTTGGTGTCCGTGATGCGGGTGCAGGAATCCAAGGCGTTGTTGACGAAGATGCCGCCATTCCAGTATTGGGCGCTCAGCGGCAGTTTCAGCGCGCGGTTGGCCGCGCTCAGCGCATTTTGTAGGCGCAATCTGCCGTACCGCAGGGGGATTTGCCCGGGATGGACCCTGGTGTGGTCGTTGCCGGCAATGGCGGGGTCGGCATCCAGGTCAAAAGCGCGCATGCCGACGTTGTCCTGATCCAACGGCGCGATGCCGAACAGCGTGTTGTCGAAGGGTCCGTCGGGCGCGGCCAGGCGCCTGGGGGTGACCGTCAACGTCACGCTGGCCGTGCCGGCTGCCGCGTTGCCGACCGCGGGCCAGGCGCCAGCGCTGGCCACAGTCAGCCGGCTCGAGGGCAATTTCGTGGTGACGGCATTGGTGGTGTCGCTGCCTGCCAGATTGAAGTTTGTCGTGGCGAGGTCGAAACGGGCATAGGTGTTGCCGGCGTAGTTCTGCGTCGTGACCCCTTGGGCGTTGACGGCCGCCAGGGTGAAATTGACGCTGAAGCTCTCGTCGAGATAGGTGAAGGCGGAGGCCGCCGGACAAGCCTGAGCGACGCGGTGGTTCGACGCGACGGGCACCACGGTGAAGCCGGCTGGCGTGAACCGCCCGATGTTGTTGCTGGCCGGCAGGGGCAGCGTGGGCGTCGGGACGTTGCCACCGCCGAGGTAGTTGGTGTCAGCGATCGTGCCCGTGATGCTCATCAGCCCCACCTCGCTGTAGGTCAGGCCTGTGACGGCGGCGACGCCATTGGTGAACGCGGTCCCGGCGACGGTGGTGTTGCCGCCGAGCGTGCCCGGGTTGCCGCCAACGGGCTCGACGAGGTTGGCGGCCAGCAGCACGCCTTCAGGTGCGGCCTCTTTGCCGAAATTGGGCGTGGCCGCGCCACCGGAGGTCTGGGCCGTGACGCGTGCATTGAAGAGCGCGCCTGCGGCCACGAAGACGCCGGGCGTGCTGGACGAGGAAGCCGGATTGACGACACCGCCCGGAGTGACGGCGTTGTCGATCAAAAACTTGGCCGGCCTGGTGACGAAGGCATTGCCGGTGCCGCTGATGTCAATGCCGGCCAGGGCGTTGGTGGCGTAGTTGAAGAACAGCGCCGTCTTGCCCACATCGGCAAAGGTCAACGTGAAGGGCGCGTTGCCATAGCCGTCGAAGGTCATCGGCACGGCTGCCGTGGCCGTCGACACACCGTTGGCGTTGCTGGCGATGGCGGTGCCGTTGACGCTCATCAGGTTGCTGCCGCCGCAGGTCGTGGGGTCGTTGCACTGATAGCCCCAGTTCACGTTGCGGTTGCCGGTCAGCGCGGCCTCACAGACCTGGGTGGACGTGCCGCTCTTGACGGCACGAAGGTAGTAGGTGGACGACGCCGTGCCGGCAACCTGGGTGGGCAGCGTGATCGCGGCGCCGCCCGTGTTGGTGGCCGTGGCCGGCGTGCTGGCCACGATGAAGCCCGAGCGCTTGAAGGTCGTCGGGCAGCTGTTGGAGGGATAGCAGCTGGCACCGTCCGGGCAGCACTGCCGCGCGTTGGCGGCGGACGTGCTTTCGGCGCTCAGCGTCAGCGTCGCAACCGTGTTGTCGGCGCCGCCGGGCAGGCTCAAGGTCGTCGTGGCGACGCCGTTGCTGAAGCTGAGCAGGGTGTTGGCCAGGGTGCCGGCGTTGGTCGTCAGCGTGGCGGTGCCGTTGACCGTGGTCTCAACGCTGCAGGTGGCCGCATTCGTCGAGCAGGCCTTGACGGTGACCGTGGTGGGAAGGCAGGTGAGGCTGGCGGAAGGCAGCCACACCTCGTAATGGTCCAGCGGCGGCGGACAGGTGTGGGCCGGGTTCATGTCCGCCGTCAGCTCCAGCGCGCTGATCTCGTAGTTGTAGACCCGCATCTCGTCGATATAGCCATTGGCCGAGGCGAGCGTGGCGTTGGTGGGCGCGGGGCTGCTGCGGTTGTCACCGACGAAGAGGGTGCCGATGCTGTTGTCCAGGCCACCCGTGGTCGTGCCCGTCGTGGCGCCGACCTGGCTGCCGTTGATGTAGATGCGGACCACGCTCTGGTTGCTGCCGGAGGCCAGCTTCCAGGTGACGCCGATGTGCTTCCAGGTGGCGGCGCCGCCGGTCTGGGCCGCGGTGACGGCAGAGATCAGCACGCCGGTGCTGTCGGCGGCGGTGAAGCGCAGGGAGCCGTCGCTCTGGCGCACCAGGAAAAACGGTTTGCTCGTCGAAGTCGTCGCGTCCAGCAGCATGGCGGCACCGCTGTTCCAGGCGGCGTTGGCGTAGTACCAGAAGGTCACGGCGCCGGTGTCGCCGATGCCGGAATTGACGTCGAGCAGCGTGTCGACGGCGTGACTGGCGGACGAGGCATCGGCCGGGATGCTGAGCGATCGGCAGACCACCCGCGGCGAGGCCACGGTGGTGGCGCTGCCGACGCGCACGCCGTTGTTGCTGCCGCCGCTGCTGTCCAGCACTTCGCCGACGCGGCCGCTGTAGCTGTATTCGTCGAAGCGGTACTCGGCGCGGCGGGTCGGCGTCCCGCTGGGCACGAACCAGCGGATGGCGCTGCCATTGGCGTTGTAGCCGCTGTTGTAGGAGTACTGCGTGTAGTCGCTGCTGTCGATCTGCACGCCGATGGTGGCCTTGGAACCGGTGGCGTTGGCATTGCCGTACTGGTACTTGAACTCGCCGTTCACGCCGCTGGCACTCTCGTAGAGGATGATCTGGAAGGTGTAGGGCGTGGTCGTGCTGTACTGGTAGACGCCGTTCCAGGACACGACGAGATAGCGGTTCGGCGCCGTGCCCTTTTGTTCCCAGGTCACGCCGCCACTGCCGCTCGCGCTGGGGTTCAGGTCGGTCCAGTAGGCCAGGATGACATTGGTCGTCGCCGTCGCCGTGCAGCCGCTCTGCGCAGCCGGCGTGCCGGCGGGCAGGGCGGTGTTGGTGAAGGTGCGGAAGAAGCCGGTGTCGGTGCCGAACTGCAGGCCGCCGTTGGCCAGCACGCGCACCGAGGTGTAGTCGGTGCTGGCGAATCTGAACTTGAATCCGCCGGTGAGGGTGATGGTGGCCTTGTCGTCATCGCCGGGATAGCCGGTGCAGGTCTTGTCCCAGGTGATGGCATTGGCGGCCGTTTCCCAGGCGTAGCTGTCGCTGCGGAAGGTATAGGTGGACGCGGCCCGCGCGCAGCCATACGACAGCGCCAGGGCGATCAGCAGGAGGAGGCGGAACCAACGAGACATGTCTTGGAGGACAGAGTGCGGTTGAGTTGGCGCTCGGCATAGGCCGGCTCGGTGGTGGCGCCGTTCGGACAGGTCCCGGCGCTCGTGATGTTGCAGGCCGTGGCCTGGATGTCGTAGAAGGCCAGCACCCGATCGCCGTCCGTCGTCGTGCCGGCGTTCGGCGTGCGGGCGCAGGTGACGGTGACCGTGAAGTCGGACAACTGGTCGGGCAGGGCAAAGCTCTTGGTCCCGAAGCAGGCTGGCTGTGCGCCGTTGCGCAGGATCTGGAAGCTGCCCCACTCCAGACCGGCCAGGGCGGCCTGGTAGGCCTTGGCGGCGGCCAGCTCACCGGCCGAGCCGAGTTGCTGCCGCTGGCTCAGCGAGGCCAGCGCGATGCCCAGCGCCGCCAGCACCACGAGGATGAAGAGCATGGACATCATGGTGAAGCCACGCAGCGCCTTCATGGCAGGTTGTCCACGTGAACTGCGTGGTACAGGGTCACCGTCTCGACCGGATCCGACTGCACGGCCGGGTCCCGGGTCTGCAGCGACAGCTCCAGCGAGACCAGGCCATAGCGTGCCCCGACGGCGGCTGGGTCGAATCTGAAACTGCAGCCGCTGACATTGCGGGCCAGCAGCGCACTGGTGCCCCCGGCCGGCGGGTTGGGCTGGACGGCAAGAAAGCCGTAGCCGCTGTAGCGGGTCAGCGTCCGCGCCGACAGATCGCAACGGTAGGTCACGGGCGGCTCGATGGCATAGACCCGGAACGGCGGCGCCTGCAGCGGGTTGGGCAGAGCCGCGCCGGAGACGCCGACGTTGAGCGCATTGCCGGCGGCGCTCGTCGATGTGCGCACATTGCTGCCGGTGTAGGCATCGGCATCGGAGGTGCCGGCGCCCAGGTTGTACCAGGCCAATTGCTGGCTGGCATGGCTGAGCTTGAGGGGCGGCCCGACGATTGCAAAGTTGGGGATGGGCGTCACGCCGAACCGCAAGGCGCCGGCGGCATCGGTGGCGTAGCGTGCCGCGCCGCTGACGGGGATGAGTTCCAGGCTGTTGCCGGTGATGCGCACGCTGTTGGGCAGGGCGCCGGTCAGGTCGCGCGCGATGCGGCGCAGGGTGGTGTCGGCCTGCTCGCCGAGCTGGGCGCGAGCGCCGCTGTCGAAATAGGCGGTGCTGGCCGGCACGATGAAGAGCGAGACGATGGTGATGACGATGCCGGTCAGGACGATGACCAGCACCGCCTCGATCAGCGTGAAGCCGCGCTCAGTTCGCATCATTGGGCGCATAGCGGGTTCGCCAGCCTTGCAGGCTGAGCGCCGAGACGTTGGGGGCCGTGACGGTGACGGTGATCTTCAGCGCCTCACCAGCCGCGACGCTGTCCAGGGCCATCCCAGTGACGGCCACCGAGGCGCCGTAGCCGCTCAATCCGGCGAGGACCGTGCCAGTTGCGTCGCGGATGCCGCTCATGGAGAAGCCCGCGTAGTCGTTGACGTTGTCGAAGTAGGTCGGGCCGTAGCGGGTTTCACCGGTCTCCGGGCCGCTGTTCTCGGCGCCGCCCGCACAGTCGGCGGCGCTGTTGGCCGTGGCAAGCTGAGGGGATTCAGGATCGCACCAGGTGAAATTCATCAACTCCACCTCGCGCAGCAGCGATTCGGCGATGGCCAGTTGCTGGCGGCGGATCATGGGATCGGCACTGCCTATCGTCGCGGTGACGAAGACCTTGAGCAGCGCCGCCAGGGCAATGCCGACGACGACGATGAACATCAGCAGTTCGATCAGGCTCAGGCCGCGCGGGCGCGGCCGGCGGGGCAGCGTCGGCATGCGGGGGATGCTAGCCGGGCGCCTCATGGTCCAAGCCTCAAGGAGTCGGGTAAATCAGACCGGTATCCGCTTCGATGCGGTAGGCCTGGCTGTAGCTGCCCGAGGCGACCGTGACGGTCAAGGCGCCGCCCGTACTCGTCGTGGTGGCTCCGCTGTTGGCGCTGTTGAAGGTCACGGTGCCGCTTCCTGAGATGCAGGGGCTTTCGGTGGGGGGGCAGGACAGCGTCCCGAGCGAACCGCCGCTGGCATAGGCCCAGCTCACGCCGGTGCTGCTGAAGGTCGCCACGATGGGGCGGCGCTGCTGCAGGGCCTGCCTGAGCAGGGCCTGGTGGCGGCCCATCAGGTCATCGCCAAAAGAACGCAGCCGCCACTGCGTTGTGTCCACCATCTTGGGGATGGCGAACACCGCCAGGGCGGCTGTGATCACGATGACGAGGATGAGCTCGATCAGCGTGAAGCCCGCGGCTGAGCGCGGGGCACGGGTCATGGGATCAGAGGATGCCGGTGGCGGTGAACGTCGCCGTATTGGTGGTCGACGTCTGCGTCAGCGTGCAGCTCACGGTGGTGTTGTTGCCGGCTGCCAGGGAAGCAATGGTGTAGCCGGTGGGCAGGCCGCCTTGCAGCGCGTTCGGCACCTGGTTGCAGTCGGTGATGGGAACGCTGCCGTTGGTGGTGCTCACCTTGCGGGATGCGTAGTTGATGGCCGATGCCGAGCTCAGCGCGCCGGCAACGCCACTCAGCGCAGCGGCCTTGGCATCGGTATCGACGGCAACGAACTTGGGCAGGGCCACGGCAGACAGCACACCGAGGATGACGATGACCATCACCAGTTCGATCAGGGTGAAGCCGGCTTGCTGGGACTTGTTCATGGATGCCTTCCTTGCGCTCTATGCGCTGTGGTGCGATGTGGCATGACTATCGGCCAGGGCCCCAGCGATGAGAAGTGAATAGCTCACGAGTTTTATGACGGCTCAAAGCCGGCCTGCAATCCGTTGCAGGATTCACGAACGACGAGCCCGTCAGCGCCCCATGGCCGCCTGGCCGAGGTTCCACAGCGGCAGGAAGACGCCCAGGGCCAGCACCAGCACCATGGCACCGATGATGGTCAGCAGGATGGGCTCGATGGCCGCCGACAGGCCCTTGATGGCGAAGTCGGTCTCGCGCTCGTACATCTGGGCGATCTCGGTCATCAGGGTGTCCAGCTCGCCCGTCTCCTCACCCACCGCAATCATTTGCAGAACGATGGGCGTGAAGACGCCGGTGCCGGTGGCGCAGCGCGAGATGCTCTCGCCGCGTTCGACGCCGTCGCGCATCTGCTCGATGCGGGCGCCGATGTAGGCGTTGTCCACGGTCTGGGCCACGACGGTCAGGGCCTGGCTGATGGGCACGCCCGAGCTGCTGGCCAGCGCAAAGCTGCGCGCGAAGCGGGCCAGGGTGGCCTTCAGCACGATATTGCCGGCAATGGGCAGCCTGAGCTTGAAGCGGTCCCAGGCGTAGCGGCCGTCGGGCGTCGCGATCCAGTTGCGCCAGGCCAGGGCGATACCGATGAAGCCCGCGACCACCATGGGCCACCACTTCACCGTCCAGCCGGAGAAGCCGAGCAGGATGCGCGTCATCAGCGGCAGCTCGCTCTTGAAGTGGGAAAACACCTCGGCAAACTTGGGCAGCACGAAGATGTTGATGATCACCAGCGCGATGGCCATCGCGACGACCACCATGATGGGGTAGCGCAGCGCCTGCTTGATGCGGGCGCGGATGTCGAGCTCGAACTCCAGGTGCTCGGACAGGCGCTGGAAGACCTCGGTCAGCTTGCCGGTCAGCTCGCCGACACGGGTCATGGCGACGTAGAAGGTGCTGAACACGGTGGGGTGACGCGCAAAGGCGGTACCCAGCTCGCGCCCCTGGTCCAGGCTGGCGCGCACGTCCTGCAACAGGGCGACGATGCCGGGGTGGCTGGTGGAGGCCTCCAGGCCGGCCAGCGAGCGCAGGATGGGCACGCCGGCCTTCTGCAGCGTGTAGAGCTGACGCGTCAGCACCAGGGCGTCTTCCTGGGTGATGGGCTTGGCGAGCAGGGCCTCGAGCCAGTTGCTGCCACCCGCCACGCTGACGGCTTCATTCGTCGCCTCGATGCTGACCGGCACGACGCCGCCGGCCATCAACTGGGCGGCGACAGCGTCGCTGTTGGCAGCGTCGACAATGCCTTCGACCAGCTCGCCGCGGCCATTGCGCCCCTTGAAGGCGAAGTTGCTCATTCAGCGTCCACGCTGATGCGGACGGCTTCGGCCAGTGAGGTCTTGCCTTCGCGCACCAGTGCCAGGCTGCGGTCGGCCAGGGTCTTGCCCTTGAGCCACCTGCGCGCGGCGGTCAGGAAGCCGCCGGCATCGCTGTTCTGGATGGCGAGGGCCATGTCGGGGTCGAGCTCCAGCATCTCGTAGATGCCGCGCCGGCCCTGGTAGCCGGTACCGTTGCACTCGGAGCAGCCGCGGCCCGCGACGCTCTTGACGGGGCCGGTCTCCTCACCGTTCAAGGTCATGACCTCGTTGATCCAGGCCTGCTCCTGGGGCGTCGCGTGATGCGGTTCGGCGCAATGCTTGCAGACGCCGCGCAGCAGCCGCTGGGCCAGCACGGCCTGCAGCGAGGTGGCGACCATGAAGGGGGGCGCCCCCATGTCCAACAGGCGGAAGGGCGTGGAGACGGTGTCCTTGGTGTGCAGGGTGCTCAGCAGCAGGTGGCCCGTGATGGCGGCGCGCAGGCCGATCTCGGCGGTTTCGGCGTCGCGCATTTCGCCCACCAGGATGACGTCGGGGTCCTGGCGCAGCGCGGCGCGCAGCACCTTGGCGAAGTCCAGCTCGATCTTGTCGTTGACCTGCACCTGGGTCAGGCCGGGCAGGCGGTATTCGATGGGGTCTTCGGCCGTGATGATCTTGAGCTTCTCGGAGTCCAGTTCGGCCAGGGACGCGTACAGCGTCGAGGTCTTGCCGGAGCCGGTCGGGCCGGTGACGAGGATCATGCCGGAGTCGCGGTTCAGCAGCTCGCGGAAGCGCTTGAGCATGTCCTCGGGCATGCCGATGTCGCCCAGGCGGCGCAGGGCCGAACCCTGGCCCAGCAGACGCATGACGACCGACTCGCCGTACTGGCTGGGCATGGTGGACAGGCGCACGTCCAGGGTGCGGTCGCTCAGGCGCAGCGTGAAGCGGCCGTCCTGGGGCAGGCGCTTCTCGGAGATGTCCAGGCCGGCCATCAGCTTCAGGCGCTGGGCCAGGGCCGGCGCGATGCGCTTGTCGGCCTGCGTGAGGGTCTGCATCAGGCCGTCGACGCGGTTGCGGATCAGCAGCTCGCCCTCCTGGGGTTCGATGTGCACGTCGGAAGCGCCGGCGCGGGTCGCGTCCTCGAACACCGACTGCAGCAGGCGCACGACGGGCGCGCCTTCCTGGCCGACGCTGGCCTGCAGGGCGCCGAAGTCGACGGCGTCGCCGATGTCTTTCTCCAGCGCCTTGGCCAGGCCGGAGATCTCGTCGCTGCGGCGGTAATGCTTGTCGAAGACGGCCGGTAGCTGGCTTTCGGCGACGACGGCCATGGCCAGGCGGCGCTTCAGGATCTTGGCCAGCTCGTCGAAGCCGAACAGGTCCAGCGGGTCGGCCATGGCCACCAGCAGGGTGTCGCCGCGCTCCTCCAGCACCAGGGCACGGAAGCGCCGCGCCGGTGTCTCGGGCAGCAGGCGCACCAGGTCGGTCTTGAGCGGGAAGGTCTTGAGGTTGACGAAGGGCGCGCGCAGCTGGCGGGCCAGCACATGGGCCAGGGCCTCCTCGGTGATGAGGTTGGCCTCGATGAGGATGCGACCCAGCTTCTTGCCGGTGGCGCGCTGCAGTTCCAGCGCCTGGCCGAGCTGCTCGGCCGAGATCAGCTGCTGCTCGACGAGAACGTCGCCCAGGCGCAGCTTGGGGCGGGGGGCGGCGGCTGCCGTTTCGACCGGGGTATCACTCATCGGCTCGAACTCTCAATGTTGGCTTCCACGAGCCTCTGCGCAAAAGAGTGCCTTCCCCAGCGACTGCCGCGGAACTGGCTTTGCCAGGCCGCTGGCAGTGCCCCCTCGAGGGGGCCGGCGAAGCCGGTAGGGGGTGGGCGATCTATGCATTGCTGGTGGCGTGGACTTCGGCGAGGGTGGTGATGCCCTGCAAGACCTTGATGATGCCGTCCTGGCGCAGCGAACGCATGCCTTCGGCGAGGCCGGCGTGATGTAGTTCCTCGGCGCGGGCCCCGGTCTGGATCATGCGGCGTATGTCTTTGGACACAGTCAGCAGTTCGTGCAGGCCGGCGCGGCCCTTGTAGCCGCTGCCGCCGCAGGCCGTGCAGCCGGGGCTGTGGTACTTCATCAGCCGGCCGCCCTGGCCATAGGACTTGATCCAGTCGGACATCAGTGCGAGCTTGCTGGGCCGGCTCTCGGCCGGGAAGACATGCAGATAGTCGTCCAGCAGTTCCTGCAGCTCGGCCTCGGTCATGGCCTCGCTGGTGCGGCAGGTCGAGCAGCTGCGCCTCACCAGGCGCTGGGCCAGCACGGCCAATAGCGAATCGGCAAAGTTGAAGGGGTCCATGCCCATGTCGAGCAGGCGGGTGATGGTCTCGGGCGCGCTGTTGGTGTGCAGGGTGGACATCACCAGGTGGCCGGTCAGCGAGGCCTCGACGGCGATCTCGGCCGTCTCCTGGTCGCGGATTTCGCCCACCATGATGACGTCGGGGTCGGCGCGCAGGAAGGCACGCAGGGCCTTGGCAAAGGTCCAGTCGATCTTGGGGTTCACCTGGACCTGGCGCAGGCCGGCCTGAGTGATTTCGACCGGGTCCTCGGCCGTCCAGATCTTGCGCTCCGGCGTGTTGATGTAGCTCAGCGCCGAGTGCAGCGTCGTCGTCTTGCCGGAACCGGTCGGGCCGACGCACAGCACCATGCCGTAAGGGCGGGCGACGGCCGACTGCAAGGCGGCGAGGTTGGCCGGGCTCAGGCCGATGCGGTCCAGCGGCATGGGCTTGCTGCTGGCCAGCAGCCGCATGACGACGTCTTCCAGGCCGTTGTTGGTCGGGATGGTCGCCACGCGCAGCTCCAGCTTGTGCTGGGGCGAATACTTGGCAAAGTTGATCTTGCCGTCCTGGGGCTTGCGACGCTCGGAGATGTCGAGGTCGCACATGATCTTGACGCGGGCGATCACGGCGTTGCGATAGGTATGGGGCAGCTCCAGATAGGGCTGCAGCACGCCGTCGCGGCGGAAACGGATCTTGAGCTTTTCGCGCCCCGGGTAGGTCTCGATGTGGACGTCGGACACGCCCTGGTTGTGCGCCTCGATGATCATGGAGTTGATCAGGCGTACCAGGGAGTTGTCGCTCTGCTCGATGTGCGACTCTTCTTCCTTGGTGCTGCGCTCGCTGCTGTCGCGCTCCAGGCTCTCGATGAGCTTGTTGGAGCTCTCCAGCGTGAAGTCGGGCTGGAAGTCGGGCAGGGGGTCGGCATTGCCGCGCGGCAAAGCCTCGGCGCCATAGCGGTCGAAGGCCGACGGAATCGCGAACTGCAGGGTGCCGAGCTTGGTCAGCGTCGGCACGACCTTGAGCTGGGTGATGAACTCGACCTCGTCGAGGGCGTCGCGCCGCGTCGGGTCTTCCATGGCGACGATGAGGCGGCCGTCGCGCAGCACCAGGGGCAGCACTTCCAGCCGCTTGGCGACGGCATGCGGCAGCTTGCGCACGGCATCGGGCTCGATGGTGAAGTTCTCGACGTCGACGACCGGATAGCCCATCTTGCGCGCCAGCGCCGACTGCAGCTGGGCACGGCTGATGACGCCCTTGCGCACCAGCAGCTCGCCCAGCGGCACGGAGCGGTCGTCGCGCTGCTGCACCAGGGCGTGCTCGAGCTGGTCGGGCGTGACCAGCTCCAGGGCCAGCAGGGCCTCGCCGATGCGCACCATGGGCATCTTGGCCTGCTGCTCGATGGCCTGCATCAGCTGCTCGGCCGTGACGATCTGCTGGTTGACGAGGATGTCGCCGACGCGGCGCTGGCGCAGATCGCTCTGCTCGACGGCGGCGGCATTGAGCTGCTCGGGCGTGACCAGCGCATCCTTCAGCAGCATGTCGCCCAGGCGCTCGCCGATCTCGAAGTGCGCCAGCACCTCGCGCGGCACGAAGACGCGGCGCACCGAGTCGTCGTCGTCGGCCAGCGGCGGGAACAGGAAGAGGCCCAGGTTGTCGTTGTGATGGCCGATGGTGGTGCCCTTGAGCTCGTCGCCGCCGTTGAAGACGACGCGGAACTCGGTGCGCGGTCGCTGGTCCACGCTCAGCGGCGAGCTCAGATCGCCGGCATCCCGGGGCGGTACCGTGACCGTGCGCAGCAGCTTGATGGCGCGGAACTGGCTGAACTTCAGCGGCATGCTGTTGCGCGCCGGCGGCACATTGATCTGCACGATGCGGTCGCTGGCATCGAGCTGCAGCAGCTGGCCGGTGCTGCGGCTGTTGTTCAGGCCGAGGATCTCGCAGGCCTCGGGGCCGCGCTGCACCTGCGGCTGGGGGTAGGCGGCATAGGGGGGGCTGGGCCAGAGGAAACCGGAAGCCGGAACGCCCGTACCCGCAGTGGGGTCGGTGTCGACATGGGGCCAGGGCAGGGGCTGGGACGGGTCGTTCATGGGCTGGGGCAGCAGGGGCTGCCGATGATTATGGAGGGCTGGGGCCGCGGCCCAGGCCCGAAAAAACGCCGTGCTGACGCCTCAGACCCACGGGCTGCAGCCCGCACCGGGCTTGGGGACAATGGGGCCATGAACATCCTGCTCACCGGTTTCGAACCCTTTGGCGGCGAGGCCATCAATCCCTCCTGGGAAATCGCACGGGCCCTGCAGGGCCAGGTCATCGCCGGCGCCACGGTGCAGACGCGCTGCCTGCCGACGAGCTTTGGCGGCGCACCCGCCGCGCTGGCCCAGGCGCTGGCGCAAGTGCGGCCGGCGCTGGTCATCTGCCTCGGCCAGGCGAGTGGCCGCACCGAAATCTCCATCGAACGCGTGGCCGTCAACCTCATCGATGCCCGCATCGCCGACAACGCCGGCGAGCGACCGCAAGACGTGCCGGTGCGCGCGGATGCACCGGCGGCCTATTTCTCGACACTGCCCATCAAGGCCATGCGCAATGGCCTGCGTGCGGCCGGGCATCCCGCCGGACTTTCGCTGTCGGCCGGGGCCTTTGTCTGCAACCAGGTGTTCTTCGAGCTGCAGCACCAGCTCGCCGGCCAGGCCGTCAAGAGCGGCTTCATCCACATTCCGGCCCTGCCCGAGCAGGCGGCGCGCAGCCTGCCGACGGTGGCCAGCATGAGCCTGGCGGCCCAGGTCGATGCCATCAAGCTGGCTATCGCGATCGCCTGGACGGGAGAAGAGGAGCTCGCCTCGGCGGCGCCCGACGAAGGCGCGCCCGTCGCTTGATCAGTCTTCGGTGTACTGACGCCAGCGGGCGCTGGCCTGGCGCATCAGCGCGACCTGGCGGTAGAAGCGGCGGCAGTTGGTGCAGATGCGGTGGTGCAGGCGCAGCGACAGGCGCTCGGCCAGCGGCACGCTGCGATCCTCCGCCTTCAGCGTGATCTCCGTGGCTTCCCGGCATGTGATCTTCAGCTTGATCAAGTCGCTCCTCCGGCCTGCGCGGCGCCGAACCAGCCGGTCTGCAGGCATTCCCTGAGCCTCAGCCGGGCCCGGTGCAGCATGACCCAGAGATTGGTCGGCGTGATCGCCAGTTCCTTACAGATCTCCTCCGACTCCAGCTCCAGCCATTCCCGCATCATGAAGAGCCGCCCCTGCTGGCCCGGCAGCTTCTCGACACAGGCCTCCAGCACCTTCATGAAGTCCAGCTGGCGCAGCACGTCCTCGGGGTTGCCCCAGTCGTGCTGGGCCTCGCGCCAATGGCCGTCGCCAGCAAACAGCAGCTCGTCCAGGTCCTCGCTGTCTTCGCTCGTGGCCGTCGTCGACATCTCGCGGCTGTTCTTGCGGATCTGGTCGACCAGCTTGTGCTTGAGGATGCCCACCAGCCAGGTCTTGAGCTGACTCGCGCCGGCGAAGGCCTGGGGCTTCTCCAACGCGGCGAGCAGGGTCTCGGAGACCGCATCTTCGGCCCAGGCCGGGTTGCGCAGCTGCAGCCGGGCATATTTCAGCAGGGCAGGGCGCAGGGTCTCGATCTGGCGGCAGAAATCGGCGGAGGCGGTCATGACGGCGGGCAGTGTAAGGACTCGGCAGTGTCTTGCGACTTCAGCCTCGCCGCCGCATCATCGGCCGCCTTTCCACCCCCCAACCTTTTGGAGACCTGTCCATGAAGAACCAAGCCCTCGTGTCCTCCGCCCTCGCTGCCGCCCTGTCGCTGGGCCTCGTCGCCCAGGCCCAGGCGGCCGACGCCGGCAAGGAAAAGTGCTACGGCATCGCCAAGGCCGGCCAGAACGACTGCGCTACCGCCAACGGCAGCCATTCCTGCGCCGGCCAATCCAAGGCCGACAAGGACGCCAACGAATGGAAGTACGTCGCCAAGGGCACGTGCGAGAAGGAAGGCGGCTCGACCAAGGCGCCCGCCAAGAAGTGACCGCTTGATCGCGATCACCCCGGCGCCGGCCGGCCCCTGCGTGGGCATTGGCTGGCGCCAGCCTCATTACGAGACCCTGCTGGCCGAGCGCCCCGCGCTCGGCTTCATCGAGGTCCACTCCGAGAATTTCTTTGCCGACGGCGGCATCACGCTGGCCGTGCTGGAAGCCGGCCGCGAAGCGTATGAGCTCAGCCTGCACGGCGTCGGCCTGGCCCTGGGGTCTGCCGCCGGCCTGGATGAAGCACATCTGGAGCGCCTGGCCCGCTTGGCCGCGCGCATGCAGCCGCGCTGGGTGTCCGACCATGCATGCTTTGCCCGCGTCGGCTCGGGCCTGCATGCGGCCGATCTGCTGCCCATCCCCTTCAACGACGAGTCGCTCGCGCTGATGGTGGCCCATGTGCAGCAGGTGCAGGAGCGCCTGGGCCGGCCGATGCTGGTCGAGAACATCAGCGCCTATGTCGGCTGGGCGGGTGACACCCTCGCCGAGCCCGAGTTCTTCAACGAATTGACGCGACGCAGCGGTTGCGGCCTGCTGCTGGACGTCAACAACCTCTTCGTCAACGCCCGCAACGACGGCCATGTCGCCGAGGCCGCCGCGGCCCAGGCCATGCGCTGGGTGGATGCCCTTCGCCCGGGCAGCGTCGGCGAGATCCACCTCGCCGGTCATTGCGAGCGCGAGGACGGCCTCGTCATCGACGACCACGGCAGCCGCGTGCGCGATGAGGTCTGGCGCGTCTACGCACACGCCCAGCAGCGCCTCGGCCCGCTGCCGACGCTGATCGAATGGGACACCGCCGTGCCCGAACTCGGCGTGCTGCTGGCCGAAGCCGGGCGGGCGAGGGCGCTGCAGCCATGAAGGCCGATCAGCAGGCCTTCGTCGACGCGCTGCTGGGCCGCGGCGCCGCGCCTGCCGGTCTGACCGGCAGCCAGCGTGGCCTGGCCGCTTATCGCAACAACATCCAGGCACTGTCGGCCCAGGCCCTGGCCGTGCCGTTTGCGCGCCTGCGCGAGGAACTCGGCGAGGACGAATTCGCGTCGCTGGCCTGGACCTTCTGGCGCGTCCACCCGCCGGAGAGCGGCGACCTCGGGCGGTGGGGCGGGATGCTGGCCGGCTTTCTGGTCGAGCGCGCCGGCGAGGCCTCGGGCCTGCCCGACCTGGCGCGCCTGGACTGGGCCCTGCACCAGGCCGAGCGCGCCGAAGATGCCGCACTGGATGCCGAATCCCTGGCATTGCTGGGCAGCCATGCGCCGGACACCCTGTGGTTGCAGCTGCGCCCTGGCGTGAGCCTGCTGGCCCAGACCGAGGGCGCCGTCCTCGTCTGGCGCCAGGGCTGGCGCGGGCAGTCCCAGGCTCTCGCGGACTTGGATGCCGTCTTCGTGCGGGCCGTGCTGGACGGGGTGAATCTTGCCGAGGCGCTGGAAGCGGCGGCAGTGAAAGGTTCCGGCGCCGAAACCGACTTCGACTTCGCCGCCTGGCTGCAAGCCGCGCTGCAGAACGCCTGGCTGCAAGGGGTCAGGGCGACGCCACCGAACCGGACCACGACATCCTCATGAAAACTCTGATCTCCGCCACCCTGCGTGCCTTCACCGACCCCGGCCTGCAGCCGACCCGCCTGCCGGCACCGCTGGACACGCTGGTGAGCCATCTGCAGTCGCTGGCCCTGCTGGCGGCGCGCCTGTATGTGGCCAAGGTCTTCTTCATGTCCGGCCTGGTCAAGCTGCACGATTGGTCGGCCACGCTGGCCCTGTTCAACGACTACTACCAGGTGCCGCTGCTGCCGCCGACGCTGGCGGCCTATATGGGCGCTGGGGGCGAACTGGTGATTCCCGTGTTGCTGGTGCTCGGCCTGGCGGGCCGCTTCGCGGGTGCCGGCCTGTTTGTCGTCAACCTGATGGCCGCCTTGTCCCTGCCGGCCGAAGACCTGTCGCCCGCCGGTGAGTTCCAGCACATCCTGTGGGGCGTGCTGGCCCTGGTCATCGCGCTGTGGGGCGCGGGCCGCTGGTCTGTCGATCGCCTGCTTTTCAAGCCGGCCGCCGGCCGCTCGCACTGACTGATACCGCACTGTAAGAATCCGCCACATCTGGAAACGATGTAGCGGCCGGGTTTGTCCTAGTCTGGCGGACAGTTGGTAACGGTCCGTCCATGGAATTCTCAGAGCTGTTCACGCAGAGCGCGCGCGACGTGCTGCCACACGCCCGCAGCAAGGGGTTGGTCGCCTATTTCGACTACCGTGGCCCCCGCCTCGAGCTTCACGAGCCCGGCCCCTATCTACGGGCGGGCATCCACCGCATCCTGCTTGGCATCGTCGACTGTTTCGAGTCGGGCTTCGTCATGTTCAGCGCGGAAGTCCAGCCGCCGGTGTACGGCCGCAGCAGCATCGTCATCCACGCGGCGGGCACCGGGGTGACCCGACCTGGCGATGTGCTGGGCGTGCTGCAGCGCCTGCATCTGGTTGCCGAAGACGCTGTCGAGACCCAGGATCTGGTAGCACGGGCGGAAGCCCCGTGTCCGGCCACCGCCGGCCTGGTCCAGTTCGTCGACGCCGGGCCCGACGGCCTGGTCATCTCCCTGAGCGGCGAGGTCGCGGCGGAGGACGTCGCCTTTGAACACTCGCCTGACGCCGCCGGCAGCGTGGCATGGCTGGTCAGCGCTTTACCCGGTGAGCTGGATTCGGTCGAGACGCGGTTGCGGCAGATGGGCTGGCATGTGATGTCGTTCGGATCGCTGGAAGACGCCGCTGCGGCGACCGTGGCCGGACTGGCGCCGATGCTGATGATCGTCGCGGAGCAGGGCGGCGAGGACCTGCCGCTTCTGGAACAAGTCGCGCAGGCCTTGCCCAGCCTCTGGACGGTGCTGGCCGTGGTCCTGGGCTCCGATACGCTGCGCATGCGCGGCCGCGGCCCGGTCGACATCCGGGTGTTGCCGCTCAGCCCGCTGGAGCTGGAGCGATTCACCGCCCATGTCGACGAGCGGACCTCGACGGCGCTGTCGCGGCTGACGTCGCCGACGCCGCTGTACGTCCAGGAAAGCCGCCGTGTGCTCGTCGTCGACGACAACCTGGTGAACCAGATCGTGGCGCGCGGCCAGCTCGAGGCCCTGGGCTACGAGGTGGTGGTTGCCGCCGACGGCATCGAGGCGCTCGACTCCTGCTGCGACGAGCCGCCCGACATGGTGCTGATGGACGTGGACATGCCGGTCATGGACGGGCTGGAGGCCAGCGAGCACCTGAGGTCCTTGCAGCGCATCGGCACCTTGCCGCCGTTTCCCATCGTCGCGGCGACGTCCGGCGACAGCGAATTGCGCCGCAGCCTGTGCCTGAGCGCCGGCATGGACGGCTACCTCAGCAAGCCCATGAATCTGCAGGCCCTGGCCGAAGAATTGCACCGGGTGCTGCCGGGACGGCCCACCCCGGCGGAGATCTGACGCCCGCTACTCGCGCGGGCGGAAGGTCAGGATCAGCACCGGCGGCACGCGGCCGTCCACGTCGCGGGGCAGGGTCTCGGCCTTTTCGATGGCGCGCAGCACGGCGCGATCCCAGTCGGCATCGGGACTGGCCTTGAGGACCTTGCTGCCCAGGATGCGGCCATCGGGGCCGAGCGTGACCTGGATCTCGGCCGTCGGATTGGCGTTGCCGTCGTCGGCATAGATGATGAGCGGCCGGATCTTGCCCTTGATGCGTCCCGCATAGCCGGCCGAAGGTGCCGAGTTCTGCGTGCCGGTGCCTGTCGAGTTGGGCTGGCCGCCCGCCATGCCCTGGATGCGGCGCAGGTTCTCCTGGCGCTGGGCTTCGCGCTTGGCGTCAGCGTCCTTGGCTTCCTTCGCCTCTTTGGCGTCCTTGGTCGCCTTTTCGTCCTTGAGCTTCTTGGTGCGCTCCTGCTCTTCCTTGGCCGCTTTGTCCTTCGCGGCCTTGTCCTTGGCTTCCTGTTCCTTGGCCGCCTTTTCCTTTTCCAGGCGCTCGAGCCTTGCCGCTTCGTCGCGGGCCTTCTCCTCCTTGCGCTTCTTCTCCTTGGCGATGGCGATGTCGGCCTCGCGCTGCTGCTCGGCGGCAGCCTCTTCGGCCGCGCGCTGCTGGGCGCGCGTATCGGGCTTGGGCGCTTCGGGTTCTGGCTCGGGCGGGGCTTCCTCGCGCGGCGCGGCGGTCTGGGGAATGGACGACCACAGCTCGGCCTCGAAGGCCGGCGAGGAGTCGCTGTGCCAGTTCAGGCCGTAGCTGAGGGCAAGGATGAGCAGGCCATGGGCGACCAGGGCCAGCGTCAGGCCACGGCCGAGGCCGGCCGACTCAGGAGGACGCAGGACGGCGGCGGCGGAATTCACTTCGAGGAGGCACCACTCTTCACGGCCAGACCGACGCGCTGGATGCCGGCACGCTGCAGCGTGTCCATGACCTGCACGACGGCCTCGTACTTGACGTTCTTGTCGGCCGAGATGACGACGGGACTGTTGGCATCCTTGCCCTGGGCCTTCTTGACGCGCTCGGCCAGGCGATTGACCGGGATGGACTCGGGCTCGAGCTGGTCGACCTTGATCTTGAGCTTCTCGTCGGTGCCGACGATGACCTGGATGACGTGCTCGGGCTGCTGGCGGCTCTTGCCCACGCTAGGCAGGTCGACGAGGCCGGTCGTGATCAGCGGCGCGCTGACCATGAAGATGATGAGCAGCACCAGCATCACGTCGATGAAGGGGACCATGTTGATCTCGTTCATCGTGCGGCGCCGGCGGCCGCCCCGGGAGGAGATGGCAGCCATCAGTGTTGCGTCGCGTTGCGCTGCAGGATGTTGGAGAACTCCTCGATGAAGGTCTCCAGCGTGATCGCGCTGCGGTCGATCTGGCGCGCGAAGCGGTTGTAGGCCAGCACGGCGGGAATGGCGGCGAATAGGCCGATGGCCGTCGCCACCAGGGCTTCGGCGATGCCGGGCGCGACGGTGGCCAGCGTGACCTGCGTCAGGTTGGACAGGCCGACGAAGGCGTGCATGATCCCCCAGATGGTGCCGAACAGGCCCACATAGGGCGAGACCGAGCCGACCGAGGCGAGGAAGGACAGGTTGTGTTCCATCGCGTCGAGTTCGCGCTGAAAGCTGGCCCGCATCGCGCGGCGGGCGGCGTCGAGCAGGGCGCCCGAGTCGGTCACGCGCTTCTCGCGCAGCTTCAGGAACTCGCGCATGCCGGAGGCGAAGATGCGTTCCAGCGGCGCGCCGTCGGTGCGGTTGCCCACCGACTGGTAGAGGTCGTTGAGGTTCTTGCCGCTCCAGAACTCGGCCTCGAAGGCGTCGTTGCGGCGCTTGATCTGGCCCAGGCCGATCAGCTTGCCGAAGATGACGCTCCAGCTCGCCAGCGACACCAGCAGCAGGCCGGCAATGACAAGCTGCACCGCGAAGCTGGCGTGCAGGATCAGGGAGACGATGGACAGGTCTTGGTTCATGCGGTGATCGCTGCGACGACCGAGTCGGGCAGGCGTTGGGGTTTCAGGTCGTCGGCGCGCACGCAGCCGATGCGGATCTCGCCTTCGCACAGCAGCGTGTCGCCACGCAGGGCGCGCTGGCGCACGACGAGGCTGGCGCGGCCCGCGGGTTGGGGTTCGACGGTGACGGTCAGCAGGTCATCCAGCTTGGCCGGCGCCAGATAGCGCAGGCTGGTGCCGGCGACGACGAAGATGACGCCGGTCTCCTCGCGCAGCTGGTGCTGCTCGACGCCGGCCGCGCGCAGCCACTCGGTGCGGGCCCGTTCGAAGAACTTCAGGTAGTTGGCGTAGAAGACGATGCCGCCGGCGTCGGTGTCTTCCCAATACACCCGGATGGGGAACTGGAATTCGCTCACACGAGCACCTCGCGCAGGCGGGCGACGGCCTCTTGAAGGTCCTCGATCGACGAGGCGAAGGACAGGCGCATCCAGCGCTGCGGGTCGGACAGGCCGAAGTCGCGGCCGGGCGTCAGCGCGACCTGGGCGCTTTTCAGCAGCTCGTGGGCAAAGGCCCAGCTGTCGGCGTGGAAGCGGCTGATGTCCATCCAGGCATAGAAAGCGCCGTCGGGCGGCACGGGCACGGTCAGACCGAGGTCGTTGAGCGCCGGCACGATGAAGTCGCGGCGTTGCTTCAGCACGGCGCGGCGGCGCTCGAACTCGGCGATGGACTCGGGCTCGAAGCAGGCCAGGGCCGCTTTCTGGGCCAGCGTGGACGGGCAGATGTAGAGGTTCTGGGCCAGGCGTTCGATGGCAGGCACGAGGACAGGGGGCAGCACCAGCCAGCCCAGGCGCCAGCCCGTCATGCCGAAGTATTTGGAGAAGCTGTTGACCGAGACGATGTCCTCGCCTGCTCCAGGTAACCCCAGGGCACTGTGGCCGAAGTGTTCCTCGTAGCTCAGCGGCAGATAGATCTCGTCGACGACGGTGACACCGCCCTGGCTGCGGATGAAACCCACCATGTCGGCCAGAACCTCGGGCGCGATCGACGTGCCGGTCGGGTTGCTCGGCGAAGCCAGCAGCACGCCGCGCGTCGCGAGCGTCCACGCCTCACGCACCTGGGCGGCATCGAGCTGGAAGCGTTCGGCGGCACCAGTGGGCAGCAGTCGCGGCGTCGCGTCCGCGGTCGTCACGAAGTGGCGGTTGCATGGGTAGCATGGGTCGGGCATCAACACCTCGTCGCCGCGCTCGAAGAGGGCAAGGCAGGCGAGTTGCAGGGCGGCTGAGGCGCCGGCAGTGACGGCGATGCGGGAGGGCGAGATGTCCAGGCCGAAGCGCTGGGCATACCAGCGCGAAATCGCTTCGCGCAGCGCGGGCAGGCCGAGGGCGTCGGTGTAGGGCGTTGGGCCCTGGGCGACGTGGGCGACGGCCTCGCGCACGGCAGGCGCGGCACCGAAGTCGGGTTCGCCGATATTCAGGCGGATCATGCGCCGGCCGCCCTGGGCCGGATCGCACAACGGCCCGGCCGCGACCTGGGCCGCGGCCTTGGCCAGCTCCATCACATAGAAGGGCTCGATGCGGTCGAGCCGGGCGGCCAACTTCACGGCGCGATCAACGCTTGGCAGCGATCTCGAGCGGGCGCAGATCGACAGCCGCGCGGTCCAGCACGCCGTTCACATACTTGTGGCCGTCGGTGCCACCGAAGGACTTGGCCAGCTCGACCGCCTCGTTGATGGCGACCTTGTAGGGGATGTCGAGGCAGTGCTTGAGCTCGTAGGCGCCGATCATCAGGATGGCGTGCTCGATGGGGGACAGCTCCGTCGTCTTGCGGTCGACGTGGCGGGACAGGATGGCGTCCAGGTCGGCCGCCTCGTTGACGCAGCCCCCCAGCAAGGCGTCGTAATGCTTGACGTCGAGCTTGGCATAGCCTTCCTGCTCGCGGCCCAGGGCCACGATGGCGCCGATGTCCTCGCCAGTCAGCAACCACTGGTAGAGGCCCTGGACGGCGGCTTCGCGCGAGCGGCGGCGCGCCGACTTGACGGGGGCACGCTTGGCACCAGGCTTGGCGGCCGTCTTGGATGCGGTCTTTTGCGGTGCGTTCACTCGATCTCTTTCAACAGATTGGCCATCTCGACGGCGACGCGGGCGGCGTCGCGGCCCTTGGGTTCGGCGCGGGCCCAGGCCTGGGCTTCGTTCTCGACGGTCAGGATGGCGTTCGCGATCGGAATGCCATGGTCCAGGCCGACACGGGTCACGGCCGAGCCGCTCTCGTTGGCGACCAGTTCGAAATGGTAGGTCTCGCCGCGGATGATGCAGCCCAGGGCAATCAAGGCGTCGTAGTCATTGCTCTCGGCCAGGGCCTGCAGGGCCAGCGGCACCTCCAGCGCACCCGGCACGGTGATGTGGCGGATGGCTTCGGTCGGCACGCCCAGCACCGACAGCTCGGCCAGGCAGGCGCTGGCCAGCGACGACGTGATGGCGTCGTTGAAGCGCGCCTGGACGATGGCAATCGTCAGTTCGCTGCCGTCGAGGGCACCCTCGAAACTCGGCAGGCCTTGTTCGGAATCTTGCATCGCGGGCCTTTCGGGTCAGCAGTTGGGAGGGGCCAGAAAGCCCGTCACTTCGAGGCCGTAGCCCGTCATGCTGGGCATGCGGCGCGGGCTGCCGAGCAGCTTCATGCGGTGCACGCCGAGCGACTTCAGGATCTGGGCGCCGACGCCATAGGTGCGCAGGTCCATCGCGCCCTTGGTGGGCGGCGCAGCCTTTTCGGCTTGCACGCGGGCCAGCACGCCGGCGGCGTCTTCGCCACAGTTCAGCAGCACGACGACACCACCCGCGCTCGCCTTCACTGCGCCGAGCGCTGCGGGCAGGCCCCAGGAGTGGCCGCAAGAGCCGGCTTCCAGCAGGTCCATGACCGACAGCGGCTCGTGCACGCGCACCAGCACCTCGCTGTCCGCCGTCCACTCACCGTGGCTCAGTGCCAGGTGGGTGCCGCCGGTGCGGTCGGTGAAGATCTGGCAGTCGAACTCGCCCTGGGCCGTGGTCAGGCGGCGCTGGGCGACGCGCGTGATGAGGCTCTCGTTGCGGCTGCGATATTCGATCAGGTCGGCGATGGTGCCGATCTTCAGGCCATGCTCGGCGGCGAAGACCTCCAGGTCCGGCAGGCGGGCCATGGTGCCGTCGTCCTTCATGATCTCGCAGATGACCGAGGTGGACGAGAGGCCGGCCATGCGGGCCAGGTCGCAACCCGCTTCGGTATGGCCGGCGCGCATCAGCACGCCGCCGTCCTGGGCCTGCAGCGGGAAGATGTGGCCGGGCTGGACCAGGTCGCTGGCCTTGGCATCCGGCGCGACAGCGGCCTGCACGGTGCGGGCCCGGTCGGCGGCCGAGATGCCGGTGGTGACGCCGGTGGCCGCCTCGATGGACACGGTGAAGGCGGTGCCATGCTGGGTGCCATTGCGGCGCGTCATCGGCGGCAGCTGCAGGCGCTCGCAATGCTCGCGCGGCAGGGTCAGGCAGATCAGGCCGCGGCCGTACTTGGCCATGAAGTTGATGGCCTCGGGCGTGACCAGATCGGCCGCCAGCACGAGATCGCCTTCGTTTTCGCGGTCTTCCTCGTCGACCAGGATGACCATGCGGCCGGCGGCCAGCTCGGCCACCAGCTCGGGAATGGGGGAGATGGGCATAGCCGGCGATTGTAGGTGGCGACCCTAGCGGCTTGTGCCGCGTGGGGTGTTACTTGGGCCGCAGCCGAAGACGAAGATCCTGGCCAATCGGTGTGGCTTCGATGAAGCGCCAGCGCCGGGCTGCATCCAGGCCGGTCAAGGCCGCCAGATCGGCGAGCGGCCGGCCCGCGCCGATCAGTATCGGTGCCTGGTAGATCAGCAGCTCATCGACCAGACTGGCGTCGAGGAAGGCACCGGACAGCGTCGGGCCGGCTTCGACATGCAGTTCATTGATGCCCTGGCCGCCCAGTTCGACCATCAGCGCCGCAAGATCGGGCCGGCCCGGGCCGATGACCCGCGTTTCACCGGGCGGCTGCAGGATGCGCGCGCCGGCCGGCATGCGGCCCTGCGGGTCGAGCACGAGGCGCAGCGGCTGGCGGGCTGTCGGCACCAGGCGCACATCCATGCGCGGGTCGTCGGCCAGCACCGTGCCGATACCGGTCAGCACGGCGCCGGCACGGCGGCGCCAGGCATGGCCGTCGGCACGCGCCGCTTCGCCGGTGATCCACTGGCTGCGCCCATCGGACAGGGCGGTGCGCCCGTCGAGGGAAATGGCCGACTTCAGCCGCACAAAGGGCCGGCCGCGCCGCATGCGCGAGAAAAAGCCGATATTGAGCTCGCTGGCGGCCTCGGCGGTTGCCGCGTCGGCCAGTTCGACCTGCAGGCCGGCTGCTCTCAAGCGCGCCAGGCCCTGGCCGGCGACCTGGGGATTGGGGTCTTCGACGGCCACCACGACGCGGGCGATGCCGGCGGCGATCAGCGCATCGCAGCAAGGTGGCGTGCGGCCATGGTGGGAGCAGGGCTCCAGGGTCACGATCGCGGTGGCGCCGCGCACGTCATGGCCGCGGGCTGCCGCATCACGCAGGGCCATCACTTCGGCATGCGCCTGCCCGGCGGGTTGGGTGTGGCCAGCGCCGAGCTCCCGGCCATCGGCCGCCAGGATGACGCAGCCGACGCGGGGGTTGGGATCGGTGAGGCCGATGGCCTGCTCGGCCAGGGAAAGCGCTTGCCGCAGCGCCGCTGTGATGGCGGGCGAATTCATGCCCGCAGTCTAGCCAGGGCTCAGGGCTGCAGTTGCAGCGTCGAATAGTCGGCGAACACCCCGGCACCGGGGCTCGCCGCGGGTGCCGGCGGGCATCCGACGTCGCCACGCACGACCAGGAAGTTCTGGTGTGTCAGCGAACCCGCGACCCGGGCATACACGGCCGGATGTTCCTCGTTCTCCAGGGCCTTCCAGTCCGCCGTGTAGATGCCGCCGCTGGCGTTGTAGTCGGCGCTGTAGCGGCAGACACGGTACTCGGCCGACGTTGTGCCCAGGCTGACCCCGGTCAGCACCAGCTTGCCCGACCAGGTGGGCCGCGAACCGGAGGCTGCCGTGTCGGGCGGATAGACGATGCAGTGGTAGTTCACGAACTGGGCGCCGGCCGGGCCGCCCGGCGAACCGCTGAAGCAATCGGGCAGATGGGCGCCCGCGGGCGCCGTCGCGGTGAAGCCGTCCAGCACCATGCCGCCGCCATTCATCACGGGCATGCCCTGGGCATCGAGACGAGGCAGAAAGTAGCTGCCATCCACGAGGCTCAGGCCCACGGGGATGGCGGCGGCTTCCGGCGCGGTCGGACTGGCCGGGTTGGTGCGGGAAAAGCGGATCGAGCCGCTCAGCAGATAGCCGACGGTGTTGTTCTTGCAGGACTCCACGTCGGCGGCCGTCAGCGCCGAGACCGGCGTGCCGGCCGGGATGGTGCATTTGCCGGTGATGGCGCCGCTCAGGTTGTTGAAGATCCAGACCACCGGACCCAGGCCACTCGGGCGGAAGGCGCTGATCTTGTCATCGAGTTGTTTGGCGCCGGCGGGGACGGCAGGGCTGCGCGCCGAGGGCAGGGTCACGGCAGCCGCGGGCGGCGCAAAACCGACGGCACCGCTGAAGAGCGGGTCGACGCCCGCGATGATGGTGTCGAGGTTGATGAATTGCGGGCCGCCGCTGCGGTCGGCCCAGCTGACGTTCACGCGCACCTGCATCGCCTGGACTCCGGCCACAGGGGTGACCGTCCGCTGCACGGTGTAGGTCGTGTTGGCGTCAGGAGGCGTCACCGGCACCGGTGCTTGGCTGGTGAGAAGGGCATAGGCCACGGCACTCGCCGGCGTCGTGGCGGTGATGTTCAACACCGAGAAATTCCTCGCGGTGGCCATGGCAGCCTGTGCAATCCGCATGGCCTCGCTGCGCTGCCTGGCCACGTCGGCACCGAGGCGCAAATGGCTCATCAAGCCGACCAGGGCGAGCATGCCGAAGGACATCACCAGCAAGGCGATCAGAGCCTCGACCAGTGTGACACCGCGCTGAAGCCGCGGCGCCAGGCGCGAAGGCAGGACAGGGAGCGTCTGGAGCATGGCAGGCCTGTTTCAGTGGAGGGTGGCGTCGATCCAGCCGCCGGACACCCGCGCATAGCTGCCCACGCGGTTGCGCAGCTCGTCGGCAATGGCCTGCTGGTAGAGGATGTCCATATGCCCGGTCGCGACCATGTCGCCTTGCACCACGACCATGCCGGTGACTTGCGAGGTCAGCCCGCCGTTGTTGGTCCATGCCAGGCTGCCCAGGACCACCAACATGCCGTTCAACTGCATGGGGCCGGTGATGGCCACGGGGCCATAGACGACGATCACCACCGGAGCGGCCGGCGTGCCGATGATCACGTTGCTGCCGATGGCCATGGCCCCTGGCACCGTCAGCATGCGCTGGCCGGCACTGACGGCGCTCACCAGGTTGGGCCCGCAATCGCCACTGTTGGGGCAGGCGACAACGCGTGCCGCGGGATGGCTCTGGTAGCGGGCCGGGCGCATGCCCATGAAATTGCGAAAGAAGCGCGCGTTGTCTTCGTCGCTCGTGGACAGCCTCGACAGGTAGTCGTCCGCAAAGAGGCCGGCCTGGCTGGGCGGCGTGCCCGGCACGCTGTCCAGGCGGGCAGGGCTCAAGGCGGGCGTCGGCGACGGGCCTCCGGACACCACCAGCACGCCGCCGGAGCGCGGGTCCGTGTTGTGCAGGCCGAGGTCAAGAACGCCGGTCGTCGTCAGGCTGCCCTTGACCGTGAGTGGCGCGGCGGGCGACGACGGCACGGCGCTGATGAAGGCGATCGCCGCATGTTGCACGGCCATGGCCGTGGCGGTCTGGCTGCGGGCCTCGGCAGGACCGGCATAGCAGTTGTCGACACTGCTGTCCGAGCAGCCATAGCTGCTCGCCACAAAGCTGCCGTAGCGCTGGTCCGTGTCCGTACCCAGGGCGACTCCGACGCTGGGGACGAGGCTGCCACTCAGCGCCGTGCTGGGTTGCGCCGTTCTCGTGCTGGGCGCGGGACAGCGGCAAACCAGGCCGGTGGGCGTCTCGGCGCAGTCGACCGCAAGGTCGGTGCGTGTTGCCAGCCGGGTCGTCGTGGCCCGGTCCACGGCTGAGACATCCAGGTAGCGATTGACGAAACGTGTTCCGCCTGCCGCAACCGGAGCGCAGCTGTTGTTGATGGCGCCGCCATTCAACATCGCCACGGTCCAGTCCAGCCCGCCTTCGGCCATTTCCTGCGCCAGGCTGGCGCGGTAGTAGCTGCCGGCGATGCGCTGTTCGAACATCAGGATGCGGTTGGCATAGGCGGCCAGCAGGCCCATGACGAGAAACAACACCAGGACCACGACCAGCGTGGTGACACCACGCTGCGGCCAGGATGGGGGCATGAGAACTTGCTTCATGGTCCGGGGGGCGTTGCGGGTGGAGGGGCCGGCGCTGCCGCTGAAGGGCATGCGCCGCTGATGGCGTCCGCGCGGATCTTTTCGCTGACGTTCAAGGTGCGCCGGACCCTGCTGTCCGACCTGGCGACCGCCGTGATCGTGAAGTTGACCAGGCGCACGGCTTGGGTCGGACAGGTGCCGGCCGCCGTGCAGGACGGATCGCAGAGGTCGTCCAGCGGCACGTTCAGCGTCGCGACATTGGCGCTGAAGTGCTGGACCAGGACCAGGTCCGGGTCCGTGATGGGCTGCCAGTTGGGCTGGCCGTTGCTCATGCCGAGCTGGAGGTACAGCGCCTTGGTGCTGCTGTTCCAGCGGATGCCGAACTGCTCGTTGCTGGCCACGACATTGCTCGCATTGATCGCCGTGGTGCCCGGGACGGTTCTCGCGTAACGGTAATAGAACTCGTCGCCAGCCGGGTTCGCCGAGGCCGCCGTGTAGGGGCTGGAGGCCGCTTCCTTGGCTGGAATGGCGCCTGCGCCGCGCTCGGGCTCCCACACGCCACTGGCGGGTACGCCGCGATAGCCGGCGCGGCGCAGATCCCGCTGCAGCAGTTCCGCGGTGACGCGCAGGTCCTGCTGCAGCTGCACTTCCAGCATCAGCCGGCGGTGTTCGTTGATCTGCTGGGTGGCCACCAGGGCGGCCCCGGCCGTGACGATCAATCCGACCGTGACGCCGACCATCAGTTCAACGAGGCTCACACCCCGCTGGACACGGTGGGCGCGGCCCAGCCCCACGCTCAAAGCTCGAGATGACCCGTTCATGGCTACCTCGGCCAGCATTCGCTGGTGGTCTCCCGATCCGTGCCGCTGTGGCCGGGATCGCCGGTCGCGGTGTAGCTGGAGCTTGCACCCAGCAGCGTCACGACCAGGGTCTTGCAGGTGATGTCGCGCGCCTGCTTGCCGCCCGCGAGCGGCCGTGCCGTCGCGACGTAGCCGACCTCGAAGCTGGCGGCCGGACCCACGCCTGCCAAGGTGATTTCATAGGCGGGGGCGATGCGGGCGATGTTCACGCCCAGGGCGGCCACGTTGTCCGCATAGGCGCTGGCATTGCTGCGAAAACGCTCCTGGGCCTGCATGACCGCGGTCAGCGCCGCGATGGCGTCGGCGCGACGGCCGCGCTGCATCTGCGCGGTATAGGCCGGATAGGCCAGGGTGGCGAGGATGCCGGCGACGACCAGCGTCACCATCAACTCGATCAGGCTGAAACCTCGATGCAGACAACGCGAGCAGTTGCGCATGGCAGAAGTCCTGGTTGGCGCGGCACGGCGGCCGCGGCGACACGAGCCGGGAACCGGAGGATCAGGCGCACTTCGGCAGGGCGCCGAACTTGCTGCCCACGGCACAGCTGCGGACCCGGCCGGTGATGGCCACGACCTGACGGATGGCCCGGCCACCGTTCAGGCTGAGTTCGATGCTGCCCGTCTGCGTGACCAGACCCTGGCGGTGCTGGAACTCCAGCGTTTCTGCGTTGCTGCTGATCTGCACCGGCTGCGTCGTGGGCAGCCATTCGGCCTTGAGGACCTGGCTGGTGGACTGGCGGCACACGGCCTGGCCACCGGCGCAGTCGCAGTCGTCGCGGCTGCCGATGTACATCACGTAGCAGGCATTGGCGCCCTTGCCGCTGATGCGGAAGTAGACCGACTCGCTCATGCGTGCGGCCTCGCTGCGGGCCAGGCGCAAGTCGCCGGCCAGGCCCTCCGCGGCGGCGCGCAGCTTCTGGTCCTGGTGCAGCTGTCCCATCGCCGGCACCGCCTGGCCGAGCAGGGCGGCGCTGATGCCGACGCTGGCACAGAGTTCGACCAGCGTGAACCCACGGTTTTTGCGGCGGGCGGTGGCGATGCGGTTCATGGCGGCTCCCTGGGTTCGTTGTGTGAACGAACTCTAGAAAGCGCCAACCGCGGCGTCTTTCCTCCTTTTGGCGGAACGGAGGGGGATGGAGAGGGAGGCCTCCCCCCGAGCTCCCACCAAAGGGGGATAGGGTCGTCCCGGGGTCAGATCTCGCGGATCAGCTGCCGGAACTCGTCGACGTCTTCGAAGCTGCGATAGACGGACGCAAAGCGCACATAGGCCACCTTGTCGATGCGCTTCAACTCGCGCATGACCAGTTCGCCCAGGCGGGTGGAGGCGATTTCGCGGGCGCCGCTGGCGAGCAGCTTTTCCTCGATGCGGTTGATGGCCGCGTCGATCTGCTCGACGCTGACCGGCCGCTTGCGCAGGGCCAGCTGCATGGAAGCACGCAGCTTGGTGGCATCGAAATCGGCGCGCCGCCCATCCTTCTTGACGACCGAGGGCAGGGCGATGTCCGGCCGCTCATAGGTCGTGAAGCGCTTGTCGCAGGACAGGCAGCGGCGCCGGCGCCGGACGACGTCGCCCTCATCCGATTCCCGGGTCTCGGCGACCTGGGTCTCGGTGTGAGAGCAGAACGGGCAGCGCATGGGGCTTGCTTAACCGCGGTAGACGGGGAAGGCGGACGTCAGCTTGGCGACCTTCTCGCGCACGGCGGCCAGGTTGGCCTCGTCGTGGGGCTTGTCCAGCACGTCGGCGATCAGGTGGGCCGTCTGGCGCACCTGTTCTTCCTTGAAACCGCGCGTCGTCATGGCCGGCGTACCCAGGCGGATGCCGCTGGTGACCATGGGCTTTTGCGGGTCGTTGGGGATGCCGTTCTTGTTGCAGGTCATGTGGGCGGCGCCCAGGATGGCCTCGGCTTCCTTGCCGGTCAGGCCCTTGGGACGCAGGTCCACCAGCATGACGTGGCTCTCGGTGCCGCCGGAGACGATGCGCAGGCCGCGCTCGATCAGCGTGTCGGCCAACACCTTGGCGTTCTTGACGACCTGCTCCTGGTAGGCCTTGAACTCGGGCGTCAGGGCTTCCTTGAAGGCAACGGCCTTGCCGGCGATGACGTGCATCAACGGGCCACCCTGGATGCCGGGGAAGATGGCCGAGTTGATCTTCTTGGCGATGTCTTCCTTGTTCGTCAGGATGATGCCGCCGCGCGGGCCGCGCAGGCTCTTGTGCGTGGTGGACGTGACGACGTCGGCGTGGGGCAGGGGATTCGGGTAGACGCCCGCGGCGATCAGGCCGGCGTAGTGGGCCATGTCGACCATGAAGTAGGCGCCGATCTCCTTGGCGATCTTGCCGAAGCGCTCGAAGTCGATGCGCAGGGAGTAGGCGGAGGCGCCGGCGATGATGAGCTTGGGCTTCTTCTCGCGGGCCAGGGCTTCCATGGCGTCGTAGTCGATCTCTTCCTTGGCGTTGAGGCCATAGGAGATGACGTTGAACCACTTGCCGCTCATGTTCAGGGCCATGCCGTGGGTCAGGTGGCCGCCTTCGGCCAGGCTCATGCCCATGATGGTGTCGCCGGGCTGCAGCAGCGCGAAGAAGGCGCCCTGGTTGGCCTGCGAGCCCGAGTTGGCCTGCACATTGGCGTATTCGGCGCCGAAGAGTTGCTTCAGGCGGTCGATGGCGAGCTGCTCGACGACGTCGACGTACTCGCAGCCACCGTAGTAGCGCTTGCCGGGGTAGCCCTCGGCGTACTTGTTGGTCAGCTGGCTGCCCTGGGCCTGCATGACGGCCGGCGAGGTGTAGTTCTCGCTGGCGATCAGTTCGATGTGGTCTTCCTGGCGGCGGTTTTCGTTCTGGACGGCGGTCCAGAGCTCGGGGTCGACCAGGGCGAGAGTGGAGGTGTTGCGGTCAAACATGCTGGTGTTCCGAAGGTCAGGCGGTGAATCCCCGGCGCCCACGAGCGAGCGTGAGGCCAGGGCTGCCCAGGCGAACGGCTGAAAGCGGTCAGGACAACCGCCTCACGCTCCCCGGTGGTGGCCCACCTCGGGTCAGCTCGTGACCCTGATCGCCAGTCGCGTGAACACCCAGTGTATGCCAGCGGCGGCGCCTAGCGCAGCAGAGCCACTTGTGCCGAGTCGCCCGTCGAGGGGGCAGAGGCCGCCTCACGCACCAGCGGGCGGACGGTCGTCATCGTCGGCACGGTGCGGCCGGCGGCAACCGCCTTCAGCATTTCATGCTCGGACAGCACGCGGGCGGCATAGCCCGTGTCCTCGGCCAGGTTGGCGGCGCCGACGTAGTAGCGCAGGCCTTCTTCCAGGCCGCCGGCGCGCTGGATGCATTCCTTCAGCACCTGCACGCCAACGCGCAGGTTGGTCACCGGATCGAAGGCCGCCAGCGTGCCGCCAAAAGCCTCGTACTTGTCGTCATGGACGCGGGTCATGACCTGCATCAGCCCCTGGGCGCCGACGGAACTCTGGGCAAAAGGGTTGAAGCGCGACTCGATGGCCATGATGGCCAGGATCAGCGTCGGCTCGACCTTGGCGCGCTGGCCCACGGCCCAGGCTTCCTGCACAAGGCGGCTGATGGGCTCGGGTGCCACGCTGTAGCGGCGCGCCAGCCAGTGGGCAACGGCGGCCTGCTGGCGGCTCAGTTCGCGGGGGTCCGTGGCGGTGGCACGGGCGATGGCATCCGGCTCGGCCGCGGCCATCAGCGTGCTGCCCTCGGCTTCCGCGCGGGCTTCCTGGCGGGCGCTCAGCCAGCCGAGGGTGGCGGATTCCAGCTTTTCGCGCAGGCCAGCCTGGCTCGTGAACACCAGCAGCACCGACACCACGGCCAGCCCGACGAGGGCCAGCGTGTTGTGGCTGACCACCAGCAGGCCGTTGCCGATGTCCTTCACGAACAGCGACGCCGAATCCCGCGTGTGGCGAGCCAGGCTGAACAGGTCTTGACGTGTCGTCATGCGACTCCTTGTGTCGCGGCCCGCCTCAGGCTGCCTCGGTGTGAGGCGGTCTGGGTGGGGCGACGGTGATAATTTCCCGGCCGATTGCTTTGGTCTGTGGCATCTCTGTGCCCGGAGGACCCGGTCGGTTGGGTTTCAGTACAAACCCGAAGCGGCGAATTTTACGGGTCGAAGATAACCAGTCAAGGTTGTTTGGGCTCTTCAAAACTACTTTTGGTTATGAAATACAGCGATCTGAGGGACTTCATCGCCGGCCTGGAAGGCCTCGGGGAGCTCAAGCGCGTGCGCGAAAAAGTCTCGCCGGTGCTGGAGATGACGGCCCTCAGCGACCGGGTCTTGCGGGCCGGCGGACCGGCCCTGTTGTTCGAAGCGCCAGACGGGTATTCCACCCCCGCCTTGACCAATCTTTTCGGGACAACGCGTCGCGTCGCACTCGGCATGGGCGCTGAGTCTCTGGCCGATTTGCGGGATGTCGGACGGGTGCTGGCCAGCCTCAAGGAACCCGATCCGCCCAAGGGGCTGAAGGATGCCGGCAAGCTGCTGCAGATGGCCAAGGCGCTGTGGGACATGAAGCCCGCCGTGCAGCGCCGCGCGCCCTGCCAGGAAGAGGTCTTTGAAGGCAGCGACATCGACCTCGGCCGCCTGCCCATCCAGACCTGCTGGCCGGACGATGCAGCCCCCCTGATCACGTGGGGTCTGGTCATCACCCGGGGCCCGACGCGGACCCGCCAGAACCTCGGCATCTACCGCCAGCAGCTGGTTTCGCGCAACCAGGTCATCATGCGCTGGCTGGCGCACCGCGGTGGTGCATTGGATTTCAGAGACTTCTCTCTAACCCACCCGGGCGAGCCGTTTCCCATCGCCGTGGCCCTGGGTGCCGACCCTGCCACCATCCTCGGTGCCGTCACACCCGTGCCGGACAGCCTGTCGGAGTACCAGTTCGCCGGCCTGCTGCGCGGTTCGCGGACCGAACTGGTCAACACGGGCGTCGGCAAAGGCCAGCCGCTGCAGGCGCCGGCCTCGGCCGAGATCGTGCTGGAGGGCCACATCCCGCCCGCCCTTGCTGGTTTCACCGGCACCAGCGAGCACGGCGTGCCTCTGAAAGAGAAGGGCGGCTATCTGCATGCGCTGGAAGGGCCGTTTGGCGACCACACCGGCTATTACAACGAGCAGGACTGGTTCCCCGTCTTCGAGATCACGCGCCTGACCCAGCGCAAGAACCCCATCTACCACTCGACCTACACCGGCAAGCCGCCGGACGAGCCGGCCATCCTGGGCGTGGCCCTCAACGAGGTCTTCGTGCCCATCCTGCAGAAGCAGTTTCCGGAGATCGTCGACTTCTACCTGCCGCCCGAGGGCTGCAGCTACCGCATGGCCGTCGTGTCCATCAAGAAGGCCTACCCGGGCCATGCCAAGCGGCTGATGTTCGGCATCTGGAGCTTCCTGCGCCAGTTCATGTACACGAAGTTCATCGTTGTCGTGGACGACGACATCGACACGCGCAACTGGCAGGAAGTGATCTGGGCCATCACGACCCGCATGGACCCGGTGCGCGACACCACGCTGGTGGACAACACCCCCATCGACTACCTCGACTTCGCCTCGCCCGTCAGTGGCCTGGGCGGCAAGATGGGGCTGGACGCCACCAACAAATGGCCCGGCGAAACCTCCCGCGAATGGGGCCGCGGCATCACCCTGCCGGCCGAGGTCACAAAGCGTGCCGAGGCGCTATTCGGGCAACTCTTCTTGAAGCCCTGAGGGCGCTCGCCTACTGTTGCAATGCCTTTTCAGGCACAACCTCTGGCGCAATCCCTTGCGCGCCAGGAGCCCTTCGGCAAATCGCCGTGGAGCTTCAAGGTGGCATCGCCACCCACCCCGCCCGGCCTTCAAGCCCGGCGGGGTTTCTATTTCTAGCGGCCTGCCCACCAGGCCAGGGTTTCGTAGACCACGTAGCGAACGCGCGCGAAGCCTTCGACGGACGGGCACCAATCATCGAAGCCCCCCAGCGCGTCCTCACGCAGGCCAACCGGGGCCGACAGTATGGTCATGCCCAGCGGCGCTGCCTCGGTCTCGAAGGCGCGCACGGCGCGGCGCATATGGGTTTCATGGGTCACGAGCACGACCTGTTTGACGCCCGAAGCCGCCAGCAAGGGCAGGGTGTGGGCGGCGTTCTCACGCGTATCGCGCGAACTGGCCTCTGCCCACCGCAGCGGCAGGCCATAGTCCTGGGCCGCCACGCGGCTGATGATGGCAGCCTCGGGCTCGCGCAGTTCCGTGGCCGTCCAGCCAATACCGCCCGAAAAGGCGAGCGGCCAGCCGCTGCGCCTGGCCAGCCAAACGCCATAGGCCAGGCGCTCGGCCGTGATGGGGCTGGGCGCACCGGCGCCGAATTCCGGCGCATGGCGCTTCACGCCGCCGCCCAGCACGAGCACCGCGCCATCCTGGCGGCCACGCAGTGCATCGACCCGATCCGGCGCAAGGGCCGTCGGCAGCCCGACGGCGCGGCTCAGCAATTCGCCGGCCGCCTCGGTTCCCGACAGCCAGATGCCGGCAATCGCCAGCCCCAGCAGTGCTGCGCCGAAGCGCCGGCCTCGCCGGAGTCGCCATCCGCCCCAGGCAGCCAGCCACAACAGGGGCATGGGGGGCAGGGCGGCGGCGAGCAACAGAGTCTTGAAGCCTGAATAGTCAAGGGAGATCACGTCGGCATCATCGCCGACCCCAATAATGTGTCTGCCGTGACGACCGCCGCCCGCTCCCCCGCCCGCATCGCTCTCTGGACCCTGGCCGGCTTGTCGGCCGGGGTCACCTTGCTGCTGCTGATCGTGACGCTGGCCCTGCCGGGCTGGGTCACCGGCCGCGGCGCTGCCCTGGCCAGCGAAGTCCTGGGCCGGCCGGTCAGCATCGAGGAAGCCAGCTTCCAGCCCTGGCGCCTGGCCCTGGTCATCGAAGGCTTCAGCATCGGCGGCCCCACCCCCAAGCAGCCGCCGCTGTTCAAGCTGCAGAAGATGGATGCGGCCCTGTCACTGCGCTCCCTGCTGCGCGGCCGTGCCGTCATCGAGTCCCTGTCCCTGACCCGGCCCCAACTTCGCGTCGCCCGTGTGGCCGACGGTCGCTACGACATCGACGACCTGATCCAGCGCTTTGCCGCCAAGCCCGGCTCGCCGGAGGAGCCCGACCCCGAGTTCGCCGTCTACAACATCGAGCTGAGCGACGGCCTGGTGCTCTTCGACGACCGCCCGGTGCAGCGCAAGCACGAGCTGGCCGGCCTGCACCTTGCCCTGCCTTTCATGTCGACGCTGCCGACCGACGTCAAGGTCAAGGTGCTGCCGCATCTGAGCGGCAAGCTCGACGGCGTCGCCTTCGACAGCCGTGGCGAGGCCCTGCCTTTCGACGACGACGTCAGTGCCCGCCTGTCCTTCAGGTTCGCTGGTCTGGACCTCGAGCCCCTGGCCGCCTATGTGCCTGCCAGCGCCCCTTTCCGTGTGGGCGGCGGCCGCCTCGACGTCGACCTGGCCCTGGACTTTGCCGAGCGCCCCAAGCAACCGCCGGGCGTCAAGCTCAGCGGTCGGGTGCAGCTGCACGAACTGGCCCTGAAACAGCCCGACGGCCAGCCGCTGCTCGCCTTCAAAAACCTGATCCTGCCGCTGGCTGACGTGCAGCCCCTGCGCCGCCAGCTCGGCTTTGGCGCCATCTTGCTGGAATCGCCCGAGGCCTGGCTGCGGCCCTTGCCGAAGGCGTCGGCCGAAGCCGGCACGCCGGCGGCGACCCCGTGGCAGTTCGGCCTCGCCGGTTTGGAAGTCAAGGACGGGCGCTTCAACGTCAACAAGGACCTCGCGCTGGAAGCCATCCAGCTCAAGCTCGGCAGCATGACGTGGCCGTTGAAGGCCCCCGCCCAGCTCGACGCCAGCCTGCGCCTGGACAAGGCCACGTTGAGCGCCCAGGCCAGGCTTTCCGCGGAACTGCTGCAGGCCGATGCCGAACTGAACGATCTCGCCGTCGAGCGCCTGGCCGCTTGGCTGACCCTGCCGGGCGGTGCCAGGCTGACGGCCGGCGTCTCGACCAAAGCCGGCCTCAGCATCAAGGACCCGCTGGCCGAAGGTGCTGCAGACCGCGTCCAGCTCAGCCTGGCCGAGCTGCAAGTCAAGGATGCCCGCCTCAGCCTGTCTGGCGCTCCCAAGCTCGTGACCCTGGCTTCGGCCCAGCTCGACAAGGCCAGCATCGAACCCGCCGCGCGCACCATTACCCTGGGCACATTGACGCTGGATGCCTTGCGCGCCCAACTCGCCCGCGAGGGCAGCGGCCGCCTGAACATCGCTGCTCTGATGCCGCCCGACGGTGCCGCCTCGGCTGCAGGCCCCGCCTGGAAGCTGCAACTGGCCGCCCTCAACGTCGAACGCGGCGCACTGCGCTGGCAGGACGCCGCTGTGCCTGCGGGCGTCACACCCGTGGCCCTGGCCGTCGAGCCGCTTCGCCTGCAGCTTGGCGCCCTGAGCTGGCCGGTCACGGCGCCGGTGCAGGCCCAGGCCACCGCTCAGCTCGCGGCCCTCGGCGCCAACGACCAACCCGTGGTGGCCAGCGCCGGCAGCCTGCAGTGGAACGGCAAGCTCGGCCTGGCGCCGCTGTCGGCCGCGGGTAGCTTGCAGGCCAAGGCCCTGCCACTGCATCTGCTGAATGCCTATCTCGACCCGGCCTGGGGCCTGCATCTGCAGCGCGCTGAACTCGGCATGAAGGCCGAGGTCGCGGCCCAGCAGGCCGGCAGTGCCTGGAACGCCAGTGTCGGCGGCGATGTGCGTGTCGGGCCGCTGGCCCTGCTGCAGACCCGCGTCGTCGACGGCCAGCGCGTCATCGGCGAAGACCTGCTGAGCTGGCAGGCCTTGCAACTGGACGGCCTCAAGCTGGCGCTCGCCCCTGGCGTGCCACCCAAGCTGGCCGTCAAGGACGCGCTGCTGGACGACGCTTATGCCCGCCTCATCGTCAACGAGCAGGGTCGTTTCAATCTGCGCGATCTCGGCCCGGCGGAGGCGGCTTCCGCGCCGGCGGCATCAGCCTCGGCGCCTGCGCCCGAGTTCGCCGCCGAGCGCATCCGCGTCAACCGCGGCATCGTCGACTTCAACGACCGCTTCGTGAAGCCGAGCTACAGCGCCCGCCTGACCGAACTGCAGGGCTCGCTCGGCGCCTTCTCGTCGACCAGCGCGGCCATGGCGCCGTTGACGCTGAAGGGGAAGGTCGCCGGCACCGGCCTGCTGGAGATCGATGGCCAACTCAAGCCCGGCAATCCGCTGGCCATGGACATTGCCGCCAACGCGACGGACATCGAACTGGCGCCGCTGTCGCCCTATGCCGGCAAATACGCCGGCTACGCCATCGAGCGCGGCAAGCTGTCCACCAGGCTGCGCTACAAGGTCGAGCCGGGCGGCCAGCTGGTGGCCAGCAACCAGATCATCCTGAACCAGCTGACCTTTGGCGAACGCGTCGACAGCCCCGATGCCACCTCGCTGCCCGTGCGCTTCGCCGTTGCGCTGCTGAAGGACGGCAACGGCGTCATCGACATCAACCTGCCGGTCAGCGGCTCGCTGAACGACCCCGAGTTCAGTGTCGGCGGCCTGGTCTGGCGCCTCTTCCTCAATCTCATCGGCAAGGCCCTGACCTCGCCGTTTGCCCTCTTCAGCGGCAGCGACAGCCCCGAGGAGGCCCAGATCGCCTTCAAGCCCGGCGGCGCCGAACTGGCCGCCGTCGACCAGCTCGATCGCATCGCCAAGCTGCTCGTCGACAAGCCCGGCGTGCAATTGACGCTGACGGGCTGGGCCGGCATCGCCGCCGAGGGTCAGGCCCTGCGCGAGCAGCGCCTGGCCAGCGCGCTGAAAGCGGAAAACGCCGCCACGCCCGACGCGGCCCTCAAGCGGCTGTATGAGGCGACCAAGCTGCCCAACAAGCCCAAGAATCTGATTGGCCTGTCCAAGGATCTGCCACCGACCCAGATGCGCGGCCTGCTGCTGGGCAACTACAACATCGACGACGAGATGCTGCGCCAGCTGGCCGTGGCCCGCGCCACCGCCGTGCGCGATGCCCTGCTGGCCCGCGGCGCGCCCAATGCCCGCGTCTTCCTCGCCGCCCCCAAGCTCTGCGACCAGGGTTGCGATGAGACCTGGCGCCCCCATGTCGAGTTGTCCCTTGGCGCCCATTGAAAGACATCCCATGACTGCTCCGAATCTCGAACGCATCACCCTGGCCGGCGGCTGCTTCTGGTGCCTGGAGGCCGTCTACGAACGCGTGAAAGGCGTGCACCACGTCGAGAACGGCTACAGCAACGGCCAGGGCGCCAAGCCCACCTACGAGGCCGTCTGCGGCGGCAACACCGGCTTTGCCGAGGTCGTTCGCATCGACTTCGACCCCGCCGAGGTCTCGCTGCGCGAGCTGTTCGAGGTCTTCTTCACCATCCACGATCCGACGACGCTGAACCGCCAGGGCGCCGACGTCGGCACGCAATACCGCTCGGGCATCTACTGGCATACCGAGGCCCAGAGGCAGCTCGCGGCCGAGGTCATCAAGGAGGCCAACGACCACCACGTCGGCCGGGTCGTCACCGAGCTGCTGCCCGAGACCAACTACCACCCGGCCGAGGCCTACCACCAGCACTACTACGCCCGCAACCCGGACCAGGGTTACTGCGCCTTTGTCGTCGCCGGCAAGGTCGAGAAGTTCCTGGCCAGCTTCAAGCGGCTCGTGAAGTGATGCTGGCCTGGGGCGGGCTGCGACATCGCTATGCCGGCGGTGCGGAGATCGGCTATGCCGATTTCGCGCTGGCCGCGGGCAGGCATCTGCTGCTGCGCGGCGCCTCGGGCTCGGGCAAGTCGACGCTGCTGGCCCTGCTGGCCGGGCTGCTGCGCGTGCAGCAGGGGGAGCTCATCGTCGCCGGCACCGAGCTGCAGGGCATGAGCGCGCGCGCCCTCGATGCCTGGCGCGGCGCGACGCTGGGCGTCGTGCCTCAGCGCCTGCACCTGAGCGAAGCGCTGACGGTGGCCGAGAACCTCGCCCTGCCGGCCCTGGCCGCAGGGCAGGGCGCTGACGCCGAACGTGCGGCCGAGCTGCTCGCCGCCCTGGACATCGCCGAGCTCAGCGGGCGCCGCCCCCACCAGCTCAGCGTCGGCCAGGCTCAACGCGTGGCCCTGGTCCGCGCGCTGATGCGTCGTCCGCGGCTGCTGCTGGCGGATGAGCCCACTGCGAGCCTGGATGACGAGCACGCACTGCACATGCTGGCCCTGTTGCTGACCACGGCCGAACGTGAGGGCTGCACGTTGATCATTGCCAGCCATGACAGCCGCGTCATCGACGCGCTGGGTGAGCGGGATGACGTGGCCGAGCTGGTGCTGCTCGGGCCGGCCGGCGATGCGTCGGCCGACCCGACCACCTTCTGGTCCAGCGGGGTGACGCGATGATCCGCCTGGCCTGGCGCTATCTCTGGTCCAGCCCGCTGACGACGGCGCTGAACCTGTTGCTGCTGACGCTGGGGCTGGCTGCCATGACCTTCGTGCTGCGCGCCAGTGCCCAGGTCGAGGCGGGGCTGAAGCGCGATCTGGCCAACATCGACCTCGTCGTCGGCGCCAAGGGCAGCCCCATGCAGATCATGCTGGCCGGCGTCTTCCACCTCGATGCACCCACCGGCAACATTCCGCTGGCGACGCTGGACCTGCTGAAGCAGCAACCCTTGGTGGCCCAGGCCGTGCCGCTGTCGCTGGGGGACTCATTTCGCGGCTATCGCATTGCCGGCACGACACCGGACTATGTCGGTCTCTACGGCGGCAAGCTGGGGCAGGGCGCCTTGTGGACCCGACCCATGCAGGCTGTCCTGGGCGCCGAAGTCGCGCGCACCGGCGGGCTCAAGGTCGGCGACCGGTTTGCCGGCAGCCATGGCCTGGCCGAGGGTGGCGGTGCGCATGGCGAGCACCAGTTCGAAGTCGTCGGCGTGTTGGCCGAGTCCGGCAGTGTGCTGGACCGCCTGGTGCTGACCGACCTGGCCTCGGTCTGGGAGGTGCATGAAGACCATGCAGCCCCCGGCGAGGACAAGCCCAAGGAAATCACGCTGGCCCTGGTGCGCTACCGCAGCCCGCTGGCGGCCGTCACGCTGCCGCGCTGGGTCAATGCGCAGGACGGCCTGCAGTCGGCCGCACCGGCGTTGGAAACGGCCCGGCTGATGCGCTTGGTGGGCGCAGGCACCGAGGTGCTGCGTGGGTTCGGCATCGTGCTGCTCGCCGCCGCGGGCCTTTCGGTCTGGGTCGCGTTGCTGCACGCGGTGCGGGCTCGGCAGGGCGACCTGGCCATGCTGCGCATGCTGGGCGCACCGGCCCGCCGCGTCGCCGCGCTGATCGCGCTGGAAGCCCTGCTGCTCGCGGCAATCGCCGCCGTGCTGGGCTTGGCCGCCGGCCATGGGCTGGTGGCCGTGCTGGAGCGTCTGCTGGCCGAGCGCCAGTCGCTGAGGCTGGGCGCTCTGGGCCTCAGCGATGCCGAATGGCTGGTGCCGGCACTGGCCGGCGGCCTGGCCTTGCTGGCCGCGGCCTGGCCGGCCTGGCGGGCTTACCGGCTGGACGTCACGACGCTGCTGCAAGCGCCGCGCTGACATTGATCACCCAGGTCACGCCGAACCTGTCCTTCAGCATGCCGTAGAGCGGCGCCCATGGCGCCGGCGCCAGCGGCTGGATGACGATGGCGCTGGCGGCCAGCCCGGCCCAGCGCTGGCTGGCCTCCTCGGCGCTGCTGCAGCCCACGCAGATGAAATAGGCGTTCTCGCCGGGCTGCAGGGCAGTGTCGGTCGGCACGTCATAGGCCATCACCTGGAAGCCGTCGGCGGCGCGCACCTGGCCCCACATCAGGCGATCGGCATCCTGCGGGTCGCGCACGCTGTGGGCATCGCGATAGGTGATCAGCGCGATTTCGCCACCGAAGACGGATTGATAGAACTGGAGCGCGCCGCGGGCCTGGCCGCGCAGGTTGATGTGGGGAACGACGGAGACGGTCATGGATGGCTTTCTGAGAGGTGAGGGAAGCGTCGTCATCACCCCAGAGGAGGGCGCCCGGCGATGAACTGACGGCTGCTACTCTAGGCAGTACTCCTGCCAGTTTTCGTCAGTTGCTGACCGCGTGGCCATGTCTCGTTCCGAGCGCCTGTTTCGTCTGCTCCAAGCCCTTCGTACCCTGCCTTCACCGGTCACCGCCGAGCAGTTGGCCGCCGAGACGGGCGTGTCGGTGCGCTCCATCTACCGTGACATCGAAAGCCTGCGCATGTCCGGCGCCGAGATTGGCGGCGAGCGCGGCCTGGGCTATTGCCTGGTCGAGGACGGCTCGCTGCCACCCCAGACCTTCACGCGACTGGAGATCGAGGCCCTGGTGCTGGGGCTGGCGCAGGTGCGTCATCTCGGTGATCCGGCGCTTGCCAGAGCCGCCGCGTCGGTGCTCGGCAAGGTGGTGGCCACGCTGCCGTCGGCGGGGCAGCAGCACATCCAGCACGCGGTGTCACAGGTTCACCGCTTCAACCAGCGTCCGCCGCCAGCCGTCGACCTGCAGCTGCTGCGCGAGGCCTGCTGGCGCGAGGAAGCGCTGCAGATGGCCTACATCGACCGCGACGGCGCGGCCAGCGACCGCAAGGTCTGGCCGCTGAGCATCGTCTACGTGGACAGTCTGCTGGTGTTGTTCGCCTGGTGCTGCCTGCGCCAGGACTTCCGCATGTTCCGCCTGGAGCGCATCCAGCACGTCGAAAATGTCGGCGAGACCTTCCGCCCGCGGCGCGCGGCGCTGCTGCGGCAATACCTGTCGCAACTGCAGCCCAATGCGACAGAGTCACAATGAGGGCATGAAGTCCCCCGCTGCCGTCATCGCCATCACCCTGCTGGCCGCCACCGCGGCCTTCGCGCAGACCGCGCCTTCCATCGGCCAGGGCCCAGGCTTTCACGACCCGCGCAGCCCCTTCAAGCCGCTGGAGGAGCGCTCCGACATCGTGTCGTGGAAGCTGCTGTCCCAGGTCACGGCCAAGGCCGAGAAAAAGAAGATCGTGCCGACCTTCCCGGCCGCCGTGCAGGCCCTGGATCGCAAGACCATCAAGGTGCAGGGCTTCATGATGCCGCTGGAGGCGGGCGACAAGCAGCAGCATTTCCTGCTGTCCTCGGTGCCGACGACCTGCTCCTTCTGCGTGCCGGCCGGCCCCGAAGGCCTGGTCGAGGTGCGCACCAAGAAGCCGGTGCGTTACACGCTGGAACCCGTCGTCGTCGAAGGCCAGCTGGCCGTGCTGATGGACGACCCTTACGGCCTCTACTACCGCGTCGAGGACGGCAACGCCGTCAATTAAGGCGCGAGCCTTTCACGCACCCAGCGGTCGGTATCCAGCGTGAACACCAGCCGGTCGTGCAGGCGCGAGCGGCGCCCCTGCCAGAACTCGTAACGGTCCGGCACCAGCCGGTAACCACCCCAATGCGGTGGCCGGTCCGGGTTCAGCCCATGCTGCACCGCCGCCTTGGCCGCATTGGCCACCAGCACGGCGCGCGAGGAGATGACCTGGCTCTGCGGCGAGGCCCAGGCACCAAGACGCGAATCCAGGGGCCGGCTCTTGTAGTACTCGTCGGACTCCTCCGCCGAGGTCTTCTCGACACGGCCTTCGATGCGCACGACACGCTCCATCTCCACCCAATGGAATTGCAGGGCCGCAAAGGGGTTGCCTGCTAACTCTTCACCTTTGCGGCTTTCGTAATTGGTGAACCAGACCAGGCCGCGTGCATCGCAGCCCTTCAGCAGCACCACACGCGTCGAGGGCCGGCCGCCTTGGGCCACCGTGGCCAAAGTCATGGCCGTGGGTTCGGACACGTCGTGGGCTATGGCTTCGTCCATCCAGCGGTTGAACAGGGGCAGGGGGCCATCCGCGGCCTGGGCCTCGTCCAGTTCGCCCAGTTCGTAACTCTTTCGGAATTCACTCAGCTTGCTCATGGGGCCGAAGTATGCAGACCTTCCCTTAAGTGAACCTACCAGTTTCAAGAGCAAGGTCACTCGGCATGCTTGTGGCACTGCAGCAAACGGCGCAGACCGATGCTAGGTGAGTGGGTTTTAAGGACATATTGCAAATGACAAAGCGACGCCCCGCCGTCGTCGTGCTGGCCGCAGGTCGCGGTTCGCGCTTCCGCGGTTCGGGCCACAAGCTGGAGCAGAACCTGGGCGGCATGCCCAGCGGAGATACCTTGCTGGCCCGTACCCTGCGTCACGCCATCGCGACGCAGCTGCCGGTCGTGGTCGTCACGACGCCGGCCCTGGCGCCGGCCGTGCACAAATTGATCGCCGCGCGCGACGTCGTGAGCCTGCCGGAGCGCGATGCCCAGGGCCGGCTCCAGCCCATCGGCATGGGCCATTCCATCGTGGCCGGCGTCAGCGCGACGGGCGATGCCGACGGCTGGCTCATCCTGCCCGCCGACATGCCGCTGGTGCAGCCCACCACCATCATGGCCGTGGCCGAAGGTCTCGAACGCTATCCCGTCTGCTATGCCCAGTACCGGGGCATCCAGGGCCATCCGGTGGGCTTCGGCACGGAGCTCTATTCCGAGCTGATGGCGCTGCAGGGTGACGAGGGCGCGCGGCGTATCGTGGCGCGCTATGCGGCCCAGCCCATCGCCGTCGACGACCCCGGCGTGCATGTGGATGTCGACACCGTGGAAGACCTCGCCCGGCTGCGCGGCTAGCCTTGACTGATGCCTAAAGCGGCGCGCACAGCCCGTGCTGAGCCGCCAGGTGTGCCTGGCGCTCCAGTTCCATGTCCCGGATGCCGTGTTCGCGCAAACCCTGGACGGTGCGCAGCAGATAGTCCAGCGTCGTTCCGTAGCGGCCGCTGGCGTGCCGGAAGATGTGCAGCAATTCGGGCTCGTGCAAGGGGCCGGTCCAGTTGGGGCTCTGGCGTGACAGCGTGAAGGCCAGGGCGCGCAGGCGGCCGCAAGGGGTGTCGCAGTTCAGCCAGCGCGGCTCGTAGACGCCGTTGGGCATCTCGCGGGCCCACAGGCGCGGCAGCACCTCCTCGCCGGCGGCTCGTGGGATGCGGTAGATCAGGCCCCGGCAGCTGCCGCCCGAGATCAGCGCCAGCACGAGGCCCGGCTCCTGGGCCGAACCGCGGTTCACGCGTGAGCGCATGCGCAGTACGCGGTGAAAGCCCAGCACCTTGGCCTGCAAGGCCTCGGCATACTCGAACTCGGGGCGCCAGATCAGCGAGCCGTAGGCAAACAGCAGCAGGTCGTCGCCGCTGGCCCGCCATTCGGCGGTCGTCCGCTGCAGCAGATGGGCGCTGCGCACCGGCCCATGAGGAATGTGAATTGCCTGTGACGCCATTGCCGCCATCTTGTCATGGCTGGTACCCAGGTCGTAACCCGTTGCACCGCCTGGGGAAGTAATATGGTTACCTAAATTCCAAAAGGCTAGTTACGAGAGCCTCAGGAGATCCAAATGCACGCCACACTCGATCAAGTTACAGAACGCATCCGCGAACGCAGCGCCAAGCTGCGGGCCGACTACTTGGCCCGCATCGCCAAGATGAGCGGCCGCCAGCGCGGCTTTGAGCGCATGGGTTGCGCCAACGTCGCCCACGCGGTTGCGGCCCTGCCGTCCAACGACAAGCTGCGCATCGTGGCCGAGAAGGCGCCCCATCTGGGCGTCGTCACGGCCTACAACGACATGCTGTCGGCCCACCAGCCCTACGAGGGCTACCCCGAGCAGATCCGCGCCGAAGCGCATCGCCTGGGCGCCACGGTGCAAGTGGCCGGCGGCGTGCCCGCCATGTGCGATGGCGTGACCCAGGGCCTGCCCGGCATGGAGCTGAGCCTGTTCTCGCGCGACACCATCGCGATGGGCACGGCCATCGCCCTGACCCACGACGTCTTCGACGCGGCCCTGCTGCTGGGCATCTGCGACAAGATCGTGCCGGGCCTGCTGATCGGCGCGTTGCACTTCGGCCATCTGCCCTGCGTCTTCGTGCCGGCCGGCCCGATGAGCTCGGGCATCTCCAACAGCGACAAGGCCAAGGTCCGCGAGCTCTACGCCCAGGGCAAGGTCGGCCGCGACGAACTGCTAAAGAGCGAGTCCGCCGCCTATCACGGCGCCGGCACCTGCACCTTCTACGGCACGGCCAACAGCAACCAGATGCTGCTGGAGGCCATGGGCCTGCACACTCCCGGCAGCGCCTTCGTGCACCCGCACGACGACCTGCGCATGGCGCTGACGCGCGAAGCCGTCGGCACGGCGCTGAAGATCAGCGGACGCCTCGAAGGCCAGGTCGCCAAGCCCATCGGCCACGTCGTCGACGAGCGCTGCATCGTCAACGCCATGGTGGCCCTGCTGGCCACCGGCGGCTCGACCAACCACCTCATCCACTGGGTGGCCGTCGCGCGCTCGGCCGGCATCCTGATCAACTGGACGGACTTCTCCGACCTGTCCGCCGTCGTGCCCCTGCTGGCCCGCGTCTACCCCAACGGCAGCGCCGACGTGAACCAGTTCCAGGCCGCTGGCGGCCCGGGCTTCGTCATCCGCGAGCTGATGGACGCCGGGCTGATGCACGAAGACGTGCTCTCGGTCGCCGGCGACAGCTTGCGCCCCTATGCCTTCGTGCCACGCGCGGTGGGGCAGGGCGGTGAAGTCGTGCGTGAACCGCTGCCGGCCGCCAGCGGCGACGACGGCGTCGTGCGCACGGCCGCCGAGCCCTTCAGCGCCACCGGCGGCCTCAAGCTGCTGGACGGCAATCTGGGCCGCGCCGTCATCAAGTCCTCGGCCGTGCCGGAGGACCGCCACACCATCGAAGCGCCTTGCCGCATCTTCACGACGCAGGAAGCCATGCTCACCGCCTTCAAGAACGGCGAGCTGGAAAAGGACGTCGTCGTCGTCGTGCGCTTCCAGGGCCCGCATGCCAACGGCATGCCCGAGCTGCACAAGCTGACGCCCCCGCTGGCCGTGTTGCAGGGCAAGGGCTTCCGCGTGGCCCTGGTCACCGACGGCCGCATGAGCGGCGCCTCCGGCAAGGTGCCGGCGGCCATCCACGTCAGCCCCGAGGCCCTGGCCGGCGGTCCGCTGGCCAGGCTGCGCGATGGCGACGTGGTGCGCGTTTGTGCCGTCAACGGCGTGCTGGCCGCGCTGGTCGACGCTGCGGATTGGGCGGCGCGCGATGTCGCGACCCTCGACGCCGCCGAGGCCGATGTGAATGGCCACGGCCTGGGCCGCGAGCTTTTCGCCGGCCTGCGCCGCAATGTGCTGACCGCCGAAGAAGGCGCGGTCACCTGGTTGTGATCACAGAGAAGAACATGCTTGAAACCCTGAGCCTGGCCAGCCACGGCCCCGTCATCCCCGTCATCGTCATCCAGCGCCTGGAAGACGCCGTGCCGCTGGCCGAGGCCTTGGTGGCCGGTGGCGTCAAGGTGCTGGAGGTGACGCTGCGGACACCCGTCGCCCTTCAGGCCATGGAAGCCATGGCCAAGGTGCCAGGCGCCATCGTCGGCGCCGGCACGCTGCGCACGCCCCAGGACGTGGCCAATGCCAAGAACGCCGGTTGCCAGTTCGGCGTCAGCCCGGGCTTCACTGAAGCCATCGGCGCCGCCTGCCAGCAGCATGGCCTGCCCCTGCTGCCCGGCGTGTCGACGGCCTCCGAGGTCATGCAGGCCAACGCGGCCGGCTACGGCTTCCTGAAGCTCTTCCCGGCCGTGGCCGTGGGCGGCGTGAACCTGCTGAAGTCGCTGGCCGGCCCCTTCCCGGACGTGGTCTTCTGCCCGACCGGTGGCATCTCGCTGGAGACGGCACCGCAATTCCTGAAGCTGCCCAACGTCAAGGTCTGCGGCGGCTCCTGGCTCACGCCTCAGGACGCCGTTGATGCCAAGGACTGGGCGCGCATCACCCGGCTCGCCGCCGATGCCGCTACGCTGCGCGGATGAGCCTCGTCACCGCCGTCTGGTCCAGCGCCTCCCACACCTTCTCCAAGTACACCCAGAGCGCGCTGACGCTGGTTGAAGGGCAGGGCGTCGAAGGCGATGCCCACTGCGGCGTGACGGTCAAGCACCGCTCGCGCGTCGCCGTCGACCCGAGCCAGCCCAATCTGCGCCAGGTGCACCTCATCCAGGGCGAACTCTTCGACGAGCTCGCCGCCCAGGGTTTCGGCGTGCAGCCGGGCCAGATGGGCGAGAACCTCACGACCCGCGGTATCGACCTGCTGGCCCTGCCGCGCGACACCGAACTGCGCATCGGCGCCGAGGTCGTGCTGCGCGTGACCGGCCTGCGCAACCCCTGCCCGCAGATCGAGAACTTCGAGGCCGGCCTGCTGAAGGCCGTCGTCGGCCGCGATAGCGATGGTGGGGGCGTCGTGCGCAAGGCCGGCGTCATGAGCGTGGTGCTCAAAGGCGGCCTCGTGAAGCCGGGCGACGCCATCACCGTGCGCCTGCCGGCGCCGCCTTTCGAGAAGCTCGAACGCGTCTAGCCGGGGATATCGAAGAGCAGGCAGGTCGTGCTGGCGTGGGCGTAGAGCTTGCCGTCATGGCCGACCAGGGTTGCTTCCGACGTCGTGACCTGCCGGCCGCGATGCACGACCTTGCCGATGGCGCGCACCAGCGGCACCTTGTCGCTCAACGCCCGCACCAGGTTGACCTTGAACTCCAGCGTCGTGTAGCCGCGACCGATGGGCATCGTCGTGTGCACCGAGCAGCCCAGGGCCGAGTCCAGCAGCGTTGCGAACCAGCCGCCATGCACGCTGCCCAGCGGGTTGTAGTGCTTGAACTGCGGACGCCCCTGGAAGATGGCCTCGCCGTCGGCGACCGAGATCAGCAGGAAGTCCAGCGTGCGGCTGATCGGCGGGGGCGGACCTTCGCCATCCAGCATGGCCTGCATCTGCTGCAGGCCCGTCTTGCCGGCCAGCATGGCGCGCGATGCGAGGCCCGGCTCCTGCTGCTGGCGGGTCCGCGCGGCAGCCTCTTCGGCCTGCCATTGCGCGAGGATGTCGTCGTGGGAAGTTGAACTCATGGTGGCAGCTTCGAGCGATGAAGCCGCCGATTCTGCGCAAAGCGAGAGCCCTGCGCTGTCGCCCTTGTTCAGGCGGCCAGGCGCTCGGCCGGCACTTCAAGGCGAGGCGACAGGTCGCAGGCCCGGAGCTTGTCCAGCACCGGTCCCTGCCAGGGCAGCAGATAGACCAGGGTCGCCAGCGTGGCGCGCCGCCGCGACGACAGCAGCGGGCGGCCGCGCTCGTCCAGCAACAGCACGTTGGAGCGCACGTTCAGGGGATCGGCCTGCGCGACGGCACCGTCGCCCATGCTGACCCAGTCCCATTCCACCCAGGCGCAACTGTCCGCATAGTGGCGCTCCCAGCGCGTCGAACCACTGAGGCGACACTCGCCGCCGCCGCGCGTGCGGTGCACATGGGTCTGGGCGTGTCTGACGTCCTGGGCGGCGCTGGACAGGGCGGCAACGGGCCAGCAAACGCTGCCTTCGGGCAGTTGAATCAGGGTTGGCATGGACATCACCTCGGGGTCGTGTGATTCGAACGGGACTGCAGTCTCTGGTCAGCGCCGGAGCCGAACAAGCTGGCAGACTTGGCAGGTATGGGTAAGCCCGAAATGAACTACCAGCAGCTGATCGACGTCGGTCTGAGCGAGGACTTCGAGGTCTTCGAGCGCCGTCTTGTCGAGACGGCGGATGCCATGGGGTTCTCCATGATCACCGGCGCGTTGATCCGCGGGCGCCTGCAGGATGCCGACGTGCAGATCACGTCACTCGGCAACACGCCCGATGCCTATCTGCAGGCCGCACGCGACCTGGGAGACGCCAGGCGCGACCCCGTCATGACCCGGTTGATGATGGAGTCGATTCCCGTCGTCTACGACCAGGCCACCTATGTCGCGGCCGGTGTCGGCGAACTTTGGGAGATGCAGGCGCCCTATGGCTACAAGACCGGCATCGCCGTGAAGCTGCATCTGCCCGGCGACAAGCATTTCCTGCTGGGCGTGGATAGAGAAGAGGCTCTACCCGCGACCGGCGAGCAGTTGATGCCAATGGTTGCAGGCCTGCAACTTTTGGCAGCACATGCGTTGACTGCCGCCGACCGCCTGCTGAGTCCCATGCTCGCCAAGGGCGACATGCCCAAGCTCACCAAGCGTGAACTGGACGTGCTCAGCTGGACGGCTCAGGGCAAGACGGCCTGGGAGGTCAGCGTCATCCTGGGCATGAGCGAGAAGACCGTGAACTTCCATCTCGGCAATGCGATGCGCAAGCTGGAAGTCAATTCCAAGCACCAGGCGGTGCTCAGGTGCGTCGCGGCGGGCATCCTCTGACATCGCACAACCTAGCAAACTTGCTAGGTTTCTAGGGGGGCAAAAACGGAGACAGTCCGGGCAAGCCAATTTCAGCCCCTTCTCCCAGGAGCCCCTCATGTCCATCATCGATCTGATCCTCGAAGCTCTCGGTCTGCCCCGTACGGGCGGCTGAGGGTTCACCCGATGCACGCGGCGACGAAGAACCAGGGTGACCGGCTCCAGACAACGAGCTCCGCACCTTGCGTCTTCCTGAAGCCGCAGCGTCCCGCCTTCCACTCGATGCCTTCGAGCAGTACCGGCACCGTGTCCATCTCCGCGGCAACATACGCCAGGCTGCTCAGCCTGGCAGACCAGGCCCCTCTCGAGTGCCTGCCCGTGACCTCGCGCACCCTGGCCCATGCCAAGACGCTGGGCTACAACCAGATCGGCCAGATCCGCAGCACGCCGAACAGCCGCCTCTTCGCCGATCTCGGCGAGGATCACGCCGAGGAACTGCAGCGCGCCCTCTATGACTACGGCATGCGCCCCTCCGAGTTCGGTGAACTGAGCGACTGACGGCCGCAGCCCGCCCCTCTACTCCTTCGTGCCCGGTGCCCCAGTGACCGGGCTCTTTTTTTGCGCGGCTGCCGGTGGCTCCGGCGTGCGAGCATGTGGGCCTCGCATCCGAGTCCCCCATGCAAGACCGAGACATCCCCCTCGAGGCCTGGCCGCGCCGCGCGGCCCTCGAACATTTCCGCCGCATGGCCCAGCCGGCCTTCAGCATCACCGCGCCCGTCGACGTGACCGGCCTGCGCGAGCGCGCGGCTGCCCATGGCGCCACACCCTGGCTGGCCTATCACCATGCGGCGCTGGAGGCCGCCAATGCCGTCGATGCCATGCGCCAGACCATGAAGGCCGACGGCAGCGGCGTGCGCGAGTTCGCCGTCATCCATGCCAGCACGACGGTGCTGCGCGACGACGGCAGCTTCGGCTTCCTCACGCTGCCGCGAGAGGCCTCGCTGGCGGCCTTCGCGGCCCGGGCCAGACCCCATATCGAGCGCGTGCGCCAGGCCAGCGGTGACCTGTTCGCCGCCGACGACCCGGGCGATGTGCGTGAAGAGACCCTGGTCCACATGACCGCCTTGCCCTGGATGTCCTTCACGGCCTTCACCCATGCGCGCGGCGTCGGCGATGACCGGCCCAAGGTGGCCTTCGGCCGCTTCAAGGAGGAAGGTGGCCGGCTGCTGATGCCGGTGGCCATCGACGTGCACCACGCGCTGTGCGACGGTGTGCATGTCGGCCGCTTCTTCGAGCGACTGCAGGCGCAGCTGGACGCGATCTAGCCCCCATCTAGCGATAGTCCGCCACGTCGACCTCGCCCTTCTCGCTGTCCAGCATGTGACGCCAGGCGTCGGGCTGGCTGCCGTCGAGGTCCGTGAAGCCATAGACGCGCGCCAGCTGGCCGCTGGACAAGGACTGGCCGCTCCAGCGCCCGACGTCGGGGTCGCTGGCCAGCGCCACGACGGCGCGCCCCACCAAGGCCGGGCTCTCGGCGATGGCAAAACCCGGCACGCGCTCGATGGCCTCGCGCCAGTTGTCCTCGCGCACGCCAAACACCTCCAGCATGGCCTCCGAACGCAACCAGCCCGGCGTCAGCGACAACCCCGTCGCGCCGCGCGACTTCAGCTCGTGGCCCAGCGCGAAGCCCATGCGCAGCACGGCCGCCTTGCTGAGGTCGTAGAAGAAGGAGTTGCGGTAGCGCGTGCCGTTGTATTCCTCGGTGCCGTCATTGATCTCGACGACCAGACCGCCCGGCGTCTTCAACAGCAAGGGGATGGCGAAGTGGCTGGTGATGGCATGGGTGTCGATGGCCAGGCGCAGGCTGTGCAGACCGAATGCCAGGTCCGACTCCCAGACCGTCTTGCCCCATTCGATGCGGGTCGCGCCGAAGATGTCGTTGACCAGGACATGCAGGACACCCTGTTCGCGTTCGATACGGGCGACCAGCTCACGCACCTCGTCAGGCACGAGGTGATCGACCTGCACCGCAATGCCGCGGCCGCCAGCGGCATCGACGAGGGCGGCGGTCTCCTCGATGGTCTCGGGTCTGTCCATCTCCGACCGGGCTGCCTGCGTGCTGCGCCCGGTGCAGTAGACCGTCGCGCCAGCCTCGCCCAGGGCCACCGCAATGCCGCGGCCGGCACCGCGTGTCGCACCAGCCACCAGGGCCACCTTGCCTGCCAATGCCTTGCCCATGTCGATCTCCGTGATCCTCGTTCGTCGTGAAGCAGATGATGTCGGCAAATCGGCAGCGTCATTCACTTTGAAGGGATTCGACATGGCAACGCAAGACAACCCGGTCAAGGGCCCGGCTTCCTACTTCCCGTCCATCGAGAAGAAATACGGCCAGCCCATCGCCCATTGGGAAAAGGTCATCAACCGGGCCGGCCCGCTGAAGCATATGGAGCTGGTCACCCACCTGAAGACCGAGCACGAGATGGGCCACGGCCATGCCAATGCGCTGGTGGCCTGGGTGCTGGCCAAGCGCAAGTAGTCGATCTCGCCGTCTCTCCGCGTTTCTGGGGATGATGCGGACCGGGGTGGATGCAAGACTGCGGCCGGCTCCTTCCTCACGAGGCTCCTCATGAATTCGCCGCGTCAACTGGTGCTGCTGTGCGACGGCACCAACAACAACCTCAGCGGCCGCCATGCCGATACGCATGTGGTGCTGCTGGCGGAGCTGCTGCGCCTCTTTCCCGACCCCAACCGCCTCGTCTACTACGACCCGGGCGTGGGCAACCCAGGCCAATTGCCCGGCACCACCTTTGCCGACAAGTTCAGCCGCGCCAAGGACCGTGTCAACGGCCTGGCCTTCGGCCGCGGCCTGTACGACAACGTCGCCGAGGGCTATCAATTCCTGATGGCCAACTGGCAGCCGGGCGACCAGATCTTCGCTTTCGGCTTCTCGCGCGGCGCCTTCACCGCGCGCTCCATCGTCGGCATGGTGAATGCGTTCGGCATCATCGACAGCCACCAGGACACCCTGGTCTCCAGCCTCGTCGCCACTTATTTCTCCAAGACTTCGCCGGCCCACGCGGCCATCCGGGAGCAGGCCGCGCGCCTCTTCGGCCAGGCCGGTGCGGGCCAGCCCTGGCCCGAGATCCATTTCGTCGGCGTCTGGGACACCGTGGCCAGTGTCGGCCTGCCGCCCTTTGGCCTGAAGATCACCGCACGACCGACGCTAGGCGGCAAGCATTTCCGCCATGTGCGCCAGGCCCTGGCCCTGGACGAGCAGCGCGCGCAGTTCCTGCCGCGCGCCTATGCCCAGAACAACGGCGGCTACGAGATGGCCAACCAGCAGCGTGGCGACATCCAGCAGTTCTGGTTCCGCGGCTCGCACTGCGATGTCGGCGGTGGCAATGTCTACCCCTACAGCGAACTGTCCCGCGCGTCCTTTGCGTGGATGGTGGCCGAGGCCGTCCAGTGCGGGCTCAGCCTGCCGGCAAACACGACCCATGCCACCCCCGCGACCGAGTCCGATGTGTTCAATCTGATGCCGGTGCTCGACCCGCACCCGCCGCATCGCTTCGCGGCTCGCGTCAACAGCGAGACCCAGGCGACGCCACTGTGGGCGCTGACCGGGCTCAAGGTGCGTGACACGGCCCATGCCGATGTAGACGAGGGCGCCTGCACGCCGGTCAAGATGCAGGCGCATGCGTCGGTACTGCAATGGGCGCATGCCTTTCCCGCCCGCACCGCCTGGGGCGAGCGCGGCAACGCGCCCTGGGGCCGGCTGGTCGTGGGCCTGCTGGTGCTCCTGCTGCTGGCAGCCGTGATGGGCTGGTCGCATCTCAGCTCAGAGGGCTGGCTGCCGCCGCTGGATCAGCTCCCGGCGGCCTTAGCTGCCAACGGCGACTTCCAGCGCTGGCAGCTCAGCCTAGCCTCCATGGGGGAATGGATGGGGCAGGCGAGGGGCTTCGCCCGGCCGGTCAAGGCGTTGTTGCTGGATTTCCTGCTCATCGCCACCTGGGCCTGGCTGCTGGCGCCCTGGTTCTGCCGCGCGTTCGCCCGCCATGCCGGCCTCATCCAGGTCGGCATGACGCCCTCGGCGTGGCTGAACCGTGCAGGCTGGGCCCTGGCCGCCGCCGTGGGCGCCGACATTGCGGAGGACCTGCTGTCCCTCGTCGCCCTGGCTGCGGCGGGCCACGGCCAGGAGCCCATGCCGTCCTGGCCGCTGGCCGCGGGCGTTCGCCTGCTGTTGTTTGCGGCCAGCGCCATCAAATGGGTGGCGCTGCTCGGCATGGCCGGGCTGATCCTGAGCACACCGCTGCGCCGTCACCCGAAGCCCTAACCGTCGATGGTCACGATGACCGGTGCGTGGTCGCTGGGGCGCTCGTTCTTGCGCGGCAGCTTGTCAATCTCGCAGGCCGTCACGCGAGATTTGAGCGCTGCGCTGACGAGGATGTGGTCGATGCGCAGACCCTGGTTCTTGCGAAAGGCCAGGTTGCGGTAGTCCCACCAGCTCCAGCTCTTGGGCGGCTGCTCGAAGAGGCGGAAGGCGTCGGTGAGGCCCAGGCCGATCAACTGCTGGAAATGCTCGCGCTCCTGCGGCGTGCAGTGGATCTGGCCGGCCCAGGCGATGGGGTCATAGACGTCGCGGTCCTCGGGGGCGATGTTGAAGTCGCCCATCAGCACGAGTTCCGGGTGCTGCTTCATTTCCTCGACCAGCCAGGCGCGCAGGCCGGTCAGCCAGTTCATTTTGTAGACGAACTTGTCGCTGTCCGGTGCCTGACCGTTGGGAAAGTAGCCGCCGATGACGCGCACGCCGCCCACCGTGCCGGCGATGACGCGGGCCTGCTCGTCGGCAAAGCCGGTGATGTTCTTGACGATGTCGGTGGCCGGCTCGCGGCTGATCAGCGCGACGCCGTTGTAGGTCTTCTGGCCGAACCACTGCACCTGCCAGCCCGCCTCGCCGATTTCCATCGTCGGGAACTTGTCGTCGGTGAGCTTGGTCTCCTGCAGCACCAGCGCATCGACGGGATGGGCGGCCAGCCAGTCCAGCACCTGGGGCAGGCGGACGGCGAGGGAGTTGACGTTCCAGGTGGCGAACTTCTTCATCGCATGGATCTCAAGGCTTGGGGGTGGCGGGCATTGTGACCGGCGCGAGCCGGGTCACGATGTGAGCAATCAACCGCTGTAGCCGCCCGAGTCGGCGCAGGTCGCGGTGGTAGCCGAGAAACACCTCCCGGCTGGGCGGCGCCTCGGGCAGCGTGGCTTTCACCAGGCCCGGGTGGGCGTCGCCAAGCGGGCAGGGCAGCACCGTCCAACCCCGCCCGGCAGCGCACAACGCGGCCTGCACCTGACGGTTGTTGCTGCGCAGCGTGACCTTGGCCTGCGGCAGCACGCGCTGTAGCCACTGCACATCGGGCATCTCGGCAAAGGCCGTGTCCATGGTGATCAACTCGGTGCCGCGGCCATCGCCCCAGACGGGCAGGGCCAGCCCAGCGGCGCCGTACAGCGCGTAGTCCAACGTCATCAGCCGGCGCTGCACGACCTCGGCGCTCTCGAAGGGGCGGATGCGGAACACCAGGTCGGCTTCGCGGCGGGCGAGATTGAAGAGGCGGGAGTCGGTGATCAGCTCGATGACGACGCGCGGGTGACGCGCCTGGAAGCCGGCCAGCACCGGCGCCAGCACGTGCACGCCAAACCAGTCGGAAGACGAAACGCGGATCAGGCCTTCCAGCTCCGCCTCCTGACCCGCCAGCCGGCGCTCGAAGGCCAGGGCCTCCTCTTCCATGCGCTCGGCGTGGGCCAGCACCTCGGCGCCGGCGTCGGTTGTCACGAAGCCTTCAGAGCCGCGCTGGAACAGCGACGTGCCCACCCTCTCCTCGAAGGCCTTGAGCCGCCGGCCCATGGTGGGCTGGGATTGGCCCAGCGCCCGCGCCGCGCCGCCGAGAGAGCCGGCGCGAGCGACGGCGAGAAACACCTTGATGTCGTCCCAGTCCATGCCGGCAAGCATACGAAATTGCATGCTCGGCTTGCGGAATCGTTGGTTTTCATTCGAAGTCGCATGACCAAAACTCCCGTCATCAACAACCCAGGAGTTCTTCATGAATGCCAAGACCTCAACGATGCGTGCGTCGCGTGTGGACCAACCCGGCGGCGATTTCGTCGCCGTCAATCTGCCCCGGCCCGAGCCCGGCGAAGGCCAGGTGCTGGTGCGCATCCATGCCAGCGGCGTGAATCCTCTGGACACCAAGATCCGTGCTGGCCAGGCCGCCCATGCTCGGCAACCGCTGCCTGCGGTGCTGGGCATCGACATGGCCGGAGTCGTCGAGCAGGTCGGCGCTGGCGTGACGGGCTGGAAGGCGGGCGACGAGGTCTATGCCATGGCCGGCGGCATCGCTGGCCTGCAGGGCACGCTGGCGGAGTTCATCGCCGTCGATGCCCGCCTGCTGGCGCGCAAGCCAGCGCGGCTGACGATGCGCGAAGCCGCGGCGCTGCCGCTGGCCGTCATCACGGCCTGGGAGGGATTGGTGGATCGCGCCCAGGTGAAGCCCGGCCAGAAGGTGTTGGTGCAGGGCGGTGCCGGCGGTGTCGGACACATCGCCGTGCAGCTGGCGCGGGCGCGCGGCGCGGAGGTGTTCGCCACCGTGGAGGCCGAGGACTTCGAGCTCGTGCGCTCATGGGGCGCCACGCCCATCGACTTCCGCAGCGAGACGGTCGCAGACTATGTCGGCCAACACACGGCCGGCCAGGGCTTCGACGTCGTCTTCGACGCCGTCGGCGGCCCCGTGCTGGACGCGTCCTTCACCGCCGCGCGGCGCTACGGCGGCCATGTCGTCAGCATCCTTGGCTGGGGCACGCACAGCCTGGCGCCGCTGTCCTTCCGGGCCGCGACCTACTCGGGCGTGTTCACGCTGCTGCCGCTGCTCAGCGGCGAGGGCCGCGACGCGCATGGCGCCATCCTGCGCGAGGCCGCGGCCCTGGTGGATGCCGGCCTGCTGACGCCGCGGTTGGATGCGCGCCGCTTCACGCTGGCGACGGCTGGCGACGCGCATGCCCTCGTCGCGGCCGGACTGGGCCAGGGCAAGGTCGTCGTCGATGTCATGGGCTGACGGGCAGCGCACGCGTCCCGACAGCTCAATCTAGGGGCCCGCCGCGTTATCGGTCTTATTTGCGAATGCAACTGATTATCATTTGCGTTTTAAAGGCATTTGAGATCGGATGTACGAGTGAAACGCAGAGAGTTCATGCGCGCCGGGGCCTATGCAGCGGGCAGCGCGGCCATCGCTCCCTTGCTGCAGGCCTGCGGCGGTGGCGGCGCGGCAGGCGAGACCGTGTCGGCCAACAACGGCTACCGCCAGACCAACCTGGTCGCCACGTCGGCCAAGTATTCGCCGCTGATCGTGCAGCCGGGCCTGGTGGACGCCTGGGGCGTGGCCAACCGGCCGGCCGGCGCAGGCGGGCATTTCTGGGTGACGGCCAGCGGCGTCTCCTACGAATACGTCGGCGACGTCAACGGCACGCCGCTGCACACCGACGGCCTGGCCGAGGTGGCCCTGCCGGCCTCGTCGGCGGGGGAGGGCGCGTCCAATGGCGTCATCTTCAATACCGGCAGCCATTTCGTCATCACCCAGGCCCACGCCAACGGCCCCATCACGGCGCCGGCCAAGTTCCTGTTCTGTTCCGACAACGGCGTGCTGTCCGCCTGGACCGAGCGCCAGCGCGCTGACGGCGGCTTCGACCGCCCGGTGGATGCCATCACCGTGCTGGACGACAGCGCCAACGGTTCGTCCTTCTTCGGCCTGGCCGTGCTGCCCGCCATGGACGGCTTGCTGCTGAACGACTTCGGCGCCAACCCCACGCCGCGGCTCCGCTACCTCAGCGCCAACCTCGTCGAGGAGCCGCTGGGCACGCGCTTCGCCAACCCCTTCCTGTCGGGCGCCTTCAAGCCCGGCGATCTGGTGCCCTTCAATGTGCACACGGTGACGATCAACGGCGTGGCCTCGGTCTTCGTCATGTACGTCAACACCAGCGTCGACCCCAAGACGGGCGCACTGGTGCCCGCCGTCGAAGACGCCGGCCGCGGCCGTGGCCGTCTGGTGCAGTACTCGCCGGCAGGCCAGCTGATCGCCACCTGGGACGACCGCGGCGCGCTGAACGGACCCTGGGGCATCGTGATGGCGCCTGCCAACTTCGGCCCCTTCTCCAACCAGCTCATCGTCGGCAACTTCTCGGACGGCACCCTGGTCGGCTTCGACGTCACCACGCGCCGGGCCACCGAGTACATGCGCGACACGGCCGGCAACAAGGTCGTCATCCAGGGCCTGTGGGGCCTGCTGTTCGGCAACGGCCAGAGCCTGGGCGACAGCAACGCGCTGTATTTCGGCGCCGGCCCGGAAGACGAGACCGCCGGCATCTTCGGCTCGCTGCGCTACGCGGGGGCCTGAGGTGAAAAGGCCCCTCGCCCAGTCTTGCCTCGCTGAACGCGGGCAAGTCCAGTCGGTCCCCCGCGGGGACGGCGATGCCCGCGGCATCAAGCCGCAAGCACATCGCCAAGGCGGGCCGGCTAGGGAGCGGCCCGGCGCTCGGCCCGAAAGAGTAATCAACACTGAAATGACAAAACACATCCCCTTGGCGCTGGCCGCCACTCTCGCGCTCGCCCTGACACCCGCCGCGCAAGCCTCCGAACCGCTGTTCGGCTACACCTACACGGCCGAGACCCTGCCCGCCAACGCGCTGGAAGGTGAGATCTGGTCCACCTACCGCGCCAAGAAGTCCCAGGGCACCTACAAGCTGTTCCAGAACCGCGCCGAGCTGGAATACGGCGTGACCGATCGCTGGACGATGTCCTTCTACGTCAACCGCTACTCGGTCGTGGCCGAGAACAACAACTCCATCGCCTCGCGCAACAACTACATGGCCATCGGCGATGGTGACGAAGTGACCGGCGGCGGCCCTGTCACCTTCGGCTCCTACGTGCCCTTCCTGGACAAGCTGCCACTGCCCGCGTCGCGCTACAAGAAGTCGGGCCACGAGAGCGTGTCGATCGAGAGCGTCTACCAGCTGCTCAGTCCCTATAAGGACGGCATCGGCTTGGCCGGCTATGTGGAGTACACCCACGGCCCGCGCGTGCGCGAGCTGGAGCTGAAGGCCATCGTGCAGAAGAACTTCATGGAAGACCGCCTGGTGCTGGCCGGCAATCTCGCGGTGGAGCTGGAGCGCGAGAACTGGTCGCAGCTGGGCTTCGAGAAGGAAGCCAAGATCGAGCTGTCAGGCGGCGCGTCCTATCTGTTCGCGCCCGGCTGGCGCGCCGGCGTGGAACTGCGCAACGAGCGCGGCTACAAGGGCCACGGCTTCGGCAACGGTGCACGCGACTATTCGGCGTGGTTCGCCGGCCCCAATCTCGTGTTCAGCGCGCAGAAGTGGTCCGTCAACCTGGCCATGACGACGCAGATGCCCTGGGCCAGCGCCTACTCGGACGCGGCCAAGGCCGAGCTGGTCGACGACCGCGTCTACAAGTCCACCGAGAAGCTCAACGCGCGGCTGCGCGTGTCGTACAGCTTCTGATGACCCCGCTGAACCCCTGGCTGGTGCCGGTGGCGCTGTGCGCGCCACTGCAGGCCTTCGCGGTGCAGTACCTGACCGTGGAGGCCGCGCAGCAGCTGATGTTCCCGGCCGCGACCGAGTTCAAGCCGCGCGCCTTGCTGCTGACCGCCGCCCAGCGCGAAACCATTGCGCGCGCCGCCGGCACGCCGGTGCGCACGGCCGAGGTCCGGTGCTGGGAGGCGCGCGGCGCCTCCGGGGTGCTGGGCCTCGTGCTGGTCGACGAGGTCATCGGCAAGCACGAATTCATTACCTATGCCGTGGCGCTGAAGCCCGACGGCAGCGTGCTGCAGGTCGAGATCCTGGACTACCGCGAGACCTATGGCGGCCAGGTTCGCCAGCCGGCCTGGCGCGCGCAGTTCGTCGGCAAGACGGCGGCCGACGCCGTGCGCATCGACAAGAACATCCAGAACCTGGCGGGGGCCACGCTGTCCAGCGTGCACGTCACCGATGGCATCCGCCGACTGCTGACCACCTATGAGCTGGCGCTGCGAACGTCGCCGTAGGGCCAGGCCAGCCCTGGGCACCCTCGTCGACATCACCATCGACACGGCCGATCCCGGTCAAGCTCATGCCGCCTTCGAAGCCGCCTTTGCCGAGGTGCGGCGCATCCATGACCTGATGAGCGTCCACGACGAGGGCAGCGATCTCGCGCGCCTGGCCCGGCAGGCCCATCTGGCGCCGGTCGCCGTGCATGCCGACACACTCGCCGTGCTGCGGTTGGCGCTGAGGGTGTATGCACTGTCGGAGGGTGTCTTTGACCCCAGCGCAGGCAGTGGCGGGAGCCTGGCCGATGTCGTCATCGGCGCGGAGGGGCGGGTGGGGTTCCGCCGCCCGCTGAAGCTCGACTTCGGCGGCATTGCCAAGGGCCATGCCGTCGACTGCGCGATCCATGCGCTGGCCAAGCTGGGTGTGGCCGGCGCCCTCGTCAACGCAGGGGGCGACATGCGCGCCTTCGGCGACGCGAGCCATCCCGTGCAACTGCGCATGGCCGACGGTGTGCAGACAGTGGCGATGCTGAAGGACGCGGCCATGGCCAGTTCCCGCGCGGACCCGTCCGGCAGCCACTTCGATGCTCGCAATGGAAGCGCGGTCATGCGCGACGACTCCATCGTGGTTCACGCCACGTCGGCGGCTGTCGCGGATGCGTTGACCAAGGTCGCCTTGGTCAGCACGCCACTGGCAGATCGCGCCTGCGCCGCCCTCGACGCCGAGTGGCGCGCCTTCCCCTACGCCGCATGAGACCCACCTTGCGTCTGACGAGTTGGCATCAGCTGATGGTGTTTGCCGTCCTGGCCGGGCTGCTGGCCAGCGGCGTGGTCTGGCTGGTGTTCCAGTTCCTCGGCGAACCCGAAGTCATGGGCATGCACCCTGCGCAAGCCTGGAGCCTGCGCATCCATGGCGGTTTGGCGATGCTGGCGCTGGTGGTCGTCGGCAGCCTGCTGCCCCATCACGCCCTGGCCGCCTGGCGAACGGGACGCAACCGGCTCAGCGGCGGCACGATGCTGGCGTTGCTGGCCCTGCTGGCTCTAAGCGGCTGGCTGCTGTACTACGCCGGCTCACCCGCGTTGCGCGATGCAGCGAGCCTTTGCCACTGGCTGATGGGCCTGGCCACGCCCCTGCTGCTGGCCTGGCACTGGCGGCAGCGCCGACGCGAAAAGGGGTAGCCCCACAATCACAAGTAGTACGCCGCTCGAAGCGCTCTCGAGAGCTTTGGCCACCCACCATGATCAAGCTCCTTTCGACGATCCTGAAGTACGTATGCCCATTGCTTGTCGCGGCCTTGCCCTGCGTCATGGCGGTGGGTTTCGTGTCGCCATGGTCAGTGGCTCAGGAGGCGCTGGGGCCGGTCGCAACGCGCGGGAGTGTCTTGATCGGCTGGTCTTACCGCGTTCGATCCGCTGGCGCTGTCACTAGCGAAAGGCGTGAACAGACCTACGCGGTCATGCCGACGTTGAAGACGATCACTGTCATTGAAGAAGACGGCAAGGTGCGGACTGAAGAAGAAGAAAACGGCCTCGTGGGAACCGTGATCAGCTACGGCTTGGTGTGTTTCGGGACTTGGTGGTTCTGGTTCCGCAAGCGGTCAGCCGAGGGTGCGAAGGCCGCCTAGGTTCCCGCCCTGAAAGGCCAGGCGCTGGCTCGAATCCTGAATCTTGCTTCGCTCACTCATTTTGTATACATTTATCCAATGCCGCATCCAACCACGGCCTTGGCTCTCGCGCAGCGCCTGAGGCAAGAGATCAACGAAGGCGCCTGGCCGCCAGGCGAGGTGTTGAGACAGGAAGAACTCGCCGTGCGCTATGGGGCCAGCCGAATCCCCGTGCGCGAGGCCTTGCAGCTGCTGGGCAGCGAAGGCTTGATCGAGGTCGTTCCCAACCGCGGCGCGCACATCCCCATGCTGTCCGCCGCGCAGCTGACCGAAATCTTCGAGCTGCGCCTGATGCTGGAAACCTTCCTGCTGACGCGAGCCATCGACGGGCACACGCCCAAGACCCTGGTGCGCCTGGAGGCCGTCCAGGCCGAGTTGGAACTGGAGGACAGCCGCAGCGGCTGGCTCGCCGGCGATCGCAGCTTCCACGAGACCCTCTATGAACCCGCGCACAAGCCCCAAACCCTGCAGATGGTGATGCAACTGCGCGGGCGGGTCGAGCGATTCGCGCTGCGCGACATGGGGCCGGACACGCGCCGCACGGCCTGGGGGCATGAGCACCGCGCGCTCATCGCAGCCGTCAAGCAGAAAGACGCTGCTGCCGCGAGCACCTGCCTGGCCGAGCACCTGAACGAAACCCACCGCGCCATCGCGAACCACCTCGCCGCGCCGAACGCCAACCCACGCTGACAACCCACATCAGGAGCACCGAATGTCCCGCGGAGAACATCACTACGCCGTCAAGGTCGTCTGGACGGGCAACCGCGGCAGCGGTACATCGGCCTATGCAGCCTATGGCCGCCAACACCTCATCTCGGCCGGCAGCAAGCCCGACATCCCCGGCTCATCCGACCCGGCCTTCCGCGGCGATGCCGACCGCTGGAACCCTGAGGATCTCGTCGTCGCGGCGGCGTCCGCCTGCCACAAGCTCTGGTATCTGCACCTGTGCGCGGAAGCCGGCATCGCCGTCATGCGCTATGAGGACGATGCCGAGGGCACGATGAAGGAAGACGCCAACGGCGGCCGCTTCACAAGCATCACGCTGCGGCCCAAGGTGGGCGTGCGCCCCACGGACGATGTCGAGAAGGCCCTGGCCCTGCACCACGTCGCCCACGAGAAATGTTACGTGGCCAATTCGCTCAACTTCCCCATAGTCTGCGAGCCCGAAGTGCAGCCCGTGGCCGCGTCCTGAAGGCTCAGCCGCCGACTTCGGCCTCGGTGTCGCAATCCATGCAGTCCTCGATGGGCGGAGCCGGCAGGTGCAGGTCGCTGTGCAGCTGGCGCAGCGCGGTGCGCAGGCCTTCCTCGACGACCGGGTGATAGAAAGGGCAGTCCAGCATCTGCTGCACGGTGTCGCCGCGCTGCACGCTCCAGGCCAGCAGATGGCCAAGATGTTCGGCCGACGGCCCGATCATCTCGGCACCCAGCAGCTTGCCCGTGCCGCGCTCGGCGTAGACATGCAAGCCACCGCGGTTGACCCCCATGACGCGGCTGCGGCCCTGGTCGGCAAAGCTGACGCGGCCGGTGTCGAACTCCCGCCTGGTTGCCACCAGCTCGGCATGGCTGGCGCCGGCAATGGCAATCTGCGGCTCGCTGAAGACGATGGCGAGCGGCGCACGGCGCGGCCGGGCATGCACATCGGGCCAGCGGGCTGCGTTGTCACCCGCGATGCGGCCGGCGTCTGACGCTTCATGCAACAGCGGCCGGTCATTGGTCACGTCGCCGGCGATGAAGACCGGCATGCCGCCCCACTGGCTGGTGTGGCGGTCGATCAACGGATGGCCCTCGGCGTCGCGCGGCAGGTTCAGCGCTTCCAAGCCCAGGTTGTCGAGATTGGCCTGCCTGCCTGCCGTGCACAGCAAGGCTTCGAAGCGCTCGCCGCCGATGACGACTTCGTCGCCGTCCAGCACGGGGTCGAGCTTGTCGGCATTCAGCGTCAGCGGCAGGTCCTCGGCGAACAGCTTCTGGGCCAGGGGCTGCAATTCGGGGTCGGTCAGCGGGCCGACGCGGTTGCCGCGCGCGAACAGGCGCACGCGCACACCGAGCTTGTGCAGGGCCAGGGCCAGCTCCAGGCCGATGACGCCGGCGCCGACGACGGCCAGCGACTTGGGCAGGTCGACCCAGTCAAACACATCGTCGTTGACGAGCAGCTTGGCGCCCAGCCGCTCACGCCAGCCGGAGGGCACAAAGGGCTGTGAGCCGGTGGCGATGACGACGGTCCTGGCCTTGATCGGCTGCCCTTCGACATCCAGCGCGCCGAGCCCGGTGAAGCGGGCCCGGCCGAACAGCCGTGTCGACTCCGGCCAGCCGTGGATGGTCTCGAGCACGAAGCCGACGAAGCGGTCCCGCTCGCTGCGCACCCGCTGCATGACGGCCCGGCCATCGATGCGCGGCGCCTCGGCCTGCACGCCGAAGCGATGGGCTTCGCGCACGGCCTGGGCCGCCTCCGCCGCGGCGATCAGCAGCTTGCTGGGCATGCAGCCGACGCGCGCACAGGTGGTGCCGTAATGGGCCGCCTCGATGAGCAGCACCTTGTCGGTATGCACGCGGGCGGCACGGTAGGCGGCCATGCCGGCGGTGCCGGCGCCGATGATGGCAACGTCGCAGTGGAGGGTCATGGTGAGGGGGGCTTTCTGAGGGTCTTCGAGGGCAGTTCGCCGAAGAGGTCGCGGTAGCGGGTCCCGAAATGACCCAGGTGCTCGAAGCCGACATCACTGGCGGCCTGCGAGACGCTGAGATCCTGGGAGGCGTCGCCAGCAGCCGCTGGCGCACCGCGTTCAGGCGCAGGCTGCGCAGATAGTGGACGGGTGTGGTGCCCGCCACCTGGCGGAAGCCGTTCTGCAGGCTGCGGCGGCTGGTGCGCAGGCGCTGGCAGAGGGCGTCGATGTCAGGTGGCGCGTCGCCACCCGCGGCAACCAGCCGATGGCAGGCCGCGACGATATAGGCCGCCGAGGCGCTGCCCGCCCGCTGCACGGGCCCAGCGGCAGCATCGAAGAGATCGGTCAGCGCGGCAAATACGGGCGGTGCCGAGGACGCTTGCAGCAGCACGCGGCGCAGCGCCTCCAGTTCCGCAGGCGGCGCTTGCACGCTGGAGCGCGACAGCAGTACATGTGCCGGTGCGCTCCAGGGCCGCGCGTCCAGCAGGCGGCGGAAGGTTTCCGCATCGAAGCTGCAGGCCAGCAGGGCCATGCCGGGCGGGCGTTGCAACATGAACTCCTGGCCGGCGCGCAGCACGAAGATCAGGTCGTCCTGCAACGGATGACCCTGCATCCAGGGCTGTCCGGCGCCACGGCCATGCAGCATCGCAAAGCAGATCTGGCCGGCGGGCAGGCAGCCCTGCTGCACCACGCGCTCGCTCATCCATTTGCGGAACACATGCAAACCGGGAGAGGCCGTCTCGATGAGGGCGCTGCGCATCAGGCCGGGCGACAACTGGACATAGCGCTGCGCCCACTCGGGCGCCGAGGCGCCATGCAGGTGGAAGTCGTCGAAGACGTCGAGGCGGATCGCCATGCGGGCAAGGATAGCCGCCGAGGTGATGCCCCAAGGCCCCCACGTTTTGCCGATTTGGGCTAACGGTCCTCCTCACCCGCCGCCCACACTGGTGGCGAAGGAGGACCGCAACGATGTGGACCCGACGCGCCGCGCTGGCCATGTGCCTGGCGGCTTCAGCCCTGAAAGCCGACGCCATGAACCTCGACGACCTGAAGACCCAGCTGCTGGGCCACTGGAGCAGCCTGGCTCCCGAGCTGCGCCCCAGCAGCCTGAAGAACCCGGACGGCAGCCTCAAGCCCTTCCACCTGAAGCGCGATTTCAGCTACTCGACGGGTGACCGTTTCGAGCTGGTCGTCACCCAGTACGCCGACCCGATGGGCCGCGTGCCGCTGGCGCGCATCCTCATCCGCGGCCACATGCTGTGGCGGGGCGATCACCCCGTCGCACCCGGTGCGCAGAAAGTCGACTTCGTGGCCGACGAGGCCTACGAGGTCACGCCGCTGATCCAGGGCTTTGCCGACCTGATGAACCAGGCGGCGACCCAGGGCTATGCCAAGTGGGAGGTCGGCGCAGCGCAGAGCGTCTTCGGCAAGAACTTCGCGCCGTTTGGCCTCGCCGAGGGCAAGAACTTCATGGAGTACGACCTCGTCCACCTGAGCAACGGCCTGCTGTTCTGGGGCGCCCGCCACATCGACGGGCGCGGCTTCGACAGCGAGGCGAACCGGCCGACGAATCTGCAGATCCCGCTGGCGCGCAAACCCTAGTCCTCGCTGCGGCCCAGGCTCTCGCGGTCGCGCTCGTAGTGATGCGCCAACGGAAAAGGCGGCAACCAGGTTTCACGCCGCACGGTCCAGAGCTCGTAGCTTGGTTGGAACTGGTCGGGCGCATCGAGCGCGCCGAGATTCACCTCAACCTCATCCCCACTGCGGCTGAAGACGGACGAACCACAGCGCGGGCAGAAGTGGCGCCCGGCGTAGTCGCGCGTCTCGCCCGTGATCGCCACCGACTGCTGCGCAAAGATCGCCGAGGCATGGAAGAGAGCCCCATGGTGCTTGCGGCAGTCCAGGCAGTGGCAGAGGCCGACGCGGTAGGGCCGCCCCGTCGCGACGAAGCGGACATCGCCGCAAAGACAGCCGCCGGTGACTTCCATGCGAGTCTCCTTTCAGCAAGGATTCAACGCGACGGCCGCCGCGCGGCTTCCTCGCGCAAGCAATTGAGCATCAGCTCGGCGCCGGGTGACAGCTGGTGGGCGCGGCGGGTGACGATGCCATAGGCGTCCATGCGCAGGCCGAGTTCAAAGTCCAGCACGGTCAGCAAGCCGGCTTCCAGATAGGGCTTGACCAGTTCCGCGGGCAGGGCGGAGACCATGTCGGACTGGCTCAGCAGGGCGGTCACGACGGGCAGGGACAGCGTCTCGACGGTTTGTTGAGGTTGGTCCAGGCCGGCACTGAGGAAGAGGGCGGTCAGGCGGTCGCGCAGGATGCTGCCGCCGGGCGGCAATATCCAGCTCTGGCGGGCCAACTCGGGCAGGCTGAGGTCGCTGCGGCCTGCCAGCGGGTGGCCGGCACGCACGATGAGGCTGTGGGGCTCGTCGGTCAGGGGCTCGAAGCTGAGCTGGGCGGCCGACTCGCTGTCCAGCACGCGGCCGATGACGAGATCGAGCTCGCCGTTCTGCAGATGCTGGATGAGGATCTTGCTGGTGTCGACCGAGATGGCGACATGCACGCGCGGCTGGCGTTGCTTGAGCAAGGTGATGGCGGCCGGCAGCAGCGTCGTCGAGGGCGTCAGCACGGCGCCGACGGCCACGCGGCCCGACAAGCCGGACAGCAGCTCCATGACCTCCTGGTGGCCGGCATCCAGCTCGGCCAGCGCCGCACCGGCGCGGCGGATCATGACCTCGCCATACCAGGTGGGTGCCACGCCGCGCGGCAGGCGCTCGAAGAGCTTGACGCCCAGGGCATGTTCCAGGTCGGCCAGCAGCTTGGAGGCGGCGGGCTGCGTCAGGTTGGCGGCCTGGGCCGCATGCAGGATCGAACCATGCCGCCCCAGCTCCACCAACAGCACCAGCTGGCGGGTTTTCAGGTGGGAGCGGACGAAGCGGTCCGAACGGGGATCGGTCATTCGTGATAGAGCTGCGATCGCCCGCCGTCGATGAGGATGTCGGTGGCGTTGATGAAGCGGGCTTCATCGCTGGCGAGGAAGAGGGCAGTGTAGGCAACCTCGATGGGCTCGCCGATGCGCTTCGATGGCAGCAGCTCCACCTGGCGCCTCGCGTCCTCGGGCGATCTGTCCAGCCATTCGACGACGCGCTCCGACAGGATCAGCCCCGGCGAAATCGAGTTGACGCGCACATTGCGCGCCGCGTACTGGATGCCCAGGGCCTTGGTCATGCCGATCAGTGCGTGCTTGGCCACCGGATAGGGGAAGGCGTTGGGGATGATGCGATGGCCATGCACCGAAGCGATGTTGACGATGCTGCCGCCGCCCGTCTCCAGCATGCCGGGCAGCACGGCGCGGCTGCAATGCATGGCGCCGTCCAGGTCCACCGCAAAGCAACGCTGCCACTGGGCCGTCGTCATGGCCAGCGGCTCGGTGAAGACGTCCATGCCGGCGTTGTTGATGAGGACATTGATGGGCCCGAAGCGCTCGGCGCCGCGGGCCGCCATGGCGCGCACGGCCGCTTCGTCGGCGATGTCGGCCGGGACGAACATCGCCCGGTCCTCGCCCAGTTCTTCGATCAGCGCCTCGCCGTGGGCGTCGGCATTCAGGCCATTCAGGATGACCTTGGCGCCTTCGGCGACGAACAGCCGTGCGACGGCCTTCCCTATGCCCTGGGTGGAACCGGTCACCAGGGCGACCTTGCCTTGCAGTCGGTCAGCCACGGCGCTCGCCTCGCGTCTTCAATTGGTCGAGAAGAACAGCTGCCAGAAGGATCAGGCCGCGCACCAGGTATTGGTAGAAGGCATCGACGTTGAGCAGATTCATCACGTTCTCGACCGTGCCCATGATGAGCACGCCGATGACGACGCCGAAGATGCGCGCCTTGCCGCCCTGCAGCGACACGCCGCCCAGCACGCAGGCCGAGATGACGTCCAGCTCGAAGCCGGTGGCGGCATTGGGCTGGCCGCTGGTGATGCGGGCCGACAGGATCAGCCCGGCCAGGGCCGTGACCACGCCCTGCAGCAGGAAGATCCACACCCGCAGCCTCTCCACACGCACGCCGGCCAGCCGGGCCGCCTCCGGGTTGCCGCCGATGGCCAGGGTGTTGCGGCCGAAGACGGTGTGATTGAGCAGCACGCCGAAGATGACAAAGCACAGCGCGGTCATCCAGATCGGCAGCGGCAGGTTCAGGAAAGTGGTGTCGCCGAAGCTGATGAAGCCTTCGTCGGCAATGCCCACCGCCTGGCCATGGGAGGCGATGAAGGCCAGGCCGCGCACCATCAGCATGGTGGCCAAGGTCGCGATCAACGCATTGACACGCAGATAGGCGATCAACACGCCGTTGCCGGCACCGATCAGCGCGCCGGCAAGCAGGCCGGCACCAATGGACAGGCCCACGCTGCCGGTGCGCTCCAGCACCATGGCGCCCAGCACGCCGGCAAAGGCTATTGTTGAGCCCACGCTGAGGTCGAAGTCCCGCGAGGCCAGGCACAGCATCATGGTGCAGGCCACCATGCCGATCTGGGCCACCGACAGCAGCAGGCCGACGATGTTGGCGCCGGAGAAGAAGTTCTCGACGCTGAAGGCCAGCACGACGAAGAGCAGGCCGTAGCCCAGCGTCATGCTGTGTTCCTTTAGCAGGGCGCGGGACGTGGTCGACATGGCGGGGCGTTGCGTAAGAGTGGTCGTGTTCATGATCAATGCAGGGCGGCGGAGGCACCGTCCGGTAGTGCCAGGGCGAGCGCAGTGGTCTCGCTGGCGTCGGTACGCGAGAGCTCGCCGCTGATGTGGCCGTCGCGCATGACGATGAGGCGGTCGGAGATGCCCAGCACCTCGGGCAGCTCGCTGGAGATGACGATGACGCAGCAGCCCGAAGCGGCCACGTCGTGGATGATCTTGTAGATCTCGTTCTTGGCGCCCACGTCGATGCCGCGTGTCGGCTCGTCGAGGATCAGCACCTTGAGTCCCGGCTCGGCCAGCCAGCGCGCCAGGATGACCTTCTGCTGGTTGCCGCCCGACAGCAGGCGGATCTCCTGGTCGCGGCTCGGCGTCTTGACGCGCAGCTTCTGGATGAAGTCGTCGGCGCGCCGGGCCTCCTGGCGGTGGCGCAGGAAGATGCCGCCGGCCAGGCCGTGGCGGCGGCAGCTGATGTTGATGTTCTCGGCCACCGAGGAGTGAGCCAGGATGCCCTGCTCCTTGCGGTCTTCGGGGCAGAGCACGATGCCGGCAGCAATCGCGTCGGCCGGGCTGCCGGCAGACACCCTTTTTCCGTCCAGCAGCACCTCGCCGCCGCGGCGCGCATCAGCACCATAGAGCAGGCGCATCAGCTCGCTGCGGCCGGCACCGACCAGGCCGAAGAAGCCCAGCACCTCGCCGCCGCGCATGGCGAAGCTCAGCGGCTCGGGCAGGCGGGCGCTGTGCAGGCCGCGCGCTTCCAGGCGCACGGGGCCGTGCTGCCGGCTGCGGTAGTCGTAGATGTCCTGCAGCTCGCGGCCCACCATGTCGGCAATCAGCCGCTCGCGCGGCACTGAAGCCATCACGTCGTGTGTGACGATCTTGCGGCCGTCGCGGAAGATGGTGCAGGCGTCGCAGAGCTCGTACAACTCCTCCAGCCGGTGCGAGATGTAGATCAGCGTGCGGCCCTCGGCGCGCAGGCGCTTGACGAGGCGGAACAGGATTTCGGTCTCGCGGTGGGACAGGCTGCTGGTGGGCTCGTCGAAGGCGATGACCTTGGCATCCTGCATGACGGCCTTGCAGATCTCCACCATCTGGCGCTGGGCGATGGACAGCTCCGACAGGCGCGCGGCCGGGTCCAGGTCCACACCGATGGCGGCCAGTTGCTCGGCGACCAGCCGCCGCGCGGCCTTGTGGTCGACCAGGCCGAAGCGTGTCGGCAGCCGGCCCAGCAACACGTTCTCGGCCACCGTCAGCTCGGCCACGTATTGCAGCTCCTGGTGGATGATGGCCACGCCGGCCGCGATGGCGTCGCCGGCGGATGTGAAGTGGCGCTCCTGGCCGTCTAGCAGCAGGCGGCCACCGTCGGGCTTGTACTGGCCGCCGAGGATCTTCAGCAGCGTGCTCTTGCCCGCACCGTTCTCGCCCAGCAGGCCCATGACCTGGCCCGGCCTCGCCTCGAAGCTCACCCCGTTCAGCGCCTTGACGCCCGGGAAGACCTTGCTGATGTTGTCGAACTGCAGTGAAGCCATTTCAGAGGCCCATCTGCTTTCTGAGCTCGGCCTGGTTCTGGCGCGTCATCAGCGTGCCGCTGGTCAGCGTGACCGGCGGCGGCGTCTTGCCGGCGGTGGCCCACTCGTAGATGGCGACGGCCGTCTCGTAGCCATGGCGCCTGGGGCTGATCAGCACCGTGCCGTAGAAGGCCGTCGGCGTGGGCTTGGTGAACTCGTTCAGCGCCGTCTGGCTGCCGCCGATGCCGATGGCCAGCATGGCGTCCTGCTTGATGCCGCGGCCTTCGGCGGCGCGCACCGCGCCCAGGGCTGCCTCGTCGTTGAGGCCGAAGGCCACCCAGCGCTTGAACTTGGCATTCTTGGTGAAGGCGATGTTGGCGGCGTTGAAGGCGCTCTCGGTGTCGGTCTTGGCTTGGGGGGCGTCGACGACATTGGCGGCCGGTACGCCGGCGGCCTTCAGCGCATCGACGGCGCCCATGGTGCGGTCCTTGGCGGTGGGCAGTTGGTCGAAGGCCACGCGCAGCACGCCGACTTCATCGAGCTTCCAGCCGCGCACTTTCATCTCGGCCAGCAACCCTTGGCCCACCTGCTTGCCGATCTCGTAGCCCGAGATGCCCATGTGGGGGATGTCGGCGATGGGCTTGCCGGCACCATCGACGAGCTGGTCGTCCACCGACATGACCTTGAGGTTGTGGCGCTTGGCGGCGCGATTCACGGCCACGCCCAGCTTGACGTCGGGTGCGCAGATGACGAAGCCGATGGCCTTCTGCGCCGCCAGGTTGTCGATGGCGGCCATCATCTTCTCGCCATTGGGGATGCCGATCTTCACGAGCGTGAAGCCCTTGTCCTTGGCGGCCTGTTCGGCAAACTTCCATTCGTCCTGGAACCAGGGTTCCTCGGCCTGCTTGACGAGAAAGCCGACCTTGACCGGATCGGCGGCCACCGCGACCACCGGCAGGGCCAGCAGGGCGAGGGTGAGGGCGCGGCGTTGCATCTTCATCATCTTGTCGTCTCCTTAGTCTTCGAACAGGGCGTCGGCCACCCCCAGCTTGCCGGGCAGGCGTGTTCCAAACAGGCTGCCGGACAGCGGCTGGGCGGCCAGGGCCTCGCGCTTGAGCTCACTGCGGGCGGTGGTCAACATCAACTGGTCCAGGCCTTCGCCGCCGATGGCGGGGCAGGTCGTATGGGCAGCCGGTGCCGCGTACACGCTCATCGCCTTGCCCGACGGGTCGTAGCGCACCACGCGTCCGGCGCCCCACTGGGCATTCCACAGGCAGCCCTCGGCATCGATGACGGACCCGTCGGGCCAAGCCTGCCTGCTGTCCATCTGGGTGAACAGGCGAATGTTGCCGACCTGGGCGGTCGCGGTGTCGTAGTCGCACTGCTGGATGCGCTGGGTCAGCGTGTCGCAGAAGTACATCGTGCGGCCGTCAAGGCTGAAGCAGATGCTGTTGGCAATGGCCACCGCCGGCAGGGCCAGGCGCCGCAGGCCGTGCAGCATGGAGTATTGATAGAAGCTGCCGATGGCGCGCTTCTCCTTCGCTTCGTTCAGCGTGCCGAAGACGAAGCGCCCACTGCGATCGGTGCGGCCGTCGTTGACGCGGGTGCGGGCCTCGGCGGCGTCGACCGGCGCCAGCGTCTGCAACTGGCCCAACTCCAGTTCGTCGCCCACCGTCGCCAGGGCGATGCGCTTGGCCAGGCCGAGAAGCACGCGGCCCGAACGGCAATGAGCGAAGCTGCCGAGCCGGTCCGGCAGGCGGCAGGCCAGGGCCGTTGCATCGCCAGGCCGCCAGGCGTTCAACGTGGCGCCTTCGATGTCCGTCCACCACCAGCGGCCATTTCGCCACAGCAGGCCTTCGCCCAGCGTGGCGGTCTGGGCCAGGGCGAGGTCAAGCGCTTGCGTCATGGCGTGATGGCCACCCGGCGGATGGGCAGCAGGCGGGCGCCGCGCAGCTCGGCCACCTGGGTCTGGCCGCTGGCAAAGACCGGGCGGTGGGCGGCGTCGATGTAGATGGGCGCGTCGGCGCGCAGCGGCAGCACGCTGAGCTGCAGTTCGGCACCGGGCTTCAGCGCAAACTGGCGCAGGCCGATCTGCCAACGCTGGCCGTTGTAATACCAGTCATCCAGCATTCGCGGGCCGGCGAAGACGCGGCCGATGTCGCCGACGAAGTCCAGCTCCAGCAGCACGTCCTCGGCGTTGGGTGCCAGCGGCTGGGGCAGCTTCAGCGACCAGGTCGCGGCGCTGGCAAAGGCCTCGGGAACGGGTTGGACGGCCGCATGGGCCAGGCCACCCTTGAGCACCGGTGGTGCGTTGCGAGCCGGGCGCGTGGCGGTGACCTGCAGCGTCGGCTCGGCAGCCCCGGCCTTGAATTCGAGATGCTGCAATGGACCGTCCAGCCTGACTTGCAACCCCGGCGCCTTGGGTTGGGGCAGGGCAGGGAAGACGGCGGCATGCAGGGGTTCGGTGGCCAGGCCGCGCAGCTGCAGCTTGCCTTCGGCCACCCAGACCTGCTGCTCGCTGAAGACCAGGCGGCGCTGGCCGGCGATGTCCAGGATCTGCAGCTGCGAGGCCTCCTCTTGAGACAGCAGCAGCACGCTGACCGCACGGCCGCCCGATTTGCCGAGAGTCAGCAACTGCCCGCCGTCGGAGGACATGGTCTTGATGCCATCGGCCAACGCGAACTCGGCCTGCACGCCTGGCGTCGGCGCGAAGACGTGCACGATGCCCTGGGCGCCCGCGTCCAGCCGCGCCACGGGTTGTGCCGTGGCGTAGCGCAGCTTCACGCCATCGAGATCGAGATTGAGCGGCCAGATGAAATAGACGCCGCTCGGGATGTCGATCGGGTGGCTGGGCAGGGTCAGCGCACCGCCAGGCAACTGCACCTCGAAGCGCACGCCGCCCTGGGCCGGCAGGGCGTACTGGCGCACATGGTTGTTGAAGAACAGGAAGCCGCTGTCGCCTCGTGCGCGCACGGCCCAGCGCGGCGTCTGCAGATCGGCTGGGTTGGCGGGCGTGCGCCCGGGCTGGCGCACCGTCATCGTCGCGAGCCGGGCGCCGTAGTCGCGCAGGAAATAGTGGAAGGGACGCAGCTTGGTCAGCACCGGGCGCTGCTGGCCGTCGGGCCCGAGGGGCGCCTGGAAGTCGTAGCTGATGCGCGGGGTGTCGTTGTAGCCACCGCTCAACGTGCTTTCCTCGAGGCCCGTGCCGCCAATTCCAGTTCCAGCGACCGGGTTCCGACCGCCATGGAACATGTAATAGCCGAACAGGTTGACGCCCGAGCCCAGCTGCACCGGCAGCATGGCCGCGATGTCGTCGGGCGACACCAGGGTGCGACGCCGGTACATGGCCGGCAGGCCGGGGCCGTATTCGGCGCCCAGGAAGGGCACCTTGTCCTTGTCGCTCTCGGCGGTGCCGGGCTCGTGCGCCTGGGTCTGCGCGCCGAGGTCGCCGCTGACGCGGGTGTCGAAACGGAAGGCGTGGGTTTCCTTCGGAGCCAGCTCCGTCGTGCTGGTCGCCCAGGGCTCGTCCGGGTAGCCACCGAAGACGGGCGTGACCTGACCGGACGGGTAGACCGTGCCGTCCCAGCCGGTGACGGTGTAGAGCGGCACATCCAGGCCAGCCTTCAGCGCCAGCTTCTTCAGCGCGCTGATGTGCTCCTCGCCACGGCCGGCACCGCGGATGTTGTATTCATTCTCCAGCTGCACGCCGATGACGGGGCCGCCATCCTTCCACAGCAGGCCCTTGAGCTGGGCGCCGATCTCGGCGTAGAGCTTCTCGACATGGCCCATGTATTCCGGGTCGTTGCCGCGGGTGGGCATCTTGTCGACGACCCAGTCAGGGATGCCGCCATAGCGCGCCTCGCCATGCGCCCAGGGGCCCAGGCGCACGACGACCTGCAGTCCGGCGGCCTGGGCCAGCTGCACGAAGCGGCGCAGGTCGTGGTTGCCCTTCCAGTTGAAGGCGCCGGGCTGCTCCTGGTGGTGGTTCCAGAACACATAGCTGGCGACGATGTCCAGGCCAGCGGCCTTCATCAGACGCAGCTGGGTCTCCCATTGCGAGGCCGGTGCGCGGCTGAAGTGGTACTCGCCCATGACCGGCAGCCAGGGCTGCCCGTCCTTCAGCAGGTACTGGCTGTGGACGGCCAAGGTCTGGCCCTTGGGCGTGCGGGCCGTGCCGAGCTGCAGATGGCCGGTCGTCGGCGCTGGCGCGTCGGCGCGGGCATCCAGCTTCAGCAGCATGTCGGCGCTGGCCGTCGGGCCAAGCGCGGCCAGCGCCAGCCCTGCGCACAGCGTCAGGATGCGGTTCATGGGAGTCTCCGTTGTCTTTGTTTTGTGCGGCCGCGCTTCAGAACGCGTGCCAGGCCTGCACGAAGGCCTTGGCCCTTTGCGCCACTTCGGACGCATTCAGGCCGGGTGCATAGAGGGCAGAACCGAGGCCGAAGCCGTTGGCGCCGGCACGGCGGTAGATAGCCATGGTTTCTGGCGTGATGCCGCCCACCGGCAGCAGACGCAGCTCCTTGGGCAGCACGGCGCGCATGGCCTTGACGACGGGCGGCGTGACGAGTTCGGCCGGGAAGAGCTTGAGCGCATCGGCACCGGCCTGCAAAGCCGCGAAGGCCTCGGTCGGCGTCGCCGCGCCCGGCACGCAGGCCATGCCGCGCGCCTTGGCGACGCGGATGACGGCCACGTCGGCATGAGGCATGACGATGAGGCGACCGCCGGCGATCTGCACATCGCGCACCGCGTCGGCGCTGAGCACGGTGCCGGCGCCGATCAGCGCATCGGCCGGCATGCGCCGCGCCAGGCGGGCGATGGAGTCCAGGGCCTGGGGCGAATTCAGCGGCACCTCGATGACGCGAAAACCTTCGGCATAGAGGCCGTCGGCGATGGCCTCGACCTCGTCGGGCTTGACGCCGCGCAGGATGGCCACGAGGGGGAGTTGTTGCAGTGCCGGGTCGAGCATGTCAGTCAAGCCCCATGGTTTGCGCCAGCTGCCAGAGGCCGGCGGGCGCGGTGTTGTCAAGTTGCAGTGGCGCGTGGACGCCAAAGCGGCCCAGGGCCAGGGCATAGCGCTCGCACAGAGCCGGGTCGCCGATCAGGGCCAGGCACTCGGGCGCGCCGGCCTTCAGTTCGTGGGCGATCTCATGGCCGATGAGCAGGCCGGAGAGGTAGTCGGGCAGGTCCGCGGGCGGCAAGCGCTTGAACAGGCCCAGCGTGCGCACGGCGAACAGTTGATGGCTCAAGGCACCGTCTTCGCGCGCCGCATCCACGCCAGCCAGGAAGGCCTGGGGGGAGGGCGGGGCGCTGCCGTCGGCCGGCATCAGGCGCGACAGCACCGAATGCTGGCGCAACAGCGCATACAGCTCGCCGGTCATGTGGGTGGCAAAACCCGTCACCCGGCCTTGGCCGACGCGAGCCCATTTGGAATGCGTGCCGGGCAGGACCAGGCAGGACTGCGCGGCCAGCTCGGGGTGCAGGGCCAGCGCGCCGACGATCTGCGTCTCCTCGCCACGCATGACATCGGGCTGGGCGCCGTCGCGCATCAGGCCGGGCAGGATCCAGAGCTTGTCCTTGACCTGCAGGGCCGCGCGGGCCAGTGCCGCGGCATCGGCCGGGCAGGGCGCATAGGGCGCCTCGCGCCAGCCGTGCTGGCTGCCGACCATGCCACAGGCCAGCGCGGGGAGGGCGGTCCAACCGGTCGTGATCGCAGCGAACGCTTGTGCGAAAGCGGACTCCCCGGAAAGCGTCGAAGCGCCCTGCTCCGATTGCCGCGTTTCCAGCACGGTGCCGTCGGTCCCGAGCAAAAAGGCCCGCAGCCGGGTGCTGCCCCAGTCCAGCGCGATGAGTTTGGCGTTGGTGTTCGTCATCACCATTCCGCGACGCTGCCGTCCGCATGGCGCCACAGCGGGTTGCGCCAGTCCGGCGCCACCTTGCTGGCTGCAATGACCTTCTCCTCATCGACCACCACACCCAGGCCCGGCCGGGTCAGCGGCTTCATATAGCCGTCCTCGATGTGGAAGTCTTCCTTGTTCACCACATAGTCGAGGAGCTCGCCGCCCTGGTTGTAGTGGATACCCATGCTCTGTTCCTGCAGCACGGCGTTGTGCGACACGAAGTCCACATGCAGGCAGGCCGCCAGCGCGATGGGGCCGAGCGGGCAGTGCGGTGCCAGGGCCACGTCATAGGCCTCGGCCATGGAGGCGATCTTCATGCACTCGGTGATGCCACCGGCATGCGACAGGTCGGGCTGCACGATGGACAGGCCGCCAGCCTGGAAGACGCGCTTGAACTCGAAGCGCGAGTACATGCGCTCGCCGGCCGCCAGCGGGATGGCGGTATGTTCGGCCAGGCGTGCATAGGCCTCGTCCTGCTCGGCCAGCACCGGCTCCTCGACGAACAGCGGGCGATAAGGCTCGAGCGCCTTCAGCATCACCTTGGCCATGGGCGCGCCGATGCGGCCGTGGAAGTCGATGCCGAACTCGATGTCGTGGCCGAAGGCTTCGCGGATCTCGGCGATGCGGGCCACGGCCTCGTCCACCTTGCGGGCGCTGTCGATGAGGCCCATTTCCTCGGAGCCGTTCATCTTGAAGGTGTCAAAGCCGCCTTCGCGCAGCCGCTGGATGTCGCGGATGACGTCGGCCGGGCGGTCGCCCCCGACCCAGGAATAGACCTTGATCCGGTCGCGTACCAGGCCGCCCAGCAGCTCGTGGACGGGCGCGCCGAGCACCTTGCCCTTGATGTCCCACAGCGCCTGGTCGATGCCGGCGATGGCGCTCATCAGGATGGCGCCGCCGCGGTAGAAGCCGCCGCGGTACATGACCTGCCAGAGGTCGTTGATGCGAGACGGGTCCTGGCCGATCAGATAGGGCTCGAACTCGTGCACCGCGGCTTCGACGCTGCGAGCCTTGCCCTCGATGACGGGCTCACCCCAGCCGCTGATGCCGGCGTCGGTGTCGATCTTCAGGAACATCCACCGCGGCGCGAGGCGGTAGGTCGTCAGCTTGGTGATTCGCATGGGCCGTGTCTGCAACAGGAACGGCCGTCAGCTTAGGAGGGGCTGCTAGTTCTGAAATATCGATTCTTTGCTGACAGCTATAGGGATTTCGTATGGGTTCTTTCGGCGCCAGAAAAGCAAAAGGGCTGCAGATGCAGCCCTTCGGACGGTGTGAAGCGATTTCAGTTGCGCTTGTTGGTGATGTCAGCCAGTTGAGCGATGACGGCCACGGTGGACAGCGCCAGAGCAACGATGAGCAGTTCCATTTGTTTCCCTTTCTTTGTTGATGCAACGCTATCTTAGGGTTTTTACCAGGCATCACAAGGGTTAACCCTATGCATTGCAGGCATGGAACGATGCGGTACCGACAGACACCGGATCGCGAGGCCGCCATCTGGGGCCAGCGGTCTACGCTCATCTCCTCTAGAAGACTTCACAAATACCCATATCTATCAAATGCTTGAAAAGCTTTCTTAAAGTCAATTCTTGTCATTGACATGCCACCGTCGCGGCAAGTCGGCTCCCTGAGACATGCAGGCCGCGATGCCCAGAGGGCGGTGCGGCTAGCGATTTCTGTGGATGCGGTCACGGCGCGGCGATGTCAGCATGAGCCGTCGCAAGGCAGAACGAAAGACGGAGGTCCACCGTGGAGATGGCGCATCAGGCACACCAGTTCGCAATGCTTGGAAGAAAGCAGCTCGCCATCCAGGAGGGGATAGCTCTGCTGCAGAGCGCGCAGATGGATCTGGCCAGCGCCAGGGCCTCCGCCAGCGCCTGGGGCATCGTTGGCGTGATGGCCAACGTCACCTTGATTCCACTCAACGTGATCGTGAACTCCTTCGAGCTCAAGGGAGCGAGTTCCCTCTACCAGGTCGTCGTCCATGAGCTCTACGGCAAGTTCGCCAAGAGCGGCACGCGGCTTGAAGACGGGCACGTCAAGACGATGCTGTCCCTGCTCAAGCAGGGCATCGTCGCGGAGCTGAAGCGCAAGGCCATGACCGACTACATCCCCGGCGTGAACATCCTCGTCGGGTTGGCCGAGGATTCCTATGCTGCCTGGCAGGCCGCCGCGCTTGTCGAATCGGGCAATCGGGAGATCGCGGCGCTGGCCGTCGACCTGGATCGAAAAATCCGTGCCGCAAGCCAGCAGCTCATCCAGCTGGGCATCAAGCGCGCGGAAATCCTGGATCGACTGCAGATCGCCGCGCGCACGGCGTAAGAGGGCGCCTGGGCACCAGGCGGCCCCCGATCTCTTCAGTGAGCGTCGATCCAGGCCTTCAGCGCGTCGTCGCGAACGTTGAATGCCTCGAACAGACCCAGGGCGCGGAGGGCGGGCAGATCTCGACCGATGCTTTGTTCGGCATTGAGGCGCTCCTCCGAACCCGGTGGGGAGCTTGTCCAGGCACGCGCATTGGTAAGAAAGGCGCCTACGGTGCCCTTGCGGACGACGACGCCTTCGAGCTCAACCTCGTTCTGGCTGTCGGGCAGGATGTCTTGGGCTCGCATGGCGGCTCCTCGTGAAGTTGCTATGCAGGCAACTCTAGAGACGGGTGGCGCATCTGAGTACGATGCCGACGCCAATCGATAGCCGTTTTCCGCCAAGGATGCATCTCCCGCTGATCCCGCCCGCAAAAGCCTCCGACGAGGGCGGGCCGCCCCTGATGGGCGTCGCGGCCACCTCGGGCGAGGCACGCCGCACGCCCAGCCACAGCCACGCGCGCGGACAGCTGCTCGGGGCTACGCGCGGCTTGCTGACCGTCGAAGCGATGCATTGCCGCTGGGTGGTGCTTGCCACGCATGCCGTCTGGGTGCCGCCGGATGTCCCGCATGGCATGCAGTCGCATGGACCCTTCACGGGCTGAAGCGTTTACGTCGCCGCCGAGGCCTGCGCGACGTTGCCGGCCGAGCCGGGCGTGGTGGCCGTTTCGCAGCTGCTGCGCGCCGGCATCGCGCGAGCGACGGATTGGCCTGCGGGGCCTCTGACCGACGCGCAGGCCCGGCTGCCGCTGTGATCCTCGATGAGATCGGCGACCTGCCGCGCATCCCATTCAGCCTGCCTCTGCCCACCGACGCCAGGCTGCTGAAGGTGGCGCAAGAACTGCTGACACGGCCGGACGATGATCGGAGCCTAGAAGCGTTGGCCGATTGGGCAGGCGCTTCATCGCGGACGTTCACGCGAAAGTTCGCCGCCGAGACGGGGTTCAGTTTTGCGGAGTGGCGTCAACGGGTGCGCCTGCTGCGCGCTTTGGAGCTGATCGCCGCCGGCCGCTCGGTCAAGAGCGTCGCTCTCGAACTCGGCTACGCCAACGTCAGTGGCTTCATTGCATTGTTCAAACGCAGATTTGGCGTGACGCCAGGGCAGCACGCCTTGGCGACGGCGCCAGAGGGCTTGGCTATCGAGGAAGCATGAGGGCAGGGGCGCCGGCTTTTTGCAGGCCCCTGGCACAGCGCGGGCAGCCGGCGCACGCCCCGACGTCGCTTCCATTTTGAGCACCTATAGGTGCTGCAAGTGGTGACAGGAAGCGCGCGCAACGCGAGCATCTAGAACAAGCAGGCCTGACAAACGGAGTCGCCTGGGCAGGCTGCACCTTCCCGAATGCCGCACCACTCACTTCTTCGAGGGCTTTGCGATGGACATCCACCATTGCGCCAACGTCAAAACTTCGCGGCTTCCACAGCTCTGCTTCAGCAGGCGCATCATCATGTCAAAGAAGGCAGAGCCAGGGCCGATGGAAGCATGAGTCAGGATGTTGCCCGAGGAGACAAGCAGGCCAATGATTTCTTCAAGCGCAGCTGTCATGCGCCGGAACTTGTCCACCTTCATGCCCTTGAAGCCGTCAACTGAAGCGGCATCCCAATCTTTGGAGTACTGCTCAAAGAGACTTTTGATGCGATTGATCAGGTCCGCGTCGACATAGATGCACTTCGCGCCCTTGCCGGTCTCCTTGACAGCCGCAAGCCATTTTTTCTTGTCGTGGTTGGCTTCTAGACCCTCCAGGGCGGCAACAAAGTTGAATCCGCCTTCATTGGTTGAACTCGAACTGGAACTGCTGCTCGCGCCAGACTTCTCCTCCGCTTCAGCGGCACGCCGCCTCTGGAGCTCTCTGTACAAACGCTGCGCGTTGGCAAGAAAAACCATCAACGTGTCGTACATGTCCCTGCACTTCCGGGCGAGACGACGCATGTGCTCGACCGACGCACGTTCATGGATTAGGTCATCTTCTTCTTGTTGCAAGGCATGCTGCAACTCCGGGCTCGCGATGCTCATGATCTGCTCCACTAACTCGGACAGTTCAGGAGATTCAAACGTGTACCTCTCCAGCCAGATGTCCAGGTTGAAGCCGTAGGGGTGAAGCTCCGTTTCCAACAACTTCATCAGCTCAAACAAGGCAGCGGCAGCTTCCGTGGCGACAGCTTCGTCAGCGTCGCTCATGATTTCAATGGGAAGCTTCTTCTTCCGGTCGTCATCGCCGTCATCGCGACCACCGCCGCCTTTTCGAGAACCTCCGACGAGTCGGTCCGTAACTATTCTTGCTGCGTCAGGTGCTTCCATGGTCAAGCTCCCTTAGATTGAAAGGTCGTCGCAAGACGATCGACGGCGACCAGAAGTGGATCGGTCAGGTGAAGGACGTCATCACACCCTGATATCAACTCGTCGGTGAGGATCCAAGATTTCATCTGAGCGACGCTTTTGGCGGAGTCGAGGGGTTGAGCAAGCTTCTCCTGAGCGCTGCGCACCATAGCCGCAGCCTTCTGGTAGTCAGTGCCACCGCGTCGGTCCATCTCCGCAGCCAACTGGCGAAGCGCCGATTGAGCGCGCAAGGTGGCACCTTCCCATACCAAACTGCCGACGCGGTCCTGCTCTGAAGATTGGTCGCCAGCGTCAACTACCACCTCCATGGGGACGTCAAGGGCCGTCATCAGCCATGCATCTTGTTTCTTCCGATCAGTCATATCGCGCTCCATTGCTTGTTCCAGGGCGATTCGAAGAGCTGTGCGGCTTCGGCATCTCGCGTAAACGCGCTTGCTTCCGATTTCTGCTCCGTTGAAACGGGACTCCACCCGATAGCTTGGAAGAAGGCACGTTGCGCGCTGACTGCGTACAACCTTCTTTCACCAACTTCCGCAGCCTCTTGCATCAGCCAGCTGACGAGCTGGCGACCCAGGCCTTGTCGCCGGTGGGGGAAGGCGACGACCAGGTTGGAGAGGCACGTAGCGAGCCGACCGGATTCAGGCAAGAACGCTCGCACAACGCTTGCGCAACCCAAGACCTGGTCGTCGCCCAGCGCAATCGCTGTCATCGGCAGGTCTAAACCCTCACAGCGCGGCAAATGGCAACCTGGCCATTGCGCCAGGAAGAGGCGGCGAGCTGCAGCGTCGAGGGAGTCATCCTGTCCAAAGCGCACGAAGCGCCAAGGCGGCAGCTCGACACACGGCCCTGCCATCACTTCAATCACCTCCATCGCGTGCTCCCGACCTACCTCAGTTTTCCGGAAAGATCAGTCAGCGACCGATCAAGCGTGGCGCGAATCGTGACCGGAACAAATGGGTTCGAATCGAGTTCGCCGATGAAGGGGTCGCTGACAGCCTGCCGATGGAAGAAGCGAACCAGGCGAGCCGCCTCGCGATGCAGTGAATCTCGGTCTGAGGCTTGCGGCCCAGCCGCCAAGCGGCTGAAAAGGCCGGAAAGATCGTCGGCGAATGCATCCAGCACGCTGTCGAGCTTACGTAGCTTGCTGGCAATCTGCGGAAAACCTTCTCGCTTCCCGTAGACCTCCGTGATCGCTTGCTCGAGCTTCTTGAGTTCGGCTGCGACCTTCGTTTTGGTCGCATCCCAAACGAGCCGGCACTTGGCGTAGTCGACCATCCCGGCTGTACTACCGGCACGCTGGCGAGAACGTCCAGCATCCCGCTCGTCCGCTGATTGAGGCGGTGAGCTCTCCTTCAGGCGTATGGACTCGAGAACCTCGCGCACCGCGGACTTTGAAGGTGTTGGCATGATGGTCACCGGGGTGAATACATAACTTGCAAGCCGGTCGGCATCGCCGACGGGCTCAACGAGCAACAAGACAGCGCCATTTAGTCGCCCGGACTGCTTGAAAGTTCCGTTAGCAGGTACGCAAGAAACAATGGACAGGCATACCCGAATACGCCGCAAGGGGGCTCCCCGCGTAATTCGCTGCCTCAGGCATGAGGATTCAAGCCAGCGTGGGCTCGGGGAGTGCGACGGTCAACGCCGATACGGCCCTAGATGGTTGAACGAGCCCCTGCAGATGCTCGGCCACATCTTCATGGCGCTGAGCGTGCTTGGCGCCCTGGGCATCGCCTTCAAAGACTGACCGTGCCTCTGTTTCTCGGCGCGCTGATCGGCGCATTGATCTCTGCGGCGGGCACTCTCGTTGGCCGCGTCTTGCTGTCCCTGGGCATCGGGTACGCGAGCTATTCGGGCATTGACGCCGGTCTATGACGGCGTCACCATGCCGCAGCAGGCGCCATATCCGGCCGCCTGCATCGCCAGCGCCAAGCGCTGCCAGTGCTACAGCCAGCAGTCCACGAAGCTGGACATGAGTGATGAGCTGTGCCGCAAGCTCGCCGATGGCGGATTCTTCGTGGCCTGGGCCGCCAATGGCGAGCGGGTGCAGCAACAGCCCCAGCAAGCCCCGCAGGCGGCCCCACAGGCGCTTGGCGAGAGGCTAGGGCAGGGTGCAGGCTCGTTCGGCCCGCCGCCGGCTCAAATCGCCGCCGCTACGGTTCAACCCGATGCCGGGCCTGTGGCGCGCCGGATGGAGAGAACCGCGCAGTAGGGGCACGGCGATACTGGCCGCCAAAAGGGGAGGCCAGATGTCTGGTTGGGATTCAAGGTCGGGCGGTCTGCCGCTTTTTTTGCACGTGGCGTTGGGTGTCTTCATCGGGTCGCTCGCCGCGTCGTTTGTGCTACGGCGCGTTGTGGTCTGGCAGGCGCAGGTAGCCGCTGCGGAGCTGGCCGCCGAGCTGGCTAGGCAAGCCGCAGCAGTCGACGCAGATGTGAAGCGCACGCAGGCGGCGAATCAAGCGGTCTTAGCTGCCAAGCGCGCGCAGTTTGTACAGGCGCAGAACGCGGATGAGCAGGCCAAACGGCAGATTTCGGCCGAGGCAGGCAAGCGCGCCGCCGCTTGGGGGCGGTACTACCGCAAGCCGGCAAGTTGCGATGAGGCCCGGGGCGGCTCATGGACAGTGGATTGCTCCAACGAATTTATTCGGGCTAACAAGCGATTTGCGGAACTGTATGAGGCAGGCAAGCTCTGATTGGGCCCAGCATCAAAGGGAGCAAAAATGTCCAGCGTGAAACCAAAATCATGGGTTTATGTTCTTATTTTTCTTGCGCTGAGCGGAGTTTTGATTTGTGCCTATGTGGCAGGTGCAATCGGAAATAGAGAGCTAGCGCTTGGATGCCTTCCATTACTCGGCACATTCTTCGGTGCGACTTTCGCCTTCCGTCTGAATCAGGCGAAAGAGCACTTGATTGAGCAGCAGAGACGAAAAGATGCGTTGAGTTGGGGGCTATTTATCCTGGTTCGACAAGCAAATGCAGTTGAAGGCACATCTCTGGGGATGGACAAGTATCGTAGTCTGCCGCCCGCTCACAGGGCGTTCACTTATCCTGCACAAAAGCCTCCAGACTACCAAGATCTGGTGCACGACTTCGCTGATCTCAAGTTCGTTTTAGACCACGACCCAAACTTTTTTCTCCTGCTGACGATAGAACAAGAAAGCTTCCATCAGGCATACGCCGCGCTTCGACTTCGAAATGAGTTCTTTTTTGAGCAAGTTCACCCGGCTATTGAGAAGGCGCAAGTGAACAATAGGGTGATAACCGACGACGAGATGGAACAGGCACTGGGCGAAAGGCTCTATCACACCTTGATTAATACAACAGACAATGCGCTCGATCTCTTTGCCGATTCTCGGAAATCATTGCCAGAGACGATTGAGAAAATGCGCCAAGTAGCCAAACAGTATTTTCCGGATGAAAAGTTTATTACCTTCAAAATGAAGGCCAAATTGGAAAATTCAGGCAAGTGACTGTTTAGCGGGGTCCGGGGCGGTAGCCCTGGGAGAGCTGGCCGCCAGGCCGCGGGAGCCCGCCTGGTCGACGAGCTGCAGCTGCTCAACCGCGCCGCGCCTGGTCGAGGTCTTTCCAGGCTGGCCGCGTCGTCAAGACCTTGGGCGGTGGCGACGGGATGTCGTTGGCCGCCAGGCGCTCTCGTCCGACCTGGCCTAGCTCGCCGGCGCCGGTCACCTTGGCTGCGTCCTGCAGTCGGCGCAGCTCGCGGTAAAGCGCCGCCTGCAGGTTGAGCGCGTTCTGGGTCCGGTTGTGCATCTCGGCGTCCCAAGCGCTGTGGCCCCATCCAGCGCCATACGGTGCGCTCAGACACGCCCAGGACACGGGCGATTTTGGGAACATCGGCGGCCTGCAGGCCGAGGTCGTTCATCAGCTCCGCGAGCGTCGGGAGCCAGGTTGGCAGGCGATTCAGCATGGCATTTGAATCGGCTGCGATGTCATAGAAAAAAGGCCCGCAGTGCGGGCCATAGTTACGTTGAGAAGTCGCGTTAGGAGCCGATCGAGCCAGCGTCTGCGGTGGCGACAATGTGCATTACCGGATCGGTCTGAAATGACCCGCGAACCCCGATGGATAAAGGGGAAAGTCGCGATCCGGCACCCCCGGCACGGTGCCGGGGTAGGGCCCTCAGTGGGCCGTTTTAGCCTTCCCAGGCTTGGACATGCGCGAGAGCAGCATTTCCCACACTTCGCGGTCCTCGGGAGAGGTCGCGCGCTCGAGATTTACGGCCAACACGGCCTCAGCCGGATCAACCCCCGCCAGCTCGGCAAGCCGCATGGCTACTGGGTTTGAGGGCTTCACGCCCTTGCTTCGGTAGTGCGTGACGTGCGCCGACGTGATGCCCAAAAGCTTGGCAATTCGGTAGTCGGTGACATCGCCTTGCCGGTGCTTGGCAAGGTCGAGCAATTCAATCGTCGAAAGCATGGAAACCCCCCGGTTTCGTGGCGCTGCTGCCACAAAAGGCACTTTAAGCGCCTTCAGGCAAACGACAAACAACTGAATGTTGTTGCTGTAGCTGAACGTATTTGCTCTATCGTGCGCCCCGCTGACCGGTCACTTCGAAACCCCCCGTTCCCCGGTCCGGTCAGCACCCTTCGGAATGGCGCCGCGCATAGGGCGGCCCGGTTCGGTGCTCGTGGTGAGAGTCCACGGCGGCGCCACCCCGAAGGGTCTCAGGCGGGGAGGGTGGGGGTTCAAGGGGTTTCGCATGGCATTTGGTGACATCAACACCATCAACCGTTTTCTGACCATGGCGCGGCACGTGAAGGGCAAGACCTTCGCCAAGTGGCCGGGCTGGTCGACCGGCGAGACGCTGGCCGTCGCGCTCATCCTCAACCGCCCCGAAGTCCTGAAGGCGATGGACTACACGGCGCTCCAGGCGGTGCAGCGCGTCGACATCCTCGACGTGGCCGACATGGAATTCATCGCGCGGCAGGTCTGACGATGAACACCCAACGAATTCAAGAAATGGCCATCGCCTGTTTCGATGGTCGGTGCGAGGTGGACGGCCTGCCAAAGTACAGCGACCTCGCCCGCGTGCTGGATGAGCTGACATCGGCGGTGCTCCTGGCCGCGCCCGGCGACTTCATGCAGCGACGCCTCGACACGGCCATCAAGACCCTGGCTGTGCTGGGCTGGCAACCGCCTGTGCCGTGGCCGCCGGAGCCCGGCGCCGACTGCTGCGTTACGTGGAGGGTCTGACCATGCTCGCCACCATCAAGACCAAAGCCGGGACGGCTGAAGTCGCTGCCGATGAATCGGGCGTCGTGCCCGGCGTCGTGCGCGTCAAGGTCGGCTTGTTCCCGCTGTACTTCAGCCCCGCAGAGGCCCGGGAAATCGGCCATGCGGCCATCAAGGCGGGCGACTTCGCGGAGGCCGCAAAGATTCGCGAGGACGCGAAGGCCAACACGGCATCCGTGCAGAACCCGACCATGCGAGGGATCGCAGGATGAACGCCCGCAGCGACGATCAAGGCGCGTGCGCCTCCGGCCTGCTCGACGTGGCAATCGAGCTGCGCAACCTCGTCCACGTCTTGCAGGTGCTCCAGCTCGGCACGTCGGCCGGCCTGCGCCTGCAAGCCCTCGCCCTGGGCGCCGGCACGCACATTCCAACGGCGGCAGCGCAGGTGCTCCTACAGCATGAAGCGGCGGTGGAAGCCCTCCGCGACGCCCACGAAGGAGGCTTCTGACCATGAGCGGCCCCATCCCCCATCAAGTCGCCCAGGCGGCCCAGGGCTTCGCCTTCGCTGCTGAGGCTGCGGCCCTGGGCCTGAGCGCGCGTGAGTTCGCGGTGCTGAAGTCGAAGGCATCCATCCTCGACGCCCAGGACGCCCGCAAGAAGGCCGGCGTCATGACGGCGCCCGCGCGCTGGTGGCAGGAATGCCCGCTGCGCGTGCGAACGCTGCTGGTCAACCTCGGAGCCAAGACCGAGGGCGACGCGGCCACCAGGGCGCGCCTGCCCTGGGATGCCTTCGGTCCCGGCGATCAGACCAGCATCGCGGCCACGGCCGCCGAGCTGCTGCGCGGGCTCAAGGGCGGCGACTGCCTGGGGTGGTGATGCGTCGCTGCCGGGGCAATGAACATCGCTGGGCGCCCATCTGGGGCAAGGGCTGGCTGCAAGGCGTCGTGGGCTATCGCTGCTGCGCCTGCGGTCGCGTGAAGTCGGCCGGCTGACGTGCTGAACCTCAGCCCGCGCCGGAAGCTCGAGCTTCTGGGCGCGAAGCCCTCCGACGTAAAGGCAGCGCGCCGCGCCGGCCACAAGACGGCCTTCATCGCCTGGGCCATGTGGACGGCCGACGCGCCGCGCCGCCGTCGCGCCGAGCATGCCGCCCGCGAATCCATGGCCCAGCTGGGCATGCAGCGCGCGCTGGCCCCGGTGGACCCGGACGCGCCGGACTCCGTGCTGCGCGACCTCGCCCGCATCCGGGCCGGCATCATGCTGGACCGCATCGGCGACCTCTGCGAGCCCGTCTCGCTGGCGTGGCTTGCCGCGCAGGTCCGGCCGCTTCAGGCCGAGCTGCCGCCGGTCAAGTGCGGCGACGCTGACGGCCTGCGCGCCGCCGTCAAGCGCGTTTGCTGCCCCTACTGGTGGCGCCGTCAGGTGCGCCGCGCTGCCGGGCAGGCGCGCGAGGCGCGCGCGGCCTTCAACGGCCAGCTCGGCAAGGGGCGGCAGGTGTACGTCACCGACGACACGGCACGCCGGCATGAGGCCCAGCGCGCCAGCAACAAGGCCATGCTTGAGCGGACCGAGATTGAAGACGACGAAGGGAACAAGATCACCCTCGCCGCAGCGGTCAAGGCCAGCGTGGCAAACAAGGCGATCCGGCGCGGCGAGTTGATGACCCGCATCAAGGGCGCCGAGCTGTGGGCAGAGGCGCGCGGCATGGCTGGCCTGTTCACGACCAACACGGCCCCCAGTCGGTTTCACTCGGCGGCAGGGCGCAACCACAAATACACGGGCGGCGAGTCGTCGCCCGGTGCTGGCGACTACGGCCCACAGCGGCCGAACGCGCCGGCCGATGCTCAGCGCTGGCTCTGCAAGACCTGGGCGCGCACCCGCGCTGCCCTGGCCCGTGCGCGCGTCTCCGTCTTCGGCTACCGGGTGGCGGAGCCACATCAAGACGGGTGCCCGCACTGGCACATGCTCCTGTGGGCGCCGCCGGCCGAGCTGGACAAGCTGCAAGCCATCATGCGCGCGCACTGGCTGGCCGAGGATGGCGACGAAGCCGGCGCCGAGGAACACCGGGTGAAGTTCAAGCCGCTGGACAAGGGCGGTGCCGCCGGCTACGTCGCGAAGTACATCTCCAAGGGCATTGACGATGCCGGCGCCGTGGGCGTTGAAGGCCACCGCGACGAAGAGCAGGGCCAGCAGGTCGACGCCATCGGCGGCAGCGCGAAGCGCGTGGAAGCCTGGGCGTCCGAGCATCGAATCAGGCAATTTCAGGCCATTGGTCAGCCTCCGGTCACTGTGTGGCGCGAGCTGCGGCGGGTTTCGGAGCCCGCCGCACAGGGCGCCTCATACGCGGTGCAGGAAGCGCTGGAAGCGGTCAACCGCGACGGCGGCCGGCGTGCCTGCTGGCGGCGCTACATGGAAGCCCAGGGCGGCGCCATGGTGGGCCGTGCCTATCGCATCGAGATTGCCGGCGTCGAAGAGCTGCGCGAGGGCCGTTATGGCGCCGTGCCGGCCCTGCGAATCGTCGGCGTGCGCGACCGCCTGGGCGGGCCGCGTGTCTTCGAATCTGAGCGGCGCCAATGGCGTCCGCGTGGCACATGGGGACAAGGCGACAAGGCCATGGCGGCAACCCGCCGGGCCGGCTTTGCAAGCGCGAAGCGCGCGCAGCCTTGGACCCGTGTCAATAACTGTACGCAGCAGGCCGGCGGCATCGCCGCGCTGTGGGGCTCCGGCATCGTCGGGGCCGTCATGAATCGGGGGCCGGGGGGTCCAACCTTTGAAAGTGAACCCCTATGTTCTCCGTTTGGCAATCCGTCAAGGTCAAGAACCCCGACCACGCCCGCTTCGGTGAAGCCGGCACCGTCTTCAGCACCACGGCCACCGACCCCGATGCGGTCGTCGTGAAGTTCGATGCGGGCGGCGAGCCCGAGCGCGTGCTGATCGCTGACCTCCAAGCCCTGGCCTAAGCCATGGTCCGCGCCGTATCTGAAAAGGTGGGGCGCGGGGCTTGCCCCTGCTGCGCCGAATCGGTCATGTACCGAGAGACCAGCGGGGGCAAGTTGTCTTTCCAATGCGACGCCTGCGACCTCAGCGGCTACATGCCAATGGGTAGTCCGGCCGCGAGAAAGGCCCTCGCCACCATCACGAAGCGACTCGACGAACCGGCCCCGGAGCATGTCCCTAAGGCATCGCCCCCGCCGGCCCCTGAGACCGCGCCAGCGCCGCCTGCAAAGGCAGTCAATTCCGTCTTCTCCCTGGGAGGCCTATGAGCCGCGACGACACCCCCGGCGATGACCTCGCCGCAATCACATTCACCCCGACCGGCGGCCAGGCGCAGGCCGACGCTGCCGCCAACGAAGCCCAGCAGGCGCATGAACAGGCCCAGGCCGACCGGCAAGCGGAAATGCTCAAAGCGGGCATGCAGCATGTCCTCGTCGGCCTCCTGAAGACGGCGCGAACGCTGATCGCCCGGCGCCTGCCCGAGATTCGGGAACACTGGTCGGATGCCGTGCTGAACGGGCCGGCTGAGGCCGCGTTGCCGCTGCTCGAAAGACACATGGGCGCCTTGATGGGCCTGCTCGGCAGCTCGCCCGAGCTGGTCGCGCTGGGCCTTGCCTGCCTGCCGCTGGGCCTGGGCTACATGCAGGCGGTTGAGCAGCATCGCCGCACCATCGAAATGCCGGCCGGCGACGGCTCGGCCGGCCCCTCGTGAAGGCCCTCGCGGCCTTCGCGACGGGTGCCCGGGGCACAGGAAAAACGGCATGGTGCAAGCAGTGGATCAAGGCCAGCGGCAGCAAGCGCGTGATGGTCTGGGACTACAAGCACGACGACGGGCTAAGCGATGTCGGCAAGGCCTATGCGGACTGGGCCGCCTTCGTCGCGGCATGCACCCGACCTCAGTTCACGGCGCGCTATCTGGTCAGCCCTGACCACGATCCGCACGAGCAGTTTGAGGCCTTCTGCCGGCTCGCTTGGCGGGAGGGGAATCTGCTCATGTTCGTCGACGAACTGGCCGAGGTGACGAAGGCCAACAAGGCCCCGCCGGCATGGCGCAAGTGCGTCAACGTCGGCCGCAGCTATGACAACGGAACCAAGTCGCTTTCGATCCTCGCGGCAAGCCAGCGCCCGCCCGAGGTCGATAAGTCGTTCCTGGGTAACTGCGATGTCATCCACGCGGGCCGCCTGGGCTATGCCAGCGACGCCCGCCAGCTCGCCGCGATGTGGGGGATTCAGCCTAAGGAACTGGCGACGCTGCCCGATCTGCACTGGATCGAAAAGCGCGCGGATGCCCCTGAGGTTGCGCGCGGCGTGTTGTCTTTTTCACGAAAAAAGCCGGCTGTGAAGCCCGCCAAAACACGCCCCTAAGGGACTGCCCCTTAGGGGCGTTTTTTGCGCCTGAGGTGCCCCGGGTTGCCCACTGCGAACCGTTCGCACAGCAACCCCCAAACACCCCCTCAGGAAACCATCGTGGACCTCTCCAACCTGACCAAGCTGGCCATCCCGGCCGCCATCCTCTACGCCCTGTATCGCTTCGTGCCTGACCAGCGCGTCAAGGCGATGGTCCTGGGCGTCGCCGGCACCATCGCCGCGGGCCAAATCCCCTACGTCAAAGACGTGATCTAAGGCGAGGCGGCACCATGCAAAAGCAAGTCCCCCTCGATCCGTTTCAGAACGTTGTCGCGACCGGCGTCGCCATCTGCGACCTCGCGAAGTTCCTCGGCTCCGTCATCGAGAAGTTCACCTTCACGCTCGGCGGCACCACGTTCACGAAGTCGATGATCACCTACCTCGCCCTGAAGGCGAACGGCAAGGTGATTTTCGAGACTGACGGCAGCAAGCTGGACTCGGCCAACCTGTACAACGCCGGCACGTCAGATGTCACGATCCTGAAGCTCGACTTCATGGACCGCAAGGCCGTCACGGTCAACGCCCGACAAGCCGGCGCGATCGATTGCTCGGTCGGCTCGGGTATCACGAGTCTGCGACTGGAAATCACCATTGCCGGCGCCACCGCGCCGACCCTGGTGGGCTTCGCCGACGTGTCGCCCCCGAGCGATGACCCCAACGAACAAGGCATCCGCGGCCTCATGGTGCGCCGCCATCGCCTGCTGTACACAGCGCCGGGCTCGGGCACCTATGCCCTGCCCATCCCCCACATGGACCCGGCCGGCGGCGGCTCGACCTATCGCCGGCTGTACTTCTACAGCGCCAACATGACGGCGCTGAAGACGGTCCGCGAGGGCATCGCCGAGCATGAGCTCACCAAGCTCCAGAACGAGAACGCCCAGAAGGACAACGGCAAGGTGCCGCAGGCCAATCTGGTGGTTTTCGACCCGGTGCAGGACGGCCAGATGACCGGCCGCGTGTGGGACACCCGACCGAGCGTCGGCGTCCGCTCGGCCCAGTTCTACGGCACCTTCAGCGCTGGTGAAACGATCACCATCGAGACCGAAGAACTGCTGCCGCTGGGCGCGTACTGACATGGTGCAAGTCGTCACCGTCACTCAGCAGCAAGACACGTTGCGGCCTATCCGCAACTTCGTCTCCCTGCTGGCCGGCGCGACGGCGGACCAGACCTACGCCGATGCCGACTACTGGGCCGGCAACCCGTCCGGCCAGTTCGTCTCGCAAAGCCCCAACGGCATGACTGCCCGCGAGGGTCAGCCGGTCTACGTCCAGGCCTCGGCCACGGCCACCAGCGCCGGCATCCGCACGTCCTCGCCTGAGGTGCTGTGGCTGCTGGCGGCGGTTGCCGCCTACATGTTCCTCAAGTGACATGGCAAGCAGCAACGTCCAGCTCGGCATGCAGGCCGGGTCCGCGTTCGGGCCGTGGGGCACTGCCATCGGTGCAGCCGCTGGCGCGGCCACCGACCTAGGCGCCCAGGCCCTGGCGGGCACGAATCAGGCCTCGGCCTGGGTTGATGCCCGCTCGGCCTTCGATGGCTCGGGCTGGACCGTCAGCACGGGCAGCAGCCGGGCAACCGGCGGCAAGTCCGGCGGCCTCAACCAGTCCGGCGCCGTCACGCCCAGCGCGGTCAGCTCCATCCCCGCAATGCCCGGCTTCGGCGCAGGGCAGGGCGGCGACCTGCTGCCCTGGCTACTGATCGGCGGCCTCGCGCTGTACCTCCTCAAATAAGGCGCCCCCATGGGACTCTTCTCCGGATTGCTGGGCGGCCTCCTCGGCGGTGGGTCCACCGACGTGCAGGGCGGCTTCATCAAGGCCGACAAGCAAAGCCAGACCGAGACCACGACGAACAGCACCTACAACGACAACCGGTCGGTGCAGGACGCGGGTTACGGCGTGATCGGCAGTGGCTCGGTGGACAACTCCACCAGCTCAAGCTTCTACACCCGCGACAGCGGCAACGTCAGCAACACCAACAGCGGCAATTCGTCGTATCAGGTGCTGGACGGCGGCGCCATCGGCAAGGCCTTTGACAGCACCGACAAGACCGTCTCGGCGGCCTTCAAGTTCGGCGACTCGGCCCTCGGCTTTGGCTCGAAGGCCCTTGCATTCGGCTCTGACACGGTTGACTCGGCGCTCGGCTTTGCCAAGCAGGCCCAGGCCGAAAGCCAGTCGGCCATTTCCAGCGCTTTTGACAAGGCGCTGAAGGCCTCGACCGACTCGACGCGGACCGTGGTGGACAGCCTCAACAGCACGGCAAGCGCCGTGGAACGGGCCTTCGCCGATGCCAAGGGCCGGGGCTCGATGACCGACACGATCACGATGCTCGCCATTGGCGGCGCGCTCTTCGTGGCATTCATGGCGACTCGCAAATGACCACGGCAACCACCAAATACACGTTCACCATTGGCGCCGGCCAGAACTGGCGCCAGCAGGTCGTGGGGCGCTTCTGGCGCATCCTGGCTTGCAGCGGCCCGGTGCGGGTCCAGAACGAGACCGACAACCTCGATCAGTGCATCGTCGGCGACGGCAAGGAAAAGACCCCGTTCGGCTTCCTCAGCGTCACCGACCAGTCCGGCGCGTCCAACACGGTGACCCTGGTCATCAGTGACGAAGCGTTTCTCAACGCCCCGGTGACTAACACGGTCATCACGGCGACGAAGAACCCGCAGGTTTCGTCCCTCAGCCACTCGGCGCCGGGCGTGGCAACGTCGTCGGGTCAGCTGATCGCTGCTAACGCGGCGCGGCAATACCTCATGGTGCAGAACCAGCACCCAACCGCGACCATCTGGCTCCGCAATGGCGTTACGGCGGCGGTGGGCACGGTGCCCTGCATCAAGGTGGGTCCGGGCGGATTCTGGGAATGGGATGCCATCGGCGTGACGAACGCTTGGCAGGTCATCGGCGACGCGGCAAACGCCCTGGTAACCGTCGTGGAAGGCTGACCCATGGCCGGCTCTCCAGCAATCACCAGCTCGGGCGGAATCCCCTTTGGCCTGAACGTCCGGGCCTGGGTGCTGTTTCGCGGCGGTACTGGCGCCATCGTCAAGGCGGCCGGCGTCTCGTCCGTCGTGCGCAACTCGGCCGGCAACTACGCCATCAACCTGACCTCGGCCATGGTGGACCAGGACTATGTGACGGTCATCGTTGATCACGCGGCAAGCGGCGCATCGCGGTCGCCATTCAACGCCGTCACGCAGCCGGTCAGCACATCTCAGCTGAACCTCTTTACCTACAACGCCACGGTGCTGACGGATTCGTCACTGGTGTGGCTGGGCATCGCAGGATGAAGCTCGACCCCACTCTGATCGCGGCGGCCATTGCCCTGGGCGCGGTGGCCTACGTCAACCTGCGCCGTCAGCCTGTGCTCGACCTTTCCGAAGGCAGCGGCGGCGGCGACGTGTCCACGGGCGACGGGGAGGGCGGTTGGACCGACATTCCCGGCCTGTTCACCCAGGCGCAAAGCGCCGTGACGGCCAGCACCTGGGGCAACCCGTCCACCCTCAGCCAAGACGGCCTCGCCGCGATCATGCGCCGCGAGGGCTTCAGCGCGACGGCCTACCCCGACCACAAGGGCTATTCCATCGGCTACGGCCACCTGATCCGCGACGGTGAAAGCTTCGGCGTCATCACGGCAGAGCAGGGCGCCCAGCTCCTCGCGTCCGATGTCGGCTGGGCCGTGGACGCGGTGCGCGCGGCCATCACGGCGCCGGTCAACCAATCCCAGTTTGACGCCCTCGTGTCGTTCGCTTTCAACGTCGGGGCCGGCGCCTTCGCGCGGAGTACTTTGGTCCGCCGCATCAACGCCATGGACCTCAATGCCGGCGACGAGTTCGGCCGCTGGGTCTATGCAAGCAACGTCGTCAACCAGGGCCTTGTAGCCCGCCGCGCCGATGAGCGCGCCCAGTTCGAAAGCTGACCCATGAACTCTGAAAAACTCCTCGTCGTGGCCGGCATCGGTCTGGTGGCCTACATGATGCTGAACCGGCGTCAGGCGGGTTATGTGCAGTACGCCCCGCAAGGCGGCTACGTGCAGCCCATCCCCAACGTCTCGACGACGCCCGGCGGGCAGGCCCAGGCGCAAGCCTATTACGGCCTGGGCTCGATGATCGGCGGCATCTACAAGAGCGTCTTCGGCAACATCGGCTCTTCGGCCGGCGCATCGTCCGTGCCCACCGTCAACGGTCAGCCAACGGTGTCACTGCTGCCTGAGGATGGCTTCGCGGTCAACCTGCCCGGCCTCATGGACAGCTACGGCTTCGCATCGGCAGCGTTCGGCTCCCCGTGAAGCTCAATCTCGGCTCCTCCGCAATGCTGCTCGGTCTGGGCGTCCTGGCCGTGGGCGCCATCGGCCTCATGGCTTGGAGTAAGGGCGGACTCGGCAACCTCGCCAAATCGGCGGCAGGTAGCGCCGTGGACGCGGCCGGCGGGGCTGTTTCCGGGGCCGTAGGCGCGATTTCGACGGGCGTGGGCATCCCCACCCCCGACGAGACGACGACAGACCCGGCCGTTGCCCGTTGGGTCATTGATCGCGCGGGCTACTGGGAGGCCTCGAAGTGGTGTGGCGTGCCGGCGCTGCTGTCGGCCATGACCATGGAAGTCGGCAGCGGCAAGCCCCCGCCGAACAACTCAGCGCTCGCGCGTGCCTTCGGCGTGCTGGGCGGATATATCGACTTCGGAACCGGCGACGGCTGGTGAGCCCATGACCTTTGAACAACTTCAATCGGTGTTGACCTACGTCGCGCCGGCCCTGGCCGTCTACATCGGCATCCGCGTCGATATCGCAACGATGAAGCTGCGACTCGACTACCTCGAAAAGTCCCACCTGAAAGGCACCAAATGACCAAGCGTCGCACCGTCTCCAAGTCCGCCGGCACCAAGGGCAAAGGCAAGCTCAAGAAGGGCTATCGCTATGCCAAGGGCGGGCGCATCGTCAAAGCCAAGGGCTGAGCCATGAAGCTCAACGGCAAGACCCTCGCCATTGCCGGCGGCGTGGCTATCGCTGCGCTGTGGATCATGCGTAGCGACTCCCTGGTCGCGAACGGCATTCGCAGCGCCGTTGGTGACCTGTTCATGGGCGCCAACGGCGTAGCCAATAAAGCGATCTGGGCCGGCGGTCTGTGACCCAGCTCGTAACCCGCCTCCCGGTCCTCCTGTTTGAGACCGACGTTGCAGCTGTGCCAGGAGGCAGCGGTGCGGGATGGGTGAGCGGGTCGCCGGCCAGTCTGGCGGCCGGCGCATCGGTCGATTGCGTCTTTGACCTGGGGCCGGACTGGCGGCAATACACGCTCGTCTGCGTGACGGTCACGTCCACCGCGCCAGCGGCGCAGTTTGCCTCGGTGTTCATGGTGGGCAGCGACACGACGGCCAACAACTCGTCACGCCGGCTCGGGCCAGCATTCAGCAATGCGGCCGGGTCGTGGTTCGTGACCACGTTCACAAGCGCCTCAGGTGCCGCTGAGATGCACACGCGGCCCAAGGGGCGCTATCTGCTCGTCCGAATCAACAACGAAGCCACCAACCCCCAGGGTTCGGCCTCGAAAGTCACCCTGACAGCCTTCCCAAGCTGACCAGTTCTGCCGCCGGCTGAAGCGTCGGCCGGTTCGCGCTCCCGAAGTCACCAGCAGCCAGAACGCGGGCCAGCTCGCGGCGCAGGGCGTCGTTCTCGCGCCTCGCGGCCTCGATATGGCCGGTGTACGCCGTCGCGCGGTTGTGCAGCTCGCAGTCCAGCTCGGATTGCCCCCAGCTAGTCAGCCAGAACAGGCCCAGCAGGACCGAGCGCGGCGCGGGGCTGCGGCCGGCCCGCCAGCGCTCAACGGTGCGCGGGTGGACGCCCAGGGCGCGCGCCAAACGGGGCGCGCTGGGGTTCCCCAAGTCGTTGCAAATCTGCCCAAACGTGGGCAATTGGAGACGCTCAGCTCTCAAAATCATGACCCTCCCTGGTCTATTGGTGTTTTCTCTATCGTTGACGAACGCAGCAACTTTAGTTAACGCAATCCCTAGAACAGTTACTTCATGGCGACAATGTGCATTATGTAAAATAACAAATGTGCACCCCCTAAGCTGTTCGCGTATTTCAGTTGTCCGACAGAAAATACCCCCGTCCCAGAGGGAATCCGCGACGCAAAGGTCCTAGCCGGCGGTCCATCCATTCCGCTAGGACACTTGTGACGGCGATTTGCGCGACACAACCGTCCTAGCCAAGCAGACCGCGCCAGCCCAACGCTTCCGCCGGCGGCAGCTGACGCCAAACGATAGTTGAACCAGCCCGCCATAACCAGCTGGCACCTTCAGTTTTCAGCCCGGCCCGCCGGCTTGCCCAGCATCTGGTCCAGGCGATCGCTGTACGACGCCCAGTGGTCCTTCAGCTGCTCCCAGCCCGCCAAGATCTGCGCGTCGGTCGGAATGATGCGTCTGAAATAAAGGCCGGTCGTCGTGGCCAGCAACGGCATGTTGGCGACGAACCCCGGCGTCACTGGGTGATCCGGACCGGCATGGGCTTCCAGCGCGTTCCTGAAGCAACGCTGGCTCGCGCCCAGCAGCTCGTCGGCGGCCAGACCATCTCCGCCGGCCGACGCGAGACCCGCCGCGCAATGGAGAACGCTGCGGACCCGATGGTCGGGGCGGATGCCGGCGCCGAACAGCAGCGGCGACTCGGCCCGTTCCTCGGCCGAGGCGAACCTCTTGCGCGGCTCGATCCCCTGCGCCTCGAACCATTTGGCCAGGGAACTGCCGACCGGCGGCAGCGCGAAGACGCAACGCGCCCTGGTCTTCATCGAAGCCAGCCAGATCCGCCAGGCCACACACTCGTCCGACGGCGCTACGCAGTCCGCTTGCCGCAGCTCTCTTATCTCAGCCGGCTTGAAGTTGCTGAAATACTCCAGCTCGACGGCTAGCCTCGTGATCGGCACGATGGGCCCTTCAAGATGTCGCCGGACCCAACCCCAGCCTGCAGCGCTAAGCGTGCGCCGCGGGCTGCGCGTCAGGCTGTTTGCCGAAACATCCGTCGCGGATCGCCGCGAGCGGGCATGGTCGGCGGTCTTGATCTCCGGCATGGCCGCGTAGCCGACGGCCGACAGCCATCCAAAAAGCAGGGCGTTGATGGTCAGCGTCGCCCGGATGGAACCCTGTGCCAACGGCCCGGTGAAAGGGCGCCAGTCGACCGAATCGCGCGACGCACATCGTGCGCCGATCCAGTCCAACGCCGGCCGCGGCGCCGCCAGAAACTCGACGAAGGCCCGAAGATCGTCAGCGTTCAAAGAAGACAGTGCCTTCCCTCGGGCGAAGCAGGCCCAGTTCAGCAGCTTTTCGGCTGCAGACCGGTAGAGCCGGATCGTATCGATCCGGGAAGTCTTCAGGCTCGACAGCCAGGCTTGGATGGCCTGGGCATCCGTCTGCGCGTCGTTCCGCTTACGGTCCGCCGGCATCCGGTTCGAACCCTGGCGCCCATCCAAGCCGGGCGGCGCGATGAAGCGGTCCAGCGGGGCAACCCACGGTGCGATGGAGTCAAAGTTCATGTGGGGCTCCAGAGATGCTCACAACGGAGGGCGCCGCAACAAGGTGGATGCGGCCTGGCGTGCCTTCGGCGCCGGCCGTCTTGAACGTCGTGAGGCCGTCGGGCCAGACGCGGGCGTGGGATCCGAACCGGTGATGCCAAAGGCTGACGACCTCGAGCCATGTCGCCCGGTCTTGCTCTCGCTGGTAGTCCAGCCCCGTCATCGCGCGGGCCAGGGCTCGCGCCATGGCCAGGTCCAGCAACAGGCATCGGTGCGCGAAGTGGCCCCACGCCGCGTCGGGTGCCAACCAGTCCACGGGCCACAGCAGCAACGCGTCGAACAATTTCAGGCGCCGGTAGGTGCCCTGCCCGTTCGAGGTTTCCTCGGAGCGCAGGGCGCCCAGCCTGTTCGAGGGTTCCTCGAAACGCAACCGCCAGGCCAGGAATCCGTGACGGGACGGATCACCGCCCTCCCCGGTCGGCATGGCCATCGCGTGGTCATTGCTCCAAACCAGCTTGTGGCGATCACTGTGCGCAGTACCGCCGACACGCGCGCCGAAGCGTCTGGCGTACTGGCGCCGGATCGACTTGTAGATGGCGACCCGCGCCGCGCACGTCACAGGTTTGTCCGGCGCCAGCTGCGGTGGGCACGCTGCCGGGATGGACCAACTGCCCATCCAGCTGTCTTCGCCGAGAAGCTGGCCCGGCAAAGAAACCAAAGCGCTCAGCACGCCAGCCGTGTGAACGCGCTTGTGCACCTTGCCCGCGAGCAGCGGCGCGCGTGGGTCACCCAGCCAGCTCGGCTGGTCCATCCATTCGATCTCCAGGCGATCGGCGCGTTCGAGCCACCGATCCAGCCGCCGGTAGGCCGGTTGCTCCTCGATGCCCACACGAAGCCGCAGCCCGCCGCCATGGCCCCAGATCGGCGCCAGTGGCTGCCGACATCGCGCGCAGACCAGCGGCTCGTCGAAGGCTTCCGGCGTGATGGCATACGGCGGCGTGGATGCGCCGCAGGCCTGGCAGCGATCCAGCAGCTCATCCCCGTGGGTAGGACAGTGCGCCAGGCCATCGATCTGGCACAGCGCGGACTGGTATCCCATCGACAGGCAGCGTGGGCAATAACGCAGCGTACGGTCGCTGGCCAGTGCGTGGCTCCAGCGTTCAGACCGCGCCAGCAGCCCCCTCTCCCACAACTGGGCGAACAGCTCCCGCGTGGTTTCGCCACGCGCCAGCCATCCCAGGTGCAGCAGGCTGCGACGGTGCGGCGCGTTGGCAGGCGCCTGGGGCATGGAAACTCCAAAGTGGCGGCACAGGCCTCTGGCATCCAGCACGTTGGCCCGCGCGATCTTTGCCAAGACCGTGAAGGGCCCCTCCCCTGGCGCGAACCAGCGGTCGCTGACCGCGAGCCCGTCGACCAGGTGAAGAGCGCCGAGGCCGCCTTGGGCTGCCGGCCTCATCTCAGGCTGCTTTCGTATTCACTGGCATCGACCGCCTCGACCCAGGACTCCGGGCGGGACGTGAAGAGCGCCCCGTCGACCTCGGCCTGCAGGAACAACCATGACCGGATGGCCGCCATCACCCACTGCATGCCGACGTTCTTGACTTCCAGGCCACTTTCCTCCGCCACCTTCTTCAGCCGTGCCCAGAGAGCAGCGGCTTCGCCGCCGAGGCGCCAACCGCCGTCGTAGGCCGTAGGCAGGAAGAACTCCGACATGCAGATGCCGCTGCCCTCGGGGTACTCATGCCGCGACGGGTCGTCGAACGCGGCCATCAGTGCCCGCAGCTCTGCCTCCGTGTTCAGTCCGCGAAAGGCGCGTGGCTTCAGGAAAAACCGCCCGATCAGGTCCTTGCGCCCGGTGCTGAGCAGCATGTCGCGCAGCACCCGCAGCTTCTCCTGAGCGAACACGATGGTGGTGCACTTGATGCCGCGCTTTTGGAGCTTGTTGGTGAGGTCGCGCATCCATTCGAACTCGGCGACGCCCCAGTTCTGTCCCTCGTCGATGAAGAAGAGGTACTGGTTGCCGCCCAGGGAATCGACGGCGCCCACGATCAGCTCCAGCAACCGCAGGCCGCGGTCGTAGGCCGTGCCTGAGCGTGCCGACCCGTGACCATAGTCGTCCAGCGTGTCGCTGTAGAAGGCGCCCTCGGACGGCCGTTCGTGGTGCTTGGCGATGATGGTGCCGATGCCGATCGTCGGAAAAATCCGGCGCAACTCGGCCGAGACAAGCTCGATGGTCTGCGTCTTGCCCATCCGGAAGTCGCCGACGAACGGCGAGCCGGGAAATCGGTGGATGAGCAGGTGCTGGATGATGTTGAACACCTCGCGCACGGGCTCGGTAGCAACGATCAGGTCGTCGCTGACCACGGGATGCGACAGGTAGAACTCCTGTCGCAGCATGGCATCGCACAGTGCCTTGTAGCGCAGGTTCCTGCGGCCGGCGACGGGGTCGGATGCGTCGTTCGGCGAGGTGTCGCGCGAGGCATCGGCCTCTGCGGTGAAAGCTTGCATGGGGATCTCCAAAGTTTTTGACGCTGAACAGCTGGGTTGGCCCGCTCAGCCCCAGGAGGGCCGACGCAGGTTCAGCTGGGCGGGAATCGGCACGAGGCGTAACGGGACGAGGTTGTCCGCCGGCTTGCGAGCGCCAACGCGGGGCACGGCGGCGCCGGTGACGCGCGCCGTCTCGGCGAGCGCGGTCGCCGCCTCGGAGACCTTGTGGGGGTTGCTGCGACCTGCAGCTAGCGCCTTGGCGGCCAGGTGCTCCAGATAGGCCTCGATGAAATCGCCGCTGTCCGCGAGTTCGCGCGCGTCGCGCATGCGATTGATCTGCTTTCGCACATCGCGCGTGTGCAGCGTGCGGCGCCAGCCACGCTCCCGCACCGTCAACCAGCCGAGATACGTCCCGTCCTGGCGGTAGGCCTCCACCGTACGCATGTCGCTCTCGTGCACATGCAGCACCAACGTCTGTCCGATCAGACCGAAATCGGCGGCCAGTTCCGGGTTGGTGTAGGTCGCCTTGTCCACCTGGACGTACGGCCGCTTCAGCTTGCCGGGCCTGCACGAGCCGCGCACGATGTGCGTCTCGATGGCCACGCCAAGACGAGGCGTGAGCAGCGTCGGCGGGATCAGCGGCCGCGGCGCGAAGCGCTGGCGCTCGGGGCTGTACAGGTCACGCAGGACCTCGAGCGGCGAGCGGTGCCCCAGGCCCGGCTGCCCCTTCGCGTTGTAGTTCGCGATCGTGATGTCGAGGATGTCGAGCAGCTCTTCCCAGGTCACCTTGAGCCGGACCGCTTCGACCACGGCATTGGTCTTCTTTGGGTCGGATGGGCCCGAGCCCACCGACGTCGGCAGCCGATGCAGGCCGTAGCTCTCCATGATGCCGAAGAAGCGCTCGATCACAGCGTTGTGGTACCAGGCACCCACCGCGCTCCAGCTCGCCGCACAGCCGAAGCGGCGACGCACCCGGTCGACGATGCGCCTGGCAAATCCCTGCATGGCGTTGTCCATGCGGATCGCGGCCGGGGCGAACTTGAACCCCTCGACGCAGCCCATCGGGAAGCCCGCACCTTGCTTGTACGAGACGCCTTCCATCTTGACGTTGCGCGGCACCCAGGGCTTGCTGGCCATGTCCAGCGCCAGTTCGATCTGCGTCGACACCGGCTCGCTGCGAAACGATGCCGAGTAGCCGTGGATCGCCCGGCTTTCAGCGCAGGCGATCGCGTAGATCCAGATCCGTGACAGCGGCACGAACTGTGAGCCTGCCGGGCCCTCCACTTCGATCGTGCCGATGCAGTCTTCGTGGTGGGCATCGATCTGGATCAGGTCCAACGCCCTGCTGGTCAGGTCGAACGACCATAGGCCGTTGCCGACCTGCCCCGCGGCCTTGGCGGTTTTGGCGCCTACCGCGGTGGCCCTGGCCTGCGCATCGGTGGCGATCATCTCCCCCATGTATCGCTCGACCGAACGACGGGCGCAGGACTTGGTGGTGCGGGGATATTGATCCGCTGCGATGCTTTGCTCGACCACAGCAACGAACTTGTCCCAGACCATCTTGGCCGTTGTCTTCGCCGCGCGGACGGAGCCGCGGCCGAGGCCCTTGCGGATCACCTCGTCGAGCGACTTCTTGATGGGGAAGTTGTCGTCCAGGAAGCGCCGGAAAGCCCCAGCGTTGCCTGCTCCCTTCGCCCCGCCCGGCTTGCCCCGCGCGGGCTGCTTGCCTTGAGGCAGTGGGCACGAGCGCTCGTAGCCTTCGAGCCGCAGCCCGCGGATGAGCCCCGCCCAGCCCACGATGCCGCCCTCGGGATGCCGCTTGGTGCACCGCCGGACTTGAGCGAGCAGCGAATCGTCGGACACACCGGCGCTCTTGGCGGCGGCCCTCAGCGCGCCGTTGCTCAGGTAGGCTTTGACGGCCGGCATGTAGCGTTCGAAGCGCTGGCGGTCCTGATCATCGAGGAGGGTCGTGTCCACCTTGCGCCATTGCTCGGTGTCGCGCAGCTCGGGGGATAGGGTCTTGAAGGTCCGACCCCCGCGCTTCATGCTGCACCCCGCGTGGCCGAGAAGACCGAACGCATCGTGAACGGCGCGTCATAGAGGTTGCTGCGGTACGCCCCGCGCTGCAGAGCCTCCAGCAGCGCCACGCCGTAGAGATCGTCCTGATCGGTGCCGCCGCCCAACGCCAGCACCTGCTGGAATTCCGCCCGCCCCTCCCGCCTGATCAAAGCCGAGACCGGAATCTGGAACTCGCTCAGCTCCCAGTCGCGACCGGCGCTCAGCCAGCTGGCGATGCCATGCCAGTTGCGAATGCGCTCCGGGTTCACCAGCATCTGTGAATGCGTCAGCGTCTGGAGCCTCGGCGTCCTTAGTCCGTCGGGCATCCTGACGTGCTTCAGCAGCACGTCGAGCTGCCGCTGGGCCTGCAGGAAATCCCTCTCCCGGTCGTCATCGCAAACCTTGCGCCAGATCACGTCGCCGTTGGCCATGACGAGTTCGGCATCGACCAGATCGACAAAGCTTTCGCCGACGGCCCGCGTGATCTTGAACGCCGGCGAGTAATCCACGCTCACCACGTCGAAGGACGACTCGACATAGAGGAAATGCAGATAGGCGATCTCGGTCGCGAAGGCTACGTCCGCGCGGCTCTTGCCGCTGTATTGGGTCCAGAGCTTGCCCTGGGTGTGCCCGCGAAGCTCGTACACCGCGGCCAGTGCGCCGCGCATGGCGACGCCCGGTCTGGCGCCTGGATTCCTGCCGGCCTTGGTGTCTTGGGGTGTCGCGGACGAGGTCTTGGATAGGTTCTTCATCACAGCTCCTGAGGTGTTTGAGGAGTGTGTTGACCTGCTTGATGCAGGTAGAGCCTGTCGACTTTTTTGGGCAAAAGCCCGCCCTGACCGCTCTTGACAGCGACCCGCTCAAGGGGTACTGTCTTGGGCAGACAAAGCCATTGCTAGTGGACGAGTCGACAGAGATTGAAGTGCACGGCCAAGCTTCTGTTCCAGCAGAGCTTGGCTTTTTGCTTTCCGCCTCCTTTCGCGAGTTGCAAACTCGCGGGTGTAGCGGACCGGCACGCGTTTTCAAAGCGGGTCGTCTTGCAACGCTGGACTACAGCGCGACGAGAAATCAGACGCGGGCGGTCGATTCCGGGCTTCAAAGTGGTTACCGCGTATCGAAATTCCTGCGTTTTTCGCGAAGGCGCTGGATGCAGTCAACCTCGCGGTTAGCGCGTGGCAACTTGCGTAACAGTCTTGCGAACAGACTTCACCACTACGTTCGGCGTTGCTCTTTCCGAAGAGGACAGTGCGTCAGCAGCGCACCAAGACAGGTGAGCAGCGTGACCAGGCTCAACGCGCACAGCACCTCCGCGACAGGGCCGACTGCATAGAACGAGCCGACCAGCAGCCAACTGCCCAAGGCCGATATCCATGGCGCTGCGGCCAATACTTGCGAGTCGGTCATGGCGGACGAGGGTTCCTCGTTGATAGACGGCCTCACCGTAACACCTCAGCACCCGTATCCAAGAATCGAATGCCGCGGCGCGCCGTGCAGCAGTACGTCGCCCTCCCCGCTGCTCCGTGGCAGCACGATGAAACCGGCGTCGCGGGACTGGTCAGTCTTGAGGATGCGAAGCGCCGTGCGCCTCGAGGAGACTGCGCCCGCGTCCACTCCGGCGACGCCAACAGGGGGCTTCCATGCAACAAGATCGATTCCTTCGCGCCATCGCGGCAAGCGCGCTGATGGTCTGGGCTGGCTCGGCGCTGGCCTGGGGCGCCCAGGGCCATCGCATCACCGGCCTGGTGGCGCAGCGCCTGCTGACGCCCGAGGCCGACGCGGGCATCAAGGCCTTGATGGGCAAGACGGACCTGGCCGCCGACTCGGTCTACCTGGACGTCAACAAGCTGCGCTTGGACAAGCAGATCCCGGGCTCGCGGGAGTGGCACTACGACGACCGGCCGGTCTGCGATGCACAGGCCAAGAAGGCCGACTACTGCCCGAACGGCAACTGCGCCTCGACGCAGATCACGCGCCACTATCGCGCGCTGATCGACGAGCACGGCGTGGCCGACGACCAGAAGCGCTTTGCCATCTACGTGCTGGTGCACCTGATCGGCGACATCCACCAGCCGCTGCACGGCTCCGACCACGACGACCGCGGCGGCAACGACATCAAGGTGCAGTTCAAGCTGCCCAGCGGCCAGCAGCGCACGACCAACCTGCACTCAGCCTGGGACGGCGACTTCGTCAAGGCCGCGTTCTCGACCACCGACGAGCGCGCGATCGCGCAGGACCTGGTGAACCGCTTCAGCGCCGAGATCCCGGGCTGGCAGCATGGCTCGACGGCCAAGTGGCTCGCCGAGACCTACGACAGCGCGTCGACCTTTGCGTACGGCGGCCTGCCCAACTGGCAGTGCAACAACGACGACTTCGGCACCGACAAGATCACCCTGGACTCGATCTACGTGAACAAGGCGATCGAGACCGTGCCTGTCCAGTTGGCAAAGGCCGGGGCCCGCATCGCCTACATCCTGAACCGCGCGTTCGCGAAGTAGCCAAGCGCGTAGCGCCGGCGCTTGGCTGCAGGCACGCAGGGCCGCTGGATTCAGTGCCGCGCGTCCAGCGCCGGCGCCTGCTCGTTCTCGTCGCCGTAGTAGCCCTGCCCGGCCGCCTGTTCAGCGCGCCAGTACGCGATGGTCTTGTCCACACCGGCTGCGTCGTGGGCTTGAATGTCGGACGGATAGGCGTCGACCCAGCTGTCGAAGGTCTCCCACAGCAGCTGTGCCTCGACGGCCGCGCGAGGCAGGTGCGGATCGATCAGTTCGACATGGTCCGACCCCGGTGAAAACCACTCGCCCGGGTCCTGGCCGTCGGGCAGATTGCAAAACCGCCACCAGCCCCGGTAGGTCTGTCGCGTGCGGCGCTGGAAGTCCGCCTCGTCGTCCTCGGTCCAGGTGCCCGCGGCCGTCGCCGTGGTGCGATGGTCTTCCTGCCCTGCGAACCAGGCTTCATGGTCGTCAGGTGCGAGCGCGGCCCACTCGTAGAACTCGCAGCCGATGCCCGAGCGCCCCCAGCGCATGGCCGCAGCGACGACCGCCGCCTTGGACGGGCCGAAGATCCACTGGTAGGGCCTGAGGAACGTCGGCTCGCTGTTCGGCGTGCCCTCGCAGGCGAAAGGAAGCCGATCCCGGTGCTGCTGCCAGAACTGCTCCAGCGCGTCCAGCGTCGGGAGCGTGATGAAGACCGTGCCGTCCGGCGCCGGCCTGCCCTCCTCCAGCGGGATGTCGACGGGCAAAACGGGTCGCAGTGCTTGGGTCATGCGCAGGGGTTGAGTGTGGGAATGGCCACTGTAGCCAGGGCCGCGGCACCCCCTCCCTGACGCACCGCAGTGGTCACCCGGGGGGCGCGGGCGCTATCACCGGTAGCGCCCGCGCGATTGCACCGCGGCGCAATTAGGTAGGTGGACCCGACGATGGCTACCCTTCCCGCTCAACCGAGGAGGCACCATGTCTGCGAGCAATGAATGGACCGATTGGCACCTGACCCCAGCGGGTTGGGTGAAGGGCACCGAGAGCACCGATTTCGGGGGCACGGTGCGTGAGCGCCCGGCGGACGCGGTCTGCACGTATCGGTGGCGGGAGCACCTCTCAAGCACCTACTCCAAGGTCGAGCGCGGCCTTGACGAGATCTGGCGCTCGACCGACAAGGTCGCCATCCAGGCCTTGACCGCCAAGTTCGGCGCCTGCCCGCAGCGCCTCTAGCGCGCCATTTCGGCCACGAGTTGCTGAAAGATGAGGCCCGCAGCGCGCGGAAGGAACGCGTCCACGGGTTGCGCCTTGACGGCGGGTGGACCGTTGCCGAACTCGAACTGCGACAGGTTCAGCCCGACCCACACCAGGGCCAGGTCCTTGTCGCTCGTGCACAGCATGGGGCGCTCGTTGGGCACGAGCCCCAGCAGGCTCGCAAAGGACTTCAGCCCACGCAGGTCGGCCATGGCATTGAACGCATCCTGGCGGGTGTAGTTGGGCTGGGTGAACTTCAAGGCATGCTTGGCTGAATTGCGCCCCTTGTTCACCGCGGCGGCGCTGATGGCGCAGACCACCACCAGGTCGGTGAGAGCCAGCCCGCAGCGCAGCGCCGTGCAGGCGATCTCTCTGAGCACCCATGGCAAGCGTTCCCGGCTGACCTGGTGCCGCAACAGCGGCGCTGTGGCGAGCAGGAACTGGATGGTGCGCTCCGAGGGCGCCTGCTGTTCCTGCGCGAACGTGGTGATGGCTTCCATCACGTCGGGGGCGTCGCCGATGACCGTGGCCTTGGGCAAAAGCTGGCGCAGGTGGGCGATGTGTTCCTGCATCTGCGCCTGGATGTCGGCCCTGGAGGGGAACTCGCGCTGGTTGCCTTCCAGCGCCAGCAGGACCGGGTTCAACCGCGCATCTGGATCATTGAGCCAGTCCACGAAATCCCGGCCAGCCTGGCCGCTGGCACCTTGCTTGAACCGGCCCTTCAGGTCCGTCAGCGTGCAACGGTCGATCATGATGACGCTGCCGGCCTCGAGCGCCAGGCCGGCGGGCAGCCAACCTCCCCTGACCAGGCCAATGTGCCGCATCGTGAGGTCCGTGCTGAACGTGGTGTCCCACGTGCCACTGTCGCCCTTGGGCACCTCGTCCATCGAGCTTTCCACGACCTCGGCGCCCAGCAGCTTCAGCGTCAGCGGCGACGCCCGGCCCAGCGTCCGCTCGGCCAGCGCGGCGAACCCCATGGGGGCCAGCTCGCGTCCCTGGACGACGACTTCTCGGCCGGTCGGGTTCCCGTCCGGTGCGGTTTCGGCGTAGCGAAAGAATCTCATGCCGTCAGGCTACCGTCACGACGGCCACAGGGCACTGCGGCTCAATTGCGCCAGACCAACGCGCGCCGCCTGGACGCCGAGCCGGCGGTGGAGCACCGGCGGCTGGGGCCGCCGACGCCGGCAGTGCCAATGGCACTGTCCTGCCGTTTACACCTTGAGCAGCACGATGTGATGCAACGAACCCGTTGCCACAAGCACGGCGTCAGTGCTGTTCAGGAACGGCAGGCCGTAGTGACGCAAAACAATGATCATGTTCATCTCCTCCTTTCGTCTGTCCGTCTTGGCCAGACCTTCTATTTAGTTGTTTTCATCGTCCTGACCCTCAAAATCGCCACGAAATCGCCACCCTTCCCTCCGCATGACCCGCACTGCCAAGAAGGACCTGGAACGCCACTACCTGGACCGGGTCAAAGCCATGCTGCCGGGCTTCCCCGGCGGCACCGTCCAACCCCACGAAGAGCCCGACTTCCTGGTCAACCTTGGCGGCGGGGTGCTCGGCATCGAGATCACTGAGCTGCACCGCGATCCGGACGGCCAGCTGTTGCCGCTGCAGGCCCGCGAGGCGCGGCGCGATGACGTCATCGAGGCGGCCAGGGCGCTGCATGACCGCGCGGGCCACCCGCCGGTCGACTGCCAGGTGCACCTCAAAGACGTGACGATGCACCGCGACCGTGTCCAGCCGCTGGCGGCCGCCATCGCGGAGATCGTGGCGGCCAATATCCCTGCGGACGGCGAGCTGGTCCGCTTCGTCGAGCCGACCTGGCGCACGGTCGCGGGCTTCCCAGACGAGGTCGACTACGTGCGCGTCGCCCGCTACGACGGCCTGACCGAGAGCTTTTTCGGCGGCGCCGGCCACACCTGGCTGCAGCCGCTGGCGCTAGGCGACGTCCAGCGCGCGCTGGACGCCAAGGAAGGCACCTTCGACGCCTATCGCCGCAGCTGCGACGAGGCCTGGCTGGTCATCGCGATCGACGGCCACCGGATGTCCACCTGGTTCGACGACCCCGACCAGGTCCGGGCGGCCGTCTTCAAGACCCGGTTTGCGCGCGTGTTCGTGCTGCGCAACTTCAACGGCACGTTGCTGGAGCTGAAGACGGCCTGGCCGTAACGGGCCCTGCGCCTGCCAGCGCCGGCCGAATTCGGTTTTTGTATATCCAGCCGGCTGAGGTACGGTGTGAAGTTGAAAGCGACTTCATGCCCAAGACCCTGCACAGCCCCCACAGCGACCTCTTGCCCACCCGCCTGCGGGAGCTGCGCGAGGCACGGGGCTTGCGGCAGCAAGACCTGGCCGATCGGCTGGGCCACAGCCAGGCGATGGTCAGCAACGTGGAGCGCGGCGAGCGCCGCTTGGACGTCATGGAGCTGCACCAGTGGCTTCAGGCGCTGGGGGTGGATTTCATGCGGTTCGTCCGCCAGCTCGACGAAGAGCTGCGCGAGCAGGCCGCCACGCCGCTGAACATCGCGAAGGCCAAGCCCAAGCGCCGCCCTCACCGATCCAGTCGGCAGGATGCGCTGCGGGTCATTGCAGCGGTCGGTGAGCTGATCGAGCAGGCGAAATCCAAGCCTGCGGTCGCCGACGCGTGACCGCCGGCGGGCGCGTTCAGTGCCCCGCGCCCTGCCCTTCTTCACCCAGCAGGCCGGGCAACTGGTTGCTGCGGATGCGATCGTCCAGCCGCTGGACGAAGGCCTCCAGCGTGGTGCCGCAGGCGTGGGCCCACAGCGCGAGTTCGAACACGTCCACCCGCCGGCTGCCGGCCTCGCTGCGGCTGATCAGGTCCTGGCCGACGTCGAGCCGTGCTGCCAGCTCGGTCTGGCTCAGCCCGGCCTGGGCCCGCAGATCCTTCAGCTCCTCCAGAAACAGCGCGTACTTCTCGGTGTGAATCGAACTCTTCATCCTGCGGCGATCGCATGTGCAGCCGCGCAGGATCAGAGTGATGGCAAATTATGGGAAAACGCCATAATTCCCAGGCGCTGGCCCTGGCTGATGGCTGGGAGGGCGGCGATCGAGCGGGCATCGACCCGCCTGCTGCGCCAGCCGACGCCCCGGGCTGGGCAAAAAGAAGCCCCGGCGCGAGGCCGGGGCGGGTTGGTTAGCGATTGGCCGGATGGAACAGGTCCATCTGACCGGGGTGGCTGCGGCAGTGCTCGCAGACGTTCTCGATCCGCCCGAGGCGGAAGCGAACGTACTCGCGCACGTGGACAGCCTGCGGATACATGCAGTGGCGCACGGCATCTCCCGGGTTCACGTTGAAACACGGGGCACGCCTTGTCCAACACCCCCACAGCCCATAGACTGTGGTTCTCCGCCAAGAGAGGTGTCGTTGGAGGCGCATGCCCCACCCACCTGAACAAGCCGCCGCTGCAAAGCTGGCGGCTTTGTTCGTTTAGGGCCCGTTCGAACGCTCCTTTCTCGGGGTGCGGCGCCCTGTCCCCCCCGGATCGCCGAGGGTCCGTCACCAAGCGATGCAATTCGCAATACCGGTGAAGAGCGAGTATGGTATGGCGGTCGCTGGGCCCGCGTCAAGCGAGTATCTGGCTCCGCTAGAATCATCGGCGCTTGTTTTCGCTAAGTCATTGATTCAGCGCGATTTAACGAGTTCGTTAATATTAGTGCTGCTGTTATCTATGCGTTGATGTTCAGCATCTCGTTTGCATCCTCGTAGGTCTGCGAAGTGGTTTGCTTCGCATGCATTGGATGTCGATTACAAGTTGCGCTATTTGTGCGTACGTAAAACTTGCTCTTGTAGTTCGTTCACGCGAAATATTAGTGGCGCTGTTTTTGATGATGCTGAAGATGCGGATGTTTTCATGTTGGTGAGTTGCCAAGTTGATGTTGTTGAAGATGTCGCCGTTGCTGTGGATGCGTAGCGAAGTTCTGGTGCGCGTGTTGGTAGCTTCTCTGGTGTTCGTTATTGGCAACTTCTTCAGCAGCAAGATTTCTTAGCAACGAGAATTTTTTTAAGCAATCCACCAGTTCAAGAAATAAGTTCGTAGACAACTTCGTTGCGTTCCAAAGTTGCTGGCAAGTCCCTTCTCGACGGCGATTGCACCGCTTCGAGCTCGGTCCGGGGGGTCTTGGGCTGCGGTTAGTCTTCTGTCACGACAGGCCCAGCGCGCGCTTGCGCACCAAAAAAAGCTGCGACTTCGCTAGAACTTGATCCCCGCCTTGCGCGGGGTGACGAAGCTGTCGGGCTCGTGGCCCAGGCGGAAGCCGACGAGGTAAAGGGCGCTGGTCGCCATGGGCTTGGCGCCAGGCGAGTCGCTACCGAAGGTCAGCATCAGCCTGCGTTCGGCATAGCGCAGCGACACGCCCAGGTCCTTGAGCGCATCGATCTGGGACTGCAGCTCGTCGTAGACCTCCAGCTTCATCGTCTGCGCATATTCACTGGCGCAGTCGCGGTAGTCGTGGATGTAGTCGACGAGCACGGCAAAGGCCTCGGCCGCCTCACGCTCCATGTCAAAGCCGGGCTCCGACAGGTCCATCATGTGGTTCTCCACCAGGGTGGCCAGCTGGCGGCCGGTCGTCACCGGATGGGCCGTCAAGGTCACGTGCTCCCGGTCGAACTTTTCCTTGCGCGCTTTCAGCTGCGCCTCGGTGGGGATCGAGAAGGGCTTGTTCAGGGCGTCGGCGTCCTCGAACTCGAACGCGTGGCCCAGGGCGCGGCGGGTGTGCAGGTTCGCCGGCTGGCCCTTCTCGATTCGCTGGATGGTGCGCACGCTCAGGCCCGAGATCTCGGCCAGTTGCTCCTGCGACCAGCCGTGCAGTTCCCGGAAAACACGCACGCAGCCGCCGATCTCGGCATCGGTCAGCAGGCGGGGCGGGGACTCGGTGTCATCGGCGGTCGTCACGGCGGCGTCCTTCCAGGTTCAACGGCAGGCTCAGTGTGCGGCGAGCCGGTGGTGATGGACACGACAGCAACCCGACAGTCTCCCGCCACGGGTTCCGGCCTGCCACCCTCAAGCGCAGAAACTGCGGAGACCTACCCTCGCCAAGGTGGACGACCGATGGCTAAAGTCCCGGGCTGGCAATATGCAAGCATGAAGCGGATTCGAATCGCCCCCGGCAAGTTCGTCACCATCTCGACCGAGCTGGCGGAGAAGGCCGCGCGCGTGTTCGCGACCGGTCTGACGCGCGACCAGCTCCTTGCGCTCAGTGCGACCGAGCCGAGGCACACGGCGGGTCTCATGGCAGGCTCGCCAAAGCCGCTGGCCATCGCAAAGCCCCGAGGGGCAGCGAAGCCAAAGCCTCTGCGCCGCAAGGCAGGGTGACGGCCCCTTTCAAGGCGCTACATCAGTGTGTTGAGAGCGGCCCGCAGCTTTTCGCCAAGATCACCGACCAGCGCCATCGCCTGCAGCGCCGGATAGTCCGCGCGGCTGCCCGCGAGCGACGCCGCGGCGCGGCGGCAGGCCCCGGCGACAGCCTCGGCCGAGGCGATGATCTCGCCGTCCGGCTTGTCCATCGCGATGGTCAGCCGCAGCACCTGCATGAGGCCGTCGATGTCGCCCAGGCGCGCCGCCAGTTGGCGCTGCCACGGCTTGGCGCGGCCCAGGCCCGTGCGGATCAGCTGCACCAGCTCGTCCAGGTCCCCGATGGTCTTGGCCGCCGCCACCAGTTTGGGATCGGCAGCGCCCTCCCCCGCCACGCTCACGCGCCGCTTGACCCGGCCTTGCGGCGCCCCTGGCGCGCGGGTGTGCTGGTGTCGGGTGCCGGCACGGGCGCCAACCGCTCCACCAGAGCCTGCAAGGTCTTTGCCTCCGCCTCGTGGCGCGACGCTGCCTGCTGGCTGTCGGTGAGCTGCCGCTGCAGCTCGGCGACCTGCGCCTCTTGGCCAGCCTGGGCTTTGATGGCAGTGTCCAGGGCGAGCTTGGCCTGGTTGGCGTCGATCTCCAGGCGGGTGGCCTTGGCTGCATGCTCGACGGCTTGCTCGCGGGCGGCTGCCTCCACCTGGGCCAGCTTCTGGCGTGTTGCCTCGGCCGCGTTGTCGGCCCGGCCGCGCGCCTGGCGCTCCTGCTCGATTTCCTTCAGCGCCCGCCGCTCGGCGCCGGTCGCTCGCTCGTTGGCCGCTTCCACGGCCTCGCGCGCCTTGGCCAGTTCGGCCGCGAAGCCGTCCTGCAGCGCCTGCTGCTGGCGTGCCGCGTCTTGCAGCTGGCTTTGCATCTGCTGGACCCGCGCTTGCGTGCCGGCGTGCGCGCGGCGCTCGGCCTCCAGCGCCGCCTGGGCCTGCTGGAGGCACTCCTGCATCTGGACCACCTGGCCCCGGATCTCCTCGGTCCTGGCTTGCGCTTCGGCCAAGGCCTGCTCGGCGGCTGCCTGCGCCTGCTGGGCACGCTCGGCGTCGGCCTGCAGTTCCAGCCGCGCGGCGGCCAGCTCGCCGCGGGCGGCTTCGGTGGCCTGGCTCCACAGCGCGGCGATGGCTTCGGCCGCCGCGGCCTTGATGGGCTCCGGCAGGTCCGGATGCTGGATGTCGACGCGCGCCCGGTGCCGCAGGTCGTCCCAGAACTTGCCCACCTCCTCGGTCGGCACGTTCATCGAGCCGCGCCGCACGTACTGGTAGAGCTTGTTGGCCGTCGGCGTGATCCCGTACCTGAAGAACAGCAGGACGCAAACTTCGCGGTACAGCGTTTTTGTATCGCTGAATTTGGCCTTTAGCGCCTCCACTTCGGCCAGGATCTCTGTTTCGGTACTCATTTGTTGATATTACAACGTAATACGTTGGAAATCCAACTTTCAAAGTTGGACTTTTGACATTATTCCTATAGTGTCAAAACTCTGTCAAAAGCCACTGTCAGCGATGCGCGAGACCCTGCAGACCGCCGAAACCGAGCCCGTTGGCGCCCCGGCCCTCGCCTCGCTTGGCGATGTCGTGATGATCGATACGCTGACCGGCAAAACGGGCACCAACCGATCGCACAGCGGTCGTTCGCAGATCAGCGCCGACACCGATCAAGCGGCCGTCCTCGCCTGGCTGGCCCGCTACGCCGACAGCCCCAACACCCTCGCGAACTGCCGGCGCGAGGCCGAACGCATCCTGCTGTGGGCGGCAACTGAGCGCGGCAAGCCACTGTCGTCGCTGACGCACGAGGACTTCCTGTTCTACCGGCGCTTCCTGGCCAATCCGCAGCCCGCCGAGCGCTGGGTCATGGCGCCTGGCCGCAAAGCGGCCCGACGGGACCAACGCTGGCGCCCGTTTGCCGGACCGCTTTCCGAAACCAGCATCCGCCAGTCCATGACGGTGCTGAATTCACTGCTGTCATGGCTGGTCGAGGCCGGCTACCTGGCCGGCAACCCATTGGCCCTGAGCAAACGGCGCGGCATGGCACCCAAGCCGCGTGTCTCGCGCTTCCTGGAGACCGACCTCTGGGAGGCCGTGCGCGGAACCATCCTCGCCATGCCGCAGGACACGCCCCGCCAGCTGGCCACCTATGGGCGCGCACGGTGGCTGTTCAGTCTGCTGTTCCTCGGCGGCTTGCGCATCTCTGAGGTGGTCGGCAACGGCATGGGCGACTTCTTCATGCGGTCGGACGCCAAGTCGGGGGAGCCACGCTGGTGGCTGCAGGTGCTGGGCAAAGGCGGCAAGCAGCGCCTGGTGCCCGCGACGACTGAGTTGATGGTCGAGCTCATGGCCTACCGGCGCGCGCTGGGATTGCCGGATCTGCCGCAGGCCGGCGAGCCCTCCCCGCTGCTCCTGCCCGTCGCGTGGCGTCGCGCCAGCCATCCCGCGCCCGACTGGCCCGCAGCGATGACACGCAGCGCGATTCACGGCATCCTGAAGGGGGTGTTCTCGGCGGCCGCCGAGCGCTGGCTGAAGGAAGGCCGCGGCCCTGAACAGGCCGAAAAACTCAGGGCAGCCTCGGCCCACTGGCTGCGCCACACCGCCGGCTCCAGCCTCGCCAACGACGTTGACCTTCGCCATGTGCGCGACACGCTGGGCCATGCCAACCTAGCGACGACCAGTATCTACGTTCACGGGGAAGACGATGCCCGACATGCCGCGGTCAGCGGCGCGCACCGCATCGGCTGGTGAGGCCCCGTCAGCGGCGCAGGCGCACGCGGTCGCGCAGGTGGATCGGCGTGAGCATGCTGAACTTCTGCCGCACCGCCTGGTATACCGGTTCGCCCTTGTCGCTGGCGATGGTGGCCACCAGCACATAGGGCAGCGGCGGCACATGCTTGTTGTCCACCCGAAGGCCATGCTCGCGCGCACCGTGATCCACATCGAAGCAGGCGTCGAGCAGCTGTTCGGCCGGGTAGACGCGTGTGCGATGCAGGACGGTCTCCCACTTGTGAGCATCGCGGCGCAGGTCCTGCTCACTGCTGCCGTGGATGGCCGACGAGAAGAACGGCTCTGACGAGCCCGAGCCCATGGGCCGGAACGTGATCGTTAGGCCGTGGCGGGTGTAGTTCACCGGGTCAGCCGGATCCACCGGCGAGGCAAAGCAGAACGTTGCGGTGATGCGCAGCTTGACCCCAAGCGGCACGGCAGGAATCGGCAGCCCGATGCGCATGATGCCGCCGGCCGTGAGATGACCCTGGTACAGGATCGTCGCCTCGCCATCCGAGCAGGTCAGAAGATCCTCAGGCAGCTGCGGGAAGCGTCCCCAGCCGACGTCGGTCTGATGGTGGCCGCCCGGCTCAGCGCGGTGGATGAGCAGCGCTCGCAGCGCGGTCGCGGCGAGCGGCGTCTCGGACATGGCGCGAGCTGCGGCCGCCGTACGCAGCACCAGGGGAGCGGCGAAGCTGGTGCCCTGCACGCCGGTCAGGCCGCCGGACAGCGGATTCAGCAGCGCCAGGGGCTGCGCGTCCGTGCCGCCGAACGCCAGCCCGTCGGGCTTGATCAGCCCCGGCGAGCGGCCGGGACCGACGCAGCTGTAGGCGGCGCGGCCCCACATGAAGCCGGTGGAATCCGCCGCGCCGACGGCAAGCGCGTTCACGGCGTCGGCCGGCGGCTGGATCCGGGCCATCGGTCCCTGGATTGCACCGTCGTTGCCCACGGCCACGGACAGCAGCGTCACACCCGACGCGAGGTGCGCGTCCAGCATCGAGGTCCAGGCATGCGGGTGGCCATCGTCGATAGCCATGCGCGGTCCCAACGAGATGTTGGCGAAGTCGATGCCGCCACCACCCAGCACGGCGTCGATGCGCTTCATGCAGTCGTAGAGGTCCGGATCCGCTTCGTCGGCGCGGCCGACCACCCGGTGGTGCGTGATGTTGAAGAACGGGCGAGGCAACTCGGTAGCGCCGTCCGGCACGTCGCCGAACAGCAGCGCCGACGTCACCTCCGTGCCGTGCGACAGGTAGTCCGCATGCGTGTTGATCAGGTCGACGGGGACCTCCTCAGTGGCCCATCGGGCAAAGTCCTTGGCGCCGAGGCCACCGTCGAAGACCGCCAGGCGCAGGCCGGGGTCCAGGGCATCGGCATCCGGCAGCTTAGGCGCGGCCACGGTGAGCTTTTGTCGGACCGTGGGGCGGTTCAAGCGCAGCTTCGGCAGCCGGCGCACGGCGCGCAGCGCGGTAAAGCTGGCGAACTCGTCGAGCTTGCTCCGCGGCACCACACCGGGCATGAACACGAGGCCAGGCACGGCCAGTTGCTTGCCCTTGAACACCTTGGCGCCGCATTGCGCCGAGAAACGCTCGAAACCGTCAAGCAGATCGGTGTCGGTGCCCTGCCCGTGCAGGACGATCTCGATCGGGATCTCCGCCTCGTCGCCGTCCAGCCGCAGCAGCCGCTCCTGAGGCGTCAGGAAGCGGATGGCTTCCAGCTTGCACAGCTCCCGCTGCACGCCCTTGCCAGTCTTCTTCGACATCAGCATCTTGTGCAGCGCATCGAACGCCGCCGCGGTGCCGGTGATGTAGAGCTCGGCCGTGGGCTGTTCGCCCAGCGGCGCGTTCTGACGCGGATCGACATCGGGCGTCACCATCGCCGGCTTGCTGCCGACAGTGCGCAGCCCAGCGCGTTGAAAGACGTCGCCGGGAAGGTGGGTCTTGGCCTGGAAGGCCGGGTGCACGGTGACGACGCTGGTGGCTTCTCCGCGTGGTTTGGCCGATTCGGGAAGCTTGCCCGCGGCAGCCACGATGTCGCCGAGAGCTGGTCCCAGCCGCAGGCGAGCCTGCTCAATGGTGTAGTAAGGCTGCTTGGTCTTGCCGCCCCCAGGCGGCCGCGGGATTGGCCCCGCCAGCACCTGGCCATTGCCGATCAGTAGCTTAGGTCCCGGCATCATCTCCTCCGTGGAATCGCTTCAGCGATCGAATGACGGTGGTGTGCGAGGTGCCAATCTGGTCGGCAATCTCGCGCGTGGACAGGTTGCGCCCGTGATAGACCAGCGCCCGCAGGTCGCGACGCTGCCGCTCGATGGCCGACGACGGCTTGCCCGACGTGGCGCTGAATGCCAGAGCCCAGGCCACCAGCGCCTCCTCGAACGGCACGCCTTCCAGGATCGTCTGCTTGCGAGCCGAGTCCAAAGCGCGCGAGATGGCCGAGAAGGTCTGGCCTTCGATGACCGCGCTGATGGCGTTGGCCACCTCGTCAGCCACGCCATGCGCGCGCAGCAGCTGGGCCCGCTGCGCGGGGTCCGGCAGGCTGAAATTCAGCGTCACATCGAAACGCCGCCACACAGCCGGGTCGAGTAGTTCGCCGTGGTTTGTCGCCGCTACGAGCAGCGACAACGGTGACCAGTCGTCGATCGTTTGCAGAATGACGGTCACCAGCCGCTTGAGCTCGCCCACGTCGCTGTCGTCGTCGCGCCGTTTAGCGATCGAATCGAACTCGTCCAGCAGCAGTACGCAGGGGTGCTCTTGCGCATGGTTGAGTACCGCGCGGACGTTCGCGCCGGTCTTGCCGAGGTAGCTGCTCATGACGCTCGCCAGGTCCAGCGTGAACAGCGGTAGTCCCAGCTGCTTGGCCAGCCAGCCAGCTGTCATCGTCTTGCCCACGCCGGGCGGGCCGCTCATCAGCACCGAGCGTACCGGCATCAGTCCGGCGGCGATCAGCCGGTCCGAAGCATGACGCTCCCTCACGACGCGTTCCACCTCGGCACGGGTGGCCTCGGTCAGCACCGGCTCGCCGCGCGGGGTGCTGGCGGGCTCGATGCGAACCAGCGGCAGCTTGGTGTCCGAATCCACCGGCGACGTGCGCACGGCGGCATCCCCGCCAAAGGCTCGCGTGGGATCGTTCATGACCAGTGCGGCCACCGCCTGGGCGAGTTCGGGGTCCGAGGTGCGCACGAAGCTCGCGAACCGTCGGACGCGCATCTCCAGCGCCGCACCGCCGGTGCGGATGGCGTCCTGGAACAAACTCATCAACTCCTCTTTGGCCTTTTGTTCCACCTTTGACTGACTCCGAATACGTGCGTTCGTTTGAATTGGAACAGATGCTATCACGCATCCTATGAAACTGTTCCAACCAAGAAAACGATGCCAATAAACGCGCCTAACTCATTGATTTAAAAGAGCACAAGCGCACCCTTCTGCAGACAAGTCTGGAACATTCGATGGTTTTCTTATCCTGCCGCAGCCTGAAGTGCAGCATAGTACTGTATGCATTAACAGTAAATGACTGCAGCTGAACTGGAACAACAACGCCAGCCGCTGGCAACGCCGTATGCCTGCAGGCTGCGGTAGATTCGCGGGCATCAACGCACGCAGCGACGTGTCGCCGTGAGCGACCGCGCCGATCTCCATCGGTGCGGCGCCGGGCGAACCAGGGAGAGGGAACCATGAAGCTCACACGTATTCGCATCGAGAACTTCCGAAACTTCTGGAAGCTGGACATCGCCGTCGATGGCGACGTGGTGATCGTGGGCGAGAACCGCGTGGGCAAGAGCAATCTGCTGCACGCCCTGCGGCTGATCTTCGATCCAAGCCTGCCTGACAGCGCCCGGCAGTTGGACCAGGGCGACTTCCATGACGGCCTGGGTGAGCCGCTGGAGGACAGCAAGATCGTCATCCTGGTCGAGCTGCAGGATTTCGAGAACGACCCGGACCTGCTGGCCCAGCTGACCGACTACCGGCTGGACGATGACGCGCACACGGTGCGGCTCACCTACGAGTTCCGGCCGCAGCCCGACCTGGAGGGCTTCCCCGAATCTGACGACGACTACGAATTCGTCTGCTACGGGGGAGAGTCTGAGTCCAAGCGCTTCGGGCACGAATTGCGCCGGCGCATCTCCATGGACCTGCTGCCAGCCCTCAGGGACGCGGAAGGCGACCTGGCCCTGTGGCGCAAGTCGCCCCTGCGCCCGCTCCTGGAGCGTGCCTTCGCCGCCGTATCCACGGACGATCTCAACGACGTGCGGGCGGCGGTGGCGACGGCCACCGACAAGCTGGCCCAGTTCCCGTCCGTCCAAACCCTTGAGCAGCAGCTCCAGCAGCAGTTCGCGTTGATGAGCGGCCCCAAGCAGGACATCGAGCTCAGCTTTGGGTTTGGCACCACGGATGTCCGGCGGTTGTTTCGCAACCTGCGACTGCTAATCGACGATGGTCTACGCACCATCGGAGATGCGAGCTTGGGGTCGGCTAACGTCGCCTTTCTGACGCTCAAGGCGTTGGAGCTTCGGCAGATGATGGCCGAGAACAAGCGCGACCACGCGCTGCTGGCGATCGAGGAACCTGAGGCGCACCTGCACCCTCACCTGCAGCGCTCGGTCTACCGCCACCTCTTCGAAGGCTTGGCCGGCGAGGAAGGCGAAGCCCAACCCGTGTCGTTGCTGCTGACCACCCACTCGCCCCACATCGCCAGCGTGGCGCCGCTGCGCTCCCTCGTGCTACTGCGCGACACGGCCCACGAGGGGTCGGTCGCTAGGTCCGCTGCCTCGGTCGACCTCACGCCCGACGAGGAGGACGACTTGGCCCGCTACCTGGACGTCACCCGCGCCGAGATGCTGTTCGCGCGCGGCATCCTCCTCGTGGAAGGCGACGCCGAGAAGTTCCTGGTGCCCGTGTTCGCGCAGGCCATGGGACATGACCTGGACCACCTGGGCATCACGGTGTGCTCCGTGTCGGGCACCAACTTCACGCCCTACGCCAAGTTCCTGACCGCGCTGGGGATCCCCTTCGCCGTCGTCACGGATTGGGATCCGCGGCCCAAGAAGTCCCCGCTGGGCTGGAACCGCGCCTTGAAGCTCGTCGAGACCATCGAGTCGACGCGCACGGGCGCGCCCGTCAAGGAACTCATCGAAGAACTCGACGCCCTCGACGACGCCAACATCTTCAGCGCCCGGTGCGACGCCTATGGCGTCTTCACCAATGTCCGCACGCTGGAGGTCGACCTCTTCTATCAGGACAGGTTCGTTGAAGCCCTGGCCGACACGCTGCGCGAGAAGCCCTGCAGCGCAGAGCGCAGGGCCCTGGTCGACGGCTGGGCAGCCGACCCTGACACGCTGGACGAAGAGACCTACCTGAAGATCATCGACGCGATCGGCAAGGGCCGATTCGCCCAGCGGCTGGCTACCCGCATCGAAGGCGTCATGCCGCCGGACTACATCGAGCACGCAATCGCCTTCGTGGTCGACCGTGTCTGATCCCACCTACCGCAAGGCCGCCGAAGGGCTCAAGGCCAATCCGCGCCAGTGGGAGGCCTACGAGTCCCAAGGACATTGCATCGTCCTCGCAGGCCCTGGCAGCGGCAAGACCAAGACGCTGACGACGAAGCTGGCGCGCATGCTCGCTGAGGATGTTCATGAGCCGCGGGGCGTGGCCTGCATCACCTTCAACAACGAGTGCGCCAAGGAGCTTGAGGACCGACTCGCCAAGCTGGGGGTGGAGCCGTCCGGCCGGGTGTTCATCGGCACGGTGCATTCTTTCTCGCTCACGCAGATCATCCTGCCCTACGCGAAGGTGGCGGGCATGGGGCTGCCGGACGAGTTCGAAGTCGCAGGCCGGGCCGAACGCGCAGAGGCCTTCGAGGCTGCAGCGAACCGCACACTTGATGAGCCGGGCGATCTGGCTGCCCTCGACACCCGAATGAGCCAGTACCGCCGGCGGCATGTCGATCGCAATTCCGAGACATGGCGGGACACTGACCCTGACCTCGCCGCGCTCACTGAGGCCTTCGAAGCGGAGTTGAGGCGGCGCGGCATGATCGACTTCGACGACATGCCGCTGCTGGCCTACCGGGCGCTCACAGCCCATGCCTGGCTCCGGCAAGCCCTGTTGGCGAAGTTTCCGGTGTTGGTGGTCGATGAATACCAGGACCTTGGCATCGCGTTGCACCGGATCGTGATGACCCTGTGCTTCGCGACGGGTATCCGGCTGTTCGCCGTAGGCGATGTCGACCAGTCCATCTACGGCTTCACCGGCGCGCGTCCGGAGCTACTGCGTCGGCTGTCCGAGCGCGAAGACGTCCAGACGGTGCGGCTGCGGCTGAACTACCGCAGCGGCAATGCCATCGTCGCCGCGTCGCGGGTGGCGCTGGGCGAGGATCGGGATTACGCGGCGGCTGATGCGGACGCGCGCGGCTTGGTCTTCGTTCATCCCGTGGGCGGCCCACATGAGCGACAGGCAGAGTTTTTGCTGCAGCAACTCGTTCCCGAGGCGCTGGCGCGGTGCCCCGAGTTGGGCCTCGGTGACGTCGCTGTGCTGTACCCGGCGGCTTGGCTGGGCGACAAGGTGGCAGACGCCGCCAGGGCGATAGGCCTGCCCATGGTCAGAACAGACGGCAATTCGCTGTACCCCCGATCAAGCCGCTTGATGCAATGGCTTGAGTCCTGTGGACGGTGGTGCTGTGGCGGCTGGCGCAGCGGCGACCCGCGTTTCTCACGATTGATGAGCGATGGCCATCGCTTGTTCGCACCCGCCTTGAGCACCGACGCTGAGCGGATGAGCTTTCATCGCAGCCTGATCGACGTGCTCTGGCAACGACGCGACGCCGGCCTGCCAGTTCACGAATGGCTGCAAGGACTGCACGCCGTCTTCGAGCCGCTGGCCGCTCGCTGCAGCGGTATGCGCGAGGAATTGCAGGTCTACGACAGGTTCGCGAACCGCGTAGCGCCGGAGGGCGACCATGCTGGCATGTCGCTGGGGGAACTAGCAGGCAAAGGCCAGCACCTGCAGCGCCTGACGTTGTCGACGCTGCACAGCGCCAAAGGACGCGAGTTCGGCATCGTCTTTATGTTTGCGATGGACCATGGCAGGCTTCCGCGCTTCAACGAGACGGCACGGCAGACCGAAGAGTCTCGCCGGGCTTTCTACGTCGGCGTCACGCGTGCCAAGTTTGAAGTGCACCTGGTGCATACGCCCGGCCGCGCCTCTGTGTTTGTGGATGAGATCGAGGCCCATCTCGCCGAGCAGGATTAGTGGCAGCTCCCCGCTGATTTTTAACCTTCCAGCCGAGCTTTTCGGGGCTCCAGACAATCTCCGTGCACCCTCTTGTTGACGCCCGGCCATTGCGTCGAAAAAGGCTGCGAGCAAGGAGTCAGATGGGTTCCGCGCAGCCGCGCTTGGCGAGGGCTACGGCTACGTTCTCCAGGACTTCGGCTGCAAGTTTGCGTCCTGAGAGCTCGTCGACATAGCCGGCGCCAACGTTTGGCGCAAATACGGCCAGACCCTGTGAGCTGAAGGTGAGCAGCCCCCTGTCGAACAAGCGATGCAGGTCGGTCCTCAGCAGGAAGCAGTTCGCCCGGGTGTTGCCGCCACCTTGAACCACCTCCAGGATGTGGGCAGCGTCCAGCACTTCACGCGTCGTCTCGCCAGTCAGCGCGCAGCAGCCATACATCTGCAGGAGCTGCTTGCGCATGGCTGATTGCTTTGGGCGGCCCAACGCAATGATCCGCCGATACGTGTATTCGTCCAGCAGCGAATCCTCCAACACGACGCACCGTCCCGCCCCGTTGTAGGACGTCACCGCGACATCCGACCACGTCGCGTGCGCACGCGAAGTCGCCAAGTCGACGACGAGGTCACAGCGGCCCCACGCGTCGTTCTTCTCGGCGAGATGCGGGTTGTCGACCTTGGCATACCGGAGGTCCAACTGGACCCGTGACCTACGTCGGGATGAGGCGTGGCACAGGACGTCGTACTTCACGATTTCCTCACTCTCCTTCCAGCACTCAGTGGTCTTGATGTACGTCCCAGGCGAGGGCAAAGAGTCCGGGTCTACCGAGATGAACTCGAAACCGTGGCGCCATTTGATTTTTATTAGCAGACGGGGCATCGCGGATGCAGAGGCTTGGGTAAAGGGAGCTTAGCAACGGCGCGGCGACTGAGCCGTCAGGGTCGACCAGTGATGGGCCGGCGGCGACGCGGTCATTGGGGCCCCTGCCCGAACTGGTATCGCGGAGGCGCGGCTGCGACACTTTCGACATGGCGCCTCTCGAACAGCTGCTGTCCCGCTCGCACGACTTCTCGGAGATGCTGCTGGCCGAACTGCAGCAGTGCAGCGAGTTCGCCGGCAGCGATCGCGAGGACGCCGCGTTCGCAGCGGCCGAACTGGTGTTCGAGCACGCCGTGGCGGTGCGGGTGCTCTTCGAGGTGGGCACCGCCAGCTCGGCCGTCGTGTTGCTGCGGGCTCAGTTCGAGGCCATGCTGCGCGCGGCCTGGCTGCTGTACGCGGCTAACGACGCGCAGGTGGCAAAGATGGCCGCACCGCTGACGCTGGAGGCCGCAGCGGACGCAAAGAATATCCACGGCGCCGACGAGATGCTCAAGGCGCTGGAACGGGCGACGGCGCTGAACCCTGGACTGCGGGGCCTCGTGCTGCCACTCAAGGAGCTGAAGGACAGCGGCTGGGCGGCCATGAACGCCTTCGCCCACAGCGGCCTGCATGCGCTGGCGCGAACACGTGAGGGTTTCCCGGACAAGCTGGCTACCGACGTCGTCAAGCTGTCCAACGGCGTGCTGCAGATGGCAGCGCGGCTGCTGGCCCACCTGGGCAACTCACCTGGCGCGCTGCAGCGCATCGGACCGGCTACGTCGCCTACGCCGACGTGCTGCCGCAGATCCAGCCGCCAGCAAACACGGCCTGAAGCCCTTGGATGCCGATGCAGAATCCGCGCATGCCCACCGACATCAGAGTGCCGATCCCCAAGCTTGGCGAGGACCTGCGGCTGTATTTCGACGAGATGGTCGAGAACGATGGCTTCAACCTGGTGCTGGACTACAACGTGTCGGAGTTCGACGAGTTGGCGCGCCTGACGGACTTGGCCGTCACCGGCGCAGAAGCGACCGATGCCGGCGTGGCGGTCCATTACACAGTGTCATGGGAGGCCTTCCACGCCTGCGATGACAAGACGGTCGGCGGCGACCACGCGCGCACCGTCCGCGGCCGCAAGGACGGAACGGACTGGGTGTTTGAGAAGGCAGCAGCGCCGGCCACGCGCAGCACGGTCGACGAGTTCTGAGTCGCGGCGGCAGCACGAGGATCGCGTTTCATGAAGACGCGGCCGAGACGTGCCATCTCTGCAACGACCTGCGCGCATGGCGCGGTGTACTTGCAGCCTGGTCAGGCTACTGATCCGGCCTGGCCGCCTCGCCTTCCCGTTCGACCCGATGCGTCGGGTGCTGGTCAGTCTGGAGTTGGTAGAGGATGAACAGGCCTTCGGGCATCGGCAGGCCGGCCTCCCAGTCCAACCATTGCTCTTCTGACACGCAGACGGCGCCCGCGGCCTGCCGCACCGTGTGCTTGGCTGCAACGCGTAGCGCCGCGAGCGCCGTGGGTTCCGGCTGGCCTCTGGAGCGCTTGGGCCATAGCCGCGCGGGCTGGCAGTTCTTGCGGACCAGGCTCAAGCGCACGTCGTCCCAGTCGAGGATGATCAGCACGGCCTGAGTGGGATCAGCTACGGCTCGGGCGTACAGCGCGGCGATACCCGGTGGCTCGGCCGCCCGATAGTCGCGAATTGCCTCTTCGAACGCCGACCGCGCGGCGTCCACGCGAGAGGCAACCACCTCGCGCAGCGACAGATGAACCTTGCCCAGGGCTTCCATGCTCATGCGCAGGCGGTGCCGGACATCAATCTTGTCCGGCTGCTCGGCCAACACCTTCGCCTTGAAATCAGCGGTGCCGAGCTGGTTCTTGAAAGCCAGCAGTCTCACGGCGTCAGCCCAGCCGTTGGCGTCGACCTTGGGCCCTTCCGCGCCCTCAAAGCCCTGCACTGCGTTGCCCTGGTGCTGGACGTGGTTGCGCAAGGCGTAGATGAAGCGGTAGTCGGCGCTGCCGGCATGCATGTCGTTGAGCGCCTGTTTGACGGTCGACGCGAAATCTGGCTTCAGGTCGAGCGTCTTGAACAACTGCGGCGCCTGATCGACATAACTCCGTATCGCCGTCAACACGTTGACCACCTGCCGGTTAGCGTCGCGCAGGATTTGGGCGAGCGACGCGTACTGGTGGTCGAACTCCAGCGTGGCGCTCAGGCCGATGCGGGAGAAGGCCATCTCCATGTCCATGAAGTTGCCCAGCATCAGCTCGTATCCCTGTTCGAACGCCCGGGCGTCGGACAGCGTCGCGCCGGCGCGCACCAGCACCTGGAAGCGCTCTTCGGTGATCTCGACCTGAGGGTGGGGATCGTAGATCTGCTGCTCCAGGATGTATCTCGCGGTCACGGCTCACTCCTCCTGTGTCTGGCAATGCCTGGCGTCAAACGGGTTCGAACACGGTGGTCGCCACGATCTCGTGCCTAGCCTGACTCGTTCACGACCGCTGGCCGATAGATGCCATGGTGAAAGGCTAGCAGGCACCAGCCCGAGGGGCGTCTCCCGACGCGGGTTGCATCCTCAATGCCAGGCACAAAAGACTGAAGCTTGGCCGGTCGTTCGCCGCCCAAAAAGAAAAACTCGCCGGGCGAAACCGGCGAGTTGGAACGGAGAACCGCTGTCATCACGATCCGCCGCCAGCTCAGGGAGGAAAAGCTGGGCGATCGCTCACGCGACCACGGCTAAATCATAGATGGGGCAACTGCTGCGATCTCCTAGGGTGATCGATCGGTTGGGGCAGCCCTCCCCCCTGCTCGACCGCCAGCGGCTCGTTCCGTTCGACAACCGGCCGAACACGTTGCGTTCGGCCGGCCGCTTACGTCAAGGCGCAGGCGTCAGATCTTGACCTTCACGACCGGGCTGATGCCGAACGTGCTGGTCGTGCTGCCCGAGTTGCCCGCGTTGTCGGTCACACGGGCCACGGCCGTCACCGTGGTCTTGCCCGGGGGGACAACCAGGCTTCCGCCAACCACCCATCCATAGGTGGTCCGCACCTTACCAGAGTCCATTTCGCTGCCCACGATGTTGAACAGCGGCGCCAGGTTCTGCCCCGCGGGAACGATGGGGCCTTGCGGCGTCTGCAGGTCCACGTCGCCCAGGAGGCCCTCCCTGACGATGAAATCCTGCTGCGTTTCTACGATCGCCAACGAGACGCTCGCGACGCACTGTTGCGCGTGAAGACAACGCTGCACACCAACGTTATTCAGCAAAACGGTGGGCAACGCTGTTGATAACCGGAGCGCCCCGGACCTAAGTGCCTGTCGCGGTTGCCTTGGACCTGAACTGCACTCCTTTGCAGCACTAGGACATTGGCTCGACTTCCACGTGCAGCGTGCGGATATCGGTCCCTTCAGCCAACGGCACATGAATGTCGCCGTCACGCCCGAACGCACCGACGAAGCGCAGTGCGGTCCCTTTGCTGCCCAAGGGCACTTTGGGGTTCAGACGGTGCACGTGGTACTCACCGGGCAGGATCGGCACGCGTTGACCCGCCACCGTGAAGCCTGTCAGGCCAGCGCCTTGTGGCACTTTGACTCGATAGCATTCCATGGTTTCACTGGCCAGTCTCGGGCGATGCTGACGCAGTACGGCTGACGAAGCCGCTACGCAAACGGCGCAGCGTGTCGCGGGCGAGCAGGTAGGCGCGGATCTGTGACGCCGTCATGGAGGGCCGCGCCCTTCGATGGCCCGGCGTCGAAGGGTTGGACGATGGTTGAGCGGACTGGGCCATGATTCAGTTCCTCTTCCGAATCGGTCGTTGGCAAGTGAAGACCGCGCCAAAGTAGGCGCCGTGGTATCGACTTCAAGTCCCTAGTTTTTGGGATCGGCTCGCCAGGCGCTAGGGCGACGCCAGGACGCAATGATCAGTGTTGCTCCGGACACTACGGCGGGCACGTCCAAGGCCTTCACCGCACAGCCGGCGAGCGTTCGTCGCCACGCCCGCGGCGAGCGGCGCTCAGCAGGCGCGGGAGCACCGATTGCCACTTGCTCCGTTGCTATTAAGCCCCGACGGAGACCCACCCATGCCCAGCCCCAAGTCCGGACTCCCGCCGACTGACAAGAAGACCGCAGCTGCCAAGGCTGCAGCACGCAATACCGATAGCGGACCCGCAACGCCGGCTGTGGTGCCGGACGACCCTGCTGCCCAACGAGCGGCGCAAACCGAGGCCATGGCAGCGGCGATGCCGTTCAATCCCAACAAGGCCGCCGAACATGGCTTTGCCAACGGCAGCCGGCCGTCGGAAGGCGCGAAGGTCGAGCCGCCGTCTGACCTGCCGGGCGCAAGTACGCTGTCCGAAGCAAACGCATCCGCAAAGGTGGGTACCGCGCCGAGCCGGGGTTCAAGTCCCACGACTGGCCCCTTGGATCGCGTCCGCGTCGACGGCAGTGGCCAGCGCCTCACGACCAACCAGGGCGTGCCGATTGCCGACAACCAGAACTCCCTGAAGTACGGCGTGCGGGGCCCGGTGCTCCTGGAGGATTTTATCCTCCGCGACAAGCTCACGCACTTCGACCACGAGCGCATTCCCGAGCGCATCGTGCATGCGCGCGGTTCCGGCGCCCACGGCTACTTCGAGTGCTACGAGCCGATTCCCGACTTGACGATAGCCGCGCCCTTCAGCGAGGCCGGCAAGATCACGCCGGTGTTCGTGCGCTTCTCAACCGTTCAGGGTGAGCGTGGTTCTAAGGACACCGCCCGTGACGTACGGGGCTTTGCGGTGAAGCTGTACACCGACGAAGGCAACTGGGACATCGTCGGCAACAACATCCCCGTCTTCTTCATCCAGGACGCGATGAAGTTCCCCGATCTCGTGCACGCCGTGAAACCCGAGCCGCACCACGGGATGCCTCAGGCGGGCAGCGCCCACGACACGTTCTGGGACTTCGTCTCGCTGATGCCTGAATCCACGCACATGCTGCTGTGGGTCATGAGTGACCGCGCCATCCCGCGCAGCTATGCCACGATGCAAGGCTTCGGCGTACACAGCTACCGCTTGGTCAACGAGGCGGGCGAGTCGGTATTCGTGAAGTTCCACTGGAATCCGAAGTTCGGTACGCACTCGCTGGTGTGGGATGAAGCCGTCAAGATTTCAGGGGCTGATCCGGACTACCACCGGCGCGACCTGTGGGAGCGCATCGAAGGCGGCGCCTACCCTGAGTGGGAACTGGGCCTGCAGGTCTTCACTGAGGAGCAAGCCGACAAGTTCAGCTTCGACATCCTCGACGCCACCAAGCTGGTGCCGGAAGAACTGGTGCCGATACGGCCGGTGGGCCGCATGGTGTTGAACCGCAACCCGGACAACTTCTTCGCCGAAACCGAGCAGATCGCCTTCTGCACGGCCAACGTGATTCGAGGCATCGATTTCTCCAACGACCCGCTGCTCGCCGGTCGCATCCATTCCTACGTGGACACGCAGATCAGCCGCCTGGGTGGACCGAACTTTCATGAGATCCCGATCAACTCGCCCATCGCGCCGGTGCATAACAACCAGCGCGACGGCATGCACCGTCAGGCCATCCACCGCGGGAAGGTTGCCTACGAGCCCAACTCGCTCGGCGGGGGCTGCCCCTTCCAGGCGGGGGCGACACAGGGCTTCACGTCGGTGGCGGCCAGGATTCGCTCCCGCGAAGAACAGGGGAAGGTGCGTGCCAAGCCCGAACTGTTCGCCGAGCATTTCAACCAGGCCACCCTTTTCTACGAGAGCCAGACACCGGTAGAACAGGCACACATCGCGGCTGCCTTTCGCTTCGAGCTGAGCAAGGTGACCGTGCCTGCCATTCGACAGCGCGTGGTGTCCATGCTGCGCAACGTCTCCGAAGACCTGGCTGCCCAGGTCGCGCAAGGCTTGAACATGACGCCGCTGCCGGACCCGATGCCAAGGGCGATCGAGCGCCCCATCAAGCCTGAGGTCTCCACTTCACCTGCCTTGTCCCTCACGGCAAGGCCGGGCGATGGCACCGTGCTCGGTCGCAAGGTGGCGATCTTCGTAGCGGATGGTTGCATAGGCCAGACCGCGACGGAGGTCCATGCCAAATTGCTCGAGGCGGGCGCCGTGCCGCGATTCCTCGCGACGCGCATTGGCCCGGTTCAAACCGAAGACGGCGTCGAGATCCAGGCGGACGCGTCCTTCGAGAACGCGCCCGCGTTCTTGTTCGATGGCTTGGTGCTCGCAGACGGCGCCGCCGCCGTGCCGGCGCTGGCCGCAGATGCAAATGCCTTGGCAGGCATACGCGACCAATATCGGCACTGCAAGACCATCCTGGCCTTGGGCACGGGCGCTGATCTGCTGGACATTGCCGGCGTTCCGGACGCACTGCCAAGCGGCGAGGCAGATCCCGGTTTGACCATCACATCGGACGCGACAGCGGGCTCAGAGGTGCTGATCGCCGGCCTTGCCCAACACCGTCACCCTCAACGCGAAACGGACCCTCCTGCAGTGTGAACAGCGGCCACCGACCGGCTCACAAAGTGACGTGGTGGCTTCGAGTGTGTAAGTCAGTCAGCGCCTACGGGACCGCTGCTTAGGCGCCGACCCAGGCTCTGACGCTGCTGCACCATGCTGCGGACTGCGGCCGCGATGCAGCGGCATGTCGTCGTCAACCCTGCAGGAGTCAGTCATGCAACCTGAAATGAACATCCCGAGCTCGACCATTTCGTCTTCCAAGGTGGAAGGCACCAACGTCTACGGCCTCAACGGCGACAAGCTGGGCTCGATCGATGACCTCGTCATCGACAAGGCCAGCGGCCAAGTGCGCTACGCAGCCTTGGAGTTTGGTGGCTTCCTCGGCATGGGCACCGACCTGTACCCGCTGCCGTGGGGCAAGCTGCAGTACGACAACGGTAAGGACGGCTATGTCGTCGACCTGACCAAGGAGCAGCTCGAAGGCGCGCCGAAGTACGCGAAGGACGACGAACCGGAATACACCGACGACTACGGCCGCGGCGTCTACGACTACTACGGTTCTCCCTGGGTGCGCTGAACAACGCCGCGCGGGGCCACGAATATCAATCGCCAAACGCTGAGCGAAGCGCCCCATGAAACCCAGGCAACTGCTTCAAGCGATGGCGGTCGCGGCAATCGCGGCCGCCGTTCTCACGGCATGTCAGCACGAGACGCAGCTGCCGGACAAGTCGCTCGCACAGCTCGGCCCGGTTGCTAGCGCCACCTATTGGCGCTGATCGACATCAATCACATCGACCCGGTCTCCCGCCAGCAGCAGCTGCGGCACCTGCAGAAACGCCCAGCCATCGCTGTCGCGCCGGATTGACCAGATCAGATCGAACCTCTCGTCCGGCCACGCCTCCGGCACGCCTACGTCCCTCAGAATCGCCCTGGCCAATGCCGGCAGGTAGTCGTGGCGCCAGCAGACCAAGACGGGCACCTCGAAGTTTCTGAGCGTCTCGGCAAACCTGTCCAACGAGTCTTCGTCCGACCATCGCTCGTCGACGGACAGGCCCAACACGTCAGCGAGCGGCTGCACGGTGTCTCGCGGGCGCGTCGATGGATGCATGGACGTCGCGCGCGCCGCGAAAATGTGTTCCGGCCTGCACACCAGCCGAGCATGGATGCGATCGGCTAGCGATGCAAAGTATGGCACCAGGGCACCAGCGCGAAGCCAGCCGGCCAGGCTTAATGACCGGTCATCGGGCCTTCCCACCCTGTCAATGCCCTCGTGCCCCTGACCCGGCTTCTCCGCGTGTCGAATGAGCATGATGCACTTGGACATCTTCCTCGGCTCCGCCTGGTTGCCTCAACGGCCGCTGTCTGTATCCGTTGTCGGTGAGGAGGTCCCGGTGCACACGCTGGTCGGCATGCCCTCCTCATCGATCGAGTGAATCTCCTTGGCCGGGCCGGCCGTCTTGGCGCGCTCCGCCAGTCGCGCATAGAAGGCGGCCACCTCACGCAGGTCCTGCTCATCCAAGGTCTCGATGCCAATCATGCGGTTGCTCGCACTTCGGTGAGCTGCCAAGAGTTCGTTGAGCTTGAGATGCAGGGCGACGCTGTCCTTGTTTTGGCTCTGCTGGATGAGGAACACCATCAGGAAGGTGACGATGGTCGTGCCGGTATTGACCACGAGCTGCCAATTCTCAGAAAACTGATAGAGCGGCCCCAGCAAGGCCCATCCAGCAATCATCGCCAGCGCGGCACAGAACGCCAGGGGGGAGCCACACCAACGTGTCACCGCCGACGCGAAGTGATCGAAATACGTGAGCAACGTCGATCTGGTCGCGTACGCGGCCGTGTTCGTGCTGGGCATCGCGCCCAACGAATCGCCGTTGCCGCCATCGGAAACCACTGCGGGCTTGTTCTGGGAAATGTCCACGTAACCTCCTTGGGATGCGGCCGGCCAGCGCCTGCTTGGGGCAGGCCCGCCGGGTTGCCTATTCAAGCTACATGACTGCACCTTGTGTGCCTATCGGACAAGGCCGCGCGAGGGATCAACGGAAACGCTGCCGTAAGCTCCGTTGCGGCGGCCACCTGCGAGAGCGACGCCGTAATGCACTTGACTAGCGCAGCGCCCTGGCGATGTAGCGTCCGGTACGGCTCTCCGGTGCCAGCGCAACCGCGTCGGGTGTACCGGCGCAGACGATGCGGCCACCCTCGGCCCCGGCGCCTGGCCCGACATCGATGACCCAATCGCTGGCGGCCACGACCCGCATCTCGTGCTCCACGACAACCACGGTATTGCCCGCGTCCACCAGGCTGTTCAACTGCGTCAGCAGCTTGTCCACATCCGATGGATGCAGCCCGGTCGTTGGTTCATCCAGCACGTACAAGGTCTGGCCGCGCTGGGCGCGCTGCAACTCGGTTGCGAGCTTGATCCGCTGGGCCTCGCCGCCGGACAGTTCAGTGGCAGGCTGGCCCAGGCGCAGATAGCCCAGACCGATCTGTTGGAGCAGCGTCAGCGGCCGGGCCAACACCGCGTCGTTGACGAAGAATGCGGCCGCTTCATCCACCGTCATGCGAAGTACGTCGGCGATGGTCTGCTCGCGCAGTCGGACCTTCAGCGTCGCCTCGTTGTAGCGCGCGCCATGGCAGGTCGGGCACGGCGCGTACACGCTGGGCATGAAGAGCAGCTCGACGCTGACGAAACCTTCGCCCTCACAGGTAGGTCGCCAGGTTAGAACGCGGCGTGCGTCCAATGGGCTTCTGATCCACCTTCACCATGCGGCGGATGTGCTCGGCGCCAGCGACAATGTGGCCGTGCGTGACCTCGCGGGCCGCGATGTCGGGGTCATCGTCCTCCTCGGCGTCGGGTAGCGGCGGCTCATGCCCCAGGGCCTGGCCCACGAGATCCACCAGCGCCTGGCTCACCAGGCTGGACTTGCCGGAGCCTGAGATGCCCGTGACTGCCACGAAGCAGCCGAGCGGGAACTCGACATCGAGTCCGCGCAGGTTGTTGCGCGTGACGCCGGCCAGCTTGAGCCAATTCCCAGGCTCGCGGCGCGGCGGCCGCTGTGGCCGGGCCTTGGGGAAGAGATAGGTCCCCGTTCGCGAAGCCGCCACCGCTTTCAGACCGGCCGGCGGCCCGCTGTAAAGCACCTCGCCGCCGCGCTCGCCGGCGTCGGGCCCCACGTCCACCAGCCAGTCCGCCTCTCGCATCAGCTCCACATCATGCTCCACGATGAAGAGCGAGTTGCCGGCTTCCTTCAGGTCTTTTAGCGCGCCCAGCAGGGCCTCGCCGTCTGCGGGGTGCAGGCCGGCGGAGGGCTCGTCGAGCACGTAGATGACGCCAAACAGGTTGGAGCGGATCTGCGTGGCCAGCCGCAGGCGCTGCAGCTCTCCGGACGACAGCGTGGGGGTGCCGCGGTCCAGTGACAGATAGCCCAGGCCCAGCTCGTTGAGCGTAGTGATGCGCGCCAGCATGTCCTGCGCCAGCCGCTGCGCCGCGATGCGCTTCTCTTCGGACTGCTCGGGCGTGCGCCGCACGTCCGGCGCGGCGGCGTGGGCTTTGCCGCCGGCGGCCACGCGCTGCGCGGTGTGCGCACGTGAGGTCGCCTTGCTGATGCCGTGGCCCGCGCTCCCGTGGGCGTCGCCTCGTGCGGCGGGTGCCAGCGCCAGGGCCAGGTTGCGCAGGGGCATGCTCGCCATCTCGCCGATGTCCAGCCCCGCGAAGGTCACCGACAGCGCCTCGCGCTTGAGCCGCTTGCCATCACAGGTGGGGCAGTTGCTGGCGATCATGTAGCGGGCCACGCGGCGCTTCATCAGCGCGCTCTGGGTGGTGGCGAAGGTATGCAGCACGTACTTGCGCGCGCCCATGAAGGTGCCCTGGTAGCTGGGCTCCATCTTGCTTTTCAGCGCGGCGCGGGTCTCAGCGGGCGTGAAGCCCGCGTAGACAGGGACGGTGGGCTGCTCCTCGGTGAACAGGATCCAGTCGCGCACCTTCTTCGGCAAATCCCGCCAGGGCTTGTCGACGTCATGGCCCAGCGTGACGAGGATGTCGCGCAGGTTCTGCCCATGCCAGGCTGGAGGCCACGCGGCCACGGCACGCTCGCGGATGGTGAGCGAGGGATCTGGCACCATGGAGGCCTCGTTGACCTCGTAGACGCGGCCGAGGCCGTGGCAGGTCGGGCATGCACCTTGGGGCGTGTTCGGCGAAAAGTCCTCCGCATACAGCATGGGCCGCCTGGCCGGGTAGTGCCCGACGCGCGAGTACAGCATGCGCAGGAGGCTGGACAGCGATGTGGCGCTGCCGACCGACGAGCGTGCGCTGGGCGTCCCGCGCTGCTGCTGCAGGGCCACGGCCGGCGGCAGGCCGTCGATGGAGTCGACAGCTGGCACGCCGACCTGGTCGATGAGTCGGCGCGCATAGGGCGCGACGGATTCGAAGTAGCGCCGCTGCGCCTCGGCATAAATGGTGGCGAAGGCCAATGACGACTTGCCCGAGCCCGACACACCACTGAACACTACCAGCGCGTCGCGGGGCACGTCGACGTCGACGTTCTTCAGGTTGTGCTCACGCGCGCCGCGCACGCGCACGAATCCCGACAAATCTCTGGAGGATTCAGTCGATTTCAAGAAACCACGGCGGTGCCGGCCCAATGAAATGTCAGCTTGCGCTATCTACAGAGGCGGCCCACCAGCATGCCCAGCGCGAAGGCGGTCGCCACTGCGACCAGCGGACGCGCCCTCACGTTGGATCGAGCAATCTCGATGCGCTCCTGCGTCATGTCGCGAAGCTCTTCGGCGCACTCGGTCAGGGTCTCACGCGCCGACGCGATACCTTCGCGCAGGCTCGACGTGGCGTCAGCGCCCAACTGGCTGGCGTGGTCCAGTGCTGCATGCAGAGGTCCGGGAGCCGCCGCTTCGTCGGGTTCGCCGTCACCGTCCCTCGAGGGCATCGGAGGTTGGGAGCTGGTTGCCATGGCTGTTCCTTTGAAGGTGAGCGTTCAATTGGCTGGCTTGCCACCGGTGCTTGCGAAAATCTCACCGCTGGTGAATGGCGACTCCGACGAAGCCAGCAGCACGTACAGGGGTGCGATTTCTGCGGGTTGACCCGGGCGTCCCAGGGGCGTGTCGGATCCGAAGTCCGGCAGCTTGTCGGGCGGCTGGCCACCGGACGGCTGAAGCGGCGTCCAGTACGGCCCGGGTGCCACGGCGTTCACCCGGATGCCCTTGCCGCTGAGTTGCTTGGCCAAGCACTTGGTGAAGGATCCGATCGCCGCCTTGGTGGCAGCGTAGTCGAACAGTACCTCCGAAGGGTCGTAGGTGTTGATGGATGCGGTATTGACGATCGTGGAACCCGGCTTGAGATGCGGCAATGCGGCCTTGGTGATCCAGAACAGCGCGTAGACGTTGGTCTTGAAGGTCGCGTCGAAGGACTCGGTGCTGATGTCGGCGAAGCTTTCATGGGCCTGCTGGTAGGCCGCGTTGTTCACCAGGATGTCCAACCCGCCGAGCTTCTCGACGGCAGCGGCCACCAGCTGCTGGCAGAACTCCTCTGACTGGATGTCGCCGGGGAGAGGAATCGCCTTCTGGCCTGCGGCCTCGATGAGGCTGACGACCTCGGCTGCGTCTTCATCCTCCTCAGGGAGATACCCAAAAGCGACATCCGCACCTTCCCGCGCGAAGGCGATCGCAGCGGCGCGGCCGATGCCCGAATCGCCGCCCGTGATGAGCGCCTTGCGCCCTCTCAGGCGGCCCGAGCCGACGTAGCTGTCTTCTCCGTGATCGGGCCGAGGATCCATCCGGCATGCCAAACCCGGGCGAGGCTGTTCTTGCCTCGCGAAGGGCGGACGGGGATAGGCATCCTGCGGGTCTTTGAGCGCCGTGTCGCGTTCGGCGGGCTTGGCTGATGGCATGGCTTTACTTTCTGGTGGGTGAACAACGCGGGCTATTTGTCCGCCGATCCCGGCTCCGCGATCTTGCGATGCTGTTCCGCCAGCACGGGCGCTGGCGTCACGTTCGCCAGAATGGCCTGCAGCTTGTTCTTCCAACCTGCAACGACGTCGGCATCGCCATCGAGCATCGCCTCGTATCCCGCACGAGCCACGTCGGCCGGGTCGGCCTTCTTGCCCGTCCCGACTTTGGTGTCCATCAGGTCGGCGCGCTCGAAGAATTCGGTGTCGGTGACGCCCGGCATCAGGCAGGTCACCGTCACGCCCGAGTCCTTCAGCTCATTTCGCAAGGCGTAGCAGAACGAGTCGATGAAGGCCTTGGTGCCGTTGTAGACCGCCTGGAAACTTCCCGGCATCAGGCCCGCGATCGAGCCCGTAACCAGGATGCGGCCGGCATGGCGCTGAACCATGCCTTGGCCGATCTGCTGGACTAGGTCGATCGTGCCCGTGATGTTGGTGTCGATGACATGACGAACCTGCTGGAAGTCTTGCTGCATGAAAGCATGGCCGAGGCCATGCCCTGCATTGGCCATCAGCACCGCCACCGGCCGCTGTCCGACCGCCGCGACGAGCTGGGCAACACCCTCCGCGGTCGCCAGATCCGCGTGGATGGCCTCGACGTGACCGCCGTGGGTGCGCATGTGGGCGGCGACTTCGTCGAGCGGCCCCTGATCGGCGGCCAGGAACAGGTCGTAGCCGTCCTTGGCGAGCAAATGGGCCAGCTCTCGGCCGATCCCGGACGAAGCGCCCGTTACAACGGCAATGGGGCGGTGGGGAACAGTGCTCATGGCTGCCTCAGGACGGATAGACGCTGGCAGCGCCGGGGCGCAGGATGACCTTGCGGCAGTCTTCCTGCTTCTCGTTGAAGATCTCGTAGCCGCGCGCGGCGTCTTGCAGCGCCAGGTTGTGGGTCACAATCACCTCGGGTCGCAGTACGCCCGCGGAGATTTGTTGAAGCAGCTCCGGCATGAAGCGCTGCGCATGTGTCTGGCCGCCCTTGAAGGTGAGGCCCTTCTCGAAGGCGTCGCCGAACAGAAAGCCGTGGATGAATCCCGCGTACACCCCTGGGACGCTGACGATGCCGCCGCGTCGAGTAGCGGCAATGGCCTGGCGCAGCGCGGCACCGCTTGAGCCTTCGAGCTTCATCGTCGTCAGCACCGTCTCTGTCGTGCTGCCCTTGGCCTCGAAGCCCACCGCGTCGATGGAGGCATCCACGCCGTGGTGCCCGGTGGCGTCGACGATGTAGGCTGCGGGGTCGTCGATATTGTCGAAATTGATGGGCACCACGCCGTAGGTCGCCACGGCAAAGTCCAGTCGGTACTGGTGGTGGTCGACCATGAAGATTTGCTCGGCGCCCAGCATGCGGCAGCTCGCGGCAGCCATGAGGCCCACAGGGCCGGCCCCGAAGATGGCGACCTTCGAGCCAGGACCAACCTCAGCGTTCACTGCGGCCTGGTAGCCGGTGGGCAGGATGTCGGACAGGAAAAGCACCTGCTCGTCGCGCAGCGTCGAATCGGGGATCACCAGCGGGCCGACGTTGGCCTTGGGAACGCGCACGAATTCGGCTTGGCCGCCCGGGTAGCCGCCGTAGAGGTGGCTGTATCCGAACAGACCGGCCCCGGGGCGGATGTCCTTCTTGTTCAAGATGGCGCCGCGACCGGGATTCGTGGTTTCACACGCGGCAAACAGCTTGCGACTGCAGAACATGCAATCGCCGCAGGAGATCGTGAACGGCACGACGACGCGATCCCCCTTGCGCAACCGGGTCACGCCCGGCCCGACGTCCTCGACGATGCCCATGAACTCGTGGCCCAAGATGTCCCCGGCCTTCATGTCGGGGATCTTGCCGCGGAAGATATGCAGGTCCGAGCCGCAGATGGCCGTCGCGGTGATGCGCAGGAGGATGTCGTCGTCGGCGTAGATCACCGGGTCCGGCACCGTCTCGACGCGCACATCCTTGGAGCCGTGGTAGGTCAGCGCTTTCATCCTTGTCCTCAGTGGTGGGCGCCGCGGGCTGCGGCATTGCGCTTGCGGGTCGCCGCTGCCTTCTTGGCGGACGCTGAGCGTTCAGCGGCCGTGCGGCTGGCCGAAGCGGCTCCGCCGGTCCGGCCGCCCTTGCGAGACGGCTCATGGTTCTCGGCCTCACCGCGGCCCGAGCCGGACTTCTTGCCGCCGCCGGTCTCCTTGTTGACGGTGGCCCAGGCGCGGCGCTCGGCCTCGTCCTTGGGCACACCGCGGTGCTCATAGCCGCTTTCGATGTGCTCGGCCTGGCGTTTTTGCTTGTCCGTGTAGGAGGATTTGTCGCCTCTGGGCATGGTGCTCTCCAGCAATTGAGGGTGTCGATCTCAAGGGCAAACGCCGTGCCGCTGGATGCAGCGCGGCACGGCGTCCCGACCGGCGCGCGTCGTTTCGCGCCGGATCGTCAGGCGGTCAGAGCTCAGCTGTTTTTGTGGCTTTGCTTGCCGGCGTTGACGTGCTGCTCATGCGATCCGCCGCGCGTCGAGCCTTGCGTGCCGCCGTGCTGGTTGCCACCGCTGCGGGAGCTTTGCTCCTGCTGGCCAGCGCTGCCGCTGCTGCCAGAGCCCGCTTGATTGCCGCTGCGGCTGCCGCCGTCGTTGCTGCCTTGCTGCTTGTCCGAACCTTGATTGCGATTGCTGTTGGGCATGTGAATCTCCAATGGTTGATGGAAAAACGCGGGCGCCCTCGTGGCGCCGCGATGCAAGGTTAGGCAGCGCTAAACGACCCAATGTCAGACAAGGCCGCAGTTACGGCGGCAGTTCGTAACTCCCAAACGGTGCGGTGCTAGCGCGGCTCTAGGGAGGGAACATGACTTGCCGGTTGGCTCCCGGTGCCGACATGAGCAAGATCAGGACACACGCCCTTGAGCCCAGCAAGACGGTCTTGCTGCTGGTCGATTTCGTGAACCCCCTCGACTTCGACGGGGCCGCAGCGTTAGCGCCATCGGCGCTGGAGGCGGCGAGGCAGACCTCCAGTTTGCGCCGACGGCTCGCGGCCGAAGGGGTGCGCACCGTCTATGCGAACGACAACTATGGCCAATGGACGTCCGACTTCAAGGCGCTTTGGCAGCACTGCCGCGCCGCGCCTGGCATTGCCGGGAAGATCGCCAAGTTGATGGCGCCCAAGCGTGACGACTTCGTGCTGCTGAAGCCGCGGCATTCAGCCTTCTACGCCACGCCTTTGGACCTGCTTCTGGACCAACTCCGCTGCAAGCGCCTCATCGTCACCGGCATCGCCGCTGACAACTGCGTCCTCTTCAGCGCCATGGACGCGTACCTTCGCGGCTATTCGGTATGGATCCCGGTCGACTGCGTCGCAGCGGAGTCTGCCGCTGCGAGAGACAGTGCCCTGGAGCAGATGGCCCGGGTTCTTAAGGCCGATATCCGGCCGTCGGAAGCCGTTCGCACAGGGAGGTAGAGAGATGGACTTTGCGGAGCTGTTCGCCATCCACGTATCGCCGCTGGAGTTGATCGCACGCGGCACGCTGATGTACTGGTTCCTGCTGCTGATTTTTCGCTTCGTGTTGCGCCGTGATCCGGGCTCGCTGGGCGTCGCCGACATCCTCCTCGTGGTGATCATTGCCGACGCCTCGCAGAACGGCATGTCGGGCAGCTACCAGACGGTGGCGGAAGGATTCATCCTCGTGGGCACCCTGGTGTTCTGGAACTACGTGCTCGACTGGGCCAGTTTTCGATGGGAAGCGGTTCACAAACTCACCGAGCCAGATCCCCTGCAATTGGTGAAGGACGGCCAGATGCTCATGCGCAACCTACGCAAGGAGTTTCTGACCCGAGAGGACGTCGAGGCCCAACTTCGCCAAGCCGGCATCGACGATGTGAGCAAGGTACGGGCTGCGTTTCTTGAAGGCGACGGCAAGCTGTCGGTGCTGCCTTTCGAAGACGATAAGAGAACGACAGGCAGTGACAAGAACGGCCCTCCGGGTTCATGAGGGCATGCACCAGTTGTGTGCTCATCGTCCTACGCATCCTTCAGCCCGAGTCCTTCAGCTGCCGGCGGCTCCAAGTTCCACGATGCGCTGCCACTTCAGGAGCCACGATGAACGCTACGACCATCTCGCCGGGCGCAATTCCCGGCACTCGTCCCATTGCCGCCGTCGACGCTGACGTCGAAGACCGTGGTCACTCCCACAGCGTCTGTTGGGGCGCCGTCTTCGCCGGCGCGGCGGGCGCAGCTTCGCTGTCCCTGATCCTGCTGATCCTGGGTGTCGGCCTTGGGCTTTCCTCGGTGTCGCCCTGGTCGTCCGACGGCGTGTCCGCCGAGACATTCGGCGTGTCCACGATCGCGTGGCTGACCTTCACCCAGTTGGCGGCCTCGGGCTTGGGCGGGTACCTCGCCGGGCGACTGCGCCACCGCTGGGCGGCCGTCCACACCGACGAGGTGTATTTCCGCGACACGGCTCACGGCTTCCTCGCCTGGTCGGTTGCCACGCTGGTCACGGCAAGCATGCTGACGGCGGCCGTCGGCTCCATCGTGAGCGGTGGTGCCAAAGCAGGCGCCGCAGTAGCAGGGACAGCTGTCGCAGGCGCTGCAGCAGCCGCGCCTGCTGCAGCGGCAGCCGCCAGCGCCGCCGGCGTGAGTCCGGACTACTTCGTCGACTCGCTGTTCCGCCGCGACGCTGCGTCGCCGGCTGCGGCCGCGAGCGTGCCTGGCACGGCGGCCTCCGCAGCCACGACCGCCACTGCAGGCAACACCGCAATGCCGGCTAATCAGGACAAGGGCACGGCGCCCACGGCCGAGGTCGTCCGCATCTTCGCCAACGCTGCAGCATCCACCGGCCTGGGTGCCGACGACACCCGGTACCTGGGCCAGTTGGTCTCGCAGCGCACCAGCTTGTCGCAACAAGATGCCGAAAGGCGCGTGACGGACACCTATGCGCGAATGCAGGCCAAGGCCAACGCCGCCAAGGAAGACGCCAAGGCCGCCGCCGACAAGGCCCGCAAGGCCACGGCTGCAGCCTCCTTGTGGGCCTTCATCTCCCTGCTGATCGGTGCCTTCGTTGCCAGCTTCCTCGGCACCGTAGGCGGCCGTCATCGGGACCAGTTCTGACATCACCCCTGGAGATCAACATGCGATCACTGCTTCTTTGGATGCTGGGCGTGCCCATCCCCATCATCATCCTCATCGCGCTGTTTGTGCGCTGACGTCTTGATCCAGGCTTAGGCTTCGACGCCGAAGTCCCCATCCCCCTTCCACGGTCGGGGGCTTCGTTTTGATGCCCCTCATGCGGATCGCGACCTACAACATCAACGGCTTGAATGCGCGGCTGCCGGTGCTGCTTCGGTGGCTGGAGAAGACGCAGCCCGATGTCGCGTGCCTGCAAGAGCTGAAGTCGCCCCAGGAACGGTTCCCTGCCGATGCGCTGAGGGAGCTTGGTTATGAGGCGGTGTGGCACGGGCAGAAAAGCTGGAACGGTGTCGCGGTGCTGGTGCGTGGGAGTACGCCCATCGAGGTCCAGCGCGGACTGCCAGAAGACCCTGACGACACGCAAAGCCGTTACCTCGAGGTCGACGTGGGCCGCATCCGCGTGGCCTGCCTGTATCTGCCGAACGGCAATCCCGCCCCGGGGCCCAAGTTCGACTACAAGCTGCGCTGGATGGAGCAGCTGATTCGTCACGCCCAGAGCCTGCTTGCGAGCGACAAGCCGGTCGTGATGGCGGGTGACTTCAACGTGATTCCGACCGCCCGTGACGTGTACAAGCCCGAGCGCTGGGTCGACGATGCGCTGTTCCGCGAGGAAACCCGCGCAGCGTTCGAGCGCTTGGTCGCTCAAGGTTGGACCGACGCCATTCGGACGCTGCACCCCGAGGCCGTCATCTACACCTACTTCGACTATTTCAGGAACGCGTTCCAGCGCCATGCGGGTTTGAGGATCGACCATCTTCTGCTGTCCCCCTCCCTGGTGCCTCACCTGCGGGCGGCGGCCGTCGACCTCGACGTGAGGGGCTGGGAGAAGTCCAGCGATCACGCGCCGGTCTGGATAGAGCTGGACTGGAAGAACACGGCGAGTCGCCGCGCTACGCTTAAGACCGCGCCGCACAGCGACTAGCTGAAGCGCCTGCTCAAGAACGGCGAGCCCGCCGCACCGAAGCGCCACGGCAGATGTGCAGCCCTGGTGATACCGATACGCGTGCCGACGACTAGCTTCGCCGGTGCTGAAGGCTCGAGCAGTTCAAAGGGTGTTTCGTCAAAGGCCAGGCCGTTGAAGGAAGCATCGATGCCCAGCGCTTGGCCGACACGGCCAGGACCCGAAGCCAGCAACTGGGCTCGATGAACGCCACGCCGCTCCCGCATTGCTTCCAGCCCGTGCGTTGGCTCCACGGCGCGGATCAGCACGGCTGCCCCATGGCCGACTTCGCGGCAGACGACATTGAGGCACCAGTGAAGGCCATAGCTCAGGTAGACGTACACGCGCCCCGGCGGGCCAAACATTGGTGCGTTGCGGGGCGTCGGACCTTTGAAACTGTGGGATGCCTCATCGTCGGTGTCGTAGGCCTCGGTTTCCACGATCACGCCACCCACGCCATCCACTAGAAGCGTCCAGCCAATCAACTGGCGGGCCACCGCTTCAGGAGCTTGCGTGAAGTCCACCAGCGACTACGCCGCCTTCCTGGCTTTCGCTGCCGGCTTGGCAGTCTTCGAGGCCGTCTTCTTTGGGGCCGGCGACTTCCCCGCCACCTTGGCTGGCTCAGCGGATTTCGGCGATTTGGCTGCGCCGGCCTTGGAACCGAGGCTCTGGCGTAGCAGTTCGCTCAGGTCCACGACGTTGGAGCTGCCGAGGTCCGGCGCTTCCTCGAAGGGCTCGACCGTGGCCTTGTCTCCCGCCTTGGCCTTCTTGTCGACGAGGGCGCGGACCGCGCTGGTGAAGTCGTCCTTGAACTCCTCTGGCTTCCACGCTGAAGTCATCTGGTCGATGAGCTGCTGCGCAATCTTGAGTTCGGCCGGCTTGAGGCTGTTGGCGGACGCGCCTTCTTTGGGCAAATCCAGCGCATCCGGCGACCGGATTTCTTCGGCCCAGCGCAAGGTTCCCAACATCAGCGCGGGGCCGGCCGGAATGACCGCCGCGAGGTGCTCCTTGTTATGAAGCACGAAGCGCGCGATGCCGATGACCCCGGCTTTGGTCAGCGCTTCACGCAGCAGGGCATACACCCGGTCGGCCTTGCCTTCCGGCGCCAGGTAGTACGGCCGCTCCGTGTAGACGAACGACACGTCCGTGGCCTTGACGAAGCCCTCGATCGCGATGGTCTGCGTGCGCTTCGGGTACGCGGCCTTGATCTCGTCATCGGAGAGGACGACGTACTCGTCGCTCTCCAGCTTGACGCCCTTGACGATGTTCTCCTTGTCGATCTCCTTGCCGGTGCGCTTGTTGATGCGCTTGTAGCCCACCGGGTCCATGGTGCGCTTGTCGAGCCAGTCGAAGTCAATCTCCTGCTCATCGGTGGCCGAGTGCAGCGACACCGGGACATGCACCAGGCCGAAGGAGATCGCACCCTTCCAGATGGATCGCGCGCTGGACTTCGGCTGGGCAGAGGTTTTTGAGGTGGCCATGGGTTTCCTAGGTGAGCTTTAGAAGCTTGCGAGCAGCGGTGAGCGTCTGCCTGGACTTCCAGTAGTCCGCCCAGGGATCGGTCTTTTCGAAGGAGAGGTGCTCGCGCGCCGTCGCGATCGACCATTGCGCGCCGCTCTTGAGCTCGCGCAGTTGGTCCCAGTCGATGGGCACGGACACGCCCAAGCCCGGGCGTGCACGCGCCGAGAAGGCCGCGGCTGTCGTCTGGCCATGGCCGTTGCGCAGGTAATCGATGAAGATCTTGCCCACGCGGTTGCTGCCGCCGCTCTTCGCAACGAAGCGCTGCGGGATGGTCTTGGCCATGTGCATTACGACAGCCTGCGAAAACGCCTTGACCAAGTCGTAGTCCAGCTTCGGCGCCAGCGGCACGACGACATGCAGCCCCTTGCCGCCGCTGGTCTTGATCCAGCTCTTGAGACCCAGTTCTTCGAGCATGGTCCGGGTCAACTCTGCCGCCTCCTGGACGTGGGCCCAGGTGACGCCTTCGCCAGGATCGAGGTCGAAGACGACACGATCCGGATCATCGATCCGCTTGGTCGTCGAATTCCACGTGTGGAACTCCACGACATTCAACTGCGCAGCGCTGATAAGGCCGTCAATGGAGTCCACCGTCAACAGCGGCTCATGGCCAGGCCAAAGCTTGGCATCGAGCTCGGTCAGACCGGTGATCTTGGCGTCGGAATGCTTCTGGAAGAAGAGCTGGCCAGTGATGCCCTGGGGCGCCCTGACGAGTGACACCGGACGGTGCCGCAGATGCGGCAGGATCCTGTCGGCCACGCTCTCGTAGTAGTGCACCAGGTCGATCTTGCGCAGCCCAGTCGACGGATCGATCACGCGGTCAGGGTTGGAAATCTTGATCGAGGTGCGAGGCCCGGCGGCGGATCTGGCGGATGGCTTGGCTGCAACTTCGGCATCCCCGGGCGGTACCGAGGCCTGCTCACGCCGGATCGACTTCGCGGGCTTGTCGGTGCGCACGCCTCGGAACGTGGCATGCCGGACCTTGCCGTCCGGCGTCCATTCGGCAAAGGCCACTTCGACGACCATCTCCGGCCTTACCCAGCGCTCCGTGCCGCGCGGGCGCTTTGACCACCGTCCCGGTTTGGTCTCTTCAGGAGCGACCGCCGGTTTGTCGATCTCCAGCTCGACCAGCTGTGCATGCAGCTCACCGCCTTTGTTGGAAGACCACCCGGTCCCGACCGAGCCCGCGGCACGAAGCTTTCCGCCATCGTCGTAATAGCCCAGGATCAGCGCGCCAACCTCCTTGGCGGAGCTGGTGCGATCCGTGAATCCAACCACCACGAACTCCTGGCGACGCTGGCATTTGAGCTTCAACCAGGATTCGCTTCGCGCGGACACGTATCGCGAACTCGCATCCTTCAGCATGACGCCTTCCAGCCCGAGCTGGCATGCGGCGTTGAGGACGGCCGCCGGTGACGTCGGCAGCTCGTCACTGAACCGGATCCGATCTGACCCATGGTCCTTGAGGAGTTCCTTCAACACGGCTCGCCGGCTTCGCAGCGGCACCTCGCGCAGGTCGGTGTCCCCGAGGAACGGCACATCGAACAGGAAGAGCACGATGTCCTTCGTGCGCGCGTTGTCGAAGGCGTTTTGCAGGAGATTGAAGTCCGGCACGCCGTTCTCATTCATCACGACCATCTCGCCGTCCAGCCAGGCCTTGTCGATGCCGATGGCTTCGATCTCCTGCACGAGTGAGCTGAGCTTCGCCGTCCAGTCATTGCCGTTGCGGGTGAGAACCTGGGCCTTGCCTCCCTTGATCTTGACCAGGGCCCGGTAGCCGTCCCACTTGTTCTCGATCACCCAGCTACCGCCCACGGGCGGCGCTGAAGTCAGCGTCGCAAGCTGCGGTTTCAGGGATTCAGGGAAGCGTGCCTTGACTGCTTTGGACAGGTCGGGCCCGGCGGCCGAGGAGGCGGTGGCTACCAGCCGAGGCTCGCGCTCCTCAACGAGACCGAGCGGCTTCTCCACGACGCTGTCCGGCAGCGCGGTGATGACGTCGTACTCGGCAACGGGCCGCGCCCAGGCGTCGCCGCGCTTCTTGAGGAGCAACCACTGGTCCTGCTTCTTTTCACCAGGCTTGGAGATGCGCACCAATTCCCACAGGCCAGCGAGTTTCTGGCCGTGCAGTTGGAAGATGAGCTTGCCCTTGGCCAAACCCTCGCGCGGGTCGCCCACGGGCTCCCAGGTGCCGCGGTCCCAGACGATGACCGTGCCGGCGCCGTAGTGGCCCTTGGGAATGTCACCCTCGAACGTGTTGTAGCTGACCGGATGGTCCTCGACGTGGATGGCCATCTGCTTGGTCGCCGGGTCGAAGCTGGGTCCTTTGGGAACGGCCCAGCTGACCATGACGCCATCCAGCTCCAGCCGAAAGTCGTAGTGCAGGCGCGATGCCCAGTGCTTCTGAATGACGAAGCCCAGATCCTTGGACTTACGGCGGCCTACCTTGCCCGCCGGTTCGGCAGTCCCGGTGAAATCACGCTTCGCGTTGTAATGGGCCAGCGGCACATCCACCGCAGCGGGCGGCAGTGCTTTGGAGCCACGCTGGCCAGGCGTTTTCACCGCCTTCGCGGCGGGCGGCTTTCGTGCAGCGGCCGCTTTGCGCGCGGGGGAAGTGGCTTTTGGCCTTGGCGACGCGGCTCGCGCCGAAGTCCGTGGCGCGGTGGGCATGGGTCAGCTCCGCACGCCTTTCAGATACTGCTCAACCTCGGCGGCTCGGTCGCCCACCTGGGCGACCGCCTGCTTGACCTGTTCGGTGGTGACGCCGAACTTCGCGGCCCAGTCGCGCAGTTCATAGTCCTCGTTGACATTGATGCGCTGGCGGTCCTGGCCGCCGGTCTTCGATTTGTCGTCTGCCATGCCTGTGCTCCATGAATGGCGTGGGATGAAAGCGGCCCGGACACCCGGGCCGGCGTCGTCGATCAGTGCGGGTCGCCTGCCTGGCCCATCAGTTCGGCCTTGCGCGCAGCGATCTCTTCGCCGATGGCATCCAAGTCGAGGTCCGACTTGCGCACCTTGGGGAACATCTCGCCTTCCTCTTCCTTGACGTGGTGATCGATGTACTCGCCGAGCACCTTGACCTTGGCGTCATACAGCGGATCGTCCGGCGAGCCTGCCTCGATCTGGGCGATCAACTCCTTGGCGCTGGCGTGTTCCACGTCCGCCTCGTCGACCAGGTCCTCGTCCTCGCCGAGCACTTCGCGGGCGCGCGGATAGAACAATTCCTCTTCGGCCGTCGCGTGGGCCGTGAGCATCACGCAGATCTGTGCGGCCACGACCTGCTTCTCGCCGGCGTCGGCTTCCGCCTTGACGAGCTTGTCGTATTCCTTGAACAGCGCCTTCACCTCGCGGTGATCGGTCATCAACAGCTCGATGGCGTCGGGCGCATCGCTGCGTCCTGCCTTGGCAGCCGGTGCGGTTTTAGTGGATGCGCCTTTGGACGCCTTGGCTGAGGTTTTCGTTGCGGTGGGCATGTGACTTCCTACTAGCTAGTGGCAAAAAAGCGGCGCCCGGAATGGGCGTCGCGGGGTCAGTCGGCGTCGGTGGGCGCCGGCAGTGAGGTGTCTTCAGCACGTGTCTCGCCTTGCTGGCGAATGCGTTGCTGTTCATCGGGTCGCTGGGCTGCATCGGTTTGTTGCTGCTGCGGGTGCTGCGGCAGCCGGGTTGCGGGAGGCTCCCATGGACCGGATGCCGGGGGTGCGCTTTCTGCGGAGCCGCCGGTTTGGCCTTGGCTGTGGCTCTCCACGGGCGTCTGCGATTGAGCCTGCACTTGGTCGCAATGCTGCTGGACCTGGGCAGACACCTCCGGGTGGGGCGTCTGACCGACATGCGATAGAGGATTGCTCATGGCTGGATTCCTTCCACAGATCGCCGGCAAGCGCCGTGCCTTCTGGCTCCGGCACGCGGATGCAGAGATTGCGGCAGCTCGGCCAAGGCCCTTGTCGGACAACGCCGTACTTACGATTTCGGGCTGGCATGCCCCCTGGAGCCCACCCGGGAGAGACGGGTCGCCATGGGTAGCTGCAGGCGCTGCAGTTGCGCGCCGCTCAGGCGTCCAGCACGTCCCTCAGCTTGGCTGCCAGGTCGTCGAAGGAGAACGGCTTGGTGATGAGATGGACGCCGCGATCGAGCCGTCCCTGGTGGACGATGGCGTCTCTGGCATACCCCGTCGTGAACAGCGACCTGATTCCAGGCCACAGTTCGTTCGCCCGTGCGACAACGTCGGCGCCCGTCATGCCGCCGGGCAGGACGACGTCGGTGAAGACCAGATCGACTCGTGAAGCGCCCAGCATCGCCACGGCCGACGGGCCGTCGACGGCCTCCGTGACACGGTAGCCGAGCTCGCGCAGGGCGCCCACCGTATAGGCGCGTACGTCGGCATCGTCTTCGACGACGAGCACGCTTTCACCGGACGCTTCAGGTGTTGGAGGGGTGTCGTCCAGCGCCGTCGAGTCAGGAACAGCGTGCAGGCGTGGCAGATAGATCTTCACCGTGGTTCCGGCGCCGACTTCCGAATAGATGCTCACGTGGCCGTGGGACTGGCGGACGAATCCGTAGACCTGGCTCAAGCCAAGTCCAGTGCCCTTGCCCTCGGGCTTCGTCGTGAAGAAGGGTTCGAAGGCCCGGGAGACCGTCTGCGGGTCCATGCCCGCACCGGAGTCGGACACGGCGACCTGAACGTACTCGCCGGGCGCCAAGTCGGCGTGCCGGGCCGCGTATACCTCATCGAGATAGGCATTTGCAGTCTCGATGGTCAGCTTCCCGCCGTCAGGCATTGCGTCGCGCGCGTTGACGGCCAGGTTCAGCAGCGCGCTCTGCAGCTCATTGGGATCGGCTTCGACCGGCCAGACGGCGCTCGCAAGCGCGGTTCTGAGTTCGATGGTTTCTCCGAGCGAGCGCTTCAGGAGCTCCGAAGTTCCTTGCACCATGACGTTGACGTCGACAGGCTTCGGATTCAGCGGCTGGCGCCGCGCGAAGGCCAGCAGCCGCTGGGTCGACTCACCGGCCCGCTTGCCTGCATTGAGGGCGGCCAGGGCAGCGCGCTTCTGTTTCGCCATCTCATCGGGCAGCGTTCTGGACAGCAGTTCCATATTGCCCACGATGACCTGCAGGATGTTGTTGAAGTCGTGCGCGATGCCACCCGTCAACTGGCCCAACGCCTCCATCTTCTGAGCCTGGCGAAGCGCCTCGGCCTGCTGCATCAATTCATCGGTCCGCTGTCGAACGAGGGTCTCGAGCTCGTTGTTGAGCTCGCGGAGCGCGGCCTCGGCGCGGCGGCGTTCGTCGATTTCCCGCTGCGTCGCGTCGTGCAGCCGCACGTTGTCGATGGCCACCGCGGCCTCACCCGCCAGCCCGGCCAGGCCTCGCTCGGACTCCGCTGTGAACACGCCGGCCCGGGAGTGCCCAAAGAACAACCCACCCAGGACTTCGCCGGATCGCGAGATGACCGGCACGGCCAGGTAGCTGCGCACCGGCAGATGCCCTTCGGGCATTCCTCGGCGCGGTGCGTTGTGACCGTATCTGGGGTCCAGCGTGATGTCATCGGACCGGACGATCCCCTTGCCCTCGAACGTTGGCGCGAAGACGGCCGTGTTCCTCGGCATCGGGAATTTTGAGAAGGCCTCACGCGGCACGCCGGACAAGCTGTAGAGCATGTAGCTCTCGCCGTCGGCGTTGATGACGTTGTAGAAGAAAGCTCCGAACTCCGCCCCTGTCAGCGCGACGCCGGCGTCGGTCGCCGTCTGCACCACCACTTCGAGATTGGTCTCGCGCGCCAGCGCCGCGCCCGCGCGGTTCAGAAGCTCCAGTGCCCGTGTTCGTTCGATCAGCTTGAGCTCCACTTCGCGCCGGGCGGTGCGGTCGCGCAGGACCTTCACGAAGCCTGCCTCGGGCTGGTCTTCGTACAGCCAGCTCGTTTCGCCAATCGCCCAGATCCGCTGACCATCACGGCGCAGTCGCCACCCTTCGGCGCTGGCGGAGCCCTTTCGCGCCGCTTCCGCGATCTCCGCGTGCAGCGCTTGCTCGCCACCTTCTCCCTCTGAAAAGATGCGACCCAGCGACTGGCCCAACATCTCCTGCTCCGTCCAACCCAGCAATGCGCGAGCTCCCTCACTCCAGCCCGTGACGAGACCCTCGGCATCGATGGTGATGATCGCCGTCTGCGTCGCCCGATTGAGGATGCGTCGGTAGCGATCGATCACCGCGTCCTTCCATTCCGCCTGAAGGTTCTCGGCAGGTTGGCCGAGGGTGAGCGGGATTTGCCCGGCGGACTTGTTCATGGGTGGCCCCTGATGCGTGCCCAAAAGATTATGGGAAGGCTTGGTGCCTTGGCCGCTAACGAGCCATGGACATGTAACTTGTTTGGGGTAGGTCGTAGGGAACTTCCTACGAATCGATCAGGCGACGAGCACGTGTGCATGGCGAGCTGGCGAGCTAAATTTGTGACGTCGCAAGCTAGGACAGATGCCCGACGGCAACTTGAACGGCCCACCGACAAAGGCCCGATGCTTCCACGCATGGGGCCTTTTCTATGGATGCGTTTTTGCGGTGTGCCATGGACAGGATGCAGGTTGTATGGCTCGTGCTCTTGGTCTTGCTGGTGTTGGCACTGGTGCTTGACGGCACGCGCGCGTTCAGTGACCAACCGGCGGATGCCGAAGTCAAAGGCCCATCCGATCCTGAGCAGGTTCGAGAGCCGGCACCCGAGGCAATGCCTCCCCAGCCTGTCTGGGACCCAGCGTGGCGGTATGACCGGCGCTTCGCATGACAGTCGACCAGCCGAAGCCAGCATGCCCGCATGAGCACCTCGAAAGACGAGCGACGCGGCACAGCTCGCCGGCCCTTTGGGCACGAAGATCCAGCTGCATATCCGGGAAGGCCTGCTGATGGACGCTCGTACGCTGAATATCAGCGAAAGCGGGATGGCGATCGTGACCGATGGTCCCCTAGTGCCCGGACTTGTCTTGACATCGCGCTGCCACCTGCTTGTCGCGGGCGAGCGGGTGGAACTGGCGACGCAGGTCCGGGTCGTACACAGCGTGTTCAGCAACGCAGACGGGGATTCGCAGTCGGCTTGGTGTTCGTGAACCCGTCGGCTCAAGCGATGTCGATCATCTCCAGTGCTTTGTCGGCCGTCCGGTGACGCCTGCCAGGCGCTACGAGTTGAGATCAGCCGGAAGACACTCGTGTCGCCCGCACATGCTCGGCCTGAAGTTCGTTCAATGCCTCCAGCTCGGCAGCCAGCCAGAAGACGTTTTCCTCGGCCCGAGTCAGCTCGGTCTGAAGATGGACCAGCTCCGCCCCTGAGACGCAGTCTCTGCCTTCGGCGTCCACGACGGCCTTGCGCGCCGCGCGCGCCAAGATACGCGCGTTCTCCAATTCGCCCCGTTTTTCCTCGATTCGCTGCTGATACATCGTTCAGCTCCCAACGCCATCCAAGCCTTGGCGCAGAACGCAGACGTCGAGCGGTGGGTGCTGCAGGGCATGCCGCTCCACCAGCACCAAGACGACTGCCTCTTTTGTGCGTCGCCGCTCAGCGAGGAACGGCTGGCGGCGCTTCGAACCCACTTCTCCAAAGACCTGACCACCCACGCGGACGCTATCGCCACCTGTCTCAGACTTTCACATACCGCTGTTGATGGCCCTGTTCCGCCACTACCGCCTCATCGGCACCGCCGCTTCGGCGTCCCTGGCGCATGCCAGGCGCGACCTGATGTCCGGCGATTGGCCTGATGAGATCGCCCAGCGCGTCGCGCCCGCGTACGCCGGTGTCATGCAGCAGGTCCTGATACGGGCCCAGTACGCGGGTTCACCGACCGGGGATCCGCGCGCAGCGCCTGATCGCGCCTACCGGCTCGCGCGCAGCGTCAGGAGCTGGGTGCTGCCCGAAGCGCTGCAGGAACAGCTCGAGGGCGCGCAGCCGTTCAAGGCAGAGGCTCACCGCGCGTTCTCTCGCGCCTGGTGCGAGAGCAGCGCCACGCGCGCGAAGTTCGCCAGCGCCGCCGCCGAGCACCTGGTTGAGAGCCGCGCCCATTGGCCCGAACCCCACCGCGCGCTCGTGGAACATCTGTGCACGTTCACGCAGTGCTTCGGGGGCGTCCACACCTGAGAAGAACCTGGGATGCGCGGTCGCGCCCCGCTAGACCTCCAACCACTCGAAGCTCGGGCAGCCATGGCGGCCCTGTGCATCCCCTTCGATCGGCAACGCCATCATCTGACGGCAGATCGGCGACAAGTTGTGCATGCCGTTCATGATGGCCGTGTACAGCACCTTGGGGTTGCCGTTCAGCGCCTCCTGCAACTGCAGCAGCATCTGTGTGTAGTGCCGGTTGAAGCTGTCGTTCAGCGCGGCCAACGAAGAGCCTGCTGCGTAGTTCGCGCTTTTGGCATTGACCAGGATCGGATACGCCGCCGCATAGTCGACCTCGATCACCGGCCCACTGGGGGTTTCGGTAGGCAGGTCCGTCGGCAGGTATCGCCGGCCGTGTCGGATCTCCAAGAACCGAAAGTAGTGCGCCACCTCGAAAGGCTGACCGAAGTGCGTGTCGTCGCCATCATTGAGCGACGCCGGAGCGCCCTCCCCCTGGTGCATCACGATCTCCAGGGCCTGCTTGGCCGAGGCCAGTCCGGTCACTATGACCGGCTTGCCACCAGCGGACCAGTAGTAGTCGGCCGCGATCTGGCGCGCCGGATCGCCCACGAAGAGCTCCCCTGGTGCCGCGGCATCGATCTCCTCAAGCAACGCGACGATGCCGCTGTAGAAGTCACCAATGGTGAGCGCCGGCACCGTCAGCTCGCTCTTCTTGAAACCCAAAGCCTCCAGCTTGCGCTTGCTGGGCTGCTCGATCTTGATGAAGGTCTCGATCGTTGCCTGGGAGAACGGCGCCAGGTCCACCGGAAACTTCCGGTCCTCGAAGGTCTTGCCTTCGAAGTTAAGCGTGAACGGATACGGCGGCAGACTGTCCTGCGTCAGCTGCACCGTTCCACCGATGCCGGAGACGACGTTGGAGACCAGCGCCATGTGCAGCATCTCCTCCATCACGACGCTGCGGATGATCTCGGCGGCGGCCCGGTTGCTGGACGGCTTGATGCTCAGCAGCGCCGTCAGGTAAGGCGGGATGATGGCCAGCTCCAGCTCGATGGCGATCTGGAGCCATTCGAGGAGCTGCGCGCGCTTCGCGGTATCGATGCTCATCGTGTACTCCTTACGCAGGCCGCGCGGCCAAATGGTCGCCGAGGCGCAGCGCCAGGGCTGTCAACGTCAGCGTCGGATTGATCGCGCCGATGGACGGGAAGCTGGCGTTGGAGCAGACGTAAAGGTTCTCGACGCCATGCACGCGCAGGTTGGCGTCAATGACGCTGTCCGCGTCTGACTGTCCCATCCGACACAGCGACCCCGCGTGGTCGGCTCGCCAGGAGATCGATGGCTTGCCCGAGAGCGTCGCACCCATCTGACCGAAGATGCGCTCAACCTGGGTCTGGATCGACTGCATCCGCGCATCAAAGGTGAAATCCTTGGTGTAGTCGACGCTGGTTTCGATCAGGCCCAACTGGTTGCGCTTGTCGCTGTTCAGCACCCGGTTCTCCGGCTTGCCGAACACCTCCAGCATGCCATGCAGCTGGATGTTGTTGGCACCGATCAGGCGAGCATCGAGTTGATCCCGCGTCTTGCCGGACTGCATCGCGGCGACCAGCTTGGGGTTCACTGTGTCGGGCGGGTTCACCAGAATGAACTTTCCGCCTGGCTGTTCCGTCACGCTGTCGAAGTGCCGGCTGCACAGCGTGGGAAAGTTCATCTCCGCCTGCAGCTTCAGCGGGTTGGCCGGCAGAGCCGCGGTGAAGATGAAATAAGGGTGCGTCACCAGGAACCGGCCGACCAGGTCGTTGTCATTGCCCACGCCCCGCGGCCAGTCAGCGGATGTCGAGCGCTGCAGCAGCTTGGCCGACTCGATCGCGCCTGCTGCCACGATGATTCGTTCGGCCTCGATGCGCTGGGGCACTGGCGAATCCCGTGTGATGTAGGCGACGCCAGCCGCCCGCTGCTTGGAAGCCAGGACGATCGACTCCACGATGACGCCCGTGCGCACCTCGAAGTTCGGGTAGTCGTTCCACTCCACCATGTCGTTGAGGTAGTTCGTGGCCGCGAACCGCGCGCCGAACGGGCAGTACTTGCAGGTGCCCGTGGTCTGGCACGGTGCATGTTTGGAGGTCGTGTCTGTCACGCCATGCCGCGCAATGGGCAAGTGGCTGTACGTGACCCCCAGCGCTTCCATCGCATGAGCCACGGGTTGGTCTTCGAGCGAGTATGGGAACGCGGGAAATGGATAGCCGTCGCTGCGCGGCACGGTCGGGTCCTTGCTGTCGCCAGACACGCCGATGTAGTGCTCCGCTTGGACGTAGTACGGCTCGAACTCCGCGTAGCCGAAGGGCCAGTCCGCGCCGTTGCCCGTGCGGGTCTTCAGTTCGAAATCCTCTGGCTTGAGCCGGAACGACCATCCTCCCCAGTGCAGCGTCGAACCGCCGTAGGTCAGCAAGCGTGCGCCCATGAGCGGGACCTCGGTACCACCCACGCTCTTGTTCTCGCCCGGGTTGTCCTTCTGCGGGTAGTCCAGGTCCCGATAGCGGTCGTACGGCAACTTCCCTGTGATCAGGTAGTTCTCCCAGAGCGCGAAGTCCTTGGTCTTCACGCGGTCGCCCGCCTCCAGGATCAGGATCGAGGCCTTCGGGTTCTTGTCCAGCAGACGCTGGGCCAGTGCGGCCGCGACAACGCCAGAGCCAATGATGAGGGTGTCAACCGCCATGCTGGTCCTCCATCGGCCGATAGGGAACTGGCGCGCCGGGTGCGTTTGCACCACCGAAGTAGCCGGGGTAGTTCAGCGCCCCGAACGCCAGGAAGCCACCCAGCGCCATCTGCAGCGCCACGAACTCGTTGGAGACCTTCTGCCGCGTCAGCGCTAGCGGCGTGCTGGGCGGCGCGAGGTTGGCCTGCGCATCGGTGAAGAGGAACTCGTAGGCCGCATCCTCTCCCTTCTCGGCGATGAGCTGGTCGATCACCGCACGTGCTGTCGCGTAGTAGTCCTTGTAGTTCGGGTCGAGCGCGACCCGGTTGGTCATGAAGGAGTACAGGCGTGACTCGTAGGGTTTGGCGTCGTCCAGATTGCGCCAGAACTTCCCGATGTGCACGAATAGCGCCCACATGGCGCGGCGTACGTCGTCATCGGCGATCGGAAGCTGATCGCTCAGCGGATGGTGTGCTCGGTCTTGGTACACGTACAGCCTCCGTTGCCTAGGAAACACGGGAGCGCGCGGGCCTGGCGTCGCCCGGCGGGATCACAACTCGATGTCGGCGACCAACGGGCAGTGGTCCGATACCGCCAGCAGCGGGTCTGGCAGGCTTGGCGGCTTGGGCGACAGGGACGCACCCAACGCGCCAATCGGCACCTTGCTCGTACTGCGCACGGCGCCAGCCAGCGACTGAGAAACGATGATGTGATCCAGCCCGACGGGGTTGCGGCAGCCCAGCCCGGTCTTGGCGGTCAGCACCTTGCGTTGGCTGGCGTCAAGCAGGCCGGACTTGGCCGCCTCGCACGCCGCAGCGACAGCCGGGTCGCCGCCGCAGGTCGGCGCGAGCAGCACTGCCTTCGATTCGGGTGGCGCGCCGTCGTTGACCTCCAGTAAGAGGTTGCGCGTGAGAACCTTGCCGGCGCGTGGCTTGGTCAGGTCCGTGCTCCCGTCGCCCCGGACGGCCTCGGCGCCTTTGACCAGGTTCGCCTCATGCCACAGGTTGCGGTTGAAGTCGCCGAGGACCACGAAATGATCGACGCCGCGGGCGAGTTGTTCGAACTCCTCCTCAAGCGGCGCCACCTGCTGCTGCAGGATCGGACACGGGTCATCGGCACCAGCGTTCTGGTCAAGCTTGCCGCGCTCCAGCGGCGAGACGCAGCCCGACTTCAGGTGCACGGTGAGGAAGCGGACCGCCTTGCCGTTCAGGCGCAACGTGACGGTGTAGCCGGGGCGCACTTGGAATTCCGCCGGGAGAAAAGGCAACGCCATGGGCTTCACGGCCGCACAAGGCTCGACCGCCATGCCCAGCGTCTTGCGCCACGCGAAGGCCAGTCGCTGAACCTTGTACTGCCCATCAAACGAGCAGACGTTGTAGTCGCTCGCTGCGGCCCCAAGCGCCTCCTGGACGGCCTGGGTGCCTGAGACTTCCTGCAGTGCGATGACATCCGGGCGGACGTCGTTGGCGAGCATGCGCGCGATCTGCGCATCACGCTTGATGTAGGCCGCTGAGGTGACCGCAATGCCCTTGCGAGCGGGATCTTGGTAGACGCCGCATGGCGGCTGCACCGACAGATCCACACCTTCAAGCTTTGCACGCGACTCGGTGATGCTCCACCCGGGCATGGCGCCTGGCGCATCGGCGGAGACGACCTCCCACACGAGATTGGCAGGGTTCTTCACGAAGGATTTACTGCACTGCGCCGTCCAGCCGGTCAACTCCGCTTGCGAGACATGCCATCCAAGGTTCCATGTCACGATGCGCAGCGGCGCTGCGCGTGCGGACTGGGAGTAAAACGCCAAGGCGGCCGCGGCCAAGATCGTGCACGCGCGCGCGCATGTCGAATTCATCATCAAGGTTCCTCTCCTCGGTGATCAGCCACGGACGTCGATGCAGCGAGTGCGCGCCCTGCCTTGTCGGATCAGCCTAGCAGGCCGTTCGATGGACGTAAATGGCCGACAAACCCGACGTCCATCGTCAGTGCGAAGGTGTCGAGTCTCCTCAAGCTGGCGCGGTGGCCTGATGAATGCTGCGGCTTCACCGGCAGGCACGCGATCTCGCGGATGTACCCAAGCCAGTCCCCGATCTCCGCTACGGTTGTCGCCATCGCTCATGTACTTATACTTAGCGCGCTGGCTGCAGGAAACGTTGGCTTTGCCTCCACCCGCAGACTAACGATAGGCCGAGAAGCCCACCCTAACCCGGTGGGCTTTTTCCATTCATCCGGCCTATGGCCCCGATTTGAACGAACACCCTGCTGGGCTAACTACGCCGCGTCCACTCGCGGCCTGAACTATGGATGCGCCACAGCCCATGAACGCGCACTGCCGCGGTACTCAAAGTTGATGATTCAGGCCTGCGGCATTGCGCTCTAGAGTGCCCCCGGCTCTGCGGCCTCGAACGGAAAGCATCGATGCAGGAACTTCAAACGGTGGTGACCGATCCACCTGGCGCGTCGCCAATCGGTGAACCTGCTGTCCTGGCCATCGCCGTTCCGACGGGGCCAAAGATCCTGCTCCATCTGATGACCTCCCCTGCAGGCTTCAGCCTGACCGAGGATGAGCAAACTCAGCTGCAACGCATCCAGTTGGAATGGCAGATTGCGCTGCTTGGAGTATCAGCGGGCCTCCGCAAGGCGGAAGACGCGACGGAAAACTCCGTGGCTGACGACATCGCGAGGCTGATCGATGCGGCCGCTGCAGCCGACCGCCAGGTTAACGAGCAAGTCCAACACCTGCTCGGGCCCGGCAGATACCGGCGCGCCGCTCTGGCAACTGCGACGAGTGTAGAGCAGGCCTTGACACCGCCAGCCGAAGAGAAAGCGACCAGCAAGGACGAGAAGACCGCCGAGATAGAGCTGGCGACCAAGGTGCTCGAACGGTTGATGGGCTGGGCCAAGCTGTTCGCGGGCGTGGTCGCTGTTCCCGCCGCCCTGATCGTTGCGTTGTTGGCCATGTTGGGCATCAGCAAGTACTCGGACTTCACCTCGCTTGTCACCAAGAGCGAAGAGCAGCTCCAAGGCTTGGTGAGCAGTGCCACGAACAAGGCCGCAGCCTTGGAAGCCAAACTCGCGGACGTGAACCAGAAGCAGACCCAGGCCGAGCAGAAAATCGAGACGTTGTCGAAGGACCTGAAGGACGTGCGCGAACGACTGGCGTTCCCCTCAACGACCCAATCTGTCTTGACACCCGAAACGCAAAAACAGATCGAGAAGGACTTCGCCGCCTTTCAGGCGTACATCGTCGGCCTTGGGTACGCGCCGAGCGGCTCGACTCTGCAGCTCAGGATCACCAAGGACAAGAACGCACCGACCGCGACCTACCAAGAGGGCAACATCGTCATGCAGGAGGCAGCTGCCAGAGACCTGCAGATGATCTATCGCGAATATATGCACCATGTGCTGTATTCGAAGATGGACATCAGAAACGTTGGCCCTGAACGGAGCGCGCTCGAGTCAGGCATCGCGGACTATCTTGTCGCGAGCTACACCGGCGTGTCGAAGCTCTACCGCATCTCATATGGCAAAGCCATCGACTTTGACGGAGCCCAGCGAATCCAGCCTGTTCTGGACCATGGCGAGCGGTTCACCGCCGGAGCGGCCTGGACGCACCTCTTTCTCAAGCTCCGGACGGTCTTCGCCCGTGAGGCCGTGGACAAAGCGCTGCTGAGCTCATGGTTTGACGTGCCGAAGACAACCGACGAAAAGGCCGTGCCTGGGGAGATCGTGGCAAAACTGCTATCCCGCCTGGCCCCCAACGCCACCGACCCCAAGCGAGCGATCTTTGTGAAGATTGCGAAGGACCGAGGCGCACCTCTGCCAACGGGCATGTAGGCATGGGCTCCCGAGGCGATCATGAGTGATGAGAAGCCCAAGCAGGCGCTACCGCAACTCGCTGAGATTGAAAGGGCCGTCGGCAACTTGGCGCGGCTCAGCCATGCGGCGTCGGCGATGGTGGTGGCCGCGGCCCTTGATCGGATTCTTGAAGAAGCGTTGTTCACCAAGATGGCGGTTCAGAACCGCGAGATGCGCGACAAGCTCTTCAGTGACCACGGCGTCCTCCGCGACTTCAGCGCGAAGATCGACGTCGCCTTCGCCTTCGGCGTGCTGGACCGTCAACACTACAAGCTGATCACTGCCATCCGCAGGTGCCGAAACGCGTTCGCCCATTCGAAGGCCATCCTGAACTTCGAGAGCGCCGAGATTAAGGAGATCCTCGGTGAAGGGCCTCCGCAACTGGCCTTGGTGGTCGACGACACCCACTTCCGCGCAGTCGCGTCTGCCATCGAAGCGCATATTTGCAACGCGGTGGCCCTGCCTATGCAGGGACAGATCGCCAGCCTCGAGCCAGACCTATAGGCAGCGCCTTGCTGGCCACGTCGGCTGTGTCGGTCAAGCGCCCAACTCTGTCTGCGGCGTCGGCCGGTCCAATGGAAAGAAGTCGACGCTCAGCAAGACAACGCCGGTGCAACTACGCCCCTCCCTGCGATGAGCCCAACTGGCGGACGCGGAGAACCACGCCTTCTTTGGTGAACTCGACCGAGGACACGATGCCGTTCTCGTGCAGGCGGACCCTCTCCTTGGGCCCAATGCCGGGATAGTCCTTTGCCGGTTGGTAGTCCACGAGCGCAGCGACCGTCACGATGGTCGAATGCAGGCCCGGCTTGTCTTCGGCCGCCCAGTTGAAGAAGGACCAGGCATACAGGGACAAACCTGCCGCCCCAGCCAGATGCGCGAGTCCGATCCAAAAGGCGCTGTGTTCGAGGCGCGCCCGGAAAGAGGAACTGAGCACAAGAGCCGGCACACCGACCAGGTAGATGGGTGCAAGCAATAGGTAGACGATGAGCGCCCATGCCGGCAGGTACAGCACGAGCGCGAAGAACGCGACTGTCAAGTCGAAGTCGTGCGCCGGCAGGCCCAGCGCGGAAGACACCTGATACCGGGCGACGGCGGTGGCGATCAACGCTGCAAAAAGGTGCAGGACGGTCTTGGTGACCTTGCCCAGGCGCGATGACCATTTGGCTTCAACAATCGGCCATGCCCACACGACAAAACCCAACACGAAGCCGTTGACCGCCACGTACAGGCCACCGCTCACGAATGGATCCGGGTGGAAGAGGTTGACCACTGCAAACAGCAGCAGCAGGGTCAACGAGCCCAAATAGATCTGCAAATACCGTGGCAGGCCGGCCACCTTGTCCGCTTGGGATTGCAGCCAGCCAGTGACGTTGAATCGACTTGGTTTTGGTGAGTTCATACGACCACGTTAGTGGCGCGTTAGCTCACCAGATGAGCCACCTATATGGTTTCTTCGAGCGTGTGTCGATCTGGCGACTGTGTCGTTGAGGTGCCCGGCGCCTTCAGTTACATCCGCCCAGATTGCCGAACTCCGCGCTGGCCGGTTGGCTAGGACGCTTGTGTCGCGTACCCTTTTGCTAGGACATTTGTGACGCCGACCAACGACAGAAATCACCCGGGTTTTCAACCTAACCCATTGTTTTTAAATGACAATCCTTGGTTGCAGGGACGGGGTCATTTTTGTCGGACAGCTATTTCCGAGCGCTTGAGGATGACCTGGGCGGGCTCCGGTCGTACAACCCGGTTCCCTGCCTGACGCCGCGACAGCTGGACGAATGACACCAGCCGCGGCGGCAGGCAGCCAAGGAAGGCCCATCCATGACCCTCGCGAGCGCGCCCAAGCAGTTGCCTGCGTCGGCGCCTGGCCCAGACTCCCGGTCCGTGCGTCCATTGAAGGATGCGCTGGCTGGCATCGTCGGTCCCAGCCCCTCGCTGTGCGCGCTCCGCGAACGCCTGCCGATGCTGGCACGCTCGAACTGCAGCGTGCTGATCACCGGCGAAACCGGCACGGGCAAGGATTGCGTGGCGCGGGCCCTGCATGAGCTCGGCGAGCGGCGCAGCGGGCCCATGGTCAGCATCAATTGCGCGGCCCTGCCTGACACGCTGCTGGACAGCGAACTCTTCGGCTACGAGCGCGGTGCCTTCACCGGTGCCCACGCGGCCTATCCCGGCAAGATCTCGCTGGCCAGCGGCGGCACGCTGTTCCTTGACGAGATCGGCGACATGCCGCTGCATGCCCAGGCCAAGCTGCTGCGCGTGCTGGAGACGCGCGAGGTCTTTCCCATCGGCGCGATGCGCAGCCGGCATGTGGACGTGCGCATCGTCGCGGCCACGCACTGCGCGCTGGAACAGGCGGTGCGCAAAGGCGCCTTCCGCGCCGATCTGTTCTACCGGCTCAACGTGGCCCGCATCGAATTGCTGCCGCTGCGCCAGCGGCCCGAGGACGTCGCACCGCTGTTCGAGCATTTCGCGGGTCAATTGGGCGAGCCCCCGGTCCGTATCACGCCGTCCGCCATGGCCCTGATGCAGCAGCATGACTGGCCCGGCAATGCGCGCGAACTGCGCAACCTGGTCGAGTCGGCCGGACTGGTCTTCGACGGCAGGCCTCTCGAACCTGCCGAACTGCCACTCGTGAACATGAAGCCGCCGGCCGACGATGAACCCCGCCGCGTCATCGCCGCCCTCGAACACTGCGAATGGAACCGCACCCGGGCTGCCGAGATGCTGCAATGGTCGCGCATGACGCTGTACCGCAAGATGAAGCAGTTCCACATCGCACCCGAGCCGGTCCGCACTGCACGTGCACCGTAACACCGGCCTGTGACACCTCAAGTGCTTGATTCGCCGTGGTTTTTTCGGCGCGGCGTCACATCCTCGCTGTGACACGGTTCACAAACAGGCGCGCAAGTGATTGATTCATAAGGGTCGGCATCTGCCACCCCGCATGGCACGCACCTTGCGCCATCAGGCGCATGAAGTCGCCAACCGACGTTCGACGTGACTGGGCTGCCGAGGGCTGCCCGGCGGCCGGCGCCTCGGGCGGCTATCAATACGCCAACCAGTTCGAGGTCGGCTTCAGCCGCAACGAAGTGCTGTTGCGCATGGCCCAGGCCTATGAGGGCGAGGCAATCACGCATGGCATGCCCACGCGCGTGGTCATGACGCCGTCCTATGCCATGGCCTTGCTGCAGTTGTTGTCGGAAGCCATGCAGCGCTACGAGGCGGAGTACGGCCCCGTTGTTCCGGTCGGCTCGGGCGTCGTGCCCCAGGACTCCACCTACTGACCCGTCATGGCCAACGAGTCCGCCCTCCTCTCGCTGGCCGAGTCCCTGGCGCAAAGGCTGGACAACGCCTGGACGCCGGCGCTGCGGGCCTTGCATGGCGATGTCAGCTTCCAGGCCGTCGGCAGCGGCGCCCTGCTGGCCGACCTGAACGTGCAGGGCGCCGTGCTGTCGGTCTGGCCCTACCGCGTCACCATCAACGAACAGATGCGCAACCTGAGCGCCAGCGACGCGCGCCGCACGCCGGGCCTTTCCAACCGGCCGCTGTCGCTGGATGTGCATCTGCTGTTGTCCATCTGGTCGGCCAACACCGCGCTGGAACTGTCCGTGTTCGCCTGGGTGCTGCGCGAGCTGCACCGCCAGCCCATCCTCGATGCGTCCACGCTGTCCAGCAATGGTGGCTGGTCAGCAGAAGAGGTCGTGCAGCTGATCCCGGCCGAGATCACGGTGGAAGACATGATGCGCATCTGGGATGCCATCGCGCCCAGCTACCGGCTGAGCGCGCCTTATGTGGCCCGCATCGTGCAGCTGGATGTCGAGGAGCCGGACGCGCTGCCTGTCGTGGCGCGCCGCTTCGACTATGGAGGCGTGCCCGCATGAGCGCGGTCTTCCACAGCATCGAAGCCGACGTGCGCCGCGTCTGGGGCGCCCTGCGTTTTGCCGACGCCATGTCGGGCCACACCGTCGCCGGCCCGCTGCACGTCGAACTGCCCGGCGCCCGGCTGCAGCGCAACAGCAGCGGGCTCTTCGTCGTCACGGCTCTGGACGACGTCGCCAATCTCGCCGCGCGGCGCGACTACGAAAACGCCTTCGACCCCATCCCGGCGGCACCGGCCATCGCCCTGCCCGGCACGGTCAGCGACCCCGGCGGGCGTTATCTCGCGCGACGCTTCACGCTGGCCCTGCCCCGCTCGCCGCTGCCGCCCGCCCCCGGTGCGACGCCGCCGCTGTTTGAAGCGGCCACCATCACCCTCGACCCCACCGCCGCCACCGCCCTCCTCCCCACCTGGGCCGCCCTGCGCCTCAGCGTGCGGCGTGCCGGAGCACCGGCGGCCCAGGCGGCCATCCGCGTGCACCGCCCCGGCAGCGACACCGTGCTGGGCCGAGGCATGACCGACGCACGCGGCGAGGCCCTGGTGGCTGTCGTCGGCGTTGCCCAGGTCACACCGGGTGCCGACGAACTGGTGGTCGAGACCGAAATCGCCGTCGAGATCGTCATCAGCGCCGACACCGCCCTGGCGCCCGGCGCCCTCGTCGACCCCGACCTGCTGGCCGCGCGCGCCCCCGGCGCCGGCCTGTCCCGATTGACCGCCACGCGCAACCTCGCCAGCGGCCGCATCGAAGTGATGAACCTGACGCTCCCCTGAGTCCTGCTTGACCGATTGAAGGAGGCACACCATGCCCGAATACCTCGCCCCAGGCGTGTACGTGGAAGAAACCAGCTTTCGAGCCAAGTCCATCGAAGGCGTGGGCACCAGCACCACGGCCTTCGCCGGCCCGACACGCAAGGGGCCCATCGCCACGGCTGAGCTGCTGCCCGAGATCCTGACCAGCTTCGCCGATTTCGAACGCATCTACGGCGGCACGGCCAACCTGGACCTGCAGGGCGACACCCTCAACTTCCTGGCCCACGCGGTGCGTGCCTATTTCAACGAGGGCGGCTCGCGCCTCTACGTCGCGCGGGTCTTCCTGGAGCGCGGCGTCAATGACTCGGGCAGGGCGAGCACGGTCGACCTGCGCCCTGCCGCCGTCGCTCCCGCCGTGTTGGCGGCCGAGGACGACACCAACCGCATCCGCTTCGTTGCCCGCTTCCCCGGCGCCAGCGGCAACGGCGCCGTGCCGACGCGCGAACAGCCCCAGCTGCGCGGCATCCAGACCCGCGAGATCATCGCCCCCGCACCGCAGCGCGTGCTGGACAGCGCGCCGCTGGGCTCCATGGCCCGCAGCGGCACCGGCGCGCCCTTCAGCTACTTCGTCAAGCGCGCCGATGGCTGGCATGCCGTGGACACCGCCGGTGCCGACGCTGCCGTCACGGCCCCCGACGCTGCCGCCCAGGCCGCCGTCGCGGCCGCCGGCAACCAGACCCAACGCGACGCCGCCGCGGCTCTGCTGGCTTCCGTCTCGCTGATCACGCTGGCCGTCATCACGACCGATGCCGACGGCGGCAGCCTGGCCATCGACGACCTGGGCTATGACCGCGCTCACCCGCGCTGGCTGGGCACCGTCATGCCGCTGCAACCCAACCGGCGCGTCGACCAGATCGAGAACCTCTACGCCGCCAACCTCGGCAGCGCCGTCAATGGCCTGCAGTTGCTGACCGCCCTCTTCCCCGGTGCCGCCATCGCCACCGGCCGGCGCGGCTCCTTTGTGTTGACCGGCGGCAACGATGGCGCCGAGCCCACCGATGCCAGCTACACCGGCGCCTTCGCGGCCCTGGCCAAGCTCGACGACATCGCCATCGTCGCCGCGCCGGGTTCCAGCGCCTACGACTCGCGCGACGCCATCCGCAATGCCCTGATCAGCCACGCCGAAGGCCGGCGCATGTACCGCATCGCCGTGCTGGACACCGACACAGGCCTCAACGCCGGCGCCGCCCGTGACGCGCGCGCCGCCATCGACAGCAAATACGCCGCGATGTACTACCCCTGGGTCGTCATCGCCAATCCCAATGCCCGGCCGGGCCGCGACGACATCCCGCGCGAGATCGCCCTGCCGCCTTCTGGCTTCGTCTGCGGCATCTATGCGCGCAACGACATCGAGCGCGGCGTCTTCAAGGCACCCGCCAACGAGGTCGTCCGCGGCGCCTTGCGCTTCGAGCGCGACGTCAGCTTCGGCGAGCAGGAGGTGCTCAACCCCCTGGGCATCAACTGCCTGCGCTACTTCCCGGGCCGCGGCTACCGCGTCTGGGGCGCGCGCACGGCCAGCAGCGACCCTGAGTGGAAGTACGTCAACGTGCGGCGTTACTTCAACTACCTGGAAGCCTCCATCGACCGCAGCACCCAGTGGGCCGTGTTCGAGCCCAACGGCGAGCGCCTGTGGGCCAACATCCGCGAAACCATCTCGCAGTTCCTCTACAACGAATGGCGCAATGGTGCCCTGCTGGGCGGCAAGGCCGAGGAGGCCTATTTCGTTCGCTGCGACCGCTCGACGATGACGCAGAACGACCTGGACAACGGCCGCCTGGTCTGCCAGATCGGCGTCGCGGCGCTCAAGCCGGCCGAGTTCGTGATCTTCCGCATCGGCCAGAAGACCGCCGATTCCAGAGACTGAATAGGAGCAGCTCATGGCACGCAAAGTCCCTTACGGCGCCTTCAACTTCCTCGTCAACTTCGACGGCGCGGAAGCCTTCGGCGGCTTCTCCGACGTCTCCGGCCTCGGCTCGGAAATCACCGTGGCCGAGTACCGCTACGGCAACGACGCCGAGAACCATGTGCGCAAGATCCCCGGCGTCCACAAGGTCGGCGACGTGACGCTCAAGCGCGGCATCATCAGCTCCAAGTCGCTGTGGGAATGGGTCAAGGAAACCCGCACCACCGGCGTCAACGCGCAGAAGAACATCTCCATCACGCTGCTGGACGAGGCCCGCAACCCGGTGCAGGTCTGGCTGCTGCGCAACGCCATTCCGCTCAAGTACACCGGCCCGACGCTGGCAGCCAAGGGCGGCGGCGACGTGGCCATGGAAGAACTGGTGCTGTCGTCCGAAGGCCTGGAGATCGAGGCCGCCTGACCGGACAACCGCCATGTACGGCTTGAGCTTCGAATCGACCCGCCCTGTCGAGCGCCCGCATCCGGCGCGCGCCGACATCGCGCTGTTCGTGGGCTGGACCACGCGCCGCGCCGGCGCGGCGCTGCCGCGGGCGACCTCGGACTGGCTGAACGCCCGGGGCTTCAAGGACCCCGCCCTGCGGGAGACCCTGCTTGGCATGCCGGTGCCCATCGACACCTGGGAAGCCTTCGACGGCCTGTTCGACTGGCATGCGCGCGCCGTGCGGGGGCGCAGCGAACTCGCCGACGACTGGCTGGGCCTGGCCGTGCGCGACTTCTTCACCAATGGCGGCCGCAAGGCCTATGTGCTGTGCCTGGGCCTGCCGTGGCCGCTGGGCTCGACACCCGCCGTGACCCTGTTCGACGCGCTGGACACCGCCATGCAGCAGGCCTGGACGCTGGAGGACGCCAGCCTGGTGCTGGCGCCCGACCTGCCCGAGCTGCACGCCAATCTGAACCACCCGCCCCTCCCCGGTGACCCGGACGTGACGGCCCTCGTGCCCGAAGTCTTTGTCGAATGTGGCACCGAAGCCTTTGCCACGCCGCCCACCAACGGCGTGCGCCAGCTCGCGGCGCCGCGGCTGTCCGACGCGGCGTTTGAGCTGTGGAACAGCAACGTGCTGAGGCTGCGCAACACCCTCGCCCGCCAGCGCCGCGACCTCATGTTGCTGGTCGCCGTGCCGCTAACGGCGCGCGACAGCCAGGCCGCGCGTCAGCTCAGCGATGCCATCACCCTGCAGACCAGCATGGTCGAATGCGCCACGCCCTGGCTGCTGCCGCTGCGCGAGGTGCGCACGCCCGAAGGCCTGATCCCGCCCGATGGTGCCTTGGCCGGCCTGATCGCCGCCTCGGTGCTGGCCAACGGCCCGGTGCGGCCGGCCGCGGGTCAGTCGCCCATGGGCGTTCTCGCCGTCGTGCCCCAGCCGCGCGACGAGGAGCTGCGCTCGCCGCCACCCGACCAGTTCCCCGGTTATCTGCCCGACCTCAACAGCCGCCGCACCGGCTGGCCGCTGGCAGAAACCTGCGCCCTGTTCGGCCCCACTGCCAACGGCATCCGCCTGCTCAGCGATCCGTCGCTGAGCGCCGTGCGCGAATGGCGGAGCGCCGGCGTCGTGCGCCTGCTCGGCCAGCTGCTGCGCACGGCCCGCATGGTCGGCGCCACCCTGGTCTTCGAGCCCTCAGGCGAGGCCCTGTGGGCGCGCGTGCGCAGCCGCTTCGAAGACATGCTGTCCAGCTACTGGCAGGCTGGTGCCCTGCGTGGCGCCTCGGCGGCCGAGGCCTTCACGGTGCGCTGCGACCGCAGCGTGATGACGCAGAGCGACCTCGACGCCGGCCGCGTCGTCGTGCTGGTGCAGTTCGCGCCCCAGGCGGCCATCGCCCACATCCGCATCGAGCTGGCCCTGGCCGAGGACGGCAGCGTCAACTGGCAGGACGCCGAGCCGCTCGTTCACACCGCGGAGGCGCTATGAAGCGCGCGGCATCCCATGCATTTCGGGCCGAGCGCTGGGCCGCTCCCGAGCCGGCCCGTCTGGCGATGTGCTTGCCGGTCAATCCGGCGAGCATCGCCGCCCCCTCGGGGGGCCGATCAGCGTATTCGCTGGGCGGGGGGCTCACATGAGCGATGCCAAGGCCGCACCGATCGGCGTCTTCAACTTTCATGTGTCGTTCAGCCGCGACCCCGTGGACGGCAGCGGCGGCGACGACGCGACGCTGTGCCAAGGTGCCTTCAGCGAGCTGACCGGCCTGGAAGCCACGATGGAGCCGCGCAGCATCCGCGAGGGCGGCCGCAACTGGGGCAGCGTGCAGCGGCCCGGTGGCGTCAATTTCGCCACCGTCGTGCTCAAGCGCGGCATCACGCGCTCGCGTGACCTCTGGCAGTGGTTCGAACTGCTGGGCCAGGGCGGCTATGTGAACCGTCTCAAGGCCGAGATCGAGATTCGCAGCACCACCGGAGAACGCATCATGGGCTGGACGCTGCGCCGCGCCATGCCCGTCAAGTTCAAGGCCGCCGACCTCAATGCCCGGGGCACCGACGTGGGCGTGGAAGAGCTGCACATCGTCCACGAAGGACTGGAGCACTCGACATCATGACTGCTCCCAACGTCGTCAAGGCCAAGATCGTCCTGCAGCGCAACGGCCAGGACATCGACACCGTCGAGGTGCACTTCAACCCGGTGTCGCTGCAGGTCGAGATCACCAACTCCACCAGTCCACAGAGCGGCAGCGGCGCCACGACGCAGACGGCCACGCAGTCCAGCGCCAAGCTCGGCCTCGACCTGCTCTTCGACACCACCCACACCGGCGAAGACGTGCGCAGCATCACGCGCCGCCTGCGCGCCGCCGTGCGCTCGCCCGACGCCACCGGCACGCAGAGCGCCGAGTCCAGCGCCGCCTTCACGCCGCCCACGCTGCGCTTCGAATGGGGCACCTTCACCTTCACCGGCATCTCCGACAGCTACCGCGAGACGCTGGACTTCTTCTCGCCCGAGGGTGTGCCATTGCGCTCCAGCGTCGCCCTGGCGCTGAAGGAGCAGCCCAACGAGTTCAGCGCCCTGGAGCGCGACAACCCTACCGCGGCCAATGCTGCCCGCGCCCGCAGCACGGCCTTCGAGGTCTCGGGCGGCATGGGCGGTGCGGCGGGCATAGCGGGTCTGGGCGGCGATCTGCGCGCCGCCCGTGCCATCGCAAGCATGAATGGCGAGGCCAGCCTGCGCTTCTCGGCGGGAGCAACGCTGGCGGTGGGCGCCAAGGTCGAGCTGAAAGCCGCAGTGTCATTCGCCGGCGGCGCGGGCGTCGGCGGCCTGGGCATCGGTGTGGGTGCCGGTGCCGGCATCGGCCTCTCCGCCTCCGCCCCGTCGCTGCGCTTCGACGCCAGCCGCCTGGCACCGCCGCCTGCGGCCCAGCAACTCGCCACCGATGTTGGCGCCGGTTTCAGCATCGACGGCCGCGCCCTGCCCGCCGGTGCGGCCGGCCTGCGGGCCAACGTCGGCCAGGCCCCGCGCGCCCTGCGCTTCGACGACTGAACAGGAGACCCCGCATGCCCGTCCACATCGATGAATTCGTCGTTGACGTCCCGCCGCCGGAGACCACGGCCGGCCAGCAGTCGCGCGACGCCCAGGGAGCGGCCAATGCCACGCCGACGCCGACCTGGACGCCCGAGTTCGCTTCCATGCTGGACCAGCAATTGAGCATCGCCCTCGAGCGCCGCCTGCGCCTGCTGGCCGACTAGGACCACCCCGCCATGCCCGAAACCAGCGAACGCCCCGTCTCCTCGCGCACCGCCTACAGCGCGCGGCCGACGCTGCGCGTGGACGGCCAGGCCCTGCCGGCCCTGGACGACCTGGTGCGCACCTTCTCCGTCACCGAGGCCGAAGGCGGCATGAGCAGCCTGTCGCTGGGCATGGGCAACTGGGGCATGGTGGACAGCACGCTCGGCCTGGTGTTCGACGCCGGCAGCGCCATCAAGCTCGGCGCCCGCTTGCAGCTCTATGCGGGCGAGACGTCCAGCCCCACCGAGATCTTCGACGGCCAGATCCATGCCATTGAGGCCAGCGGCTCCGTCGGCGCGCCGCCCAGCCTGCTGGTGCTGGCCGAAGACAAGCTCTACAGCGCGCGCATGAAGCGGCGCAGCAAGAGCTACGAAGACATGAGCGTGGAAGATGTCGTGCGCGCCATCGCCGGCGACCACGGCCTGACGGTCGACGCCAGCGGCCTGCCGGGCGCCACCGGCCTGTGGGTGCAGCTGGACGAGAGCGATCTGTCCTTCCTGCGCCGCATCCTCGGCCGCAGCGACTGCGAGCTGCAAGTGATTGGCAGCACCCTGCAGGTGCGCAGCACGGCCGACATGGACCGCGGCACCCTGGACCTGACCCTCTACAGCCAGTTGCAGGAGGTGCGTGTCATCGCCGACCTGTCGCAGCAGGTCACCGAGGTCACAACCCGCGGCTTCGACCCCGCGGCCGGTGATCCTTTCGACAAGACCAGCACCGGCGCCCAGCCCGGCCCCGGCAGCGGCCGCACGGGCGCCTCGCTGCTGAACGAGATCGGCATTCAACGCAAGGAACACCTGGGCGCCCTGCCCTGCCGCAATGGGGCTGACGCCCAGGCCCTGGCCGACGCCGCCTTCGACCAGCGCGCCCGCCAGTTCGTGCGCCTGCACGGCCGCACCGAGGGCAACGCCGGCTTGCGCGTTGGCACGCGCGTGAACCTGCACGGCGTGGGCCGGCGCTTCGACAACCGCTATGCCGTCATCGAGGCGCGCCATCGCTTCGATCCCACCAGCGGCTACGTCACCGAGTTCGTGGCGCAGTCGGCCTTCCTGGCCGAAAACTGATCATGGACCGCGCCCCGTTCACCTTCGCCCCCGCCGGCAACCCGCCGGCCCTCGGCCCGGCCTGGCTGGGCGGCGGCGTCTTCATGGCCGAGGTGACCGATCTGAAGGACCCCGACGGCCGGGGCCGCATCAAGGTGCGCATCCACGGCGTCGATGACCAGGCCGAGGACGCCACGCTGTGGGCCCCGCTGATGGCGCCCTTCGCCGGCAACAACCGCGGCGCCTGGTGGGTGCCCGATGTCGGCGACCTGGTGGCCGTGGCCTTTGTGCAGGGCGATCCACGCATGCCCATCGCTCTCGGCGGCCTCTGGCATGGCAATGCCCAGACACCGGAAAGCATGGACGGCGCCGGCAAGAACGATCTGAAGGTGCTGCGCTCTCGCAATGGCGTCAAGGTCACGATGGACGACCAGGACGGCCAGGAGAAGCTCATCCTCGAGACGCCGGGCGGCCAGAAGCTGACGCTGAAGGACGGCCCCGGCGAGTGCACGCTGGAAGACTCCAGCGGCAACAGCATCAAGCTCGACAGCAGCGGCGTCACCGTCACCGCCTCGGCCACCGTGACGGTCAATGCCGGCACGGTCAAGGTCAGCGCCGGCATGGTCAATGTGGATGCCGGCATGTCCAAGTTCAGCGGCGTGGTCCAGTGCGACACGCTGATCACCAACGCCGTCGTGTCGTCGAGCTACACGCCCGGCGCCGGGAACATCTGGTGAGGCTGGCGATGGCTGCCGTCATGGACCCCCACACCCACCACGCCGTCGCCGTCGGCGGGCCGTCGCGCCAGCATCCGCATGCGCCGGCCGTGCTGGTGGACATCGAGGCCGGCGATTTCGTCACCGCCCTCAGCGATGCCATCACGTCCACCGCCTGGCCCCGCTTCGGCTGGCCGGCCTCGCTGCCCATCGCCCGCCTGCCCGACCAGGCCGCGCCGCGCGCCCTGTTCCAGCCCATCCACCGCCGTTTCAACCTGGTGTTATTCGACACCCACTGCGAGGTCTTCGGATCGCCGCGCCTGGATCCCAGGAAGATCGAGTCCAGCGGCTTTGTCGTGCGCCGCTGGGCTGGGCCGGACGACATCAACGCCCAGGCCCTGGCCGACCCGCACAACTGGCAGACCTGGCAGGCCGAAGGCTGGCGCGGCCTGCCCAATGCCGCAGCCTTCGACGCCGATCCTGATCCGGCGCGCCGCCCCGCACCCCGCACCGGCAACCCCGGTGTCGACGCCCGCCTGGCCGCCCTGCGCGCCGTGCACCCGGCCGAGGCGGTGAATCCACTGCATGCGCTGATGCCCGCCGTCTGCGATGCCGCCAAGCGCAGCCTGCTTTATGGCGTCGTGCCCACCAGCGAGGCCCTGCGCAAGCCGACCGACACCGCGGTGGACTACGCCGCCGCTCGCACGCCGGGCTCAACGGCGCGCGACAGCTTCGTCGCCCATCTCTCGCCCTATCTGTCCCGCGCCAACATCCGCCCGCTGCCCGGCGCACGCTCCAGCTTCGACGCCACCTGGCTGAACGGCAGCGACCCGGTCGACGCCAGCGAACCCGACAGCGGCGACAGCAGCGCCATGCGTGAGCAGTTCGCCGCCTTCATCCGCCAGCTGGCCTTCGAGTTCGACATCAACGGCCGCGGCAAGGCGCTGCTGCCGCTGCTGGAAGAACTGCGCCTGGGTCGCAACGAAACCACCCTCGGCCTCGCGACGCGCATCACGACCGGCGCTTCGGCCTTCCTGCAGGCCTGCGTGCGCGTCGCGACCGACGTGAACGCCGGCAGCGTCTACATACCCGACGACTTCGGCCCCGTGCCGGCCGGCTGGCTGGACCGCTTCACCAACACGGCCCTCATCGTGCTCGAAGGCCGCGCTGCCGAGGCGCGCACGCTGGAGGGCCGCTTCGACGATGCCGAAGCCCTCTACGCCATCCGCGCCTTCGTGCGTGTGCGCGGCGAGCCTGGCTACCCGAACCGCCTGGTGTGGAGCGACATGACGCCCCTCTACCGCGTGGCACCCTGGTTCGCCTCCACCGGCACGCCCCAGGCCCGCATCGCCTTGCCCGCCTTCGACCGCGCGTCGCTGGCCGCCATGAAGCCCAACGTCGCCTTCGACGTGCCGCCGGCCCTGGCCAACCTGCTGATGCGCAACAAGCCCGAGGACTTCATGAAGAAGCCCAAGGCCGGCAGCGACATCGGCCTGGGCTGGCTGTGCTCCTTCTCGATTCCAATCATCACGATCTGCGCCTTCATCCTGCTCAACGTCGTGCTGTCCCTGCTGAACCTGGTGTTCTTCTGGCTGCCCTTCGTGAAGATCTGCCTGCCGGTCCCGAGGAAGAAATAGCCATGGCCCGCAAGCTCGCCCCCGAACTCTCGCCGCCGATCGGCTTCCCGCTGCTGGGCCGGCCCGACGCCGACGGCCGCTGGGCCTGGCCTGGCCTGGCGCGCAGCGTGGCCGACGGCCTGCGCTGCGTACTGGCCACGCGCCCCGGCGAGCTGCTGATGCACCCCGACTTCGGCGCCGGCGTGCAGGACTTTTTGAACCAGCCCAACAACCTCACCGTGCGCGCCCGCCTGCACGAGCGCATCAGTGGCGCCATCGCCCGCCTGGAGCCGCGCGCCCAGGTGGACCGCATCGACGTCGACGAGGACCCGCAAGACCCGCGCATCGTCCACGTCGCCGTGCACTACCGGCTGCGCCGCACCGGTGAGCCCCAGCGCATGGCGCTGGCCTTGACTCTGGGGTAACGACCATGCCGCTGCCCATTCCCCTTCTGGACGACCGCCGCGCCGACGACCTCGTCGCCGACCTGCTGGCGCGCATCCCGGCGCACACGCCGGAGTGGACCGACCCGCGCGTCGGCGACCCCGGCCGCACGCTGATCGAGCTCTTCGCCTTCCTCGGCGACACCCTGCTCTACCGCGCCAACCAGGTGCCCGAGCTGCAGCGCCGCGTCTTCCTCAACCTGCTGGGCATGGGCCTCAAGCCCGCGCTCATGGCCCGCGGCATGGTCACCCTGCGCCTGCCCGACGAAGCCCGCGAAGCCGTCGACCTGCGCGAGCGCGCCAGCATCGCCAAACCCCTGCCCTTCGAGACTGCCCAGGAGATCAGCATTGCGCCGGTCACTGGCGAGGTCTATCTGAAGCGGCGCGTCACGGCAGACGGTCATCCCGAGCTGGCCGACACCCTGGCCCAGCTCGGCGCCCTTTATGGCGGCAAGGCCCTCGACGCCTACCAGACCCTGCCGCTGTTTGCCGATGGCGCGGTGGACGCCGGCGTGGACGTGGTGGCCGACAGCGTCGACGGCTGCCTGTGGATGGCCCTGCTCGCACCCAAGCCGGCGCGCGGCGAGTCCATCACCGCGCTGCGCGACCGCTGCGTGCAGCAGTTGGCCCGCAACGCCGCCGGTGCGGCCCGCCTGCTCAATGTCGGCCTGGTGCCGGCCCTGACCGTGCCCGACGACCAGGAGCTGGTCGGCGAGCGCGAGCGCATCGGCGTCAGCTGGGAGATCTCCGTCGGCGGTGCGCGCGCCACCGACTACCAGACCCTGGACCCCTCGGGCAGCGACACCACCGACGGCCTGCGCCGCGCCGGAGTCGTGCGGCTGCTGATGCCCGGGCCCGAGCTGATCGGCGTCGGCGATTCGGCCCGCGGCATCGATGCCGTCTCCGGCGTCGACGACGAGCCCCCGCGCCTGGACGACCCCGACCGCGCCCAGCGCCTCGTCGCCTGGCTTCGCATGAAGCCCGCCGCCGGCGTGCAGCGCCTGCTCGTGAGCTGGGCCGGCCTGCATGCGGTGCAGATCGAACAGGGCGTGACGACCCAGGGACTGGTCGTGGCCCAGACCTCGGGCAGCCCCAACGAAGTCATCACGCTGCCACTGCGCAATGTGCTGCCCGACAGCCTGCAGCTCGAAATCGCCGAGCCCGGCATGCAGTACGCGGCCTGGACCCGCGTCGACGACCTGGCCCTGGTGTCGCATCGCGCCGAGCTGGCCCGCGATGCCCGCGCCTACGAACTGGACGCCGAGTCCGGTCAGGTGCGCCTGGGCGATGGCATGCGCGGCCGCCTGCCGCCGGCAGGCTCGCGGATGCGCATCGTGTCGGCCCGCTCGGGCGGCGGCCGTGCAGGCAATCTGCCGGCGGGCACGCTGAAGGACATCGTCGCGACCAGCATCAATGCCAGCGGCCTGCCCGGCACGATCGTCAACAACCTCAAGCTGTCCCAACCCATCGCCACACAAGGCGGCGAGGACGCCGAGGACGTCGACGCCGCCCAGCAGCGCATTCCCGCCATGCTGCGCCACCGCGAGCGCGCCGTCACGGCCGACGACTACGCCAGCCTGGCCCGCGAGACGCCGGGCATGGACATTGGCCGCGTTGAGGTGCTGCCGCGCTTTGCACCGCGCACGCGCGCCTTTGGCATCCCCGGCGTTGTCGCCGTCATGGTGCTGCCGGGCACGGCCAGCGGCGAGGTCGGCACGGCGCCCAACCCGCGCGCCGACCGGCCGCTGATCGAAGCCGTCCACGCCTGGCTGGAGCCGCGCCGACTGCTGGCGACCGAACTCAATGTCATCGGCTGCGAGTACCTGCCGCTGTCCGTCTCCATCGCCATCGGCCTGCGCGACGGCGCGCCGCGTGAGGAGACGCTGGCGGCGGTGCGCCTCGTCATCCGGCGCCTGCTGTGGCCGCTGGCGCCCGGCGGCTTCGACGGCAATGGCTGGCCGCTGGGCCGCACCGTCGCCGACCGCGAACTGGAGGTTGAGGCCGCCCGCGTGCCGGGCGTGGCCACCGTCGCCGGCGTCAACCTCTTCACCGGCGGGCCCGGCGCCTGGGCCCTGGCCGGCCGTGATGCCAACGGCCTGCAGCAGGTCGCGCTCGCACCCTGGCAACTGCCCGAGCTGATGCAGGTGCTGGTCGAAGTCGGCAATGCGCCGGCTCGCAGCCTGGCCCCGGACGCGGCCTCCGGCAGCGGCGGCACTCGCGTCGCCGTGCCCGTCATCGTCGACCTCTGCTGACCATGGACAGCAACTCGCAACGCTTCTGGCTCTGGTCGCGACCGGCGGATTGGGTCGTCGCCGAGGGCTGCGCCATCGTGCCGCGCGACGCGGCCCATGGCGGCGTGGAAGAGGTGCTGTCCCTGGCCTCGGAACTGGGCCTGCCGCCCATGATCGATGGCGCCTCGCGACTGGCCAGCGCCGAGACCGAGCTGGCCATGCTGCCACTGCTGCGTGACCGCTTCGGCACCTACGCCCGCTGGGACCCGCGGCCCACGCCTGAGGGCCCAGGCGGCTCGCTGATGGGCTTTGGTGCCTTCCCCGGCGAGGTACCGCGCTATGCGACCACGGCGCCGGGCGCGCCGACCGCGATGGCACTCGATGCCGACGACCGCATCGTCTTTGCCTTTGCCGACCGCGTCGAACTCTTCGACCCGCGCGACCGCCACGAGCCGGTGCGCCTGGAGCTGCCACCGCTGTTCACGCCGCAGGCGGCGGCCTGCGATGCAAGAGGCGGCCGCTGGCTGCTGGACCGCAACAACCGCCGCCTGGCGCGGCTGGCCGGCACGCCCTTCCCCGAGCGCGGCGACGTGGTGCGCGACGCCGGCACCTTCCGCCCCCAACCCGAGAACGCCGACGACGCCCGCCTCGAGCTGCTGCCCGAGGACCTGCTCGACCCCGCCCTGCGACCCGTCGCCCTGGCCGCCAGCCCCCTGGGGCGGCTCGCGGTGATCTCGTGGGGTCCGGATGGCGAGCTGCATCTGAACGTGTTCGACGGCCTGGCACGCAAGGACGCCATCCTCGAAGGTGCCGAATACGCCCACGCCATCGCCTGGCTGGACGAATCCGATATCGCCCTGCGCGTGTCCGACCTCGCCGAAGCCCTGGTCTACGCAGCCGATGCGCCTGGACCTCAAAAGCCGCTGGGCCGCCGCTACCCCAGCGCCGACGCCGCCGCTGGTGGCTTTGTCGCCTCGCAGGACTGGCCGCCGCATCTGCCGCTGGTGCGCCCTCAGGACGTACCCGACGCTCCCGATGACGCGACGTTCAGCCGCGCCCTCGTGCCCCTGTCCTGGCGCGGTTTCGCGGCCACTGGCACGGCCCAGGGCCACACGATCGACACCCAGTCCCTCGACCTGGTCTGGCACCGCGTCTATGTCGAAGCCGTCATCCCGCCGGGCTGCGGCGTGCTGGTGGAACTGCGCGCCACCGACGACGAGACCTTCAGCGGCGCTTGGTGGCCGCATTGGTTCGGCGATGCGAGTGCGTCGCAGGCCGACCTTCCCGCCGGCATCCCGCGCGCCGCCTGGTTGGCCTGCCCCAGCGAACTGCCCCATCACGCCAGCCTGCTCGGCTGCGCGCCGCAGGCGAATCGCGTCGGCCTGTTCGGCGCCCTGGTGCAGCGCGCCGGCATGCAGTTGCGTGAGCTGCGCGGCCGCCGGCTGCAGACGCGCGTGACCTTGTTCGGCAACGGCCGCGCCACGCCGCAGATCGCGGCTCTGCGCGTCTGGGGCGACCGTTTCTCCTATCTGCGCCGCTACCTGCCCGAGCTGTACCGCGACGATCCCGTCTACGACCGCACGGCCGGTGGCGACGCCACGCGCCACGACTTCCTCGAGCGCTTCATCGGCCTGTTCGAAAGCCTGCTGACGCCGCTGGAAGACCAGATCGCCGAGGCCCGCGTGCTGACCTCGCCAAGCAGCACGCCGCCCGACGCGCTGGACTGGCTGGCCCGCTGGACCGGCGAGCGCTTCCCGTCCCGCCTGCCCACCGCGCAGAAGCGCGCTTGGCTGGCCAATGCGCCGCTGCTGCGCCGGCTGCGCGGCACCCGCGGCGGCCTGGCCCTGGCCCTGGACATCGCCACCGACGGCGCCGTCAGCCTGGGCCGCATCATCGTCCTGGAAGACTTCCGCCTGCGCCGCACGCTGGCCACGCTGCTGGGCATCGACCTGGAACGCAGCGACGACCCGCTGCTGCCTGGCCTCGTCATCTCCGGCAACTCCTTTGTCGGCGACACGCTGACCTTGGGCGACGCCGACGACGCCCTGGCCCGTGCCGAGTTTCTGGCGCTGTTTGGCGAGAAGATTGACTCGGAAGCCGAGCGTGAGACCGTCGCCAGCGTCTACGAGCGCACCGCCCACCGCGCCACCATCCTCGTGCACGAGGGGCTGGATGAAGACCTCATCGCCATGGTGCGCAACCTGGCCGAGGAGATCGCGCCGGCCCATGTCCTCGTCAAGGTGATGGCGGCGCGCGAGCCCTTCATGGTCGGTATCGCTTCCCTGGTCGGCGTGGACAGCTGGCTGCGCGCGCCCATCCCGCTGCAGGTGGCGCGCGTCGACCAGAGCGGCATCGGCCGCGGCGATCGCATCAGCGGCGGCGGCGCCCTGGACTGGCGGCTGGATGACAGCAGCGGCCTGGTCGCCTTCGACGGCGCACCGCGCGCGCATCTGGACGCCGCGCCCATCGGTGACCCGGGCGGCAATCTGCTGCTGGACGGCCGCCGCTCAGAACCCCCGCCCGACGGCGTGATCGCGCGCTGGCGCTTCACCCGACTTTCCGCCCCCGAGTAATCCTTGCAAGGAGCCCACCATGGCCAAGTTCGAGATCAACGTCCCCTTCGAGACCGATCAGCCCACCGTCGTCGTCGAGGTTGACCCACGCAGCCCGCTGGCCCGCGGCCGCCACAAGTTCCAGCTCGAGGTCGTCGACGACTCGGGCAATGTGTCCCTGCCCGACACGGTCGACGTCATCGTGGCCGACCGCGAGCGCCCGACCGCCGTCATCGCTGGCCCGCAAGTCGCCGACCTCGGCAAGAACTTCGAGCTCAACGGCAGCAAGTCCTTCGATATCGGCGGCGTCATCAAGACCTACCGCTACACCTACCTCGGCCCGGTGCGGTGAGCCTGACCATGGCCGTGCTGCCGGTCGGCAAGACGCTGGAGCAGGAGAAGCCGGTGCTGCTGGTCGAGAACAAGCTCGCCGCCGGCAAGCACCGCTTCACGCTGGTCGTCGTCAACGACAAGGGCGTGGAAAGCGAAGCGGTGTCGCTGGACGTGACGGTGAGCAACGGCCTCATCGTGCCGCGCGGGCCCGTGACACCGGTGACGCCGGTGCGGCCCATTGACAGAGGACTGATCCCATGAATGCCCTCGACGAGGTCGATGCCCTCTTGACCGCGGACCGGCCCGACCGGCCCTTCTACGACACCGGCGTGCTGCTGGGCAGCGACGATTTCCGCGACGAGCAGACCTACCACCGCTCCCGCCTGGCCCGTGCCCTGGCCTATCTGGCCGGCGCCGGCACCCTGGTGGGGCTGAAGGCCGAGGTGGTGGCCAACGAGGCCGGCACCGAGCACGAGCTCAAGGTCGGCGCTGGCCTGGCCATCGACCGCCTGGGCCGCCTCATCGAGGTGCCACGCGCCTGGTGCGTGCGCCTGGAGCCCTGGTTCATCGCACAGACCGCCGACGCGCTGCGCGCCGCCCATGGCGCCGATGGCGTGGTGGCCGACCTCTTCCTGCGCTTCACGCCGCAGGCCCGCGGCCGCACGCCCAGCTTCGCCCAGGGTGCCTTCGATGCGACCGACGCCCTGGTGCCCAACCGCGTGCGCGACGCCTTCCGCTTCGAGCTGGTGCTGAGGCCCGACGCCAAGGACGCGCCGGCCACCGATTTCCTGCCCCACTCGCGCTTCGACGCCGTGCGTGCGATGACGCCCGCCGACCGGCCCGACGCGCTGCGCCAGGCCCTGCTCGACGGCTGGGACGACACGACCAACCCGCATGCCCATGACCTCGCCCGCCCCGACGGCGAGGCCCTGCCACCCCTGCCCGAGCACGGCACTGCATCCGACGGTGTCACCTCGCTGGCCGACCCGACGGCCCTCTTCCTCGCCCGCCTGCTGATCCCCACCGTCGAAGCCCCCGCCGCCGTGCCGCCCGGCATTCGCCCCACGGCCGACTTCACGGCTCTGGATGCCAGCCGCATCGACAACACCAGCCGCCGCTTCGCCTATCCGGCCGACGCATTGGCCGCCGTCTTCGGCATCTGAACCGGAGCCCATCATGGCCCTCCAGAAAGCTCCCCAGGTCTCCTTCGGCGCCGCCAGCGGCACCCAGCGCACCGTCGTCAGCGTGGACACCGCGCGGGCGCTGCGCGAGGCCAATCTGATGGTCGAAGAGTCGCACCGCGTGCGGCCGCGCTGGTTCGACGGCAAATTCCTCGCGGCCCGCGACCTGACCCGTGAGCAAGCCTATTTCCTGGCCCGCCAGGCCGGCTTCGCGCGGGCCCTGGGCCCGGGCGTCGTCGAAGGGCTGGAGGTGTCGCAGGGCAGCGTGGCCACCGAGCTGCAGGTCAGCCCCGGCTTCGGCTACACGACGGCCGGCGAGCTGGTGGCCCTGACCGGCCCGGTGCGGGTGTCCCTGGCCCAGCTCTTCCAGTTGCAGACCCTGGCCCAGCAGCTCAATGCCGGCAAGAAGAAGCTGCTGATCCCGCCGCTGCGCAACCGCACCGGCATCTTCGTGCTGGGCCTGCGCGCGCTGGAGTTCAGCGCCAACCCGGTGTCCAGCTACCCCACCGGCCTGGATGCCGAACGCACCGTCGAGCCCGGCGACATCGTCGAGGCCAGCGCCCTGACCCTGCATTACGTGGCCGACGCCCCGGCCGAGCGCATCGAGGCCTTGCGCGGCGAACTGGCGCGCGAGGTCTTCGTGCAACAGGCCGGCCCCGCCCTGCCGGCAGAGACCCTGGCCCTGGCCTTGGTGGCTCTGACCGGCGACACCGTGCGCTGGATCGACGTTCATCTGGCCCGCCGCACGGCCGGCCAGTCGCATGCCGACGTGCTGGGCTTCGGCTTTGCACCGCGCCTGCTGCGAGAAGCCCATCTGGCCCAGTACCAGGACCATCTCGACGACGTCATGAAGCGCCCCCTGGGTGCGCGGCCCAGCGCGGCCCAGTTCTTCTCGTCCCTGCCGGCCGCCGGCCCCTTGCCCGCCGCCGCCGTCAACACGGCCGACTTCAGCCAGAGCTGGCTGCCCGCCGGCATTGACGCGGAGCTGACCCTGGTGCCGCAGGACGAGATCGCCATGCTGGTCGAGGAGTCGCTGACCCTGCCGCCCATCGATCTGCAGCTGGGCGCCGATTCGCAGACCTCGACCTTTGTCAGCATCCTCGTGCCCGTGCCGCGCGAGGCGCTGGCGGCGCAGGCCCGCGCGCTGCAGCAACGGCTGACGCGCCTACTCACCGTGCCGGCCACACGCCTGCCCATCAAGCGCTCGCCGGCCGAGTCCCTGCGCCTGCTGGAGAACACGCGGCTGGTGAAGACGGGGCTGTTCCCGCCCGCGCCCCCCACCGATCCGGTCGATACCGCCTGGGCCAGCCTGGTGAATGCCCAGACCACCCTCTGGTATGCACGGCGGCGCAATGTGTCGCTGCGGCCCGAGGTGGAAGGCGTAGCTGTGGCTGTCATCAACGAAGGTCCCAACCCCGACAACATCATCCGCGAGCGCTTCAAGGCCCTGGGTGAGACGGAGCGCGTGGAGAAGCTGCTGGCCCGCTCCGACTCGCTGGCGCGGGCCGAGGCGGTCAAGCTGCTGTCGGCCACCAAGTTCTCCGAGCCGCTGATGGCCCATGTGGCCTTGGCCCAGCTGGAGGCGCGCAAGACCCTGGACGAGAGCGCCGTCGCCGAGGTCGCCACGGCGCTGAACAAGCCCGGCGTGTCCGATGGCCTGGCCAAGCTGGCCGTGCAACGCCCCGACCTGCTGGAAGACAAGGAGGCCCTGCACAAGCTCGCCGGCAGCGAACACCTGCTGGACATGGGCCGCACGCTCTCGCGCAGCAGCGGCCAGGAGGCGCAGCGCCTGTCGGCCGACATCAAGGTGCCGGCGCGCGGCAAGGCCAATCTCGACAAGGTGCTGGCGGCGCGCTTCACGCCCGCCAAGCCGCGCTGAACCGGAGCGAACACCATGGCCAGCGACCGCAGCACCCCCGCCCTGGACGGCTCGCGCATCGTCGCGCTCAAGGTCACTCCGCCGGCCGGCACCGCACGCGGCCAGCACCTGGCCCTGGACAAGGGCGAGATCGCCGTGGCCGTGCAGCCCCGCCTGTCCAGCCGCACCGCGCCCGACGGCGAGCGGCGCATGAACGCCTTTGCCGGCCGCGCCCTGACCGCGCCGCTGCTGGAGGCCGAGCAGAACCAGCGCGCCCGCCGCATCGCCCTGCTGAACCGGGCCCTGAGCGCCGGCGTCGTCGAGGGCCTGGCCCTGGCCTTCGATGACGAAGCCATCGCCGACATCGCGACCGCGGCAGACCCGGCGCCGGCAGCGCTGGCGCTGGACGCAGTACGCCGCCTGACCCTGGAGACTGGCTCGGGCCTGAGCGCCGGCGGCGAGGAGGTCATCGTCCCGGCGACCTTCTCCTTCGACCTGCTGGACCTGCCCGTCGTCGCGCCGCCCTGGCTGCTGTCCGACACCGACCCGGCACCGGCCATGCCGGCCGAGGCCGACGGCAGCGTGCTGTTCGCGCGCGCCACCGGCCGCAGCCTGCGTACCCTGCTGGCCGTGGGCCGGCCGCTGCCACGCGTCGGCGTCATCGTGCTGGAGCCCATCGAGCACCGCGTCGTCGAAGGCGCCGACCCCTTCGACCAATGCGAGCGCGACTTGGACGCCGAAGCCTTCGAGGACCAGGTGCGCCAGGACGCCACCCGGCCCGTCTTCTATGCCTGGCCCGACGAATGGCTGCCTCTGCCCGCGCCCGGCGCCACTTGGCGCAATGCCCTGGCCCATGCCGTCTTCGCTCGCGAGGCCGAGCTCGGCAACAGCCAGAGCATGCCCTGGCATGCCAGCGGCGTGCCCCTGGCTCTGGTAGCCGTCAACGCCGCCTGGCAGCCTCTGTTTGCCGACCGCGCCGCCGTCGCGCGGCTGGGTGGCCGGCCGCGCGCCGAGGCCAATGCGCAGCTCGGCGCCGGCACGCGCTTCCTGTGGCAGGCCCGCATCGACCAGTTCACCGAGCACCTGACCGAAGCTGCCGCGGCCGGCGCCGACACCCAGGCCCTAGGCGACCAGATGCTGACGCTGCCGCCGGCGGGGCTGCTGCCGCGCGACGCCGTCAATGCCCGCGCGAAGCGGCAGGCCTTCTTCCCGACGACGCTGGACGTGGCGGCCCTGCCCCTGCCCATCGAGCAGCTGGATTCGGTGCTGGAGGCAGCCGCCGGACTCGCACCTATCGACCTGGCCGTGCGCGACAGCCTCTGCGTCTACGTGCCCGTGCCGCAGACGCTTTTCGACCCCAAGCTGCTGCTGATCGAGGAGGCCGACGCCGACCACAAGATCGCCGATGCCATCGAGCGCTATGTGGACGACCGCGCCGACTGGCTGCGCCGCCGCCAGCGCCAGCGCCAGCAGCGCGAGGCCCTGAGCATCGCAGCCGAAGGTCCCGACAACACCGATGCCGTGCCCGACCCCGCAGACGATCCGCTGCGCGTCGAGGACGAGCGGCTGGCGCCACTGCTGTCCGCACCGGCCGGCCTGTTGCACCGCTCGGCCCATGTGCGCGGCCTGCACCAGCATTTTCTCGACCACGCCACCGAAACGCTGGCCGTGCAGAAGGGCGATGTGCTGTTCGCCTGGGTGCAGCTGGACCGCGAGTTCCCGCCACGCACGCTGATGCTGCAATGGCAGATCGCCAACAGCTGGGAGCACCGCGCCTATTGGGGCGAGAACCTGATCGGCTGGGGCGCGGACGGCACGCCGTCGCGGCTGCAGCAGTCCACCGATGTGCCGCCCATGGTGCCCACGCCGGGGCGCTGGCATCGCCTCGAAATCCCCGCGGCGGCTCTGGCGCTGGAGGAGACGACGGTCAGCGGTGTCGCTTTCACGCTTTACGACGGCCAGGCCCTGTTCGGCCCCGTCGGCGTGCTGCGCAATGGCACCGAGAGCGCCTGGACCGACCAGAAGACCCTGGACTCCGGCATCCAGCGCGGCGAGGGCGAGTCCTGGGACTTCGTGGCCGCCGCCGATGCCAACACCGCCTTCGAGAATGCCTTCGACACCACGGGTGACGAGAAGGGTGAGCGCGACTCCACCGAGCTGACTGCCCTGCTGGCCGACCCGCTGATCGCCGGCCGCAAGCTCGCCCCCGTCACCGGCGACGACAGCAAGCTCACGCCCACCGAGGCCGACGCCGCCAAGCGCGGTTTCCAGACTCTGGCCGCCCTGATCCAGGCCAATGGCCTGCGCCAGACCGTGGCCGACCTGTCCAGCCGCATCGACGAGGCCGACGATGCCGTCAACCTCGGCTATCTGCGCGTGCAGACCGACATGTACCGGCTGCGCCAGACGGTGCTGAAGACCTCCCAGGCCAGCCGCTTCGCCGTGTCGCCGGCCCTGACGCAGATCGCCGACCTCGACAACGCCAGCGCCACGCGCGAGCAGCTCTCCGACTTCTATGGCACGGTCAAGAGCGCGACCCAGCTGGCGCGCCCCGACGGCGCGACCTCGCCGCCGGTCTTCCCCATCCGCACGCGCACCGGCGGCATCGTCACGCCACCCATGCCGCGCGGCGTCGCCCGCGCCGCTGCGACGGCGGCCGCGGAGGTTGGCGCTGAGCGCGCTGCGGCCCTGAACGTGACCAGCAATGTGGGGCTTGGCAAGAGCGTCGGCGGCTTCATGACGCCGGCGCCTTCACCCATCCGCGTCATCAGCACGCCGGTCGCCGGCATCGGCTCCGTCATCGGCCCGATCGCGACCTTCACGCCGCCCGCGGCGCCCGCCCTCACCGGACTCGGCAGCATCGTCGGCAGCCAGCTCGCCTTCGACCCTCGTTTCAACGTGGGCGGTCTGGCGCCCCTCGCCCCGCTGCCCCCACCGCCGCCGCCCAGCACCCAGGTCACCGACGCGTCGGCCCTGACCGGCAAGGCCGAGATCCGCACCACCTCCATCGCCTCGCGGCTGGAACGCCCGCGCGCCATCGAGGCCAAGGACTTCACCGTCGCCACGCGGCTGGAAGTCATCAGCAAGCTGGCCTCTCTTGGCCTGGACCTGGACGAGCTGGACGTGCCCGGCATCGCCGAGAAGCAGACCGTCAACGGCGTGGTCAAGGAGTTCGACCCCGGCGGCCAGCCGCTGCGCGCCGCCCCCATCAAGCTCAGCGCCCTGCGCCTGCGCTTCACCGACCTCAGCTTCGACCCCGACCCCGAGGACAAGGCACGCGACGAGTCGGCCTACTTCCTTGGCGGCGTGGACCTGTCCGACCACACCATCGCCGTGCTGCGCGCCGCCGAAGGCATCGTGCGCAAATACCGCGACGCCCTGGACCGCTGCAAGAAGTCACTGGCGGCCATCGACGCCAGCCTGGCCGGCCTGGCCACGCGCCTCGCCCTGGTGGAGCGCGAACTGGCCGAGTCGCGCCAGGACGTGGCCACCGCCCGCGCCCTGCTCGCCGAAGACCAGCAGCGTGCCGCGGCGCTGAACGCGTCGCGCGACGCCGTCATCGCCGAGAACGTCAAGTTCCTCGCCTTCGCGCGGGCCCGCATCGGCAGCCGCACCGTGGCCCTGCCGTCGCGCGACCTCGATTCGGCCCTCGAGCCCGCCGCCGTGCCGGCCTGCCTGACCGAACACGACGACCCGCCCGGTGACGTGGCCGCCATGATCGGCATCGTGAGACAGGCGCCCGTGGACTGGTTCCCGGCCATGCGCGCTCACCTGAGCCTGCTCGACACCCATTTCGTCGCCGATCGCGTGCTGACCGCTCTGCCGGCCACGGCCACCGCCATCAGCACCACCAGCTTCAGCGCCCTGACGTTGTTCAACGGCCTGGCCGGCGGCGCCAGCCAGCAGCTCGCCTTCAATGCCGTGCGTGCCCAGGCCGAAAGCGTCAGCCTGGCGCGCAGCGAGGCTCTGCCCTTCGCCGCCGTGGCTCTGTCCTCCGCCACCCTGGGGCTGGTGGGCAAGATCGACCTCATCGCCAGGAGCGCGTCGCTGGCTGACCTGGCCGCGGCCAATGCCGAACGCAATCTTCTGAACCGGCGCGTGACGGAAGAGCTGGCCCGCATCGCGCAGGTCGCCACCTGCCTGCATGCCCGCCTGTCCGAGGTGCGCGCCGGCATCCGGCTGGACTGGGCCGAGCGCTTCAGCCAGTTCGACAGCGTGGGCGACCTGGGAGATCTCTCGACCCTGCCGCATTTCGTTGAACTGGACCGCGACGACCGCGAGGACATCCGCGACCTGGCGTCCTGGCTGCGCCGCCGCGTCGATCAGAACCAGCCGCGCGCGGTGGCGCTGATGGCGGCCCTGGTGCGCGTCTGCGTGCTGGCCGCCAGCCACAGCCCGGCAGGACAGTTGCTGACCGGCCGGCTGGTGCGGCCCGTCCCCATCCATCCGGGCGTGCGTTTCGAGGTCCAGCCGTCCCTGCCCGATCGCCTGCGCGTCGGCATGAAGGTGCAGCTGTTGGACCCGGTGCTGGATGCCGCGGTTGGCAAGGCCCAGATCGCCGCGCATGCCGTCGTGGCCGACATCGTCGGCGGCATCGCCCATGTCAGCGTGACCCAGACCGTGCAGGCCGGCTTCACGCCCAGCGCGCGGTCCACGGTGAACTTCCTGCTCGGCTGACGCCATGGCCGCGGCCGACATCACCGTCCAGCAACTGCGCCTGCGGTCGCAGCGGGCGGTGCCCGGCCTGCTGCCCAGCGTGGAGGACGCGCTGCGCGTGTCGTCCAAGCCACCCGCCCTGCTGAATCGTCTCGTGCTTGTTCACCGACTGCGCTTGCGTGCGGCGGCGGGCGTCAGCTCGCAAACCCTGGCCTTGCAGCTGGAACGCGCCTGGCAGCAGCTCGCGGCCCGCGCCCAGCCCATCGAGCAGGCCAGCGACACTGCCGAGGCGGTGTGGGCACCCAGCCTGGCGACGGCTCGGCTGGCTTTGCTGAGGCGATGGCTGCGCGGTGAAGCGACCGAGGCCTGGTTCTGGCGGCGACTGATGCCGCCGGACGCGCAAGGCGAGTGGCCGCAGCGCGCCGTGGCGTTGATGCTGGCCGGGGAGGAAGGCCTGGTGGCGACCTCTTCTGCCGCCGAGGCGCAAAAGCGGGCCCTGTCGGTTCGTGCGCTGCTGGAGCTGATCGCGGAACACCGGATGGCGGCTCAGTTTGTCGAAGCCATCAGCGACGCACAGGCGCTCGCCGTACTGGACGTGGTCGATGCGCTGAGAGCGGTTCCGGCGCCGGCCCGCCGACGGCTTCAGGCCGCATCGGCTGTGCCCCGCGTCCAGACGCCGCGGGTGCGGCTGCTTGACGCGATGGCGGCGATGCGCGGCTTCTGCGAAGACATTCGCATCGAAAGCTGGACCACGATCACCGACGAATTCGCGCTTGAATCACCGGTAAGGAAAAGCCCGGTTCCGCCCCCGGACGAGCCGACTCTGGCTACCCCGCGACGCCAAGCTGCGGAAGGCGCCACGACGCCGTCCGCTCGGTCCGTCATGAGCTTGGCACCCCAAGCCACTCTCGACGAAGGTTTCGCCAGCGCCTGGTCCGGCCTGTGGCTGCTGTTGCCTTTGCTGCTGCGCCATGGGCTCGACGGCGCCGACGATCCACTGGCTGCCTGGTCCGGGGCCATGCGAGCTGCCCGCCGGCGCTGCCGCATCCCGGACGACGACCTCATCCACACCGCCCTCGCCGGTCTCGAGCTGCCGGCCACAGGCGATTCGCACTGGCTGCGCATCGCCCGCCTTGCCGCCGTCCGCGACGCACGCCTACCGCTGCTGCGTATCGCCCGCCGCAGAGGCTCGGCCTGGATTTCGCCCGAGCGCATCGACGTCGAGTTCCCGCCGACCTCGCTGGACCTGCGCATTCGTCGCGCCGGCTTCGACATCAACCCCGGCTTCGTTCCCTGGCTGGGCCGCATCGTGCACTTTCACTACCCCTCATGAACGCCGCCGACCTGCCGCCCCCACTGACGATGCGCCCGCGCGACTTCGGCCTGGCGGCCCTGGGTGCCTTGCTCATCCATCCCGGCGATCCGGCGGCCGCACCCGAAGAGCGCTTTCTGCGCGATGCCCTGGCCGCTGCGGGGGGCGACGGCTGGTGCGTCCATGCCCTGGACAGCCTGGACAAGGATGCGGCCCTGGCCCGCGCCCGCCAGGCCTTTGGTCTCAGCGCCCTCGAAACCCTGGCCCTGGCGCTGGTTGCCTCGGTGGAAGACGATCCCCTGGTCTGTCGCGTCATCGCCTGGATGCAGGCGCCGCAGCCCCAACCGCGGCCGACGCTGGCCCTGCTGGCGCGAGCCCTGGCGCCGCTGCAGGAAGGCTTTGATCCCGCTGACCCGCAGCGCGGGGAGGCGGCGGTCCTGCATGCCCTGGCCTATGGCCGCGCCCTGCGCCACGGCCTGCTGCAGGCCGAGGAAGCCAACACCGCCCGCCCGCTGTGCGAGACGACGCTGCGCGTGCCGGCACCCATCGCCGCCGCCCTGGCGGGCGTGTCCTGTGACTGGCCCGGCGCGCCAACGCCCGCGCTCTGGCCCGTGGCCGCCGTGCCCAGCCTCAACACGACCCTGGCCGACTGGGCCCGCGATCTCGCCGCCATGCCGCGCTCCGGCCTCGTCATCCGCAGTGCTGCGCCGCATGAGGCGAACGGCCTGGCCGCCGAACTGGTGCTGCGTCTCGGCACCAAGCCGGCCTGGTTCTCCAGCACCGAGACGCTGCCCCCAGGCGTCGAAGCCTGGCTGGTGCTGACCGGCCGCGTCCCCGTCTTCGAGATTGCCGGTACGCCCGGTGCCGTGACGACGCTGCCGGCCCTGACGATCTACGACGGTCCGGCCCTGGTCGTCACCGGCCTGGACGGCGGCGTACGCCGCGATGGCCCCATGGCCGACTGGCGCGTGCCCCTGCCCGATGCGGCAACCCGCGCTGCTCTCTGGCAAGACGCCCTGGCCGACGCAACCCTGGCCGCTCAAGCCGCCGAACGCTACCGGGCCGGCTATGCCCAGATCAGCGACCACGCCCGCCTGGCCCGTCTGCTCGGCGCCGGCCAGGCATCAAGCGACAGCCTGCACCGCGCCGCTCTGATGACACCCTCGGGCCGCGCCCTCGACGCCCTGGCCCAGCCCCTCAGCGAGACCGTGCCCGACGCCGCCCTCGTTGTCAGCCCCGCGTTGCGCGCCGAGCTGGACCGCATCGTGCAGCGTTGCACGCAGCGCGAGACCCTGCAAGCCGGCCTGGGCGCGGCGGCCCGCACCCGTGCCACCGACGGCGTGCGCATGCTGTTCACGGGGGGCAGCGGCACCGGCAAGTCGCTGGCCGGCCAATGGCTGGCGCATCGCCTCGGCCTGCCCATCTACCGCGTGGACCTGGCCGCCATGCTGAGCAAGTGGATTGGCGACACCGAGAAGAACCTGGCCGAGCTGCTGGCCCGTGCCGAGCACGCCGACGCGGTGCTGCTTTTCGACGAGGCCGACACCCTGTTCGGCAAACGCACCGAGGTGGCCAGCGCCAACGACCGCTTTGCGAATGCGCAAACGAACTACCTGCTGCAGCGTATCGAGACCCACAGCGGCATCGTCGTGCTGACCAGCAACAGCCGCGCCCGCTTCGACCCTGCCTTTGCGCGCCGGCTGGACTTCATCGTCGACTTCGTCGCCCCCGACGCCACCGCGCGGCGCCATCTCTGGCAGGCTCATCTCGGCGAGGCCAGCGACTGCACGGCCGCCGACCTCAACCGCCTGGCCGCCCTGGGCGACTTTGCCGGCGGTCATGTGCGCAATGCCGTGCTGGCCGCCGCCGCCCAGGCCCGCGCCCGTGGTGCGCGCATCGCCTACGCCGACATCGCCGACGGCCTGCGCGCCGAGTACCGCAAGCTGGGTCGCAGCGCGCCCTCTGACCTGTAGCGTCATGCAAGCCCGTACCGCCACCGCACGCACGCCGCGAGGCGGGGCGGGCCGCGGACCGCCACGGGCTGCTGCAACCAAATCATCGACATCCGCCGGCCTGCCGCGCTATCTGCAGGACAAGGCCGGCCGCGGCCAGACCCTCCCGGCACCGGTGCGCCATGAGATGGAAGGCCGCTTTGGCGCGCCACTGGCCGATGTGCGCGTTCATACCGACGGGGCTGCCGCCGCGTCGGCCGCCGGCCTGGGCGCACGGGCCTACACGGCCGGCAGCGACATCGTCTTCGGTGCGGCTCAGTTCGCGCCCGAAGGCGCGGAAGGCCGCGGCCTGCTCGCCCATGAACTCACCCACGTCGTGCAGCAGCGCCAGGCCGGCACGCCTGCCACCCAGCCCAGCGCGGCCGATGGCGGCGCCCACCACGACAAGGCCGAGCGCGAGGCCGAGGCCAACGCGAAGAAGGCCGCCAGCGGCGCACCACTGACGGCCAAGGAACAGCCCGCCACCGGCGTGCAGCGTTCCGGCATCCTCGACACCCTGGGCGACGCCGCCGGCGCCGTGGCCGATTTCGGCGGCGATGTCGTCGACGCGGGCGTGGACGCCGTCGGCGATGCCGCCGAAGCGGTAGGCGAAGCCATAGGCGCCGTCGCCATGCGCCTGGTGCGCGAGGTGGCGCCCAGCCTGGTGCCCATCATCGAACGCGGCCCCATGGCCCTGCTGCGCGAGATGGTGTCGTCGGCCCTGGACGGCCTGGCCTCGGTGCTGAATGCGCTGGACCCCAGCGGCACGCTGACGGCCATGCTGGGCGTGTTTACCGGCCTGGTCGAACGCGCCGCCGGCATCGCCGCAGCGCTGATGTCGGGCGACTGCCAGCCGCTGCTGAATGCCATCGACGAATTGAAGACCTTCGTCACGGAGGTGGCCGGCGAAGCGTGGGACCGCTTGACGACCTTTCTGCAGCCCATCGGCGACTTCTTCAGCGACCTGTGGAACGGCTATGGCGCGCCGGCCATCGAATGGCTGCGCGAGAAGGCCGGCGCGGTCTGGGCTCGCATCGAGGAATTCGGCACCGACATCTGGAACTGGACGGAGCCGATACGCAGCGCCGTCGGCGACGCTTGGGGCTGGGTCAAGGAGCAGCTCTTCGGGCCTGAGGAGGCCGGCAGTGGGGACAGCTCAGGCGGCATCGTCGGCTGGATCACCACCAAGGCGGGCGAGGCCTGGGACTGGGTCAAGGAGCAGACGGCGCCGGTCTGGCAGCCCATCGCCGCCACGGCCCAGAAGGTGGCCGACATGCTGCCGCCGCCGTGGATGCGCAACTTCGGCCAGCAGATGCAGCAGATGTCGACGCAGCTGAATGCCTCGGCCACGGCCATGGAAGGCGGCGACGGCGTGGCCGAGAACCGCGACACGCTGGCCACCGTGCTGCCGTCGGTCACGCAGGTGATCGGCACGGTGCGCAATGTCATCGTCGAGGCCGGCGGCTGGGTGTCGACCAAGGTGGGGGCGCTGGGCGCCGCGGTGTCGTCGCTGATGGGCAGCCTGCGCTCCAACAGCCTGATGGCCATGCTGGCCAATGCCCTGGGCTGGCTGGAGGACGCGGCCCTGCGCCTGGTCAGCTGGGCGGACGAGAAGGTGCGCGGCCTGTTCGACTGGATCCTGCAGGGCTTCGACGCGCTGACGCCCTTCATCGAGAACGCGGTGGGCGTGGTGCGACGGCTGATCGGCGTCGTCACCGACCTGATGCGCCTGCCCCAGCTCATCCTGTCCAGCGTCTGGGAGGCCATCCCCTGCTGCATCCGCGAACCCGTCAAGAATTTCGTCTTCAACCAGATCCTGGCGCGCATCCCCGTCTTTGGCCAGTTCTTCAGCGACCCCACGCTGTGGCCGCGCGTGCAGGCCACGGCCCTGCGCATCCTGCGCCAGGTCTTCGTGGACGGCGACCTGGCCGGGGCGGCCTGGACCTTCTTCCAGTCGGTGCTGCGCGTGCTGGGCCTGCCGCCGGAGCTGGTGGTGCAGGTGCTGGCCAAGGCCGCGGCGGCCATCGGCGACATCCTGACCGACCCGGTGGGCTTCCTCATCAACCTGCTGGGTGCCGTCAAGGCCGGCTTCGGGCGCTTCTTCGACAACATCGGCACGCATCTGCTCAACGGTGTCAGCGGTTGGCTTTTTGGCCAAGCCGAGTCTGCCGGCATCACGCCGCCGCGGGACTTTTCCATCGGCTCCATCTTCAGCTTCGTGCTGGAGGTGCTGGGCATCACCGTGGAGCACATCTTCGAGCGCCTGACGCTGAAGCTGGATGCCAGCACGGTGAGGCGGCTGCGCCAGATCATGAACCTGGCGACCGGCGCCTGGCACTTCCTGTCCATCCTCATCGACGAGGGGCCGGCGGGGCTGTGGGTGGAGATCCAGAACCAGCTGACCAACCTGTGGGACCGCGTGCTGGACGGCGTCATCAGCTGGGTGACGGACGCCATCATCGGCCGCGCCACGCGCTGGCTGATGAGCCTGCTGGACGTGACCGGCGTCATGCCCGTCATCAACACGCTCATCGCCGTCTACAACGCCATCGAATCCTTCATGCAGTACCTGCGCGAGATGCTGGAGATCGTCTCGCGCGTGCTCGACGGCATCCTGGACATCGCCCACGGCGCCATTGACGGCGCCGCCGGCTTCCTGGAGGACGCGCTGGACCGCGCAATGCCGGTAGCGATCGGCTTCCTGGCCAACCAGTTCGGCCTGGGCAATATCGGCGAGCGCATGCACGAGCTGCTGGAGACGGTGCGCGAGCTGGTCGACCAGGGCATCGACTGGCTGATCGACCGCGCCATCGAGCTGGGCCAGGCCTTCATCCAGATGGCGCGGCGCGGCGCGGCGGCGGTGCGCGGTGCCGTCGGCGCGGTGCTGGGCTGGCTGGGCATCCGGGTGTCCTTCAACGCGCCGGATGGCGCCGGCCATGAGCTGTACTTCCACGGCGACGATGCCAATGCAGTGCTGACCGTCGAGTCCACGCCCATGCCCTTCAACCGTTTCCTGGACGCGGTTCGTGCGACCGCGCCGGCGGCCGACGTGGCCCTGGCCCAGGGTCTGTTCGACCAGATCCAGACCCTGCAGCGCGTGTCGCCGCCGGCGCCGAGCTCGCCGGGATCACCCGCGGCACCGCCGGCGCCCAACAGCCCGGACCAGCGCATTCCCGCGCTGACCAACCAGCTCGGCGTCGTGGCCGGGCGGCTGATGGCCTTCATGGGGAGCACCGGCGTAGGCCCCTCGTCGCCACCGGTCTACGGCAGCCTGCAGCACGGCTTCGGCCGCGATGTGACGGTGGCCACGCTGACGCGCGACTGCGCGCCCGGCAGCGAGCCCGGCAGCGGCGTGGTCGGCGGGCTGTGGGACGACCTCGCCGCCCGCGGCCCCTCGCCCAGCAACCCCTACTACATCCGTGGCCATCTGCTGAACCACAACCTCGGCGGCTCAGGCGAAACCTGGGCCAATCTGACGCCGCTCACCCAGGCCGCCAACAACCGCGGCAGCGATTCGATGTACCGCGCCTTCGAGCGCCCGCTGAAGAACCAGATCGCCGCCGGCAAGTCAGCCCGCAACGTCCACGTGCAGGCCACCGGCTACCTGCCGGGCCGCGGCAGCGACCTGGCCGCCATCGACCAGGAAATCACCAAGGCCAGCGCGACGCCGGCCCAGCCGCGCACCACCACGCGCACCGTGAACGAACTGCGTGTGATCCGCCGCATCGTCGATGCCGAGCAGCACATCCCCGTCTCGGTCAGCATGACGGCCGAAGTCTTCGATCCCAACTCGCCCGCGACGGCGCCGACCGTGCTGTCGCCCACCAGCCCCGCCCGCAACCAGATCGACTACGACTGGACCCGCTACGAGATCCGCCGCCCTTGATGGAGACCGCCATGATCCACCGCGCCCTGTCCGAACCCTGCACCTTCGCCCTGCTGCAATGGCCGGCCCTGGTCGGCCTGCTGGCCATCACCGAGACCGGCCCGCTGTGGCTGGCCCTGCGCGTCCTGCTCGGCCTGTGGCTGACCCTCATGCTGATCGCCGCCTACGCCGGCGGGCGCGGCGCGGGCTTCGGCAATGCCATGCTGCTGCAGTGCGGTCTGGTGGCCGCGGCCTGGTGGATGCATCCCTCGGCCTGGGCCTTTGCCTGGCTGGCGGCCATTCCGCTGCTGATGCTTGTGGCGCAGCGGCTGCGCCTGCAGCGCATGGAGATGGCGACCTGAGACGACAATGGCGGCCCAACCGGCCACACTGCAACCCTAAGTGATTGTTTTTGAACGGAATCTGCTGACTGACCGACCGAGGACCCCGTGGGCCTGAGGCTGCTTGTCGGCGTCGTCTGGCTGCTGAGCTGGCTGCCGTTCCGGGTCATCACCGCCCTGGGTTGGCTGGTGGGCAGCCTGATCTATGCGTTGCCCACCTCGCGCCGCCGCATCGGCGCAGTCAATCTGCGCCTGTGCCTGCCCGAACTCGGCGAGGCCGAGCGCGCCCGCCTGCTGCGACGCAACTTCGTTGCCATGGTGCAGATGCTGCTGGAGTACGGCTACTGCTGGTTCGCCTCGCGCGAGAAGCTCAAACGCCTGGTGCGCATCGAAGGCCTGGAGCATCTGCGCGCCCTGGACGGCCGCAATGTCATCCTGATGATGCCCCACTTCACCGGCCTGGACCTGGCCGGCCTCAGGGTGTCACTGGAGACGCGCCTGGTCAGCATCTACTCGGTGCAGAAGGACCCCTGGCTGGACGCCTTCTTCCGCGCCAAGCGCCTGCGCTTCGGCACCGGCATCATCTTTGCGCGCCAGCAGGGCACACGGCCGACGCTGCGGGCGCTGAAGGAAGGCTACCGCCTCTACTACCTGCCCGATCAGGATTTCGGCGCGCGCGACTCGGTCTTCGTGCCCTTCTTCGGCGTGCCGGCGGCCACCATCGGCGGGCTGTCGCGCATGGCGGCCGTGACGAAGGCGGCCGTATTGCCCTGCTACCCGCGCCGGGAAGCGGATGGCTATACGCTGGTGATCGAACCCGCGCTGCAGAATTTCCCGACCGATGACATCGTCGCCGACGCCACCCGCATGAATGCCGTCATCGAGGCCCAGGCGCGCCGACAATTGCATCAGTACTTCTGGCTGCACAAACGCTTCAAGTCGCGCCCGCCCGGCGAGGCCGACTTCTACGCACGATGAACGACATCCCCTACATCAAGCTCAGCATCGTCGCGATCTTCATCGCCAGCACGATGTATGTGCATTTCCGCGGCCGGGTTCGCCTGCGCTTCTTCCGCCAGCTGATGGATCACTCCACCTTCATGGCGCCCATCAACTGCCTGATGTATCTGTTCTCCAAGCTGCCGGCCAAGCCCTATCTGCCGGTGGCGGGCTTCCCGGAGCTCAAGCTGCTGGAGGAACACTGGCAGGACATCCGCGCCGAGGCCTTCAAGCTGGCCGATGCCGGCGAGATCAAGAAGAGCGACAAGTACAACGACGCCGGCTTCAACAGCTTCTTCAAGACCGGCTGGACGCGCTTTCACCTGAAGTGGTACGACGACGCGCACTCTTCGGCCAAGGAGCTCTGCCCCGTGACGACCGGGCTGCTGCAGCGCATCCCGACCGTGAAGGCCGCCATGTTCGCGGCCCTGCCGCCGGGCGGACGCCTAGTCACCCACCGTGACCCCTTTGCCGGCTCGGTGCGCTACCACCTCGGCTTGGTCACGCCCAACGCCGACAGCTGCTATATCTCGGTCGACGGCGAGCGCTATTTCTGGCGCGATGGCGAAGGCGTCATCTTCGACGAGACCTATCTGCACTATGCCGAAAACCAGTCGGACATGATGCGCATCATCCTGTTCTGCGACGTCGAGCGGCCGCTGAACAACCCGGTGGCGCGCTGGTTCAACCACTTCATCAGCAACACGCTGATCCGCGCGGCCTCGGCGCCCAACTCAGACACGGACAAGACTGGCGGCATCAACCGCCTGTTCGCCTATGTGCAGCAGGTGCGCATGTTCGGCAAGCGGATCAAGGCCAAGAGCCGCTTTGCCTATTACGCCATCCAGTGGGTGCTGTTCGGCGGCCTGATCGTCTGGTGGCTTTGGCCATAGAACATGAGACCCCCACGCGCCCTCCGGCCGCTGCCCCCCGAGGGGGCGCGTCAACGCCTACGGGCGGCCGGGCGCCGTTGACATGCTGCGGCTGCGCCTGCTCGGTGGTTTCGAGATCGAGCGCGCCGGCCGCGTCGAGCTGACGCGCCTGCCCAGCCGCGCCGCGGCCCTGCTGCTGGCGCGCCTCGCGCTGCAACCCAAACGCCAGCATCCGCGCGAGGAACTCGTCGAGCTGCTGTGGCCCGGCGTCGAGCTGGACGTCGGCCGCAACCGCCTGCGCCAGACCCTGTCGACCCTGCGCGCCCTGCTCGAGACCGAGGAGGCCCCTCTCTTCAACGCCGACCGCCTGCAGATCTCGCTGCTGCCCGGCGCGCTGACATCCGACGTGCAGGACTTCGAGGCCAGCCGCAGCCATGCTCATTACGGTGGAGAGCTGCTGCCGGGCCACTTCGACGACTGGGTGGTGACCGAGCGCCATCGTCTCGCCGCGCTGGCCGATGACCTGCCGGCCCAGGCGCCGCCGGTGCTGCAGTTCGCGACGACACCGGCCCCGCCCCAGCCGACGTTTGCCACCAGCCTGCCGCGCTATCTGACGCGCTACTTCGCGCCGCCCGGCCGCCTCGAAGCCCTGGCCGCACAACTGCCTGAAGCGCGGCTGTTGACCCTCATCGGCCCGGGCGGCGTCGGCAAGACGCGGCTCGCGGTGGAACTGGCCTGGCTGCAGTTCAAGCAGGCCGACTGGAGCTGCGGCATGGCCGCCCTGGCCGAGGTGCGCGACGAGGCCGGCCTGGTGGCGGCGCTGGAGCGCGCGCTGATGGTCACGCGCGGTGGCGGCTGGCCGGCCATCGAGGCGGCGCTGCAGGACCCGAGCGGCATGCGCCTCTTGGTGCTGGACAACGCCGAGCAGGCCCTGGGCATCGTCGCCCAGGCCGTGCAGCGCCTGCTGGCGCTGGCACCGGCGCTGTGCCTGCTGGTCACGTCCCGCCATGCGCTGGAGGTGGATGGCGAGACCCTGCTCGACGTGGCGCCGCTGGCCGACGCGACGGACACCGCCCAGGCCCTGTTCGTCGACCGCGCCCGCGCCGTGCGGGCTGATTTCCAAGCCAGCCGCGACAACCAGGCCGCGCTGACCGAATTGATCCGCGAACTCGAAGGCCTGCCGCTGGCGCTGGAGCTGGCCGCGGCCCGGGTGCGCAGCTTCTCGCCGGCGCAGATGCTGGAGCAGTGGCGAGGCCTGGGGGCCGGCGCCATGCCGACGTGGCTGGCCAGCCCGACGCGCGCGCCTCGCCACGCTTCGGTGGCCGGCCTGCTGGACTGGAGCCTGGCCTTGCTCGGCCCCGAGCCGCGCGCGCTGTTGCAACGCCTGGCTGCCCTGCCCGGCGCCTTTGCCTGGGCCGATGTCGCTGCCCTGGACGGCACGCCGGCCCTGCTCAATGAGCTGACGGGGCATTCCCTGGTGCAGGCCGGCGGCGACGCCGAGCCGCGCTACCGCATGCTGGAGCTGCTGCGCCGCGGTGTGCTCGCCCGCACAGACGTGGCCGAGCAGCGCGCGACCCGCCGCACGTTGCGTGCCGCCCTGTGCGACTGGGCCACAGCCCTCGGGCTGCAGGCGCCCATCACGGCCTGGACGCCGCGCCGCGAGCAGGCGCGCGCCCTCATCAGCAGTGCAGCTGACGATGGCGATGCCGCAGCCGGCTTGAGCCTGGCCCTGGCCCTGCGCCCCTGCTGGGAGAGCGACGGCGTGGACCGCACCCTGGTCGATCAGCTCGGCCTGCTGCTGCAGCTGGCGCCCTCCTCTGCCGGCCACGAGTTGCGTGCCCAACTGGCCTTCACCCATGGCGACCGCACCCTGGCCCTGGCCGAGGCGGAACGTGCGCTGCAACTCGCCGGCCCCGACCCGGCCGCGCGAGCCCCGGCCCTGGTGCGCCGCGCCTGGGTGCTGCTGGCCGGCGACAACCGCGAGCAGGGCCAGACCCGTCCGCTGGAGGAAGCCGTGGCCCTGGCCCGCCGCGTCGGCGATGTCGCAACCGAAGCCCGTGCCTGGCAGCAGTTGGCCGCCATCGCCGTGTCGCGCGGCCAGCCGGCGCAGGCGGAGGCGCTCTATGCCCGCGCCCAGGAACTGTGGGAGGCCGTCGGCCATTCACGCCAGGCCGCCGCGCGCCTGCGCAACCGCGCCCAATGCCTGATCGAACTCGGCGACACCGCGACGGCCGTGGGCTGGATCACGGCCTGCCAGCGCCTGGCCGAGGAAGACGGCGACGGCGTCGGCCAGCTCGACGCGGCCTACACCCTCGCGATGGCGCACGAGTCGCGCCGCGATTGGCCCGCCGCCCTCGCTGCCGCGCGCCAGGCCCTGCGCATCGCCCATGGTCGCCAGCATCTGCATGCCCGCGCGCTGACGCTGCAGCTCTTCCCGCGGCCGCTGGCCCGACTGCGCCATCCCGAGCACGCGCTGCAGTTGGCGGCCTTCGCCGAGCAGTACTGGCAGCGTCACCTGGGCGTGCTGGGCTCTCGCGAAGCCCGTGCGTTGGCCCGCGTGCGTCGCCTGGCCGCTTCCCAGCTCAGCAGCGTCGGCGCCAAGGCCGCCTGGAGCCTGGGACAAACCCTCAGTTTGAGCGAAGCCCTGGCCCTGACAGGGGCGTGACGAACGGGTGGACAAGCCGGCCTTCGCTAGCATCGAAGGTTTTGGTCTTCCCACACCCGACCTATGTCTCGTCTGAGCTTCGCCCCCTCCCTGCTGCTGGCCGCGGCCCTCGCCGCCAACGCTCAAGAAGCGCCGAAGGAAGCCCCCAAGGCACCGGCGTGGAACGTCAACACGCCGCCCGGCGTGGCCAAGACGGCCAACATCGACGTGAAGACCGGCACCTGGATGAGCGTGGACGTCAGCCCCGATGGCAAGACGATCGTGTTCGACCTGCTCGGCGACCTCTACACCCTGCCCATCGCCGGTGGTGAGGCCAAGGCCCTGACGCATTCCATCGCCTGGGAACACCAGGCCCGCTTCTCGCCCGACGGCAAGCAGATCGCCTTCCTGAGCGATGCCGGCGGTGGCGACAACATCTGGGTCATGAATGCCGACGGCAGCGGCGTGCATGCCGTGACCAAGGAAGACTTCCGCCTGCTGAACAACCCGGTCTGGCACCCCAGCGGCAAATACCTGCTGGCACGCAAGCACTACACCGGCACGCGCAGCGCAGGCTCGGGCGAGATCTGGATGTTCCACGTCGATGGCGACGCGGCCAAGAACAAGGGCGTGCAGCTCAACGAGAAGCCCAACTGGCAGAAGGACCTGGGCGAGCCGGCCGTGTCTGCGGACGGCAAATACCTCTACTACTCGCAGGACACGACGCCCGGCCGCGTGTTCGAGTACAACAAGGACAGCAATGGCGAGATCTACAAGATCTTCCGCCAGGACCTGAGCGACGGCTCGGTCGAGGCCTTCGTCACCGGCCCCGGCGGCGCGGTGCGACCGACGCCTTCGCCCGACGGCAAATACCTGGCCTTCGTGCGCCGCGTGCGCAACCAGAGCACGCTGTTCCTGAAGGACCTGGCCACCGGCCGCGAGTTCCCGGCCTGGAGCGGCCTGTCGCGCGACCTGCAGGAGATCTGGGCCATGTGGGGCGTCTACCCCAGCTTTGCCTGGATGCCTGGCAGCAAGGAGATGGTCGTCTGGGCCGAGGGCAAGATCTGGCGCGTCGACCCCTTCAAGGGCACGGCCGCCGACATCCCCTTCCATGTGAAGGACACCCGCGAGCTGCGCGAGCCCATGCGCTACGCCCAGGTCGTCGCGCCCGACAAGTTCGCCGTGCACCAGCTGCGCGGCGCCCAGGTGTCGCCCGACGGCAAGCGGGTCGTCTACTCGGCACTGGGCTCGCTGTATGTGAAGGAGCTGCCGAACGGCGCCCCGAGTCGTCTCACCAGGCAGAACGACGCCTTCGAGTTCGCACCGAGCTGGTCGCGCGACGGCAAGAGCCTGGTGTTCGCGACCTGGCGTGACGACACGCAAGGCACCATCCGCCGCCTGGACGTCGCCAGCGGCCGCGAGACCGTCGTCGTCAAGGAGCCGGGCAAATACCTGGAGCCGCGCCTGTCGCCGGACGGCAAGCAGGTCGTCTACCGCAAGGTCAAGGGCGGCGGCTTGACCAGCCCCTGGCACAGCCTGGACACCGGTCTCTACCTGGCCGCCGCCGACGGTTCGGGCAAGCCCGAGCGCTTCAGCAAGGACGGTAGCGGCGCACAGTTCGGCGCCAAGAGCGACGAGCTCTTCTTCACCAAGACCAGCAGCACCAGCGAGGTCGAGCAGCGCTTCTCGCTGACCCGCCTGAACCTGCGCGACCGCAGCGAGACGGAAGTGGCGCGCAGCGACGCGGCGGCCGAGTACAGCGTCTCGCCCGACGGCCAATGGCTGGGCTTTGTCGAGCGCTATCACGCCTATGTGACGCCGCTGCCCCTGGCGGGCAAGCCCATCACGGTCGGCGGCAAGATGGACGCCCTGCCGGTACGCCAGCTCGACGTCAACTCAGCCTCCGCCCTGCACTGGAGCGGCGACAGCAAGCAGCTGCACTTCACGCTGGGCGACGAGCTGTTCACTGCCAACGCGGAAGGCAAGGACAAGGCAACCAGCCAGAAGATCGGCTTCGAGCAGGCCAGCGACAAGCCCACGGGCAAGATCGCGCTGACCGGCGCCCGCGTCGTGACCATGAAGGGCGACGAGATCATCGAGGGCGGCACCGTGCTGGTGGACGGCAACCGCATCGTGGCCGTGGGCAAGGACGTCGCCATTCCCGCCGACGCCAAGCGCATCGACACCAGCGGCAAGACCATCGTGCCGGGCTTCATCGACGCCCACTGGCACGGCGCCATGAACGACTCCGGCCTGATCCCTCAGACCAGCTGGGTCAACCTGGCGTCGCTGGCCTTCGGCGTGACGACGCTGCACGACCCGTCCAACCTCAGCTCGGCCATCTTCACGCAGAGCGAGATGCAACGTGCCGGCATCGTGCTGGGCCCGCGCATCTACTCGACCGGCACCATCCTCTACGGCGCCCGCACGCCCTTCTATTCCAACGTCAACAGCCTGGACGACGCGCTGACCCACCTGAACCGCCAGAAGGCCGAAGGCGCCATCAGCGTGAAGAGCTACCAGCAACCGCGCCGCGACCAGCGCCAGCAGGTGCTGGAGGCGGCGCGCCAGACCGGCATGATGGTGGTGCCCGAAGGCGGCTCGCTGTTCCAGCTCAACATGAGCATGGTGGTCGACGGCCACACGACGGTGGAGCACGCGCTGCCGCTGGCCGAGGTCTGGGACGACGTGAAGCAGCTGTGGGGCCAGACGGCCGTGGGCTACACGCCGACGCTGAACGTCGGCTACGGCGGCCTGGACGGCGAGCACTACTGGTATGCCCGCACAGACGTCTGGAAGCACCCGCTGCTGAGCCGCTATGTGCCGCGCAGCGTGCTGGAGCCGCGCTCGGTGCGCCGCGAGACGGCGCCCGAGGAGGACTTCAACGTCATCCGCGTCGCCCGCACCGCCACCCAGCTGTCACGCGCCGGCGTCAACACCTCCATCGGTGCCCACGGCCAGCGCGAAGGCCTGGGCACGCACTGGGAGATGTGGATGTTCGTCATGGGCGGCATGACGCCTCACGAGGCCCTGCGCACCGCCACCATCAACCCGGCGCGCAACTTCGGCATGGAGAAAGACCTGGGCTCGCTGGAGCCGGGCAAGCTGGCCGATCTGGTCGTCATCGACGGCAACCCGCTGGCCGACATCCGCCAGACCGACCGCATCGTCCAGGTGATGCAGAACGGCCGCCTGTTCGACGCCATGACGATGAACCAGGTGGCGCCGGTGGCCAAGGCCCGCAAGCCGCTGTTCTTCGAAGGTGCCGACGGCAAGAGCATGCCCATCGACAGCGAGGCCCTGGAGTCGGGCCACATGGGTGATTGAGGGCGACTAAGTGCGGGACAGGCGCCGCCGAGCCACCAGCACGGCGGCGCCGCACAGCGCCATCATCAACGTGCCCGGCTCGGGCACGGGTGCCGCCTGCAGATAGTTGAAGCCCGAGCCCGAGGTCAGGATCACGTCGTTCTGCTGCACGCCGTTGAGCGACACGGTCATGCCGCCCCAGCGCAGGGTGTGCGCCAGGTCGAAGGACGCCGTGGCCAAGGGGCCGTCGTGGCCGTCGTAGGCCGTCTGGGCCACACCCGTCAGCTCGACGATGAGGGGCAGGTTCTGGCCGGTCAGGAAGGTGGCCGTGCCGTGCAAGGCGCCCAGCGGGTCGCCGAAATAGCCATGCTTGGCCAGCGACGGCGAGTTGTTGTACAGGGTGGCATCACCACCCAGGTCGTAGGCACCGCCGCCGACATCCGCCCTCACCTGCCAGGACGCCGAGCCGATGTTGGACGAGCCGACGTTGAGGCTGCCGTCGAACAGCAGCGTGAAATTGACGGTGACCTGGGTGTTGGCGGCCACGCCCGGCAGGTTGAGCATGAAGTCGTCGCGCCAGCTGGCCCGCGCCAGGCTGTTCAGGCTGCCCTCGGACGTGCCGTCCACCTTCAGTGTGCCGATGTCGGCATAGGCATGCGCCATGCCGCTGGAACTGAAGCCGCCGGTCACCAGGCCGCTGCTCAGCTCGGCGGGGCCGGCCTGGGTCAGCACCGGATTCACGGGGCCTGTGCCACCGGCAAAGTTCGGATTCACGCCCAGCTGCACGGTCACGTTCGTGACCGCCTGCGCTCCGATGCTGGCAACAGCCAGCGTGATGGCACCCAATGCACGCGAGAAGATCATGGCCTGTCTCCTGGTTGTCGGACCAGTCTGCGACACGGGTTTTGAAACGACACCCCCTAGGTCCGAAGACGTCCTTCTTTGGCATCTAGAATGCCCCCCAGTCAGGAGAGCGCCCCGGGGTTGTTGGGGGCCGCCGAAGGCGCAGGGCCTCACCGCTCGAACGCTCAGGCAAAAGGACTGACAAAACGCCACCGGTGGCAGACACTGGGGCGTTCCTCACTGGAGAGAGGCCCGCCCTTGAGCGGGTCCACCGAAGGGGCAAGCTTGCGCGGGACTGCCAACCGCCTTGTCAATCTCTCAGGTACCCCGGACAGCGAGGACATCCAAACCCGAATTCCGTCGGAGCTCTTGATGTCCTCTTTGCTGCAAACACCTCTTCACGCCCTCCACGTCGAACTCGGCGCCAAGATGGTGCCCTTCGCCGGCTACGACATGCCGGTGCAATACCCCGCCGGCGTGATGGCCGAGCACAAGCACACACGCGCCGCCGCCGGCCTGTTCGACGTGTCGCACATGGGCCAGGTGCGCCTGGTGGGCGCCGATGCCGCCGCCGCGCTGGAAACCCTGGTGCCGGTCGACATCATCGACCTGGGTGTGTTCAAGCAGCGCTACGCCCTGTTCACCAACGAGCAAGGCGGCCTGCTGGACGACCTGATGGTCTGCAAGCGCCCCGACGACCTCTTCGTCGTCGTCAACGCCGGCTGCAAGGAGCAGGACATTGCGCATATGCAGAAGCACATCGGCTCGCGCTGCGAAGTCATTCCCGTCCCCGAGCGCGCCCTGCTGGCCCTGCAAGGCCCGCAAGCCGTCGACGTGCTGAGCCGCCTGAACCCCGAGGTCGCCCAACTGACCTTCATGACCGGCGGCTTCTTCAAGCTGGACGGCATAGCCACCTTCCTGACCCGCTCGGGCTACACCGGCGAAGACGGCTACGAGATCTCCGTCCACCAGGACGACGCCGTGGCCCTGGCCCGCAAGCTGCTGAGCCATGCCGAGGTCAAGCCCATCGGTCTGGGTGCACGCGACTCGCTGCGCCTCGAAGCCGGCCTGTGCCTCTACGGCCACGACATCGACACCACGACGACGCCGGTCGAAGCCTCCATCACCTGGGCCATCCAGAAGGTGCGCCGCGCCGGTGGCGCCCGGGCCGGCGGCTATCCCGGTGCCGCCGTCATCGACGAGCAACTGGCCAACGGCGCGGCTCGCAAGCGTGTCGGCTTGGTCGGCAAGGAGCGCATGCCTGTGCGTGAAGGCGCCAAGATCGTTAGCGCCGACGGCACCGAGATCGGTACCGTCACCAGCGGCACGCTCGGCCCCACGGTCAACCAGCCGGTGGCCCTGGCCTATCTCGACAAGGCCCACACGGCCGTCGGCACCGAAGTCTTCGCCGTCGTGCGCGACAAGCGCACGCCCATGGTTGTTTCCTCCACCCCCTTCACCCCCAACCGCTACTACCGCGGCTAATCACGGAGCCTGAACGATGAGCATCAAGTACACCCCCGACCACGAATGGCTGGACGTCCATGGTGACGGCACCGCGACCGTCGGCATCACCGTTCACGCCCAGGATGCGCTGGGCGACGTGGTCTTCGTGGACCTGCCCGAAGTCGGCAGGACCTATGCCGAAAAGGAAGTTGCCGGCGTCGTCGAATCCGTCAAGGCCGCGGCCGACGTCTACATGCCGGTCGACGGCGAAGTCGTCGAAGTGAACGAAGCCCTGCGCGACGACCCGGCCCTGGCCAACACCGACCCGCTGAAGGCCGGCTGGTTCTTCAAGGTCAAGCTGAGCAACCCCGCCCAGCTCGACGCGCTGATGGACTCGACCGCCTACGACGCGCTGCTGAAGACGCTCTGATCCAAGCCCTGTAATTTCTCGAAGCAAGACCCGCCATGCCGACGCCGCTCTCCCAACTCGAAGACGCCTCCGAATTCCACGCCCGCCACATCGGGCCGGATGCCGTCGATGAATCCCTGATGTGCGCCGCCGTCGGCGTGGCCAGCCGCACCGCGCTGATCGACGCGGTCGTGCCCAAGTCCATCCGCCGCTCGCAGGGCATGAAGCTGCCCGCGCCCATCACCGAGGCCGGCGCACTGGCCGAGTTGAAGCTGATCGCCGGCAAGAACAAGGTCTACAAGAGCTTCATCGGCCAGGGCTACTACGGCGTGCACACGCCGGGCGTCATCCTGCGCAACATCCTCGAGAACCCCGCCTGGTACACGGCCTACACGCCCTACCAGGCCGAGATCTCGCAGGGCCGCATGGAAGCCATCCTGAACTTCCAGACCATGGTGACCGACCTCACCGGCATGGACATCGCCAACGGTTCCATGCTGGACGAGGCGACGTCGGCCGCCGAGGCCGTCACGCTGGCCAAGCGCGGCGTGAAGAGCAAGAGCAACACGCTGATCGTCGCCGGCGACGTGCACCCGCAGACCATCGAGGTCATCCAGACGCGCTGCGCGCCGTTGGGGCTAGAGGTCAAGGTCGGCATGGCGCCCGCACTGATGGCCGAGAACGACTACTTCGCCGTCGTCTGCCAATACCCCAGCACCACCGGCCTCATCCATGACCTGAAGGCCTTCGCCGACCAGGCCCATGCCAAGCAGGCCGCCTTCATCGTCTGCACCGACCTGCTGGCCCTGACTCTGCTGGTGTCGCCCGGCGAGTTCGGCGCCGACATCGTGGCCGGCAACAGCCAGCGCTTCGGCATGCCCATGGGCGCCGGCGGCCCGCACGCCGCCTTCCTGGCCTGCAAGGACGAGTTCAAGCGCTCCATGCCGGGCCGCCTCGTCGGCGTCAGCAAGGACGCGCAAGGCCACCCCGCCATGCGCCTGGCCCTGCAGACCCGCGAGCAGCACATCCGCCGCGAGAAGGCCACCTCCAACATCTGCACGGCCCAGGTGCTGCCGGCCGTCGTCGCCAGCATGTACGCCGTCTACCACGGCCCACAAGGCCTCAAGCGCATCGCCGAGCGCGTGGCCAGCTACACGGCCATCCTGCACGCCGGCCTGACCCGCATGGGCGTCAAGGTCGTCACGCCGCATGTCTTCGACACGCTGCTGGTGGAGTGCGACGCTGCTGCCGTCACCGCCAAGGCCGTCGCCGCCCAGGCCAACCTGCGCAAGCACAGCGACAAGCACGTCAGCATCGCGCTGGACGAGACCACCTCGCGTGCCGACATCGAAGCGATCTGGAGCTGGTTGGCCCCTGCTGGCGCTTCAGCACCCAAGGTGGAAGAGTTCGCCGCTGGCGTGGACAGCCTGATCCCGTCGCAACTGCGCCGCAGCAGCGCCTACCTGACCCACCCGGTCTTCAACACCCACCACAGCGAAACCGAGATGCTGCGCTACATCCGCAGCCTGTCGGACAAGGACCTGGCGCTGGACCGCAGCATGATCCCGCTGGGCTCCTGCACCATGAAGCTCAACGCCACGGCCGAAATGATCCCCATCACTTGGCCGGAGTTCGCGGGCGTGCACCCCTTCGCGCCGCAGGACCAACTTGCCGGCTACACCGAGCTGGACACCCTGCTGCAGAACTGGCTGACCGAATGCACCGGCTACGCTGGCATCAGCCTGCAGCCCAATGCCGGCTCGCAGGGTGAATACGCCGGCCTGCTGGCCATCAAGGCCTGGCATGAGTCGCGCGGCGACGCCCAGCGCACCGTCTGCCTGATCCCTGAATCGGCCCACGGCACCAACCCGGCTTCGGCCCAGATGGTCGGCATGCAGGTCGTCGTCACCAAGTGCGACAAGGAAGGCAACATCGACCTGGCCGACCTGAAGGCCAAGTGCGAGCAGCACGCCGACAAGCTCGCCGCCATCATGATCACCTACCCCTCCACGTATGGCGTGTTCGACACCCACGTGAAGGAGATCTGCCAGATGGTGAAGAGCCACGGCGGCCGCGTCTATGTGGACGGCGCCAACATGAATGCCCTGGTCGGCATTGCCGCCCCCGGCGAGTTCGGCGGCGACGTGAGCCACCTGAACCTGCACAAGACCTTCTGCATCCCCCACGGCGGTGGCGGCCCGGGCGTCGGCCCCGTCTGCGTGGTGGACGACCTCGTGCCCTTCCTGCCGGCGCACCGCACCGCCGGCCTGGGCAAGGAAACCAATATCGGCGCCGTGTCCGCCGCCCCGCTGGGCAACGCCGCCGTGCTGCCCATCTCGTGGATGTATATCCGCATGATGGGCGCCGAGGGTCTGAAGAAGGCCACCGAGGTCGCCATCCTGTCGGCCAACTACGTGGCGGCCCGCCTGAGCGACCACTACGACATCCACTTCTCGGGTGGCATTGACGGCGTCAAGGGTGGCGGCGTGGCCCACGAGTGCATCCTGGACCTGCGCCCGCTGAAGGACACGAGCGGCGTCAGCGCCGAAGACGTCGCCAAGCGCCTCATCGACTACGGCTTCCACGCACCCACGCTGAGCTTCCCCGTCGCCGGCACGCTGATGGTCGAGCCGACCGAGAGCGAGTCGCGCGCCGAGCTGGACCGCTTCATCGACGCGATGATCCAGATCCGCCACGAAATCGCCGACGTCGAGTCCGGCAAGGTCAGCCGCGAGGACAACCCGCTGGTCAATGCGCCGCACACGGCCATGGTCGTCAGCGCCACCGAGTGGACCCACGGCTACAGCCGCGAGGCTGCCGCCTTCCCGCTGCCCTCGCTGCGCCGCCAGAAGTACTGGTCGCCGGTGGGCCGCGTGGACAACGTGTATGGCGACCGCAACCTGTTCTGCAGCTGCGTGCCGCTGAGCGAATACCAAGAAGCCTGATCGTCACGCCATGAGCAACGACCTCTTGATCGCTTTGCTCATGGTGTTGGTTTTTGGCTTGCGGTGGGGGATTAAGCGCTTTCCCAAATCGGCACCGATGCGACTGCTGTTCACCTGGACCGGGCCTTTCCCAGCTGATGGCGAAGCCAAAAGCAGTTACTACCGTCGCAAGACCTGGTTCGTCTTAGGCTGGTTGCTGCTCCTTTCCGCTGTATCGGCGCTGCTGGCGTTGGCAATGTCGGCATCCTCTGGGTTCAAGGACTCCGTCACGGCGCTCGTCATGATGTTTGCGCTGGCGCTGGGGTTGGGAATGGCGATCCTGGGCTCGCTGTTCAGCGCACTGACTTCATTCAAGGCTGCTTGGTTGGGGCCGAATCCAAAGTTTGTCGTCGAGCGAACAGCTGAAGACAGCCGCGGCGTCTAGCTGCGCAAGACATCCGAAGCCCCTAGCTGAGCGGCGCTTCATCAACTCAAGGTAGCGCCATATGGCCGTTTCCGTTTTCGACCTCTTCAAGATCGGCATTGGCCCGAGCAGTTCGCACACGGTCGGACCGATGCGCGCCGCGCGCCTGTTCGGGCTGCGGCTGCAACACGATGGCCTGCTCGACAAGGTGGCCCGCGTGCAGGTCATCCTCTACGGATCGCTGGGAGCCACCGGCAAGGGCCACGGCAGCGACAAGGCGGTGCTGCTGGGCTTGGCCGGGCATGAGCCGGACACGGTGGACATCGAGGCCATCCCGGCACTGCTGGATGCCATCCGCGCCGGCGACCTCAACATCATCGGCCAGCACCGGGTCGCTTTCGACGAGGCCAAGGACCTGGTCTTCAAGCGCCGCGAGACCTTGCCCTTCCACGCCAACGGCATGCGCTGCATCGCTTTCGACGCGGACGGCAACGAGATCGCCAACCGCGTCTACTACTCGGTCGGCGGCGGCTTCATCGTCAGCGACGAGGTGGCGGCCGACGGCAGCAAGCAGAAGGTCATTGCGCCCGACGTGACCGTGCTGCCCTACCCCTTCAAGACGGGGGATGAGCTGCTGGTGCAGACCAGACGCCACGGCCTGTCCATCGCCGAGCTGATGCGCCGCAACGAGTGCCACTGGCGCAGCGAGGCCGAGATCGACGCCGGCCTGATGAAGATCTGGAACGTCATGCAGGCCTGCGTCACGCGCGGCTGCAAGACTGAGGGCATCCTGCCCGGCGGCTTCAAGGTCAAGCGCCGCGCCGCTCAGCTGCACCGCGACCTGACCGCCAACCCGGAGGCCGCGCTGCGCGACCCGCTGCAGGTGATGGACTGGGTCAACCTCTACGCGCTGGCCGTCAACGAGGAGAACGCCGCCGGTGGCCGCGTCGTGACGGCGCCCACCAATGGCGCGGCCGGCATCATCCCCGCCGTGCTGCACTACTACACGCGCTTCGTCCATGGCAGCACGGCCAAGGGCGTGACCGACTTCCTGCTGACCGCTGCGGCCATCGGCATCCTCTACAAGGAAAACGCGTCCATCAGCGGTGCCGAGGTCGGCTGCCAGGGCGAGGTCGGCGTGGCCTGCTCGATGGCCGCCGCGGCGCTGTGCCAAGTCATGGGCGGCACGCCCGAGCAGGTCGAGAACGCCGCCGAGATCGGCATGGAGCACCACCTGGGCCTGACCTGCGACCCCGTCGGCGGCCTGGTGCAGATCCCCTGCATCGAGCGCAACGCCATCGCCTCGGTCAAGGCCATCAACGCCGCCCGCATGGCGCTGCGCGGCGACGGCACCCACTTCGTCAGCCTGGACAAGGTCATCAAGACCATGCGCGACACCGGCGCCGACATGATGACCAAGTACAAGGAAACAGCCCGCGGCGGCCTGGCGGTGAATATCGTCGAGTGCTGACTTTTCGGCCTGTATTGGGTATTCGGGCCGAGCGCTGGGCCGCTCCCGAGCCGGCCCGCCTGGCGATGTGCTTGGCGGTCGATCCGCCAAGCATCGCCGTCCCCTCGGGGGACCGACGAGCACACCGGCGTTCAGCCCGTTGTGAGCGGCGAGGGGCTCCTCATCTTGGCGGATTGTCCTGCGGCAGCCAGCGCTTATAGATGGCCTGAAAGCTGCCGTCACGCTTCATGGCATCGATCTCGCGCTGCCAGGCCATCACGACACGCCGCGGCGTGCCGGGTGAGAACGCGATGTAGCCGTCGCTGCTGGCATAGGTGTAGACCTCGGCCAGAGCGCCGGGTTCGATGCCAGCGGACGCCAGCGTCCCGGGCATGCTGATGCGCTCCGACGCAAACAGCGACGCCCGGCCGGCCATCAGCATGCGCAGGCCTTGAACAGGATCGCTCACATAGCGCAGATTGCGAAAACCCTCGGATGCCAGTTGCTGGGCCGTATACCAATCCCGCACCACCAGGACCTCCTCGGCGAGGCGGGCGTCGGCAAAGCGTCTGAGCCGCTCGGCGCCAGCGCGCGCATAGAAGCTGCTGTAGAAGGTCACGATAGGCCCGGCCCACTGGAACAGCTTCTCGCGCTCCGGGATGCGCGCTGCCGAGAACAGGGCCACCGGCTGGTTGCCCTGTGCCTCGCGATAGGCCCGCGCCCAAGGCAGAAATTCGATGCGCTGCACCGAACCCAGGCGTTGCAGCACATGCTGCACGATCTCGACGGCCAATCCGCTGGGTTGGCCGGCTTCCGTGAAATTGATGGGCGGAAATTCCTCGCTCAGCAGCCGCAAAGGCGCTTCAGCCGGGGCGGCCAGCGAATCAAACGCCCAGACAAGCCCCATCAGCCCCACATGACGTCGCTGCACTGTGTTCTCCAGTGTCGATGCGCCGATGATAGGCGGGCGCCCGCGCCGGCCATGGCAGGGTTCCTACACAGATCCACATCCCGCCCATGTGCCTTGCCGCCTTTGCGCTGAACGCCCATCCGCGCTTCCCCCTCGTCATCGCCGCCAACCGCGACGAGTTCTTTGCCCGCGCCGCGGCCCCCATGGCTTGGTGGCCGGACCGCCCGGACATCCTGGCCGGCCGCGACCTATCTGCCGGCGGCACCTGGTTCGGCCTCAGCCGCAGCGGGCGCCTCGCCTTGCTGACCAATGTGCGCGAGCCCGCAAGGCAAGACCCCGACGCACCGTCGCGCGGCGCCCTGGTTGTCGACTGGCTGAGTTCGGCCGATGGCGCCGAGGGCTTCGCGAGCGGCCTGGCACAGGGCTACAACGGCTTCAACCTCGTCACCGCCGATCTGACCCGCAACAGCTGGCACTGGATCAGCAACCGTGCAGGCGCACCGCTCGAGCTGCGCGCCGGCATTCACGCGCTGTCCAACGCAGCCCTGGACACCCCCTGGCCCAAGACGCTGGGCTTGAAGACGGCGATGGCCGAAGCCCTGGCCGCAGCGCCGTCAGCCCCGCTGCTCGCCGACCGGCTGTTCAACGCGCTGCGCGACTCGACGCCGGCGCCCGATGCGGCCTTGCCGGATACCGGCGTCGGCCTGGAACGCGAACGCCTGCTGTCGCCCCGCTTCATTCGCATGCCTGACCCGGCGCAGCCCGGCCGCGCCGTCTACGGCACCCGCTGCGCGACCGTGCTGATCCGGGAGGCCAGCGGGGCCACCCACATCATCGAGCGCACGGTGACGGCCCAGGGCGAGTGGCTGACGCCTACCCGCCACGAATTGGCCGGCTGGCCCTGACCGGCCGGCTTCCAAGCTGCTATACAGACGGGCCATCCGAGTCCTGGCCCGCCGCCGATGACCCCTGCGTCCCGTCTGTCCACCGCCCGCTGGGCCGCCCTGGCCTGCATGCTGATGGCGGGTCTTGTCGCCTTGCGCTGGTGGTTGCAGCTAGACCTGGGCGGTTTCCTGCCGGGCCTGGCCGAGACCGGTCTCGCGACCTCCCTGCTGCTGTTGTCAGCCGCTGCCACGGGCTGGTTCATGGCCGGCTGGCCCGACGGCCAGGCACCGAGCCCGGCGGCCCGCCGCGCCGTCCAAGGCCTCGCGTTGCTGATGGCGGTGCTGCCGGCGCTGATGCTGGCGGAGGCCGTGGGCGGCCTGTCCCTTGGCATCGACATCGCCCGCGCCGGCGTGCTGCCGACAGCCGCCAATCCCCATCCCGGCCGCATCTCGCCCAACGGCTGCGTGGCCCTGCTGCTGCTGTTCGCCAGCCAGGCCCTGCTCGCCAGCCTGCCACGCCCACTGGCGCGCCGCCTCAGCGGGGCCGGCATCGCGGCCGCCGCCTTCGTCGCCGGCCTCGGCATCCTCGGCTATCTGCTGAACCTGGAGCGGCTCTACCACTGGGGCAGCTTCAACCGCCTGACGCTGCCGACCGCTGGCGGCCTGGCCCTGCTGGCCCTGTCGCTGTGGGAGCTGCGCCTGGGCTGGAGCGGCGTGCGCGAGCGCCTCGACCTGCACGAGCAGCGCATCACGCGGCGTTCGCTGGCCGTGCTGGCATTGATCGCCGTGGCGGCCGGCGCCGGCGGCTTCGCGGCGCTGGAGTCGGAGTTCGAGCGCACGCGCAAGGAGGACGTGCATGCCACGGCCGTCGTCACCGGCGAGGCCCTGGTCAGTGCCCTGGACAACGGCGTCTGGCTGGCGCAGACCATCGCCACCCGGCCCGTCATCGTCGAGCAGCTGGCCGTGCTGGCGGCCAGCCCGCAGGACGCGGTCCGGCAGGAGCGCCTGCGCGGCATCACCCGCAACCTGCTGACCGCCGGCGTCACGGCGGCCCGTTTTCTTGACGTCAATGGCGCGCCGCTGGCCGAGGCCGGCACGTTCTCGGCCCAGGCCGACACGCCTTCGCTGACCCTGGCGCGCGACTACGCCGCCAGCAGCCGCCTGGTCTGGGCCAGTGGCTTCATCCTGGCGACCGACATGCCGGTCACTGACAAGGGCGAGGTCGTGGCCCGCTTCCAGAGCGAGCAGCGCCTGGCCCTGATGGACCGCCTCGTCATGCGCATCCGCGATACCGACGCCTCTTCGGACGTGCTGATCTGCAACCGGGTCGACCAGGTGGCGTCCTGCGTGCCGTCCAAGCTCTACCCCAAGGCCTTCACCATCCCGATGTATGACGCCCACGGCAACGTCAACCTGCCGATCAACCGGGCCCTGCTCGGCGAGACCGGTGTGCTGCTGACGCCCGACCTGCGCGGTGTGCCGGTCGTGGCGTCCTATGTGCCGCTGGGACGCACCGGCCTGGCCATGGTCGTCAAGGCCGACATCGATGCCGTCTTCGCCGTCATCCGCCAGCGCCTGGGCTGGCTGGCCCTGCTGCTGACCGCCCTCACCCTGCTGGGCACCTGGGTGCTGCGCCAGCATGTGCGCCCGCTGGTGAAGCAGCTTGCAGCCGAGCAGTCGCGCTGCCGGGCCATCCTGGACAACTCCAACGACGCCTTCATAGGCATGGACAGCCAGGGCCTGGTCACCGACTGGAATCTGCAGGCCGAGCGGCTCTTCGGCTACACGGCCGCCGAGGCCCGCGGCCAGCGCCTGTCCGAGCTCATCATCCCGCCCGAATCACGCGCGGCGCACGAGTCCGGCATGGCACGCTTCAAGCACACCGGCCTGGGCCGCGTCATCAACCAGCGCGTCGAGGTCGTGGCCCAGCATCGCGATGGCCGGCGCCTGGACGTGGAGCTGTCCGTCGCCGCGATGGCGACCGGCGATGGCCATGCGGCGCACGCCTTCGTGCGCGACGTCGGCCAGCGCAAGGCCGCTGCCCGCGAGCTCGCCGCCAGCGAGCAGCGCATGCGCGACGTGACCAACGCCATCCCGGCCATGGTCGGCGTCTTCGATGCCCAGGAGCGCTGCGTCTTCGCCAACGACCTGGCCCTGAAGGTCCACAGCCTCGGCCGCGACAACGCCATCGGCATGCCCATGCGCGACGGCCTGGGCGAGGCCAGCTATGCCCTGCACGAGGCCCATGTGAAGGCCGTGCTGCAGGGCCGGCGCCAGACCTTCGAAGGCTCCCTGCCCTGGCGCGACAGCACCGGCTATTTCCAGATCCATCTCGTCCCCATGCGCGACGCCCAGACGGATGCCGTCAGCGGCTTCTATCTGATGACCTTCGACATCACGGCCCTGCGCAGCGCCCAGTTGAAGCAGGAGCGCAGCGAGCGCCGCCTGCGTTCCATCACCGACAACCTGCCGGCGCTGATCTCCCACCTCGACGCCGACGGCCGCTACCTGTTTGCCAACCGCCAGTTCCAGACCCTGCTCGACATTGCGCCCGAGAAGCTGCTCGGCCAGCGCATCGATGAAGTCCGCGACGCGGACTACGTCGCGCAGATCAGGCCCTGGCTGGACAAGGCCATGGCGGGCCAGACCGTCGTCTTCGAGTCCGAGACCGGCCCGCGCGACGGCGAGGTGCGCCAGTACCAGCAGACCTATGTGCCCGAGCTCGACGCCAGCGGCGCGGTCGCCGGCGTCTTCGCTGTCACCTTCGACATCACCGAGCGCAAGCTCGCGGCGCAGCGCCTCAGCGATGCCCAGGCCCATCTCAAGGCCATCGCCGACAACCTGCCGGTGCTGATCTCCTATATCGATCGCCACCACCGCCTGACCTTCGTCAACAAGACCTTCGAGGAGTGGATGGGCGTGGACCCCGAGCTGGCGGTCGGCAGCCACCTGAAGGCGCTGATCGGCCCCGAGCTCTATGCCCAGCGCCAGCAGGCCCTGGCGCAGGCGCTGAATGGCGAACGCGTCGAGTTCGAGGTCGTCTCCCTCGCCCTGGGCCTGACCCGGCATCTGCACACCATCTACATCCCGGACCGCCGTGCCAACGGCAGCATTGCCGGCGTCTACACCCTGTCCACCGACGTGACGGCCACCAAGGACGTCGAGCGCCGCCTGCAGGAACTGGCCCGCATTGATCCGCTGACCCGCCTGCCCAACCGGCGCGAATTCGAGGAAAGGCTGGCCCTGGCCCTGGCGCGCAGCCGCCGCAGCCGGAAGGCCATGGCCCTGATCTTCATGGACATCGACCATTTCAAGCGCATCAACGACGGCCACGGCCATGCCGCCGGCGACGCGGTGCTGAAGGAGTTCGCTGCGCGCATCCGCCGCGCCGTGCGCAGCACCGACACCGCGGCACGCCTCGCCGGTGACGAGTTCGTCGTCATCCTGGAGGGCCTGCAGGGCGATGCCGAGGCTTCGCGCGTCGCCGCCAAGCTGGTCACTGCCATCCGCACGCCGATGCCGCTGCCGGCCGGGAGCGAGATCCTCGTGACGACCAGCGTCGGCATGGCCTGCTGGAACGGCGTTGGCGAGGGGGCCGACGACCTGCTGGACCGTGCGGACAAGGCGCTGTACCGCGCCAAGGCCGCCGGCCGCGACACCTTCGAGCAGACCATCTTCTGAAAACGGCCGCGCATAGCGGCTCCGCGAAGCCTCGGAATGCGCCGATGAAAACGTTGCCACGGAACCGTTGCGCTGCGAAATGTGTCACAGCATGAAAAGCAGAGTGCCGCAGATACTTTGCGCGACTCTTCATTTCTGATCATGCTCAAGAAGATTTCGACCACCGACGTGACGCTGGGCATGTATCTGCAGTCGCTGGAAGGTCCCTGGCTGTCCCACCCGTTCTGGAAGACCAAGTTCGTGTTGAACGATCCGGCCGACCTGGCGACGCTGAAGGGCAGTCCAGTGCCTTCGGTCTGGATCGATATCAGCAAGGGCTGTGACCTGGAAGGCCCGATCTCGCCCGAGGTGGCGGTGGCGGTCGCCGAAGCCCCCGCGCCACCGGCAGAGAGCCAGAAGCTGCCCGCACCGGCCCGGGACAGCCTGGAGGGCGAGATCGAACGCGCCACCCAGGTCCTCAACCGCTCCAAGCAGGCCGTCATGGCGCTGTTCGGCGAGGCGCGCCTGGGCAAGACGGTGAACACCGACCGCTGCTATCCGGTCGTCGAGGACGTGGCCTGCTCGCTGGCACGCAACCCCTCGGCCTTCGTCAGCCTGGCCCGGCTCAAGACGCGCGACGACTACACCTATATGCATTCGGTGGCCGTCTGCGCGCTGATGATCGGCCTGTCGCGCCAGCTCGGCCTGTCGGACGAGCAGACGCGCGAGGCGGGCCTGGCCGGCCTGCTGCACGACATCGGCAAGATGCAGATGCCGCTGGAGGTGCTGAACAAGCCCAGCGCACTGACCGATGACGAGTTCAAGGTCATGAAGACCCATCCGGAGCATGGTTTCGACCTGCTCAAGGGCGGCGCGCAGGTGCCGGCCGGCGCCCTGGACGTGGCCCTGCACCATCACGAGAAGTTCGACGGCTCGGGCTATCCGCACCGGCTGTTCGGCGATGAGATCAGCCTGTTGGCACGCATGGGCGCCATCTGCGATGTGTACGACGCCGTCACGTCCAGCCGCCCCTATCGCAGCGCCTGGGACCCGGCGGGTTCGCTGCAGCGCATGGCGCAGTGGAAGGGTCACTTCGATCCGGCCGTCTTCCAGGCCTTCCTGAAGAGCGTGGGCATCTACCCGACCGGCACCCTGGTGCGCTTGCAATCGGGCCGCCTGGCCGTCGTGGTCGAACAGAGCGCCGCGTCGCTGGTGAAGCCGCGCGTCAAGGTCTTCTATTCCACCAAGTCCGGCATGCCCATCCCGGCGCAACTGCTCGACCCGTCGGCGCCCGGTGAAAAAGACGCCATCGTCGGCCGCGAGCCGCCCGAGAACTGGGGCTTCACCCATCTCGAGGAGTTGTGGAACCCCTTGGGCAAGGCCTGAGCCGCGCTGCGACACCTTCGCGCAAACCATCTCTGAAACCGGCAGCAACAATGCCGCCGTGAAGTTCCTCCCTCTCCTCCCGCTGGTGCTGGCCATGGGCGCCATCCAGGCGCAGACACCCCCATCCGCCGCCGCATCCGCTCCCCACCACAACCACGCGGCGGCCATACGCGCGGCGCGCGTGCGCGGCCTGGCCGAGCAGATGAACCTGCCGGCCGAGACCTTGAAGCAGAGCTGCCGCTTCGAGTCCGACATCGCCACGCCGCCACCGCCTGGCGTCGTGGCCCTGAGCTTCGACGACGGCCCCGAGCCCGGCGCCACCGAGGCCATCCTCGCCCTGCTCGACAAGCATCAGGTGCCGGCCAGCTTCTTCCTCATCGCGGCCAAGGCGCAGCGCCACCCGGAACTCGCCGCCCTCGTGAAGGCACATCCGCTGGCCCTGGTCGGCAACCATTCCTGGTCGCATCCCAACTTCCACGACATCGCACCAGCCCAGCAGGCCAGCGAGGTCGAACGCAGCGACATGGCGCTGGCCGCACTGGAGGCCCCCAAGCTGTTCCGCTACCCCTATGGCAACTCCAGCTGCGATGCCAATGCGCAGCTGCAGCAGCGCGGCTACCGCATCGTCGGCTGGCATGTGGACAGCTGCGACTGGGCCTTCGACAAGACCGGCAGCATCGACCCTCACGAGGCCAAGATCTGCGGCGTCGCGAAGGCCGACCGCGAGCATTTCATCGACCATGTCGTGAACGCCGTGAAGGCGCGCAAGGGCGGCATCGTGCTGATGCACGAGATCCATCCCCACACCCTGGCCCAGCTCGACACGCTGATCACGCGGCTGCTCGCCGAGGGCTTCCGGTTCGCGGCCGTGAACGACCCCGCATTCGCCGCTTCGATGCGGTAACAAGTCGCCAGCTTCGGCAGGCCACAATTGAGCCAGTCGTGACCGCCGCCGTTCTCAACGCCCGCCACCGCCAGCCCCCCGATCCGCGCCAGTTGCAGCGCTGCCTGCTGCTGGCCGTGCTGCTGCACATCTGGCTGGTGCTGGTGTTCGGCAACGCCAGCGGCACGGCCGCGCCCGGACAAGGCGTGTGGGGCAGCCTGACCGTCAAGCTGCTCGGCCGCAGTGGCAGCGATGCCAGCGCACCGCCCAGCGACAAGGCACCGGGCTCCGCCGGCCAGCAGGGCCAAGCCCGCCCTGACGCCGAGAACGGCGCTGCCAGGCTGGGCCAGCCCAACCCGCAGGAAGTGCCGCCCGAAGCAGCGCGCACGGACAAGCCCTCGGCCGCGCCCCCCAGCACCGCCACGCTGGAGCTGCCCGAAGGCTTCAAGCCGGTGGAACGCGAGAACCTCAGCACGCCGCCGCCGCGCACCACCCCGTTGCCGACACCCGCGGCCGAACTGCCGGCCACCGTCGGCCGCCTGGAGGCACGCCCCGAGCCGGTCGCACCGCTGGCGGCACCGGCCGACCTGCGCACGCCCAGCCGCACGCCCGAGTTGCCCACGCCGACCGTGGACCTGCCCGCGGCCGTCAACCGCCTGGACGAGACGCCGACGCCCGCACGCACGGCCACCCTTCCCCGGCCCGCGGAATTGCGCTCACCCGCCATGACGGCCACGTTGGCGCCGCCGAGCGCCGACCTGCCCGCTGCGGTGCGCCGCCTCGAGACCCCGGCTGAGGCCGCCGTGACGCCAACCCTGCCTCGCGCGGCCGATCTGCGCGCTCTGCCCGCGCCTACCGCCGTGGCCACCACGCCCAGCACGGCATTGCCCGCCCCGGTGCGCCGACTGGAAGCCCCCACCGACAACGGCGTCGCCCAGGCCCTGCCGCGAGCGGCCGAATTGCGCGCCGCACCAGCCAACACGCCGGCGCAGCCCACGCCCAGCGCGGCCCTGCCCTCGGCCGTGCAGAGGCTGGAAGCCCCTTCGGGAGAAGGCGCGGCCGTCACGCCGCTGGCGCGCTCGAACGAGTTGCGGACGCCGGGCACGACGGCGCCGTCCACGGCACAGACGCTGACGCCGCAAGATCTGCCGGCCCCGGTGCGCCGCCTGGAATCGGGCGAGAGTGGTGCAGCCGTCACGCCGCTGCAGCGCGATTCCAGCGCGCGCACCGCGGCGCCCACGCCCGGCGCATCGGCCTCGAACGAACTGTCCGGCAACCTGCCCGGCGAAGTCAGTGCGCCGGCCGGACCGGCCAGGGGCGATCCCAATGCCAACCCCTACGCCGCGCCCAAGGCCTCGGCGGGTTCACCTGACGCCGGCCCGCGCCTGGGGCCCGATGTGCCTGCGCCGCCATCGGCCGCGGCCAGCACGCCACGCGCGCCGCTGAACCTATCGCTGCCACGCGGCGACATTGCCGCGCGACGCAGCCCCGGCCTCGTGGACATGATGCCCCAGCCCCCGGAGCGCAAGTCCAAGCTGGAGCAGTCGGTGGAAGACGCCGCCAACAAGGACTGCCGCAAGGCCTACGCCAACGCCGGCATCCTGGCCGCGATACCGCTGGCCCTCGACACCGTCCGCGGCAAAGGCTGCAAGTGGTGAAGTCTCACAGCAACGCCTGAAGCTCCAGCGCGTTGGCCAGAGCAGCGCCCGCCGCGGTGTTGTCGAAGATGCACCAGCGATCCACACCGGCCGGCACGGCCCGCAGCGCTTCGGCTCGCAAGGCCAGCCAGGCGGGCTCATAGTTGGACCAGTACGTGCGCGGCGAGCCATGCCAACGGAAGTAGCAAATCCTTCGCGTGTCGCCCCCGGGCTCGGCGGAACCGGGCCATTTGGCGGGATCGACAGCGGCCCGTGACACCTCGCAGGCCTGAAGCAGTTTTTCCGCCTCGGTGCCAAACCAGCTCAAGTGCCGGGGTTCGCAGACCACGGCGCCGTCGAAAGCTGCATGGACATGTTCGAAGAAATGCCCGGCCAAGCGGGCATCGAAGCGCAGCGAGGGCGGCAACTGCACAAGCAGCACCTTCCACTTGGCGCCCAGCGCACCGGCCTCGCCCACAAAACGCGCAAGGAGCTCGTCCACGTTTGCCAGCCTCGCTTCGTGTGAAATCTGCTTCGGGCATTTGACAGCGAAGCGAAAACGCTCGGGCGTGCTGGCCGCCCAGCGCTCATAGGTCGCCGGGCGGTGCGGCCGGTAGAAGGAGGAGTTGATCTCGACACCGCCCACGACGGCGGCATAACGCTCCAGCTGCGAGCCCTCCGCGGGGAAGTCGCCTGCCGACGGAGACGGGATGGACCAGCCGGCCGTGCCGATGACGATGGACATGCCGCCCAGCGTAGGCAGACGGCCGTGGTGGCGGCGTCGGACGAGGGCTCGGCAGGAGGCCGTGCCCGTCCGACGTGGACTCAGAAGCCGCTCAGCACCACCTTGCCCCGCATGCGCCCCGATTCGACCAGCGCATGCGCCCGGCGCAGGTTCGCCGCATTGATGGGGCTGAACTGCTCGCTCACCGTGGTGCGCAAGCGGCCGGCGTCCACGAGGGCCGCGACGCGTGCCAGCAGGCGTCCCTGCTCGGCGATGTCGGCCGTGCCGAACAGCGGCCGCGTGAACATCATTTCCCAATGCAGGGACAGGGCCTTGCGCTTGAGCGTCATCACGTCGATCGGACCGGACAGGTCATCGATGAGGCCGACACGGCCCTGAGGGGCGGCGGCGTCGATGATGGCGTCCCAGTGCTGCTCGGTGTGGGTCAGGCTGGCAACCAGCTCCACCTCGGCCACGCCAGCGGCGACCAGTTGCGGCCGGAAGGGCTGGCTGTGGTCGATGACGACGTTGGCGCCCAGCTCCTTGACCCAGGCCTGGGTCTCGGGCCGGCTGGCCGTGCCGATGACCCGCAGCTGCGTCAGCTCGCGGGCCAGTTGCACGAGGATGGAGCCCACGCCGCCGGCCGCGCCGATGACGAGCAGGCTCTCACCCGCACCACCGCCTTCGGCCACACCAAAGCGGTCGAACAGCAGCTCCCAGGCCGTGATGGCCGTCAGCGGCAGGGCCGCGGCCTCGGCATCGCTCAGGCTTTGCGGCGCGCGGGCGGCGATGCGGTGGTCGACGACCTGTAGTTCGGCGTTCGACCCCGGGCGGTTGATGCCGCCGGCGTAATAGACCCGATCGCCGACGGCGAAACCGGCCACGTCACGGCCCAGAGCCTCGACGGTGCCGACGGCATCCCAACCCAGCACCTCGGGCTGGGCGCCCTGGGGCGCACGGTTCAGGCGCACCTTGGTGTCGACCGGATTGACGGACACGGCGCTCACGCGCACCAGCAGGTCCAGGGGGCCGGGTGTCGGCGCCGGCAGGTTGAGGTCGACCAGGGATTCGGGGTGGTCGATGGGCAGGGATTGCAGATAGCCAACGGCTTTCATGGGGCGTCCTTTCCGAGACGGTTCAACGATGTCCGTCATGGTGGCGTCGTGCATTCCTTTCAAAAAGCCTAGGATTGGAGAATCAGTTTCACCTATTGAGTGAAGATGGATCGACTCGCCCCCCTGCAACTCTTCATTGCCGCCGCCGAGGCGGGCAGCTTTTCAGGTGCTGCGCGGCGCCTCGATCTCGGGCCCGTGCAGGCCAGCGCCACCATCGCCCGGCTGGAGCGTGAGCTGGGCACACGCCTCTTCGAGCGTTCCACGCGGCGGTTGCGTTTGACCGAGGCTGGCGAGCAATGGCTTCCCCATGCGCGCCAGATGCTGGCCGCCTGGGAGGACGGCCAGACGGCCCTGCGCGGCGCTGCGGCCCAAGACCAGCCCCTGAGCGGACGCCTGCGCGTCAGCCTGCCCAGCGACATCGGCCGCCAGCATCTGTGGCGCTGGATGGAGGACTTCGTCGCCGCGGACGGCAGCACGGACCTGCAGCTCGAACTGCGCCTCAGCGATCGCGTGACCGACCTCGTGCAGGAGCCGGTCGACTACGCCGTGCGTTACGGGGAGCCGCCGGACTCCAGCCTCATCGCCCTGCCGCTGGCGCCGGCCAACCGCCGCGTGCTGTGCGCCAGCCCGGCCTATATCGCCCGCCACGGGCAGCCGGCGACACCGGCCGACCTGCGCAACCACGATTGCCTGCGCTGGGTGCTCGGCGACAGCCTGCACGCGCGCTGGCGCTTCGGCTCACGCGAGGGCGAGACCGTGGCCGTGGAGGTCAGCGGCAGCCGCACCGTCGACGACGGCGGCCTGGTGCGCGAATGGGCCGTGGCCGGCCTGGGCATTGCCTACAAGAGCGGCCTGGACGTGGCCGCTGACCTGGCCGCCGGGCGATTGGTGGCGCTGCTGCCGGACTGGCTCGGCGAACCCGCGCCCCTGCACTGGATGGCCGTCGGCCGGCACCGCCTCACGCCGGCCCTGAGGCGGCTCGCAGAAAGCATCAGGGCCCGCTGCGGGGCCCTGGAAGCAAGTTTGGCACGGCGCTGAGGCCGCGAGGATCAGGCGGCGCGACGACGGAAAGCGCCCAGACCCAGCAGGGCCAGACCCGTCAGGGCCAGCGTGGCCGGCTCAGGGAGTTTGTTGGGGTCGCGGACGGTGAAGGCCAGCGGGCCGCTCGAGAAATTGCAGCCGTAGTCTTGGAAATTGGAATTCAGACACTGGCTATCGGTAGCGAGGAACCCGGAACCTTCCGCGACGGCCGTGTAGTCGAAGATGAACAGAGACGGATCGAGATTCCATTCCGCGCCGGATTTGACCGTGCCATTCACAAAATTCGTGATGTTGAGCGCAGGCGAGCCATCAGGATCGAGGTTGCCGCCACCGGAAAAGCCGGCATCTTTCTCACCTGCCGCGCCGCCTTGGATGATCACCTCAACCTGGAACGTCTGCCCAATGAGCAGATGGCTCAGGTCCACACCGCCAACCCCACGCATGACGAGGACAGGAGCGGCTTGAGCGGTCAGGGCCGAAACCGCAAGAGCAGCACCGGCAACGAGGGATCGGAAGTTCATCTTGTTCTCCAGGCAATTTGGTTGTTACAAGCAAACCTCGGGCCAACCCCAGCTCTCCTATGAGAACGCCCGCCCTGTAACGGCGGCTGTAAAGCCTGCCGACACCGAAATCGGGGTTAGCCACCCAGACGGGTCTTGACGGGGAGGCTGGGGAGGGGCCAGGCCGGCGCCTTCGTGGGCTGCGCATCACAGCCCTGATGCCAAGCCTGCTGCCAGTCCCGCGGTGAATGTGTGCCCCCAGGCGCCAGACCGCGCACCACGCAGCCTGCTCGTGCGCCGCCCGTAGCAATCTCCCTGAGTTGATGTGGTTCCAGCACACCGCCAATGCCAACGACAGGTGCAGGCGCCATGGCCGCCCACCAGGCGAGGTTGTGCAGGCCCTGAGGCCGCCAGGGCATGGCCTTGGTCAGCGTGGGCCAGACCGGGCCGCAGGCGATGTAGTCGGGCGACCAGGCCCGGGCGCGGGCCAGTTCCCACAGGCTGTGTGAACTCAGGCCCAGGCGCAGGCCGCTGGCGCGGGCGTCCGCGAGATCCCGGCGGTCTTTGGCGGACAGGGCCAGCAGGTCTTCCTGGCCGAGGTGGATGAAGTCGACACCCATCGCCAGCGCCTCGCGCCAGTGGTCGTTGACGACCAGCGTCGCGCCAGAGCGCCGCGCCGCCTCGATCTCGGCACGCAGGCGGGCCTGCCATGCGGACTCGCTCTCATCAGTTCCACGTTTGACGCGCAGTTGGACAGTTTGCAAACCAGCCTGGAACAGCCGTGCCGCATGGGCACCGCTGTCGGTGATGCCGTAGACGCCTTCGACAGCGGGTGAGCCGCGGCCAGGCACAGGCCAGCAGGTCGGCGGCGCCTCGTCGTCGAACAGCGCCGGCAGCAGGCCGGTGTCGCGGATGAAGCCGGCGTCGGGACGCACCGGCCCCGGGCCCGCACCGGGCGCAGCGACAGCGTCGCGCAGGCCCGAGGTCGTCAGCATCTTGGCGATGACGGCCGCATCGGCGGCCACAAAGCCACGCGCCAGCGCTGCTGCTAAGGCTGTCGCAAAGGTGCAGCCGGTGCCATGGTTGTTGCTCGCGGCCCGGCGCGGCAGCGCCAGCCAGCCGCTTGCATGCTCGGCGGCCAACCAGTCGAGGGCCAGGGGCCCGTCGCCATCCCCGCCGGTGATGCAGACAGCGTCCACGCCCAGCGCCTGCAGCGCACGAGCCTGCGCCGGAGCACTGCCCTCGCCCACCAGGCGTGTGGCTTCGCGCTGGTTGGGCGTGACGACGCTGGCGCGCGGCAGAAGCTCCTCGCGGTAGGCACGCAGCAGGGCTTCGTTGGCCAGATTGGCGCCCGTGGACGCGCGCAGCACCGGGTCGACGACGAGGGCAACCGGCGCGCGCTCGCGCAGGTGGTCGACCCAGCACACGACGACGCGCAGCTGCTCGACACCGCCGAGCAGGCCGGTCTTGATGGCCGCCGGTGGCAGGTCGTTCGCGAGCGCGGCGAGCTGGGCATCGAGGCGTTCGGCCGACACCGGGAACAAGGCCTCGACGGCGATGCTGTTCTGAGCCGTCAACGCAGCGGCCACGGGGCAGAGATGCACACCGGCCGCGTCGGCCGCGCGCTGGTCGGCGCTCAAGCCCGCACCGCCGCCGCTGTCCAGGCCGGCGATGCTCCAGAGGATGGGCGGCTTGCTCATGGAATCAGGAAGGGGCGACCGCCCACGGGCGTGCTGGCCACGGCCATGTCCTGCTTGCTCATGACGCCCGCCTCGAAGCCCAGGCGGCCCGCGGCGATGGCCTGGCCAAAAGCGGCGGCCATGCGGATGGGGTCGCCGGCCTGGGCCACCGCCGAATTCAAGAGCACACCGTCCAAGCCCAGCTCCATGGCCTGGGCCGCATGCGAGGGCGCGCCGATGCCGGCGTCGACGATCAGCGGCACGCCGGGCAGGCGCTCGCGCAACGTGCGCAAGGCGAAGGGGTTGAGCAGGCCCTGGCCCGAGCCTATGGGCGCGCCCCAGGGCATCAGCACCTGGCAGCCGACGTCGAGCAGGCGGCGGCAGGTGATGAGGTCGTCGGTGCAGTAGGGGAAGACCTGGAAGCCGTCCTTCACCAATTGCTCGGCGGCCGTGACCAGTTCCCAGGGGTCGGGCTGCAAGGTGTACTCATCGCCGACGACCTCGAGCTTGATCCATGGCGTGTCGTAGAGCTCGCGCGCCATCTGAGCCAGGATGACCGCCTCCATCGCGGTGCGGCAGCCGGCGGTGTTGGGCAGCAGATGGCCGCCGGTTTCCTTCAGCGTGGCGCGGATGGCGGCGACAAAACCGTTGTCGCCGGCCGCGGCCAGCGTGCGCTTGAGCCCGACGGTCAGCACCTGGGCGCCGCTGGCGCGTACGGCCTGGTGCAGCACCTCGGGCGAGGGGTAGCCGGCCGTGCCGAGCAGGAAGCGGCTCGCCAGCTCACGGCCATAGAGCGTCCAGGACATGCTCAGCCTCCGGTGATGGGTTGGATCAGGGTCAGTTCATCGCCGGGCCGGATCAGCGTGGCCTCGCGCTGGCCCCGCGGCACGAAGATGCCGTTGACGGCAGTGGCGACGGCATCGGCCGCCCTGCCCTGCTCGGCCAGCAGCGCGGCGACGCTGAGGCCCTCACGCCAGGGCTGGGTCTCGTTGTTGATGCTGAACTCAGACATGCTGGAGGGCTTTCTCGGCCAGGGCCGGCGCCAGCAGCCAGCCATGGCGGAACAGGCCGTTGATGCGCAGCAGGCCGGGCCGGTGGTCCAGGCAGGGTCGGTGGTCGGGCAGCGCCGGGCGCAGATTGGCTTCCATGTGCACGATGCGCGCCTCGGCCAGCGCTGGCAGCACGCTGTGGGCCGCGGCCATCAGCTCGACGGCACTGCGCAGGCTGAGAGGCGAACGGTCCTCGCTCTCGATTTCCGACGCGCCGACGACGATGACGTCCCCTGGCCTCGGCACCAGATAGACGCGATGCCGCGGATGCATCAGACGCACGGGCCGATGGAGTTCGACGCCCGGCGCGTGCAGCCAGATGATCTCGCCGCGCACGCCGCGAAGAGCAGGCAGGTCGGGCTTGGCACCGAGACCCCGCGTGTCGATGACGAGATCGGCGTCGACAACATTCCCGTCATCCAGGTCCAGCCTGTGGGGCCCGACGGCGACGGCGCGTCGGCCCCAGCGCCATTCGACATCCTGCGATCGCTCGACAAAGGTCTGCAGCAATTCGCGCGGCAGCAACTGCCCCTCGCCGGGCAGCCACCAGGCCCAGAGGTCGGGCGCCAGCGTGGGCTCCAGCATCTGCAGCCCGGCGCGGTTCAAAGGCTCCGGCCCGCCCGGCAGTCGCGACAAAACGCGCTGAGCCGACCCGACGTCGCTGCCATGCGCCAGCAGCAGGCTGCCATCGATCTTCACGAGTTCCGGCCGCTCCAGCGCGTCGGCAATCGCCGGCCACAGCTCGAGCGAGCGCCAGCCCATGGCCGCGACGTCCGGCTCGGCATGCTCCTGCTCGGCTAGTGGGCTCAGCATGCCCGCCGACGTGAAGCCGGCCGCACCGGGTTGAGCCGGCCCCTCGGCGGGGTCGACGACGCTGACGCGATGGCCGGCCCGCGCCAGCTGCCAGGCCAGTAGCCGGCCCATGACACCGGCACCTGCAATGGCGATGGAGGCCATCAGGCTTTGGCGATCGGGATGTAGAACTCGCCGCCGGCCGCGCGGAACTCGGCCGACTTCTGCGCCATGCCGTCGGCGACGACGTCAGCCGCCTCCAAGCCCTTGGCAGCCGCGTACTCGCGCACGTCCTGAGTGATCTTCATCGAGCAGAACTTGGGCCCGCACATCGAGCAGAAGTGGGCCTCCTTGGACGAGTCCTTGGGCAGGGTCTCATCGTGATAGTCGCGCGCCGTGTCGGGGTCCAGGCCGAGGGCGAACTGGTCGTTCCAGCGGAACTCGAAGCGCGCCTTGCTCATGGCGTCGTCACGCGCGCGGGCGCCGGGGTGGCCCTTGGCGATGTCGGCCGCGTGGGCGGCGATCTTGTAGGCAATCAACCCCTGCTTGACGTCGTCGCGGTCAGGCAGGCCGAGGTGCTCCTTGGGCGTCACATAGCAGAGCATGGCCGTGCCCATCCAGCCGATCATGGCCGCGCCTATGGCCGAGGCGATGTGGTCGTAGCCCGGCGCGATGTCGATGGTCAGCGGCCCCAGCGTGTAGAACGGCGCCTCGTGGCAGTGCTTCAACTGCTCGGCCATGTTCGCCTGGATGAGGTGCAGGGGCACATGGCCAGGGCCTTCGATCATGGTCTGCACGTCGTGCTTCCAGGCCACCTGGGTCAGCTCGCCCAGCGTGCGCAGTTCGGCGAACTGGGCCTCGTCGTTGGCATCGGCACCGCTGCCAGGACGCAAGCCGTCGCCCAGCGAGAAGGTCACGTCGTAGGCCTTCATGATTTCGCAGATCTCTTCGAAGTGCGTGTACAGGAAGTTCTCGCGGTGGTGGGTGATGCACCACTTGGCGAGGATGGAGCCGCCACGCGACACGATGCCGGTGCGGCGCTGGGTGGTGAGATGGATGAAAGGCAGGCGCAGGCCGGCGTGGATGGTGAAGTAGTCGATGCCCTGCTCGGCCTGCTCGATCAGCGTGTCGCGGAAGATAGCCCAGGTCAGGTCCTCGGCCACGCCGCCGACCTTCTCCAGCGCCTGATAGATGGGCACGGTGCCGATGGGCACGGGCGAGTTGCGCACGATCCAGTCGCGCGTCGTGTGGATGTTGCGGCCGGTGGAGAGGTCCATCACCGTGTCCGCGCCCCAGCGGATGGACCAGACCAGCTTCTCGACCTCTTCCTCGATGCTGGACGTGACGGCCGAGTTGCCGATGTTGGCGTTGACCTTGACCAGGAAGTTGCGGCCGATGATGGTCGGCTCCAGCTCGGTGTGGTTGATGTTGGCCGGGATGACGGCACGGCCGCGGGCCACCTCCTGGCGCACGAACTCGGGCGTGATGATTTCGGGGATGGCGGCGCCCAGCGAGTCGCCGCGCAACCTCTGCTCGCGCTCGGCGTCGGACAGGTAGTCGCGCATCCACTCACGCTTGCCGTTCTCGCGCAGTGCGACAAACTCCATCTCCGGCGTGACGATGCCGCGGCGGGCGTAGTGCAGCTGGCTGACGTTGCCACCGCTGACGGCGCGGCGCGGCTGGCGCTGCAGGGCGGCAGCTTCGGCGCGCAATTGAGCTATGCGCTCGCTGTCCTCCTTGCCGCCATCGTCCAGGGCGACGCGGGTGCGGCCCACATAGGCCTCGGTGTCGGCGCGATCACCCACCCAGCTGGAGCGCACCGGCGGCAGGCCGCGGCGCACGTCGATGGCGGCCTGGGGATCGGTGTAGGGGCCGGAGGTGTCGTGCACCCCCACGCGCTCGCCGTTGGTCAGCGCGATCTCGCGCATGGGCACGGCCACGTCGGGCCGGCTGCCGCTGACGTAGATCTTGGACGAGGCCGGGAAAGGCTCGCGCGTCAGCGACAGGCGCTCGGCCAGCGAGAGGGTGGGATCGGGGGCGTTCAAGGCGGTCTCCTGGAGCTGTGATTCGGTGCTCCGTGGCCGCCTGCGGGTGCACGGCGAGGTGGGCCCTCGCCAGCACGCCCTCATGGCATGCGCTCTCCTTACGCCGGTACTAGCCGGTTCAAGTTCACGGGTTTGGCCTTGCGGCCATCTCAGCGTCTGCCTGCTGTTCAGCAAGCGGAGCACCCCGGAGCGGGCGCGACTGTACTTGCGCGCGCCGGAACGTGTCAACGCGACAATGCGGCCGCCATGCCCATCGCCCCGCTGCGCCAGTCCATCCGCTTCTGCACCGCCCCCGACGGCGTGCGGCTGGCCTTTGCCGAGAGCGGCGGTGGCGCGCCCCTCGTCAAGGTCGGCAACTGGCTGACCCATCTCGAGTTCGAGCTGACCAGCCCGGTCTGGGGCCATTTCATCGAGCGTCTGTCGCAGCGCCGTCGCCTGCTGCGCTACGACCAGCGCGGCACCGGCCTGTCGGACTGGGAGGTGCCGGAGATCTCCTTCGATGCCATGGTCAGCGACCTCGAGGCTGTCGTAGATGCGGCCGGCCTGGTGCGCTTTGCGCTGCTGGGCGTGTCGCAGGGTTGTCCGGTCGGCATTGCCTATGCGATCAAGCACCCGGAGCGCGTCAGCCACCTCGTGCTGCATGGGGGCTATGCGCGCGGGCGGCGCCAGCGGGGCCAGGCCGAGTCCAACGAACTGGCCGGCATGATGGTCAAGCTGGCCGAGCTGGGCTGGGGCAAGGACGACCCGTCCTTTCGCCAGTTCTTCACCAGCGCCTTCCTGCCTGACGCCAACACCGAGCAGCAGCGCTGGTTCAACGAACTGGAACGCATGTCGACCTCGCCTCGCAATGCGGCCCGCACGATGGAGACGCTCTACGACATCGATGTTCAGGCCTTGCTGCCTCGCCTGGCCTGCCCGACCCTGGTGCTGCACGCCACCGGCGACCTCAGCGTGCCCTTTGCCGAGGGCCGCGTGCTGGCCGGCGGCATCGCCGAGGCGCGCTTCGTGCCGCTGGACTCCCGCAACCACCTGATGCTGGCCGACGACCCGGCCTGGAAGCGCTGGGAGCAGGAGGTCTGGGACTTCCTCGGTCCGGGCGAAGGCATGCGCTCGGATGCGTCGTTCGGGAACCTCACGCCGCGTGAGCGCGGGCTGCTGGAGCTGATCGCCCAGGGCCGCGACAACGCGCAGATCGCCGCCGTGCTGGGCCTGAGCGACAAGACCGTGCGCAACCACATCACCAGCATCTTCGCCAAGCTGGAGGTGGAGAACCGTGCCCAGGCCATCGTGCTGGCGCGCGAAGCGGGGTTTGGGACCGCGGTCCCAGGCGGCTGAGGCCCTGCAGGGGCTGTCCTGGGACTCAGCTCTCAGGCGCAAAAAGGGGCGGCCCGGAATGATGACGACACGTCAGAACGACGCCGTCCACCGCTTCCGAAAGCCCCCACCATGCAAACCGAAACGACCCGCTACGCCCGCTGCATCGAAGCCTCCAAACGCATCCGCTGGGACATCGACCGCGATGTCATCCGCGGCCGCAGCTTCGACCTGCGCCAGAAGTTCCTGCCCGACCAGCTCTCGCTGATCGACGAACTGCCCTTCCTCAGTCCCGCGGACCAGCGCCTGCTCGGCCAGATCCAGGGCCGCACCTACGCCAACATGTTCGGCCTCGTCGAACGCTTCATCGGCGCCAAGATGCTGGAGATCAGCCGCGACCACTGGCTGGGCGACCAGACCGCGCTGGAAGCCCTGGTGCGCTTCACCGACGAGGAGATGAAGCACCAGGAGCTGTTCCGCCGCATCGAGGCCCTGGCCGCCGACCGCATGGCACCAGGCTACCGTTTCGAGGCCACGCCCAATGGCGTCGCGGAGTTCGTGCTCGGCAAGAGCAGCTGGGCGGTTCTGGCCCTGACCTGCCATATCGAGCTGTTCACGCAGACCCACTACCGCGCCAGCATCGGCGAGGCCGGCGAGGACGTCTCCGACCTCTACCGCGACGTTTTCCTCTTCCACTGGAAGGAGGAGTCCCAGCACGCCATCCTCGACGAGCTGGAATGGCTGCGCGAAGACGCCAAGCTGGTGCCGCTGGAACGTGACGCCGCCGTCGAAGACCTGATCGCCCTGGTGCAGGGCGTGGACGGCATCCTGCAGGGCCAGGCCGCGGCGGACGCGGCCTACTTTCTGAAGACCGCCGGCATCATCAACCCCGAGCACATCGAGCAGATCGGTGACACGGTGCTGAAGGCCTATCGCTGGCAGTACATCGTCTCCGGCCTGCTCGAGCCACGCCTGCAGTCCCTGCTGAACATCGTGCTGAGTGCGCCGCAACTGGCCCGCATCCAGCAAGCCGTCTCGCCGCTGCTGTACGCCATGCCGGCCAGCGGGCCGCTGGCCAAGGCCGCTTGAAGGAGAGCAGCATGAGCACACTGGCCTTGCCGACCTCGCCATCCTGGCGCCTGCAACTGCGGCGCCTGCTCGACGCCTGCCGGAGCCATCTGCAGAGCCAGCGCGAGCGCGCCGAGTTCATGCAGCTCGACGCCACCGCGCTGCGTGACCTGGGCCTGCATCGCTCCGAGTACGACTCTTACCGCTGCGAGGCCGAAGGCGACGTCCGTCGCACGCGGCGACGCCTGGGGCACTGGCGATGAGGGCTGCGGATCTTGAATCGCTGCAGGTCGTGCGCGACTTCCTGGCCACCCTGCAGGAGGGCAGCCGCGACGCCATGCGCTTCCTGACCGACGACGTCGAGCAGGTCGAACTGCCCAATCGGCTGAATCCGCACGGCGCCACCAGCGACAAGGCCGAGCTGCAGCGCCGCACCGGCCTGGCCCGGCAGATCATCCGCCGCCAGCGCTACGACATCGTCTCGGAGCTGGCCCAGGGAGATCGTGTCGTCATCGAGGCGCGCTGGTCGGCCGAACTGGCCGTGCCCATGGGCTCGCTGGACGCCGGCGCGACGATGAAGGCCCGGTTCGCCATGTTCTTCGAGCTGCGCGACGGTCTGATCTGTCGCGTGCGCAACTACGACTGCTTCGACCCCTGGTAGCGGGCGACCAGCCCCAGGGCCACCAGCAGCAGGACGGCCGACAGGCCAAAGCTCAGCTGCGTGCCCCTGGCCACGGCCGCCGCGGTCGCCGTCATGAGGCTGGCCGTACCGGTAGCGGCGGCAAAGACCGCGGCCATCAGGGATGCGCCCGTCACCAGGCCCAGGTTGCGCGACAGGTTCAACAACCCCGACACGACGCCACGCCGCGCCGCCTCGACATTCGCCATGACGGCCGTGTTGTTGGCGGCCTGGAACAGCGCATAGCCCGGCGTGATGAGCAGCAGCGGGCCGACATAGGCCGCCGCTCCCCCGCCCGCCGGCAGCAGGCTCAGCAGCAGGCCGCCGGCAAGCATGCCGGCCAGGCCGAACAGTGACGCGCGCCGGGCGCCGAAACGATCGACCAGGCGGCCCGCCGGGACGCCGCTGAAGGCCGACACCACCGGCCCGACCGACATCAACAGCCCCACGGACGCGGTGCTCAGCCCCAGGGCCCGCGACAGATGGAAGGGCCCGACGACGAGGGTCGTCATCATGACCGCCGCCACCACGACATTGGCCGCCAGGGCTGCCGCCAGTGGTGGTTCGCGCAGCGCATCCAGGCGGACCAGGGGCGAGACCGCCCGGGTCTCGACGTGCAGAAAGGCCAGCAAGGCCACCACGGCCGCCACCAGCAGCCAGAGACTGAGGGTCATCGCCAGGGCATAGGCGGCCAGGGCCACCGCCAGCAGCGCCGTGCCCGGCAGGTCGAATCCCGAGGCCTGCGCGCTCCTGCGATCGGCCGGCAGCCAGCGCCAAACCAGCAGCAAGGCGAGCAGGCCCAGGGGCAGATTGAAGGCAAAGATGGCGCGCCAGCCCAGGCCCGCAATCAGCAACCCACCCAGGGACGGCCCCAGGGCCGTGCCGACGGCCGACATCGTGCCCAGCAAGCCCATGGCGCTGCCGGTGCGGGCCTTGGGCACGGCCTCGCCGACAAAGGCCAGGGTCAAGGCCATCATGGCGGCAGCGCCCACACCCTGGACGGCGCGCGCCGCTATCAGCCACGCCAGTCCGGGCGCCATCGCGCACACCGTTGAAGCCGTGGTGAACAGCGCGATGCCGGCCAGCAGCAGGCGCTTGCGGCCGACCAGGTCGCCCAGCCGCCCGGCTCCGACGATCAGGGCCGTCGTCGCCAGCAGATAGGCCAGCACGACCCATTGCACCGCCGCAAAGGGGGCCCCAAACGCCGCGGCCAGCGTCGGCAGCGCGACATTGGCGCTGCTGACAGCCAGGGAAGGCAGCAAGGTGCACAGGGCCAGGGCGGCGAGCACGCCGGTGACGGGTGCGGTGGCGGGTGGCGTGAGGGTTGCGGTCGTCATGCAGCAACCTTAGGCATTGGCCGGACATGGCGGAAGACGCATCATCTGCACTTCATCCCTGCATAAGGCGCCATGTCAGAACCCGACTTGAACCTGCTGCTGACCCTGGACGCCCTGCTGACCGAGGGCAGCGTGGCTGGCGCCGCGCGGCGGCTGAGGCTGAGCCCGTCAGCCATGAGCCGGTCGCTGGCCCGGCTGCGTGAGACCACAGGCGACCCGCTGCTGGTGCGAGCGGGGCGCGGACTGGTGCCCTCCCCTCGCGCGCTGGAACTGCGCGAGCGCATCGGGCCGCTTGTCCAGCAAGCTCAGGCCGCGCTGCGGCCGGCGGCGGCCTTGAAGCTGGACAGGCTCGAACGCGAGTTCACCCTGCGTACGCGCGAAGGCTTTGTCGAGAACTTCGGCGCGGCGCTGCTGGAACGCATCAGCTCGGAAGCACCCGGCGTTCGGCTGCGATTCGTGCCCAAGCCGGACAAGGACAGCACGCCGCTGCGTGACGGCAGTGTGGATCTGGAGACGGGCGTCATCGGCTCGACCACCGGACCGGAACTGCGCGCCCTGCCCTTGTTTCGCGATCGCTTCGTGGCGGTCGTGCGCGAGGGGCATGCGCTGTCGCGCGGCAGGTTGACGGCGCAACGCTATGCCGCGGGCCGCCATGTCGTCGTCTCTCGGCGAGGGACTTCGTCGGGACCGGTGGACCAGGCCCTGGCAGCGCTGGGGCTGGCGCGCGACATCGTCGTCACGGTGGCAGGCTTTTCCGAGGCGCTGGCACTGGCGCGCGGCAGCGACCTGGTGGCCACCGTGCCCGAGCGCCACACGGGCCATCTTCGTGACGGTTTGCTGAGCTTGAAACTGCCGCTGGCGCTGGACGCCTTTCCGGTCTCGCTGCTGTGGCATCCACGCATGGACGGCGATGCGGCGCACCGGTGGCTGCGCGGTTGCGTGCGGGACGTGTTCGCTCTTTCAGCATGAAGCCGGCGCTGCGTGCATCTTCACGTCGATGCGCGATGCAGATCCTGTTGAAGCGTTGGCATAGTCGCGATCAAAACGAATTCGAGTAGCCCAATGAGCAACAACACACCCTGGAACGACGACTCGCGGGAAGAACTCCGAACCCGCCTCAAAAACCTGGTTTTGGGTGAAGTCCGCCTGGCCCAATCGGACCCAGACGACATCTTGCAGACCTGCCGCGAGGTCTATATCGAAGACGAATGCCCCGCGGAAGAGCAGGACGCATTCACGCGGTTTGCGGCGGAAGAGATGGACAAGGCAATGGCGAGCCATGCCCTGGAAAAGAAGAGTTGGCCCGCCGAAACGGACTGCGACCGACTGGACCGCGTGGAAGCCGATCTGCGGGATCGAGGCATTCTGTTGTGGCAGGTGTCACCCTGCTGTGACACCTGCACCCGCAGCGAGTTGCCGGAACGCATCGACGAGATCGATCAGCAGCACGCCGGCTTTCGCCAGCGTGTTCGCGGCTACGCCTTCTTCATCGACCAGAACATGGCCGATGCCTTGGCCGAGGGAAGTCATCTGTCGGTCTATCTGGGCTATGGATGCTTCATGCCCGACGACGCCGAGGCGGCGCACGACGTGTATGAAACCCATGCCCTCGGCATCGCCCGGGAGGTCTGCGATCGCCTCGTGGAGCATGGGTTTGAGCCGGGTTGGGATGGCAGCTTGTCGAAGAAGATTGGCTTGCACCTCAACTGGCAGCGTCGCCAGGCTTGACGTTCAAGCGCCAACAAACGCGAAATCCACCTCCGGCTTCAGCCCGGCCACGATGCGCGCCACCGACTTGCCCGAACCGCAGGCATGCGTCCAACCCAGCGTGCCGTGGCCCGTGTTCAGGAAGAGGTTGTGCAATCGCGTGCGGCCGATGAGGGGAACGTTGGAGGGCGTGGCGGGCCGCAGGCCGGTCCAGAAGCTGGCGCTCTCGATGTCCCCCGCACCGGGAAAGAGCTGCTCGACGCGGCGCAGGATGGCGTCGCAGCGGGTGCGGTTCAGGTCCCGGTCATAGCCGTTGAGTTCGGCGGTGCCGGCAATGCGCAGCCGGTCACCCAGGCGCGAGAACACGAGCTTGTATTCGTCATCGGTCAGCGAGACCTGGTGGGCGAAGGCCTCGTCCTTGATGGGCAGGGTCACCGAGTAGCCCTTGGCGGGGTAGATGGGCAGACGCATGCGCAGTGGCGCGACGAGAGCGGTGCTGAAGCTGCCCAGGGCCAGCACATAGGCGTCGGCGCGCAGGAGTTGGAACTGGCCATCGGCGTTCGTCACCTCCACATGGTCCATCTTGCCGCCCACCTCGCGCAAAGCGGTGACGGCGTGGCTGAACAGGAAGCGCACGCCGTCTTGTGCGCATCGCGCGGCCAGCTCACGCGTGAAGGCATTGGCGTCGCCCGACTCATCCTCCGCCGTGTAGGTGGCGCCGGCGAGTTGTGGCCGGATGTGGCGCAGGGCCGGCTCGATGCGCACGGCCTCGTCGGCATTGATGATGCGGCGGTCGCAGCCCAGCTCGCGCATCTGCGCGGTCGGTCCGGCGGCGCCTTCGAATTCACGCAGGCTGGTATAGAAGTGCAGGATGCCCTCGCTGCGCTGCTGGTAGTTCAAACCGCAGGCCTCTCTCAGGGCCTGCAGCACCTGGCGGCTGTAGGTGCCCAGTTTGACGATCTGCTCGATGTTGCGGCGGGTCCGCCAGGGCGAGCATTCGCGCAGAAATTGCAGCGCCCAACGCCACTGCTGGGCATCGGCGCGCAGCCGGAACAGCAAAGGCGCGTCTTCTCTCGCCAGCCAGCTCAGCACCTTCAGCGGCGCGCTGGGATTGGCCCAGGGCTCGGCATGGCTGACCGAGATCTGGCCGCCGTTGGCGAAGCTGGTTTCGGCACCGGGTGCGGCCTGGCGGTCGACGACGGTGACGTCGAAACCCTGCTGGCGCAGGAAATAGGCGGAGGTGACGCCGAGCAGGCCGGCGCCGAGGACGATGACTTTCATTGCAGGAACTCCAGGAGATGCCGCAGCGCAGCGTGGTTGACGCTGCGGTTGCCGCTCCCTCTGTCCCTGTTACCTGAGAGATTGAGCCCGCGGCGTTTTGCCGCGGGCCTTGCTCCTTCGGTGCGCCCCTTGTGAGGGCGTCTCTCCAGACGGCGATTGAGTCGTTGCAGTACGGGGGCCTGAGCGGTTATGGGAGGCTGCGCCTTCGGCGGCCGGCACCTCGCGGCCCGGCACTCTCCTGCAACGATGAAAACGAAAAGCTGAATCAGCGCACGCGAAGCGTGTGCGTCCACTGGTGGTCGTTGGCCGAGACCATCCAGTTGTAGAGATCCTCCGAGTTGCCCTCGCCGGGCCACGGGTTCATGTAGGTGACGTAGCTGTAGCCGTTCCAGACCTCGTAGCCGGTGCCGACCATGATGTGGCCGCCGCCACTGGTCCAGCCGAAGCGGATGACGAAGGGCTTGTTGGCATTGATGTCGCTGACGATGGAGTTCCACGACGAGGCGTAGGTGTAGGCATAGGTCGGTACACCCCAGTTGGACAGGATGTTCTGCACGCTGCCGTTCGTGCCGTAGAGGCTGTTGGGCTGGTTGGCGTAGCTGTTCCAGTTGAAGCTGCCGTTGCCGCAGGCGTAGTTGATGCCGAAGGCCCAGTTGACGATGGCGCATTGCGAAGGCGCGGCCTTGAAGAAGCCGATGACGGCCTTGCTGGAGCCCGACCAGCACCACTGGCTGTGCTCCTGGATGTTGGTGGGCACATTGAGTTGGCGGTACTGGGCATGCGCCAACGGCAGCGCGAGAGCGATGGCGAGGCCGGCAAGGGCCCGCTTCAGATGCAGGGACATGGCAGCTCCTGTTGCTTTGAAGTGGTTGGCGGGCATGGCTCAGTTCTGGCCATTGAGGTTGCGCTTGACGGCATTGCGTAGCGGCTCCAGCAGCTCGTAGGTGTCCAGCAGCTTGGAAGTCGTGGCTGGCGCCTCGGTCGACAACGCTGCACGGGCCGAAGCCAGTGGCGCGTAGCGGGCTTGCAGGTCGGTGGGCGAGACCACCTCGAGCAGATCGGTCTGGGCCTGGTGCACGCGGATGAAGCGCAGGTGGTCGGCGCCGACGTCGGCATGCTCGGCCATCAGCTCCGACAGCTCCTGTGCGAGTCCGGCGCCGCCGAAGGAGACGGCCTGCCAGCGGCCGTCCATGCGCTGCACGGTGACCAGCCCCACGGGCCTGGTGCCCACCTTGACGAAGAAGCGCCAGATGCCGCTGGCCTGCACCATGTGGCGCAACTCGCTGCGGCCGGCCGCGATGTCCTGAGGCGCGATGGTGTGCACCTCGAAGCCGCCGGCGATGCGTGTGTTGGCGAGGTCGCCAGCCCGTGGCAGGTCGAAGGCTGTGGCGCCGGCGCCGCCTTGCTGCTGCTTGCGCTGCACATAGTCGGCCAGGCCCTGCTCGGCCGCGGCCTGGGCGCCGGCACGGTCGCCGAGGTCCGGCGCCTTGAAGCGCGCCACGGCAGCCGCGCCGACGTTCTGCGCCTGCACGGCCGGCGCCGTCATGAGCGCCAGCGCCGACAGCGCCAGGCCAATACCTCTGCGCAGGCGCAGGGTCGAATCACGATCAGTTCGCATATCAAAGGTCTCCGTTTCGTGGGTTCGAGGAAGAGCCGGGCCTCTCGCGGCGCCACGGTTCTTCGTGGCGGCAGAGATCTCGGCGCCGACGCCGCAACGTCGACGGCTTGTGTCGACTTGCACGGCTTCGGTGAGGGGCGTGTGGCGGCACGGCGCGAAAGCGCCTGGACCGTCACGACGGCAACGGGGGGTGCGAGGGTGGGTTCAGTGAGTCAGCGACTCCAGCGGTGAATGAACGACCACGAAACCCCCGAGGCCATGCCTCACGGATGTTTCGCGCCGCTCCCGCTGTCCTTGGTACCTGAGAGATTCGTGCCTCGGCGCGATGAACGCCCGGGGCATTTGCTCCTTCGGTGGGGGCGTGCGCGGTGTTGATCCGCGCCGTCCCGCTCTCCAGTGTCGGCTCCTGTGACAAACCAGTTCGGGGCCTGAGCGTGCATGGGAGGTTGCGCCTTCGGCGGCGATCAGGGGTTCATTGTGTGAACCTGGCTGAACGCACTCTCCTGGGATGTCGAAGCGGATGCTAGGAGGCTGCGATGCAGCGCCGCATCCTGATCTACGCGGACAGGGCTTTGCCGAAGCTCAAAGCAGCCACTCCAAAAGAAAAAGGGCCGGTCATTCGCGTGGCTGGCGGAACAAGAAAAAAGGGCCGGCCACTTGCGTGGCCGGCCCGGGGCGCTGGAGCGCGCTCGAGGGAGAACTTATTCCTTGTCGGCCGGCATCGCGCCGGGCATGCCGTGCAGCGGCAGCGAGCTGGCGCCGCCCTGCTCTGCCGTGCGCGCTGCCGACTTCACAGCCGGCTTCTTCTCGCGGGTCAGATAGCTGTACAGCACCGGCACCACGACCAGGGTCAGCAGTGTCGAGGTGATGACGCCGCCGATGATGGCGCGGCCCATGGGCGCCTGGATCTCGCCGCCGTCGTTCAGCGCGATGGCCATGGGCAGCATGCCGAAGATCATCGCGGCCGTCGTCATGATGATGGGGCGCATGCGGATCAGGCCGGCCTGCAGCAGCGCATCGGCGATCGTCGCCCCGGCCTTGCGGGCGTGGTTGGCGAAGTCCACCAGCAGGATGGCGTTCTTCGTCACCAGGCCCATCAGCATGACCAGGCCGATCATGGAGAAGACGTTCAGCGTCGAGCGCCACAGCAGCAGGGCCAGCATCACGCCGATCAGCGCCAGGGGCAGCGAAGCCATGATGGCGATGGGCTGCAGGAAGCTGCCGAACTGGCTGGCCAGCACGATGTAGATGAAGATGCCGGCCAGGGCCATGGCGGCCAGCAGACCGTTGAAGGCCTCGGCCTGCTGCTTGCCGGCGCCGTCCACCTTGAAGCTGATGCCCGGGGGCAGCTGGGTGCTCTTGATCAGCTTCTGCACGTCGGCGTTCACGTCGCCGCCAGGGCGGCCTTGAACACCGGCGAACACGGCCTCGCGGCGCTGCAGGTTCTCGCGGCGGATGACCTCGGGATTGAACACCGGCTCGATGGTGGCGACCTGGTCCAGGGTGATGGGCGCGCCGTCCTTGGAGAAGGCCACCGGCAGCTTGCTCATCTGCTCGATGCGCTCGCGCTGGTCGCGCGGCAGGCGCAGCAGCACCTCGACCTGGTTGCCGTCGGGCGTCGTCCAGTAGGTCGCGATGTCGCCGTTGACATAGGCGCGCAGGCTGGAGGCGATCTGCGGCGCGGTCAGGCCGAGCTCGCGGATGGCCGAGTCCTTCAGGCGCACGGCGAAGGCCGGCAGGCCGGGCTTGACCGTGGTGTCCACGTCGACGGCGCCGGGGATCTTCTTCAGGTTCTCGGCGAAGTCCTTGGCCACCTGGGTCAGCACCTCGGGGTCGGTGCCGAGGATGGTCACCCAGATCGGGCGGTTGAAGCCCACGCTGACCTCGATGCCGGGGATCTTGGCGATGTCGGCACGAATGGCGTCCTCGATCTCCTTCTGCGTGCGCTTGCGCTCGCTGCGGTCGGTCAGGGAGATGTTCAGCGCGGCCTGGTTGCGGCCCGTCGCCAGACCTTCACCGGTGCTGCCGACCACCGTCGAGACCGTCTTGATCTCGGGGTAGTTCTTGAGGATCTCCTCGATCTGCGCGACCTTGGCGCTGCCGCGTTCGACGCTGGAGGCCACCGGCATGCGCAGGTTGACCTGCGTGAAGCCGTTGTCGGTCTCGGGCACGAACTCGCTGCCGACCATGGGGGCCAGCATCAGGGCGGCGACGAAGCTCGCCACGGCGCCCCACATGACCAGGCCGCGCGGCGTCAGCGTCGCGAAGCGGAACACGCGCTTGGCGGTCTTGTCGCGCTTGCCATCGGCATCGAAGGGATGGCCGTAGGCGGGAATCGGCGGCACGAAGACGCGGTAGCGGCGGCCGGAGAAGGCCCACTTGATCAGGCGCTCATAGCCGTTGTGCAGGCGGTCCATGCTCCAGTCGGTGGCGCGGATGGCATGGCCGATGACGGGCCAGTGCTTGATGCGCGCATTCGGTGGGTCATGCCAGACCGAGGACAGCATCGGGTCGAGCGTGAAGCTGACGAAGAGGCTGACCATCACGGCCACCGCGACGGTGATGCCGAAGGGATAGAAGAACTTGCCGATGATGCCGCCCATGAAGGCGACGGGCACGAACACCGCGCAGATGGCGAAGGTGGTGGCCATCACCGCCAGGCCGATCTCGTTGGTGCCGTCGCCGGCCGCGGTGTGATGGTCCTTGCCCATGGCCACGTGGCGCACGATGTTCTCGCGCACGACGATGGCATCGTCGATCAGCAGGCCGATGCACAGCGAGAGCGCCATCATCGTCATGAAGTTCAGCGTGAAGCCGAAGGCATGCACGGCGATGAAGCTGGAGATGACCGCGATGGGCAGGGTCAGGCCCGTGATGATGGTGGAGCGCCAGCTGTGCAGGAACAGGAAGACGATGGCCACCGTCAGCAGCGCGCCTTCGACCAGCGTGTGCTTCAAGCCGGTCAACGAGCCCTTGACGAAGTCGGAGTTGGCATAGATCAGGCGCAGCTCGACATCCTTGGGCAGCACCTTGCGCAGCTCTTCCATCGCGTCCTTGATGGCATCGCCGGTGGCGACGATGTTGGCGTCCTGCTGCTTGAAGACGTTGAAGCTGACGGCCGGCTGGCCGTTGATGCGGGCGATGCTGTCGACCTCGCGCTCGCGCTCGACGAGGGTGCCCAGGTCGTTCAGCGTCAGCGCCAGGTTGCCGCGGCGGGCGACCACCATCTGGCCGAACTGCTTGGGGTCCTTGACGCGGCCTTCGACCCGCAGGATGGCGTCCGACGTCTGGTCGGACAGCAGGCCCACCGGCTGGTCGCTGTTGGCATCGTTCAAGGCCTTGGAGATTTCGGCAGGCGTCACACCATAGGCGCGCAGGCGCATGGGATCGAGGTCGATGCGCACCTCGCGGGTCACCATGCCGCCCACGTCCACCTTGGCCACGCCTTCGACACGGCCCAGGCGCTTGGAGACGATGAGGTCGGCCATCATGGACAGCTCGCGCGCGCCACGCGTCTGGCTCAGCAGCGCCATGACGACGACCGGCTGGGCGTTGTCGGCCTGGAAGCGCGACACCGTCGGCGGCTTGACGTCCTTGGGGAAGGCGGACTGGGCCGCAGCGACACGGTCGCGCAGGTCCTGCATGGCGCGGCTCATGTCGGTGTTCAGCGTGAACTCGACGCTGGCCTGCACGCGGCCTTCGAAGCTGCGCGACTGGATGCGGTCGACGCCGGCGATGCTGTTCAGCGCCTCTTCAAGCGGCTTGGCGACTTCACGCTCCACGGCCTCGGGCGAGGCGCCGGGGTAGCGGATGTCGATCCAGGCGCCGGGCAGGGAGATGTCGGGCATCTGCTCGACGCCCAGCTTGGAATAGGAGAACAGGCCCAGCACGCACAGGGCCACCATCACCATGGTCGCAAAGACCGGGTTCTGGATGGAAACGCGGGTCATCCACATGGTGTGGCCCTCACTGTTGGACGGTGGCTGCGGAGGCGGCCGAGCTGGCCACCTTGGCCTTGGCGGCCACGATGGTGGCCTTGTCGCCTTCACGCAGGTTGTCGAAGCGCGCCGCCAGCACCTGGGCCTCGGGCTTGAGGCCGTTCAGCACCTCGACGCGGCCGTCACGGGCGTCGCTGCGGCCCGTGGTCACGATGCGGCGCACCAGGGCGCCGTTCTCGATCATCCAGACCTGCTCCTGGCCGGAATTGCGGCTGATGGCCGCGATGGGCACGGTCAGGCGCTGGGTGTCGTCCTGCAGCACCACCTTGGCGACGGCGTACTGGCCGGCGCGGTAGAGCTCCTTGGGGTTGCTCAGCACCAGGGTCACGCCGATGGAGCGCGTGCCCGGCTCGGCACTGGGGGCGATGCGGTCGATCTTGGCTTCGACGGGCTCGTCCACGCCTTCGACCTTGACCTGCACCGTCATGCCTGGCTTCAGGCGGCTGACCTCATGCGTGCCCACCAGGCCGGCCAGTTCCAGCTTGGACAGGTCGACGATGGTCAGGATCTGCTGCTCGGCGGCCACCTTCTCGCCAGGCACCACATGGCGCTTGGAGACGACGCCGTTGATGGGCGCCACCAGGGCAGCCTGGCGCATCGTCACCTGGCTGGTGTCCAGCTGGGCCTTGGCGGCGTTCCAGTTGGCGCGGGCCGACTCGTAGGCGGCGCGGGAGTTGTCCAGCGCCGTCTGGGCGATGAAATTCTTGGACGCCAGGCCTTCGTTGGCCTTGTAACTGCGCTCGGCCTGCTCCATCTGGGCCCGCATGGCTTCGACGCTGGCACCGCGCTCGGCGATGCGATAGCGCAGCTCTTCCAGATCGACCTGGCCGAGAGCCTGGCCCGCCTTGACCCGGCTGCCTTCGCCGACGGCGAGGTTGAGCAAGGTGCCGTTGGACTTGGCGCGCACCATGGCCGTGCCCGGCGCCACCAGCGGGCCGCTGAATTCGATCTGGGCCGGCATGGCGGCCAGCGTCGGCTTGACGACTTCGCTGGCAACGAACTCCAGGGCCGGCTTGGCCTTGTCGTCACCCGGCTTCTTGGGGCCGTCGCCCTTGCTGGCCATGACGGCCACGCCGGCACCGCCTACCAGCAGCACGACCGCCGCAATGGCACCCAACTTGAAAGACTTACGCATGGCTCCCCCAGTACGCTCTCTGATACAGACCTTTGCAGTCTAGAAATGTGAGCGGCCCGGCGCAGCGCCCTTGTGACGAAACGCGGTTTGCGGGGGCTGAGCTGCACCGGTTGGAGATCAGGCCGGCGCCGGGGCGGACGAGTTGCAGGCGGGAGGGGGCGAACCGCGGGAATCAAGTCGACCGCAGGGGGCGTTTCGCCACCCGCCCCCATGACGAAGGACATGGTCCAGGGCCTACAGGCGGCCTTCCTTCCACATGACGATCAGCTCGATGGGCCAGAACTCGAAGGGCAGCATCAGCACCGCCGGCGTGGACGGATGCGTCAGCACCGGGAACAGGCCGCAGGACAGCACGCCGTTCGGGATGTGCTTGCGAAACAGCATGAAGATGCCGGAGCAGACGTCCTGGCTGCAGAACACCCGGGGCAGGCGGAACTGCAGGGTGCGGTCCGCCTCTTCGGTGACCAGCTTGGCGAGCCTGGCCAGCTCGGGATCGTCCGGCTGGGTGCCCTTGAGCCCGAAGAAGGCCCGGCCGACTAGACGCAGCTCCATCGGATGAGCGTCGAAATGCTCGTCGGGTGAATAGACCAGCAGTCCCGGACAGTTGGCGTTGCCGGGTTCGAACATCAGGTTGTTGGCCTGCACCAGGGCGCCCCAGACGACGCGACCCTCGGTCAGCAGCAGCTTCTGGCGGGCGAAGACCTCTTTGAGGCTGTCGTCCGGCCGCATCCAGTCGGGCGGGGTCGCCAGCACCGAGGCCAGGGTCAGGTCGCTCATGCGCTGCTGGCGCTGCTCGAAACTGGCCCGCAGCTTCTCCATGATCTGCGCCATTTCCAGCTGGGCGGGCTGCGGCGGCAGATGATGCCGGCTGGAGGGCGGGGTCTCGGCGTCCTCCAGGAATTGGTTCCAGGACAGGCCGCCGGGCCAGCGCACGGCCTGGGTGCCTTTATCGATGGCGGCGCTGAGGTTCAGGATCGCGTCGCGATCCGTGCTCGCGGTCAGCAGCGTGGGTGTGAGGATAGTGAACTCACGGCCATCCGCGGCCTGCCGGTAGGGAAAAGCGATCTTCAGCTTCAGCGGCGCCGGCTCGTAGGTCTGCAGCACCACCATGATGGCATCACGCCGCTGGCCCTGGAATTCGCCATGGCCGTCATAGGACAGCACCTGCCAGGCGGCACCTTCCGGGTTGTCTTCGAGCTTCCTGGCGCCCATGGCCAGGTACTCGTCGATGCCCTCACCCATGCCCAAAGTCACCCAGATGTCCGGGCGGGTGGAACTCATCATCGACGGCACGACGACGCCATCGTCATAGGCCATGGTCATCTGCCAGGCCGCCATGCGGCCCACGGCGTAAAGGCCGGCCTTCCACAGCGCCGGCCCGTTCTGCGTCAGCACCTCGCAGAAGCGCGCGACCAGGGCGCTGGCTGTCGATTGGGTGCGGGTTTCCAGCGCGCAGGCCTCGATCCAGCCAAGCAGCATCAACACCTGGGCCTGCTCGGGCACCACGGCGACCAGGCGCATATGGGGCGCGTCGGGCAGCGCCGGCCCCGGCGGCAGCACCGCAGTGGCGGACTCGCGGTCATGCCAGTTCAGGGTGGCGCCGGTGCGGCGATGGATGAACTCGCCCAGGTAATAGGCAATCAGCGCGCAGAAGTTGCGGCCCTGCTCGGTGTTGCGCAGGGTGTCGGCCGATGGCTTGGCGCGGCCGCGCACGGACGCCAGCAGGTGGTCGATGCGGTCGAGGCTGGCGTCGGAAAAATCCAGCCGGCTCTGCTGCAGAGCCTTGGCATACAGCCAGCCGGCCTCGACCGTCTCACCCTTGACGTAGGCGGCGATGAACTCCAGCGCCCGCTGGTCGCGCTTGTTCAAGGGCGCTGCGCGGCGATGGGGGCCATGGGCAGCGTCACGTCGCCGCACTGCGCCCGGTGCCGCAGCGCATGGTCCATCAGCACCAGGGCCAGCATGGCCTCGGCGATGGGCGTGGCGCGGATGCCGACGCAGGGGTCGTGGCGGCCGAAGGTTTCCACCACCGAGGGGTTGCCGGCGCGGTCGATGCTGGCCTTGGGGCTGCGGATGGAGCTGGTGGGCTTGATGGCGATGCTGGCGACGATGTCCTGGCCGGTGGAAATGCCGCCCAGCATGCCGCCGGAGTTGTTGGTGGCGAAACCCAGCGGCGTCAGCTCGTCGCCGTGTTCGGTGCCCTTCTGGGCCACGACGCCGAAGCCGGCGCCGATCTCGACGCCCTTGACGGCGTTGATGCCCATCATGGCGTAGGCGATGTCGGCGTCCAGCTTGTCGAACAGCGGCTCGCCCAGGCCGACCGGCACGCCGGTGGCTTCGACGCGGATGCGCGCGCCGACCGAGTCACCGGCCTTGCGCAGGGCATCCATATAGGCCTCCAGCTCGGCGATCTTGCTGGCGTTGGCAGCAAAGAAGGGGTTCTGGCCGACATGCTCCCAAGCTTCGAAGGGAATCTCGATCTCGCCGAGCTGGGTCATGCAGCCGCGGAACTCGGTGCCGAACTTCTCACGCAGCCATTTGCGGGCCACCGCGCCGGCGCCGACCATGGGCGCCGTGAGGCGCGCCGACGAACGGCCACCGCCGCGTGGGTCGCGCACGCCATATTTGCGCCAGTAGGTGTAGTCGGCGTGGCCGGGGCGGAAGGTGTCGAGGATGTTGCCGTAGTCCTTGCTGCGCTGGTCGGTGTTCTCGATCAGCAGGCAGATGGGCGTTCCGGTGGTGACGCCCTCATAGACGCCGGACAGGATCTTGACCGCGTCGGGCTCGTTGCGCTGGGTCACGTGGCGGCTGGTGCCGGGGCGGCGGCGGTCCAGCTCGGGCTGGATGTCGGCCTCGCTGAGCTGCATGCCCGGCGGGCAGCCGTCGATGACGCAGCCGATGGCCGGGCCATGGCTTTCGCCGAAGTTGGTGACGCGGAAGAGTTCGCCGAAGGTGCTGCCTGACATATGCAGCGAATTTTAGGCGGCCCGGAAAAGCAAAAGCGGCCCATCAAGGCCGCCTTGTCGGGATGCGAACTTCTTTCAGAGCTTGGGCGCGGCTTCTTCGCTGCCTTCCTCGACCGGCCAGTCGCGGATATAGGCCTTGAGCATGCGGTTCTCGAAGTCCTGGCTGTCGACCACGGCCTTGGCGACGTCGTACAGCGAGATCACGCCCATCAGCGTCTTGCCGTTCATGACCGGCATGTAGCGCGCGTGGCGGCCCAGCATCATGCGGCGCACCTCGTCGATCTCGGTCTCGGGTGTGCAGGTCAGCGGCGCGTCGTCCATGACCGTGCGCACGATGGTCGTGCCGACCGCGCCGTTGTTCTTGACGACCGCCGAGATGACCTCGCGAAAGGTCAGCATGCCGACCAGGTCGCCATGCTCCATGACGACCAGGGAGCCGATGTCGCGCTCGGCCATGACGGCGAGGGAATCCTTCAGCGGCTCGTCCGGCGTGACGGTGAACAGGGTGCCGCCTTTGACACGCAGGATATCGACGACTTTCATAGGGGCCTCCATGGAAAAACTGCCAGTCAACATAGCACACAATCCCCGCGCATCCACACCATAGAAAACACCATGCCAGGCTTCGACACCCTAGCTTTGCATGCCGGCGCCACGCCCGATCCGGGCACCGGCGCGCGGGCGACGCCGCTGCACTTGAGCGCCTCCTTTGTCTTCGAGAACAGCGAGCACGCCGCGTCGCTGTTCAACATGGAGCGCTCGGGCCACGTCTACAGCCGGCTGTCCAACCCGACCACGGCCGTCTTCGAGGAGCGCATGGCGGCCCTGGATGGCGGCATCGGCGCCATCGCCACGGCCAGCGGCCAGGCCGCCCTGCATTTGGCTATCTGCACGCTGATGGGGGCAGGCGGCCACATCGTCGCCAGCACTGCGCTGTATGGCGGCAGCCACAACCTGTTGCACTACACGCTGAAGCGTTTCGGCATCGAGACGAGCTTCGTCAATCCGCGCGACCTCGACGCCTGGCGCGCGGCCATCCGGCCCGAGACGCGGCTGCTGTTCGGCGAGTCCCTCGGCAACCCGGGGCTGGACGTGTTGGACATCCCGGCCGTGTCGGCGATTGCCCACGAGGCCGGCCTGCCGCTGCTGGTGGATGCCACTTTCGCCACGCCCTATCTGCAGCGCCCCGCCGAACTGGGCGCCGACCTGGTCTATCACTCGGCCACCAAATTCCTCTGCGGCCACGGCACGGTCATCGGTGGCGTGCTGGTGGACGCGGGCAGCTTTGACTGGCAGGCCGCACACGACCGTCATGGCAGGTTCGACACCTTGTGCGAGCCGTACGAAGGCTTCCACGGCATGGTCTTCAGCGAGGAGAGCACTGTCGGCGCCTTCCTGCTGCGCGCCCGCCGCGAAGGCCTGCGCGACTTCGGCGCCTGCATGAGCCCGCACACGGCCTGGCTGATGCTGCAAGGCCTGGAGACCCTGCCACTGCGCATGGCTCGCCATGTGGCCAATGCGCAGGTGGTGGCCGAGTTCCTGCAAACCCACGACCTCGTGTCGAAGGTGGCCTACCCAGGCCTCGCCTCCCATCCCGACCATGCCCTGGCGCAAAAGCTGATGCCCCGCGGCGCCGGCGCGGTGTTCTCCTTCGACCTGAAAGGCAGTCGCGAACAGGGCCGCGCCTTCATCGAGTCGCTGAAGCTGTTCAGCCATCTCGCCAATGTCGGCGACGCCAAGTCCCTGGTCATCCACCCGGCCAGCACCACCCATTTCCGCATGGACGATGCGGCACTGCAGCAAGCCGGCATCGGCCCCGGCACCATCCGCCTGTCCATCGGCCTGGAAGATCCGGCCGATCTCATCGACGATCTGAAGCGGGCGCTGAAAACAGCGAGCAAGGCATGAAGTTCGTCGTTGATGGCCAAGAGGCCTATGCCTACACCGGCGGCAAGACCTTCGACCCCGCCCTGCCCTGCGTCGTCTTCATCCACGGCGCGCTGAACGACCACAGCGTCTGGACGCTGCTGGCACGCTGGTGTGCCCACCACGGCTACAGCGTGCTGGCACCCGACCTGCCGGGCCATGGCCGCAGCGGTGGCGCGCCCTTGAAAAGCGTCGAGGACATCGCCGCCTGGCTGCACCAGCTGCTGGATGCCACCGGCGTGGACAAGGCCGCCCTGGTCGGTCACAGCATGGGCTCGCTGATTGCGCTGGAAGCCGCCGCGCGGGCCTCTACCCTCGTCATGGTCGGCACGGCCTATCCGATGAAGGTCTCCGAAGCCCTGCTGACGACGGCGCGCGACAAGCCCGAGGCCGCCATGGCCATGGTCACGGCCTTCTCGCATTCCCTGTCCAGCGCCAAGCCCGGCTACCCGGGCCCGGGCGCCTGGCTGCGCGGTGGCTCGATGGCGTTGATGCGACGGCTGCAATCGCGCCAGACCGCGGTCAATCTGTTCGAGAACGACTTCCAGGTCTGCGACCGCTACGCCGGCGGCGAGGCTGCGGCAGCGCGCGTCGCCTGCCCGGTGCATTTCATCCTCGGCGCCCTGGACCAGATGACCTCGCCCAGGCAGAACGCCGTGCTCGGCGGCCTGCTGAAGCCGCGAGTTCACACCGTGCCGGCCGGCCATGCGCTGATGGCCGAGGCGCCCGACGCCCTGCTGGCCGCCCTGCGGGCCGCCCTTCAGCCCAGTTCGTAGGCGCTGTCGTCGACCCGGCGTGCGGCGCGCTCGTAGTCGCGTGCAAAACCGGGCCAGATCGCGACGATGCGGCCGCCCTCGGTGCGGTACCAGGAGTTGCAGTGGCTCCACACCGACGTGGCCAGGCGTTGCTGCACCGCGGCATCCTGGGCCTGTGCGGCTGCCGCCTTCACGGTGATCCATTGCCGGCCTTCGCCGCGCACGCGCTGCATGCAGGCAACGGCATGGGCCACCTGGGGCTCCAGCGACAGCAGGGCCGAGGTGTGGCCGGTCAGCGTGTTCGGCCCCAGCATCAGGAAGAAGTTCGGGAACTCCGGCACGCTGATGCCGAGATAGGCGCGCGGTCCCGCGGCCCAGGCATCGGCCAGCAACCGGCCGCCTTGGCCCGCCACGCTCAGTCCCTTCAGCGGCTGGGTGGTGTCATAACCGGTGGCGCAGACCAGCGTGTCCAGTTCATGTTCGCGGCCATCGGCCGTGACCACGCCCGACGCCGTCATTTGGGTGATGCCCGTAGTCACCAGCTCCGACGTGGGGCGGCACAGGGCCGGGTAATAGTCGCTGGAGTAGATGATGCGCTTGCAACCCAGCGGATAGCGCGGCGCCAAGGCCTCGCGCAGCGCCGGGTCGGCCACCTGGCGGCGCAGATGCCAGCGGGCGGCCCCCACCACCGCACGACGCGCCAGCGTGCCTTCTTCGAAGCCGTTGCGGCCCTGGTCCAGCGCCCAGCACCAAGCCTTGTAGGTCAGGCGTCCATAGCCAGGCAACCCCATCAGCAGCCGGTCCAGCCGCCCATATCGGCGGTCCACACGCGGCAGCACCCAGTTCGGCGTGCGCTGGAAGACCTTGAGGCTGATCGCAGTCTTGGCCAGCGCCGGCACCAGCTGGGCCCCCGTCGACCCGGTGCCGATGACGCCGACGCGCTGGCCGGTCAGGTCCACACCCTGGGGCCAGCGCGCGCTGTGCAGCAACTGCCCGCGGAAATCGGCCAGGCCGGGGATGTCGGGCCAACGCGCGATATTGAGCTGACCCGTGCTGCAGACGAAAAAGCGCGCGCTGAGGGTCTCGCCGCTGTCCAGGCTCAGCTGCCAGCGGCCGCTGCCTTCGTCGAAGCGGGCCTCGGTGATGGCCGTGCCCAGGCACATGCGGGCCGGCAGGCCATGCTGCTCGGCCAGGCGCTGCTGGTAGCGCTGGATCTCGGGTGCGTCGGCAAAGCGGTGGGTCCAGTCGGCGTTGGGCGCGAAGCTGAAGCTGTAGGCGGGCGCCGGGACGTCGACCTGGGCGCCGGGATAGCGGTTGTCCCACCAGGTGCCGCCGATGCCGGAGGACTTCTCGACGATGAGGAAGTCCTGGATGCCGGCGCGCTGCAGCTGGATGGCCATGCACAGGCCGGACATGCCGGCGCCGAGGATGATGACCTCGTATTCCTTGTTGGGGATTGCGCTCATCGGCTCATGTTGCCAGGGCAAGCCCGCTTGCCGCTCGGGCACAACCCGCGCTTGAATCACGTCATGAGCACCGAACGCTTCACCCGCTTCGCCGACTTCTACCCCTTCTACCTCAGCGAGCACAGCAACATCGTCTGTCGCCGCCTGCATTTCGTCGGCTCGACGCTGGTGCTGGTCTGCCTGTTCAAGCTGGCGACGACGGGCGCCCTGATGTGGCTGCTGTACGGTCTGCTGTGCGGTTATGGCTTTGCCTGGGTGGGGCACTTCTTCTTCGAGAAGAACCGGCCGGCAACCTTCAAATATCCGCTCTACAGCTTTGCCGGCGACTGGGTCATGTACGCCGACATCCTGCGCGGTCGCGTCAAGCTCTAGTTGCGCCAGGCGACGCCGATGCCGGCCGAAGTGCCGGTGCGCTTCTCGACCAGGGGGCTGTCCGCCACCGGCCCCAGCAGGCGGCTCGCGCCGGCGTTGCCGTAGGCGATCCAGTGCTTGGTGATGGGCCGGATGAAGCCCACGCCCATGTGCACGTCGCGCAGGCCCGAACCCGGCTCATAGGCCGGCTTGCCACTCGCCGCCACCGCCGATTCGGGCACGCCGAAATAACTGCGCAAGTTCTGGCCATTGGCGGCCGAGATGCCGGCGCCGGCCGTCCACTCCAGCGTCTGGCTGCGATAGAAGCGCCAGCCCAGGTCGGCGCCCAGCGTCATGCCGCCTTTGCGGCCCAGCAAATCCTGGGACAGGTTCGCGCTGACGTTGAAGTCCTTGGTGATGCTGTAGTTGGTATAGAAGCGCGCCCGCAGCGTGCGCCGAACATCGGGCAGGCCCCGCGTGGTGCTGGCATCGTCGCTGCTGCGGCCGCTGTCCATGCGCAGCGACACGCCGACGCGCAGCCTGTCGGTGTCGACGAACTGCGTGCTCGCGCCGCCTGCGGCGTCCTCCTGGCCAAAGCCCAGCAGGCTGCCGGCGCCCGAGGTGCTGAAGCGCACCCGGCCGAGCTTGAAGGCCCACAGCGGCTTGAGCTTGGTCTCGCGCTTGCTGGCGCCGTCGTATTCGGGTTGCGACACCACGGCCGCGCCCAGCAGATAGCGGGCCGAAGGGCTTTCCACCTCGGGCTGCTGGGCCTGGGCATTCGCGACGCAGCCCAGGGCCAATGTGGTCATCAGCATGGATCTCATACGCCCAGACTATCAGCCAGGGCAAGACCTGCCCTGTCAGCCAACCTTCATTTCGGGTGTCGGAGCACCCCTAGGCGTCGGCCGCGTCCGCAACTTCGTCCCGCGGGACGCGAGACAGCGATTGCGCATAGGCATAGACCATGGCCCCCCGCGAGCGCACGCCGAGCTTGCAGTAGATGGTCTTCAGATAGGACCGCACGGTGAACTCGCTGATGTGCAGCTTTGCGCTCACCTGCTTGGTCAGCAGGCCCGAGCAGATCAGCTGCACGATCTGCAGTTCGCGGTTGGTCAGCAGGGTGTGAAGCTCCTGCACCGGCGTGCCGGATTCAGATGACTCGCTGACCGGGACCACGGCGTAGCGATGTCCTGCCCACTCGAAATGCGCGATCTCGCCCGGCAGATAGCGCTGGCACAGCCGCGAACTGCCGGGCCGCGCGCTGTGGTCGGGCAGGCGGTCGTCGACGCAGACGATGCGCAGGCTGCGGCCGCCCAGTTCCACGCAGGGTGGCGGCGCCCCGGCGTCGGCGCAGGCCGCGTCGTCGTCGGGGCCGTCGCGACGGATGTTCATGCCCCGCCTCGGGGCGTTGGAGATCGCCGGGTTTGCATGCTGCTGGCCATAACGCGCTCCCGCTTTGACGTGGTCCCTCTCTGGATCGTCCAAGGCGCCGGATATTTGCTCAGTCCGCCCTTCTTGGCACCTGGGAAGCTGGGGGGCTGACGACGTGAATAAGTGCTGGATGTCGATGCACGGCGGTGGCGCCCCCGGCGCTGCGCATCATGCGTCCGGGCGCGCACCAGCAAAGTCCCCCTGATCGATGCCCTCAAACGGGGGCCCTCCGATGGGTTGGTGCGTCAGGACTGGTGCGTCGACACGAGCCCCGATGCGGTCGGCACAAAACACGTTTTGTCGACGCGCCTGGCCCTGCCTAGAGTGACTTCACGGTAGCGATGCCGCCCCGGCTTGGAGACCACGACATGGATCAGAACCCTTTTGACAGCGAACTGATGGACGAGGCCGATGCCCTCGATGGTGCCGACGCGAGCGACGGCGCGGACGAGGGTTTCGACGAAGCCGACGGCAGCGACGGCATGGACCTGATGGAAAGCTTCGACAACGACGCTGGCGACCTCGGCGACGAGGGCGACGGCTTCGAAGGCGAGGCGCTGGACGGTGCCGACTTCGCCGACGACCAGGGCGACGGCGGTGACGCCATGGCCCTGTGGGATGCCTTCGAGGACGAAGTCGCCGACGGCCTGGATGCCGCCGACGAGGACGAATTCCTCGGCCGCATTCTCGGCGGCCTGGGCCGCGCCGGCGGCATGCTGCGGCGAGGCGTGGGCGGCGCCGCCGGCATCGCCGGCCGCGTGCGTGGCGTGGCCCGCCAGGCCCAGCGCGTGGCCGGCGGCGTGGGCCGGGTGGCCCGCCAGGTATCGCCGGCGGCGATGGCCGCCTCGCGCCTGGCCCAGATGCTGGGGGCCCCCGGCATCGCCGGCGGCCTGCGCAGCGTGGCCGGTGGCGCCCAGCGCGTGCAGGGCTGGGCCGGCACGGCCGGGCGCCTGGCCGGTGGCGTCGCCAACACGGCCGGCAGCGCCCAGGGCGTGCTGGGCCAGCTCAGCCAGCTGATCGGCGGCGGCGGGGACGAGATGGACGATTTCGACGCGCTGGCCGATGCCTTCGAGGACGGCGTGGACGAGGCTCTGCCGGCCGTCGTGGCCCTGGCCGCCCGCGCTGCGGCCCGCACCCTGGGCATGCGCAATATGGGCCAACTGGCCCAGGCGGGCCGGCGCGCCATCGTGCGCGGCACGGCCTCGGCCGCCCGCGAACTGGTGCGCCAGCGCGGCCGCGGTGCGGTGCGCGCCCTGCCCCGCCTTGCGCAGTCCGCCGCCCGCGTGGCCGCCCGCACGGCCCCCACACCCCAGCGCGCCGCCCAGCAGGTGCGACGCGGCCTGCCCACCACGGCGCGCCGCGTGGCCCAGCAACCGCAAACCCTGCGCCGACTGGCCCAGCCCAGCGCCGCCAGCCCCCGCCCCAGCGCGGGCCCGGGTTCTGCGCCGCTGGCGCGTGACACCCGAGTCGGTCGCGGCCAGCGCACGCGTCGCATCAGCGGCACCCGCACTTTCCACATCGACGGCCCCGTCGCGCTGACGGTCACGCCGCGCTAACCCACCATTCGATAGCACTTCACGCAAGGAGCACACCATGGACCGATTCGAAGCCGACGTGATGGACGACCTGATGTCCGACGCCGCAGAAGGCCCGGCACGCACCAGCAATGCCTATGACGAGTTCGACGAAGGCGATGAGTTCGACGAGTTCGACGGCGCCGACGAGGGCGATGACGAGTTCATCGGCCGCCTGCTCGGCGGCATCGGCCGCGTGGCCGGTGGCCTGCTGGGTGGCGGCGGAGGCGGCAGTGAGGGCTTTGACGAAGCCGATGAGTACGACGAGTTCGACGAGGGCGACGAGTTCGATGCCGGCGACGACTACGGGGACGAAGGCGGCGACGACGCCTTCGAAGCCGCCGTCGCCGACGCGATGGACGCCGGCGATGGCGACGAGTTCTTCCGCCGCCTGGGCCGCATCGCCCGCGGCGTGGGCCGCGGCATCGGCCGTGCGGCCCGCGTCGTCGGCCCCCTGGCCAGCATGATCCCCATCCCGCAGGCCCAGATGATCGGCCGCATCGCCAACGTGGCCGGCCGCCTGCTGGCCGATGGGGCCGACGAGTTCGAGGCCTTCGACGAGCTGGTGGACGGCCTGGACGAGGATGGCATCGACGCCGCCGCCCCGGTGCTGGCCGGCATGGTCATCCGCCGCGCCCTGCCCGGTGTGGCACGAGCCGCGGCACCGGTGCGCCGTGCCGCCGTGCGCGCCGTCAGCCAGGCCGTGCGCGGCGCCGTGCGCCGCCAGGGCCCGCAGGCCGCCCGCGCCGTGGCTCGCGCCGTCACGGCCACGCGCCGCATCGTGCAGCGCCGCCGCCTGCCGGCCCGCCAGGCCGTGCGTGCGGTGCAGCGCGTCACCCGCCAGGTGGCGGCCCGCCCGCAGACCGTGCAGCGCTTGTCCCGCCCGCTGGTGGCGCCGGCCCGTCGCGCCACGCCGCGCGGCCAGGCGGCCCAGGTGGTCGCTCGCACGGTGGCGCCCGTGGCCCGCCAGGTGGTGGCCACGACCGGTCGCGTCGCCCGCATCGGCTGCCCGCACTGCGCACGCGGCCGTCGTGTGATTGCGCGCGGCCCCGTCGTCATCAACCTGCGCTGCCGCTGAGCTGCGACCCACAACGACAACCGAGGGCTGGGCCATGAATGTGCGCCGTTTCCTGCAGGCCAAGATCACCGGGCTGTCGGCCCGGCTCTCGCGGCTCGCGCGGGTGGACAACGCCTTCGTCGGCCTGCGCCCCCAGGACATGCCGTATGCACCCTCGCCCGAGCATTTCCGTGTCGCCAATGCGCGGCTGGCGGCGGTGGAGCAGCGCATCCGCCAGCGCTTTGAAGACCTGCAGACCGATGTCGGCCAGCGCGCGCCCCAGCGCGTCCTCGTCGACATCGCCCTGGTCGAGCGCGAACTGGACCGCGCGCGCCGTCTCTTCGGCATGTTCTACGAGGTATTTGCCCAGCGCGGCACGGCCTTTGGCCCCTCGCTCGCCGCCCACGACAGCATCGCCGCCGACTGCTATGCCGCCATCCGCCAGACCTCGCCGCGCCTCTTCGACGGGCCGTTGCTCAAGCCGGTGTCGTACATGGAGCATGGCTACTCGCCGGCGACCATGCGGCGCGGCGTGGCCCTGTCGCGCCTGCTCGGCGAGGCCAACCCCTTCCCGCTGATCCGCATTCCCTGGGATCGTGACCAGCCCTGGCAGAGCGTCTTCCTGCACGAGGTGGCCCACAACATCCAGGCCGATGCCGGCATCTGGCAGGAGAACCGCCAGGCGGTGCTGCGCCGGGTGATGGGCCGCGCCGGCAACCCCATGCTGGCCTCGGTCTACGGGCGCTGGCACAAGGAGATCTTTGCCGATCTCGCCGCCATCCTGCTCGGCGGGCCGGCCGCGGCCTGGGGCATGGCCGATTTTCTGGCCCACCCGCAGCCGCGCACCATGACCTTCCGCCCCGGCGGCGCCCATCCGACGGCCTATCTGCGCGTCTACCTGCTGGCGGAGATGCTGCGCCGCATGGGGTTCGCGAGCGACGCGACGAAGTTGCTGCGCGTCTGGCAGGCCCTGTACCGGACCGAGAGCGGCCACCGCATTCCCGCCGGCCTGATGACGAGCGCCCCGCGCCTCATTCCTGAGGTGGTGGACGAGATCGCCTTCCAGACGCGGCGCAATCTTGCCCAGCAGGCCCTGGCCGACGTGATCCGCTTCAACCGCGGTGACCAGGACGCCATCCTAGAAGGCGCGCGCTGCCTGCAGGCCGGCCGGGCCACAGACCTGCCGCCCCGTCATGTCGTCAGCGCGGCTCACTACGCGCTGGAGAGTGGCCGCATCCCGCCGCAACGCCTGGCCCACATCGTCACCGACCAGCTCAGCGGCAGCCCCTCCCGTTCATCCCAACGCCCGCCGCTGCGCCTCGCCGCCTGAACCTGACCATCACCACAAGGACTCCCCATGGCCTCATCCAACGCCCTGTCCATCACCCCGCAAAGCGGGCAAGACCGCCTGGTGCTGGACAACCTGATCCGCCGCGAGCTGAAGGTCGGCGACCCGAGCGACCCCAACCAGGTCGCCCAGGCCCTGCTGACCCGCTACAGCAGCGACCCCCGCGCCCAGGCCATCGGCCAGGAGTCGCGCGGCCTGCCCTTCCTGCAGACCCACGACTCGGCGCCGCCCGTCGTGCAGATGCTGACCGCCGCCGGCGGCGCCGAGTGGCAGCAGGCGCAGGACGACATCCACACCGACCTGCACCACCTCACCCACAGCGCCCTGCTCAAGGATGTGGCCCCCGAGCTGCGCGGCTGGGGCCAGGCCATACGCGCGGCCTTGTCCGAGGGCTACAACGCGGCCCGCTTCGGCCTGGACCCCCGCAACCGCGACAAGGGCTTCGCGATGCGCCGCCAGCTCAACGATTACGCCCGCCTGGCCCGCCTCGTCGGTGCCCACACGCCGGCCATGCTGACCGACTTCCGCAAGCTGGCGCAAAGCCTGGACGAGGCGGCCAATCTGCTGCTCGTCATCATGGGCGAGGCCCTGGCCAATGTCGGCTTCGGCGGCGGCCGCTATGTGCCCCAGGTCGCCTATGCCGATCTGCAGACGCGGCGCGACGCCGCCGTCTACGCGCTGCGCAACCTGGTCGGCAGCACCCAGACAGCCTATGGCCCCGACGACTGGCCCCGCGGCCTGGACGCCTACCGCCAGCTCAACGACCTGCTGGAAGCCCAGGGCCAGAACGACCTGCGCTCGCTGCTGGTGGAGACCGAACTGGCCCGCACCATGGACGAGCTGGTGCAGCGCAGCGGCGACAACACCGCCGACGGCCTGCGCTCGGTGGGTTCCACCTCGCTGCTGGCGCTGGAGCGCTTCCGCCGCCTGGTGACCGTGGGCCGGCGCGGCATCAGCCCCGAATCGCCCGCCCTCTATGCCTTCCTAGAAGCCCTGCAGCTCTTTGCCTCGGCCTTCGATTCGGCGGGCGGCTTCCGCCTGATGAAGATCGCGCGGCCGCCGCTGCTGTTCTACGGCCTGTACGGCAGCACCGGTCTGGACGACGCCGACCGCCGCATCGTCGACCTGGCGACGCGCCGCGGCCTGGTGGCCGACGCCATCGACTGCCTGGCCGGCAGCTGCTGCACGGGCAACAAGGCCTGCCTGGTGCTGCTGGACAAGCTGCTCTATGACCTGGACCGCGCCATCGACCTCTATGGCCTGGGCTTTGACAACTTCGGCACCACCGAGAGGCGGGCCGCGGCCTATGCCTTCCTGATCGACCAGGTGCTGACCGGCCAGTTCGCCTGCAAGGTGGCCGGCGTCGACGCGCTGGACACCGAACTCCTTGATCAGCTGAAGAGCATCGCGCAAAGCCTCAGGCCGACGCTGAGCCTCAGCACCGATACCGCCTTCAACAAGGCCTATCTGCGGGCGCGCAGCCTGGGCGAGGAAGTCCGGACGGCCCTCGGCGACGCCCATGTGGCCGAGCCGCAGGATCTCACCAAGTTCCTGAACGACCCCATCCCCGCCAAGGCTAGCGTCACCGACCTGTGCACGCCCTACCGCGCCATCTCGGCCGTGAACGCCGACTTTCAGCGGCTGGGCATCCCCGGCTTTGCCGACCTCGACCTGGACGCCTACATCGGTGTCATGGAACAAGAGCTCTGCCTCCAGCTGGACATGGAGGAGCGCTGGAAGGACCTGGTGCATTCCATGGTGGCCAACTGCTCGCAGATCGACAAGTCGCTGGGTGAACTGCGCAGCGTGGTGCAGAGCGCCGTCCGCGCCGTCGTCGGCCACGACTGCCTCGACCGCCGCGGCATCAACCTGCCGCCGACGCTGGAGACCTCGCTGGACAGCATCGTCGACCGCGTCGAACGCAGCGGCCTGGGCCGCCCCAATCGCGTGCTGGCGCTGCAACAGCGGCGCTGAGCCCGGCATCCCCAACCAAGGAGAACGACCATGCCGTTCGAAGAGATCAATGTCTACACGCCCGAGCTCTATCGCAGCCTCGGCACGCCGGTGCGGCTGGACCTGGGCAGCACGGCCCTGGACGTCACCGCCACGCGCAAGGGCGTCGAAGCCCTGCCCCAGGTGGTCGCCACCGCACTGCAGCCCCTCGACAGCCGCATCACGACGCTGAACACCACCATGTCCACGCAGGTCGGCGGCGCGGTGACGCAACTCAAGATCGCCCATGCCGCGGACATCAAGGCCGCCAGCGACGCCATCACGCTCAGCGTCGGCCAGCAGGTGCAGAAGGTGCTGGACAAGCTCGACGGCTTCCAGCCGGCACCGGCGCCCGCGCCCACCACGGGCGCGGCCATCGTGACGTCGAAGAACGCCGCCCTCGTGCGCTGGCTGGCCCAGGTGCTGACCCTGGCCGTGGACGCCAACCCGGGCCAGCCGGACAAGCAGAACAAGGCCGAGTTCGGCGAGAACGTCGCGCTGCAGAAGCTGCTGGCAGCCGCCGAACCCGAAGCGCGCCAGCTGCTGGGCACGTCGCCCGACCTGCTGAAACGCTATCTGGAGGCCTTCACGCCTTTCGCCACCAAGGACTTCGACATCCGCCACCGGCGCTTCACCGAAGTGCATGCCCTGATCCCCGTGATCACCGCCCATCTGGGCTGATTCCCATCCACCTCGAGTGCAACGCCACGCCGGAGCCACACCATGAGCTTCCAGACCACCGAGACCATCCAGCGGCTGTGGGAGACCTTCCTGCGTGACCAGCTGGCGGCCATGCCTGCCGCTGAACGGCAGAAGTTCGAGCAGCCTTTCGAGCAGCGCTTCAGCGAGCTGCTCAAGGGCGCCGCCAACGGCGAGGGCCGCGACGGCTTCCTCGACCTGGTCGGCTTTGGCGACCACGGGGCGCCGGACTTCGACAAGATCTCCTACCCCTTCATCACGCCGGACTTCGACGACGCCGTCGTGCCCAGCCAGCTGCATGCCGCGGCCGAGCTGTACTACATCTACCAGCACGAGCGCATGAAGATCTTCGAGGTCGTCGACACGCTGCTGCGCCTGTTCCGCCTCGGCAAGATGCGCATCCAGCGCGGCCCCGGCGCCCGCGGCCTCTACCTGCTGGAGAAATGGACGCCGCTGCGCTACAAGCGCGCCGACCGCATGGTGGCCTACCGCCGCGCCTTCAACTACGGCACGGCCCAGGCACCGGCGGGGGCGGTCACCAACCGCAACTTCCACCGCCAGATGGTGGGCTTCATGGTGGCCCTGGGCCAGTACTTCCGCGACCTGCTGATCGGCGAGGTCATCCGCGGCGGCCAGCTCATCGAGCAGCGCCCCTTCGGCAGCGTGGCCACCGTGCAGCGCATCGGCCTGGACCTGCGCTATGCGCTGGACCGCTCGACCTACGGCAACATCTTCTCGCTGGCCATGGAGACGGGCCACCACCTGAAGACGGTGCTGCAGCTGCTGGACGCGCCCGATATCAAGAAGGCGTTTGACGCCAACACCAAGTGGGACGTGGTGGAGATCGTCTCCAACCGCTACCTCGGCGGCGTGGCCGAGCCCAGCCAGCGCGCAAAGATGGCCGAGAGCGGCCGGCGCATCCTGCAGTTCATCGCCGACAACGACTTCAAGACGGCCATCGACCCCATCCTGTTCCAGAGCGTCGTGCGGCCCATGGGCGCCCACGCCGAGGCCTGGGTGGCGGCGTATCGCATGACCCCGGAAGGTCGTGGCTTCCCGGGTGTGACCCCAGCGCTTCAGAGCGTGCTGGGCGTGCGCCAAGCCGCTTGATCGGAGAAGCGCATGGACGCCAGCTGGGACGCCGCCGTCATCGACGACGCGCTGGCCGAAGTGGATGCGGGCATCGACGCGCTGACGCAGTTGCCGCGCCCGCAGCGCGGCCTGTCGCCCAATCTGTCGCACTGGCATGTCATCGGCAGCCTGACCAATGACCTCAGGCGCTGGTTCCCCGGCACGCCGGTGCGCGTGGACAAGCCGCGCGGCGCCGGCCAACCCGCGCGCCGCTTGCGCCCGGATGCGAACTTCAACAACCCGCGCCGCGGCAACCGCCCCACCCACATCGAGGTGGACACCCAGCCCGGCCAGATGCAACGCCACATCGCGGCCCGCAATCCGAATGTGCGCAATGTCTTCCTGCAGATCGACCCGACCAGCGGTGCGCTGCTGCGCAAGCTGGTCTACGCCGCCGGCGCCACAGCGCCGACCTTGGACCGCAGCGGCAGCCAGGCCGCGCCGGTGCGCCTGCGCCCCAGCGATGTCTTCGACGCATTCGACGAGGGAGGCTGAACATGAGTGCCAGCGACCTGCGCGTCACCGTCGACGGCGTCAAGTTGCGCTGCGTGCTGGACCCGGCCCTGGTGCTGGGCCAGGCCTGCGGACTCAAGCTGGCCCTGGGCCTGACGCGCGTCTTCGAGACCTGGCTGCCGCGCTCGTTCTGGCAGGTGCTGGATGCCAGCGAAATGCTGGGCAGCGAGAACCAGCAGGGCCTGCATCCCCTGGCCCTGAACGACTGGACCGCGCTGCGCGACGGCACCGATGCCGGCTCCTGGACGCTGCGCTGGGTGGGCGACAACCTGGCCGAGTCACAGCTGCGCGGCAGCGCTGGCAGCGACGACTCGCTGGTGGAGCGCTTCGAGTGGCATGCCGAGGCCCTGCAGTCCCACCAGACCAAGCCAGCAGCGCGCGGCTGGTGCCATGGCTTCGACCCCGTAGCTGGCGCGCATGATGCGCTGGCGCTGTCGGCAGCCCTGGACGGCGCCTTGATCCTGTGCCGCGCGCCGGATGCCGAAGCCGCGCCCGGCCCCGTCGAGGCGCTCAGCGGGCTGGACCCGCCCCCACGGCTGCTGGCCGAGAGCGATGCGACCAGCCTGCTGGCGGCCGAGCGCGCCTTCGTGCGCCAGGCCATCGCCGCGGCAGGTCTCGCGGCCCTGCTGCAGTCGGTCCAGCATGTCTGCGCCGTTCACGCACTGACGCTGCCGCCCGACGCCGATGCATCGAACGACGACACCCAGGACCCCTGGCAGCGCAGCCGGGCCTGGTGGTATCGGCTTTGATCCTCACGGAGCCTGCCCATGTATGCCGAGCCCCCCAGCACGCCGCAAGGCGGCCCGAGCTTCAACCGCGACGAGCTGGTCGCCGTGACCGTGCAGGGCCAGATCGCCCATCCGGTCGCGCGCGCCATGCCCTATCGCATCGGCTACGACGGCGTGCCGCGCGTGCTGCCCGGCACCGGCGGCATCGTGCTGAACCGGCGCATCGGCGACCTCTGCGTGGGCCTGGCGGGCGACCACATCGAGCCCGGCGTCTCCCTGCACAACAACGGCCGCGAAGTCATCGGCCCGCGCGACGGGCCCAACAACGCGCTGATCACCTATGCCTGCGTCGGCAACCGCGCCCGCGTGCTGAGCGGCGCGGCGCGCGGCCAGCAGGGCTGGGTGACGGGCAAGCATGGCGGCGTCAACCACGTGATGGTGGACTTCCCGCCCGAGGTGCTGCGCCGCCTGGCGATTGGCGACCGCATCGCCATCACCTCCATCGGCCAGGGCTTGCGCCTGCCCAGGCATCCCCGCGCCGAGCTGATGAACTGCGCGCCACTGCTGCTCGGGCGCTGGGGCATCACCGAGCGCGATGGGCAGCTATCCGTGCCGGTCACGCATCTGATCCCGGCGCGGCTGATGGGCTCGGGACTGGGCAAGAACACGGCCTGGCGTGGCGACTACGACATCCAGCTGGCCGATCGCGCGGCCCGCGAGCGCTACCGACTGGGCAGCCTGCGCTTCGGCGATTTCGTCGCCATCACCGATGCCGACACCCGCCGTGGTCCGAGCTGGCGCGAGGGCCGCGTGACCATCGGCGTCATCGTGCATGGCGACAGCACGGTCAGCGGCCATGGGCCGGGCGTCACGCCGCTGATCACGGGGCCGGCCGAGCTGCTGCGACCGCGGCGCGAACCTGACGCCAATCTCGCTGCCGCATTGGGTGTGCGTCAGCCGGTGCCGGCACGCGAGCGGCTGACGCTGGCCGAGCGGGACCGGCGTATGCGCTGCAAGCTGCGCGAGGTGCCGCCCAAACTCGCGTTCAGGACTTGAGCTGTGGGCCCAGATTCGCCAGCATGTCGTCGACCATCGCGTCGAGGTCGTACTGCAGCTTCCAGCCCCAGTCGGCCTGGGCGTCGGTGTCGTCGATGCGCTGCGGCCAGCTGGCGGCGATGGACTGCCGGAAGTCAGGCACGCAGTCCATCGAGAAGTCCGGGATGCGTCGGCGGATGGAGGCGGCGATGCCTTCCGGCGTGAAGCTGACGCCCGCGAGGTTGTAGCTGCCGCGCTGCTTGATCTTGTCTGCCGGCGCGTTCATCAGCTCGATGGTGGCGCGCAGCGCATCGGGCATGTACATCATCGGCAGGGCCTGGTCTTTCTCCAGGAAGCAGGTGTAGCGGCCTTCCTTCAGCGCCGAGTGGAAGATCTCCACGGCGTAGTCGGTCGTGCCGCCGCCGGGCGGCGTCTTCCAGCTGATGAGGCCGGGGTAGCGCAGGCTGCGCACGTCCACGCCGTGCTTGGCGTGATACCAGGCGCACCAGCGCTCGCCGGCAAGCTTGGAGATGCCGTAGACCGTGGTCGGGTCCATGACCGTGGTCTGCGGCGTGTCGACGGCCGGCGTGTTGGGACCGAAGGCGGCGATGGAGCTGGGCCAGAAGATCTTTTCCAGCTTCTCGTGTCGGGCCAGCTCCAGCACATTGAGCAGGCCCTTCATGTTCAGGTCCCAGGCCCACATCGGGTGCTTCTCGCCATTGGCCGACAGGGCTGCGGCGAGGTGGTAGATCTGGGTGATGTGGTGGCGCTTGACTATTGTTGCCAGCGCGCCCGCATCGGTCACGTCCAGGGCCTCGTGCTTGAGGGTGCGCACGCGCCCTTGCGGCGTCAGGTCGCTGGTGATGACGGCGTCTTCACCGTGCAGCCGGGCCAGCTCCGTGGCCAGCTCGGTGCCGATCTGGCCGTTGGCGCCGATGATGAGGATGCGCGGGGTGCTGCTCATTTCAGGATCCCCAGTTCCTTGCCGGCCTGGGTGAAGGCTGCAACCGCCTTTTCGAGATGCTCGCGCTCGTGCACGGCCGAGATCTGCACGCGGATGCGGGCCTGGCCCTTGGGCACGACGGGGAAGAAAAAGCCGACAGCGTAGATACCCAGCTCCAGGATGCGCTTGGACAGCTCCTGCGCCTTCACCGCGTCGTAGACCATGATGGGCACGATGGGGTGGGTGCCGGGCTTGATCTCGAAGCCGGCCGCCTGGATGGCCTCGCGGAAATAGGCGGTGTTGGCTTCCAGCTTGTCGCGCAGGGCCGTGGAGCCTTCCAGCAGGTCCAACACCGCCAGCGACGCGCCGGCGATGCTGGGCGCCAGCGTGTTGCTGAACAGATAGGGGCGCGAGCGCTGGCGCAGCAGCTCGACGACTTCCTTGCGCGCGGCCGTGAAGCCGCCCGAGGCGCCGCCCAGGGCCTTGCCGAAGGTGCCGGTGACGATGTCGATCTTGCCGAACACGCCACGATGCTCGGCCGTGCCGCGGCCCGTCTTGCCGAGGAAACCGCTGGCATGGCATTCATCGATGCCCAGCAGGGCGTCGTACTGATCGCAGAGCGCGCGGATCTTGTCGAGCTGGGCGATGGTGCCGTCCATGGAGAACACGCCGTCGGTGAAAACCAGCGTGAAGCGGGCACCCTTCTCCTTGGCTTCCTTCAGGCAACGCTCGAGGTCCTCGAGGTTGTTGTGCTCGTAGCGGTAGCGCTGGGCCTTGCACAGGCGGATGCCGTCGATGATGGAGGCATGGTTGAGCGCGTCGCTGATGATGGCGTCCTGCTCGCCCAGCAGGGGCTCGAACAAACCGCCGTTGGCGTCGAAGGCCGCCGCGTAGAGGATGGCGTCCTCGCAGCCGACGAAGCGGGCGATGCGGCCTTCCAGCTCTTTGTGCAGGTCCTGGGTGCCGCAGATGAAGCGCACCGACGACAGGCCGAAACCATGCGTGCGCAGGGCTTCGTGCGCGGCCTCGATGACCTGGGGGTGGGAGGACAGGCCCAGGTAGTTGTTCGCGCAGAGGTTGATGACCTCGCGGCCGTCGGTCGTCTTGACGACGGCGCCCTGGGGCGTCGTGATGATGCGCTCGGCCTTGAAGAGGCCGGCGGCACGGATGCCGTCGAGTTCAGTCTGCAGATGTTGATAGAAGGCCTGGCTCATGGCGCTGCTCCTGATGCACAATTCGGTAAATTGAACGTGTTCGATATATCGAACTTTCGTGCAGTATCTGAAAAACGTCTATCGCCGTCAAGCATGAACATGGACACCGAACCGCCCCGCGTCGGCGCTGCTCTGCAGGCCTTGCGCAGCAGCCGGGGCCTGTCGCTGGATGATCTCTCCAAGCGGGCCGGCGTGAGCAAGTCGATGTTGTCGCAGATCGAGCGCAACCAGGCCAATCCCACGGTGGCCGTGGTGTGGCGGCTGGCCAATGCCCTGGGCGTGGACATGGGCGAGCTGCTGGGCACCGAGCGCGTCGCAGCACCCGCCATCGAGACCGTGCCCGCCCACGCGACGCCGGGCCTGACCAGCCCCGACGGCCTGTGCAAGCTGCGCATCCTGGGCCCCATCGAGCTGGCGGGCCAGTTCGAGTGGTACGAACTCAGCATCCAGCCGGGCGGCGTGCTGGATTCGCAAGCCCACGAGCCCGGTTCGCGCGAGCACCTGAGCGTGCTGACGGGCAGCCTCGAGGTGACGGCCGCCGGGCTGACCAGCAAGCTCAAGGTCGGCGAGACGGCGCGTTATGCGGTCGATGGGCCGCATGCCATCCGCAATGCGAGCAAGTCGGCGGCGACCGCGCTGCTGGTGGTCCTTCATCCGTAGACTGCAGCCTCCGCTCCAGGAGGCATGCATGCAGATTTCCCGTCGCTCGACCCTGGCCGCGCTCGCGGCCCTGCCCTTCGCCAGCCGCGCCGATGACAAGCCCATCCGGCTGCTGGTCGGTTTCCCCGCCGGTGGCGGCACCGATGCCATCGCTCGCCTGCTGGGCGAGGCCCTGCAAGCATCGCTGGGCACGACGGTCATCGTCGACAACCGGCCCGGCGCCGGCGGCCAGATCGCGGCCCAGGCGCTGAAGACGGCGCCGCCCGATGGCACGACCTTCTTCGTCAGCCACGACCACACCATCTCCATCCTGCCCCTGGTGCTGAAGAATCCGGGCTTCGACCCGGCCAAGGACTTCGTGCCGGTGGCGGGCTTTGCCACCTTCGCCAATGCCTTTGCGATTTCGGGCGGAACGCCGGCCGCCAGCCTGCCCGACTACCTGGCTTGGGTGAAGAAGCAGAACGGCGGCCAGGGCAATGTTGGCGTGCCGGCACCGGCGTCGGTGCCCGAGTTCCTGGTCAAGCTACTGGGCGAGAAGAATGGGCTGAACCTGCTGGCGGTGCCCTATCGCGGCAGCGCGCCCATGATTGCCGACATGCTGGGCAACCAGATCAGCGCCGGCGTCGGCTCGGTGCCCGACCTCATCACCAACCACCAGCAGAAGAAGCTGAAGATCGTCGCCGTCATGGGCCAGCAGCGCCAGGGCGTGCTGCCCGAGGTCACGACCTTTGCCGAACTCGGCATTGCCGGCTTCGAGGACCTGCCCTACTACGGCCTGTTCGCGCCGGCCGGCACGCCGCCAGCCACGGTCGAGCGCTTCTCGAATGCGCTGGCCGGCGTGATCAGCCAACCCGGCGTGAAGGCGCGGCTGACGGAGCTGGGCCTGTCGGTCGGCATGATGAGCTCCGCCCAGCTCGCGACCCGCGAACGCGCCTACTCGGCGGCCTGGGCCAAGATCATCAAGTCCGGGGGCTTCCAGCCGCAGTGACGAGCAGGCGGTCCAAGGTCAGCTTGGACCAGTCACCCTGCGCCCACAGATTGCCGAGCAGCCCCTGGCGCTCGGCCAGGAAGGCGGCCACCAGCGGCTCGGCCAACGCCTTCTCGGGTGAACACAGCAGCACCAGGCGCTGGGCGCCCTCCTCTTCCAGGCGGCCTATCCAGTCCATGGCCAGCAGCTTGTCGATGACGGGGCTGAGCTGCAGCGGGTCCACGCGCAGCGCAACGGCCAGGCTCAGATAGGACAAGCCCTGCTGGCCGGCCTCGCGCACGCGCCAGAGCTCGCGCAGCACTTCCAGCGCCAGCGCCATGGGCTGGCCCGGCGTGTCGGGGCGCAGATGCAGGCGGCCCGTCAGGCTGGGCGTGTTGGCCGCCAGGATGGCCCCCAGCAGCACGATGACCCAGCCAAGGTAGATCCAGATCAGGAAGATGGGCACGGTGGCGAAGGCGCCGTACAGCGTCGAATAGGTCGGCACCTGCTTGACGTACCAGGCCAGCAGCGACTTCGCCAGCGAGAAGCCTATGGACACGAAGGCGCCGCCGATCAGCGCATGGCGCCAGCGCACATGGGTGTTGGGCACATAGTGGAAGAGCCCGGCCATGGCCAGGCCGAACAGCACCACGTCGGCGCTGCCCAAGGTCGTGGACATGGCGGCGGGCATGGCCGTGAGATAACCCTGGCCCACGCTGATGGCATAGCTGGTCAGGGTCAGGCTGCCGCCCAGCAGCAGCGGGCCCAGGGTCAGCGCCGCCCAGTAGACGAGGACGCGCTGGGCCATGGGCCGGGGCCGCTTGACGCGCCAGATGGCGTTCAGCGTGCGGTCGATGGTCAGCATCAGGGCCAGGGCCGTGACACCCAGGGCGACCAGGCCGACGACGCCCAGCTTGTTGGCCTTGGCCGCGAATTGCGTCAGCGACGCCAGCACCGGCTTGGCGATATTGGGTGGGATCAGGCTCTTCAGGAAGTACTGCTCCAGCGCGGCCTGGAAGCTGGAGAACATCGGGAAGGCCGTGAAGATGGCCAGCATGACCGTCAGCAGCGGCACCAGCGAGATCAGCGTCGTGAAGGTCAGGCTGCCGGCGGTGAGGCCGAGCTTCTCTTCGCGGAAACGCTGGCGGAAGGTGTGCAGGGTCTGCAACCAGGGCCAGGCCAGCAGCTCGGTGATGAAGTCGCTGGCGAACGCGATGGGGTTGCGGGCCAGCGGCGCATCGGGGTTGTCCGTGTTGGCGGGCGCGGCGGGCGGAACGGGTGTCTCTGACATGGCTTCTATGATGCCGCAGCTATGTCCCCTGCCCTCGAACGCACCGAACCGACAGCCGCCGAGAAGCTGTCGCGCAACCTCGCCGTGGCCTCCGTCACCGCCCTCATCCTGCTCTGCCTGGCCTGGGAGCTGTGGCTGGCGCCGACCGGCCGCGGCACCCTGGCTCTGAAGGTGCTGCCACTGCTGCCGGCGCCGCTGGGCCTGTGGCGCTATCGCATGTACACCTACCGCTGGGTGGCGCTGTTCGTCTGGCTCTATGTGCTGGAAGGCCTGGTGCGCTCGACCAGCGAGGGCGGCCTCGGCCAATGGCTAGCGCTGGGTGAGGTGGTGTTGAGCACCGTCGTCTTCACGGCCTGCACGGCCCAGATCCGCCAAAGGCTGGCGGCGGCCAAGGCGGCATGAACGCCTTCCTCGACGCGCTGCGCGAGCGGCTCGGCGAGGCCGGCCTGCTGACGGGCGGCGACCTGTCGGCCTACGAAAACGACTGGCGCAAGCGCTATGTCGGCAAGGCCCTGGCCGTGGCGCGGCCGGCGTCGACTGAAGAGGTCGCGGCGGTGATGCACCTGTGCCACGAGCACCGCGTGGCCGTCGTGCCCCAGGGCGGCAACACGGGTCTCGTCGGCGGCTCGACGCCCGACGACAGCGGCGGCCAACTGGTGCTGAGCCTGTCGCGCATGAAGCGGGTGCGCGGCATCGATATCGCCAATGCCAGCCTGACGGCCGAGGCCGGCTGCGTGCTGGCCGAGGTGCAGGCCGCAGCCGCCCAAGCCGGAATGCTCTTCCCCCTCAGCCTCGCCGCCGAGGGCTCCTGCACCCTGGGTGGCAACCTGGCGACCAATGCCGGCGGCACCCAGGTGCTGCGTTATGGCAATGCGCGCGAGCTCTGCCTGGGGCTGGAGGTCGTGACCGCCACCGGCGAGGTCTGGCAAGGTCTGTCGGGCCTGCGCAAGGACAACACCGGCTATGACCTGCGCGACCTCTTCATCGGCAGCGAGGGGACGCTGGGCATCATCACGACCGCGACGATGAAGCTCTATCCGCAACCCAAGGAGCGTCTGACTGCGTTGGCAGCCTGCGATTCACTGGACGGCGCGGTCGCCCTGCTCGGCCTGGCGCGAGAACGCGCCGGCGATGCGCTGACCGGCTTCGAGGTGATGAACAGGGCCTCGCTGGCCCTCGTCGCGCGCGAATTGCCGCAATTGGCGCAACCGCTGGGGCCGGCGGAATGGACTGTGCTGCTGGAGCTATCCGACGCCGAGAGCGCGGAGCATGCGCGCGCCGTCTTCGAAGGCCTGCTGGAGGCCGCCGTCGAGCGTGGCTGCGTGCAGAACGCTGCCATCGCCCAGAACCTGCAGCAGGCCAGGGCCTTCTGGCATTTGCGCGAGTCCATCCCGCTGGCCCAGGCCCAGGCGGGGCTCAACATCAAGCACGACATCTCGCTGCCGGTGTCGGCCATCCCGGGCTTTGTGGCCGAAATGGATGCGGCCCTGGCTGCGTATCTGCCGGGCATTGATGTCATCGACTTTGGCCACCTGGGCGACGGCAATCTGCACTACAACGTGCAGGCCCCGGTTGGCGTGGCGCCGGCGGAGTTCCTGGCCGCGCATGAGGTGGCCATCAACGAACTCGTCTACGACGCCGTGCAGCAGCGCGGCGGCTCGATCTCGGCCGAGCATGGCATCGGCCGGCTCAAGCGCGAGGAGCTGGCACAGCGCAAGGACCCGACGGCCCTCGCGCTGATGCGGGCGATCAAGCGGGCCCTGGACCCGCTCGATCTGCTCAACCCTGGGCGGCTGGTGTGACCGTCACGCGGCGGCCGGTCACGAGACGGCCGAGCTTGACGACGAGGCGGAACAAGAAGCGCAGCAGCACCAGGGCCAGCAGGGCTTCGATCAGCGTCAGCACAAAGGCGCCGACCATCGTGAAGCGCGGCGTGCGGCGGTGGAACTTGGCCAGCGCATGGTCGCGGGCGATCTCGATGCTGTCGTAGAAGGTCGGCACGATCAGCAGGGTCAGCAGCGTCGACGTGATGGTGCCGCCGATGATGGCCACCGCCATCGGTCGGTAGAACTCACCGCCCTCGCCCACGCCGATGGCGACCGGCATCATGCCGGCGATCAGCGCGAGGGTCGTCATCAGGATGGGGCGGAAGCGCTTGCGCCCCGCATGCATCAGCGCCTCCTCGCGATCCACGCCCGCCTTCTCCTCCTGGCGCGTGGCGTCCAACAGCAGGATGGCGTTCTTGGCCACCAGGCCCATCAGCATGATGACGCCGATGAGGCTCATCAGGTTCAGCGTGCCGCCGGTCAGGATGAGGGCCAGCACGACGCCGATCAGGCTCAGCGGCAGCGACAGCATGACGCCCAGCGGCGCCGTGAAGCTGTTGAACTGGATCACGAGCACAAAGTACATCAGCGCGATGCCGCTCAGCAGCGCCGTGATCATGGCCGTGAAGACGACCTGCTGGTCGCGCGCCGAGCCGGCCAGCTCGATGCCGAAGCCGGGCGGGAAGTTGATGGCCTTGGCCAGCTTGACGGCCTCGGTCGTGATCTCGCCGGGCGAACGACCCTGTGCGTTGGCGCTGACGGTGATGGTGCGCTTGCCGTCGCCGTGCTGGATCTGGCCCGGGCCCTTGCCCATGGTGACGGTGGCGATCTGGTCCAGCGGCACCATGCGGTTGGTGCCCGAGACGGCGATGGGCAGGCGCTCGATGTTGGCCGCGTCCACGCGATCGCTCGGGTGAAGGCGGATGGCCACGTCGCGCGTCTCGCCGGTCGGGTCGACCCAGTCGCCGGCCTCGACGCCGGCAAAGGCCACGCGCAGGGACTGTGCAGCGTCATTCACCGAGATGCCGAGCTGGTTGGCCAGGCCGCGGTCGAGCTCGATCTGCAGCTCGTTCTGCGGGTCCTGCTCGGAGTAACCGACGTCGACGGCGCCCTTGATGCCCTGCATGGTCTTCTGGAACTCCTGCGTGATCTCCTGCAGCTTGCGCGTGTCGGTGCCATAGAAGCGGATCTGCACCGGCTTCTGCGCGCCGTTGTTCAGGTCGTCCAGCACGACGTATTCGGCGCCGACGAGACGGGCGACTTTCTCGCGCAGCTCCTTGGCGATCAGGGCCGCGGAGCGCTGGCGCTCCGTGCTCTTGCCGATGTCGATGTAGATGCGGCCGCCGCTGGCGTTCGGGTAGGCCATGGTGGCCTTGGTTTCCTTCATCGTCGAGGCGAGTGCCGCGGCGGCATCGAGCTTGAGCTTGGAGTAGTCCAGGCTGCTGGAGGCGGGGCTGCGCACGTCGACGGCCAGGAAGCCGGCGTCGGCCTGGGGCAGGAAGCTGGAACCGCCCACCGTGGCCTGCAGCGCGATGGCACCGACGAAGCTGACCACGGCGAAGGCCGCCATCCAGCGACGGTGATGCAGGGCCCAGGCGATGACATGGCCATAGCCGTTGGCGACGCCGTCGAACCAGTGGTTGAAGTGCTGCAGCAGCTTGCCGAAGCCCTTTTTGGGCTGCTCGTGGTAGCCCGGGGGGTCGCCCCAGTAGGCCGACAGCATCGGATCCAGCGTGAAGCTGATGATCAGCGACACGGCGACGGAGGCGACGACGGTCAGCGCGAAGGGCTTGAACCACTGGCCAGGGCCGTTGCCCATGAAGGCGACGGGCACGAAGACGGCGATGATGGCAAACGTGGTCGCCGCGACGGCCAAGCCGATCTCGGCCGTGCCCTCGCGTGCCGCGGTGACGCGGTCGCTGCCGCGCTCCATGTGCCGCACGATGTTCTCCCGCACCACGATGGCGTCGTCGATGAGCACGCCGATAGCCAGGGACAGGCCCAGCAGGCTCATGAAGTTCAGCGAGAAGCCCATCACCCAAACCGCGATGAAGGCCGCCAGCACCGAAGTGGGCAGGGACAGCGCCGTGATCAGCGTCGAGCGCCAGCTGTTCAGGAAGGCGTAGACGACGAAGATGGTCAGGCCGGCGCCGAACACCAGCGCGTCGGTGACGTTGTGCAGGCTGTTCTCGGCGTCCTTGCCGCCATCCTGGGTGACCTCCAGCGTCGTGCCGGCGGGCAGCTCCTTCTTGATCTCGTCGACCAGCTTGCGCGCGTCGTTGGCGACGCTGACGGTGGACGCGTCACGCGAGCGCGTGATGGAGATGCCAACGTTGGGACGGCCGTTGCGCAGCGAGTAGCCGCTCATCTCGGCGAAGCCGTCCTTGACCTCGGCGATCTGGCCCAGGCGGATGACGTTGCTGCCCGTGCGCTTGATGATCATCTGCTCGAACTCGCTGGGCGAGGCCAGGCGGCCGAGCAGGCGGATGCTCTGGTCTTCCAGCGCACCGCGCACCTTGCCGACCGGTGCGGTCGTGTTCTGGGCGCGCACCGCACCGAGCACTTCGGTGACGGAGACGCCGAACTCGCGCAGCTTTTCGGCGCGCAGCAGGATGGACAGCTCGCGCTGCAGCGAGCCGTTGACGGTCACGACCGACACGCCGGCGATGCCGCGGAAGCGCTCGGCCAGCTTGTCCTCGGCCAAGCGGCTGATCTGCGCGTGCGTCAGCGAACTGCTGGACAGCGACAACTGCAGGATGGGCTGGGCGCCGGGGTCGGCGCGCGTGATGATGGGTTCGCGGATCTCGGTCGGCAGCTTGTAGCGCACCGAGTTGATGGAGTTGCGCACCTCGTCGGCGGCCTCGATCATGTTCTTCGAGAAGTCGAAGACCAGCACGATGGTGGCACTGCCCTCGCGCGAGGTGGAGTTGGAGCGGTCCACGCCCGAGATGCTTTGCAAGGCCTTCTCGATGCGGTTGACGACCTCGCGCTCAACCGTCTCGGGCGAGGCGCCGGGGTAAGGGATGTTGATGACCAGCACCGGCGGCTCGACGTCCGGGAACTGGTTGACGCGCAGCTTGGACAGCGCGATGAGGCCCATCAGCATGAGGCCGATGACCATCACGACGGTGGCGACCGGCCGGCTGATACTGAAGTTGGAGAGGAACATCTCGCGACCTCCTGCTTACTTGCTGGCCGCCGGGGCAGGTGCTGCCGCGACAGCCGATGCGGCGCCGGCGCCGGGCTTGACGCGCTGCAGCGGCGCGCCGTCCTTCAGGTTGCTGCTGGGATTGCGCAGCACTTCGTCGCCCAGGGCCAGGCCGGTGGCGATGACGATCTCGCCGCGGCGCTCGTCGCGCTCGCCCAGCGTCACGGTGGTCTTCTTGAGCTTGTCGCCGGCGAGCTTCCAGACGAAGGCGGTGTCACCCTCGCGCAGCACCGAACCCTCGGCCAGCACCAGGGCGCGGCGGTCGGTGCTCTCGACGCGGCCTTCCGCGTAGAGACCGGCTACCTGCGGCGCCTTGGAGGCATCCTCGAAATTGGCGATCAGCTCGACCTGGCGCGTCGTCGCGTTGGCGGAGGCGTCGATGCGCGCCAGCTTGCCGTGGAACTCGTCGTCGCCGAAGCCGTTGATGCGGAAGGCGACGCGCTGGCCCAGCTTGAGCTCACCCAGGCGGTCGGCCGAAACCTGGCCTTCGAAGCGCATGGAGGCGGGGTCGATGACCTTGATCAGCTCGCGACCGACCTGCACCGTGTCGCCGACCGAGACCTTGCGCTCGCTGACGACACCGTCGAACGGCGCGCGGACCTCGGTGCGCGAGACCTGCTGGCGAGCCGTGACCATGCGAGCCTTGGCAGCGGCCAGTTCGCTCTGGGCCGCGTTGCGGCGCACTTCGGCGTCTTCCAGGGCCTGCGTGGAGATCATGCCCTGCTGGTTCAGCGTGCGCTGGCGGGCCAGCACGCGTTCGGTCTGCTCGAAGCTTTGCTGGGCGGCACGCAGGCCTTCGTCGGCCGATGTGGCCGCGTCGCGGATGGAGGTCGGGTCGATGCGGATGATGAGATCACCCGCACGCACGCGTTCGCCGTTGTCCTTGGCGATCTGCAGCACCACGGCGGCCACTTCGGCGCGCAGGTCGGCGCGGCGGGCCGGCTGGATGGCGCCCGAGATGACGGGGGAACCGATCAGGCCGCTCTGGGTGACTTGGCGCACATCCTCGGGCGCGAGCAACAGCGGGGCTGAGGGCTTGTCCGCGGCCGACTTGTCATCCGGCTTGCCACCCTTGTTGCAGGCGGTCAGGGCCAGCGTCAGGGCCAGGGTCAATGCGGTCAGGGTCAGCGTTGCACGCGTCATGGACAGAAGCTTTCTGCGATGGAAAGGTTTTCGGGCGGCTCAAACGCCTGAGCTTAACGGTCTGGCAACAACTCGCCAGAGGTCATGTACGAAATGTTATCGAACGTAATCAGGCCGGCTGCCACTGGAGCGGCCAGGCGCCCTGCTGCCAGCGCTGCAGCCACAGCAGCCCGATCAGGGTCTTGGCGTCGGTCATCTCGCCTTGGGCGGCGAGGCGGTCGAGTTCGTCGACCGTGTGCGTGACGAGTTCAAGAAACTCGCCTTCGTCCAGCTGCTGCGCGCCCCTGGTGAGGCCGCGTGCGAAGTAGATGTGGATGCCTTCGTCCGAATAGGCGATGGCGTTGTGCAGCACGCCGGCATAGGCCCATTCGGCGGCGCTGTAGCCGGTCTCCTCCAGCAGCTCGCGCTGGCCGCAGCTCAGCGGATCCTCGCCGGCATCGAGCTTGCCGGCCGGGAACTCCAGCATCACGCGGCCCATGGGGTAGCGGTACTGGCGTTCCATCACGAGCCGGCCGTCGTCCAGCAGCGGCACGATCATGACGGCACCGGGGTGGCGGATGTATTCGCGCTGGGCGGTGCGGCCGTCGGGCAGCGCGACGCGGTCGCGGCGCACGTCGAGGAAATGGCCGCTGTAGACCTGGCTGCCTTCGAGCAGGCGCTCGACGAGGTGATCGTCTTCAGTCCCGGCCACGGCGCAGATACCTCCAGACGAAGCCTGGGAAGCCCAGCGTGATGAAGAGGCAGGCGGCCGCGGCGTAGAACTCCCAGCCCTGCTCATGGCGCTGGCCGATGCGGGCCTCCAGCATGGTGCCAAGAGCGAAGGTCATGCTGGCCATCAGCGCCAGCTCCAACAGCCGCCATCCCGCCGGCTTGGGCGCGCGGCGCGGACCGACGAGCAGCAGCCTCTCGTTGAAGTAAGGCAGGTTGGCGGCGACGACGGCCGCAACGAGGACCAGCCAGACGGCAGCGGACTGGTCCATCGGGCGTGGTCAGGTCGCCAGAGCCTGGCGGATGGCAACCTTGCAGAGTTCCAGCAGGCCACCCGGCAGCAGGCCGAAGACCAGCACGGCAGCGCCGTTCAGGGTCATGACGAAGCGCACATCGGCCGGGGCGGCCAGCGGGGCCGTGTCGGTCGGAGCGTCGAAGAACATGACCTTGACGACGCGCAGGTAGTAGAACGCGCCGACCAGGGAGACGACGACGGCAAAGCCAGCCAGCCAGAGATAGAAGGGCAGCTGCGTGGCCACCAGGGCCTGCAGCACGGCCAGCTTGGCGTAGAAGCCCACCGTCGGCGGCACGCCGGCCAGCGAGAACATGAACATCGTCATGACCAGAGCGAACCAGGGGCTGCGCTTGCCCAGGCCGGCCAGGTCCTTGATCTCTTCGGCCTCGTGGCCCTGGCGCGACAGCAGGATGACCATGCCGAATGTGCCCAGCGTCGTCAGCACATAGGTGATGACGTAGAACATGGCCGAGCTGTAGGCGTTGGTGCCCCAGGCGGTGCTGTTGTTGACGACGCCTGCCGTCATGCCCAGCAGCATGAAACCCATGTTGGCGATGGTCGAGTAGGCCAGCATGCGCTTCAGATTGCTCTGTGCGATGGCGGCCAGGTTGCCGATCAGCAGGGACATGACGGACAGCACGACCAGCATCTGCTGCCAGTCCACGGCCATGCGGCTCATGCCTTCGACCAGCAGACGCACGGTGATGGCGAATGCAGCCAGCTTGGGCGCACCACCGATCAGCAGCGTCACGGCCGTCGGGGCGCCCTGGTAGACGTCAGGCACCCACATATGGAACGGCGCGGCACCCAGCTTGAAGGCCAGGCCGGCGACAACGAAGACGACGCCGAAGACCAGCACGCTCATGTTCGGCGGGATGCCCCGGTGCGTCACGTTGAAGACCTCGGGGATGGTCAGCGAGCCAGTGGCACCGTAGATCATCGACAGGCCGTAGAGCAGGAAGCCGCTGGCCAGCGCACCGAGGACGAAATACTTCATCGCCGCCTCGGTCGACACCGCGTGGTCGCGGCGCAGGGCCACCAGCGCATACAGCGACAGGCTCATCAGTTCCAGGCCGAGATAGACGACCAGGAAGTTGTTGGCCGACATCATGACGCTGATGCCGAGCAGCGCGAACAGGCTCAGGATGAAGAGCTCACCCTTCAACATCTCGCGGAAGGCGGCATAGGGGCGCGCATAGACCAGCGCGATCAGCGTAGCCACGCAGGCGAAACCGGCCAGCAGATGGCCCATCGGATCGGCGACGACCATGCCTTGCATGGCGTAGCTCGTGTCGCCGCGGTTGAAGTAGTAGAAGTGCATGCCGGCCACGACGGCCAGCGTCAGCTGCGTCAGCCAGTAGGTCGGGCGACGCTGCTCGTCGGTGACCCAGAGGTCCACGAGCGCGATCAGACAGCCCATCGCCAGCAGCAGGACTTCGGGGTAAATCGCGGCGAGCCAGTTAACGTTGTTCATTGTTCTGCCTTTGGCTCGGGATCAGGCGGGGATCTTGGTGAGCGCCACGTGCTTGAGCAGCTCGGTGACCGAGTGGTGCATCACGTCAGTGAAGGGCTTGGGATAGAGACCCATGTACAGCGTCGCGACAGCCAGCAGCGCGAGCATGATGAATTCGCGCTTGTTGATGTCGGTCAGCGCACGGACGTCGTCGTTGGCGATGTCGCCGAAGTAGACGCGCTTGACCATCCACAGCGTGTAGGCCGCGCCGAACACCAGGGCCGTCGCCGCGATGCCGCCGAGCCAGAAGTTGGCCTTGACGGTGCCCAGAATGACCATCCACTCGCCGACGAAGCCGGCCGTCGCGGGCAGGCCGCAGTTGGCCATGCCGAAGAAGACGGCGAAGGCGGCGAACTTGGGCATGGTGTTGACGACACCACCGTAGGAGGCGATCTCACGCGAGTGCACGCGGTCGTAGAGCACGCCGATGCACAGGAACATGGCACCCGACACGAAGCCGTGCGAGATCATCTGCACGATGCCGCCGGACACACCCAGCTCGTTGAAGATGAAGAAACCCAGGGTCACGAAACCCATGTGGGCAATGGACGAGTAGGCCACCAGCTTCTTCATGTCCTTCTGCACCAGGGCCACCAGGCCGATGTAGACGACGGCGATCAGTGACATGGCGATGATGAGCCAGGACCATTCGCGTGCCGCGTCCGGCGCGATCGGCAGCGAGAAACGCAGGAAGCCGTAGCAACCCAGCTTCAGCATGATGGCCGCCAGCACGACGGAGCCACCGGTGGGCGCCTCGACGTGGGCGTCGGGCAGCCAGGTGTGCACCGGCCACATCGGCACCTTGACCGAGAAGGCGGCCAGGAAGGCGAAGAACAGCCAGGTCTGGGCGCCGCCGGTCAGCGGCAGCTGGTGCCAGGCCTGGATGTCGAAGCTGCCCGTCTTGGTGTACAGGTAGAGCAGCGCGATCAGCATCAGCAGCGAGCCGGCCAGCGTGTACAGGAAGAACTTGAAGGCCGCATAGACACGGTTCGGGCCGCCCCAGACGCCGATGATGATGTACATCGGGATCAGCGTGGCCTCGAAGAACACGTAGAACAGCATGCCGTCCAGCGCGCTGAACACGCCCACCATCAGACCCGACAGGATCAGGAAGGCGCCCATGTACTGGTTGACGCGGGTCTCGACGACTTCCCAGGCCGAGATGACGACGATGATGGTGATGAAGGCCGTCAGCGGCACGAACCACATCGAGATGCCGTCCACGCCGAGGTGGTAGCTGATGTTGAAACGCTCGATCCAGGACTGGTTCTCGACGAACTGCATGGCAGCCGTCGACGTGTCAAAGCCGGTGATCAGCGGCAGCGTGACGGCGAAGCTCGCCACCGCCGCCACCAGCGCCATCCAACGAACGGCATTCGCCTGTTCGTCACGCCCGAGCGCCAGCAGCAAGGCGCCGCAGGCAATGGGCAGAAAAATCGCAAGACTCAGCAACATTCTTGTTCTCCGCCTCGTCGCTCAGAACCCGAACAGGGCATTGAACTGGGGCTTGATATAGGGCCACAGCTGCCAGGTCATCAGCCCGGTGACGCCCAGGATCATGACCAGGGCGTACCAGTACAGATAACCGGTCTGGAAGCGGCGCACCAGGCCCGCGATACCACCGATGGCCTTGGCCGAGCCATTGATGACGAGGCCGTCGATGAGGCCGGCATCGCCGCCCTTCCACAGGCCCAGGCCGATGAGACGCGCGGCACGGGCCAGGATGTTCTCGTTGATCCAGTCCATGAAGTACTTGTTCTCCAGGACGATGATCACGGGACGCAGCACCTTGCCCAGCGTGGCAGGGATGCTGGGCGCCACCATGTAGAACACATAGGCGGTCACGACACCCGACAGGGCCAGCCAGAACGGCAGCGAGGTCAGGCCGTGCAGGGCCATGGCCGCGGCGCCGTGGAACTCCTCGGCCAGTTCCTCCATCGCCGGGTGGGCGTGCAGGTTGACGAAGATGGCGTCCTTGAAGAAGTCGCCAAACAGCATCGGCTGGATGGTCATGAAGCCGATGACGACCGACGGGATGGCCAGCAGCACCAGCGGCGCGGTGACAACCCAGGGCGACTCGTGCGGCGTGTGGTCATGGCCGTGGCCATGGTCATCGTCGTGGTGGTCGTGCTCACCCGGGAAGGGCTTGTGGTGGAAATGTTCCTTGCCGTGGAAGACCAGGAAGTACATGCGGAAGGAATAGAAGGCCGTCACGAACACGCCGACGATGACGGCGAAGTAGGCGAAGTGGGCACCCGGCAGATGGCTGGCGTGCACGGCCTCGATGATGGAGTCCTTGGAGTAGAAGCCCGAGAACAGCGGCGTGCCGATCAGGGCCAGCGAGCCCAGCAGGGACGTGATCCAGGTGATGGGCATGTACTTGCGCAGGCCGCCCATGTTGCGGATGTCCTGGTCGTGGTGCATGCCGATGATGACGGAGCCGGCACCGAGGAACAGCAGGGCCTTGAAGAAGGCATGCGTCATCAGGTGGAAGACGGCGACCGAATAGGCCGAGGCGCCCAGGGCGACCGTCATATAGCCCAGCTGCGACAGCGTGGAATAGGCGACGACGCGCTTGATGTCGTTCTGGATGATGCCCAGGAAGCCCATGAACAGGGCCGTGATGGCACCGATGACCATGACGAAGTTCAGCGCCGTATCCGACAGCTCGAACAGCGGCGACATGCGCGCCACCATGAAGATGCCGGCCGTCACCATCGTCGCGGCGTGGATCAGCGCGGAGATGGGCGTCGGGCCTTCCATGGAGTCGGGCAGCCAGACGTGCAGCGGGAACTGCGCCGACTTGCCCATGGCGCCGATGAAGAGACAGATGCAGGTGACGGTCATCAGCGACCAGTCGCCTCCTCCCAGTGAAAGCGGGAAGGCCATCTGCGACAGCAGCTCGGACTTGGCGAAGATCTCGGCGTAGTTCAGCGAACCACCGAAGGCCACCAGCAGGCCGATACCGAGAATGAAGCCGAAGTCACCGACCCGGTTCACCAGGAAGGCCTTCATGTTGGCGAAGATGGCCGTCGGCTTCTTGTACCAGAAGCCGATCAGCAGGTACGACACCAGGCCCACCGCCTCCCAGCCGAAGAAGAGCTGGAGCATGTTGTTGCTCATGACGAGCATCAGCATGCTGAAGGTGAACAGAGAGATGTAGGAGAAGAAGCGCTGGTAGCCGTCGTCCTCTTCCATGTAGCCGATGGTGTAGATGTGCACCATCAGCGACACGAAGGTCACGACCACCATCATCATGGCCGTCAGGCCGTCGATGAGGAAGCCGACTTCCATCTTCAGCGTGCCGAGGTTCATCCACTCATAGAGGGTGGCGTTGAAGCGCGCGCCATCGACGGCGACGCTGTACAGCGTCATGGCCGAGATGATGAAGGCGACGAGGACGCCGAGGATGGTGACCATGTGCGAGCCGCGGCGGCCCACCGTCTTGCCGAAGAAGCCGGCGACGATGGCGCCCACCAGCGGCGCCAGCGGCACCGTCAGCAGCAGGTTCTGGGAGAGTTGTGCAGACATCTGGGTGCCCTTAGCCCTTGAGCGCGTCGAGCTCTTCGACGTTGATGCTGGCCCGGTTGCGGAACAGCACGACCAGGATGGCCAGGCCGATGGCCGATTCGGCCGCCGCGACGGTCAGGATGAAGAACACGAAGACTTGGCCGGCCATCTTGTCGGCCTCAACCGGCAGATAGTGCGAGAAGGCGACGAAGTTCAGGTTGACCGCCAGCAGCATCAGCTCGATGGCCATCAGCAGCACGATCAGGTTCTTGCGGTTCAGGAAGATGCCGATCACCGACAGCGCGAACAGCATTGCGCCCAGCGTCAGGAAATGGCCCAGGGTCAGTCCAGCGGCGCCGATCATGCCTGGCCTCCTTCGGTGGGTGCAGCGGGTGCGGCCGGCTGCGCAGCGACGGTCGGTGCCATCTTGACGATCTTCAGGCGCTGGGCCTTGGTGACCTTGACCTGCTCGGAGGCGTCCATGGCGCGCGAGTCCTTGCGGCGGCGCAGCGTCAGCGCGATGGCCGCGACGATGGCGACGAGCAGCAGCACGGCGGCAATCTGCAGCGGGTAGAGATAGCTGGTGTAGATCTCGATGCCCAGCAACTTGGTGTTGCCTTGGCTGATCTGCGCAGCGGTGGCCATCGGCGCATCAGCAGTCTGAAAGCCGCCCATCAGCACGATGCCCATCTCGAAGGCGATCAGCGCGCCGATGACGGCGGCCACGGGCAAATGCTTCCAGAAGCCCTCACGCAGGCTATCCGTGTTCAGGTCGAGCATCATGACCACGAACAGGAACAGCACCATGACGGCGCCGATGTAGACGAGGACCAGCGCAATCGCCAGGAACTCGGCCTTCAGCAGCATCCAGATGCAGGAGGCCGTGAAGAAGGACAGGATGAGGAAGAGCGCCGCATGCACGGTGCTGCGCGCCGTGATGACACGGAACGAACTCACCAGCAGGATGCCGGAGAAGACGTAGAAGAGGATGGTCGTGATGTCCATATTTGCTCGGTCAAACACTGCTGACTTTGGATCCGGGGCGTCCGCCGGGCCGTCCCAAGGACGATCCGGGCAGATGTGGACGGCGGCGTTTGCCGGCGTTCATCTGCGTCCCCTCGGGGGACCGGCCGGGTACTCCCGGACGAGGGGTCAACGATATTTGGCGTCGGCCTCCTTTTGCGCAGCAATTTGCGGCTCGTACTTGTCACCGACGGCCAGCAGCATGTCCTTGGTGAAGTAGAGGTCGCCGCGCTTTTCGCCGTGGTATTCGAAGATGCTGGTTTCGACGATGGAGTCCACCGGGCAGCTTTCTTCGCAGAAGCCGCAGAAGATGCACTTGGTCAGGTCGATGTCGTAGCGCGTCGTGCGGCGGCTGCCGTCAGCGCGCACGTCGCTCTCGATGGTGATGGCCATCGCGGGGCAGACGGCCTCGCAGAGCTTGCAGGCGATGCAGCGCTCTTCACCGTTCTCGTAGCGGCGCAGCGCATGCAGGCCGCGGAAGCGCGGCGACAGCGGCGTCTTCTCTTCCGGGAACTGGATGGTGATGTTGCGCGACAGGAAGTGGCGGCCGGTCAGCTTCATCCCCTTGAGCAATTCCCAGAGGAAGAAGGTCTTGGCGAAATTCGTGATTGCAGTCATGGTCGCCGCCTCACTTCCAGGGGTTGAACGGCGTCTGCATGACAGCACCGACAACGACCAGCCAGATCAGCGTGATGGGAATGAAGATCTTCCAGCCCAGACGCATGATCTGGTCATAGCGGAAGCGAGGGAACGTGGCACGCACCCACAGGAACATGGTGACGACGAAGAAGGTCTTGGCGAACAGCCAGAACCAGTTCCAGAACGCCATCGTGTGCTGGAAGAAGCTCGGCACTTCCATGCCGAACAGGCTCCAGGAGATCGGTGCGCTCCAGCCGCCCAGGAACATGATGACGGCCAGGGCCGACACCAGGATCATGTTGGCGTACTCGGCCAGGAAGAACATCGCGAACGACATGCCCGAGTACTCGATCATGTGGCCGGCCACGATTTCCGATTCACCTTCGACGACGTCAAACGGGTGGCGGTTGGTTTCGGCCAGGCCCGAGATGAAGTAGACGATGAAGATGGGGAACAGCAGGACCCAGTTCCAGGAGAAGATGTTCAACCCCATGTTGGCCCAGATGCCCTTTTCCTGCACCTGCACGACGGTGGTCATGTTCAGGCTGCCCGTCACCATCAGCACGACGACCAGGGCGAAGCCCATGGCGATTTCGTAGCTGACCATCTGGGCCGAGGCGCGCAGCGCGCCCAGGAAGGCGTACTTCGAGTTGGAGGCCCAGCCGGCGATGATGACGCCATAGACCTCGAGCGAGGTGATGGCCATCAGGAACAGCAGACCGGCGTTGACGTTGGCGACCGCCGCGTCAGGACCGAAGGGCACGACGGCCCAGGCGGCCAGGGCCGGCATGATGGTCATGACGGGGCCGAGGAAGAACAGGCCCTTGCTGGCGGCGGCGGGCTTGATGATCTCCTTGAAGATCAGCTTGACCGCATCGGCGATGGGGGTCAGCAGGCCGTAGGGGCCGACGCGGTTCGGACCCGGGCGGATCTGCGACCAGCCGATGGCCTTTCGCTCCCACAGCGTCAGATAGGCCACGCAGCCCAGCAGCGGCAGGATCACCGCGACGATCTTCAGCAGGCTCCAGACCAGAGGCCACAAGACCCCCAGCAGCGCGGCGCCGTTTTGGTAGAGAGAGTCGATCATTCGGTTCAGCTCCCTCAGACCTTGCTGATGCTCAGCGTGCCAAAGGCGGCACCCAGAGTGGCGGTTTGTGCGAGGCCGGACGGCACGCGGGCCACGCCCTCGGGCAGGCCAGCTTCCAGGCGGGCGGGCAGTTGGGCGGCACCGCCGTCCTGCACGACGCGCACCTGGTCGCCTTCGGCCAGGCCGAGTTGCGCCCACAGGCTGCCGGGCAGGCCGACCGTCGCGGCTTCGCGGCCGTCGGTGGTCAGCTGCAGCGAGGTCGAGTTGCGCACCAGCGGGTCGGTCGCGTAGATGGGCAGGTTGGCGAAGCGCTCAACCCCCTCGCCCTTCGTCGCGGCTTGCGCTGCGGCGGAGGTGGTCGAATTTGTGGCGTTATTCAGGCGGGCAGCGATGTCGCCACCCAGGGCCTGTTCACGCACCTGCTCCGAGCTCTCCTGGTCGAAGCCGGCCAGGCCGAGCAGATTGCCGAGCACGCGCAGCACCTTCCAGGCCGGACGCGTCTCGGCCAGCGGGCGCACGACGCCGACGAAGCTTTGCAGGCGACCCTCGGCGTTGACGAAGCTGCCCGAGGTCTCGGTGAACGGGGCGATGGGCAGCAGCACGTCGGCGTATTCGAGACCGCTCTTGAAGGGGCTCAGCACGACGACCATCTCGGCCGCGTCCAGCGCCTTGGCGGCTGCCGCGGCATTGGCGGAGTCGAGCACCGGATCGGTGTTCAGCAGCACCACGGCCTTCAGCGAAGTGCCGTTCAGCATCTGGCCGGCGTTCAGGCCGTCGATCTGGGGTTGGGCCTTCACGAGCTGGGCACCAACGGTGTTGGCGGCGGCGGTCAGGTAGCCGACCGTCGCGCCGGTCTGCTGGGCTATCCACTGCGCCAGCGCCAGCAGGCTGGTGGCCTGCGGGTGTTCGGCGGCGGCATTGCCGAGCAGGATGGCCTTCTTCTGGCCGGACTGCAGGCTGGCGGCAATCGCCTTGGCTTCGTCCGTGGCGTTGCCAGCCAGCGGCGCACCGGCGCCAATGGCGGCGGCGACATCGGCCAGGGCTTGCACCCAGCCCGACGGGGCGACGGCAGATGAACCGGCGAGCGGCATCAGCCAGTCATCACTGCTCAGGCCGACGCGATGCACGGCGGCACCGCGGCGCGCGGCGTGACGCAGGCGGGCGGCGAACAGCGGGTGGTCCTTGCGCAGGTTGGAGCCGACGACAAGGGCGCGGTCCAGCTCGGAGAGGCTCGCGATGCTGGTGCCCAGCCAACGGGCCTGGCCGGCGGCAGCGGTATTGCCGAAGTCGCTGTGGCGCAGGCGGTGGTCGATGTTGTCGCTGCCCAGGCCGCGCACGATCTGCGTGAGCAGGTGCAGCTCTTCCACCGTGCTGTGGGCCGAGCCCAGCGCGCCGATCGCCTTGGCACCATGGTCGCCCTTGATGGTCTTCAGGCCGTTGGCGATGTATTCCAGCGCCGTCGTCCAGTCGACCTGCTTCCAGGCGCCGCCCTGCTTGATCATGGGCGCGGTCAGGCGCTGGTCGCTGTTCAGGGCCTCGTAGCTGAAGCGGTCGCGGTCGGCGATCCAGCATTCATTGACGTCTTCGTTCTCCAGCGGAACGACGCGCAGGACCTGGTGGTTCTTGACCTGGACGATCAGGTTGGCACCGGTCGAGTCGTGGGGGCTGACGCTCTTGCGGCGCGACAGTTCCCAGGTGCGGGCGCTGTAGCGGAAGGGCTTGCTGGTCAGCGCGCCGACCGGGCAGATGTCGATCATGTTGCCCGACAGCTCGGAGTCCACCGTGCGGCCGACGAAGGTCTGGATCTCGCTGTGCTCACCGCGGTGGGCCATGCCCAGTTCCATCTGGCCGGCGATCTCCTGGCCGAAGCGCACGCAGCGGGTGCAGTGGATGCAGCGGCTCATCTCCTCCATGGAGATCAGCGGACCGACGTTCTTGTGGAAGACGACGCGCTTCTCTTCGGAGTAGCGGCTCTTGCCGGCGCCATAGCCCACGGCCAGGTCCTGCAGCTGGCACTCGCCGCCCTGGTCGCAGATGGGGCAGTCCAGCGGGTGGTTGATCAGCAGGAATTCCATGACGCCCTGCTGGGCCTTGATCGCCTTGTCGCTCTTGGTGCGGACGATCATGCCCTGCGTGACGGGTGTAGCGCACGCAGGCATGGGCTTGGGCGCCTTCTCCACGTCCACCAGGCACATGCGGCAGTTGGCCGCGATGCTCAGCTTCTTGTGATAGCAGAAGTGCGGGATGTAGGTACCGGCCTTCTCGGCGGCATGCATGACCATGCTGCCTTCCTGGACCGAGACCTTCTGACCGTCGAGTTCGATTTCAACCATGATGGGTGTTCCCTAGGCGCTCAGGTCGGAGCCACCAGGGGCTTCTTGTGTTCAATCAGGTGCAAGAACTCATGCTTGAAGTTCTTGATCATGGCGCGCACCGGCATCGCGGCAGCGTCGCCCAGCGCGCAGATGGTGCGGCCCTGGATGTTGTCGGCCACCGAGTTCAGCAGGTCGATGTCCTCTGCCCTGCCCTCGCCGTGGTAGATGCGTTCCAGCACGCGGTGCATCCAGCCCGTGCCTTCGCGGCAGGGCGTGCACTGGCCGCAGGACTCGTGGGCATAGAAGTAGGACAGGCGCAGCAGGCTCTGCACGGCGCAGCGCGAATCGTCCATGACGATGACGGCGCCCGAGCCCAGCATGGAGCCGGCCTTGGCGATGGAGTCATAGTCCATCGTGCACTGCATCATCACTTCGGCCGTCAGCACCGGCGCAGACGAGCCGCCAGGAATGACGGCCTTGAGCTTGCGACCCTTGCGCACGCCACCCGCCATCTCGAGCAGCACCGAGAACGGCGTGCCCAGCGGAATCTCGTAGTTGCCGGGCTTCTCGACGTCGCCCGACACCGAGAACAGCTTGGTGCCGCCGTTGTTGGGCTTGCCGATCTCGAGGTAGGCCTGACCGCCGTTGCGGATGATCCAGGGCACCGCCGCGAAGGTCTCGGTGTTGTTGATGGTGGTGGGCTTGCCGTACAGGCCGAAGCTGGCCGGGAACGGCGGCTTGAAGCGCGGCTGGCCCTTCTTGCCTTCCAGCGATTCCAGCAGCGCGGTCTCTTCGCCGCAGATGTAGGCGCCGAAGCCGTGGTGGCCGTGCAGTTGGAAGCTGAAGCCCGAGCCCATGATCTTGTCGCCGAGGTAGCCGGCGGCGCGGGCTTCTTCCAGGGCCGCTTCGAAGCGCTCGTAGACCTCGAAGATCTCGCCGTGGATGTAGTTGTAGCCGACCGTGATGCCCATCGCGTAGGCGGCGATGGCCATGCCCTCGATGACCTGATGCGGGTTGAACATCAGCAGGTCGCGGTCCTTGCAGGTACCCGGCTCGCCTTCGTCACTGTTGCAGACGAGGTACTTCTGGCCCGGGAACTGGCGGGGCATGAAGCTCCACTTCAGGCCCGTGGGGAAGCCGGCGCCGCCGCGGCCGCGCAGGGCCGAGGTCTTGACTTCGGCGATGACCTGGTCAGGGGTCAGGCCTTCACCGCCGTCAGCGGCCAGGATCTTCTTCAGCGCTGCGTAGCCGCCACGGGCTTCGTAGTCCTTGATCGACCAGTTCTTGCCGTTCAGGTCCGCGTAGATCTGCGGCGTGATGTGGCGGCCGTGGAAGCAGGTCTCGGCGCCGGTGCTTTGGAATTTGGTGAGGTCCAGCATCGTCTTCCTCAAGCCTTGGCCGCTTCAGCGCGCAGCACGTCGACCAGCTCGTCGAGGCGGTCGTTCGTCATGAAGCTGCACATCTGGCGGTCGTTGACCAGCATCACCGGCGAGTCGGCGCAGGCGCCCAGGCACTCGGTCTTCTGCACGGTGAACAGGCCGTCGGCCGTCGTGCCACCCTGCTCGATGCCGAGCTTGCTGCACAGATGGTCCAGCGCGTTCTGGCCGTCGCGCAGCTGGCAAGGCAGGTTGGCGCAGACGCCCAGCTTGAACTTGCCAACCGGCTTCTGGTTGTACATGTTGTAGAAGGTCGTCACCTCGTACACGGCGATGGGCGCCATGCCGAGATGAGCAGCGATCGCGTCTTCCGCGGCGCGGGACACGAAGCCTTCTTCCTGCTGCACGATGGCCAGACAGGCCATGACGGCGGACTGGCGCAGCTCGTAGGGGTACTTGGCAACCTCGCGGTCGAAACGAACGCGGGTGGCGTCAGAGAGTTGGTAGCTGCTCATCGGTCGATCTCACCGAAAACAATGTCCATCGTGCCGATGATGGCGACGGCGTCGGCGATCATGTGGCCGCGACCCATCTCGTCCAGCGCCGCCAAGTGGGCAAAGCCCGGCGCGCGGATCTTCAGGCGGTAGGGCTTGTTGGCACCGTCGCTGACCATGTAGATGCCGAACTCGCCCTTGGGGTGCTCGACGGCCGCATAGGCCTCGCCTTCCGGCACATGGAAGCCTTCGGTGAAGAGCTTGAAGTGGTGGATCAGCTCCTCCATGTTGGACTTCATGTCCACGCGGGCCGGCGGTGCCACCTTGTGGTTGTCGGTGATGACCGGCAGACCCGGGTTGGCCTTCAGCCAGGCCACGCATTGCTGGACGATGCGGTTGGACTGGCGCATTTCCTCGACACGCACGACGTAGCGGTCGTAGGTGTCGCCGTTCGTGCCGATGGGCACGTCGAAGTCCATCTTGTCGTAGACGTCGTAGGGCTGGGTCTTGCGCAGGTCCCAGGCGATGCCCGAGCCGCGCAGCATCGCGCCCGTGAAGCCGAGGTTGAGCGCGCGCTCGGGCGACACAACGCCGATGCCGACCGTGCGCTGCTTCCAGATGCGGTTGTCGGTCAGCAGCGTCTCGTAGTCGTCGATGTTGGCCGGCAGGCGCTTGCAGAAGTCCTCGATGAAGTCCAGCAGCGAGCCCGAACGGTTCTCGTTGAGCTGGGCGATGGCCTTGGCATTGCGGATCTTGCTGACCTGGTACTGCGGCATGCTGTCCGGCAGGTCGCGGTAGACGCCGCCCGGACGGAAGTAGGCCGCGTGCATGCGCGCGCCCGACACCGCCTCGTACATGTCGAAGATGTCCTCACGCTCGCGGAAGCAGTAGATGAGGATGTTCATCGCACCGCAGTCCAGGCCATGGCAGCCCAGCCACAGCAGGTGGTTCAGGATGCGGGTCAGCTCGCCGAACATCACGCGGATGTACTGGGCGCGGATGGGCACTTCCAGACCCAGCATCTTCTCGATGGCCAGGCAGTAGGCGTGCTCGTTGGACATCATCGACACGTAGTCGAGGCGGTCCATATAGGGCAGCGACTGGATGAAGGTCTTGCTCTCGGCCAGCTTCTCGGTGGCGCGGTGCAGCAGGCCGATATGGGGGTCAGCGCGCTGGATGACTTCGCCGTCCAGCTCCAGCACCAGGCGCAGCACGCCGTGGGCGGCCGGATGCTGGGGGCCGAAGTTGAGGGTGTAGTTCTTGATTTCGGCCATGGTTCAGAGCCCGCCGTACTTGTCTTCGCGAATGATGCGCGGCGTGATCTCACGCGGCTCGATGGTCACCGGCTGGTAGATGACCCGCTTCTGCTCGGCGTCGTAGCGCATCTCGACATGACCCGACACCGGGAAGTCCTTGCGCATCGGGTGGCCGATGAAGCCGTAGTCGGTCAGGATGCGGCGCAGGTCCTCGTGGCCGTCGAAGATGACGCCGTACATGTCGAAGGCCTCGCGCTCGAACCAGTTGGCCGAACTCCACACCGGGGTGACCGAGGCCACGCAGGGGAAGTCGTCGTCGGTGGCGAACACCTTGAGGCGCAGGCGCCAGTTCTTGCTGACGGACAGCAGATGGCTGACGACGGCATAGCGCTGGCCTCCCCAGGCACCGTCGCCAAAGCTGCTGTAGTCGACACCGCAGAGGTCGACCAGCTGCTCGAGCTTCAGCTCGGGGTGGTCGCGCAGCGTGGTGGCGACGTCGAAGTAATCGGCCGCGCGCACGGTCAGCGTCAGTTCGCCGAGCGCGTTCTTCAGATGGACGACGCGCTCGCCGAGGACGGCACCAATCTGCTGGGCCAGGGTTTCGAGATTCAGGCTCATACCTTGGCGCTCAGCGGGCAATGGTGTTTTCGCGGCGGATCTTGGCCTGCAATTGCAGGATGCCGTACAGCAGGGCCTCGGCCGTCGGCGGGCAGCCGGGCACATAGACGTCCACCGGCACGATGCGGTCGCAGCCGCGCACGACGGAGTAGCTGTAGTGGTAGTAGCCGCCGCCGTTGGCGCAGCTGCCCATGGAGAGCACCCAGCGCGGCTCGGCCATCTGGTCGTAGACCTTGCGCAGGGCCGGCGCCATCTTGTTGCACAGCGTGCCGGCCACGATCATCAGATCGGACTGGCGCGGGCTCGGACGGAACAGCATGCCAAAGCGGTCGATGTCGTAGCGGGCGGCCCCCGCATGCATCATCTCGACGGCGCAGCAGGCCAGACCGAAGGTCATCGGCCACAGCGAACCCGTCTTGGACCAGTTGATGAGCTTGTCGACCGAGGTGGTGACAAAGCCCTCTTTCAGGACGCCTTCAATACCCATTTCGAATTCCCAGCAGCGTGTTTGGCGTAGCGCTTATTCCCAGTCCAGGGCGCCTTTTTTCCATTCGTAGGCAAAGCCCACGACCAGAATGCCGAGGAAGATCATCATCGCCCAGAAGCCCGTCGCACCGATTTCCTTGAGCGCCACGGCCCAGGGAAAGAGGAAGGCGATTTCGAGGTCGAAAAGAATGAACAGGATGGCGACGAGGTAGTAGCGCACATCGAATTTCATGCGCGCGTCTTCAAAGGCCTCGAAGCCGCATTCGTAGGGGGAGTTCTTGGCCTGATCCGGCCGATTGGGACCCAGCAGGGCGCCGAGCACCTGGGGTGCGATCCCGACAACTGCGCCGACCAAGATGAAGAGGATGACGGGCAGGTATTGTTCGAGATTCATTTGCGCCTTCTCGGGTCGACTAGAACGTCTTCGTCCACGCGGCCCCTGCACGAGCAGACCACAAAAGCAAACAGGCGCGCCACCAGCGAATCGAATGAAACGCTCGCGGATCGCGCCCGCCTTGAACCTTGCATCAGCCTCCCGACTTGCGTCAAGGAGGCCTGGCGACAGGCCGCTTTGGCTGACCTCCGCCTGGGGCGGAAGCCTTGCCGATTATCTGGTGCCGTCGGCGAGACTCGAACTCGCACAGCTTTCGCCACTACCCCCTCAAGATAGCGTGTCTACCAATTTCACCACGACGGCTGGTACTTCAAATATGCCCGGCAGCTAGTGAGGGTTTGCATGCCAGACAGCCTCGCATTCTATACCGGGAATTAGGGGTGACCCGGTGAAGAGGCGAGGTTTTTAGTCGGACTTCAGTTGGCTGCAGCAGACGCTGCGGCCGAGGCCGTGGCAGCGGGCGCGACGACGGCGCCCGGCACGACGACGGCAGCCGATGCGGCCGGAGCCACGACGGCGGCGCGGTCCAGCACGCTGTCGGTGGTCGCTGCAGCCGGGCGGCTGTTGGACAGGAAGGCCAGGCCCAGGGTGCAGCCGAAGAACAGCGTGGCCGCGACGGCCGTGCTGCGCGACAGGAAGTTGGCGCTGCCGGTGGCGCCGAACAGGCTGCCCGAGGCACCGCTGCCAAAGGAGGCGCCCATGTCGGCACCCTTGCCGTGCTGCACCAGCACCAGACCAATGATCGCCAGAGCCGACAGCAACTGAACGATCAACACCAGATTCGCAAAGACCTGCATTCCAAACACTCCATCAAAACTCTTGTGGCGCCCTGCCCCATTGGCCAGGCGCCGGGAAAACTCAGTGGGCGGCCGCGCGGCAGATAGCCGCGAAGTCAGCCACCTTCAAAGATGCGCCGCCAATCAGGCCGCCGTCGATATCGGGCTGACCAAAAAGCTCGGCCGCGTTGTCGGCCTTGACGCTGCCACCGTAAAGGATGCGCATGGCATCCGACTTGTCCGTTGCGGCATGCAACTGCGCGCGCAGCACGGCATGCACGGCCTGCGCCTCGGCAGGCGTGGCAGTCAGGCCCGTACCGATGGCCCAGACGGGCTCATAGGCCACGACCATCTCGCCCGTGCAATGGCCCAGGGTATGGATGACGGCGGCCAATTGGCGCCTGACGACGGCTTCGGTCTGACCGGCCTCGCGCTCGGCGCGCGTTTCGCCCACGCAGACGATGGGCGTCACGCCATGGGCAAGCGCTGCCTTGGCCTTGTCGGCAACCAACTGGTCGCTCTCGGCGTGATAGGCGCGGCGCTCCGAGTGGCCGACGATGGCATAACGGCAGCCGACATCGGCCAGCATGGCACTCGAGACCTCGCCGGTGTAGGCACCCTGCTCGTGCGAGGAGCAGTCTTGCGAGCCGTAGGCGATGCTCGCCCCGGTCAGCGCGAGCGCCGTCTCGGCGATGTAGAGGAAGGGCACGCAGACGGCGACGTCCGCGTTCCAGGGACCGGCTTCCTTCAGGCCGGCAAGCAGCTGGGCATTGGCAGCGCGGCTGCCATGCATCTTCCAGTTGCCCACGACGAGTTTTCTTCTCATGTCAGCTCCTCACCAGGTCAGCACGATCTTGCCGATGTGCTGGTTGGATTCCATCAGCGCATGTGCCTCGGTCGCCTGGGCAGCGGGCAACTCGCGGTAAATGACGGGCTTGATACGACCCGCTTCGATCAACGGCCAGACTTTGTCGCGCAACGAACGCGCCAGCTGGGCCTTGAAGGCTGCGGAACGCGGGCGCAGCGTCGAGCCGGTGATCGTCAAACGCTTGCGCAGCACGAGGCCGGCATCGATCTCGGACTTCACACCGCCCTGTACCGCGATCAGCGCCAGGCGACCATCTTCGGCGAGCGCTTGCACGCCGCGGCCGATGTAGTCGCCCCCCACCATGTCCAGGATCACATCGACACCGCGGCCACCGGTGGCGGCCTTGGCTTCGGCGACGAAGTCCTGGTCGCGGTAGTTGATCGCCACGTCGGCGCCCAGCGCAACACAGGCCTCAGCCTTGTCGGCCGAGCCCACCGTCACCAGCACGCGGGCACCCAGGGCCTTGGCCATCTGGATGGCCGTCACGCCGATGCCGCTGGAGCCGCCGTGAATCAACAGCGTCTCGCCGCTCTTCAGGCCGACGCGGTCGAACACATTGGCCCAGACGGTGAAGCAGGTTTCCGGCAAGGTGGCCGCCTGCGTCAGCGTCCAACCCTGGGGCACCGGCAGGCATTGGCCCACAGGCACCGTGCACAGCTCGGCATAGCCACCGCCGTTGACCAGGGCACAGACGGGGTCGCCCAGCTTGAAACCATGCGCGGCCAGTTCCGCAGCATCGCCGGCGACGATCTCGCCTGCGACTTCCAGCCCCGGCAGATCGCTCGCGCCCGGCGGCGGCGGATAGGCGCCCTTGCGCTGCAGCACGTCCGGGCGGTTGATGCCCGAAGCTGCAACGCGGATCAGGCACTCACCCGGGCCCGCGACCGGGTCCGGCCTGTCGGCCAGCTCCAGCACCTCGGGCCCGCCGGGGCGGGTGATCGCGATGGCTTTCATCGCCCGTCGATTTACTCGGCTGCGGGCGGCGTATCGTCGGCAGCCGGAGCGGCCGGAGCCTGGACCGGGGCAGCTTCGCGGTCGATCAGCGCCTTCATGGACAGCTTGATGCGGCCCTTCTCGTCGGTCTCGAGCACCTTGACCTTGACGACCTGGCCTTCCTGCAGGAAGTCCGTCACCTTCTCGACGCGCTGGTGGGCGATCTGGCTGATGTGCAGCAGGCCGTCCTTGCCGGGCAGCAGGTTGACGAGGGCACCGAAGTCCAGGATCTTGGTGATCGGGCCTTCGTAGACCTTGCCGACTTCGACTTCGGCCGTGATCTCGGCGATGCGCTTCTTGGCCATTTCGGCTTTCTCGGCGTCCGTCGAGGCGATGGTGATGGTGCCGTCTTCGCCGATGTCGATGGTCGTGCCGGTCTCTTCGGTCAGCGCGCGGATGGTGGCGCCGCCCTTGCCGATGACGTCACGGATCTTCTCCGGGTTGATCTTCATCGTGTACAGGCGCGGGGCGAACTGCGACACCTCGGTGTTGGCGCTGCCCATGGCTTCGACCATCTTGCCCAGGATGTGCAGGCGGGCTTCCTTGGCCTGAGCCAGGGCGACCTGCATGATTTCCTTGGTGATGCCCTGGATCTTGATGTCCATCTGCAGGGCGGTGATGCCGGTCGTCGTGCCGGCCACCTTGAAGTCCATGTCGCCCAGATGATCTTCGTCACCCAGGATGTCGGTCAGCACGGCGAAGCGGTTGGCGTCCTTGATCAGGCCCATGGCGATGCCGGCCACGTGGGCCTTCATCGGCACGCCGGCGTCCATCAGCGCCAGGCAGCCGCCACAGACGGATGCCATCGACGAGGAGCCGTTGGACTCGGTGATTTCCGAGACCACGCGCAGCGAGTAGGGGAAGTCTTCCTTGCTCGGCAGCGCAGCGATCAGCGCGCGCTTCGCAAGCCGCCCATGACCAATCTCGCGGCGCTTGGGCGAGCCCACACGACCGGTCTCGCCGGTGGCGAAGGGGGGCATGTTGTAGTGCATCATGAAGCGGTCTTCGAACTCGCCGTCCAGCGCGTCGATGCGTTGGGCGTCACGGTCCGTGCCCAGGGTCGCGACGACCAGGGCCTGGGTCTCGCCACGCGTGAACAGGGCAGAGCCGTGGGTGCGCGGCAGGATGCCGTTGCTGATCTCGATGGGGCGCACGGTGCGGGTGTCGCGGCCGTCGATGCGCGGCTCGCCGGCCAGGATCTGGCTGCGCACGATGCGGGCTTCGATCTCGAACAGCAGGCCTTCGACTTCGACCTTGTCGAAGGACACGCCTTCAGCCGACAGCGCAGCGAACACATTGGACGAAGCGGCGCGGCAGGCTTGCGTGCGGGCCTGCTTGGAGCGGATCTGGTAGGCCTCGCGCAGGGGGCCTTCGGCCAGGGCGTTGACCTTGGCGATGAAGGCTTCGTCCTTGGCGGGAGCGGTCCAGTTCCAGGCCGGCTTGCCGGCTTGCTTGACCAGCTCATTGATCGCGGCGATGGCGACATTGCCCTGCTCGTGGCCGTAGACCACGGCGGCCAGCATGACCTCCTCCGACAGGCCGGAGGCCTCGGATTCGACCATCAGCACGGCGCTTTGCGTGCCGGCGACGACCAGGTCCATCTGGCTGTTGACCAGCTCGGACTTGCTGGGGTTCAGCAGGTATTCGCCGTTGATGTAGCCCACGCGGGCGGCGCCGATCGGGCCGTTGAAGGGGATGCCGGAGATGGCCAGGGCGGCGGACGTGCCGATCATGGCGGCGATGTCGGCCTGCACTTCGGGGTTCAGGCTCACCACGTGGATGACGACCTGAACTTCATTGAAGAAGCCTTCGGGGAACAGCGGGCGGATCGGGCGGTCGATCAAGCGGCTGGTCAGCGTCTCGTGCTCGCTCGGGCGGCCTTCACGCTTGAAGAAGCTGCCGGGGATCTTGCCGGCGGCATAGGTCTTCTCGAGGTAGTCGACGGTCAGCGGGAAGAAGTCCTGGCCGGCCTTGGCTTCGGTCTTGGCGACCACGGTGGCCAGCACGACGGTGCCTTCGATGTTGACGAGGACGGCGCCGGTGGACTGGCGGGCGATCTCACCCGTTTCCAGCACGACGTTGTGGCGGCCCCATTGGAAGGACTTCGTGACCTTGTTGAAAATGGACATGCTCATCTCCTGGTTGTGGTGAGCGCCTTCGGGCGCTCGGAGGAACCGGGACAGAGGCTGGGTTTGGTCCAGATGCCATTCCAGGGCGGTTCAGCAAACCGTCTTGGAATGATCCGACACCACGTCAGCTCGGTTCCGGCAGATGGACAAAGAGCCTGTACTGGGCTTGAGGACCAGACAGGCTCCGTGTCGGATTCGGGGAATTACTTGCGCAGACCCAGCTTGGCGATCAGCGCGACGTAGCGGCTGGAATCGACGCGCTTCAGGTAGGCCAGCAAGCTCTTGCGCGTGTTGACCATCTTCAGCAGACCGCGGCGGCCGTGGTGATCCTTGGCGTGGGTCTTGAAGTGGGGGGTCAGGTCGTTGATGCGGGCGGTCAGCAGGGCAACCTGGACTTCGGGGCTGCCGGTGTCATTGGCGCTGCGTGCGTTGGCCTTGACGATCTCGGCCTTCTTTTCGGCGATGGACATTTGTTTTCCAAAAGGTTTCGGAAGTCCGGCCGGGCAAGGCACAACTGCTGGTGCTGCCGCAGACGGTTTCCGGGGTTGACTTGCGGACACGGGGGAAACCACCCCGAGCCGTGCTGGTGCCCTGTGTACCGGATGTCCAGTACGCAGAACTCGCGGATTCTAGCCCAAAGCGGCGGGAGCCCCAAACCGCGGCAGGCCAAGCGGGCGGACGTGGGGCGCCCAAGGAGGGTTTCAAGAGCCAAAACCGCCCTGCCCTGCAAATGCGTGACATCTCTGCGCCAACTCAAAAACAGCCCTTGAAGCACCCTCGCACCGCCACATCTCCGGGTCATCGGGTGCTGCTCCCGACTGGTTCAGCAGCGCAAACCAACGGAGTTGATTCCCCATGTTCTATCTGACCCATCCCCGCCAAGTCGCCCGTGCCCTGCGCCAGTTCGACGCCGACGTCGCCCGCACCCCGGCTCTTGACGTCAGCGAAGACGACAAGGCCTACAGCGTCACTGTCGACATGCCCGGCGTGACCAAGGAAGCCGTCAAGGTCCGCATCGAAGGCCGCCGCGTGCACATCGAAACCGCCACTGCTGAAGCCGCTGCGCCGACCGACGGCTCCCGCCTGCTCTACCGCGAGCGCCGCGCCGCCAGCTATGCCCGCAGCTTCTCGCTGCCGGTCGAGATCGACCAGACCCAGTCGCAGGCCCGTTTCGAGAATGGCGTGCTGACGCTGAACCTGGTCAAGCGCGTCGCCGAAAACGGCGGCCAACTGACGGTCAACTGAGCCGCGGAGCGCTGACGCTTGCGCGTCAGCTTCCAAGCTCCCAGCGCGGGCGGACCTCGAAGCCGCCGTCCTGTCTGGGCTGGGCCATGCCGCGCTGCACCCGCAGCGCGGCGGCCATCGCGATCATGGCGCCGTTGTCGGTGCACAGCGACAGCTCGGGGTAGTGCACGCGCACGCCCCGCTTGGCGCAGGCGGCGTTCAGTTGCTCACGCAGCTTGGCGTTCGCGCCCACGCCGCCGGCCACGACGATGCGCTTCAGCCCCGTCTCCTTCAGCGCCAGCAGCGACTTCTTCACCAGCACCTCGACGATGGCCGCCTGCGTCGATGCGGCGAGGTCGGCCTTGGTTTGATCGCAAGGTGAGTCGCCAATCTTCTTCACCTGCGTCAGCACCGCGGTCTTCAGGCCGGCGAAGCTGAAATCCGGCTTGCCGCTGTGCAGCAGCGGGCGCGGCAACGCATAGGCGTCGGGGTTGCCGAACTCGGCCATGCGCGCCAGATGCGGGCCACCGGGATAAGGCAGGCCCAGCAGCTTGGCGCTCTTGTCGAAAGCCTCGCCGGCCGCGTCGTCGATGGTCTCGCCGAGGATCTCGTAGGAGCCCACATCATCCACACGCATCAGCTGCGTGTGGCCGCCGCTGACCAGCAACGCGACGAAGGGGAACTCCGGCGGATCGGCTGACAGAAAGGGCGACAGCAGATGCCCTTCGAGGTGGTGGACCGGCAGGGCCGGCACGTCCAGCGCCGCCGCCAGCGACACGGCAACGCCCGCGCCCACGAGCAGCGCACCTGCGAGGCCGGGGCCCTGCGTATACGCCACCAGGTCCACGTCATGCAGGGCCAGACCGGCCTGCGACAGCACTTCCCGCGTCAGCGGCAGCACGCGGCGCACATGGTCGCGCGAAGCCAGCTCGGGCACGACGCCACCATAGGCCTGGTGCATGCTGATCTGGCTGTGCAAAGCCTGAGCCACGAGGCGAGGCGGCTTGTCGCCGTCCACCTCGACCAGCGCAACCCCGGTCTCGTCGCAGGACGACTCGAAGCCGAGGACGCGCTGCATGGAATTCACTTGCCTTCCTTGGCGTGGTTGATCGAGTACTTGGGAATCTCGACCGTTACGTCCTGCTGGCGCAGCAAGGCCTGGCAGGACAGGCGCGAGTCGGGCTCCAGCCCCCAGGCGCGGTCCAGCATGTCTTCCTCGTCCTCTTCCATCTCGGAGAGGGAGCGGCCGCCCTCGCGCACGATGACGTGGCAGGTCGTGCAGGCGCAGACCTGGTCGCAGGCGTGCTCGATGTCGATGTGGTGGGCCAGCAGCGCTTCGCAGATCGAGGTGCCGGGCTCGGCGGTGATGCTGGCGCCGTCCGGGCAGTACTCGGCGTGCGGAAGGATCTTGATGACGGGCATGGTCGTGTTCTTTCAGAGCGCCGAGACATTGCGGCCGGTCAGGGCGCGGGCAATGCTGCGGTTCATGCGTTCGGCGGCAAAGCCTTCGGTCGCTTCGGCCAGGGCCTTCACGGCGGCGTCGATGGCATCGGCATCACCGTCCATCTTGGCCAGAGCCGACAGGCGGGCTTCCAGCGCCACGCGTTCGGCTTCGGGCAGCAGGTCGCCATCCACAGCCAAAGCACTGCGCGTCGCCAGGATCATGCGCTCGGCCTCGACCTTGGCTTCGCGCAGCTTGCGCGCTGCCATGTCGCCCTCGGCGCTGGCAAAACCGTCCTTCAGCATGTTGGCGATCTCATCGTCGCCCAGACCGTAGCTGGGCTTGACGGTGATGGCCGCCTGCACGCCCGATGTGAGTTCCTCGGCCGACACGCTGAGCAGGCCATCGGCATCGACCTGGAAGCTGACACGGATGCGCGCGGCGCCGGCCACCATGGGCGGGATGCCGCGCAGCTCGAAGCGCGCCAGCGACCGGCATTCACTGACCAGCTCGCGTTCGCCCTGCACGACATGGACGGCCATGGCCGTCTGGCCGTCCTTGAAGGTGGTGAAGTCCTGGGCCTTGGCGACGGGGATGGTCGAGTTGCGCTCGATGACGCGCTCGACCAGGCCGCCCATGGTCTCCAGGCCCAGCGACAGCGGGATCACGTCCAGCAGCAGGATTTCGCCATCGGCGGCATTGCCGGCAAGCTGGTTGGCCTGGATGGCCGCCCCCAGAGCGACGACTTCGTCGGGGTTCAGATTGGTCAGCACCTCGCGGCCGAACAGCTCGCTGACCGCGCGGCGCACGACCGGCATGCGCGTCGAGCCACCGACCATGACCGTGCCTGCGACGTCTGCCGCCTTGACCTTGGCATCACGCAGCACGCGCTTCACGGAAGACAGCGTCTTGGCGATCAGCGGCTGGGACAGTTCTTCGAATTGAGCGCGAGTGACGGTCACGCGCAGCTCGCCGCCATCCAGCGCGGCAACCAGTTCGGTCGACTCCGCATCCGACAGGGCTTCCTTGGCCGCACGCGCGGCGACGAGGACGGCGCGCTTGTCGTGGGCCGATTCGACGGCCCGGCCGCCCAGCGCCCAGTCAGCCAGCGCACGGTCGAAGTCGTCACCACCCAGGGCTGCATCGCCACCGGTCGCGACGACCTCGAAGACGCCGCGCGTGAGGCGCAGCAGCGAGATGTCGAAGGTGCCGCCGCCCAGGTCATAGACGGCGTAGAGGCCTTCGCTGGCGTTGTCCAGGCCGTAGGCGATGGCTGCGGCGGTCGGTTCGTTGATGAGGCGCAGCACCTTGAGGCCGGCCAGCTCGGCGGCGTCCTTGGTGGCCTGGCGCTGGGCATCGTCGAAATAGGCTGGCACGGTGATGACGGCACCGAAGAGGTCGTCGACAAAGCTGTCTTCGGCACGGAAACGCAGCGTGGCCAGGATCTCGGCCGACACCTCCACGGGGCTCTTCACGCCGTCACGCGTCGCGATGGCCAGCATGCCGGGGCGGTCTTCGAACTGGTAGGGCAGATGCTCGCGGTTGGCGACATCGGCGAGGCTGCGGCCCATGAAGCGCTTGACCGAGACGATGGTGTTCTCGGGGTCTTCGGCCTGGGCGGCCAGCGCGTCGGCGCCGATCTGGCGGCGGCCTTCGGGCAGATAGCGCACGGCCGACGGCAGGATGACGCGGCCTTGTTCGTCGGGCAGGCATTCAGCCACGCCATGGCGCACGGAGGCGACCAGGGAATGCGTCGTGCCGAGGTCAATGCCGACGGCGATGCGGCGCTGGTGCGGGTCGGGCGAAGCGCCGGGTTCGGAGATCTGGAGGAGAGCCATGGTCAGGCGTCGAGCGCCGCGAGGCGCTGGTCGATATCGGCGCGGAAACGCTGGATGAACATCAGCGCCCTCACCTGCGCGGCTGCCGCCGGCGCGTCGTTGTTGTTGTCGAGCAGTTGTTGAGCCTGCGCGAGCGCGGCGGCTTCAGCCTGCGCCGCACCGGCGTCGAGAGCTTCGAGGGCGGACTCGCCGCTGGCTTCGTCCAGCGCCTCGCGCCACTCCATCTGCTGCATCAGGAAGGCGGCCGGCATCTGCGTGTTGGTCTCGGCCCCCACCGGCGCGCCGCGCAGTTCGCACAAATAGGCTGCGCGCTTGAGCGGGTCCTTCAGGCGCTGGTAGGCCTCGTTGACGCGCATGGCCCATTGCATGGCGACTCGCTGGGCGGCGGCGCCTTCGGCCGCGAACCGGTCCGGGTGGACTTCAGCCTGCAGCGACTTGCAGCGCGCGGCAATGGCGGCGCTGTCCTGGGCCTGCGTTTCAGGCAGGCCGAAGAGCTGGAAGTCGTTGTCGGTCAGGCGCATGGCGAGGTGAAAAAGCAAAAGGCGCGGTTCTCACCGCGCCTGTCGTCGAGTCAGCGAATCTCAGACACGGAAGGACTCGCCGCAGCCGCACTTGTCTTTCTCGCGCGGATTGCGGAACTTGAAGCCTTCGTTGAGGCCTTCGCGGACGAAGTCCAACTCGGTGCCGTCCAGGTAAGGCAGGCTCTTGGGGTCGATGAGGATCTTGACCTCATGGCCTTCGAAGACCACGTCCTCGGGCGCCACGTCGTCGGCATACTCAAGCTTGTAGGCCAAGCCCGAGCAGCCGGTCGTCTTCACGCCCAGGCGCACACCCACGCCCTTGCCACGCTTGGCGATGTAGCGCTTGACGTGGCGGGCTGCAGCTTCGGTGAGCGTGACGGACATGGCTCAGGCGGTCTGCGCGTGCTTGGCGCGATAGTCGTCCACCGCCGCCTTGATGGCGTCTTCGGCCAGGATGGAGCAGTGGATCTTGACCGGCGGCAGGGCCAGTTCTTCGGCGATCTGAGTGTTCTTGATCGTCAGCGCCTCGTCCAGGCTCTTGCCTTTGACCCATTCGGTCACCAGCGAGCTGGAGGCGATGGCCGAACCGCAGCCATAGGTCTTGAACTTGGCGTCCTCGATGAGGCCGGTCTGCGGATTGACCTTGATCTGCAGCTTCATCACGTCGCCGCAGGCCGGGGCGCCGACCATGCCGGTGCCGACGTCTTCGTCGCCGTTTTCAAACTTGCCGACGTTGCGGGGGTTCTCGTAGTGGTCAACGACCTTTTCGCTGTATGCCATGGTGTTCTCCTGAATCGACAGTCAACGGGCGATCAGTGGGCAGCCCACTGGATGGTCGAGATGTCGATGCCGTCCTTGTACATGTCCCAAAGCGGGGACAGTTCGCGCAGCTTGGCCACGCGGTCGGTCAGCACGCTGATCGCGTAGTCGATTTCCTCTTCGGTCGTGAAACGGCCGATGGTCATGCGCAGCGAGCTGTGGGCCAGTTCGTCGCTGCGGCCGAGAGCGCGCAGCACGTAGCTGGGCTCCAGGCTGGCCGACGTGCAAGCCGAGCCCGACGACACCGCCAGGCCCTTCACACCCATGATCAAGGACTCGCCCTCGACGTAATTGAACGAGATGTTCAGGTTATGCGGCACGCGACGCTCGAGGTCGCCGTTGATGAAGGTCTGCTCGATGCCCGAGAGGCCCTGGATCAGCTTGTTGTGCAGCGCACGGATGCGTTCGTTCTCGGCACCCATCTCTTCACGGGCGATGCGGAAGGCTTCGCCCATGCCGACGATCTGGTGCACCGGCAGCGTGCCCGAGCGCATGCCGCGCTCATGGCCGCCGCCGTGCATCTGAGCCTCCAGCCGCACGCGGGGCTTGCGGCGCACATAGAGCGCGCCGATGCCCTTGGGGCCATAGCTCTTGTGCGAGGCCAGGCTCATCAGGTCGATGGGCAGCTGGGCCATGTCGATCTCGACCTTGCCGGTGGCCTGGGCCGCGTCGACGTGGAAGATGATGCCGCGCTCGCGGCAGATGTTGCCCAACGCGACCACGTCCTGGATGACGCCGATCTCGTTGTTGACATACATGACCGAGGCCAGGATCGTGTCCGGGCGCAGGGCGGCCTTGAAGGCTTCCAGGTCGACGAGGCCGTTTTCCAGCACGTCGAGATAGGTCACGTCGAAGCCCTGGCGCTCCAGCTCACGCATGGTGTCGAGCACGGCCTTGTGCTCGGTCTTCACCGTGATCAGGTGCTTGCCGCGGGTCTTGTAGAACTGGGCGGCGCCCTTGAGCGCCAGGTTGTTGGACTCGGTCGCGCCGGACGTCCAGACGATTTCGCGCGGGTCGGCGCCGATCAGCAGCGCGACCTGCTCGCGGGCCTTCTCGACCGCCTCTTCCGCCTCCCAGCCCCAGGCGTGGCTGCGCGATGCCGGGTTGCCGAAATGCTCGCGCAACCAGGGAATCATCGCGTCCACCACGCGGGGGTCGCACGGCGTCGTCGCGCCGTAGTCGAGGTAGATCGGGAAGTGCGGGGTCATGTCCATGGAACGACTTCTTTTGAGTTCTTCTTACTTGCTGAACGCGCCACCCAGGGCGAAAACCGAGTTCGGCGCCGTCACGCGGATGGGCTTGAGCACAGGCTGACTTGAGATGGCGCGCTTGACCGGCGCCGCCTCGACCTCGAAGCCCTTGGCCAGTTGCTCATCGGCAAGCTTGCGCAGGGAGACGGAATCGAGGTACTCGATCATCTTGGCGTTCAGATTGGTCCAGAGTTCATGGGTGATGCAGCGACCGCTGTCCTCGCCCATGCAGTTTTCCTTGCCACCGCAGCCGGTGGCGTCCAGCGCCTCGTCCACGGCGACGATGATGTCGGCGACGGTGATGTTCTCGGCCTTGCGGCCCAGCGAATAGCCGCCGCCGGGGCCACGGGTGCTTTCCACCAATTCATGGCGGCGCAACTTGCCGAAGAGCTGCTCCAGGTAGGAGAGCGAAATCTGCTGCCGTTGGCTGATCGCCGCCAGGGCGACCGGGCCCGTATTCTCGCGCAGCGCCAGATCCAACATTGCGGTGACAGCAAACCGGCCTTTGGTGGTGAGACGCATACAGAACTCCTTTGCGAGGCGCCTGAACACAATTTGTCCAGGACAAATGATTTCGGGTTAACCCGGGACGCCCGGGACAATAGCCGAGCGAATCATTTCCGATGATTTTACTCGACTAATCGACCACGTCCCAGGGTTACTGTGTAGCCCTAGATTTCTGGGGGCCTTTTTGCTGCAACGCAGCAGCTCAGCGCGGCGAGCCGGCCTTGCGGGCACTGTCCAGGGGCACGATGTTGTCGTGCACCCGGGCGCCGAAGGCCTGTTCGCGCAATTGGCCCAACTGATCGCGAATGCGGGCCGCCTGTTCGAATTCCAGGTTGCGGGCGTGTTCCAGCATCTGCTTTTCCAACTGGGCAATACGTTTGGCCAGATCCTTCTCCGACAAGTCCTCGACCTTGGCGGCGGCCAGCAATTTCTCTTCGTCGCGACCGGCCTCCTCGGAATAGACGCCGTCAATGAGGTCCTTGATGCGCTTTTGCACGCTGCGCGGCGTGATGCCATTGGCCTCGTTGAAGGCCATCTGCTTGGCGCGGCGCCTTTCGGTCTCGCCAATCGCCTTGCGCATCGACTCGGTGATGCGGTCCGCGTAGAGGATGGCTTTGCCGTTCAGGTTGCGCGCCGCCCGGCCGATGGTCTGGATCAGGCTGCGCTCCGCGCGCAGAAAGCCTTCCTTGTCGGCGTCCAGGATGGCCACCAGCGACACCTCAGGGATGTCCAGGCCTTCGCGCAGCAGGTTGATGCCCACCAGCACGTCAAACGCCCCCAGGCGCAGGTCGCGCAGGATCTCGACGCGCTCGACCGTGTCGACGTCCGAGTGCAGATAGCGCACCTTGACGCCGTTGTCGCTGAGGTAGTCGGTCAGCTGCTCGGCCATGCGCTTGGTCAGCGTCGTGATCAGCACGCGCTCGTTGACCTCCACGCGCAGGCGGATTTCCTGCAGCACGTCGTCCACCTGGTGCGTGGCCGGCCTCACCTCGACGATGGGGTCGACCAGGCCGGTCGGGCGCACGACCTGCTCGACCACCTGGCCGGCGTTGTCCTGCTCGTACTGGGCCGGCGTGGCCGACACGAACACGGCCTGGCGCATCTTGCGTTCGAACTCGGCGAACTTCAGTGGCCGGTTGTCCAGGGCCGACGGCAGGCGGAAACCGTACTCGACGAGGGTCGTCTTGCGCGCCCGGTCGCCGTTGTACATGCCGCCGAACTGGCCGATCAGTACGTGGCTCTCGTCCAGGAACATCAGGGCGTCCTTGGGCAGGTAGTCCACCAGCGTCGGCGGCGGGTCGCCCGGCTGGGCGCCGGACAGGTGGCGCGTGTAGTTCTCGATGCCCTTGCAGTGGCCCACCTCCTGCAGCATTTCCAGGTCGAAGCGCGTGCGCTGCTCGACGCGCTGGGCCTCGACCAGCTTGCCTTCCTTGACGAAGAAGTCGACGCGCTCGCGCAGCTCCTGCTTGATGGCGTCGGTGGCGGCCAGCACGCGCTCGCGCGGCGTCACGTAATGGCTGCTGGGGTAGACGGTGAAGCGCGGGATCTTCTGGCGCACCTGACCGGTCAGCGGGTCGAACAGCGACAGGGCCTCGATCTCGTCGTCGAAAAGCTCGATGCGGATGGCCAGCTCCGAGTGTTCGGCCGGGAAGACGTCGATGGTGTCGCCGCGCACGCGGAAATGGCCGCGCTGGAACTCCATTTCGTTGCGCGTGTACTGCATGCGGATGAGATGGGCGATGACGTCGCGCTGGCCCATCTTGTCGCCCACGCGCAGCGTCATGACCATCTGGTGGTAGTCCGCCGGAGAGCCGATGCCGTAGATGGCCGAGACGGACGCCACGATGATGACGTCGCGCCGCTCCAGCAGGCTCTTGGTGCAGGACAAGCGCATCTGCTCGATGTGCTCGTTGATGGCGCTGTCCTTCTCGATGAAGAGGTCGCGCTGCGGCACATAGGCCTCGGGCTGGTAATAGTCGTAGTAACTGACGAAATACTCGACGGCGTTCTTGGGGAAGAAATCCTTGAACTCGCTGTACAGCTGGGCCGCCAGCGTCTTGTTGGGTGCGAAGACGATGGCCGGGCGGCCCAGGCGGGCGATGACATTGGCCATCGTGAAGGTCTTGCCCGAGCCCGTCACGCCCAGCAGGGTCTGGTAGCTGAGGCCGTCGTTAATGCCCTCGACGAGCTGGTTGATGGCCGTCGGTTGATCCCCCGCCGGAGGAAAAGGCTGGAACAGCTGGAACGGTGAGCCTTCGAAGCTGACGAATTCGCCCTTGCGCTCCTCCGAGTCACTCTCAGAACCGGGCATGGCGTTCAATGCTTCTTGCATGGGGAATTCCCTGAATCACGGGGCAAAATTGCTGCACTGCATTGCTGCACCGCAAAAGCAGTCAGGTTAGCGCAGACCCTGATTCTTCAAGCCCTCCCTCCTGCCAACGTCCTTTCAGGAAACCCGTCATGTCTTTGTTCGCCGATGTCGCCCTTGCCCCCCGTGATCCCATCCTCGGCCTGAACGAGCAGTTCAATGCCGACACCCGCCCGGGCAAGGTCAACCTCGGCGTCGGCGTCTACTACGACGAAAACGGCAAGCTGCCGCTGCTGAAATGCGTCCGCGAGGCCGAGGCCGCCATGGCCGCCGCCCCCAAGCCGCGCGGCTATCTGCCCATCGACGGCATCGCCGCCTATGACAAGGCCGTACAGAAGCTGGTCTTCGGCAGCGAGCTGAAGAACGTCGCCACCGTGCAGGCCATCGGCGGCACCGGCGCGCTGAAGGTCGGCGCCGATTTCCTGAAGCAGCTCAACCCGGGCGCCAAGGTGCTGATCTCCGACCCGAGCTGGGAGAACCACCGCGCCCTGTTCACCCAGGCCGGCTTCACGGTCGAGACCTACCCCTACTACGACGCGGCCAGCAAGGGCATCAACTTCGACGGCATGCTGGCCGCGCTGAATGCCGCTCCCGCCGGCACCGTCGTCGTGCTGCACGCCTGCTGCCACAACCCGACCGGCTATGACATCACGGCCGCCCAATGGGCCCAGGTCGTTGCCGCCGTCAAGGCCAAGGGCCTGACGCCCTTCCTGGACATGGCCTACCAGGGCTTCGGCTTCGGCCTGAAGGAAGACGGCGAGACCGTGCGCCAGTTCATGGCCGCCGGTGTCGGCTTCTTCGTGTCGACCAGCTTCTCCAAGAGCTTCTCGCTGTACGGCGAGCGCTGCGGCGCGCTGAGCGTGGTCTGCAGCAGCGACGAGGAAGCCGTGCGCGTGCTGTCGCAGCTGAAAATCATGATCCGCACCAACTACTCCAACCCGCCCACCCATGGTGCACAGGTCGTGGCCGCCGTGCTGTCCGACGACAAGCTGCGCGGCCTGTGGGAGGAAGAACTGGCCGGCATGCGCGTACGCATCAAGGCCATGCGCTCCGCCCTGGTGGCGGCGCTGAAGGCTGCCGGCGTGACCCAGGACCTGTCCTTCGTCACCGAGCAGCTGGGCATGTTCAGCTACTCGGGCCTCACCGCCGCCCAGATGCAGCGCCTGCGCGATGAATTCGGCGTCTACGGCGTCGATTCGGGTCGCATCTGCGTTGCCGCACTGAATGAGGGCAATCTGCCCAGCGTCGCCGCCGGTATGGCCGCCGTGCTGAAGGGCTGAATGCCCCATTGAAGTGCGCAGGATTGGCGGTTTGACCGCCAATCCGATGTTGCGGCGCACAATCGTGAAACCGTTTTCTGGCACCATCCAGGCATTCCCAGGCCATTTAGCCTTTCGCTCGACCAAGGTTTGCCCATGCTGTATCAGTTCTTCGAAACCCAGCGCGCCCTGCTCAGCCCCTTCTCAGAGTTCGCGGCCGCATCGGCCAAGCTCTACAGCCACCCGCTGTCGCCGTTTGCGCACACGCCCATGGCGCAACGCCTGTCGGCCGGACTGGACCTGATGCACCGCCTGGCCAAGGACTACGAGAAGCCGGAATTCGACATCAAGTCGGTCGAGGTTGACGGCACCGACGTCGCCGTGCAGGAGCTGGTGGCGCTGGAAAAGCCCTTCTGCCGCCTGCTGCGCTTCAAGCGCTACACCGATGAGCCGGCCGTGCTGGCCAAGATGAAGGCCCAGCCAACAGTCCTCGTCGTCGCGCCTTTGTCCGGCCACCACGCCACGCTGCTGCGTGAGACCGTCAAGCAGTTGCTGAAGGACCACAAGGTCTACATCACCGACTGGACCGACGCACGCATGGTGCCGCTGGAAGTCGGCCCCTTCCACCTGGACGACTACATCCACTACGTGCAGGAGTTCATCCGCCACGTCGGCGGCGCCGACTGCCATGTGATGTCGGTCTGCCAGCCCACCGTGCCCGTGCTGGCCGCCATCTCGCTGATGGCCTCGGCCGGCGAGGCGACGCCGCGCAGCATGACCATGATGGGCGGCCCCATCGACGCCCGCAAGAGCCCGACGGCTGTCAACAACCTGGCCATGAACCGCAGCTTCAGCTGGTTCGAGAACAACGTCATCTACCGCGTGCCGACCAACTTCCCCGGTGCCGGCCGGGAGGTCTACCCGGGCTTTCTGCAGCACACCGGCTTCGTCGCGATGAACCCGGACCGCCACCTGTCCTCGCACTACGACTATTTCCTGGATCTGGTGCGCGGTGATGACGACAGCGCCGAGGCGCATCGCAAGTTCTACGACGAGTACAACGCCGTGCTGGACATGCCGGCCGAGTACTACCTGGACACCATCAAGACCGTCTTCCAGGACTTCGCCCTGGTCAATGGCACCTGGCAGGTGGATGGCGCCTTCGTGCGCCCGCAGGACATCAAGACGACGGCCCTGCTGACGGTGGAAGGCGAACTGGACGACATCTCCGGCGCCGGCCAGACCAAGGCCGCCCACGACCTGTGCTCGGGCGTGGCCAAGCAGCACCAGTACCACTACGACGCCATCGGCGCCGGTCACTACGGCATCTTCTCGGGCCGCCGCTGGCGCGAGAAGGTCTACCCGGAAGTGCGCGACTTCATCGCCAAGTACGAAGCGGCGCCGCTGAAGAAGACGGCCAAGGCCACGCCGGTCAAGGCCACTGCCAAGCCTGCCGCCAAGCGGACCCGCAGCACCAAAGCGTGAGCCTCGCGGAGCTCATTGACGCCGCGCTGCCGCAGACCCAATGCACCCGCTGCGGCTATCCGGATTGCCGCAGCTATGCCGACGCCGTCGCCGCGGGTGAGGCCGACATCAACCAATGCCCGCCTGGCGGCGCTGAGGGCGTCGCCAGGCTCGCGACCATCACGGGCCGCCCTGCCCTGGCGTTGAACCCGGCCAACGGCATCGAAGCCACACGCGGCGTGGCTGTCATCGACGAGGCCTGGTGCATCGGCTGCACGCTGTGCATCAAGGCCTGCCCGGCGGACTGCATCGTCGGGGCACCCAAGGCCATGCATGTCGTCGTTGCCGCTCAATGCACCGGCTGCGAACTCTGCGTGCCGGCCTGCCCGGTGGACTGCATCTCCATGCCGGAGGTCACCACGGCCACCGGCTGGGCCGCCTGGAGTCAGCCCCAGGCCGACGAAGCCCGCGAACGCTATGGTTTCAAGCGCTTGCGCCGCCATCGCGAGGCCGAGGAGAACGACGCTCGACTGGCGGCCAAGGTCGAGGCCAAGCTGGCTGACCTGCCGGCGGCGTCAAGCATCACGGATCCCGCCCAGCTTGATCGCAAACGCGCCGCCATCGAGGCAGCCCTTGCGCGGGCGCGAGCCAAACGCACATGACAATGCCGGCATGAACGCCGCGCAGATCGAACGCTTCTTCGCCACGCTGAAAGCCGCCAATCCGGCCCCCCAGACGGAACTGGAGTTCTCCAGCGTCTTCGAGCTGTTGACGGCCGTGCTGCTGTCGGCCCAGGCCACTGACGTCGGCGTCAACAAGGCCACCAAGCGCCTGTTCGCCGTCGCCAACACGCCGGCCCAGATCCTGGCCCTGGGCACCGAAGGGCTGGAGAGCCACATCAAGACCATCGGCCTGTACCGCAGCAAGGCCAAGCACCTGCTGCAGACCTGCCAGATGCTGATCGACCTGCATGGCGGTGAAGTGCCACGCACGCGCGAGGCGCTGGAAGCCCTGCCCGGTGTCGGCCGCAAGACGGCCAATGTCGTGCTCAACGTCGCCTTCGGCGAGCCGACCATGGCCGTCGACACGCATATCTTTCGCGTCAGCAACCGCACCGGCCTGGCGCCGGGCAAGACGCCACTGGCCGTCGAGCTCGGCCTGCTCAAGCGCGTGCCGCCGGCCTACAGCGTCGATGCCCATCACTGGCTGATCCTGCACGGCCGCTATGTCTGCCAGGCGCGCAAGCCGCTTTGCAATGTTTGTGCCGTCATCAACGAGTGCGACTACGGTCGCCAACTAAAATCTGCGGCCGCCGCCTGATTCGAGCCCATCCATGGCCAGCCTGAACGACTTGACCGAACGCGTGGAGCGCCTGCTGCTGCGCCACGACGAAATCCTTCGCACGAATCTGCTGCTGCAGGTTCAACTGACCGCCATCATGCAGGAGCGCGACAGCCTGCGCTCGCGGCTGAACGCCGCACGCGCACGCGTTGACGCGCTGCTCGAACGCCTGCCCGTCGAAGCCTCGAAAGAAGAACAGCAGCCATGAAGCAGATGGAAGTGACCATCATGGGCCAGAGCTATCTGCTCGGCTGCCCCGAAGGCGGCGAGGCCGCGCTGAGCTCGGCCGTCGCCCAGGTGGACCGCGAGATGAGCGCCATCCGCGACGCCGGCAAGGTCAAGGCACGCGAGCGCATTGCCGTGCTGGCTGCTCTGAACCTGGCCTATCAGCTCGCCGAAGTGCCACGCGACGCACCGTCGGCAACATCGCTTGCAAGTCCCGACATGGATACCCTCATCAAGAGACTGGATGAGGCGCTTGGACACGATGGGCAACTGCTCTGAGTCGTAGAATCCGTTCCGTCCATCGCTTTCCTCTGGGGCTTTATTTCCTTCATCCGATGCTCTATGAGCAAGGGCTTGGAAAATGCCGGACGGGCGTGATCGTCTCGCGTCAGATGAACCCGAAGTCCGGTTGACCTCGCCCACCTGATTACCCCTGGGTGTTCAGGATCTCGGCCCCCAGGATTGCGGTGGACACCTCTTTTCCGCGCCCCTCCCTTAGCATCGGCCCATGAACTACTGGCTGATGAAGTCCGAGCCCGACGAGGCTTCCATCCTCGATCTGCAGCGCTCCGGCACCCTGCCCTGGACGGGCGTGCGCAACTACCAGGCGCGCAACTTCATGCGCGACGACATGCAGCTGGGCGACGGGGTGCTTTTCTATCACTCGTCCTGCCCAGAACCCGGCATCGCCGGCCTAGCAGAGGTCTGCAGCGGGGCCTATCCGGATGCCACGCAGTTCGATCCCGAAAGCCATTACTACGACGCCAAGTCCAAGCGTGAAGCACCGCGCTGGGTGCATGTCGACGTGCGTTGGCGCGAGACGACGAGGCTGCTGAGCCTCAAGGAAATGCGCGATGCGCCCGAACTCGCGTCGATGCGCGTGCTGGAGCGCGGCAGCCGGCTGTCGATCACGCCGGTCACGCCGGCCGAGTGGCAGGCGGTGCTGAAGCGGCTGCACACGAAATGACGGCCGGCCTCGTCGCCGAGCTGCTGGCCCTGGGCCTGGCAGCCGGCTTCCTGGCGGGCCTGCTCGGCATCGGCGGCGGCATGCTGATGGTGCCCATCCTGACCTTCATCCTGAACCAGCGTGGCGTCGAGCCGGGCCTGGCGGTCAAGATGGCCATTGCCACCTCGATGGCGACCATCATGTTCACTTCGCTGTCCAGCGTGCGCGCCCACCACCAGCGGGGCGCCGTGCGCTGGGACCTCGTCAAGGGCCTGGCGCCGGGCATCCTTGCCGGCGGCCTGCTCTCGGGCGCTGGGTTGTTCGCCCTGCTGAAAGGGGCCTGGCTGGCCCTGGTCTTTGGCGCCTTCGTCAGCTTCTCGGGCTGGCAGATGCTGCGCAACAGACGGCCGGCGCCCAGCCGCCAGATGCCCGGCGCGGCCGGCCAGTTCGGTGCAGGTGCGGGCATCGGCACGCTGTCCGGCCTGGTGGGCGCTGGCGGCGGCTTTGTCAGCGTGCCCTTCATGGTCTGGTGCAATGTGCCGGTGCACTTTGCGGTGGCCACCAGCGCGGCATTGGGCTTCCCCATCGCCGTCGCCAACACCGTGGGTTATCTCGTCGGCGGCTGGGGGCTCGAGCCCGCGCTGCCGGGCAGCTTCGGCTATCTCTATCTGCCCGCCCTGGCCCTGATCGCCACGGCCAGCGTGACGATGGCGCCACTGGGCGCGCGTGCGGCCCATGCCATGGATGTGGCGCAGCTGAAGAAGGTCTTCGCGATGCTGCTGTTCGCGCTCGCGGCCTACATGCTCTACAAAGGCCTGAGCGAGCTCTAGCCGAAGGCGATGGACGCCAGCACCACCTGATTGCCGCCGCGGCGCTGGGCCTCGTGAACGGCGGCCTCGCTGGCCGCCATCAGCTCATCCTGACGCGAGGCCGTGTGCGGGAAACTGGACACGCCCATGGAGATGGACAGGCCCAGATCCTGGCCGTTCAGCACGACGATCTGGGCTGCGCATTGGCGGCGCAACTGCTCCATGCGCGCATGGGCCGTCGCCAAGCCGACGCCGGACAGCAGCACGGCAAAGCGCTGCGGGCCGATGCGGCAGGCCGAGTCCATCGCACGCGTGTTGGCGCGCAGCATGCGGCCTATGCCTTCGAGCAGGCGCTGCTGGGCATCGTCGCCCAGGCCGGCGATGGCAGACGAAGCGTCCAGCGCAATGATGACCAGGGCGAACTCGCGATGCTCGCGCGAGGACAGGTCGATCTCGCGCAGCAGCTGGTCGTCGAACTGGGCGCGCATGTAGAGGCCCGAGACGTCGTCGCGGCCCGAGCCCTGCTGCAACTCGCGGCGGATCTGCTCGATCGAGGATTGCTGCTGCTCGATCTGGGCCAGGGCGCGCTGCAGATGGGCCTCGCGGTGGCGCTCCTCGGTGCGCTCGTGCCAGACCGACAGCAGGAAATCGGAGCTGAGGGCCAGGCGGGTCACGCTGAACTCGCGACGGCGGCCGCTGATTTCCAGCTTGTGCTCGCTGACGACGGAGTGGCGCTGGGCCATGACCGTCTGTTCGACGCGGCGCAAGGCCGTCGTTTCATCGGGCTTGAGCAGCTCGGCGTCCGTGTGGCCGACGACGGCCTCGCGCTCGAACATCTGCGCCAGGCCCGCGCTCGCGAACACATAGCGGCCCGTGGACATGGCCTTGATTGCCGCCTGGCTGCCCAGGGGCTCGATCAGCGAGACCAGGCCGACCAGCGCGTCGCTGCCCAGCTCCCCATGGCCAGCCAGCCAATGCGCCAGGCTGCCGGGTGGCGGCTGCATCGCGGTTGGGTCAGCGGTCATGTCCATGAAATCGTTTTGATGCGATCACGCACTCGCAACAAAAAGTTGCGAGTGCCAAGGGTGTCGGGGGACTGTAGTGGGGCCAAAGCGGCGCCAGCAAGACCGCGCCACCCCACGAATCGGGCCTCCCCCCTAGAAGGCCCGTTTGCTAGCTGATCTGAATCCTAACGAGTTTCGACGCCGCCACCCACGACAATCCCGCCCCATTCACGGGAGGTCTATGCAGGGATTCGATGCGGTGGTGGTGGGTGCGGGGGCTGCAGGCCTGTTCTGCGCAGGCCTGGCCGGCCAAGGCGGGCTCAAGGTGCTGCTGATCGACCACGCACCCAAGCTGGCCGAAAAAATTCGTATTTCGGGAGGTGGCCGGTGCAATTTCACGAATCGTGACGCAGGGCCGGCCAACTTCCTGTCCGAAAACCCGGCCTTCTGTCGCTCGGCCCTGGCACGCTATACATCCCAGGACTTCATCAAGCTGGTGCAGAGCCACGGCATCGCCTTCCATGAGAAGCACAAAGGCCAGTTGTTTTGCGACGACTCCGCGGAGCAGATCATCCGGATGCTGGTCAAGGAGTGCGAGGCCGGCGGCGTCACGCGCTGGCAGCCCTGCACCGTGGCGGACGTCAGGCAGCTGCCTGGGGGTGGCTTCGAGCTGGACACCAGCCAGGGCCCTGTCAGCACGCCCCGGCTGGTCGTCGCGACCGGCGGCCTGCCGGTGCCCAAGATTGGTGCCAGCGATTGGGGACTGCGCCTGGCCAAGCGTTTCGAGCATGCCATCGTCGAACCACGGCCTGCCCTGGTACCGCTGACCTTCGACCCGGATGCCTGGGCCCCCTTCGCCGCCCTGGCCGGCCTGTCACTGCCCGTGGAGGTCAGCGTGGGCAGCGGCAAGACGCGCATGCGCTTCCTGGAAGACCTGCTGTTCACCCACCGCGGCCTCAGCGGCCCGGCCATCCTGCAGATATCCAGCTACCGCACCGACGGCCAGGCGCTGCAGCTGAATCTGGCGCCGGAACTGCACTTGGACAAGGAACTCGTCGAAGCCAAGACGGCGTCACGGCGCCAGCTCGGCAACGAGTTCGCCGCCCGCCTGCCCCAGCGCCTCGCCTCGGCCTGGCTGGAACGCGCCGGACTGGACGCCGCCAAGCCGCTGGCCGAATGCCGCGACGCCGACTTGCAGCGCCTGGGCCGCAGCGTGCACGAGTGGCAGCTGATGCCCAGCGGCGACGAGGGCTGGCGCAAGGCCGAGGTCATGCGTGGCGGCGTCTCGACCCGAGACCTCAGCTCCCAGACCCTGGAGAGCAAACGCCTGCCGGGCCTGTATTTCATCGGCGAAGTGGTCGACGTGACGGGCTGGCTGGGGGGCTACAACTTCCAGTGGGCCTGGGCCAGTGCGGCCGCCTGCGCGCGGGCCATGGCCGACTCATTCGCGTCCGCCTGAGCAAATCTTGGCAAGTCCTTGATTTCCCGGCTACAATCCTCGGCTTTGCTGGCAAACCCGCGCGTCGATTCGCTGCCGTCGTCAAGAAGTGACGCAGTAATCCGGAACCTGCTGCTGAAACTAGCTGCGAACACCGAGCGCAATCTGAAGGAAATACATGACCACCATCCGCGTCAAGGAAAACGAGCCGTTCGACGTCGCCCTGCGTCGCTTCAAGCGCACCATCGAAAAGCTGGGCCTGCTGACCGAACTCCGCGCCCGCGAGTTCTACGAAAAGCCCACCGCCGAGCGCAAGCGCAAGAAGGCTGCCGCCGTCAAGCGCCACTACAAGCGCGTGCGCAGCATGCAGCTGCCCAAGAAGCTGTACTGATCGTCTCTGACGCGACCCGGAGCCTTGTTTCACGACAACTCCGGTGAACTCCAAAACCCGCTACAGGACGCTGTTGCGGGTTTTTGTCTTTTTGAACCGGATCTCCCCATGAGCCTGAAAGACCGCATCACCGAAGACATGAAGGCCGCGATGCGCGCCAAGGAAAGCGACCGTCTGCTGACCATCCGCGGCCTGTTGGCCGCCGTCAAGCAGAAGGAAGTCGACGAACGCGTCGTCGTCGATGACGCCGCCCTCGTCGCCATCGTCGACAAGCTGATCAAGCAGCGCAAGGACTCGATCAGCCAGTTCGCCGCCGCCGGCCGTGACGACCTCGTCGCCAAGGAAACCGCCGAGCTGGCCGTGCTGCAGGTCTACCTGCCCGAGCGCCTGTCGGCCGAGGCCGTTGCCGAGAAGGTCAAGGCCATCGTCGCCGAGCTGGGTGCCAGCGGCCCGGGCGACATGGGCAAGGTCATGGCTGCGGCCAAGGCTGCCCTGGGCAACAGCGCCGAGATGAGCGTGGTGTCCGCCGCGGTCAAAGCCGCGCTGGCCAAGTAAGGAGTCGCCATGAGCCTGCCCATGCAAGCGATCGCCCCTGACATCTGCGCCGCACCGCAGCTGACACCCGAAGCCATGGCCGAAGCCGCGGCCATGGGCTTCAAGGCCGTGATCAACAACCGCCCCGACTTCGAGCACGGCCCCGACCAGCCAACCTCGGCTGCCATCCAGGCCGCCGCTGAAGCCGTCGGCCTCGAGTACCGCCACCTGCCGGTGGCCGGTGGCTACCAGTCGCCCGAGGAGATCGCGGCATTTGCCGATCTGCTGGCCGAGCTGCCGCGCCCGCTGCTGGTGTTCTGCCGCTCCGGCGCTCGCTCGACCCGCCTGTTCATGCAGGCCCAGCAACTCGGCTGAAGCGTCGGGGCTTACCCTCGGCGACGGCTGAACGAAGCCGCCACCCCTCAAGCGGTCGCTACATTGGCGACCGCTTCGCATTTCTGCCGTCTCCTCCATGAACGCCCTGCTCTCCCTGGCGCAGCGCATCGACAGCCTCAACGACCGCTTCGGCAAGTTTGCCGCCTGGGCCGTGCTGCTGTCCTGCTTCATCAGCGCTGCCAACGCCGTCGTCCGCTACAGCCTGGACTACAGCTCCAACTCCTTCCTCGAGATCCAGTGGTATCTGTTCGCGGCCTGCGTGATGCTGGGCGCGGCCCAGGTGCTGCGCCTGAACGAGCATGTGCGCGTCGACCTGGTCTACAGCCGGCTCACCGGCCACGGCAAGGTCTATGTCGACCTGTTCGGCCTCATCCTCTTCCTGATGCCGGTCATGCTCTACCTGACCTGGCTGTCCTGGGGCTTCTTCGTCGTCAAGCTCAGCACCGGCATGGCGCCCGGTGATTCGATCGCCAGCATGGGGCTGATGGCCTACACCACCAAGCTGCTGACCTCGGGTGAGGTGTCGAGCAACGCCGGCGGCCTGATCCGCTGGCCGGCCGCGCTGGTGCTGCCGCTGGGCTTCGCCCTCGTCACGCTGCAGGGGCTGGCCGAAATCATCAAGCGCGTGGCCTGGCTCGCGCACAAGTTCGAGATGGATACGCACTACGAGAGGCCGCTGCAATGATCTCGATGGAGAGCTTCCCGCCGCTGATGTTCGCGGGGCTGATCGCCATCATGCTGATCGGCTTCCCCGTCGCCTTCTCGCTGGCGGCCCTGGGCCTGGCCTGCGGCTTCTTCGCCGTCAGCCAGGGCTGGTTCCCGCCGGAGTTCATGAGCGCCCTGCCGCAGAACGTCTTTGGCATCCTGTCCAACGACCTGCTGCTGGCCATCCCCTTCTTCACGCTGATGGGCTCGCTGCTGGAGAAATGCGGCCTCGCGGAAGACATGCTCGATTCGATGGGCCAGCTGTTCGGCCCTGTGCGCGGTGGCCTGGGCTACTCGGTCATCATCGTCGGCTTCATCCTCGGCGCCATCACCGGCACCGTGGCCGGCCAGGTCATCGCCATGGCCATGATCTCGCTGCCGGTCATGATGCGCTACGGCTACAACATGCGCTACGCGACCGGCGTGCTGGCCGCGTCGGGCACCATCACGCAGCTAGTGCCGCCCTCGCTGGTGCTGGTCGTGCTGGCCGACCAGCTCGGTCGCTCGGTGGGCGACATGTACAAGGGCGCCTGGGGCCCCTCCATCCTGCAGGTGCTGATCTTCGCGCTCTACACCTTCGTGCTGAGCCGCGTGAAGCCCCACCACGTGCCCGGCGTCCCGAAGGAAGCCCGCACACTGCAGGGCTGGGCGCTGTGGAAGAAATGCCTGCGCGGCATCATCCCCTCAGCCGTGCTGATCTTCGCCGTGCTGGGCTCGATGGGCGGCCTGCCGGGCATCGACACGGCCATCTGCACACCGACCGAGGCGGGCGCCATGGGCGCCGTCGGCGCCTTCATCCTGGCCGGCCTGCACAGGCGCCTGAACTGGCCGCTGATCAAGGAGACCATGCTGGGCACCATGCGCATCACGGCCATGGTGGTCTTCATCCTGATCGGCTCGCGCACCTTCTCGCTGGTCTTCCAGGGCGTCGAGGGCGGCCGCTGGATCGAGCACATGCTCAGCAACCTGCCGGGCGGGCAGATCGGCTTCCTGATTGCCGTCAACCTCTTCATCTTCTTCCTGGCCTTCTTCCTCGACTTTTTCGAGATCGCCTTCATCATCCTGCCGCTGCTGGGCCCGGTGGCGGACAAGATGGGCATCGATCTGGTCTGGTTCGGCGTCATGCTGTGCGTGAACATGCAGACCAGCTTCATGCATCCGCCTTTCGGCTTCGCCCTCTTCTACCTGCGCGGCATCTCCGACACCCTGTTCAAGAATGGCTCGATCCCGAAGAAGGTCGAGTCCAACGACATCTACCTCGGCTCGATTCCCTGGGTGCTGATGCAGCTCATCCTGGTGGCCATCGTCATCTTCTTCCCGCAGACGGTGACGGCCTTCCTCGACAAGGAGAAGGCGGTCGACCTGAACCAGGCCTCGGAGCTGCTGCAGCAGATGGGCGGCCACGACAAGGGCAGCAACGAGATGAGCGCCGACGACGCCAGCAAGCTGTTCGCCCCCGAGCCGGCGGCTTCAGCGGCTTCGTCCGCCAGCGCGCCAGCCGACGACGGTGATGCGGTGCGCCGCGCCCTCGAACAGGACGCCGCCAAGAAATAAGCGCGCCAACAAAAAAGCCCCGCAGTGCGGGGCTTTTTCTTTGCAGCAGCGGTTCAGAGCTTTTGCGCCTGCATGAAGTCGTCGAAGCCGGCTTCGGCAAAGCGGAACCACAGGTTCTGGTCGCGGCGGAAGTTGGAATAGTCCTCGTAGACCTTCTTCCAGTTCGGGTTCTTGGCCGACAGCTCGGCGTAGATACCCATGGACTCCTTGAAGGCCGCGTCCATGGTGTCCTTGGGGAAACGGAACAGCTTGGTGCCGGAGCCGACCAGCTGCTTCAGCGCGGCCGGGTTCTTGGCGTCGTACTTGGCCTGCATGTCGATGTGGGCCATGGCCGAGGCCGCCTCGACGATGGCCTTGTACTCGGTCGACAGCGCATCCCAGGCCTTGGTGTTGATGAAGAAGTCCAGCTGCGGGCCGCCTTCCCACCAGCCGGGGTAGTAGTAGTTGGGCGCGACCTTGTTGAAGCCCAGCTTCTGGTCATCGTAGGGACCGACCCACTCGGCGGCGTCGATGGTGCCCTTCTCCAGCGCCGAATAGATCTCGCCACCGGCGATCTGCTGGGGCACCGCACCCATGCGCTCCATGACACGGCCCGCGAAGCCGCCGATGCGGATCTTCAGGCCCTTCATGTCGGCGATGCTCTTGATCTCCTTGCGGTACCAGCCGCCCATCTGGGCACCGGTGTTGCCGCCGAGGAAATTGATGATGTTGTAGTTGCGATAGAAATCGCGCATCAGCTTCAGGCCATTGCCTTCCACCATCCAGGCCGTCATCTGGCGGCTGTTCAGGCCGAAGGGGATGGCGCAGCCCAGCGCGAAGGTCTCGTCCTTGCCGAAGAAGTAGTAGGGCGCGGTGTGCGCGATCTCGACGGTGCCGCCCTGCACCGCATCGACGACCTGCAGGGCCGGCACGATCTCGCCGCCGGCATGCACCGAGATCTGGAACTTGCCGCTCGTCATCTCGGAGACCTTCTTCGCGAAGACGTCGGCCGCACCGAAGATGGTGTCCAGCGACTTCGGGAAGCTCGATGCGAGGCGCCAGCGCAGCTGGGCCTGGGCCTGCACGATGGCCGGGGCGGCACCGGCCGCCAGCACGCCAGCCAGGCCGGCATGGCGCACGAAGGAACGACGTTCCATGGTCATTGAAGTCTCCTGTTTTCGGATTTGCAAAGAGAGGTGAAGCGCCGGGCGATTCTAGGAAGCGAAACCCCTGCACTCGCCCGGATTTACCCCGGACGCGAACGCCTCAATTGCCCGCCAATTTCATGCCGGTGACCAACACCGATCCGATGGTCTTGGTGCCCATCGAGTACTCGTCGGCACCGATGCCGACGATGTTCATCAGCATGTCCTTGAGGTTGCCGGCGATGGTGACTTCATGCACCGGGTAGGCGATCTCTCCGTTCTCGACCCAGTAACCGCTGGCACCGCGCGAGTAGTCGCCGGTCACGTAGTTGACGCCCTGCCCCATCAGCTCGGTGACGAGCAGGCCCGTGCCCAGGCGCCGGATCATGGTCGGCAGATCATCGCCGGGCGCCGTGGCGCGGCTGGACATGCGCAGATTGTGCGAACCACCGGCATGGCCGGTCGTTTTCATGCCCAGCTTGCGGGCCGAATAGCTGGACAGGAAATAGCCCTGCAGCACGCCGCCTTCGACGACCGAGCGCGCACGCGTGACGACACCTTCGTCGTCGAAGGGCGAGCTGCCCTTGCCCTTCTTCACATGCGGGTCCTCGCTGATGTCGATATGCGCCGCCGTGACCGGCTGGCCCAGGCTGTCGAGCAGGAAGGTGGTGCGGCGGTACAAGGCACCACCGCTGGTGGCCTGCACCAGGGCGCCCAGCAGGCCTATGGCCACCGTACTCTCGAACAGCACCGGCACCTCGGCCGTCGCGGCCTTGCGCGCCTTCAGCCTGGAGAGAGCGCGCTCAGAGGCATAGCGGCCGACGGCCTCGGCCGAGGCCAGGTCGGCAGCGTCGCGCATGGAGCTGTACCAGGCGTCGCGCTGCATGTCATTGCCACGGCCGGCGATGGGCGCGACGGACAACGAGTGGCGCGAGCTGGCATAGCCACCACGAAAGCCGCGCGTGTTGCCCATCCAGAAATGCGACTGCTGGGCCGACACGGCCGCGCCCTCGCTGTTGGTGATGCGCTTGTCCACGGAGAGGGCCGCAGCCTCGCAACGCAGCGCGATCTCGGCGGCCGCCGCGGCGTCGATGGCCCAGGGGTGAAAGAGGTCCAGTTCGGGCCGCGCCGAGGCGTCGAGTGCCAGGTCGGCTTCGTCCGGGAGGCCGGCGAACTCATCTTCGGCCGTGAAGCGGGCGATGTCATAGGCCGCGCGCACCGTGTCGCGGATGGCCTGAGCGGAGAAGTCGGAAGTGCTGGCGTTGCCGCGGCGCTGGCCCAGGTAGACCGAGATGCCCAGCGACTTGTCGCGGTTGCGCTCAACGTTTTCCAGCTGCCCCAAGCGGGCCGAAACCGACAGGCCGCAGCCTTCCGACACCTCGGCGCCGGCATCGCTGGCGCCCAGTTTCTTCGCCTCCGCGAGGGCGTCTTCTATCCACTGCTGGAACTGTTCGGGGCTGTAGGCGAAACCGGCTTGGGCTTGGGACATGAAAGGCATCGAATCGGGGTGAGAGGCAATCATAGGCCTCGGGAAATCAGGGCTTGGCATCGGCCTCACGGAGGCCCTGCTGGCCGTAGAGCTGCAGCGTGACGACTCCGGCGGCACCGCGCTGGAAACCAGCCCGCACGCCGCGGCCCGCATGGATGAACTGCAGCGGTTCGGATGCTTCGATGGGTGTCAGCAGGTAACGGTCGCCGTTGGGAAAGACCAAGGTCAGCTCGGCCTGAGTCTGCTCGACGACAACGCGCGGACCGGAGGCGCCGAAGGCATAACGCCCGCCCAGGCCTGCAACGGCCGCGGAATCGAGGCTGGCGCGGCGCACACGCGTTTCGTGAAACTGCGGCCAGCCATACAGGTGCGATACCGCCACCAGCACTTCGTTGCCCAGCCCTCGTCCGCCTTCGCCGTTGGCCAGGTAGACGGCGCCGTCACCCGTGCGCAGATTGATGGCCATGCCGGCGTTGTAGCCCGTGGTGCCGCCGTAGTGCACCAGCAAGCGTTGATCGCCCTCGCCAACGACGCGAAAGCCGTAGACATGGCCGTCGATGGGCGGGGTGTCCAGCAGCTTGCGCAGGCTGGCCTGGCGGAACACGGCGCTGTGGCCGTGATAGCCCTTCCAGACCTCAGTGAGCAGCAGGGCCAGGTCGCTGGCGTTGGACCACAACCCCGCCGCGGCACTCTCGGGCAGGTGCAGCCATCCGCCCGGCACGGCAGCGCCGCTGTCCGCATGTCCCTCGGCGACATCGGCGCCCGGCGACTGCAAGGCAAACGTGGCGACGCGCATCTTGGCGGGCTCGAAAAGCCAGCGTCTCATCAGCGGCTCGAATGCCAGGCCCTGCGTGTCCTGCATGGCGATCTGGGCCAGCGTGTAGCCGCCGCCTGAATAGCGCAGGTTGGCACCGGGCGTGTCCAGCACCTCGACCCGCGGCGTGTTCGTGCCGGGCGCCGCCGTGACGATATCGACCAGCGACGGCACCGGCCCGCCCTGCGCATAGCCGGGATAGCCGCCCGGCGTGATGCCCGCGGTGTGGGCGAAAAGCTTGCGCAGCGTCACCGGATGCTCGGCACTTTGCTTTCCTGCCGGCAGCTGCACGCCGCGCAGCAGGGCGGCGACATCGCGGTCCCAGTCCAGCCGTCCGGCGTCGGCCAGCCGCAGCGCGGCCAGCACCGTGGCGGGCTTGGCCAGCGACCCTGCCTGGAACAGCGTACGGCAGGACACCGCCGGCTTGCCGACCGCGCGCACACCATAGACGGCCGCCCAGTCCAGCCGGCCGGCGCGGATCACCGCCACGCCCAGGCCCGGCACATGCTGCTCGGCCATGCGCGCGCTCAAGCGTTGCGCCTGCGTCTCGCCCTCGAACACGACGCTCGGCATCACTCCCTCCTCGAAAGCCACTCGCCTTGCATCGGCCCCAGCCTGCTGTACGCAGACGCGCCCCTGCGGCGCCGCGTGGGCGACGCCAACCAACACGGTGCAGGCGAACAGGAGGCGCAGAGCTTGGGGCATGAGGCAGACTGAATCGGGGTGGGCGACAATGTAAGGTCTCGCCCGAACACGGCCCCCGATGCAAGAAAACACTCCTGAATTCGAAGACGACGACGACTTCGACCGCCCCAGCAAGTCCCAGCTCAAGCGTGACTCGACCGCGCTGCAGAAGCTGGGCGACGATTTGCTCGCCCTGCCCGAGAGCCGTTGGGAGCCGCTGGCCCTGCCCGAAATCCTCTACGACGCGTTGCGCCACGCCAAGAAGATCACCAACTTCGAGGGCAAGCGCCGCCAGATGCAATACATCGGCAAGCTGATGCGCAAGATCGACCCGGAGCCGATCCGCGAAGCCGTTGCCGCCTTCAAGCTCGGCCATGCGCAGGACAGCCTCAAGCTGCACCAGTCCGAGCGCTGGCGCGAGCGCCTGCTGGCCAGCGACGACGCACTGCAGGAGTTCCTGGCCGAGCACGCCGAGGTCGACATCCAGCAGTTGCGCAGCCTCGTGCGCGCCGCGCGCAAGGACGCCGCCAACGAACCCGAGAAACGCAGCGGACGCGCCTTCCGCGAGCTGTTCCAGTTCATCAAGTCCTCAGAAGCCGCGGCCGAAGATGAGTGACGCGGCTCCTGAGTCGGTACGGATCGGCATCGTCTCCATCAGCGACCGGGCTTCGACCGGCGTCTACGAAGACAAGGGCCTGCCGGCACTGAAGGACTGGTTGTCCAGCGCCCTGCACAACCCCATCGAATTCGTGCCAAAGCTGATTCCCGACGAGCAGGCCGGCATCTCGCAGGCCCTGATCGACCTCGTCGATACCGAAGCCTGCAACCTGGTGCTGACCACCGGCGGCACCGGCCCGGCACCACGCGATGTGACACCCGAAGCGACACTGGCCGTGGCCGACCGCGTCATGCCCGGCTTTGGCGAGCAGATGCGCCAGATCTCCCTGCACTTCGTGCCGACGGCCATCCTGTCACGCCAGGTCGCCGTCATCCGCGGCCAGGCGCTGATCATCAACCTGCCCGGTCAGCCCAAGGCCATCGCCGAGACCTTGGCCGGCCACGAGAAGGCCAGCGGCATCTTTGCCTCCGTGCCTTATTGCATCGACCTGATCGGCGGGCCCTATCTCGAGACCCGCGACGAGGTCTGCAAGGCCTTCCGGCCGAAGTCGGCGGTTCGCCCCGCTCGAGCCTGACCAGGCTGCGAAGCCATGTCGACGCCGCTTGCAGCCCGGCCCTCGATGCTGCAGCGCGGCGCGACAGCGCTGAAGGCCCTGCTGCTCGGCGGGATGGTGCTGTGGTACGGCCTGCTGCCGGTCGCCCTGATCGAAGACATGGCGAGGCTGCGCCAGGAGCCAGTGCCTGCGGTCGCGACGGGCTTGGCGGTCTTTCTCCTTTCAGGCTTGATGGCAGCGCGCCTGTTCAAGCGGGCCTGGATCGGCCTGAGCATCGCCGCAGCCACCTTCTTCCTCCTGGAACTGTTGCGGTCCGCGGCCTGGCGCGAAGGCCTGCCGGCGGTCTTGGGCATCGGCGCGGTGCTGCTGCTGTGGATCGGTGTCGGGACGGTGGCTGCCCTGGTCTGGCGCCGCGGATTCGACCGCCTCTTGCTGCATCGCCAGCGCTTGGGAGCCGTCGCCGCGACCGCTGCCGGCCTCGCCGTCGGCCTGTTTGTCGTGCTGCACCCGCAACTCTTGTGGCCTTTGATCGGCCTGATCTACAGCGCGTGGAAGCCCGAATCCCCCTTCCCTTCCGACCTCGAGATCGCGCTGTACTACATGCTGGGCGGACTGGCCGTCGGCTTCACCTGGCGGCTGCTGTGGCCGCGCAGCCCGGGCGTTCCCCGCACAGCGATCCTCGTCGCGACCGCCATCTGGTGCGCGCTCGCGTGCAGCACCCTGCTGGACGCCGACGACAGCCCGCAGTGGCCCTACCCCGCAGCGAATGCGGCACCGCCCCTGATCGTGCTGCTGGCCATGGTCGCTGCGTCCTTGCCCGCCGGCCTGTGGCTGGCCCGCTGGCCCGACCGATGGAGCAGCGCCGATGCATAAGCGCATCGCTCTTGCCCTGCTGCTGACAAGCCTGGCCGGCACTTCGCTCGCCTGCACTTGCATGCGACCGGAGGACGAAGCCGCGGACCGGCAGCGCCAATGGGCCGATGCGCAGGTAGTCGTCCTCGCCGAAGTCGTGGGCGAGTCGTCGGAGCCGAGCACCCGCTGGTTCTCGCGCAACCACGTGCTCGGCCATGATTCGCCCTTGCGGCGCCGCGCGCTGCTGCATCTGGTCGTCAAGCATCGCTGGAAGGGTGAACTGACGGAGACCTCGGCGTTCGTGGTCGAGAAAGTCGATGGCTCCCTATGCGGCTACGAAAGCTGGGGCCAGTCGCGCCAGCACCTGCTCTACCTGTCCAGGGCCGGGCATTGGCGCGCCGGCCTGTGCGGCCTGTCGCATCCGGCCCCCGACGCCACGGAGGCCATCCAGGCAATGGACGCAGAGCTGGCCAGCCGCCTGGCCGAGAGGCCCGCTGCCCGCTGAAGCTCAGGCCTGGTTCTCCACCGTGCCGGGCTCGGCCAGGGCCGCCGCCACATCGTCCAGATTGCGGTTGCTGCTGAGGCCGAAGCCGCCGACGACGCGCTGCCCACCGGCTGCCCGCCCCAGGGCCGTGTGCACGCCGACCCAGGCATTGCGGCCGGAGCGCTTGGCGGCGTACAGCCCCAGATCGGCCAGGTTGACGACCTGCTGCCAGCTGCGCGACGCCGGCCTCTCCATCTCGAAAGGCACGCAGGCAAAGCCGATGGAGCAACTGACGTCCAGCTCGATGCCATCGTCCAGGCGGAAGGGCTTGTCCGCCACGGCGGCACGCATGCGCTCGGCCAGTTCCTCGGCGCGTGAGCGGTCGGTGTCGCGCGCCACGGCCAGGAACTCCTCGCCGCCCCAGCGCACCAGATAGTCCGACTCGCGCATGACAGCCCGCAGCCGCGCGCCGAACTGCACCAGCACCTCGTCGCCGGCGGCATGGCCGTAGCGGTCATTGATGCGCTTGAAGGCGTCGATGTCCAGCAGCAGGAAGACGCAGTCCGTGTCCAGCGGCTGGCCGCCCGCGGCCCTCACCTCCTGGGCGCGACGCAGGCCGACGGCCAGGTCCTGCTCGATGTGCTCGCTGAGGAAGCGGCGGTTGTGCAGGCCAGTCAGCGGGTCGGTCACGCTGCTGCGCTGCAGCTCCAGCGTCTTCTCTTCCAGCGCTTCGTGCAGGGCACGCAGCGCCGCCGTGCGCTCACGCACCTTGTGCTCGAGTTCGAGCTGGCGGTGGCGCAGCAGCCGCGTGCGCGCGGTCACCGTCGCCAGCACCAGCAGGCCCAGCAGCAGCACCAAGGCGGCGCGGAACCACCAGGTTTCATGCCAGTTCGGTTTGACGGTCACGGGCAGGGACAGCTCGCGCTCGCTCCATTGCCCGTCGCGATTGGAGGCGCGCAGGCGCAGCCGGTAGTCACCCGGCGGCAGATTGGTATAGGCCGCCAGGCGGCGTGCCGCGTCGGCCGCCGTCCACCCGGCGTCATAGCCTTCGAGCTTGTAGGCATAGCGGTTGCGCTCGGGCGCCGAGAAGTCGGTGGACGCGAATTCCACCGCCAGGCTGTTGCCGTCGGCCGGCACATCCAGCCGCGCCTCGCCGCCCGGCGCCAAACCGACCGAGCGCCCACCGATCTGCACATCGGCGACCAGGACCTCGGGCTTGTTGCTCCAGGACTGCAGCCTTTCTGGCAGCACCACGGTCATGCCGCCAGCCCCGCCGAACAGCAGTTCACCGCGCTCGGTACGCGCCGCGGAGCCGGTCCAGTAGGTCGGGAAGATGACGCCCTCGGCGCGGCGCAGGGCCTTTACGGCCATGTGCGCCGGCTCGATGCGCGCCAGGCCATCGTCGGTGCTGGCCCAGACGCGGCCTTCGCCGTCCTGCAGCAGCGCATTGACGGTGCCATCGGGCAGGCCCTGGGCCACGCCCACGCGCAGCAGGGCGTCGCCCTTGCCCGGCGCTGGCAGCACATCGATGCCACCGCCATAGCTGCCCACCCAGAGCCGCCGCTCGCCGTCCAGCATCAGCGCGGTGACAAAGCCAGCCGACAGGCCGTGCGACAGTGTCCGCCCGGCCGGGTATTGCTCGACGCTGCCGCTGACGGTGTCGACGCGATTCAGACCATTGCGCGTGCCCACCCAGAGCTCGCCGGCGGCGCCACGCGCCAGCACCATGATGCGCTGGTCGGTCAGACCCGGCGCTGCCGGCTTGACGGCTGCGGCGCGACCGCTGGCCAAGTCCAGCCGCCACACGCCGTCGAACTGGCCGCCAATCCACAGCGTGCCGCCGTCGGCCAGCAGGGCCCAGGTGGACGCCGCCGGATCCCGGCCGTCCAGGGCCACGCGGCGCAGGCGTCGCCCGTCCGCGTCGGACCGGTACAGGCCACGCTTGGTCGCGATGAAGACGCTGCCATCCGCCACGCGCACCATGCCCAGCACGATGTCGGAGGGCAAGGCGGTCTCGGGCTTGCTCGCATCGGGCCGCAGCGCAGCGACACGCGTGCCGGTGGCATCGAGGATGTCGATGCCGCTCTTGTGCGTGCCCAGCCAGAGCCGCCCCTCAGGCATGGGCAGGATCCAGCTGATCTCGGCACTGATGAAGCGCGCGTCCAGCACATCTTCGTTCTCGGGACTGATGCCCAGGCGGGTCAGCACGCCGCCCTGGCGCGGGTCGTAGCGGCTCAGGCCGCGGTTGGACGCCGCCCACACCAGGCCGGCGCGATCGCGATAGAGGGTGCGCAGGGCGTTGTCCGCCAGGCTGACCGGCCAGGCCGACACATGGCGGATGCGCCGGCTGTCGCCGCGCTCGACATCGAAGGACACCAGTCCCTGGCCCAGGGTCGCGACCCACATCTCGCCGGGCTGCACCTCCAGCAGGCTGGTGATCTGGCTGTTGCCCAGCACCTCCGCCTTGCCTTCGATGCCGGCCTCGCGCACCTGGACGGCCGGTGCCTCGCCTTCATGGCCCAGCACAAACACGCCGTCGTGCATGCCGCCGACCCAGATGCGCCCGGCGCTGTCCTCAGCCAGGGCCTGGGGCTGGACGACCCGGCCTGCCAGCAAGGGCACGGCCTGCAGGCCTGCGTCGGCCGCCGGTCGGCGGAACAGGCCGGCGGCGCTGCCGATCCAGAGCTGGTTGCGCCGGTCGCGCAGCACGGCCCAGACGCGCGTACCGGCGGCTGCGGCCCAGCCACCCGCCGCGCTGGCATGTTGGATGCGGCCGCTGTCAGGGTCCAGATGGTCCAGGCCGCCATCGGTGACGACCCAGAGGCCGCCCGCGCCATCGTCCATCACCTGGCGCACGCTGACATGGATCAGGCCCTGGGGCCCGCCGACCGGAATGGCGACGAAACGGTCCGTCGCCGGGTCATGCCGGAACAGGCCCGCCGCACTCGTCCCCACCCACAGCCGCCCCTTGGCGTCGCCGTGCAGGGACTGCACATAGTTGTCGGGCAAGGCGCCGGGCCTTTGCGCGTCGGCCTTGTAGACCTTGAAGCGGTAGCCGTCCCAACGCGCCAGGCCGCCCAGCGTGCCCACCCACAGAAAGCCCTGGCCGTCCTCGGCCATGGCGGTGGCGATGGCATTGGGCAGGCCCTGCTCCTGGGTCAGGTGCTGGAAGCTGATGTCGGCCAGGCTGGACCAGCGCCGCGGCGCTGGCGTGGGTGCTGCCTGCACGGCCAGCCACGCGACGGCCATCACCAGGCCGAGCGCCAGGCGCCAAGCCGGAGAAAGCCGCAGTCGGAACTCGCGCAGAAGCACAGCGGGCGGTCTGGTGGCGGACCCTCATGGTCCGGGATCGCCGATTCTCATCCACGCCAGCAGACCCGCGCGCAAACCAGCCGCGGGTCTGGGCTTATTCGGCCGTCCTAATCCCCGTATTGCGCCCAGTCGGTCGGGCAGGCCTTGACCTTGGCGGCCTTCTTGGCCCGGCTGTCCGTGACCCAGCATTCATCGAAGACGGAGCAGTAGCAGGCCTTGACGGTGACCTTGCCCGGCAAGTCGTTGACCCGCGCCCACAGCTCCTCGTTGGCGCTCTTGTCGAGTTGCAGGAAGTCCTTCTCCTCACCGGGTCGCAGGATCTCCCCGTTGGCCGTTGACAGCCGCCAGGCCAGGCCCGAAGGCTTGCCGCCGGTGCTGCAGCAGGTCTTGAGCAGATCCTGGACGCTCTGGACGGGCTTGCCCTCGTAGCTCACCTCCATGCCCTCGATGCGCGCCGGGCCGACCCCCTTGTTGGTCAGGCTGAAGCGCAGCCGCGTGAACTGGCCCGTCACATCGGTATTGCTCGTCGAGTAGCTGACCTGGGGCCAGGACGTGGCCGTGACCATGCGGGCATTGGCCTCGGCCATCTCCTGCATCACGTGGCCATGATGGATGGCCAGATACAGGGAGGCGAAGGACACCACCATCGCGCAGACGGAGGCCGTGATGTCGAACCAGCGGTGGCCGCTGTGGCCGCCATGGTGATGCGAATGGACTTCCGGCTCTTCCAAGACTGCGCTCCCCTGTTGGTGTGGGCGCGCAGTCTAAGCCGGCTATTTCACGAGGCGGTTCATCTCGGCCGCGTCGAAGGCCTCGTTGCGCTGTGCATCGTCGGGCACGCAGTCGCCCACCGGACGGCCGGCCTGCGTGGACAGTTTGCAGACCGCGTTCCACAACAGCGTGATCTGGTGCTCATGGCCCGAAGCGCTGTCGATGAGACCGCGCATGGCCATGGCCACCGGGTCGTCGCCCTGGGTCACGCCATAGGCGGAGAAGCCCATCTTGGCGGCGGCCTCCTCGCGGGCCTGGTCGCTCTCGGCCTCGATGATGCGGGCCGGGTTGCCCACCGCTGTGGCGCCAGCAGGCACGGGTTTGGTGACGACGGCGCCCGAGCCGATGCGCGCACCGGCCCCGACCGTGAAGCCGCCCAGCACACTGGCATTGGCGCCGACGATGACGCCCGGGCCCAGCGTCGGATGACGCTTGGCGCCCTTGACGAGTGAGGTGCCGCCCAGCGTCACGCCCTGGTAGATGGTGCAGCCCTCGCCGATCTCGGCCATCTCGCCGATGACGATGCCCATGCCATGGTCGATGAAGACCTTGCGGCCGATGCGTGCGCCGGGGTGGATCTCGATGCCCGTCAGCCAGCGGCCCCAGTGCGAGGTCCAGCGGCCCAGCCACTTGAAGCCGCGCTGCCAGAACCAGTGGGCGCGGCGGTGCATCCACAACGCATGCAGACCCGGGTAACAGGTCAGCACCTCCCACGTCGACCTTGCGGCCGGATCGCGTTCGAGGATCAGGGCGATGTCTTCGCGCAGGCGTTGAAACATGGCGCGGAGTCTAGGAGTCCTGGCTTGGGCCTGCCGGGACTGAGGTCTTCTGCATCTGCCGCGCGATGCCGCGCAGGATGTGGATCTCTTCGTTCGTCAGGGCGGCCCGGTTGAAAAGCTGGTTCAGCCGTGGCATCAGCTTCCGGGGCGCCCCCGGGTCGAGGTAGCCGATGTCGATCAGTGCAGCCTGCAGATGCTCCAGCAGGCCCTGCACGGCGCGCGCATCGGCGAGTTCGGGATCGGGCGTGCGGGCCTGCACGCCGAAGCCGCCCACGGCCTGACGCAGGTCATAGGCCAGCAGCTGCACAGCCTGGGCCAGGTTCAAGGAGCCGTAGTCAGGATGGGTCGGGATGCTGAGCACCGCATGGCAGCGGTAGACGTCCTCGTTGCTCATGCCATAGCGCTCGGAGCCGAACACCAGGGCCAGCCTCGGCGCGGCCTCGCGGGCGGCCAGCTCGGCGAACAGGGAGCGCGGCTCGCGCGTCGGCGGGCCGAAGTCGCGTGGCGTCATGGCGGTGGCGCAGGCGAAGTCGACCTCGTCCAGGGCTTCGGCCAGGGTCTCGACGACACGGGCGCGGGCCAGGATGTCGGCAGCGCCGCTGGCCATGGCCACGGCCTCCTCATGGCAGAGCACATCGGGGAAGCGCGGCGCCACCAGCACGAGATCCTTGAATCCCATCACCTTCATCGCCCGCGCCGTGGCGCCGACGTTGCCGGCATGGCTGGTGTTGATCAGAACGAAGCGTGTGGATTCCACGGGTTACTACGGGGGCTGCGGCTAGAATCTGGCGATTATCCGGGGCGTCTTAGGGCGCCCCGCCGCTCTTTCCCCCTGTCAGCCCCTTCTTCCCAGCGAGTGCCACGCATGCTGCAAACGTCTCACCATCCCATGCTCAATGTCGCCATCAAGGCGGCACGTGCGGCCGGCGCCATCATCAATCGCGCCTCGCTGGATCTCGAAGCTCTGCGCATCAACACCAAGAGCCCGAACGACTTCGTGACCGAGGTCGACCACGCCGCAGAAGGGGTGATCATCGAGACGCTGCTGGGCGCCTACCCGGACCATGGCATCCTCGCCGAAGAGTCGGGCCGCACCCACGGCGCCAAGCATTCCGAATACGTCTGGATCATCGATCCGCTGGACGGCACCACCAACTTCATCCATGGCCTGCCGGTCTATTGCGTGTCCATCGCACTGGCCCACCGCGGCGTCGTCCAGCAGGCCGTCGTCTTCGACCCGACCCGCAACGACCTCTTCTACGCCACCAAGGGCCGCGGCGCCTTCCTGAACGACCGCCGCCTGCGCGTGTCCAAGCGCACCCGCATGAGCGACGCGCTGATCGGCACCGGCTTCCCCTTCCGCCGCGGCGACAACTTCAAGCGCTACGTGAAGATGTTCGAGGAAGTCATGCAGCACTGCGCCGGCCTGCGCCGCCCGGGCGCTGCCGCCCTGGACCTCTGCTATGTGGCCGCCGGCTATTACGACGCCTTCTTCGAGACCGGCCTGCAGCCCTGGGACCTGGCGGCCGGCTCGCTGATCGTCACCGAGGCCGGTGGCCTGATCGGCAACTTCACCGGCGAATCCGACTTCCTGCACCAGCGCGAAGTGGTCTGCGGCAACCCCAAGATCTACGCCCAGCTCGTCACCATGCTGGCACCCTACACCCGCGTCATCAAGGAAGAAGACGCCGCCGCGCCGGCAGCCCCGGTCGTCGAGGTGGTGCCGGCCGCGGCCGCGCCGAAGAAGCGCGCTCCGGTGCGCATCAAGAAGGACGCCAGCGACGACGCGCCGGTCTGAGGCCCGCCTGATCCCCGAAACAAGCCCTCTCGCGAGGGCTTTTTCGTTGGATGGACGTGAAGGAGTTGGCGCTAGCGCTATCTACGGGCTAACCCGGCCATTCGTGTGTGACTTCTGCACGGCCATACCCCTTACCCAAGGGAGGGTAGCTGGACAGAATGCGTGCTGCAACGCGGTCACAAGCCGCTTCATCCAGACCACCCAACTTCACCGAAAGACGCCTCCGATGTTTGCCCGTTCCGCTGTCGCCCTCGCCCTCGTCGCCGCTGCTTCCCTGGCTCACGCCGATGCCAAGGTCCTGAAGAAGGTCGCCCCCGAGTACCCCAGCGAAGCTGTCAAGAAGAACATCAGCGCCGGCAGCGTCCGCGCCAAGATGACCATCGCCGGCGACGGCAAGGTCTCCAACGTCGAAGTCGTGGAAGCCGAACCCAAGCGCGTGTTCGACCGCGCCGCCACCGAAGCCCTGAGCCAGTGGAAGTTCGAAGGCACGGGCGCCGCCCAGACCCACGAAGTCAAGCTGGTGTTCAAGTCGGAAGACTGATTAGACGCTTCGATAACTCGAAGCTTCGCTGAATCAACAAGGCCCGCATCGCGGGCCTTGTTCGTTTATGGCTTCGCCCGCGGCGGCACGCGGGTGTCCAAGGGCTTGGGCGTGAACCCAGGCTCGAACTTGCAGGTCGCCCCCAGCGCCGCCCTCGCCTTCTCGCAGCCCGCCGCCACGCCCTCGGCCGTCGGCTTCTTCCCCTGCGTCGCCCAGGCCGACAAGGCTTCCATCAGCGCCGCATAGGTCGGGTCGCTGAGATAGCTGTGGTCGCGGTCACCGGTGTAGGTCTGCACCAGGGCCGCCTCGCGCCCGGCCGCCGCCATGGCGCGGCCGAAGCTGTCTTGCAACTCAACCACGGCGGTCGGGTCGTGGATGGCATGCACCGTCAGCACCGGCACCGGGATGCGCCCGCTCAGGTCGGCATCCGCTGCCAAGGTGGCCACGGCCTTGGCATCGGCCGTGTAGCGCAGCACCCCCGCATTCAGCGCCGCGTCATCCGCCGAACCGGCGTAGACCACGCCCGCATTGCCGAAGGGGCTGGCGCCGCCGGTGCGCTTCTGGACGACATCCTGGAAATGCCAGGTCGCCCAATTCAGATGCGAAGCGATGCTGCGCTCCGGGATGTGGATGACATCAACCAGGGTCTTCACCTTGGCTGCCTGCTCGGCCGAACGCTGGGCCGCCGGCTTGTCCAGCCCCAGGCAGTCGTCGACACGCCGCGCCAGTTCATGCTGGGTCAGCTTGGCATCCGTCGGCAAGCCGATATTGAGCGGGTACTGCGTCTCGGTGGGCAGCGGGTGGTTGTGGCAGAGGTATTGGTAGACGACGCGCAGGTCGAGACGGAAGTCGTAGCTGCGCGTGCCCCCGCCCAGCACGCCGGCCGTCAGCAGCACCGCGTCGTAGGGCCGGCCCTCGGTGAAGAGCTCCGCCCCCTTGGCCGCCACGCTGGCGCCCCAGGACTGGCCATGCAGCCACACATGCTTCGGTCTCGCCACCTTGTCGATGAAGAGCTGCCTCAACCTCTCGGTGTCCTCGGCGGCAGCGGTCACCGCCACCCCGCCCTGGCGGTAGCTGGACGCCGCCCAGGCATAGCCCAGGCGGGGCATGACCGACCAGCGCTCCAGGTCTTCAGCCACGCGCTTGGCCGTCGGCGCGCCGAGGAAGGGGCCACCATGGGAATGCAGCACCAGGTCGCCGTTCCAGGCCTTGGGCATGGCGATCAGATAGAAGGCACCGGCACTGTCCCGCCCCGCCAGGCAGGTCGTGCCTTCGCCGACGTTCTGCGGGCACGCCGTCGACACGGGCGGGATCTCGGCCGCGGTGTCGAAAGCCGCGGCGGGAGACAAGCCCGCCGCCAGCAGCATCCCTGCCCCCGCCCACTTCATCGTCGTCTTCATCTCGCTGTCTTTCTGCTCAGAAACTGTGTCGCACGCCGGCCTCGACGCCGCTGCTGTTGCCGCCCGGCTGCGTCGGCGCGATGCCCACATTGAAGCGTACGCCCGCCGCCTTGTTGTCGATGCGCGCGACGTTGGCATACAGCGCCGTGCGCTTGGACAGGTCATGCACCCAGCCCAGCGCGAGATGGGTCGCGTCGCTGGCCACGTTCTTCGCGTCCAGCGTCGTGTAGGCGAAACGAATCTCGTCCTGCACGCCGACCTGCCATTGCCCGCCGATCATGCGCGCCGTCGTCCTGGTGACGCCGACCTTGTTCTGGCCCCACAGGCCCATCAGCTTGACCGGCCCGATCTGCCAGGCTGCGCCGACATTGCTCTGCGTGTAGTCGCCCGTCGCATAGCGCGTCTTCGACGTGGCCGCCGAGACATTGAAGGCCTCGTTGCGCCAGCCGATGCGGATGCCCGTCAGCTCGCCGTCCTTGTGCGTCGGGCCATCGCCCTGCTCGCCCAGGGCCAGCATCAGATGGGCATAGACGCCGCCCAGGCCCGCGGGCAGGAAGTAGCCGATGGAGTTGGACGCCCGCACATTGGTGCGCGCCGTCGTACCGTTGGCGGCCACCGGGTAGTACATCAGGCCCGAGCTGCCGACGCCGTTGGTGCCGAAGGGATGCATGGTCGTGGTCAGGTTGCCGAAGGACGGCACGTAGTCGCGGCCCAGGCGCAGTTCGCCCCAATCGCCCGAAACCTGCACCGTCGCGCGCCGCCCCCAGGTGAGGCCGCCGCTGACCGAATCCTTGTTGTTGCTGCTGGTGGCGCCGCTGGTGCCGTCGTCCACGGCCACTGCCGACTCCAGCCAGAAGCCGACCTTGAGCCCGCCGCCCAGGTCTTCCGTGCCGCGCACGCCGACGCGGCTGGACGTGTTGCCGTCGCTGTTGACCAGCCAGCGCTTGCCCACGCCATCGGCCTTCAGGTATTGCGCCCCGATGTCCAGCAGGCCAAACAGCTGCACGCTGCTGGTCTGCTGGGCCTGAACGCTCGCTGCCGCGGCGGTCAGGGCGAGAAAAGCCACCCTCGAAATTCTTGTCTTCATCTTTGTCTCCTGGTCTTTGTGTTGTGGCAGATCGGAATCCGGGCCGGACCTTAGTGACGCGACCTCATAGCGTCAAATACAGTAAACACCTCGACAGAAGACTTAATAAATATGGAGACAACATGGAGCTGCGCCATCTGCGCTACTTCGTGACCGTGGCCGAGACGGGCCACATGACACGAGCCGCGGCCCTGCTCGGCATGCAGCAGCCGCCGCTGAGCCAGCAGATCAAGGCGCTGGAGCAGGAGCTCGGCCTGGTGCTGCTGCACCGTCATCCCAAGGGGGTGAGCCTGACCGACGGTGGCCGCCAGTTCCTCGAGGAGGCCAAGCGCCTGCTGCGCGACTTCACGGACATGCGCGACCGCATGGCGCGACTGGCCAGCGGTCAGCATGGCGTGCTGACCATCGGCTTCACCAGCTCGGCCGCCGCGCACGCCTTCACGCCGGCGGTGTTGCGCGCCTGCCGCAGCGAGCAGCCCGGCATCGCGCTGACCATGACCGAGGACAACGCCGCCGGGCTGACCGAGGCGATTGCCAAGGGCAAGCTGCATTGCGGCTTCCTGCGCGTGCCGGTGGCCCAGCCCGAGGGCGTCGGCTTCGAGACCCTGTTGACGGAGCCGGCCCTGCTGGCCTTGCCGCTGGACCACCGTCTGGCCTCGGTGCCACGCGCATCGACCACGCCCGTACCTCTGGGCGAGTTGGAAAACCAGGACCTCATCCTCGTGCGCCGTCCGGGCGCGCCCGGCCTCTATGCCAACCTGCTGGCCCTGTGCGAACGCCACGGCGTGCGACCACGCAGCTTCATCGAGGTCGACCGCATGACGATGAACCTCAACCTCGTCGCTGCCGGCGCCGGCATCTCGGTCGTACCGGCCTCGATGCGGGGCATGCATGCCCACTCCATCGTCTGCCGGCCGCTGGAGAAGCATGCCCAGCTCGAAGCCCCGCTGACGCTGGCCTACCGCAGCCACGACCAGGCCGGCCCGACGGGCACCTTCCTTGCGCTGGCGCGCCGCATCGCCCAGACCCATCGCGATGCATAGGCGCGCGCTGCTGGCGAGCGCCGGCGCCGCCCTGTGCTCACCGGCCTGGAGTGCCGACGAGCCCTGGCCGTCGCGGCCCATCCATCTCGTCGTGGCCTACCCTCCCGGCGGCGTCAGCGACGACACGGCGCGCGGCCTGGCGCATTTCATGAGCGCGCGGCTGAAGGTGCCGGTCCTCGTCGAGAGCCGTGCGGGTGCTGGCGGCCTGGTCGCGCTGGAGGCGCTGGCGCACACCGCGCCTGACGGCTATACGCTGGCCTATTGCGCCATCTCACCCCTGGTCTTTGCGCCCGCCGCGGCGCCCTCGCAGCCGACGGGGCGCGGCAGCGAGGCCCTGCTGCACGACATCACGCCGGTGGTCAGCCTGATGGACACGCCGGTGCTGGTGCTGGCCCATCCCTCGTTCAAGCCCGCCAACTTCGCCGCCATGCTGGCCGCCGCGCGGGCCGCGCCGGGCAAGCTGCGCTGGGCCACCTCCGGCCAGGCCACGGTCGGCCACATGGTGCTGGCGCAGATCCGCAGCGCGGCCGGTGTGGCCATCACCCACATACCCTACAAGGGCGGCGGCCAGCAGCTGACCGACGCCCTGGCCGGCCAGTTCGAACTGCTGTCGTCCAACGTCGCCGCGCAGCAGCTGCAATACGTGCAGCGCGGCCTGCTGAAGCCGCTGGCCATCGGCTCGCCGACGCGGCTGCCGGTGCTGCCCGACGTGCCGACGCTGGCCGAACTGGGCTTCCCGGAGGCCAACCTGGTCTCCACCTTCGGCCTGTTCGCACCGCGCGGCGTGCCACCGGAGCGGCTGCGCCTGATCAATGCGGTCGTCAACGAAGCCCTGCGCCAGCCCGACATCCGCGCCAGGATTCTGGACGTCAGCAACCTGCCGACGGGCGGCAGTGCGGCCGACTTTGCGGCGCGCATCGCCAAGGAGAGGGAGCGGGCGCTGCGGGTACCGGCCGACTAGATAATGCGCGGCTCGATGAAAGCCGATTCCGCCGCCCCCGACCTCGCTCCTCACACGCCCATGATGGCCCAGTACCTGGGTTTGAAGGCGGACTTCCCGGACACCCTGCTGCTGTACCGGATGGGCGATTTCTACGAAGTCTTCTACGACGACGCCCGCAAGTGCAATGCGCTGCTGGACATCACGCTGACCCAGCGCGGCCAGAGCGCCGGCCAGCCCGTCATCATGGCCGGCGTGCCGGTGCATGCGCTGGAAAGCTATCTCGCCAAGCTGATCAAGCTGGGCGAGGCGGTCGCCATCGCCGAGCAGGTGGGCGAAGTCGGCGCGAGCAAGGGCCCCGTCGAGCGCAAGGTGGTGCGCGTCGTCACGCCGGGCACTATCACCGATACGGAGCTGCTGGCCGACAAGCAGGACGCCGTGCTGCTGTCGGTCTCCGGGCATGGCCGACGCCATGGCCTAGCCTGGCTGTCGCTGACCCAGGGCGAAATCGGCCTGGCCGAATGCAGCGACATCGAGCTGCCGGCCTGGCTGGCGCGGCTGATGCCCGCCGAGATCCTGGTCAACCGCGAGCAGCAGCCGGCCGGCGTCATGAAGGCTCGCTTCCCGGTGACGAACCGGCCGGCATGGCAGTTCGACGCTGCCTTAGGTCAGCGCAAGCTCAGCGAGCAACTGGGCGTGGCCAATCTGCAGGGCTTCAACGCCCATGAGCTGACCCTGGCCCACGCCGCCGGCAGCGCCCTGCTGGCCTTTGCCGAGCACACCCAGGGCCGGGCCCTGGCCCATGTGCGTTCGCTGCGCGTGCAGCGCGCCAGCGAACTGCTCGATCTGCCACCCGCCACCCAGCGCAATCTGGAGCTGGTGCAGACCCTGCGCGGCGAGACCAGCCCGACGCTGTTCTCGCTGATCGACAGCTGCAAGAGCGGCATGGGCAGCCGCACGCTGCGCCAATGGCTGCTGCATCCCAAGCGGGACCGCGCCGAGGCCATCTCCCGCCACAACGCGATTGCCGCCCTGCATGCCGAGGGCTTCGAGCCGCTGCGCGAGGCATTGAAGTCGGTCAGCGACGTCGAGCGCATCTCCGCCCGCATCGCCCTGCGCCAGGTGCGCCCGCGCGAGCTGACCGGCCTGCGCGCCACGCTGCAGGCCCTGCCCGCCCTGCGTGCCACGACGCCCGCTGCGCTGCGCGATGCGAGCATGAACCCGCCGTCCGACGTGCTGGAACTGCTGGAACGTGCCATCGCGCTGGAGCCGGCAGTGCTGGCCCGGGACGGCGGTGTCATCGCCGACGGCTTCGATGCCGACCTGGACGAGCTGCGCGGCATCCAGCAGAACTGCGACGGCTTCCTGCTCGACCTGGAGACGCGAGAGCGCGCCCGCACCGGCATCGCCAATCTGCGCGTGCAGTTCAACCGCGTGCACGGCTTCTACATCGAGGTCACCCAGGGCCAAGTCGACAAGGTGCCGATGGACTATCAGCGCCGCCAGACGTTGAAGAACGCCGAGCGCTACATCACGCCCGAGCTCAAGGCCTTCGAGGACAAGGCCCTGTCCGCCAACGAGCGCGCGCTGTCGCGCGAGAAGCTGCTCTACGAGCAGGTCATCGATGCGCTGATCACGCGGCTGGAACCGCTGACGGCCCTGGGCCGAACGCTGGCGGGCCTGGATGCCCTCGCGGCCCTGGCAGAGCGCGCCATCACGCTGAACTGGTGCCGGCCCGAGTTCGTCAGCCAGCCCTGCCTGGAAATCGAAGCCGGCCGCCACCCCGTCGTGCAGGCACGCCTGGCCGAAACCGGCGGTGCCGAGTTCATGCCCAACGACTGCCGGTTGGACGCGCGCACCCGCATGCTGGTCATCACCGGCCCCAACATGGGCGGCAAGAGCACCTTCATGCGCCAGGTGGCGCTGATCGCGCTGCTGGCCGCCATCGGCAGCTATGTGCCCGCCACCAGCTGCCGCCTCGGGCCCATGGACGCCATCCACACCCGCATCGGCGCGGCCGACGACCTGGCCAACGCCCAGTCCACCTTCATGCTGGAAATGACCGAAGGCGCGGCCATCCTGCACTCGGCGACCGACCAGTCCCTGGTGCTGATGGACGAGATCGGGCGGGGAACGTCGACCTTCGATGGCCTGGCGCTGGCCTCGGCCATCGCCAGCCATCTGCACGACAAGACGCGCGCCTTCACGCTGTTCGCCACCCACTACTTCGAGCTGACCGAGTTCCCGGCCAAGCATTCGATGGCGCAGAACTGGCATGTGTCCGCTGTCGAAAGCGGCGAGGACATCGTCTTCCTGCACGAACTGCAAGCCGGCCCTGCCAGCCGCAGCTATGGCGTGCAGGTCGCCAAGCTGGCCGGCATGCCCGCCAGCCTGGTGCGCCAGGCGCGCGCGACGCTGGAGGCGCTGGAGGCACGCCAGAACGCGGCCGACGACCAGTTCGATCTCTTCGCCGCCCCGCCCGCGCCGCCGCCCCTGCCCGAACCCAGCGAGCTGCTGCAGGCCCTGGCCAAGGTCGACCCCGACGCGATGTCGCCGCGCGACGCCCTGGAAGCGCTCTACCAGCTCAAGCGCATCGCGAACAACGGTTGAGTCGCATGATGCAGCGCCGCGCAGTCCTGGCCCTGCTGTCCTCGGCCGCCCTGGCCCCCGCGCGCGCCGCGCAGCCGCTGCGCCTCACCATCCCGCAGCTGGCGCCCAGCGCTCACGAGCACTCCCGCTATTTCCCGCAGCTGCTGCGGCTGGCGCTGGAGAAGACGCGCGCCAGCGACGGTCCCTTCGAGATCCAGCACTACGACGAGGCCATGAGCGGCCCACGCCAGTTCGCCGAGCTGAAGAACAACGGTGCCCTCAACCTGATCTGGGACGGCACCGACGCCAAGCGCGAGGCCGAATTGCTGCCGGTCCGCATCTCGCTGCTGCGCGAGCTCAACGACTACCGCGTCTTCCTGATCCGCAAGGGCGACCAGGGGCGCTTCCGGGCCGTGCGCACGTTGGCCGATCTGCGCCAACTCGCCGCCGGCGCCGGCGACGGCTGGCCCTCGACCGCCGTGCTGCGCGCCAACGGCCTGCCGGTGGTCACGTCCATCAGCTACGAACAGCTGTTCGCGATGCTGAGCGGCAAGCGCTTCGACTACATGCCGCGCGGCGTCTACGAAGCCTGGTTCGAGCAGTCCCAGCACAGCGGTCTCGCCATAGAGAACAGCCTATTCCTGCACTACCGCGTGCCCTTCTATTTCTTCGTGAGCCGCAAGAACCCGACCCTGGCCGATCGCGTCGAGCGCGGCCTGCGCGCCGCCATGGCCGACGGCAGTTTTGACAGCCTGTTCCACAGCATTCCCAGCTTCAGGCGCAGCTTGGACGAGATCCATGCCGGCAGGCGCCGCGTGATTGAACTGCAGCTGCCGCAGGACTGAGCCGTCTGGAGGCGGCACTCCAAAACTGCTGGGCACTGCGCAGGCACACTGCGGGCCCATGAAGAAAACGCTGGTCTTCTCCCACGCCAACAGCTACCCCGCTGGCTGCTACCGCGTGCTGTTCGAACGCTGGCGTGCCGCCGGCTGGCGTGTCGAGGCGTTGGACCGCTTCGGCCACGACCCGCGCTTCCCGGTCACCGGCGACTGGCGCCAGTTGCGCAACCAGTTGCTGGATTTCATCGATACCGAGGTTAGACCGAATGGCCAGGTCGCCCTGGTCGGCCACTCCCTGGGCGGCATGCTGAGCCTGATGGCCACCTGCCGCCGACCGGATTTGGTCAGCCGCCTGGTCATGCTGGACTCGCCCGTCGTCTCCGGCATGAAAGCCGCCGCCGTCGCCCTGGCCAAGACGACCGGGCTGATCCACCGCTACGGCCCGTCCAAGATCGCCCGCGAGCGCCGCGATGTCTGGCCGGACCGCGACGCCGTCCACAAGCATTTTTCGGCCAAGAAGATCTTTGCCCGCTGGGACCCACGGGTGCTGGCCGACTACATCGCCGCCGGCTTCGAGGAGGGCGGCGACGGCCAGGTCAGGCTGCGCTTCACCCGCGAGGTCGAAGCCCACATCTACCGCACCCTGCCCCACCACCTGCCACTGCTGCTGCGCCTGCGCCCGCCGCAATGCCCGGTGGCCTTCGTCGGCGGCACGCGCTCGGCAGAACTGCGTCAGGCCGGTGCGGCGGCATCCAAGAAGCTGGTCGGTGAGAACTGGCGCTGGATGGAGGGCTCCCACCTCTTCCCCTTCGAGAAACCCGACGCAACCGCGGAATTGGTGCTGGAACTGCTCGCATGAGCAGCCGCGACGGCCCGCGGGCCGAGCGCCGGGCCGCTCCCTAGCCGGCCCGCGGGCGATGTGCTTGCGGCTCAATGCCGCAAGCATCGCCGTGCCCTCGGGGGACCGTTTGGGCACGTTCGCGTTCAGCGAAACGGGACCAGACGAGGGGCCTCAGTCCATGCTCCCGTACAATCGGAATTTCCCACCTCAGCAGGCTGTTCTGGCCTGCTGCAAGACATGACCAAATACGTCTTCGTCACCGGCGGTGTGGTGTCCTCCTTGGGCAAGGGCATCGCGTCGGCCTCCCTGGCTGCCATCCTCGAATCGCGCGGCCTCAAAGTCACCCTCATCAAGCTGGACCCCTACATCAACGTCGACCCCGGCACGATGTCGCCCTTCCAGCACGGTGAAGTCTTCGTCACCGACGACGGCGCCGAAACCGACCTCGACCTGGGCCACTACGAGCGCTTCATCACCACGCGGATGAAGAAGGCCAACAACTTCACCACCGGGCAGATCTACATGTCCGTGCTGGAGAAGGAACGTCGCGGCGACTATCTCGGCAAGACGGTGCAGGTGATCCCGCACATCACCAACGAGATGCAGGAGTTCATCCGGCGCGGCGCCGGCCAGGGCACGCCCGAGGCCGTGGACGTGGCCATCGTCGAGATCGGCGGCACGGTGGGCGACATCGAGTCGCTGCCCTTCCTCGAAGCCGCGCGCCAGATGAGCCTGAAGGCCGGCCCGAACAACGTCGCCTTCGTGCACCTGACCTATGTGCCCTGGATCGCCGCCGCCGGCGAGCTGAAGACCAAGCCCACCCAGCACACGGTGCAGAAACTGCGCGAGATCGGCATCCAGCCCGACGCGCTGCTGTGCCGCGCCGACCGCCGCATTCCCGACGACGAGCGCGAGAAAATCTCGCTGTTCACGAACGTGCCCGAGTACGGCGTGATCTCGATGTGGGACGTCAACACCATCTACAAGGTGCCGCGCGTGCTGCACGAGCAGGGCCTGGACCAGCTGATCTGCACCAAGCTGCAGCTCAACACCAAGAGCGCCGACCTGAAGCGTTGGGACAACCTCGTGTTCGAGGTCGAGAACCCCAAGGAACAGATCACCATCGCCATGTGCGGCAAGTACACCGACCTGTCGGACTCGTACAAGTCGCTCAACGAGGCCCTGCGCCACGCCGGCATCCACAACCACTCGGGCGTCAAGATCGAGTACGTGGACAGCGAGACGCTGACGCCCGAGACGGTGGGCAGCCTCAGCGCCTACGACGCCATCCTCGTGCCCGGCGGCTTCGGCAAGCGCGGTGTGGAAGGCAAGATCCTGGCCGCCCAGTACGCCCGCGAGCACAAGGTGCCTTACCTGGGCATCTGCCTGGGCATGCAGGTCGCCACCATCGAGTACGCCCGCCACATGGCCGGCCTGGAAGGCGCCAACTCCACCGAGTTCGAGCCCAACACGCCGCACCCCGTCATCGCCCTGATCGACGAGTGGCAGGACGCCGACGGCAGCATCCAGAAGCGCGACGCCAATTCCGACCTCGGCGGCACCATGCGCCTGGGCGCCCAGAGCTCCGACGTCAAGGCCGGCACGCTGGCCCATGACATCTACGGCCCGGTCGTCAACGAGCGCCACCGCCACCGCTACGAGGCCAACGAGCATTACCTGGACCGCCTCACCAAGGCCGGTCTGGTCATCTCGGCCATCACCCAGCGCGAGAAGCTGACCGAGATGGTCGAGCTGCCGCGCGAGGTGCACCCCTGGTTCGTCGGCGTGCAGTTCCACCCCGAGTTCAAGTCCACGCCCTGGGGCGGTCACCCGCTGTTCACGGCCTTCATCAAGGCGGCGCTGGACCACAAACACAAGCAATGAGCCCCTCGCCCAGTCTTGCGCCGGCTGCACGCCGGCAATCCTGGTCGGTCCCCCGCGGGGACGGCGATGCTCACGGCGTCGAGCCGCGAGCACATCGCCAGCGCGGGCCGGCTAGGGAGCGGCCCGTCGCTCGGCCCGCAAGACCCGGTTTCATGCCCCGCGAATGCGGTGCTAGAGAAATGGACAACTGAAATGAAGCTCTGCGGATACGACGTCGGCCTCGACAAGCCCTTCTTTCTGATCGCCGGTACCTGCTCCATCGAGAGCCTGCAGATGTCGCTCGACGTCGCCGGCCTGCTGAAGGAGGCCTGCACGACCTTCGGCATTCCGCTGATCTACAAGGGTTCCTTCGACAAGGCCAACCGCTCCTCGGGCACCACCAAGCGTGGCCTGGGCATGGACGCCGGCCTGAAGATCCTCGACGAGGTGCGCCGCCAGACCGGCCTGCCGGTGCTGACGGATGTGCATGACAACTCGCAGGTGGCCGAGGTCGCCAGCGTCGTCGACGTGCTGCAGACACCCGCCTTCCTGTGCCGCCAGACCGACTTCATCCGCGCCGTCGCGCAATCGGGCAAGCCGGTCAACATCAAGAAGGGCCAGTTCCTCGCGCCCTGGGACATGAAGAACGTCATCGACAAGGCCCGCGCCGCCGCGCGCGAGGTGGGCCTGTCCGAAGACCTCTTCCTGGCCTGCGAGCGCGGTGTCAGCTTCGGCTACAACAACCTGGTTGCCGACATGACCAGCCTGGCCGAGATGCGCAACACCGGCGCGCCGGTGGTGTTTGACGTGACCCACTCGGTGCAGAAGCCCGGCGGCCAGGGCACTTCCAGCGGCGGTGCCCGCGAGATGGTGCCGGTGCTGGCCCGTGCCGGCGTCGGCGTGGGCGTGGCGGGCCTCTTCATGGAGACCCACCCCAACCCGGCCGAGGCCTTCAGTGATGGCCCCAATGCCGTGCCGCTCAAGCACATGAAGACGCTGCTGGAGCAGCTTGTCGCGCTGGATCGCGTCGTCAAGAAGCAACCCCTCCTAGAGAACGACTTCAGCTGCTGATCAAGCAACCACCCATCAGCGTGGAGCGGGCCGAGCGCTGGGCCGCTCCCGAGCCGGCCCGCATCTCCTCGGGAGATCGGGTGCGGTACTCCGCAACCGAGAGGCTCACATGACTGCCGCCTACATCCTCGCCAACGTCAAGGTCACGAATCCTGAGCAATACGAGGACTACCGGCGCCTCTCGACGCTGGCCATGAAGGAGCACGGCGCCGAGGTGCTGGTGCGCGGCGGCAAGACCACCGTGCTCGAAGGCGACTGGGCGCCCGAACGCGTTGTGCTGCTGAAGTTCCCGACGCCAGAAGCGGCGCAGGCCTTCTACGACTCGCCCGAGTACGGCGCGGCACGGCAGGCCCGCGAGGGCATCGCCGTGATGCGCATGGTGTTGATCGAAGGCGTCTGAGCGGCGTGGCCATCGTCGCACTGCTGCTGGGTGCGCTGTTCGGCGGCCTGGCGTCCGAGAACCTGGTCGGCGCCCTGCTCGGCGCTGCCGTCGGCTGGCTGGGCTGGCGCCAGATGCAACTGGGCCAGCGCGTCGCCAACCTGGAAGAACGGCTGAAGACACGGGCACCGGCGCCGCCGGCGGTGGCGCCCCAGTCCGTTTCACCGCCGGTGGCATCACCCCAGCCCCTTACATCACCCGTGCAGGCGACTGTGAGCGCGCCAGTGATCGCATCGCAGCCGGCTGAAGTGCCGACCGTGCCGCTGCCGCTCGCCGCCGAAGCGCCCACCGCGGCGCCGGCACCGAAGCCCAAGCCGCCACCGGCCCCGCCGCCCGCGCCGCGTCGCCCCATCCCCATGCCCGCCTGGGCCCAGCGCATCGCGGCGGCCAACACCATCGTCAAGGTCGGGCTGGCCATGCTCTTCCTCGGCCTGGTCTTCCTGGCCCGCTTTGCGGCGGAGAACATCACCGTGCCGCTGGAGGTGCGCCTGGCCGGCATAGCCGCCACCGGCATCGCGCTGCTGGTGGTGGGCTGGCGCTTGCGGCTGCGTTCACGGGCCTATGGCCTGCTGCTGCAGGGCGGCGGCGTCGCCGTCGTCTATCTGACGCTGTTTGCCGCCGTGAAGCTGGCTGGCCTGGAACCGCTGGCGTTAGTCTTCGTGCTGATGCTGGCGGTCTCGCTGCTGGCCGCCTTGCTGGCCGTGCGCCAGGACGCTCAGGCCCTCGCCGTCGTCGGCGCCCTGGGTGGCTATGCCACGCCGCTGCTGCTGTCCACCGGCGGCGGCGCCATCGCCGTGCTGCTGGGCTACTACTTCGTGCTCGGCCTCGGCGTGGCCCTGGTGGCCTGGTTCAGGCATTGGCCGCGGCTCAACCTGATCGCCTTCGGCTTCACCGCCGGGGTCGCCAGCGCCTGGGCCGCGCAGAGCTACACGCCGGCCGACTACGCAACGGCCCAGGGCTGGCTGATCGCCTTCTGGGCCCTCTTCACCGCCGTGCTGCTGATGCCCGGCCGCCGCGCCCAAGAGCCCGAGCTGTGGCTGCAGTCGACGCTGCTGTTCGGCACGCCGGCGCTCGGCGCGGCCATGCAATACCTGCTGATGCGCCCGGACTCCATGGCCATCGCGCTGGCCGCGCTGCTGATCGGCGCGTTCTACGTCGGCCTCGCGGCCTGGGCCCGCAAGCGCACGGCCCATGCCCGCATCTTCGAGGCCCTGCTGGCCCTGGGCGCGGTCTTCGGCACGCTGGTCATCCCATTCGCCCTCAGTGCCGAAGCCACTGCCGGCGCCTGGGCGCTGGAGGGCCTGGGCGCCGTCTGGCTGGGCCTGCGCCAGCGCCGCGACCGCGTGCTGCTGAGCGGCCTGGCCCTGATGGCCCTGGGCGGGCTGACGCTGACGAGGTCGCTGTCGATGGACATCGGTGGCCTGCACGCGGCCACGCAACTGCTGAACGCGCTGCTGATCGCCGCAGCGGGTCTGGGTGGCGCACGCTGCTTCGGTCTGGACGAGCGCCGGCCCGTGCATGCCATCGCTGCGTTTGTGCTGGTCGGCTGGGCCACGGTCTGGCTTGCCGTGGCCGCCGCCGTCGCGCTGACCCGTTGGGTGCCCGACGAACAGGTCTGGGCCGTCGGCGTGGCGCTGCTGGCTGGCGCCAGTGCCTTGCTGCTCGGCCTGCAGGCGCTGTGGCGCTGGCCGACCGTTGCCTGGCCGACGGCGCTGCTGATGCCCGCCTGGGCGCTGCTGGGCGCGGCCGGCAGCGTCCTGCATGGCGCACCGTTGTCCGAGGGCGGCTGGTGGGCCCTGCCGCTGGCCTGGGCCGCCCAGGCCTGGGTGCTGCAACGCACGGCGCCGCACTGGCCCGAACCCCTGCGCTACGCCACGCACGCCGGCAGCCTGCTCGCGTTCGCACTGCTTGGCGCATTGCAGGGCCGGCACTGGACGGCCGACCTCGGCAATATCGATGGCGATGGCGGCAGCGCCTGGGGCTGGCTGGGCTGGCTGGCCGTGCCGGCCCTGCTGCTGGCCGCCGTGCTGCGCCAGCAGCGCCGCGCACCGGTGCTGCAGGCCTGGCCGCTGCGCCTGGCACCGCCGGCCTACGCGCAGATCGGCGCCGGCGTGCTGAGCCTGGCGCTGGCGGCCTGGGTGTTGATCGCCAACTGGTCCAGCCCCGGCAATGCCCAGCCCCTGCCTTACATCCCGGTGCTGAACCCGCTGGACCTCGGCATCGCCGCGGCCCTGCTGGCCGTCGTCGCCTGGCTGCGCAGCCCGGCCGCCGCTGCTGTCGGCCTGCGACCCACCGTGCTGGCCGTGCCGGCGGTCCTGGCCTTCCTGTGGCTCAACGGCATGCTGATCCGCTGCTTCCATCATTGGGGCGATGTGCCCTATCACGTCGACGGCTGGCTGGCCTCGCGCGGCGTGCAGACCGGCCTGGCCCTGCTGTGGAGCGCCCTGGCCCTGGTGCTGATGCTGTGGGGCACGCGCCGCCAGCAACGCATGCCCTGGCTGGCCGGCGCCGTGCTTCTGGGCGCCGTCGTGCTGAAGCTGATGCTGTTCGACCTGCAGGGCAGCGGCACCGTGCTGCGCATCGTCTCCTTCATTGGCGTGGGCGTGCTGATGCTGGTCATCGGCTATGTCGCCCCTCTACCCGGTTCGGCGGGCTCTACACACGATGAGAAACAAAAGCCTTCTTGAGCTGCTGTTGCTGCTGGCCGCCACTTCGGCCGCAGCCACGCCGCACCGCGCCCCGCTCCAGGTCACCCAGCCCGCGCCCTTCCTGACGTTGGATGCCACGGCCGAAGCCTGGCAGCACAGCCTGGGCAGCGACCTGCACGACTGGCAGCTGCTGGACGCCCAGGGCCGTCGCGTGCCCTTCGCACTGCTGCCGGACGAGCTGCTCGCCACGCCCGAGCGCGAGCTGAAACTGGCCGCGCTGCCGCCCGCGCCCACCACCGCCGCGTCGGCGCCGCCCAGCCGCCTGCCCGCGGGATGGTTGCTGGACCTGGGCGAGCCGGCCCAATGGCTTGCCGAGCCGCGCCAGTTGCGGCTGCGCTGGCCCGCCGAAGCCGCCCCCTTCCGGGCCGGTTACCGGCTGGAAACCAGCAGCGACCTGCAAGCCTGGCAAACGCTGGGAACGGGACAGCTGCTCGGCCTGCGCACGACCGAAGGCGCGCCGCTGGCCCAACCGCTGGTGCCTCTGGTCGGTCGTCCCCAGCGCTATCTGCGCCTGGTCTGGGACGACGCCACCCGCGCCGTCCAGCCTGAAGCCGCGACCCTGCTGGCCCAGCCCGCCGGCATGGCGCCCCAGCAGCAGTTGCGCAGCGCCCCGCTGCCAGCGCCCGATGCCGAGGGCGGCTGGGTCATTCCTCTCGGCGGCCCGCAGCCCTTGCTGAGCCTCGCGCTCGCCGGCAAGCAGGGCACCTGGGTGCTGCCTGTGCAGGTGCAGACGCGCTCCGGCGCCAAATCGCCGTGGCAGACCGTGGCCCGCAGCGTCTTCTACCGCGTGGATCGCGGCGCGGCGCCGGCCGATACCGCGCCTTCGCTGCCACTGAACATCGGCGCCAGCGAACTGCGGCTGCTCCCGCCGCGCGGCACCGCTCTGCCGCCCGCCGACAGCCTGCGCCTGGACTGGACGGTGCGCGTCACCCACATCGTCTGGGCTGCCCAGGGCGAGCCGCCCTTCAGCCTGCAGGTGGGTGCGGTGGCGGCCGAAGCCGGCCCGCGCTCGCTGGCTGACGTGGTGCCGGACTGGTCACGCGAGCAGGCCCGGCTGGGCCGCGCCCAGCTCGGCGCCTTCACGCCCGAGGCCACGGCGGTGAAGGAAGAACCCGCCGTGCCGCCCCGCCGCCTGCTGCTGTGGGCCGTGCTCGGCGTGGGCGTCGTGCTGCTGGCGGCCGTCACCTGGCGACTGTGGCGCCAGGGGCCGACGCAGACCAGCACTTAAACTCCCGCCCCAATTGCTGCCGCTTGTTGTGACACGGTAACGCCCGCTTGGCACACTTTCGCCGCCCGAATTTTTCACTTCCTGGAGACACTGAATGAGCGCCATCGTTGACATCGTCGGCCGAGAAATCCTCGACAGCCGCGGCAATCCCACCGTCGAATGCGACGTGCTGCTGGAGTCCGGCGTCATGGGCCGTGCGGCCGTGCCGTCGGGTGCGTCCACCGGTTCGCGTGAAGCCATCGAGCTGCGCGACGGCGACAAGGGCCGCTACCTGGGCAAAGGCGTGCTGAAGGCCGTCGAGCACATCAACACCGAGATCTCCGAGGCCGTGCTCGGCCTGGACGCCTCCGAGCAGGCCTTCCTGGACAAGACCCTGATCGACCTGGACGGCACCGAGAACAAGAGCCGCCTGGGCGCCAACGCCATGCTGGCCGTGTCGATGGCCGTGGCCCGCGCCGCCGCTGAAGAGTCCGGCCTGCCGCTGTACCGCTACTTCGGCGGCATGAACGGCTGCCAGCTGCCCGTGCCGATGATGAACGTCATCAACGGTGGCGCCCACGCCAACAACAGCCTGGACCTGCAGGAACTGATGATCGTCCCCGTGGGCGCGCCGAGCTTCCGCGAAGCCCTGCGCTGGGGTGCCGAGGTCTTCCACGCGCTGAAGAAGATCCTGCACGACAAGCACATCTCCACCGCCGTCGGCGACGAAGGCGGCTTCGCGCCCAGCGTCGAGAGCCATGAGGCCGCCATCCAGATGATCCTGCAGGCCATCGACAAGGCCGGCTACCGCGCCGGCGACCAGATCGCCATCGCCCTGGACTGCGCCGCCAGCGAGTTCTACAAGGACGGCAAGTACGTGCTCGAAGGCGAAGGCGGCATCCAGCTGACCTCGGCCGAATGGACCGACATGCTGGCCACCTGGGTGGACAAGTACCCCATCATCTCCATCGAGGACGGCATGGCCGAAGGCGACTGGGACGGCTGGAAGATCCTGACCGACCGCCTGGGCAAGAACGTGCAGATCGTTGGCGACGACCTCTTCGTCACCAACACCAAGATCCTGCAGCAGGGCATCGAGAAGGGCATCGCCAACTCCATCCTGATCAAGATCAACCAGATCGGCACGCTGACCGAGACCTTCGCCGCCATCGAGATGGCCAAGCGCGCCGGCTACACCGCCGTCGTGTCGCATCGCTCGGGCGAGACCGAAGACAGCACCATCTCCGACATCGCCGTCGGCCTGAACGCTGGCCAGATCAAGACCGGCTCGCTGTCGCGCTCGGACCGCATGGCCAAGTACAACCAGCTGCTGCGCATCGAAGAAGACCTGGGTGACGTCGCTGTCTACCCCGGCCGTGCTGCCTTCTACAACCTCAAGTAAATCTTGAAGGTTCTTGCCGCGGTCCTGGCGCTCTTTCTGATCGCCATCCAAGCCCAGCTCTGGGTGGGCCGGGGCAGCATTCCGCACGTTGCTCAGCTCCGGGAGGAGCTGAGCCGTGCTCAGGCCGACAACGAGAAGGCCCGGGCACGCAACGCCCAGCTGCAGGCTGAACTGCGCGATCTGCGCGAAGGCCTGGAGATGGTCGAGGAGAAGGCCCGCTACGAGCTGGGCATGATCAAGTCCGACGAAGTCTTCGTGCCGCTGGCTCCAGCGGCGGCCTCGTCCATCAAACGCTGATGTTCGCCACTGCTTGGGCGGCGCTGCTGGCGCCGGCCTTTTCAGCTTTCGGCAGCCCGATCTCCTGGCTGGAGTTGGTCGCGTTCGTGCTGGCCGTCTGGATGGTGGTCTGCAATATGCGCGTTCATCTGCTGGCCTGGCCGCTCGCCCTGGTCAGCTCGCTGATGTATTTCGCGCTGTTCCTGGATGGCAAGCTCTACGGTGAGGCCGGGCTGCAGCTGCTGTTCGCGGCGCTGGCCCTGTGGGGCTGGTGGCAATGGCGCTTCGGGCGCACGCGCGAAGGCGAGGTGCTGAAGGTGAGGCGACTGGGCCTGCATGGGCTGCTGCGGCCCGTGTTGCTGACGCTGGCGGCGTGGCCCCTGCTTGGCCTCTTCCTGGCCAAGGTCACCGACAGCCCCCTGCCCTACTGGGATGCCTTCCCGACTGTCGCCAGCCTGCTCGGCCAATGGCTTCTGGCCCGCAAGTACGAGGAGAACTGGCCGACCTGGATCGTCGTCAACACGGTCAGCGTCGTGTTGTTCGGCCTCAAGGGCTACTGGCTGACCGTCATCCTCTACGCCGGCTTCATCCCGATGAGCGTCATCGGCTGGCGCGCCTGGAGACGAGCTTGAGCCGCCTGGTGACGCTGCTCGGTGCGGAATGCACCGGCAAGTCCACGCTGGCGCCCGCGCTGGCGCGGCACTTCAACGCCGGCCTCGTCACCGAATACCTGCGCGAATGGTGCGCCGCCCACGGACGCACGCCGCAACAGCACGAGCAGGCCCATATCGCCGCCGAGCAGGCCGCGCGCATCGAGGCCGCGGCGAAGCAGCACGAGCTGGTGATCTGCGACACCACGCCGCTGATCACCGCCCTGTGCAGCCAGCATTACTTCAATGACGACGCACTGCTGGATGGCGCCCTCGCCTTCCAGCGCCGCTGCCATCTGACCCTGCTGTGCGCGCCTGACCTGCCGTGGGAGGCCGATGGCTTTCTGCGCGACGGACCTGAGGTGCGGGCGCGCTTTGACGCCCGCCTGCGCTCGGCCCTGACCGCCCACGGCTTGCCCTGGCTCGATATCCACGGCGTGGCGCAGGCGGAGCGGCTGGCGCAGGCCGTACGCGCCGTGGACGCCTTGCGGGCCCGAAGCGGCTGAACCGTCTCACTGGGCGCGAAGCTGCGACAGCGCGTCGACGGAACGATTGACGGCGCGGTCCAGCGTCGCGGCCAGTGGCGTCCCTGCGTGCTCGGCCGAGATCGCCGACAGCTTGGCCGCAAAGCCCAGATGCAGCTCGGCAAACCAGTTGGGATGCGGATCGGGCTCGGGCACCGGCGGCCAGTGGATGGGCCACTTGATCTTGCGCGGCTGCGTCGGGCACCAGTCGTCCAGGTCCTGGGCCATGGTCTTCCAGGCCAGTCCCAGCCTGTCGCTGACGAAGGCCATGTGGGCGAACTCCTGCGCCAGCGCGGCACCGACCAGTTCGGGCGGGCCGGGCGGCAGCGGCTGGGGATTCAGCGCCACCGCGCTGACGCGGTCCTGCAGTGACAGGCCCTGGGGCCCGCGCGGGATGACGTCGAAGATGGCCGGCAGGCGGCGGCCGATGAGGGCTAGCAAACGTTGGTCGGAGGTCATGTCTCACTCCAGTGGCCGGCATGGAAGACGGCGATGCCGGGGCGCCTCCTAACAAGCTAGTCCACTGGACCGGAAACACCATCGTATGGACGGGGGACGGCAAACCACCAGCCTCAACGACCTAGGGCTTGCATTTGCCGTCAGGCCACATCGCCCATCACCTTGCCCACCAGCTTGCGAACGACCTCTTCCAGCGTCGTGCGGCCCTTGCGTGACGTGGCCGCATTGAAGTCGATCCAGCCTTCGTTGAAGCCGTCCAGCATGCGCATGCGCGGGCCGGGGTTGCGCATGCCATCGCGGCGAAAGCGGGCCTCCCAGCTCTCGCGCGGCACGGCCTCGGCGCGAACATCACGACGCAGCGCGCTCGCAAGCGCCGCGGCCAGGTTCACAGGCGCCAGACGACTCGGACCTTCAAGGTCGACGACGCGCTGGCCTGCCCAGTCGTCCTGCAGCAGCTCGGCCGCAGCCTCCGCCACGTCGGCAGTGGCCACCATGGCGACGGGCCTGTCCAGCGGCTGCAGATAAGAAGCCATCAGGCCGGTTTCACGCGCGGGTGCGACGTCCCAGGCCAGGTTCTCGATGAACCACGCCGCACGCAGGAAGGTGACCGGCAGGTCCAGGCCCCCCAGCACCTCCTCCATCACGCCCAGCTTGCTCAGCAGATTGGGCTCGGCCGCCTGCGCGCCGATGGTGGACAGGGCCACAACGCGCGCTGGCCGGGCTGCCGACAGCGCCTCGGCCAGTGCCGCGATATGCCGGCGCGTTTCGTCGAAGTCCGGCGAAGGGTCGAAGACCGGCGGCAGCAGCACGAAGACCGCCGTGGCACCGCGAAAGGCTTCGGTCAGGCCGGCGGCGTCATGCATCTCGGCCAGCGCCACCTCACAACCGCGCGCCCGCCAGGCTTCGCCCTTGGCGGCATCGCGCACGACGGCCCGCACCGGCAGGCCGGCTGCCAGCAGACGCCCTGCCAGTTGGCGACCCACCTGGCCCGTGATTCCCGTGATTGCAAACATCCATGTTCTCCTTGGCCGCCCACCATGGGTGGCTTCGGGGATGGATTCTTGGGATTCGCGGTCTGCAAAGCGATAGCATGAATGTCATTTGATTCATGCCGCTCAAGCATCCATGCACTCTTTGACCCCGCAGCTGCTGGACGGTTTTCGCGTCATGGTGGCCGTCGTCGACGCCCGCAGCTTCGGCCGTGCCGGCGAGGCCCTGGACATGTCGCAGTCGGGCGTCAGCCGCGCCGTCGCGCGCCTGGAGCAGCGCCTGGCCATCCGCCTCTTCGACCGCACCACGCGCAGCGTGCGCCTGACCGACGAGGGCCGGCGCTTCTACGAGCGCGTCCTGCCTTTGCTGGGCGAGCTGGCCGAGGCTGCGGAGACGGCCAGCGGCTCGGCAGCCGCGGTGCGCGGCAAGCTGCGCGTCAACATCGACCCCTTCTTCTCCCGCCTCATCCTCGGCCCCCGCCTGGGCGCCTTCCTCGACGCCCATCCCGAGCTGGAGCTGGAGCTGCGCACCCGCGACGACCTCGGCGACCTGGTGGCCGACGGCTTCGACCTCGCCATCCGCTTCGGTCACCCGCAGACCTCGTCGCTGGTCGCGCGCAAACTGCTCGACGCCCGCGTGCTGACGGTGGCCTCACCGGCCTATCTGCGCCAGTTCGGCCGGCCCACCCATCCGCGCGACCTCGCCGGAGGCCACCGCGGCATCCTGTTCCGCGACCCCGCCACGGGCCGCCCTTTCCCCTGGGAGTTCCATCAAGGCCGCCGCAAGCTGGTTGTGCCGGTGCAGGGGCCATTGACGGTCAACGACGCCGGCACGCTGCAGAGCAGCTGCCTGGCCGGCTACGGCATCGCCCAGATGTTCGAACTGGCCGAGGACGAATTGCTGGCGAGTGGCGCCCTGGTCAATCTGTTCCCGGATTGGTCGGACGAGCGCTTCCCGCTTTACGCCTACCACCCCTCGCGCAGCCACATGCCGGCCAAGACGCGGGCCATGCTGGACTTCGTCGTGGGCCTGGCGGCCACCTCCAGCATCAACGGCCGAGCAGCAGGTAGTCGAACAGCTGCGTCCCGCCCGCGCCGCCCAGCGGCACCAGGATCGCCTTGAGCAGGGGCTGGTCGAAGAAGGAAGCAAAAGCGCCGTGCTGCTCGTTCTCGACCTGGACGATCAGGCGCTTGAAGGGCTCCACCAGATCGGACAGCGGCTTGCCGCTGCCGGCCATCCAGCGCAGGTCGGCCTGCATGGATTCCAGCGCCCGGCGGCGGGTGTTCTCGGCGGCCTGCTTGAGCAGGAAGGTCAGGCCGATCAGCACCGCGACATAGAAGGTCACGCCGACCGCGATGGCCGGTGTCAGCGCCCAGTTGTCGAACAGCCGGCTGCGCGCCACCACCAGCAGGGCCAGCACGACGAAGGGCCCGATGACCAGGCGCGCAATCGGCGCGCTGCGCAGGGCCACCACCTGCACGTCGATCCAGTCGTCCAGCAGCGTGTGCATGGTGAAGCCGCTGCCATCCTTGTTGCGCTCCTCCGGACGCGCGCAGAAGCGCTGCGACCACAGGCCCTTGTGCTCGTCGCCCAGCGCATTGGCGAACTGGGCGATGGTCTCGGGCGGGTAGAAGCTGCGGCCGGCGTTCAGGTGGCGCACAAAGCGCGTCAGCAGCACCGTTGCATCGGCCACCGCGACGATGAGCAGCGGCAGCAGCAGCAGGGCCGCATACAGCGTCACCCGCACCAGGCTGCGGTGCTCGCGCCCGCGCGCCGGCACCTCGGGAATCTGGCCGTCGTTGATGCCGAAGAACAGCAGCAGCATGAGAGCCAGCGTCAGCACATACCAGAACAGCGTGCGGATCAGGCGCGGCGTCGCCTCACCGCGTTCGCTGTATTCCACCCACAGCTGCTTGAAGTCGCAGCTGAGGCCGACCCCCGGCTTCCAGAACATCACGCTGGCGTTGGAAAACCAGCCGCCCAGCAGTTCCTTCACGCTGTGGGGTGCGGGCGGGGGCAGCTTCAGCCAGTTGGAGTCGCGCTTCAATTGCTCCTGCGTGGCGGCCCAGGCCCAATCCAGCGTCCACAGCAGCGAGAACAGGGCCAGCAGATGGATGAGGTGGGACGGCCAGGCACTCACCCCCTCCAGCCAGGCCGTGGGCTCGCAGGTCAGGCAAGGCACCTTGCCCGGCCACCAGCCGCCATGCGGCCAGGCCAGCCACATCCAGGTGGCGGCAATGCCGAGCAGGGCCGCACCCAGCACGATGACCAGTTGCCGCCTCTCGTCGACCTTCCAGGCCGTGACACCTACCAGCACCGCACCACCGGCCGCCAGAGCCGCCAGCAGCCGCGCATGGCTGAAGTTCATGCGGCCCGGCAGCACGAACTCGATGAGGCTGGCCATGGCATAGGACAGCAGCACCGCATGCAGGGTCACCAGGGCGATGGCCGTGAAGTTCATGACGCGCGGCGCCCCGCCACCACCGGCCAGCAACACGCGGCGAGCCTGGCGCATGGACGGTGTGGATGGCCAGGCAAACAGCATGCAGCCGATCAGCGTGGCCATCAGCAGCGCGACGAAGATGCGCCCGGGCGCCGCCTGGTGGGGCCGCTGCAGCAGCGCATAGCCCGCCAGCGGCACGCTCTCGGAGCGGCCGATCTCGTACACCGAGGTGTTCTTCAGCACCCCGTCCAGGGCCTTGGCCTCGGCGGCCTTGCAGGCCTCGCTGCGGCAGCCGGCGCGGCGGGCGGCGGCATAGGTGCTGGTCTGGTAGATGTCGCGCAGCGGCGGCGTGCCGGCCTGCAGGTCGGCCTCGCCGGGCCCCGCCGGGTAGAAGGACAGCGGCAGGCTGCTGGCCACCACGAGGTTGCGCGTGAACGCCTGGGTGCGCGGATGCAGATAGCGCGCGTCCATGTCCGTCGTGAAGAACATGCGATCCGAAAAGGTCTCGTGCAGGGCCTGCAGCACCAGCAGCTTGTCGTGCACGTCGTTGGCAAAGATGCCGATGGCGCCGATGGGCAGGCTGTCTTCCACGGCCTCGCTGCGCTTGAGTTCGGAACTCAGCCGGCGCAGATAGTCGAGCTGGTCGCGGCTTTCCGGCCACTCCAGCGGCGGCGCCTTGGCCGCGGCCGTGGCGAGGGCCGCCGCCGCGCTGGCCTCCTTGGTGGTCACGCCGTCGATGCCGCGGAAGAAGTAGATGACCCGCAGCGTGTCCTGCATGGCCGGCGGCAGGCAGTCGCGCAACTGCTCCACCAGAGCCTGGGCATAGATGGAGTCGCGCTCGGCGACGACGACGATGCGGCGTTTGGTCTGCGGCAGGCGCAGCCTCACCTCCTTGACCAGGTTCTCGATCAGGTCGGCATCGCTGCCCACGGTGCGCACCATGTGCACGGGTGTCGGCTTGCCCTTGGCACCGGTCAGGCGGCTGAAGTGCTGGGTCAGGAAGGCGTCCAGGCCATCGTCCACCTGGGTCACGTCACGGGCGTACTGCTGCAGCTCCGGCAGCATGCGCTCGGGGGCCGTCGACGAGGGGTTGTAGAACTCGGCCCGGGCCAGCAGGCGGTAGCCGTCCAGCACATCGTCGGGCAGCACCTTGCCGGCGGTGATGTCTTCGCCGCGCCGGGCGCAGCGGGCGGCGTCGCTGCGGCCGATGCCGCCGCCGGCGATGCCCGCGGCGTTGTTGAGGTCGGCCGCACAGCGCAGGTCACGCAGCGCGGTACGCAGGGCGTCGGTGGACGAGGGGCCGATGACGGCCAGGCGCGGCAGCGCCTCCTGGTGGTCGTCGGCAAAGCGCACCTGGGCCCGGCCACGCGCCGTCTTGCCCATCAGCTGTTCGGTCAACCGGGCCACCGCGTCCAGCTTGCGCAGCGGCAGCGCCGTCTCGTCCACCCACAGCAGCGCGACCTGGGCATAGCGATCGCTGTTCTCGCGGCGCAGCGACAACAGCTCGTAGGGCACCATGTAGCCGCCGCCGGAGGTGAACTCTGCCGCGCCGCCCTTCTGGCCCGGTTTGGACTTGCCGGGCGGGGGCGGGTCCAGCAGCTTGAACTCCAGCAGGCTCAGCCGCTCGGCGTTGTCGGGCACATAGTCCTGAGCCAGCAGGCCGGCCAACGTGGCGTAGCGGATGCGCCGCCGTGCCTCTTCGGCGCCGACGAAGTCAGCGCCTGGCATCAGGGCCAGCACGATCAGCGTGTCGTCGAGGCTCTTGTTCTGGTCGGCGTCCAGGCGTGACAGCAGATTGCGCGGGTCACGCAGCTCGGGCATCACATTGCCGCAGTCGCTGTCCACCGGCTGCGAGGCCTTGCGCTGGCGCTCGCAACGCTCGGACCGCTCCACCTCGTAGCGGCGCAGCGCCGCGAACGGGTCTTCCCAGAGCCGGGCGTTGATCTCCAGGTCGGGGTCCAGCGGCGCCTGGGCGCGCGCCTTCTCGGCGGGCCGCAATGCGTCGAAGGCATGCGGCACCAGCTGGGTGCTGGCGATGAACGCCATCAGCACAGCCACGCTGGCCCACGGAAAACTGCCCAGCACGCCGCCCTTGGAATCCGCCATCCATGTCTCCTGACCCTTGCAGGAACGGGTCAGGGGCGAAAGTCTCAGCTCGCCGGGGCGGCGTCAATCACTAGGCTGGCGAACGTCCTCAGAAGTCGGGATGCCAGCCACCCCGCAGCAACACCGCGGTCACTGCATGGTGGCCGAGCCGCCGGAAGGGTGAGTCCGATCGTCGAACAGCGCCCCCACATCCACCGCATCGAAGCGGTAGTGCCGGCCGCAGAAGTCACAGCCGATCTCGACATCGCCGCGCTCGGCCAGCACGCTGTCGACCTCATCGCGGCCCAGGCCGCGCAGCATCTGGCCGACCCGCTCGCGCGAGCAGGTGCAGGCAAAACGGGGCTGCTGGGGTTCGAAGCGGGTCACCGTCTCCTCCCAGAACAGGCGGCGCAGGATGGTGTCGGCGTCCAGCGTCAGCAGCTCTTCGGAGGTCAGCGTGCCAGCCAGGATGGAGATGCGGTTGAAGGCGTCGGACAGGCCGATGTCGTCCTCGTTGCGCCGGCCTTCGAGATTGCCCTCGCCCTCGACAGGCAGGCGCTGGATCAGCAGGCCGGCGGCGAGGTCGCCATTGGCCGCCAGCACCAGCCGGGTGTCCAGCTGCTCGGACTGCAGCATGTAGTGCTCCAGCACCTCGCTGACCTTCTGCAGCGGCTCGCACTGGTCGCCGTGCAGGGGCACGACGCCCTGGTAGGGCTGCTGGCCGGGCAGCTTGTCCTTGGGGTCCAACGTGATGGCGCAGCGGCCCTGGCCGTTCAGGTTGACCATGGCCTCCAGCGTCGCGCCGGGCTCCACCGTGCCGACGCATTTGGCCGTCACGCGAAAGGCCAGGTCGGGCTGCACCTCGGCCACGGCCAGCTTGACCGGGCCGTCACCGAAGATCTGCAGCACCAGGGCGCCGTTGAACTTGATGTTGGCCTGCATCAGCACGGCCGCGGCGCTCATCTGGCCGAGCAGGTCGCGCAGCTCGGGCGGGTATTCCTGGCCGGGCTCGCGGCGGCTCAGCAGCTCGCGCCAGCCTTCGGTCAGGCGCACCAGCATGCCGCGCACCGGCAGGCCTTCGAACAGGAACTTGTGCAATTCGCTCATCGGATTCTTTTCAGGCCGGCCGCATAACGGCGGCCGTTGTTGACATAGTGGTTGGCGCTGGCCTTGAGCCCGGCAATCTGGGCCTCGCTGAGCTCCCTCACCACCTTGGCCGGCGCGCCGACGATCAGCGAGCCGTCCGGGAACTCCTTGCCTTCGGTGACCAGGGCGCCGGCGCCGACGATGCAGTTGCGGCCGATACGGGCGCCATTCAAGACCACGGCCCCGATACCGATGAGGCTTTCGTCACCGATGGTGCAGCCATGCAGCATGACCTGGTGGCCGACGGTGACGTTCTCGCCCAGCACCAGCGGGAAACCATGGTCGGCATGCAGCACCGAGCCGTCCTGGACGTTGCTGCCGGCGCCTATGGTCAGCGTGTCGCTGTCGCCGCGCAGCACGGCGTTGAACCAGATGCTGACGTTGGCTTGCAGCGTCACCCGGCCGATGACCTCGGCGCTGTCCGCCACCCAGGCGCTGTCATCGACCTCGGGCTCCCAGTCGTCCAGCTGATAGATGGCCATTGCATGTACTCCCGCACGCTGCGGCCGGCAAGGGCGCGCAAAGCGGCGATTTTAGGAGGGGAGCTCTGCTAGCCTGGGCCGCATGTCAGTGAGCCGCCATCGCAGGCGCTGCCTGTCCGCTCTCGGGCTGCTGCCAGCCCTGGGCATTGCTGCGCCGTCGGCCGGGCCGCTGATACGCCACGCGCTCGTGGAGCTGCCGCCCGGCGTGCCCAACTACGAGCTCGCCGTGCTGCGCCTGCTGCTGGACAAGACCGGGGCCAGCCACGGCCCCTACCGCCTGGCCGCCGCGCCGGCCATGACGCAGAGCCGCGCCTTTCTGCAGCTGGCGGCCGGCGACCTGGAGCTCACCACCTCGGTCACGACGACCGAGCACGAGGCCCAGGCCCTGGCTGTGCGCACCTGCCTCTTCCGTGGCCTGCTCGGCATCCGCCTGCCCATCGCGCTGTCACGCCGCCGCGCCGAGCTGCAGGGGGTTGCGACGCTGGAGCAGGCGCGCCGCCTGCGCCTGGCCCAGGTCGAGAGCTGGCCCGACACCCAGATCCTGAAGGCCAATGGCTGGCCGGTGCAGGCCATCGCCAGGCGCGACAGCTTCCCGCTGCTGCTGGAGCGCGAGCGCATCGACCTGTTTGCGCTCGGCGCCATCGAGGTCTTCCCTTTCGTCGACGCGCTGCCGGGCCTGTGCGTGCTGGACGGCTGGCTGATCGCCTACCCGGCGCCGCTCTACTTTTTCGTCAGCCCCAGCCAGCCCGAACTGGCGGCCCGCCTGCGCAAGGGCTGGGAGCTGGCAATGACCGATGGCAGCTTTGTCGCGCTGTTTGAGCAATGGGCGGGCCCGCAGCTGCAGCGCGCCGCACTCAACGACAGGCGCTGGCTGAAGCTGCACAACCCGAGCCTGCCCACCGACACACCGCTGCAGGACGACAGGCTCTGGCATCCCCTGGTGGCGGCCAGGTTGAAAACCTAGGCGCCGGGATAATCGCGGGCATGGAAGTCCGTGCCCGCGCCCTTGAGATCCTCGCCCTGACCGACCCGCTGGCCAAGGCCGCGGCCGCGAGAGCGCTGGACGAAGCGGCGCCCCTCGACACCGAGGCGGTGCTGGCCGAGCCGCCCGGCATCCCCGGCCGCCCAGCCCGCCCGCAGCTGGTCGAGCACATCCGGCTCAAGCCGCCCTCGATGCGCACGCCGGCCGGTGTCGCGGCCCTGGTGCATTCCATCGCCCACATCGAGTTCAACGCCATCAACCTGGCCCTGGACGTCAGCTGGCGCTTTGCCGGCATGCCGCCGGCCTTCTACCGCGACTGGCTGCGCATTGCCGCCGAGGAGGCCCTGCACTTCACGCTGCTGCGCGAGCATCTGCTGACGCTGGGCTTCGACTACGGCGACTTCGACGCCCACAACGCGCTGTGGGACATGGCCGAGCGCACCCGGCATGACCTGCTGGCCCGCATCGCCCTGGTGCCGCGCACGCTGGAGGCCCGCGGCCTGGACGCCTCGCCGGCCGTCAAGCGCAAGCTCATAGGTGCCGGCGACCACCGCGCCGGCGACATCCTGGACATCATCCTGCGCGACGAGATCGGCCATGTGGCCGCCGGCAACCGCTGGTTCCGTCACCTGTGCGAGCAGCGCGGGCTGGAGCCGGTGGCGACCTATGCCGAACTGGCCGAGCGCTACCAGGCGCCCAAGCTGCGCGCCCCCTTCAACCTGGAAGCCCGCCGCGCCGCCGGCTTCGACGAGGCGGAGTTGACTGCACTGCAGCAAGCCGTCTGATTTCCCCATGTCCCGTTTTCAAGCCAATCTGCTGCTCACCCTCGTCGCCCTGATCTGGGGCTCGGCCTTTGTCTTCCAGAACCAGGCCATGGCCCATGTTGGCCCCCTGCTCTTCACCGGCGTGCGCTTTGTGGTCGGGGCCCTCGTCGTGCTGCCGCTGGCCGTCATGGAGTGGCGCCGCCTGGGCCGCGAAGGCCGCCCGCTGAACCGCCTCGACGGCTGGCACATCGCCGGCCTGGGTGGCCTGATGACGCTGGGCGCCGTCATGCAGCAGATCGGCATTCAATACACCAGCGTGACCAACGCCGGCTTCCTGACCGCCGTCTATGTGCCCCTGGTGCCCGTGCTGGCCTGGCTGCTGCTGGGCCAGATCGCTCACTGGTCGGTCTGGCCGGCGGCGGCGGGCTGCCTGGTGGGCGCCTTCCTGCTGTCGGGCGCCCATGAGCTCAAGGTCGGGCTGGGCGACCTCTGGGTGGCCGCCTCAGCCATTCCCTGGGCCGTCCACGTGCTGATGGTGGGCCGCTGGGCCGACCGCATGGCGGCCCCTTTCATGGTGGCCAGCGGCCAGTTCGCCGTCTGCGGCGCGCTGTCGCTGGTCGCGGCCTTGGTCATGGAACCGGTGCGCTGGGCCGGGCTTGAGGCCGCCGCGGTGCCTATCGCCTTCACCGGCGTGCTGTCGGTCGGCATCGCCTTCACGGCCCAGGTCGTCGCCCAGCGCTATGCGCATGCGGCGGACGCGGCCATCATCCTGTCGGCCGAGACCTTGTTTGCCGCCGCTTTCGGCTACGCGCTGCTGGGTGAGCGCCTCAACACGGCCGGGCTGATCGGCTGCGGACTGATGCTGGGCTGCATCCTGCTGGTGCAACTGATGCCGCTGGTGGGAACCCTGAGGCGCCGGCAAATTCTGACCACCCCGTCAAATTAACTTTTAGACTCTGCCGTCCCCCTCGAGGAGCCCCGCATGAGCGCTGATGTTTCCAAGCTTGACGCCTACTGGATGCCCTTCACGGCCAACCGCCAGTTCAAGCAGGCGCCGCGCCTGTTGACCCAGGCCGACGGCATGTTCTTCCGTGACGACAAGGGCCGCGAGGTTCTGGACGGCATCGCCGGCCTGTGGTGCGTCAACGCGGGCCACAACCGACCCCGCATCGTCAAGGCCATCCAGGAGCAGGCGGCGGAGCTGGACTTCGCGCCGCCCTTCCAGATGGGCCATCCCAAGGCCTTCGAACTGGCCGAGCGCCTGGCCCAGATCGCACCCGCCGGCATGAACCGCGTCTTCTTCACCAACTCGGGCTCCGAGTCGGTGGACACCGCGCTGAAGATGGCCATCGCCTACCACCGCGTGCGCGGTGAAGGCGCCCGCACCCGCCTGATCGGCCGCGAGCGCGGCTACCACGGCGTCAACTTCGGCGGCATCTCGGTCGGCGGCATGGTCGCCAACCGCAAGATGTTCGGCAGCCTGCTGGCCGGCGTCGACCACATCCGCCACACCCACGACCCGGCGCGCAATGCCTTCTCGGTCGGCATTCCCCAGCATGGCGCCGATTTCGCCGACGACCTGGAGCGCCTGGTCGCCCTGCATGACGCCTCCACCATCGCGGCCGTCATCGTCGAGCCTGTCGCCGGTTCCACCGGCGTGCTGATCCCGCCCCAGGGCTATCTGCAGCGCCTGCGCGACATCTGCGACAAGCACGGCATCCTGCTGATCTTCGACGAGGTCATCACCGGCTTCGGCCGCACCGGCAAGCCCTTCGGCGCCCAGACCTTCGGCGTGACGCCCGACCTGATGACGGTGGCCAAGGGCATCACCAACGGCTGCGTGCCCATGGGCGCGGTGTTCGCCCAGCAGAAGATTCATGACGCCTTCATGACGGGGCCCGAGCACCTCATCGAGTTCTTCCACGGCTATACCTACTCGGCCCACCCGCTGGCCTGCGCCGCCGGCATTGCCACGCTGGACACCTATGCCGACGACGATCTGCTGACCCGCGCCGCGCGCATGCAGGACGAGTTCGCCAAGGCGCTGCACTCGCTGCGCGATGAGCCCAATGTCATCGACGTGCGCAATATCGGCCTGGTCGGCGGCATCGAGTTGAAACCCCTCGATGGCCAACCCGCCAAGCGCGCCTTCAATGTCTTCCTGGACTGCTGGGACAAGGGCCTGCTGGTCCGCACCACGGGCGACACCGTGGCACTGTCGCCGCCTCTCATCATCGAGAGCAGCCACATCGAACGCATCATCGAAACACTGCGCGGAGCCTTGCGGCGAGCGGCTTGAGCCGGGGCGGCTAGACTGCGCCGCCCCTGAGGATCCTGTTGATGAAGTTGACCGCCCGTTGCGCCGCCGTTGCGGCCTCCCTGCTGCTGTCCCTGCCCGCCGTCGCCCAGACGCTGACCTATCTCGGCCAGCAGATCGTGCAGGGCAGCCCGATGTTCAAGGGCGCGCCGGTCGGCGGCCTCTCCAGCATCGACTATGTGGCGGCGACGGGCCGCTACCTGGCCATCTGCGATGACCGCAGCGACCGCGCGCCGGCCCGCTTCTACGAGCTGAGCCTGGACCTGTCCAAGTTCCGCCGCAGCGCCAACCCCGGCGAGGCGGGCGTGACCTGGGTCAACGCGACCACCATCCTCGACCTCGACGGCCAGCCCTTCGGTCGCAACACGGTCGACCCCGAGAGCCTGCGCCTCGATACCAAGCGCAACCTGATCTATTGGGCCAACGAAGGCCAGCGCGTGTCGGGCGCCATGCAGAACCCGACCGTGCGCCGCATGAGCGGCGACGGCAAGCCCGCCGGCGAGTTCCCGGTGCCGGGCTACTACAACCCCTCGGGCAGCGCCAGCGGCATCGCGCCGGGCGACGTCGGCGTCTACAACAACCTGGCCTTTGAGAGCATCGCCATCACGCCCGATGGCAAGACGCTGTGGACCATGAGCGAGAACGGCCTGGCCCAGGACAGCCTGCCCACCGCCGTGGGCCGCGGCAGCCGCGCGCGCCTGCTGTCCTTCGACCTGGACAGCGGCAAGGCCGGCGCCGAATACATCTACGACGTCGGCCCCGTGCCCTTCCCGCCGGCCCGCCAGGGCGACTTTGCGACCAACGGCGTACCCGACATGCTGGCCCTGTCGGCCCATGAGTTCATCGTCATCGAGCGCGCCTTCGCCGTCGGCGCCGTGACGCCGGGTGTCGCCGCCCATACCAAGCAGCCCACCGGCAACACCATCAAGCTCTACCTCATCGACACGCGCGGTGCCACCGACGTGTCGGGCTGGCCCAGCATCAAGGGCCGCGAGGTCGTGCCCGTCAAACGCGCCATGCTGCTGGACCTGTCCTCGCTGAAGAATGACGACGGCAGCGTGCTGGCCCTGGACAACATCGAGGGCATCACCTTCGGCCCCATGCACGAGGGCAAACGGACGCTGATCCTGGTGTCCGACAACAACTTCAACCCGGCCCAGTTCACGCAGTTCATCGCCTTCACTCTCGACGGCAACTTGAACTGATGCATCCCGTCCCTTGGCGCGCCTACGCGCTGCTCGCCGCCAGCACCAGCCTGGTCGGCAGCTACGTCGGCCTGTCCAAGCTGCTGGTTGCGGCCTTTCCGGTCTTCCTGCTGGCCGGCCTGCGCTTCGGTTTCGCCGCCGTGCTGATGCTGCCCTGGTTGAAGAAGCCGGCCTCGGAAGCGCCGCTGGACGCGCGCTCGCGCTGGCTGCTCTTCCTCGAATCGTTTCTGGGCAACTTCCTGTTCTCCATCTGCATGCTGTTTGGCCTGCGGCAGAGCTCGGCCGTCGTTGCCGGCGTCATCATGGCCGGCATCCCGGCGGCCGTCGCACTGCTGAGCTGGCTGTTCCTGCGCGAGCGCCTCAGCGGCCGCGTGTTGGCGGGCATCGCCTGTGCCGTCGGCGGCATCGCGTTGGTGGCGGGTGGCAAGCAAGGCGGTGCGGAAACGACGCCTGTTGGCGCCCTGCTGCTGCTGGCCGCCGTGTTCTGCGAAGGCTGCTATGTCGTCATCGGCAAGAAGCTGACCGCCGGCCTGGGACCCAAGCGCATCAGTGCGCTGATCAACCTCTGGGGCCTGGTGCTGGTCACGCCGCTGGCCGCCTGGCAAGCCCTGAGCTTCGACTTCACCGCCCCACGCCCGCTGGACTGGGGCCTGCTGGCCTATTACGCCGCCACGGCCAGCGTCATCACCGTCTGGCTGTGGATGGCCGGGCTGAAGGGGCTGCCGGCCGCCAAGGCCGGGGTCTTCATGGTCTTCCTGCCCATCAGCACGGCGCTGATCGGCCTGGCGCTGGGCGAATCCATCTCCGCCATCCAGGCCTTCGCCTATGGCCTGGCCTTATTGGGTGTGCTGCTGGCGACATGGCCGGGGAGAGCCGGCTCTCGGTAGGATGCCGGGATGTCGTCCCTGGAAGCCGATCTCGCCCGCTGGCGCGATCACCTGAACCGTTTCGCCGCCCTGCTGGGCAACCCGCCCGACCGCCAGGCCCTGCCGGCGCCCGAGGCCAGCCCCGGCCACTGCCTGGTGTTTGCCCCCCATCCCGACGATGAATGCATCGTCGGCGCCCTGCCGCTGCGCCTGCAGCAGGAGGCGGGCTGGCGCGTCAGCAATGTCGCCGTGACCCTGGGCAGCAATGCCGAGCGCCGCGAGGCACGCTGGGCCGAACTGGTCGATGCCTGCGAGGTGCTGGGCTTCGACTGCATCCGCGTCGGTGCGGACGGCCTGTCCGATGTGCGCGCCGACGAAGTCAAGAACGAACATGTGCAGGCCCTGGCCGCCATCCTCGCCGAGCACCGCCCGGCCCTCGTCCTCGCGCCGCACGCGCTGGACGACAACCCCAGCCATCGCGGCGTGCACCGCGCCGTCGTCGAGGCCATCGCCGCCGCGCGGCTGGACACGGTGCTGGCGCTGACCGAGTTCTGGTCGACGCAGAGCGAGCCCAATGCCCTGGTGCAGACCAATATCGCCGACACGGCCCGCCTCATCGCCGCGCTGGAGCGCCACACCGGCGAAATCGAGCGCAACCCCTACCACCTGCGCCTGCCGGCCTTCCTGGCCGATGCCGTGCGCCGCGGCGGCGAGCTGGTGCTGGGTGCTGGCGAGGAAGTGCCCGACTTCGCCTTCGCCACCCTCTACCGCCTGGTCGCCTACCGCAAGGGTCAGCCGATGCGCGACCTGCCGCGCCGCGTCCTGCCGGCCGACGAGGCCCTGACTTCCGCCCTGCTCAAGCCATGACACACCCGACCCATATCCGCGTCCACCAATTCGCCGGCCTGCAGACCGGCCCGCGCCTCCTCGTGACCGGCGCCGTGCATGGCAACGAAGTCCACGGCACGAAGGCCATGGCCGAAATCATTCGCCAGCTCGACGCCGGCGAGCTGACGCTGCTGCGCGGCACGCTGACCCTGGTGCCCATCGTCAACCCGCTGGCCCACCAGCTGAACCGCCGCGAGGGCGACCGCAACCTCAACCGCAACCTGCGTCCACCCGTCATTGCGCATGACTTCGAGGACCGCATCGCGCGCGTGCTGTGTCCGCTGATCGCCCAGCACGACGGCATCCTGGACCTGCACAGCTTCCAGGGCAACGGCCCGGCCTTCGCCATGATCGGCCCGCGCAACAACACGGGCGAGCTGGAGCCTTTCTCGCAGGAGGCGACCGAGTCGGCCCTGGCCGCACGCCTGGGCGTGAGCCGCATCGTCGAAGGCTGGCTGTCGACCTATGCGCTGGGCCTGCAGCGCCGCCAGCAGCGCGAGCACGACGGCTCACGCCGCGCCTCGCTGATCTCCGACCCGCACTACGGCGTCGGCACCACCGAATACATGCGCTCCACCGGCGGCTGGGCCATCACGCTGGAATGTGGCCAGCACCTGGACCCGAATGGCCCCGAAGTCGCCCGCCTGGCCATCCTGCGCACCCTGGTCTTCCTCGGCATGCTCGACCAGAGCGCTGTCGAGGCGCATCGCCCTGCGCAGCCGCCCGAGCTGCTGCAGCTCTACGACGTCATCGACCGCGAGGACATGGGCGACGGCTTCGAACGTGAATGGGCAAGCTTCGACCCCATCGCGAAAGGCCAGAAGATCGGTACCCGCGCCAGCGGCGAAGCCGTGATCGCGCCCAGCGAAGGCCGCATCGTCTTTCCCAATGTGAAGTCTCAGCCCGGTACGGAATGGTTCTACCTGGCAAGGCCGAGCGATCGGAAGCTGGGCTGATCGACTGAACGCCTCCTGCCTTGTGCTGACATCGACTGTCAGCACAGGTCTCGCAAGATGCGCAGGCCGCTGCACAAGCGCAGCCAACCTGAGCATTGAAGATGAAATTCGCCTCCACCCGACTGATTGCCGCCGACATCAAGGCCATGGTCAGCTTCTACGAACTCGTGACGGGCCGTCAGGCCGAATGGCTGGCACCGGTGTTCGCCGAAATCGTGACGCCTGCGGCAACCCTGGCCATCGGCAGCGCCAAAACCGTGGCCTTGTTCAAGGAAGGGAGCGCCGAGCCCGCGGCCAACCGGACGGCCCTCCTCGAATTCATGGTCGAAGACGTGGACGCCGAGTTCGAGCGCCTCAAGGACAAGGCCAGCTGGGTCCACGAACCGAAGATGCTGCCGTGGGGAAACAAGTCGGCGCAGTTGCGCGACCCTGAGGGCAGCATCGTCTCACTCTTCACCCCCGTCACGGACGCCGCCAAGGCACGCTTCGGATCGCGATAAACCATCTGATGCCGGCCCAAGCACAAGCTCGTCGAAACCGCCTCGTCTACGCAACCCTGGTCCTGGCCGTCATCGCCGCCGGCCTGGCTTCTCGCCGCTATCCAGGGCTGCTGCCGGCACAGCTCGGCAAATACCCCGGCGATGCGCTGTGGGCGCTGATGGTGATGCTGCTCTACGGGCTGGCCTGGCCGCATGCCTCCATCGTCCGCATTGCGATGGCAGCACTGGCGACCTCGTTCGCGGTCGAGTTCAGCCAGCTCTACCAGGCGGACTGGATCAACGCCATCCGACACACCACGCTGGGCCACCTGGTGCTGGGGTCGGGCTTCCATGCCATGGACCTGCTGGCCTACAGCGTGGGCGTGGCCGCCGGCACGATGGCTGAACTGCTCGCGCTGCGGCCTAGTACTGCCCGATGAACTGGAAGTGCAGCTCGGCTGATTCGGAAAAACCGGCCACCTGCAACTTCGCCTTGACGTCCTCCACCACGGCGGACAGCTGCTCGGCGGACCGCGCCTGGTGCGGGTCATGCTCGATGCCCAGCCAGGCCAGGCGGCGGCCGACATAGAGGAAGTAGTCCTCGCCCTCGGTCATGCGGCCGGTGAAGGTCTCGAGCCCGGCGCGCTTGGCCTGCACACACCTCGGATCTGCGTCGGTATCGCAGGCGTCGAGCTCATCCTCGTTGTCGGGGTCCAGCTCGAACTTGACGCCGTAGAAGGCGATGAATGAATCCGCTCCCATGACCTGCCTTGCGAATGAGGATCAGGCCGCGAGTTTGTCCTGGGTCTTGGTCTCGAAGTCGCTGGCCTCATGCCTTTCATGCAACTGGTCGTTAGCCTCGCCCCAAGTGCGGTTGACCTTGCGGCCGCGCTGCACGGCCGGACGGGCGGCGATCTGGTCGGCCCAGCGGATGACATGGGTGTACTCGTGCACCGACAGGAACTCGCCGGCGCCGTAGAGCTGGCCCTTCACCAGCGCGCCATACCAGGGCCAGGTGGCCATGTCGGCAATGCTGTACTGCTCGCCGGCCAGGTAGGGACGCTCGGCCAGATGGCGGTTCAGCACGTCGAGCTGACGCTTGACCTCCATCGCATAGCGGTCGATGGGGTATTCCTGCTTGGTGGGCGCATAGGCATAGAAGTGGCCGAAGCCGCCGCCCAGGAAGGGCGCGCTGCCCATCTGCCAGAACAGCCAGCTCAGGGCCTCGGCGCGCGCCGCCCCAATCTTGGGCAGGAAAGCGCCGCCAAACTTCTCCGACAGATAGACCAGGATGGCCGCCGACTCGAACACCCGGACCGGCTCGGGGCCGCTGCGGTCCCACAGCGCGGGAATCTTGGAGTTGGGATTGGCCGCGACGAAACCGCTGCCGAACTGGTCGCCCTGGTTGATGCGGATCAGCCAGGCGTCGTACTCGGCGCCGGTGTGGCCGAGCGCCAGCAGTTCTTCCAGCATCACGGTCACCTTGACGCCGTTGGGCGTGCCCAGTGAATAGAGCTGCAGCGGGTGGCGGCCGACGGGCAGCGCCTGGTCATGCGTGGGACCGGCGACCGGCCGGTTGATGCTGGCGAACTGGCCGCCACTGGCCTTGTCCCAGGTCCAGACCTGGGGTGGGGTGTAGGAATCGGTCATGCGTGCGAGCTCGTGCGTTGGCAAGGGCGCCACGGTAACCACCCGCGCATGCACCCGCAGGCCGTACGGCCTTGCGGGTTGAGGCAGTCAGCCCGTCAGAGCCAGCGCAAAGGCCTGCTTGCCATTGCGCTTGACGTGATAGAGGGCATCGTCGGCCGCGCGCACCAGTTCCTGTGCCTGCATGCCGTGCGATGGCATGCAGGCCGCGCCGATGCTGACGCCGACCCTGACCTCCTCGCCCGTGGACAGGCGGATGGGCAGGGAGAGGCCGTCGACCAGGTCACGCATGACCTGGCTCAGCACGGCGTCCTCGGGGCCGACGTCGCGCAGTGCGATGAGGAACTCGTCGCCGCCCAGGCGCGCAACGAGGTCGGAAGAGCGGCGCACGGCGGCACGCATGCGCTCGGCGCAGGCCACCAGCACCTCGTCGCCACTCTGGTGGCCGTGGGTGTCGTTGACCTGCTTGAAGCCGTCCAGGTCGATGCACAGCACGCTCAGCGCCGCACCGCGCGAAGCCGCCTCGGCGACGAAGCGTTCCAGCGTCTCCTGGCCAGCGGCGCGGTTCTTCAGCTGGGTCAGCGCGTCATGTTCGGCGCGATGGCGCACCTCGTTCTCGTCGCTCTTGCGTTCGGTGATGTCGTAGATGACGCCCTCGACGGTCTGTCCGTCCACCTGCTGCACCGAGATCAGGCAGTGCACCCAGCGCCTCTGGTCGCCCTGCTGCACCAGCTCCAGATCGGCCGAGATCGTCTCGCCGCGCCGCGTGGCGTCGTCGATCATCTGCCGCACCTGCTCGGGCCGGTTGAAGACGCGGCTGATGAAATCGTCCTCGCTCAGATCGCGCAGCTCACCCATGGAGAGGCCGACGACGCGCGACACCGTCGGGTTGCCGTTGATGAGGCGACCGCCCTCGTTGAGCACGAAGATGCCGGCGCTGCTGGAGTCGAAGATCTGCCGGTACTGGGCCTCCATGGACTCGACCTCGGAGCGCAGCTTGCGTTCGACCTTGAGCTGGCGCTCGTTGCTGTCCAGCAGCTCGTTGGCGCCGGCGATCAGCACGCCGATCTCGTCGCGCCCGTGGCTGGAGGGAATCTCCAGCCGCTCGCCCGAACCGGGCGTCATGCGGCGCAAGGCGCTGGCCAGTCGCACGATGGGGCTGGACACCATGCGTGCCGCCACCAGGTAAAGGACCAAAGCCAGCAAGGCCGCCTGCCCCGCCATGACCGCCGCCAGCGTATAGGCCTCGCGGTCAGCATCGGCGCTCACCTTCGCGTCGTTCAGATGGATGCGCAGCTGACCCAAGCTCTCCTTGTCGTCGAAGGGCGACATCAACGGGCGCGTCAGCAAGGTGGCGCCCTGGCGTTCGACGGCGCCGGGACGCACCACCTTGACCAAGGCGCTGCCATCGGCCGCCACGACGGCCACCACGTCCACCAGCTCATTGCGCACCAGGCCTCCCGCCACTTCCTGCAGCAGCACCGCGTCGCGGGCATAGGCGCCGATGGCCAGCGTCTTCTCGACGGCCGTCGCCAGCGACTCCACGCTGCTGCGGCCGCTGGCCAGGGCCCGCGCCTGGCTGAGCTGGTAGGCGACGGTGGCCACAACGAGGGCCAGCAGCGTGGCGCTGGCAAACACCACCAGCATGAAACGCAGCTGCAGGCTGTTCGCGCCGCGGACGCGAGGCGCTGCGGTAGGCGTCATGGGCTGGCGGCTTCCTTGATCACCAGCACGGAGCGTAGGCCCGGCTCGGTCGGCTCGCGGCTGAGCCAACCCAGCGCGCCGGGATTGCGGCGCAGCATGCCCACCATGGCCGCCTCGTCTGCCAAGGCCTGGGGCGGCACGCTCTGGCCGGAGAACATCAGCCGCGACCAATAGCTGTTGACCTGGGCCACGCTCATGCCGGTCAGGGCCTTGTAGAAGGCGGCGCGGTTCGGGTTGTCGCGCGGCAGGTCAAAGATCAGCGCGAAGTCGCCGTTGGCAAAGGCGCGGCTGCGGCCCATGAAGAGGTCGACGGCTTCCTTCTGCGTCAGGCTTCGCTGCGGGTTGCTGGCATGCACGACGACATAGAAGTCGGCGCGCGCCGGCAAGGCGACGGCCAGCAGCGCCACGGCGCCGAGCTTGCTGAGGAGGCTGCGCAATGGCATGGCTTCAGAAGATGAAGTCCACGACGGCGGTCGCGATGGTGGCGTGTGAAGGTGCACCGTTGGCACCGGTCCACAGGCCCGAACCGCTGTTGCTGATGCGCACGCGATCCCATTGCAGCTTCAGCGCGGCCTGGGGATGAAAGTCCCAGCGGGTGCCGATAGACCAGCTCGACTGCTGGAAGCGCGAGGCGTTCAGCGAGGCCGTCACCGCGCTGCCGAGCCCCTGGGCCTGGGCAGCACCGACGGGGCCGATCACGGGCGTCAAGGCGGCCTGCCATGCCGGCATGGGCAGCACACCCTGGGAGTCGCGCACATGGCCGTAGGCGACATAGGGCGTCCAGTCGCCGACGCGGCGTCCCAGCGTTGCATAGGCGGAGGTCAGCACGATGAGGGGATCGGCCGAGATGCGCACCACCTCGGCACTCCACTGCCAGTCGGCCAGCTCATGCCGCAGCCCCAGCTCCCAGAACGTGCCCGAGCCGTTCTCGGCGCCCAGGCGGCGGCGCATCGCCAGGGCCTGCTCGGCCACAGTGGGGATGGGCACGCTGCCCAGCTGGGCCAGGCCATCGAGGACGGGCTGGATGTTGCTCTTGTCGATGTCGACGCGCGTGTGGGCATAGCTGACACGCAGCAGCAGCCCGCCCTCTTCGCGCGACAGCATGCCGCCAACGATCGAGCGCACGCGGCTGGCCTTGGTGCTTTCGAAGTCGCCGATGCGCGCCGAGCCGAGCATCAGCTTGGCCCGCCACTGGGCGTCGCCCTGCTGCCAGCTGCGCGCCACGTCGGCGCCGTCCAGCGCCGTGGGCAGCATGGCGTAGAACTCCACCGGCGGCCGCGCCGTCATGAAGCCATAGCCGACATTGCGATAGTCGGCCATCAGGAAGACATCCAGATTCACGCGACCCGCGCGCAGCGTCCAGTCGGCAGTGGGCCGGTAGCTGGCATAGGCCCATTCCAGGGCGTCGCTGTCAGCGGCATAGTGGGCCCGCTTCTTGGCGATGACCTGACCCACAAGTTCGAACTGGCTGCCCAGGCTGTAGTTCAGCTGCACGCCCAGCCGGGTGTCGACGTCGGCACGCCAGGCGTCATCGCTGCCGCCCTGGTTCAATTCGCGGCGAAAGCCCCAGCCGGAAGGCGCATCCACATGGCTCACGCCCAGGCTGCCAAAACCGCTGAGCCGCAGTCCGGTCGCACCGGACGGCTTGTCGGTCTCCTGGGCCTGGGCAGCGCCCATCGCAGCAAGGGCGACAAGGCCGGCAAGCAGGCCTTGGCGGCAGCGGCTGAGGGGGTCCGTGGTCTGGGCAGGCATGGCGCGATGGCGACTATCAACCCATTATTAGCCTCGCGCCGCCGGGCGCAACACCTGTCGCCGCAATCAATTGCAACCCCATCACGCTTGGGTCAAGCTTGCAAACCCGAGGGCATTTGGGAGCCGTGAAAATGCCACGCATGCGTATCGACTTCATCTCCGACATCGTCTGCCCCTGGTGTGCCATCGGCCTGTATTCGCTGGAGGCTGCCGCCGCCCGCATCCCCGGGCTGGAACTGGACCTGCACTTCCACCCCTTCGAGCTCAACCCCGGCATGGGGCCCGAAGGTCAGGACATCGAAGAGCACCTCGCCCAGAAGTACGGCGCCAGCCCCACGGCCCTGGCCGGCACCCGCCAGGCCATCCGCGAGCGCGGTGCGGCCCTGGGCTTCGAGTTCCGCATGGAGGCGCGCAGCCGCATCTACAACACCCGCGACGCCCACCGCCTGCTGCACTGGGTCGACGAGGGCTTTGGCGCCGTCCGGCAGCGCCAGCTCAAGGTCGCGCTGCTGAAGGCCTATTTCACCGACGGCCGCGACGTGTCCGACCGCGCCGTGCTGCTGGAGCTGGCCGTCGCGGCCGGCCTGCCCGAAGCCGGCGCCAAGGAGGTGCTGGACAGCAAGCGCTATGACGCCGAAGTGGCCGCAGCCGAGGCCGAGGTGCATGCCCAGAACATCCACGCCGTGCCGGCCATCATCGTCAACCAGCGCCATCTGATCCAGGGTGGCCAGTCGGTCGAAGTGTTCGAGAAGCTGCTGCGCCAGGTGATGGCCGAACCACGCCTGGCCTGAGCGGCACCGATGCCCCCTCCGGAGGGGGTATTCAGTGCATGGCGGGCACCCTAGGCTCGTCCCTGTCTCAGGGAGATCCAATGAAAGCCTTTGCCTGCACCAGCCTTGGCCTGCTCACGGCCGCCTGCGCCCTGGCCGCGCCGCCCACGGCCGAGACCAGCTTCCACATCCGCCAGGCCAACAGCGCCAACAGCGGCAATTTCGCGACCGGCGACATCGCCGTCGTGGGCATCCTCAACGTGCAGCCACCGGTGGGCAACCCGGGCGGCTATGTCTACGGCTTTGTCGCCAACTGCCCGACCGGCCTGACCTGCGAGTCTCTCGCCACCGACCCGGACTGGCGCAAGCTGGGCCTGTACGAGCGCGACTGGACCTACTACCCGCACCAGTACTTCGCCTCCACGCCGTATGACCCGGCGCTGACCGGCAGCTGGCGGCTGCTGCTGTCCACCGCCTCCACCTACAGCGCCGGCAACACGCTGATCGTGCAGACGCCCACGCTGGGCAACGTGGGCATGATGCCTTTCGTGCAGTCGATGACGGTCAGCGGCTCGGGCCTGACCCCCACTGTCAGCTGGACCTTGCCGGCCAGCACGCCGGATGGCATCGACCAGATGCGCATCCGCGTCCAGGACAACAGCCACCCGGTCACCGTCGAATCCCGCGGCAGCGTGCAGCGCAGCTTCCAGCAGTCCGACCTGATCTGGCAGAGCCCGGTGATCGCCAGCCCCGACTACACCCTGCCCACCGGCCTGCTGAACTACGGCACCAGCTACTCCATCAGCATCGACCTGATCCACACCCGCGCCGACGGCAGCCCGGTCTCGCGCTCCAGCTCCTATTTCGACTTCACGCCCATCAACCCGTCCACGCTGCCGGCCGGCGTCAGCAACATCGCCCTGCCGACCCTGGCGCCGGTGGCCACCACCAGCGGCGCGCTGGCCGGGCCGGTCTATGGCTTCAACATCGGCCATGTCGGCCCCAACGACATCACCTTCATCGACCCCGTCGTCGCCACCGGCTTCAGCTACGCCACCGGCGCCGGCGACCCCAACTTCAAGAGCGTGCAGGTGGCCAGCAACGTCGGCGATGGGCTGTACGAAGTCTGGACCTGGAACGGCGGCGTCTGGCAGCAAAGCGCCAGCGCCTTGGCCGCGGGCGCCAGCTTCGACTTCACGGCCCATGGTTTCGCGGCCGGCGTGAGCCGCTTCCAGATCCGCGGCATCGAGGCCTCGGCCCAGGTCAACGCCTTCGACGTGACCGGCTTCGTCACCGGACTGAGTTTCGTCGCCGACGGCAGCTTCACCGGCACCATGCAGGCCATCACCGTCGCCGTGCCGGAACCTGCGACTTACGGCCTGTGGTTGGCCGGTCTCGGCGCCCTGCTGGCCGGGCGCCGCCGGCGGACCTGAGACAATGGGGCCTGCGTTCCGAAGCCCGCCGCTGGCGGGCTTCTTGTTTCTCCAGAGCCCATGTTCAAGAACCTCATCGTCTACCGCATCGGCGAGGGCTGGCAGCCCGACGCCACCCAACTGGCCGACAAGCTGGCCAAGGAACCCTTCCTGGCCTGCGCCCCGACACAGCCCCTGGCCGTGGGCTGGGCCCCGCCACGCGACATCGAGCACGCACCACTGGTCGAAGTCATCGACGGCCACTGGCTGCTCAAGCTCAAGCGCGAGCAGCGCCTGCTGCCCTCCTCCGTCGTGCAGGAGCGCATCGACGAGCTGGCCGAGCAGATCGAAGCCCAGACCGGCCGCAAGCCCGGCAAGAAGGCCAAGAAGGACCTGAAGGAACAGGCCACGCACGAGCTGCTGCCGCGTGCCTTCACCAAGACTTCGGCCACGCGCGTGTGGATCGCGCCCGAGCAGCGCCTGCTCTTCGTCGACGCAGGCTCCGCCAGCCGCGCCGACGAGGTCGTCACCCTGCTGATCCAGGCCGCCGACGGCCTGTCGCTGCAGCTGGTGCAGACGGCCGAAAGCCCCGCCGCCTGCATGGCCGCCTGGCTGCTGGACGGCGTGACGCCCGAAGGCTTCCAGATCGAGCGCGAATGCGAGCTCAAGGGCAGCGACGAGCAGAAGCCCGTCGTGCGCTACGCCCGCCACCCGCTGGACATCGACGAGGTCCGTGCCCACCTGACCAGCGGCAAGATGCCGACCCGCCTGGCCCTGAGCTGGAACGAGCGCGTCGCCTTCACGCTGACCGAGGGCTTCGCGATCAAGAAGATCAGCTTCCTGGACCTGGCCTTTGAAGGCAAGCCCGAAGCCAGCGGCGACGAGGCCTTCGACGCCGACGCAGCCCTGGCCACCGGCGAGCTGGGCCGTCTGATCCCGGCGCTGATCGAAGGCCTGGGCGGCGAGCATGACTTCGCCGCGGCCGGCACCACGCCGGCGCCGGCTGCCTTGTCGACGGAGCCACTGGCTGAGGAAGCGGCGCCCTGGTAAAGGGCTAAAAACCCAGCTTGAGCGTCACGCGAACCGTGCGCGGCTCGGCGGGATGGACGTGCCGGTCGGCGACCGGCGCGGCCTCGCCGGGCAGCTGGGACTCGTAGAAGTATTCGATGTCGTTGACCCGGCGGTTGCCCAGGTTGAAGACGTCGAAGGTCAGCTCGCCGCCTGTCCACAACTTGCGGCTGACGCGCAGATTGGTCGTCAGCGACGAGCGCGAACGCACGCTGTTGTCCTCGATCAGAGAACCCGAACCGAGATAGCGCCACTGCAGGCTGGCCGACCAGGGGCCGAGCTCGCGCACGGTGACGGCGAGGGAACCGACCTTGTCGACGGCATTGGGGATGCGGTTACCGGCCGGATCGAAGTCGGCGAAGCGGGCATGCGTCCAGGCCAGGTCCGCGTCGATGAGCAGCCAGGGCACCGGGACATAGCGGTTGTTCCACTCGATGCCGTGGCGTTTGCTGGGCCGGTTGGCCTCGGTGGCGCCGGCGTCGCCGACGTAGACGAGCTCGGAATCGAAGTCCAGCTTCCAGACGGCCAGTGAGGATTGCAGGCCCGGCACCCACTCTGTCCGCGCGCCCAGCTCCATGCCGCGCGCAGCGACCAGGCCCGGCACCTTGTCGACCGCGTCGCCGGTCCTGGGGTCGACGGTGGCCGTCGTGCCGCGCGCGTCATTGCTGTGGAAGCCGCGGCCGGCATTGAAGAAGAACTCGGTCTTGGCCCAGGGCCCTGCCACCAGTGACAGCTTGGGCGATAACAGATGGGCCGTGGCGCTGCCGGAATTGGCGGCGTTGCTGAGGCTGTTGACCTTGAAGCGGGCCTGGTCGGCGCGCACACCGACGACGCTGCGCAGCCAGGGCATCAGCTCGACGGAGGTCTGGCCGTAGACGCCGAGCTGGGTCTCGCGCACATCGTCGTCGCGCGTCGTCGCGGTGATGCGGCGTTCGACGGTGTCGTAGAGGCCGACGCGGATGCGGTCGTGACGCAGTTGCAGGCCGACCTCGCTGCGGGCCGGCAGCTCGCCCAGCTTGTGGTCGACCGCATGGCTGGCGTTGAAGCCGTAGACGCTGCGCTTGTCCTGCTGCGAGAACTGGTCGCCATCGTCGGGGCGCTCCAATGCGTAGGTGAAGTTGGAGAAGAGCTTCAACCGGTAGTCCATCGCATAGGCCGCGACCCGCGTGGCCTCGCTGCCCGTGTTGCGATGCCATTCGCCGGACAGGCTGCTGCGGCGCGTCTCGCCGCCATCGCTGCCATCCACCGCATCGAAGCGGCCGAAAGCCTGGCCGTTGAACATGCCCGCATCGATGAGGCGCTCGGGCACTTGGTCGGTCGAGTTCCACTTCGCGTCATAGCCCATCAGGCTGGCGCTCCAGCCTTCGGCGGCCGTACCGGCTGACAACGTCAGCACGCCATTGCTCTTGCGCAGCTGCTCGGGCAGCTTCCAGGGCCCGTCGTTGTGCTGCACCTCGACGGCGCCCAGCAGGTTGAGCCCACCGCCCAGGGCCGTCGAGCCCGCGCCGACAAAGCGCTGGAACTGGCGCTGGCCGACCGTCAGCGCGGCAAAGCCTTCGTCCAGCGTGTTGCGGTAGGCGATGTCGGCCGAGCCGGCGGCGGCAAAGTCGCCGTTCTTCGCAAAGTAAGGCCCCTTGCGGTACTCGATGCGGTCGACCAGCTCGGGGATGAGGAAATTCAGGTCCGAATAGCCCTGGCCATGGCCATGCGTCGGCATGTTGACCGGCAGGCCGTTGACCGTGGTCGCAAAGTCGGTGCCGTGGTCGAGGTTGAAGCCGCGCAGGAAGTACTGGTTGGCTTTGCCGTCGCCCGAGTGCTGAGTGACGATGACCCCGGGTACGAATTCCAGCACCTCGCCCGGGCGCAGCGCGGGGCGGCTCTTCAGCAGCTCGGCGCGGATGGTGCCTTGCGAGGCGGCATCGGTGCTGCCAACGGCGTTGTCGTAATGGCGGCCGGTGATCTCGACTTTCTCGAGCACCGCAGCGGCAACGACGGTAGGCGCTTCGGCCTGGGCCTGGGCGGTGGACGCGACGAGCAGGCTGGCGGCAGCCAGCAGCGTCAGACGGTACTTGGTGGGCATGAAGTTCTCGGAAAGCGCGGAACCCCACCGCGCGCCGGCTCGCGACGGGCGGAAGCATGGGGAATGTGGAGCGGCGCGCGTGGCGCCAGCCGTGCTCAGCCGCGGGGCGGCGTCAACGGCGGCGCAATGACGAGGTCATGCCAATCGAGATCGGCCATGGCGGGGCGGTCGCCCGCGTCAGCCGGAGCCATCCATGCCAGGCTGGCAGGCAGCCAGGCCAGGAAGGCAGTCACACCACCTTGCAGGGAATCGTCGGTCGCATCGCCGACTTCGACGGCATCGGTGGTGTCAGCCGCGTGCTGGTGGAAGACGCCGCCATGCTCGTGCAGGCCGGCAGACTGTCCCTTGCTGGCGAACCAGCCCAGCTTGTGCCCTTGCAACCGCGGATCCTGGGCGGCGTGCAGATGGTCCAGCAAGGCGCGCAGCGGCTGGGTCATGCCGGACAGGACGGCATGAGCGGCGCCGGTGTGCACATGCCGATGGCCCTGCAGGCCCGCCACCAGCTGCACCACGCCCTGCAAAGGCAGCACGACGAGCAGCAGCGCCAGGACGGCGGTGCGTGAGCGGTGCAGCAGCGATGACAGCAGTTTGGGCACAGGCGGGATGGTGCAGGAAGCAAGCCAAGCCGAGCATCTTCGAGCGCGAACATGGCCCGCGTATGACACTCGCCTCCCCGTTCTACGCGAAGGGCCGCCGCCCGGATTCGCGTCCCCCTAGATCACCAGGTCGTGAAGGGCTTCACCGCCAGGTTGGCATTGACATAGCGGCCGTCGCCCGTCACCTCGGCGCCCAGCCAGCCGGGCCTGGCAAAGACCTGGCCCTCATCGGCCAGTTCGATCTCGGCGACCACCAGGCCGGCATTGGCGCCCAGGAACTCGTCGACCTCCCAGGTCATGCCCTCGAACCGGCAGAGATGGCGGATCTTCTCGACCACCGGCCCGTCGCTCAGGGCCAGCAGGGCCTGGGCATCGGTCACCGGTATCTCATACTCGAACTCGGCTCGCGTCGCGCCGCGGGTCGCGCCCTTGATGGTCAGAAAAGCTTGCTCGCCGGCGAGGCGCACGCGCACCGTGCGGGCCGGGTCGCGGCTCAGATAGCCCTGGCTGAAGCGGGTCTGCGCCGAAGCCGGCTGGCGCCAGCCGTCACCGCTGACGAGGAATTTGCGTTCGATCTCAATGCCCATCGGGGGTGCCTTCGGCCGCCTGGGCCGCGGCCTCGCGCAGCTTGTCCTTCTTGCTCTTGCGTGTCGTGCTCTTGATGCCGCCGCTGGCCTGGGCCTCGGTCGCCACAGCCTGCGGCTCGAAGCCGTCCAGGCGCTCGCGCGGCACGCGCTGGCCCTGACGCTTTTCGATGAGGCGGAAATGGCTCTCCGCGTTCTCGGCACTGTCCGCGCAGATGAAGCTGACGGACGTGCCCTGCGCCCCCGCGCGGCCGGTGCGGCCGATGCGGTGGGTGTAGTCGGCGGCCGAGCGCGGCAGCTCGTAGTTGACGACGGCGTCCAGGGCCTCGACATGCAGGCCGCGCGCGGCGACATCGGTGGCCACCAGCACCTCGACTTGGCCGCTCTTCAATGCCTCCAGCACGTCACGCCGCGCGCCCTGGCTCAGCTCGCCATGCAGCACGCCGGCCTTGAAGCCATGGGCGAAGAGCTTGTCCGACACCAGATCGGCCGTGTAGCGGCTGGCGACGAAGACCAGCACCCGCTTCCAGCCCTCGGTCTTCAGCAGCTGGCGCAGAGCCGGCAGGCGCTGGGCGCGGTCGAGCTGGAGGGCGCGCTGGGCGATCTGGGGCGGTGCCTCCTCGACCTGGATGCGCACCGGCTCGCGCAGCAGCTGCCCGGCCAGGGCCTCGACGGCGGCCGGGAAGGTGGCCGAGAACAGCAGCGACTGGCGCCGCTTCGGCAACAGGGCCAGCAGGCGCTGCAGCTCCTCGGCAAAGCCCTGGCTGAGCAGGCGGTCGGCCTCGTCCAGCACCAGGCACTCGACGCCGGCCAGCGTCAGGCCGTTGTGGTCGATCAGGTCCAGCAGGCGGCCGGGCGTGGCCACCATGACGTCGCAGCCGCCGCGCAGGGCCATCAGCTGCGGGTTGATGGACACGCCGCCAAAGGCGAGGGCGACCTTGGGGCGGTGCAGCAGCAGGGAGGCCACGTTGCGCAGCAGCTCGGCGGTCTGCGCCGCGAGCTCGCGCGTGGGCGCCAGCACCAGGGCGCGCGGGCCTGGCCGGGGCGGCGAGGCGACCAGGCGTTGCAGCAGCGGCAGCGCAAAGGCGGCGGTCTTGCCCGAACCGGTCTGGGCCAGGGCCAGCACATCGGCACCGGCGAGGATGGGAGGGAGCGCTGCCGACTGGATGGCGGTCGGCGCGTGATAGCCCTGTTCGCGCACGGCGCGCAGCAGGGCGGGCGTGAGGCCCAGGGAAGCGAAGGACATGCGCGATTGTCGCGCCTGGCTCAGAACAGCTTCTGCTGGTCGCCCGCGAGTTGGCCCACCGCACGCGCCTCGATCAGCAGCATGCGGCGCTTGGTCTCGACGCCGCCCGGCGCCGAGAAGCCGGTGGGCTCACCGCCCGCGCCCATGACGCGATGGCAGGGCACGATGGGCGGGAAGGGGTTGTCGCCCTCGGCCCGGCCCACGGCGCGCGCAGCGCCGGGCTGACCCAGGGCGTTGGCAATCTCGCCATAGGTGCGGGTCTGGCCGGGCGGGATGGCGCGGGTCAGCGCATGCACCTGGCGGCGGAACTCGGGGATGCCGCGCTCGTCGAGGACGATGTCGCCGAGGTCGCGTGCCTCGCCCGCCAGCAGGGCGCGAACGCCATCGACGGCGTTGGCGACTTGGGGCGGCAGCTCATCTGTCGGCTGCGCGCTCGGGTGACGATGCTTCAGCCGCGCCGGGCTGGCGTCAGGCAAGAGCGACGCGACGATGCCGCGCTCGCTCCAGACGATGCCGCAGCGGCCCAGGGCCGTGTCGAAGCTGTGGCTCCACAGCGGCTCGCCCGGCGGCAGCACGGGGCCAATCTCAGGATCGTCGACAAAATCGCTCACGTTGCTCGGGTGCGGCTTGCAGCAGGGTCTTGAAATAGTAGCCAATCATGCCGTTCACGCGGGCACGGCCGGCATCGTCCAGCCAGGCGTCGACACGCGAGCGCCAGACGGCGGCGCAGGCAGCCGGGTGCAGGCCCTGGTCGGCGCAATCCAGCAGCGCCTCATAGCCGCCACGCCCGCTCGAAATCGGCGCGGCTCATGACCGGGCCATGGCCGGGCACGAGGCGCTGGAAGGGCTGGGCCGACAGGCGCGCCAGCGCCTCGCGCCAGGCGGGTGGGCAGGCCGTGTCCATGAAGGGCACCGGCAGCGTGACGAGGTCGCCGGCGGCCAGCGTGCCCGAGGCCTTGTCCAGCACCCACAGATCGCCGCCGCTGACGGCCGTCTCGACGCCGACTTGCAGTGGCCGGCCGGCCACGGTCAGCGCCGCCGCCGTCTTGACCTCATGATCGGGTTTCAAGGCCGCGGCCTGGCCCAGCAGATCCTGGTCCACGCGCATGACGGCGGCCTGCTCGGGTGGCGCGGTCGGCAGTGCCTCGGCGAGTTGGCGGCGGTAGCGGTCCAGCCAGCCGTCGGCCGCCAAGGCCTGGGCGACCGCGGGCGAGGCCCAGACCTCCAACCCCGGCTGCTGCGCGCGCAGCCAGGCATTGCCGCCGAGATGGTCGAGATGCCAATGCGTGTTCAGCACCGCCCTCACCTGACCGCCGGCCGCCTTCAGTGCTGCCTCGGTATGGGCACGGTGGCGGCCGCTGTCGATCAGCAGCCAGCCCTCGCTGCCCTTGAGCAGCAGGCTGTTGCCATCGGGCTGGCGGCCCGCCTCGAAACCGCCGGGCACGAGCAGGACATCGGGAGCCAGAGCCTGCTGGGCCTGGGCGGCGGCACAAAACAGCGACAGGGCGAGAACGAAGCGGCGCATGCCGAGATGCTCGCGGGGATCGGCCTCGCGGCCGGTCGTCATGCCGCGACGGCAGCGCCCGACAGGCGGGCCGCAGTGGCCTGCTTCGCGACCTCACGCGGCGCCAGCGTCTTCAGGCGGTGATCGCTCCAGACCTGGCGCCAGCGGCGCGCGCCGGGCGTACCGTTCCACAAGCCCAGTGCATGGCGCATCGCGTAGGCCCACGAACGGCCGCTGGCATGCACGCGCTCGAGATAGCTCAGCCAGGCCTCCTCGACCTGCTCACGCGAAGCTGCCGGGTCGGGCTGGCCGAAGAAGCGCGAGTCCCACTGCGCCATGCTCCAGGGCTCGTGATAGGCCTCGCGGCCGATCATGACGCCGTCCAGCACATCGAGTTGCCCGGCGATCTGGTCGGGCGTCTTGAGCCCGCCGTTGATGGCGATGGTCAGCTGCGGGAACTCGCGCTTGAGCTGCTCCACCAGCTCATAGCGCAGCGGCGGGATCTCGCGGTTTTCCTTCGGCGACAGCCCCTGCAGCCAGGCGTTGCGGGCATGCACGATGAAGACCTCGCAACCAGCCTCGGCGACGGTGGCGACGAAGTCGCGCACGAAGTCATAGCTTTCGATCCTGTCGATGCCGATGCGGTGCTTGACGGTGACCGGCAGCGAGGTCGCATCGCGCATGGCCTTGACGCAGTCGGCCACCAGCTGGGGCTCGGCCATCAGGCAGGCGCCAAAGGCCCCTTTCTGCACGCGCTCGCTGGGGCAACCGCAGTTCAGGTTGACCTCGTCATAGCCCCAGCGCTCGGCCAACTTGGCGCTGGCGGCCAGGTCGGCGGGCTCGCTGCCACCCAGTTGCAGCGCAACGGGGTGCTCCTCGGCATTGAAGTCGAGGTGGCGGGGCTGGTCCCCGTGCAGCAGGGCGCCCGTCGTCACCATCTCGGTGTAGAGCAGGGTCTGGCGGGTGATGAGCCGGTGGAAATAGCGGCAGTGGCGGTCGGTCCAGTCCATCATCGGGGCGACGGACAGGCGCCAGGGAGAAAACCGGGAAGAAAGGGCAGCAGTCACGGGCGTGATTATCCCGGGCCACAAAAGCCAACGCCCGCGTCGGGCCGACGCGGGCGTTGAGAAATGCTGACGCGCGAGGGCTTAGCGGCTGCGGCGACGCGCCACGCCCACACCGGCCAGGCCGGCGGCCATCACCAGCGCCAGGCTGGCGGGTTCGGGCACGTTGTTCGGCGTGCCGCTGAACTCGACCACATAGCCGTTGATCTGGCCGCCGTTGCCGGGAGCGCCATGGTCGTTCCACAGGCCGGTGCCGGCCCAGTTGGTCTGCAGGAAGTTCTCGCCACCGCAGCAGTTGTTGGGCTCGCCCGGATTCCAGTTGAAATAGGTCAGCGCTTGGCCGGTCTCGGGGCCGGCACGCCAGGTCCAGTTGCCTTCGTTGCCGTCATCCGAACCGCTGAGCCAGGACAGCACGCCCTTGGCCACGTTGTCGGAGATGAAGCTGTTCTCGGCCGCATTCACGGCGGTGGCCAGATAACCCGTCATGCCCAGGAAGCTCATGCCCTGAGCCGCGGCGAGGGCCTGGCTCCAGGTGACGTTCGAGTCGATGAACTCGTAGTAGTGGCCATTGCCGCCCGAGGCGGTATCCCACAGCACCGGCGCCGCCACGGCTGCCTGGCCGACCAGGCCGCTGGCCAGGAGGGCGGTCATGAGCGCTTTGCGCATAGGAGTCTCCGTCTCAGGTTGGAAATTTTCGCGAGTGTCCGAAGCCGTGCCCGCCGGGCCAATCCCCAATCCCGGGGGGCTAACGGCCGCCCGGCATCAGCGGCGCGAGTCGCTTTTCCAGCTCCGGCTTCAGGCGCATCGAGAAGTCCACACTGATGTGATTGCGGTCCAGGAAAAGGATCAGGCCATCGCGTTCGGTCTCGCAGACGGCACCGGGGCAGATGGCTTCGGACAGGTCCAAGAAAGGTACGCCCCGCTCCTTCAGCGCCTGGGATTCGGCACCGGCGACGCCGGACGAACGAGCCTCCTCGTCCGCGCGCAGATAGGTGCATGAGCTGTCCGGCGACTGGCCGCGCCAGGACGCACGGGCCAGGCAGGTCGGCACATCGAAACCCGGGAAGGGCGTGTCGCGCAGATAGGCGGCCTTCAGGCCCATGCCCTGCAGGCGCTGCATGGTGCCTGCCAGGCCTTGCTGCCACTGCGCCGGCGGCACGCCATAGCCCGATGAACTGGCCACCAGCACCAGGTCGGGCTTGATGGCCTGGATACGTTCGAACATGCGCTCGCGCCAGCGCGAGCATTGCCAGTACTCCAGGTGCTTGCCCTGGTAGTTCACGGCGAGGTCGAGGGCCGGACACTGGACCTTGGCGAGGGTGATCAGCCGCCAGCCGCGCTCGGTCGCCAGGGCCTGCAACGGCGAGAACCATTGCATGGCGTGGGAGTCGCCGAACAGCAGCAGCGTCGCCGTCGGCGTGGTGCTGCCGAATTCACAGGGCGGCTGGTCCAGCGCATCGTAGCGAGACAGGCAGCCGGTGTCGGAAGCGGCGGGCCAGGCGGTCGCCTTGAGATAGCGCGCCTGATCCGATCGCAGGTCCATGCGGCCGATGCCATGGGCTGTCAACGCCGTCGCGACGCACACCGCCAGGCCTGCCGCCACGATGCGCCGCGGCGACCAGGCCTGCCACAGGCCGTGCTTGAAGGGCAGCTCGATCCAGCGATAGGACACCCAGCCCAGCAGCAGGGACAGGGCAATCAGCAGCACGGTCTGCCAGGCACCCGCATGCGGGAACAGCAGCGTCGCAAAGATGATCAACGGCCAATGCCAGAGATAGACCGAATAGGAGCAGTCGCCGACCCAGGTCAGTGGTCCGCTGCTCAGCAGGCGGTTGACCCAGTTGGCCGAGCTGTTCTGCACGACGACCAGCAGACCCATGGTGCCGAGGACGGGCAGCACGGCCCAGGCGCCCGGGAAGCCCAGATGCTCGTCAAAGCACAGGGTGGATGCCGCGATGGCGACCAGGCTGACACTGCCGACGGCAGCGACAGCGCCAGGCTTGAGCTTGCGTCCGATATCGGCCCAAACGAACAGCACCATGCCGGCGGCGAACTCCCAGATGCGCATGGGCGTCAGGAAGAAGGCGTATTGCAGCTTGAACCGCGAGACCACGACACAGGCGACCAGACTCAGCGCACCGGCAATCAGCAGCAGACGGGCCGTGCCCTTCCTCGCGTCGCGGTTCGCGAGGCGCCAGGCCAGCAGCATCAGCAGCGGCCAGAACAGGTAGAACTGCTCCTCGACCGCGAGGGACCACAGGTGCAGCAGCGGATTGGCCTCGGTATGCCCGCCGAAATAGTTGGTCGACCGGCTGGCGAACCAGAGATTGGCGGCATACAGCGCCGAAGCGCGCGCCGACGACATCAGCTCGCCGTGCTCGAAAGGCGCGTACAGCCAGGGCACCACCGCCACGACAGCGATCAGCACCGCGGCAAAGGCGGGAAAGAGCCGGCGAATCCGTCGGGCGTAGAAGTTCCACAGGTCGACACGGCCGGTCCGGGTCAGCTCGCGCAGCAGCAGGCCGCCGATCAGATAACCCGAGATGACGAAGAACACGTCGACGCCGACGTAGCCGCCGCCGAAGCCCGGCATGCCCACGTGATTCAGCAGGACCAGCAGGATGGCGATGCCACGCATGCCCTGCAGGCCGGGGTTGATCTGCGTGGTGCCGGCAACTGCCTTCTGCCGCGAGTCCGCGGCGAACGCCAGTGACGAGGCGCTCATGCCAGGTCCTTCAGCGGGTGCTGCTCGGGCGTCCAGGGGCTGGCAAAGAAGGCGGCAACCTCGGCGGCATCGACGTCGGCAACGCTGGCCGGGCTCCAGCGCGGCGCATGATCCTTGTCGACCGCCAGGGCGCGGATGCCTTCGACGGTCTCGCTGCGGGCGGCGCCGCGCAGATGGAAGGCGTGGTGCACCAGATCGCGCTCCAGGCGCAGATCGTCGGCGAGGCTGAGCTTGCGGCCGCGGCGCACCAGCTCCAGGGTCACGGCCATCATCAGCGGCGAGCGCGTCAGCAGGGTTTCGTGGGTCTGGTGTGCCCAGTCGTCGCTGGCGGAGGCCAGGGAGGCGAGGATGCCGGCCAGCGTCGGTTCGCCGAAGTGGCGGTCGATGCGCTCAGCCGCGGCCTTGGGGTCGGCGGTGGGCGCCAGATCGGCCCTCTCCATGACCGTGGCGACGACATGCTCGGCGCTGGGCTGGGGGCTGGAGCGCAGGGCCTCGACGAGGTCGGCCCATTGCGCGGCCGGCACATAGACGTCGCCCAGGCCCCATTCGATGGCATCGCCCGCCGCGATGGTCTGGCCGGTCAGGGCCAGCCATTCGCCGACATGGCCGGGGCATTGGGCGAGGAAGAAGCCGCCACCGACGTCGGGGAACAGGCCGATGGCCGTCTCGGGCATGGCGAGCTTGGAGCGCTCGCACAGCACGCGCAGCTTGGCGCCCTGGCTGATGCCCATGCCGCCGCCCATGACGATGCCGTCCATCAGCGCGATATAGGGCTTGGGGAAGTGGTGGATCAGGTGGTTGAGGCGGTATTCCTCGGTGAAGAAGTCGCCCAGGGCCGGGTTGCCGGCGTGGGCGGCCTGGTGGAAGAAGCGGATGTCTCCGCCGGCGCAGAAGGCCGGCGCCTTGCCCTCGCGGGGAGCGCCCAGCACGGCCACGGCCTCGATCTCGGGGCGCGCCGCCCAATGGCGCAGCAGCGTCGTCATGTCGCGGATCATGGCCAGCGACAGCGCATTCAGGGCTTGCGGGCGGTTCAGCGTGATGAGGCCAACACAACCATTGACCTCGGCCAGGATCTGGCCATCGGAGTCCAGGTTCGGAATCAGGTCGTTCATGCGTTCTTCAGGACGGATTTGACGGAAGGGGGAGCCAGGGCTTCGTTGGCAATCAGGGCGACGAGCACAAGGCTACCGCCGATCAGGGCCGCGCTGCCTGGGTGTTCGCCCGCAAAAGCCCACGCCCAGAGGACGCCAAGCAGGGTTTCGGCCTGGCCGAGCAGGGCCAGTTCATGGCCAGGCAGTTCGCGCGCCAGGCGCACAGCCAGCAGGCAGGGCACGGCGAGCTGAAAGACGCCGAGGAAGGCCAGCAGGCCCAGGTCATGGGCGCCGGCCTGCAGCGGCCAGGCCAGCGGCAGCATGGCGGCTAGGGAGATCAGCGCCCCGATGAGAACAGCGGGCAGCATGTCGGTGCCGCCGCCCTGCCCTACTTTTTGCAGCAGGCACCAGTTGGAGGCCGCCGCCAGCGGCACGCCCAGGGCGACAAATACGCCCAGCAACGGCCCGCCGAGCTGGCCACCGAACATCCAGGCAATGCCGGCGCCGGCCACCGCGATGGCCCACCAGGTGCGCGTCGGCACCGGCTGATGCAGGAAGACCCGCGCGAACACCGCCGTGAACAGCGGTGACAGCGACATCGTCACCAGCACATTGGCCACGGTGGTGAGTGACAGCGCGACCATGAAGGCCGTGAACATCACGGCCCAGCAGACGCCGGACGCCCAGACCGCTTTTCCGCGCATGGCGGCAAGCAGCGCCCTGCCCCGCATGGCCCCGAGGATGACGAACAGCGCCAGCGCATTGAAGCTGCTGCGCCAGAAGGTGATCTCGAAGCCTCGCGCCGCGTCCAGATGCCGCGTGACCACGCCCGCCGAACTCCACATCAGCGTGACCAGCAGCATCAGCAACACAGCCGTTCGGTGACTCATAGCAAAGCGCCCCTTTCGGGGCGCTGGCAAGACGGGTGATCGAAAGATCAGGCGCGGGAGGCGCGCTTGCGGTCGTTTTCCGAGAGGTGACGCTTGCGCAGACGGACCGACTTCGGCGTGATTTCCACCAGCTCGTCGTCATCGATGAAGTCCACGCCGTATTCCAGCGTCAGGTCGATGGGCGGCGTGATCTTGATCGCGTCTTCCTTGCCGGACACGCGGAAGTTGGTCAGCTGCTTGGTGCGCGTGGCGTTGACGACGAGGTCGTTGTCGCGGCTGTGGATGCCGACGATCATGCCTTCGTAGACCGGGTCGTTGGGCTTGACGAACATGCGGCCGCGGTCGTCCAGCTTGCCCAGGGCGTAGGTGAAGATTTCGCCGTCGTCCATGGAGATCAGCACGCCGTTCTTGCGGCCGCCGATGTCGCCCTTGTGGGCTTCGTAGCCGTCGAAGATCGACGAGATCAGGCCCGAACCGCGGGTCAGGTTCATGAACTCGTTGGCGAAGCCGATCAGGCCGCGCGCGGGGATGCGGTACTCCAGGCGCACGCGGCCATGGCCGTCCGGCTCCATGTTCAGCATTTCGCCCTTGCGCAGGCCCAGGGCCTGCATGACGCCACCCTGGTGGGTTTCTTCGACGTCGGCCGTCACCAGCTCCATCGGCTCGCTCTTGACGCCATCGATGTCCTTGAACATCACGCGCGGCTTGGAGACGGCCAGCTCGTAGCCTTCACGACGCATGTTTTCCAGCAGGATGGTCAGGTGCAGTTCGCCGCGGCCGCAGACCTCGAAGATGCCGTCTTCATCGGTCTCGGAAACCCGCAGGGCCACGTTGTGCTGCAGTTCCTTCTGCAGGCGGTCCCAGATCTGGCGGCTGGTGACGTACTTGCCTTCACGACCGGCCAGGGGCGAGGTGTTGACGCAGAAGTTCATCGTCAGCGTCGGCTCGTCCACCTTGAGCATGGGCAGCGGGGTGGGGTTGGCCGGGTCGGTCACGGTCACGCCGATGCCGATCTCCTCGATGCCGTTGACCAGCACGATGTTGCCGGGGCCGGCTTCAGTCACCTGCACGCGGTCCAGGCCGTGGAAGGTCAGCACCTGGTTGATGCGGCCGTTGACGGACTTGCCGTCCGGGCCTTCCATGACGGCGACCTGCATGCCGGGCTTGATGGTGCCCTGGCTGATGCGGCCGACGCCGATGCGGCCGACGAAGGTGGAGAAGTCCAGGGCCGAGATCTGCAGTTGCAGCGGGGCAGCCGGGTCACCCGTCTGCGCCGGCACGTGCTTGAGCACGGTGTCGAACAGGGCCGACATGTCGGGGCCCCACTGCTCGCCGGGTGCGCCTTCGGTCAGCGACGTCCAGCCGTTGATGCCGGAGGCGTAGACGACCGGGAAGTCGAGCTGCTCGTCGGTGGCGCCGAGCTTGTCGAACAAGTCGAAGGCGGCGTTGATGACGGCGTCGGGCTTGGCACCGGGCTTGTCGACCTTGTTGACGACGACGATGGGCTTGAGGCCCAGGGCCAGCGCCTTCTTCGTGACGAAGCGGGTCTGCGGCATCGGGCCTTCCTGGGCGTCGATCAGCAGCACGACGCCGTCCACCATGGACAGGGCGCGCTCGACTTCGCCGCCGAAGTCCGCATGTCCGGGCGTGTCGACGATGTTGATGTGGGTGCCGCCCCAGCTGACCGCGCAGTTCTTGGCCAGGATGGTGATGCCGCGTTCACGCTCGATGGCGTTGCTGTCCATGACGGTGTCGACGACCTTCTCGTGGTCGGCGAAGGTGCCGCTCTGGCGCAGCAGCTGGTCGACCATGGTGGTCTTGCCGTGGTCAACGTGGGCAATGATGGCGATGTTGCGGATCGGGGTGGTCATGGTGATGCTTGGAAAAAAACCGGATCAGGCGGAAAGCAGAGCCTGGACCTCCGGTGGGGTCAACAGGCGATCGGCGATCAATTCGCCAGAGGTGATGTGGGCGCTGCCAAGGAAGGCGCGCGTCTCGGGGCCGTAGACACGCACGCGCTCGGCATCGGGCGCATTGACACGGCGGCGCAGGCCGGACAGGAAGCGTGCGGCTTCAGATGCGTCCAGGCGCAGCTCCGGCGCTTCGGCCAGCAGGCGGTCGGGGGATGTGAGCAGCGCGGCGCGCGCTTCATCGGGCATGGCCTCGATCTGCGCCAGCGTCACGGCGCCGTCCAGCGTCAGGCCGCCGGAACCGATGCGGCGCAGGGCCGCCAGCGAAGCGCCGACGCCCAGCCTGGCGCCGATGTCTTCGGCGAGCGTGCGGATGTAGGTGCCTTTGGTGCAACGGACGTCGAGGGTCACGGTGCCAGCCTGCACGCCGACGATGTCGATGGCATGAATCGTCACGCGACGGCTCTTGCGCTCGATCTCGACGCCGGCGCGGGCGTATTCGTACAGCGCTTTGCCTTCGTGCTTGAGCGCCGAGTACATCGGCGGCATCTGGTCGATCTCGCCGGTGAAAGCGGCACAGGCGGCGGCGATCTGCTCGATCGTGATGTGGGCCGCGTCGACGCGCTCCAGCACCTCGCCCTCGGCGTCGCCCGTCGTCGTGCGGATGCCCAGGGCCAGCGTCGCGAGATAACGCTTGTCGGCGTCCAGGCTGACTTGGCTGAACTTGGTGGCCGCGCCGAAGCACAGCGGCAGCAGGCCGGTGGCCAGCGGGTCCAGAGTTCCGGTGTGGCCGGCCTTCTCGGCACGCAACAGCCACTTGGCCTTCTGCAATGCGTCGTTGCTCGACAAGCCCAGCGGCTTGTCGAGCAACAACACGCCATGCAGAGCGCGGCGCTGGATGCGCACACGCGGCGGCTTCGCGGCGGCAACGGCGACGGCGGCCTCAGTCATTGGGCTCCTCGTCCTCGATCGCGCGCGTGGCATTGGCCTTGTGGATCAGCGCGCTCATCTCGGCGGCGCGCTCGGTGGTGCGGTCGAACTGGAAATGCAGTGTCGGCACGGTGTGGATCTGCAGGCGCTTGAACAGACCGTTGCGCAGGAAACCCGCCGCCTCGTTCAAGGCGATCTGCGTTTCGGCAGGGTCGCCAATCAGTACCGAGAAGAACACCTTGGCATGGGCGTAGTCGGGCGTCACGTCCACGGCACTGATGGTCGCCATGCCGATGCGCGGGTCCTTCAGCTCGCGGATCAGCTCGGCCAGATCGCGTTGGATCTGGTCGGCGACGCGGAAGCTGCGGTTGGGGATGGCGCGTTTGTGTCTCATGGCGGTTTCCTGAAAGAACAAACCCCGCCCCGAGGGGCGGGGTTAACCCTCGGGACTGAAGTTCAGAGCGTGCGGGCCACTTCCTTGATTTCGAAGAACTCGAGCTGATCACCTTCCTTGATGTCGCTGTAGTTCTTCAGCTTGATACCGCACTCGAAGCCTTCCTTGACTTCGCGGACGTCGTCCTTCTCGCGGCGCACCGACTCGACTTCGCCCGTGTAGATCACGGTGTTGTCGCGCAGCAAGCGGAAGCGCGCGCCACGGCGGACCAGGCCGCTGGTGACCATGGAACCGGCCACCGTGCCGATCTTGGAGGCGACGAACACGACGCGGATTTCGGCCGTGCCCAGCGCTTCTTCGCGCTGCTCGGGCGCCAGCATGCCGGACATCGCCTTGGTCACGTCGTCCACAGCGTCGTAAATGATGCTGTAGTAACGCAGATCGACCGCGTTGCCTTCGGCCAGCTTGCGCGCACCGGCATCGGCACGCACGTTGAAGCCGATGATGACGGCCTTGGAAGCGATGGCCAGGTTGACGTCGCTTTCGCTGATGCCGCCGACCGCCGCGTGGACGATCTGCACCTTGACTTCGGCGTTGCTGAGCTTGAGCAGCGAAGCGGCCAGGGCTTCCTGCGAGCCCTGCACATCGCTCTTGATGATCAGCGGCAGGGTCTGCACGTCGCCGGCGCCCATTTCGCTGAACATGTTCTCGAGCTTGGCGGCCTGCTGCTTGGCCAGCTTGACGTCGCGGTACTTGCCTTGGCGGAAGGTCGCGACTTCACGGGCACGGCGTTCGTCGCCCAGCACCATGAATTCGTCACCGGCTTGCGGCACTTCGGTCAGGCCCTGGATTTCCACCGGGATGGACGGACCCGCCTCGTTGGTGGCCTTGCCGTCTTCGTCCAGCATGGCGCGAACACGACCGAAGGTGGAGCCGGCCAGCACGACGTCGCCGCGCTTGAGCGTACCACTCTGCACCAGGACGGTGGCGACCGGGCCGCGGCCCTTGTCCAGCTTGGCTTCGATGACCAGGCCCTTGGCCATGGATTCGACCGGCGCCTTCAGTTCCAGCACTTCGGCCTGCAGCAGCACCTGCTCCAGCAGTTCGTCGATACCCTGGCCGGTCTTGGAAGACACGCCGATGAAAGGCGACTCGCCGCCGAATTCTTCCGGCACGACCTGCTCGGCCACCAGCTCGCTCTTGACGCGTTCGGCGTTGGCATCGGGCTTGTCGATCTTGGTCATCGCGACCACGATGGGCACGCCAGCGGCCTTCGCGTGGTGGATGGCTTCCTTGGTCTGGGGCATGACGCCGTCGTCAGCCGCGCAAACCAGGATGACGATGTCCGTCGCCTTGGCACCGCGAGCCCGCATAGCCGTGAAGGCCGCGTGACCCGGGGTATCCAGGAAGGTGATGGTGCCGCGCGGCGTCTCGACGTGATACGCGCCGATGTGCTGCGTGATGCCGCCGGCTTCGCCAGCTGCCACGCGGGAGCGGCGGATGTAGTCCAGCAGCGAGGTCTTGCCGTGGTCGACGTGACCCATGACGGTGACCACCGGTGCGCGCGACAGCGATTCGTGCTGCTGCTCGGCGGTGCCCTCTTCTTCGAGGAAGGCGTCCGGATCGTCCAGCTTGGCGGCAAAGGCCTTGTGGCCCATTTCCTCGACGAGGATCATGGCCGTTTCCTGGTCCAGCTGCTGGTTGATGGTGACCATCTGGCCCAGCTTCATCAACTGCTTGATGACCTCGGCAGCCTTGACCGACATCTTGTGGGCGAGATCGGCCACCGAGATGGTCTCGGGGACGTGGACCTCCTGGATCTGCATTTCTGCAGGCGCCTGGAAATTGGACTGGCCATTGCCACCGCGGTCGCCGCGACGGCCGCCGGCACCACCACGCGCCGGAGCGCGCCAGTTGCCACCGCCACCCGGGCGACCGGCGCCGGCAGGACCGGCACCGATGGTCTTGAGGCCGCGCTTCTTGGCGGCGTCATCGGCCCAGCTGGACGACAGCTTCTCGGACTTGACCGACTTCTTGTCGCCCGGCTTGCCGGCGCCTGCGCCGGCACCCGCCGTGGCAGGTGCGGCGCCCGGAGCGCCGGCCTTCTTGTGGATGGTGCCCTTGATGCCCGCGGCGGTTTCGGCCGGCTTGGGCTCTTCCTTCTTGGCCGCGACCAGCACCTTCTTGGGTGCGTTCATCATCGCGCGGATCTTGGCGGCCTCGTCCTCGGCGGCCTTGCGGCGGCGAGCCAGGTCGTCCTGCTTCTGCTTCTCTTCGGCAGCGGCATCCACGGCCTTGACCACGCGCAGCGCCGGCTTGGCAACCTCGGGTGCGGGCGGCGGCGGGGCGACGACTTCAGGCGCCGGCGCGGGCGGCGGCGGAGCGACGACTTCGGGTTCGGGCGCAGGCGCGGCGGCCTTGGCACCGCGCTTGGAAGCGGCCTTGTTGATGGCGGCGGCTTCGGCAGCGGCGGCGGCGGCATTGCGGGCGCGGGCCTCGGCTTGGTCGTCGGCCTGGCTCTCAGCCTTTTCCACCTTGGCAGCGGCAGCCGCCGCAGCGGCTTCGGCGGCAGCCTTGGCGGCGGCTTCGGCAGCAGCGGCTTCGGCGGCAGCCTTGGCGGCGGCGGCTTCACGGGCGGCGCGCTCGGCCTCCTCGCGGGCCTTCACCTTGGCGGCAAGCTCCTCTTCCTGGACGCGCAATGCAGCGGCCTGGGCCTGGGCCTCTTCCTCGCGGCGGGCCAGATCGGCTTCTTCGGCGCCAGCGGAGGACTCATCGGAGGCGTCGTCACGCTTGACGAAGGTGCGCTTCTTGCGCACTTCGACCTGGATGGTGCGGGCCTTGCCAGAAGCGTCGGCCTGCTTGATCTCGGTGGTCGACTTCTTGACGAGGGTGATCTTCTTGCGCTCGCCGCCGGCAGTGCCGTGGGAGGTGCGCAGGTGGTCGAGCAGGCGTTCCTTGTCGGTCTCGCTCAGCGAGTCGTCGACGGAAGACTTCTTGACGCCCGCGGCTTGCAGCTGCTCCAGCAGCGTGCCCGCCGGCTTGCTCAGCTCGGCGGCAAATTGGGCGACGGTAGTCACGGCCATGTGGGGATCCTTCAAATTGCTTTCGGTGCGGCGCGGCGTGTGATTGATCAGGCGTTGAACCAGTGTTCGCGGGCCTTCATGATCAGAGCGCGCGCGGCGGCCTCATCCTGGCCGGTCAGCTCGACCAATTCATCGACGGCCAGATCGGCCAGGTCGTCACGGGTATTGATGCCGCCCTCGGCGAGCTTGGCTACCAGCTCGGGCGTCATGCCTTCCAGGTCACGCAGGTCCTGCGAGACCTCCTCGACCTTCTCTTCCTTGGCGATTTCCATCGTCAGCAGCGCGTCCTTGGCACGGGTGCGCAGCTCGGTGACGGTGTCCTCGTCGAAGGCCTCGATCTCGAGCATTTCCTGCATCGGCACGTAGGCGACTTCTTCCAGGCTGGTGAAGCCTTCAGCGATCAGGATGTCGGCGACTTCGGCGTCGACGTCGAGCTTCTCGACGAAGAGCTTGCGGACGCTTTCGGCTTCCAGCTCATGCTTGGCGGCCGATTCCTCGGCCGACATGATGTTGATGCGCCAGCCGGTCAGCTCGGACGCGAGACGCACGTTCTGACCGCCGCGGCCGATGGCGATGGCGAGGTTTTCCTCGTCGACGACGACGTCCATGGCGTGGCGCTCTTCATCCACGACGATGGACTGCACATTGGCCGGGGCCAGGGCGCCGATGACGAACTGGGCCGGGTCTTCGCTCCACAGCACGATGTCCACGCGCTCGCCGGCCAGCTCGGTCGTCACGCCGTTGACGCGCGAACCGCGCACGCCGACGCAGGTGCCGATGGGGTCGACACGGCGGTCATGGCTGATGACGGCGATCTTGGCGCGGCTGCCGCTGTCGCGGGCGCAGCTCTTGATCTCCAGCAGGCCTTGCTCGATTTCCGGGACTTCCTGGGCGAAGAGTTCCTTCATGAACTCAGGCGAGGAACGCGACAGCATGATCTGCGGGCCGCGCTGGGTCGGGTCCACGCCGAGGATGACGGCACGCACGCGGTCGCCGGTGCGCAGGTTCTCTTTCGAGATCATCTCGCTGCGCTTCAGGCGGCCTTCGACGCGGCCGCTTTCGACAATGATGTCGCCCTTGTCCAGGCGCTTGACGGTGCCAACGAAGATCTTCTCGCCGCGCGACATGAAGTCGTTCAGCAGCTGCTCACGCTCGGCGTCGCGGATCTTCTGCAGGATGACCTGCTTGGCGGCCTGGGCGCCGATGCGGCCAATGGGCACGGACTCGACGGGTTCCTCGATGTGGTCGTCCACCTCGATGTCGGCGATCTGTTCCTGCGCTTCGAACAGCAGGATTTCAGCGTCGGCGTTCTGCAGGCCGGCCTCATTGGGCACGACATGCCAGCGGCGGAAGGTCTCATATTCGCCGGACTCGCGATCCACGCTCACGCGGATGTCGGCTTCACCGCCGTAAATCTTCTTGGTGGCCGAGGCCAGCGCGGCTTCCACCGCACCGAACACGACATCACGCTCCACGCTCTTCTCGCGCGAGATTGCGTCCACCAGCATCAACATTTCGCGGTTCATTGCTTGAGACCTCCGTCAACCTTGTCTTGGCCGGGCGCCGCCTGGTCAGGCTCGCCCGCTTGTTTCTTAGCCGGAACTTTCTTCGGCTTGATGACGCCCCGCTGGCCGGGCTTTCGATCGGGCGCCGGCTCACCGCCGCGCCCCTTGAAACTGAACGTCGGCACGAGGCGCGCATCACGCACCTCGTCGAGCGTGAAATCCAGGGCCTGCTCGGCCTCGCCGTCGTCGAACACCAGGCGCCAGGCCTGGTCGTCGGCAGCACCGGGCTGCGCGCTGACGATGCCGCGGTACTTTTTGCGACCCTGGAATGGCGCCTTCAACGTGATGTCGACTTCCTGGCCGGAGAAGCGCGCGTAATGGGCGGCTTTTTTCAGCGGCCGGTCCAACCCCGGCGACGACACTTCGAGCCGGGAATATTCCAAACCCTCGACCTCGAGCACATACTGCAGCTGTCGGGTGACCTTTTCGCAGTCATCCACGTCGACCAACTCGCCGGCATCCGCCTGGGCCTGCAGCTTGTCGATCGTCACGCGCAGCGTTCCACCACTGGCACTGCGTTCGCAGTCCACGAGTTCGTAACCGAGTCCGGTCACGGTCGTTTCCACAGTGGTTTGCCAACTCATTCGGTGTTGCGGGCGTCTAGCGAGAAGAAAATCGAAAAAGCAAAAAAAATGGGCTGGATGAATCCGCCCACTCGTTCACCTGATATCGCGCCCCGGGGGATGTCGTCCGGGGCTCGTTGAAAGCCTCCTTGCGGAGTTCTCTCATTTCTGGTGAAGCTCGGATTGTACTGTGCAAGTCCCATGCCGGCAAGCCGCTACGCCCGGCGCGTGCCAGAATCTGCGGCTGTTTGAGACCTCACAGGAGACAAGAATGGGCTTTCTCGCCGGCAAGCGGCTGCTGATCACGGGCGTGCTGTCCAACCGCTCCATCGCCTACGGCATTGCCCGCGCCTGCCACCGCGAAGGCGCCGAGCTGGCTTTCAGCTACCAGGGCGAGCGCTTCAAGGAGCGCATCAGCGAGTTCGCCGCCGAATTTGGCTCCAAGCTCATCTACGACTGCGACGTCACGAGCGACGAGCAGATGCAGGCCCTGTTCGACCAACTGGGCGAGGTCTGGCCGGAATTCGACGGCTTCGTTCATTCCATCGGTTTTGCGCCGCGCGAGGCGATTGCCGGCGATTTCCTCGAGGGCATGACGCGCGAGAATTTCCGCATCGCCCATGACATCTCGGCCTACAGCTTCCCGGCCATGGCCAAGCTGGCCGCGCCGCGCCTGCGCCCCGGCTCGGCCCTGCTGACGCTGAGCTACCTCGGCGCCCTGCGCATCGTGCCCAACTACAACACCATGGGCCTTGCCAAGGCCAGCCTGGAGGCCAGCGTGCGCTACCTGGCCTCGGCCCTCGGCCCCAAGGGCGTGCGGGTCAACGGCATCTCGGCCGGCCCGATCAAGACGTTGGCCGCCTCCGGCATCAAGGACTTCGGCAAGCTGTTGGGCCAGTTCGCCGCCCAGGCGCCGATCCGCCGCAACGTGACCATCGATGACGTCGGCAACACCGCCGCCTTCCTGCTGTCCGACCTGTCGGCCGGCATCAGCGCCGAGATCACCTACGTGGACGGCGGCTTCAGCCACACGGCCATGGCAATGGACTGAATCGACCCAGCTACTTCCCCGCAACCGCGGCGCGCCGAACCGGCCCGCCGCGGTTCTTTTTGGGCCGTACAACTCGTGACATTTGCACAAATCAGCCGTGCAAGTCCTTACAAGACTGACATCCTTGGTCAGCGGTTAACAGAAATCGTCAGCCGGTCTGAGCGGCCCGGCATCAGAACCGACGCTGGGCGTCAGTTTTGACGCCTTTAGGCCATGGCATGGGCGTTGCACCGGTGAGCTATCCCCACACGGAGCCGCCGCATGATCTGCCCGCCCCCGACCCCACCTCGCCTTTTCCGCATCGCTGCGCTGGCCTTCGCCGGCAGCCTGGGTGCCAGCCCGCTGTTGGCCCAGACCATCACGGTCTACAGCAGCGGCAATCTGCCCGTCGCCGCCACCAAACAGCTGACGGCCTATGTGCCGCTTTCGCCGAACGGCGTGACCTGGACGGTCAATGGCATCGCCGGCGGCAACACCACCATCGGCACCGTCAGCGACCGCGGCCTCTACACCGCGCCGGCGGCCGTGCCGATGCAGAGCGACGTCACGGTCACGGCGACTAGCACAGCCTACCCGGCCAAGTCGGGCAGCGTCACGCTGAGCATCACCCAGGTCCAGCCGCGGCTGTGGGGCGTCAGCCCGACCGCCGTGCCCGCGGGCGCCTTCACGATCAAGCTCAACGGCGCAGCCTTCCCGACCAATGTGGCGGTGAAGATCGGCGACTTGAACGCGACGGTCACGCGCCTCTCGGCCACGCAGCTGCAGGCCTCGGCCACGGCGCCGAGCAGTTGGCTGGGCAAGACGCAGCCCGTGCAGGTCTGGGCCACGGGCCTGGGCACCATCGGCTCCGACGTCGTCAACCTGTCGATCTCGGCGTCGGCCCCCGCGCCGGCGCCCTCCCCGGCTCCCACACCGGCCCCTTCGCCAAGCCCGGCCCCCGCCCCCGCGCCGGCGCCCGCACCGGGTCCCGGCCAAGGCACCGCCAACCTGGCCGCCGCCCGTTTCCTGGAACAAGCCACTTTCGGCGCCAACGCCACTTCAGTGGCCCGCGTGCAGAGCCTGGGCCAGGACGCCTGGCTGAACGAGCAGTTCGGCCTGGCCGAAACGGCCGTCGCGACGCCATCCGACGGCAGCACGTCGACCGTGGCAGCCCAGATGCTGAACCGGCTGACCGACGCACCCGACCAGCTGCGCCAGCGCGTCGCCTATGCGCTGGCCCAGGTCATCGTCATCTCGGCCAACAAGAACATCTACGCCGAGGAGATCGCGCCACATCTGCGCACGCTGAGCAGGAACGCCTTCGGCAACTACCGCACGCTGCTGGAGGAGGTCGCGCGCAGCCCGCAGATGGGCAAATACCTCGACCTGGCCAACAGCAACAAGCCCCTGGGCGGTTCGTCGGCCAACGAGAACTTCGCCCGCGAGCTGATGCAGCTCTTCACCATCGGCCTGGTCAAACTGAACGCCGACGGCACGCCACAGCTCGATCTGTCCGGCCGCAGCATCCCGACCTATGACCAGTCGACCATCCAGCAGGTGGCCCTGGCACTGACGGGCTGGACCTATGTCGGCACCGGCACCAACAACTGGGAGAACTTCAGCGGGCCCATGGTGCTGCGCGAGGTCAACCACGACCAACGCGCCAAGAGCTTCCTGGGCTGCAGCCTGGCCGCCAGCCAGGGCACCGACGCCGACCTGAAGGCCACACTGGACTGCCTCTTCCAGCATCCCAACACACCGCCCTTCGTGTCGCTGCGGCTGATCCGCCAACTGGTGAAGAGCAACCCCAGCCCGGCCTATGTGCAACGTGTCGCCACCGTGTTCACCAACAACGGCAGCGGCGTGCGCGGCGACTTGAAGGCCGTCGTGAGGGCCATCCTGCTCGACGCCGAAGCCCGCAACGACGCCGCCGGCACCAACGACGGCCGGCTGCGCGACCCGGTCCAGCACATCGCGGCCACGCTGCGGGCGCTGAACGGCGGCTTCCAGGCCGGCAACAACCTGAGCTGGGAGATCGGCCGCACCGGCCAGACGCCGCTGACGCCGCCCTCGGTCTTCGGCCATTACTCGCAGCTCTTCCGCCTGCCACAGACGACGCTGTCGGCGCCGGAGTTCCAGATCTACACGCCCACCGAGGCGACGCTGCGCGGCAACTTCCTGTGGGCCCTGCTGACCCAGCCGGGCAGCAATATGCGCATCAACCTGCAGCCCTTCACCGCCGTGGCCAATGACACAACGGCGCTGATCAATGCAGTTGACCAAGCCCTGCTGTGGGGACGCATGTCGCCCGCCATGCGCCAGAGCCTGGCCAATGCCATCAATGCCCAGCCCGATGCGACCCAGCGCATGCAGACGGCGCTCTACCTGACGCTGCTGTCCGGCCAGCACGCCATCCAACACTGAAGGAGCGCAGCCATGACGACTCACAACACCACCCGCCGCGCCCTGTTGCGCGCCGCCTGCGCCCTGACCGCCGCGCCCGCTCTGCCGGGCTTCGCTCAGACCACCGAGGACTACCGCGCCCTGGTCTGCGTCTTCCTGGCCGGCGGCTGCGACGGCCACAACGTGCTGGTGCCCCAAGCCACGGCCGCCTACGCCGCCTACAAGAACCTGCGCGGCGGCCTGGCCCTGCCCGACCAGTCGGCCAGCCTGCTGCCCATCACGACGACGGATGGCGTGCCCTATGCGCTGAACTCCGGCCTTCAGACCATCCACCCGCTGTGGGCCCAGGGCAAGCTGGCGGCCATCGCCAACGTCGGCCCGCTGCTCGCGCCGACGACGCGTGCCCAGATCACGGCCGGCACAGCGACGCTGCCTGCCAATCTGTTCTCGCACTCCGACCAGATGCAGCTCGCCCAGGCCGGCAACGGCAGCGGCGGCGGCACGGGCTGGGGCGGCCGTTCGGCCGATGCCCTGGTGTCTCGCAACGGCACGTCGCGTTTCCCCGCCGCCGTGTCCATGGCTGGCGGCGCGCTGTTCACGGCCGGCCATCAGGTGCCGACCGCCAGCCTGGTCCCAGGCTTCAACCTCGACGTCAGCGGCATGAGCACCTGGCCGGCCTCGGCCACCACGGCACGCAGCCAGGCGCTGAACGAGATCCTGGCCCTGGACGGCGGCGTGAAGCTCATCCAGGGCGCCAATCAGGTCCGGCGCGACGCGCTGAGCCTGGGCGCCCTGCTGCGCACCAGCGGCGCCGGCACGGTCAACACCGTCTTCCCAGGCACCGACCTCGGCCGCCAGCTGCAGCAGGTGGCGCGCGTCATCGCGTTGCGCCAGACCGTCGGCGTCAAGCGACAGGTCTTCTTCGTGCAGTTGGGCGGCTTCGACACCCACAGCGGCCAGAGCTGGCAGCAATGGGACCTGCTGCGCCAGTTGGGCGACGCCATGGGCGCCTTCTACAACGCCACCGTCGAGCTCGGCGTGTCGCAGATGGTCACCAGCTTCACGCAGAGCGAGTTCGGCCGTTCGCTGCAGCCCAGTGGCTCGGGCACCGATCACGGCTGGGGCAACCACCACCTCATCCTGGGCGGTGCGGTGAAGGGTGGCCAGGTCTATGGCCGCTTCCCCTACCCGGCCCTGGGCGGTGCCGATGACTCCGGCAGCCGCGGTGCGCTGATCCCCAGCACCTCGCTGGAGCAGTTCGGCGCGACACTCGGACGCTGGTTCGGGTTGGACGCCGCCGCCGTGGCGACGGCCTTCCCGGCCATCACGGCCTTCTCACCGCAAGACCTCGGCTTCATGACTGCATGACCTCGCCCGCCAGCCGCACCCAGCTCCTGCCTCCCAGTTCCGCACTGGCGCCCTATGTCCAGGCCATTGCCGTGCGGCGGCCGAGTCCTGAAGGCCCGGCCTTGCCTTCGGTGCAATGCTTTCCGGCCAATGTGCAAGGCGCCCTCACCGTGCTGCACCGTGGCGACTGGGTGGACGCCGACTCAGGCCTGTCGCTGGCCGACCTGGAGCTGGCCGGCCCGCGCCTGAAACCGGCGCGGCGCGCCTATGCCAACGATCCAGCCATCACGACGGTGTTGCTGCGGCCCGGCGTGCTGAGCTGGCTGTTCGACCTGCCGGCCGCGGAATGGGTGAACCGGCGCGGCCCGGCGTCCGAAGTCATCGGCTGGCAGATCGCCGAGGTGCTGCTGTCGCAGTTGCGCCGCGCCAGCAGCACGGCGGCCCAGGTCTGGATCATCGAGCAGCAATTGCACTGCTGGGTGGAAAAAGCCCAGGCGCGCCGCGCCTGGCAGGCGCCACCGCGCGTGCCGACCGCGGCCCTCAGCGTGGGCGACTGGGCCGACGTGGCCACGTCCAGCGCGCGTCAGCTGCAACGCCGCGTCGGCGATGCGCTCGGCCTGCCGCCCAAGGCGCTGATGCGCGTCGAGCGCCTCAACGAGGGCTTGCGTCGGCTTGCCGACGGCGCGCCGCTGACCGACGTGGCGGCGCAATGCGGCTTCAGCCATGCGGCCCACATGGTGCGCGAGTTCCGCGCCCTCACCGGGCTCAGCCCGGCGGGTGTGCGCCGCGACCTGGCGCGCCACGAAGGCCTGCCCTGGCGGCTGGGCAGCGCCCTCGCCTGAACCTCGCACCGCGCAAGGAACCGATCAGGCCTTGACGCAGTCCACGTAGTAGCGGCCGCGACCGGTTTCTTCGTCCACTTCGTGCACGAGGCCGTGCACATCGGTCGCGAAACCCGGGAACTTGGCGTTGAAGCTGCGCGTGAACTTCAGGTAGTCGACGATCTTCTTGTTGAAGCGCTCACCCGGGACCAGCAGCGGGATGCCAGGCGGGTAAGGCGTCAGCAGCGAGGTCGTGATGCGGCCTTCGAGTTCGTCGATGCCCACGCGCTCGGTGCGTCGCTGCGCGATGTGCGCGTAGGCGTCGCTCGGCGTCATGGCCGGCTGCAGGTTGGACAGATACATGTCCGTCGTCAGGCGCGCGATGTCGCCCTCGGCATAGGCCTGGTGGATGCTCTGGCAGAGGTCGCGCAAGCCCATGCGCTCGTATTTCGGGAACTGCGCGACGAACTCCGGCAGGATGCGCCACAGCGGCGCGTTCTTGTCGTAGTCGTCCTTGAACTGCTGCAACGCGGTCAGCAGCGTGTTCCAGCGGCCCTTGGTGATGCCGATGGTGAACATGATGAAGAAGGAGTACAGCCCCGTCTTCTCAACCACCACGCCGTGCTCGACGAGGAACTTGGTGACGACCGAGGCCGGGATGCCGGTGGCGGCAAAGCGCCCTTCCATGTCCAGCCCGGGCGTGATGATGGTGGACTTGATCGGGTCCAGCATGTTGAAGCCTTCGGCCAGGGCGCCGAAGCCATGCCAGTCCTCGTCGGCATGCAGCATCCAGTCCGCCGACACGGGCTGGCTGCCCTGGTCGTCCTGGGCACGCAGGAAGTCGGGGCCCCAGACCTTGAACCACCAGTCGTCACCATAGTCGCCCTCGACCTTGCGCATCGCGCGGCGGAAGTCCAGCGACTCCTTGATGCTCTCCTCCACCAGCGCCGTGCCACCCGGGGGCTCCATCATGGCCGCAGCCACGTCGCAGCTCGCGATGATGGAGTACTGCGGGCTGGTGCTGGTGTGCATCAGATAGGCCTCGTTGAAGAGGTGCTTGTCGAGCTTGACGCTCTGCGAGTCCTGCACCAGCACCTGCGAGGCCTGCGAGATGCCAGCCAGCAGCTTGTGCGTGGACTGCGTCGCATAGACCATGGCCTCCTTGGGGCGCGGGCGGTTCTTGCCCATGGCATGGAACTGGCCGTAGAAATCGTGGAAGGCGGCGTGCGGCAGCCAGGCCTCGTCGAAGTGCAGCGTCGGGATGTAGCCGTCGAGCTTCTTCTTGATGGTCTCGGTGTTGTAGAGCACGCCGTCGTAGGTGCTCTGCGTCAACGTGACGATGGAGGGCTTGACCGTGTCGGGGTCGACGTGCGCCAGCAGCGGATTGGCCGCGATCTTGGCGCGGATGGCCTCGGGGCTGAATTCGCTCTCGGGGATGGGCCCGATGATGCCGTAGTGGTTGCGCGTCGGCGTCATGAAGACGGGGATGGCGCCGCACATGATGATGGCGTGCAGATTGCTCTTGTGGCAGTTGCGGTCGATGACGACCACGTCACCGGGCGCCACCGTGTGGTGCCAGACCATCTTGTTGGACGTGCTGGTGCCGTTGGTGACGAAGAAGCAGTGATCGGCATTGAAGATGCGCGCGGCGTTCTTTTCGCTGGCAGCGACGGGGCCGGTGTGGTCCAGCAGCTGGCCGAGTTCCTCGACGGCATTGCAGACGTCGGCGCGCAGCATGTTCTCGCCGAAGAACTGGTGGAACATCTGGCCGACCGGGCTCTTCAGGAAGGCGACGCCGCCGGAGTGGCCGGGGCAATGCCAGGAGTAGGAGCCGTCCTGGGCATAGTCCATCAGCGCCTTGAAGAACGGCGGCGCCAGGCCGTCGAGGTAGCTCTTGGCCTCGCGGATGATGTGGCGGGCCACGAACTCCGGCGTGTCCTCGAACATGTGGATGAAGCCGTGCAGCTCGCGCAAGACGTCGTTGGGCAGATGCTGGCTGGTGCGCGTCTCACCGTAGACGTAGATCGGGATGTCCGGGTTGCGGTTGCGGATCTCCTCGATGAACTTGCGCAGGTTCAGCACCACCGGGTCCATCTCGGGGCCGGCCGTGAACTCCTCGTCGTCGATGGACAGGATGAAGGCCGAGGCGCGGCTTTGCTGCTGGGCGAACTGCGACAGGTCGCCATAGCTCGTCACACCCAGGACTTCCATGCCCTCTTTCTGGATGGCCTCGGCCAACGCACGAATGCCAAGACCCGAGGTGTTCTCGGAACGGTAGTCCTCGTCAATGATGACGATGGGAAAGTGGAAACGGATCATGGCGGCCTCCAGGAGCGGGGCATCAGAAAAACGAAGCGGCGAAGTGTAGGGCCGCAAGGTGTCTTGACCGTGTCCTGCGGGTCTAAACTGGATCGACACCACAGCCCCGGGAGGCGAGATGGATTGGAACTGGGCCACCGTCTGGTGGATAGCGGCCGGCGTCCTGGTCGCCGCCGAATTGGCAACAGGCAGTTTCTACCTGCTGATGCTGGCTGTTGGCGCTGGCGCCGGCGCTCTGGCGGCTCATCTCAATGTGGGCGTGACAGCGCAGGTCATCGCGTCAGCCGTCATCGGCGGAGCTGCCGTCATCGCTTTGCACCGCCGCCGCGCCAAGGCCCCCAAGGCTGAACCAGCCGCCAGCAACCCTGACGTCAACCTCGACATCGGCCAGAGCGTGCAGGTCGACACCTGGTCCGCCGAAGGCCTGACCCAGGTGCAATACCGAGGCGCCGCCTGGCGGGCCCGCTTCATTGGCAACGCGCCGGCCCAAAGCGGCCGGCATGTCATTCGCGCGGTGGAAGGCAGCTGCCTGCTGCTGGACCGCTGAACGCCCCGCTCCGTTCGCAACCGCCCGAGAGGCCTCATGGAAATCGCACTCGTCATCCTCGTCATCGCCGCCATCTTCGTGGTGCGCTCGATCAAGGTCGTACCGCAGCAGCATGCCTGGGTCGTGGAACGGCTGGGCAAGTACCACGCAACGCTGACGCCAGGTCTCAACTTTCTGGTGCCCTTTGTTGATCGCCTGGCCTACAAGCATTCGCTGAAGGAAATCCCGCTGGATGTACCCAGCCAGGTGTGCATCACCAAGGACAACACCCAGCTGACGGTCGACGGCATCCTCTATTTCCAGGTCACCGACCCGATGCGGGCCAGCTATGGCGCCAGCAACTACGTCGTCGCCATCACTCAGCTCGCGCAGACGACGCTGCGCTCCGTCATCGGCCGCATGGAGCTGGACCGCACGTTCGAGGAGCGTGCTGTCATCAACACCTCGGTTGTCGAAGCCCTGGACGAGGCGGCCCTGAACTGGGGCGTCAAGGTGCTGCGCTACGAGATCAAGGACCTGACGCCGCCGCCGGCCATCCTGCACTCCATGCAGGCCCAGATCACGGCCGAACGCGAGAAGCGCGCCCTGATCGCGGCCTCTGAAGGCCGCCGTCAGGAGCAGATCAATATCGCGACCGGCGAACGTGAAGCGGCGATCGCCAAGTCGGAAGGCCAGAAACAGGCCGAGATCAACAAGGCCCAGGGGGAGGCGGCTGCCATCACGGCGGTGGCCGACGCCACGTCGGATGCCATCCGCAAGATCGCTGCCGCCATCCAGCAGCCGGGTGGCGACCAGGCCGTCCAGCTCAAGGTGGCTGAGAAAGCTGTCGAGGCTTACGCCCAGCTGGCCCAGAAGAACAACACGATGATCGTGCCGGGCAATATGAGCGAAGTCGGAGGGCTGATCGGCACGGCCATGACCCTCATCAAGAGCGGCGCGCGCACCTGAGCGTTCTCCAGGCTCCCGGTGAGGCGTCCGGTCTTGTTTCCGCCAAAAAAAAGAGCCCGGCACTGAGGCCGGGCTAAATACGTCCGGGGGGCGCCGAACGAAATTCCTCATGGAGGAGTGAGGAAAGCCTGTCGAAGTTGCCGGGTCCCCTCTGTGCGCTATGGTTCGGCGCGGTGCTCAAGTGACGGAATCAACCAAGCCGGGCGCCACGCACAGAAGGGATCGGCAAGACTTCAAGATCCTCCGCAGGGAAGGCCGAGGAGTTCTAAGAAGACGTCGATGATCAGGGACATGGCAGGCCTCGAAGGAGAGGTGGAGGATTGGCGCTTTGGCTGTCCAGCAGGCCCGGACCGCCCTCATTCGGCGCTAACGACTCGGTTCAAGCACCGGTCTGTTCGCGATGGGTCCTACTGTCGTCTCCCGACGATTTACGAGGCAGCGGCAAGTCTTACGTTTGTGCGTAAGGCGAATTTGTGCTAGCCGGCGATACGCCTAAATGAATCCCAGGGCCTTGGCAACCTTCACGGCCTGCCCCTTCTTGCCCACCACGCCGAGTTTTTCCTTGGCAAGCTCAAGGTAGCTGGTGACGGTTCGCTCCTTCACCTGAAGGATGATGGCGATTTCGTAAGCCGTCTTGCCCTCATCGGTCCAGCGCAGGACTTCGATCTCGCGCGGCGACAGGCGCGGCAACTGCATTGCCTCGACGGTCGGCGGAATGGGCTTTACAAGTATTCGTCTGGCTGCGACCAGGGCGTGCACCGCCAGCAGTTGCAGATCTGCCTGCAGACGCGTGAGCAGGAGACCGCTCGTCGGCAACTTGTCGTGGCGGTCGACGCCGACAAAAACTCGCTGGTTTGCGCCGACCGGAAGCGAGGCAGCGATGCCGACGCGATAGCCGTAAGGGGCCTGGTCTTCCCAGAGATGCCCCATGTCCCGCTTCGCATAGAAAGCCTGGTCCCAGATGAAGGGAGTCGGCTCATCCTGCAGCCGATGCATGACGGGGTCGGTACGGATTCGCTTGAGATCGGCGTGCGTGACGAGGAACGAAGACGGCGTGTTGCCGATCGCGCCGATCTTGAGGTCCGGTGAGTCCAGGGTGCCGTCAACGAGCAGTGCATTGACCAGCGGGAAATCCATCCGCGCAGCAAAGCTCGACAAGGCCTCCCGAAATTCTTCGCGCGTGGTGGCCTGGCTGACTGCTTCGTAATCGCCGGGATTCATGCTGGGTCGGCTGCGCTTATCACAAAGGTTCCATCGCGCCTAGCGGCGAGGTTGACGCTGGCCGGTCCGGTTAGCGGCAGCCAGACTCTATCGCAACACTACACACCAGATCGACGACCATGCGCAACCAAGATCTCGTCCATATCTCAAGCGCCGAACTGGAGCCCTTCTCCGCGCAGCTCCGACACCAACTCACCATGCTCAGCGAGAGCGCCCACAGCCGCGCTGATCGGCACACTGGGCTGACGATCTGGTCGACACCGAATCGGGTCGCCTCGGTGTACTGGAGCTGGGTGATGACCGACGAAGGAATCCCCGTGCTCGCCGATCCGCTGGCCATCAAATCGAATCTGCTGTTCACCGAGCCGGGCAGGATCGTCACCATCGACGATCAACTGATCGGCATCAACATGCTCGTCTGCGCGCTGCCGTGGCAACAAGAGGTGATAGGCCATCTGGCGCGCTTGCGACTGCCCGCAGTGCGCAGCGTCGAAACTGAACGCCGGCGCGGCAAGTCGCGCGCGCATGCGGCAAGCCGTTCCGTCGCACTGGCCGCATGACATGGGCGCCATCGAACTAGGCGCTGGACGTAGCGGCGCGCTGCTCGGCGAGCCAACCGTCACCGTCGCGGCGTCGACATACATCCGGCTCCAGTCGACGGCCGACCTTGCGCCGCTCTACGCGCTGCCGATACCTCAGGTATTCCTCCAGCGCGCCGCGACGCTGGGATACACCCACATCCGACATGTGAGATTGGTGCCGGCAGCCAAGCTGGTGCAAGACCTCGGTGAAGAGGCCACCGAGTCGATCCTGTCGACCCTCGCGGCCTTCGGCCTGTCGGAGTTGGTCTAGAGAGGCCGCCAGCGTCACCTTTCACTGCCGAACCGCAATCTGACCGATCAATTTCCTGCAATGCGCCGCAATGGGTTATGATGGCAGGCTTGCAGGAGAGGTGGATGAGCGGTTTAAGTCGCACGCCTGGAAAGCGTGTGTGGGTTAATAGCCCACCGCGGGTTCGAATCCCGCCCTCTCCGCCAAGCATATCGGGCCCGTCAGGGCCCGTTTTGCTTTTCGGCGCCGCACTTTGATCGACGCTCGGTCGCAGTTCACCCCCCGGAAAGCGCAGTTCGTCGCGCCGCACTGGTTCCTTGCCCCACCTTGTTCAACACTTCAGTCCATGCCTTGCCAACCAGCAAGGCTGGAGCCGGAGATGCCAAGAGTAAAAAAGGGATGGTTGTGCTTGAGCTTGACGCTGGGGCTGCTGGTCGGCCTGCCGGCCGAGGCCAGTGAGGTCGTCAAACTGGCGCGCCTTGTCGTCAGCGGCAAGCGTGGCACCACGGAGGCGCCGAAAACCACCCCGAGCGAGCAGCGCCCTACCCCAAGCGGCTCCCAAGCCCACGGCAACGGCGGCAATGACGACGCCGGCACCGCGCCCGCACCTGCACGCGGACTCGTTTCCTGAACGGACAAACAAAAATGCGCCGAAACCGCGAGGTTTCGGCGCATTGCTATTTGTGGCGGAGTGGACGGGGCTCGAACCCGCGACCCCCGGCGTGACAGGCCGGTATTCTAACCAACTGAACTACCACTCCGCGTGGGATGAATTCGATACCGTCTTTCGACAACATCCGAGTTCATCAAACTCGCCTGCCTTGCGACAGAAATTCCCGTCTTGCAACGAGATTGCCAAACGAGTTTGGCGTCCCCTAGGGGATTCGAACCCCTGTAATCACCGTGAAAGGGTGGTGTCCTAGGCCTCTAGACGAAGGGGACATTCTATTTCAATTTGCGAACCGCCCAATCCCTAGAGATTTGGTGGAGGTAAGCGGGATCGAACCGCTGACCTCTTGCATGCCATGCAAGCGCTCTCCCAGCTGAGCTATACCCCCGGATAACCGGTCGCAAAAAATAAACGGCCAAAAGGCCGTTCATTTTATCGGGCGAACCCGATGGAATCCTTGGCGGAGTGGACGGGGCTCGAACCCGCGACCCCCGGCGTGACAGGCCGGTATTCTAACCAACTGAACTACCACTCCGCGTGGGATGAATTCGATACCGTCTTTCGACAACATCCGAGTTCATCAAACTCGCCTGCCTTGCGACAGGATTCCGTCTTACGACGGGATTGCCAAAGGCATTCTCGTCTGACAACGAGATTGCCAAAGCAATTTTGGCGTCCCCTAGGGGATTCGAACCCCTGTAATCACCGTGAAAGGGTGGTGTCCTAGGCCTCTAGACGAAGGGGACTAATCCTTCACGACTTGAACTGCGCGCCACTCAAAACTCCCGAAGGATATTTGGTGGAGGTAAGCGGGATCGAACCGCTGACCTCTTGCATGCCATGCAAGCGCTCTCCCAGCTGAGCTATACCCCCGTTGTTTTCGATTCCATCAATCAACTTTCGTTGCCGACTTCTTCGTTAACAGCGCTGTTCAAGCGAGACCAAGAGTATATGACGAAAATCAGACTGCTTGCAAGCGTTCGAGAACTTTTTTCTTGTCGAACTGCTCCAGCACCGCATCCACGCTGGGCGTTTGTGCACGACCGCACACCAACACACGCACCGGTACGGCCAGTTGGGGCATCTTCAGCCCAGTCGCCGTCAATGTTTCCTTGAGAGCCTGCTGGATGGCAGCCTTGCTCCATTCGGTCAACGCCGACAGGCGTTCGGCCAGCGCCACCAACGCCGGGCGCACCGCATCGGTGATGTGGGCCGCCAGGTCCTCGGCCGACGGTGCGACGGGGGCGAAATACATGGCCAGCCAGTCAGCCAGCACAGCGACCGTCGCGCAGCGGTCCTTGAACAGGCCGACCTTGGGCTGGACCTGCTCCAGCGTCGCCTCGATGCCCTTGGCCTTGAGCTGCTCGACGACGAGGCCGGCCAGGCGGCCTTCGTCGATCTGCTTCACATAGTGGCCGTTGACCCAGTCCAGCTTGGCCGGATCCCACTGCGCCGGGCTCTTGGACAGGTGGGAGCCATCGAACCAGCTCACCATCTGCTCGGCCGAGAACAGCTCGTCGTCGCCATGGCTCCAGCCCAGGCGGGCCAAGTAGTTCAGCATGCCTTCGGGCAGGTAGCCATTGGCGGCGTAGTCCATCACGCTGACGGCTCCACGGCGCTTGGACAGCTTCAGGCCATCGTCGCCCAGGATGATGGGCAGGTGGCCGAAGGATGGCAGTGGCGCGCCCAGGGCGTTGAAGATGTTGATCTGCCAGGGCGTGTTGTTGACGTGTTCGTCACCGCGGAAGACATGGCTGATGCGCATGTCCCAGTCGTCGACGACGACGGCGAAGTTGTAGGTCGGCACACCATCGGTACGGGCAATGATCAGGTCATCGATCTCGCGGTTGTTGATGGTGATCGGACCCTTGACCAGGTCGTTCCACGTCACATCGCCTTCGACGGGGTTGGCAAAGCGGACGACTGGCTTCACGCCCTCGGGGGGCGTCGGCAGCACCTTGCCGGGCTCGGGCCGCCAGCGGCGGTCGTAGAGGGTCTTCTCGCCACGGGCCTTCTGGGCCTCGCGCATCTCGGTCAGTTCCTCTGGCGTTGCATAGCAGCGATAGGCCTTGCCGTCGGCAATCATCTGGTCGATGACGGCTTGATAGCGGTCCAGGCGCTGCATCTGGTAGATCGGACCCTCGTCGTAGGACAGGCCCAGCCAGTTCATGGCCGCAATGATCTGGTCGACCGAGTCCTGGGAGGAGCGGGCGACATCGGTGTCCTCGATGCGCAGCACGAACTCGCCGCCATGGTGGCGGGCGTAGGCCCAGGAGTAGAGGGCCGTGCGGGCGGTGCCCAGGTGCAGGAAGCCGGTCGGCGACGGCGCGATGCGCGTGCGGATCTTGTCGAAGGAACTCATCGTGTGGTCAGTGTGGAAAGGCCGCGCAGCAGGTCGTCGGTGATGTCGTCGACATGCTCGAGGCCGACGGCCAGGCGGATCAGGCCCTGCCCGATGCCAGCCGCTAGACGCTGGCCCTCGGTCAGGCGGCCGTGCGAGGTCGTCGCAGGGTGGGTGATGATGGACTTGGTATCGCCGAGATTGGTGGCGATGGACAGCACGCGGGTGCTGTCGATGACGTGGAAGGCGGCGACGCGCGCGGCCTCGGGTGTGTCGGCGCGCAGGTCGAAGGACAGCACCGCACCGCCCTGCCCGCTTTGCTGACGCATGGCCAGGTCGTGCTGGGGATGCGAGGCCAGCGACGGGTAGTAGACGTGGTCGACCTCCGGCTGAGCCTCCAACCAGCGCGCCACAGCCAGGGCCTGTTCGCTCTGAGCCTTCATGCGCAGAGCCAGGGTCTCCAAGCCTTTCAGCACAACCCAGGCGTTGAAGGGTGCCAGCGTCATGCCGACGGTGCGCAGGATGGGGCCGAAGACGTCGCGGATCAGCTTGTTGGGCCCGCACAGCGCGCCAGCCATCACGCGCCCCTGGCCATCCATATATTTGGTGGCGGAGTGCATGACGATGTCGGCGCCCAGTTCCGTCGGGCGCTGCAGGGCCGGCGTCGAATAGGTGTTGTCGACGGCGAGGATGGCGCCAGCACCATGGGCGATGTCGGCCAGGGCGCGGATGTCGCAGACCTCGGTCAGCGGGTTGGTCGGCGTCTCGGCAAACAGCAGCTTGGTCGTGGGCTTGATGGCCGCACGCCACTCCGCCAGATCGGTCTGCGAGACGAACGTCGTCTCGACGCCGAACTTGGCGAACTCCTTGGCAAACAGGTTGATCGTCGAGCCGAACACCGAGCGCGAGCAGACGACGTGGTCGCCGGCCTTCAGCACGCCCATGCCGAGCAGCAGGATGGCGCTCATGCCAGTGGAAGTCGCGATGGCGCCTTCAGTGCCTTCCAGGGCTGCCAGGCGCGCCTCCAGGCTGCGCACCGTCGGGTTGCTGGTGCGCGAGTAGGTGAAGTCCTCGGAGTTGGAGAACTTGCGCGCCGAGGTCTCGGCGTCGGGCTGGACGTAGGCCGTCGTCAGGAACAGGGCCTCGGAGTTCTCGCCATGTTGACTGGGGGCGAGCGCCGTCCGCACGGCCAGCGTCTCGGGGCGCAGGCCGTTGGGCAGGCGTCGCTCGCCGCTCATGTACTCAGCCTTCGCCGCCGCCCTGCAGGGCGAGGCGGCCGCGCGCGTCGGCCTCTTCCTCGGTGGATTGGCTGGTGCGCTGCTCGCGCATGGCCGCGAAGTCGGCCAGGCTGACGTCGCCCGTCACGTAATTGCCGTCAAAGCAACTCGCCTCGAAGCCGGCGAGACCCGGACGCAGCGCGGCCACAACGCGCTTCATCGCATCCACGTCCTGGTAGATCAGCGCGTCGGCGCCGATGTACTCGCGGATCTCCTCGATGGAGCGGTTGTGGGCGATCAGCTCCTCGGCCGTCGGCATGTCGATGCCGTAAACGTTGGGGAAGCGCACCGGCGGCGCTGCGGACGCCAGGTAGACCTTGCGCGCGCCGGCCTCACGGGCCATCTGCACGATCTCCTTGGAGGTCGTGCCGCGCACGATGGAGTCGTCCACCAGCAGCACATTGCGGCCCTTGAATTCCAGGCCGATGGCATTGAGCTTCTGGCGCACGCTCTTCTTGCGCGCGCCCTGCCCCGGCATGATGAAGGTGCGGCCGACATAGCGGTTCTTCACGAAGCCCTCGCGATAGGGCTTGCCGATGCGATGCGCCAGCTGCATGGCCGACGGCCGGCTGCTTTCCGGGATGGGAATGACGACGTCGATCTCGTTGGGCGGCATCGTGGAGATGACGCGCTGGGCCAGGGTCTCGCCCATGTTGAGGCGGGCCTGGTAGACCGAGATGCCGTCCATCACCGAGTCCGGGCGGGCCAGGTAGACGAACTCGAACATGCAGGGGTTCAGCGACGGGTTGTCGTTGCACTGCTCGGTGTGCACCTTGCCGGTCATGTCGACGAACAGAGCCTCGCCGGGCGCCAGGTCGCGCTCCAGTTGATGGCCCGTGCCTTCCAGCGCCACGCTTTCGCTGGCCACCATGAATTCGCCATTCGCCGACTTGCCGAAGCACAGCGGGCGGATGCCGAAGGGGTCGCGGAAGGCCAGCAGGCCCTGGCCAGCGATCAGCGCGATGACGGCATAGCTGCCTTTGATGCGCTTCTGCACGGCGCGCACGGCGGAGAAGATCTCCTTGGGCGTCAGCGGCAGGTCGCGCGCGGCCAGCTCCAGCTCGTGCGCCAGCACATTGATCAGCACCTCGGTGTCGCTCTCGGTGTTGATGTGTCGGCGGTCGATGTCGAAGAGCTCGTCCTTCAACGCCAGCGCGTTGGTCAGGTTGCCGTTGTGCACCAGCACGATGCCGAAGGGCGCGTTGACGTAGAAGGGCTGGGCCTCTTCCTCGCTGTAGGCGTTGCCGGCGGTTGGGTAGCGCACCTGGCCCAGGCCGATATTGCCCGGCAGGGCCCGCATGTTGCGGGTGCGGAAGACGTCGCGCACCATGCCGCGGGCCTTGTGCATGAAGCACTTCTGGCCCTGCATGGTGACGATGCCGGCCGCGTCCTGGCCGCGGTGCTGCAAGAGCAGCAGCGCGTCATAGAGGAGCTGGTTGACGGGGGTGGCCGCGAGGGTGCCGACGATGCCGCACATGGCGAAGGTCCTTAGTCAGTGGCTTCCGCTTCAGATGGGGTCATCGAGCGGGAAATAAATCGGGCAAGGGGTTCGGGCAGCAGCGGCGCGGCGTCCTGCAGCACGCCGGCCAGCACCGGCGCGGCATGCGAGGCCCGCCAGGTGGAGGTCTCGGCCAGCGGCGAGGCGCCGATGACGAGCACCAGCAGCAAGGCAATGAAGACGCCGCGCAGCGCGCCAAAGCCGGCGCCACCCAGACGGTCCACGACGGACAGCGGCGTGGCGTGGATCAGCATCTTCACGAGTCGCGAGGCCAGGCTCCAGACGATGAGCACGAAGAAGAAGGCGATGACCAGGGCGATCACATGCAGGGCCGCGGGGCCGAACTGGCCGGTGAAGGAGGCCGGCAGCAGGTCTTCGACGACCGGCGCCAGCGGTGGCGCCGCGAAATAAGCCACCACCCAGCCGGCCAGGGACATCACCTCGAAGATGAGGCCACGCCAGAGGCCCAGGCCGATCGAAATCAGCAGCATGGCTGCCAACGCGAGATCGACCCAGCTGAGCGCGACGTCCATGGCGGCTTACAGCGTCAGGATGGCGCCGGGCAGGCCCGCGCCCTTGAGCTTGGCGGAAGCGCGCTCGGCCTCGTCGCGGCTGGCGAAGGGCCCCAGGCGCACGCGGATGCGGCGGCCGTCGGCGGTGTCCACGGCCTGGGCATAGGTCTTCAATCCCAGCTTTTCGACCTTGCCGCGGACTTCCTGTGCAGTCTTGTTTTCACCATAGGCACCGACCTGGACGATGAATCGCGCTGCCGCGCTCGTGGCGGCCGGCGTGGGCTCCTTGCCTTCCAGCAGGGCCTGGGCGCGGGCGCCATCGTTGGCGTGAGGTTTGACGGGCTTGTCGGCCGGCTTCTCAGCGGGCTTCTCGGCAGGCTTTTCAACCGGCTTCTCGGCGACCCTGACGGGCGGCTTGTCCTGCGGCTTCTCGGCGGCCGGCTTCTCGATCACAACCTCGGCCGGCGCACTCGCCACGGCAACGGTGGGCGTCGGCGTGGAAGCCGGTTCGGCCTGGGCCAGCGGCTCGCGCGTCGGCACGGTCAGCGGCGGCACGGTCTCCTTGCGCGGGATGTCGATGGGCAGATCGACCGGAATCGGCCGCGGCTGGGTTTCAAAGATCAACGGGAAGCCGACGACGCCGGCCGCGACCAACACGGCGGCACCGATGAGGCGGCGGCGGGCGCGGATGCGCAGCACCTGCACGTCTTCGGCCGCGCTGGCCTTGGCGCCGGACTTGGCCGACTTCTTGGGCGCCGCCGCAGGGGCGGCGTCATCGCGCTTGAGGAAGGAAAACAGGCCCATCGGCGGCGTCTGGCTCAGTGGAGGGTAGGAGGCTGCGGCGCCGTGGCACCGGCCGTCACGCGGGGCAGGCCCTGTTGGAGCACCCCGCCCACGGTGAAGAAGGATCCGAAGACCAGGATTCTATCGGCCGTGGTCGCCCCGGCCGCCGCGGCTTGCAGGGCATCCAGGGGGTTGGCATGGGTGTGGGTCGTGACGTCGGCCGGTGTCTTCAGCCCGGCGGCCAGGAAGGCGGTTTCCAGCTGCCCGGCCGTCGCCGCGCGCGGGATGGGCAGATCGGTGAAATGCCAGACGTCCACCAGCGGCGCGATCCTGCCCAGGATGCCCGCCAGGTCCTTGTCCGCCATGGCGCCGAAGACGGCATGGGTGCGCGGGAAAAAGCCCATCTGGTCGAGGTTCTGGGCCAGGGCGGCGACCGCGTGCGGGTTGTGGGCCACGTCCAGCACGACGGCCGGCTGGCCCGCCAGCACCTGGAAGCGGCCCGGCAGCTCGACCAGGGCCAAGCCGGTGCGAACCGCCTGGGCGCTGATGGGCAGGCGGTCGGCCAGGGCCTCGAAGGCGGCCAGCACGCCGGAGGCGTTCAGCAACTGGTTGACGCCACGCAGGGCCGGATAGGACATGCCCGAGTAGCGCTTGTTGCGACCGGCCCATTGCCATTGGGTGCGGTCGCCGCTGAAGGTGAAGTCGCGGCCCAGCTGGCGCAGGTCGGCGCCTAGCTCGCCGGCACGCGCGGCCAGCGAAGCCGGCGGCACCGGGTCGCTGACGACGACCGGACGGCCGGCGCGCATGATGCCGGCCTTCTCGCGGCCGACGCTCTCGCGGTCGGTGCCGAGGAATTCGGTGTGGTCGAGGTCGATGCTGGTGATGACGGCGCAGTCGGCGTCGATGACGTTGACGGCGTCCAGGCGCCCCCCCAGGCCCACCTCGAGGATGACGAGGTCCAGGGGCTCATGCTGAAGCCGCCGCATGATGGCCAGGGTCGTGAACTCGAAATAGGTCAGCGTGATGTCGCCGCGCGCGGCCTCGACGGCCTCGAAATGGGCCTCCAGGGACTCAGCCGCCACCGGCGCGCCGCCAACGCGGCAGCGCTCCTGGAAATGCACCAGGTGGGGCTTGATGTAGAGGCCGACGCGGTAGCCGGCATGCAGGGCGATGGACTCCAGCATGGCGCAGGTCGAGCCCTTGCCGTTGGTGCCGGCGACGACGACGGTCGGGCAGTCGAAGGCGATGCCCAGCCTCTCCTTCACCGCCTTGACGCGGTCCAGCGTCATGTCGATGGTCTTGGGATGCAGTCGCTCGCAGTGGGCGAGCCATTCATCGAGCGTCATGGGCAAGCGTCATGGCTGAGAAAAACAAAAGCCAGGCTCGGGGCCTGGCTCGGAAGTCTGCGGGCGGCGTTCAGGCGACGGCGTCCGCGCTCTGGCGCTGCAGCATGGCGAGCTGGCGGGCAATCGTCTCGCGCAGCTGGCGGCGGTCCACGATCATGTCGATGGCGCCCTTCTCCATCAGGAACTCGGCGCGCTGGAAGCCGGCGGGCAGCTTTTCGCGCACGGTGTTCTCGATGACGCGCGGGCCGGCAAAGCCGATCAGGGCCTTGGGCTCGGCCAGCACGATGTCGCCGACGAAGGCGAACGACGCGGACACACCGCCCATGGTCGGGTCGGTCAGCACGCTGATATAGGGCAACTTGGCCTTGGCCAGGCGCGTCAGCGACGCGTTGGTCTTGGCCATCTGCATCAGGCTCAGCAGGCCTTCCTGCATGCGCGCGCCACCGGTGGCGGTGAAGCAGATGAAGGGCGTCTTCTGTTCGATGGCCGTCTCGACGCCGCGCACGAAACGCTCGCCGACGACCGAGCCCATGGAGCCCCCCATGAAGTCGAACTCGAAGCAGGCCGTCACGACGGGCACGCTCATCACGGCACCGCCCATGACCACCAGCGCGTCGGTCTCGCCGGTGTTCTCCAGCGCTTCCTTCAGACGGTCGGGGTACTTCTTGCTGTCCTTGAACTTCAGCGCGTCGACCGGCAGCACCTCCTGGCCGATCTCGTAACGGCCTTCACCGTCCAGGAAGGCGTCCAGGCGGGCGCGCGCGCCGATGCGGTGGTGGAAGCTGCACTTGGGGCAGACATTGATGTTCTGCTCCAGGTCGGTCTTGTAGAGCACCGTCTCGCAGCTCGGGCACTTGATCCACAGGCCTTCCGGAACCGTGCGGCGGTCGGCGGGATCGCCTTGCTGGATCTTGGGCGGGAGGAGTTTGTCGAGCCAACTCATGTCTCAGTCCTTGTCGAGTGCGGCACGGATTTCACGGATGAAGGCCGCGCCAGTCAAGGCGACATTATCGGCTGGCTGGCGCTCCAGCAATTCGACCAGCTTGGAACCGATGACGACGGCGTCCGAAACATCGGCAACCGCTCGCGCCGTGGCCCCGTCGCGGATGCCGAAACCGACGCCCACCGGCGTGCTGACGTGCTGCTTGATGCGCGGCACGGCATCGGCGACGGCGGCAGTGTTCAGGTGGCCGGCCCCGGTCACGCCCTTCAGCGACACGTAGTAGACGTAGCCGCTGGCCAGCTTGCCGACCTGGGCCATGCGCGCCTCGGTGGACGTGGGCGCCAGCAGGAAGATGGCGTCCATGTTGGCGGCGCGCAGCCTGGCGGCGAACTCCTCACACTCCTCGGGCGGGTAATCGACGATGAGCACCCCGTCGACACCGGCCGCCGACGCGTGCGCCACGAAGGCATCCAGGCCATAGCGCTCGACCGGGTTGGCGTACCCCATCAGTACCAGGGGCGTCTTGTCGTTGCGGGCGCGGAACTCGCGGACATAGGCCAGCACCTGGCGCAAGCCGATGCCGTTCTTCAGCGCCCGCTCGCCGGCGCGCTGGATGACTGGGCCGTCGGCCATGGGGTCGGAGAAGGGCACGCCCAGTTCGATGACGTCGGCGCCGGCCTCGGCCATGGCCAGCAGGAGGTCGACCGTCGCGGTTGGGTGCGGATCGCCCGCGGTGACGAAGGGGATCAGCGCCTTGCGGCCGCCGGCCTTGAGCTGGTCGAAAGTGGTGGTGATGCGGCTCATTGCTTCACCTTTTCACCGGCTTGCGACGGGCGGTCGAAATAGGCAGCGCCGGACAGGTCGGCGACGGTGCCGATGTCCTTGTCGCCGCGGCCACTGAGGTTGACCAGCAGCACCTTGTCCTTTCCCAGCGTCGGCGCCAGCTTGATCGCGTGCGCCACGGCATGGCTGGATTCCAGCGCAGGGATGATGCCCTCCGTGCGGCACAGGCGATGGAATGCCGACAGGGCGTCGACATCGGTGCAACCGACGTATTCGGCGCGGCCGATGTCCTTCAGGTGGGCATGCTCGGGGCCGACGCCGGGGTAGTCCAGGCCGGCCGAGATCGAGTGGGTCTCGATGATCTGGCCGTCGTCGTCCTGCAGCAGATAGGTGCGGTTGCCATGCAGCACGCCGGGGCTGCCGGCTGTCAGCGTGGCCGCATGCTTGCCGCTGGCAATGCCCTGCCCTTCGGCCTCGACGCCGATGAGGCGCACGCTCTCATGCGGGATGTAGGGGTGGAAGATGCCGATGGCGTTGGACCCACCGCCCACGCAGGCGATGACGGCATCCGGCTGGCGGCCGGCCAGCTCGGGCATCTGCTCCAGGCATTCCAGGCCAATGATGCGCTGGAAGTCGCGCACCATCATCGGATAGGGATGCGGTCCGGCCACGGTGCCGATGATGTAGAAGGTGTTCTCCACATTCGTGACCCAGTCGCGCATGGCCTCGTTGAGTGCGTCCTTCAACGTCTTGCTGCCGCTCTCCACCGGCACGACGGTCGCGCCCAGCAGCTTCATGCGGTAGACGTTGGGGCTCTGACGCTTGACGTCCTCGCTGCCCATGTAGACCACGCATTCCAGGCCGTAGCGGGCACAGATGGTGGCCGTGGCCACGCCATGCTGGCCGGCGCCGGTCTCGGCGATGACGCGCGGCTTGCCCATGCGCTTGGCCAAGAGCGCCTGGCCGATGACGTTGTTGATCTTGTGCGCGCCGGTGTGGTTCAGGTCCTCGCGCTTCAGATAGATCTGGGCTCCCCCCAGTTCACGGCTCAGACGGTCGGCGTGATAGATCGGGCTCGGGCGGCCGACGAAGTGCTTGAGCTCCTTCTTGAACTCGGCCAGGAACTCGGGATCGTTCTGGTAGTGCGCGTAGGCATCCTTCAACTGGTCCAGGGCATGGACGAGGGTCTCGGAAACGAAGCTGCCGCCATAGGTCGGTTTGGCGGGCGCGCGGAAATGCCCGGTCGCGTCGGGCTGGTCGTACTGGAACATGGTCTTCCCCTATCGGGACAGTTCTGCGTCAGCGCGCTTCACGGCGCTGCAGAACTCGTGGATCAGGTCGGCGCTCTTGATGCCCTTGGACACCTCGACGCCGGAACTCACATCAACGGCCCAAGGCCGCACCCGGGCGATGCCATCGCCGACGTTTGCTGCATTCAACCCACCAGACAAAACGAGGTGAGAGGCTGCGTTTGGTGGAATGAGTGACCAATCGAAGACCTTGCCGCCGCCGCCATACCCTTCGACGGGAGCGTCGAGCAGGATGGCCTGGGCGTTGGAAAAACGAGAACTGAAGTCTACCAAGTCAAAGCCTGGCGACATCGCGGCGGCGCGCAGATAGGGGCACTTGACGCGATCGCAGTCGGCAGGCGTCTCGTCGCCATGGAACTGCACGAGCATGTTGGGCAGGGCGTCCAAGCCCGCCTGCAGCTCGGTATCGGTGGCGTTGACGAAGAGGCCGACCGGCGTGACGAAGGGCGGCAGCAGCCGCGCCAGCGCCCTCGCCCGCTCCGGCGTCACGAAGCGCTTGCTCTTGGCATAGAAGACGAAACCGATAGCATCGGCACCGGCCTCGACGGCGGCCTCGACGTCCTGCTCGCGTGTGAGACCGCAGATCTTGATTCGTGTCATGGCAACCAGCTCAGGGCCGCGACTTCGCGCGGAATGTCGAGTTCGGCATCGTAGGTCGGGCCGAGGAAATAGAGGCCGTCAGGGGAAAAGGTCGGCGCGGCCACCTTGCGGTCGCGCGCGGCCAGCACCTCGCTGACCCAGTCCGGCGAACGCGTGCCACTGCCGACGGCGAGGATGCAGCCCATCAGATTGCGCACCATGTGATGCAGAAACGCGCTGGCCTCGAACTCGAAGCGCCAGTAGGCGCCGCGGCGCTGCACGGTGATCTCGCGCAGCGTCTTGATGGGCGAGGCGGCCTGGCATTCGGAGGAACGGAAGGACGAGAAGTCGTGCTCGCCGATCAGGCGCTCGGCGGCAGCTTCCAGCGCCGCCTGCTCCAGCGGGCGGAAGATCCAGCCGCACTGGCCGCTCTCGATGGCAGGCCTGACGGCCGACTCCAGCAGCAGGTAGGCATAACGCCGTCCTCGCGCGGAGTTGCGCGCATGGAAGGCATCACCCGGGAAACGGCACCACTGAATGGCGATGTCGGGCGGCAGGTAGCGATTGCTGCCACGCACCCAGGAGAAGGGTTCGCGCTCGACTTCGGTGTCGAAGTGGATGACCTGGTTGATGCCGTGCACGCCGGTGTCGGTACGGCCGGCGCAGAGGGTGCGGATGGGCTGGGCCGCGAAGGTGGACAGGCCCTTCTCGAGGGCGTCCTGCACGGTGCGGCCGTCGGGCTGGCTCTGCCAGCCGTTGTAGCCGCCGCCGCGGTAGCTGACTCCTAGTGCGACTCTCATGGGCTCAAAAGTAAAAACGCCCGGCACAGGCCGGGCGTCGAAGTATCGCGGTTGCGCGCCTCAGCGAAGCTCGTTCAGCATCGCCTGCGCCTTGTCGCGCAGCGGGCCGCTGGCGCGCTGGATCAGCTCCTGCAGCACTTCGCGGGCACCTTCGGTGTCGCCGATCTGGCGGAACTCGTCGGCCAGCTCCAGCTGACGCAGCAGCGGATCGCCTTCGTCATCGGGCAGATCCAGGTTGTGGCTCAAGCCCTCCGGCGTGGTCTCTCCGGGCAGGGTGGAGTCGCCCAGGTCGAAGTCCAGGTCCGGAGAGGCCGACGCCGGTGCGGCGGGCGACAAGGCCCCCATGCTGCTGATGTCGAAGCTCAGGTCCGGCGCCGGCGGCGCGGTGCGGGTGCCACGGCTGGAGATGTCGAAGTCCATCGTCATCGGCGCCTGCTCGACCGAAGCCGGCATGGCCTGGGTCGCCGCCATGGCGTGCGGCGACACCGGTTCGGGGGCGTCGAGATCGAGGTCCAGAGCCAGGTCGAAACCGCTGACCGGGCCTGTATCAGGACCGCCGCGCATCGCATCGGTGGCCAGATGAGCTGCGGCCGCGGCAGCAGCACTCGCGCCACTGGGCAGAGCCGTCTGCGGCAGCGTGCTGGCGTTCATGGGCTCGGGGCGCAGCTCGGGGCCGTCCTCGACATGCGCAGGCGCACCACCGGGCTGGTAGAGCGGATTGTCCGGATCGATGCCACGGCCCAGTTCCTGGGCCTTGGCCCAGTCTTCGCCCGCGCCCTTGGTCTCGGCGTAGAGCTGCACGGCCAGTTGCTCAAAGCCTTTGGTGTCGCGGCGCTTGGCGTAGACCTCGAGCAGCTTCAGGCGGATGGCCAGGCGCGTCGGGTTGGCGCGCAGAGCTTCCTTCAGGATTTCCTCGGCCTGCAGGTCGCGGCCATAAGCCAGGTAGACGTCGGCCTCAGCGACCGGGTCCACGTCACCGATGGCGTCCAGCTGGCTGAGCGAGTAGCTCATCGACGACTGGCCGCTGTTCTGCGCATCACGCGTGTCGACGCGCTGGCCACCCGTGCCGCCGAAGAACGAGTCCGGCTGCAAACGGCTTTCGTGGAAACCGGTCTCGGCCGCGTTGACCGAGCGGCGCGAGCGCAGGCGGTACAGGCCCAGGCCGCCGAGCACGGCGACGAGGACGCCGGCCAAAGGCAGCACGATGGGGCTGTCGAGCAACTGCTCGATGAAGCCGGGCGGCTCGGCGACCGGCGGCGGTGCGAGCGGTGCGCTGGCGCGAGCCGCGGGGCGCGAAGCCGCAACGCTTGCTGCGACGGCCGGCGCAGGTGCCGATGCGGGCTCGGCGGTCGCCACCACCGGCGCGGGCAAGGGTGTCGGCGCCGCCGCGGGTGTCGGTGCAGGTGCGGCAGCGGATGCCACAGGTGTGGCCGGCTTGGCAGCGCTGGACAGCTTCTTCAGCTCCTCGACATTGCGAGTCAGCTCGGCCACGCGGGCCGCCGCATCCTTCTTCTCGGTTTCCTTGGAAAGCTTGGCTTCGGACGCACTGGCGGCGCTGCCGGCCTTGCTGAGGGTGAGCTTGTCGGGCGTCGCCGCGGCCGCAGGCTTGCGATCCTCGACGGCAGCCTGCACCTGGCCCTTGGACTGGCGCTCGCTCTCGTTGCTCTGCAACGTCGGCGCGGCGGAAGCGAGGCGCTGGCGATAGGCCGAGAAATCGGCGCTCTGGGCCATGATGATGCGGCGCGCTTCAGGCGCGGGCACCGAGGCCAGCGAATCGCTGGACGGGACCTGCAACACGGAACCCGATTTCAGCAGGTTCATGTTGCCGTCGATGAAGGCATCGGGGTTGTTGCGGAACAGGCCGACCAGCATCTGGTCCAGCGAGATGCCGCTGACCTGGGTCTTGGCCGCCACCTTGGACAGCGAGTCGCCCGGGCGCACGGCGTACTCGGAGGCTGCCGTGACGGGAGGCCGGATGGGCGCCGAGGCCTGTGCGGGCGGGCGGGCCGCTGCGACAGGGGCCGCGGCCGGCGCAGAACCGTTGCGCGGCAGGGCTGTCGCCGCGGCAGGCGCGGGTGCAGGCACAGCCTCGCTGGATGCGGCCGTGGTCGGCGCAGGTGCTGCGGCAACCGCAGGCGGCGCGGTGATGACGGGAGCGGGCTTGGGCAGGCTTGGCGGGTCGAACAGCAGCGTGTATTCGCGCACCAGGCGGCCGCCGGACCAGGTCAGCTCGAGGATGACGTCGACGAAGGGCTCCTGGACCGAGCGGTCGCTGCTGACGCGGAGCAGGGTGCGGCCGTTGTTGCGCACGATCTGGACCTGGGTCGAGGTCAGCACCGGGTTGTATTCAACGCCGGTGGCACGGTAGGACTCGGGTGGAGCGACACGCACCTTGAGGGTGGCAGCTTCCTCGGACGTCAGGCTGCTGACGTCGATCTCGGCTCGCATGGTCTCGCCCAAGGCCGACTGCACACTCAACCTGCCCAGGCCCAATGCCTGAGCGCCGCTGCCGGCAACAAGCAGTGCAGCGGCGAGCGCGAGATGGTGGCGAGCAAAGCCCATGGGTCGAACTCCCTCGAATGCGTCGCGAATGTGGTCTTTCAAGGCATTCCCCAAAGCAACAAGGCGGGGCAATGGGCCCCGCCTGTCTCGATCTTCAGCAAGCGCTGCACGAACCTGGTCTGCACGCGGGTTTGCACGATATGGCCTGCGTCGAGTTTCGAATCAAAAACACAACGGTATCAAGCATATACGCTGAAATGCTCACGCGATACCTGATGTGTCGTTTCGATTCAATATCGATGCCCGGGTGAACCCTTAGTCAAGTCGTAAAAGACCGTAAGTGAAACCCAAGTGAAACGGGCCCGAAGGCCCGTTCATGTAGACGCACATGCCTTGCGCCTTGCATGGCGCAAGGCCTTCGCCAGGCGTCGAACAGCCGCAGGGGCTGTTCTCGGTCCGGGGCTCAGCGTTCCAGCAGGATGCGCAGCATGCGGCGCAGCGGCTCGGCCGCGCCCCACAGCAGCTGGTCGCCGATGGTGAAGGCGCCGAGGTACTCGGGGCCCATGGCCAGCTTGCGCAGGCGGCCGACCGGGATGGTCATGGTGCCGGTGACGGCCACGGGCGTCAGGTCACGGATGGTGGCCTCGCGCGTGTTGGGCACGACCTTCACCCAGGCGTTGTCGGCGGCGATCATGGCCTCGATGTCGGCCAGGGGCACGTCCTTCTTCAGCTTGAAGGTCAGGGCCTGGCTGTGGCAACGCATGGCGCCGACGCGCACGCAGAAACCGTCGACCGGGATGCCGGCGGCACCCAGGATCTTGTTGGTCTCGGCCATGCCCTTCCACTCTTCCTTGGATTGGCCATTGCCGAGGTCCTTGTCGATCCAGGGGATCAAGGAGCCGCCCAGAGGCACGCCGAAGTTGGCGGTTTCTTCAGCCGACAGCGAACGCTGCTTGGCGATGACCTGGCGGTCGATCTCGAGGATGGCGCTCTTGGGGTCGTCCAGCAGCGGCTTGACCGAGGCGTTCAGCGTGCCGTACTGCGTCAGCAGTTCGCGCATGTGCTGAGCACCGCCGCCGGAAGCAGCCTGGTAGGTCTGGGTGGACATCCACTCGACCAGGCCGGCCTTGTACAGGGCGCCCACGCCCATCAGCATGCAGCTGACGGTGCAGTTGCCGCCGATCCAGTTCTTGCCGCCGTTGCTCAGCGCCTGGTCGATGACCGGGCGGTTGACGGGGTCCAGGATGATGACGGCGTCGTCCGCCATGCGCAGCGTCGAGGCCGCGTCGATCCAATGGCCGTTCCAGCCCGCCGCGCGCAGCTTGGGATAGACCTCGGTCGTGTAGTCGCCGCCCTGGGCGGTGATGATGATGTCGCAGCGCTTGAGCTGTTCGATGTCGAAGGCGTTCTGCAGCGCCTTCTCGTTCTTGGCCTGGGCCGGGGCAGCGCCGCCGGCGTTGGAGGTCGAGAAGAACAGCGGCTCGATCAGGTCGAAATCGCGCTCAGTAGTCATGCGCTCCATGAGCACAGAGCCCACCATGCCACGCCAGCCTACGAGGCCTACCAGAGTCGTCATCATCAAATCCTTTGTCTGTCGTTCACCAAACCCCTTCCACTTTGGGCCCCGGCTCGTTCGCCGGGTTTGGAGGGGGCGAGACGAGACGGAGCTTCAGCTCTTGATGGTTTTGGTGGTCGTAATGGCTTTGACGACAGCGTCGCCCATCTCGAGGGTCGTGACCTTCGAGGTGCCTTCGGACCAGATGTCGGCGGTGCGCAAGCCCTGGGCCAACACCGACTGAACCGCGGCTTCGATACGAGCGGCGGCTTCGGGCTGGTTGAGGGAGAACTTGAGCATCATGGCAGCGGACAGGATTGTAGCCAGAGGATTGGCAATCCCCTTGCCGGCGATGTCGGGCGCGCTGCCGTGGCTGGGCTCGTACAAGCCCTTGTTGTTGGCGTCCAGCGAGGCGGACGGCAGCATGCCGATGGAGCCGGTCAGCATGGCGGCTTCGTCGGACAGGATGTCGCCGAACATGTTGCCGGTCACGACGACGTCGAACTTCTTCGGCGCCTTGACGAGCTGCATGGCCGCGTTGTCCACATACATGTGGTCGAGCTCGACGTCGGGGTACTGGGCGTGGACCTCGATGACGATGTCCTTCCAGAACTGCGAGGTCTCCAGCACATTGGCCTTGTCGACGCTGGTCAGGCGCTTGTTTCGCTTGCGCGCAGCCTGGAAGGCGACATGGGCGATGCGCTCGATCTCGGGGCGCGAGTAGCGCATGGTGTCGAAGGCTTCATCGGCGCCCGGGAAGTGACCGTCCACGGCCGTGCGGCGGCCGCGCGGCTGGCCGAAGTAGATGTCGCCGGTCAGTTCGCGGATCAGCAGGATGTCAAGGCCGGCCACCAGTTCGGGCTTCAGCGACGAGGCATGCGTGAGCTGCTCGTAGCAGATGGCCGGGCGGAAATTGGCGAACAGGCCCAGGGCCTTGCGCAGGCCGAGGATGGCCTGCTCGGGGCGCAGCGAGCGCTCGAGCTTGTCGTACTTCCAGTCGCCCACCGCGCCGAACAGCACGGCGTCGGCCTCCTGGGCCAGCTTCAGCGTGGCCGGCGGCAGCGGGTGGCCGCTGGTCTCGTAGGCCTTGCCGCCGACGTCGGCCCAGTCGAGCTGCAAAGGCAGATCCAGGGCCTTCAGCACCTTGACCGCTTCGGCCATGATCTCCGGGCCGATACCGTCGCCCGGCAGTACTGCAATCTTCTTCATCTCAAATCACTCGGTTGTTCAGCCAGGGCTTGCTGGCGATGCGCGCGGCTTCGTAAGCGCGGATCTTGTCGGTGTGCTGCAGCGTCAGCCCGATCTCGTCGAGGCCGCCGATCAGGCATTCCTTGCGGAAGGGCTCGATGTCGAAGGGCAGCTCCGCGCCATCGGGCTTGACCACCACCTGGCGCGGCAGGTCCACGACGAGTTGATAGCCGGGGAAGGCGTAGCACTCGTCGAACAAGCGGGCGATGGCGCTTTCCGGCAGCACGATGGGCAGCAGGCCGTTCTTGAAGCAGTTGTTGAAGAAGATGTCGGCGAAGCTCGGCGCCAGGATGGCGCGGAAACCGTACTGCTGCAGGGCCCAGGGCGCGTGCTCGCGGCTGGAGCCGCAACCGAAGTTGCTGCGCGCGATCAGCACGCTGGCGCCGGCATAGCGCGGCTGGTTCAGCACGAAGTCGGGATTGGGCTTGCGGCTGGCCGGATCCTGGCCAGGCTCGCCATGGTCCAGATAGCGCCATTCGTCGAACAGGTTGGGGCCGAAGCCCGAGCGCTTGATCGACTTCAGGAACTGCTTGGGGATGATGGCGTCGGTGTCGACGTTGTCGCGGTCCATGGGCGCGACCAGCCCTTTGTGGAGGGTGAACTTGTCCATGTCAGCTCAGCGTGCGAACGTCTACGAAATGGCCGGTCATCGCGGCGGCAGCAGCCATGGCCGGGCTGACGAGGTGGGTGCGACCACCCGCGCCCTGTCGGCCTTCGAAGTTGCGGTTGCTGGTGGAGGCGCAGCGCTCGCCCGGCTCCAGCCGGTCGGCGTTCATGGCCAGGCACATGGAGCAGCCCGGCTCACGCCATTCAAAGCCCGCGGCCTTGAAGACCTGGTCCAAGCCTTCGGCTTCGGCCTGGGCCTTGACGAGGCCGGAGCCCGGCACGACCAGGGCCAGCTTGATGTTCTTGGCCAGACGGCCACCGACGCGACGCACGACGGCCGCGGCCTCGCGCATGTCCTCGATGCGGCTGTTGGTGCAGGAACCGATGAAGACCTTGTCGACATGGATGTCGCTGATGGCCTTGTTGGGCTCCAGGGCCATATAGGTCAGCGCGCGCTCGATGGCGCCGCGCTTGACGGCATCCTTCTCCTTGTCGGGATCAGGCACGCGGTCGTCGATGGCCAGCACCATCTCGGGCGAGGTGCCCCAGGTGACTTGGGGGCGGATCTGGGCGGCGTCGATCTCGACGATCTTGTCGAAGTGGGCGCCGGGATCGGAATGCAGGTTGCGCCAGTAGGCAACGGCCTGGTCCCATTCCACGCCCTGCGGCGAGAAGGGTCGGCCCTTGACGTAGGCGATGGTCGTGTCGTCCACGCCGATGAGGCCGGCACGCGCGCCGGCCTCGATGGCCATGTTGCAGACGGTCATGCGGCCTTCCATCGACAGCGAGCGGATGGCAGAGCCCGCGAACTCGATGGTGTAGCCCGTGCCGCCGGCGGTGCCGATCTTGCCGATGATGGCCAGCACGATGTCCTTGGCGCCGCAGCCCTTGGGCAAGCTGCCTTCGACCTTGACGAGCAGGTTCTTGGCCTTCTTGGCCGACAGCGTCTGCGTGGCCAGCACATGCTCAACCTCGCTGGTGCCGATGCCATGGGCCAGGGCACCGAAGGCGCCATGCGTCGACGTGTGGCTGTCACCGCAGACGACGGTCATGCCGGGCAGCGTGGCGCCCTGCTCCGGGCCGATGACATGCACGATGCCCTGGCGCTTGTCGTTCATCTTGAACTGCGTGATGCCGACGCGGTCGCAGTTGGCGTCCAGGGTGTCGACCTGCAGCTTGGAGACCGGGTCGGCGATACCGTGACTGCGGTCCGTCGTCGGCACGTTGTGGTCGCTGACGGCCAGGTTGGCCGACAGGCGCCAGACCTTGCGGCCGGCCAGGTCCAGACCTTCGAAGGCCTGGGGACTGGTCACCTCGTGGACGAGGTGGCGGTCGATATAGAGCAGCGCCGTGCCATCGGGCTCGGTGTGCACGACATGCTCATCCCAGAGCTTGTCGTAGAGGGTACGTGAGGTCATTGCTTGTCTCGAGGAATCAAGGTGTCCACGAAGCGTTGCACCACCGTGGGCAAACGCTGCTGGCGCAGCACACCCAATACATATTCGCGCTCGGCCCAGGGCTCTTCAAGGCGGATGCTGCGCACGCCGAAGACGCGGGTGAAGCGCTCGGCCGGCTGCTCGGGCAGCACAGCCACGCCCAGACCCGCCTCGACGAGCTGGGCGATGGCGTCGAAGCCCCGCACCTGCCAGCGCGCGTTCAGCGTCTTGCCGCGGGCGGCCGCCTGCTCGCGCATCAGCTCCTGGGCGCTGGCACCGGCATGCAGGCCGATGAGGTCATAGGCCAGCAGGTCGTCGAAGGTGACCTCCTCGCGGGCGCTCAAGGGGTGCTTCAGCGGCACCAGGGCCGCCAGGCGGCCGTGGCCGACCACCCAGGTCTGCAGGCGGTTGTCCACCAGTGGCGGCGTGAAGACGCCCACGTCGGCCCTGCCCTCGGCCACCGCGGCCTGCACTTCGGCGCTGGTCAGGTCTTCCAGGCTGATGCGGATCTGCGCGTGCGCCTGCGAGAAGCCCACCAGGTGAGGCGGCAGGGCCTCGGTGATGGCACTGCTGTTGGCGGCAATGCGCAGATGGCCCTTGATGCCGCGCGAGAACTCCATGACCTCGGTCTCGAGGGCATAGAGCGACGCGTGCAGCGAACGGATGTGACGCACCAGCGCACGGCCGGCCTCGGTGGGTTCGACGCCCCGGGCACGCCGCTCGAAGAGCTGCACGCCGAGGCGGCTTTCCAGGTCAGACAGGCGCTTGCTGGCAGCCGCCAGCGCCAGGTGTTCCTGGGCGGCGCCGCGCGTGATCGAGCGGGTCTGCTCGATGGCCAGCACGAGATTGAGGGTGGTGAGGTCGTGGCGCATGGTGATCGTGTAACTCCAGCATAGCCTTCGCGAAGAACGCGATTCTGCGCCAATAATCGACTTCCGTTTCGCCGTTTACGAAGCTCAAAGAGGAGCTGCTGCCTGCTTCAGCAGCCCGCGCAGCGCGTTGCGACTGTGGGCGCCGAAGTGGCCGAGCAATTCGGCGATCTGCCTCTGCAATGCGTCACGCCGGCCCTGCATGTCACGGGCGAGCTCGGGGCCGAGCTGGGCCTCGTTGGCGGCAAAGTCAAAATTAGGGTCAGTGACGAATTTCGCGGGCGCACCGACGACCACGGCTGCATCGGTCGCCGGTCCGGCAGCAAACGCCTCGGCCGCGACGACGTCGCGCACATAGCCCACGCTCCAGGCCGGGTAACGCGCGTCGCGCGCCGAATCGCGCAGGGCCAGCTCCAACGGGCCGTCCTGCTGCTTGCGTGCAGCCTCGATGATCCAGCGCGTCTGGAAGTTCTCCAGCACGAAGTGGCGGTTGCCCTGCAGCACGACCAGGCCCTGACGATCAGCGGGCGCGCCAAGCTGTGCCTTGAGGTTGACCCACATCATGTGGCCCAGCGTCGCGCCGGGTGCAGCGCTCGAGTGATAGGGCTGGGTCAGGTCTTCGACATGATGGAGGGCCATGCCGGCAAAGCGCCAGCCCCAGTAGGCATGGCCGGTCTGCCAGGCCAGCACGGCCAGCGTCGCGTACTGCTGCACGCGCAGTTCGGTGAAGGTGCGGGCAAAGCTCGGCGCCAGCGTGTTGAAGACCGGCCCCTGGTGGAAGAAGCCCATGTGGAAAGGCGCCTGCGAACCGATGGAGACGGCGGGGTTGCCGAAGGGCTGGTTGCCGAAACCGTAGTCGGGGTGGCCCGTGTTGTCGTCGAAGAGGTTCAGGTCATGGCCGTAGTCGGGCTCGTCGCAGGCCGAGGCCAGCACAGCCAGCGGCGCAACGGACTCGCCCGGCTGCAGGGCGACGAAACGCTGGGTGCTGCCAGCGCCGGGCCGGGTGGCGGAAACCAAGGCCGCATCGATGAGCGGGCGCGTCACCTCGGTTTCGCGCGGGTCGGGCTGCAGATAGAGGGCCAGCTTGCTCTGCGGCGACAGGCGCACCGCACGCAGGAAGGCGGCGCGCCGTTCTGCATCGCTGCGTTTGGCATCGGCGACGAAACGCAGGGCCTCGGGGCGCGGCGCATGCCCGGCCAGGTGAGCGCGGGCCCAGGCTTCCTGGGCATCCAGGGTCATCGCGATGGAGCGCTCCTGGTCGCGCAGGAAATCGACAAGGGGCTCGGCCTTCACGGCCGCGGCGTTCGCCACCTCGGGCATGCGCTCGAAGGCGCGATAGCACATAGGGCTGTGGTTGCCCCAGGCCTGGGCGAGCGTCGGCAGCAGGGCCAGCAGAAGGAAGACGGGGCGCATCGGGCGAGGTGTCGGGTGAAGGCGCCGATTCTGGCCCCGAGCGCGGCGCAAAGCCTTGCGACCGAATCCACGAAGCGGCTTGTGGCCTCCTTCGCCTTCCGGTGTGCCACGGGCCGGTGAGCCCAGCGCGGCACGCGCAAGTTTTGCTGCTCAGCAGGTTACGGGCGGGTACCGATTCGCAGAAGCGGCGAATCTGGAATCTCTGCTTCGCCGGCTGCGAACCGCTTCGCGGCTGGGCAAGCGCGGCTTGATGCCTGTGCGACGATGCCGCATCTCCGCGGCCTCACTGCACCCATGCAACGACTGCCGGCCTGGCTCGCCCACCTCCTCGCGGTACTGCTGCTTCTGGCGGCCATGCATCCAGCGCGAGCCGATCATTTCGTCATCGGCGTCGAGGACGTCGATTACGCGCCCATCATGAGCACGGGCGCCCGTGGCGAGTTCCGCGGCTATGCGCGCGAACTGCTCGACCTGTTTGCACGCCGCCACGGTCACAGCTTCAGCTATGTCGCCTTGCCCACCAAGCGGCTGACCGCAGAGCATGTGATGGGCCACCTGGATGGCGTCTTTCCCGACAACCCGAGCTGGGAAGCCGAGGCCAAGCGCGGGCTCACCTTGAACTATTCGGAGCCGGCCGTGCCTTTCCAGGACGTGGTCATGGTGCCCGCGGCCCGACGCGATCAGCCCGTGCGCAACCTGGGCATCGTGCGCGGCTACACGCCCAAACGATTTCTGCCCCTCATCCAGGCCGGCAGCCTGGTGCTGACCGAAGCCGGAGATCCCTCCCGGCTGATCCGCATGGCGCTGGCCGGCCGCGTCGACGGCGTGCAGCTCGCCCTGCCGGTAGCCCTCTACCAGTTGGAGCAGTTGGGCCAACCCGGTGCCCTGCTGCCCTCCACGGCGCTGCCCCCGACGGACTACGCCTATCACTACCGGCTCTCAAGCCTTCGGCATGCCGGGCTGGTGGCGCAGTTCAACCGCTTTCTGCGCGACGAGCAGCCCGCGCTGGCCGCCCTGCAGCGCCGCTATGGCCTGGAAGACAAGCTCAAGACCGTGCCACGGGCTGCTTCATGAAAGCCCCATGTACCGCGCCGGTACGTCACTTCTAGGATTCGCCATCTTCCGGGAGGCCCTCATGAATCTGGTTCAACGCATCCAAGACATCCTGCTCAAGCCCAAGGACACCTGGCCGCAGATCGCGGCAGAGCCGGCCACGGTGCAGTCCCTGTACAAGGAATGGCTGCTCATCCTGGCGGCCATCCCGGCGGTGGCAGGGTTCATCGGCTTGTCGGTCATCGGCATGGGGGGCTTCGGCTTCAGCTACCGCGTGCCTTTTGTCAGCGGACTGGTGCATATGGTGCTGAGCTATGTGATGTCCCTGGGCATGGTCTATCTGCTGTCGCTGCTGGTGAATGCGCTGGCGCCCACCTTCGGCGGCACGCCCAACCCCTTGGCCGCGCTCAAGCTGGTGGCCTATGGTTGCACCGCCGGTTTCGTGGGGGGCGTGTTCCAGCTGCTGCCCTCGCTGAGCGTGCTGGGCCTGCTGTGCGGGCTCTATTCGATCTACCTCATCTACCTCGGGCTGCCGGTGCTGATGCACAACCCGCCCGAGAAATCCGCGGGCTACACCGCCGTAGTGATCGTGGCGGGCATCGTGGCCGGCCTGGTGGTGGGCGCGGTGACCAGTGCCGTGCTCGGCATCGGCACCTGGGGCAGCGGACATGCGGGCGGCGGCGGCGGCGCGGTGACGATCAAGGGGCCGGGGGGCGACGTCACCCTGGACACCAGCAAGATGGAAGCGGCCGCCAAGCGCATGGAGGCCCTGGGCAAGCAGATGGAAGAGGCCCAGGCCAAGGGTGACGGCGCTGCCGCGGGCAAGGCCTTGGGCGAGATGATGGGCGCGATGAGCGGTGCGACCGGCGGTGGCAAACCCATGCCGGCCGCCGACCTCAAGGCCCTGCTGCCCGAGAACCTCGGCGACTTCAAGCGCAACAGCATCGAGGCCCAGAGCGGCGGTGCCATCGGCATCAACTCATCCTCCGCCAAGGCCCGCTACGGCAATGGCGACAAGTCCATCAGCCTGGACATCACCGACATGGGCAGCCTCGCAGGCATGGCCGGCCTGGCCGGCTGGGCCCAGATGACGCTCGACAAGGAGGCCGATGGCCGCGTCGAGCGCGTGTTCAAGCAGGGCGACCGCACGGTGCGCGAGGAGTACCGCAAGGACGGCACGCATGCCGAGCTGACGGTGCTGCTGCCCAACGGCGTCATCGTCGAGGCCAAGGGCGATCAGGTCGGCATCGACCAGCTGCGCGGCGTTTTGGGCAGCGTCGACCTCAACAAGCTCGCCAGCACACCGCGCCAACCCGGCTGAGCGCGGCCGCGCTTCAGCCCAAGGCCGCGATCACCTCGGGCGGCGCCTGCACGAGTTCGATCAGCACGCCTTCGCCGCCGATCGGGAACTCCTCGTTCGCCTTGGGGTGGATGAAGCAGATGTCGTGGCCGGCAGCGCCCTTGCGGATGCCGCCCGGCGCGAACCGCACGCCCTGAGCCGTCATGGCCGCCACGGCGGCCGGCAGGTCATCGACCCACAGGCCCACGTGGTTCAGCGGCGTGGTGTGGACCGCGGGCTTCTTGTCGGGGTCCAGGGGCTGCATCAGGTCAACCTCGACAGTGTGCGCACCAGCGCCGATGGCGCAGATGTCCTCATCCACGTTTTCGCGTTCGGAGACGAAGTTGCCGGTGACGCGCAGGCCGAGCACATCCACCCACAGGGTGCGCAGCGCGGCCTTGCTGGGTCCGCCAATGGCAATCTGTTGCAGGCCAAGAATTCGATAGGGACGTGAGTTCATGCAGAGTGGATCGGGAGCGTTGGCGTGGCCTGATGGGCGACGCAGACAAATTGTCGATAGCGGGCATCGTCGAACCGACCCGCCAGCAGGCGATTGAGCAGGGCGATCTTCCACGGCAGCTCGCCGGCATTGATGCCCGCGCAGGTCGTCACCCGCAAACCCGCCCGCTCGAAAAGTTCGGGCAGGCTTTTCTCGGTGAAGAAGCGCAGATGGGTGCGGTCGAGGACGCCGGATTCGGTGTAATCCCAGCGGCCGCCAAGGAACAAGGCGTTCAGTGTCGGCCAGTGGCGGATATTGGGCAACGATGCCACCACGCAGCCGTTGGGCGCCAGGTGCCGGCGGATGCGCTGCAGCACGTTCCAGGGGTCGACCAGATGCTCGAGCACATCGTTGGCCACCACGCAATCAAAGGGCTCCTCGCCCTCCAGCTCATCCAGTGCGGCCTCGACAGGCGCCTGCACCAGCCGGTCAAAGATTCCGGCAGCCAGGCCAGCCGCATCGGGAAAGGGCTCGATGCCCACGGCGTAGATGCCGGCACGCTCAGCCTTGAGCCCCGCCATGAAACGACCTTCCGAGCAGCCGATCTCCAGCACGCGCCAGCAGTCCGTGGGGACGAAGGGCAGGACCTCCGATCGTGATTGTGTGTAGTAGACGGATGCACCCATGTCGACTCCCTCTTTGGCTGACCGGCAAACCTCAGCGTCGGCCGATCGATCGGCCGACTGGCGCCAGGCTGGGCAAGCAGTTGGGCATATGCCGCATCTTGCCCTGCAGGAAGTATGTTTTCCACCCGTCATCCCTACGATGACAATCGGATCATGAGGCTCAGATTTCGAGCCGCCCCCACAGCCAGCCCGTCTTGACGCCGGCCAGGGTGGCGATGGACTGCTCGTGGATATAGGGCAGCCGCCCACCCCAGCCAAAGCAGCGATCGCGCAGCCAGGGCGCAACGACGGCATGGGACTGGAACGTCGGCGTCAGGCCGCGGCTGGCCTGGCCATAGAAGCGCAGATGGGCGCGGCGGCGGCGGCTGTAGCGCTCGAAGACGCGCGGCCAGTCGTCGCCGACCTCGGCTGACAGCTCATGCGCATCGATCAGCGCCATGTTGGCGCCCTGCCCCAGCTGCGGGCTCATGCCGTGGGCGCAATCGCCGATGGCCAGCACCCGGCCGTCATGCCAGCGTGACATCCAGACGTCGGCGTAGCGCGCTTCGCGTAGCTGGGCTGCATCGCGCAGGCCGGCGAGCAGCGGCGCCACGTCGGGGAAAAGGCCAGCCATCTGCTGCTTGAGCGCGTCCAGCCCAATGCGCTGCTGCCAGCCATCGAGCTCGGCCACCGGCAGGCTCCAGTAGAGGTTGATGCCGCGCTCGCCGTCATCGGCATGGGCCTTGCCGATGGGCATCAGGCCGATCATCTGAGAAGCCGAACGAAAGCGCTGGCGCAACTCGATCTGCGGGAAGTCGGGGGGCGCGGGCAGCACGGTCCAGATGGCACCCCAGGGAAAGGGCCGCGCATGCTGTGCCAGCTTCATGCCCTCTCGCAACCGCGAGAAGCTGCCGTTGGCAAGGATCAGTGCGGCATGCCGGGCCGGCTCGCGTCCGGCCAGGCGCAGCGTCACGCCCTGCCCGTCCTGATCGAAGCCCTCGACCGCCACGCCGCAATGCCAGTGGATGCCGAGTTCGCGCAGCCGGCCCCACAGCAGCCCCATCAGCGCGCCGCGCTGGATGCCCAGGCCATAGGCCTCTGGATGGAAACGCCGATAGCTCATGTCCAGCACGGCCCGGCCCGTCGGCGTATCGCCGAACAGGCGGTCCACGCGCATGCCCAGGGCCAGGGCGCCGTCCAGCAAACCCATGGCAGCCAGCACGCGCTGGCCGGTGGGTTGCAGCAGCAGGCCGGCGCCAATGGGCTGAGGCTCGGCGACGGCCTCGTACAGGTCCACCTGCACGCCGCGCTCGGCCAGGCGGATGGCCGCCGCCGCGCCAGCAACACCGGCGCCGACAATCGCGATGCTCAAAGCGCCCATCCAGCGTGGTGCCTTACCAAGCGGCCGCCGCGGAACCGGGCTTTCCGGGCCGCCAGCGGCGCCCCCTTGAGGGGGCCGGCGCAGCCGGTAGGGGGTGGGTCATTGAAAGCGCAGGATGGGCTGGTCCACCGACAGGCTCTCGCCCGGCTTGGCCAGGATCTCGGCGATCTTGACGTCTTGCTGGGCGTTGAGGATGTTCTCCATCTTCATCGCCTCGATGACCGCCAGTCGCTCGCCGGCCTGCACCGTCTGGCCAACCTCGGCCGCCAGATGCACCAGCAGGCCGGGCATCGGAGATAGCAGCAGCTTGGAGGTGTCCGGCGGCGCCTTGTAGGGCATCAGGGCCTGCAGTTCGGCGGCGCGCGGGTTCAGCACGGTCAGCTCGACGGAGCGGCCACCATGCTGGATGCGGTAGGCCAGCGGGTTCCTGGCCGTGCCGCGCTCGGCCTGGGCCGTGAAGGCCCGGCCGTTGACGGTACCGGTGATGCGCACATCGTTGAGACGCGAGTTGGAGACGATGCGGTAGTCCCGGCCACCGACCTGCACACGCGCCTCGCCCAAGGCGCCGGCGAACTCGCTGACGTGCAGGGGATGCTGCTCGCTCTTGCCACCGCCGAGGTTCACGACGGCGACATAGTCATGCTCGATCTGCACCTCGTGGCCGCGCATCTGGCCGCTGATGCCGGCCTCGCGCTCGCGTGCCTTGCGGCGGATGAAGCCGCCCAACGCAACGAGGAAGAGCGGATCGTCATGCGGCACGTCCTCGGCCTTGAAACCGCTGGCGTAATGCTGGGCGATGAAGCCGGTGTTGAAGTTGCCCGTCGCGAAGTCCGGATGGGCCAGCAGCGCCGCCTGGAAAGGGATGTTGCTGGACACGCCGCGGATGACGAAACCGTTCAGCGCCTCGCGCATCTTGGCAATCGCCTCGTTGCGATCCTTCCCGTGCACGATGAGCTTGGCGATCATCGAGTCGTAGAACATCGGGATCTCACCGCCCTCGTAGACGCCGGTGTCCACACGCACGCCAAAACGCTCGGGCTCGCCCTGGGCCATGCTGGTCTCGGGCGGCTGGTAGCGCACCAGGCGGCCGGTGGACGGCAGGAAGTTGCGGAAGGGGTCTTCCGCGTTGATGCGGCATTCAATGGCCCAGCCGTCGCGTTGGATGTCGGCCTGCTTGAACGTCAGCGCCTCACCCGCGGCGACACGGATCATCTGCTCGACCAGATCCAGGCCGGTGATGCACTCGGTGACCGGGTGTTCGACCTGCAGCCGCGTGTTCATCTCCAGGAAATAGAAGTCCTGGTCCTTGCCGACGACGAACTCCACCGTGCCGGCGCTCTGGTACTTGACCGCCTTGGCCAGGGCCACGGCCTGCTCGCCCATGGCCTTGCGCGTGGCCTCGCTGATGAAGGGCGACGGCGCCTCCTCGATGACCTTCTGGTGGCGGCGCTGGATGGAGCATTCGCGCTCGTGCAGGTAGACGACGTTGCCCTGGCTGTCGCCCAGCACCTGGATCTCGATGTGGCGCGGCTGCTCGACGAACTTCTCCATGAAGACGCGGTCGTCGCCGAAGCTGTTGCGGGCCTCGTTGCGGCAGGACGTGAAGCCCTCGAAGCATTCCTTGTCGTTGAAGGCCACGCGCAGGCCCTTGCCGCCACCGCCGGCGCTGGCCTTGATCATGACGGGGTAGCCGATGCGCTGGGCGATCCCGACGGCCTCCTCGGCCGACAAGATGGGTTCGTTGTGGCCGGGGATGGTGCTGACCTTGGCTTCATTGGCCAGCTTCTTGGACGCGATCTTGTCGCCCATGGCCGCGATGCTGTAGTGCTTGGGGCCGATGAAGGCCATGCCCTCGGCTTCCACGCGGCGCGCGAAGTCCTCGTTCTCGGACAGGAAGCCATAGCCGGGGTGAATGGCCTGGGCGCCGGTCTGCTTGGCCGCGGCAATGATCTTGTCGGCGACCAGATAGCTCTCGCGCGACGGCGCCGGGCCCAGCAGCACGGCCTCGTCGGCCAGCTCGACATGGCGAGCGTCCTTGTCGGCCTCAGAGTAGACGGCGACGGTCGCGATGCCCATCTTCCTTGCCGTGGCAATCACCCGGCAAGCGATCTCGCCACGATTGGCAATCAGGATCTTGGTGAACATGCAGTACCTCTTTATTTCGTCTTGCCGAGCAGCTTCTTGCGCTGCTCGGTGAAGTTCCACCACGGCTGGGCGGGCCCGCCGTTCATGAAGTCATGCGCGGCCATGAAGGTGTCCAGCACGCAAGGGTCGTGCAGGCGCCCCTGGGCGTCGCGCAGGCGGTCGTAGGTCTTGTACGGGTCCATGGCCTTCACATGCGCGGGCGTGGGCAGGCCCAGTTGCACGAGGTCGGCGGCCATGGCCTTGCCGATGTTGGGGATGTCGGTGAGCTTGAACGCCTCGGCGGCGCAGCCGGCCTTGCTCATGGCAGCGCCTCGCCGTCGCGCAGCGGAGCGGGCAGGACCAGCCGGTCACCGCAGTCGCCCTGCGCGCACGCCAGTTGGCCAACCAGCCGCAGCTGCAAGCCGGCGGGAAGATCGGCGTCGGTATTGGGCAAGCGCCCCACCACCCGCACCGCCAGCACGCGGGCACCGGGCTCCCACTTGGCCAGGCCCTCGCCTTCGATCAGGCCATAGCTGCTCTGGTAGCCGCCGCCGGTGCCCAACACGCGGGCACGCGTGGGCGACACCACCTCATCCAGCCGCGCGGCGGTCAGCACCACCTGGTCCTGGTAGCGGAACGGGTTCTGGGCCAGGGCCTGCATGCTCACCCAGATCGCGGCGCCGGCCGGCTTGGCGAACTCCTTCAGGCGCTGTGCATTGGCCTGCTTCAGCGCCTCTCTCTCCTCGCGTGCCTGGCGCTGGCGTTGCTGGCTGGCCGCCGTGTTGCTGTACTGCATGAAGCCCTTGCTGGGGTCCAGGGACAGCGAACCTTCGGTGACCACGCCCGTTACGTTGCCGTATTTGTCGGTCTCCAGTTCGGGCTGCGGTACGGCACGCACGCGCAGATTCATGCGCTCGCCGCCGGGGCGCCCGCGTTCGCGCAAGCGGTCGTCGCCGCAGCGGGCCTTGAGCTTGTCCAGGGCCGAGCGCAGCAATTGCTGCGCCACCTCGTCCGATGCAATCGCGGGACCATCGGCCTGCAGCACGAACAAGGTCGCGGGCTTGCAGGGGTCGGCGTATTGCTTCAGATCGCCGGTCGCCTCCACGGCCAGGCGCGGGCTCATGCCTTGCAGCTTGGGCAGCGGACCGAGGTCGAACAGCACGTCTTCCCCATGCAGCAGGCGCGCCTTGAGTCCCTCCGAGGGCTCGGGGAGGTAGACGCCGGCGCTGAAGCGGCCGGCCCATGTTTCGGCGTTCTGAGGCGACAGGCGCAGCGCCCAGCTGGCGCGGCCCTTGCCCTCGGCCAGACCGTCGCGGCAGCCGCCCTGGTAGCTGAAGACATAGTCGTTGCTGCCGAGGTATCTCGGTGCGATCACGGCACAGTTGCTGGTGGCATCGCGATGTTCCGCGGCCTGTGCGCCGGTGGCCAAGGCGGCCAGCGCGAAGGTGCAGAGCAGGCGCCTCACAGCGGAATATTCCCGTGCTTGCGCCACGGGTTCTCCAGCTTCTTGTCCTTCAGCATCGCCAGGCTGCGGCAGATGCGCTTGCGCGTCTCATGCGGCTGGATGACGTCGTCGATGAAGCCGCGGGCGCCAGCCACGAAGGGGTTGGCGAAGCGGGCCTTGTATTCGGCCTCGCGCTCGGCCAGCTTGGCCGGGTCCTTCTTGTCCTCGCGGAAGATGATCTCCACCGCGCCCTTGGCGCCCATCACCGCGATCTCGGCGTTCGGCCAGGCGAAGTTGACGTCGCCGCGCAGATGCTTGGAGGCCATCACGTCATAGGCGCCGCCGTAGGCCTTGCGCGTGATGACGGTGATCTTGGGCACCGTGGCCTCGGCGTAGGCGTAGAGCAGCTTGGCGCCGTGCTTGATGATGCCGCCGTACTCCTGCGAGGTGCCGGGCATGAAGCCGGGCACGTCGACGAAGGTGACGACGGGGATGTGGAAGGCGTCGCAGAAGCGCACGAAGCGCGCGGCCTTGATGCTGCTCTTGATGTCCAGGCAGCCGGCCAGCACCAGGGGCTGGTTGGCGACGATGCCCACCGTCTGGCCTTCCATGCGCGCAAAGCCGGTGACGATGTTCTTGGCGTAGTCGGGCTGCAGCTCGAAGAAATCGCCGTCGTCGACGACCTTGAGGATCAGTTCCTTGATGTCGTAAGGCTTGTTGGGGTTCTCGGGCACCAGGGTGTCCAGCGAGTAGTCCAGGCGGTTAACCGGGTCGCCACTGGGGCGGCAAGGCGCCTTCTCGCGGTTGGACAGCGGCAGGTAGTTGAAGAAGCGGCGCAGCATCAACAGCGCCTCGACGTCGTTCTCGAAGGCCAGGTCGGCCACGCCGCTGCGGCTGTTGTGAGTGGTCGCGCCGCCCAACTCCTCGGCCGTCACTTCCTCGTGGGTCACGGTCTTCACGACCTCGGGGCCGGTGACGAACATGTACGAGCTGTCCTTCACCATGAAGATGAAGTCCGTCATCGCCGGCGAGTAGACCGCGCCACCAGCGCAGGGGCCCATGATCATGCTGATCTGCGGGATGACGCCCGAGGCCAGCACGTTCTTCTGGAAGACGTCGGCATAACCGCCCAAGCTGGCGACACCTTCCTGGATGCGCGCGCCGCCCGAGTCGTTGAGGCCGATGACCGGGGCGCCGACCTTCATGGCCTGGTCCATCACCTTGCAGATCTTCTCGGCATGGGACTCGGAGAGGGCGCCGCCGAAGACGGTGAAGTCCTGGCTGAAGGCGAAGGCCAGGCGGCCGTTGATCATGCCGTAGCCGGTCACGACACCGTCGCCAGGGATCTTGTTGTCGGCCATGCCGAAGTCGACGCAGCGGTGCTCGACGAACATGTCCCATTCCTCGAAGCTGCCTTCGTCGAACAGCAGCTCCAGCCGCTCGCGGGCCGTCAGCTTGCCCTTGGCGTGCTGGGCGGCGATGCGCTTCTCGCCACCGCCGAGCCGCGCGCGGGCGCGCTTGGCTTCGAGGGCTTGCAGGATGTCATGCATGGTGGATGGCTTTCAAAACGGGAAATTGATCTCCACGCCGTTGCCGGCGGGGTCTTGGAAGAAGAACTGGTGCTGGCCGGTCACCGGCGAGCGGGACTCGTGGAAGGCCACACCGCGGGCGCGCAGATGCGCCGCCGTCGCCACGGGATCGGTGCCGTGGAAGGCCGTGTGGTCGTAGGTCGTCGGCGCCGCCGGGTCGACCGGGCCGCGCAAAGGCTCGTCGGCGCGCTGCGTGGACAGGTGGACGATGGGGTGGCCGCCGGCATAGAGCCAGTAGCCCGGGCTGCCGAAGTTCGGCCGCTCGCCCTGCTCCAGGCCGAGCACGTCGCGGTAGAAGTCGCGCAGCGTGGCCAGCAGCTCGGCCGGGGCGCGCAAATTGATGTGATGCAGGCCGGTGATCATGAAGAAGCGTTCCTGAAAATGGCCAGCAACTGGCGGGCCGCGGCGGATGCCGGCGTGCGGCCTTCGCGCACGGCCACGGTGGCGGCTTCGAGTTGGGCTTGTACGCCGGGATGGGCGACAAAGGCCTGCTTCAGGCCGGACTGGATGCGGGACCACATCCACGCCAGCGACTGCTCGCGGCGCTTGGCAGCCCAGGCGCCGCTCGCTTCACTCGCCGTGCGCAGTGCCGTCAGCGCGTCCCACACGGGCGCGATGCCATCGGCCTTGAGCGCGCTGACCTTCATGACGCGCTGCGACGCATGGGCATGCGTGGGCAGCAGCCGCAGCGCCGATGTGATCTGGGCCTGGGCGCGCGTGGCAGCCACGTCGTCCAGGTCGGCCTTGTTGATGACGACCAGATCGGCCAGCTCCATGACGCCTTTCTTGATGGCCTGCAGGTCGTCGCCGGCATTGGGCAGCTGCAGCAGCAGATAGAGGTCGGTCATGCCGGCCACGGCCGTCTCGCTCTGGCCGACGCCGACGGTCTCGACGATGACGACGTCATAGCCCGCCGCCTCGCACAGCAGCATGGCTTCGCGCGTCTTCTCGGCCACGCCGCCCAGCGTGCCGCTGCTGGGGCTGGGACGGATGAAGGCGCGCAGGTCCATGGACAGCTTTTCCATGCGCGTCTTGTCGCCCAGGATGGCGCCGCCGGACAGGGTGCTGGAGGGGTCCACCGTCAGCACCGCCACGCGGTGGCCCCGCTCCAGCAGGAACATGCCGAAGGCCTCGATGAAGGTGCTCTTGCCCACGCCCGGCACGCCGGAGATGCCCAGACGCAGCGCGCCGCCGGTGGCCGGCATCAGCTCGGTCAGCAGCGCATCGGCCTGCTCGCGGTGGTCGGCCCGCGTCGACTCGATCAGCGTGATGGCCTTGGCCAGCGCGCGGCGGTCACCGGCTTGCAGCGGCGCGGCCAGGCTCAAGCGGCCTCCCAGCGGTATTCGATGTCGAAGTCCTGCTCCTCCACCACTTTGAAGCCATGGCGAAGGTAGAAGTCGTTGGCGCGGCTTTCGCGCAGCGCGGCCAGCGTGATGGGCAGGCCGCGCGACTTGATCTGGTCGATCACCCACGCGCCGACGCCCTGCCCTTGCGCTTCAGGACGCAGATACAGGTGGTGCAGGCGCAGCTCAGCCTCACGCGGCTCGACGGTGAAGTAGCCGAAGCGTTCGCCGTCCACGACTAGATGCTGCATCCACTCCGGCCGGAACTGGCTCTTCAGCCGCTCCCGCGCGACTTCGGGGCTGAAGCGGCCCAGCCGCTCCAGGCTCTCGCGCAGCGCCTCGATGCGGATGCTGAGCATGGCCTCGAAGTCGGCGTCGGCGACGGGCGCCAGCGTTGGCGTCATCAGGCCGCCACCTTGATGCGGATCTGCTCCAGCACGTCCTTGGCGCTGGCCGGAATCGGTGTGCCCGGGCCATAGACGCCCTTGACGCCGGCCTGGTAGAGGAAGTCGTAGTCCTGGGCCGGGATGACACCACCGACGAAGACGATGATGTCGTCGGCGCCCTGCTTCTTCAGCTCCTCGATGATGGCCGGCACCAGGGTCTTGTGACCGGCGGCGAGCGTCGACACGCCGACCGCGTGCACATCGTTCTCGATGGCCTGGCGAGCGCATTCCTCGGGGGTCTGGAACAGCGGGCCGATGTCGACGTCGAAGCCGAGGTCGGCAAACGCGGTGGCCACCACCTTGGCGCCGCGGTCGTGGCCGTCCTGACCGAGCTTGGCGATCATCACGCGCGGGCGGCGGCCCTGTTCGTCGCCAAAGGCGGCAATCTCGCCCTGCAACTTGGCCCAGCCCTCGGCCGAGTCATAGGCGGCCGCGTAGACGCCGCTGACCTTGTGAGTGTCGGCGCGGTGGCGGCCGAAGACGGCTTCCAGTGCATCGGACACCTCGCCCACCGTCGCGCGCAGGCGCACGGCCTTGATGGCCAGGTCCAGCAGATTGCCTTCGCCGGTCTCGGCGGCTTGCGTCAGCGCGGCCAGCGCAGCCTTTACAGCAGCGGTGTCACGCGTGGCCTTGATGCGCTTGAGGCGCTCGATCTGGCCGTCGCGAACCTTGACGTTGTCTACGTCAAGGATGTCGATGGGGTCTTCCTTGGCCAGCTTGTATTTGTTGACGCCGACGATGACGTCCTGGCCCGAGTCGATGCGCGCCTGCTTTTCGGCGGCACTCGCCTCGATCTTCAGCTTGGCCCAGCCCGAGTCCACCGACTTGATCATGCCGCCCTGGGCATTCACTTCCTCGATGATTTCCCAGGCCTTGTCGGCCATGTCCTGGGTGAGCTTTTCCATCATGTAGCTGCCGGCCCAGGGGTCGACGACGCTGGTGATGTGGGTCTCTTCCTGGATGATGAGCTGGGTGTTGCGCGCGATGCGGCTGCTGAACTCGGTGGGCAGGGCGATGGCCTCGTCCAGCGAGTTGGTGTGCAGGCTCTGCGTGCCGCCGAAGACGGCGGCCATGGCTTCGATGGTGGTGCGCACCACGTTGTTGTACGGGTCCTGGGCGGTCAGGCTCCATCCCGAGGTCTGGCAGTGGGTGCGCAGCATCAGGCTCTTGGGACTGGTCGCGCCGAAGCCCTTCATGATGCGCGTCCACAAGAGGCGGGCCGCGCGCATCTTGGCGATCTCGAGATAGAAGTTCATCCCGATGGCCCAGAAGAAGCTCAGGCGCGGGGCGAAGTCGTCCACGCTCAAGCCCTTGGCCATGGCCGTCTTCACATACTCCTGGCCGTCGGCCAGCGTGAAGGCCAGCTCCAGCGCCTGGTTGGCGCCCGCCTCCTGCATGTGATAGCCGGAGATGGAGATGGAGTTGAACTTGGGCATCTCCCGCGCCGTGTATTCGATGATGTCGCCGACGATGCGCATCGACGGCTCCGGCGGGTAGATATAGGTGTTGCGGACCATGAACTCCTTGAGGATGTCGTTCTGGATGGTCCCGGCCAGCTTGTCCTGGCTCACGCCCTGCTCTTCCGCCGCCACCACATAGCCGGCCAGCACCGGCAGCACGGCGCCGTTCATGGTCATGGAGACCGATACCTTGTCCAGCGGGATGCCGTCGAACAGGATCTTCATGTCCTCCACCGAGTCGATGGCCACACCGGCCTTGCCGACGTCGCCGGTCACGCGCGGGTGGTCACTGTCATAGCCGCGGTGGGTGGCCAGGTCGAAGGCCACCGACACGCCCTGGCCACCTGCGGCCAGCGCCTTGCGGTAGAAGGCATTGCTCTCCTCGGCGGTGGAGAAGCCGGCGTACTGGCGGATGGTCCAGGGCCTTGCGGCATACATGGTGGCCTGCGGGCCGCGCAGGAAGGGCTCGAAGCCGGGCAGCGTGTCGGCATGCGGCAGGTCGGCCACGTCGGCGGCGGTGTAGAGCGGCTTGACCGTGAGGCCTTCAGGCGTGACCCAGTTCAGCGCGCTCACGTCGCCGCCCGGAGCCGACTTGGCGGCGGCCTTGTTCCACTGCTCCAGCGTGGCGGTCTTGAACTCCGGGGCGTCCCCCTGGCCCCCGGTGGTCTGGCTGGCGTCCGACATCGAAACTCTCCTGTAACTGGGGCGGCATCTTAGCCGAACGATTATTCATAATTATGAATTCAAAATCGCTACACTCGGCCCATGTCCGACACCTCCGCTGCCCCCCTCGCCAGCCTCGCTCTGTATGAGCAGGTCGCCGACCGGCTGCGCCAGCGCATCCTGACGCGGGAGCTGGAGCCGGGCTCCTGGATCGACGAACTCAAGCTCTGCGCCGAGCTGGGCATCAGCCGCACACCCATGCGCGAGGCGCTGAAGGTGCTGGCCTCTGAAGGCCTGGTGACGATGAAGCTGCGTCGCGGCGCCTATGTGACGGAGATGAGCGAGCGGGACGTTCGGGAAGCCTATCAACTGCTCTCCCTTCTCGAAAGTGACGCCGCCGCCGAAGTGGCCGTCCGGGCGACCGACGCCGAGCTGGACGAGCTGGGCGAACTGCACGAGGCGCTCGAAGCCGCCCTGCCCGACCGGGACGCCTTCTTTGCCGCCAACGAGCGCTTCCACCTGCGCGTGCTGGAAATCGACGGCAACCGCTGGCGGCTGCAGATCGTCGGCGACCTGCGCCGGCTGATGAAGCTCAACCGCCACCATTCGCTGTTCCGGGAGGGACGGCTGGCGGAATCGCTGGACGAACACCGCGCCATCGTCAAGGCGCTGCTGTCGCGGGATGCGACGGCCTGCCGGGGGCTGGTTTCAGCCCATTTTTGTAACGGACTGAGCGCGACGCAGACAGCTCCGTGAAGGCAGATGGGTGGTGCGTGAACTGCCACCGAAAGCCTGCGCTTATCGGCGCGTGACTTCGCTAAGTCCTTACTAGCATGGCAATTACTGGGTAAACCACCCCCGGTCCGGGTGTCCGGAGCGGCGGCGGCAGGCCCGTTTTCGGGCCATTCCGGCCGATTTGAGACTTTGTTCCTCAAGTCATGCCAGGGCGGCCCGATAACCGATCGAAGCACTTGAAATCTAGGGATACGACTTGGCCGCGGGCAACGGCCGGGTTGCCCTGGGTCGCAGGCCGTCACCTTCCCGAGGCGACGCCCGTCAGCACAGCAGGTAAAAAACATGGCAAGCATCGTCCCCTTCATTCCGGTCTCCAAGATCCCTGGTCTGACCACGACCACGATCCGGGATTTCACGACCGAGGACTGGGCTGCCTTCAGCACCGACCAGCTGATTGCGCTGACCACCGTACAGGCCGCTGTGATCACCTCCAGCGGCCTTTCTGTCTTGAGCAGCGACCAGCTGCGCTCCTTCCAGACCGAAGACCTGCGCGCCATCTCGACGGCGTCCATCGGCGGCTTCAATTCCGACCAGATCGGCTACCTGGCCACCGAGCAGCTGCAGGCCCTGAGCACCGGCCAGATCCTGCAACTCACCACCACCCAGATGCGCGGCTTCAACGCCGCCGACATGGTGGCCCTGACGACGGCCCAAGTCGGTGCCCTGACCTCCAGCCAGGTCAAGGGCCTGTCGACCGACCAGCTGTCCGCCCTGGAAGCGACGGACATCCGCTTCCTGACCACCAGCGCCCTGCGCGCCCTCAGCAGCACCCAGCTGGACGGCTTCACCAGCGACCAGCTGCGCGCCCTGTCGTCCAGCCAGATCACCGCCCTGACCACAGCCCAGGTCAGCACCCTGAACACCGACGACCTCAATGTGCTGGCGTCGGATCAGTTCAACAAGTTCACCACCGGCCAGGTGCAGTCGCTGACGACGGGTCAGCTCAGCCACCTGACGACGGACAGCCTCAACGCGATGGGCTCGTCCCAGTTCGCGGCCCTGTCGGCCAACCAGGTCGGCTCGCTGACCTCCGACCAGTTGCCCAAGATGGAGACGGCCGACCTGCGCGCCATCACCACGACGGCGCTGGCCGGCCTGTCCTCCGACCAGATCCTGACGCTGACCAGCGATGAGGTCGCCTCGCTGTCCACCGGCCAGATCGCCGCGCTGAACTCGGCCCAGGTCAAGGGCCTGACGGCCGCCGACATGACGGCCCTGGACACCGCCCAGGTCGCCGTGCTGAGCTCGGCCCAGGTGTCCCAGCTGAGCACCGACCAGCTGTCGGCCATCGATGCGGCCGACATGAAGTCGCTGACGACGGGTGCCCTGCGTGCCCTGACCAGCACCCAGCTCGACGGCCTGACCAGCGACCAGCTGCGCGCCCTGTCGTCCAGCCAGATCATTTCGCTGACGACCGACCAGGTCCGTACCCTGAACACGGACGACCTGAACAGCCTGACGTCCGACCAGTTCAGCAAGCTCTCGACGGCCCAGGTCGCCGTGCTGACGGCGGCCCAGCTCAGCCATCTGACGACGGACGGCCTGAACGGCATGGGCTCGGCCCAGTTCGCCGCGTTGAGCTCCGCCCAGTTCAGCGCGCTGACGACCGACCAGCTGCCGACCATGGAGACGGCCGACCTGCGCGCCGTCACCACCAACGCGCTGCGCGGCCTGTCCTCCGACCAGATCAAGGTCCTGACCTCCGACGAGGTCGGCTCGCTGACGACCGGCCAGATCGCCGCACTGACGACGACCCAGATCAAGGGCCTGACCGCCGGCGACCTGACGGCCCTGGGCACGGCCCAGATCGCCTCGCTGAACTCGGCCCAGGTGTCCGCCCTGGATACCGACCAGCTGTCGGCCATCGATGCGGCCGACATGAAGTCGCTGAGCACGGCCGCCCTGCGCGGCCTGACCAGCACCCAGCTCGACGGCCTGACCTCCGACCAGCTGCGCGCCCTGACCTCGGGCCAGATCAATGCGCTGACGACGGACCAGATCCGCACCCTGAACACCGACGACCTGAACAGCCTGTCGTCCGACCAGTTCAACAAGCTCTCCACCGCCCAGGTGCAGGCGCTGACGACGGCCCAGCTGAGCCATCTGGCCACCGACAGCCTCAACGCCATGGGCTCGTCGCAGTTCGCCACGCTGACCTCAGCCCAGGTCGGCGCGCTGACGACCGACCAGCTGCCCAAGTTGGAGACCGCCGACCTGCGCGCCATCACGACGGCGGCCCTGGCCGGCCTGTCCTCCGACCAGATCCTGACCCTGAGCACCGACGAGGTGTCCAGCCTGACGACGGCCCAGGTGGCCGCGCTGACGACGGCCCAGGTCAAGGGCCTGAGCGCCGCCGACATGACGGCCCTGGGCACCGCCCAGATCGCGGCCATGGGATCGGCCCAGATCACCTCGCTGAGCACCGACCAGCTGTCGGCCATCGACGCCGCCGACATGCGCTCGCTGAGCACGGCGGCCCTGCGCGGCCTGACCAGCACCCAGCTCGACGGCCTGACCTCGGACCAGCTGCGCGCCCTGTCGTCCAGCCAGATCAATGCGCTGACGACGGATCAGATCCGCACGCTGAACACCGACGACCTCAACGTCCTGACGTCTGACCAGTTCAACAAGCTTTCCACGGCCCAGGTCCAGGCACTGACGACGGCCCAGCTGGCCAATCTGACGACGGACAGCCTGAACGCCATGGGCTCGGCCCAGTTCGCCACGCTGAGCTCGACCCAGTTTGGCGCGCTGACGAGCGACCAGCTGCCCAAGATGGAGACGGCCGACCTGCGCGCCGTCACCACCAATGCGCTGCGCGGCCTCAGCTCCGACCAGATCAACACGCTGACCTCCGACGAGGTGTCCAGCCTGTCCACCGCCCAGATCGGCGCGCTGACGACCGGCCAGGTCCTGGGCCTGACGGCCGGCGACATGACGGCCCTGTCCACGGCCCAGATCGGCGTGCTGAGCTCCGCCCAGGCCCAGGCGCTGAACACCGACCAGCTCGCCGCCATCGAGACCGGCGACGTCCGCTTCCTGTCCACGGCCGCCCTGCGCGCCCTGACCAGCACCCAGCTCGACGGCCTGACGTCCGACCAGCTGCGCGCGCTGTCGTCCGGCCAGATCAATTCGCTGACGACGGCCCAGGTCAGCACCCTGAACACGGACGACCTCAACAGCCTGACGTCCGACCAGTTCAACAAGCTGTCCACGGCCCAGGTCCAGGCGCTGACGAACAACCAGCTCAGCCACCTGGCCACCGACAGCCTCAACGCCATGGGCTCGTCGCAGTTCGCGACGCTGACCTCCAGCCAGCTCGGCTCGCTGACCTCCGACCAGCTGCCCAAGCTGGAGACGGCCGACCTGCGCGCCGTCACGACGGCAGCCCTGGCCGGCCTCACCTCCGACCAGATCCTGACGCTGACCTCCGATGAGGTCGCCGGCCTGTCCACGGCCCAGATCGCTGCGCTGTCGGCCACCCAGGTCAAGGGCCTGACGGCGGCCGACATGACGGCCCTGTCCAGCAGTCAGGTCGCCGTGCTCAGCTCGGCCCAGGCCCAGGCCCTGTCCACCGACCAGTTGGCCGCCATCGATGCCGCCGACATGAAGTCGATGACGACGGCGGCCCTGCGCGCCCTGTCGAGCACCCAGATCGACGGCCTGACCAGCGACCAGCTGCGCGCCCTGACCAGCGCCCAGCTCAATGCGCTGACCACCAGCCCGCAGATCGTCGGCCTGAATACCGACGACCTCAACGTGCTGACGACGGACCAGATCGCCCGCCTGTCCACGGCCCAGGTCCAGGCGCTGACGACCACCCAGCTGAGCAACCTGCTCACCGACAGCCTGAACGCCATGGGCTCGGCCCAGTTCGCCACGCTGTCCTCCGACCAGTTCCGCGCGCTGACCACCGACCAGCTCTCCAAGATGGAGACGGCCGACCTGCGCTCGGTCACCACCAATGCCCTGCGCGGCCTCAGCTCCGACCAGGTGCAGTCGCTGACCTCCGATGAAGTCGGCTCGCTGTCGACCGGCCAGATCGCCGCGCTGACGACGGCCCAGGTCAAGGGCCTGACCGCCGGCGACATGACGGCCCTGGGCACCGCCCAGGTCGCGGCCCTGAGCTCGGCCCAGGCCCAGAACCTGTCGACCGACCAGCTGTCGGCCATCGACGCTTCCGACATGCGCGCGCTCACCACCTCGGCCCTGCGCGCCTTGTCCAGCACCCAGCTCGACGGCCTCACCTCCGACCAGCTGCGCGCCCTGTCGTCCAGCCAGATCAATTCGCTGACGACCGACCAGGTCCGCACGCTGAACACCGACGACCTCAACGTCCTGACGACCGACCAGTTCAACAAGCTGTCCACGGCCCAGGTGCAGGTGCTGACGACGACCCAGCTCAGCAACCTGACGACGGACAACCTCAACGCAATGGGCTCGGCCCAGTTCGCGACGCTGTCGTCCAGCCAGCTCGGCTCGCTGACCAGCGACCAGTTGCCCAAGATGGAGACGGCCGACCTGCGCGCCGTCACGACGACGGCCCTGGCCGGCCTGTCCTCCGACCAGATCCTGACGCTGACCTCCGACGAGGTGGGCAGCCTGTCCACCGGCCAGATCGCCGCGCTGTCGGCCACCCAGGTCAAGGGCCTGACGGCCGGCGACATGGTGGCCCTGACCTCGGCCCAGGTCGGCGTGCTGAACTCGGCCCAGGCCCAGGCCTTGTCCACCGACCAGCTGTCCGCCATCGAAGCCGCCGACGTCCGCTTCCTGACGACGGCCGCCCTGCGCGCCTTGTCCAGCACCCAGCTGGACAGCCTGACCTCCGACCAGCTGCGCGCCCTGTCGTCCAGCCAGATCGTGTCCCTGACCACGGCCCAGGTCAGCACGCTGAACACGGATGACCTGAACACGCTGGCCTCCGACCAGTTCAACAAGCTGACGACCGGCCAGATCCAGTCGCTGACGACCAACCAGCTCAGCCATCTGGGCACCGACAGCCTCAACGCTCTGGGCTCGGCCCAGTTCGCCACGCTGTCGTCCAGCCAGATCGGCTCGCTGACCTCCGACCAACTGCCCAAGATGGAGACGGCCGACCTGCGCGCCGTCACGACGACGGCCCTGGCCGGCCTGTCCTCCGACCAGATCCTGACGCTGACCACCGACGAGGTGGCCGGCCTGTCCACCGGCCAGATCGCCGCCCTGTCGGCCACCCAGGTCAAGGGCCTGACGGCCGGTGACATGACGGCCCTGTCGAGCGCCCAGGTCGGCGTGCTGAACTCGGCCCAGGCCCAGGCGCTGAGCACCGACCAGCTGTCGGCCATCGACGCCGCCGACATGAAGGCGCTGACCACGGCCGCCCTGCGCGCCCTGTCCAGCACCCAGCTGGACGGCTTGACCTCAGATCAGCTGCGCGCCCTCACCAGCACCCAGCTGAATGCGCTGACGACCAATCCTCAGGTCATCACGCTGAACACCGACGACCTGAATGTCCTGACGACGGACCAGATCGCCCGCCTGTCGACCTCGCAGGTCCAGGCGCTGACGACGACGCAGCTCAGCAACCTGGCCACCGATAGCCTGAATGCCATGGGCTCGGCCCAGTTCGCCACGCTGAACTCCAGCCAGTTCGGCTCGCTGACGACGGATCAGCTGTCCAAGATGGAAACGGCCGACCTGCGCTCGGTCACCACCAATGCGCTGCGCGGCCTCAGCTCCGACCAGATCAACTCGCTGACCACCGATGAAGTGGCGAGCCTGTCGACTGGCCAGATCGCCGCGCTGACGACGGCCCAGGTCAAGGGCCTGACGGCTGGCGACATGACGGCCCTGGGCACGGCCCAGGTCGCCGCCCTGAGCTCGGCCCAGGCCCAGAACCTGTCGACCGACCAGCTGTCGGCCATCGATGCCTCCGACATGAAGGCACTGACGACGGCCGCCCTGCGCGCCCTGTCCAGCACCCAGATCGACGGCCTCACCAGCGACCAGCTGCGCGCCCTGACCAGCACCCAGCTGAATGCGCTGACGACCAACCCGCAGGTCATCGGCCTCAACACCGACGACCTGAATGTGCTGACGACCGACCAGGTCGCCCGCCTGTCCACCGGCCAGATCCAAGCCCTGACGACGACCCAGCTGAGCAACCTGGCCACCGACAGCCTGAACGCCATGGGCTCGGCGCAGTTCGCCACGCTGTCGTCCGGCCAGTTCGGCGCCCTGACGACCGACCAGCTCTCGAAGATGGAAACGGCCGACCTGCGTGCCGTCACGACCAATGCCCTGCGCGGCCTGAGCTCCGACCAGATCAACTCGCTGACCTCGGATGAAGTCGGCTCGATGTCGACGGCCCAGATCACGACGCTGACGACGACCCAGGTCCAGGGCCTCACCGCCGGCGACATGACGGCCCTGGGCACCGCCCAGGTCGCCGCCCTGACCTCGGCCCAGGCCCAGTCGCTGAGCACCGACCAGCTGTCGGCCATCGACGCCTCCGACATGCGCTCGCTGACGACGGCCGCCCTGCGCGCCCTGTCCAGCACCCAGTTGGACGGCCTGACCTCCGACCAGCTGCGCGGCCTGTCCTCCGGCCAGATCGCGTCGCTGACGACGGCCCAGGTCAGCACGCTGAACACCGACGACCTGAACAGCCTGGCCTCCGACCAGTTCAACAAGCTGACAACGGCCCAGGTCCAGTCACTGACCACCAGCCAGCTCAGCCACCTGACCACCGACAGCCTGAACGCCCTGGGCACGGCCCAGTTCGCCACGCTGTCGTCCAGCCAGTTCGGCGCGCTGACGACCGACCAGCTGTCCAAGATGGAGACGGGCGACCTGCGCGCCGTCACGACCTCCGCCCTGCGTGGCCTGTCGTCCGACCAGGTCAACTCGTTGACGTCCGATGAGGTGTCCAGCCTCAGCACCGGCCAGATCGGCTCGCTGACCACCAGCCAGGTGCAAGGCCTAACGGCCGCCGACATGACGGCCCTGAGCACAGCCCAGGTCGCCGTGCTGAGCTCGACCCAGGCCCAGTCGCTGAGCACCGACCAGCTGTCCGCCATCGATGCCGGCGACATGCGCTCGCTGACGACAGCCGCCCTGCGCGCACTGTCCAGCACCCAGCTCGACGGCCTGACCAGCGACCAGCTGCGCGCCCTGAGCTCCGGCCAGATCAACTCGCTGACGACGGACCAGATCCGCACGCTGAACACCGACGACCTCAACGTCCTGACGACCGACCAGTTCAACAAGCTGTCGACGGTTCAGGTCCAGGCGCTGACGACCAGCCAGCTCAGCCATCTGGGCACCGACAGCCTGAACGCCATGGGCTCGGCCCAGTTCGCGACGCTGTCGTCCAGCCAGTTCGCCGCGCTGACGACCGACCAGCTCTCGAAGATGGAGACGGCCGACCTGCGCTCGGTGACGAGCACCGCCCTGCGTGGCCTGTCCTCCGACCAGATCAACTCGCTGACCTCGGACGAGGTGTCCAGCCTCAGCACCGGCCAGATCGCCGCACTGACGGCTGGCCAGGTCCAAGGCCTGACGGCGGCCGACATGACCGCCCTGTCCACGGCGCAGGTCGCAGTGTTGAACTCGGCCCAGGTCCAGGCCCTGTCGACCGACCAGCTGGCGGCCATCGACGCCTCCGACATGCGGGCCATGACGACGGTCGCTCTGCGCGCCCTGTCCAGCACCCAGCTCGACGGCCTGACGTCTGACCAGCTGCGTGGCCTCACCAGCGCCCAGCTGAATGCGCTGACGACCAACCCGCAGGTCATCAGCCTCAACACCGACGACCTGAATGTCCTGACGACGGACCAGATCGCCCGCCTGTCGACCTCGCAGATCCAGGCGCTGACGACGACCCAGCTCGGCAACCTGGCGACCGACAGCCTGAACGCCATGGGCTCGGCCCAGTTCGCCACGCTGTCGTCCAGCCAGTTCGCCGCGCTGATGACCGACCAGCTCTCGAAGATGGAGACGGCCGACCTGCGTGCCGTCACCACCAACGCCCTGCGTGGCCTCAGCTCCGACCAGATCAACTCGCTGACCACCGACGAGGTGGCGAGCCTGTCCACCGGCCAGATCGCCGCGCTGACAACCGCCCAGGTCAAGGGCCTGACGGCCGGCGACATGACGGCCCTGGGCACTGCCCAGGTCGCCGCCCTGAGCTCGGCCCAGGCCCAGAACCTGTCGACCGACCAGCTGTCGGCCATCGATGCCGCCGACATGAAGGCGCTGACGACGGCGACCCTGCGCGCCCTGAGCAGCGCCCAGATCGACGGCCTGACCACCGACCAGCTGCGCGCCCTGACCAGCACCCAGCTGAATGCGCTGACCACCAGCCCGCAGATCGTCAGCCTGAACACCGACGCCCTCAATGTGCTGACGACCGACCAGGTCGCCCGCCTGTCGACGGGCCAGGTGCAGGCGCTGACGACGACGCAGCTGAGCAACCTGGCCACCGACAGCCTGAACGCCATGGGCTCGGCCCAGTTCGCCACACTCTCGTCCAGCCAGTTCGGCGCGCTGACGACCGACCAGCTGTCCAGGATGGAGACGGCCGACCTGCGTGCCGTCACCACCAACGCCCTGCGCGGCCTGAGCTCCGATCAGATCCATGCGCTGACCTCGGATGAAGTCGGCTCGATGTCGACGGCCCAGATCACCACGCTGACGACGACCCAGGTCCAGGGCCTGACCGCTGGCGACATGACCGCCATGGGCACCGGCCAGGTGGCGGTGCTGACCTCGGCCCAGCTGCAGACGCTGAGCACCGACCAGCTGTCCGCCATCGAGACCGGCGACATGCGCTTCCTGACGACGGCGGCCCTGCGTGCCCTGTCCAGCAGCCAGATCGACGGCCTGACCTCCGACCAGCTGCAGTCGCTGACGACGGCCCAGGTAAATTCGCTGACGACGGTCCAGCTGTCGACGATGAACAGCGACGACCTGAACGCCTTCACGACCGACCAGTTCGCCCGCATGACGACGGGCCAGGTGCAGTCGCTGACGGCTGGCCAGGTCTCGCACATGACGACGGACGACCTGAATGCCTTCGGCACCCAGCACTTCGCGGTCATGAGTTCCAGCCAGTTCGGTGCGCTGACGACCGACCAGCTGTCCAACCTGCAGACGGCCGACCTGCGCGCCGTGACGACGGTGGCCCTGTCCAGCCTCAGTTCCGACCAGATGGCCTCGTTCCAGACCGAGCACATCGCGGCCCTGAGCACGGCCCAGATCATGTCGCTGTCCACGGCCCAGATCCACGGCCTGAATGCCGCCGACATGACGGCCATGAGCTCGGCCCAGGTCGCGGTGCTGACGACGGCCCAGGTGAACTCGCTGTCCACCGACCAGATCGTCGCCATCGACTCCGACGACCTGGCCAAGCTGAGCTCGGCCTCGCTGCAGGCGATCACGAACAACCAGCTGGGCGCGCTGACCACCGATCAGCTGACCGGCCTGGGCACGCGGGTCTCGGTGCTGACGACCAGCCAGATCAGCAACCTGGCAACGGACGACCTGAACACCTTCACGACCGCGCAGTTCGCGGCCCTGACGACCAACCAGGTCAAGTCCTTCACCAACGCCCAGGTCGCGGCGCTGGAGACCGACGATGTGCGCGCCCTCAGCACCTCGCATATCGCGGCGATGAGCAACGCGCAGATCCAGGCGCTGACGACCGACGAGTTCAGCGTGCTGAAGGCGACGCAGATCACCGCGCTGACCACGGCCCACGCGGCGGCCCTGACGACCGACCAGGTCCACAGCCTGACGACCGACCAGATCGGCGGCCTGGAGACCCGCGACATTGCCGCCATGAGCATGGCCCAGCTCGACGCGCTGCAAGGCACGACCTTCAGCGAGATGAGCGCGGCGCAGATGAACGCCTACTTCAACGTGACGCCCATCGTGCTCGACCTGGACGGCCACGGCGTCAACACGCTGGCCGCCGCCCAGGGCGTCAACTTCGACCTGCTGGGTACCGGCCAGAGCCACAAGGTCGGCTGGGTGGCCGGCAACGATGGCCTGCTGGTCATGGATCGCAACCACGACGGCGTCATCAACAACGGCAACGAGCTGTTCGGCATGGGCACCGTCCTGGCCAATGGCAAGCACGCCAAGGACGGCTATGCCGCCATGGCCGAGCAGGACAGCAACCACGACGGCAAGCTGGACAGCCACGACGCCAACTGGAAGGAACTCAAGGTCTGGGTCGACGCCAACCACGACGGCAAGACCGACGCGGGCGAGCTGAAGACCCTGGACGAGCTGGGCATCACCTCGCTCGACCTGAACGCCACCAAGGGTTCGGGCAGCGACAACGGCAACCTCATCGGCCTGGTCTCCAGCTACACGACGACCGACGGCGGCAAGCATGAGGTGGCCGACGTCTGGTTCGCCAAGGACGTGCAGCCGCAGAAGGCCGACGACGGCAAGGACGCCACGGTCAGCCTGCACGACGTGCTGGCACCGCCGACGGCCCCGCTGCTCGGCTCGGAGCATGTCGACCTGGCCAAGGCGGCCGCACAGCAGCCGTCGGCCGACGCCCACGTCGCAGCCATCGACCGCAAGCTGGCCGAGGAAGACGAACACCGGCGCAACAACGGCGGCAGCTGGCTATGAGGTTCGTGAAATCGTTCCACTCCGTTCGGCGCTCCCGCCGAACGGTCGGCCCTGGGTCGGGAAAGCCGGCCTTTTTGCCGCTTGAGTTCATGGACTCGTCCCTAGCATGACTGCACGGGAGTCCTCCGCCACGGCATTGAACTCGGGTTTTCCCGAGCTCAGCCGGGTCGGAGCGGCCCCGGATTTCGGATTTTTCGTGTCCCGGACACGTCGGGTGAGTCGCTCGACGCGCCCGGGCGCAGGCTCGGATCAGAACAACGCCTTCAGTTCCGGAGGCGGGTCAGCAATGGCCCAGGGCCGCCCTGTCGCAAGACATGGCGGCCATCAGTACAGGTGAGAAAACATGTCAACCGTCATCCCTGGCATTTCGCCCTCAGTCATCCCGTCGTTGTCCACGACGACGATCCGAGGCTGGACGACTGAGGACTACGCCGCTCTCAGCAGCGACCAGCTGATTGCGCTCACCACACTGCAAGCGTCGGTCATCCTCTCCAGCAGCCTGGCGGTGCTGAAGAGCGACCAGATCCGCGCCTTCCAGACCGAAGACCTGCGCGCCCTGGCCACCAGCGCCATCGTCGGCTTCAGCTCAGACCAGATCCAGGCCCTCAAGACCGACCAGGTCCAGGCCCTCAGCACCGCGCAGATCGCCACGCTGTCCACCGTCCAGATCCAGGGCCTGACCAGTGCAGACATGGTGGCGCTGACGTCCACCCAGATCGCCGCCCTGACGTCCAACCAGCTCGGCAACCTGTCCACGGCCCAGGTTGCGGCCATCGAGACGGGGGACATCAAGTCCATCACCACCGCCGCGCTGCGCAATCTGACGTCCACCCAGCTGGACGCCTTCACCAGCGACCAACTGCGCTCGCTGTCCAGCAGCCAGATCAACTCGCTGACCACGGCCCAGGTCAACACCCTGGGCACGGCTGACCTGAACAGCCTGACCACCAGCCAGTTCGCCAACCTGTCGACGGCCCAGGCCCAGGCCCTGACGGCCACCCAGCTGGGCAATCTGTCGACCGACAACCTCAACGCCCTGGGCACGGCCCAGTTCTCGGTGCTGTCGTCCAGCCAGTTCGGCGCCCTGACCACGGGTCAGCTCGCGAAGCTGGAGACCGCCGACCTGCGCGCGGTCACCACCGCGGCGCTGAACGGCCTGTCCTCCGACCAGGTCGGCGCCCTGGCCAGCGACGCCGTCGGCTCGATGGGCACGGCCCAGATCGCCGCGCTCGGCACGGCCCAGATCAAGGGCCTGACGACGGGCGACATGGTCGCCCTCACCTCGGCCCAGATCGCTTCGATCAACTCGGCCCAGGCCGGCGCCCTCTCCACGGCCCAGATCGCCGCCATCGAGACCGGCGACATCAAGTCGCTGACGACTGGCGCGCTGCGCAATCTGTCGTCCGACCAGCTCGACGCCTTCACCAGCGACCAACTGCGCTCGCTGTCCAGCGGCCAGATCAATTCGCTGACGACAGCCCAGGTCAACACCCTGGGCACGGCCGACCTCAACAGCCTGACCAGCAGCCAGTTCGCCAATCTGTCCACGGCCCAGGCCCAGGCCCTGACCAACACCCAGCTCGCCAACCTGGCGACGGACAACCTGAACGCGCTGGGCACGGCCCAGTTCGCGGCCCTGAACTCCGGCCAGTTCGGCGCGCTGACGACCGGCCAGCTCGGCAAGCTCGAGACTGCCGATCTGCGTGCCGTCACGACGGCGGCGTTGAATGGCCTGTCCTCCGACCAGATCGGTGCACTTGCGAGCGACGCCGTCGGTTCGATGACCACGGCCCAGGTGGCGTCGCTGGGCGCGACCCAGATCAAGGGCCTGACGACGGGCGACATGGTCGCCCTGACCTCGGCCCAGGTCGCCTCGCTGACCTCGACCCAGGCCGGCAATCTGTCGACCGCGCAACTCGCGGCCATCGAGACCGGTGACATCAAGTCGTTGACGACCGGCGCCCTGCGCAATCTGTCGTCCGACCAGCTCGACGCCTTCACCAGCGACCAGCTGCGCGCCCTGTCCAGCGGCCAGGTCAACAGCCTGACCACGGCCCAGATCAACACCCTGGGCACGGCCGACCTCAACAGCCTGAGCAGCGGCCAGTTCGCCAACCTGTCCTCGGGCCAGGTCCAGGCCCTGACCAACAGCCAGCTCGCCAATCTGGCGACCGACAACCTCAACGCCCTGGGCACGGCCCAGTTCGCGGCCCTGAACTCCGGCCAGTTCGGCGCCCTGACGACCGGCCAGCTCGGCCATCTGGAAACCGCCGACCTGCGCGCCGTCACGACGGCGGCTCTGAACGGCCTGTCTTCCGACCAGATCGGCGCTCTCGCCAGCGACACCGTCGGTTCGATGACGACGGCCCAGATCGCTTCGCTCGGTACGGCCCAGATCAAGGGCCTGACCGCGGGCGACATGACCGCCCTGACCTCGGCCCAGGTGGCCGCGATCAACTCGACCCAGGCCGGCACCCTGTCGACCGCCCAGGTCGCCGCCATCGAGACCGCTGACATCAAGTCGCTGACGACCGGCGCCCTGCGCAATCTGTCGTCCGGCCAACTGGATGCCTTCACCAGCGACCAGCTGCGCGCCCTGAGCAGCAGCCAGATCAATTCGCTGACCACCAGCCAGATCAACACGCTCGGCACGGCCGACCTGAACAGCCTCAGCAGCGGCCAGTTCGCCAACCTGTCCTCGGGCCAGGTTCAGGCCCTGACCAACAGCCAGCTCGCCAACCTGGCGACGGACAACCTCAACGCCCTGGGCACGGCCCAGTTCGCCGCCCTGAACTCCGGCCAGTTCGGCGCCCTGACCACCGGTCAGCTCGGCCAACTGGAAACCGCCGACCTGCGTGCGGTGACGACCGCGGCCATCAATGGCCTGTCCTCGGACCAGATCGGCGCTCTCGCCAGCGACGCCGTCGGTTCGATGACCACGGCCCAGGTCGCTTCGCTGGGCTCGGCCCAGATCAAGGGCCTGACGACGGGTGACATGGTCGCCCTGACTTCGGCCCAGGTCGCGGCCATCAACTCGGCCCAGGCGGGCACCCTGTCCACCGCCCAGATCGCCGCCATCGAGACCGGCGACATCAAGTCGATCACGACGGGCGCCCTGCGCAACCTGTCGTCTGACCAACTGGACGCCTTCACCAGCGACCAGCTGCGCGCCCTGTCCAGCAGCCAGGTCAACTCGCTGACGACTGCCCAGATCAACACCCTGGGCACGGCCGACCTGAACAGCCTGACCAGCAGCCAGTTCGCCAACCTGTCTTCCGGCCAGGTCCAGGCCCTGACCAACACCCAGCTCGCCAACCTGGCGACGGACAACCTGAACGCGCTGGGCACGGCCCAGTTCGCGGCCCTGAATTCCAGCCAGTTCGGCGCGCTGACGACCGGCCAGCTCGGCCATCTCGAGACGGCCGACCTGCGCGCCGTTACGACGACGGCCCTGAACGGCCTGTCTTCCGATCAGATCGGCGCCCTCGCCAGCGACGCCGTCGGCTCGCTGATGACCGCCCAAGTGGCGGCTCTGGGCACGGCCCAGATCAAGGGCCTGACCACGGGTGACATGGTCGCCCTGACCTCCTCGCAGGTCGCGGCCATCAACTCGGCACAGGCCGGCACGCTGTCCACTGCTCAGATCGCCGCCATCGAAACGGCCGACATCAAGTCCATCACGACCGGTGCCCTGCGCAATCTGTCGTCCGACCAGCTCGACGCCTTCACCAGCGACCAGTTGCGCTCGCTCTCCAGCAGCCAGATCAACTCGCTGACGACCGCCCAGGTCAACACCCTCGGTACGGCCGACCTGAACAGCCTCAGCAGCGGCCAGTTCGCCAACCTGTCCTCGGGCCAGGTTCAGGCCCTGACCAACACCCAGCTTGCCAATCTGGCGACGGACAACCTCAATGCGCTGGGCACGGCCCAGTTTGCGGCGCTGAACTCCAGCCAGTTCGGCGCGCTGACCACCGGCCAGCTGGGCCATCTGGAAACCGCCGACCTCCGCTCTGTCACGACCGCCGCGCTGAATGGCCTGAACTCCGACCAGATCGGTGCTCTCGCCAGCGATGCCGTGGGCTCGATGACGACCGCGCAGATCGCCTCTCTCGGCTCGGCGCAGATCAAGGGCCTGACCACGGGCGACATGATCGCCCTGACCTCGGCCCAGGTCGCCGCGCTGACCTCGGCCCAGGTCGGCAGCCTGTCCACCGCCCAGATCGCTGCCATCGAGACGGCCGACATCAAGGCCCTGTCGACAGCCGCCCTGCGCAACTTCTCGACCGACCAGCTCGATGCCCTGACCAGCGACCAGCTGCGCGCCCTGTCCTCGGCCCAGCTCAATGCGCTGAGCACCAGCCCGCAGTTCGTCAATCTCGGCACCGCCGACCTCAACGTGCTGACGACGGGCCAGATCGCCAACCTGTCGACCGCACAGGTCCAGGCCCTGACCAACACCCAGCTCGCCAACCTGACGACGGACAACCTGAACGCCATGGGCTCGGCCCAGTTCGCGTCCCTGTCGTCTTCGCAGTTCGGCGCCCTGACGACCGGCCAGCTCGGCAAGCTCGAGACGGCCGACCTGCGTGCCGTCACGACGGCGGCGCTGAACGGACTGAATTCCGACCAGGTCGGCGCCCTCGCCAGCGATGCCGTGGGCTCGATGTCCACCGCGCAGATCGGCTCCCTGGGCACGGCCCAGATCAAGGGCCTGACCACGGGTGACATGGTCGCCCTGACCTCGGCCCAGGTCGCCGCCATCAACTCGGCCCAGGCGGGCACGCTGTCCACCGCCCAGATCGCCGCCATCGAGACCGGCGACATCAAGTCGCTGACAACCGGCGCCCTGCGCAATCTGTCGTCCGACCAACTGGACGCCTTCACCAGCGACCAGCTGCGCTCGCTCTCCAGCAGCCAGATCAATTCGCTGACCACAGGCCAGGTCAACACCCTGGGTACGGCTGACCTCAACAGCCTGACCAGCAGCCAGTTCTCCAACCTGTCCTCCGGTCAGGTCCAGGCCCTGACCAACACGCAGTTGGCCAACCTGGCGACCGACAACCTGAACGCCTTGGGCACGGCCCAGTTCGCGGCCCTGAATTCCAGCCAGCTCGGCGCCCTGACGACGGGCCAGCTTGGCCATCTCGAAACCGCTGATCTGCGCGCCGTCACGACGGCGGCGCTGAACGGCCTGAACTCCGACCAGATCGGCGCCCTCGCCAGCGACGCCGTCGGCTCGATGACGACCGCACAGGTCGGCTCGCTGGGCACGGCCCAGATCAAGGGCCTGACCACGGGTGACATGATCGCCCTGACCTCCTCGCAGGTCGCGGCCATCAACTCGGCACAAGCCGGCACCCTGTCCACCGCCCAGATCGCCGCCATCGAAACCGGCGACATCAAGTCCGTCACGACCGGCGCCCTGCGCAATCTGTCTTCCGATCAGCTCGACGCCTTCACCAGCGACCAGCTGCGCTCGCTCTCCAGCAGCCAGATCAACTCGCTGACGAGCAGCCAGGTCAACACCCTGGGCACGGCTGACCTGAACAGCCTGACGACCGGCCAGTTCGCCAACCTGTCCACCGGCCAGGTCCAGGCCCTGAACAACACCCAGCTCGCCAACCTGGCGAGCGACAACCTGAATGCCCTGGGCACCGCCCAGTTCGCCACGCTGAACTCCAGCCAGTTCGGTGCGCTGACGACCGGCCAGCTCGGCAAGCTCGAGACGGCCGATCTGCGTGCCGTCACCACCGCGGCGCTGAACGGCCTGAACTCCGACCAGATCGGCGCCCTCGCCAGCGACGCCGTCGGCTCCATGACGACGGCGCAAGTCGCGGCCCTGGGCACGGCCCAAATCAAGGGCCTGACGACGGGCGACATGGTCGCTCTGACCTCGGCCCAGGTCGCCGCCATCACGTCGACCCAGGCCGCGGCCCTGTCGACGGCCCAGATCGCCGCCATCGAGACGGCCGACATCAAGGCCCTGTCGACGGCCGCCCTGCGCAACCTGTCCACCGACCAGATCGACGCCCTGACCAGCGACCAGCTGCGCGCCCTGACATCGACCCAGCTGAATGCGCTGACTACCAGCCCGCAGCTCGTCAACCTGGGCACGGCCGACCTGAATGCACTGACCACCGGCCAGATCGCCAATCTGTCGACGGGACAGGTCCGTGCGCTGACCACCGATCAGCTCAGCAACCTGACGACGGACAACCTCAACGCCATGGGCACCGCCCAGTTCGCGGCGCTGGGCTCCGGCCAGTTCGGTTCGCTGACCACCAGCCAGCTCGGCAAGCTCGAGACGGCCGACCTGCGCGCCGTCACCACGGCCGCCCTGAACGGCCTGACCTCGACCCAGATCGGCGCCCTGGCCAGCGATGCCGTCGGCTCGCTGACGACGGCCCAGGTGGCTTCGCTGGGCACCGACCAGGTCAAGGGCCTGACGACCGGCGACATGATCGCCCTGACTTCCGGCCAGATCGCCGCGCTGAACTCCGTGCAAGCTGGCACGCTGTCGACGGCCCAGATCGCCGCCATCGAAACGGCCGACATCAAGTCCATCACGACCGGTGCCCTGCGCAATCTGTCCTCCGACCAGCTCGACGCCTTCACCAGCGACCAGTTGCGCTCCTTGTCCAGCGGCCAGATCAATTCGCTGACGACGGCCCAGGTCAACACCCTGGGCACGGCCGACCTCAACAGCCTGACCAGCAGCCAGTTTGCCAACCTGTCCTCGGGCCAGGTGCAGGCCCTGACCAACACCCAGTTGGCCAATCTGGCGACCGACAACCTGAACGCCCTCGGCACGTCGCAATTCGCGGCGCTGAACTCCAGCCAGTTCGGCGCGCTGACGACCGGCCAGCTCGGCCATCTGGAGACGGCCGACCTGCGCGCCGTGACCACAGCGGCCCTGAACGGCCTGAACTCCGACCAGATCGGCGCTCTCGCCAGTGACGCCGTCGGCTCGCTGACGACCTCTCAAGTGGCCTCGCTGGGCTCGGCCCAGATCAAGGGCCTGACGACGGGTGACATGGTCGCCATGACCTCGGCCCAGGTGGCCGCCATCAACTCGACCCAGGCCGGCACGCTGTCCACGGCCCAGATCGCCGCCATCGAGACGGCCGACATCAAGTCCATCTCGACCGCGGCCCTGCGCAATCTGTCGTCAGACCAGCTCGATGCCTTCACCAGCGACCAGCTGCGCGCCCTGAGCAGCAGCCAGATCAACTCGCTGACGACCGCCCAGATCAACACCCTGGGCACGGCCGACCTCAACAGCCTGACCAGCAGCCAGTTCGCCAACTTGTCTTCCGGCCAGGTCCAGGCCCTGACCAACACCCAGTTGGCCAATCTGGCGACCGACAACCTGAACGCGCTGGGCACAGCCCAGTTCGCCGCACTGAACTCCAGCCAGTTCGGCGCGCTGACCACTGGCCAGCTCGGCCACCTCGAGACCGCCGACCTGCGCGCCGTCACGACGACGGCTCTGAACGGCCTGTCTTCCGACCAGATCGGCTCGCTGGCCAGCGACGCGGTCGGCTCGATGACGACGGCACAGGTCGCGGCCCTCGGCTCGGCCCAGATCAAGGGCCTGACCACGGGTGACATGGTCGCCCTGACCTCCTCGCAGGTCGCCGCCATCAACTCGACCCAGGCTGCTGCCCTCTCCACCGGCCAGATCGCGGCCATCGAGACGGCCGACATCAAGTCGCTGTCCACCGCGGCCCTGCGCAATCTGTCGTCCGACCAGCTCGACGCCTTCACCAGCGACCAGCTGCGCTCGCTGTCCAGCAGCCAGATCAACTCGCTGACCACCGCCCAGATCAACACCCTGGGCACGGCCGACCTGAACAGCCTCACCAGCAGCCAGTTCTCCAACCTGTCCTCGGGCCAGGTCCAGGCGCTGAACACCGCCCAGCTCAGCAACCTGACGACGGACAACCTCAACGCCCTGGGCACCGCCCAGTTCGCAGCCCTGAACTCCAGCCAGTTCGGTTCGCTGACGACCGGCCAGCTCGGCCACCTGGAAACGGCCGACCTGCGCGCCGTCACGACCACCGCCCTGAACGGCCTGAACTCGACCCAGATCGGCGCCCTCGCCAGCGACGCTGTTGGCTCGCTGACGACGACGCAAGTCGCGTCCCTGGGCACGGACCAGGTCAAGGGTCTGACGACCGGCGACATGGTCGCCCTGACCTCGGGCCAGATCGCCGCCATCAACTCCGCCCAGGCCGGTGTGCTGTCCACCGCCCAGATCGCCGCCATCGAGACCGCCGACGTCAAGGCCATCTCCACCGGCGCCCTGCGCAACCTCTCCACCGACCAGCTCGACGCGCTGACCAGCGACCAACTGCGTTCGCTGACGTCCACTCAGCTCAACGCGCTGACGACCAGCCCGCAGGTGACCAGCCTGGGCACGGCCGATCTGAACGTGCTGACGACCGGCCAGATCGCCAATCTGTCGACGGCGCAGATCCGCGCGCTGACGACCGACCAGCTCGGCAACCTGTCGACCGACAACCTGAACGCCATGGGCTCGGCCCAGTTCGCCGTGCTGTCGTCCAGCCAGTTCGGAGCCCTGACCACGGCCCAGCTCAGCCACATGGAAACTGCCGATCTGCGCGCCGTGACCACGGCAGCGCTGAACGGCCTGTCCTCCGACCAGATCGGCGCCCTCGCCAGCGACGCCGTCGGCTCCATGACGACGGCCCAGATCGGCTCCCTGGGCACGGCCCAGATCAAGGGCCTGACGACCGGCGACATGATTGCGCTGACCTCCTCGCAGGTCGCCGCCATCAACTCGACCCAGGCCGCCGCCCTGTCGACGGCCCAGGTCGCCGCCATCGAGACGGCCGACATCAAGTCGATCGCGACCGGTGCCCTGCGCAATCTGTCGTCCGATCAGCTGGATGCCTTCACCAGCGACCAACTGCGCTCGCTGAGCAGCGGCCAGATCAATTCGCTGACGACAGCCCAAGTCAACACCCTGGGCACGGCGGATCTGAACAGCCTCACCAGCAGCCAGTTCTCCAACCTGTCCTCGGGCCAGGTCCAGGCGCTGAACACCGCCCAGCTCAGCAACCTGACGACGGACAACCTGAATGCCCTGGGCACCGCCCAGTTCGCGGCCCTGAACTCCAGCCAGTTCGGTTCGCTGACCACCGGCCAGTTGGGCAAGCTCGAGACGGCCGACCTGCGTGCCGTCACAACCGCCGCCCTGAATGGCCTGAACTCCACCCAGATCGGCGCCCTCGCCAGCGACGCCGTCGGCTCGCTGACGACCAACCAGGTCGCCTCGCTCGGTACCGACCAGGTCAAGGGTCTGACCACCGGTGACATGGTCGCCCTGACCTCGGGCCAGATCGCCGCCATCAACTCCAACCAGGCCGGTGTGCTGTCCACCGCCCAGATCGCCGCCATCGAGACCGCCGACGTCAAGGCCATCTCCACCGGCGCCCTGCGCAACCTCTCCACCGACCAGCTCGACGCGCTGACCAGCGACCAGCTGCGCGCCCTGAGCTCGACCCAGCTCAATGCGCTGACGACCAGCCCGCAGGTCAACAACCTGTCGACGTCCGACCTGAACGTGCTGACGACCGGCCAGATCGCCAATCTGTCGACTGCACAGATCCGCGCCCTGACGACCGACCAGCTGCATGGCCTGACGACCGACAACCTGAACGCCATGGGCTCGGCCCAGTTCGCGACCCTGTCGTCCAGCCAGTTCGGTGCGCTGACCACGGCCCAGCTGAGCAAGCTGGAGACGGCCGACCTGCGTGCGGTGAACACCGCGGCGCTGAACGGCCTGAGCTCCGACCAGGTCGGCGCCCTGGCCAGCGATGCCGTCGGCTCGCTCGCTACCGCCCAGGTGGCTGCGCTGGGCACGGCCCAGATCAAGGGCCTGACCACGGGCGACATGGTGGCCCTGACCTCTTCGCAGGTCGCCGCCATCAACTCGACCCAGGCCGCCGCCCTGTCCACCGCCCAGATCGCTGCCATCGAGACGGCCGACATCAAGTCGATCGCGACGGGCGCCCTGCGCAATCTGTCCTCCGACCAGCTCGACGCCTTCACCAGCGACCAGCTGCGCTCGCTGTCCAGCGGCCAGATCAATTCGCTGACGACCAGCCAGGTCAACACCCTGGGCACGGCCGACCTCAACAGCCTGACCAGCAGCCAGTTCGCCAACCTGTCCACGGCCCAGGTCCAGGCGCTGACCAGCACCCAGCTCGCCAATCTGGCGACCGACAACCTCAATGCCCTGGGCACCTCGCAGTTCGCGACGCTGAACTCCGGCCAGTTCAGCGGCCTCAGCACGGCCCAGCTGGCCAAGCTCGAGACCGCCGACCTGCGCGCCGTCACGACCGCGGCCCTCAGCGGCCTGTCGTCCGACCAGATCGGTGCCCTGGCCAGCGACGCCGTCGGCTCCATGACGACCGCCCAGATCGCCTCGCTGAGCGCCAACGCCATCAAGGGCCTGACGACCGGCGACATGGTGGCCCTGACCTCGGGCCAGGTTGCCGCGCTGAACTCCAGCCAGGTGGCCAGCCTGTCGACGGCCCAGATCGCGGCCATCGAGACGGCCGACATCAAGGCCCTGTCGACCGCTGCCCTGCGCAACTTCTCGACCGACCAGCTCGACGCCCTGACCAGTGACCAGCTGCGCGCCCTGTCTTCCGCCCAGCTGAATGCGCTGACGACGGCGCCGCAGGTGGTCAACCTGGGCACCGCCGACCTCAACGTGCTGACGACCGGCCAGATCGCCGGCCTGTCCACCGCCCAGGTCCAGGCCCTGACCAACACCCAGCTCAGCAGCCTGACGACGGACAACCTGAACGCGATGGGCTCGGCGCAGTTCGCGACGCTGAACTCCAGCCAGTTCGGTGCGCTGACGACCAACCAGCTCGCCAAGATGGAGACGGCCGACCTGCGCGCCGTCACCACTGCCGCGCTGAACGGCCTGAACTCCGACCAGGTCGGTGCGCTGGCCAGCGATGCCGTCGGCTCGATGTCGACGGCCCAGATCGCCTCCCTGGGTGCCAATGCCATCAAGGGCCTGACGACGGGCGACATGGTGGCCCTGACCTCGGCCCAGGTCGCCGCCATCAACTCAGCCCAAGCCGGCAGCCTGTCGACGGCCCAGCTCGCGGCCATCGAGACCGGTGACATCAAGTCGCTGACGACCGGTGCCCTGCGCAACCTGTCGTCCGACCAGCTCGACGCCTTCACCAGCGACCAGCTGCGCGCCCTGTCCAGCGGCCAGATCAACTCGCTGACGACGGCTCAGGTCAACACCCTGGGCACGGCCGACCTCAACAGCCTGAGCAGCGGCCAGTTCGCCAACCTGTCGACGGCCCAGGTCCAGGCGCTGAACAACACCCAGCTCGCCAACCTGGCGTCCGACAACCTGAACGCCCTGGGCAGCAGCCAGTTTGCTGCGCTGAACTCCAGCCAGTTCGGTGCGCTGACCACCGCCCAGCTCGGCAAGCTCGAGACCGCGGACCTGCGTGCCGTGACCACGGCCGCCCTGAACGGCCTGTCATCCGACCAGATCCATGCCCTGGCCAGCGACGCCGTCGGCGCCATGACCACGGCCCAGATCGCCGGTCTCGGCACGGCCCAGATCCAGGGCCTGACCACGGGCGACATGGTGGCCCTGACCTCGGGCCAGATCGCCGCCATCAACTCGACGCAGGCGGCCAGCCTGTCCACCGCCCAGCTGGCGGCCATCGAGACGGCCGACATGAAATCGCTGTCCACGGCGGCGCTGCGCAACCTGTCCACCGACCAGCTCGCCGCGCTGACCAGCGACCAGCTGCGCGCGCTGTCGTCGGCCCAGCTCAATGCGCTGACCACGGCGCCGCAGGTGGTCAACCTGTCGACGACCAGCCTGAACTCGCTGACGACCAGCCAGGTCGCCAACCTGTCCACGGCCCAGGTCCAGGCGCTGACCAGCACGCAGATCAGCAACCTGACGACCGACAGCCTCAACGCGATGAACTCGACGCAGTTCGGCGCCTTGCAGTCGAGCCAGTTCGGCGCACTGACCACCGGCCAGCTCAGCCACCTCGAGACCGCCGACCTGCGCGGCGTGACGACGGCGGCCCTGAATGCGCTGAGCTCCGACCAGATCGGCGCCCTGGCCAGCGATGCCGTCGGCACACTGACGACGGCACAGATCGGGTCCCTGGGCACCGCCCAGATCAAGGGCCTCAGCACCGGCGACATGGTGGCCCTGACCTCCTCGCAGGTCGCCGCGCTGAACTCGGCCCAGGCCGGCACGCTGTCCACGGCCCAGATCGCCGCCATCGAAACGGCCGACATCAAGTCGCTGTCCACGGCGGCCCTGCGCAACCTGTCGTCCGACCAGCTCGACGCCTTCACCAGCGACCAGCTGCGCGCCCTGTCCAGCAACCAGATCAACGGCCTGACGACGAGCCAGATCAACACCCTGGGCACGGCCGACCTGAACAGCCTCACCAGCGGCCAGTTCGGCAATCTGTCGTCCACCCAGGTCCAGGCGCTGACCAACAGCCAGCTCGCCAACCTGGCAACCGACAACCTGAATGCCCTGGGCACGGCGCAGTTCGCGGCGCTGAACTCCAGCCAGTTCGGTGCACTGACCACCGCCCAGCTCGGCAAGCTCGAAACGGCTGACCTGCGCGCGGTGTCCACCGCCGCGCTGAACGCGCTGAGTTCCGACCAGGTCGCGGCCCTGGCCAGCGACGCCGTCGGTTCCATGACGGCGACGCAGATCGGCGCTCTGGGCACGACGCAGATCCAGGGCCTGAGCACGGGCGACATGATCGCCTTGACCTCGACCCAGATCGCGGCCATCAACTCGGTCCAGGCGGATGTGCTGTCCACGGCCCAGATCGCCGCCATCGAGACCGCCGACATCAAGTCGCTGTCCACGGCGGCCCTGCGCACCCTCAGTTCCGACCAGCTCGACGCCTTCACCAGCGACCAGCTGCGCGCCCTGAGCAGCACGCAGATCAACAACCTGACGACGGACCAGATCCACACCCTGGGCACGGCCGACCTGAACAGCCTGAGCACCAGCCAGTTCGCCAATCTGTCGACCACCCAGGCGCAGGCGCTGAACACCAGCCAGCTCAGCCACCTCGCCACCGACAGCCTGAACGCCCTGGGCACCGGCCAGTTCGCCGCGCTGAACTCCGACCAGATCGGCTCGCTGACCACCGCCCAGGTCGGCAAGCTCGAGACGGCCGACCTGCGCGCCATCACGACGTCGGCCCTGGCCGGCCTGGACTCCGACCAGTTCGCGGCCATGTCGACCGACCACATCGCGGCCCTGACGACGGCCCAGGTGTTCTCGCTGTCCACCAGCCAGCTCGACGGCTTCTCGGCCGCCGACATGAAGGCCATGGACTCGGCGCAGATCTCCATGCTGTCGACGGCCCATGTGGCTTCGCTGTCCACCGACCAGATCGTCGCCATCGACGCCACCGACCTGGCCAAACTGTCCACGGCCTCGCTGCGTGCCATCACCGACACCCAGCTGGCCGCGCTGACGACCGACCAGCTGACCGGCCTGGGCGGCCGCGTCAACGTGCTGACGACCAGCCAGATCAACCACCTGGCCACCGACGACCTGAACTCCTTCACCGCCTCGCAGTTCTCGGTGATGAACTCGAGCCAGGTCCAGGCCTTCAGCACCGACCAGATGAAGGGTCTGGAGACCGACGACCTGCGCGCCCTGACCACGGCCAACTTCGCGGCCTTGAGCAATGCGCAGATCGACGCCATCACGACGGCTGCGTTTGCGACCCTGAAGGTGACCCAGATCACCGCGCTGACGACCGACCAGGCCGCCGCGCTGACGACCGACCAGGTCCATGCCCTCACGACCGACCAGGTCCATGGCCTGGAGACCCGCGACATCGCCGCGATGAGCATGAGCCAGCTCGACGCGCTGACCAATGCGGCCGTCGGCGAGATGAACGGCGCCCAGCTCGACGCCTACTTCTCCAAGACCCCGATCGTGCTGGACCTGGACGGCCATGGCATCAACACGCTGGCTGCCGCCCAGGGCGTCAACTTCGACCTGATCGGCACCGGCCACACCGACAAGGTGGGCTGGGTGGCCGGTGGCGACGGCCTGCTCGTCATGGACCGCAACCATGACGGCATCATCAACAACGGCAGCGAGCTGTTCGGCATGGGCACCATCCTGGCCAATGGCAAGCACGCCAAGGACGGCTATGCCGCCATGGCCGAGCAGGACAGCAACCACGACGGCAAGCTGGACAAGCTCGATGCCAACTGGAAGGAACTCAAGGTCTGGGTCGACGCCAACCACGACGGCAAGACCGACGCCGGCGAGCTGAAGACGCTGGACGAAGCGGGTGTGGCCTCCATCGACCTGAACGCCGCCAAGGGTTCGGGCAGCGACCACGGCAACCTCATCGGCCTGGTGTCCAGCTACACCAGCACCGACGGCGGCAAGCACGAAGTGGCCGACGTCTGGTTCAGCAAGGACGTGCAGCCGCAGAAGGCCGACGACGGCAAGGACGCCACGCTCAGCCTGCACGACGTGCTGGCGGCGCCGACCGCTCCGCTGCTCGGCGCCGAGCATGTCGACCTGGCCAAGGCCGCCGTGCCGCATCCGTCGGCCGACTCCCACCTGGCGGCCATCGACCGCAAGCTGGCCGAGGAAGACGAGCACCGTCGCAACAACGGCGGCAACTGGATCTGACCGCACTGATCTCCTGACGCCGGCTTGGGAAGCCGGCCCCGCGGGCCCTGGGGAGCGATCTCCAGGGCCCGCTCTCATTGCGGCCTGTCGCGAATGGCGGCATTTCGTCAAAGCCGCCGTGCAGCCTGTCGGCCGCAGCACGACCCCGCCTGAGGCGCTGAGAAGAATGCGCGCCGTTCCAGCCTCAGGGAGCGTTCATGAACAGCGTCAGCTCAGCCGGCCGCCCGGTCACCACCGCGGCCGGCCTCTGGTTTCTTGTCGCCGCCACCGGCCTGGCCATCTTCGCCAGCTATATCGGCATCAGCTATGGTCGCGCCGCCCTCGGTGGGCCGCCGGGCGAATCGCGCTGGGTGGCCGGCGACCTGCTGGGCAATGCCCTGCTCAGCGTGCATCTCGTTTTCGCGCTGTTGATGACAGCCATCGGCGTGCTGCAGCTCATCCCGCCGCTGCGCCGCCGCCTGCCGGCCCTGCACCGCAACCTGGGCCGCGTCTTCATGGTGGGCGCCGTGCTGGGCACCCTCAGCGGCTTCTACCTCGTCTGGGTCAAGGGCACGGTCGGCGGCTTTGTCATGCATGCCGCCATCAGCCTGAATGGCCTCTTCATCCTGGCGTTTGCCTGGCTGGCCTGGCGCGAGGCGCGGGCGCGGCGGTTCACAGAACACCGGCGCTGGGCGCTGCGCCTTTTCATGGCCGTCAACGGCGTCTGGTTCTTCCGCGTCGGCCTGATGCTGTGGTTGATGGTCTGGCGCGCGCCCGTGGGCTTCGATCCCAAGACCTTCACCGGCCCCTTTGTCTATGCGCTGAGCTTTGCGCAGTTCCTGCTGCCCCTGCTGGTGCTGGAGCTCTATCTGCGCGCCCGCGGCCGGGCCATGGTGCTGGCGCTGACGCTGGTGCTGCTCAGCCTGGCGACGGCCGGCGGCATCTTCGGCGCGACGATGGGAATGTGGCTGCCGAGGCTGGTCTAGGGCCGGTCGTTCAGCAGCTCTTCGCACTCGACCTGGGCCGCCGCGGCGGCCTGGGCAGAGATGCTCGACGCCGCCGCGGCCACGCGCTCACCCGCCTCGACAAAGGCGGCGGAGAATTGGCGCATCACATGGTCCACACCGCGCGGCGAGACCTCGCGCAGGTCACCCTCGAGGTACTGCCCGAAGCTCTGGGCCGACGAGATGATCTCGAAGGAGGGAAAGTACTCGACGTCGGCATGCGTGTCGGCAAACCGCCCGGCCACCGCGCGCAGCACGGCCTTGGAATAGCTGGATGCGACGATGACCGGATGGTGGGTGGCCGTGGCCACCAGCGGCACCGGCGACACGGTGACGATCCAGCGCAGGCCCGGGTTCACGCCGGCCACGAACTCGCGCACCCATTCCAGGTCGGCCAGGATCTCCGGGTACTCGAAGTTGACAAAGCCGTGCTGGTCGGCATCGAACTCGCCGGCCGCCGTGCCAGGGCAGACTGGGAAGACGACACCGCTGCCCTGCTGCACCCAGGCCTCGGTGAGGCCCAGGGTGAAGACGAAGACATCGCACTCGGTGAAGAGGCGGCGCACCTGGGTCAGATGCCAGGCGCGGTCGGCGCGCAGGTCGGCCAGCGAATCGTAGCCACCCGCCTGCACACGCGGGCGCAGGCCGTCGAAGAAGCGGCCCTTCTCGGTCAGCACCGGCGGGTCGCCCTCACGCAAGCCGAAGGCGAACTCGACGAGCTGGCGCAGCTGGCGCACCGTGTAGACATTGGCATAGCGGGCCGAGAACACGCCGTACTGCAGCTCACGCGCCCGTTCTGGTGTCATCCCCGCGGGTGCCTGCTCCACCACCCAATGGCTGAGGCCGAAGCTCTCCAGCCGCTTGGCCATGTGCTGGGCGAAGCAGGAGCCGGCCGTGGCGATCTTCAACGACGGCGTCAGCTTGAACTTGGTGCTCGGCTTGAAGTCGAGCTGGCCCCAGGCCTGGGCGCTGACGGTCTTGCGCCAGAAGGCCTGCGGTGGCAGGTGTTCATACGGATGGGGCATGCGCAAGCACCTCGCGGATCTGTTCGGCCAGGCCCTGGGCATACCACTCGTTGCCATGCAGGCAGCCGCGTGCGTGCTCGGCCTTCAAACCACCGGCCGGCGTCAGCGAAGCAGGCGGAGGAAGCAGGCTCAGGATGCCGTGGGCCGCGAGCTGCCGGTTCAGTTCCTGATACATCAACCCGTAGAAGCGCAGCCGCATCGCGAAGGGCTTGACGCCATGCTGGGCAAACAGCGGCCCGAAGCCCTCGGCATTGACGCGGATGTGGGCTTCGTCTTCGATGGGCGGCGGTGCCGGCAGATGCACGAGGCGGGCGCGCGGGAACTGCTGGCGCAGCGCCAGATGCGTCGTCAGCAGTGGCCGGGCCACGTCAGCGGCCCAGGCCAGCGCATCGGCGCGCGACATCCAGCGCCGGCCCGGCTCGAAGCCACCATCCTCGTCGAGGAAGTCGGCATGCGAAGGGTCGTCGACAAGCTGGGAGATGGCGAACTCCTGGCCGCGCATCAGCGAGAAGACGACCTCGGCCTCGGCGGGTATGGCGCCGAGGATCTCGGTCAGCTGGGGCGGGATGTAGAGGACGTTGTCCTTCAGCAGCGGCGGCGGGCCGCCCGCCGGCGTGTTGTAGAGGACGAAGTCGCCCCGCCAGCCCTCGACACCCAGCGGCAGTTCGGCCACCGCGGGGCGGCCGGTGTCCCAGACGAACTGGTAGGCGCCCGAGTCGACCGGGCCGACGTAGTGCTGGATCAGCCCGAAGAGGTGGGAGCTGCCGATGACGGCGAAGCGCCGCATGTTCAGCGCCCCGGCCAGGCCTGGGCCAGGCGATCGCCCAGCGCCAGCGAGGCGCGCAGCAGCGCCACATAGCGAGCACGGTGGTCGTCGCCTTCGGGCGCCGGCACTTCAGCGATGCCCAGGCAGCGGATCTGCTCGACGCGCACCTGCTGCGCCGGGGCGAAGTAATGGCCATGCTCGGGCGACGTCTGCACCAGGGTGAAACCAGCGGCAGCCATGGACTGCGGATCGAGGGCGGACTTGTGCACCGCACTCTCCAGGCAGGTGTATTCCTGCGCCGGCAGCGGCAGCGGATCACCCTCGGCCTCGGCGATCTCGCCGTGCAGCCAGGCGCGGTTGACGACGTCGCGGGGCACCGGCGTCGTGATGATGACGAAGCGCCCCACGCGGGCCAGCTCGCCGATGGCCGCCACCGACTGCTCGCCGTAGAGGTGTTCTAGGTTCTCCATCGACAGCGCCACGTCCCAGGACTGGTCGGCCGCGGGCAGTGCCGCGGAGTCGGCCGGCAGCATCTCGTCATAGATGCCCGAAGTCGCATGGAAGCGCACGGTGGCCGGCGACCAATCCACGCCGCCGACGCGTGCCAGCGCTTGCGGCAGTTGCTGGCGGATGCGGCGCATCTGGTCGCCCAGGCCGCAGCCCACGTCCAGCACCGACAGCGGCCGTCCATTGGCCTCGGCCAGCTTGCGCAGCCACAGGATGGGCACGTCGGACAGGTAGAGCGGCGAGGACTGGCCCGCGGTCACAAGGCGGTGGCGGTATTCGCGCATGTCAGACACCGGCAATGCGCCCGGCGTAGTCGAAGAGGCGGGCTGAAGTGTGGCCGGCGCTGCTGAAAGTGCCGGCCACGATCTCTTCGCAGCGCTGGATGAAGAGCTGCAGATTGCCGGCGAAGCGGCCCTGGTAGAGGTGGTAGACGGTCTGGTCGAAGACCGTACCTATGCCGTAGTAGCCGTAGTTGCCCAGCGGCCAGAGGCCCTCGCGCGGCTCGCGCTCAAAGCTGTCGGGGTAGAGGCAGCGAAAGCGCTGGCCGAGGATCTCCGCGGCGCGGGTGATCTCCTCGCCGACGTCCGAGCGCGGGTTGTGCACAAAGCTGGGCCGGCCCAGGCGTTCCCAGCAATTGCGCGTGATCAGGAAGAAGGCCGGCGCCGCGTAGACATGGGTGCGCGGCAGCAGGTGGTTGGCCACCTGGGCGATGCCGCAGAAGCTGTCGTTCTTGACCACATAGTCGATGCAGGCCTGCACCCTTTCCTTGGACAGGGGCACGCAGTCGGAATCGAAGAAGCCGATGACGTCGGCCGTGCTGGCGGCGGTGACGCGGTCCAGCCAGCTGCCGTGGGCGGTGTTCTCTTCGTAGTAGCGGACGTCGATGTCGAACTTGCTCATCACCGCGCGGTGGACGCGCATCTGATCGGGCGGCGTGTTGTCCCAGTACAGGGTGCTGAACTCGACCTTGCTCATGGGTGCACCCTTCGGCCTTCGGCCTGTCCCGCCAAGCGGGCGCGAGCTTGCTTGGGGCGGCCCGGCGCGGCGCTCATGCGGCAGCCTTCGTCGGTTGGCCGACAAAGGGCAGGCGCCCGCCGAACTTCTGGCGGATGGCGGCGTTCTCGCGCGTCAGCAGCTCGACGACCTTGGGCTGCAGGTCCTCGCGGGTGCGGTAGTCCACCGTGAAGGCGCCCGAGCAGCCGTAGTTGGGAAAGAGCTGGGACAGGGCCGCATAGAAGACCCGGTCCTGGCCCCAGCCGCCATGGAAATAACTCGCGACCTTGTGGGCCACCTCAGTCTTGAGCAGATAGCAGTTGGTGTCGACCAGCGGATAGGGCTTGGCCGAACCCCAGGGGCCGACGCTCTGGGACTCGTCGTCCATCAGCGGCTCGCCCGTGGGCGCGACAACGCGGCGCAGCGCGAAGCCCCAGTCCCAGCGGCCATCGGTCAGCGCCGCGGTCAGGTGGGCCAGGTGGTCAGGGTGGAAGCGGTTGTCCTGGTCGAGATAGGCAATCAGCTCGGTGTTGACCAGATGTGAGAAGGCCGCATAGACGCGGTGGCCGTAGAAGCCACCACCGCCCACATTGACCGGCAGGGTGATGACGTGGCAGCGCGACAGATCCATGCCGGCCGTCGCGGCCTGGAAGGCGGGCAGGAAGCCGGGACCGTCGATGACGATATAGGGCACCACCTCGGGCGCCGTCTGCGCAAGCACCGAGGCGATGGCCTCGCGCACAAGGGCATCTCCGGTCGTGGGGATGATGACGGCAATGGAAGCCACAGCCTCTCTCCAGGAAGTTGGCGGGATGTTACGAGCGCGGCCGCCGGCTCAATGTGTCGAACTGACCCGCATCTGTAGCGCAACATTGCTGCGTCGAGCCCGAGCACCGGGCTAGCATCGCCCGTCATGAGCGCGTCCACCGCCCCCTTCTTCTCCATCGTCATGGCCACGCACAACCGGCCGGCCACGCTGGCGCGGGCCATTGCCTCGCTGCGGGCCCAGACCTGCGCGGACTTCGAGATCCTGCTGGTGGCCGACGCGCTGGACGCCGAGACCGCCACCGTCGTCGCCCGCGACCTGGGCCCGACCGACAGTTTCCTGAAGCGCACCGGCGCATCAGGCCCGGCCGAGAGCCGCAACCGCGGCCTGGCGATGGCGCGCGGCGAATGGGTCATCTTCCTGGACGATGACGACACCTTCGAACCCCATCACCTCGCGACGCTGAAGCCGCATTGCGAGCGCGCCGACGCGCAACTGCTCTTCACCGACATCACGGTCGTCACCGAGGACCGCCAGCAGCCCGGCATCCCTGAACTGGGCCGCCAGACCACGCCCCTGGCGGCGGCCGACGTCAACACGCTGTGGGTCAAGAACTTCATTCCCCTGCACTGCCTGGCGTACCGGCGCAGCCTGCTGCAGGGGCTCACCTTCGACGCCCACCTGGCCTCGCAGGAGGACTGGGACTGGCTGCTCGGCGTCTGCTCGCGCGCCCTGCCCCGCCATGTCGCCGGCGGCGGCGCCGTCATGCACAAGGACTATGTGAACCCCGGTGCCCGCCGCGGCCAGCAGGAGGCGTCCAACAACACCACGGTGGTGCTGGACTTCCTGCATGTCTACCGCCGCTGGCCGGCTCCGACGACCGAGCTGAAGACCGCCCGGGCCGGCCTGCTCACCAGCGTGGGCCTGGCCTTGCCGGTGGAGTGGTTCTAGGCCGCCGCGCTCACAGTTTGGCTGCCGGCACGCTGGCCAGGGCCTCGTCCGGCGGGAACTCGGACACCAGATAGCGCGGCGGAAAGGCATCGACCTCGCGCAGGCGCTCGCCCGCCAGTTGGCGCGCGGTCTCCCACTCGAGGATCTTGACCTGGTGCCGGTCGCCGCCGGTGGGGTCGACGACCACCATGTTGACCAGATCGGTCTTGGGCAGCAGCGAAGTGATGCCCTTGGTCCAGGAACAGGCCGACAGCCAGGATCCGGGGCGCTCGACGACCTTGTAGCTCGCGACAAAGATGTCCTTGCCCTGCTTGGCATGCAGGGCCTGCAGCGCTTCCTTCTGCTCGCCATAAAGGGCGTGGGCGGCGACCTTCTGCAGCTCCCCCAGCTTGCTCGCCAGATGCGGGTCCGACGGCTGGTAGCTGGTCACACGCCGGTCCTGGTAGCGGAACATGGCCGCGGAAATCAGGCCGCCCTGCTCCTCGATCAACTGACGTGAGCAGCCCAGCATCCACAGCTGCGCCTCCAACGAGCTGGCGGATGCAACCAGGATGCCGGCGCGCCGCGACGGCACCATCATGATGAGATCGCCATCGATGCCGCACTGGCGCATGACCTCGGGCAGCAGGATTCGGGAGGCGTCGTAGCCGTCGGGCCAATCGCTCACCCGCGCACCGCTCTTGAGGGTGTGGAACTTGGGTTCGCTGAGGGCTCGCAGGTTGGCGATGGCGACCTTCAAGCCCTGCTGGAAGGAAATGCCCCAGGCGGCCAGGTGCTCGGGAGCAATGTGCTCGGTGCGCTCCGGCAGGTCATAGCCCAGCAGGACCACGGCGTCCTGGCTGAAGGGCATGGAGGCCAGATGGCCGTCGTAGGACGCACCTTCGATCTGGGCCCGCAGCCGCGGCACCTCCACATGCCATCGGCCGCGCAGCAGTGGACGCAGATGCGGCTTGGCCGCTTCGAAATCGGTCGGAATCTGCTGGCTCATCGGCCGCTCTCCCTGGTGCTGTAGGAATGAGGCGGCAGTCTAGGGGCACCAGCGGGCGACAAGCGCCGGGGTGCAGATTCACCGATCGGCGCCTGGCCTCACTCGGGTCTTGATGGCTCGAACGATTGGATGACCTCGATCAGACCCACGATCTCGTCGTTCAATGCCTCCAGGTCCTCGGCGGGCACCCACCACTCCGAATGACGGGCAGCGCCGACGACATGGATCGGGTAGCGATCCATGAAGCTCTTGCGCACCTGGAAGCGGGTCACATGGCCGACGCCGCTGCTGGGCATGTTCCAGTCGCGAGCGATCTCGACGGCGTAGGCCTCGTTGGTCACGGGATAGAAGATGGGCTGGTCGGGCAGGCGGGGCGGCCAACGGCGATAGCCGCTGCTGGCCACCAGCGCCAACTCCTGCGGCCCGGTGGGCCGGTACAGCGTGACGGTGTCGCTCATGGATCCACCTGAATGAACTCGACCGGAACGGCGTCCGTCAACCAAACGCTGTTCGCGGAGCAGCGGAACTGATGTCCTCGGGCGGACATCGCCCGAGCGTCGATGCGCAGGATCACCGGCTGGCCATAGCGCTGGCCGACGGCCGCCGCCGTCTGACGATCCTGCGTCAGATGCACATGGTGTCGCTCGCGTCGCTCCAGTCCACTCTTGAGGATGGACTCGATGAAGCGCAACGCGGTGCCATGGAACAGGACGTCTGGTGGCTCGACCGTGGGCAGGTCCAGGTCGATCTCGATGGAGTGCCCCTGGTTGGAGCGAATGCACAGGCCGTCCTCGCTGAAGGCAAAGCGCTGCTTGTCGCTGCCCGCGACGATTTCATCCAGCAGGTCGCGCGAGATCGGCCGACCGACAGCCGCGGCTTTCAGCAGCAGTTCGTCGACCAAGGTCCAACCGGCCTCGTCGAGGGTGATGCCGATGCGATGCGGTTCGTGTCTCAGCACCAGGCTGAGGAATTTGCTGACGCTGGTCAGCTGGGACTTGGAATTCATTTCGTTGATCTTTTCGTTTTCACCCATCGGCCAGTCGCGATTGGACTGACGGTAGGTCTTCGAGGTCAGTGCACCAGCACCCCTTGCGTCTGAGCCACGCTCACCGTCACCTCGATGCCGGCCGTGAAGCGCAGGAAATCGGACTCCATGCCGTCCGAGAAGATGACGCCGTTCTCGGGCATTCTGGAGCGCAGCCGCAGCGCAGCCGCCTTCGTCACCTGGCCATGGACCAGGCCGGCCTGGGTACGCTGGGTCAGGAAAGGCTCGCGCACGGCGAAGGTCAGGTGGTCGGTGTCCCAGTCCATGGGCCGGTACTCGCCGGCATTGCTGGCGCCGCACGCACCTGCCAGCGCCATCGATCCCGTCATCACGCTCTTCAACCAGGCCGTGGAACCGAGGCCGGTCGAGACGATGACGCCCGACGACGACTGCTGCTCCTGCCGGTCGCCCAGGGCGATGTCGTACAGCGCCGAGGTGTGGCTGCGAGGCCCGATGAAGAGGTCATTGACCGCGCGCAGGGTCTGGCCGTCGGACAGGCGCGCCTGGGCCATGGTCACCGCCCTGGTGGGCCGCCGCCCTCGCGCCACATCCCTGAGCAAGGCGTCGAGATGCGAGGGCTCGAAGGGCAGCAGCGAGCCGTCCCAGCGCCGGGGCTCGGGATTCACGCCGATCAGCGGTTGGCCTTCCAGGTACTTCATCGTGTTGGCCACCAGGCCATCCTGGCCCAGAGCTATCACGATGTCGTCCGGCGCGAACACGAAGTTCGGCAGCAGGGCCCGGTCCAGCACCTGGTGCCGCCCCCAGTCCCGCAACGTGGCGCAGAGCTGATGCAGGCTCTCGCCATAGGCCAGGTTCTCCTGCACATAGTCCGTGAAGTCGGCACCCAGGTGCTCGATGTAGAAGCGCGCCTGGCCCAGGGTGTGGTACTTCGCGACCAGCTCTTCCAGCCGGGTCTTGCGCGTCACCAGCACGACCTTGCGTTCATTGGCTGCGGCCACGCGCGCCTCCCTCCGCCCCCAGCAGCGCCTGCAGCAGCTCCGGCGCCATATTGAACTGGCCGATGCGCTCGGCGTTCTCGGCGATGCCGCCAAAGGCCTGGGCGATCAGCTGGGCCGGCTGCATGCCCACCGCCGCCAGCGCCTGCACCACGCGCGTGTCCGCCTGGCTGAGCGCCGTCATGACGCTGGCGACGCGGTGAGCCTCGGCCTCGGCCAGGGTGCGGCTGTTGGCCGCCTGGCCGGTAACGAAGGCCTTGCGGCTTTCCTCCAGCTCGATGTCGGCGTCCATCTGCTCGGCGCGCAGGCCGTTGTCCTTGCGCATCAAGGCCGCCTTGGCCTCCAGCTTGGTCTCGCTGATCTCGCGGCGCTTGTGCTCGACGGCGATCTCGGTGTCCAACTCATTCTGGCGGATGGCGCGTTCCTTCTCCACGGCCGACATGCGGCGCGAGTAGACCGCGTCGTCGGCTGCGCGCAGATTGGACTCGCGCGCCTCGGCCTCCAGCGCCCGGGCGATATCCGGCGTCGGCTTCACGCTGAGGATGGACACGCCGAGGATCTCCAGGCCCAGCGCCTGGATCTCCGGCTGCACGCCCAGTTCGCGCTGGGCCGTGCGTGCGATGAGGGCCGAGGAGCGCAGCGCCTGCTTGAGGTCCAGGGCCTGCACGGCCTGCTGCACGATGACCTCGGCCTGCTGGGCAACGCGGTCGGCCAGGCGGGCCGGATCCTCGGACGCATAGGTCTTGCCGTCGGCGCGCAGCGAGAAGTCCATCAGGGCTGCCGTGCGCTGCGGCTCGCTGATGCGATAGGTCACCTGGCCCTGCACGGTGACGCTCTGGAAGTCCGAGGTCACCAGGTCCAGCATGAAGGGCCGGTCGTGGCTGGCCACGGGCACGGCGACCAGGGTTGTCGTCGGCGCGTAGTAGTAGAAGGACAGCCCCGCGCCCTGGCGCGCGAGCTTGCCGCCCCGGAACTGCATCAGATGCGTGGTGGGCTGGGACTTGATGAAGCGAATGCCGAACATGGCCTTTCCTCTCGTTGATAAGTTGTTCAATACATCTTTATAAGGTGTACAGTACAACCAACATCCGAGAACGTCAAGAGGCCAGCGATCCATGGCGAGCAAGGCAAGCAGCAAGGCCGCGGTGCCCGGCAACGACTTTCCCCGCCCCTACACGACGGTGGACGTCGTCATCTTCACGGTGCTGAAGGACGCGCTGAAGGTGCTGCTGGTGCAGCGCCCCTCCGACACGGCCGAGCCCCATCCCGGCCTGTGGGCCCTGCCCGGCGGCTTCGTCAACGTCGACCTGGACGAGGACCTGCTGGCCTGCGCACGGCGCAAGCTGCTGCAGAAGACCGGCGTCGACTCACCCTATCTGGAGCAGCTGGGCAGCTGGGGCAGCGCCAGGCGCGACCCGCGAGGCTGGTCGGCTACGCATGCCTATTTCGCCCTCATTCCCGCGCGCGACCTCGAACTGGCCAAGGGTGCCAATGCGGCCGACGTGGCCTGGTTCGACGTCGACGAACTGCTGCCCGCGCCCGGCCTGGCCTTCGACCACTCGGACATCCTGCAGACGGCCGTCGAGCGCCTGCGCAGCAAGGTCGAATACACCTCGCTGCCGGCGTTCCTGCTGCCCGAACGCTTCACCCTGCCCCAGCTGCAGCGCACCTATGAAGTCGTGCTCGGCCGGCCCGTCGACAAGAGCGGCTTTCGCACGCGCATGATGGCGGCCGATTTCCTGGAAGAGGTGGGCTTCGTCGAGAGCGACTCCAACCGGCCGCCCATGGGCTACCGCCTGAAGGACCGCACGAGCCCCGTGCTCTTCCCGCGCACCTTCAGCCCGCGCCAGAAAGGCTGACCGCCATGAAGCAGATCCGCGCCCTCCACGCCGACATCACGACGCTGGCCGTCGACGCCATCGTCAACGCCGCCAACTCATCGCTGCTGGGCGGCGGCGGTGTCGACGGCGCCATCCACCGCGCTGCCGGCCCCGAGCTGCTCGATGCCTGCCGCAAGCTGAACGGCTGCAAGACCGGGCAGGCCAGGATCACGCCGGGCTTTCGCCTGCCCGCCGCGCACATCATCCATACCGTGGGGCCCGTCTGGCATGGTGGCGGCCGAGGTGAGGAGGCCCTGCTGCGCAGTTGCTACACCGCCTGTCTGAGCATCGCGAGGGATCAAGGCCTGAAGTCGGTGGCCTTCCCCAGCATCAGCACGGGCGCCTACGGTTATCCCATTCAAAGCGCCGCCCAGGTCGCCGTGCAATGCGTCCAGCAATGGCTGCGCGACAACGAGCTTCCGTCGGAGGTGAGCTTCTGCTGTTTTTCCGAGCGGGATCTGGCGGTCTACCGCGCCGCACTGGACGCTGCCAACCTTGCACAATGACCGCATGAGCAAGTCATCACGCTGGACATCCCACTGGGCGCTGCTGGGCTATGCCGTGTTGGCCGGCTTTGGCCTGGTTCTGGGCGCCAGCGCCTACAGCAGCCACCAAAGCCGGCAGCGGGAGGTTCGCCAGAGCGTTGCGTCGGTGGAGGTCCAGCATCTGGCGGCGCGCATCGACCTGGCGCCCCAGCTGCCGTTGAAGTCCATCGGCGGCATGCGGGGTCGCGGCTATACGACCGTCATCGACTTGCGCCCGGACGGCGAAGACGCCGAGGAACCCGCGTCGACGGACATGGCCGCGCGCGCCAAGGCATCGGGGATCAAGTTCCACTACGTGCCGGTGCCTCATGGCGACATCCCCGAAGCCGCCGTCGACCAGCTGCGCCAGGCCTTGGCGCAAACCGAGGGCGAACAGGTGCTGCTGTATTGCCGCAGCGGCCGACGCGCCGCCCGCACCTGGGCCCTCGTGGAGTCCGGCAGGCCCGGTGGCCTGTCCGTGCCGCAGATCCTGGAGGCGGTGAAGGCCGCAGGCCAGGACGCCACGGACCTGCGCGAACGCCTCGAAGCCAATCTGGCCCGCCGCGCCAGCAGCGTCAGCGCCTCATGATCGACGCTATCGAGCCCACCCCGTCGACACCCACCCGGGCTGTCGCACGCACCCTGTGGCAGACCCTGGGGACGTGGATCGTCCGCCTCTTCATCGTCAGCGCAGGGCTGTTCGTCGGCGCCATCGTCGGGCTCTTCGTCGCCCTGCTCACGGGCCTGATCCAGTTCAGCTGCTAGCCGGTGGCCCCGCCGGGCCGCAGCCATTGCTTCAGCTCGAAGGCCAGGATGATGGGGCCCGAGGCCAGCAGCGGCACCAGCAGATAGAACAGACGCCACACCAGCAAGGCCGCCATCACGGCCACGGCAGGCACATCGGGCATCAGCGCGATGAAGACCGCCTCCATGACGCCCATGCCGCCGGGCACCTGGGACAGCAGGCTCACGCAGAAGGCGATCAGGAAGGCGCCCAGCACCGTGGTGTAGCCGGGGTTGCCCTCGCTGGGCAGCACGAAGTAGATGATGCCGGCGGCCGCCACCAGCTCGAGCGGCCCAGCGACGATCTGCTGCAGCACGACGCCGGGTTTGGGATAGCGCAACTGGAAGCGGCCGATCTGCAGCGGCTTCAGGCCCAGGAAGGCTGCACCCACGTAGGCCGCGCATAGAACCAGCATCACGAAGCCGATGCCGCGCACGCCCGCGTCCGTCAGCCACTGCTGCGGCAGCCGCGCCAGCAGCGGTGCGGCCAGCTGGGGATCCCAGGCCAGAGCGCCGCCCAGCAGCAGCAAAGCCCCCAGGCCGAAGGTGAAGGAGCAGAACGAGATCAGCGCCGCCACCTCAAGCTTACTGAGACCCTGCGAGGCATAGGCCCGCAGCCGCACGGCGCCGCCTGACACCACCGAGGCGCCGATGTTGTGCCCCAGCGCATAGGACACGAAGGAGCACAGGAAGCTGAACGGCACCGACACCTTGGACTGCTTGCCCAGATGCCGCAGCGCGATACGGTCATACCAGCCCAGGGCCGCATAGGCGCCCAGTGCAGACAACGCGGCCAGCAGATAGTCCTGCCAGGCGATCAGGGCCAGCTTTTCGCAGATGACCTGGGTGATGACCTGCACGTCGCTGGCAAACGGGCCGTCGTCCAGCATGGCCCTGACGATGGGGTCGGCCGACGCCTCCGCCCGCAGTTTTCCTTCCAGCAGCACCAGCGAGAACCCCACCGATGCCAGGGCCACCAGGGGCCACATCCATGCCAGCAAATGCTGCGACCAGGCCTTGCGCGCGCCCGGCATTGAGCTGTCTTCCAAACCCGCCTCCCTCTTTTGGCGGGCGAGCTTAGCAGCGACCTTCGGAATCCACTTCGGCACCTCTGGCCGCTGGCTTGCACACGCTGTCCGGTCCAGCACGGCAATTTCGTCAGTGCAATTGAGGACGAATGCGATGGCTCGCCAGGGCTCACCCCGATGAGCGTGCCCGTGCGACGCAAATAATGGCCTGAACGGCGTCAGCGTTCCTCGTGCGAGAGGCTCGACATGCTCCACTTCCTGCCGGTACGGGTTCCCGATGTCGCTGTCTGCCGATGACATCGCTGCGCTGAGCCGACTGCTCGACATCGGGCAGGCCCTGCCGGCCAGCGAACTGGAGGCCTGGCTGAACAGCTTGCCGGCCGAACAGCAGGCGCTGGTGCCCCATCTGCGACGCATGCTGGCGCCGGACGCGGCGCACGACAGCCAGTTGATCTCGACATTGCCTCCCCTCGGTGACACGGCCTTGCCCGAGCCGGCCGAGGCCGCGGCGGGCGCGCTGATCGGCCCCTACCGCCTGCTCGCGGAGATCGGGCGCGGCGGCATGGGCAGCGTCTGGCGGGCGGCGCGGGTCGACGGCATCTTCGAGCGCGAAGTGGCGGTGAAGCTGCCACGGCTGAGCAAGGGCCCGCGCCTGGCCGAGCGCATGGCCCGCGAGCGGCAGATCGGAGCCTCGCTCGAACACCCTCACATCGCCCGCCTGTACGACGCCGGCATTGACGCCGGCGGCCGGCCCTACCTCGTGATGGAGCTGGTACAGGGCGTCGATCTCATCAGCTACGCCAATCATCAGGCGTTGACGGCGCCAGCACGGCTGCGGCTGATGCTGCAGGTCTGCGCTGCCGTGGCCCACGCCCACCGGCTGCTGGTCGTTCATCGCGACATCAAGCCGTCCAACCTGCTGGTCGATGCGCGCGGCGAGGTCAAGCTGCTCGACTTCGGCATCGCCAAGTTGCTCGATGGCGCCATGGGCCAACCCACGGCAACGGTGTCGGACGAAAGCGGTCGCACCCACACGCCGCGCTATGCCGCGCCCGAGCAATTGCAGGGAGCCCCGGTCACGACCGCGATGGACATCCATTCGCTCGGTGTCGTGCTGCACGAGCTGCTGACCGGCCGCCTGCCTTCGGCGGCCGATCCTGCCGACCCGGACGAGATGGGGCCCGATCTGGCCCTGGTGGTCGCCCGCGCCTCGCATGCCGATCCGGCGCAGCGCTACAGCTCGGCCGAACGGCTGGCCGACGACCTGCAGCGCATGCTGGAGCGGCGCCCGGTTCTGGCCGGCCCGACATCGCTGGCTCATCGTGTCGGGCTGTTTGCCGCACGCCATCGCGCCGGCCTGGCGGCGATTCTGGTCTTCATCGGCATGGTCGCCACGGGTGGCGCCTTGCTGATGCACCAGCACGCCCAGGAGACGCTGCAAGCCCAGCGCGCGCAGCAGGCGCGGAACTTCCTGCTCGATCTGATGGAAGACGCGGAGCCGGCCGCCGGCCAGGCTTCAGGCCCGGTGACCGGCCTGCAGATGCTGAACAGCGCCCTGGACCGCGCCCGCCGCGGCTTCGACGGCCAGCCGGCCCTGCGGGGCAATGTGCTGGTCCAGCTCGGCCATATGTTCAAGGTGCTGGACCAGCCCGATCAGTCCCTGGCAGTGCTGCGCGAGGCGCACCAACTGCTGGCGCAGTCGGTCGACATCGACGATCCGACCCTGCATGTCGCCGAAGCCCAGCTGGCCATCGCTTTCAGTGAGCACGATGAGCCTGACGCTCCCCGGCAGGCCAGGTCCTGGGCCAACACCGCGCTTGAGGGCTGCGGCGCCGACACGGCCTTGTGCGCCAAGGCGCGCGCCTATGCCCACGACGTGCTGCGCAACCTGGCCAATGCCAGCGGCGACACGACGCAGGCCTTGCTGCACGCCAGGCTCGCCGTGCAAGCCTACCAGCGCGGCTTCGGCAGCGAACATTCCGAGACGGCGTTGGCCTGGCGCAACCAGGCCATCATCCAGCGCAACCAGGGCGCCCTGCGGGATGCCGCGGACTCCATCACCAACGCCAGCCGTATCGCCGCGAGCGCCCCCTTGCGCGCGAACGATCTGCTAGATCTTCGGATGAAGCAGGCCTTGCTGCAGACCGACCTGGGCGCTTATGCCCCGGCCCGCGCCGCGCTTGAAGCCCTGCTGGCCGAGCATCCGCCCACGCCTGCCCGAGTGGAGCAGTCGCGCATGTTGGCCCAGGTGCTGCTCGCGCAGGGGCTGCTGCCGGCCGCCGAAGCAGCAGCTGACGCCGCAGCCCGCGACGCGCAGGGTGCGCAGCTCGAATGGGACCGGGTCATGGCGGTGCAGACCCGCGCCATCGCGCGTTCGGCGCTCGGAAGGCACGCGGACGCGCAGCGCGACATCGCTGCAGCGCTCACGGGCCTGCAGCAGCTCGGCCTGCCGGCCGAAAGCGTGCCGCAGCAACGGGCCCGACGCTTCGCCGCCGAGATCGCCTTGCGCGCGGGTCAATTCGATGCCGCGGCGGCGATGGCCAAGCCCCTTCTGCCGCTGGCCGGCATCCACCGCGCCCAGGTGCTGGTGCTGCAAGGCGTGCTGGCCCGTCAAAGCGGCGATGCCGGCGGCGCCGTGGCGCTGCACACCCAGGCCGCGGCCCTGCTCGCTGCCGAATTGCCACGCGACCACCCGCTGAGGCTGCGCACTGCGCTGGAGCTGGCCCTTGCGCAGTGGCTGGCAGGCGGCGCCGGCGACCGCAGCGCGCTGTCGGCCGCGCGTGCGGACTATGTGCGCGCCTGGCCTCAGGGCTCGGCGTGGAAAGACGTTCCCGATGCGCAGACGGCCACGTCGGCCGCCTGGCAGCGGGTGGTGCTGTGAACCCAAGGAGGACGTGATGAAGACTGCCAGGAAACCGATGCTGCTGCGCATGGCGGCGATGACCATGGTCGCCACGCTGGCGTGGGCGGGACAAGCGGCGGCCCAGCCAACACCCCCTGTCCCGCCGCTGCCGCCGGCCTCGGGCGCTTCCGCCCCCGATGCTTCAGAGCTGATCTGCGAACGCCGGCCCCAGGTGTGCGAGGCCCTGCACCGGGCCAACCAGGCCTTGCTCGATGCGGCAGAGGCCAATCACAAGGGGCAGTACATCTGCACATCGCTGAACCATCCGCCGGCCTGCAGCACGACCCCGCCCAAGGCCTATGTAACGCCCAGGGGCAACTCACCCTATGGCAACCCGGGGGACGTCGCCGAAGGCAGGCGGCTGCTGGACTGGTATTTCAAGAACCTGACCTGCGAAGCGCTGTGCAAATCCAAGCAGGACCCACGTGCCTGCAAGATCACCTGCAGCAGGGGCGGTGACATCAGCGGCTTGCCGGAAGCGGGTGATTCGACGGGCAAGCCCAGCAAGCCCAAGCCATAGCACGGCAGCGCGGGCGCGGCCCGGTTTCGCGGGTGGTTATCCTGCCGCCCCATGTACGCGACCTTCTTCGGCTTGAAACAAGCGCCGTTCTCGATCGCGCCGGATCCTCATTACCTGTTCATGAGCGAGCGCCACCGCGAGGCGCTGGCCCATCTGCTGTACGGGCTGGACGGCGGGGGCGGCTTCGTGCTGCTCACCGGCGAGATCGGCGCGGGCAAGACCACGGTCTGCCGCTGCTTCCTGGAACAGATCCCGGCGAATTGCAACGTCGCCTACATCTTCAACCCCCAGCTCACCGTCACCGAGCTGCTGGAGGCCATCTGCGACGAGTTCCACGTGGCGGTGCCGGCCGGCGCGCAGACGGTGAAGGACTTCGTCGACCCGCTGAACGCCTTCCTGCTGGCCCAGCACGCGACCGGCCGCAACAATGTCCTCATCATCGACGAGGCCCAGAACCTGTCGGCCAGCGTGCTGGAGCAGCTGCGCCTGCTGACCAACCTGGAGACGTCGGAGCGCAAGCTGCTGCAGGTGGTGCTGATCGGCCAGCCCGAACTGCGCGACATGCTGGCCCGGCCCGAGCTGGAACAGCTGGCCCAGCGCGTCATCGCCCGCTTCCACCTAAGCGCCTTGTCCGAGGAAGAGACGACCCAGTACATCCGCCACCGCATGACCGTGGCCGGCCTCGGCGGCGCCCTGCCCTTCGACCGCGCCGCGCTGAAGCTCATCCACCAGCTCACCCGCGGCGTGCCGCGCCGCATCAACCTGCTCTGCGACCGCGCCCTGCTGGGCGCCTATGCCGGCGGCCAGGCGCAGATCAACCCGGCCATCGTGCGCCAGGCCGGGGCCGAGGTCTTCGACGCGCGACTCGCACCGTCCCGCCGCAGGCGCAAGCGCCGGACCGACCCTGTCGGCATCGGCCTGGTGGTGCTGGCCGCCGCGCTCGCGGGTGCCGGCCTGACCTGGGCCTGGCAACAGCAATCCCAGCCCGCACGCGGCATCAGCACGGCAGCGGCTGCTGCGGCGTCCGCCCCGGCCCGCGTGGCGCCCGCTGCCAGTGCCGCCTCGGCGCCGGCCTCGGCCGCCAGCAGCGCCGCGCCGGCACCCGAACCCCTGCAACTGGCCGACTGGGCGCCACGAGACGACGACGCCTGGAGTGGCCTGGCCCAGCGCTGGGGCCTGCCGCTGCCGCCCCAGGGCGACGCGTGCAGCGCGGCCGCGCAGCGTGGCCTGCAGTGCTATCGCAGCAACAGCGGCAGCCTGTCGCTGATCCGCCTGATCGACCGCCCCGTGCTGCTGACGCTGCAGCGCCCCGGCCAGCCCCAGGTTCTGGCTGCGCTGGTCGGGCTGGATGGGCAACAGGCCACGCTGCTGGTGGACGGCAAGCCACGCCGCGTCGCCGTCAGCGAACTGGCGAGCGCCTGGCGCGGCGAGTTCACCACCTTCTGGCGGGTGCCGCCGGGCTATGCCAACCGGGCAGACAACAGCGGCCCGCTGCGCAACTGGCTGGCCGAGCAGATGACCCATCTGCCGGGCAACGCAGCCTCGGCGCCGCGAAGCCTGGCGGAGCTGACACGCCAGGTCCAGGCCTTCCAGGCCAGCCAGGGCCTGCAGCCCGACGGCCGCATCGGCCCCATCACGCTGATGCAGATCAACCGGGCCACCGACGTGGCCGAGCCGCGCCTGGATGCGGCGCGCTGACCCCGAGAATCGATCACCCGAAAGCCATGTCCTACATCCTCGACGCCCTGCGCCGTGCCGAAGCCGATCGCGAACGCGAGCGCGGCCAGGTGCCGGGCCTGCACACCCAGCCCCAGCCGGTGGACGACGCCCGAGGCGCCGCCCAGCGCCGCTGGCTGCCCTGGGCCGGCGCCGGGCTGCTGCTGCTCGCCGGCATTGGCGCCGGCAGCTGGTGGGCCAGCGGCCAGCGCGACGCCGCCGCACAACTGCCATCACTCCCGCCCGCACCCGCGCCCCAGATCGCAGCCGCGCCAGCGCCGGCGCCCGCCCCGGCAGCCAGCGCGGTGTTGCCCCAGCCCGCGGCATCGACCTCGCCCTATCTGCCTCCAGCTCCACCGCCGGTTGCGATGGCTCCGGCAACTGCACCGGTCGTCGCCGCCAAGCCGGCAGCAACGCCGGCGCCCGCGGCCGAGGCTCCCATCCCGAGGCTCGCCGAGCTGCCCGAGAGCACGCGCCGCGAACTGCCCAAGCTGGCCATCAGCGGCTCGGTCTATTCGGACAACCCGGCCAGCCGCTTCGTCATGATCAATGGCGAGGTGATGCGCGAAGGCGCGACGCTGGGGCCCGACCTGGTGCTGGAACAGATCGGTCCGCGCGAACTGGTGCTGCGCTTCAAGGGCCAGCGTTTCCGCCAGCCGGTCTGAGGCCTGTTCGAGTTCAGTCGGCCTCCTACACACCCGGCCCTCTCGCCGGGCCACACTGATCGCGTCGCAACCGACCCTGCGAGGTCATCATGAGAACTGTCCTCGAAGCCTTGCTGGGCGGCATGCTCGCAGCGCTTGCCGTTGCTGGCGCCCATGCGCAGCCCGCATCTCCGGCTGCATCGTCGGCGTCGGCAGCAGCGCCGATGACGGCGGCTTCCAGGCAGGTGCCGGCACGCAATCCCGCCATCACGGCGGCCGAAAACGCCAAGGAGCCCGGCAACCAGCGCCCCGAGGAAAGGGTGGTACCGCAGATCACCATCCCCATCAAGCCGCGCAACATCGCCCTGCCCGCCGCGACGGCGGCTTCCGCACCGGCCGCCGGCTTGGCCGGGCGTGTCAACGAAGGCGCGGCACGCTGCGTGGCGCTGGGCAACGTGGCCGACCGGGCCGACTGCGAACGCAGATTGGCGGCGTCGGCACCGGGGAAATGAAGCGACCGCCGGCCGCTAGTCGCCCCATTTGCCGATGTACTTCTTGTAGTTCTCCAACCAGGCATTGGAGCCAAAGCCACCCTCGCTCTGATGCGTGATCGCGAGCGGCCAGGTGGCCAGCCACAGGCCAGCCGCGCGGGCCGCGCGGCAAAAGTCCATGTCGTAGAAGTGGAAGTCGAATTGCTCGTCGAAACCCACCCGCTTCTCGCGCAGCAGGTCGCGCCGGGTCGCGATCAGCACGCCGTCCAGCAGCTCGCAACTGGCGGGCACGGGACCGAAGAAGGAGAGCTTGCCGAAGGGATTGGGGCCATGGGCGACCGTGCCACTGAGATTGCTGCGCTCGTCCCATTCGAACTTGATCGTCGGGAAAGCCCAGGACGGCTGACCCGGCACCCGCCGGCGGTTGCCCGCCACGCCCACGATGTCGACCGCCTGCACGGCCGCCGAGACGTGCTCGCAGAAGAAGTAGTCGTCCAGCCAGACGTCGTCGTGGATGAAGACGAGCACCGGCGACGCGTCCTCGGCGGCGATGCGCTCGTTGTAGAGGGCCGGCAGGCCGCGGCTGTTCTCGAAATAGATGCGCGGCTTCAGGCGATCGTCGTGGGCCAGGCGCTGCAATGACAGGCCGAGGGCCGAGCGACTCCAGAATTCCTGGGCCGTGAGCCGGGTGCCGCAGATGAGATCGATCATGGAAGCTTGGTCGGTTCAGCGGAGATAGAGGGCCAGGGTGTCGCAGGGCGTGTCGCGCACCGGCGGGCACGGCGCGGTGCGGCGGGGGTTGTTCAGCGCATAGGACAGCTCGCGCGGGTGGTGCCAGCGCTCGTAGTAGCGCCGCGACAGGTATGCCTGCTCGGCCAGCAGTTCCGGCGTCACCGCTTTCAGCGCACGGATGAAATCGTCCGGCGTCTCCCACCACAGCGCCTCCTGGTAGACCAGGTCGCGCGTGGAGTGCAGCGTGGACAGGCTGCTTTGCTGGATCAGCACCGGCAGGCCGGCGCCCTGGGTCTCGACCAGGCCCTTGGCGCCCTGCACCGGGAAGGACGAGATGCAGAGGTCGATGGGACTGTCGCGCAGCCAGTGCCACAGGCTGGGCACCGGCGGCTGGTGCTGGAAGCGCGAGGCCTCCACGCCGGCGGCGTCCAGGCGTTCGCGGAAGTTCTGCAGCTCCTCGGGCGGCAACTGCCCGATGTGCACATGGGCGCCGCCCACCTCGGTCAGGCGCCGCAGCAGCACGTCGAAATAGGCGTAGCGCCCCGGCGCGAGGAACTTGTTGGACGAACCATGCGCACAGGTCAGCAACTGGCCGTCGCGCATGAACTCATGGCCCTGGCGCCCACCCTGGTCCGGCGAGACCAGCGGCCAGTAGACCTGGTTGCTGACGCCCAGGTGGTGGCGGCATTTGTGGTGGGACAGCTGGGTGCAGTCCACATGCAGGGCGTGGGGCAGGTAGACGCCCAGCGCCATGTCGTGATCGGCATGGTGGAAATAGGCCATCTCGCGCGCCACGCCCGGCTGGGCGGCCGCCACGGCGGCGACGTCGTAGTGGTGGTGGAACAGCGTCAGCAGCCCGGGCTTGAGCGCGGCCAGCTGCAGCTGCAGCCAGCGCAGCTTGTCGGGCAGCGACAGCGCCGGCGCGGCCAGCACCTGCACGGGCTGCGCCATGTCGCGGTTGAAGCGGTCCAGCGGCAGCGTGCGGTCGTGCAGGTTGGTGACCAGCACCACGTGGGTCAGGTCCGGCCGGGCGCGGATCACGTCCTTCAGCGCCAGCGTGTGGCCGCCCTGCCCGTCGTAGACCTCGGTGGTCACGTGCACGGCCAGGTGGTCGTTGTAGGCCGTCGACGGCGACTGGCCGAGCTGTCGCGCGGAGATCTCGCCGGCAGCAAGGCAGAAGCGGTCCATCTCCAGCGAGCCGAACACCAGGCCCCGTGCGCGCGGATCGTTGATCATCGCGATGACGAGGTTGCTGATCTCCAGCAGCATCTGCGGCCATTCACCGGCCACTTGATGCGCCTCTAGGCGCTTCACCAGGTCCAGGAAATTGAGCTGGGTCATGTCGTCAGGCGTCGAATTCAAAACGGTCGGTGCCCTGCGCCCAGCCCTGGACGACATGCTCCGGATAGCCGCGCACGAAGCGGTGGCGCCAGGGGTAGGCGCGCTGGCGCATGTCGCCCTTGACGCGCAGGTCGCTGGCCTTGCACATGCGCTTGGCCGGCGCGCCGGAGACGAGGGAGTCCTCCGGCATGTCCTGCCCCACCAGCGCGTGGGCGGCGATGAAGCTGCCGCGGCCGATGGTCACGCCCGGCAGCAGCGTCGCCTTGACCGCGACCACGACATAGTCCTCCAGCGTCACGCCCAACAGCTCGTTGCTGGGCGGGTTGGGGTCGTTGGTCAGCAGCACGCCGGGGAAGAGCCAGACGAAGTCGCCGATGACGGACTGCTGGCCAATGGTGACGGAGCTTTGCGTGCGCACATGGTGACCGACGCGGCAGTGGCCCTGGATGTCGGCCAGCGTGCCGATCTGGAAGCCCTGGCCGGCCTCGGTGAGTTCACGCACGGTCACGCGGTGGCCGGTGACCAGCCCGGTGCCGAAGCGCGAGCCGGCATAGAAGACGCTGTGCGAGCGGATCACGGCGCCGGCGCCGATGACCAGGGGCCGGCCCTGCGCCAGCGGCGTGGGATAGCCAATCTCGCAATGGCCGTCGATGCGGCTGCCGTCGCCGATCTCGACGTCGTCGTGCACGATCGTGAACGGCCCGATGGACACGTCGCTGCCGAGGCGCGCTTTAGGCGACACGAGGGCGGTGGGATGGATCATGCCGTGCTCCCCGCGTCGACCGTCAGCGTGGTGCCGTTGATCATGGCGCCGCCCTCGCCCATCAGGAAGGTGACGCTGTCGGCCACCGCCTCGACGGTAGCCAGCTTGCCGGACGGGCTGCGGCGCTTGATGGACGCCAGCTTGTCGCCCTGCAAGCCCTTGGTCATCTCCGTCTCCAGATAGCCGGGCGCCACGCAGTTGACGTTGATATTGGCCTTGCCCAGCTCGCGCGACAGCGACTTGGTGAAGCCGATCAGGCCGGCCTTGGTGGCGGCGTAGACCGACAGGCCGCTGAAGCCGGTCGAACCGATGATGGAAGAGATGTTGACGATGCGCCCGCCGCGGCCCAGCAGCATGGAGCGCGACACGTATTTGGTCAGCACGATGGGCGACTGCAGGTTGACCTGCAGCGCCTGGGCGATGTCCAGCTCGTGCATGGTGGCCAGCACGCCGTCGGCGCCGATGGCGGCGTTGTTGACCAGGCCGTAGATGCGGCCATGGCGGCGCGTGAGGTCGCCGACCCACTCGTGCATGGCTTCGGTGCGGCTGAGGTCGAACAGCTCTTCATGGGCATCGCCGGACTCGCAGAGCCGCGTCAGTTCCTCGCTGCCCTGGCGCGCCACCGCGATGACGCGAAAGCCCTGCGCCACCAATTTCTGGCTGATGGCCAGCCCCAAGCCACGGCGTGCGCCGGTGACGATCACGTTCTTTTTTGGGTCCGTCATGCGGTCCTCGACATTTTTCCGGCGGCATTGACCGCGATGCCCTGCGCCAGCACCACGAAGGCCGGTACCTTGAAAGCCTCGATCCGGCCGCGGCAATGTGCCATCACGCGCTTCTTGAGGTCGGCGTCCAGCACCGCGCCTTCGGCCGGCAGCACCGCCGCCTCCACCAGGCTGCCCAGCACGGCGCTGGCCCGGGCCCGCACCTGCACGAAGGCGATCTCGGGCAGCTCCAGGATGACGGCTTCGACCTCCTCGGGCATGACCTTGTTGCCGCCGACATTGATCGAGCCATTGGCGCGGCCAAGGAAGTAAAGACGGTCACCCTGCGGCCGCACGATGTCGCCGCTGTCCACCCAGTCGGGTGAGCGCGGCGGGCGCAGCCAGAGGTGCTGGTCGTCGCCCACGCGCAGCTCGATGTCCAGCGCGCCGGGGTTCAGGTAGCTGGCGGGGAAGCCCGCCTGCCCATCGCGCACCGCAAAGCCGACGCCGGCCTCTGTCGACGCGTAGATGTGGGTGATGCGGGCCGTGGGGAAGCGCCGGGCCAGCAGGTCCAGTACCGCTTGGTCGACGATCTCGCCGCCGAGCGTGATCTGGCGCAGCGTGAGGCCATCGGATGGCGGCAGCATGGCCAGCTTGCGCCACATCGACGGCGTGGCCGACAGTGCGCTGCAGCCCAGCTGCGCCAAGGCTTCCAGCCGAGACCCGAGGTCCATGTCGTCCTCGGTCAGGATCAGCGGCGAGCCTTCCCACCACGATTGCAGGAACACCTGCAGGCCGGCGAAGCGTCGCAGGCTGTAGAGGCTGGCCCACACCAGCGGCTCCTGCTGTGCACGGCGACGCACCGTGCGTGTCAGCGACGCCTGGGTATGGGCGATGAGCTTGGGCGTGCCGGTAGTGCCGGAGGTGGGCAGCAACCATTCGGTGGTGACGTCGGCGTGCGGCTGCCACGGTGCATCGCCCGTTGAGACCAGGCCCAGGCCCTGTGCATCGAGCACCACGTCGACCGGCGCCAGCCGCAGCCTCTCGGCGCGCGCCGCTTCGCCCTCTTCCGCGGGCAGCAGCACCAGGGCCTGCGCCAGGCCGTCCAAGGCCAGCAGCGCCAGCAGGAATTCCAGCACCGGCATGTCGCCCAGGGCCACCCGCTTGCCGCGCCAGGCCTCGGCGTCGACGCGCGCCAGGGCGCCCCGCAGTGCACCGGCCGTGATGCGCTCCCCCGACGTGGTCAGCCAGACCAGCGCGTCAGCGGGCGCGGCCTGCAGCCGCTCGGCCAGGCAGGTCATTTCGGCGCGTAGCGCTCGTAGATGTCGACGAACTCGCCGAGGGTGCGCGGATAGACCGGCTCCGTCATCCTGACGAAGGGGTCGTAACCCAGCGTCTCCTCCAGGCGCGCCACCAGGATGGCAAAGCCCAGCGAATCCAGGCCGGACTCCAGCAGCAGCGTGTCGTCCGTCATCGTGGCCACGACCTGGGCACCGCGGCTGTCGGCCGACTCGGCCAGCGCGGCCAGGATCTCGGATCGCAAAGTGTTCATTCCGTCACTCGGTTCAGGTTCAAGGGCAGCATCCAGCAGCTTCGCGGAACAGTCTAGTGGCCCGGCCGCCCGCCAAAACCGGGAAATGGCGGGCATCTGCGGCGCCCGGCGAATCACCGGCTCCCCCGGCGAAACGGTCGGCGGCGAGAACAATCGCCGCCCGCACCCCGTTTTCGACGCTTCAGAAACCGGCCTGCGCCGTCTAATGTCGAGGTCTGATTCCAGGGACCTCCGCCCATGCACGTCGCCATCGCTCCCCTTGTGCGCATGCCCAAGCCTCCGTCGCTGGGCGGCATCGAGTCGAACGTCGACCCGACCCTGCTGCGTGCCAAACCGCACGGGCTGATGGTGGAGTACACCTCGCGCTGCAATCTGCGTTGCAAATATTGCAGCAAATCCAATCCCGGCGACGACCAGATCCCCGGCCGGGACATGGACATGGAAGCGGCCACCATCGAGCAGACGCTGGCCATGATTGCCCGCGAGCGCTTCTCGGAGCTGCTGCTGGCCGGCACCGGCGAATCGACCTTCCACAAGGACTGGGTGCAGGACCTGCCTCGGCTGATTGCCGCCGGCAAGGCCGCCAACCCGGCCGCCTTCATCCACATCAACAGCAATTTCGCGCTGAAGTACGGTGATGCGGAGCTGGCGGTACTGGCCCAGCTGGACGGCATCATGATCTCCATCGACACGGCCGACCGCGAGCTGACGCGCACCGTGCGCAGCAAGTCCGACCTGTCACTGATCGTCTACAACATCTTGCGTCTGAAGACCTGGTGCACGACCCATGGTGTGCGCATGCCGCGCCTGACGGTCAACGCCACCGTCTACGCCGAGGCGGCGCGCGGCTCCTACGACCTGGCCGTGATGCTGTCGGAGCTGCCGGTGCAGCACGTGTCCTTCTCCGACCTGATCGAGTTCGAAGCCGTGTCGATCAACGACATCAAGCCCATCGGCATCGAAGACCGCGCGCTCTTCGCGGAGTCGGTGCAGACGCTGCAGAAGGCCATCAACTTCGCGCAGGCCACCAAGGCCTACACGCTGTCGGTGCAGCCACACCTGATCGAGCGCATCAACAAGCTGGTGGCGCAGCTGAACCAGACCGATGCCGCGGGCGCGCCCGTCACTGTCTCGCCGCCCGCTGGCCGCCTCACGAAGATGTGCACGCAGCCCTGGACACGCTTCACGATCGCTGCCAATGGCTCGATCTACCCCTGCTGCGTGACCGACATGCAGCCGGTCGGCAACATCCATCGCGAAGGCGAAGGCATCGACGGGCCGGACATCCGGGCTTTCCGCCAGAACCTGCTCGAAGGCAATGCGCCGCCGGTTTGCCAGGGCTGCTCCAACGCGGCCGACTGCTCCACGAGCGAGCTGGAGCAGACGGTGCGCGCCATCCTGGTTCCGGCGAGCTGAACGGCCATCGCCAGGGTCAGGCCTCAGCCGCGAGGAGCCGCCTGCTCGATCGCATCGAGTGCGGCGATGCCTGGATAGCTTGGCAGCGTGGGGAAACGACCGCGGTGGTAGCAGTCCCAGTAGCTCGTGGCCCGTCGCCTGGTCGTCGCCATGAATGCCGGGTTCTCCGCCGCGAACTCGGCCAGGCTGCCAGTGCTTCCGACGGCGATCGCTTCGGCAATCACCTCGACGATCTCGATGACGTATTCGCCGAGGAGCTGAACGACGAACGGCGCGACCCAAGGTCAGTCCGTCGTGATGACCTGCCGCAGGCATTCCTCGCGAACGCGGCCATCGCAGTGCCTTGTGCCCAGACTGAGCGCCAGGGTTCGGGTATCGCCGGTTGAGCTGGCGATCACCGACCGAAGCTGGTTCGGCGGGCAGTAAACCCGATAGGGTGCAGAGAGCGCCTCTCCTTGCACGAGGACCTTGAACCCTTGATGTGAGGGTGCAAGGTCGGCGGCGGGAAGTACATGCAGCAACGCCGATGCGGCAGCTTGCAGCGCGGCGGGGAAAGCGGGTGGGTATGCCATCAACGCAGCCAGATTCGAACCTCGTCGGTCGCCGACGATCGCGCCTGGCTGCGGGGCCAACGCTCCGCGCAGGGGTCGATGCTAGATGAAGTTCACCGCAGTGAGTCGATATAGCTGACCAGCTGTCCGATGTCGGCGCAGCCCGCCACCTTCTCCAGGTCGAGCTGCACGCCGAAGGCGGACTCGATCTCCAGCATCAGCAGGGTGTGCGACAGCGAGTCCCAGCCCGGCACATCGATGGCCGTCATCTGCGGCTCGATCTGGATGCTGGCGTCCATGAAGACATCGCGCATCAGCGCCTGCAGGCGCTCCAGGGTGGTGGTGCTCATGGCTTGTTCTCGTTCAGGTATTTTTCGCGATTGCCCCAGCGCGACATCTTGCCGCTGGTGGTCTTGATCAGCCACTTGGGCGGCACCACGATGGCCTTGGCGATCAGCAGGCCGGTGACCTGCTGGATGGCGATCTTGATGTCGCGGGCTATTCGCGCGTAGTCCTCTTCCGGGCGCTCGGACTCGGCAATCACGTGCACGCTCTCGCTGCCCATGGCTGCATTGGGCACGGCCAGGGCGACGACGCGGCCGGCCTTGACGCCTGCCACATCGCTGGCGACTTCCTCCACGTCATGGGCGTAGTAGTTCTTGCCGTTGACGATGATGAGGTCCTTCTTGCGGCCGGTGATGTAGAGCACGCCCTGGTGCATCGCTCCCAGGTCGCCGCTCAGATAGTCCTCGCCCTTCAGCGCCGCGGCGGTGAGCTCAGGCTCGCGGTAGTAGCCCGAGAACATGTACGGCGTGCAGATGGCGATCTCGCCGACCCGGCCTTCGGGCAGCGGCTGGCCGTCGTCGCCGAGGATGCGCACGCGCGCACCGTGCAGCGGCGGGCCGACCGGCATGACGCGCTCGTCCAGAGGGTCGTCGCTGGGCTCCAGCCGGCCCTGCTGCAGGCCCGCGCGCGAGACGCGCAAGGGCTGAAGCACCTCACCGGGCGTGGTCTGCGTGACGGCAAACACGGTCTCGGCCATCGCATAGCAGACCTGCAGCTGGCCGGCCTTCACGCCATGGGCCGCGAAGCGCTTCTCGAAGGCCTCGAAGGCCTCTGGCTTGCAGGGCTCGGAGCAGTTGATGAAGGCCTTGACCGAGGACAGGTCGATTTCCATGCCCGCCGGCTGGGGTGCCCGCGACAGGAAATGAAAGGCAAAGTTGGGCAGCCAGCACAGCGTGCCGCGGTGCTCGGTGATGGCGGCCAGCAGCGTCCACGGCGCGGCGACCCACTCGAAGGGGTCGAGCAGCACCAGCGGCGTGCCGGTGACCAGGGGCGTCAGGAAGCTGGAGATCAGCCCCATGTCGTGATACAGCGGCAGCCAGCTGACGATCACATCCTTCGCATCCAGGCGCAGCGACTGCGCATAGCGGGCGATCTGGTCCAGGATGGCGCGATGCGACAGGGCCACGCCCTTGTGGCCGCCGGTGGTGCCGGAGCTGTGCTGCAGCAGCGCGATGGCCTCGGTGTCGGGCAGCGGCGGCGTTGCCGGCGTGAAGTGCCGATGCAGCACGTCGGTCGACAGCACCTTGGCCCGGGACTGGTCCACCAGCGCCGCCACCTGGGCGGCGTTCTCCGGTGACGTCACCAGCACGCCGCCTTCGATGCGCTGGCATTGATGCACCAGCGCCTTCCAGTAGTGCGCCGGATCCTGCTTGTCGCCCAGCGGCGCGACATAGGACGGGATGTAGCCGCCCAGCATGGCGCCGATGAAGGAATGGATCAGGTCCTCGCCCAGGTTCAGCAGGATGAAGACATTGGCGCCCGGGCGCACGCCCAGGGCCTGGTAGGCGCCGCAGTACTGGCGCGCCTGGTCCAGCAGTTCGGTGTAGGTGATGGCGCGCTCTTCGCTGCCGCGCTTGCGGATGCGGGCGAAGACCTTGTCGGCATCCCGTTCAGCCCAGGCCTGCACGGCCTCGGGGATGGAGTGAAAGGCTGGCATGCTCATGGAATGTGGAGGTCGGCGGGCAAGGCAGCCAGCAACTGCGCGGCGGCTTCGGCGCGATGGCCGTGCAGGGCCTGCACCACCGCGATCGCTGCCATGGCCCAGGGTTGCTGGGGCGCGCGCAGGCGGATGAGGTTGCAGAGATTCAGCGCCGTCGCGTCGTCCTGGCGCGCTATGGCCGCGACGGCCTCACGCAGGCCCTCCGCCATGCCGGGCGCCTGCAGGGCGGCGGCATAGCGCTCGTAGAACGCCACCGTGTCCAGCGACAGATAGCCGCCGAACAAGGGGTAGCGGTGCTCGGGCGTCAGCCAGGCGATGCCGAAATGACGCAGCACGGAGGGGTGCACAGGCACCTCGGTACCGGCCAGCGAATGGTTGTAGCCCTCCCAGGTCGGCCAGCCGAACGGCGGTTGGCCGAGCTTGGCCAGCACCTGGTTGCAGAGCTCGATCATGACCACGTCGGTCGGGTGGTCGGGCGTGAAGAAGAGGCGCTGCGTCAGCATGTGCTGCTGCAGGAAGCCACCGATCCTGACGTCGGTGCTGAGGTCGTAGCGCTGCCACTTCTGCACTTCCATGTCGCGCAGGCGTTGCAGGTCCAGCTTGGTCGCTAGGTCGAGAGCCGCATAGTCCGCCGCGGCCTGGGCCGGCGCCACGCCCTGGCGCAACTGGGCGATCAGGTGGCGGTCGCCATAGGGAAAGCGCCAACCGACCGGCTCGTTGGGCTTGTCAAAGCCATAGGGCCACAGGAAGGAACAGGTCAGCAGCGGGATGCAGACGCGGGTGGCGTCGATGGCCGGCTTGTCCAGGAAAACCGGCGTGCCGAAGGCCTCCTGGTAGATCAGGGCCTCGCAGCGCGCCAGTTGGTCATCGGTGGGCTGCTCCTGCAGCCAGGCCTTGAGCACGACGAACTCGTGGCCCCGCAGCCCCGGATGCTGGCGCAGCAGGCGACCCAGCGCCTCGCCCTGGCAGTTTGCGTAGATGCAGACGACGGGCTTCACGCTCAGACGCGCCGGATCACCGCTGCCACACGCTCCACATCCTCGGCCGTCAGATAGGGCGCCATCGGCAGGCTCAGCACTTCATGCTGCAGCCTCTCGGCAATCGGCAGGGCCGGCCAGGACTCGCCGGCATAGGCGGGCTGCAGATGGCAGGCCAGCGGGTAGTGCACCAGATGGCCAATGCCTTCGGCCGTCAGCGCGGCCTGCACGGCAGCGCGGCGCGGTGTGCGGATGACGAAGAGATGCCAGACCGGCTCGGCACCCTCTGCCACTTCGGGCAGCACGACGTCGGCACCCTGCAGGGCCTGCAGATAGGCCGCGGCGACACGGCGGCGGGCGGCGTTGTCTTCGTCCAGGGACGGCAGCTTGGCGCGCAGCACCGCGGCTTGCATCTCGTCCAGGCGCGAGTTCACGCCCTGCACTTCGTGGCGGTATTTCTGCGTCGAGCCGTAATTGCGCAGCAGGCGCAGCTTGTCGGCCAGCGCGTCGTCGTTGGTCGTGATGGCGCCGCCATCACCGAGGGCGCCGAGGTTCTTGCCGGGGTAGAAGCTGAAGCCGGCCGCGTCGCCGATCGAACCGGCGCGTTGGCCCTGCCAGCGCGCGCCGTGGGCCTGGGCGGCGTCCTCGATGACCTTCAGCCGATGGCGGGCCGCCACGGCCTGGATGGCGCCCATCTCGCAGGGCTGGCCATAAAGGTGGACAGGCATGACGGCCTTGGTCCGCGGCGTGACGGCCGCTTCGATCAGGCCCGGGTCCATGTTGTGCGTGCCCGGCCGCGGCTCCACCGGCACCGGTGTCGCACCGACGGCCGACACGGCCAGCCAGGTCGCAATGAAGGTGTTGGACGGCACGATGACCTCGTCGCCGGCACCGACGCCATAGGCGCGCAGGATCAGCACCAGGGCATCCAGGCCGTCAGCCACGCCGATGCAGTGCTTGACCTCGCAACAGGCCGCGAACTCGCGTTCGAAGGCCTGCACCTCGGCGCCGAGGATGTACCAGCCCGAGTCCAGCACGCGGGCGATGCCGGCGCGGATGGCCTCGTCATGGGCGCCGTTGAGGCGCTTCAGGTCGAGGAAGGGGATGCTCACTTGGCTCCCCAGCGGTCGCGCATGAACTCGGCGTAATCGCGGTGGTAGTCCGCCTCGTCGTACTTGGTCGACGCCAGCACCATGCAGACCGAGGCCGACGAGAAGTTGTCGAGCTCGCGCCAGATCATGGGGCAGATGTAGAGGCCCTGGTAGCTGCGGTTCAGGTGGACGCGCTTCTTGTCCTTGCCGTCGTCCAGCACCACGTCGAAGCTGCCCGACATCGCGATGATGAATTGGTGCAGGTTCTTGTGGGCATGGCCGCCGCGCTCGCTGCCGCCCGGCACGTCGTAGAGGTAGTAGACGCGCTGGATGTCGAAGGGCACATGCACGCCGCCTTCGATGAAGGTCAGGTTGCCGCGCGGGTCGTGGATCTTGGGAAGGTCGAAGATCTGGCAGCGGTCGATGGACATGTCTTGGGTCAGTGCTCTGCTGGAGTTAGCGCAAGGGTGCGGCGACACCGCGGCCCATGGACCAGATCAGCGCAACGATCTGCTGCGCATCGAACATGGCGTTCACATGGGCGACACGCATCGAATAGTAGTCGCCCTCGGCGGCCATCACGTCGAAGAGGGAACGGCGACCGAGCTGCTGCCACTGCTGCAGCGTCGAGGCGCGCACGCGGTCGCTGTTGCGCAGGATCTCAACGATACGCCGCGCGCGGTCCAGCGTGGAGACGCCGACCTCGTTCATCTCCAGCAGGCGGTAGCGCTTGGCCTCGATGGCCTCGTCGCGCTGCAGCACGGTGGCCCGATAGCGCTGCACGGCAGCACTCGCCTGGGCGTGGGCACCGGGCTGCAGGATGGGGATGGTGACGGACACGCCGGCGCCGATGTCGGTCTGGCGCGCATCGTTGGGACCGCCGCTGCGCAGGATGGCGCTGGCGCTGCCGGTCAGGCTGACCGTCGGCTTCTGCCCGGCGATGACGGATTCGGCAAAGCTGCGCTGCGAGCGCGCCTGGGCCTCGGCCTGGGCGACGTCGGCGCCAAGCAGGATGTCGCTCTGCATCTGTTCCAGGTCGGGCATGACCGACAGCTGGGCCGTCATGCCGATGCTGGGCGGCAGGGGCTCGCCCACCAGGCGGCGCATGCGCACCTCGGTCTGGCGCAGGGCCGACATGGTCTGCTCCAGCGACAGGTCGGCCTGCTGCAGGCTCTTCTGGGCCTGCACCAGCTCACTGGCGCGGCCGCGGTCGGCCTTGGTGATGATCTCCAGCGCATCGACCAGGCAGGCCATCTTGCGCACGTACTGCGTGTAGACCTGGCCCTGCAGCACATAGCGGCTGCGGTCCAGGGCCAGCGTGACGACGTTCAGCGACAGCTGCTCCTCGGCGCTGCGCTGGCCTTGCTGGGCCACTTCGGCGAGTTCCTTGCGCCATTCGGTCAGCTTGGCGATGCGACCGAAGTCCCAGAGCGGCATGCCGGCGCTCAGCGTGGTGCTGAGCTGACCGCCGCGGCCGACGGTCGCGCCGCCCACCGTCTGGTTGATGCCGGTGGTGCCGATGCTCAGCGTCGCCGTCGGCAGGCTCATCGCGCGCGTCTCCTCGAGGTCGGAGCGGGCAGCGTCGGTCAGCAGGCGCACGGCCCCAAGGGCCTTGCTGCGCGACAGCGTCGTGTCGATCAGCGTCTGCAGGGCGGCGCGCGGGTCGCCGCTCTGGACTTCCAGGGCGCTCATGTCGCGGCCCAGGCGGGACAAGCCGGCATCGTCCTCGTTGCAGCGGCCCTGGCCGGCCGGGGCCTCGGCCACCGGCGCAGGTGGCGGCGCGGCGGTCTTGGCCGGTCGTGATTGCGCGAGCGCGAGGGAGCCGAAGGCGGCAAAGCCCAGGGCGACGAGGGGACGGAGCAGGTACAGCATGGCTCCGTTACTAGACCATTCGCACCCCCTGTCCAAAGCCCGGAAAAGCGTGGGCGGGAGCGCGGTTTTCGTCGGTGAAGCGGCCTCAGCCGCCAGGGCTGACCGGCCTGGGGAGCGGAAGTTAGGGGGGCGCCGAGTCGCCAACCGGACTGCACACGCAGTTCGCCCTGCCTACCGTCGCTTCACGGCGCCAACTGTCGAGCGCCGGCTTCCAACCGGAGACACCTCATGAACCCGATCTCAAACTGTCCCGCGCCGCGTGTGCTGGGCGTCTGTTTCGTCGCGGCCCTGGCGTTGAGCGCCTGCGGCGGGGGTGGCAGCGACTCTGCCCCGGCACCAGCACCGGCACCCGCGCCAGCCCCGATGCCCGAGGACACCCGGCCGCAGGACGCGCGCAGCTTCACGCCGGTGGTGGAAACCGGCTTCCCGGCCCTCGCGGGTGCGGCAGACACCGACCGCTGGGTGGGCGTGCTGAACGGCTCGGCCTACCGCATCGAGGTGCCCAAGACCGGTTGGAACGGGCAGCTCGTCATGTGGGCGCACGGCTATGCCGGTACCGGCGGCAGCCTCACGGTCGGCAACCCCATCATCCGGCGCTACCTAATCGCCAATGGCTACGCCTGGGCGGCGTCCAGCTATTCCAAAAACTACTACGACGTGAAGGCCGGTGTGGAGGACACGAACGCGCTGGCAAACAAGTTTGTCTCGCTGGCAGCTGCCAACGGCCGCACGCTGGCCGCGCCGAGCAAGATCTTCATCACCGGTGTCTCGATGGGCGGCCACATCACGGCAGCGGCCATCGAGGCGGAAGCGCAGGCCAATGCAGTGAACAAGGTCAAGTACAACGGCGCGGTGCCCATGTGCGGCGTGGTCGGCGACAACGAGCTGTTCAACTACTTCGCCGGCTACCAGCTGGCCGCTCAGCAACTGGCCGGCCTGCCCATGAGCAGCTTTCCGCAGGCCGACTTCGGGACAATAGCCCCGGCCATCCAGGCCACGCTCTGGACCACCTTCCCGACCCAGACCAACGCCATTGGCGACAAGCTCAAGAACATCGTCGCCTACCTCAGCGGTGGGCCGCGCCCCTTCTTCGCCGAAGGCTGGGCCAACGCCGGCAACCAGGGCAATATCTGGGCGTCCATTGGCGGCGACGGCACGATCAACGGCATCCTGACCGCCAACGTGCTCGACACCACCGCACTGACCTACAAGGTCGACGCGTCCAGCGCCAGCACCACCGCGCTGGACACGGCCTTCAACAACAGCATCTTCAAGATCAAGCCGGTAGCCGACGCCAACCGCCTGCGCCGCGACGGCCTGCGCTGGATTCCGCAGGTGGCCGGCGACTTCGGCGTGCCCGTCGTGACCCTGCACACGCTGGGTGACCTGTTCGTGCCTTTCAAGATGGAGCAGGTCTACGCCGCGCGGGCCAAGGCCAAGGGCAACGACAAATGGCTGGTGCAGCGCGCCATCCGAGACGTGGGCCATTGCGCCTTCACCGCCGCCGAAGCTGCCAAGGCTTTCGACGACATGGTCAAGTGGGAAGCCGGTGGCCCGAAGCCGGCGGGTGACGACGTGAGCACGGCGGCCACCGTGGCCCAGCCCAGTTACGGCTGCGCATACACGATCAACACCCCGAGCGCCGAGGATTACACGGCCCCGGCCAGCCGCGCGGCCTTCCAGGCGAACTACCCCGCCTGCCCCTGACAGGTGTGAACGGCGGCGGCGCCACCGGGCGTCACCGCTCGCGCAGCGCTTCCTGTGACTTCATCATCGGCCGCAGCAGATAGCTCAGCACCGAGCGCTCGCCGGTCTTGATCTCGACGTTGGACGTCATGCCCGGGATGACGGGCAGCTTCTCGCCCTTGTACTTGAGGTTGTTGCGCTCGGCGGTGACGATGACGCGGTAGTGGCCCTCACCCGTCTTGTCGCCTTCGGTGACGGCGTCCGGGCTCATGTAGGTGACCTTGCCTTCCAGGCCGCCGTAGGTGTTGAAGTCATAGCCGGCCAGCTTGACCTCGGCGGTCTGGCCCAGGCGGATGAAGCCGATGTCGCGCGGCTTGATGCGTGCCTCCACCAGCACCTTGGGGCCGATGGGGGCGATCTCGAGGATGGGCGCGCCGCTGGCGATGACGCCGCCGACGGTGCCGGCCTTGATGCTCTTGACGACGCCATGCACCGGCGACTTCAGCACCGTGCGCGTCAACGCGTCCTGGCGCACCACCATCTGCTCGTCCATCTGGGCCATCTCGCTCTGCACCCGCACCAGCTCCTGGCTGGCCTCCTGGCGGTAGCGCGAGATGCGCTCGCTGCGCTGCTGCTGGATCTCGTTGACCTGGCGGTTCAGGCGCATGACTTCCACGTCGCTCATCAGGCCGCTGCGGGACATGTCCTGGGCCAGCTTGAGCTCCTTGGAGATCAGCCCCAGGCTGCGGTTGATGGCGGCGACCGATTCGTCCAGCAGATGCTTGCGCGCCTCGAAGGACTCGGCCTCGCCCTCGGCATAGCGGGCCTTGGGGTCGACGCCCGAGGGCCAGCGGATGGCGGCGCGGCCGTTGGCCTCGGCATCCAGGCGCGCGGCGGCGGCCTTCAGGGCCAGCAGCTTGGCCTGGCCTTCGTTCTGCTGGGCCTCGACACGGGTCGGGTCCAGGTAGGCCAGGTCCTCGCCGGCCTGCACCTCCTGGCCTTCGCGCACCTTGAGTTCGCGCAGGATGCCGGCATCGAGGCTGGCGATGACCTGCTCGCGCCCATCGGGCACGATGCGGCCGTCGCTGCGGGTGATCTCGTCCACCTTGGCCAGGGCCGACCAGGTGATGGCCACCGTGACGACGGCGCACAGCAGGTACAGGGCCCAGGTCGCGCGCGGCAGGGGCTCGTCGATGTGGGCGGCGTGCAGGGCGCTGACGAAGGCGCCCTCCTCCTTGGTCAGGGCCGATGTCATACGGAAGCGGAGCGCTGCACGGGCTGGGCCGACGGATGCATGTGGACGCCCTCGCCGCCCGAGGCGCCGGGCGCCGCCGGACGCACGCCGGACAGGGCTGCCAGCACCTGGTCGCGCGGGCCGTCCATGACGATGCGGCCACCGTCGACGACGACGATGCGCTGCACCAGTTCCAGCACGGCCGGGCGGTGGGTGACGACGACCAGAGTGGCCGAGCCGGCCGCATCACGCAGCTGGCGCAGGAAGGCCATTTCGCTCTGAGCGTCCATGGAGCTGGTGGGTTCGTCCATCAGCAGTATCTGCGGCTTGGTGACCAGGGCACGGGCCAGGGCGACGAGCTGGCGTTGGCCGCCGGACAGCAACTGGCCCATTTCGCCGACCGGCAGATCCCAGCCCATCGGGTGGCTGGCCACGACGCGGTCCAGGCCGGTCAGCTTGGCCACTTCGACGAGGCGGCCGGCATCCAGGTGGCCGCGGCCCATCATGACGTTGTCGCGCAGCGTGCCGACGAAGAGGCGCGGCTCCTGGCTGACGAAGCCGACCCGCGAGCGGTACTCGGCCGGGTCGACCTGGCGCAGGTCGATGCCGTCGACCTCGACCATGCCTTCGGTGGGCTGGTAGAGGCCGCCGAGCATGCGCAGGATGGTGGACTTGCCGCTGCCGATGCGGCCCAGGATGGCGACGCGCTCGCCGGCCTCCAGGCGCATGGTGACGTTGCGCAGCACCTTGGGGGCCGTCGACTCGCTGGCAGCCTGCTGGTGGCCATGCTGGGGCTGGGGCGGGTAGCTGAAGCCGACGTCATGCAGGCCGACCTTGCCGGTGACCTGGGACAGCGGCACGTAGTTGCGGCTGCTGTCGCGCTCGACCGGCGCATTCATCATCTGGTTGAGGGCCATCATGGCGGCCCGGGCACCCTGGTAGCGCGTGGCCAGGCTGACCAGGCTGCCCAGCGGCGCGATGGCGCGGCTGGCGAACATGACCGAGCCGATCAGGGCACCGGACGAGATCACGCCGTCATGGATCAGGTAGACGCCCCAGACCAGCAGGATGAGGTTGACCGCCTGCTGCAGCGTGCTGGACAGGTTCATGCTCCAGCCCGACAGGGCGCGCGAGGTCAGCGCCGTCTCGGCGACGATGGCCGTCGTGCGCTCGTAGCGGCGCAGGAAGCGGCCCTCGGCGCCCGAGGTCTTCAGGTCTTCAAGGCCTTCGAGGGACTCGACCAGGGTGCCATGCAGGTCGGCGGTCTCCTGCATATTGGTGCTCATGGCACGGCGCAGCGCGCCCTGGATGGCCCAGGACAGGCCCATGATGACGGGCACGGCCAGCACCAGCACCCAGCCCAGCGGCCCGCCGATCACGAAGGTCATGCCGATGAAGATGACCAGGAAGGGCAGGTCCGACAAGGCCGACAGCGTGGCGCCGGTGAAGAACTCGCGCACCATCTCCACCTGGGCCAGGTGGGCGGCATAGGCGCCGGCGGAGGCCGGCTTGTGCTCCATGCGCACACCCAGGGTCTGGCGGTAGAGCTTGGCGCCGATGACGAGGTCGGCCTTGCGGCCCGCCAGGTCGATGAGGTGGGAGCGCAGCTGGCGGGCAAACAGGTCGAACACCAGGGCCACGGCGGCGCCGACGGCCAAGGTCCACAGCGTGACCATGGCCTGGTGGGGGATGACCTTGTCGTAGATGACGGACGTCACCAGGCCCGACACCAGCATCAGCACGTTGGACAGCAGGGCCGCCAGCATGGAGGCGCGGTAGTAGGGCGTGAAGCGCTTCAGCGTGCCCCAGAGCCAGTGCGATTCCAGGCCCTTGTCAGCGAGCTTGAGCAGTGGCGACTCGGCGCGCTGGCCCTGGGCCGCTTCCTGGCGTGACACCGCCAGCATGAAGCCGCTGTATTCGGGCTCCAGCTCGGCCGTCGTGGCCGGCACGGCGGCAGCTTCCGGGCCGGGGAAGACGACTTCGTAGCGACAAGTACCCGCAGCGACGGCAGCGGGGTCGTCCAGACGGCGCACCAGCACGCAGGCGTCGCCGCCGTTGAGCAGCAGCACCGCCGGCAGCAGCAGTTCGTGGATGTCGTCGATGCTCTTGCGCAGCAGGCCGGCGTTGTAGCCCGCCTCGCGCATGACGCGGATGGCGCCGTCCGGCGCCAGGGCGCCTTCCACCGGCGCACCGGCGCGCAGCGATTCGGGCGAGCGCGGCCGGCCGTGGTGGCGGGTCAGCCAGGACAGGGCCTGCAGCAGCGGGTCGCCGGCTGGCTGGTTGGCCAGGCCCTCCAACGGGTCCGGCGCCGGCGGTGGCTCGCCATTGGCGGCCAGGCGCAAGCCCGCGGCCTGGGGCTGACCGTCAAAGAAGGGGTCGTGCTGACGTGGCATTTAGGCCTTCCGCCTCGCATCGAGCGCCAGACGCTCGAACTCAGCCTCTATATCGCGCACGATGGCCGGGATGTCAAACAGCGGCGAGCTGTGGCCATGCTCGGCCAGGTAGCGCTTGTAAGAAGCGGCGCGGGCCGGCTGGTTGCCGATCTGCACGGCGCGCTGCTCGTATTCCTCGAGCGTCGTCGTGATCAGGTCGGGCAGGCCGACGGCCGTCAGCAGGCTGCCGGCCATGCGGGAGATGTAGGTCTTGCCCGAGCGGGTCAGGATGGGCGTGCCCATCCACAGGCAGTCACTGGCCGTGGTGCCGGCGTTGTAGGGGAAGGTGTCCAGGAACAGGTCGGCCAGCGTGAAGCGGGCCAGATAGTCGGCCGGCTGGGCGCGGCCCGCGAAGACCAGGCGCTCGGGCGCGATGCCCTCTTCCACCGCGACACGGGTCAGGTTGGCCTGGGCAAACGGGTTGTCGGCCAGCAGCCAGAGCACGCTGTTCGGCACCTGGCGCAGCACGCGCATCCAGCAGCGCCAGACCTGCTCGCTCATCTTGTGGTTGTTGTTGAAGGCGCAGAAGACGAAGCCGTCTTCGGGCAGGCCCATCTCGGCGCGGCTGGGCGCCGGGTTGGCGGCGCGGGTGCGGTCGCTGACCTGGTAGCAGTGCGGCAGGTAGATGGGCTTCTCGGTGTGATACGGCAGGGATTCCGGCGGCATCACGAAGCGGTCGGCCAGGATCCAGTCCACGCCCGGCAGGGCCGAGGTGGCCGGCAGGCCCAGGTAGCTGACCTGGATGGGCGCGCCGCGGTAGGCCAGGATGCCCGGGCGGGCGCCGCTGGTCAGGCCCTGCAGGTCGACGAGGACGTCGATGCCGGCCTCGGCAATCATCTCGGCCGCGCGGCGGTCGGGGATGCCGTGCAGCGGCGTGTAGCTGTCCATGGCGCCCTTGATGCGGGCGCGCAGTGGCGTGCCGTCCTCGCGGCTCCAGCTGAAGGCGTGGATCTCGAATCTGCTCTTGTCGTGCAGCTCGTAGAGCTCGGCCGTCAGCAGACCGACGGCATGCATGTGCAGGTCGCCGGACAGATAGCCGATCTTGATCTTGCCGTCGCGCTGGCGGCCCTTGTGCAGCGGCGGCTCGGTGACCTTGGTGACCTTCTCCAGCACGAAGCGCTGGGCCGTCAGCAGCTGCAGGGCCGGGTCGTCGCTCTCGTCCAGCATGCCGAGCAGGCTGGTGCTCATCAGCAGGTGGTTGTGGGTGACCTCGCCGACGGTCTGGTAGACCGGCCAGGCGCATTGCTTCTGGCGGATGTGGACGTAATGCTGGGCGACGTCGCTCTGGCGCGGGTCCAGCTCCAGCGAGCGGCGCATCAGCGCCTCGGACTCGTCATAGCGCTTGAGCTGCTCCAGCAGGCGCGCGGCGTTGTTGAAGGCGTGCAGGCGCAGGCTCAGCGGCTCGGCGCCCACGCTTTCGGGGTTCTCGTTGTCGTAGACGGTGCGCCATTCGGCCAGCGCCTCTTCCTCGCGGCCCTGGTGCTCGAGCTGGTGCCCGAGGTTGAGCCGCGCCTGGGCAAAGGTCGGCGCCAGGCCCAGGGCCATGCGGTAGACCGTCTCGGCTTCGCCATGACGGCGCAGCTCGCCCAGGATGGCGCCCCAGTTGAAGCAGGCCACATGGCGCAGCGGCGAGGCGGTGGCGCCTACCCAGCTCTGGTACAGCAGCGCCGCCGCGTCCAGGGCGCCGGCGCCCTGCAGGCGCGAGGCGGCCTCCATGACCTGGGGCAGAGGCCACTGGCCGCTGCGGGCCAGGCCCAGCCATTGCTCAACCAGGGCAATGCCTTGATTGCCTTGAGGTTGGGCGGCGGGGGGCGTCGACATGTCCATGCGGAGGGCGGCGTGATCGGATGTTCCCCCGATTTTCAAGCCGCCCCGCCCCGGATGGGCGGTGGAATAGGCCGCGGATTGCGCAGCATTTCCCGCCCGGGCGGGGTCAAACGGGGGAATTAGCCGCCAAGGTAGTCCGACTTGCCCAGCGCCACGCCCGCGTGGCGCAGCAGCGCGTAAGTTGTTGTCGCGTGGAAATAAAAGTTCGGCAGCGCGAAATGGCGCAGATAGGTCGAGCCGTCGAACTTCAGCGGGTCGCCGGTCCGGCGCGGGATGGTGATCTCGCGGTCCTCGGCGCCCGCGAAGGCCGCCTCGGGCACGGACAGCACGAAGTCGCGGGTCTTCTTGATGCGCTCGGCCAGTTGATCCAGCGTGGCTTCGTTGTCCTCGTAGCTGGGGATGGGCTGGCCGGACAGGCGGGCCACGCAGCCCTTGGCGGCATCACTGGCGATCTGGATCTGCTTGGTGAAGGGCAGCATGTCAGGGGCCAGGCGCAGCGTGAGGTAGTTGTCGGCCGGGAACTTGCGCGCCTCGGCGTGGGCCTTGGCGGCCTCCAGCCAGTTCAGCATGTTCGACAGCATCTTGGCAAAGGCCGGCACGCTGGCGCCGTGCATGGAAATTGGGGTCATCGGGTGTCTCCATTGAGGGAAAGCGATCGTAGCCAGCATGCCCGGCCCCTGCATCCACCGAGGGCACAATGCCCTAAAACGTGATGCCTCCACGCTGACGACGATTGCGGCGCGGGCCCCGACCATGAATGTGATCATCCTCGACGACTACCAGGATGCCGTGCGCAAGCTGCGCTGCGCGGCCAAGCTGGAGCCGCTGAATGCCAAGGTCTTCACCAACACCGTCAAGGGCATCGGCCAGCTGTCCGTGCGGCTGCGCGACGCCGAAGTGCTGGTGCTGATCCGCGAACGCACCACCTTCCCGCGCCAGCTGCTGGAAAAGCTGCCCAAGCTCAAGCTGATCTCGCAGACCGGCCGCGTCGGCAGCCACATCGACGTCGAAGCCTGCACGCGGCTGGGCATCGCCGTCGCCGAGGGCGTCGGCAGCCCGGTGGCCCCGGCCGAGCTGACCTGGGCCCTGATCATGGCCTCCATGCGCCGGCTGCCGCAGTACATCGGCAACCTGAAGCACGGCGCCTGGCAGCAGGCCGGGCTGAAGGCGGCCTCCATGCCGGCCAACTTCGGCGTCGGCATGGTGCTCAAGGGCAAGACCCTGGGCATCTGGGGCTACGGCAAGATCGGCCAGTTGGTGGCCGGCTACGGCCGCGCCTTCGGCATGAAGGTCATGGTCTGGGGCAGCGAGGCCTCGCGTCTGCGCGCCGAGGCCGACGGCCACCAGGCCGCGCCCAGCCGTGAGGACTTCTTCGGCGGCGCCGACGTGCTGTCCGTGCACCTGCGCCTGTGCGACGCCACCCGCGGCATCGTCACGCCCGAAGACCTGGCCCAGATGAAGCCGACGGCCCTGTTCGTGAACACCTCGCGTGCCGAGCTCGTCACCGAAGGCGCCCTGGTGTCGGCCCTGAACCGCGGCCGCCCCGGCATGGCGGCCATCGACGTCTTCGAGAGCGAGCCCATCCTGCAGGGCCACCCGCTGCTGCGGCTGGAGAACGCCGTCTGCACGCCGCACATCGGCTATGTGGAGCAGGACAGCTATGAGCTCTACTTCGATGCGGCCTTCGACAATGTGCTGAACTTCATCAACCAGCAGCCGACGAATGTCGTCAACCCGGACGCCCTGAAAGTGCACCGCTGAAGTTGTCGTGCTGAACCGTCCGCAGTCCCTCACCGAGCTCTTCCTGGCCTTTTCACGCCTGGCCCTGCAGGGCTTCGGCGGCGTGCTGGCGGTGGCCCAGCGCGAACTGGTGGAACGCCTGGGCTGGATGACCAAGGAAGAGTTCGTCGAGACCCTGGCCATCGCTCAGGTGCTGCCGGGCCCCAACATCGTCAACATGTCGATGATGATCGGCGACCGCTTCTTCGGCCTGCGGGGCGCCTTCGTCGCGCTGGCGGGCATGCTGGGTGTGCCGGCCATCGTCGTGCTCGGCCTGGCCATGGCCTATGGCCAGATTGCCAACCATCCTGTCGCCGAAAACGCGCTGCGCGGCATGGGCGCCGTGTCGGCCGGCCTCATCGTCGCCACCGGCATCAAGCTACTGCCGGCCTTGAAGAAAAGCCCGCTGGGCCCGGTCACGGCCCTGGGCTTGGCCCTGCTGGCCTTCCTGCTGATCGGCCTGCTGCGCTGGCCGCTGGTCTATGTGCTGGCCCTGGTGGGCGGCAGCGGCATGGCCATCGCATGGTGGAGGGCCAGGCCATGACCACGCCCGTCGACCTGTTCAGCCTGTTCCTGCACTTCCTGACGCTGTCGCTGCTGGCCGTCGGCGGCGGCATCACGACGGTGCCGGAGATGCACCGCTTCCTGGTCGACAAGACCGGTTGGCTGACGGACACCAGCTTCACCTCGTCCATCGCCCTGGCCCAGGCCGCGCCGGGCCCCAACATCCTTTTCGTCGCCGTGCTGGGCTGGAACGTGGCGGGCCTGCCCGGCGCCGCGGCGGCCATGGGCGGCATGATGCTGCCGTCCAGCGTGCTGACGCTGACGGCCACACGCTGGGCCCGCGCCAACCGCGAGCATGTCGTGCTGCGCTCCTTCTCGGCCGGCATGATGCCGCTGACGCTGGGGCTGATCATCGCCACGGGCTGGCTGCTGGCCCTGCCCTATCTGCGCGCCGAGGCGCACCGCTGGAGCACCCTGGCCCTGGTGGCCGTCACCGTGCTGCTGACGCTGAAGACGAGGCTGGGCCTCGTCTGGATGGTGCTGGGTGGTGGCGTGCTGGGGGCGCTCGGCCTCGTCTGAGGCCTCAGACGCCGATGCCGGCCGTCATCGTCGCCGAGCGCTTGCTGACGGGCGACATGCCCAGCGTGACCTGGGCATAGACCTCGTCGGAGCGCGGCATGATGATGGGCGTGTGGATGTCGGCCCAGCCGACGATCTCGGTGCCGGCATCCTCATCGAGCTTGGCGGTGTCAATGGCACGCTTCTCGGAGTAGTTGACCGAGCCTGCCGACAGCACCGAGATGGCCTTGTAGGGGCGCAGGATCAGCCCCCCGGCCAGCCAGGTGAAGGTGCTGATCAGGTCGTCGGCGCCGCTGTCGCCGGTGGGCAGATGGTCACCCGCGAGGTCTTCACCGAAGAGCTCGATCTCCAGGCGGTAGGTGCGGCCGACGTCATTGGCATCGAAGGTCATCGTGCCGGCGACGGTCACTTCGCGCTTGCCGTTGGTGGTGGCGCCGAGGGTGATGCTGGGGGTGGAAAGCGTGGCCATGGTGGGCTCCTTGGGTCAGGTGGGTGGCTGACCACGATTGGTCTGCCTGCCTGTACTGACGCAAGGGCCTGGCCGCAGGGATCATCACGGTGAAATTTCACCGCCGCTGACTCAGCCCTGCGTGGTCCCGAAGATCTTGTCGCCGGCGTCGCCCAGGCCCGGGATGATGTAGCCGACGTCATTCAGGTGGCTGTCGATGGCCGCCGTCCAGCAGCGCACATCGGGGTGGGCCGTCTCCAGCGCGTTCACGCCCTCGGGTGCGGCCACCAGCACCAGGGCGCGCACATCCTTGCAGCCGCGCGCCTTCAGCAGGTCAACGGTGGCGATCATGCTTCCGGCCGTGGCCAGCATGGGGTCGATGATGAGGGCCGTGCGGGCCTCGAGGTTGCCGACGAACTTGTCGAAGTAGTTGACTGGCTTCAGCGTCTCGTGGTCGCGGGCCAGGCCGACGACGGAGACCTTGGCGTTGGGCAGGATGTCCAGCACGCCGTCCAGCATGCCCAGGCCGGCGCGCAGGATGGGCACGACGGTGACCTTCTTGCCCGAGATCTGGTCGACCTCGGCGGGGCCGCTCCAGCAGTTGATGGTGACCTTCTCGGTCGGGAAGTCGGCTGTCGCCTCATAGGCCAGCAGGCGGGCCACCTCACCCGTCAGTTCACGGAACTTCTTCGTCGAGATGTCGGCCTCCCGCATCAGGCCGATCTTGTGCTTGACGAGGGGGTGCTTGACTTCGATGACAGCCATGACGGAGTTCCTAGTTTTTCTGAATAGTCAGAATTATCGACGCTGGCGCAGGGCCTCGTAGAGGCAGACCCCCGAAGCAACCGAAACGTTCAGGCTTTCGACAGCCCCGGCCATCGGGATGCGCACCAGCTCGTCGCAGGTCTTGGCCGTCAGCTGGCGCATGCCCTCGCCTTCGGCCCCCAGCACGAAGGCGATGGGGCGCTTCAAGTCCAGGTCGTAGATGGAGCGTTCGGCCTGGTCGGAGGTACCAACGACCCAGATGTCGCGCTCCTTCAACTCGTTCAGGGTGCGGGCCAGGTTGGTGACCATCAGATAGGGCACGGTCTCCGCCGCGCCGCTGGCCACCTTGGCCACCGTCGCATTCAGGCCCACGGCACGGTCCTTGGGCGCGACGACGGCATGCGCACCGGCGCCATCGGCCACGCGCAGGCAGGCGCCGAGGTTGTGCGGGTCGGTCACGCCATCCAGCACCAGCACCAGCGGCGGACCTTCGACGGCATCGAGCACATCGTCCAGCGAGTGCGGCTGGGCAATGGCGGCCACGCGGGCGACCACGCCCTGGTGGCGCGGACTGCCGGCCAGCTGGGTCAGGCGCTCGTCGCTGCTCTCCACCAGCTTGGCGCCACCCTCCTTGGCGCGCTCGATGAAGGCGCGCATGCGCTGGTCACGCCGAGCGGGGTCGAAATGGACCTCGGCGACGGAAGCGGGGTGGGTCTTGAGGCGGACGGTGACGGCATGGAAGCCGAACAGGACGGACTTGGGCGAACTCATGCTCAGCATTGTCAGCTCATCGCGCCGATTGGTTGTGTTGCGGGTCGAGCGCCGGGCCGCCCCTAGCCGGCCCACCTTGGGCGATGTGCTTGCCGGTCGAGCCGGCAGGCATCGCCGCACCCTCGGGGGACCGACCAAGCGCGCCCGCGCTCAGCGGGGCGGGACTGGGCGAGGGGCTCCGTCATTTTCCGGCTTGCTTCCTCGCGTTCTCCATGATGTTGACCATGGAGTCGGTCCAGAAGCGCGCCTTGTGCCTGGCGAGGTGGTCCAGCAGCTGGTCGTGAGCCTCGCGGGTCACGCTCAGATGCTCGGCACCCACGCCGTGGAAGAGCAGGCCGATCAGCGCATGTTGGGACGCCGCCTTTTCCACCAGGGCGATGAGCTGCTCACCACTCATGCCTTCGACGAAATAGACCGGCATCGCATAGGGGTCGAGAGCCGCCGTGTCGGTCACCAGGCCCGGGCCCGCGGCGCGGAAGGCGACGAAATGGGGCTTGAGGGCGGCGACGAAGTCCTGGCCGCCCGCCTGCATGTCCAGGCAGGGCGGCGTGAAGGTGCGCCGGGTCTTGCCGTCCAGGGCCTGCAGCCACGTGTTGGCCGCGATGACCTGCTCCTGCACCTGGGCCGCCATCTGCTTGTCCAGATCGCGATGCGGCTGCACCCACTCCCGCCCCGGCCCCTTGGACGAACAGCTGTGGAACAGGGTGTGATTGCCCAGTTCATGGCCGGCCGCGGCGGCGGCCTTCCATTCGTTCTGGCGGCCCGGCAGCGTCGGGCTGTTGATGGGGACGTAGAAGCTGGCGCGCAGGCCGCGCTTGTTCAACTGTGGGATGACATGGTCGAGCTGGCTGTCCAGGCCGTCGTCATAGCCCAGGTGGACCGCCGCCTCGGCGCCGTTGGGCCACACGAAAGGTGCCGCCGTGGCCGCCGCAGCAAGGAAAAGGCCCAACCCGGCCACGAGCAGCTTTCGCATCACATCATTCCCTTCAAGACCTGGACCGCCATCAGCCCACCGATGAGCACCGGCTGATGGAGCATGTAGAAACTCAGCGACCAACGTCCCAGCAGGGCCAAGGGCCGCGGCGCGCTGCCGGCCCACAGCTGAGGCCGAACCCGCGTGACGACAAAGCCGATCAGCATGACGCCCAGCCAGGGCAGCACCGGCACATAGTCCTCGGTGATGGGCTTGTGGGTGACAAGGCCCATCCAGTTGGTCCAGCGCGTGTCGAAGAAGCTGGACTGCACCAGGCGCGGTGCGGCGATCGCCACGGCTGCCAACGCAAGCAGCACGGCATTCGGCAGCCGGCTCAGGCCCATGCGCAACAGCAACAACATCGCGGCGATGCCGTGCAGCACGCCGAAGCTGATCCAGCTGTTGGGGAACATGAACCAGGAGCCGATCGAAACCAGCAGCGCGCAGCCGGCCACCTGGCCCCAGCGCTTCCAGAACCGGGGAGCGCCCTGCCCGGCCAGCACCGCGAAGGCCTGGCCCCCGCCGGCGCAAAACAGGAAGAGGCTGACGATGCAGACGCGCTGCCAGGTCCAGACCGGGTCGCGGTAGAAGTTCTGCTGGATCCAGCCGAAGTGGTTGAGGTCGAAGCCGAAATGGAAAACCGCCATCCAGACGATGGCCAGACCGCGCAAGGCGTCGAGGCGGTCGGAACGTGAAGGCGTTGGCGTGACGGCAGCGGCCTGGGGCATTCAGGGTGAGGGATTCGGCGTGGACGGCGGATTCTGCCGCCTCGGCACATAGCCGCGCTGCACGAAGTCGGTGTCCATCAAGCCCTGCATGGCGAACTGCGGCGCCCGCGCACTGCGGTGGCCGCGGCGGCTGCTCGTCGATGAGACCTGCTGGACCGGGGGCGCGGGCTTGACCGCCGCCGCCTCATCGGCTTCGGCCGCAGGCGCCGACGCCGGCGTCTCTGCCGCTTGCGATGCCCCCGACGTGGCCGCATGCGCGGCTTCGGTGGCAAGGCTGTCGGCCACATTGGCCTTCAGGTTGCGCGCCGGCAAGGGCCGGCCGCTTTTCTCGCAGGGCTGGTCGGTGTAGCGCACCAGCCCATCCGTCTCGCATCTCCACACCTGCTGCGCCCAGCAAGAGCCCGCCAGCCACCCCAACCCGACGACCAGAAGCACGCGTTTCATCGCTGATCTCCGTTCGCGGCCCCGCACGACGCCCACCGCGCACCCTTCACCGGCAAACGCCGTGCCGAGCCTCCACAATGCGCGCCATCTCCAACGCTCTCCGTGCCCCGCCATGGCCCAGCGCCTGTTGATCCTGACCCTGGTGGTCGCCCTGAACGCCGCCGCCCTCCCCGCGGGCGCCCAGCCCCGCCCCCAGCCGCAGTCGCGAACCGTGGCGCCGCGCGGGGCGCTGGATGCCGAGGAGATGAACAACATCGGCGTCTTCAAGCGCGTGTCGCCGTCGGTCGTGCACATCACGACGCTGTCCGTGCAACGTGACTTCTTCTCGCTGCGCACCAGCGAGCAACCCAGCGGCACGGGCACCGGCTTTGTCTGGGACGACAGCGGCCACATCGTCACCAACTTCCACGTCATCCAGGGCGGCGATCGCGCCACCGTCACGCTGAACGACCAGAGCAGCTATCCCGCCAGGCTGGTCGGCGCCTTCCCCGACCGCGACATCGCCGTGCTGCGCATCGAGGCACCGCGCGACAAGCTGCCGGCCATTGCCGTCGGCACCAGCCGCGAATTGCAGGTGGGCCAGAAGGTCTATGCCATCGGCAACCCCTTCGGCCTGGACCAGACGCTGACGACCGGCATCGTCTCCGCGCTGAACCGCGAGATCGAATCGGTCACGCGCCGCACCATTAAGGGCGCCATCCAGACCGACGCGGCCATCAACCCCGGCAATTCGGGCGGCCCGCTGCTGGACTCGGCCGGGCGGCTGATCGGCGTCAACACGGCCATCTACAGCCCGAGCGGGGGCAGCGCCGGCATCGGCTTTGCCATTCCCGTTGACGAGGTCAACCGCATCGTGCCGCGGCTGATCCGCGACGGCCGCTTCATCCGCCCGGCCCTGGGCGTGACGTCGGGCCCGGCCAATCTGGCTCAGGCGCTGGGCGCCCCCAAGGGCGTGCTGCTGGTCAATGTGGCGGAGAACAGCCCCGCCGCTGCAGCCGGTTTGAAGCCCTTCGGCCGGGACCGCGTCGGCCGCATCGTGCAGGGCGACGTCATCACCGCCGTGGACGGCCAGGCCGTGGCCGACCTGGATGACATGCTGTCGCTGCTGGAAACCCGGCAGATCGGGGAGAAGGTGACGTTGACGGTGTGGCGGGCGGGGCAGACGAGGAAGGTCACCGCCACGCTTGGCAGTTCGGACTGAACCGCGCCAGCCCGTAAAGTAACGCCCCTCTCGATCAACGACAGCGGAAACATCATGGGCGCGCAATGGAAAGCCAAACACAAAGACATCGCCGCCAATGCCAAGGGCAAGCTCTTTGGCAAGCTGGCCAAGGACATCATGATCGCGGCGCGCAGCGGCGCTGACCCCAAGGACAACTCCAAGCTGCGCATGGCTGTCGAGGCCGCGCGCAAGGTGTCCATGCCCAAGGACACGCTGGACCGCGCCATCAAGAAAGGCGCCGGCCTGACCGGCGAGACCGTCCACTTCGAGCAGGTCATCTACGAAGGCTTTGCGCCGCACCGCGTGCCGGTGATGGTGGAGGTGCTGACCGACAACACCAACCGCGCCGCGTCGGACATGCGGGTGCTGTTCCGCAAGGGCCAGCAAGGCACGCCGGGCTCGGTGAGCTGGGACTTCGACCACCTCGGCCTGATCGAGGCGGAGCCGGCCACGCCGGGCGCCGACGGCGACATGGCAGCCATCGAGGCCGGCGCCCAGGATCTGCTGCCGCCGGATGAAGACGGCATCACGCTCTTCCTCACCGATCCGGCCGATCTGGACCTCGTCAGCCGTGCCCTGCCCGCCCAAGGCTTCACGGTGCTGAGCGCCAAGCTGGGCTACCGCCCCAAGAACCCCATCGCGCCCGACAGCCTCAGTGCCGAACAGCTGGAAGAGGTGGAGAGCTTCCTGGCCGCGCTGGACGACAACGATGACGTCCAGCATGTCTACGCCGGACTCGCCGGCTAGTCCTCTTTGCCCTCCTGAAAGCAGTGAGGCGCCCGAAGGCGCCTCACTCGTTGCAACGCTGAGGCCCTGGCGGGCCGTGGATCAGCGGCCGTTCTTGCGGCGGCGCACGCCGCCCAGGGCCAGCAGGGCACCGGCGGTCAGCAGCAGGGCCGACGGCTCGGGCAGAGCGTGGGAGGCCACGCGGACGTTGTCGACGCCGGCGCTGGAGACATAGCCACCGAAGGCAGCCGTGCGGATCTGCACCTGGTTGATCGCGTCGGGGCCGTTGGCGATCACGCCGAAGAAGCCGCTCGAGATGTAGCCGATGGCGCCACGGTCGATGCCGTTGATGGAGATGGCGTAGCGATCGGTCAAATCGGTGTTAAAGAAGTCAAAACCGAAGGCCGAGGCGCCAGCGACCGTGAAGGTCGAGGTCGGGCCCTGGTTGCCGGCGGAGCTGCCCCAACCGTAGAAGTTCTGGCCGATGAAGGACGCGGGAGCGCCACCGTCACCGTTGTAGGTGTTGTTGACGATGCCGCTGTAGTTGCCGTTGGCGGCGCTGCTCAGCGTGAAGTCGTTGAAGACGTGCGAGTAGTTGGCGGTGGTCACGCCGCTCAGCGGGGCCGAAGCAAAGGTTTCGGTGTGCAGGGCGCCGGCAGCGGCAGCGAAAGCGACCGGGTCGGAGTAGACGACGAAGCCGGCGTTGGCGGCGGTGCTGACGGTCAGGGCGGCGACGGCGGCGGCGATGAAGCTCAGGGTTTTCATGGTGGAAATCTTGGAATTAGCTAAAAGTGGCTTCCAACCCTTAAGCGATAACCATGCCATATCCCTAACTTGTTGATTTACAAACAGGCACAAATTTGCTTGGAAAATTTTGTAAACGGGGTCGACACCCGCGACGCGGGGCTTGTGTCGGCTGTTCGTGAACAAGTTGGCAGGCCGCCTGCCGCCGGGTCCCAATGACGGACCGTGACGAAGTTGGCACTTCACCAGAGGGTTAGGCGGCGCCGCACTCGGCGAGCAACCACTGCTCGAAAGCCTTGACCGCGGGCCGGTGGCGGGCCGCCGGATCGACGATGAGGCGATAGGCCCGCGCCGACGCGATGCCGGCGTCGAACGGCGTCACGAGCTGGCCATTGGCCAGCAAGGCATCCACGAGCGGGCGGCGCCCGAGGGCCACCCCCTGCCCCACCACCGCCGCGGCGATGGCCTCGGAGTAGCTGGAGAAGCTCAGGCGCGCCGCCGGCCGCAGATCGGCCAGCCCCCAGGCGCCGAGCCAGGGCTCCCATTCGGCCGGCATGCCGCTGCTGTCGCCGTCCATGGCCAGGTGCAGCAAGGTGTGACGCGCCAGGTCGGCAGGCTCGCGCAGCGGCAAACCCAGTTCCCCCACCAGCCGCGGGCTGCAGACCGGCAGCATGGATTCGGCGAACAGTTGCGTCCCCAAGGTCGCACCTATGGGGCTGTAGCGGATGGCGAGATCGAAACCCTCGCTGGCCAGGTTGCGGTTGCCCAGGCCGGCATCCAGGCGCACGTCGATGCCCGGGTGGGCGCGCGTGAAGGCGGTCAGCCGCGGGATCAGCCACAGCGAGGCAAAGCCTGGCGTCGTCGTCAGGGCCAGCACCTGGCGTTGATGCGGCTCCCGCACGGCGCGGACCGCCACGCGCAGCGTGTTCAGCGCCGTGGCGCAGGCGGCATGCAGGCGCTGGCCGTCTTCCGTCAGCGCCAGGGCCCGATGGCGACGCTCGAAAAGCGTCACGCCCAGCTCCTCCTCCAGCGCGCGCATCTGCCGGCTCATCGCCGACTGGGTGACGAAGCGCTCCTGCGCGGCGTGGGTGAAGCTCAAGTGCCGTGCGGCGGCCTCGAAGGCCGCCAGCAGCTGCAGCGGCGGAAGGTGGTCGAGTGGCTTGTTTGACATGAGCTGGAGGAATGCGAAACCTTCCAAATCATCGTTTGTCGGCTCTGGGCCAAGCCGTCACTATCCGCTCCAGGCGGAGCTAGCGCAAGCATGCCAACCCCGCATGCAACCCGCCCGCCCGAGGAGCTCACCATGCTGATCGACGTCCCCCGCACCCGGCTGCTGCTGCAGCGCGGCCAGATCTCGCGCCTGCCCGAGGCCCGCGCCACCCATCTGTGCAGCGCCTCCGGCACGCTGTGGATCACCATCGACCACGATTCGCGCGACATCGTGCTGGAACCGGGCCAGTGCTTTGTCGTGCAGAGCGACGAGGCCGTCACCGTCAGTGCCCTCAGCGGCCCGGCGGTGCTGGACCTGCGGCCGGCCGAAACCCGGGCCCTGGTGTGAACGCCCTGCTCGCGCCGGTCAGGCAGGCCGCCGAGCGCTGGCTGCTGGCCGGCGCTCGTGAGGTCAGTCTGCGCCCCATCGTCGCGGCCGATGCGCCCGCCGAGCAGGCCTTCTTCAGCGCCTTGTCGCTGGACTCACGCCACAAGCGTTTCCATGTCGGCCTGCGCGAGCTCAGCCCGATGCTGCTGAAGCTGCTGACCGAGGTCGACCAGAGCGCCCACGTGGCCTGGGTGGTCGAGGCGCTGGAGCCGGGCCACCCGGTCATTGCCGATGCCCGCTATGTGCATGAGCTCAGCCGCCCCGAGCGCGCCGAGTTCGCGCTGGCTGTCGCCGACGACTGGCAGGGCCGTGGCCTGGGCCGACGCCTCCTCGCCCATCTGGCCGCCCATGCGCGCCGCCACGGCGTGCAGCAGTTGTACGGCGACATCCTGGCCGACAACCGCCGCATGCTGGCGCTGATGCGCGATCAGGGCGCCCGCCTCACGGCGCATCCGGACGGCCCCCAACTGGTTCGCGCGGTACTGGATCTGGTCTGAGCCGCGCCGGCGCGGGCGACACTGCGGCCTGACTACATCGGCCTACCGCGTCGCAGCCTCTGCGCTGACAACGCCGCGGCCTGGGACCGGGCAGCCTTGGTCGCATGAATCGCATCCTCCTCATCACCCTCGTGCTGGCCGTGGGCGTCGTCGTGTTCAGCCTGGCCGCCGGCGAATGGTTGACCCGCCCCGCCCGCGCGGTTCTCGGCGCGCCGCCGCCCGGCCTGCCGGGCGAAGCCCTGCGCATCCCCTATGGCGACGGGCAGCAGGTCAGCGGCTGGTTTCTGCCCGGTCGCACTGGCGAAGGCGCCGTGCTGCTGCTGCATGGTGTGCGCGGCAACCGGACCCAGATGCTGGAGCGCGCCCGCTGGCTGCAGCGTGAGGGCATAGGCTGTCTGCTGATCGACCTGCCCTCGCATGGCGAAAGCAGTGGCGACCGCATCAGCTTCGGCCGCCGCGAGGCTTTGGGCGTGGACGCCGCGCTGGGCTGGCTGCGCCACAAGCTGCCGGGCGAGAAGCTGGCCGGGCTCGGCATCTCGCTGGGCGGCGCCTCGCTGCTGTTCGCCGACCGCCAGCCCGAACTGGACGCCGTGGTGCTGGAGTCGGTCTTCCCGACCATCACCGACGCCGTCCAGGACCGCCTGGTCAGCCGACTCGGCCCGGCCGGGGTCTGGGCCGCACCGCTGCTGTTGCTGCAGATCCCGCTGCGACTGAACCTCGGCGTGCACGAGCTGCGGCCCATCGAGGCCATTCGTGGTGTCCGTGCGCCCGTGCTGGTGACTTCGGGCACGGAAGACAAGTCCACGCGCTGGGTCGAGACCGAGGCGCTCTTCGCTGCGGCCCCCGAGCCCAAGCAGCTTTTCGCCGTGCCCGGCGCAGCGCATGAGGATCTGCGCGACTTCGACCGCCCGACCTACGAGGCTCGCATCCTGCCCTGGCTGCAATCACATCTGCGCAAGGCCCCGGTCGCATGGGGCCAAACCGATCTGGGCAAGATGGCGGCATGACCGCCCTGCCCCCGCTTTCCATCCTCGACCTGGCGCCCGTCGTCGAAGGCGCCACCACCCGCGAAGCCCTGCTGAACAGCCTGGACCTCGTCAAGCTGGCCGACGAGCTGGGCTACCAGCGCTACTGGGTGGCCGAGCATCACAACATGGAAGGCGTGGCCAGCTCGGCCACGGCCGTGCTGATCGGCCAACTGGCGGCGTCCTCGCGGCGCATCCGCGTCGGCGCCGGCGGCATCATGCTGCCCAACCATGCACCGCTGACGATCGCTGAGCAGTTCGGCACGCTGGCCGAGCTCTTCCCGGGCCGCATCGACCTGGGTTTGGGCCGCGCACCCGGCACAGACCGTCCCACCATGCGCGCCCTGCGCCGCAGCCTGGAGAGCACCGGCGAGGACGGCTTCCCCAACGATGTGCTGGAGCTGCAGAGCTATCTGGCGCCGCTGGCCGCTGACGCCGTCGTGCGCGCCGTACCCGGCCAGGGCACGGAGGTGCCGATCTGGCTGCTGGGTTCCAGCCTTTACTCAGCCCAGCTCGCCGCCTATCTCGGCCTGCCCTTTGCCTTCGCGTCGCACTTCGCGCCCGAGATGCTGATGCAGGCCCTGCAGATCTACCGCGCCACCTACAAGCCCAGTGCCCGCAACCCCAAGCCGCATGCGATGGTCGGTTTGAACGTCATCGTCGCGCCGACGGACGAGGAGGCGCAGTTCCTGTTCACCTCGGCCCAGCAGCGCTTCCTCGGCATGGCGCGCGGCCGCCGCGGCAAGCTGCCCGAGCCGGTGCCGAGCATGGATGCGCTGTGGTCGCCAGCCGAACGCATGCAGGTCGAGCGCATGCTGAGCGAGTCCATCGTCGGTTCGCCCGACACCGTGCGTGCCGGACTGGCTGCGACGCGGGAGCGTACGCAGGCGGACGAATTCATCGTCGCCTGCGCGGTGCATGACCATGCGTTGCGGCGGCGGTCGTACGAGCTGCTGGCGCGGCTCTGATCGACATCCGACGCCCCAATAAAACTTGAAGAAATATATTTCGACAGAAATATATTCAAATAGATATAATCCTCTGTCGCCGCGCCATCTGACTGGCCGTTCACGCCCTCCCAGGGCGAGCTTTGCGACCTTCCACGCGTTTTATGCCGGCAGCGCTGGCCGAGCGAAAACGTGCCCCGTCGGGCGATTCAAGCCCGCAGTTCTGACTGATCAAGATTTCGAACCACACCATCCCCATGGGCCAGTACGTCGTTTCGCCCGCGACACACCCGACCGACTGCGGCCGCTTTCGCGCCTCTTTCTCGGTTCGCCCTGCCCAGGGCAATGACGGTTGTCGCCGCGTATTCCGCTTCGATACCACCTTTGCGTCGCGCGAAGCGGCAAAGCTGTTTGCCGTCACCCAGGGCTGGCTGCAAGCGTGCATGCCGCCCCTCAACGCGTACTGACGCCTCAATCGCCGCGTATGCCCGAAGGCAGATTCGCGGCGCCGCGCCCTGACGGCGCGCCAACACACAGAAAGACTCATCCATGAGCAGCAAGATTTACGTGGGCAACCTGCCCTACTCGGTCACCGATGCCAGCCTGAAAAGCAACTTTGCGGAGTTCGGCAGCGTCTCCTCCGCCAGGGTCATGATGGACCGGGAAACCGGCACTTCCAAGGGCTTCGGGTTCGTCGAAATGGCTTCTGCCGAAGTCGCCCAGGCCGCCATCGCCGCACTGCACGGCATGTCCGTCGATGGACGCTCCATCGTCGTGAGTCTGGCCCGCCCCCGCGAAGCCAGCAAGGATTCGAGCGGCTACAGCGCGAACGGCTACACCGCAACCAAGCGTTCGGATGTCGGCTACGGCACGGGTGGCTTCGGCGGTGGTCGCTACTGAGCCCAGCGGCTCCGCATGAAAGACCGGCTCTCTTGAGCCGGTTTTTTTTCGTCCTGACCCGACCCGGCATGCGGCCGCGTGCCCGGGGCTACATTGAGCCGAGCCCTCTGAGCCCAATATCCGCGCATGCAAACGCAAACCTACTACGCCGCCACGGCGCCTCGCCTCAGCTTCCCGCCCCTCACCGAGTCGCCCGCCGATGTCGAGGTGGCTGTGCTGGGCGGCGGCTTTGCCGGCCTCGCCACGGCGCGCGGCCTGCAGGAGCGCGGCATCACGAGCGTGGCGGTGCTGGAAGCGCAGACCATCGGCCATGGCGCTTCGGGCCGCAATGGTGGCTTCGTCTTTGGCGGCTACAGCCGCGATGCGGCGGACCTGGTCAGCGACCTGGGCCTGGCGCCGGCACGCGAGCTCTATGCCCACAGCCGCGAGGCCGTCGCGCTGATCCGCTCGCGCATCGAGAGTCATGCCATCGACTGCGACAAGGTGGAGGGCGGCGCCCTGCTGCTGAACTGGTTCAAGCACAGCCCGCGCGCCGAGCGTCAGGCGCGCGAGCAGGCGCGCTGGCTGCGGGAGAACTTCGGCGTCACCTGGGAAGAGGTCGAGCCCGCGCAGGTGCGGCAGTGGCTGGAGACGGAACGTTATGGCGGCGCACTGCTGGAGCGGGATGCCTTCCATTTCCATCCGCTGAAATACGCCCTGGGCCTGGCCGGCGTCATCGAGCAGGCCGGCGGCCGGGTGCATGAGCACAGCGCCGTGATGGCTGTGGACCGACTGCCCACCGGCGGCTTTGCGATGCGCACCGCGCAGGAAACCTCGATCCGCGCGAAACAGCTCGTCGTGGCGGGCGGCGCCTATCTGAAGACGGTGCTGCCGGCGCTGACCGGCGCCCGGTTGCCGATCGCGACCTATGTCATCTCGACCGAGCCGCTGCCGCCCCATCTGCGGCCCATCCGCACACCGGCCGCCCTCTACGACAACCGCTTCGCCTTCGACTACTACCGGGCCCTGGCCGACCACCGCCTGCTGTGGGGCGGCCGCATCTCCATCCAGGAACGCGACCCGGCCCGCATTGCGCAGATGCTGCAGGCCGACCTGATCAAGGTCTATCCGCAGCTGGCCGCGGTGCGCATCGAGCACGCCTGGGGCGGGCTGATGAGCTATGCCCGCCACAAGATGCCGCAGATCGGCCAGCTGGCGCCGGGCCTGTGGTTCGCCCAGGCCTTTGGCGGCCATGGCGTGGCGCCGACGACGGTGGCCGGCGAATGGCTGGCCGAGGCCATCAGCGGCCGCGCCAACCTGCCCGCTGCGTTGGCGCGTTATGGCCTGACGCCGGTGTTCGGCCAGGCCGGCCTGCTGGCTGCGCAGGCGACTTACAGCTGGGCGGAACTGAGGGATGCGCTGAGGGAAAGGCTCGCTGGCTGAACGAACAGCGCGGCTGGGCAACGAACAAAACAAAGCCACAGAGACACGGAGAAAGCCGCAATTCCTCTGCGTCTCTGTGCCTCTGTGGCTGTGTTCATGGGCCTTGGAGCAAGCTCAGCCCCGCGACTATTTGATGCGCTGCTTCTCGAGCTTGCGCGCCAGCGTGCGCCGGTGCATGCCCAGGCGCCGTGCCGTTTCGCTGATGTTGAAGTCGGTCTCGGCCAGCACCTCGTGGATGCGCTCCCATTCCAGGGTCTTGATGGACGCGGTCTGGCGCTCCGTCACTTCCACATCGGCATCACCCTGCTTGCGCGCAAAGGCGGCCTCGATGTCGTCGGTGTTGGCCGGCTTGGCCAGGTAGTGGCAGGCGCCGAGCTTGATGGCCTCGACGGCCGTCGCGATGCTGGCGTAGCCGGTCAGCACGACGATCAGCACCTCGGGATCCCAGCCATGCAGGGCCTGCACGCAGGCCAGGCCCGAGGCGCCGCCGGCGAGCTTGAGGTCGACGACGGCATGGCCCAGCTCCTCGTCGTCGGGCAGCTCGTCGAGCAGGTTCTTCATGTCATCCAGACCCGTGGCCCGCAGGCAGCGCCAGCCGCGGCGCTCGAAGGAGCGGGTCAGGGTGTGGGCGAAGCTGTCGTCGTCCTCGACGATGAGCAGCAGGCGGTCGTCTTCAGCGGGCATCGGATTTGGATTGTCGCGGCAGCAAGGTCGCGAGGGGCAGGGTCAGCATGACCTCGGCCCCGCCGCCGTCGCCGCTGGGGCTGCGGTTGCGGGCCTGCAGCCGGCCGCCCAGGGTGCGCGCCACATTGACCGACAGGAACAGGCCCATGCCGCGGCCGGGCTGACCCTTGCTGCTCTGGTAGGGCTCGCCGAAATGCTTGAGCCGCTCGGCGTCGAAACCGGGGCCGTTGTCGAGCACGCTCAAGCTCAGCGTCTCCTCGTCGGGGCAGCTGGCAAGCAGGGTCAGCGGCATGCCGGGCGCCGCCTCCAGCGCGTTGTCGAGCAGGTTGGCGACAACCTGCTGCAGCGCGCTGTCCGAGATGATCTCGATGTCGGGCAGGTCCTTGCTGCGCAGGCTCAGCTCGGCATTCGGATGGGCAGCGCGCCAGTCGCGCGCCAGGCCGTCGATGAAGGACTGCAGCGCCGTCAGCCGCGGTGCCTCGCCGCGCATCTCGCCGGCCGACATCAGGATGCCGGTGACGATGGCCTTGCAGCGCAGGATCTGGCGCTGCATCTCCTCGATCTCTTCGCGCAGCTCGGGCTCGGCGGCAAACGGCGCCATGTGCGCCCAGTCGCCCAGGATGACGCTGAGGGTCGCCAGCGGCGTGCCCAGCTCATGCGCGGCGCCGCTGGCCAGCAGGCCCATGCGCACGATGTGCACCTCTTCGGCCGCACGCTGCTGCAGCTCGGCCAGTTCGGCATCGCGCTGGCGCAGATTGCGGTTGATGCGCACGATGAAGATGCTGAGCAGGCCGACGTTGAGCAGGAAGCACAGCAGCAGACCGCCGAGATAGTTGGGCGACAGCGTCGTCGGCGAGGTCGGGTCCAGCGCGAGCGGCCGGTGCCATTGCGTCAGCACGACGAAGCCCGACACCGCGCTCATCATGACGGCCATCAGGAAGGCCGGCCGCAGCAGCACCGACGCGACGGCGACCTGCAGCAGATAGAGGTAGATGAAGGGGTTGTCGCTGCCGCCGGCGAGATACAGCTGGCCGGTCAGCACGCCGACGTCAACCAGCAGCGCGATGCAGAGCTCGATCTGCGCCACCGGCTGGGTCAGGCGGTTGCGCCAGATGCTGAAGAGGTTGAAGGCGACCAGGATGCCGAGCAGGCTCAGCATCTCGGCCCAGGGCAGGCTGATGCCCAGGGCCACATGCACGACCAGCACGGTGGCAAGCTGGCCGCCCACGGCCAGCCAGCGCAGCTCGATGAGCTGGTGCAGATTGGCACGGCCGGCACGGCGCTCGGGGGCGACGGCGACGGGCTCGGCGATGGAGGTCAGCGGGATGTCTGGGTTCAAGGCAGCGGGCGCCGGCGCTCCTCGCGGACCAGGTAGAAGGCCGCGGCGGCCGCCATGACCGCGAGCGCCAGCCAGGTGGCGGCGTAGACGGCGTGATTGTTGGCGAAATGCAGGACCGTCAGGCCGGGACGCGGCCAGCGCTGCGGCTGGGCGGGGTCGGCGGTCTCGTCGACGAAGTAAGGTGCAGCTTTGTCCACCACGCCGAGTTGGGTCGCGATGCCGGCCACGTCACGCGAGTACCAGCGACCTTCGGCGGGCGCGTTCTTGCGCAGCGGGCCGCCACCGGTCTCGGTCAGGCGCAGCAGGCCGAGCAGTTCGACCGGACCCGAGGGGGCAGCATGCTGTTCGGGCGCACGCTGCTCGGGCGGCACGAAGCCGCGGTTGACAAGGATGGCGCTGCCGTCCTCCAGCCGCAGTGGTGCGATGACCCAGAAGCCGCCGCCCAGCTCCGTGGTGGCCTGCACCAAAGCTTCGCGCGGCTCAAACTGGCCGCGCAGGCGCACCCGACGGTATTCGTCGTCTTTGGAAACACTGGCCGAAGCGGGCGGTGCCGCCACCGGCTCCGCGTGGACCCGCTGCCCGACGCGCGCGATCAGGTCTTCCTTCCAGCCCAGGCGCTGGACCTGCCACGCAGCCAGCGCCAGAAAGCCGATGCTCGACAGCGCCGCGGCAACGATCAATGCGATGCGCGCGGCGCGAGCCATCACATATTGCGCATGGCGGCCGGGTCCGGCGTCGGCATCATGTTGGTGTTCATGTGATACATGACCCACACCGAGCCCGACAGCATGATGACGACCAGGGCGGCCGTGAACACCAGGGCCAGCATGGACCAGCCCTGCTCGACCTTGGCGTTCATGTGCAGGAAATAGATCATGTGCACCACCATCTGCACGGCGGCGAAGCCGAGGATGATGAAGCCGGTCATCTTGGGGCTGGGCAGCACCTTGGCCATGACGAGCCAGAAGGGAATGGCGGTCAGGATGACGGACAGGATGAAGCCCGTCGCGTAGCCCTTGTAGCTGACGTGGAAGTCTTCCTCGCCATCGAGGTGGTCGTCGTGACCGTGCGCGTGATCATGTGCATGGCCGGCCATCACAGCACCCCCATGAGATAGACGAAGGTGAAGACGCCGATCCAGACGACGTCCAGGAAGTGCCAGAACATCGACAGGCACATCAGGCGGCGGCGGTTGGCGGGCGTCAGGCCCAGCTTCTTGACCTGGAACATCAGCGTGACCAGCCAGATGGTGCCGAATGTGACGTGCAGGCCGTGGGTGCCGACCAGCGTGAAGAAGCTGGACAGGAAGGCGCTGCGCTGCGGGCCCGCGCCTTCGTGGATGAGGTGGTGGAACTCGAACAGCTCGATGCCGAGGAATCCCAGGCCGAACAGGCCGGTGATGGCCAGCCAGGCCAGCAGCTGCCCCTTCTTGCGGGCCTGCATCGCGATCATCGCGAAGCCGTAGGTGATGGACGAGAACAGCAGCAGGGCCGTGTTGACGGCCACCAGCGGCAGGTCGAACAGGTCGGCGCCCGACGGGCCGGCCGCATAGGAGCGGCCCAGCACGGCGTAGACGGCGAACAGCACCGCAAAGATGAGGCAGTCGCTCATCAGGTAGAGCCAGAAGCCCAGCATGGTGCTGCCGGGCGGATGGTGCTCGCCGCTGTGGTCGTAGTAGACCGGCGTGCCGTTCACGTGCGTGGCAATGGTTGCAGACATGTCAGAGGTCTCCCGGTCAGGCAGCGGACGCGAGGGCACGGGTGCGCTCGTCCTCGGTGCGGGTCACCGCATCAGCCGGGATGTGGTAGTCGCGGTCGTAGTTGAAGGTGTGCACGATGGCCGCAATGACCGTCGCCGCGAAGCTGAAGGCCGCGATCCACCACATATGCCAGATCAGCGCGAAGCCCATCAGCGTGGCCAGCATGGCGATGACGAAGCCGGCGCCGGTGTTCTTGGGCATGTGGATGGGCACGAAACCGGTCGTCGGGCGCTCCGCGCCGCGCTGCTTCATGTCGTACCAGGCGTCCATCTCGTGGGCAATGGGCGTGAAGGCGAAGTTGTAGTCCGGCGGCGGCGAGGACGTGGACCACTCCAGCGTGCGGCCACCCCAGATGTCGCCCGTCGTATCGGCCAGTTCCTTGCGGCGCAGGATGCTGACGGCGATCTGGATCAGGAAGGCGCCGATGCCCAGAGCCACCAAGCCCGCGCCAATGGCGGCGACGACGAAATAGGGCTGCAACGTCATGTCGTCGAAGTGGCTGACGCGGCGCGTGATGCCCATCAGACCCAGCACATACAGCGGTGTGAAGGCCAGCCAGAAGCCGATGAACCAGCACCAGAACGAGACCTTGCCCCAGAAGGCGTCCAGGCGGAAGCCAAAGGCCTTGGGGAACCAGTAGTTGATGCCGGCGAACACGCCAAACACCACGCCGCCGATGATGACGTTGTGGAAGTGGGCGATCAGGAACAGGCTGTTGTGCAGCACGAAGTCGGCCGCCGGCACGGCCAGCAGCACGCCGGTCATGCCACCGATCGTGAAGGTGATCATGAAGCCCACCGTCCACAGCATGGGCACCTCGAACTGGATGCGGCCACGGTACATGGTGAACAGCCAGTTGAAGATCTTGGCGCCCGTCGGGATCGAGATGATCATCGTCGTGATGCCGAAGAACGAGTTCACGCTGGCGCCCGAGCCCATCGTGAAGAAGTGGTGCAGCCAGACGAGGTAGGACAGGATGGTGATGACGACCGTGGCATAGACCATGGACGCGTAGCCGAACAGCTTCTTCTGGCTGAACGTGGACACCACTTCGGAGAACACGCCGAAGATGGGCAGGATCAGGATGTAGACCTCGGGGTGGCCCCAGATCCAGATCAGGTTCACGTAGAGCATGGCGTTGCCGCCAAGGTCGTTGGTGAAGAAGTTGGTACCGAGGTAGCGGTCGGCGGTCAGCAGCGCGAGGGCCGCGGCCAGCACGGGGAAGCTGGCGACGATGAGCACGTTGGTGCACAGCGACGTCCACGTGAAGACGGGCATCTTCATCATGGTCATGCCAGGCGCACGCATCTTGATGATGGTGGCGATCAGGTTGATGCCCGACAGCGTCGTCCCTACCCCCGCGATCTGCAATGACCACAGGTAGTAGTCCACCCCGGGGTCAGGGCTCGCCAGGATGCCCGACAGCGGCGGGAAGGCCAGCCAGCCGGTCTTGGCGAACTCGCCGACGAACAGCGAGATCATGACCAGGATGGCGCCGCCCACCGTCATCCAGAAGCTGAAGTTGTTCAGGAAGGGGAAGGCCACGTCGCGCGCGCCGACCTGCAGCGGCACGACATAGTTCATCAGGCCCGTCACGAAAGGCATCGCGACGAAGAAGATCATGATGACGCCGTGGGCGGTGAAGACCTGGTCGTAGTGGTGCGGGGGCAGGAAGCCGGCGTTGTCGCCGAAGGCCATGGCCTGGTGGGCCCGCATCATCAGCGCGTCGGCAAAGCCGCGCAGCAGCATGATCACGCCCAGGATCATGTACATGATGCCGATCTTCTTGTGGTCGATGCTGGTGATCCAGTCGCGCCACAGATGGCCCCAGAGCTTGAACTTCGTGATCAGGAAGAAGACGGCGAGGCCACCCAGGGCGACGGCAATGAAGGTGGCGACGAGGATGGGCTCGTGCAGCGGCAGCGAATCCCAGCCCAGGCGGCCGAGGATGGGATGCAGCTTGTCGAGCGCCTGGTGTTGGGCAACAACGGGATTGGACATCGGAGGACTCAGTTCTTCTGCGAGGCCGGGGAGACGGCCGACGCATCGGCGGTCTCGACGGGCAGACCCAGCGGGTTGGCAGGCGTGCACAGGCCGGCGACGACGGTGCGCTCGCGCAGGCCACCCTCGGCATCGCGCCAGGGGCTGCGCATGGTGCTGGCCAGGCCGCCCTTGCCGGCGCCGCCGGCGGCGTCGATGGCCATCATCTGGCTCGCGCACATCTTCTTGCCGTCGACGCAGCGGTCGACGATGGCGCCCCACAGGCCCGGCTCGACGCTGGCGTAGCGGCGCACGGCTTCCTTGGTGCTGGGCTGCTCCAGCTTGAGGTAGTCCTCGCGCGTCAGCTTGGCCCCCCCGGCCTTGCCGGATTCGACCCAGCGGGCGAATTCTTCGTCGCTCAGGCCGTGGAACTTGAAGCGCATGTCCGAGAAGCCGGCGCCGCTGTAATGGGCCGAGATGCCGTCATACACGCCAGCCTTGTTGATGATGGCGTGCAGCTGGGTCTCCATGCCCGGCATGGTGTAGATCATGCCGGCCAGGGCGGGCACGTAGAAGGTGTTCATCACGCTGGTGGACGTGAAGCGGAAGTGGATGGGGCGGTCCACCGGCGCGGCCAGCTCGTTGACGGTGGCAATGCCCTGCTCGGGGTAGATGAACAGCCACTTCCAGTCCATGGAGACGGCATAGACCTCCAGCGGCTTCACGTCGGCGGCCAGCGGCTTGCCTTCCGAAATGCGGTCCAGCGGGCGGAAGGGGTCGAGCTTGTGGGTGCTGATCCAGGTGATGGCGCCCAGCGCGATGATGATCAGCAGCGGCGCGCCCCAGATGACGAGTTCCAGGCGGGTGGAGTGGTCCCAGTCCGGCGCATACGTCGCCTCGGTGTTCGATTGCCGGTAACGGAAGGCAAAGAACAGCGTCAGCGCGATCACCGGAACGATGATCAGCAGCATCAGCAGCGTCGAGGTGACGATGAGCTGCGCCTGCTGGTTCGCGATGTCGCCATGCGGCTTCATCACGATCCAGTCGCAGCCGGACAAAGCGAAGCTGGCTGACACAACCAGGGCGCTTGTAAGGAGAGACTTGTTGGGGTACATCCTGAGAGGCGCGCGAGGGTTAACGATCTTGCGGGCAGCGACGGAATGTAAGTTGATTGAGGCAAATCAACGATTGGACATTTTGTCCAAGGCACAGACGGAGACAAGCTCGAAATGGCAGTTGCAGGTAGTACCTTCCCTAGCCCCCAATCCGGTCCGCTGACCACCCGCAGCGACGAGGATCTGGCCCCCGGCGACATCGCGGTGGGCGTCATCATCGGCCGTGCGTCCGAATATTTCGACTTTTTTGTGTTCGGCATCGCCTCGGTGCTGGTCTTCCCGCAAGTCTTCTTCCCCTTCGCCGACAAGCTGACCGGCATCCTCTACGCCTTCCTGGTCTTTGCGCTGGCTTTCGTCGTCCGACCGGTCGGCACGCTGATCGGCATGTCCATCCAGCGCCATTTCGGCCGCTCGACCAAGCTGACCGCCGCCCTCTTCCTGCTGGGCTGCTCCACCGTCGGCATGGGCCTGCTGCCGGGCTATGCCGAAGTCGGCGCCACCGCCGTCTGGCTGCTGGCCCTGTGCCGTGTCGGCCAGGGCATCGCCCTCGGTGGCTCCTGGGACGGCCTGCCCTCCCTGCTGGCCCTGAACGCCCCGCAGCACCGCCGCGGCTGGTACGCCATGCTGGGTCAGCTGGGCGCGCCGCTGGGCTTCCTGGTGGCCTCCAGCGTCTTCATCTACGTCTACGGCAGCCTGGAGGCCAAGGACTTCCTGTCCTGGGGCTGGCGCTTCCCCTTCTTCACCGCCTTCGCCATCAACGTCGTCGCCCTGTTCGCGCGCCTGCGCCTGGTGGTCACGCACGAGTACGAGAAGCGCATGGAGGAGCATGAGCTCGACCCCGCCTATCTGCGCGAGCTGCTGCCGGCCCAGGGCCATCACGTCGTCATCGGCGCCTTTGCCGCCCTGGCCAGCTATGCCCTCTTCCACCTGGTGACCGTGTTCCCGTTGTCCTGGGTGGCGCTGTCCGACCCGCAGGGCATCCAGGATTTCATGAAGATGGAGCTGCTGGGCGCCGCCTTCGGTGCCGTGTCCATGCCCATGTCCGGCCTCATCGCCGACAAGATCGGCCGCCGCAGCTATCTCGGCACCATGGCCGTGTGCATCGGCATCTTTGCGCTGTTCGCGCCCTTTATGCTGGGCGGCGGCAAGCCCGGCCAGGCGGCCTTCATCCTGATCGGCTTCGTGCTGCTGGGCCTGTCCTACGGCCAGTCGGCCGGGTCAGTGACGTCCAACTTCCTGCCCCACTTCCGCTACACCGGCGCGGCCCTGACGGCCGACATGGCCTGGCTGCTGGGCGCCGCCTTCGCGCCTGTGGTGGCCCTGTACCTGTCCTCGCAGTTCGGCCTGCTGTCGCTGACGGCCTATCTGATGTCGGGTTGCCTGGCCACGCTGGTGGCGCTGCGCATCAACAAGCAGCTGCAGGTGGCTGCGGTGGTGGAAGACTGAAGCAAGTCTCCTCAAGCGAAAGCGGGCCCCAGCCCGCTTTTGTTTGCCGCGACAGTTTCCAATCAAAGAAAGTTTCCATACACTTAGCCGTATCGGAAACTGAAAGCGAGCCATGGCCCTGACGCTGCACTCCCATCCCCTCTCCTCGCACTGCTGGAAGGTGCTGATCGCGCTGTACGAGCACGGTACGCCCTTCGAGGCCCGCCTGGTCAATCTGGGCGATCCGGCCGCGCGAGCGGCCTACGCCGAACTCTGGCCGACAGCCAAGATCCCGCTGCTCGTGGATGGCGAGCGCGTCGTGCCGGAAACCTCCATCCAGATCGAATACCTGGATCGCGAGCGCCATCAGTTGCTGCCCGAAGGTTTCGACGCACGGCTGCAGGTGCGGCTGTGGGATCGTCTTTTCGACTGCTATGTGATGGACCCCATGCAGCGCTACATCGCCCAGCAGCTGCGCCCCGAAGCCGAGCGCGATGCCAAGGCCCAGTCCGACGCCGTTGCCGCCCTGGGCCGGGCCTACGACCTGATCGAGGGCCGCATGGGCCCTCACGACTGGGCGGCCGGCGATGGCTTCACCATGGCCGACTGCGCGGCCGCGCCGGCCTTGTTCTACGCCAGCACCATCCGTCCGTTCTCCGCCGAGCACGTGCGGCTGTCCGCCTACTTCGAACGCCTGTTGGCCCGCCCCTCGGTCTGGCGCGTCATCGTCGAGGCGCGCCCGGTCTTCCCCTACTACCCGCTGCACCATGCCGTCCCCGCTCGCTTCCTCGCCGACTGAGCGCCTGGACCGCCTCTTTGTCGCCCTGGCCGACGGCAACCGCCGCGCCATGGTGGACCAGCTCAGCCGCGGGCCGGCCTCGGTGTCCGACCTCGCACGGCCGCTGGCGCTGCGCCTGCCCTCGGCGGTCAAGCACCTGGCCGTGCTGGAGGCCGGCGGGGTCGTGCAGTCGGACAAGGCCGGCCGCGTGCGCACCTACCGCATCGCACCGGATGCCTTTGGGGGGCTCGAGAACTGGGTGGCCGAGCGCAAGGCGCAGTGGCACCGCCAGTTCGACGCCCTCGAAGCACTTCTCGAATCACAGGACAAGCCATGACGACGCCCACCGCCCACACCAGCTTTGTACTGGAGCGCCGCTTCAAGGCCTCGGCCGCCCGAGTCTTCGCCGCCTGGGCCGACCCGGCCGCCAAGCAGCGCTGGAACGACTGCCATGCCGAGACCGGCGCCACCGAGTTCAGCATGGACTTCCGCCCCGGCGGCTTCGAGATCTACCGCAGCCAGCTCGATGACGGCACACCGCTGGCCGTTGACAAGGTCTTCCTCGACATCGTGGCGAACGCGCGCATCGTCTTCGCGTATTCGATGGCGATGGGCGGCCGCGCGCTGTCGGCCTCCCTCGTCACCGTGGAATTCTCAGACAGTGCTTCAGGCTCGACGCTCAAGCTGACCGAGCAGCTCGCCTACCTGGACGGTCATATGGACATCAAGCAGCGCCGCCGAGGTACTGAAGAGGGCCTCGAGCGCTTGCTGCTAGAAGTCGAGGCAATCTAGCGCCAACCAAGCACAGCGGCTAAGGCGTATCGGGGACTTCCAAGACAGCATCCAACAAGGCCTGAACCGAAGCAGGACCCGTCAGCTTGTTGTCCATGAAATCAGAAAAGATGTGATTCGGCCTTGTCTTCAAGCCGAAGGGCAACGCTTCCAACGAGTTGTACTCGCCGCCGACGACTGCCCAGGCCTCATGGATGTTCTCGAAATCGCCTTCGCGAATTCGCTGGACGATCCAAGTCTTCCGCTCGGCCTGATTCACCGAGCTCAGCCCAACGCCTTCCGCGCGTTGTGGAACATCTTCAACCACGGGCTGTGCTCGCTCTTGTCGCCCGAGGTCCAGCTCATCAGCACATTGCGGAAGACGCGTTCCGGGTGGGGCATCAGCGCGGTGAAGCGGCCATCAAGCGTCGTCACCGAAGTCAGACCACCCGGGCTGCCGTTCGGATTGAACGGATAGGCCTCGGTCGCCGCGCCGTGGTTGTCGACAAAGCGCATGGCCTTGATGACCTTGCCGGCGTCACCCTGGCGAGCAAAGTTGGCAAAGCCCTCGCCGTGGGCGACGGCGATGGGCACGCGGCTGCCGGCCATGTCCTTGAAGAAGACGCTGGGCGAATCCAGCACTTCGACCAGGGCCAGACGGGCCTCGTACTGCTCGCTCTGGTTGCGCGTGAAGCGCGGCCAGGCGTCGGCGCCCGGGATGATGGGCGCGAGGGCCGCCAGCATCTGGCAGCCGTTGCACACACCCAGGGCCAGCGTGTCCTTGCGCTCGAAGAAAGCGCGGAACTGCTCGGTCAGCACCGGGTTGAACATGATGCTGCGCGCCCAGCCTTCGCCGGCGCCCAGGGTGTCGCCATAGCTGAAGCCGCCGCAGGCCACGAAGGCCGCAAAGCCATCCAGCTTGACCGCGCCCGACTGCAGGTCGCTCATGTGCACGTCGAAGCTGTCGAAGCCGCCCAGCGACATCGCATAGGCCATCTCGACATGGGAGTTGACGCCCTGCTCGCGCAGGATGGCGACCTTGGGCCTGGCGCCGGTGGACACGAAAGGTGCCTCAGGCTTGAACGTCAGGTGCACATGCAGGCCCGGGTCGTCGGCCTTGCCGGCGGCAGCGTGCTCCGCGTCCGCGCCGGCCGGGTTGTCGCGCAGCTTGGCAATGCGCCAGGACACTTCGTCCCAGGTCTGCTGAAGCGCCGTGAGATCGGCGCCGAAGACCTTCTTCGCATCGCGCCAGACTTCCATCTGACGTGACGCATTCGGCTTGGCGACGACATGCGAATGCCTGGACAGGCCATGGGCGCGCAGCACCTGCATGACGGCGTCGCGGTCGCTGGCGCGCACCTGGATGACGGCGCCCAGTTCCTCGGCGAACAGCGCACGCAGCGTCAGCTCCTCGCGGCGGGCGCCGACCTGCGTGGCCCAGTTCTTGGAGTCGCCGGTGTCGGCACGGCTGTCGCTGATGCCGTCGCCTTCGGTGACCAGCATGTCAACGTTCAGACTCAGGCCGGTCTGGCCCGCAAAGGCCATCTCGCAGGCCGCCGCCCACAGGCCGCCGTCGGAGCGGTCGTGATAGGCCAGCAGCTTGCCGGCGGCGCGCAGCTCGTTAATGGCGTTGACCAGCGAGACCAGCAGCTTCGGGTCGTCCAGGTCCGGCACGTCCGAGCCGAACTGGTTCAGCGTCTGCGCCAGGATGGAGCCGCCCATGCGGTGCTGGCCCTGGCCCAGGTCGACCAGGATGGCGCAGGAGTCTTCGCGCTGCCACTCGGGCGTCAGCGTGCCGCGCACGTCGGCAATGCTGGCAAAGGCGGTGACGATGAGGGATACCGGCGCGGTGACCTGCTTGTCGTCCCACTTGGTACGCATGGACAAGGAGTCCTTGCCGACCGGGATGGAGATGCCCAGAGCCGGGCACAGCTCCATGCCGACGGCCTTGACCGTGTCGAACAGGGCCGCATCCTCGCCAGCCTCGCCGCAGGCGGCCATCCAGTTGGCGCTGAGCTTGACGCGCGGCAGCTCGAAGGGCGCGGCCAGCAGATTGGTGATGGCCTCGGCCACAGCCATGCGGCCCGAAGCCGGCGCATTGACGGCGGCCAGCGGCGTGCGCTCACCCATGCTCATGGCTTCGCCGGCAAAGCCCTTGAAGTCGGCCAGCGTGACGGCGCAATCGGCCACCGGCACCTGCCAGGGTCCGACCATCTGGTCGCGGTGGTTGAGGCCGCCGACGGTGCGGTCGCCGATGGTGACGAGGAAGCGCTTGTTGGCCACGGTGGGGTGGCGCAGCACATCGAAGGCGGCCTGCTCGAGCTTGACGCCGTTGAGATCCAGCGTGCCGCCATCACGGGCCACGCGCTTGACGTCGCGCTGCATCTTGGGCGGCTTGCCCAGCAACACATCCATGGGCATGTCGATGGGATGGTCGTCGCCGGACTGCTCGTCGACGAGCTTCAGGTCACGCTCTTCGGTGACCACGCCGACGACCGCGAACGGGCAGCGCTCACGCGCGCACATCGCCGCAAAACGCTCCAGGCTGTCCGGCGCAATCGCCAGCACATAGCGCTCCTGGCTCTCGTTGCACCAGATTTCCTTTGGCGCCAGGCCCGACTCTTCCAGCGGCACCTTGCGCAGGTCAAAGCGCGCGCCGCGGCCGGCATCGTTGACCAGCTCAGGGAAGGCATTGGAGATGCCGCCGGCGCCCACATCATGGATGGCCAGGATGGGGTTCGTCGCGCCCAGGCCCCAGCAGTGGTTGATGACCTCCTGCGCACGGCGTTCGATCTCGGGGTTGCCACGCTGCACGGAGTCGAAGTCCAGGTCGGCCGTGTTGGTGCCTGCCGCCATCGATGAGGCCGCACTGCCGCCCATGCCGATGCGCATGCCCGGGCCGCCCAGTTGCACCAGCAGGCTGCCGGCCGGGAATTCGATCTTGTGGGTCAGGTCCGAGCGGATGGTGCCCAGGCCGCCCGCGATCATGATGGGCTTGTGATAGCCACGGCGCACGCCGTCCACGGACTGCTCGAAGACGCGGAAATAGCCCGCCAGATTGGGTCGGCCGAACTCGTTGTTGAAGGCCGCGCCGCCGAGCGGCCCGTCGATCATGATCTGCAGCGCCGACGCGATGTGGGCGGGCTTGCCGACGGGGTTCTGCTCCCAGGGCTCGGAGAGGCCCGGCAGATGCAGGTTGGACACCGAGAAGCCCGTCAGACCGGCCTTGGGCTTGGAGCCGCGGCCGGTGGCGCCTTCATCGCGGATCTCACCGCCGGCGCCCGTGGACGCGCCCGGGTGGGGCGAGATGGCCGTCGGGTGGTTGTGCGTCTCCACCTTCATCAACACCTGGGCCTGCTCGGCGCGCGCCACATAGGCCGCGCCCGGCTGGGGTGCCGGCATCCAGCGCTCGATGGCGTGGCCTTCCATGATGGCCGCGTTGTCCGAGTAGGCGACGACCGTGTGCTGGGGGTTCAGCTTCTCGGTGTTGCGGATCATGCCGAACAGGCTCAGTGGCTGGGCCTCGCCGTCGACGATGAATGACGCATTGAAGATCTTGTGGCGGCAGTGCTCGCTGTTGGCCTGGGCGAACATCATCAGCTCGACGTCGCTGGGGTTGCGGCCGAGCTTCTTGAAGTTGGTATCGAGGTAGTCGATCTCGTCGGTCGACAGGGCCAGGCCGAATTCGACGTTGGCCTTCTCCAGCGCCGCACGGCCGGCGCCCAGCACGTCCACATGGGCCAGCGGCTCGGCGGTGCGCTCGTCGAAGAGATGCGCCGTGTCCTCGCGGGTGAAGCAGACCGATTCGGTCATGCGGTCATGCAGCAGCTCGGCGCAGGCCTGGAGTTCGGCCTCGGTGAGGTGCTTGGTGCCGCCCAACAGGCCGGACTTCAATGCCACGCGGTATTCGACGACACGCTCGACGCGCTTCAGGCTCAAGCCGCAGTTGCGGGCGATGTCGGTGGCCTTGGAGGCCCAGGGGCTGACGGTGCCGAAGCGCGGTGCGACGACGACCAGGTCGCCGCTTGCCGCCGCATCGGCGGGCTCACCATAGGTCAGCAGGGCTTCGAAGCGTTCACGCGCATCTGCCGCCATCGGGACGTCTGTCCACACCCAGTGCACCGCACGGGCGCTGACGCCACTGATGCGTTCGTTGACCTGTTGCAGCCGGCCCAGCAAGGCCTGGGCGCGGAACGTGGACAAGGCGTTGCCGCCCTCGAAACATTGCAGATGCAGGGTGCGGGTCATGGCGTCGGGAGGCGGCCGGCGTAAGGGGAAACGCGCATTCTAGGAGGGCCAACCCCCTATTCCGACTTTGACCATTCAGCAAAATTTCAGGTGCTGGACTTCATGCGCTCCACCACCTCGCGCACTTCGCCCAGCAGGGCCGGCACATCGATGGTCGTCGGCTGGCGCTCCTTCAGCACCTGGCGGCCGCCGATCCAGACATTGCTGACCTGCTCGCGGCCAGCCACGTAGACCAGCTGAGCGGCGGCGTTGTAGACCGGCTGGCACTCGATGCTGTCCAGCGACACGGCGACGACGTCGGCCAGCTTGCCGACTTCCAGCGAGCCCAGGTCGTCGGCGCGGCCCATGGCCTTGGCGGCGCGGATGGTGGCCATCTCCAGCGCGGTGCGCGCCGTGGCCACGGTCGGGTCGCCGGTGATGCCCTTGGCCAGCAGGGCTGCCGAGCGGATCTCGCCGAACATGTCCAGGCGGTTGTTGGAGGCGGCACCGTCGGTGCCGAGGATGGTGTTGACGCCCGCGGCTTCCAGCGCCTTCAGCGGCATCACGCCCGAGGCCAGCTTGAGGTTGGAGTTGGGGTTGTGCACCAGGTGCACGCCCTTCTTCGCCATCAGGGCTATCTCTTCCTCGTTGAGGTGGACCATGTGCACGGCGATCATGCGCTCGTTGAACAGGCCCAGCTTGTCCAGGCGCGCGATGGGGCGCACGCCGTGGGCCTTGATGCCGTCCGTCACCTCACCTGCCGTCTCGTGGATGTGGCAGTGCATCTGGATGTCCAGCTTCTCGGCCAGATCACGCAGCTTGATGAAGGTCTCGTCGGACACCGTGTAGGGCGCATGCGGTGCGCTGGTCCAGTCCAGCAGCTTCTCGCCCTTGTACTGCTCGTAGGCGGCCACGCCCTTGGCGATGTAGTCGTCCGGGCCCGAGGCATAGCCGGTGGGGAAGTCGATGACGTTCATCGACACGGCGGCGCGCACACCCGAGTCCACCGCGGCGCGGGCCATGGCGGTCGGGAAGAAGTACATGTCGTTGATGTAGGTCGTGCCGCTGCGCAGGCCTTCGGCGGCGGCGAGCTTGCTGCCCAGATAGGTCCAGTCCTCGCTGACCCACTTCTTCTCCAGCGGCCAGATGTGGTTCTGCAGCCAGTCCATCAGCGGCACGTCGTCGGCAACGCCGCGCAGCAGCGTCATGGCCGAGTGGGCATGGCCGTTGATGAGGCCGGGGATGAGGATCTGCTCGGGCAGCTCGACGCGCTCGGCTTGTGGGTACTGGGCCAGCAGGTCGGCGCGCGGGGCGATGGCCTTGATGCGCTCGCCTTCGATCAGCAGGCCGTGGCCTTCCAGCGTCGCTTCACCGGCCTTCATGGTCAGGATCCAGCGGGGCAGCAGCAGGGTCTGGGACATCTTGTTCTCCTTGTGGAATTCAGTGCTTGTTCAGCGATTCTTGGACTTCGGCGCGGCGCGGCATCGCGTCCTGCACGCCGGGGCGTGACACCGCGATAGCCGCGGCGGCCTGGGCGAAGGCCAGCGCGCTCGCGATGGGCTGGCCTTCGGCCAGGGCGGTGACGAGAGCGCCGACAAGGGTGTCCCCGGCGCCGACGGTATCGACGGCCTTGACCTTGCGCGCCGGCACGCGTCGGGTCCCTTGCTCATCGACCCAGCACAGGCCTTCGGCGCCTAGAGACACCAGGACGGCCGCCGGCCCTTTGGCCCGCAGCGCCTGGGCCAGGGCCTCGGGCTCGGCCACGCCGCCGCCCAGCGTCGTCAACAGGGCTTGAGCCTCAAGTTCATTGACGACCAGCAGGTCGACAAGGGGCAGCAAGGCCTCACAACCGGGGCGGAAGGGGGCCGCATTCAGGACCGTCTTCACGCCGGCCGCATGGGCACGCTCAAAGGCGCGGGCGACGCTTTGCAGCGGCAGTTCCTGCTGGGCCACCAGCCAGCGCAGGCCGTCGAGCTCCAGCGCCTCCACCTGCTCCAGCGGCAGCATGCCATTGGAGCCCGCCACGGTGACGATCTGGTTCTCGGCATCCTCGGCGCCGACGACGATCAACGCCACGCCCGGCACCTCATCGGCCGGCTGGGCGATGGCGCGGGTGTCGACGCCCTCGCCTTTCAGCTGCTCGACCATGGCTGCGCCGTTCTCCAGCAAGCCCACGCGGGCCGCCAGCGCAACTTTGGCACCGAGACGCGCCGCCGCCACCGCCTGGTTCGCGCCCTTGCCCCCCAGGCAGGAGCCGAAGCGCTGGCCGCGCAGCGTCTCGCCCGGCAGGGGCAGGCGCGGCGCGTGCACGATCAGGTCGCGATTGACGCTGCCAAGCACCAGGATCTCAGCGGCTGCGGTCATCAAGTCTCCAAAAGCAAGAAACCCCTCGGGGGAAACCGAGGGGTTCGCGTGAGGCGAGAGTCGATCAGCGCTGGGCGATGGGCTTGACGTCGCGCGGGGTGGCGCCGACGAAGAGCTGGCGCGGGCGGCCGATCTTGTACTCGGGGTCGCCGATCATCTCATTGAGCTGGGCGATCCAGCCGACCGTGCGGGCCAGCGCGAAGATGGCGGTGAACAGCGGCACCGGGATGCCGATGGCGCGCTGCACGATGCCCGAGTAGAAGTCGACGTTCGGGTAAAGCTTGCGGGCAACGAAGTACTCGTCTTCCAGCGCAATCTTTTCCAGCTTCATGGCCAGCTCGAACAGCGGGTCGTTCTGCAGGCCCAGCTCGTTCAGGACTTCGTGGCAGGTCTCGCGCATCAGCTTGGCACGCGGGTCGTAGTTCTTGTAGACGCGGTGACCGAAGCCCATCAGCTTGACGCCGGAGTTCTTGTCCTTGACCTTGTTGACGAACTCGCCGATGCGGGCGACGCCGCCCTGCTTCTGGATGTCGCCCAGCATGTTCAGCGCCGCTTCGTTGGCGCCGCCGTGAGCGGGGCCCCACAGGCAGGCCACGCCGGCCGCGATGGCCGCGAAGGGATTGGTGCCCGACGAACCGCACAGGCGCACGGTCGAGGTCGACGCGTTCTGCTCGTGGTCGGCGTGCAGCGTGAAGATGCGGTCCATCGCGCGCACCAGCACGTCGTTGGGCTTGTAGTCCTCGCAGGGCGTGGCAAACATCATGCGCATGAAGTTGCCGGCGTAGCTGAGGTTGTTCTGCGGGTAGATGTAGGGCTGGCCGATGGTGTACTTGTAGGCCATGGCCACCAGCGTCGGCATCTTGGCGATCAGGCGGATGGCCGAGATCTCGCGGTGCTCGGGGTTATTGATGTCCGTGCTGTCGTGATAGAACGAGGACATCGCACCCACCAGGCCCGTCATGACGGCCATCGGGTGGGCGTCACGGCGAAAGCCCCGCAGGAAGAACTGCATCTGTTCATTCACCATCGTGTGGTGCATGACCTTGTTCTCGAAGTCGGCCTTCTGGCTTTCGTTCGGCAGTTCTCCGTACAGCAGCAGATAGCAGGTCTCGAGGTAGTCGCAGTTCACCGCCAGCTGGTCGATGGGGTAGCCGCGGTACAGCAGCTCGCCCTTGTCCCCGTCGATATAGGTGATGGTCGAGTTGCACGACGCCGTCGACAGGAAGCCGGGGTCATACGTGAACTTGCCGGTCTGCGCGTAGAGCTTGCGGATGTCGATGACATCCGGACCGATCGTGCCCTTGTACAGGGGCAGGTCCATCGAGGGGCTGCCGTCGGAGAACGACAGGGTGGCTTTGACGTCGGACGGGGTCATGCTTGAGTCCTTAGGGTTTTGAAATCAGGTGCGCAGGTCGGCAAGGACGCCTCGCACGGCAGTGGTGTCGATTTCACCACTGGGTTCCTTGCGGCGCAGTAACAGGTCGAGCAGGTCGTTGTCGGCCAGGTCCATCAGTATCGTCAGGCCTTCGGCCTGCGCGACGCTGATGCCTTCGTCGGCATGTCGGGTAAAGAATCGTTCGATGAAGAGGTCGTTCTCCAACAGGCCACGCCGGCAGCGCCAGCGCAGCTTGGAGAGTTCGCGTTCACCGATCAGTTCAGGCATGCGTCAGACGGCCCGGCGGACCATCAGTTCCTTGATCTTGCCGATGGCCTTCGTGGGGTTCAGGCCCTTGGGGCAGACATCCACGCAGTTCATGATGGTGTGGCAGCGGAACAGGCGGTACGGATCTTCGAGGTTGTCCAGGCGTTCGGCGGTGGCTTCGTCGCGGCTGTCGGCGATGAAGCGGTAGGCCTGCAGCAGGCCGGCCGGGCCGACGAACTTGTCGGGGTTCCACCAGAAGCTCGGGCAGCTCGTCGAGCAGCTCGCGCACAGGATGCATTCGTACAGGCCGTCCAGCTCCTCGCGCTCAACGGGCGACTGCAGACGCTCCTTCTCGGGCGGCGGGTTGTCGTTGACGAGGTAGGGCTTGATCGAGTGGTACTGCTTGAAGAACTGCGTCATGTCGACGATGAGGTCGCGCACGACGGGCAGGCCCGGCAGCGGCTTCAGCGTGATGACACCCGGCAGCGTGCGCATGTTGGTCAGGCAGGCCAGGCCGTTCTTGCCGTTGATGTTCATCGCGTCCGAACCGCAGACGCCTTCGCGGCAGGAGCGGCGGAAGGACAGCGTGGGATCGACCGCCTTCAGCTTGACCAGGGCGTCGAGCAGCATGCGCTCATGGCCGTCCAGCTCGACCTCGAGGGTCTGCATGTAGGGCTTGGCGTCCTTGTCGGGGTCGTAGCGGTAGATCTGGAAGGTGCGCTTCATGTTCTTGATGTCCTTGTCGACCCGGCTTAGAAGGTACGGACCTTGGGCGGGACGGATTCAACCGTCAGCGGCGTCAGGTTCACAGGCTTGTAGTCCAGGCGGTTGCCTTCGGAATACCACAGCGAGTGCTTCATCCAGTTCGCGTCGTCGCGGTTCGGGTAGTCGTTGTGCGCGTGGGCGCCACGGCTCTCGGGGCGGGCGGCGGCCGAGATCATCGTGGCCATCGCGGCTTCGATGAGGTTCTCGACTTCCAGGGCCTCGACACGCTCGGTATTGAAGACCTTGGACTTGTCCTTCAGGCCGATGCCGGCGACGCGCTGGGCGACTTCCTTGATCTTGGCGACGCCTTCGTCCATGGACGCCTGCGTGCGGAACACGCCGGCATGCTTCTGCATGGTCGAGCGGATGTCGTTGGCGACGTTTTGGGCGTACTCGCCGTTGGTGGCCGATTCCAGGCGCGCCAGGCGGGCCAGGGTCTTGTCGGCAGCGTCCTTGGGCAGTTCCTTGTGCGACTTCGTCTTGAGGTTGAAGTCGACGATGTGGTTGCCCGCGGCGCGGCCGAACACCAGCAGGTCGAGCAGCGAGTTGGTGCCCAGGCGGTTGGCGCCGTGCACCGACACGCAGGAGCATTCACCCACGGCGTAGAGGCCGTTGATGATGTCGTTGGGCTTGCCGTTCTTGGGGATGACGACCTGGCCGTGCACATTCGTCGGAATGCCACCCATCTGGTAGTGGATGGTCGGCACGACAGGAATCGGTTCCTTGGTGATGTCGACGTTGGCGAAGTTGTGGCCGATCTCCAGCACCGAGGGCAGGCGCTTGGCGATGGTCTCGGCACCCAGGTGGGTCATGTCCAGCAGCACATAGTCCTTGTTGGGACCGCAGCCGCGACCTTCCTTGATTTCCTGGTCCATGGAGCGGGACACGAAGTCGCGCGGGGCCAGGTCCTTCAGCGTCGGGGCATAGCGCTCCATGAAGCGCTCGCCGTTGCTGTTGCGCAGGATGGCGCCTTCGCCACGGCAGCCTTCGGTCAGCAGCACGCCCGCGCCGGCCACGCCGGTGGGGTGGAACTGCCAGAACTCCATGTCTTCCAGCGGGATGCCGGCGCGCGCCGCCATGCCCAGGCCGTCACCGGTGTTGATGAAGGCATTGGTGCTGGCGCCGAAGATGCGGCCGGCGCCACCGGTGGCCAGCAGCACGGTCTTGGCGTGCAGGATGTGGACCTCGCCGGTCTCCATCTCCAGGGCGGTCACGCCGACGGCATCGCCCTCGGCGTCACGGATGATGTCCAGCGCCATCCACTCGGTGAAGAACTGCGTGCGGGCACGGACGTTCTGCTGGTAGAGCGTGTGCAGCAGCGCGTGGCCGGTGCGGTCGGCCGCGGCGCAGGCGCGCTGCACGGGCTTCTCGCCGTAGTTGGCGGTGTGGCCGCCGAAGGGGCGCTGGTAGATGGTGCCGTCGGCATTGCGGTCGAAGGGCATGCCGAAGTGCTCAAGCTCGTAAACGACCTTGGGCGCCTCGCGGCACATGAACTCGATGGCGTCCTGGTCGCCCAGCCAGTCCGAACCCTTGACGGTGTCGAAGAAGTGGTAGTGCCAGTTGTCCTCGGACATGTTGCCCAGGGACGCGCCGATGCCGCCTTGCGCGGCGACGGTGTGCGAGCGGGTCGGGAAGACCTTGGACAGCACGGCCACGTTGAGGCCGGCCAGAGCCAGCTGCAGGGAGGCGCGCATGCCGGAGCCACCAGCCCCGACGATCACCACATCAAACTTACGGGTCGAAAGCGCCGCCATCAGAGTCTCCACAGAACCTGGATTGCCCAGCCGGCGCAACCCAACAACCAAACGATGGTGGCCACCTGCAGCGCGAGGCGCACACCCACGGGCTTGATGTAGTCCATCCAGATGTCGCGCATGCCGACCCAGGCGTGATAGGCGAGCGACAGGATGGTCACGAAGGTCAGCAGCTTCATCCACTGCTGCGAAAAGATCGCTGCCCAGCGGTCATAGCCGAGGGCGCCGGGCATCAGCACCTGGGCCAGCAGCACGACCGTGAACAGGGCCATCAGCACGGCCGTGATGCGTTGCGCGAGCCAGTCGCGCAGACCGTAGTGCGCGCCGACGACGACGCGCTTGGAGCCGAAAGTACTCATTGTTGTTGTCCTCTGGGGCTCAGTAGAGACCGAACAGCTTGGCAGCCAGCGCCAGGGTCAGCAGGCTGCTGAGCACCAAGGTGATCTGTGCAGAGCTTTGGCCCTGGGCCTTGCTGACGCTGTGGGTCGCGTCCATCCACAGATGGCGCACGCCGGCGATGAAGTGGAAGAGATAGCCCCAGATCAGGGCCAGCGCCACGAGCTTGATCACCACGCCCGGGATGCCGATCACGCCCGCCACGAAGACGTTGGTGAAGGACTCGAAGGAGATTTCGGAACTGAGGCTGTTGTCCAGCATCCAGATCGCGAAGGGCAACAGCAGGAACATCAGCAGGCCGCTGGCGCGATGCAGGATGGAAACCCAACCTGCGGCCGGGAGGCGGTAGCTGACGATCTGCGTGACGTGAATATTGGTGTAGACCGGTCTTTTCTTGACGCTGTCCGTCATGGTCGTGCCCGTAATCAATGTGAAACCGAAAGATTCTAGGCCCAAGACAAAGGCCGAGCTTCGCGGTTGCTGCACTGCGGCATTGTCAGATTCAGTTCAACTCGTTGAGGTAGAAGTCCGCCTCCGTGTGGTAGAGGCCGCGGCGCAGTTCGACCGGTCGGTCGCCATAGGTGAAGGCCACGCGCTCGACGCTGAGCAGGGGGGCGCCGTCGCCCAAGCCCAACAGCTCGGCCGCCTCGGCATCCGCTGCAACGGCGCGCAGCTTCTCCTCGGCGCGCACCATGTGGACACGGAAACGCTCCTCGAACAAGGCGTACAGCGTGCCCGGGTAGGCATTGATGACCTCGCTGGTCAGCCCCTGGAAATGCCGCTCCGGCAGCCAGAGGTCGTCCAGCACGACGGCGCGTCCACGGCGCAGCAGCAGGCGCCGCACCTCGATGACGGGCTCCGATGTGCGCAGATGCAGGGCCCGCGCCGTCTCTGCGTTGGCACGGGCGCGTCGGCAATGCAGCAGCTCCCGGGTGAAGCCGGTGGCGCCGTCGTCGGCCACCAGGCGCAGGAAGCGATAGGCGTCACGTGGCGCCGTGTGCGTCGCGACAAAGGTGCCGGCGCCCTGGCGGCGCTCGACGACATGGGCCGCGGCCAGCTCGTCCATGGCCTTCCTGACGGTGCCTGCGCTGGCGTGGAAACGCTCGGCCAGGGCCGCTTCGCTGGGCAGGGCGTCGCCCGGCCGCCACTCCCCCGCCGCCAGGGCGGCCACGATCAATTGGCGGATCTGTTCGTACAGCGGCGCAGGGGACTTGGGCATGGACCGCATTGCAGCACAGGGTATGCCCGTACACTCGACGGGTTTCGGGCGATCTGTCCCGGCCCCGGCTTTATCAACTGTCCTCGGAGACCTCCATGAGCAAGAAACCCGTTCGCGTCGCCGTCACCGGCGCTGCTGGCCAGATCGGCTACGCCCTGCTGTTCCGCATCGCCTCCGGCGAAATGCTGGGCAAGGACCAGCCCGTCATCCTGCAGCTGTTGGAAATCCCCGACGAGAAGGCTCAGAACGCGCTGAAGGGCGTGATCATGGAACTCGAAGACTGCGCCTTCCCGCTGCTGGCCGGCATCGAAGCCCACAGCGACCCGATGACCGCCTTCAAGGACACGGACTACGCCCTGCTGGTCGGCGCCCGCCCCCGCGGCCCCGGCATGGAGCGTGCCGACCTGCTGGCCGCCAACGCCCAGATCTTCACGGTGCAGGGCAAGGCCCTGAACGCCGTCGCCTCGCGCAATGTGCGCGTGCTGGTCGTCGGCAACCCCGCCAACACCAATGCCTACATCGCCATGAAGTCGGCTCCGGACCTGCCGGCCAAGAACTTCACCGCCATGCTGCGCCTGGACCACAACCGCGCCGCCTCGCAGATCGCCGCCAAGACGGGCAAGGCCGTCGCCGGCATCGAGAAGCTGGCCGTGTGGGGCAACCACTCGCCGACGATGTATGCAGACTACCGCAACGCCACCATCGACGGCCAGTCGGTCAAGAACCTGATCAACGACGAGCAGTGGAACCGTGAGGTCTTCCTGCCCACCGTCGGCAAGCGTGGCGCCGCCATCATTGCCGCTCGCGGCCTGTCGTCGGCCGCCTCGGCTGCCAACGCCGCCATCGACCACATGCGCGACTGGGCCCTGGGCACCAACGGCAAGTGGGTCACCATGGGCATCCCGTCGGGCGGCGAATACGGCATCCCCAAGGAAGTCATGTTCGGCTACCCCGTCACCTGCGAAGGCGGCGAGTACAAGATCGTGCAAGGCATCGAGATCGACGCCTTCTCGCAGGAGTGCATCAACAAGACGCTGAAGGAATTGACGGACGAGCAGGACGGCGTCAAGCACCTGCTGTAAGTCTTTCGCTTCGGCAAAAGCAAAGGCCTCCCGCGGGAGGCCTTTTTCATGGCTGGGCCGGATCAGCGGTGAGCTGGCAGGCGGAAGGTCGACACCGTCTCAACCAATTGCTGCGCCTGCACCTTGAGCCCATCGGCCGCAGCGGCCATCTCCTCCACCATGGCGGCGTTCTGCTGCGTGGCCTGGTCCATCTGCGTGACGGCCGTGCCGACCTGGTTGACGCCCGCGCTCTGCTCGGCGCTTGAGGAGCTGATCTCGCCCATGATGTCGGTGACGCGCTGGATGCTGCTGACGACGCGGTCCATGGTGGCGCCGGCCTGGTCGACCAGCGTATTGCCGCGGTCCACGCGCTCCAGGCTCTGCGAGATCAGCGTCTTGATCTCACGCGCGGCCTCGGCGCTGCGGCCGGCCAGCAAGCGCACCTCGCCGGCCACGACCGCGAAGCCGCGGCCCTGCTCGCCCGCGCGTGCTGCTTCAACGGCCGCATTCAGCGCCAGGATGTTGGTCTGGAAGGCGATGCCGTCGATGACTGAGATGATGTCGCCGATGCGGCGCGAGCTGTCGTTGATGCCCTTCATCGTGTCGACGACCTGCTTGACGACCTGGCCGCCTTCGGCCGCCACATGGGACGCGTTCTGCGCCAGCTGGTTGGCCTGCTGGGCGTTGTCGACGTTGTTGCGCACCGTCGCACCCAGCTCATCCATGGACGCCGCCGTCTGCTGCAGCGCGCTGGCCTGGCTCTCGGTGCGGGCGCTCAGGTCCTGGTTGCCCGAGGCGATCTCCGAGCTGGCATTGGCCACCGATTCCGAGCCGTCGCGCACCTGCTGCACGATGCTGGCCATGCTGTCGCGCATGGCCTTCACGCCCTGCATGACGCTTTCGTGGCCGCTGCCTCTCAAGTCGATGTCGACGCTGAGGTCGCCCTCGGCCAGTTGGCGCGTGATCTCGTTGACGCGAGCGGGTTCGCCGCCCAGCTGGCGCGTGATGCTGCGCGTGATGGCCAGGCCCAGCATCAGCAGCACGCCGGCCAGCACCAGCACACCCAGGCCCACCTTCCAGACGCGCTGCCAGATGGCCGCGTCGACGGTGTCCACATAGACGCCCGAACCGATGATCCAGCCCCAGGGCGTGAAGCCCTTGACATAGGACACCTTGGGCACCGGCTGCTCGCTGCCCGGCTTCGGCCACAGATAGGGCAGATAGCCCGCGCCGTTGGCCTTGACGATGTCGACCATGGCGACGAACAGCGGCTTGCCGGTCGGGTCCTTGTTGTTGTTCAGCGTCTTGCCTTCGAGCTCCGGCTTCATCGGATGCATGACCATGATGGGGCTCATGTCATTGATCCAGAAGTACTCGCTGCCGCTGTAGCGCAGCCCGCGCACGGCAGCCATGGCCGCCTTCTTGGCCTCGTCGTCGGACAGCTTGCCGGCTGCCACCTGGGCATGGATTTGCGCCACGATGCCATGGGCTGTCTCGACGGCCTGGCGCACGGCCTGCTGGCGCTCGTTCAGGATCAGCTCCCGCTCCGAGAACAGCAGGATGGCGGCCACCAGCAGCACGCCGAGAACGGCGCCAAAGGTCTGCAGGGCCAGGCGGCGGGAAACTCTGAGCGACTCGAGCTTGAGCATGGCTTTGTCTCCTGAGGTCGTTATTCGCGGATGCTGGCATGCCTGGGTCAGATATGACAGTGCGTAAGCACCCTTTGCATCCCCCAAACGTCGCGATTCCGCGACCGGCTTCACACCTGCCGTGATTCCGGCGCTGGGTACAGTGGTGCGATGAGCGCCCTCCTCCACCCCCGTCAGGCCCTGTTCGGCCATGAAGCCACCCGGCCGGTGCTGCCGGTCGTCGACCATTACTGCGGCGTCGAGGCCCGCATGCGCAAGAGCCTGGCCCTGCAGGCCGAGCTGGGCCCGGTCTTCGACATCACGCTGGACGCCGAGGACGGCGCCCCCGTCGGCGGCGAGGCCGAGCATGCGCTGTTGATCGCCGAGCTGGCCACCAGCGCGGCCAACCGCTTCGGTCGCGTCGGCGCGCGCGTCCACCCTTTCGGCCATTCCGCATTCGAAAGCGACGTCGACACGCTGATCGCCAAGGCCGGCGACCGCCTGGCCTATCTGATGATCCCCAAGCCCGAGAGTGCCGACGACGTCGACCGCGCGGCAGCGGCCATCGACGCGGCCTGCGAGCGCCACGGCGTTGCCAAGCTGCCGCTGCAGGTCCTCATCGAAACCCACGGCGCGCTGCGCGAGGTTTTTCGCATCGCCGCGCATCCGCGCATCGAGTCGCTGTCCTTCGGCCTGATGGATTTCGTCTCCGCCCACGGCGGCGCCATCCCGAAGGCAGCGATGGAGCTGCCCGGGCAGTTCGAGCATCCGCTGGTGGTGCGCGCCAAGCTGGAGATCGCCGCCGCGGCCCACGCCTTCGGCAAGACGCCCTCGCACTGTGTGGTCACCGAGTTCCGCGATGCTTCAGCGTTGTCCCAAGCCGCGCGTCGTGCTGCCCGCGACTTCGGCTACACACGCATGTGGAGCATCCACCCCGACCAGATCCGCCCCATTGTCGAGGCCTTCGCGCCGGCCGCCGACGAGGTGGCCGAAGCGGCCGAGTTGCTGCTGGCCGCGCAGGCTGCGCAATGGGCACCCATCTCCTTTCACGACCGCCTGCACGACCGCGCCAGCTACCGCTATTTCTGGACCGTGCTGGAGCGCGCCGAGCGCACAGGTCGCGCGATTCCCGAGGAAGCGCGATCGGCGTTCTTCCCCGTAGCCATCGGGGTAATCGCCGAGTGAGGCAGGAGTCGGCGTGCACTTCGTCACGCCGACAATGCCTACATCTTTTCACCCATCCGCCGTGGCTTTGCAGCCATGATGCGCCACCTTTTTCAATCCCCCAACCCCTTTCCCCGACCTCGACTCCAGATGCCGATGCCCACGCTTCGCAGCAGCGCTGCTGCCCTGATCCTCTGCGCCGCTCTCCCCGCATTCGCCCAGACTGCGCCGGCCAAGCCCGCAGCCAAGCCGGCCGCAAAGGCCGCCAAGCCCGCACCGGCCAAGAAGGCGCTGCCGCCGCCCGAGCCCGTGCTGGTCGACGCCGATGAAGCTCAGCTCGCCGCCGCCGAACGCGCCTATCTCGGCGACTACGCCTGCGAGTTCAAGGAGACCGTGCTGATCGAAAAGCATCCCAAGGTCGCCGGCTACATCAACGTGGTCTGGAAGAAGCAGGTCTTCACGATGAAGCCCGTGCTTTCCTCCACCGGTGCCCTGCGCCTGGAAGACGTGACCGGCCGCACGCTGATGATCCAGATCGCCAACAAGTCCATGCTGCTGGACACCAAGATCGGCCAGCGCCTCATTGACGACTGCGTCCACCCCGAGCAGCTCAAGCTGATCGAAGCCGCCAAGGCCGCCAAGATCAACGACCCCGAGGCCGAAGCCGCCGCAGCCGCACGCAGCGGCCTGGGCATCACGCCCACGGCGCCCGAAGCGCCCGCCCCGGCGCCGGCCGCAAAACCGGCCAAGCCGGCCAAGGCCAAGTGAGTCATCTCAGTTGAAACCCGCGGCTCCGGTATGTAGAATGAATACATACTTTCCGATGCATACCTGAGCCACCGCCTCCGCGGCGCTCAGCCGCTGGAGGCGCCATGGAAGCCACTGTTGCCGAACGCGGGCAGATCACCCTGCCCAAAGCCGTCCGAGATGCCCTCGGCCTGACCAAGGGCACCACGCTCAAGGTCGAGCTGGACGGCGGCCGCATCATCCTGCGCAAGAACGTCGACGACGCCCTCGCCAAACTGCGCGGGCGATTCAAGCTGGCTGAAGGCTTCACCAGCACCGACGACGCCATGCGCGCCCTGCGGGGCCGCGCCCCTGGCGACCCCTACCCCGCCCCGAGCGACGAGGAATGATCGCTGTCGATGCCTCGGTCCTGGTCGACGTGCTGACCGGCGACGCCCGCTATGGCGACGCCTCCGCAGAGGCCCTGGCCCTGGCCCTGAGCCAGGGCGAGGTGGTGCTCTGCGACGCCGTGGCCGCCGAGGTCCAGACCCTGCTGGACACCCGCGAGACCGTCATGGACTCGTTGAAGGAATTCGGCCTGCGCTTCGACCCCATCCAGGAAGCCGCCGCCGTGCGCGCCGGCCATATGCAGCGCCGCTACCGCGACCGCGGTGGCGCCCGCCAGCGTGTCGTTGCAGACTTCCTCATCGGCGCCCACGCCCTGCTGCAATGCCAGGCCCTCATCACCCGCGATGACGGCTTCTTTCGAGACTATTTCAAAGGCCTGAGGCTGATCGTGCCTCAAGCCCAATCCTGACCTGCCCTACGGAGATCACCATGCTTGCCGCCTACCGCCAACACACTTCTGAGCGCGCCGCCCTCGGCATCCCGCCCCTTGCGCTGGACGCCAAGCAGGTCGCCGAACTGATCGAGCTGATCAAGGCCCCGCCGGCCGGTGAAGACGCCTTCCTGCTGGACCTGCTGACCCACCGCGTGCCCCCGGGCGTGGACGATGCCGCCAAGGTCAAGGCCAGCTTCCTGGCCGCCGTGGCCCACGGCGACATCCAGGTCGGCCTGATCTCCAAGGCCAAGGCCACCGAGCTGCTGGGCACCATGGTGGGCGGCTACAACGTGCATCCGCTGATCGAGCTGCTGGACGACGCCGAAGTCGCGACGCAAGCCGCCGAGGGCCTGAAGAAGACCCTGCTGATGTTCGACTACTTCAACGACGTCGCCACCAAGGCCAAGGCCGGCAACGCCAAGGCCCAGGAAGTGATGAAGAGCTGGGCCGACGCCGAGTGGTTCACCAGCCGGCCTGAAGTCGAGAAGAAGATCACCGTCACCGTCTTCAAGGTGCCCGGCGAGACCAACACCGACGACCTGTCGCCCGCCCCCGACGCCTGGAGCCGCCCGGACATCCCGCTGCATTACCTGGCCATGCTGAAGAACACGCGCAGCGACGCGGCCTTCAAGCCCGAGGAAGACGGCAAGCGCGGCCCGATGCAGTTCATCGACGACCTGAAGAAGAAGGGCCATGTCGTGGCCTATGTCGGCGACGTCGTCGGCACGGGTTCCTCGCGCAAGTCCGCCACCAACTCGGTCATCTGGGCCACCGGCGAAGACATCCCCTTCGTGCCCAACAAGCGCTTCGGCGGCGTGACCCTGGGCGGCAAGATCGCCCCCATCTTCTTCAACACCCAGGAAGACTCGGGCTCCCTGCCCATCGAAGTCGACGTCAGCAAGCTGGAGATGGGCGACGTCATCGACGTGCTGCCCTATGACGGCAAGCTGGTGAAGAACGGCCAGACCGTCGCCGAGTTCAAGCTCAAGAGCGATGTGCTGTTCGACGAAGTGCGCGCCGGTGGCCGCATCAACCTCATCATCGGCCGCTCGCTGACCGCCAAGGCGCGCGAGTTCCTGGGCCTGCCCGCCTCCACGCTGTTCCGCCTGCCCGCGGCCCCTGCCGAGACCAAGGCCGGCTTCACGCTGGCGCAGAAGATGGTCGGCCGCGCCGTCGGCCTGCCGGAAGGCCAGGGCGTGCGCCCGGGCACCTACTGCGAGCCCAAGATGACGACGGTCGGCTCGCAGGACACCACCGGCCCCATGACCCGCGACGAGCTGAAGGACCTGGCCTGCCTGGGCTTCTCGGCCGACCTGGTCATGCAGTCCTTCTGCCACACGGCTGCGTACCCGAAGCCGGTGGACGTCAAGACCCACCGCGAGCTGCCCGCCTTCATCAGCAACCGCGGCGGCGTGGCCCTGCGCCCGGGTGACGGCGTCATCCACAGCTGGCTGAACCGCCTGCTGCTGCCCGACACCGTCGGCACCGGTGGCGACTCGCACACCCGCTTCCCCATCGGCATCAGCTTCCCGGCCGGCTCCGGCCTGGTGGCCTTCGGCGCCGCCACCGGCGTGATGCCGCTGGACATGCCGGAGTCGGTGCTGGTGCGCTTCAAGGGCGAAATGCAGCCCGGCGTGACGCTGCGCGACCTCGTGCACGCCATTCCGCTGTACGCCATCAAGGCCGGTCTGCTGACCGTCGCCAAGGCCGGCAAGAAGAACGTGTTCTCGGGCCGCATCCTCGAGATCGAAGGCCTGCCTGACCTGAAGGTCGAGCAAGCCTTCGAGCTGTCCGACGCCTCCGCTGAGCGCTCGGCCGCCGGCTGCACGATCAAGCTGAACCCGGCCCCGATCAAGGAGTACCTGACCTCCAACGTCGTGCTGATGAAGAACATGATCGCCGACGGCTATGCCGACGCAAAGACGCTGCAGCGCCGCATCGAGAAGGTCGAAGCCTGGCTGGCCAAGCCGGAGCTGCTGGAAGCCGACAAGGACGCCGAATACGCCGCCGTCATCGAGATCGACCTGGCCGACATCAAGGAGCCCATCCTCTGCTGCCCCAACGATCCTGACGACGCCAAGACCCTGTCCGATGTGGCCGGCACCAAGATCGACGAAGCCTTCATCGGCTCCTGCATGACCAACATCGGCCACTTCCGCGCCGCGGCCAAGCTGCTGGGCGGCCAGCGCGACATCCCGGTCAAGCTGTGGGTGGCGCCGCCGACCAAGATGGACCAGAGCGAGCTGATCAAGGAAGGCCATTACGCCGCCTTCGGCACCGCCGGTGCCCGCACCGAAATGCCGGGCTGCAGCCTGTGCATGGGCAACCAGGCCCAGGTGCGTGAAGGCGCGACCGTCGTGTCCACCTCGACCCGCAACTTCCCCAATCGCCTGGGCAAGAACACCAATGTGTTCCTGGCCTCGGCCGAACTGGCCGCCATCGCGTCCAAGCTGGGCAAGATCCCGACGGTGGCCGAATACCACGAGGCCATGGGCATCATCAACAAGGACACGGCCAGCGTCTACAAGTACCTGAACTTCGACCAGATCGAAGAGTACGCAGACACCGCCAAGACCGTGGCCGCCTGAGCGCTCGACGCCTAGCCAAAGCCCGCCACCCGGCGGGCTTTTTTTTGGCCTATCGCAGCTGTTCAGCCAGTTCGAGTTGCCCCACGGAGCGGGCATGGTCGGCAGCCGTCAGGCCCTGGGGATCGCGGTCGGCCTTGCGGGCGCCGGCGGCGAGCAGCAGCTCCACCATCTCGCGAGAGCCGGTGCGTGCGGCCAGCATCAGGACCGTGCGGCCTTGGTCATCACGCAGATGGGCCGAGGCACCGGACTGCAGGGCCGAGCGGGCCGTCGCCAGGTCCGCATGGTTGACGGCCGCCAGCAGGAAGGATTCCGCCGGCGTCATCAGCTTCACCGGCTCGGAAGCTGCCAGGGACATGCGGGCGCGAGCCGAAGCCAGGCCTGCTGCGCTGTCGGCCCGCGCCAGGGCCTCGGCCTGGTTGGACGACGGCGCAACCGGGGCGGCAGCCGTCACCGCAGCCGCCGGCGGCACAACGGGCTTGGGTGCCATCACCGGCGGTGGTGCCGCAGCCATGACGGGAGCGGCTGGCGGCGGCTCCACCGCCTGTCGTGCCGACTCGGCCGCCACCGTCACGGCCGCTTCGGCCTCCTTGCGCTGCTGCGGCATGCTCGCATCCGCCACCACCATGGGCGGTGGAAGCTGCATGGCAGGCGGCCTGGACGGAATGATCTTGGCCGCAACGGGAGGCGCCACGGCAGCCGGCGCTTGAGGCGCCGCCTCGCGCGGCGGTTCTGCCTGGGCCACCACGACCGGCGCCGAGGCGGCCGGGCCGGCTGCCAGGCGCGGATCAAGGGTCTTTGTGGGCTCAGCGGGCCGCCCCTTCAGCAGCAGAACGGTGGCCAGCAGCAGCACGCCGGCGGCCAGGCCCCAGGCATAGGGCTGCCAACGCCAGGCCAGGCTGCTGTCCGAGACCGGCACGGCCGCAGCCGCCTCCGGCCGCGGCAAGGCCGCCATCAGCCTTGCATGGCGCTGCTCGCGGCCCGTGTCGTCGCCGAGCAGAGCTGCGGCATACGCGGCCTCGTCCACGTCCTTGGGCGGGGTGGGGTCGAACTCAGCCATCGCGCCACTCGCTCAGACGATGCCGCAGCGCCTCCCGCGCATAGCGCAGGCGGGTCTTGGCGGTTTCGGGGTGGGCCTGGGTCACGTCGGCAATCTCGGCGAGGCTGAGCTCGACGACGGTGAAGAGCAGGAAGGCCTCCCGCTGCTCGACGGACAGGCGCAACAGGCCGCCCTCCACGGCCTGCACGAGACGTTTGGACACCAGCTGCTGCTCGGGGCCATTGGCAGACGAGGCGAGCAGGTCGGGGTCGGCCTCGTCATCCCCCTGGGGCGGGCGCGCCCGCAGGTGGTCCACCACCCGGTTGCGCAGCACGGTGTAGAGCCAGGTCGAGAACTTTGCCTTGGCGGGCGTGAAGCTGGCGGCCTTGCTTGCCACGGCCAGCCAGCCTTCCTGGTGCAGGTCCTCCACCGTGGCACGGTCCGTGGGGTGGAGCATCTGGCGGATGAAGGCGAAGGTCTTGCGGTCGTGGCGGCGGTAGAGGCGGTCGAACGCGCCCATGTCGCCGCGCAGATAGCGGGCGATGAGCTCTTCGTCGGCAGGTTCATTCGCAACCACCATGCGGCGCGGATGCTACGCCGTCAGCACGGTCGGCCGCATCAGGCGCAACCTCACCAGCGCGGCGGCGGATCGGGCACATAGCCGCCGCTGCTGTTGGGGAAGGAGCGCGGCAGCTGCGCCATCGGCCGGGGCATGATGCCGGCCGCCATCAGATTGGCCTGGCTGTCGTAGTGGATCTCCAGCAACTGATCGGGTTGGGGCGTGCGCCGCTGAAAGCCCGTGTGGGCGATGGGTGACCACTCCGCGGCGCCATGGCCGGTGCCAAGCTTGGCGCGTGCCGAGCGCTCGGCCTCGGCGCGACCGGCACTTTCGCGTGCCGGCGCTGCCGCGTCCGCCGCGGCGCCGTTCAGGCGCGCCATGGGGCTGGGCGCCATGGGCGCGGCAGACGACACGGGGGGCGCCTCGTCAACCACGGGCGGCGGCACATAGACCTCACGGAACACCGCGGCACCGATCACACCCACATTGGCCGGCCGCCCGGTGCGGGCGGCATAGGAGTCGCCCAGGGACGTGAACTCGAAGGCCGCAATCTGCTGGTCGCTTTTGCGCCAGCCCGTGATGTCATAGCTCTCGCCGGGGCTCAGCACATAGCCCGACTGGTTGAAGGCCGCCGTGTCGCCGGTGATGGCATTGACGCCGTCCACCGACAGCACCACCAGCACGCGCTCGCCGCTGCGGTTGCTGAGCCGGATGGCATAGCGCGAGCCCGGCGTGCCCGGGCTGTAGCGACGGCCGCGGCCGGGGTATTGAGTGAGGGTTGCGCCGCTGTCGCGGTCGACCAGTTGCATGTCCAGCAGGGGCTGCTGGACGGCAGCAGCGCAGCCAGCATGAAGCCCGGCCAGGCCGGTCAGTGCGGCCAGCTGCAGCAAGGCGGTGCGGCGGCGCAGGGGGAGTGGTGAGCTCATGGCGGTTCCTTCGCAAAGGGTGGGGTCCTCTGCTTCTACGGAGCCGCCGCGCAAACGGGGTGAAATCAGGCGCGCGCGGCCCGCCAGCCACGGTAACGGCGTGTCAGCCGCTTGGTGCGGAGCTGATCCGCGATCAGCGTCCACAGCGGCGAGGACTTGGCCTGCGGCGCCTTGCCGGCCGCCATGCGCTGCAGTTGGCGGCGCACCAGGGCCATGGTGGCCAGACCCACCATGACCTTGTCCTTCCAGCCGACCTGGGGCCGCGGCGCCACGCGGTCCTCGCCGGCCTGCCATTGGCGCGGCAGCTCGGGTGCCATCGCCAGGGCCGTGCCCAGGCCGACCAGGGCGACGCCTTCGGCCAGCACTTGCTCGGCCACGGCCGGGCGGGTGATGCCGCCGGTCGTCATCAGCGGCATGGTGGCGACACCGGCCAGGTCTCGGGCGAACTCCAGGAAATAGGCCTCGCGCGCCAGCGTGCGCCCATCGGCGGTGCGGCCCTGCATGGCTGGGCTTTCATAGCTGCCGCCGGACAGCTCCAGCAGGTCCAGGCCCTCGCCGTTCAGCAGCGCGACGACACCGCGCGCATCCTCCTGGCTGAAGCCGCCGCGCTGGAAGTCGGCGGAATTCAGCTTCACGCCGACGCCGAAGCCCGCCGGCACGGCCGCCTTCACGGCACGCACGACCTCGATCAGCAGACGGGCGCGGTTCTCCAGGCCGCCGCCCCAGCGGTCCTCGCGTCGGTTGCTCAGTGGCGACAGGAACTGGTTGAGCAGATAGCCATGGGCGGCATGGACCTGTACGCCATCGAAGCCCGCCTCGGCCGCGCGCCGCGCCGTCGTCGCAAAACGCTGAATGACGGCCGCGATCTGGGCCTCGCTCATGGGCTGGGGCGCGGCGAACAGCCTGGAATGCTTGCCCAGGTCGAGGGCCACGGCCGAGGCGCTCAGCGCCGGCTCCCCCATGGCGGCAAACACCTGGCGGCCGGGATGGTTGATCTGCATCCAGACCTGGCCGCCGCCGCTGCGGGCGGCCTTGGCCCAGGCCTTGAAACCGTCCAGCGGCGAGTTCTCGTCCAGCACGACACCGCCCGGGCCGGTCAGGGCCGCGGGGTCGACCATGACATTGCCGGTCAGCATCAGGCCGACACCGCCCTCGGCCCAGCGCCGATAAAGGCGCACAAAGCCTTCGCCCGGCACTTGCCCCGGGTCAGCCAGGCCCTCTTCCATCGCCGCCTTGACGAGGCGGTTGGGCAATTGGCGGCCGTTGGGCAAGGTCAGGGGCTGGAAGAGGGAGCTGGCGGACATGGCAGGACGGGTTGGCAGTTGAAGCGCCGCGGATGCTAAGCTTCAAGCCAACTTGAAAGTCAAGCGACTCCTGCATGAAGATCGGCGAACTGTCCCAACGCACCGGCATGGCCACCTCCGCCATCCGTTTCTACGAGTCCAGCGGGCTGCTGCCGGCCGCCGAACGCGGCAGCAATGGCTATCGCCAGTACGGCGACGCCGCCCTGCAACGCCTGCAGATGATCCAGCTCGGCCAGCGCCTGGGCTTCGGTCTGGACCAGCTGCGCGAACTGTTTGCTGCCTGCCATGACGGCCTGCCCCATGACCTCATCTTGAAGGGGTTGAACGATCGCCTGGCCCAGATCGACAAGCTGGCGGCCGACCTGGAGCGCCAGCGCGCCGAAACCCTGGCTCTGCGCGACCAGCTCACCGAGGAATGGGCCGCCGGCCGCTGCGTGGCACTGGAAGAGGCGGGCAAAGAAAAAGCGGCCTGAGGCCGCTTGTCGTCGGGGAAAGGCCGATCAGGCCTTGATGTCCAGCAAGGCGCCGGTGGTGTTGATCTGCGTCTGCAGCACCTTCAGGTTGGCCACATAGGCATAGGCCGCGGACTGCTGCTCGACGATCTCATTGGCCGGGTTGATCTCGCGCTGGGGCACCTTGTCGACATTGGTCGGCTCGGGGCTGGGTCGGCTCTGGTTGCTGGCCGCCAGGTTGGCGATGTTCGCCGACGACGCGCGCAGGCGCTCGTTCGCGGACGAGATGCCAGTCAGGGCGGAGGACAGGGCGACGTTCATCGGGATTCAGTCATTGGGCACTTCGGCCGTAAATCGGCAGCACCTGGCTGAACTTTAGAACAAAAGCCGAAAAACCCCGCATTTCCGGGGATCGCCACGCGGTCAAGCGTGAAATCAGCCCGCGAGTTCCTCATAGCCGCCGGCCGAGACAAAGACGCGCACGCTGTCGCCGCCCGCCGCCTTGGCCTCGGTACAAGCCAGGGCCGCGCCGCCCAGCACGGCGTCCACCGTACCCAATGTCGGCTGGATCTGCACCACGCCCAGGGAGGCCTTCACGCGGGTGCGGTGCAGGCCCCAGCGCAGGCGGTAGCTGGCGATGGCGGAGCGCACCTTCTCGGCAATGATCTGGGCGTAGTGCTGGTCGCAGTCGGGCAGCAGGATGGCGAAATGGTCTTCCTCCAGGCGGGCAACGAGGTCGGAAGCCCGCACCTTGCTGATCAGCATCTGGCCCAGGCCGTAAAGGAAATGGTCACCCACCTCGGCACCCATGTCCTTGATGACCTCGCTGAAGCGGTCGACATCCACCCACAGCACCGAGACCGGCTCGTTGCGGCGGCTGCCGACATGCTCGCCCAGGCGACGCTCGAACTCGCGGCGGTTGGCCAGTTCGGTGATGGCGTCGTGCTTGGCCGTCCAGGTGGGCTGCAGGCGCAGGGCGCGAGCGGCACTCACGTCCTCGACGATCCACAGCGACTCGCCGGTCGGCGCATCCCAGTGCACCGGTGTGGCCTGCAAGCGGCCCCAGAAGCGGTGGCCGTCGCGCTTGACGTATTCGATCTCCTCGTCCAGCGGCCGGCCGGCTGCAAAGGCGGCGGCAGCGCGCTCGTGCAGGGCCGTGTGGGCCATGTCCGTCGTGTGCACGACACGCGTGCCCTGGCCGGAGAGCTCGTTGTCGTCGCCAAAGCCGAACAGGTGGTTGAACTCCTCGCTGACCACCTCGAAACGCTGGCCGGCGACAAAGGCAACGGCGGTGGGCGCGCGTACCAACAGGGCACGCAGGCGGGCGGAGGTGGTGTCCTCGGTCGAGGCGGGAGTAGCGCTGCTCATGGGGGTCTCCGAGTCGATCTTCTAGGTCCGACTATCGCAGGACTGCCGGGTTTCGGCCATGACGCAGATCACGGCATTAGAGTCCGCGTCCTTGCCGTACCACGGCGCCATGACTCGACGAGACGATGCGTCTGCTCCCGGTCTCCCTGCTCGCCCTGCTCACCGGCCTGACCCAGGCCCAGCAGCTCAGTGAAATCCCTCAGGGTCTGCGCGACGCAACACCGCGCTGGCATGCACTGACCGGCGCACGCCTCGTGCTGGCGCCAGGCCAGGTGGTCGAGAACGGCACCCTGGTCATGCGGGATGGCGTCATCGTCGCCGTCGGCGCCGACGTCAAGCCGCCGGCCGGTGCCAAGGTCTGGGCGTTGAACGGCCGCACCGTCTATGCCGGTTTCATCGACGCCGCCAGCAGCCTCGGCCAGGGCCGCGTCGAGTCGTCCAAGGCCAAGGGCCTCACGCCGGGCCAGCGCTGGGTGCGCAGCGAGTTCCGCCAAGCCGCGGCGCTGGAGATCAAGGCCGAAGATGTTCGAGCAGCGCGCGAACAGGGTTTCACGACGGCCCTGTCGCTGCCGCCCACGGGCGCGGTTTTCCGCGGCCAGAGCGCGCTGATCAGCCTGCAGAACATACCCAAAGAGGGCGCCGACGCCCGCAGCCTGGTGCTGGCCAGCGACGTGGCCCAGCACCTGGCCCACGAGTACACGACCTTCGACTTCGAGAGCGGCGGTCGCGCCGGCAACCTGAGCTACCCGACCTCGCTGATGGGCAGCATCGCGCTGGAACGCCAGACCCTGCTGAACGCCCAATGGGCCGCAGGCCCCGCGCCCAAGGGCGAGCGGCGCGAGTTCAATGCCAGCCTGAATGCGCTCGCCCCGGCCCTGGCGGCCAAGCAGCCCATCATTCACGAAGCCTTGGACGAGGAAGACCTGCTGCGCATCGCCAAGCTGCGCGATGAGTTCGGCCTGAAGCTGATCGCCCAAGGCACCGGCCACGAGTACCGCAAGGCCGCCCAACTCAAGGCCCTGGGCCTGCCCGTCATCCTGCCGCTGGCCTACCCGGCCGCGCCCGAGGTTGAGCAGCCCGAGAGCGCCCTGGACGTGCCGCTGCAACTGCTGCAGCACTGGGAGCGGGCGCCCGGCAATGCTGCGGCCCTGCAGGCAGCCGGTGTCGAGTTCGCGATCTCGACCCAGGGCGTCAAGGACCTGAAGAAGGACTTCTGGCCACGGCTGCGCCAGGCCGTGCAGCGCGGCCTCACGCCCGAGGCGGCGCTCGCCGCACTGACAACCACGCCGGCCAGGCTGCTGAACCAGCCACGCCTGGGGCGCCTGGCGCCTGGCCAACTCGCCGACGTCATCGTCGCCAGCGGCGATCTCTTCACCAGCGAGCAGGCCGAGGTCGAAATCGCCTTTGTCGATGGCCAGCCCCTGCCGACCGAAGCCTGGGAGCGCTTCGATGCCCGCGGGCGCTGGACGGTGAAGCCCGCGGGCGGTGTCGAGCAGAGCTGGCAGATAGCCGGCACACGCGCCAAGCCCACGCTGCAGGTCGACGGCAAGGCCTGCGAGCTGCAGCAGCGCGGCCGCGAACTGCTGCTGCGCTGGCCCTGCGAAGGCGGCACCAGCCTGCGCCTGGAAGGCCGCGGCGCGACACTGGTCGGCGCGCTGACGTTGGCCGACGGCCGCACCCAGGCCTGGACGGCCACGCGCACCGCAGCTTTCGAGCCCCCCGCGCCCAAGCCGCCTGTCGTCGCAGCACCCTCGCCCGCCACCTTCCCTGCCGGTGTCTTCGGCCGCACGGCGCTGCCCGAGCGGCCGGCTGCCGTGCTGGTGCGCAACGCGACGGTCTGGACCAGTGCCGCCGCCGGCAATCTCGAAGCGACCGACCTGCTGGTGCGCGACGGCCGCATTGCCGCCATCGGCAAGGGCCTGACCGCACCGAGCGGCGCGGTCGTCATCGACGCCGCAGGCAAGCATCTGACGCCCGGCATCATCGATGCCCACTCCCACACCGCCATCAACCGCGGCATCAACGAGTTCGCCCACTCGGTGACGGCCGAGGTGCGTATCGGCGACGTGGTGGACGCCACCGACATCAGCCTCTACCGCCAGCTCGCCGGCGGCGTGACCAGCGCCAACCTGCTGCACGGCTCGGCCAATGCCATCGGCGGCCAGAACCAGATCATCAAGCTGCGCTGGGGGCAGGACGCCGAGGCGCTGAAGTTCGAGGGTGCGCAGCCCGGCATCAAGTTCGCGCTCGGCGAGAACGTCAAGCGCGCCAACTTCCCCGCGGCGGCCGACGCCGACCCACGCTACCCGGCCACGCGCATGGGCGTGGAGCAGGTCATGCGAGACGCCTTCCTGGCGGCCCAGGTCTACCGCGAGCGCCGCAAGGCCGACCCGCACACGCGCCGCGACCTGCAGATGGACACGCTGGTCGAGCTGCTGGAGAAGAAGCGCGCCATCCACATCCACAGCTACCGCGCCGACGAGATCCTGATGTTCATCGCCGTGGCCAAGGAATTCGGCCTGGACGTCGCCACCTTCCAGCATGTGCTGGAGGCCTACAAGGTCGCGCCCGAGATCGCCGCCATCGGCGCCGGCGCTTCGGGCTTCTCGGACTGGTGGGGCTACAAGGTCGAGGTGCAGGACGCCATTCCCTACAACGGCGCCATGACACGCAAGGCCGGCGTGCTGACCAGCTTCAACTCCGACAGCGACGAACTGGCGCGCCGCCTCAACACCGAGGCCGCCAAGGCCCTGCGCTACGGCGGCAAGGACTGGGGCATGAACGAGGCCGAGGCGCTGAAGTTCGTGACCATCAATTCCGCGAAGCAGCTGCGCATAGCCAATCGCGTCGGTTCGCTGGAAGTGGGCAAGGACGCCGACTTCGTCATCTGGAGCGCCAACCCGCTGTCCAGCGCGGCCAAGGCCGAACAGACCTGGATCGACGGCCGGCGCTACTTCGACCGTGGCGAGGACGCTCAGCTGCGCGAACGCGACCGCGCCGAACGTGCCCGCCTCGTGGCCCTGGCCCTGCCTGAACGGGCCAAGGCCGCGTCACCGCCCGAGGGGCGCCCCGCGACCCCAGTGGCCGCGGCGCTGGACCAGCTCGAGCTGCAGCGCTGGCTGCACGAAGCCAACCGCGACCGCCAAAGCTATTTTGGCGGCGACGCCTGGCATGAATGCACCGTGGACGCGTACTGACATGAAGCTCGCTCTCATCACGGCCCTGCTGGCAGCCGCCTTCACCGCCCAGGCCACGCCCAACACCCCGCCCCCGCCGCAGCACGAGCCCCTGCTGCTGCGCAACGCCACCGTCCACACGGTCAGCGGCCCCGTGATCGCCAACGGCAGCCTGCTGATCGAAGCCGGCAGGATCCGTGCGATCGGCGGCGCCGAGCTGGCCGCACCCGCCGGCGCGAAGACGGTCGACCTCGGCGGCCGCCATGTCTATCCCGGCATGGTCGCGGCCAACACCAGTCTGGGCCTGGCCGAGATCCGCTCGGTCAACGCGTCCATGGACAGCAGCGAGACCGGCGCACTGAACCCGAATGCGCGCGCCCTGGTCGCCTTCAATGCCGACAGCGAGCTGCTGCCCATCACCCGCGCCGGCGGCGTGCTGGCAGCCCTGTCCGTGCCCGAGGCCGGCCGCACCGGGCTCATCGCCGGCACCTCGGCCCTGCTGCAGCTGGAAGGCTGGAACTGGCAGGACATGGCCCTCGTCCCCGAGGTCGGCCTGCATATCGCCGTGCCGCGGCTGCGGTTGAACAGCGCCCTCTTCCCCAACCAGCCCGAGGCGCGCCTGGCGGAAATCCGCAAGTCCACCGATGCCCGGCTCAAGCTGCTGGACGACAGCTTCGACCAGGCCAAGGCCTATGCCCTGGCCCGTGCGGCCGACCCGGCCACGCCCATCGACACGCGCTGGGAGGCCATGCGCCCGGTGCTGCCAGCCACGCCCGGCGCTGTGCCGGTGCGGCCCGTCGTCATGCATGCGGACGACCTGGCGCAGATCCGCTTCGCGCTGGACTTCGCGGCCCGCCATGGCCTCAAGCTCATCATCAGCGGCGGCGCCGATGCCTGGCGCGTGGCCGACACGCTGCGTGAGCGCAATGTGCCCGTCATCATCGACGGTTTGCTGCGCCTGCCGATGCGCCGCGACGACCCGCCGGACGCCCTCTTCGCCCTGCCCGCCCAGCTCGCCGCAGCTGGTGTGCGCTACTGCATCGCCGACGGCGGCCGCGATTCGACCAACGAGCGCAACCTGCCCTTCGAAGCCGCCCATGCCCGCGCCTTCGGCCTCAGCGACGACGAGGCCCTGAAGGCGGTCACCCTCTACCCGGCCCAGATCCTCGGCATCGCCGACAGGCTGGGTTCGATCGAGGTCGGCAAGCTGGCCAACCTCTTCGTGGCCGACGGCAACCCGCTGGAGCCGACGACGCGCATCGAGCGCGTCTTCATGCAGGGCCGTGAGGTGGAACTGGCCGACCGCCAGACCGCCCTGCGCGACAAATACCTGAAACGCTAGCTCGCCGCCTTGGCCGCGGGCGGTGGCACCGGCGCGGCCGGAGCACCCAGGCCCATCTTGGCATTCGGCCGCGCATCGTGGCCCCGCTTCCACTGCTTCAGCGTGTCGACCGCGACCGAGCGGCGGATGTAGCGGTGCCAGATGAAGCTGAGGTCGAAGATCAGGATGGCCAGCCACCAGAGGTAGAGAAAGGCCGCGCCGGCGAGCAGCACCGGCCAGGCGGGCGGAGCGCCAGCCGCTTCGGCCCCGAGCAGCCGCGAGCCCACTAGGAAGGCAATCACGACAGTGCCGACCAGGACCAAGCAGCGCCGCCCCCAGTTGGGCTTGCGCGGCAGCAGCCAGCCGCTGAGGGCGATCACGGCCGCAGCGGCCACCAGAGCCAGCTTGCCCGCCAGGATGGCGTCGGTGATCGGCATGGCCAACAAGGTAGTGAGCGGTCCTCCGAGGTAGCGCGCCGGCCCGTCGGGCAGCCAGTGAAAGAAAGGCGCCGCGCCGGCCGCAAAGGCAAGCGCCGCCGCCAGATGCCAGCGCAGGCCGCCGGTGTGCACCAGCCGCGGCAGTCGGGCTGCGGCGGTGATGCCCATCAGCAGGCCACTCATCAGCAGGATCTGCAGCGGCAGCCTATCGAAGCTCGCCTTCGCCTCGGTGACGCCCTTGTAGAGCAGGAAGACGGCGGCCACCAGCAGCAGGAAGCTCGCGACGTAAGGGATGGCCAGGCTCACGCGGTCGATGAGCCAGTTGCTGGCCGGCACCTTGGCTTTCACCGCCGGGTCCGGCAGTACCACCTCATCGATGAAATGGCCGAAGACCTCGGGGTCGTTCCAGTAGTCGTTGTGCGCCTTGCCGGGCAGCCAGTAGCGGCTGAAGCCGTAGTCATGCTCGGCGCCGAACTCGAAGGCTTCGCAGCCCTCCTCCTTCAGGAAACCCACGGCCGAATCGAGCTTGAAGCCGATGGGGTCGCCGAGGTCGTAGTAGTTGCGCCATTTGATCTTCTGCCCCAGTACCAGGCGCGGCGCCTTGGCGTCGCCGAAGAGCACGCGCCCGCCAACGACGCTGGATTGCAGGTCGAGATCCCGCCACAGCGCCGGCCACAGCACGATGTGCTTGTCGATGGGCGAGCCAATCGTCATGTAGCCGCGCACGAAGCGGATCCAGCCGTCGTCGACCGCCGCGCCGGTCGGGTTGTCGGGGTCGACAACGGGGCGGCCGGCCAGGGCTTCGAGCAGGCCGAGGAAGCTGATGACGGTGCCCTCGCTGTGCGCCACGATGTGAATCTCGGGGTCGCAACCGGGGCAGGCCTGCTGGAAGGTCGCCACGATCTGGGCCAGCGCGCTGTGGAAGCGGTGCAGGATCTTCTGGCGGTAGTAGGGGAAGTCGGTGACGAGTTGGACGTCGCCCACATAGTCGCGCAGCAGCGGGGCCAGTTCGAACTTGAAGATGCCCATGTGGGCCAGCACGGCGAGCAGCTTCTCCAGCACGCCCACCGTCTCGACGATCTCGTCGACGACGCCGGTGCCGAGCTGGAAGTCTTCACGCTTCAGATGGCCATCGGGAACGTCCCGGCGGTACTGCGATTCGGCCCGGCTGACCACCGTGTGGCCCCAGGCCTTGGTCTCTTCCAGCGTGTCGTTGGCCTTGACGACCTGGCCGGGGATGTCGGCCCAGTAGACCTCGGCAAAGCCGATGCGCGACAGCTCGTCATCCTCATGGGCATCCAGGCGGCTGATGCGCACCGTCGCCGCCGACCCCAGATTGAAATAGCCCAGCGGCATGACGGGCAGCGGCGGGTCGGCCCGTTCGCCAAAGCGGCGCGCTACCGAGCGGATGGTGTCGCTGCGCAGCTGGCTGCCAATGCCGTGGATGGCGACGATGATCTTGTCCATCGACGGCCGGCCGTGGCTGGCGTTCGCGATGGACGCGGCCGCGGCGGTCTGCTGGGCGGCGGTGGATGCAGTCGTCGTCATGGGGCTCTCCTTGCGGAAGGCCCCATGGTGATCTCAAGCCGCCTGTGCCGGCCTCACCAAAGCTGAGGAGAAACCGGCTTCAGGGCGCGATCTGCTCTGCGTAGTCGTACAGCGCCGACAGGATCGCCTCACCGCGCTCGTCCGCCGCCTCACCCAACTGGTCGATGCGCTCCATGAAGGCCGACAGCGTCTGCGCGCCGCCCTCGCCTTCATGCAGGCGCGCGGCGAGATGGGCCTGCCAGCGCTCGGTCTCCTCGGCCGACAGGCTCTGCGGGAAGTTGCGGGCGCGCCAGCGGAACACCAGCTCGTCCAGGCGCCCGTCCTGGAAGGCCAGCTTGCCCTGGGCCGCACGCTCGGTGAGCTGCTCGGGCGGCGTCGTGCGCACACGGTTCAGCGTGCGGCGATCGTCGTTGCCGATGAAGCCGCCGTAGAGGTCCTCGTCGACATCGGCCGGCGCGAAAGGCTCGCGCTGGAAGACGTCCAGCCACAGGGCGTCCAGCAGCCGGCCCTTCTCGGCCAGCAGCTGGGCGTTGGCCTGCTGAGCGTCGACGTCATGGCCCCAGCGCTCGGCCATGGCCGGACTGAGCGTTTTCAGATTGCCGATGACGATGGGCGATTTGTTGACGTGGATGGTCTTGATGGGCAGGCGCGTGACGCCCTCGGGCAGGGCCTCCTGCTTGGTGAACATGCGCTCGCGGATGGCGGCGGCATTCAGCGTCAGGAGCTCCGTCGGGTCCACCGCGCAGTCCCAGACGATGAGCTCGTTCTTGTTGGTGGGGTGGGGTGCCAGCGGCCAGACCATGGCAATGCAGCCGCGCTCGGGGCCGTACATGCCGGAGATGTGCAGAAAGGGCTTGCCGATGCCAATCTCGTCCCACACCGCCTGTTTGCTGCGCAGCTTGACGCAGAAGTCCCACAGCTTGGGCTGCGCGTTGCGCAGCTTGCGCGCCAGCGCCACGGTGGCCCGCACGTCGGACAGCGCATCGTGGGCCGCCTCGTGGGCCACGCCGTTGGCGATGGTCAGGTGTTCGAGCTTGAAGCTGGGGCGACCGTCCTCGTGCTTGGGCCATTCCAGGCCGTCCGGTCGCAGCGCGTAGGCGCAGCGCACCACGTCCAGCAGATCCCAGCGGCCGCAGCCGTTCTGCCATTCGCGGCCGTAGGGGTCGATGAGGTTGCGCCAGAACAGATGGCGCGTGACCTCGTCGTCGAAGCGGATGCTGTTGTAGCCCACGCCGATGGTGTTGGGCAGGGCCAGCACGGTCTCGATGGCCGCGGCGAATTCATGCTCGGGCACACCCTGCTGCAGGCAATGCTGGGGCAGGATGCCCGTCAGCAGGCAGGACTCGGGGTCGGGCAGGTAGTCGGGCGCCGGCTGGCAGTACAGCATCAGCGGTTCGCCGATCTCGTTGAGCTCGGCATCGGTGCGCAGGCCGGCGAACTGGGCCGGGCGGTCGCGGCGCGGCACGCGGCCGAAGGTCTCGTAGTCGTGCCAGAAAAATGAAAGGGAAGACATGGTCGCCACGATAGCTCAGCCGCTAGAGTGGACCGCATGAGACTTGCCCTGCTGCTCCTGCTCGCCGCCAGCACTGCCGCCCAGGCCGGCGACGACGCGATCTCGCCCGATCGCCCCGACTTCACCAACGGTCCCGACGTGATGGCCGCCGGCCGATTCCAGCTCGAGACCAGCGGCGCCTGGCAGCGCGACGGCTCGTCACGGCTGCGCTCGACGCCGACGCTGCTGCGCCTGGGGCTGGGCCATGACCTCGAGCTGAGGCTGGACAGCGACGGCGCCCTGCACCAGCGCAACCCCGACGCCAGCGGCCGCGGCGACCTGGGCCTGGGCTTCAAGTGGCAGCTGCAGGATGGCGACGAGGGCAAGCCCGGCCTGGGTGTGCTGGTCGACGTGAAGACACCCACGGGCAGTGGCGTCTTCAAGGGCCACGGCCTCAGGCCCAGCCTGAGTTTCCTGGCGCAATGGGAGCTGCCCGCCGGCTTTTCTCTCGGCACCATGGCTGGCGTCCTCACGGACCGCAATGATGCCGATCAGCGCTACACGGCCGCCGTGCTGTCTGCCAGCCTCGGCATCCCGCTGGGCGAGAAGCTGCACGGCTTTGCCGAGATTGCCGGCCAGCAACTGGCCTCGGCCCGCAACGGCGGCAATGTCGTCACGGCGGGCACGGGGGTGGCCTGGCAGATGACCAACGATGTGCAGCTGGACACGGCAGTGTTCCGCGGCCTGAACCACAACACGCCCGACTGGGCCTGGACGGTGGGGCTGTCGCTGCGCTTCTGAGTGACCGGCTGGAGGCTAGAGGCCGGCGATCTGCATCTTCAGCACGTACTGCATATTGCAAGGCTTGCCGGCGCAGCGGCCCGGCTTGAAGGGTGTGGCCGCCAGCACCCGTGCCGCGAAACGCGCGAATTCGGCATCGACCTTGCCGAAGGTGTCCACATGCCTGACCTTGCCGGCGCTGTCCACGTCGGCCACCAGCGTCAGCTGGCCCAGGGACGCCTGCTTGGCCGTCTGCACGGCCTTGAAGACCGGCAGCAGGCCGTCGGCGGGATAGGGTGGTTCGTCGCCGGCCGGCATGGCCTCGTAGTTGGCCCTGACCTTGGCCTTCTCGCCGGCATCGAGTTCCGCATAGCGGCGGTTCAGCGGCAGGCCTTCGGCTCGGCCCGAGGTCCCCAGGATGTGCGAGCCGACCTCGGCGACCCTGAATTCGAACTGCTTGGGCGCCTGGGCTTGAGCCAGGCCGGCCACGAGCGCCAGAACGAGACCGGCCACGAGTTGTCGATTCATGATCATCCCCAGAGGCAATGGGAGCTGAAAGATAACCGAACGGCCGGCGGCCACGCTCAGCGCTTCTTCACGACGACGCTGCCGATGGAATAGCCCGCGCCGAAGGAGCAGATGACCCCGGCCTCGCCGGCCTTGAGATCGGCCCGGTGCTCGTGGAAGGCGATGATGGAACCGGCAGAGGCTGTGTTGGCGTACTCGTTCAGGATCAGCGGCGCGACATCGTCGCCGGCGTCCGCTCCCACCAGCTTCTTGATGACGAGCTGGTTCATGCCCTGGTTGGCCTGGTGCAGCCAGTAGCGACGCATCTGCGTCGGCTCCAGGCCCAGCTTGTGCAGATGGGCCTCGATATGCGCCGCAGCCATGGGAACGACTTCCTTGAAGACCTTGCGGCCCTCCTGGTAGAAGGTCAGGTCGCGGTCGGCGGGATCGCGGTCTTCGGCGCGGTTCATGAAGCCGAAGTTGTTGCGGATGTTGCTGCTGAACTGCGTGGCCAGCTGGGTACCGAGGATCTCCCACTGGTCAGGCCCGGTGGCGTCTTCAGCGCGCTCGACGATGAGGGCCGTGCAGACGTCGCCAAAGATGAAATGGCAGTCGCGGTCGCGCCACTCGAGGTGGGCCGAGGTGATCTCGGGGTTGACCACGAGCACGCATTTGGAAGCACCCGAGCGCACCGCATTGAAGGCTTGCTCCAGGGCAAAGGTGGCCGAGGAGCAGGCCACATTCATGTCGAAGCCGTAGCCGCCAGCACCCAAGGCCTGCTGGATCTCGACCGCCATGGCCGGATAGGCGCGCTGCATATTGGCGCTGGAGCAGAGCACGGCGTCGATGTCGGCCCCGGTCTTGCCGGCCTGCTCCAGAGCCTGTTTGGCGGCCACGACGGCAATCTCGGCCATCAGCGAGATCTCGCTGTCGCCGCGCGGTGCGAAGCGAGGGTACATGCGCGTCGGGTCCAGCACGCCGTCCTTTTCGATGACATAGCGCTGCTTGATGCCCGAAGCTTTCTCGATGAACTCGACGCTGGAGTGCGTCAGGGCGACACGCTCGCCCGCCGCAATGGCCTCGGCATGCTCGGCGTTCTGCAGGTCGGCATAGGCATTGAAGGCCTCGACCAGCTCGGCATTGGTGATGACGTGGGGCGGGCGGTAGATGCCGGTGCCGGAAATGACGACGGGCGGGAACGAAGCTTGCATGAGGAGGACGCCCTGCTGATGTACGAAGCCTGGAATTTTATCGACCACACCCATTGCCTTCTCTAGGCACTAGCCTGGGGCCCCATGCACGAAGACAGCCTGCTCCCTCCCGACGACGCCCTGCGCCTGGCCCTGCACAACGAGGTGCATGCCCGGCCACCGGCGCGCATCCGCCTGCCGGCCGTCATCGTGCACATCGCCGTGCTCAACGACGGTGTCAGCCGCAAGGACGAGCATGCCCATCTGCGCCAGTTGCCCGGCCAGCACGATCTGGCCCTCGAAGCGCTGAACGCCAACTTCCTGCGCCTGCGCTGCGGCGAGTTCTCGCTGAAGTGGGAGCGCCATGCCGAGTTCACGCGCTATGCGGTGGTGCAGCCGCTGCCCGCCGATGCGGTCGCCAGTGCCCAGACCCTCGATAGCCTGGCCCTGCGCGCCCCCGGTGACTGGCTGGGCCGCATCCCGGGTCGCACCTTTGCGGCCATCAAGCTCGTCATGATCGAGCGCCCGCTCACCTTCGCGCCCAGCGCGCTCGCCGAAGCCCGCGACTGGTTCGGCGCCCATGCCGTCGTCGCGTCGACCATGGGCGGCCATTCGCTGGTGGTGACCGATTTCTGCCTGCGTGCCACCGGCTTCGAGCACATCGTCGTGCTGGCCGAACCCGGCACGCCCGAGACCCGCGCCGGTCGCATCTGCCAGCGCCTGCTGGAGCTGGAGACCTACCGCCTGATGGCCCTGCGCGGCCTGCCGGCGGCCAAGTCCCTGGGCGGCACGCTGGCCGAGGTGGAGGCAACACTGGCCAACATCACCGCACGGCTGGAGACACGCGGCGCATCGGAAGCCGAGCTGCTGGACGACCTGATCTCGACGGCCGCCCGCATCGAGCATGCGACGGCCTCGCACCAGTACCGCTTCGCCGCCACCCAGGCCTACCAGGCCATCGTCGAGGCACGCATCGAAGAGCTGCACGAAGGCAAGGTGGCCGGCACGCAGAGCCTGGGCGAATTCATGCAGCGCCGACTCTCGCCGGCCATGGCGACGGTCAACGCAACGGCCCAACGCCTGGCCGGGCTGTCGCAGCGCATCTCACGCGCCAGCGCCCTGCTGCGCACGCGGGTGGACATCGCCACCGAGGCGCAAAACCAGCAGCTGCTGGCCCAGCTCAACAGCGGCCAGGCCACCCAGCTGCGCATGCAGGCCACCGTCGAAGGCCTGTCCATCGCGGCCATCACCTATTACGTCGTCAGCCTGCTGCTCTACTTCTTCAAGGCCCTGAAGGCCGAGGGCTGGCTGCCGGTGCAGCCCGAACTCGCGGCCGGCGCGGCCATTCCCTTCGTGCTGCTGGCCGTCTGGCAGACGACACGGCGCATCCACCGCAAGTTCTTCAGCCACTGAGCTGCACGTCCAGGCCCGGCAGGCGCAGCGCGTCGAGCTGTGCCGGGTCGGCCTGCGGCGTGACGATGAGGGTGGAAAGCGCCGACAGCGGCGCCACGCGATAAGGCGAGACCTTGCCCAGCTTGTCGCTGCTGGCCATCAGCACCGTCTCGGCGGCGCTGGCCATCAGCAGGGCCTTGACCTGGGCCTCCTCGGCGTCGCCGGTGGACAGGCCGAAGCCGGCCTCCACGCCCGTCACGCCGAGGAAATAGCAGTCGGCCCGCAGCGCCTGGATGGCCTGGGCCACGCCCGCGCCGACGGCCACGCCGGAATGCTTGAAGAGGCGCCCGCCCAGCATCAGCACCTCGACCGTCGGATGCTCGATCAGCGCCGCGGCGATGACGGGGCTGTGGGTCGCCACCGTGGCACGCAGCGTGGCGGGCAGTTGCTGGACCATGGCCAGGGTGCTGGTGCCGCCATCGATGAAGACGAGCTGGCCGTCGGCAATCAGCGAGGCCGCATGCCGACCCAGGGCCTGCTTCTCGTCGACCGCGATGCTGCTGCGCCGCGCCAGGTTGACGAGGGCGGGCGACACCGGCAGCGCGCCGCCGTGCACGCGCTGCAGGGCGCCACGGGAGGCGAGATCGCGCAGGTCGCGGCGGACGGTGTCCTCCGATACCTGCAGGCGCTCGGCCAGCTCGCGCGCCAGCACCCGGCCTGCGCGCTGCAGTTCTTCCAGGATGTCCAGGTGGCGTTGCTCGGTCAGCATCTTTGGGATTGCATGGTTTTGCATGATTGTGCATGATTTGTTTTCAAGTCAGGAAATAACATGCAAGACCAGATCCATTCACGCATTGCCACCCTGCCCCTGCCGGAACGGGTACGCGTCCAGCAGGAGCGGCTGCTGTCCGACAACTGGTACACGCTGAAGACGACCCGCTTCGACTTCCTGCGCAGCGATGGCCAATGGCAGACCCAGGACCGCGAGACCTATGACCGCGGCAACGGCGCATGCATCCTGCTCTACCAGCGCGCCCGCCGCCGCGTGCTGCTGACGCGGCAGTTCCGCTATCCCGTCTTCGTGAATGGCTGGCAGCATTTGATGGTGGAAGTGGTCGCCGGGCTGCTGGACGAGAACGACCCCGTCAGCTGCATCCGCGCCGAGGCCGAGCAGGAGGCCGGTGTGAAGCTCCGCGAGGTGCAGCCGCTTTTCGAGTCCTATATGAGCCCGGGTTCGGTGACCGAGAAGCTTCACTTCTTTGCGGCCGAGTACGAGGACGGCGATCTCGTCGGCGCAGGCGGCGGCCTGGTCGACGAGGGTGAGGACATCGCCCGCTTCGAGATCGGCTTCGACGAGGCCATGCGCCAGGTAGAGGCGGGTGGCATCGTCGATGCCAAGACCATCATGCTGCTGCGCTGGGCCGAGCGGCATGTGTTCGGACCGGCACCTCAGCCGGGACCGCTGCTGGTCTTCATTGCCGGGCCCTACCGCAGTGGCACGGGCGACCGCGAGGAGCTCATCGCTGCGAATGTGAAGGCCATGCAGGACGCCGCCGTGCAGGTGGCCGCCCGGGGCCATGTACCCGTGCTGGGCGAATGGGTCACGCTTCCGCTGATCGCAGCGGCAGGCGGCCAGCGGGGCGATGCGACCTGGGACCGTTGGTTCCATCCCAATGCCCAGGCCCTGCTGCAGCGATGCGACGTTGTGCTGCGGATCGGCGGCGACTCTGCCGGCGCCGATGCCATGGTCCAGGCCGGATTGGCTCGTGGCCTGACGGTGATTGAAGGCCTCGACTCCTTGGTCGCTCAGTCTGCGTAGAATCAATCACCGGGCCCAAATTTTGGCGTCCGGTTTTTTTTGCCCGCTGCAAACGTGGGTGATGAGCCGGCAGAGCCAAGTCAAGCGCTCGCAGCCCAGGTCGTGCACTGCCAAACGCGCGCCGCAACTGTGAACTTGAACCATGGAAATCTTCGACTACGACAACATCCTGCTGCTGCCGCGCAAGTGCCGCGTGGACAGCCGCTCCGACTGCGACACCTCCGTGCAGTTCGGCCCGCACCGCTTCAAGCTGCCGGTCGTGCCGGCCAACATGAAGACCGTGGTGGACGAGCCCATCACCGAGCTGCTGGCCCGCGAGGGCTACTTCTACGTGATGCACCGCTTCGACCTCGACAGCCTGGCCTATGCCAAGGACATGCGCGACAAGGGCCTGCTGGTGTCCCTGAGCGTCGGCGTCAAGCCGGCCGACTACGAGTTGGTGGACAAGCTCGCCGCCGAGGGCGTCGGCGCCGACTACCTGACCATCGACATCGCCCACGGCCATGCCGAGAGCGTGCAGCGCATGATCGGCCACATCAAGCAAAAGCTGCCCGAGACCTTTGTCATCGCCGGCAATGTCGGCACACCTGAAGGCGTCATCGACCTCGAGAACTGGGGGGCGGACGCCACCAAGGTCGGCGTCGGCCCGGGCAAGGTCTGCATCACGCGGCTGAAGACCGGTTTCGGCACCGGCGGCTGGCAGCTGTCGGCGCTGAAGTGGTGCTCGCGCGTGGCCACCAAGCCCATCGTGGCCGACGGCGGCATCCGCCACCACGGCGATATCGCCAAGAGCGTGCGCTTCGGTGCCAGCATGGTCATGGTCGGCTCGCTGTTCGCGGGTCATGAAGAGTCGCCTGGCACGACGGTCGAGGTCGACGGCAAGCTCTACAAGGAGTACTACGGCTCGGCCTCAGACTTCAACAAGGGCGAGTACCGCCACGTCGAGGGCAAGCGCATCCTGGAGCCGGTCAAGGGCAAGTTCGCCGACACGCTGCGCGAGATGCAGGAGGACCTGCAGAGCTCGATCTCGTATGCGGGCGGCACGCAGCTGGCAGACCTGAAGAGGGTCAACTACGTGATCCTCGGCGGTGAGAATGCGGGCGAACATCTGTTCATGTGATCACCTGCGGAACGCAGGGGAGCACCTCGCGCTCTGCACGAGGTCCGCGGGCCGGCGTAGCCAGAACGCCGGCAAACACCTGTTCATGTAAGCCGAGCATGGACTTCGCCACCTACCGCCGTCACGACGCAACCTCACTGGCGGCCGAAGCAGCGGCCGCCAGGGTCAAGCCAGAAGCCCTGCTCGACCTGGCCCTGACCCGGCTGGCCGAAGTCCAACCCGCACTCAACCCGGTCTGCCGGCTGATGGAAGCCGAGGCCCGCGCCCAACTGGCGCGAGGCGCCGGCCAAGGCCCGCTGGCCGGCGTGCCCTGGCTGATCAAGGATGTGGCCCAGGACTACGCCGGCGTACCCACCAGCTGGGGCAGCCGCGCACTGACCGCCCTGCCCCCGCCGCGTGAACATGCGCATACCGTGCGTCGCATGCTGGACGCCGGCGTCGTCATCTTTGGCAAGACCAATGCGCCCGAGCTGGGGCTCAAGGGCGTCACCGATCCCCTGGCCTTCGGTCGCAGCAGCAACCCCTGGGACGCAACGCGCACGCCGGGCGGCAGCAGCGGTGGCTCGGCGGCGGCCGTGGCTGCGGGTGTCGTGCCCATGGCCGCGGGCAATGATGGTGGTGGCTCCATCCGCATTCCGGCCGCCTGCTGCGGTCTGGTGGGCCTCAAGCCCTCGCGCGGTCGCGTGTCGGTCGGTCCGGGCCAGGGCGAGATCTGGTTCGGCGCCTGCAGCGAGGGCGTCATTTCACGCAGCGTGCGCGACACGGCCTTGGCGCTGGACGTTCTCAGCGGCCCCGAACGGGGTGATGCCATCGCCCTACCCTCGCCAACCACGTGCTTTGTCGACCAGATGCGCTCACCGCTGCGGCGCTTGCGCATCGCCTGGTGCGCCGACTCGCCCATCGGCGAGCCGGTGCACGACGAGGCTCGCCTCGCGGTCGAGCGCACCGTCTCGCTGCTGAAGGGGCTGGGCCACGTGGTCGAGCCGGCGCGGCCCGACCTCGACGGCCGCGCCCTGGCCAACAGCTTTCTGCACATCTACTTCGGCCAGGTGCCGGCCGCACTGAGCCGCGCCGTCGCCCAGGGCGGCCGCGAAGCCGACTTCGAGCCACTGACGCGGTTGATTGCGACCCTCGGTCGCGCCACCAGCGCCGAGAAGCTGACGGCAGAGCTGCTGCGCTGGAACGACTACGCCCGCAGCCTCGCCGCCCTGCACTCGCGCTACGACCTCTATCTGACGCCGACCCTGGCCTCGCCACCGGTACTGCACGGCACCGGCGACCCGCCGCCGGCCCAACTCGCCGTGCTGGGCGCGCTGCGCGCCTCGGGGCTCCTGGGCCTGCTCAAGCGCGCCGGCCTGCTGGACGGGGTTGTGCAACAGATGGCCACCGACAGCCTGCGCCATGTGCCCTTCACCCAGCTCGCCAACCTGACCGGCACGCCCGCCATCTCCCTGCCCCTGCACTGGACGAGCGAGGGCCTGCCGCTGGGTGTGCAGTTGGTTGCTGCGCCGGGCGAGGATGGGTTGCTTCTGCAACTGGCCGCCGAGCTGGAAACGGCCCAGCCCTGGTTCGACCGCGCGCCGAATTAAGCGAAGCGCACCGAGGCTTCGAAGCCCGGCTCCGCATTGCGCAGTTCCAGCCGTCCGCCATGGGCTTCCGCCACCAGCCGGCACAGACACAGGCCCAGGCCCACGCCGCCGCCATGGCGGGTGCGCGCCTCGTCCGGCCGGTAGAAGGGCTGGCCCAGCTGAGGCAACGAATCGGCCGGCACGCCCGGGCCGAAATCACGTACGGTCAGGCGCACGCCCGATCCCTCGCGGGCCAGGCTGAGCTGCACAGGCCCGCGCGTCGCATCGTTGTGGCGCAGCGCGTTCTGAACGAGGTTGCGCAGACAGAGCTGCACGCGCAGCCTGTCGATCTGCACCACCGGCAGATCGGGTTCGACATGCAGCTCCAGGCCGGGCTGCGCCTGCTCGCGCGCCAGCGCGGCGAGGTCGCAGTCGGACAGCTGCAGCGCGCTGTGCCCGCTGCCCAGACGCTCGCTTTCCAGCAGGGCCGTGATGAGGTCGCGCATCTGCGCCAGCTCGTCCAGCAGCGCGTCGCGCGAGGCGCCTTCGCCCACCAGTTCGGCGTGCAGGCGGGCGCGCGTCAGCGGGCTGCGCAGTTCATGGCTGATGGCCAGCAGCAGGGCGCGCTTGCCGTCCAGCATGGCCTGGATGTCGGCCGCCATCTGGTTGAAGCGCACGGCCAGATCGCCGATCTCGTCGCCATGGATGACGGGCACGCGGTGCGAGAACTCGCCGCGGCGGAAGGCCTCGGCACCGATGGCCAGGGCATGCAGGGGCCAGACCATGTGGCGGATCATGCCGAAGGCAAAACCCGTGACGACCAGCAGGGCGGGCACGGCCCACAGCAGGCCGTAGGGACTGCCCATGCAGGCCCACAGGATGACGCTGCTGGTGCAGGCCAGCACGATGAAGATGGCGATCAGCCGCGCGCCCAGCGAATGCTTGAAGCGCCTGTGCTGGTGGTGCCAGCGCTGGTGCCAGCGGTGGCGCACACGCCAGCGGTAGTCCCAGTCGCGGCCCATGCGACGGGCCCGCTTGGCCTTCTTTCGCTCCCAGCGCTCGCGCCAGCGGTGGTCATAGGGATGCTGCTTCATGCCTGCTTCTCGGGCAGTGCGAAGCAATAGCCTGCATTGCGCAGCGTCTTCAGCGCGGCCAGAGGCTCCAGCTTGCGGCGCAGGCGGCTGACGAGGATGTCGACGGCGCGCGTGAACAGCTCCGCCTCCTGGCCGCGCAGGCGGTTCAGGATGTCGTCGCGCGAGAACACCTTGCCGGGCTCGCGGGCCAACATCAGCAGCAGCTCGTACTCGGTACCGGTCAGCTCGACCAGGCCGCTTGCGCACTTGACCTCGCGGCGCGTGGTGTCGATCTCCAGGCCCTCGAAGCACAGGCGCGCAGTGGACACGGCGACGGCCGGTGCGGCCGGCGGCGCAAAACGCGTGCGGCGCAGGATGGTCTGCAGGCGCGCGGCCAGTTCGCGCGGCTCGAAGGGCTTGGGCAGGTAGTCGTCGGCCCCCAGCTCCAGGCCGACGACGCGGTCGGTCAGGTCACCGCGCGCGGTCAGCATCAGGATGGGCATGTCGCGCCAGGCATCGTTGCCGCCACGCAGCCGCTTGCAGAACTCGAACCCATCCATCTCGGGCAGCATGCCGTCGAGGATGAGGGCGTCGAAGCGCTCGGCCGCCAGCCGCTCCAGCGCCGCACTGGGGCGCGTCACGGCTTCGAGTTGCAGGTCGAAGCGGGCCAGGTACTGGGTCAGCGGCCCGGCGAGGGCCTCGTCGTCGTCAATCAACAGCAGTCGGTGCATAAGGGACTATTTGACCCGCACCAGGGTGATGGCCTTCTCGGGACAAGCGCTGACGCAATGGCCACAGGCCTCGCAGGCCTCGGCGTTGGGCGTGAAGGCCTGCTCCCAGCCGTGCGCCATGCCGCGCAGCTTGCCGAACAGGCTCAGGTCCTGGCGCTGCTCGGGCGCCAGCTTGCCCAGGGTGAAGACGTTGAAGGGGCAGACGGCCACGCAGTCGCCCTTGCCCTCGCAGCGGTTGCGGTCGATGTGGGGCGCAAAGCGGCCCCGTGGCTGCTTGCCGCAGTGGACGTCCATCACGCCACGTCGCCATGGCGGCGCGAATGGCTGAAGCGCCGCATCATGAAGCGCAGCACCTGGCGTTGCTCGTTGTCCAGCGAGTCAAAGAACTCGGCGAAGGCGCCGATGAGGCCAGGCCCGGCAGCCCGCACCGCGTCGAGCTTGGCGTCCAGCAGCTGCTGGGCCGACTCGCGCGGGAACTGCTCGCCGGCGATCAGGCCAACCAGCTCCGGGCCGCGGGCCATGCCCTTCATGGCATCGCGCTGGTTCTGGATCATCTCGATCCAGCTGGCGAAGCGGCGCTGCTGCTCGCTGTCCAGGTCCAGCTTGGCGCCGACTCGGGCCATGAGGAGGTGGGCGAAGCCATCAGCATGACGGCCGAAATGATGGCCGTGATGGCCGTGGCCAAAGTGGTGATGGAACTCGTGGTGGGCGTGCCAGCGACGAAAAAAGTTCATGGTGTGCTCCGTGGGTGCTCGAGACCCGGTGGTTGGGATGGCATGCATGTTTCCCGTCAGCGCCTGCCAGAGCATCTCGACGCGGTATCGCCTTTTTTCGTTTTGTTTCGCCCGCGGGCCTCGCTAGCACGCCCGGCCGGCGGGTCGCCCTCCCCAAACCCGCATGAACGTCCCGTCGCCGCAACGTCAAGCATGGCGGGCGGGATTTCCCCAGGCATCAGCCTGCCCAGACCTCGAAAAATAAAACGAACGGTCGTGCTTTTATCGGGGAAGCCGACCGTCTTCACATCACCCCGATGGAGACAAGCCATGAACGTTTCTGTGCAGGGCTGGCGCGTGCGCGCCGCCCGGGGAGCGGCCCTGTTGGGCTGCATGTTGAGCCTCGGCCTGGGCCAGGCCCAGGCCACCAACCTGAGCTGCCGCGCCGCCACGCCGCTGGAAGCCGTCACCTACACCACGCCGCTGGCCATGCCGGGCGTGATCTCACCCAAGGACGGCACCTGCTTCATCAACAACCTCAAGGTGACCCGGCCGGACGGCGTGAGGCTGGCCGCCAACGTCTTCCTGCCGGCCGGCGCCAGCAGCGGCTCGGCCACCAAATACCCGACGGTGATCTTCGTCACCAGCTGGGCCGTGGCCGACTTCTTCGAATACCTGGGCCAGCAGCAGCGCCTGGCCCGTGACGGCTACATCGCCGTGGCCTACACGGCCCGCGGCTTCTGGGATTCGGAAGGCACCATCGGCGTGGCCGGCCCGGTCGACGTGGCCGATGTCAGCGGCGTGCTGGACTGGACCCTGGCCCAGACGCCGGCCGACCCGGCCCGCGTCGGCGCCGCCGGCATCTCCTATGGAGCCGGCCTGTCCCTGCTGGCCCTGGGCGCCGAGCCGCGGCTGAAGACCGCCGTAGCGCTCTCGGGCTGGGCGACCCTGCTCGACCAGATGTACCGCAACCAGGTGCCCAACCCCACCTGGCTGGACATCCTGCAGATCTCCGGCCAGCTGACCGGTCGCCTGGACCCCCTCGTGGCCGAGTACAACGCCGCCATCCAGAACCCCGACACGCCGGCATCCAAGCTCGCCGAGATCACCGCCTGGGGCTGGCCGCGCTCGCCGGCCAGCGCCGTGGCCGCCATCAACGCCCGCGGTGCGCCGGTCTTCATCGGCAAGAACTGGCAGGACGACATGTTCTCGCCCAATTCCTCGCTGGCCCTGTTCAGCCAGCTGACCGGCCCCAAGAAGCTGATGCTGCAGCCCGGCATCCACGCCTCGGCCGAGATCCCCGGCGCGCTGTTCGACGTCGACAACGCCATCTGGGACCAGGCCCACCGCTGGTTCGACCGCTGGCTCAAGGGCAAGGCCAATGGCATCGAGAACGAACCCAAGGTGTCGCTGCAGCCCAAGTTCCAGGGCTACCGCGAAACGCTGTCGACCTGGCCGGCGCCCGAGCTGCGCGCCCTGGATTACCAGATCACGCCGCGCGGCAGCGTGCGCTGGGAGCTGAGCTGCTTGTGCTGGCGCGGCATCACCGGCGATCTGCAGACCGGCACCCGCAGCACCAGCGGCCGCGACAGCATCAACAACGCGCTGGACACGACGGCCACGACCGGACCCATCCCCGTGCTGTCGCCCCTCGCCGAGAGCGTCGGCTTGCCGGTCATCAACCAGATGACGACCGTGCTGCCGGCCTTCGGCGTGCGCTACGAGGGGCCCTGGCTCAGCCAGACGCTGAAGCTGCGCGGCGCGCCGACGCTGAAGCTCAAGGCCATCCCGTCGCAGAAGCGCGGCATGCTGGTGGCCTATCTCTATGACGTCGACCTGCTGGGCTTCGGCACGCTGATCACCCATGGCGCCCGCGCCGTGCATGCAGCCACGCCGGGCCAGTCGCAGGACTTCAGCTTCGACATGGTCGCCACCGGCTACGACGTGCCGGCCGGCCACCGCCTGGTGCTGGTCTTCGACACCCAGGACAGCCTGTACGGCCCGCCGGTGCGCGCGGGTGAGCGCTTCGACATGGCGCTGGACTTCAGTAGCGGCACGCCGCTGCAATTGAAGCTGCTGACGCGCTGATGGCGCCCAGGGGGTCGCCCGGTGCGGCCCCCTACAATCGCGGACCCCCGAAAAGCCCTCTTTTCGCCCCAGCTTCACAGCGGGCGACGCCGCGATGACCGAACTTGCCAAGTCCTTCGAACCCGCCGCCCTGGAAGCCCATTGGGGCCCCAAATGGGAAGCCGCCGGCCTCTATGAGCCGACCCTGGACCCGGCCAAGCCCTCCTTCAGCATCCAGCTGCCGCCGCCGAACGTCACCGGCACGCTGCACATGGGCCACGCCTTCAACCAGACGGTGATGGACTCGCTGACGCGCTACCACCGCATGAAGGGCGACAACACGCTGTGGGTGCCAGGTACCGACCATGCCGGCATCGCCACGCAGATCGTCGTCGAGCGCCAGCTTCAGGCCGCCGGCCAGAGCCGCCACGACCTGGGCCGCAAGAACTTCGTCGCCCGCGTCTGGGACTGGAAGCAGGAATCGGGTAACACCATCACCAGCCAGATGCGCCGCCTGGGCGACTCGGTGAGCTGGGGTCACGAGTACTTCACGATGGACGAGAAGCTCTCGACCGTCGTCGTCGAGACCTTCGTGCGCCTGTTCGAGGAAGGCCTGATCTACCGCGGCAAGCGCCTGGTCAGCTGGGACCCCATCCTGCAGTCCGCCGTGTCGGACCTGGAGGTGACCAGCGAAGAAGAAGACGGCTCGCTGTGGCATATCCGCTATCCGCTGGCGGACGGCTCAGGTTCGGTCGTGGTGGCCACCACGCGCCCCGAAACCATGCTGGGCGACGTCGCCGTCATGGTCCACCCCGAGGACGAGCGCTATGCGGCCCTGATCGGCAAGCTGGTCAAGCTGCCGCTGACGGACCGTGAGATCCCGGTGATTGCCGACGACTACGTGGATCGCGAGTTCGGCACCGGCGTCGTCAAGGTCACGCCGGCCCACGACACCAACGACTACGCCGTCGGCCAGCGCCACAAGCTGCCCATGATCGCGGTGCTGGACCTGCAGGCCAAGATCAACGACAACGCGCCCGAGACCTACCGCGGCCTGGACCGCTTCGTCGCCCGCAAGCGCGTGGTGGCCGACCTGGACGCGCAAGGCCTGCTCGTCGAGGTCAAGAAGCACAAGCTGCAGGTGCCGCGCTGCGAGCGCACCGGCCAGGTCATCGAGCCCATGCTGACCGACCAGTGGTTCGTCGCCGTGACCAAGCCCAGCGCCGACGGCAAGAGCATTGCCGACAAGGCCATCGCCGCCGTCGAGACCGGTGCGGTCAAGTTCCACCCCGAGCAGTGGGTCAACACCTACAACCACTGGATGGGCAATCTGCAGGACTGGTGCATCTCGCGCCAGCTGTGGTGGGGCCACCAGATCCCGGCCTGGTATGGCACGGGCGGTGAACTCTTCGTCGCACGCAGCGAGGAAGAAGCGCAAGCCCGCGCCAAGGCCGCCGGGTATCTGGGCGAGCTGACGCGCGACCCGGACGTGCTGGACACCTGGTACTCCTCGGCCCTGGTGCCCTTCTCCACGCTGGGCTGGCCGCAGAAGACGCTGGAGCAGGAGCTCTTCCTGCCTTCGTCGGTGCTGGTCACCGGCTACGACATCATCTTCTTCTGGGTCGCCCGGATGATCATGATGACGACCCACTTCACGGGCCAAGTGCCCTTCAAGGACGTCTACATCCACGGCTTGGTGCGCGACTCGCAGGGCCAGAAGATGAGCAAGTCCGAAGGCAATGTGCTGGACCCGGTCGACCTCATCCAGGGCTGCGACCTGGACACGCTGACGGCCAAATCGACGGTCGGCCTGCGCAAGCCCGAGACGGCACCCAAGGTGGCCGCCCGCGTGAAGAAGGAATTCCCCGAAGGCATGCCGGCCTACGGCGCCGACGCGCTGCGCTTCACGATGGCCTCGTATGCGTCCCTCGGCCGCAACATCAACTTCGACACCAAGCGCTGCGAGGGCTACCGCAACTTCTGCAACAAGCTCTGGAACGCGACCCGCTTCGTGCTGATGAACACCGAGGGCCAGGACTGCGGCCTCGCGCACGAGCAAGGCGCCTGCCCGCCGGGCTACAACAGCTTCTCGCAAGCCGACCGCTGGATCACCAGCGAGCTGCAGCGCGTCGAAGCGACCGTGGCCCAGGCTTTTGCCGAGTACCGCCTCGACAACGTCGCCAACGCCATCTACAGCTTCGTCTGGGACGAGTACTGCGACTGGTATCTGGAGATCGCCAAGGTGCAGATCCAGACCGGCGACGAGAGCCAGCAGCGCGCCACCCGCCGCACGCTGATCCGCGTGCTGGAAACGACGCTGCGCCTGCTGCATCCCATCGCGCCCTTCATCACCGAAGAGCTGTGGCAGACCGTCGCTCCCGTTGCTGGCCGCAAGGCGACCGACTACATCGGCCAGGCGCCCTACCCCGTCGCCCAGCCCGAGCGCATAGACCCCGCCGCTGACGCCTGGATGGCCCAGCTCAAGGAAGTCGTCGGCACGACGCGCAGCCTGCGCAGCGAGATGAATCTCAGCCCGAGCGACCGCGTGCCGCTGCTGGTGGGCGGCGATCTGAGCTTCCTGACCGAAGCGGCCGCAGTGCTGAAGGTGCTGGCCAAGCTGGCTTCTGTGGAGCTGATTGCCGACGAGGCCGAGTTCGCCAAGCAAAGCGCCACCTCGCCCGTGCTGCTGCACGGCGCCGCCAAGCTGGCGCTGAAGGTCGAGATCGACGTGGCCGCCGAGCGCGCCCGCCTGACCAAGGAAGCGACCCGCCTCGAAGGCGAGATCGTCAAGGCCGAGGCCAAGCTGGGCAACGAGGGCTTTGTCGCCCGTGCGCCGGCGGCTGTCGTGGAGCAGGAGCGTGCCCGCGTGGCCGGCTTCAAGGAAACCGTGGTGCGCCTGCGCGAGCAGCTCGCCCGCCTGCCGGCCTGATCCCGGCCTAGTAGTAGTCGAGGGCCGCCTTCTGGGCGGCCTTCTTCTTTCCGCCGGACGGCGCGCCCAGCAATTCATCCAGCCCACGTGCCACCGCCCACGCGGCGCGCACGCGCGACTCGCGCGTCGTGCCCGCCAGCCGCGGCGTGACCTGCAGGGTCGAGAGGCCATGCAGAGGCCGGCCGGCTTCCAGCCAGCCCGGCTCCAGGCTGTCGAACCAGGCCGCGCGCAGCTTGCCGCCGCGCAAAGCCCGGCCCAGGGCCTCTTCGTCGACGACGCCGGACTGGCTCAGCCCGACCAGCACCTGGCCGGCGCGCACATTGGCCAGCTGGCGGTCGCCGATGAGGCCGCGAAAGCGCGGGAAATAGGGCTGCAGCAGCACCAGGCCGTCGCTGTACTCGACGAGGTCGCCCAAGGAAACCGACTCGATGCCCCAGCGCGCCCAGGTCGCGTCGCTCGGGTGCAGGGCCGGGTCGTAGCCGATGACGCGCGCGCCGAAGGCATGCAGCAGCTGGGTCAGCACCTGGGCCGTGGGCGTCAGACCCAGCACGCCAATGGTCGAGCAGCCCAGCTCACGGCCCACCTTGAGGCCGTCACTGCCCTCGATGGGCACACGGCGCAGCAGGCTGAGCAGGGCCCCGATGGCGAACTCCGCCTCGGCGCTGGCCGTGGACGACTGGGAACGCACCACCTCCACCTGCGCCTTGCGGCAGGCCTCGATGTCGATGTTCTCGGCGCCGCCGCTGGCGCGGCCGATGGCCCGCAGCGTCGGGGCCGCGCGCAGCAGCTCGGCATCGATGCGGACTTCGGGCGGCGCCACCAGGGCGCGTGAGTCCTGCAGGGCCTCGACCAGACCGTCCGGGTCACCCACAAGTTCGGGCGCAAAGCGGGCGTCATGGCGCTCGGCCAGCCACTGCACCACCTCGGCTTCCAACGGTTCCAGGATCAGGACTGTCATGTTTGGGATTGGGTGGGCGTCCTACGCTGACCGTCACACCCCGCATGACAGAATCCGCGCGCCCCTTCAAACGAGTTTACGTTCATGGCTTCTTCGCCCAAATCGCCGATCACCAAAGCCATCTTCCCGGTCGCCGGCCTCGGCACCCGCTTCCTGCCGGCCACCAAGGCCCAGCCCAAGGAGATGCTGCCGGTCGTCGACAAGCCGCTGATCCAGTACGCGGTGGAAGAAGCCTATGCCGCCGGCGTGCGCGAGATGATCTTCGTGACCGGCCGTCACAAGCGCCCCATCGAAGACCATTTCGACATGACCTTCGAGCTCGAGGTGGCTCTGGAGAACGCCGGCAAGCAGGAGCTGCTGGACGTGGTGCGCTCGGTCAAACCCGACGACATGGAATGCATCTATGTGCGCCAGGCCCAGGCCCTGGGCCTCGGCCATGCCGTGCTGTGCGGCCAGCGCCTGGTGGGCAACGAGCCCTTCGCCGTGCTGCTGGCCGACGACCTGATGGTGGGCCCGACCCCCGACCGGCCCATCCTGAAGCAGATGGTGGAGCAGTTCGCCGACTGGCGCGCCTCCATCCTGGCCGTGCAGGAAGTGCCGGCCGAACACACCCGCCGCTACGGCATCGTCGCCGGCACCCAGGTCAACGACCAGCTGATGGACGTGAACCGCATCGTCGAGAAGCCGGCGCCGGAAGCCGCGCCGTCACGCCTGGGCGTGGCCGGCCGCTACATCCTGACGCCGGGCGTCTTCCACGAGATCGCCAACCAGCCGCGTGGCGTGGGGGGCGAGATCCAGCTGACCGACGGCATCGCCGGCCTGCTGCGCCGCGAAAAGGTGTTTGCCTACCGCTACGACGGCAAGCGCTATGACTGCGGCAGCAAGGAAGGCTTCCTGCAGGCCAACGTCGAGCTGGCCCTGGCCCACCCGCAACTGGGCGCGGGCTTCAGGGAATTCCTGCAGGGCCTTTCGCTCTGAATCAATTCGGGCAGGACAGCAGGAAGTCCCAGGCCGTGCCGGAATTCGGCGCGGTCATGGCGACGAAGAGGGTCGTCTGCGCCGTGATCGACACGGCCTTGCCGCCGCTGCCCGACACCAGCCCGCCCGTCGAGAAGACGGCGCGGCGGCCCGAGGCGTCGAGGGCATAGACATCCATGCGATCGGGAATGGTGTACATCTCGTACTGGATGTTGACCGAGCCGGCCTTGGCGCCCATCGAAAACGCATAGGAGAACGAGCCCTGGCCGCCGGACTGCTGCTGCGTCTGGCACTGGCCCAGTGGCACGTCCGCCCCGCTCAACTGCCCCGTGCGCCCCCTGCTGTCGCTGTAGCTGCCGTTCAGCGACCCGCCCGACAGGTTGCCCTGCAATTGGGCCGTGGCCGTGCCGCCGTCCTGGGTGCCGCTGACATTGAGCCGGCCATCCTTGCCCAGCGTGCCGCTCATGCCGAAGGTCTCGCCGGCGTTCGTCGCGACCATGCCGCTCACCTGCGTGTCGGCTGCCGGCATGCGGCCGACCGTGGGCAGGGTGGAGGCTGACGTGAAGCCCACGGTGGCGCGCGTCCCGGCGTCGCGCCGCTCGGTGCGCAGGTCGGCCGGCGGCGCCAGCGTGGCGCCGGAAGCGAGGGTGCTGGTCGAGTCGCGCAGCTCCTGCACGAAGTCCGTGCCACGCTGCCAGGCACTCGCGACGCGCGCCCGCAGGTTGTCCATCGCCGAGGGCGCCGCGTCATCCAGCAAGCTCTGGCCGGCGTCCTGTCGCACCTCGTTGATGAGTCGCTGGCCGCCCTGCTGAGCCGTCCAGCCACCCACCAGCAAGGCCAGGCTGGAAGCGCTGACGCCGATGCCGACCGCCTGGCAGCCCGGCACGAAGCCGGCACAGGCTGCGCCCAGCACGAATCCCGTCAGCAGGCGGCCGCGGTTGTGCTGGGTCCAGGATGGCAGGGAGTTGTTCCATGCCTCGGTCACCAGGTCCAGGCCCGTCCCGGTGTCGTTGCCGGCCAGAACCTGGCGCAGTTCGAGCCCCGCGTCCACGAGGGCGGCCTTGCGCGGCAGCACCGCCTGCAGATTGTCCGGCAGGGCTTGGGCGGCCTCGAGCACCATGCCCGGCAAGGTGCCGACGTCCTTGGGCGTCAGCGCGAAGGCGGCTTGCTGCTGGCCCGTGATCTGCCCCGTCAATTGGCCGGCCAGTGTGGCGGTGCCGGCGATGCGCGCCAGCGTCAGCTTGCCGTCGGCCGCGGTGGCCACCAGATAGGCCGACTGCACCTGCCCGGCGGCATCCACCTCGGTGGCGATCAGCGTCGAATCCGTCCAGGCCAGCGTCCAGGACTTGCCCGTGGCGTCGTCGACGATGCGTGTCAGCTCCCCCTTGTCGTCATAGAAGCTGCGCACCGCGGCGCCCTTGCCGTCCTTCATCAGCGTCTGCGCGGGCAGCCGTTTGCCGGCCGTGTTGGTCTGCAGCCAGTAGTCGATGCTGGCGCCCTTGCCGTTCTCGATCGTCGCGACCGCATCGGCGGACGACGTCACGGTGTAGGCGCGCGCAGTCAGGTCGGCCGCGGCAGGGGCCGGCGCCGGAGCCGGGCTCGACGCGGGTGCCGTCTCGCCCGAACCGCCGCCACCGCCGCAACCGACAAGGCAAAGCACGGCACAGGCCAAAGGAGAAATCAGGGTGGTCTTCATCGTGGCTCCTCAAAACAGGAGCCGCGATTGCAGCCGCGTCGCCACGGCACCAACACCTCAGAGTTGACGAAGCCCGGCGGCCTCTCGTCAGCTTTGTGGGTCAGCTTTGTGGAGGGTTCAGCGCAGCCTCAGCGCCGGCGCAGCACGTGGATGAATTCGTCGGACCGGGTTTCCTGGGCCACGAGTTCATTGCCGGTCTGGCGCGCAAAGGCCTGGAAGTCGCGCGTCGAGCTCGGGTCGGTAGCCACGACACGCAGCAATTCGCCGCTCTGCATCTCGGCCAGGGCCTTCTTGGCCTTCAGGATGGGCAGGGGACAGTTCAGGCCCCGGGTGTCGATCTCGCGTTGGACGTCCATCGGATCATTCTCGCTTCATGTCCTGCAGGTCGAGCCATTTCGGCTCGATGTCTTTGCTGCGCAGCCAGGTCGCCAGCGCCTGGCCCGTGCCCTGGGGCCAGCAGCGCACGTCTTGCGGCGCGATCAGCTTGTACTCGGCCAGTTCGGGCGAGAGCTGGATCTCGCCGCGCGCCGCCGCATGGTAGGCAATGATGATCTGGTTCATGCGCTGGAAATCCCAGACGCCGAGCAGCTGCAGTGAATCGACTTCGAGCGAGGTCTCCTCCGCGATCTCGCGGCGAATGCCTTCCTCGGGGGATTCGCCGGCCTCCATGAAGCCCGTGATCAAGCCAAAGAAGCGCCCCGGCCAGGCCGCATTGCGGGCCAGCAGCACCTGGCCGTCGCGATCGGTGCATTCGATGACGGCGGCCAGTACGGGCGTCGGGTTGTTCCAGTGCGTGAAGCCGCAGGCCGGGCAGCGCAGGCGCTGCTTGTCGCCGCCGTCCTCGGCCAGCGTGATGAGGGCCAGCTCGGTCGCGCAGTCCGGGCAGAAGCGATAAGGCTTCATGCGGGGAACACCCCCGTGGACAGATAGCGGTCGCCGCGGTCGCAGACGACAAACGCGATGGTCGCGTTCTCGACGCGGCGGGCAATCTGCAGCGCCACCCAGCAGGCGCCCGCCGCCGAGATGCCGGCGAACAGCCCCTCCTCGCGGGCCAGCCGGCGCGCCATGTCCTCGGCGTCGCTCTGGGTGACGAGCACGGTCTCGTCGATGCCGCTCGGGTCGTAGATCTTGGGCATGTAGGCCTCGGGCCATTTGCGGATGCCCGGGATGCGCGAGCCTTCCGCCGGCTGGGCGCCGACGATGCGCACCGCCGGGTTCTTCTCCTTCAGGAAGCGCGACACGCCGGTGATGGTGCCCGTCGTGCCCATGGCGCTGACGAAATGGGTGATCCGGCCGCCGGTGTCCTTCCACAGCTCCGGGCCGGTGGTCTCGTAATGCACGCGCGGGTTGTCGGCATTGGCGAACTGGTCCAGCACCCGCCCCTTGCCTTCGCGGGCCATCTGTTCGGCCAGGTCGCGGGCGTATTCCATGCCGCCGGTCTTGGGCGTCAGGATGAGTTCGGCGCCAAAGGCTTTCATGGTCTGGGCGCGCTCGATGGACAGGTCCTCCGGCATGATCAGCACCATGCGGTAGCCGCGGATGGCCGCCGCCATGGCCAGGGCGATGCCGGTATTGCCCGAGGTCGCCTCGATCAGCGTGTCGCCAGGCTTGATCTCGCCGCGCTCCTCAGCGCGCTTGATCATGCTGATGGCCGGCCTGTCCTTCACCGAACCGGCCGGGTTGTTGCCCTCCAGCTTGGCCAGAACCACATTGCCACGGGCATCGGCTCCCAGCAGGCGCTGCAGGCGCACCAGGGGCGTCGCGCCGATGACGTCTTCGAGGGTCGGATAGTTCATGCGGTCGATTGTGGCAGCGGGACCAAATCCCGAGCCTTGACGAGTGCATAATCCGCCCCTCGCCGCAATGGCGAGAAAAGCTGTTTCCGACGGGCCTCGGTGGCGAAATCGGTAGACGCAGGGGACTCAAAATCCCCCGCCGCAAGGTGTGCCGGTTCGAGTCCGGCCCGAGGCACCAGACGAAGCAGCAAGCCAAGCCCTGGCATACTCAAAACGGTAAGCACCGGCTCTCCCGGTGCAGGCGCCCTCCCCGGGCGCACAGCCGTCGCCCCATGCCCCCGCTGCCTTCGGTCACCAAAGCCTTCATCCTGGCCTGCGTTGGTGCCTTCTGCTTCTTCGAACTGTTTCCCAGCCTGGCCTTCTGGTTTGAGTTGTGGCCGCTGACGTCGGGGGCTTTCATGCCCTGGCAGCTGCTGAGCTATGTCTTCCTGCATGGCAGCTTCACCCATCTGCTGTTCAACATGCTGGGCCTGTGGATGTTCGGTGGTGAGTTGGAGCGCGTCTGGGGACCCAAGCGCTACACGCAGATCCTGATCGCCAGCGCGCTGACCGCCGCGCTGGTGCAGTTGCTCTTCACCTGGGTCATGCGCACCAACTCCGCCACGGTCGGGGCGTCGGGGGCGATCTTCGGGCTGCTGCTGTCCTTCGGCATGCTGTTCCCCAACCGCATCATCGTGCCGCTGATCCCGCCCATCCCGATGAAGGCCAAGTACTTCGTCGCCATCTTCGGCGGCCTGGAACTCATCCTAGGCACACGCATCTTCGATTTCGGCCCGCCCAACGTGGCCCACTTCGCCCACCTGGGCGGCATGCTGGGCGCGTGGCTGCTGATCCGCCACTGGCGCTCGCCGCGCCGGCGCGGCTAAAGACCTTCGCGAGGCGTCGGGTAGCGCAGCTTTAATCGCAGCTCGCGCTTCATGCGGGCGTTGCCCAGCCGGCGTGATTCGCTCCAGAAGCTCAGCTGCATCGCGCTCATTCGCTCGGACGCCTCGGCGCGCGTGATGCGCTCGGGCCGCGCCAGGCCGGTGAGATCGGCGGCCAGGTCGAAGTAGTCGCCCATCAACAGCTGGCTGTCGTCACAGACATTCACCGCGCGCTGCGCCAGGCCGCGCAGCAGCGCGAGCAGGCAGGCATGCGCCAGGTCATCGGCATGGATGTGGTTGGTGAACACATCGTCCTCGCGCCTGAGCACCGGCGTGCCCCGCGCCAGCCGCTCGCGCGGATGACCGCCTTCGCGATCCCGGGCATAGATGCCGGGGATGCGCAGCAGGCTCACGCGCGCGCCGTGGCGGCGGCCGAAGGCGCGCAGTTGAGCCTCGGCATCCACGCGGCGGCGCGCGCGGTCGGTCGCCGGGTTCAGTGCCCGGGTCTCATCGATGAGGGCACCGCCGCAGTCGCCATAGACGCCGGTCGTGCTGGCATAGACCAGGGCCGCGGGCGGCCTGCGCGACAACGCCGCCAGCAGATGGCGGGTGCGCAGGTCGGCTTCGCCGTCGCGGGCGGGCGGCGCCAGATGCAGCACAAGTTCAGCCAGGCCGGCCAATCGCGCCAGCGTTGCAGCGTCGTCGAGATTGCCCACCAGCGGTACGGCACCCGCCTGGCGCAGCACTGAGGCCCGATCGGGTGACGAGGTCAGTGCAAACACGCGCCATCGCCCCGCCAGCAGCTTCAACACGCGCAGGCCGACATCGCCGCAGCCAATGATGAGGAGTCGTGGGGTCATATCAGCGGCGCCCGGCCGCCCGAAGGCGCTGAGCGCCCCCTCGGGGGGCAGCTCGCCTGGCGAGCGTGGGGGTCAACATGTCTCTCGGGCAAAATGGCGGGCAGTCTACGGCCCCGGGCATTCCACGCGGGGCCGCTGCCTTTTCGGAAGCCCATGTCCCACCAGATCACCATCCAGCCCGCCGGCCGCGTCTACCAGACCGAGGGCGACGACACCCTGCTTGCCGCCGCCATCCGCAACGGCGTCGGTCTGCCCTATGGCTGCAAGGACGGCGCCTGCGGCTCCTGCAAGAGCAAGCTGCTCGAAGGCGCCGTCATCCACGGCAACCACCAAGCCAAGGCGCTGTCGGCCGAGGAGGAAGCCGCCGGCTTTGTGCTGACCTGCTGCGCCCACCCCCAGACCGACTGCACCCTCGAGGCCCGCACGGTGCCCGGGGCCGGTGAGTTCCCGGTGTTGAAGCTGCCCAGCCGCGTGACCGCCATCCTGCGCCCAGCGCCCGACGTGGCCGTGCTGACCATGCAGCTGGCCGCCAACCAGAACTTCCAGTTCCGCGCTGGCCAGTATGTCGAGTTCATCCTGCGCGACGGCGCACGCCGCAGCTACTCCATGGCCAATGCGCCGCACTCGCTGCCGGGCCAGATCGAGCTGCACATCCGCCACATGCCGGGCGGCAAGTTCACCGACCACGTCTTCGGCGCGCTGAAGGAAAAGGACATCTTGCGCATGGAAGGCCCCTTCGGCAGCTTCTTCCTGCGCGAGGACAGCGACAAGCCCATCGTGCTGCTGGCCAGCGGCACGGGCTTCGCGCCCATCAAGGCCATCATCGAGCGCGCTCGTCATATCGAATCCAAGCGGCCCATGGTGCTGTACTGGGGTGCGCGCAAGGCTGCCGACCTCTACCTGAACGACTGGGCCGCGCAGATCGCTGCCGAGTGGCCCACACTGAGCTATGTGCCCGTGCTGTCGGAGCCCGACGATGGCTGGGCCGGCCGCACCGGTTTTGTCCATCGCGCCGTCATGCAGGACCACCCCGATCTGTCGGGCCACCAGGTCTATGCCTGCGGCGTACCCATCATGGTCGAGTCCGCGCACAAGGACTTCGTCGCGCAGTGCCAGCTGCCGGATGAAGAGTTCTACGCCGACGCATTCACCTCAGAGGCGGACAAGCACTGATGTTCGAACCGCCGTGGACCCCTGCTGCTGAACTGGTCGACGCGCTCAAGCGTGATGGCGAGGCGGTGCTCGCACCGGGCTCGCTGGGCGTGCTGGGTGCTTCCGCGGCCGACCTCGACGCCCTCAAACCCTGCTGGGACGACCTGCCGCCCGACGGCTATCTGCGCGACGGCGGCCGCTACCGCTTCCGCCGCCATGGCTGCTTCGTCGCCGACGGCGGCACGCTGACCCTCAGCCCCCACCGCGCCCACTGGCAGCCACTGGACTACAACGCCCTGCATGGCGGCATCCAGCGCTGGTTCGTGCCGCTGGCCCAGGAGATGGTCAATTCACCCGCCTGGACCGCCCTGCTGCTGGGCCTGGCCCGGACCGCCTCGGCACTGAAGGGCGAGCAGGCCTGGTTCATCGAGGCCCACCCCTTTCGCATCGACACCAGCGACGGCATCGGCCGCCCGACGCCCGAAGGCGCCCACCGCGACGGCGTCGACCTGGTGGCCGTGCTCTTCGTCGGCCGCCACGGCATCAAGGGCGGCGAGTCGCGCGTCTTCGACGCCGACGGCCCGGCCGGCCAGCGCTTCACCATGACCCAGCCGTGGACCACGCTGCTGCTGGACGACGCCCGCGTCATCCACGAGACCACGCCCATCCAGCCGGTGGAACCCGGCGAGCGCGGCTGGCGCGACACCCTGGTCATCACGCTCAGAGGCGGCGGATTCCAAGGTCCGTAAAATGCGAAGCGGCTCCGCCAAAAGCGGGGCCGTTCTTCCATTTACCGCGCCAAAAGCGCCGACCGTCATGAACCCGACCTCCCTCTTCGGCCTGCCCGAGCAAGCCGCCCATGAGCGCGTGCTGCTCGCCACCGACCCGGCCACCGGCCTCAAGGCCATCCTCGCGGTGCACAGCACCGCGCGCGGCCCCGCTTTTGGCGGCTGCCGCCTGTGGCACTACGACTCCGAACTCGCCGCGCTGAACGACGCGCTGCGCTTGTCCCAGGGCATGAGCCTGAAGAACGCGCTGGCCGACCTGCCCTTCGGCGGCGGCAAGGCCGTCATCCTGAAGCCGGAAGGCCAGTTCGACCGCCCGGCCCTGTTCGCCGCCTTCGGCCGCGCCGTGCAGTCGCTGCAAGGCGCCTACATCACCGCCGAGGACGTCGGCACGACGACCGCCGACATGCGCGGCATGCAGGCCGTGACGCCCTTCGTCAGCGGCATTCCGCGCGAAGGCGCCTTCGGCGGCGACCCCAGCCCCAAGACGGCCTGGGGTGTGTTCGTCTCCATCCAGGCCGGTGCCCGCCTCGTGCTGGGCCGCTCCTCGCTGGACGGCGTGCGCGTCGCCCTGCAGGGCCTGGGCGCCGTCGGCTGGCATCTGGCCGAATTCCTCCACAAGGCCGGCGCCAAGCTGGTCGTGGCTGACGTGGACGCCAGCAAGGTCGAGCGCGCCGTCGCCCAGTTCGGCGCCACCGCCGTCAGCGTGGGCGAGATCCTGGCTGCCGACGTCGACGTGCTGGCCCCCTGCGCCCTGGGCGCCTCGCTGAACGAGCAGACGGTGCCGACGCTGCGCGCCAAGCTCATCGCCGGCGCCGCCAACAACCAGCTGGCCACGGCGGCCGACGGCGACGCCCTGCAGCGCCGCGGCATCTGCTACCTGCCTGACTACCTGGTGAATGCCGGCGGCATCATCAGCGTCGCCCGCGAGTACCGCAACGAAGGCGAAGAGACCGCGGTCATGGCCGAGGTCAGCAAGATCGCCGAGCGCGTCGAAGAGCTGCTGCAGCGCGTGCAGACCGCCGACTCCACGCCGGCCCGCGTGGCCGATGACTGGGCCCGCTCCAAGCTGGTGCGCACGGCCTGAGTCCAGACCTAGTTGGCTGGGTGGTTGCGTCCAGCCAACACTAGAGAGGCCTCTCAAGTCCAGGGTTTGTCTTGACGGGTTTGTCCTGCGCGTGACACTGGCGCTGCGCACAATCCGCGCCGGTTACGCACGATTACCGGAGACAAACCCATGTTCAGACACACCCGCACGGCGGGCGCGTTGCGCCCGCTGCTGGCCGCCATCGCGCTGCTGCCGTTGGCTCTGACGGCGCAGGCCGCCGGCTACCGCTTCGGCACCCAGAGCGCCGCCGCCGAAGGCACGGCCAACGCCAATGGCGCCGAGGCCGCCGACGCCAGCACGCTGTTCGCCAACCCCGCCGGCATCACCCGGCTCGGCAAGGGCTGGAACTTCTCCGGCGTGCTCGACTACGTCGACCCCAAGACCAAGTTCACGGACGAAGGCTCCTTCATCTCCCTGCCCGGCTCGGGCCTCGCGCCGCGCTCGACGAGCACCGCCGGCGAGAGCATGAGCTTCGCCAAGGCCCAGGCCGTGCCGCACGCCTACCTGAGCTACCAGGGCGATGGCGACGTCGCCTACGGCCTGGGCGTCTTCGTGCCCTGGGGCACCAAGCTCAACTACCCGGCCAACTGGGGCGGACGCTACAACCTGCAATCGGTCGAGCTGAAGTCGCTGTCCATCAACCCCAACGTGGCCTGGAAGACCTCGCCCCAGCTGTCGCTGGCGGCCGGCCTGAACATCCAGTACATGGAAGGCAAGCTCAAGCGTGCGGTGCCCTATGCCTCCGTCTACGCAGCCGGCCTGCTGAACGCCGCCCACCAGGCCGCCGCCGGTGGCGCCCCGGGCCTGGCCCTGCAACTGCAGCAGCAGGCGGCGCAGATCTTCGGTGACCCAAGCTATGACGGCTCCATCGCCGTCAACGGCAAGAACTGGGGCCTGGGCTTCAACGCCTCCCTGCTGTGGGAACCCGAGGCGGGCACGCGCATCGGCCTGGCCTATCGCAGCAGCGTCTCGCACAAGCTGCGCGGCAAGGCCGACTGGACCCAGCCCAACAACCTGCCGGCCACCGTGCAGGCGGCCATCGTTGCCGCGCCCTACAACGGCGTCTCGGCCCTGGACCACAACGACTCCGATGCCAGCCTGTCGGTGCGCACGCCCGAGTCGCTGTCTCTGCATGGCTACCAGCAACTGACGCCCACCATCGCCATCATGGGCGACTTCACGATCACGCGCGATTCCCAGCTGAAGCAGCTGCGCATCGACTTCGCGAACTCGACCGCCGACTCCACGACGGCCGAGCACTGGAAGGACAGCACCAAGGTCTCGGTGGGCGCGACTTGGAAGGCCCTGCCCTCGCTGACGCTGCGCACCGGCTTCAGCAAGGACATGTCGCCCGTGCCGTCGGAGACGCGCGGCCCCGCCCTGCCCGACGCGGCACGCACCTGGTACGCCCTGGGCGCCAACTGGGCCTTCATGGACAGCGCCAGCGTCGACTTCTCCTTCGGCCACGTGAAGCTGAAGGACGCCGCGATGAGCGCCACCGACGACGGCGACGGCTCGCAGCCCTGCAACTGCGCCTACTCGACGGTGCGCGGCAACTACACCACCAAGGCCACCATCTTCGGTGTCCAGTTCAACTACAAGTTCTGAGGAGGCGAACATCATGGATCGCCGCAGTTTTCTACGTCGCAGCGCCGCTCAAGCCGGCGCCCTGATCACCGCCTCCACAGCCCTGTCCAGCCTCGTCGGCTGCGGCGGTGGTGGCGATGCTGGTACGCCCATCCAACCCCTGCCCGACACCTTCCCGGGCACGAGCACACCGCTGCCGACGACGTCGGCGGCCAGCGGTACTTTCAAGTTCCCGCAGTCGGTCGCCTCGGGCGACCCCAAGCCCGATGGCGCGGTGCTGTGGGCCCGCATCGTGCCGAGCACGGCCGATGACGTGACCAGCGCCGCCGGCGCCGGCAGCTACAACGTGACGCTGAAGATCAGCAGCGCGGCCGGCAACGCCGCCCTGCTGGGCACGACGACCGCGCTGACCGGCACGGCCGACACCAGCGCCGACGTGCCGGTCTACGAGTTCTACGACCACACCCTGCGCCACCGCATCAGCGGCCTGCAGCCCAGCACGGTCTACTACTACCAGTTCACCGCCGGCAGCACCACGTCGCGCGTTGGCCGCTTCAAGACCGCGCCCGCCGCCGATGCCGACATCAGCGCCCTGAACTTCGCCTTCGTGTCCTGCCAGGACTGGAGCGTGAACCACTGGGCCGGCATGGACACCCTGGCCACGGAGAACATCGACTTCGTCGTCCACCTGGGCGACTACATCTATGAAGCGGTGGGCGCCGACTACCAGGCCGGCGGCGTCGAGAGCGCCCACACGGCCCTGGCCCTGCCCAATGGCACGGCCCTGCCCACCGGCGGCAAATACGCGACGACCCTCGCCGACTACCGCTACCTCTACAAGCGCTACCGCACCGACCGCCGCCTGCAGAACCTGCACGAGCGCTTCGCCTTCGTCGCCATCTGGGACGACCACGAGTTCAGCGACGACTGCTGGCAGGACCGCGAAACCTACGACAACGGCACCTTCAACGCGACCACCCAGGTCGGCGACAACACGGCCCAGACTTCGCGCCGCCTGTCCGCCAACCAGGCCTGGTTCGAGAACATGCCGGCCGACATCAGCTTCACGCTGGACCCGGGCCAGGGCATCACCGGCATCCGCATCTACCGTGACCTGAAGTTCGGGAAGCTGATGCACCTGGTCATGACCGACCAGCGCCTCTACCGCGCCGACCACCTGATCCCCGAAGCCGCGCCCAGCCCGCTGACGGGCCAGGCCGTCGGCTCCATCGGTGCGCGCTATCTGGTGCCGCAGGCCACGCTGGCCGGCGTCGAGGCCGCCAAGCTGGCCGCCGGTGCCGCCCTGCCCGACCCGCTGGCCCTGGTCAGCGTGCTGGGTGGCGCGCAGCGCCAGTGGTGGGCCCAGACCATGACGACGTCCACCGCGCTGTGGAAGATCTGGGGCAACGAGGTCTCGCTGCTGCGCATGGGCATGGATGGCAACAAGATCCCGACCGCGCCGGCCGCCTTCAAGGCCAAGTTCGTGCTGAACGCCGACCAGTGGGACGGCTTCAACGCCGAGCGCAAATACCTGATGGGCCAGCTGCTGTCCAAGGGCGTGAAGAACGTGGTGGCCGTCACGGGCGACATTCACGCCTTCTATGCCGGCGTGGTCATGGCCGACTACGACGCCGCCACGCCCGTGCCGGCCATGGTCGACCTCGTCACGGCCGGCGTGTCCAGCAACTCCAACTTCAGCTACTTCTACGGCGCGGCCACCCAGCCGGCCTTTGCCGCGCTGAAGCCGCTGGTGGCGACCAGCGAAGCCGAGTCCGAGGGCATCGCCATCCAGATGCTGAGCGCGGCCATCGCCATCGCCGCCGGCGTGACCGACCTGAGCAACACCGCGGCCATCCAGGCTGCCGTGCAGGGCGCCATCCTGGCCGGCAAGGTGCCCGCCGCGGCCTTTGCGCCGACGGCCACGCTGTCCAAGGCCGTCATCAACACCTTCGACGAGACCCAGGCCGGCACCATGGGCAGCATCGTCGCGGGCACGATCGCGGGCCTGGCAGCCGCAGGCAAGTCGGCGGCTGCGATGACGCTCTACGGCCTGATCCAGCAGTCGCTGGCCGCGGCCCTGGGCATCCCGGCCGCCGCCGTGCCGGCCTCGGAAGTCGTCAAGCGCCTCAACCCCTTCGCCAACTCGACGACGGGCGTGCCGCCTACGGTCAACAACCCCTGGATCAAGCATGTCGACAGCGACGCCCAGGGCTATGCCGTCGTGTCCCTCAGCAAGACCGAGCTGATCTGCACCTTCAAGAAGGTGGCTCGCCAGGTCGGCGGCACGGCGCCTACGACGCCGGTGGCCAGCGTCAAGACGGTCCGCGTCGCGGCCGGCGTGACCGACGTCAGCGTGGTGGCCAGCCTCTAAGACCTGACCGTCGGCCTCAAAAATACAAACGCCCGGTTCAACCGGGCGTTTGTTCATCCAGCGGCAGCCGTGGAACTGGCTTTGCCAGCCCACTGGCTGCTGCCAAGGCCAGAGGCCTCGTCCTTCGCCAGGCACAAACAGTCCACAGGACTGTTCATGTCCGGGCTCAGCCCCCTTGAGGGGGGAGGCGCGCCAGCGCCTCGGGGGTGGGCCAGTTACTCGCCGAGGTAGGCGGCGCGGACCTTGGGGTCGTTCAAGAGCGCGTGGCCTTCGCCTTCCATGGTCACCTCGCCCGACTCCATCACATAGCCGCGGTTGGCCAGCTGCAGCGCGCGGCTGGCGTTCTGCTCGACGAGCAGCACCGTCACGCCCTGCTGGTGGATGTCGTTCACGACCTCGAAGATCTTGTCCACCATGATGGGCGACAGGCCCATGGAGGGTTCGTCCAGCAGCAGCACCTTGGGGCGCGCCATCAGCGCGCGGCCCATGGCCAGCATCTGCTGCTCGCCGCCGGACATGGTGCCGGCCAATTGCTTGGCGCGCTCCTTCAGGCGCGGGAACAGGGCGAAGACCTTGTCCATGTCGGCCTGCACCTCACCGTCCTTGCGGTTGTAGGCACCCATTTGCAGGTTCTCGGTGATGGTCATGCGCGTGAAGGTGCCGCGACCTTCCGGCACCATGACCAGGCCCTGCTTGGCCAGGTCCCAGGCGCCCTGGCCCTTGATGGGCTTGCCGAGGTACTCGATGCTGCCGGCCGCTGCGGGCAGCAGGCCGGTGACCGCCTTCATCGTCGTCGTCTTGCCGGCGCCGTTGGCACCGATCAGCGACACCAGTTCGCCCTCGCGCACCTCGAAGCTGACGCCCTTGACGGCCTGGATGCCGCCATAGGCCACCTTCAGGCCGCTGACCTTGAGCAGGGTTTGCTTTGCTTCTGCCATGTTCTTGTCCCCGCTCTTCAATGGGCCTTGTGACCGGCGCCCAGATAGGCCTCGATCACCTTCTCGTTGTTCTGCACTTCGGCCGGCGTGCCCTCGGCGATCTGCTTGCCGTAGTCCAGCACCGTCACGCGGTCGCACAGGCCCATGACCAGCTTCACGTCGTGCTCGATGAGCAGGATGGTGCGGCCATCGTTGCGGATGCGGTCGATCAGCTCGCGCAGCACGACCTTCTCGGTCGCGTTCATGCCGGCGGCGGGTTCGTCCAGCGCGATCAGCTGGGGGTCGGTGGCGAGAGCGCGGGCGATCTCCAGGCGGCGCTGGTCGCCGTAGCTCAAGGTGCGGGCCTTGTAGTCCGCAAACTGGCCGATGCCGACATAGTCCAGCAGTTCCTGGGCGCGTGCCTTGATGGCGGCTTCCTCGGCCTTGAACCTGGGCGTGCGGAACACCGCACCGATGAGGCCGGACTTGGTGCGGATGTGGCGACCGACCATGACGTTCTCGATGGCCGTCATGTCGGCAAAGAGACGGATGTTCTGGAAGGTGCGCGCGATGCCGGCCTTGGCGACCTGGTGCACCGCCTGCGGCGCATAGGGCGTGCCCCCCAGAGCGAAGCTGCCGCCGTCCGGCACATACAGGCCCGTGATGACGTTGAAGAAGGTCGTCTTGCCGGCGCCGTTGGGGCCGATCAGGCCATACACCTGACCGCGCTGGATCTGGATGCCGACGTCGGACAGGGCCTGCACGCCGCCGAAGCGCTTGGACGCGCCGCTGACGTTGAGAACGATGTTGTCGTGTTGTGTCATGTGCGTGCTCCCCTCACTTGGCCGCCGGCGGTGCGACCTTGCCGTGCTCCGGCGACGGCCACAGGCCGCGCGGGCGGGCCAGCATGATGCCGATCATGGCCAGAGCCACCAGCAGCTGGCGCAGGATGGAGGCGTCCAGACGCCCATCGGTCATCTGCTGCAGCGGGCCGGCGACGTAGCGCAGCACCTCGGGCAGGGCCGACAGCATCAGCGCGCCGAGGATGACGCCCGGGATGTGGCCGATGCCACCCAGCACCACCATGGCGACGATCATGACCGACTCCTGCAGGCTGAAGGACTCGGGCGACACGAAGCCCTGGAAGCTCGCGAACATCGCGCCCGACACGCCGCCGAAGGTGGCGCCCATGCCGAAGGCCAGCAGCTTCAGGTTGCGGGTGTTGATGCCCATGGCCTTGGCGGCGATCTCGTCCTCGCGGATGGCCATCCAGGCGCGGCCGATGCGGGAGTTTTCCAGGCGATAGCAGATCACCACGCCCGCCACCACCAGAGCCAGGAAGAGGTAGTAGTACAGCGTTACCGAAGGCAGCGTGAAGCCGAAGACGTCCCAGGACTTGCCCAGGTCCACGCCGAAGACGTGGAAGGAGTCGATCTGGCCGATGCCGCGCGGGCCGTTGGTCACGTTGACCGGGTACTCGAGGTTGTTCAGGAAGACGCGGATGATTTCGCCGAAGCCGAGCGTGACGATGGCGAGGTAGTCGCCGCGCAGCTTCAGCGTCGGCGCCCCCAGCATCACGCCGAAGAAGGCCGCCAGTGCCGCGCCGGCCGGGATGACCAGCCACAGCGGCGAATGCAGGCCGTCCGGAAACGCGGCCCGGAACGCCTCGAAGTTCTCGCTCAGGTGCGGGCTCGACATCAGCGCGAACATGTAGGCGCCGACGGCGTAGAAGGCGACGTAGCCCAGGTCCAGCAGGCCGGCGTAGCCCACCACGATGTTCAGGCCCAGGGCCAGCAGCACATAGAGCAGGGCCAGGTCGATGATGCGGACCGGGCCGTTGCCCAGCTGCTGTGCGAACAACGGCACAACCAGCAGGCCGATGGCGGCGGCGAGGAAGGTGAAGATTTTCTTGCTGTCCATGTCTTGTTTCCCTTCAGGCGCGGTCGGCCACACGCTCGCCCAGCAGGCCCGAGGGGCGCAGCGTCAGCACGAGGATGAGGGCGACGAAGGCGAAGATGTCGGCGTAGTGGCTGCCCAGCACGCCGCCGGTCAGGTCACCGAGGTAGCCTGCGCCGATGGCCTCGATCAGGCCCAGCAGCACGCCACCCACGACGGCGCCGGCCAGGTTGCCGATGCCGCCCAGCACCGCGGCCGTGAAGGCCTTCAGCCCGGGCATGAAGCCCATGGTGTGCTGCACGGTGCCGTAGTTGGCCGCCCACATCAGGCCGGCGACTGCGGCGAGTGCAGCGCCGATGACGAAGGTGGTCGAGATGATGAAGTCGGGCTTGACGCCCATCAGGCCGGCCACGCGCGGGTTCTCGGCGGTGGCGCGCATCGCGCGGCCCAGGCGGGTGTAGTTCACCAGGTACATCAGGCCGGCCAGGATGCAGACCGTCAGGCCCAGGATCAGGCACTGCGTGACCGTGATGACGGGACCACCCAGATCAAAGGGCGTCGTCGGCAGCAGCAGCGGGAAGGGCTTGGGATTGGGTTTCCAGATGATCATCGCCAGCACCTGCAGCAGCAGCGACATGCCCATGGCGGTGATCAGCGGCGCCAGGCGCGGCGCATTGCGCAGCGGCCGGTAGGCGATCTTCTCGACCGCGTAGTTCAAGGTGGCACAGACGACGATGGCGGCCGCGAGGCCGATCAGCATCAACAGCCAGCCGGGGATGCCGGAATCCGCCAGCAGCGTGACCAGCGTCCAGCTGACCATGGCGCCGACCATCAGGATCTCGCCGTGGGCGAAGTTGATGAGGTTGATGATGCCGTAGACCATCGTGTAGCCCAGGGCGACGAGGGCATACATGCTCCCCAGCACCAGGCCGTTGATGATCTGTTGAATCAGAGTCTCCATGAGGGCTCCAGAAAATTTTCGTTGGGCGCAGCATGCGCCACGCGACCTGCGTTAAATCGCAACCCTCGTGCCAATGACGGCGTTTCAAGGGTATTCACCGACGGTATGAAACAGCCGACCGTTCGATCCGTCCCACGGGGGCGGGCCTGGTCAGATTTCACGAGTGTCGGCTGCCGAAAACTGGGCGGAAATCCGCACAAACCTGACGGTGCGAGAGCGGTTCTCCGCCAACGCTGAAAAAACTGGTTTCGGGCCTGTCTTGAGGCAGCGGGGATGGGCAAACTACACGGCCCCCTGCCATGGTTGTGTCTGCCTCTCTTCGCCCACGCGCGCTGCGCCTGTTCCGCCTGCTGAGCCGGCCGGGCTTCCATCTCTTCCTGACCGGCCTGCTGATGGTGCTGGGCTTCGTGCTCGCACACCGCCTGAGTGAGCGCAGCGGCCGCGAGCAGCTGTCGGCGCTGAGCACCGAGCGCCTGGAGCTCTATGCCTCCAACCTGGCCGCCGAGCTGGGTCGTCATTCATCGCTGCCGAGCCTGTTGGCCATCGATCCGACGCTGCAGGCCCTGAGGACGGCCCCCGAAAACACCGAGGCCAGGCGGGCCGCCAGCCAGATGCTGGCGCGCGTCAATGTGCGCGCCGGCACCAGCCAGATCTTTGTCGCCGACGCCCAGGGCCATGTCTTGTCTGCCAGCGAGGTGCTGACACCACCGCCGCGCTTGACCGAAGCGCTGGCCCAGGGCCGCACCCATTTCTTCGCCGCCGACGCGAACACGGGCAGCACCGATTTCTACCTGCTGCATCCCCTGGCGCCGGTGGTGCGCGCACCCCTGCCCTCACCAGCCGCCCAGCCGGCGAATCATGATCCCGCCGTCATCGCGGTGCGCTTCAATCTCGCGCCACTGGAGGCCACGTGGATCGATCTCGGCCTGCGCTCGCAGAACGAACGCATCCTGATCGCCGACGACCAGGACGTCGTCATCATGAGCTCGGTCCAGCCCTGGAAATACGCCGTGCTGGGCCACGCCGACCCCTCGCGCCGCCAGGCCCTGCAGGCCAGCGCCCGCTACCCCCAGGCCATCGGGCCCAATCTCGAATTGCCGGCCTCGCTGGAGGTGCACCAGGGCCTGCAGGTCAAGCTGCCCGGCCAGGCCGCCATGCTGGCCCAGCAGCGCCAGCTGGTGCCCCTGGGCCTGCGCCTGGTCGCCCTGTCCGACCTGACCGAGGTCAAGCAGCGGGCCCAAATCGCCGCCTGGGGCGGTGCAGCCTTCGGCGCCAGCATCGGCCTGCTCGCCCTCTATCTGTCCTCACGCCGCCGTGCGCTGCGCCAGCTCACCAAGGCCCAGACCGAGCTGAAGCAGACCCATGTCCAGCTCGAGCAACTGGTGGACAGCCGCACCGCAGAGCTGCGCCAGACCAATGACGCGCTGAAGACCCAGATCGCCCAGCGCCTGCAGACCGAGGGCGAGCTGCTGCAGGCCAGCAAGCTGGCGGTGCTGGGCCAGATGTCGGCCGGGTTGTCCCACGAAGTCAACCAGCCGCTGACGGCGCTGCGGGCGCTGGCGCGCAACTCCATCCGCCTGCTGGAAAACGGGCGACAGGACGCGGTGGCGACGAATCTGAAGCTGATGGACGACATGGTCGAACGCATGGGCCAGATCACGCGCCAGCTGAAGAGCTTTGCACGCAAGGCCGACGAGCAGGTCACCGGCGTCGTGTCGCTCCTGGAGAGCGTGCGCAATGCCCAGGTGTTGCTGGAGCACCGCAGCCGGACGCTCGGCATCGCGATGGAAATCGACGTGCCCGGCGGCTTGCGCGTGCGCGCCGAGGCCAACCGGCTGGAGCAGGTGCTGGTCAACCTGTTCGGCAACGCCATCGACGCCATGCAGAACGAAGCCGAGCGCCGCTTGCTTGTGCGGGCCACCGCACAGGACGGCGGGGGTCGAGTGCTCGTGCAGGTGCAGGACAGCGGCGCCGGTGTCGGTGACGAACAGCTGTCCCACCTCTTCGAGCCCTTCTTCACCACCAAGCCGGCCGGCGAAGGCCTGGGCCTGGGCCTGGTGATTTCGGCCAAGATCGTGCATGAGTTCGGCGGCACGCTGCGCGCGGTCCGCCTCGAGCGCGGCATGAGTTTCGAGTTCGACCTGGGCGTCGACACGTGGGAGAGCCAAGATGTTTGAGGGCTACAAGGTCGTATTCGTCGAGGACGACATGCCCGTGCGGGTCAGCCTGACGCAGACGCTGGAGCTGGAAGGCCTGGCCGTCATCCCCTGCCGCAGCGCCGAGGAGGCCCTGCCCCATATCCAGCCCGGCGCACCCATCATCGTCATCACCGACGTGCGCCTGCCTGGCATGGATGGCCGCGCCCTGCTCGCCCATGTACAGGCGACGGACGCGAGCATTCCCACCATCCTCATCACGGCCCATGGCGACGTGACCATGGCCGTGCAGTCCATGCGTGCCGGCGCCTACGACTTCATCGAGAAGCCCTTCGCGCCCGAGCGCCTGCTGGACGTCGCCCGCCGCGCCCTGGACCTGCGCACCCTGCGCCACTCGGCCGACGAGCTGCGCACGCAGCTGCAGCGCGCCAGTGGCATCGAAGCCGCCCTGCTGGGCCAGTCACCCGCCATGCAGCAATTGCGCCGCCAGGTGCTGAACCTGGCCGGCACCTCGGCCGACGTCCTCATCGTCGGCGAGACCGGCACCGGCAAGGAGCTGGTGGCGCGCTGCCTGCACGACCAGAGCGCGCGCCGCGACCGCCACTTCGTCGCCATCAACTGCGGCGGCCTGCCCGAGGCCCTGTTCGAGAGCGAACTCTTCGGCCACGAGCCCGGCTCCTTCACCAGTGCGGCCAAGCGCCGCATCGGCAAGATCGAGCATGCCAATGGCGGCACCCTGCTGCTGGACGAGATCGAGACCATGCCGATCGCTCTGCAGATCAAGCTGCTGCGCGTGCTGCAGGAAAGGCGCATCGAACGCCTGGGCTCCAACGAGGAGCTGCCGGTCAATGTGCGCTTCATCGCCGCCAGCAAGGGCGATCTGCGCGAACAGGCCCAGCGCAACGAGTTCCGCAACGACCTCTACTACCGCCTCAACATCGCCACGCTCAACCTGCCGCCGCTGCGCGAGCGTCGCGAGGACATCCCGCTGCTGTTCGAGCATTTCGTCGCCCAGGCCTGCGCCCGCTACGAGCGCGCCGCGCCCGAGCTGACGCCCGAGAAGCTGCGCGAGCTGATGGCCCACGACTGGCCGGGCAATGTGCGCGAGATCCGCAACGCCGCCGACCGCTTCGTGCTGGCCCTGGACGACCTCGACCCCCAGGCCGCCCTGCAGGCCCTGCCCTCCTTGAACCTGGCGCGGCAGATGGACCTCGTCGAGAAGACCCTCATCGAGCAGGCCCTGCGCCGCTGCCACGGCAAGGTGCCCGCCGCGATGGAACTGCTGGGCACGCCGCGCAAGACGCTGTATGACAAGCTCAATCGGCATGGCATCGTGTTGGATACCTTCCGCTAGAGTTGGCTCATGAAGTTCCAGCCCGACAAGCGAAGGAATCCACTCGACAGTTGGCCGCTTGGCGTTGCGGTGCATGCCGTATCTCTTGGGGGTGCGGGCCTGGCGGTCTACTGGTCCCTTGTCGACCACTCACTCCTGCCTTTGGGGCTGGCGTTCCTTGTCCTCAGCGGCCTCGAAGGCCTCTGGATGTATTACGGCACGCGGCGCTGATCAGCGGTACTTTTCCGGATCCGGCGAATCCGTCGGATTGGCAATGACGCGGCGGAAGGCCGCGCTCATCGGCAGCTTGAGGTTGAGCCCTTGAGACGGCAATGGCGATTCGAACCAGCGGCGGTAGATCGCATGGATCTCGCCGCTGCGATACAGCCCCGTCAGCACTTCGTCCACCAGCGCCTTGAACTGCGGGTCCCCCTTGCGCAAACCAATCGCATAAGGCTCGACCGTCAGGGCCTGGTCGGAGATGCGGTAGTCATCGGCACCCGGCCCCTGCTGGGCCAGCAAGGCACGCAGCAGCACGTCGTCCATCAGGAAAGCCGAGGCACGGCCGCTGCGCAGCAGCTGGAAGCCCTCGGGATCGTCCAGCCCACCCAGGATGCGGATGCCCAGGCCTTGTTGCTCATTGACCTTGGCCAGGTGCTGGATGCTGGTCGTGCCGATGGTGGACGCCACCGGCAGGCCGCGCAGGTCTGACAGGCCCTGCGCGCGTTCGGCGGCGCGCGTCATCAGCCGCGTCTCGGCGATGAAGATGGTCAGAGAGAAGGCCTGCTGACGGGCCCGCTCGGCAGTGTGCGTCGTGATGCCGCATTCCAGGTCCAGCGTGCCATTGATGACCAGGGGCATGCGCGTGGCCGAGGCCACCTCGACGCGGCGCACTTCCAGGTCGGGCAGCTGCAGCCTGGTGCGCACGGCCGCGACGATGCGGTCGCACAGCTCGACCGTGTAGCCGGTGGGGCGCAGCTGGGCGTCGAGGTAGGAGAAGGGCAGTGAAGCCGGCCGGTAGCCGATGACGATGACGCCGGTGTCGCGCACCCGCGTCAGCGTCGGGCCATCGGCTGCCTGCGCGGCGATCGCGCACAGCGCGAACAAGGCCGCGCTAAGACGCTTCATCGTCCAACCGCCGCAGTTCGGCCAGCTTGTCGGCAATGCGCAGCTCCAGGCCGCGCGGCACGGGTTCGTACCAGCGCTGGCCTTCCAGTCCGTCCGGCAGGTATTGCTCGCCGGCCGCATAGGCATTGGGCTCGTCGTGGGCGTAGCGGTAGGCCTTGCCATAGCCCAGGTCCTTCATCAGCCGTGTCGGCGCATTGCGCAGGTGCACAGGCACCGGACGCGACTGGTCCTGCTTGATGAAGGCCTTGACCTCGTTGAAGGCCTTGTAAACCGCATTGGACTTGGGCGCGATGGCGAGGTAGACGACGGCCTCGGCCAGGGCCAGCTCGCCTTCAGGCGTGCCCAGGCGTTCGTAGGTCTCGGCGGCGTCCAGCGTGATGCGCAGGGCGCGCGGGTCGGCCAGGCCGATGTCCTCGCTGGCCATGCGGATCAGGCGGCGCGAGATGTAGCGGGCGTCGACGCCGCCATCCAGCATGCGCGCGAACCAGTACAGAGCGCCATCGGGGCTGCTGCCGCGCACGGACTTGTGCAGGGCGCTGATGACGTCGTAGAACTGGTCGCCGCCCTTGTCATAGCGGCGCAGTTGCTCGCCCAACGCACGCTCCAGCAGCGGCTCGTCGATCTGCACACCCTGGGCCAGTGAGGCCGCGGTATCGAAGGCGTTCAGCAGCCGGCGGGCGTCGCCGTCCGCATAGCCGATGAGGCGCTGGGCAGCTTCGGGTGTCGGTTCAGGCACACCCAGCTCGGCGGCACCTCGCGAGATCAGCTGGCCCAGCTCCTCGGCGTCCAGGCTCTTGAGCACCTGCACGGTCGCGCGCGACAGCAGGGCCGAGTTGACCTCGAAGCTGGGGTTCTCGGTCGTCGCGCCGATGAAGGTGAAGAGACCGGCCTCCACATGCGGCAGGAAGGCGTCCTGCTGCGACTTGTTGAAGCGGTGCACCTCATCGACGAAGACGACGGTGCGCCGGCCCTGGGCGGCGGCCACCTGGGCGCGCTCCACGGCCTCGCGGATTTCCTTGACGCCGCCCAGCACGGCCGAGATGGCGATGAACTGCGCGTCGAAGGCACCGGCCATCAGCCGCGCCAGTGTCGTCTTGCCGACGCCCGGCGGGCCCCACAGGATCATGCTGTGCAGGCGGCCGGCGTCGAAGGCCACGCGCAGCGGCATGCCCGGCCCGAGCAGATGGCGCTGGCCGATGACCTCGTCCAGGGTCCTGGGCCGCAGGCGCTCGGCGAGCGGGATGCCGGCAAGCGGCGCCGCCGGCGCAGGGATCGCGTCGGGGACGGGGTCGTCGTCGAAGAGAGACCCGCTCACTGCTCGATGAGGTCGGCTCCGGCCGGCAGCTTGAACTGGAAGCGCTCGGCCGCGACCGGCACATTGGACTGCACGGCGCTGAAGTCCAGCCGCGAACGCTGGCCGAAACCGTCGACGATTTCCATCGCCGCGAGCTCCTTGCCCTTGAAGCCGAGCTTGAGGGACTGGATGGTCGATTCGGCCTGCTTCGGGGCCGCCTGCACCCAGTCCAGGCCGCCATCGCTGGGCTGGGCCTTCAGTGTGAAATCGCGTTCGATGTTGGTGCCGGCCAGCAGGGCCGCCGGCGTGGCGCCCAGCGCGTCGGCCAGCTTGCGCGAGCTGGCTTGGTTGAGGTCGGCGTCGTAGATCCAGACCTTGTGGCCGTCGGCGACGATGGCCTGCTCGAAGGGCTTGGCGTAGGCGAAGCGGAACTGGTTGGGGCGCTGGAACTCGAAGCTGCCCGAGGACACCTTCTTGCGCTTGCCATCGGGCGAGGTGACCGTCTGCGTGAAGTTGGCCTTGCCGCTCTTCACCTCGCTGGCAAAGGCGCGCAGCGCGTCGACGGCATCGGCGTGGGCCGCGGCACTGAGCAGCAGCGTCAGGGACAACAGAAGTTTTTTCATTCGTCGCGTTTGGGAACAATCAGCTCGCGGCTGCCATTGGCGGCCAGGGCACCGACGAGGCCGGAGTTCTCCATCTGCTCCAGCAGTCGCGCGGCGCGGTTGTAGCCTATGCGCAGATGGCGCTGCACCAGCGAGATGGACGCCTTGCGATGCTGTAGGACGATGGCGACTGCCTGGTCGTACATGGGATCTTGCTCACCGCTGGCTTCACCCGGCGCCGGCGCCTCGCCGTCGATGCCGTCGAGCACGCCACCTTCGAGAATGCCTTCGATGTAATTCGGTTCACCCTGGGACTTGATGTACTCCACAACGCGGTGCACCTCGTCGTCGCTGACAAAGGCGCCGTGCACGCGGATGGGCAGGCCGGTGCCAGAGGGCATGTAGAGCATGTCGCCCATGCCCAGCAGGGCCTCGGCGCCCATCTGGTCGAGGATGGTGCGGCTGTCGATCTTGGAGCTGACCTGGAAGGACAGGCGGGTCGGGATGTTGGCCTTGATGAGGCCGGTGATGACGTCCACCGACGGGCGCTGCGTGGCCAGGATGAGGTGGATGCCGGCCGCGCGGGCCTTCTGCGCCAGGCGCGCGATCAGTTCCTCGATCTTCTTGCCGACGACCATCATCAGGTCGGCCAGCTCGTCGATGACGACGACGATGAAGGGCAGGCGCTCCAGCGGCTCGGGATCGTCGTTGTTCAGCGCGAAGGGATTGGGGATGCTGATGCCGTTGGCCTTGGCCTCGTCCAGCTTCTTGTTGTAGCCGGCGAGGTTGCGCACGCCCATCTTGGACATGAGCTTGTAGCGGCGCTCCATCTCGCCGACACACCAGTTCAGCGCATTGCCGGCCTGCTTCATGTCGGTCACGACCGGCGCCAGCAGGTGCGGAATGCCCTCGTAGACGCTCATTTCCAGCATCTTGGGGTCGATGAGGATGAGGCGCACATCGCGGGCCTCGGCCTTGTAGAGCAGGCTGAGGATCATCGCGTTGATGCCCACCGACTTGCCCGAGCCGGTGGTGCCGGCGACGAGGCAGTGCGGCATCTTGGCGAGATCGGCCACGACGGGCAGGCCGATGATGTCCTTGCCCAGGCCCATGGTCAGCTGGGACGCGGCATCGGCATAGACCTGGGAGCCCAGGATCTCGGACAGGCGGATGGTCTGGCGCCGCGCATTGGGCAGCTCCAGGGCCATGTAGTTCTTGCCGGGGATGGTCTCGACGACGCGGATGGACACCAGGCTCAGCGAGCGGGCCAGGTCCTTGGCCAGGCCGACGATCTGCGAGCCCTTCACGCCGGTGGCCGGCTCGATCTCGTAGCGCGTGATGACGGGACCGGGCGAGGCGGCAACGACGTGCACTTCGACGCCGAAGTCGCGCAGCTTCTTCTCGATGAGGCGGCTGGTCATTTCCAGCGACTCGGGCGTCACCGTCTCCTGGCGGCCGGGGGCGGCATCCAGCAGGTCGACCTGGGGCAGCTTGGCGTCGCCGGCATCGACGAACAGCGTCTGCTGGCGCTCCTTGGCGACGCGGGTGGACTGCGGCACCTCGACGACCGGTGCCTCGATGACCAGCGGCGCATGTTCGGCTTCGACCTGGCGCTCGATCTGGCGCTCGACCTCGACCTCCTGCTCGCGTTCCTTCACGGCCAGCTCGCCGGCCTTCTGGTCGGCCTTGATCTCGCGCTTCTCGATGCGCTGCTCGCGCAGCTGCTCGATGCGCTCGCCGATGCGCTCGGCCAGGTGGCCCCAGGAGAAGCGGAAGGCCCAGGCCATGCCCGTCAGCAGCAGCACGATCCAGACGACGCCGGAGCCCGCAAAACCCAGGCCCTTCATGCCCATGGGGCCGAGGATGTAGCCGACGATGCCACCGGCATGGCTGCCCGGCACACGCGGCTCCAATGCGTAGAGGCGGCTCCACTCCAATGCGCAGCTGGCGCCGATCAGCAGCAGCACACCCACCCACCAGCGCGCGCGCTGGCTCCAGCGCGGCACCGGGGCGATGTCATGGCGCAGCAGGCCGGCCAGGCTGCGCAGCCACGCGCGCAGGGCCAGCAGCGGCAGCCACCAGGCCGAGAAGCCGAAGATGAAGAGCAGGCCGTCCGACACCCAGGCGCCGAAGCTGCCTACGCGGTTGTGGACCAGCTCGCGCTGGCCGCTGGTGCTGAAGGCGGCATCGCGCAGATCATGGGTCGCCAGGGCCAGCACCAGCAAGGCCAGGGCAAAGGCCGTCAACGCCAGCCACAGCGGCGTGCGCAGCAGCCGCGACGCGGCCGACGGCGGAGCCGGCTCGCGCTTGGGTGCCTGGCGGCGGGCGGGCTTGGCGGGAGGTGCGGCTTCAGGGGCGGCTTCATCACCGCCCAGCAGGGAACCGAGGGGAAAACTCATCCCCGCATTGTCGCCGTCAATCGTGGGTCAGCCGTTCCTTGATGACGACCGAACCGTTCTCAAGCGTTTCGATGACGCCGCGCTCTTCCAGGTCCTTCATGACCCGGCTGACCATCTCGCGCGAGGCGCCGACGACCTTGGCCATGTCCTGGCGCGACACCTTGCCGCGGATGAGCTTGATGCCCTTCTCGTCCTCGGCCATGTCCAGCAGCGTGCGGGCGACGCGGCCATAGACGTCCAGCAGTGCCAGCGACTCGATCTGGCGGTCGGCGTTGCGCAGACGCGCGACCAGACCGCGCAGGATGCCGTAGGACAGGCTGCTGCTCTCGGGCAGGCAGCGTGCGAACTCCAGGCGGCCCAGCACCAGCATGTCGGTCTGCACCTCGGCGCGCACCGTGGCGGAGTGGGGCTCATTGTCGATGAGGCTCATCTCGCCGACATAGTCGCCCGACTGCAGCACGGCCAGGATGACCTCGCGGCCGCGGTGATCGGCCGTCAGCACGCGGGCGCGGCCATTCAGCAGGATGAAGAGGGCGTTGGACTTGGTGCCCTGTTCGACGATCAGTTCACCGCGCTTGAAACGGCGCTTGACGACGCTGTCGGCGATGGACTGAGCCTGATCGGTGGTCAGCATCGAGAACAGCGGCACCCGGCGGATCAGGTCGAGGTTTGAAATCATCGCCATATGCAATCTCCAGGTTTGGGCCCCAGGCCGACGCTAATAAATGCGCCTGCCTAAAATGGCGTGCATTGTGCACACGCGGCAGGCTCCTCCGCATCGGGTTAGGCCGGGGTTTTCACCCCTAAGACTACCTTGTGAGCCGCCAACCCGCCCTCATCTTCCCCGCCATGACCGCTACGACCCAACACCACGGCCTGCTCATCCTCGGTTCCGGCCCCGCCGGCTACACCGCCGCCATCTATGCCGCACGGGCTAATCTCAAGCCTACGCTGATCACCGGCATGGCCCAAGGGGGTCAGCTCATGACCACGACGGAAGTCGACAACTGGCCGGCCGATGTGATGGGGGTCCAGGGCCCCGAGCTGATGCAGCGCTTCCAGGAGCACGCCGAGCGCTTCCAGACCCAGATCGTCTTCGACCACATCAACGCGGTCGACTTCTCCAAGCGCCCCTTCACGCTGACGGGCGACAGCGGCAGCTACACCTGCGACGCCCTCATCATCGCCACCGGCGCCTCGGCCAAATACCTGGGCCTGGACTCCGAGCAGGCCTTCATGGGCCGCGGGGTCAGTGGTTGCGCGACCTGCGATGGCTTCTTCTACCGTGGCCAGGAAGTCTGCGTCGTCGGCGGCGGCAACACGGCCGTCGAAGAGGCCCTCTACCTGTCCAATATCGCCAGCACCGTCCACCTGATCCACCGCCGCGACAAGTTCCGCGCCGAGCCCATCCTGGTCGACAAGCTGCATGAGAAGGCCGCCGCCGGCAAGATCGTGCTGCACCTCTTCCAGCAGCTCGACGAGGTGCTGGGCGACGCTTCGGGCGTGACCGGCGTGCGCACCGTCAGCACCCTGGACGGCGCCAAGGCCGACATCCCCGTGCATGGCTGTTTCATCGCCATCGGCCACCAGCCCAATACCGACATCTTCAAGGGCCAGCTGGAAATGAAGGACGGCTACATCATCACCAAGAGCGGCCTGAACGGTTTCGCGACGATGACCAGCGTGCCAGGCGTGTTCGCCGCCGGTGACGTGCAGGACCACATCTACCGCCAGGCCATTACCAGCGCCGGTACGGGCTGCATGGCGGCCTTGGACGCCCAGCGCTTCCTGGAGCAAGAGGCCAGTTGAGCAAAAGCCTTCCGGGTTTGCGGGTTTTCCGCTACACTCGCGGGCTTGCCTGCTGGATGGACCGCATCCAACGCTTTCGGCCACGCGCCAAGTGACGGATTAGCAGGCATTTGCGGTCAAAGGGCTGCCCGAGTTGTTTGGGCGGCTGGTCAGAGAAGTCAAACCGGAGAAGCGTCATGGCACGCGTCTGTCAAGTCACGGGCAAGAAGCCCATGGTCGGGAACAACGTTTCCCACGCCAACAACAAAACCAAGCGTCGGTTCCTGCCGAACCTGCAATACCGCCGTTTCTGGGTGGAATCGGAAAACCGCTGGGTGCGCCTGCGCATCACGAACGCCGCTCTGCGTTTGATCGACAAGGTCGGTATCGACCAAGTCGTCGCCGATCTGCGCGCCAAGGGCGAGCTCTGATCGTCGTTCACTGACTCACTAAAGGATTACGACCATGGCATCCAAAGGCGGCCGCGAAAAGATCAAGCTGGAGTCCACTGCGGGCACCGGCCACTTTTACACGACGAACAAGAACAAGAAGACCACGCCCGAAAAGCTCGAATTCATGAAGTTCGATCCCAAGGCGCGCAAGCACGTCCTGTACAAGGAAATCAAGCTGAAGTGATGCATCGGGCGGCTTGGCCGTCCCGCTCTCTCAGCCAAAACAAAACCCGCCAAGCGGCAACGCTGGCGGGTTTTGTCTTTTGTGGGCACCAGCCCAAGCAGTCAGCGCGCCGGCGCGGCAGCCACCGTGGGGCTGAACTCCTGCTGCATCCAGCGGTCGATCATGCGTTTTTCATAGCGCAACGGGTCGCCGCTCATATAGCTGTTGAAGCCATCCTGGTAGTTCATGTCGCGCAGGCGGGTCTTGCCCTGCTGCACGACCTTGTCGCCCTCGCGGACTTCCCAGCTCATCTCGATAGACGGCGACGTCACGGCGCGCATGATGCGCAGCCACTGGCCGTTGTGCCGCCACAGCGGCTCAACCTCGCCGGCCAGATCGACGTCCGTCACGTCGATGCGCACATTGCGCCCCGGCAGGCGCTTTTCCGTCTGGGCCACCAGGTAAGCCTCGATGTCCTTCAGCACGTCGGGCTGACGGAAACCGTTGTTGTCCTTGATGTCGGAGAACTTCTCCGGGGTGATGAAGTGGACTTGCACGTCAGCGCTCGCGGCGCCAGCGGCAAGAGCCATTACGGTCAGGGTCATCCAGCGCAACTTCATGGCAAGCCTCCTAATCCAGCGACTGCATACCCCAAGTCTAGGCCAGCCCAAGAAAAAGGGCGCCCGCAGGGGCGCCCTTTACTTCGGCGAAACGGTCGCGGCTCAAGCGTGAGCGGCGCGCAGGCGCATCGAGAAGGCCTGCAGTTCGGCAATGCCGCTTTCCTCGGCGCGGCGGCACCAGGCTTGCAGGTCGGCCACCAGCTGCTCGGCCGACACATTGGTGCGGGTCCACATCTGGCGCAGCTCTTCACGCATGGTCACCAGCTTGTCGATGACCGGGCTGGCAGCACGGGCATTGGCCAGATCGCCATGCACGGCGACCGGGATGCGGTCTTCGTCGCGGTGCAGCCAGCGCTGGGCCTGCTTGAACTCAGCAAAGCGCGCCGTGTGCTTGCCGCCCTCGGCCTTGACCTTGGCCAGCTCGGCTGCACAGGCAGCCTTCAGCTCACGGGCATAGCTGGCCATGACTTCGTAACGGTTGGCGATCAGCGCCTCCAGCGTGCGGGCGTCGGCCGGCTTGATCTCGCCCAGGCTCAGCTTGGGCGCCGTCTTGCGGACCTTGGCCCAGCCCAGGATTTCCAGGCCGCGGATATACATCCAGCCGATGTCGAACTCGTAGGGCTTGACCGAGAACTTGGCCGACGTCGGGTAGGTGTGATGGTTGTTGTGCAGCTCTTCGCCGCCGACGATCAGCGTCCAGGGCGTCAGATTGGTCGAGGCATCGGGCGCTTCGAAATTGCGATAGCCCCAGAAGTGACCGATGCCATTGATGACACCGGCCGCCCAGAAGGGGATCCAGGCCATCTGGATGGCCCAGATGGTCGCGCCGATCGCGCCGAAGAGCGCGACGTTGATGATCAGCAGCAGAGACACGCCGAGCGCGCTGTGCTTCAGGTAGATATTGCGCTCGATCCAGTCGTCCGGCGTGCCACGGCTGTATTTCTCGATGGTCTCGGCGTTCTTGGCTTCGGCGCGGTAGAGCTCGGCGCCTTCGGCCATGACCTTCTTCAGGCCGCGGGTCTGCGGGCTGTGCGGGTCTTCCTCGGTTTCGCACTTGGCGTGGTGCTTGCGGTGGATGGCAACCCACTCGCGGGTGACCATGCCGGTCGTCATCCACAGCCAGAAGCGGAAGAAATGCGACGGGATGGGACCGAGATCCAGGGCGCGGTGAGCCTGGGCACGATGCAAGAAGATGGTGACCGAAGCGATCGTGATGTGGGTCACCACCAGCGTATAGATCACCAATTGCCAGACGCTGAGGCCCAGCAGGCCGGAGCCCACCCAGTCGATCAGCGCGTTCAGGATGTCGTTCATGCGTCCAAGACTCCGGCCGAAGCGGCCATGCAAAGGAACGTCAATTGTAGGGGCACGCCCCCAATAACAAGGGGTTTAGCGCACCGCATTCAGGCGCCCGCGTGCAAATGGACGCGTTCTTTGATCCGGGTCAACCCTGACGCTCCCACGCGACGGCGAAAAATCCGTCCGTGGCGTGTCGGTGGGGCCACAACCGGAGTGCGCCGTTTTCCACGAGTCCAGCGGCGCACTCAACCTGGGCCTTGACCAGCGCCTCCTCCGCCGCCAACGGCTTGAAGTCGGGATGGGCGGCGGAGAATTCGTTCGCAATCACCTCGTTTTCGGCGTCCAGCAGGCTGCAGGTGGCATAGACCAGGCGACCGCCCGGCTTCACCAGACGGGCCGCGCTGGCCAGGATGGCGCGCTGCTTGGCCTGCAGTTCGGTCACGGACTGGGGCGATTGGCGCCATTTCAGGTCCGGGTTGCGACGCAGGGTGCCCAACCCCGAGCAAGGGGCGTCCACCAGCACGCGGTCGATCTTGCCGGCCAGGCGCTTGATGCGGTCGTCGCGCTCATGGGCGATCTGGGCCGGGTACACATTGGACAGACCGCTGCGCGCCAGCCGCGGCTTCAGCGCATCCAGGCGGTGGCCGGAGACGTCGAAGGCATAAAGCCGCCCCGTATTGCGCATGAGTGCCCCCAGGGCCAGGGTCTTGCCGCCGGCGCCGGCACAGAAGTCCACGACCATCTCGCCGCGCTTGGGCGCCAGCAGCAGGGCCAGCAGCTGGCTGCCCTCGTCCTGCACCTCGATGCTGCCGTTGGTGAACAGCTCCTGCTTGTTCAGGGCCGGCTTGCCATCGATGCGCAGGCCGATGGGTGAATAGGGCGTCGCCTCGGCCTCGATGCCTGCCGCCTTGAGCTGGGCCTGGGCCTCCTCGCGCTTGAGCTTGAGCGTGTTGACGCGCAAGTCCAGCGGCGCGGCCTCGTTCAGCGAGGTGGCCAGCTTCCAGAACTCTTGCTCGCCCAGGCGAGCCAGCAGCGGCTCGGCCAGCCAGTCGGGCATGTTGTGGCGCAGCTTGGACGCCAGGCTTTTCGGATCGATCGCGTTGACCTGCTGCAGCCATTGCTGCTCCTGGGGGCTCAGGGCTCCGCGCAGGAAGCTGTCGCTGCCGTGCCAGGCCAGCATGGCCAGGCGGCGCGGCATGGGGCCGCTGCCGCTCTGGGCCAGATTCTGGAACTTCAGCCGCTCGCGCAGCAGCGCATAGACGGTCTCGGCAAGACTCGCGCGTTCGCGCTGGCCGAGGTTCTTGTGTTGACGGAAAAAGGCCGAGACAGTCGAGTCGGCCGGCGCGTCGAGCTTGTTGACGGCGGCGATCAGCTCGGCGCACAGCTCCAGCAGGGCATTAGGATGCATTTCGCCATTATCCCAACCTGTTTGCATGAAGCTCTGGACCCAGCTGCGCCTGCGCCCCCGCCTGTTGACGGCCATCCTCGTGGGCAGCGCGCTGGCCGCGGCCTGGCCCGTCGCGATGAGCCTGCAGACGCGGCTGCTGATCGGCTGGAACCTGGTGGTCTGGATCTATCTGCCGCTGGCTTTCTGGATGATGCTGGGGCGCGCGGGCACGGTGGACGTCCAACAACGCGCGCAAAAGCTGAACGAAGGCGTCATCCAGATGCTGATGCTGGCCGTGCTTTGCGCCCTGGCCAGCCTGGCGGCCATCACGCTGGAGCTGCAGGCCGCCAAGCAGCAGCACGACACGCGCTATGTGCTGCTCGCGCTGACGACGGTTGCCGGTTCCTGGCTGCTGCTGCCGGTGGAGTTCGGCATCGCCTATGCCAGCCGCTATCACAGCAAGGGCAAGGGCGAACATGGGCTGGAGTTCCCGGGCGACGAGAAGGAGCCGCCTGACTACGGTGACTTCCTCTATTTCTCGATCACGGTCGCCGCAACCTCGCAGACCTCCGATGTCTGCGTCAGCTCGCGTTCCATGCGCCGCCTGGTGCTGGTCCAGTCCCTGCTCGCCTTCGTCTTCAACACCGGCGTGCTGGCCCTGTCGATCAATATCCTGGCTGGGCTGATCAGTTAGCCCCTCGCCCAGTCTGCCGCGCTAAACGCGGGCAAGCCTGGTCGGTCCCCCGAGGGGACGGCGATGCTTGCGGCATTGAGCCGCAAGCACATCGCCAGCCGGGCCGGCTCGGGAGCGGCCCAGCGCTCGGCCCGCAAAAACCTCGTCTAACCGAGAAAAAGATGTTGGGGGGCGCCATCGCGGTGGCGCACGACCTCGCCGTCCCACACCAACGCGCCCTCGACAAACCAGCGCACCGACTGCGGATAGATGCGATGCTCGGCTGTCAGCACGCGGGCCGACAGCGCCTTGGCGTCGTCGCCCGGCAGCACCGGCACAACGGCCTGCATGACGATGGCGCCATGATCCAGCTCGGCGGTCACGAAGTGCACGGTGACCCCGGCAATCTTGCAGCCCATCTCGATCGCTCTCTCATGCGTGTGCAGGCCCGTGAAGGCCGGCAGCAGCGAGGGGTGGATGTTGAGCATGCGCCGGGCGTAGCGGGCGGTGAAACCGGGCGTCAGGATGCGCATGAAGCCGGCCAGCACGACGAGATCGGGCGCAAAACCGTCAATGACCTGGGCCAGCTCGGCGTCGAAATCCTCGCGACTGGCATAGGCCTTGTGATCGACGACGGCCGTCGCGATGCCGTGCTGTGCTGCGAACTGCAGCCCACCGGCGTCGGGCCGGTTGCTGATGACGGCGGCCACCTCGGCCGGCCAACCTTCGGCCTTGCAGGCCTTGACGATGGCCTCCATGTTGGAACCGCGCCCCGAAATCAGAATCACCAGCCTTTTCATGGGGAGGCAGTTTAGGGGGCGGCCGACCGGTAGCCCCTTGAACGACAATCCGCGCCCCATGTCGACGACACCCGCCCTCACCCGCCCCCGCGTGCTCTCGGGCATGCGCCCGACCGGCGCCCTGCACCTCGGCCACTACCACGGCGCCATCAAGAACTGGGTGCGCCTGCAGGACACGCACGACTGCTTCTTCTTCGTCGCCGACTGGCACGCCCTGACAACACAGCGCCCCAGTGGCGAGACGCTGACCCGCCACGTCTACGAGATGGTGACGGACTGGTTGGCCGCCGGCATCGATCCCGAACGCTGCACCCTCTTCCTGCAAAGCCGCATGCCCGAGCATGCCGAGCTGTTCACGCTGCTGGCGATGTGCACGCCGTCGAGCTGGCTGGCGCGCATGCCCAGCTACAAGGACCAGGTCGCCGCCGACCCGGAGCTGGCCACCTACGGCTTCCTGGGCTACCCGCTGCTGCAGGCAGCCGACATCCTCATGTACAAGCCCGCCGGCGTGCCGGTGGGCGAAGACCAGGCCGCCCACGTCGAGGTGACCCGCGAGGTCGCGCGCCGCTTCAACCGCCTTTACGCCGAAGCCGCGCCCATCTTTGTCGAGCCGCAAGCCCTGCTGACCGAAACCGCCCGCTTGGCCGGCCTGGACGGCCAGAAGATGAGCAAGAGCCTGGACAACGCCATCGCCATGCGCGACGAGCCCGAGGTCGTCGTCACCAAGATCCGCACCATGCCGACCGACCCGCAACGCGTGCGCCGCAGCGATGCCGGCGACCCGGCGCGCTGCCCCGTCTGGCCCCTGCACCAGATCTACAGCGACGAGGCCACGCGCGCCGCCTGCGAGACCGGCTGCAAGACCGCCTCCATCGGCTGCCTGGACTGCAAGCAGCCGCTGATCGAAGCCATCCAGAAGGAACAGGCCCCCTGGCGCGAGCGCGCGGCGGCCCTGGACCCGCAGCAGGTGCAGTGGACGCTGGAAGTGGGCACCGAGCGCGCCCGCGCCGTCGCGCGCAAGACGCTGCGCGAGGTGCGCGCAGCGATGGGACTGGTCGCTTGAGCGCTGAGAAGATTCATGTCACCGACCTCGAGGCCGCCATCAACTGGTGGCGCGAGCGTTCGCCTTCGCTCGATGGCATCAGCGCCGCGCCCGAAGTGCGCGCGCTGGCCGAGGCCTATGCCCTGCTGGCCTGGACACGCGCCACCGAAGTCGACATCGACGCGCTGAGCGACAAGGCCCTGGGCGCCTGGCTGGACTGGTACGAAACCACGCCCGACTCCCCCTGCATCGCCATCTGTTCCACCGCCCAGGGCGATCCCGTCTGCAAGGGCTGCGGCCGGACCTTCGACGAGGTGCAGCACTGGCCCGGTCTGGGTCCCTTCGAGAAGCGCATCGTCTGGCAGCGCATCGCCCAGGAAGGCACGGCCTGGCGCTTCAACCGCTACGCTGAACGCGCACAGAAATGAACCGCATCCGTTTCATCGACAGCGTCCGCCGCCTTGTGCCGCTGGCCTGGCCCGTCCTGGTCGGCCAGATCGCCGTGATGATGTTCAGCACGGTCGACACGCTGATGATGGGCCGCGTCGGCCCCGAGGACCTGGCTGGCCTGGCCGTCGGCTCGGCCGCCTATGTGTCCATCTTCGTCGGGCTGATGGGCGTCGTCCTCGCGGTCGGGCCCATTGCCGGCCGCCAGTTCGGCGCCGAAGACCTGCCCGGCGCCGGCCGCAGCTTTGTGCAGGCGCAATGGCTGGCCGTGCTGCTGTGCGTGCCGGGCAGCCTGGCGCTGTGGTTCCCCGACCCCTTCATCTGGCTGGCCCAGCTCGATGCCATCCAGGCCGACAAGGTGCGGGCCTACACGCGGCCCGAGGCCTTTGCGCTGCCGGCCGGCCTGCTGTTTGCGGCCTTCCGCGGCTTCTCGACGGCGGTCAGCCGTCCCAAGGCCGTCATGGCCATGCAACTCACCGGGCTTGCCGCCAAGGTGCCGCTGAACGCGGTGCTGGTGTTCGGCTGGGGTCCCATTCCCGCCATGGGCGTGGCGGGCTGCGGCTGGGCCACGGCCATCGCGATGACGGCGCAGGCGACGGCGGCCCTCGCACTGCTGCGGCGCGACGGCTTCTACCAGCCCTTTTGCATCCCCTTCCTGTGGCAGACGCGGCCGCAATGGGCCGCGCTCTGGGGCCTCGTGCGCCTGGGCCTGCCCATGGGCGGCTCCATCCTCGTCGAAGTGACGGGCTTCACCTTCATGGCTTTTTTCATCGCCCGCCTCGGCGCAACGCCGGTCGCCGGCCACCAGATCGCCGTCAACCTCGTCGCGATGATGTTCATGATCGCGCTGGCCCTGGCCACCGCGGCCGGCACGCTGGTGGCCCAGCATCTGGGCGCCCAGGAGAAGCGCGAGGCGCGCATCGTGGGCCGGCACGCGATGACGCTGGCGGCGCTGACCGCGGCGGGTGTCGGCGCCGTTGTCGCGTTCGCACGGGAGGGCATCGTCGCCCTCTACACCTCCAACGCGTCGACCGCCGCCGCGGCCCTGCCGCTGCTCGTGTGGGTCTGGTTCTTCCACCTCGGCGACGCCCTGCAGACGGTGGCTGCCTATGTGCTGCGAGCCTACCAGGTGGCCACGCTGCCAATGATCATCTACGTTATTGCGCTGTGGGGCCTGGGCATCGGCGGTGGCTACTTCCTGGCCTTCGGCGCCCATGGTGCCGGCGCCATAGGTTTCTGGCAGGCCGCCACCGCCGGCCTCGTCATGGCTGCCCTGCTGCTCAGCCTGTTGCTGAGACGGGTCTTCAACGAGAACCGCTAGTAGCGGAGCCCCTCGTCCAGCCGCACTCCGCTGAACGCGGTGCGTCTGGCCGGTCCCCCGCGGGGACGCCGACGCTTGCGGCATCGAGCCGCAACCGCCGCCAAGCGTGCCGGCTCGGGAGCGGCCCAGCGCTCGGCCCGGAATACACAGTCTTGCGCGACTAATTAGCCGCCCGTCGCCGGCAGGAAGAGCACGAAACGGCTGCCACCGCCATCGCGCGGCAGGCAGCGCACGCTGCCGCCGTGGCGCTCGGCGATCTGCTTGACCAGGCTCAGCCCCAGCCCGACGCCGCCCGCCATCTCGGCATGGCCGGGCAGGCGGTAGAAGGGCTCGAAGATGCGCTCGCGCAGATCGGCCGGCACGCCCGCGCCGCGGTCGGCGACGACGTATTCATAGCCGCCGGCCACCGGCCGCAGGGCCAGTTCCACCTCGGGCCCGCCGTAGCGGCGCGCGTTGTCGAGCAGGTTACGCAGGGCGCGGCGCAGCAGGCGTTCCTGGCCGTCGATGCGGGCCGAGTCGGTCTCCGGCTCGAAGGCCGCTTCGGCACGGGCGGCTTCTTCGGCGCCCAGGGCGAGCAGTTCGACGGTGTGGGTTTCGCCGATGGCGCTGCCCGCCTCCAGGCGGCTGGCCAGCAGCACCTCCTCGACGAGAGCGTCGAGCTCGGCAATGTTGACGTCGATCTCATGGGCCAGGCGCTGGCGTTGTGCCGGGGCGGCGTCATCCAGCATCGCGAAGGCCATCTTCAATCGCGCCAGCGGTGAACGCAACTCGTGGCTGGCATTGGCCAAGAGGGTCTGGTGAGAGCGCAGCAGGGTCTCGATGCGGTCGGCTGCCTGGTTGAAGCTGGTGGCCAGGGCCGCGACCTCGTCACGGCCGCTGTCGTCGACGCGGTGGCCCAACTGGCCCGAGCCGAACTTCTCGACACCGCGCTTCAGCGACTCCAGCCGGCGCGTCAGCCGGCGCACGACCGGATAGGCGCCTGCCGCGACTCCGATAAAAAGCAGCACCAGCACGACGGCCAGCGTCGACACGGCCGGCGCGCCCGGCGACACGGGGCGGTGCAGCCACGGGCCGGTCCAAGGTCCTTCATCCAGGCGCGGCGGCCGAGCCAGAGGGCCACCCGGGCCTGAACCAGGCCCCGAACCGGGGCCCGAAGCCGCGCCCGGGGCATTCGGTGGACGGACGCTGCGAACCATCTCCAGGCTGCGCCCATCGCCCAGGCTGGCGCTGACGACGAGGGCACCTGCGTCATCGAGGCGGCGCTGGAACATCTGCGTCGTCGCGATGCGCTTGCCGTCGGCATCCTCCAGCGCGATGGGCATGCGCAGGCGCTGCCCCCAGTCCGCAAACGCGGCGGCCTGCTCTGCGCGCGGTGCCGTGGCCGGCGGCAGCGCAAGCTTGAGCAGCGCGGCCATCGCGTTCAGGCGCTCGCCGGCCGCCGACTCGACATTGCCGCGCTCCTGTTCGATGTGGCGCTGGAACAGCCAGGCCGAGCCGAAGGCGAACGCCAGCAGCAGCGCCACCAGCGTCAGGTAGATGCGGACGTAGAGTGACTTCAAGCCGGGGCGTTCAGGCGGCGTCCGCGTCGGCGTCTTGCTTGCGGGCAAAGACATAGCCGGCTCCGCGCACGGTCAGCACGCGACGGGGGTTCTTGGGATCGTCCTCGATGACGGCGCGGATGCGCGAGATGTGCACGTCGATGGAACGGTCAAAGGCTTCCAGCGGGTGGCCCTTGAGCGCATCCATGATCTGGTCGCGGCTCAGCACGCGGCCCGGGCTCTGGGCCAGCACGACGAGGAGGTCGAACTGGTGGCTGGTCAGGTCGCAGATCTTGCCGTCCAGGCGCGCCACGCGGGCGGCCAGGTCGATCTCCAGGCGGCCGAAACGCAGCACCTCGTCGCCGTCCAGCTTGGGCTCCAGGCGGCGCAGCAGGGCCTTGATGCGGGCCTGCAGCTCGCGCGGCTCGAAGGGTTTGGCGAGGTAGTCGTCGGCGCCGAGTTCGAGGCCAAGGATGCGGTCCATGGGCTCGCCGCGGGCCGACAGCATCAGCACCGGCTGGTGGCGCCAGCGCGCGTCGCCACGCAGCCAGCGGCAGAAGTCCAGCCCATCGCCGTCGGGCAGCATCAGATCCAGCACCAGCAGTTCGAAGCGACCATGGGCCAGGGCCTCACGGGCCTGGGCCAGGTTGCCGGCGGTGCTGACTTCAAAACCAGCGGAGCGGAGGTAGTCGCCCACCATGCCGGTGAGGCGGACATCGTCATCGATCAACAGCAGTCGGGCGCTACTCATCACCGGGGCAAGGGAAGAAAAGGGAATCCGGCGCGCTTCCGCGCCGGTGGAACGAGGCTCAAGCATCGCAGAACTCCTCGTCAAGGGCCAATCAACCAGCGTGACGCGAAGCCATGCGAGCCTGGCGCTTCTTCATGACGTCGGCGATCTTGGCACGCTGCTCGGGTGTCAGCACGCGGGCAGCGTCGATGCTGGCCAGGCTGAGGCGCTTGGAGGCGGTCTCGTGCTGGGTGCTCATCTGCACACGCACGGCCTCGATGGCGGCGGCATCGATGTTGGGGGCCGCATAGAGGGCTGCCATCTGCTCATGCAGCTTCTTGCCGGCTTCGCGCTGGCCGGACAGGTCCGTGCGGGCGGCCTTGAAGATGGCGTCGATCTGGCTGCGCTGAGCGTCTGTCGCGTTGACCAGGTCGAGCAGGTGGTCCATGTGACCGCCGAACAGGCCGCCGGGGGCCATCATGGCCGGGCCACCGTGGTGACCAGGGCCGGGCTGGGCCTGGGCGGCCACGCCACCGAGGGCCAGGGCTGCAGCCACGGTACCGATACGCAACAGGTTCTGGAAGGCTTTCATCAGGGGTCTCCGGGAAGAAGAGGGAGTGATGTGATCTTCCAGGGGGCCTGTGTGGGATCTTTGGGCACGGGGTAAAGAACTGTGTCCCGTTGTCGTCACCAGGCTTCGTGGTGCCCCCACGCGCCCGAATACAGGCGCTGCCCCCGAGGGGGCGCGAACCGGCTAGGGGCGGCCCGGCGCCGGTTCAGGCCCCAACCACCCTTAAGCCGCGGTGACGAGACCCATCACTTGATGGGCTTGAAGCGCATGCGCTTCGGGCGCGCACCTTCCTCGCCCAGGCGCTTCTTCTTGTCGGCTTCGTACTCGTGGAAGTTGCCGTCGTAGAAGAACCACTGCGAGTCGCCTTCGCAGGCCAGGATGTGGGTGCAGATGCGGTCCAGGAACCAGCGGTCATGGCTGATGACCATGGCCGAGCCGGCGAATTCCAGCAGCGCTTCTTCCAGTGCGCGCAGGGTTTCGACGTCGAGGTCGTTGGACGGTTCGTCCAGCATCAGCACATTGCCGCCCTGGGCCAGGGTCTTGGCCAGGTGCAGGCGGCCGCGTTCACCGCCCGACAGCGAGCCGACGAGCTTCTGCTGGTCATTGCCCTTGAAGTTGAAGCGGCCCAGATAGGCGCGGCTGGGCATGACGAACTTGCCGACCGTGATGTTGTCCAGGCCGCCGGAGACGTCCTGCCACACCGTCTTGTCGGCTTCCAGGCTGGCGCGGCTCTGGTCGACGAAGGCCAGCTTGGCCGTCTTGCCGATCTTGACCGTGCCGCTGTCCGGCTGCTCCACGCCCTGCAGCATGCGGAACAGCGTCGACTTGCCGGCGCCGTTGGGGCCGATGATGCCGACGATGGCGCCGGCCGGCACCTTGAAGGACAGGTTGTCGATCAGCACGCGGTCGCCGAAGCTCTTGCTGACGTTCTCGAACTCGATGACCTCATTGCCCAGGCGCTCGGCCACGGGGATGAAGATTTCGTTCGTCACGTTGCGCTGCTGGTACTCGACGTCGCTCAGCTCCTCGAAGCGGGCCAGGCGCGCCTTGCTCTTGGCCTGGCGGCCCTTGGCGTTGGAGCGAACCCACTTGAGCTCCTCCTTCATCGCCTTCATGCGCGCGTCTTCGGACTTCTGCTCGCTCTCCAGGCGGCGTTCCTTCTGGTCCAGCCACTCGGAGTAGTTGCCCTTCCAGGGAATGCCGTGGCCACGGTCCAGTTCCAGGATCCACTCGGCGGCGTTGTCCAGGAAATAGCGATCGTGGGTGATGGCCACGACGGTGCCGGGGAAGCGTTGCAGGAACTGCTCCAGCCACTCGACGGACTCGGCGTCCAAGTGGTTGGTGGGTTCGTCGAGCAGCAGCATGTCGGGCTTGGACAGCAGCAGGCGGCACAGGGCCACGCGGCGCTTTTCGCCACCCGACAGCACGCCGATCTGGGCGTCCCAGGGCGGCAGGTTCAGCGCGTCGGCTGCCAGCTCCAGCTGCAGGTCGGTGTTCTCGGATCCGGCGGCGGCAATGATGGCCTCCAGCTCGCCCTGCTCGGCGGCCAGGGCGTCGAAGTCGGCGTCCGGCTCGGCATAGGCGGCATAGACCTCGTCCAGGCGCTTCTTGGCAGCCAGCACGCCGCCGATGCCTTCTTCCACCGCTTCACGCACGGTCTGGTCAGCATTCAGGCGCGGCTCCTGCTCCAGGTAGCCGATCTTGATGCCCGGCATCGGGATGGCTTCGCCTTCGTACTCCTTGTCGACGCCGGCCATGATCTTCAGGATGGTCGACTTGCCGGAGCCGTTGACGCCCAGCACGCCGATCTTGGCGCCGGGGAAGAAGGACAGCGAAATGTCCTTCAGGATGTGGCGCTTGGGGGGAACCGTCTTGTTGACACGGTTCATGCTGAAAACGTACTGGGCCATGGGCGATCCTTGGAGCTGAAACAGCGGCAGGCCCCGAAAGAGGGCCTGCATTGCCTGCTATTGTCGCCGAGCCGCGTTTCCAGGAAGCCAGATGCCCCGCTTTTTCGCCGCCCTGCTCGTTCTCGCCGCCAGCTTCGCCCACTGCCAGACCCTGCGCTGGTCCAGCCAGGGCGACATGCAGACCACCGATCCGCATTCGCAGAACGAGGTCATGACCAACAGCCTGAACAACCAGGTCTACGAGACCCTGACGCGGCGCGGCAAGGACCTGGCCCCGATGCCGGCGCTGGCCACCGAATGGACCCAGGTCACGCCGCTGATCTGGCGTTTCAAGCTGCGCCCGGGCGTCAAGTTCCACGACGGCACGCCCTTCACGGCCGACGACGTCGTGTTCTCGATGCAGCGCCTGCGCGACGACAACTCCCCGCAGCGCGTCTACGCCAACGCCGTCGGCTCGCCCAAGGCCGTCGACCCGCTGACCGTCGTCTTCACGCTGGACAAGCCCAATCCCATCGTGCCTGAGCTGATGACCACCCTCTTCATCATGAGCCGCAAATGGTGCGAGGAGCACCGGGTGGCACGGCCGCTGAACTTCAAGCAGCAGGAGGAGTCCTATGCCAGCCAGCATGCCAACGGCACGGGGCCTTTCATGCTGGTCAGCCGCCAGCCGGGCGTGAAGACGGTCTTCAAGCGCAACCCTAACTGGTGGAACAAGTTCGAAGGCAATCTGCAGGAGTTCAGCTACCTGCCCATCGGCAATGACGCGACGCGCACCGCCGCGCTGATCTCCGGCGAGATCGATTTCGTCCTCGACCCGCCGCCGCGCGACATCGCCCGGCTGCGCACCACGCCCGACCTCAAGGTCGTCGACGGCCAGGAGAACCGCATCGTCTACATCGGCATGGACCAGAGCCGCGACAAGCTGCTCTACGGCCAGTCGCCCGACGGCAAGAACCCGCTGAAGGACCTGCGCGTTAGAAAGGCCCTGTATCACGCCATCGACATCGAGGCCATCAAGACCAAGCTGATGAGCGGCTACTCCACGCCCACCGGCGGCCTGACCGCCTCGCCGCGCGGCGCCTATGGCGACCCCAAGCTGGAAAGCCGCCTGCCCTATGACGTCGCCACGGCAAAGAAGCTGCTGGCCGAAGCCGGCTACCCGGACGGCTTCGACATCACGCTGGACTGCCCCAACAACCGCTACGTCAACGACGAGCGCATCTGCATCGCCCTGGCCAGCATGTGGGCCCAGGTCAAGGTCAGGGTCAAGGTCAACGCCATGCCCCGCACCCTGTATTTCCCCAAGATCGAGAAGTTCGACACCAGCCTCTTCCTGACCGGCTGGGGCGGCGGCTCGACGGACGCCGAGACCATGCTGACGCCGGTGCTGCGCAACCGTGGCGAGCAGGGTGTCGGCGTGGCCAACTACGGCGGCATCGTCAACAACGAGGCCGATGCCCTGGCCGCGGCCTCCACCATCGAGATCGACCCGAAAAAGCGCGAAGCCACCGTCAAGGCGGCCCTGCAGGCCTACCGCGAACAGGTCAACATCATTCCCCTGCACCGCCAGGTCATTCCGTGGGCCATGCGCAAGGAAGTCAGCATGCCCCATTCGGCCAACAACTGGGCAAGCATGGATTGGGTCACGATCCGTAAATAGTTCAGCCGCTAGAATGCATCCCAACGCCGCGCTGACAGTCTTGCGCGGCGTTTCACTTTTTGAGCCCCCGCACGCGGCCTGGCTTGCCCGAAGACTGGTGTCGCCTCCCCGGCGGCACGGCGAGCCCCGGTGATTGTTGGCGTGCCCTCCCCTTTCTAGGATTCGATGAGTTTCGACACCCTCGGCTTGGCAGCTCCGCTGCTGAAGGCCATTGCTGACGCTGGCTACACCTCCCCCACGCCCATCCAGGCCCAGGCCATTCCCGCCGTCTTGAACGGTGGTGACCTGATGGCCGGCGCCCAGACCGGTACCGGCAAGACCGCCGGCTTCACCCTGCCCATGCTGCACCGCCTCGCCACCGGCGAGAAGCTGCTGAACAAGCGCGGCAAGATCGCCATCCGCGCCCTCGTGCTGACGCCCACCCGCGAACTCGCCGCCCAGGTCGAGGAAAGCGTGCAGACCTATGGCAAATACCTGCCGCTGAAGAGCATGGTCATGTTCGGCGGCGTCGGCATGCAGCCCCAGATCAACAAGCTGCGCGACGGCGTCGACATCCTCGTTGCCACGCCCGGCCGCCTGCTCGACCACGCCCAGCAAGGCACGCTGGACCTGTCGCAAGTGCAGATCCTCGTGCTCGACGAAGCCGACCGCATGCTCGACATGGGTTTCGTGCACGACATCAAGAAGGTGCTGGCCCTGCTGCCGGCCAAGAAGCAATCGCTCTTGTTCAGCGCCACCTTCAGCGACGAGATCAAGAATCTCGCCGATCGCCTGCTGAACCAGCCGGCCCTGATCGAGGTGGCCCGCCGCAACCAGACCAACGACGCCATCGCGCAAAAGGTCCACCCGGTTGGCCGCGAGCGCAAGAAGGAACTGCTGGCTCACCTGATCAAGAGCGGCGACTGGCACCAGGTGCTGGTCTTCACGCGCATGAAGCATGGCGCCAACCGCCTGACCGACTTCCTGAACGAGCAGGGCATCAGCGCCATGGCCATCCATGGCAACAAGAGCCAGGGTGCCCGCACCAAGGCCCTGGCCGACTTCAAGAGCGGCGATCTGACCTGCCTGGTGGCGACCGACATCGCGGCCCGCGGCATCGACATCGACCAGCTGCCCCACGTCGTCAACTTCGAGCTGCCCAATGTGCCGGAGGACTATGTCCACCGCATCGGCCGCACCGGCCGTGCCGGCGCCCAGGGTGAAGCCGTCAGCCTCGTCTGCGTCGACGAGAACGGCTTCCTGCGCGACATCGAGAAGCTCATCAAGCGCGAGATCCCCAAGGAAATCGTGCCCGGCTTCGCGCCCGATCCCAACGAGAAGGCCGAGCCCATCGTGCTGGGCCGCACCGTGCTGAACCCCAACGGCAGCCGCGGCCGCAACCCCAACCCGCCGCAACACGCAGGTCGAGGCGGTCGCGGTGGCAACGGCGGCGGTGGTGGTGGCCGTGGCGGCGACAACCGCGGCGGCCAGCGCGACGGCGGTGGCCGCCCGGGTGGCGGCAAGCCGCAAGCTCACGCCGGCCACGGCGGCGCCAAGCCGGCCGGTCACACCGGTCACGGCGGTGCCCGCACGGCGCCCAAGCCGCAAGGCCAGCGTCCGGCGGGCGGCCAGCCCAGCCGTGACGGCGGCGCGCCGCGCCACAATAACGGCCCGCGCCTGACGCAACCCAAGCGATAACGATGCCCACATCCCGCCCCGATTGGATCGCCGGTGCCACCGGCCTCGTCGGGCGGGCACTGTGCGCCGAACTGCCCACGGGCCTCGCGCTCGTGCGCAAGCCCACCCCGGGCCTGCCCGTGTCGACGGCCATCGTCGACTATGGCAGGCCTGAGTCTTTTCAGGCCCTGCCCGCACCGGGCCGCGTCTTCATCGCCCTGGGCACGACCATGGCCCAGGCTGGCTCACAAGCCGCCTTCCGCGCGGCCGACTTCGATGCCGTGCTGGCCGTCGCCCGTGCTGCGCGCGAAGCCGGCGCCACGCATTGCGGCCTCGTGTCCGCCCTCGCAGCCAACGCGGGGTCCGCCGTGTTCTACAACCGCGTCAAGGGCGAAGCCGAGGACGCGCTGAAGGCGCTGGGCTTCGAGCGCCTCGTCATTGCCCGCCCCTCGCTGCTGGACGGCGAACGCGAGAAGCTGGACCAGCCGCATCGCAGCGGCGAAGCCTGGTCCCTGAGGCTCATGCGCCCGCTGGCCGGCCTCATTCCCGCGGCCTGGCGCCCCATCTCACCGCAACGCATCGCCCGCGCGATGTGTCTCGCCCTCGAAGCGCCCGGCCCCGCCCTGCGCGTACTTGAATCCAGCGAGATGCAGCGGCTGGGCGCATGAGCTCCGCGCGGCCGCCCGAAGGAGATCAGCTCCCGCTTGGCGGGACAGCGCGCAGCGCGAAGGGTGCGCCAGGGACTTCGCCGGCCGTCACGCCAGCCGAGGTCGACTTCACCGACCCGGCCGCCCCGGCCGCACCCGCTTTCGGCGACGTCTACCACTCGCGTGCCGGCGCCCTGCCCCAGGCCCGCCATGTGTTCATAGCCGGCAACGGCCTGCCCGGACGCTGGCAAGGGCGCGAACGCTTTGTCGTGCTGGAGACCGGCTTCGGCCTGGGCAACAACTTCCTCGCCACCTGGGACGCCTGGCGGCAAGACCCGGCACGCTGCGAACGCCTGGTCTTCGTCAGCGTCGAGAAACACCCGCTGCGCCGCGACGACCTGGCCCGAGCGCACGCGAGCAGCCCCTTGCCCGACCTGGCGCAACAGCTCGTCGACCGCTGGCCACCGCTGACCGCGGGCTTGCACACGCTGAGCTTTGAAGGCGGTCGTGTCGAGCTGCTGCTGGGCCTGGGCGAGGCGCGCGAATTGCTGCGGGAGCTGGTGCTGCAGGCAGACGCTCTCTACCTCGACGGCTTTGCGCCGCTGCGCAATCCCGAGCTATGGGACGAGTGGCTGCTGAAGAGCCTGTCTCGCCACGCCGTGCCCGGCACGACGGTCGCCACCTGGAGCATCAACCGGCCGATGCGGCGGGCATTGGCCTCTCTCGGCTTCGAAGTTGAATTGGCGCCAGGCTTTGCCAACAAGCCCGAGATGACCGTCGCCCGGTTCGCGCCGCGCCACCTGCCGCAGCGCCCGGCCGGGCGTGAGCCGCTGGCCCCGGACGCGCGCCGCGCCATCGTCATCGGTGCCGGCCTGGCAGGCGCCGCCTGCGCGCTGGCCTTGACCCGCCAAGGCGTTGCCTGCACCGTCGTCGACGCCCTGCCCGGACCAGCCCAGGCCAGCTCCGGCAACCCGGCCGGCCTCTTCCACGGCACCCTCAACCCGGACGACGGTCCGCACGCCCGCTTCAACCGCGCCGCGGCACTGGCCACCCAGGCCCAGCTGGCCGAACTCGGCCTGCCGCATCAACAGGGGCTGCTGAGGCTGGAGACGCGGCTGCCGCCAGATGCCATGCAGGGCGCACCCGGCTATGTGCAGGCCTTGTCGGCCGAGGTCGCCTCTGCCCGGGCCGGCACTCGCCTCGCCCACCCCGCCTGGTTCTATCCCGGCGGCGGCGCCCTGGATCCAGCGGCCTACACACGCGCCATGCTGGCCGCCAGCGGCGCCACGCTGCAGTTGGGACAAGGCATTCAGGCCCTGGAGGCCACCGCGGACGGCTGGCGCCTGCTCGATGCCACGGGTCAACTCATCGCCGAGGCGCCTCTGGTCGTACTCGCCGGCGGCCATGGCCAGCTGCCCCTGCTCGGCGATCTGGCGGCCGACCTCGTCGTGCAGCGCGGCCAGCTCACCCATCTGCCCGCGGCGCCCTGGTACCCGGCCCTGCCCGTCGCCGGCGAGGGCTATGCGATTGCCGACGGCCAGGGCGGCCTGTGGTGCGGCGCCACGACGCAGGATGGCGACCTCGATCCCGAGCTTCGCCCTGAGGACCAGGCTGACAACCTGGCCCGCTATGCCCGCCTTGCCGGCTTGGCGTCACCTCCCGAAGCGCCACTGGCCGGCCGCGTCGCCTGGCGCCTCATTGCGTCAGACCGCCTGCCGCTGATCGGCGGCCTGGCCCTGCCCGGCGCGCCTGAGGCCGACCAGCTGCGCCTGCAGGCCCGCCGGCCGGGCCTCGTCGTCTGTACCGGCTTCGCCTCGCGTGGCATCACCTGGGCGGCCCTGGCCGGGCGCCTCGTTGCGGCCCTGGCCCTGGGCTCGCCGCGGCCGCTGGAGGCCGAACTGCTGGATGCCGTCGACCCATTGCGCTTCGCGTTGCGCCGGCGACGCAAGCCCGGCCGCTGACCGCGGTTCGGGCAACTATTGCCGCTTCCTCCCCCATATCGCTCTTCCGCCGCACCGGGGCCGGCGGCAAACTGCGCCGTTGACCCGGCATGGCCGGTGTTCCTTTCCCTTTTCTGATGGAGACGGCATGAGCGGTTCGCAGCGAATGAAGTTGGCCCTGGGCGTCGTGCTCGGCGTGGTGACGGTCGGCGTCGGCGTGGCACTGTCCGATGCCGGCTCCGCCAAGGGCTGGCTGTATGCCGTCCTGGCGCTGAGCTGGGCTGCCGGCCTGTTCGGCCTGCTGAGCGGTGGCGGTTCGGGTGGCAATCTGCATGCGGCCACCGAGGCGGCCGAGGCCCTGGCCCGTTTCGACCTGACCTATCCCATCCCGCGCAGCGGTGGCGGCGACATCGGTCGCCTGCTGAGCGCGCTGGACGACACCCAGCAAGCCCTGCAGAAGCTCATCGGCAAGGTGCGCGAGGCGGCCGACAGCATCGGCACGGCCAGCGCCGAGATCGCCACCGGCAACCTGGACCTGAGCCAGCGCACCGAGCAGACGGCCAGCAATCTGCAGAACACTGCCTCGTCGATGTCCGAGCTGACCGGCACGGTCAAGCAGACAGCCGACGCGGCCATGACGGCCAACCAGCTCGCCAGCTCGGCGGCCAGCGTCGCCCAGCGCGGCGGCGAGGCCGTCTCGCAGGTCGTCGCCACCATGGACCAGATCAGCCACAGCTCGCGCAAGATCAACGAAATCATCGGCACCATCGACGGCATCGCCTTCCAGACCAATATCCTGGCGCTGAACGCCGCGGTGGAAGCGGCCCGCGCGGGTGAGCAGGGCCGTGGCTTCGCCGTCGTGGCCGGCGAAGTGCGCCTGCTGGCCCAGCGCAGCGCCGAAGCCGCCAAGGAGATCAAGAGCCTGATCAGCGCCAGCGTCGAGCGCGTGGACTCCGGCACCGAGCAGGTGCAGGCCGCCGGCGCGACGATGACCGAGATCGTCGCCAGTGTGCAGCGCGTGACCGACATCATTGGCGAGATCAGCGCCGCGGCCCGCGAGCAGAGCGAGGGCATCGGCGTCGTCAACGCTTCCGTCGTGCAGCTCGACCAGATGACGCAGCAGAACGCCGCCCTGGTGGAGGAGTCCGCCGCCGCCGCGGAAAGTCTGCGCGAGCAGTCGGCCCGCATGGGCGAGGCCATCGGCGTGTTCAAGCTCGCTGGCGCCAGCACCCACCGCCCGGCCGCAGTGCCCCGCGCACCGGCCGCTCACAAGCCCGCGCCAGTCGCCAAGCCCATGGCCAAGGCCCCGGCCCCCAAGCCGGCCGCCAGCCCCCGACCGGTCGCCGCACCCGTGGCCAAGGCGGCGCCCGCCGCGGCACCGCGCCCCGCTCCGTCTCCCGCGCCTGCTGCGGACGACGGCGACTGGGAAACCTTCTAAGAAGGTTCTGCAAACGTTCTGACGCGTCGCGAACTTCGCCATTGAACGGAGCCGGGCACTGCCCGGCTCTTTGCATTGGAAATCAGGGACTACCCGTCACTGTGCCAGGCGACGGGCGGCCGCCACTGCTCGCGCAGGGGCCCGTTGCGCATAGTCCGGCCCGGTACCGCGCGCCCATCCGGCGCCGCGGGCCGCTGCCGCAGTACTCCCGCAGCAACACCCCACTTCCGGAGTTCCATCATGTTCCGAACCAGCCACAAGCTGACCCTGCTCGGCCTCGCCACCCTCACCTCCCTGGTCCAGGCCCAATCCCAGACCGCGGACGGCAAGCCGACCGAAGCCACGGTCAGCGCCCAGGCCCTGCTGCGCACCAGCGCCGAAGGATTTGCCCGCCAATTCCCCGGCCTGAGCCTGGATGGCAAGGACCACAGCTACGAGATGCGTCGTGTCGTGCAGGATGCCGACGGCAGCAGCCACGTCCACTTCGACCGCCGCATCGGCGGCCTGCGCGCCATCGGTGCTGACCTCATCGTGCAGACCGACAAGCGCGGCAACCTCGCCGCCATGCAGCGCAGCAACCGCATGCTGCCCAGCGTGTCGACCACGCCCAGCGTCAGCGCCGCCCGCGCCCTGCTGGCCGTCTTTGTCGAGTACCCGATGGCCGACATCCAGCCGCGTCCCGAACTCGTCATCTGGGCCCGCGAAGACCTGCCCCGCCTGGCCTGGGAGGTCAAGGTCAGCGGCGACGGCGACGATGGCACGCCTTTCGAGAAGCACATCATCATCGACGCCGGCAACGGCCAGAAGCTCGATGCCTGGGACGACATCCAGACCGCGGCCGCCAACGGCACGGGCAAGACGCTTTACAGCGGCAACGTCGCGCTGACGACCAACAGCATCAGCGGCGGCTACGAGCTGCGCGACCCCAGCCGCGGCAACACCTACACCATCAACCTGAAGAACAAGACCAGCGGCAACACCGTCGCGACCGATGCCGACAACACCTGGGGCAACAACGCCACCAGCGACACCAACAGCGCCGCCGCCGACGCCCAGTACGGCACGGCCAAGACCTGGGACTACTACAAGAACGTCCACGGCCGCAACGGCATCGCCAACGATGGCAAGGGTGCCTACAACCGCGTGCACTACAGCACCAACTACAACAACGCCTACTGGTCGGATTCCTGCTTCTGCATGACCTATGGCGACGGCGACGGTTCCACCCTCAAACCCCTGGTGGCCCTGGACGTGGCCGGCCACGAGATGACGCACGGCGTGACCAGCCGCACCGCCGGCCTGATCTACTCCGGCGAGTCCGGCGGCCTGAACGAAGGCACGTCGGACATCTTCGGCACCATGGTCGAGTTCTATGCCGCCAACAGCAGCGATGCCGGCGACTACCTGATCGGCGAGAAGATCATGGTCGGCGGCGGCTCGCTGCGCAGCATGGTCAAGCCCAGCAGCGACGGCAAGTCCGCCGACTGCTGGTACTCAGGCGTGGGCAACCTCAACGTGCACTACAGCTCGGGCGTGGCCAACCACTTCTTCTTCCTGCTCGCCGAAGGCACCAACAGCAGCTATGGCAGGAGCCCGACCTGCGTGGCCGGCAACACCCGCGTCGCCACCGGCTCGGGCACGCTGGCCGGCATCGGCCGGGACAAGGCCGCCAAGATCTGGTACCGGGCCCTGACGACCAAGTTCACCTCGTCCACCAACTACGCCAGCGCCCGCAGTGGCACCATCGCCGCCGCCAACGAGCTGTATGGCTCAGGCAGCGCTGAATCGGCCGCCGTGGCCGCCGCCTGGAGCGCCGTGGGCCGGAACTGAAGCCCCTCGCCCAAGGATTACCTTGGGCGGTCCCCCGAGGGGACGGCGATGCTTGCCGGCTCGACCGGCAAGCACATCGCCTGAGCGGGCCGGCTAGGGAGCGGCCCGGCGCTCGGCCCGCATGCCTCAGTCTCCGCCGGAAGGGGCGTCTTCAGACGCCCCTTTTTTCTGGGCATAGCTGGCCTTGCGGCCCCGCGCCGGAAACCAGACCTCTCGCTCCACCCAATGCGCCAGCCGCACGGCGCGGTCGTTGCGCTGGTCGCGCAGCCAGGCCATCACGAATTCGTCGAGCGCATAGGAGCCGTCGCGCAGTTCGCGCAGGGCCTCGGGCTGGCGGCGCCGCAGCACGGCTGCCGGCAGGGGGGCACCCAGGGCCGTGGCCAGGTCCTCCAGCGCGATCCAGCGCTGCGGCAGCAGCTCGTCGTCCAGCACGCGGATGCGATGGCCCTTGAAGGCGTAGAAGCGCCCCTGCACAGGCCGGAAAGCCAGGGCTTTCAGGTGACGTCCCAACGTCTCGCCCAGGGCGAAGAGATCGGACGCAAAGGCGCGCCCCCACAGCATCAGCGCCACCAGCAGGCCTGCCCAGCCGCTGGCCCACCACAGCAGCGCCGTCGCGGCACCGCACACCACCAGCTTGAACAACAGGCTGCGCCACCAGTGGTGCTTCTCGTGAGAGACCGCGTCGAAACCGAGAGGCTCGCGCGACATGCGCCGACTCAGAACTTCAGCGTCTTCACGCCATCGGCGCCACCCAGCAGGCAGACGCCGGCCTTGTGGCGGGCGAACACGCCGACGGTGATGACGCCGGGCCACTGGCTGACCTCGGTCTCGAAGCCGAGCGGATCGGTGATGGAGAGGCCGCGCACGTCGAGGATGTGGCCACCGTTGTCGGTGACGACTCCGGCCCGCAAGGTCGCCTGGCCGCCAAGCTTGGCAAAGTGGCGCGCCAGCTGGGCCGCGGCCACGGGAATGATCTCGACGGGCAGCGGGAACTTGCCCAGGGTCTGCACCAGCTTGGATTCGTCGGCGATGCAGACGAACTGGTCGGCCAGGTCGGCGACGATCTTCTCGCGCGTCAACGCCGCGCCGCCGCCCTTGACCATGAAGCCCCGGCCGTCGATCTCGTCGGCGCCGTCGATGTAGACCGCGAGGCGCTCGACCTCGGTCGCGTCCAGCACCCGGATGCCATGCTGGAGCAGGCGCTGCGTCGAGCGCTCCGAGCTGGACACGGCGCCGGGAATCGAAATGCCGCTGGCGGCGAGCGCGTCGATGAAACAGTCCACCGTCGAGCCCGTGCCGACACCGAGGATCTGGCCGGCGGGGACATAGTCCAGGGCTGCACGGCCGACGAGTTGCTTGAGCTGGTCTTGGTTCATGGGCCGGATTGTCCGGGATAGCCGCGGCAAGGCGCGGCCATCCCTTCCTCCGGCTTACTTCATCGTGACCCGCTTGGCCGCCGAATCACTGGCCACCGTGCTCTTGCCATCCCAGGACGTGAAGCGGTACTCGACCACATCGCCCTTCTTGAGCCCGCCCAGCGTGTAGCGGCTGGCCGAGCCATCCTGGCGCATGCGCACGGTCTGGGTCTCGCCACCGTTGACGCTGTAGTGCACGTCCACCGAGCCACCCGCCGTCGCGGCGAGCTCGAGGGTGGTGGCACCGGTCTGCGCCGCAGCTGTCGGCACGGCCGTCGTCTTGACCAGGGCCGGTGCGCTGACCACCGTCGGGGCCACACCCGCCACGCCCGAGTCCCAGATGATGTCGTCAAAGGCCATCTGGAAGGGCGCGCCTGGATTGGAGCCGTCCACGCTGAGGAACTCGAACAGCGAGTTCATGGACTGCAGCGCGACCAGCGGCCCGGCGATCTCGGCCACCGGAATGGTGGCCGTGCCCCACTCCCCGTTGCGCACCAGGCCGTAGGCCGTGGTGTTGGCAGGGAAGGTCACCCAGCTGTGGTTGGTGTAGTTGTCCAGGATGCCGATCTTGAACGCGACGTTGGCGGGTGCCTTGATCTTCAGCTTGATGTTGCCGCCGCGGAAGCCGCTCATGTCGTGCGCCTGGCGCGACGCGACGGCACCACCGAACCATTGCCCCGGCGCGAAGTAGTTCAGCGCCAGCACATTGCTCCCCTCGTACGCCGGGATGTTGCCGCCGCCCATGGAGCCGGTGTTCCAGATGTAGAAGTCCGCCGACGAGCCGAGGGCCTGGCCGTTGGTGACCGGCGTGGTGTCGGTGAAGACACCGAACTTGCCGGCCTCCGGCGTGATGCCGACGCCCAGCTTGACCTCGCCCTTGCCGTCCAGCTCATAGACGCGCACATAGTCCACGTACATGGTGGCCGGCAGCGGCGCGGTGATCTGCGCCGGCGTGGCAGCAGGCGTGAAGTTGCCGCCAACGGCCATGTTCATCAGCAGATAGAACGGCTCCTGCAGCGCCGGCGAGCCCACCGTGGAGATGGGCGCCTTGTACATGTCCTGCTCACGGCCGTTGTCCACCAGCGTGAAGCGGATCTGAGTGTCGGTCCAGTAGAGGCGATACAGCACGAAGCGGTTGGCCAGCGAGCGCGACGGCGTGACCCAGTTCTTGGTCTGCCAGGCGGTGGACGCGGCGCAGCTCTCGTTGCCGGGCACGCAGGCGGCATCGGCGTAGGTGATGACGTTGGAGCCGACGAACTGGTCCGGCGACACGGCCGGCAAGCCGGCGGGCTGGCGGCCGCCTTGCTCCATGATGTCAATCTCGCCCTTGCGTGGCCATGGTTGCAGGCTGGTGCCCAGCATCCACAGGGCCGGCCACAGGCCCACGCCGACCGATGGGGTGGCCGCGCGGATTTCGATCATCCCGTACTTGACCTGTACCTTGCCGGCCGAGTCGAGCTTGCCGGAGGTGAACTGGTTGCTGCCCATCACCTCGCGCTTGGCCGTGATGGCCAGGGCCCGCGTGTTGGGCTCGAAGGGCACGTTGACGATGCTGAGGTTGCCCGGACGGTAGTACTCCAGCTCCTGGTTGCCGTAGCCGCACAGGCCGATCTGGCAGCCGTTGCCGTCGTAGGTGGACCAGAGCGTGCTGTCGAGGCTGGCGCCGTTGAATTCCTCGGACCAGAGCAGCTTGCCGATGACGGGGCTGGTGACGCTGGCAGAGACCGCGGCGCTGGCGGCCAGCAGCAGCCCGCCGATGAAGTGTTGGCGATTCATGGCATTCATCCTTGTTGGCGGTTGCGACGCAGGCGGGCACCGACGACGACGAGGCCGAGGGCCATCAAGCCGTAGGTGGAGGGTTCGGGCACCGCGCTGGTGACCGTGATGCGGACGGCCGGCGCGCCGGTGAAGCCGGTGTTGACCGCCTGCCAGTTGCCGGCCGACGAGAAGGCCCAGGCGGCACTGGGCGTGTCGGTGCCGCTCTGCCATTGGCCGGTGAAGCCGGCATCGGCCTGGGCCACCAGCCAGTAGCTGCCGGCGGCCAGGTTCCAGCCGCTGGGCGTCAGCGCCGTGTTGGCCCAGGGGTCGGTCAGGTGGGTGCTGTAGAGCCAGCTCGTACCGGTCGGCACGGCACCCGAGCGCGCCATGATGCCGACGGTGACGCCGCCCAGGCCGTCGATGGATGTGAGGATGGACTGGAGGGTGGTGGCGCTGCCGATGTCGAAGGCGACCGCGAGGTTCTGGTCAGGGTTGAAGCCCTGGCCCAGCTGGGAAGCCCAGCCGCTGACGTCATCGCCGGGGCCATAGGTGTTGATGACGACGGTGCCGGCGGCGCTGGCATGTGCGGCCAGGCCGCAGAGCAGCAGGGAAGCGGCGATCTTGGAGAGGGTGTGTTGCATGTGAGTTCTCCTGGGCTTCAGGCGCGGCGGCGACGGGCGATGGTGCCAGCGGTGGCGAGGCCGGCCAGCAGCAGGGCATAGCTGCCCGGTTCGGGCACGGCGGCGGTGTGCAGGCCCAGCTGCAGGTCGTCGACCAGAACGGCGTTGGCGCGGTTGTCCAGGATGGGACCGACGGCGGTGCCGATCTCGATGAAGACCGAGGTCGTGCCGGCGGGAATGGCAGCGGCCTGGAAGCTGATCTGCGTCCAGCTGCCGGCGTTGAGCTGGCTCTGGAACTGCTGGTTCAGGGCCGTGCTGAGGATGCCGCTGGCGCCCATGTAGCGCAGGGTGACGAAGGCATTGCCGGTGGTGCTGGCATCGCCCTTGGCCCAGAAGCTCAGCCAGGGCGTGTCACCCACATTGGCGGCGCCGAGCAGCGGCATGCCGCCATGGCCGACGGAATCCTGCAGCGCGATGGAGGCGTCGAAGCCGTTGGGGGCGCTCAGCAGCAGGGAATGGCTGCCGCTGTGGGCGTCGCTGGACAACGAGGCGGGGCTGCTGGTGGCGGCCGTCAGCCAGCCAGCGGCGAGCTGGCCTGGGCCACCGGCATTCTCGAAGCCGCCGTTGGCAAAGGCGTTGGTCGTGGCTGCGCCGGCAGTGCCGGCGACAGCGAGCGCGGCTATCGCCACGCAGGTTTTCAGATTCAGCATGTTGTCGTCTCCATGGTTTTGGCGGGGAAATAGAAATCCCGGAACGAGGCGACGACGAACTGCTGCCGGTCGCCGAAAGTGAAAGCGCTTTCTGAAAGCGCTTTCAACAAACGGCGCGGACGATAGGGGGGCGGGGGGTGGCTGTCAATGTGGAGTCCCCTGCCCTGTCCCAGACGCAGGGGGCTTGGGGCTCAGGTGGCGTAGAACTTGCCGTGGAAGCCGTAGGGCACGGCGTAGGGCAGCCAGGCCCGGGCCAGCGGACCGTCGGCCAGACGCAGGGCGTCGAAGACGCTGAGGAAGCTGCGGCGGCGCTTCACGTCATAGCCCATGCCGATCAGCCAGCCCTCGCCTTCCCGGGTGCTGCCCGGCTTGGGCACCAGCACATGCTCCTCGACGACGGTGTCCGCACCGAAGCTGAAGCGCTCGCGGGCGCCGGTTTCGATGTCCAGGCGCATCAGGCCGTTGAAGCCCCAGCGCGCGCCGGTCTCGACGGCGGTCGGGTACCAGACGAAGCGATGCCGCTGGGCCACGACCCGTGGATCGACGACGGGGAACTCCACCGACTCGTCGCGCGCGGCCACGGCCAGGCGACCGCTCTGCAGGTCGATTTCCAGCACCCGCGGCGTCGACGCCTCGCGGCCGGTGCGCTCACCGCGCATCATGCGTTCGGCGCTCGCGTTGAATTCCGGAAGCGCCACACCCTGCACATAGTCGACACGCAGCAGCCGGCCATCGTCCCAGGCATTGCCAAAGTGGAAGACATGGCAGGCTGGCATCTCGAAGATACGGCGGCGCGAGAAATCGGCCTTGTCGATGACGAGGACGCGGGTCGGCTGGTCGGCACCCCAGCGCATGGCTCCCAGCATGGACTCGCCGCCCCGCACGGCCGCCATGTCCAGCTGGATGGGCGCGAGCAGGAAGACGAGATGGCGCTGCGACACGGCGAAGTCGTGCAGCATGGCCGGCGCGGCGATGTCGTCCAGCACCGCGTGGCGGCGCACCTTGCCGGCGGCATCGATCTGGTAGAGAGCCAGGCGGCCACTGGCCGTGCCGAAGTTCCACACCGTGCCATCGGGCTCGACCTTGGGATGGGCCGAGAACGGCATGCCGCGCAGCTCCGGCGCCCAAGTCTTGACGCCGCGCGTGGCCAGCGTGGCCGGGTCCAGTTCGTAGGCGCTGCCGCCTTCCCACAGCGCGTAGAGGTGATCGCCCTGCATCAGCACGCTGGTGTTGGCGGCGTTGACGCTGTCCGGCCCGCGCACGGGCCTCTCGGCCCTGATGGCCGTGCCGAAGGCGGGCAGCAGGAAGCGGCCTGCTTCCTGCTCGGCGCGGAACTTGTCGGTCTGTACGAAGCGGGCACGATGGCTGGCGCGGCCGTCCTGCAGTTGCCAGGACTGCACGAGGCCGTCACCGTCGAACCAGTGGCGGTAGCGCTTGTCGGCTCGCTGCATCAGGCCGGGGCCGTTGCGGAAATAGCGGCCACGCAGGGCCACTGGCAGGCGCCCCTCGACGACGGCGCCGGCGTCGAGGTCCTCGCCACTGAGGCCATGCAGCGGCGCCAGCTCGGGCGCATCGGCTGCAAAGCCGTCGGCCGGCAGGCCCAGAGCCAGCAGCTCGGGGCTGAAGGCGCCTGCCAGCAAGGCACCGAGGAGGGAACGACGTGTCGTGCTCATGGCCGCCACCCTCAGTTCAGCTTGACCTTGACGGGCGCGCCGGCGACCGGCGTCACGACGGCCTGTTCGAACTTCGGCGGGCCGAAGTTGCCGGCCGCGTTGTTGGAGAAGCCGAAAGGCTCGACGGGGATCCCCATGGCATTCATGTCCAGGCGGCCATTGGCATTGGCGTCCTGGAACAGGCTGATGGCCAGGGGACCTTCGGGCAGGTCCTTGAGCACGACGCTCAGCTTGCCGCCAGCGGCGGTATCGAGGCTGAAGCGATGGCCGGACTGCGGTTGGCGCAGCCAGCTCGCAGGCTCGGTGAAGACGGCCACCATCAGCGTGGCGCCTTGCAGGCGCGTGGTGTCCAGGCCTTCCACCTCAAGGGTGACATCGGCAGCGTGACTGCACAGGGGCAGCAGGGCCGACAAGGCAGCGGTGGCCAAGGCTTGTTTCTTCATCGCGGTCTCCAGATTCAGCGGTTGGGATGGCTGAATGATGGAAACCGCGCCGCCGCGGCGCGAGCGCGCTGCGACGGGTGGGTGGCAGCGGGCGTGAACGGCGCCCAGTGGGCGTCAGGCGTTTTCGTGCGGGCCGAGCGACGGGCCGCTCGCTAGCCGGCCCGCTCAGGCGATGTGCTTGCGACTCGACGTCGCAAGCATCGCCGTCCCCTCGGGGGACCGACCAGACTGCCGGCGTTCAGCGCGGCAGGACTGGGCGAGGGGCAAACAGTTCAGCCGCGGCGCTTCTGGACGGCCGCAGCCAGTTCGCGCAGCAGCGGCTCGGTCTGGGCCCAGCCCAGGCAGGCATCGGTGATGGACACGCCGGGCTTGAGGTCGGCCTTGGTCTGGCCCTCGGCCAGGTCCTGGCGGCCGGGCTGCAGATGGCTTTCGATCATGACGCCGGTGATGCGTGCATCGCCGCCGGCGATCTGACCCGCCACGTCATGGCCGACGTCGACCTGACGCTCGTACTTCTTGCTGGAGTTGGCGTGCGAGAAGTCGATCATGACCTGCTCGCGCAGGCCCGATGTTTTCAGCGCGTCGCAGGCCGCGTTGACCGAAGCGGCGTCGTAGTTGGGCGCCTTGCCGCCGCGCAGGATGACGTGGCAGTCCTGGTTGCCGCGGGTCTCGAAGATGGCGGCCGTGCCCATCTTGGTCATGCCCATGAAGGCGTGGGCGCTGCTGGCAGCCAGCACGGCGTCGCTGGCGACCTTGATGCCGCCGTCGGTGCCGTTCTTGAAGCCCACCGGACAGCTCAGGCCCGAGGCCAGCTGGCGATGGCTCTGACTCTCGGTGGTGCGCGCGCCGATGGCGCCCCAGGCGATGAGGTCGGAGATGTATTGCGGCGACAGCAGGTCCAGGAACTCGGTGCCGGCCGGCAGGCCCAGGCCGTTGACGTCCAGCAGCAGCTGGCGGGCCAGGCGCAGGCCTTCGTTCATGTGGAAGCTGCCGTCCAGGCGCGGGTCGTTGATATAGCCCTTCCAGCCCACCGTCGTGCGCGGCTTCTCGAAGTAGACACGCATGACGATGAGCAGGTCGCGCTTGAGCTCGTCACGCGCCACCTTGAGCAGGCGAGCGTAGTCCATCGCCTGGTCGTGGTCGTGGATGGAGCAGGGGCCGACGATGACGAGCAGGCGGTCGTCGCGGCCGTGCAGCACGTCGCTGATCTCCTGGCGGGCACGCTCGACCAGCTCCAGCGTCGCGTCGGGGATGGCCAACTCTTCCAGCAGCAGGGCCGGGCTGATCAGGGCGCGGACGGCGCCGATGCGGGTGTCGTCGGTGCGCGTGGTGTCGCGGGTTTCGTCGCGGGAGCCGGCTTCACGGTCGTGGCGGGGGTCGTCGAGAGGTTTCATGATGCAGGGGCTCCAGGAAGCCCTGCATTTTCACCGCTTGGCGGCCGCGAAGCACACGGCCAGCGCAGAGAGCCCAAAACCGGCCAGGGCCAGGGGCTCCAGGCGCTCGCCGAGCAGCACGAAACCCATCAGCGCCGACACGCCCGGGATCAGGAAAAACAGCCGCGCCACCTGCCCCGCCTGGCCGCGGCGGATCATGATGAACATCAGGCTGAAGGCGCCGATGGAGTTGACCAGGCCCAGCCACAGCCAGGAGCCGATCAGCTCGGGCGCCCAGTCGATCGCGAAATGCTCGGTCGGCCACGCGATGGCTGCCACGGCCAGGGCCGACACCGCCATCTGCACGCCGGCGCCGCTGCGCAGGTCCATGTGGGCGCAGAAACGCTTCTGGTAGAGCGTGCCAGCCACCAGGCCCAGCAGGCCCAGGCCGGCGACGGCGTAGGCCGTCCAGGCGCCGTTCAGCGGCTTGTCGGCAATGACCAGGCCCACGCCGGCCAAGCCGCCGAACAGGGCCAGCAACTGACGCCGGCCGATGCGCTCGGCCAGCCACAGGTGAGCGCCCAGGGCCGTGGCCAGCGGCATCAGGCCGATCAGCAGGCCGGCCACGCCGGCGCTCAGGCCCCATTGCAGCGCGAAGTAGATGCAGGAGAAGTGCAGCACCTGCATCAGCAGCCCGACAACGGCCAGATGGCCCCAGCCGCGGGCGCGATGCGGCCAGGGTGCACCGGTGCCAGCGGCCACGGCCAGCAGCACGACGGCGGCGAGGCCGAAGCGCAGCGTCAACAGCGTCAGCGGACCGGTGTGCGGCAGGGCCAGCTTGCCGGCCACATAGCCGCTGCTCCACAGCAGGATGAAGAGCAACGGCAGGCTGGAAGCCGCCGCGGCGCTAAGCAGGCGCTCGAGCCGGCTGGGCTGGAAGGACCGGGCCATGCAGGACGACAGGGTGGAGGTGGACATGACGGCTCCTTGAGAAGGCATGGCTGCACTCTAGAAATCAACCAAACAAGACACAATCCATCAGAAAATCGTTTCAGAGTTTCCAAAAGGAACCCAATCACCATGGGACGTCTCGAGGATCTGCAAGCCTTTGCCCGCGTCGTCGATGCACGCGGCTTCTCGGGCGCCGCGCGCCTGCTGGGCACGACCAAGTCGGCCGTCAGCAAGCAGGTGGTGAGGCTGGAGGACCAGCTCGGCACCCGATTGCTGCACCGCACGACGCGCAGCGTCAGCCCGACGGCCGAAGGCCGAGCCGTGTACGAGCGCGCACTGCGGCTGCTGGACGAGTCGCTGGCCCTGGAGACCGAACTGGCCGGCCGCCGCGACGAGCCGCGCGGGGTGCTGCGCCTGTCGGTGTCCACCGCTTTCGGCAATCTGCAGTTCACGGCGCTGATGGCCGAGTTCTGTGCGCGCCATCCGCAGATCGATGTCGTGCTGGGGCTGAACGACCGCTATGTCGATTTGGCCGAGGAAGGCTTCGACGTCGTGCTGCGCCTGACCCACAAGCCGTCGGACGGCCTGGTGGCGCGGCGCCTGGCGGCCATCCACTTTGTGCTCTGCGCAGCACCGGCCTACCTCGAGGCCCATGGCGAGCCGCAAGCCGTCGAAGACATCACCGGCCACCGCTGCCTGCGCTTTGGCTATCTGCAGTCGCCCGACCGCTGGCGATTCCGCCATGCCGAGCACGGCGAAGTCGACGTCGAGACCCGCGGCGCCCTGCGCTTCGAAAGTGGGCTGACGGCCAACAGCAGCGAATCCCTGCGCGTGGCCGCCCTGGCCGGCCTGGGCCTGGCCGTGCTGCCCACCTATGCCGTGGGCGCCGACCTGCGCGCGGGGCGGCTCAAGGCCGTTCTGCACGGCTGGCAACCCATCGGCGGCCTGGCCGATGCCGACACCCTCTATGCCGTCTATCTGCCCAGCCGCCACCCGGCGCCCAAGGTCCGCGCCCTGATCGACTTCATGCTGGAGAAGATGGGCGAGCTGCCCCCCTGGGACCGGCCGGACGCTGGCTGAGAGAATCGCGGGCTATGCCGCTGATCCCCTACGCCCTCTCCCGCCCCTTCCTGTTCGGCCTGGACCCCGAACACGCCCATGAACTGACGCTGGGCAGCATCGCCAGGCTGCAGAACACGCCGGCCCAGCTGCTGTGGTGCGGCGAGCGCGTCAGCGACGCCGTGACCGTCGCCGGCCTGCGCTTTCCCAACCGCATCGGGCTGGCCGCCGGCCTGGACAAGAACGGTCGCTGCATCGACGGCCTGGGCGCGATGGGCTTCGGCTTCATCGAGGTCGGCACGGTGACGCCCAAGGGCCAGCCGGGCAACGACAAGCCACGCATGTTCCGCCTGCCCGAGGCGAATGCGCTGATCAACCGCCTGGGCTTCAACAACGAGGGCCTGCAGAGCTTCATCGCCAATGTGAAGCGCGCCCACAGCTTCCGCAAGGCCGGCGGCATCCTGGGGCTGAACATCGGCAAGAACGCCGCCACGCCCATCGAGAACGCGGCGGACGACTACCTGCTGGGCCTGGAAGGCGTGCACCCGCATGCCGACTACATCACCGTCAACATCTCCAGCCCCAACACCAAGAACCTGCGAGCGCTGCAGAGTGACGAGGCCCTGGATGCGCTGCTCGGCAAGCTGCAGCAGCGCAAGCAGCAGCTCGACGCCCAGAGCAGCCGGCGCGTGCCGATGTTCGTCAAGATCGCGCCCGACCTGGAGGAAGACCAGGTGGCCGTCATCGCCCAGACGCTGAAGGCCAATGGCATCGACGGTGTCATCGCGACCAACACGACCATCACCCGCGACAAGGTGCAGGGCCTGGCCCACGCCAACGAGATGGGCGGCCTGTCGGGCGCGCCGGTCTTCGAGGCCAGCAACCGTGTCATTCGCCTGCTGCGCGCCGCCCTGCCCGCCGGCTACCCCATCATCGGTGTGGGCGGCGTCATGAGCGGGGCCGACGCCCGTGCCAAGATCGAGGCCGGTGCCGACCTTGTGCAGGTCTACACCGGCCTCATCTACAAGGGGCCGGCCCTCGTCAGCGACTGCGCGAGGGCGCTGGCCAAACGCTGAGAAGCCCATGCGCCTTGCCGCCCTCGCCCTCTGTACCGCATTGCTCGCCGGCTGCGCGACGCCGGACCGGGATGCGCGGCTGCAGCCGGGCGTCAGCCGCGAGGCGGATGTGGTCGCGATCTACGGCCAGCCCAGCCGCGTCTGGCCCGAGAGCGATGGCGGCCGCACGCTGGAGTACTCGACCCAGCCCATGGGTCGCCACACCTACATGGTCCGCTTTACAGCGGACGGCCAGTTGGTTGGCGTCCAGGATGGCCTCTCGCCCGCAGGCCGCGCCCGCATCGAACCCGGCATGACGCCGGAGCAGGTCAGCCGCCTGCTGGGCCGCGAGCGCAGCCGGGTGTTCTTCCGCCTCAGTGGCGAGGACGTCTGGGACTGGACCATCGAACCCGACCAGACCGGCTATGGCATGCGCTTCAACGTGCATTTCAAGGACGGCGTCGTGCTGCGGACCACGCAAAGCATGGTGTTTCCCAGCCGGCTCTTCCCTGGGTTCGACGACTAGCCATATCGATCAGGCTTCGCCCCGGTTTTTCAGCGAGAAGTCATGAGATTCATTGCACAGGCCGGCGCCACGCTGGCCCTGTTGTCGTCTGCCATTGCCAGCGCCCAGGCGCCCAAGCTGCCGATCGAGGCGTTCTTCAGGCCGCCGGCTTGGCGGATGGCAAACGCATCTGCATCGCCGGCGCCAGCTACGGCGGCTATGCCACGCTGATGGGCCTGGTGCGGGATCCGTACCTGTTCCGTTGTGGCTTCGAGTGGGTGGGTGTCACCGACCCGGTGGATCTCTTCTCCCGCAACCGCACCGACATCGAGAGCGTGTGGGAGTACGACCTCAAGCTGCTGGTCGGCGATCCGGAGAAGGATGCGGAGATGTTCGCCGCCAATGCACCGGTCAAGTTGGCAGCCAAGATCAAGCAACCGCTGCTGATGGCCTATGGCGCCCAGGACCGTCGTGTCGCGGCCCAACAGGGCACGGACATGAAGAAGGCGCTGGAGGCCGCCGGCTACACCGGGCTGGAATGGGTGGTGTATCCGACCGAAGGCCACGGCTGGCGTGCGCTGGAGACCAACAAGAACTTTTGGGGCCGTGTGGAGCGCTTCCTCGAGCGGCAACATCGGCAGCGCACCCGCCGCCAAGCCCTGAAGCCGGACCGGGGCGGCCGCGGAGCCGCCCATGAAAAAAGCCCTGGAGCCGCGAGGCTGCCAGGGCTTTGGTCTTTCTGGGGGGCTATCAGTCGCGACGGCGGCGCGAAGCGAGGAAGCCGATGACGCCCAGACCGGCGCCCAGCAGGGCATAGGTCTCGGGTTCCGGCACCGGCGTCGTGGCCGTGGCCACCGAGCTGATGGCGTACGTGGAAGCGCTCGGAGCGCCGCCCAGCACGGAGTAGTAATAGTTGCCCGAACCCAGCGTCACGGTGTTGACCGTGTTGAAGCCCCATGCGCCGACGAGCGAGTCGTCGCCGCCGCCGATCACGTGGTCAGCACCGGAGGAATACAGCGTGTAGGCTGCACCCAGGAAGCTGCCAGGATTGGCAATCACGCTGCTGGTCAACTTGCTGTTGACGCCCAGCGAGAAGGCGTAGGTGTCGAACACAGCGCCGGAAACGGTGCTGCCACCGAGTTCAAACGCGTCGTGCGAGCCCCAATCGGTGGAAGCAGCGTGGCTGCTTAGGGCTGTTAGTGCCACCGCGGAGGCGGCGACCAAGGATTTCAATTTCATTGCGTAGCTCCTGACTTCTGACGGTCAAGCACAACCGCCGGAAATCATTGTGCAGTGCAGCGAAAGGTATTGAGGCGTCGGTACACCCCTCGGGCTAGGGAGGCGGCCGGGGGATCTTGTAGCAAGTTGTTAACCGCTGCCCCAGCTTTGTCAGTTGTGCACCAAGTCACGGCCGGCTGACACCATTTCCGAGCGGACGCACCTCATTCGGAAGTGAGCCGCGCGACCTTCTGCAGACCGTCCACGGCCTTGCCTTTGCGAGCGCGTTTGCCGGCGTGCGCCGCCAGGGACTGGTTCTTCAGCAGTTCCTCACGCGGCTTGCCACCGCGGCCGCTGCCGTGCACACGCAGCTGGGTCGTGAAGCATGCGAGGGAGGCGACGCAGTCCTTGGCCTCCAGGTCCATCAGCGTCAGGCCCTTGCCGCCCTTGGGCTGGTGCTTGAGCTCGTCCAGCGGGAAGCTCAGCAGCCGCCCTTCGGCGCTCAGCACACCCAGCTGGAGGGCGACCACGCCGTTAGGCACCACGGCCAGCAACGGCGCTTCGCCTTCTTCCAGCGCCAGGAAGGTCTTGCCTGCCTTCTGGCGGCCGACCAGGTCGCCGATCTGGGCAATGAGGCCATAACCCGTCGATCCAGCGAACACCAGGCGCTGGGCCGGCGCGCCGGCGACGTAATGGGCGATCTGGCTGCCGGTTTCCAGCTCGATCATGGTCGTGATGGGCTGGCCGTCGCCACGGCCGCCGGGCAGCGTCGACACCGGCACGGAATAGACCCGGCCATTGCTGCCGACGACGATGAGCGGGTCGACGCTGCGGCAGCGGAAGGCCCCCCACAGCGCGTCGCCGGCCTTGAAGGTCTGGGCGGCGACATCCACCTCGTGGCCCTTCAGCGCCCTCACCCAGCCCTTCTGGCTGACGATGACGGTGACGGGTTCATCGACTATTCTGACCTCGGCGATGACGCGCTTCTCGGCCTGGATCAGCGTGCGGCGGTCGTCGCCGTATTGCTTGGTGTCGGCCTCGATCTCCTTGATGACCGTGCGGCGCAGCGCGGCGGGCGAGCCGAGGATGTCTTCCAGCTTGGCGCGCTCCTCGCGCAGCTTGGACAGCTCCTGCTCGATCTTGATGGCCTCCAGCCGCGCCAGCTGGCGCAGGCGGATTTCGAGGATGTCTTCGGCCTGGCGGTCGCTGAGCTTGAAGTGTTCGATCAGCGCCGGCTTGGGCTCGTCCGACTCGCGGATGATGCGGATGACTTCCTCGATGTTCAGCAGCACCAGCTGCCGGCCTTCGAGCACGTGGATGCGGTCGTTGACGTGGGCCAGGCGGTGCTCGGTGCGGCGGCGCACCGTCGTCTGGCGGAAGCCCACCCACTCGGTCAGGATCTCACGCAGGCTCTTCTGCGTCGGCCGGCCATCGGCGCCGATCATGGTCAGGTTGACCGAGGCGCTGCTTTCCAGGCTGGTGTGGGCCAGCAGGGCATTGATGAGGTCCTGCTGCTCGACCGTGCGGCTCTTGGGCTCGAAGACGATGCGCACCGCCGCGTCCTTGCTGGACTCGTCGCGCACGCCGTCCAGCACCGCCAGCAGGCTGGCCTTGAGCTGCAGCTGCTCGGCCGTCAGCGTCTTCTTGCCGGCCTTGACCTTGGGGTTGGACAGCTCCTCGATCTCTTCCAGCACCTTCTGCGCACTGGTACCGTGGGGCAGTTCGGTGACGACGAGCTGCCACTGGCCACGGGCCAGGTCCTCGATCTTCCAACGCGCGCGCAACTTGAGGCTGCCGCGGCCGGTCGTGTAAGCCGAGCGGATGTCCTCGGCCGCGCTGATGAGCTGGCCGCCACCGGGGAAGTCGGGGCCGGGCACCAGCTCGAACAGGGCGTCGTCGGACAGCTTGTCGTCCTTCAGCAGCGCAACGGCCGCGGCGGCCACTTCACGCAGGTTGTGGCTGGGGATTTCGGTCGCCAGGCCGACCGCGATGCCGCTGGCGCCGTTGAGCAGCGCGAAAGGCAGGCGGGCCGGCAGCTCGACGGGCTCCTGCAGGCGGCCGTCGTAGTTGGCGCGGAAGTCGACCGTGTCCTCGTCGATCTCGTCCAGCAGCAGACGGGCGATGGGGGCCAAGCGCGCTTCGGTGTAACGCATCGCCGCCGCGCCGTCGCCGTCACGGCTGCCGAAGTTGCCATGGCCGTCGATGAGGGGATAGCGCAGCGAAAAGTCCTGGGCCATGCGCACCAGGGCGTCGTAGACAGACTGGTCGCCGTGGGGGTGGAAGTCACCCAGCACATCGCCGACGACCTTGGCGCCCTTGACCGGCTTGGCGCCGGAATTGCCGCTCCAGCCCAGGCCCAGCTGCTTCATCGCATAGAGGATGCGGCGCTGCACGGGCTTCTGGCCGTCGGCATAGGAGGGCAGCGCGCGACCCTTGACGACGCTGAGCGCGTACTCGAGATAGGCCTGCTGGGCGTAGGCCGCCAGTGTCAGCGCGTTGCTGTCATCGCCACCACCGTCGGTGGGGCCGTTGAAGTCGATCGTGGTCTGGGAACTCATGGATGCAAGGTCAAGTGCTGCGCGCGGGCCGGTTGGCTCTGCTGCAGCAGGGCCCAGTACAGCTCGAGGACGAGCTGTACATGGGCCTGGGTTTCGTCGATATCGGGAACACGGTTGCCGGCGCGGCGCACAGCGCCCTCGCCGGCATTCCAGGCCGCCAGGGCCGCGTCGATGCGGCCGAAACGGCGCATCAGGTCGGCCAGCATGCGGGCGCCGGTGTGGATGTTGATGCGCGGCTCGATGAGGCGCGCCGCGTCGGCCGGCGTCGCGTAGCGGCTGGCCGTTTCGGGTGTGATCTGCATCAGACCGGTGGCACCGCGTGGCGACACGGCATTGCGCTGGTAGCCGGACTCGACGGCGATGATGGCCTTCAGCAGATCAGCGTCCACGCCATGCTGGGCGGCAGCCTCGCGCAGCCAGGGTTGCACTGCCTTCACCTCCGGCGCGATCTCCAGCCAGCTCAGCAGGGCGAGACCCGCGTCGGTCTTGCCGGGCACACGCTGCATGCCGACGCTGCCCAGCACCGGCGTGTAGCGCGCATCGAGCTGGCGCGGCGCGAAATGGGCCATGCCGGCGGCGTCGACATAGCCCCACAGATCGGCATGGGCCGGCAGTGCGAAGGCGGCGAGCAGCAGCCAGGTGGACTTCATGCAGCCTCCTGGCCCAGGGCGACGCGGGCCTGGTATTCGCGGTCCAGCAGCGACATGACGATCAGCGAGTCATAGCCGTCGGCCCCGTCGATGGTCACGCGAACACTTTCGCGCAGACGCCCCTCCTCGACAAAGCCTTCGCTTTGATAAAGCTTGAGGGCGCGGGTGTTCAAGGCCTTCACGTCCAGCCAGAAGCGATGCGCCTTGATCTGCGTGAAGGCCATGGCCTTCAACTGGCGCACAGCCGAGCGCCCCAGGCCACGGCCCTTGGGCTGCAGCACCAGGCGCTTCAGCTCGACCGAGCCGTTGGGATTGCGGCAGCCCTGCAGGATGACAAAGCCGATGCGTTCGAGCTGGTCACCTTCCTCGAGGATGAAATGGCGAGAGTCCGGGAAGCGGATGGCCCCCTCGTGCTGGGTGCGGTCCCAGGGCGTGATGAAAGGCAGGTTGGCGCCGTCGCGCTCCAGCGAGACGACCCAGTCCAGATCGGACAGCATGGTGGGACGCAGGCGCAGGCTCATGCGCGCTCGAAGCCTTGCAGCACGGCGACGACATTGCGGCCGATGGCCTCGGTGGCATAGCCGCCCTCCTGGATGAAGAGCGTCGGCGCGCCAAACGCGGCCAGGCGCTCGCCCATGCGGCGGAACTCGGGCCCGTCCAGCTTGAAGTGGGAGATCGGGTCGCCGCCATAGGTGTCCACGCCCAGGGACACGATGAGCAGCTCAGGCTGGTAGGCCTTCAGCTTGCCGAGCGCCTGCTCCAGCGCCGCAAACCAGTCCTCGTTGGCCACGCCGACCGGCAGCGGGAAGTTGGCATTGAAGCCCGCGCCCTCGCCCGCCCCGGTTTCGTCGGCATGGCCGAGGAAGAAAGGGAACTCGGTGCGCGGGTCGCCATGGATGCTGGCGTAGAAGACGTCGGCGCGGTCGTAGAAGATGGCCTGGGTGCCGTTGCCGTGGTGGTAGTCCACGTCCAGGATGGCGACCCGCTTCAGGCCCGCATCGCGCGCTGCCTGGGCGGCGACGGCGGCGTTGTTGATGAAGCAATAGCCGCCAAAGAAGTCGGCGCCGGCATGGTGGCCCGGCGGGCGGGTCAGCACATAGGCCGAGCGCTGGCCGGCCAGCACCAGGTCCAGGGCCGTCAGCGACGCCTGGGCGCCGGCATAGGCCGCGGCCCAGCTGCCGGCAGTCAGCGGTGTGCCGCTGTCCATGGAGTACAGGCCCATGCGGGCCGCGAAGCTCGCCGGCTCGACGTCGCTGCGCAGCGAGCGCACCGGCCAGACGGCCGGGAAGGCGTCGCCCTCGCCACCCGTGGCCAGCCACTCGGCGTGGGCACCCTGGATGAAGTCCAGGTAGCGGGTCGAATGCACGCGCTCCAGCGGCGTGCGGCCATGGTCGACAGGCGCCAGCACCTCACCCAGGCCAGCGCTTTGCACCGTCTGCAGGATGTAGTCGGCGCGCGCCGGGATCTCGAACGCCGGCACCAGACGGCCGCGGAAGAACTCATGCGTCGCCGCATGGGCCGCGTGCCCGGCGTTGTAGACCGTCTGCATCAGACGTCGACCTCGATGCTGTCGCCGTGCAATTCCATCAGCTCGCGGCGCGAGGCGGCTTCGCCTTTGCCCATCAGCTTGTTGAAGGCGTCCACCGTGGCGGCGAAGTCCAACAGGCCATATTCGACGCGCGACAGACGGCGCGTCTCGGGGTTCAGCGTCGTGTCCCAGAGCTGCTCGGCGCTCATCTCGCCCAGGCCCTTGAAGCGGCTGATGCTCCACGAGCCCTCGCGGGCGCCTTCCTTGCGGAGCTTGTCCAGCGTCGCGGTCAGCTCGCCCTCGTCCAGGGCGTAAAGCTTGGCCGCCGGCTTCTTGCCGCGGGCCGGCGCATCGACGCGGTACAGCGGCGGGCGGGCGACATAGACGTGGCCGGTCTCGACCAGCTTGGGGAAGTGGCGGAAGAAGAGCGTCAGCAGCAGCACCTGGATGTGGGAGCCGTCGACGTCGGCGTCCGACAGGATGCAGACCTTGCCGTAGCGCAGGCCGGACAGGTCCGGCGTGTCGTTGGGGCCATGCGGGTCCACGCCCAGGGCCACCGAGATGTCGTGGATCTCGTTGTTCTTGAACAGCAGGTCGCGCTCGACCTCCCAGGCGTTCAGCACCTTGCCGCGCAGCGGCAGGATGGCCTGGGTCTCCTTGTCGCGGCCCATCTTGGCGCTGCCACCGGCCGAGTCGCCCTCGACCAGGAAGACCTCGTTCAGCGACAGGTCGCGGCTCTCGCAGTCGGTCAGCTTGCCCGGCAGCACGGCCACGCCCGAGCCCTTGCGCTTCTCGACCTTCTGGCCGGCGCGCTGGCGGGTCTGGGCCTGCTTGATGACGAGCTCGGCCAGCTTCTTGCCATGCTCGACATGGTGGTTGAGCCACAGCTCGAAGGCCGGCTTCACATAGGCCGACACCAGCCGCAGCGCATCCCGGGAGTTGAGCCTCTCCTTGGTCTGACCCTGGAACTGCGGGTCCAGCACCTTGGCGCTCAGCACGAAGCTGGCGCGCGAGAACACGTCATCGGGCATCAGCTTGACGCCCTTGGGCAGCAGGGAATGCATCTCGATGAAGCCCTTGACCGCACCGAACAGGCCGTCCTTGAGGCCGGACTCGTGCGTGCCCCCGGCCACCGTCGGGATCAGGTTCACATAGCTCTCGCGCAGCGGCGCGCCGTCCTCGGTGAAGGCCACGCACCAGGAGGCGCCCTCGCCTTCCGCAAAGTTCTCGCTCTCGCCGGCGGTGGCAAAGCCCTCGCCCTCGAAGGACGGCACGATGGGGTCGGCGGTCAGGGCCTGGGCCAGGTAGTCGCGCAGGCCGGCCTTGTACTGCCAGGTCGTGACCTCGCCCGTCTTCTCGATCTTCAGCGTGACGATGACGCCGGGCATCAGCACGGCCTTGGAGCGCAGCAGGTGCACCAGCTCATGGCGCGGCAGCTCGGCGCTCTCGAAATACTTGGCCTCGGGCCAGACGCGCACCGTCGTGCCCTGCCTGCGGTCGCCGCTGGCGGCCGGGCGGGTGACGACCTGCTGGACGACGTCGCCATGCTCGAAGGCGATGCCGGCGACCTGCTTGTCGCGCCAGACGGCCACTTCCAGGCGCTTGGCCAGCGCGTTGGTGACGGACACGCCAACGCCGTGCAGACCGCCCGAGAAGCTGTAGGCGCCGCCCGAGCCCTTGTCGAACTTGCCGCCGGCATGCAGGCGGGTGAAGACGATCTCGACCACGGGCACACCTTCTTCCGGGTGCAGGCCGAAGGGAATGCCGCGGCCGTCATCGGCCACGGAGACGGAGCCATCGACGTGCAGGGTCAGGTCGATGCGCTTGCCGAAACCGGCCAGGGCCTCGTCGGCGGCGTTGTCGATGACTTCCTGGATGCAGTGCAGCGGGTTGTCGGTGCGGGTGTACATGCCCGGCCGCTGCTTGACGGGTTCCAGGCCCTTCAGAACGCGGATGGAGGCTTCGCCATATTCGGCAGATTTTGCGGCGGGAGTGGCGGGGGGACGGCTCGACATAGGGGCGGGATTCTAAGAAGTAGGATTCGCCGCCCCCGAAGACCGAGTTCCAGCGCTTGAGATTCCTGATTGCTTGCTTGGCTCTGACCTGTAGTTTTTCACAGGCCCAGACATCACCCACTCCGCAACAGCCCTACCAGGCCAGCGCCCCGCTGTCCTGGGAGCTGAAGAACGCCCGCTGGTTCGATGGCCGCCAGATCCAGAAGGGCAATCTCTATGTCGAGAACGGCGTCTTCGTCGCCAGGAAGCCGGCCAAGGTCAACCGCAAGATGGACCTGCGCGGCCAGCAGACCCTGATCCCGCCGCTGGCCGAGGCCCACAACCACAACCTGCAGACGGCCTGGGGCTGGGGCCAGTACGCCGACCAGTATGTCGACGAGGGCGTGTTCTACGCCGCCATGCTCTGCGGCGACCCGGCCGGCGTCGCCGAGGTCAAGCCGCTGGCTGCCACGCCCGCCGCCCCCGACGTCAGCTTCGTCACCGCCTGCATCACCTCGCCCGACGGCTACCCGCTGGCCGCCGTGCTGCCCGAGCCCAGCGCCGAGGCCGCCGCGGCCCAGCAGCAGATCGTGCTGGTCGACAGCCCGGAGCAGGCCCGCACCCAGTGGCCGGCCATCAAGGCCCGCGGCGGCACGTGGCTGCGCATCGTGCTGGCTCACAGCGACAGGCCCGAACTGCACCAGCAGCCGGCCATGTTCGGCCGCCTCGGCCTGCGGCCCGACACGGCCAGCGAGCTGACCCGCCTGGCCCATGCGGAGGGCCGGCGCGTCGTCGCCCATGTCGAGACGGCGGCCGATTTCGATGCCGCCCTGGCCGCCGGCGTCGATGCCATCGCCCACCTGCCGGGCTATGCCAACACGCTGGACGAGGCACCCGAGGTCTTTGCCATCAGCGAGTCCGCGGCCGCCCTGGCGGCGCGCCAGCACACCGCCGTCATCACGACGACGGCCGCCACCGCCCTTTTCAAGCTCGACGCGGCATCACTGACCACGCTGCGCGAGGTGCAACGCGCCAACCTGGCGCGGCTGCAGGCTGCCGGCGTGCAGTTGCTGGTGGGCTCCGACGTCTTCATCGGCACGGCTCGCGCTGAGCTGCATGCCCTCGCCGACCTCGGCCTGGACCGGGCCACCCTGCTGCGCCTGGCCTCGCAGGACACACCGCGGGTCCTCTTCCCCAAACGCAAGATCGGCTGTTTCGAGCCGGGCTGCGAAGCCAGCTTCCTGCTGCTGGGCGACAACCCGCTGACGGACCTGGCAACCCTGGACATGCCCATGCTGCGCGTCAAGCAGGGCCGGCTGCTGACCCGGCTGGCCGACGTGGCGGCGTCCAGCTCCCAGGCGGAAGCGTCCACCGCCGATCCCCCCAAGAAGGCGGCCACCAAGAAGAAGGCCGGCAGCGCCAAAGCCAAGCCGGCGAGCAAGGCCAAGCGGCGCTGATTACAGTCGCCGCATGAACACCCCCCGCCCTGCCTCCACGGGACTGTCCGTCCAGCAGGTGCTGCTCTGCGGCGCCATGATCGTCACGCTGTCGATGGGCATCCGCCACGGCTTCGGCTTCTGGCTGCAGCCCATCATCACGGAGCGCGGCTGGACGCGCGAAACCTTCTCCTTTGCCCTCGCCGTGCAGAACCTGGCCTGGGGCGCCGCCGGCCCCATCGCCGGCATGCTGGCCGACCGCTTCGGCGCCTGGAAGGTGTTGGTCATGGGTGGGCTGATGTATGCCCTGGGCCTGACGCTGATGGCCGTGACCAGCCATCCCCTGAGCTTCACGCTGGGTGCCGGCGTGCTGATCGGCATCGCCCAGTCGGGATCGACCTATGCCGTCATCTACGGCGTGCTGGGCCGCACCGTGTCGGCCGAGAAGCGCTCCTGGGCCTTCGGCGTCGCGGCCGCCGCGGGCTCCTTCGGCCAGTTCGTCATGATCCCGGTCGAGACCTGGCTGATCAGCCATATCGGCTGGCAGAACGCCCTCTACCTGCTGGCGGGCGCCGCCCTGCTCATCGTGCCCTTGGCCCTGGGCATCCGCGAGCGCCAGGCCAGCGCCACGGGCGCCGCCCACCAGAGCGTCGGCCAGGCCCTGAAGGAGGCCTTCGGCTACCGCAGCTTCCAGCTGCTGATGCTGGGCTACTTCGTCTGCGGCTTCCAGGTCGTCTTCATCGGCGTGCACCTGCCCAGCTATCTGAAGGACCACGGCCTGGGCATCGGCGTGTCGACCGGTGCGCTGATGCTGATCGGCCTGTTCAACATCTTCGGCACCTATGCCGTCGGCATGCTGGGCCAGCGCTTTCCCAAGCGCTATCTGCTGTCGGCCATCTACGGCCTGCGTGCCGTGGCCATCATCATCTTCATCGCCGTGCCGCTGACGCCGATCAGCGTCTACATCTTCGCGGCCGTCATCGGCTTCCTGTGGCTGTCCACCGTGCCGCCTACCAATGCCGTGGTGGCGCAGATCTTCGGCGCCCAGCACCTGTCCATGCTGGGCGGCTTCGTCTTCTTCAGCCACCAGATCGGCAGCTTCCTGGGCGTCTGGCTGGGCGGCAAGCTCTACGACGCCACCGGCAGCTACGACGTCGTCTGGTGGCTGGCCATCGCGCTGGGCGTCATGGCCATGCTGGCCAACCTGCCAGTGCGCGAGGCGCCCATTGACCGGTCGGTGAGGACGCAGGCGGCATGAGGCACAAGCCAGGCCGCTGGCTCTGGCCGACGCTGGCCGTCGCCGCGCTGGCGCTGACGGTGATGGCCTATCGCCACCCGGCCGTCATGGTCCAGCTCAGCGACCAGATCTGGGCCTGCTTCGGATGACGGGCACACCTTCAAGCTGGCTGCAGCGCTTTGCGCCGACACCACCCGGCACGGCCCTGGACGTGGCCTGCGGCTCGGGGCGCAATCTGCGCTGGCTGGTGGATGCCGGCTGGCAGGTCACGGGCGTGGACCGTGACACCGCCGCCACGGCGCCTCTGCAAAGCCTTGCAAAGATCATCGACGCCGATATCGAGAACGGTCCCTGGCCGCTGCAGCAGCAGTTCGACCTGGTGGTCGTCTGCAACTACCTGTGGCGCCCGCTGTTTGACGATATCCGCGCCGCCGTCAAGCCGGGCGGCTGGCTGATCTGGGAAACCTTCGCCGACGGCCAGCAGACCATCGGCCGGCCGTCACGGCCCGATTTCCTGCTGCAGCGGGGCGAGTTGCTGCGCGTCTGCGGCGACTGGCGCATCGTGGCTTACGAAGACCTGTTCGAGGACGGCGTCAACCCGAGATTCGTGCAGCGCGTTGCGGCCATCCGGCTGCCGCCTGCAGCCTAAAATCGCCGGATTCCTTAAGACATTCCCACCATGAAGCCCATCCTCGGCAGCATCGTCGCCCTCGTCACCCCGATGAACGAGGACGGCAGCATCGACTACCCCGCCCTGCGCCGCCTGATCGACTGGCATGTCGAGTCGGGCACCGCCTGCGTCGGCGTCGTCGGCACCACGGGCGAGTCGCCCACCGTCAGCATGGAAGAGAACCGCGAAATCATTCGCGTCGCGGTCGAGCATGCCAAGGGCCGCATCCCCATCCTGGCCGGCACCGGCGCCAACTCCACCGCCGAGGCCATCGAGTTGAGCCGCTACGCCAAGGAAGTCGGCGCGGACTGCACCCTGTCGGTCGTGCCTTACTACAACAAGCCCTCCCAGGAAGGCATCTACCAGCACTTCAAGGCGATTGCCGAGGCCGTGGACATCCCCATGATGCTCTACAACGTGCCCGGCCGTACCGTCGCCGATATGGCGCCCGAGACGACGCTGCGCTGCGCCGCCCTGCCCGGTGTCTTCGGCATCAAGGAGGCCACCGGCAACATCGAGCGCGCCGCCTTCCTGATCAAGCACGCGCCCCAGGGCTTTCACGTCTACTCGGGTGACGACGGCACGGCCGTCGCCCTGATGCTGCTGGGCGGCCATGGCAATGTCAGCGTGACGGCCAACGTCGCCCCGCGCGAGATGGCCGAGCTGTGCCGCCTGGCCATCGAAGGCAATGCCGCCGAGGCCCGCAAGCTCCATTTCAAGCTGCTCGGCCTGCACAAGCAGCTGTTCTGCGAACCCAGCCCCGGGCCGGCCAAGTGGGCGCTGTCGCGCCTGGGCCGCTGCGGCGGTGCACTGCGCCTGCCCATCACGCCGCTGACCGCCGCCGGCCAGGCCAGCGTCGGTCAGGCCATGGTTGAAGCCGGACTGCTCTGAGCCTCTGGTCTAATGCGCGGCTGCGCCGGCCAGGTCCGGCGTTCTAGTTCCCCGGAGATTTCCAGCGTGATGTCTGTTTCCTCGCTCCGCCCCACGGCGACCCGTCTGGCCTGCACGGCCTTTGTTTTGTCGCTCGCTGGCTGCAGCACCATCGACAGCATGTTCTCGAGCGACAAGGTCGACTACAAGGCCGCCTCGCGCCAGACCCAGGGCCTGGACGTTCCGCCCGACCTGACCCAGCTCGCCAAGGACAACCGCGCCCAGGTGCAGGGCGGCGCCATCACGGCCTCCGCGCTGTCGGCGGTGAAGCCCTCCAATTCGACCAACGCCCAGTCCCTGGTGGCCGGCAGCGTCGCCGCCAACACCCTCGGCGAGGTGCGCCTGGAGCGCAGCGGTACCGATCGCTGGCTGCACACCTCGGCCTCGCCGGAGCAGCTCTGGCCGCAGATCCGCACGTTCTGGCAGGAACGCGGCCTGGAGGTCGTCAAGGAGCAGCCCGAGATCGGCACCATGGAGACCAACTGGGGCGAGAACCGCGCCAAGCTGCCGCAGGACTTCATCCGCTCCACCATCGGCAAGGTCTTCGACGGCCTCTATTCCACCGGCGAGCGCGACATGTACCGCACCCGTGTGGAGCGCGGCGCCACCGGCACCGACATCTTCATCAGCCATCGCGGCATGCAGGAGGTCTACACCTCCCAGGGCCGTGACTCCACCGCCTGGCAGAACCGCCCGGCCGACCCCTATCTCGAAGCCGAGATGCTGTCGCGCCTGATGCTCAAGCTGGGCGGCAAGGAAGACGACGCCAAGGCCGTGGTCGCCGACGCCGGCAAGCCGGCGGCTGCCACCACCGCCAGCACGATGAAGGTCGGCGGCGACGCCCAGGGCGCGGCCGTCCGCCGGCCGCTGTCCGAAGTGCCTGACAGCCTCAACGTCAACGACGGCTTCGACCGCGCCTGGCGCCGTGTGGGCCTGTCGCTGGACCGTCATGGCTTCACCATCGAAGACCGCGACCGCGCCGCCGGCCTGTTCTACCTGCGCTACGCCGACCCCGAGAAGGCCGGCCAGGACGAACCCAACTTCTTCCAGCGCCTGTTCGGCGCCAAGGCCTCGACGCCGGTGCGCTACCGCGTCTCCGTCAAGGCCGAGGGCGTCAAGAGCACCGTCCGCGTGCTGGACGAGCGCGGTCAGGCCATTGCAGACGACAACGCCAAGCGCATCCTGTCGCTGCTGATGGACGACCTGAAGTAAGCCTCACGCACGGAAGTCGCTGCCGTGATGCGCTTTTGCAGCCTCGGCAGCGGCAGCGGCGGCAATTCCACGCTGATCGAAGCCAGCCAAGGCATCACGAGCACACGCCTGCTCGTCGATGCCGGCTTCAGCGTGCGCGAGCTCGTCAAGCGTCTGGCGCGGGCCGGCAGCGCTCCCGAGGAGGTCGATGCGGTCTTCATCACCCACGAGCATGGTGACCACATCGGCTGCGCGCTGGCCTTCGCCATGCGCTACCGCCGCCCCTTGATCATGAGCCGTGGCACCTGGCGGGCCGTGGGCAGCGCCGACTTCGATCCGGCCCTGCTGCGCATCGCGAAGGACGGCGAGGCCATGGCGCTCGGCGATATGGAGTTGCAGCCCTTTGCCGTGCCGCACGATGCGAACGAACCGCTGCAGCTGGCGCTCAGCGACGGCGCGCTGCGGCTGGGTATCGTCACCGACCTGGGCTGCGCGCCGGATGACGTCGCCACTGCTTTGGCGGGCTGCCAGGCGCTGCTGCTGGAGTGCAACCACGACGAAGGCCTGCTGCGCACCGGGCCGTATCACCCGTCGCTGAAGAAGCGCATCCTGGGCACGCACGGCCATCTGTCGAACGCCGCGGCGGCGGATTTGCTGAGCCGCTGCCTGCACTCAGGCCTCAAGACGGTCTCTGCTGCGCATCTCAGCGAACACAACAACACGCCGGAACTGGCGCGCGCGGCGCTGATCGAAGTGCTCGGCGCCAGGGAATCAGATATTCGCGTTGCTCACCCGAAGCTGGGTTTGGACTGGCTGGCCTTGAACTGAGCTGCGCGGCGAAATCGCGCCGAGCAAAGTTTTGTAACCGCGCCAGCCAGACGCGCAAAAGCGTCGCGAAAAAGAAAAAAGCCGTCGCTGCTCACGCAGCGGCGGCTCTTTCCGTGGGGACGAAGTGATTACTTCGAAGCGGCGGACGCGGCAGCGTCGACGACGGCGCTGGCAGCAGCCGAGGCAGCGTCGGCAACAGCCGAAGCGGCTTCCGAAGCGGCGGGGGCCGGAGCGACGACGGGGGCCGGGGCCTCAACCTTGGGTTCTTCCTTCTTGCTGCAGGCGGTCAGAGCAACGGCAGCCAGCAGGGAAGCCAACAGGATCGACTTATTCATTACTTGTCCTCAAACGTTTAAACGACGGTGCACACCATAATTTTGGGGTCGTGCGCCAGTGCTTTTTGCACACTGACTGCCGACCCCGACAGAACAAGACGCGGAAAACCTCGAGCGCTTCCCTCGCCTAGCCAGTGATTATAGGGGTTTGCACGTCGCTAACGCTCACAACCCCAAAGTCGTGGGCGCAAATGAGTCGCTGGAACGTTGTGCCAGGGCATCAAACCATTCCAGGCCGCGCAGGCGCTGGGCGGTGTCCAGGCTGACTTCGCCACGCCATAGATGACGGTCGAAAAGGCGCAGGCTCACGCTCGACTCGGGGCCGACAGCCAGCAGCAACGCCTCGGGCGCCTCCTCCAGCCGCAACTCAGGCTCGATGGCGCGGGCCGTCACGCAGTGGGCAAAGTCGCGGCGCCAGCGCACGAAGCGCGGGTGCCGGCGCACGATGTCGTCGTACTGCAGGGCCAGCAGATGCAGCTGGCGGCCGTTGCGGGCCCAGTGGGTCAGGGACTCCAGCACGGCGGCCTCAGACAGCGGCCAGTCGACGAAGCTCGCGTCCCAGGCGTGGACCTCCCGGCAGCCCTGTTCGCAGGCCCAGGCCAGGGTCTCCATGGTCAGGCGCAGGAATTCGGCGCGACCGGCAAAGTGTTGTGCGTTCATGGCGTCTGCGGCTGAACCCAGCCGTCCTCGGTCCATTGATCCAGCAATTCACGCGCATCGGTTGAGAGACGCGCCACCTCGGCGGCACTGAGGACGCGGGTGTCGGCCAGGCTGCGCATCAAGGCCGCGTCACGGCCACCCGCGCGAAAGCTCTCGCCGTTCAGGAAGACATGGGCAGCGTCATAGAGCATGCGGCTGCGGCGGTCGAGCACGGCGCCCTGCCCCTGCGGCAGCGGCTCGCCGGGCTCGAACCAGACGGTGGCCTTGGGCTCGGTCAAGGCCTCGCCCAGCGCCCGCTCCAGCGCTTGCGGACGCTGCACGGCGTCCTCGACGGCGCGACGGGCAAAGTCCAGCAGCGCGGCCGGGACGCAGGCCGGCTCGCTGGTCGCTTCCTGGCGTGGATCGGCGTAGAGCCGGCTGGCACTCTCGACATCGTCCAGCAGCCGCGGCAGCAGCTCGGCCGCCAGGCTTTCGGCACTGGAGGCGCGAAAGCCGACCGAGCCGGTGATGCAACCCGACCCGACCGCCACCCCGTCATGCGCCCAGCCGGGCGGCAGATAGAGCATGTCGCCGGCCTCGAGCACGAACTCCTCTTCCGGCTTGAAGTTGGCGATGATCTTCAGCGGCACGTCGTCGCGCAGCACGGCGTCGCGCTGGGCGCCGATGCGCCAGCGGCGCTTGCCGGCGAGCTGGATCAGGAAGACGTCATAGGAATCGAAATGCGGGCCGACACCGCCACCATCGCTGGCGACCGACAGCATCAGGTCGTCCAGGCGGGCATCGGGCACGAAGCGGAACAGGTCGAGCAAGGCGCGGGCCTCGGCCAGATGCTGATCCAGGCCCTGCACCAGCAAGGTCCAGCCGGGCTTGCTCATGGCCGGCAGGCGCGCGATGGGGCCTTGCTTGAGCTTCCAGTCGCCGTCGAATGCCGTGACGAGGCGGGACTCGACGTCGTCACGGGCAGCCAGGGCGGCCAGTTCCTTCAGTGAAGCGGGCGGCGCGGCGGCATCGAAGGCCTGGCGCACCAGCAGCGGCTTCTTCTGCCAATGCTTGCGCATGAATTGCGCCGGGCTCAGGCCGGCGAGCATGGGGGTGGGAAGTGCAATCTGCATGCAGGCATTGTGCCGAGGGCAGTGTGGGAAAATTGCCGCCATGCAAGTGACCCGCCCCTGTGTCGTCTCCCTGCGTTGGAGACTCGAAGATGCCCAAGGCCAGCTCATTGACGAGTTGACCGAGCCCATGGAATTCCTGGTCGGAGGGGACGACCTGTTTGCCAAGGTCGAGGAAGCCCTGGAAGGCCAAGCCGTCGGCTTCGAGACCGACCTCGCGCTGCAACCCGAGGAAGCCTTTGGCGACTACGACTCCAACCTCGTCTGTTTCGAGGCCCGCGGCCTGTTCCCCGATGGCGTCGAGCCCGGCCTGCAGATCGAGGGCCTGCCCGAAGGCGCCGCCACCGAGGGCATGCCGCAGGACGTGGTCTACACGGTCACCGAGGTCTACCCGGAACACGTCGTGCTCGACGGCAACCACCCGCTGGCGGGTATCGGCCTGCGCATGCATCTGACGCTGCTGGATGTGCGCGCAGCGACTGAGGCAGAGGCTCAGGCCGGATCGGTCGGCGAGCCCATCTTCATGGTGCAGACCGGCGCACCGCCGGACGAGCAGATCCACTGAAAAATCAGGGCGCCTCGGCGCCCTTTTTCTTCAGCCCTTGCCGGTGGAACCGAAGCCGCCGGCGCCGCGTGCGGATGCATCGAAGCTGTCCACACGGCGGAAGCTGGCCTGCACGACCGGCACGATGACGAGCTGCGCGATGCGCTCGAACGGCTGGATGACGAATTCCGTCTGGCCACGATTCCAGCAGCTGACCATCAGCTGGCCCTGGTAGTCGCTGTCGATCAGCCCGACGAGGTTGCCCAGCACGATGCCGTGCTTGTGACCCAGGCCCGAGCGCGGCAGGATGATGGCGGCCAGCCCCGGGTCGGCGATGTGGATGGCCAGGCCCGTGGGGATCAGCGTCGTCTGGCCCGGAGCCAGCGTGATGGCGGCGTCGAGGCAGGCGCGCAGGTCGAGGCCGGCGCTGCCAGGCGTGGCGTAGGCGGGGATCTGCTCGGCCATGCGGGCGTCGAGCACTTGCAAATCAATCGCGTGCATCAGAGTCTTTTGGAAAGTTCGGCAATCAGCTCGCGCGCGAGGCTGAGCTTGTCGGCCCGACCTCCCGCTTCAGGCAATTCGCGCTGGCCCTGCTCGTCGATGAGCAGCAGCGCGTTGTCGTCGCGGCCGAAGGTGGCCGGCCCCAGATTGGCGACGATGAGAGGGATGCCCTTGCGGCGGCGCTTGGCGTCGGCATGCTCGGCCAGCTTCTCGCTCTCGGCGGCGAAGCCGACACAGTAAGGCGGCTTGGGCAGCTTGGCGACGGCCGCGAGGATGTCGGGGTTCTCGGCCATTGCGATGGTCGGCGCGGTCGCGCCGCCCTCGGCCTTCTTCAGCTTGTGCTCATGTGTCTGCGCCGGGCGCCAGTCGGCCACGGCGGCCGTGGCGATGAAGGCGTGCTGGTGGGTCGCCAGCGGCAGCACGGCATCGAACATCTGCTGAGCCGACTGCACATTGATGCGCTGCACACCACGTGGTGTGGGCAGATGCACCGGGCCGGCCACCAGCGTGACTTCGGCACCGGCTTCGGCCGCGGCGCGCGCGATGGCAAAGCCCATCTTGCCGCTGCTGTGGTTGGTGATGCCACGCACCGGGTCGATGGGCTCGAAGGTCGGTCCGGCAGTGACCAGCAGTTTCTTGCCGACCAGGGTCTTGGGCGCCAGGAAGGCCTCGACGTCGTCGAAGATCTCCTGGGCCTCCAGCATGCGGCCATCGCCGATCTCGCCGCAAGCCTGGTCACCATTGGCCGGGCCGATGATGGTCGCGCCGTCGGCCTTGATCTGCGCGACATTGCGCTGCGTGGCCGGGTGGGCCCACATCTCGCGGTTCATGGCCGGCACGACCAGCAGCGGGCATTCATGGATGCGTCGCGCCAGCGCCGTCAGGCTGACAAGGTCGTCCGCCCTGCCCTGGGCCAGGGCCGCGATGGCATCGGCGCTCGCGGGCGCCACCAGCATCACATCGGCCTCGCGGCTGAGGTTGATGTGGGCCATGTTGTTGTCGGGCCGCGCATCCCACTGGCTGGTGTAAACGGGACGGCCGGACAGGGCCTGCATGGTGACGGCGGTGATGAACTGCTCGGCGGCCTCGGTCATCATGACCTGCACCGTCGCGCCGGCCTTCACGAACAGGCGCGTCAGCTCGGCGATCTTGTAGCCGGCAATGCCACCGGTCATCGCCAGCAGCACATGCTTGCCATGCACGGGGCTGGAAGGCTGGTCCTGCATGGCGCTCACCGTCGGATCAGGGCGAACCGCCCGCAGCACCCCGCAGCGGGATGGACTGCGTCCACTGGGCCACGTCCTTGCCCAGCACCAGCACGGCGCGCTCCAGCACCGTGCAGGAGCCCTTGAAGCCGGCAAAGGCACCGCCCATGGTGTCGCGCGTGAAGCCCTTGGAGGCCAGCACTTCGCTGCCCTGGCGCAGTTCCACCCAGACGCTGGCGGATTTGCGATGGCCGATGAAGGCGTTGCCGGCGCTGACGAGGTTGCTGATCTTGATGTCGACGACCGGGCCGGCCGCGGCATCCAGAGTGGCCACGCGCTGGACTTCGACGCCCGTCTTGGTCAGCTCCGCGGCCAGCGAGGCCGACAGCTGGCGGCCCAGCTCCTTGCATTCCTCGACGACATTGCTCTGGATGATGGTGACGTCCTTGTAGCCGATGTTCTCCGGGATCTGGTAGCTGGTGGCCTGGGCGGCGGAGCCGGCGGCAATCAGGGCGAACGTGGCGAAAGAGCGAATCAGTGCGGGCATCGTTGGGAAGAATCGTAGTGAAAGTCGGTGCCGATCAGGCCTTGCGGCGGAACACCAGGTCCCAGACGCCGTGGCCCAGCTTCAGGCCCCGCGCTTCGAACTTGGTCAGCGGCCGGTAGGCGGGCTTGTCAGCATAGCCGGCCGCCGCATTTTCCAATGTCGGCTCGGCAGAAAGCACCTCGAGCATCTGCTCGGCATAGGGCTGCCAGTCGGTGGCGCAGTGCAGATAGCCACCGGGCTTGATGTGCTGCACCAGCTTGGCGACGAACTCGGGCTGGATCAGCCGGCGCTTGTTGTGGCGCTTCTTGTGCCAGGGATCGGGGAAGAAGATGTGCACGCCGGCCAGCAGGTCGGGGCCGATCATGTCGCGCAGCACCTCGACCGCGTCGTGCTGGACGATGCGGATATTGGGGATCTGCTTCTCGTCGATGAGCTTGAGCAGAGCGCCGACACCGGGCTCATGAACCTCGCAGCCGATGAAGTCGTGATCGGGCAAGGTGAGCGCGATTTCGGCCGTCGCGGCACCCATGCCGAAGCCGATCTCCAGCACCAGCGGGGCCTTGCGGCCGAAGACGGCTTCGGCGTCCAGACGCTCGGGCTTGTAGCGCAGCACGAACTTGGGGCCGAGCTCTGCCAGGGCCTTGATCTGACCCGTGCCCATGCGGCCGGCACGCGTGACGAAGCTCTTGATCGCCCGGCGTCGGAAATCCTGCGGCGGCTGGTCTTGCTCGTCTGCCATCAGCCCACCTCGGCCATCACCATGGGGGTCGCCGCGACGTCGGCATCGCCCAGCGTGCAGGCAGCCAGATACGAAGCGATGGCGCGATCGGCGGCCGACTCGTCAGCGGCGTGGATCAATGCCAGCGGCTGACCGGCTGCGACACGGGTGCCGATGGGCTGAACCTCGGAGAAGCCGACCCGCATGTCGATGGCGTCGCCGGCCTTGCGGCGGCCGCCACCCAGTTCGACGATGGCCACGCCCAGGTCGCGGGTCGACATGGTGGTGATGACGCCGGCACGCGGTGCGGCCACGGGCTTCACCACCGGCGCGGCGGCCAGGTAGGCCTCCGGGCGCTCCATCAGGTCGGCCGGGCCGCCCAGGGCCACGACCATCTGGGCAAACTTCTCGGCAGCGGCGCCGGAGTCCAGCGCGGCCTGCAGCTTCAGGCGGGCGGCGGCCGTGTCCGGCGCCAGCTTGCCCAGCACCAGCATCTCGGCGCACAGGGCCAGCGTCACCTCGTGCAGGCGCGTTTCGCGGACGTCGCCCTTCAGGTAGCGGATGGTCTCGATGACTTCCAGCGAGTTGCCGACATCGGTGCCCAGGATCTGGTTCATGTCGGTGATCAGCGCGCGGGTGCGCAGGCCCGCACCGCCGGCCACCGCGACGATGCTCTCGGCCAGTTCCTTGGCGAACTCGGGCGTGGACGCGAAGGCGCCGTTGCCGCACTTGATGTCCATGGCCAGGCCCTCGAGGCCGGCGGCCAGCTTCTTGGACAGGATGCTGGCGGTGATCAGCGGCACGCTCTCGACCGTGGCCGTCACGTCACGCGTGGCGTAGAAGCGCTTGTCGGCCGGGGCCAGGTCGGCGGTCTGGCCGATGATGGCGCAGCCCAGGCTGCGCACGATCTGTTCGAACTTGATCGGATCAGGCGTCGTCGTGTAGCCGGGGATGGCCTCGAGCTTGTCCACCGTGCCGCCCGTATGGCCCAGGCCGCGGCCGGCAATCATGGGCACATAGCCGCCGCAGGCCGCCACCATGGGCGCCAGCATCAGGCTGACCTTGTCGCCCACGCCGCCGCTGCTGTGCTTGTCCAGCACCGGGCCGGGCATGCTGGGCCAGCGCATGACGCGGCCCGAATTCATCATCGCGCGGGTCAGCAGCACGGCTTCGTCGCGGCCCATGCCCTTCAGAAACACGGCCATGCCGAGGGCGGCCACCTGGCCTTCACTCCAGGAGTTGTCGACGAGGCCGCGGACGAAGTGGTTGATCTGCGCTTCGTCGAGCGCCTGGCCGTCGCGCTTGGTGCGGATGATTTCTTGGGCAAGCATGGTTCAGTAGGCTGCGGTCACGGCGGCGGATTGCGCGCCGGCCAAGACAGCTTCAATATCAGTCAGCAGGCCGCTGGCGCCAAAGCGCAAACGGTGTGGGTTCAGCGCTGCGGCGCCGAGAGCGGCTTCGGCCTGGGCGATGTAGCCGGCGGCATCGGCCACCGAGCGCACGCCGCCCGAGGCCTTGAAGCCGGCCGCGGGCAGACCGCTGGCGGCGATTTCCTTCAGCATGATGGCCGCGGCGGCAGGCGTCGCGCCAGTCTTGGTCTTGCCGGTGCTGGTCTTGACGAAGTCGGCACCCGCCGCGAGGGCCAGGCGCGTGGCCTGGGCAATGCGCTCAGGCGTGGCCAGTTCGCCGGATTCGATGATGACCTTCAGCGTCAGCGGGCGCGAGGCGAAGCGGACTTCGGACAGGAACTCGGCGACCTCGGTGCTGTCGCCGGCGATCAGGGCCTTGTAGGGCAGCACGACGTCGACCTCATCGCCGCCGGCCTGAGCGATCTCGGCCACATCGGCCAGCGTGCGCTGCAGGTCCAGGGAGCCGTCAGGGAAGTTCGCCACCGCCGCGACCTTGATGGCCGCCGGCAGCGCGGCCCGGGCCTGGGCGACAAAGCGCGGCCAGACGCAGACCGCGGCGACCGGGCCATGGGCCGTCTGCGCGCGCTTGCACAGGGCCTCGATATCGGCGGCCGTGTCGGCGTCGTTCAGGCTGGTGAGGTCCAGGCAGGCCAGCGCCGTACGAGCCGCGGCTTGCAGGTTGGTGTTCACAGCGCCACGTCCTTGAAGCTGGCGATCAGCGCAGCCAGGAAGCTGGCGGCGCGCTCGCCCGACATCTGGGCCTGCTTCAGTGTCAGGTCATGCGTCAGCGCCTCGGCGGACAGGCCAGCAGCCATGTTGGTCATCAGTGCGATGCCCATGACCTTGAGGCCGGCGTGGCGGGCCAGGATGGTCTCGGGCACGGTGCTCATGCCGACGGCATCAGCGCCCCAGGCGGCGAACATGCGGATCTCGGCGGCGGTCTCGAACTGCGGGCCCAGGGCCCAGCAGTAGGTGCCCTCGCCCAGCATCAGGTTCTCGCGCTTGGCCAGGGCCAGCGCGTGCTTGCGCAGTTCGCCGTCGTAGGCGTTGACCATGTCGACGAAGCGCTGGCTGCCCTGCTCTCCCACCAACGGGCTGCGCTGCGGCGAATTGATGTGGTCGGCGATCAGCATCAGGCTGCCCGGCGGCATGTGGCCACGCAGCGAGCCGGAGGCATTGGTCTGCACCACCAGCTTGACGCCCCAGCGCTTGAGCGAGCGCAGCGCGCCGGCCATGCCGGTGCAGTCGCCGCTCTCGTAGGTGTGGGCGCGGCCGCGCAGGAAGATGACGCGCTGCTGGCCGATGCTGCCGACGACGATCTCGTTGACATGGCCCTCGACTTTGGGCTGCGGGAAGGCGGGCAGCTCGGTATAGGGCAGGCTCTTGGCCTCCTGCACATGGCTGACGGCACCGGCCCAGCCGGAGCCGAGCACGACGGCGACTTCAGGGGCGTTGCCGAACAGGGATTGCAGCTTCTCGACGCTCGCGGTGATCGCGGGGTCGAGGGTCTTGTTGTCGATCATGGAAAAGACCTCAGAAATTCAGATGGGAAGGCCCGAAGCTGTGGGGCAGCAGTTCGGCCAGGGTCCAGCGTTGGCGTATGCCGCCAGGATCGCCGGCGATGATGACAAGCTCTTCGGGGACGGAGAACTCCCGCAGCTTCTGGCGGCAGCCGCCGCAGGGAGTGATGATGCCCGGGCCGGGGCCTATGACGAGAGCGACCTTGGCCCGCTTGCCGCCAGCCATGATCATGGCCGTCAGCGCCGAAGGTTCGGCGCACCAGCCTTGCGGGTAGGAGGCGTTCTCCATGTTGGCGCCGACGTGGATGCGATCCTGCTCGTCGAGGATGGCCACGCCGACCTTGTAGTTGGAGTAAGGCGCGTGGGAGAACTCCCTCGCACGCAGCGACTCGGCGAGCAGGCGGTCCAGCAGTTCTTGGCTCAGCTCCATGTCAGCGCTCCTTGACGTAGGGGCGACCCAGCGCCTTGGGGGCGATGGCAGAACCAATGAAGCCAGCGAGCAGCACGACCGTCAAGATATACGGCAAAGCCTGGATCAGCTGCACGGGTACTTCGCCGATGCCTGGCAGCTGCACACCCTGCATGCGGATGGCCATGGCGTCCAGGAAACCGAACAGCAGGCAGGCGCCCATGGTGGGCAGGGGCTTCCACTTGCCGAAGATCATGGCGGCCAGCGCGATGAAGCCGCGGCCGGCCGTCATGTTGGGGCTGAACGAAGCGTTCTGCGCCAGCGTCAGGTAGGAGCCCGCCAGGCCGCAGAGCACGCCGTTCATCAGCAGGGCCTGGTAGCGCAGGCCTTGGACCGACATGCCGGCGGCCTCCACCATGGCCGGGTTCTCGCCGACGGCACGCAAGCGCAGGCCCGGGCGGGTGCGCTCCAGGAAGAACCAGACGGCTGCGACCATCAGGAAGGCGACATAGACCAGGATGTTGTGGCTGAGGAAGCCATGGCCGAAGACGGAGGCGAACCAGTTGCCCGGCTGCGGCTCGGCAAAGCCCTTGGCGAGGGCCGTCAGGCGCACGTCGGGGTCGATGGGCGGGGTCTGGCCGCCCTGCTGGAACCAGGCAATGCCCAGCACCACGGTCAAGCCAGCGGCAATCATGTTCAGCGCCACGCCCGAGACGACCTGGTCGCCACGGTTGCTGACACAGGCAAAGCCATGCAGCAGCGAGGCCACGCAGGCGACGGCGATGGCCGCCATCACGCCATAGGCCGTGGAATGGGTGACCGAGGCAGCGGCTGCAGCGGCAAAGGCGGCGAACAGCATCTTGCCTTCCAGCCCCAGGTCGACGACGCCGGCGCGCTCGGACAGCACGCCTGCCATCGCGCACAGCAGCAGCGGCGCGCTGACGCGCAGCGTGGAGGCGATGACCGAGGCGATCAGGACTTCATCCATGGCGGCCTCCCTTGATGGCAGCGTAGATGCGCGCGAACAGCGGCGCGCTGACAGTGGCCATGGCGCCTGAGAACAGCACGATCAGGCCCTGGGCCGTGACCACCATCTCACGGCTGAAGCCCTGCAGTTCGAAGCTCACCTCGACGCCGCCCTGGTAGAGCACGCCGAAGAGCAGCGACGCCAGGATGATGCCGACCGGATGGTTGCGGCCCATCAGCGACACGGCGATGCCTGTGAAGCCCGCGCCGGCGACGAAGTCCAGCGTCAGCTTGCCCTGCACGCCCGAGATCTCGTTGATGCCCACCATGCCGGCCAGGGCGCCGGAGATGGCCATGGCGATCAGCACCTGGGCACGCGGGCGGATGCCAGCGTAATGGGCGGCGCGCGGGGCGCTGCCGACGGCACGGACCGCGTAGCCGGCGGCGCTGCGCCAAAGGAACCAGCCGACCAGCACGCAGGCGATCAACGCGATGACGAGGCTGAGATTCAGCGGCGACGACGGCAGCTCATAACCCAGAGCGGCGGCGATCTGATGCAGGGCCGGCATGCGGGCGCTCTCGGCAAACTCGGCCGACTCGACCGCCATGCTGCCGGCCGGGCGCAGCCAGTTCACCAGCAGATAGCCGTTGAGGCCGGCGGCGAGGAAATTGAACATGATCGTCGTGATGACGATGTGGCTGCCGCGCCAGGCCTGCAGATAGGCCGGCAGGGCCGCCCACAGCATGCCGAAGAAGGCCGAAGCGATGACCAGCAGCGGCAGCATGACAACAGCCGGCAGCTTGGCACCCAGCCACAGCGCGACCAGCGCCACGCCCACACCGCCCAGGGTCGCCTGGCCTTCGCCACCGATATTGAACAGGCCGGCATGGATGGCCACCGCGACCGCCAGGCCGGTGAAGATGAAGGTCGTCGCGTAGTAGAGCGAATAGCCCAGGCCGCGCACGCTGCCGAGGGCGCCGTTGAGCAGCACGGTCAGCGCCTGCCAGGGGCTGTGGCCGATGACCAGGACGACGAGGCCGGCCACGACCAGGGCGATGGCGAGGTTCCACAGCGGCAGCAGGCCGATGTCGATCCAGCGGGGAAGCGTCAAAGGCTGGCTCATGCGGCAGCTCGTTCTTCTTGTGCAGCCATCAAGAGGCCGAGACGCTTCTCGTCGCAGTCCTCGATGGCGAGTTCACCGGTGATGCGGCCGCAGTTCATGACGACGACACGGTCGGCCAGGGCCAGGATCTCGTCGAGCTCGCTGCTGACCAGCAACACGGCGCAGCCGGCGTCGCGCAGGGCGCGCAGCTGGTGGTGGATGAATTCGATAGCGCCGATGTCGACGCCGCGGGTGGGCTGGCCCACCAGCAGCACGGTCGGCTGCTCGCCGATCTCGCGCGCCAGGATGAGCTTCTGCTGGTTGCCGCCGGAGAACTTGGACGAACCCAGGTTCTCGTCGCGCGGGCGCACGTCGAAGCGCTCCTGCATCTGTTGGGTGGCGGCGCGCATGGCGGCATGGTCCATGGCCGCGCCCTTGCGGTATTTGGGCAGCTTCTGGTAGCCCAGCACGGCCGATTCCCAGGCCGGGAAGCTCATGACCAGGCCGACGGCATGCCGGTCCTCGGGCACATGGGCCAGGCGCAGCGGGCGGGCCTGGGCGGTGTCCAGCCAGGCCGCGGGCGAGAAGGATTGGCCGCCCAGTTCCATGCGCCCCCCTTCAGGTGCGCGCAGGCCGGACAGCACTTCCAGCAGCTCGCTCTGGCCGTTGCCGGAGACGCCGGCCACGCCGACGATCTCGCCGGCCTTCAGCGTCAGGCTGACATCCTTCAGCGCCGGCACGCCATTGGCATGCTTGAGGCTCAAGCCCGACGCCTGCAGCCGCACTTCGCCGGCATGCACTTCCAGGCCCTCCGGCCGGCCCAGCGTGACCTTGCGGCCCACCATGGACTCGGCCAGCGACTCCTCGCTCCACTGCTCGATGCCACGCGTCTCGACCACCTGCCCCGCGCGCATCACCGTAACGGCGCTGCACAGGCTCATGACCTCGCGCAGCTTGTGCGTGATGAGGATGAGGGTCGTGCCGCGCTCCTTGAGCTTGCGCAGCGTGACGAAGAGCTGGTCGGTCTCCTGGGGCGTCAGCACGGCCGTCGGCTCGTCCAGGATCAAAATCTTGGCGCCGCGGTACAGGGCCTTCAGGATTTCCAGGCGCTGCAGTTCGCCCACCGGCAGGTCGGCGACAACGGCGTCCAGCTGCACCTGCAGGCCAGTCTCGGCCATCAGGGTCTGCAGCTTCTCGCGCACCTTGGCCTTGGAGGCTGTCAGGAAGAAGCCACCCTCGGCGCCCAGCATGATGTTTTCCAGGCAGGTCAGCGTGTCGACCAGCATGAAGTGCTGGTGGACCATGCCGATACCCAGCTGAATCGCCTGCTGGGAATTGGCGATGTGGACCTGCTGGCCGTTGACCTCGAGGGTCCCGGAATCGGCGTGGTAGTAGCCATACAGGATGGCCATCAGCGTGCTCTTGCCCGCGCCGTTCTCACCGACGAGGCCATGCACCGCCCCCGCGGCGATGTCGAAGGACACCTCGCGGTTGGCTTGGACTGCGCCGAAGCGCTTGGAGATCGCCTGGAGGCGTACGGCGGGTGGGGCTTGCTCTGGCATGTCAGGGCGTGAACGCTCTCTAGTCAGTTGAGGACGGAGCTGCCGGCGGGTACGCCGACAGGTCCATCCCGCAAAGCCATCAGAATTTACAAGCGTTGTCCGCCATGTAATCGGCGACCTTGACCTTGCCGGCAATGATGTCGGCCTTGATGGCTTCGACCTTGGCCTTCAGCGGCGGCGTGATGAGCTTGGCGTTGTTGTCGTCCAGCGCATAGTCGACGCCGCCTTCCTTCAGGCCCAGCACGCTGACGCCGGGCTTCCAGGCCTTCAGCACGTTGTAGACGGCCACGTCGACGTGCTTGACCATGGAGGTCAGCATGGTGCCGGGCTGGATGTGGTTCTGGTTGCTGTCCACACCGATGGCCAGCTTGCCGGCGTCCTTGGCGGCCTGGTAGACGCCGATGCCGGTGCCGCCGGCGGCGGCGAAGACGATGTCCGAGCCCTTGGCGAACTGGCTCTTGGCCAGCTCACCGCCGCGGGTCGGGTCGTTCCAGGCCGTCGACGTGGTGCCCGTCATGTTGGAGAACACCTCGATCTTGGCGTTCGTCGCCTTGGCGCCCTGCTCGTAGCCGCACTGGAACTTGCGGATCAGCGGGATGTCCATGCCGCCGACGAAGCCGACCTTGTTGGTCTTGGTGACCAGGGCCGCCATGGCGCCGACCAGATAGCTGCCTTCGTGCTCCTTGAACAGCAGGGACTGCACATTGGGCAGGTCGACCTTGGCGTCGATGATGGCGAACTGGGTCTTGGGGAAGTCCTTGGCGACCTGCTGCAGGGCCGAAGCCTGGGCGAAACCGATGCTGATGATGGGGCTGGCGCCCCGCTCGGCCATGCGGCGGATGGCCTGCACGCGCTGGGTGTCGTTGCTGATCTCGAACTCGAGATAGGTCTTGCCGGTCTCCTTCTTCCACTGCTCGGCACCCTGGTAGCCGGCCTGGTTGAAGGATTTGTCGAACTTGCCGCCCATGTCGAAGATCACCGCGGGCTGCTGCGCGTGCGCGGCGCCGCAGGCGAGCATCAGGGCCAGAGAAAAGCTGGTCAGAGCGAACTTCATGGGATTGGCGTGGGCAAGGCGAAAGGGGCGCATTGTAGAAAACATCCCTCAAGTTTTACTGGGTAGGAAAATACCGATTCACCCGGCCTTGCTGTGACGCAGCCTGCGGTGGGCCGCCCGGGCATGGGGCAGCCACCCCAGTGTCGCCCAACGCCGCCACATCAAAAGGCCTCGAATCCACTCATCCGCCGCATAGGCAATCCAGACACCCACCAGGCCCAGCCCCAGGTGCACGCCCAGGAACCAGCTGCCGCCGGCCAGCACGATGGCCATGGAGGCGGCCCCCGCCATGACGGGGTAGCGCGCGTCGCCGGTGGCCCGCAGCGCATTGATGACGACGAGGTTGAAGGTGCGCCCCGGCTCCACCAGCACCGTCCACCACAGCAGCGTGCAGCCCATGGCGACGATTTCGGGGTCGGACGTGAAGCGCGTCAGCAACCAGGGCCCGGCCAGGGCAAAGCTGCCGGCCACGACCAGGGCGACGACAAAGCCCAGGGCCAGCGATTTGCGCACCAGCTTGTGGGCCGCATGCAACTCTCCGGCCCCCACCATGTGGCCGACCAGGATCTCGACGGCAAAGCCGATGGCCAGGCTGAACATCAGGATCACGTGCAGGAACTGCATCGTGTAGGCGTGGGTGGCCAGGGCGTGGGCGCCGAGCTGGGCCACGGCGGCCAGGCTGGTCATGAAGGCGGCCCGCCAGGCGATGTTCTCGGCCGCGCCGGGGATGCCGATATGCAGCACCGTCGCCAGCGGCGCCCGCACCAGCCGCCACCAGTCGGCCGCCCGCAGGCGCAGGTCCAGCCGGCCGCGCCACAGCGTGATGTGCATCGCCAGGCCCATGCCCCGCCCCAGGATGCAGGCCAGGGCATAACCCGGCAGGCCCAGGTGGGGCATGGCCAGCAGCGCCACGCCGAGCGTCACCACCTGGATGATGACGACGACAAAGAGCGCCTCGCGGCTGCGCAGGTGGGCGCGCATGACGCTGGACATGTTGGCGTTCCAGGCGTCCAGCAGCAGGGCCGGGGCCAGGGCTTGCAGCAGCGTGCGGGCCAGCGGCACCACCTCGGCGGGCGTGTTGACCAGGCTCAGCATCGGCCCGGCCGCCAGCAGGGCCGCCGCCACGCCGGCCAGGCCCAACCAGGTGCTGGCCCCCACGACAGACCGGGCCACGGCGTCGGCCTGGTCGCGCCGGCCGGCCCCCAAGGCCTGGGTCACGGCCACGCTGACGCCTGCGCCGATGACGCGGAACAGCACGAAAAGGGCCGCAAACACCTGGTTGGCGATGCCGAAGGCGGCGCCGCTGTTGTCCGACAGCCGGGCGGCCAGGCCCGTGCCGATGACGCCGATGCCGATGCCCAGCAGCAGTTCGAGCAGCAGCGGCCAGGTCAGCGGGAAAAGACGCGGGCGAGCGGAAGGCGCGGTCATGACCGAGCCTTAAAGGCGGAATTCACACAAGTCACGACAAGCTCGCCAGAATGGCCCGGAATCCTAAAGGAGTAACCGTGCCGAAACCCGCCGCCGCCCACGCATTCGCCAACACCCAGTCCAGCTTCAAGACCGCCTCCGGCAAGACCGGGCAGTTCTTTTCCCTGCCTGCGCTCGCCAAGGCCTATCCCAACGTGACGCGCATGCCCATCTCCACGCGCATCGTGCTGGAAAGCGTGCTGCGCAACTGCGACGGCAAGAAGGTGACGGCAGAACACGTCGAGCAGCTCGCCAACTGGAAGCCGACGGCCGCCCGCGTCGACGAGATCCCCTTCGTCGTTGCCCGCGTCGTGCTGCAGGACTTCACCGGCGTGCCCCTGCTGGCCGACCTGGCCGCGATGCGCAACGTGGCCGCCGGCATGGGCAAGAATCCCAAGGCCATCGAGCCCCTGGTGCCGGTGGACCTGGTCGTCGACCACTCGGTCATGATCGACCACTACGGCACCAAGAAGTCCCTGGACCTCAACATGAAGCTGGAATTCGAGCGCAACCGCGAGCGCTACGAGTTCATGAAGTGGGGCATGCAGGCCTTCGACACCTTCGGCGTCGTGCCGCCGGGCTTCGGCATCGTCCACCAGGTCAACCTGGAATACCTGGCGCGCGGCGTACACAAGGCCAAGGACGGCACCTACTACCCCGACAGCCTGGTGGGCACCGACAGCCACACCACCATGATCAACGGCATCGGTGTCGTCGGCTGGGGCGTGGGCGGCATCGAAGCCGAGGCCGGCATGCTGGGCCAGCCGGTCTATTTCCTGACCCCCGACGTCGTCGGCTTCGAGCTGACCGGCCAGCTGCGCGAAGGCGTGACGGCCACCGACCTGGTGCTGACGGTCACCGAAATCTTGCGCAAGCACAAGGTGGTCGGCAAATTCGTCGAGTTCTTCGGCGAAGGCACCCGCACCCTGGCCCTGCCCGACCGCGCGACGATCGCCAACATGGCGCCCGAGTACGGCGCCACCATGGGCTTCTTCCCGGTCGACGACAAGACCATCGACTATTTCAAGGGCACGGGCCGCAGCAAGGCCGAGATCGAGGCTTTCGAGGCCTACTGGAAGGCGCAAGGCATGTTCGGCGTGCCCCAGGCCGGCGACATCGACTTCACCTCCGTCGTCTCGCTGGACCTCGGCACCGTGGTGCCCAGCCTGGCCGGCCCCAAGCGCCCGCAGGACCGCATCGAGATCACCAACCTGGCGAGCAGCTTCGGCGAACTCTTCAGCAAGCCCACCGCCGAGAACGGCTTCAACCAGCCGGCCGAGAAGCTGGCCCAGCCCTTCGTCACCGAGTCGGGCATCCCGGTGAAGAACGGCGATGTGCTGATCGCGGCCATCACCTCCTGCACCAACACCAGCAACCCCGGCGTGCTGCTGGCCGCCGGCCTGCTGGCCAAGAAGGCCGTGGAGGCCGGCCTCAAGGTCGCGCCCCATATCAAGACCTCTCTGGCCCCCGGCTCGCGCATCGTCACCGAGTACCTGGAGAAGGCGGGGCTGCTGCCCTATCTGGAGAAGCTGGGCTTCAACGTCGCCGCCTACGGCTGCACGACCTGCATCGGCAATGCCGGCGACCTGACGCCCGAGCTGAACAGGCTGATCCAGGACAACGACCTGGTCTGCGCGGCCGTGCTGTCGGGCAACCGCAACTTCGAGGCCCGCATCCACCCCAATCTGAAGGCCAACTTCCTGGCCAGCCCGCCGCTGGTCGTCGCCTATGCGATCGCCGGCAATGTCACGCGCGACCTGATGACCCAGCCGGTGGGCTATGGCAAAAAAGGCCAGCCGGTCTTTCTCGGCGACATCTGGCCCAGCAGCGACGAGATCTATGCACTGATGAAGTTCGCCATGGATGCCAAGGCCTTCAAGGAGAACTATGACCAGGTCGCCAAGAAGCCCGGCAAGCTCTGGGACGCCATCAAGGGCGTCAAGGGCCAGGTCTACAACTGGCCCAAGAGCACCTATATCGCCCAGCCGCCCTTCTTCGAGGGCTTCACCATGGTGCCGCCGGCTCTGGTGTCGGGCGTCAAGGGCGCCAAGGTCATGGCGCTGTTCGGCGACTCCATCACCACCGACCACATCAGCCCGGCCGGCTCCTTCAAGGAGACCACGCCGGCCGGCAAGTTCCTGACCGAGAACGGCGTGCTGAAGGCCGACTTCAACTCCTACGGCGCCCGCCGCGGCAACCACGACGTGATGATGCGCGGCACCTTCGCCAATGTCCGCGTGAAGAACCTGATGCTGCCAGCCCGCCCCGACGGTTCGCGCGAGGAAGGCGGCTACACGCTGAAGGACGGCCAGCAGACCACCATCTACGACGCTGCCATGGCCTATATCAAGGAGGGCACGCCCACCGTCATCTTTGCCGGCGAGGAATACGGCACCGGATCGAGCCGCGACTGGGCCGCCAAGGGCACGCAGCTGCTGGGCATCAAGGCCGTCATCGCCAAGAGCTTCGAGCGCATCCACCGCAGCAACCTCATCGGCATGGGCGTGCTGCCGCTGCAATTCAAGGCAGGCACGAGCTGGGAGTCCCTCGGCCTGACCGGCGCGGAAACGATTGACATCACGCTGGCCGAAGAGATCAAACCCCAGGGTGATGCGGCCATGACCATCACCCGCGCGGACGGCAGCACGCAAAACGTCGTGCTGACCCTGCGCATCGACACCGCCATCGAGGTCGACTACTACTTCCACGGCGGCATCCTTCCCTTCGTTTTGCGCCAGCTGCTCGCCGCCTGACGCCCAGGTCAAGACCCCAAGCCTAGGGAGCCAGCGCATCCGCGCTGGCTTTTTTCATGGTTCACCCTGTCTAGACAAGCACGGAGCCCGTTTAGGGGACAGGCTTGTCCCAGCAGGCACACGCCCTGCACCTCACCAGAATCCGCGGCTTCTTCAACCCAGTGCCCCCATCGGGGCCGACAGGAGCTTGCATGAAGACCTGGTTCAAGCTGACCGCCGCCGCTTTTGCCACTGCCGCCATGAGCAGCAGCTATGCCGCCCCCAGCACCGAATGCCTGGATGTGCGGCTGAGCAATGCCTCGCCCGTCGTCAACGGTGACGTCGACGTGCACGTCGATGTGGCCGTCACCAACGTCTGCCGCAGCGCCGTGCAGGTGCTGCGCTGGCAGCTGCCCAGCGACACCATGAGCGGTTCGCTGTTCACGGTGACCCGGGACGACCGCCCGGTCCGCTACACCGGCGCCGTCATCAAGCGCGCTGCGCCCACGGCCAAGGACTATGTCGAGATCGCCGCCGGCGCCACGCTGAACTACAAGGTGGAACTGACCGGCCACTACGACTTCGGCAAGAACGGCCGCTACGCCATCGAGTTCCACAGCGACCGTGGCACCCACGGCTCGGGCGCCCAGTCCATGCACAGCGCCGCGGCCACCTATCTGTGGACGCAGGGCCGCAACGAGAAGCTGGATGCCGCCAGCGCCGACAGCGAGATGCTCACCACGGCCCGCACCGACGCCACCGCCGCGGCCGCCAGCATTTCCTACACCGGCTCCTGCACCAGCAGCCAGAAGTCCCAGCTGGCCTCGGCCGTGACCGCGGCCACCAATTACGCCTCGTCGTCCACCACCTACCTCAACGGCACGCCGTCGGGCACGGCACGCTACACGACCTGGTTCGGCGCCTACACCTCGTCGCGCTGGGCCACGGCCCGCGACCACTACACCAAGGCCCGCAACGCGTTCCAGTCCGCGGCGCTGACGCTGGACTGCAGCTGCAAGGACAGCGGCACCTATGCCTACGTCTACCCGACCCAGCCGTACAAGATCTACGTCTGCGGCGCCTTCTGGAGCGCCCCGATGACGGGCACCGACAGCAAGGGCGGCACCCTGGTCCACGAAATGATGCACTTCAACGTCATCGCCGGCACCGACGACTGGGCCTATGGCCAGAGCGCTGCCAAGAGCCTGGCCAAGTCCAACCCCACCAAGGCCCTGGACAACTCGGACAACCACGAATATTTCGCCGAGAACACCCCCTTCCAGAACTGAACTCGATCATCTGACCTGAAGCCACCGCCCGCCCCGGGCGGTGGGCATGAATCCCTCGTGTTGCGCCGCCCTCGGGCGGCGCTTTTTTTGGGGACTCCCGACAGATCGACCATCGGCTAGGCTCGAGACCATGCACCGTCACCGCCTCCCTCTCGCGGCCACCCTGCTTGCCGCCTGCCTGTCCCCCATGGCCCATGCCGTCACTCCTCCCCAGCCTGCCGAGCTGAGCTGCCAGTTCCAGGCCACGCCCCGGCCCGATGGCCAGGTGTCGCTGCAGTTCAAGCTCAGCAACAACGGCAAGCGCGACCTGCACCTGCTGCGCTGGGGCAGCCCGTTCGAAGGGGGCTGGTTCGGCCCTTTCGTCAAAGTCAGCGCGCCGCAGGGCGAATTGGCCTTCCAAGGCGCCATGCGCAAGCGCGGTGAGCCGTCGGCCCAGGACTATCTGAACCTGCCCGCCGGTCAGAGCCTGACCGCGAGCCTGACGCTCAACGACGCCTTCACGCTGCCGGCCACCGGCGCGCTGAACCTGAAGGCTGCCTGGCACTGGCATGACGTGATGGCCGGCAGCAAGCCGCCGCGGCCCCGCGACCGCCACCAGGGCCTGGACCAGCCCTGCGGCGAAGTCTCGTTGACGCGCTGAGCGTCGGCCGCTCCCTGACGAACGGCTGCCGCTGAAAGGCGGCGTTACGCTGCGCGCCCTCCTCGCCTCTGCATCGCCGCTTCTTCCATGCACCGCCTTCCCGGCCTCGACCTCCTGCGCAGCATCGCCATCGTCTGGGTGATGTTCTTCCACACCTTCCTCATCGGCGGCCTGGGGCCGGACTGGGCCTGGCTGACGCGCTTCGGCTGGATGGGCGTGGACATCTTCTTCGTGCTCAGCGGCTTCCTGATCGGCTCCCAACTGCTGCGCAAGCTGCAGCGTGGCGAGGCCTTGCAGCTGGGTGACTTCTACTGGCGCCGCGCCTGGCGCATCCTGCCGGCCTTTGCCGTCGTGCTGGCCATCTACGTTTTCTTTCCGGTGCTGCGGGAGGAACCCAACCTGGAGGCCTGGTGGCAGTTCGCCACCTTCACGCTGAACCTGCTGATCGACTACGGCCACAACCAGGCCTTCTCGCACGCCTGGTCCCTGTGCGTCGAAGAGCATTTCTATCTGCTCTTCCCGTTGTTGGCCTGGTGGGCCACGCGCCGGCCTTCCGTGGCGCGCGTGGCCACCCTGTTCGCGGCCCTGGTGCTGGGCGGCATCGCGCTGCGCGCCGGCATCTGGCTGCACAACGACGCCCTGCAGCCGCAGCGCCCCTGGTTCATCGAGGACATCTACTACCCGACCTGGGCACGCCTGGACGGCCTGCTGATGGGCGTCATGCTGGCAGCCCTGCGTGTCTACCGGCCGCAGCTGTGGGAGCGGCTGCAGGCGCGCACCATGGCCTCCCTGCTGGCCGGGCTGGCGGCCATCGCCCTGGCGATCTGGCTGTTCCAGGACCGCACCGGCCTCGTCGCCAACGCCATCGGCTGGCCGCTGCTGTCCTTCGGCCTGGGCCTGCTCGTGCTGGCAGCCAGTTCGCCGCGGGTCTGGGCGATCCCGGGCACGGACTGGCTGGCCGCGGCCTCCTACAGCCTCTACCTGAGCCACAAGATCGCCATGCATGCGGTCTACACCTGGATCGCGCCCGCCACGCCGCTGCAGGGGCTGGCGCTGTTTCCGGTCTACGCCGCCGTCATCCCGGCCGTGGGCGCCGCCCTGCACTACCTCGTCGAAAGGCCGGGCCTGCAATTGCGCGACCGGCTGGCCGGCTCGCCGCGAGGCGTCGAAGCTGGCAGCATGCCGGCATGACGACCAAGCCGGGCTCGGAACTCCATCTGCGCGACCTCGCCCGGCTGCGCCGCGTGCGCGACCGCATCGACCGCGAGTACGCCCAGCCCCTGGACGTCGAGGCATTGGCCCACGGTGTGCACATGTCGGGCGGCCACCTGAGCCGGCAGTTCCGCCAGGCCTATGGCGAATCGGTCTACAGCTATTTGATGACGCGGCGCATCGAGCGCGCCATGGCCCTGCTGCGCCGCGGCGACCTCAGCGTCACCGAGGTCTGCTTCACGGTGGGCTGCTCGTCGCTGGGCACCTTCAGCACCCGCTTCAGCGAGCTGGTGGGTCAGTCGCCCAGCGCCTACAAGCGCGACCAGGCCCAGGCGACCGCAGGCATGCCGGCCTGCGTGGCGCGCCAGGTGACCAAACCGATCAGGAATCGAGAAGCGTCCGAAGCAGGCGAAACCTAGACTTCTTTCCGTGCCCTAACCCCTCACGGAGACTGACATCATGGACATCAGCATTCACTCCAGCTTCCTGCCCCAGACCGACCCGGAAGCGTCGCTGGCCTTCTACCGCGACACCCTCGGCTTCGAGGTGCGCAACGACGTCGGCTACAACGGCCTGCGCTGGATCACGGTCGGCCCGGCCGGCCAGCCCAACACCTCCATCGTGCTGCACCCGCCGGCGGTCACGCCCGGCATCACCGAGGACGAGCGCCGCACCATCAGCGAGATGATGGCCAAGGGCACCTTCGGCATGCTCATCCTGGCCACGGCCGACCTGGACAAGACCTTCGCCAAGCTGCAGGCGGAGGACGCCGAGATCGTCGAGGAGCCGACGATGCAACCCTACGGCGTGCGCGACTGCGCCGTCCGCGATCCCGCAGGCAACCTTCTTCGAATCCAGGAAAGAACTTGAAGCCCCTCGCCCAAGGATTACCTTGGTCGGTCCCCCGAGGGGACGCCGATGCTTGCGGCATTGAGCCGCAAGCACATCGCCAGAGCGGGCCGGCTAGGGAGCGGCCCGTCGCTCGGCCCGCAGGAAACTAAACATGACCACAGCTGACAACCACGACCGCATCCGCGTGCAGGGCGCGCGCGAGAACAACCTCAAGGATGTCAGCGTCGACCTGCCCAAGCGCCGGTTGACAGTGTTCACCGGCGTCTCGGGCTCGGGCAAGAGCTCCCTGGTCTTCGGCACCATCGCGGCCGAGTCGCAGCGTCTCATCAATGAGACCTACAGCGCCTTCGTGCAGGGCTTCATGCCCACGCTGGCCCGGCCCGAGGTGGACGTGCTGGAAGGCATCACGACGGCCATCATCGTCGACCAGGAGCGCATGGGCGCCAACGCCCGCTCCACGGTCGGCACGGTGACGGATGCCAACGCCCTGCTGCGCATCCTGTTCAGCCGCGTCGGCAAGCCCCACATCGGCCCGCCCAGCGCCTTCGCCTTCAACGTGCCGTCGGTGCAAGCCACCGGCGTCATCACCGTCGACAAGGGCGGCGCCAGCCAGGCCGTCAAGCAGACCTTCTCGCGCACCGGCGGCATGTGCCCGCGCTGCGAGGGCATGGGCCACGTCAGCGACTTCGACCTGAATGAGCTCTATGACGCCAGCAAGTCCATCAATGACGGCGCCATCAGCATCCCCGGCTACAGCATGGAAGGCTGGTACGGCCGCATCTTCCGCGGCTGCGGCTTCTTCGACGCCGACAAGCCGATTGCCAAGTTCACCAAGCGCGAACTGCACGACCTGCTGCACAAGGAAGCGACCAAGATCAAGGTCGACGGCATCAACCTGACCTATCAGGGCCTGATTCCGTCCATCCAGAAGTCCTTTCTGTCCAAGGACGTGGAGGCGCTGCAGCCTCACATCCGCGCCTTCGTCGACCGCGTCATCACCTTCCAGACCTGCCCCGAGTGCAAGGGCACGCGGCTCAGCGAGGCGGCACGCAGCTGCAAGATGGGCAAGCACAGCATCGCCGATGCCTGCGCCATGCAGATCAGCGACCTGGCCGACTGGGTGCGCGGCCTCAAGGGCGCCGAGGTCGCACCCCTGTTGAAGTCGCTGACCCATCTGCTCGACGCCTTTGCCGAGATCGGCCTGGGCTATCTGTCGCTGGACCGGCCCAGCGGCACCCTGTCCGGCGGCGAGGCCCAGCGCGTCAAGATGATCCGCCACCTCGGCTCATCGCTGACCGACGTCAGCTATGTCTTCGACGAGCCGACCACCGGCCTGCATCCCCACGACATCCAGCGCATGAACGGCTTGCTGCGGCGGCTGCGCGACAAGGGCAACACCGTCCTCGTCGTCGAGCACAAGCCGGAGGTCATCGCCATTGCCGACCACATCGTCGATCTCGGCCCGGGCGCCGGCTCGGCCGGCGGCGAGATCGTCTTCGAGGGTTCGCTCGCCGGCCTGCGCAAAAGCGGCACGCTGACCGGGCGCCACCTGGACGACCGCGCCCAGCTCAAGCCCGAGGTCCGCAGGTCCAAGACGGCGCTCAAGGTGCGCGGCGCCAGCACCCACAACCTGCAGAAGGTCAACGTCGACATCCCGCTGGGCGTGCTCTGCGTCGTCACCGGCGTGGCCGGCTCGGGCAAGAGCTCGCTGATACACGGCTCGGTGTCCAAGCAGGATGGCGTCGTCGCCATCGACCAGACCGCCATCCGTGGCTCGCGGCGCAGCAACCCGGCCACCTACACCGGCCTGCTCGACCCCATCCGCAGCGCCTTCGCCAAGGCCAATGGCGTGAAGCCCGCTCTCTTCAGCGCCAACTCCGAAGGCGCCTGCCCGACCTGCAACGGCGCTGGCCTCATCTTCACCGACCTCGGCCCCATGGCCACGGTGTCGACCGTTTGCGAAGACTGTGGCGGCAAGCGCTTCCAGGCCGCGGTGCTCGACTACAAGCTGGGTGGCAAGGACATCAGCGAGGTGCTGGCCATGCCGGTCAGCGAGGCGACGGCGTTCTTCTCCAAGCTGACCCCTGCCGCCCACGCCATCCTGGAGCGGCTGTCCGACGTCGGTCTGGGCTATCTCAGCCTGGGCCAGCCGCTCACCACGCTGTCCGGCGGCGAACGCCAGCGCCTCAAGCTCGCCACGCAGATGGCCGAGAAGGGCGACATCTATGTGCTGGACGAGCCGACCGCCGGCCTGCACCTGGCCGATGTCGAACAGCTGCTCGGCCTGCTGGACCGCCTGGTCGACGCCGGCAAGTCCGTCATCGTCATCGAGCACCACCAGGCCGTCATGGCTCATGCGGACTGGATCATCGACCTGGGCCCCGGCGCCGGCCATGACGGCGGCAAGGTCGTCTTCGAGGGCACGCCGGCCGACCTGGTCAAGGCAGGCGCAACGCTGACCGGCCAGCACCTGGCCGACTACATCAAGCCTCGACGGGCACGCTGATCTCGAACCAGAACCGGCTGCCCTGGGCCAGCCGGCTCTCGAGCTGGATCTCGCCGCCCATCATGCGCACCAGCTGGCGGCTGATGGCCAGGCCCAGGCCGGTGCCGCCGACGCGCTGCTCAGCGCTGCCGGCCTGCTCGAAGGGCTCGAACAGGCGCACCGCCTGGTCCTCGGCGATGCCGACGCCGGTGTCCTGCACCTCGAAGCTCAGCCTCGCATGGCCGGGCTCGGTGTCGGCCAGCGGCGGCAGGCGCCGCACCATCAGCAGCACGCCGCCGACATGGGTGAACTTGACGGCGTTGCCGAGCAGGTTGAGCAGGATCTGGTTGAGCCGCTTCTCGTCAGCCAGCACGACGGCCGGCAGGTTCGGGTCGAGCTGCAGGTCCAGCGTGATGTGCTTGTCCTCGGCCATCACGCGCACGATGTCGACGACGGCCTGCAGGCGCGGCACCAGCTCGACCGGCGCGATGCGCAGCTCGGCCTTGCCGGCCTCGATGCGCGACAGGTCCAGGATGTCGACGATCAGCGTCAGCAGGTGCTGGCCGCTGCTGTGGATGATGTCCAGGCCGTTGCGCTGCTTGGGCGTCAGGCCGTTGTCCATCTTCAGGATCTGCGCATAGCCCATGACAGCGTTCAGCGGCGTGCGCAGCTCATGGCTCATGCGCGCCAGGAACTGGCTCTTGGCACGGCTGGCGATCTCGGCCCGCTCCTTGGCATCGCTGAGCTCCAGCGTGCGTTCGCGCACCAGGTCCTCGAGGTGGTCGCGGTGGGCGCCGAGCTCGGCCTCGCGCTCCTGCAGGGCCGTGATCATGCGGTTGAAGGTGTCGGCCATGGCCGCGATGTCGCGCGGGCCACCGCCCGGCGCGCGGGCGTCGTTGTCGCCGAGCTCGACCTTTTCCATGGCCTTGGACAAGGCGCCCAGCGGCCGCGTCAGGCGCAGGATCAGGAAGCGCACCGCCAGCAGAAAGAGGGTCGCGAACAGCACGGCCACGCCGAAGTTGGCGAGGAAGAGCGAGGCCTGGGTGCGATGCAGGGTCGCCTTGCTCTGGATGACGCGCACATGGCCCAGCAGCTGGGCCGGGTGGGTCGTCACGTCGAAGGGCGAGGCCTCGGGACGGGTCCAGACGGGCGCGGCAAAGGCCCAGCTGTCCTCAGTCTCCTGGTCCAGCCAGGGCTCGCTGGCCGCGGCATCGGGCACGGCGACGGACGCCGCCCTGGGCAGGCGGTCGCGTTCGGGCCCCAGGGCCAGCAGCAGGCGGCCCTTGGTGTCGCGGATCTCGATGCCCATGACGTCGGGGAAGGCCAGCGACGCCCGCACGGCTTCCTCGGCGTTGTCGGCCGCTGCGTACAGCAGGGCCAGGGAGCTGTTGGAGGCCAGGTTGGCGGCCACGCGGCCGCCCTGCTCCATCAGCATGGCGCGCACCTGGCGGCCGCCCTGCCAGGCGTTCACGCCGGCCATCAGCAGGGCCAGGCCCAGGGTGCCGAGGGCCACGACGATGCTGAGGTGGCGGCGGAAGGAGGTCTCCCGCATCCAGCGCGCATAGACGCGCAGCAGCCAGGGGCGCTGCGGCGGTGCCTGCGGTGTGGAAGCCGGTGCCACCGCGTCATCGCTGCGGATGACGGAGGGCTCGCTGTCCAGTGGAATCGGTGGCGTCAATCTGGGCCTCAGCTGGACGGATAGACGAGGTCGAATCCCGCCTGGACCGAGGCGACGTCGAGCCCCAGGTGTGCAGCGGTGCGGATGTTGATGGCGGCCCGGGCCTGGCGCAACGGCAGCACGCCGGCCGCGCCCGACTTCGGGCTGGAGGCCAGGCGCTGCGCCGACACGGCCAGCGAGCGCCCGAGCTCATGGTTGTCCGGGTAGAGCGAGAACAGCGCGCCGCGCTTCACATGCGCCAGATGGCTCGAGAAGACCGCGATGTTGCGGTTCCAGCCCTCCTTCAGCACCAGGGTCAGCACGACGTTGTCGTCCACCGTCGTCGGGTCCTGCGGCAGCCAGACGGCATCGCGGGTCGGGTCGGCGGAGGCCAGCAGCTGGGTGTAGGCGCGCAGGGCCTCGGCCTGGTCGCCGGCCTCCTGGGCCAGCAGCTCCAGGCCTTCCACGCGCGCGGCCTCACGGGCCAGCTTCGCCAGCCAGGCATTCAGCTTTGGGTCGTAGACGAGGTGCACGCGGCGCGTGGCCGGCTTCAGGCGCTTGAGCCGCCCCAGCAGCAGGGCCGGGTCGGGCGCCAGCGTGTGGATGGGGAAACTGCGCGCCTCGGACTCCTGCACCGAGACGACACAACCCACCATCACGGCCAGCTCGTCGGCCAGCGCGGCCGCGACGCGCATGCCGCCGCGCCCCAGGCCGATCAGCACCTTGACGTCGCGCTTGCGCACGTCGTCGGCCACCTGGGCCGGGTTGGCATTGTTGGCGATGGCAAAGCTCGTCACCGCGCCGCCGAGCTTGTCCTCGATGCCTTCGATGATGGTCGTGAAGACCTGGCGGAAGGGCTCACCCAGTTCCGGATAGACCACCACCAGCGAGCGTCCCAGTTCGGCCGCGAGGACCGACCCGCCGGCCAGCGCCACGGCACCGCCCAGGGCCTGTCGCAACAAGGCGCGGCGCGTGGCGGGGTGGAGGCAACCAGGTTCAGTCAAAACAAAGACGCGGTGTGGCAGGGCCGTGGCGGGTGGGCGGCATTATGCAAAGGGGTCGCCTCAATAGCGGACCACGGCCTGCACATAGGCTGCGCGCGGGTAGACCGGCAGGTCGTTGACGATGCCGCCGCCGGCGAGGCTGGGCTCGCGCGCATCGGCGTTGAAAAGATTGCGCAGCATCAGCGACAGCTCCCAGCCTGAATTACCGGGCCGGGTGCGGGCCGACAGGTCCAGCGTCGTGTAGTCCTTGACCGGCGGCCGTGCATCGCCGACGGGCCGCTGGCGGCCGGCGACATGGTTGAGCTGGGCGCTGAGCGTGGCGCCGCGCACCGCCGCCCAGTCGGCCTGCAGATAGGCGTGATGGCGCGGTGCATAGCCGGCGTCCAGCCGCGTGACCTCGTCCACCGAGCGCTGGAAAGCGTAGTTGCCCGAGATGCGAAGGCTGGACGAGGCGTCCCAGACGATCTCCAGCTCCGCCCCCTGGCCGTCCTGGCCGCCGCGGTTCTGGATCAGGCTCGAGGGCGGTGCGGCGGCATTCGGGGCGCCACGGATGATGCTGCGCATCTCATAGCGGAACAGGCTGAGGCTGGCCTGCAGGCTGTCGGCCGGCGTCCAGGCCAGGGCGGCCTCGGCGGTGCGGATGGTCTCGGGCTTGACGTTGGGGTTGCCGCCCACGACGGGGTTGTTGATGCTGTACTGCTCGGTGAAGGATGGCGCCCGGAAAGCCTGGCCGTAGAGCAGCTTGGCCGTCAGGTCGTAGGCCGCGCTCCACACCAAGGCCAGGCGCGGATTGGTTGTCGTGCCGAAGTCGGAATAGCGGTCGTGGCGCAGGCCCGCCGTCAGCACCCAGTCCGGCTGGAAACGCCATTCGTCCTGGACATAGCCATAGCTCACCTGGCGCTGCTGGGGCAGCATGAACTTCAGCGTGGTGTCGGAGAAGTCGGTGACGTCACCGATGGAGCCCATGCCGATGCGGCTGTAGTTGGGGTTGAAGTTCTTGTATTCGGTGGTGGCGTAGAGATCCAGGTCGTCATGGCCCAGGCCGACGCGCAGGCTGTGGCCGCTGAAACCCGAGTAGGTGGCAAAGCCCGAGACTCGCAGCTGCCGCTCCCACTTGTTGGGTCCGCCGATGAGGCCGTCGGTGAAGACATTGCCCGGCCCGAGCGTCGTGCCGGCCGGCAGCAGCACATAGTTGACGCTGGCCGTATCGACATAGCGCAGCCAGCTGGCCTGGAAGCCCGCTCCCCAGTCGGCGCTGAGCTTGGGCTCGGTCCAACTCAGGTCGGCATGGGTGCGTTCGCTGCGGCTCTTGCCCGTCGGATCCAGGGCCGAGGCCACGCCTGCGGCCGTGCCCACGTTGCTGCGCAGCTTGTAGCCCAGGCGCGCACGCCAGGCGCCGTAACCCAGCTCCAGGTTGCCGTCGACGGCGTCGTAGCCCAGGTTCAACGGCCCGGGCGCGCGCGTCACGGCAGGCTGGGCTGCGTCCTTGTCGATGATGCTGCGCGCGCCATCGGTGTGGCCGGCGCGCAGATAGGCCGACACGTCGAGCGATCCCAGCTTGCCGCCATGCAGCACCCAGCCGTCGCCGCTGCCAAATGACCCGCCGCGCAGGCCGACGCGGGTGCCCGGCGTGTCGGCGGCCGACTTGGTGACGATGTTGATGACGCCGGCGAAGGCGTCCGCGCCATACAGGGCCGAACCGGGTCCGCGGATGACCTCGATGCGCGCGATGTGCTCGACGGGGTAGCCGGCCCAGACATTGCCCTTGTTGCCGACGAACAGCGTCGTCATCGGCACGCCGTTCTGCAGCACCAGGGTCTGGGGCCCGAACTGGCTGTAGATGCCGCGGAAGATGTAGAGCGGCATGTACTGGTTGGCGGCGCGCCCGACATGAAGACCCGCGACCGACTCCAGCACCTCGTCCAGATCCACCGCGCCCATGGCCTGGATGGCCTCGGCCGTGATGACGCTGGCCACCGCGGGCGCCTGACGCAAGGGCTGGCGCGTGCCGGCCGCGATGCTCACCGAGCGCTGGTCGCCATAGGCCAGGGCCAGCTCGTCCTCATCGGTCTGCGCAAGCGCCAGGCTCGGCAACACCAGGACCAGCAAGGCCAGGGTGCCACGCATGACTAGAAGACGACGACCGGAGGCAATCAAGCGGATTCTTCGCAGCGCAGGGAGGGCGCGGTGCGCGCATTATGAGGATGCCTTCATCCTCGACGGCGCGCCGCCGCCCCGGCGTGCAGAGTTCACGAATCGAGACGTCAATCCCTCGCGTCGCATCGCCCGGGCCACATGAGCGCGACCACACAATACGCGCCCACCTCCTCGGAGAAGCTGGCAATGCGACGTTTGATTGGCCTGGTGTTCCTCGGCGGCGTCTGCTGGACGGCCGTGCCGTCGCTCGCCGTCGCGCAGCCGACCAGCGAGGAGGACGAACTGGCCCAGGTCTACGGCGACAAGACCACCGTCAGCATTGCCACGGGCACCGTGCAATCGCTGCGCCGCGCGCCGGCCGTGGCCACCGTCATCACGGCACAGGACATCGCCAACATGGGTGCCGCCGACCTGGACCAGGTGCTGGAGACGGTCCCTGGCCTGCACGTGAGCCGCAGCAATCTCGCCTACTCGCCGCTTTATCAGATCCGCGGCATCGTCAGCGAGTTCAACCCCCAGGTGCTGATGCTGCAGAACGGCGTGCCCATGACGACGCTTTACGTGGGCAGCCGCGGCGTCGTCTGGGGTGGGCTGCCGGTGGCCAACATCGCCCGCGTCGAAGTCATCCGCGGCCCAGGCTCGGCGCTCTACGGGGCCGATGCCTATGCGGGCATCATCAACATCGTCACCAAGGGCGCGGCCGACATTGCCGGCACCGAGGTCGGCGCCTCGGCGGGGTCGTTCTCGACGCGCGATGTCTGGTTCCAGCACGGCGGCAAGCTCGGTCCGGTGTCGGTGGCTGCCTTCCTGCGCAGCGGCCGCAGCGATGGCGCCCGCGAAGGGATTCCAAGCGATGCCCAGACCGGCTTCGATGCCCTCTTCGGCACCCACGCCAGCCTTGCCCCCGGCCGCACCAGCCTGGGCTATGACGCGCTGGATGCCGGCCTGGAGCTGGCGCTGGGCGAATGGCGCCTGCAGGCCGGCCACAAGCGCCGCACCGACGTGGGTACCGGCGCCGGCGCTTCCGGCGCGCTGGACCCGGTCGGCCACGTGGCGTCCCAGCGCAGCCATGCCAACCTCGCCCTCAACGACCTGGCGCTGGGCCGAAACTGGCGTCTCAACCTCAATGCCAGCGTGCTGAGCTACGTCCAGCAACTGCCGGCGCCGGTGGTGCTCTTTCCGGCCGGAGCCTTCGGCGGCGCCTTCCCCAACGGCATGCTCGGCTCGCCCAACACCTGGGAGCGGCAGACGCGCCTGGGCGCGGCGCTGGTCTATGCCGGATGGTCGGGGCACCAGTGGCGCATCGGAGTCGGCCACGATGACCTTGACCTCTACCGCACCCGTGAGTACCGGAACTTCTCCCTCATCACCTCGGGCCCGCTCACCGGTCTGCCCATCCCGACGCCCAGCGGCCAGGTCGAGCTGGCGCCGGTGTCCGAATCCTTCCTCGCGCCGCACCGGCGCCAGGTCAGTTATGCCTATGTGCAGGACGAATGGAGCTTCGCCAAGGACTGGACGCTGACCGGTGGCGTGCGGCGCGACCGCTACTCCGACTTCGGCAGCACCACCAACCCGCGGCTGGCGCTGGTCTGGGACGCCAGCCTCGATATCACGGCCAAGCTGCTCTATGGCAGCGCCTTCCGCGCCCCGTCGTTCGACGAGCAGTACGGGGTCAACCCTGTCACGGCCGGCAACGCCAACATCCAGCCCGAACGCATCAAGACGCTGGAGGCCGCTGTGCAATGGCAGCTGCAGCGCTCGTTGCAGGTCGGCGTCAACCTGTACAGCTACCGGATGAGCGACCTCATCAAGACCACACCCAACCCAGCACCCGCACCCGGTGCGAGCTACCGCAACGCTTTTGAACGGCGCGGCCATGGCGGCGAACTGGAGTGGACCTGGGACGCCCAGCGCGACCTGCGCTTTGCCGGCGGCTATGGCTACCAGCGATCCACCGAGGTGCAGACCGACACCCCAGCCGGCTACGCGCCGACCCATCATCTGAACGCCCGCGCCGACTGGGCACTGCGCAACGGGTTGAACATCAACGCCCGCATCAACTACGTGTCGGCGCGTGCGCGTGCCGCGGGCGACAACCGCCCGCCGGTGCCCGGCAGCACGACGCTGGACCTGACCTTGCGCCTGCCGGCGGTGCGCGAGGGCTGGGACCTGAGCCTGGCTGCGCTCAACCTCTTCAATGCCGATGTGCGAGAGCCCAGCCGCCCCAGCGCGGGCATTGCCGACGACCTGCCCCTGCCGCGGCGCGCCTTCAACCTGATCGCCGGTTACCGGTTCTGAGCCCGCCCGGGCCAGGCGCGCTTGGGCACGCCCTCGTAGCGGATGTGCTCGCAGGACAGCGGGAACAGGGCGCCTGCCGGGCGCTCGGCCGCCTCGACGGCACAGGGCGGTATGCCGGCCATCGCCATGGGCACCTGGAAATGGTGGAACTCCACCACGCTGAACCCCAGGTCGGCCGCCAACGCGGCAGCCATGGCGGCGTAGTTCATCTTCAGCCGCGGATCGCGTGCGCACAGCTGCGCCTCGACCTGCCGGGCCAGCGCGAGGTGCGGACCGTCGGCCAGCCCCTGTTCGCGCGCGATCTCCTGCAGCCATGGCAGCCGCTCGTCGGTGGCATGGATAGGGCGGCCGTAGCCGTAGATCCGGCGCTCGGCCAGTTCGGTCGCCACCAAGGACTCCAGGGCCTCCCCCTGCGCCAACCGTTGCCGAGCACTGAGCAGGAAGTCGATGGCGCGCACGCAGGGGTGGCCGCCGTAGACGGTCGCCTCGCACATGCCCAGCGCCGCCGCAACGGCCAGCGATGGCGTGCTGCGCGCTGAAGCGGCCAGCCCGGCCACGCGGTTGTTCCACAGCCGCACATCGGCGTAGCTGGTCCCGACCCAGAGCGCATGCATCAGCTTGAGCGCCGCCGGCCCGTAACGCCGCCCGGTGATGCCGAACACGAACAGGTCCATCCAGTCCGCGCGGCCGAGGTCGGCGTGCTGGTCATGGCCGCGGAACACGGCCCGCGTGCCGACGAAGGCCTTGCCCGCCCAGGTCGGGGGACGGTCGCTGCTGATCATGCGGCCTCCCGGTCGAAGGGGTCGTTGACGAGGTCCAGATCGAAGAACGGGAATTGCTTGGGCCCGAGCGCCTGCTGCTCAAGTGCATGCGCGACCGAGCCCGGCAGGCGCAGCAGCAGATGCAGCATCTCGGACTGGGCGGGCGTGAAGCCCAGGTCGGCCAGCGCCGCGGCGGCCACGCCGGTCATCGCCAGGGGCGCCTGTGCCGCCGCTTCCAGGGCCGCGCGATGCGCCAGCAGCCAGGCCAGGCAGGCACCGCCCCCCAGCGCCACCAGGCGCTCCAACGCCGCCTCGATCCACGGCGACAACGCCGTGGCTGTGGGGTCGAAACCCGGCACGTGCTCGGTGCGCGGCCAGATGCTCGCAACGCCGGGCGCCGCTCCACGCCGCGCCTCGCAGGCCGCCTGCCAGCCGGCGAGATCGCGGCCGAGCTGCTGCCAGGCCGTCACCGCGGCATGGACCTCGCGCGCGCCGCCGAGCTGGCCCGCGCCCACGGCCAGGGCAGCCATCAGCGTGGCGGCGGCCGTGGACCCGGTGCTGCCGGCGCACATCGCCGCGTGCACGGCGGGGTCACGCGGCCCCGGGTTGGCCAGCAGCACGGCCAAGGCCTCCAGCAGCCGCAGCTGAGACGCGTCGGGCGCCTCGCCGCGCAACAGCAGGAAGAGCATCTCCACCCAGCCCGCCCGGCCCAGCAGGTCGCCGGCCACGTCGTACCCATGGCAGTAGGCCGCCTGCGTGACGCCGGGATGCCCAGGCACGGCGTCCTCCAACCAGATGCGCGTGCGCAGCTGCGGCCGCACCACGTCGCCGACGGCGCTCACCGCGCCGTCCCGAGGGTGCGCATGCGCAGATTCATCGGCGGCACTTCCTCGCCGTCGATGCGCACATCCAGCAGCGTCGGACCCCCGCGCGACACCAACGCGTCGAAGTCCAGCGCGTCCAGGTCCGCCGACGACCGCACCACGATGCCCGGAATGCCCATGGACTGCGCCATCAGCGCGAAGTCGACCTTGGGCAGCTGGAAGCCGATGGGTTCGGCACCGGCCAGGCGCTGGCCATGCTTGACCATGCCCAGCGCCCCGTCGTTCAGCACGACGTAGAGCACCGGCAGGCCGAGCTCCGCCGCAACCGTGATCTCCTGGCCGTTCATCAGATAGCTGCCGTCGCCCGTCAGGCAGACGACGGGGCAGCGGCGGTTGGCCATGGCAATGCCGACGGCCGAGCCGATGGCCCAGCCCATGGGCGCGAAGTCCATGGTCACCCGCAGCCAGCTGGAGCTGCGGGTGCGCCTCTCCTTGCCGGCCGGCAGGTAGGCGCTGCCCGGCATGCGGGCGCGCTGATCGTGCGGGGCCAGGTAGTGCACGGCCCAGGCGGCGCTGTTGCCGGCGTCGGCGACGAAGCGCGTCTGCGGCGGGCAGCGCTCGCCCAGGGTGGCGACCAGGCGCTGCGGCTTGACTGGCAAGCTGTCGCTGTGCAGGGCCGCGGGGCTGTCCACCATGGCCTCATAGGCCTGGCGCGCGACCTGCGGGTGCATGAAGGGCAGCAGGGCCGCGTCCTGCGGCGAGTTCAGCAAGGCGACCAGCTGTTCGCAGACCGACTTGATGTGGCCGCGCACATGCAGCCGCGCCATCGGCGAGCGCATCAGGTTCTCATCACTGTCGTCGACATGGACCAGACGGCTGTTCAGCAGGGCCGTGGACCAGCCGCCGCTGTTGAACTCGCCGAAGCCCGTACCCAGGGCGATGACGAGATCGGGTTCGCTCTGCAGCAGCTCGGCCGCGCTGGCATGGCCCCCGAAGCCGAACACGCCGCGAAAGCGCGGATGGCGCGGGTTGATGAAGCCCTTGCCGTCAGGGGTCGTGATGAAGTTGCCATCGGTGCGCTGCACCAGCTGCATCAGCTCATTGGCGGCGTCGCCGCAACCGTCGCCGATCAGCCAGACCGGCTGGCGCGCCGAGAACAGCAGGCGGGCCAGCTGGCGCACGGCCGGCAGGTCCACCAGGGCCGGCGCGCGGCGCAGCAGGCCGGCGAAATCTGGGGTTTCCATGTCGCTGGAAACAGGGGCTCGCAGGATGTCCACGGGAATGGACAGATGGCTGGGGCCGCTGGGCGCCCGCTGGGCCTGCATCAGCGCATTGAAGAGCTTGGTGGGCAGCTGTTCGGCATGCGAGACCAGGGAGTTGTAGCGCGTGCAGGGCCGGAACATCGCCATGGTGTTGATGCCCGTGCAGCTGGACTCCTGCAGCGCGCCCTTGCCGAAGTTCTTGATCGGCGGCTGGCCGGTGATGACCAGCATGGGCACGTTGTTGTCATAGGCGCAGGCCACGCCGGTGATCAGGTTGGTCGCACCCGGGCCCGAGGTGGCGATGCACACGCCGAGCTTGCCGGTCTCGCGGGCATAGCCGTCGGCCATATAGGCCGCGCCCTGTTCGTTGCGGGCCACGATGGCCTGCGGGCCGCCTCGGCGGGCGCTGCGAGCGAGGGCGTTGTACAGAGGCTCGATGGCGCCTCCGGGCACGCCGAAGACGTATTCGACGCCGAGGCCCGCAAGGGCATCAACGATCAGGTCGGCAGCGTCGCGTTGAGCGGGCTCACGCGCAAGGTCGGCCGCCCCGACGTAGAACGGGGCGAAGGCAGTATTTGATTCCACGGTGCAGCAGGCGATGGGACACCGCACCGGACGGCTGCATGGCGCTGCTGGAGCGCCTTGCACCTGCTTGTCGGCACGACATCGGGAAAAGGATGAATCCACGACGGCGTGGACCCTGAACGGCCGATGGCAAACGCCGAACGACCCTCGCTCCTCCCTGCGTGCGCTGGAGCCCTGGCGCTGACTACACCTGGCCCCGCAGCATCTCGTGCCCGCGCATGAAGGGGTTAGCAACTGCGCGATGGACGGAACTGTATCAATCTGAAACTTATTTACATCCCCGCGAATGCGGGCAGGACAAATTGCCCCAGGGTCAGGGCTTGACCCGCACGCCCGTCAGTTGCGCGACAGCTGCGAGTGTTGTCTGTGCCGCGTTGAGGCCGAGCAGGAAATCCTGGTCGGAGTAGTTCACGAACAGGTCGGTCGGCTGGTGCCAGTGCGGGTTCCATCCCGCGCCGATCTGCTGGCCGCGCTCGTTTTCGCGCAGGGAGATGGCGGGCACCTCGTCCATGAAGGGCGTGGAGTCGGTGTTGGTCATGTGTAAGCCCACGGCCGCCGGGTAGTTCGTCGCATACCTGTCGTTGGCCGCGCGGAAATGCCAGGCCAGCTTGGCCGCGCCCTCCGCGAACTTGGAGGTCGATTGGTACTCGATGTTGACGTCGGCCTCGGCGCGCTGGGCCGAAGGCGGCGTATAGACCGGCTGGCCCTTGGCATCCAGCACCGGCTTGCCAGCGGCGTCCAGCTTGGGGACCGGCATGCCGTGGTCGAACATCATCATGTCGTGCTGGATCATGCCCAGCCACTTCGGCTCGGGATACCTGCCCGAGCCCTTGGGCGACTCGATGCCCTGCAGGCCCTTGCGCTGCTCGACATAGGCGTAGGCGCCGTTCAGCCCGGTCTCCTCGTTGTTCCACAGCACGAAGCGGATGGAGCGCTCCGTCGTCACGCCAGGCAGGCTGAAGATGCGCGCCAGCTCCATCACCAGGGCCGTGCCCGAGCCGTTGTCGTTGGCGGCCTCGCCCCAGCCGATGCCGTCCATGTGGGCACCCACGATGTACATCTCGTCGGGCCGGGTCGTGCCGACCTTGGTGCAGTAGACGTTCTCGCGCAGCGAGGTGCCTTCAGGCGTGGGCTCCTCGTTCAGCTTGCGCAGGCGCTCGTCGGGCTGGGCCATGGGATCGGTGTTGACGCCGATGGGCGCGCGCTTGCCGAACAGCGTGCTGCCGCCCTGCCCCGCCGGGCCGCCGGCCAGGGGCGCGCGCGGCGCGGCCGGGTTGCGCTTGGCGGGCTCGGTGAACTGGTATTGCAGCCTCTCGGTGTTGCTGCAGCCGTAGCTCTTAAGCTGAGCCTCGATCCAGTCCAGGGCCGCGCGGTTGCGCGCCGTGCCCTGGCGGCGGTCGCCGAACTGGGTCAGGCCCTTGATGGTGGCCTTGTACTTCTCGAGGTCGAGGTGGTGGACCAGGGTGGCGATCGGGTCGGCCTCCTGGGCCGAAACCGGTGCGGCGATGAGGGCGGCAAGCAGCAGAGGCAGGATGGCGGTCTTCATGACAGCCAGCATAGACCCCCGCGCCGGGCCACCCGTTCCGGGGGCATTCCCTGGGCTTGACTCTTTGCCCAGGGCCCATAACTCGCCTTCATGTTCTTCTTCAGACACCCCAAACCCGTCGTCGACCCTCGGCCTGTGGCCGAGCAGTCGGTGCAGGTCAAGGTGCCCGCCCTGCCCTCGCTGACGCCGCTCAGTTCAGGCCAGCCTTCTCCAGGCCAAACGCCTTGTCCATCGACCCCGGCACATTCCGAACCGCCACATTCATCCGGTTCCAGCCGTTGATGGCGGCGACACGCCAGGTCAGCTCGGAAAGCTCCTCCGGCGAGAAATGCTCGCTGACCTCGGCATAGGCGGCATCCGAAATTCCGTCCCCAGGGATGTGGGTCAGCAGTTCCGTCCAGGCCAGGGCGGCGCGCTCCTTGGGAGTGAACAGCGTCGACTCGCGCCAGATCGCGACATGGTGCAGGCGCAGTTCGCGCTCGCCATGCATCTTGGCCTGCTTGACGTGCATGTCCAGGCAGAAGGCGCAACCATTGAGCTGAGAGGCGCGGATGTCGATCAGCACGGACAGGGTCTTGTCCATGCGGAAGGCCATGCTGAAGTCCAGGTACTTCTTGGACAGGTCGGCGGACTGGCGGAAGTAGTCGAGGCGGGCGGTGTGCGTGCTCATGGCGATGTCCTTGGGTGCGGCGGGCCGGCGGAAATCGCCGGCCTCACACTCAAGACGGATCAGCCTCGCCGCTTGTGACACGCATGCGGATGCCGCTGAGCTTGTCGGGGTTGCGTTGGATGTAGACGGCGCCCACCTGGCCGGCTTCAGCGGCCGGCGCGAGCGCAATGGTCTGCACCAGGCGGCCGCCGTTGCTGTCGTCGACGATCAGCACGCCGGGCAGGCCATTGACGTTGGTGGGCACGAGACGCCAGCCCTGGCTGGTGGGCATCTGCGCAAAGCCGATGAAGATGCGCGCGATCTGGGCACCGCCATGCAGGGGTTGGGGCACGGCGCTGACCTTGCCGCCACCGTCGGCCATCATGACGGCGTCCTCGCTCAGCAGTTGGGCCAGGGCCGACACGTCCCGGCTGCGCACCGCATCCATGAAGGCAGTCACCAGGCGGTCCGCCTCCTCCTTGGCCACTTCACGACGCGCATAGTCGGCCTTGATGTTTTTGCGCGCCCGGCTGATGAGCTGGCGGCAGGCGGCTTCCTCGCGGTCCAGGTGGCGGGCAACCTCGTCGTAGTCGAGGTCGAAGACGTCGTGCAGCAAAAAGGCCGCGCGCTCCAGCGGCGACAGGCGCTCCAACGCCAGCATGAAGGCGATGGACACGTCCTGGGCGAACTCGGCCTGCTTCTCGGGGCCGGGCGCCCAGCCGAACAGGGCCTCGTCCTCCAGCATGGGCTCGGGCAGCCAGACGCCCACGTATTGCTCGCGCTGCACGACCGCCGAGCGCAGCCTGTCCAGGCAGAGATTGGTCACCAGCCGCGACAGGAAGGCGCCTTCGTGCTGGATGGTGGTCGCATCCACCTCGGCCCAGCGCAGCCATGCCTCCTGCACGATGTCCTCGGCCTCGGCGCGCGAGCCGAGCATGCGGTAGGCCAGCGCTCGCAGGCGGCGCGCATGCTCGCGGTCAAAGCGCAGGGCGCGGGCGGTGGGCGAGAGGTCGTCGGCGTCGGTCATGGCGGGAGTTTCAGGCTTGAACCCCCTCCTGACGCAACAGCCCCCACGTTTGTGACATCAGCGACGTGCCGTCTCGGTCGCTGCCAGCAACATCCAGGTCGAATGTGGAATCCATTGCTCCACCCAGCGCCATTGCTCGCCGTCGGGCCCCGGACCGAAAGCGATGCCCTCTCCCGTGTCGCTGCCCACCGCGCCGGTGATGCCATTGGAGATGCCGCCGGCAAACATGTCGCCGGCACTGGATGCGACCGTCGGCGGGTTGCGCTTGCCAAAGCCATAGAGCATGGAGATGCCGTAAGGGTTGCGGCCCAGCGTCCAGTCGAGCTGGCTTTGCGCATAGCCGGCCCAGCCTTCGGGCATGGCGGAGCCGAGCTGGCGGCTCGCGGCGGCCATGGCCGTGGTCAGCGAGGCCAGGCGGGCGCTCTCACCCTGCCACCAGTAGCCGGTCTCGTTCTTGTGGGGGATGAAGAAACCTTCGAGGACGGGACCTTCGGCCTTGCCATTGGGGGCGAGCTGGAAGGACTGGCGTGCATAGCCAAACGGGTTGGACACGCGCTGGGTGATGGCGATCTCCTGCTTCAGGGCTGCTGCGATTGCGCTGGTCGCCCGGCCGCGGCGCGCCTCCTGGGTCTCGATGGCCAGGTAGTGCGTGAGGCTGAGCGCCGGCAGGCCGGCTTCGACCGCGTGGTAGTAGGGCCGGCTACCGCCGTCGCTGATGAAGCCACCCTCCGCGGTCTGGCGACCCACCAGGCTTTCGGCACGCAGCCTTGCCGCATCCAGGAAGCGCGGCTGCTGCGTGGCGCGGAACAGTTCGACCGCCGCCATCAGCGCCGTGTAGTCGTCGATGATGTTCTCGACGCCATTGGCCGTGTACTGCGCATTGAACTGCTGCAGATGGTCGAAGCCCTTGACCGCGTCGGCCAGATAGGTCGCGCCGCTGAACTCGCCCTGGCGGCCCGACTGCCTGGCGAGCATGGACGCCCGCGCCAGCGCCGCGATGGCCATGCCACCTCCCGCGCGGTAGGCCGAGCGATACAGCTGGGTGTATCTGCCGTCCTCGCCCTCGTAGCCGACCACCATGCGCTCGGCCTTCTCATCGCCCCACTTGTCGAACACCGTCGTGTAGAAATAGCCCTCGGCGTCGACGATGCGGTGCAGATAGTCGGCGCCCCAGAAGGCCTCGTTCTCGGCGCGCTTCAGCAGGCCGGCCTTGCGATACAGATCGCTGGAGGCATGCGCCGTGTAGGCCAGCACCCAGGCCGCCATCGAGGTCTGCTGCGGGTTGAAAAAATTGGCATAGCCGAGGTGGGACAGATACTTGCCCGTGTCGCCGCCGGCGTCCTTCCAGCCGCCATGCACATCGACGAAACGGTCGGTCTCGAAGATGCGGATGTGGCTGTCGACCTTGGCCGTATGGCGGCTGCGATGGAAGTAATCCAGGGTCTTGTCGGCGATGGTTGCGAACAGGGCCTGGTCGCGCACCCGAACGGGGGCGGATTGCACCCGCTTGGCCCCCACGCTGGCCTCGACGCGGTAGACACCCGGCTTCTCGATGGCCGAGAAGTCCACCTCGAAATAGCGCTTGCCCGCGCCCCAGGCCGAGAACTCGGGCAAGGCCTTGAGCTCGCCCTGGGCCACGACCTGGCTGCCGGCCAGCACGCGGTAGCGCCCGGCCGAAGCCAGGCCCGTGGATTCGACGACGGCCTTCTTGGGGCCGACGCGTTCCAGCGCCACCTGGTTGATCTGCACCAGCAAGGGCTCGGTCGGCAGCTTCACCGAGACCGTCGTCACCGCAGCCGCCTCCTCGGCGGCCACGGACAACTGGGTGGCGGCCGCCAGGGCCGCTGCCATCAGGATTCGCTTCATTCCCATGCCATGTTCTTGGACCACTTGATGCCCGAGGTCGGGCACTTGCCGCTGTTGTTCGGGTAGCTGCTGTTGATGACGGAGTTGACCGTGCTGACGCTGTTCATGGCCGGGTTCTTCTTGTAGATGTCCAGGGCCATGCTGGCACGCCAGCAATTGCCCGCATCGTCGCCCAGACTGGAAGACTTGAGCCAGCGGATGTACTGGTCGGTCAGGTAGGTGGCGAAGCAGGTCTCGTTGCTCATGCTGCCGCAGTTGCCGGCGTTCTTGACCGAGGTGAAGGCCGAGACGCTGCCGATGGAGCCGGTGTTGACCTGCACCTGGAAGGCCAGGCCGACCAGGTTGTATTTGTCGAAGGCCGTGAAGCCGATGCCCTTCAAGGCGCTGAGCACGGGCAGCAGCTTGTCGTTGTTGATGTGCGCGTAATGGCTCATCACATACTTGTCCTGCTGGGTGTCGAAGGCCGACTGCAGGGCCTTGCAGATCTTGGTCAGCGCCGCGCGTTTGGTCGAGTTGGAGCGGCTCAGGTTGGGATAGGGGTCGAGGCGCTCATCGTCGGCCTTGAAGTTGCTGGCCGACACGCCGGTGACCTGCACGCCCCAGTTCTTCATGTCGGTGTTGGTCGCACCGGTCTTGCCCAGCACATAGGGCGCAAAGGCGTTCTTGAAGTAGTCGGGGAAGTCGCCCACCGTCGTCACGCCGACCGGCCCGAAGGTGTTGCCGCGGTAGTCCGAGATGCCGACGCTGGCCTCGTAGTCCACCTCGCAATAGCGCCAGGGGCCGACTTCCTGGTAGTTGGTGGTGCCGTTCTCCGGATAGGCATCCATGCTGAGCACGGCCTGCCACTGGGCGACGGTCAGCTTGCGGTTCTTGTCGAAGACGTTGCCCCAGACGCGCGAGTCGCCGACCGGGATGACGCCACTGGCCGCCGCCGGCTGCACGGCCGTCACCAGGGCCTGGCCGCTGGCGGTTTCGGTCCGGGTGTACAGCCAGCCGTCCTGCACGAAGGCCGTGCTCTTTTCGGCATTGCTGCCGGCCGCGAGGGCCAGCGTTGACAGGCTCAGCAGGGCGAGAGCTGCACAGGAGCCGATCCGGAGTGATTGCATGTTTGCCTCAACGAAGTCTTGTGGCGAATGAAGGCCACGGGTTGTGATGCCCACGAGCGGCATGCCGCCGGCGAGGAGCGCAACTTCACTGCTGGATGCGCCGGGCCAGACCTCGTCCCTCCAACGGGACCTTGGGGCGCGAATGTAGGGCCGTCAGAGCGGCATCGTCAATATTTAAATCCAATGGTTGTATAAATTTATTTCAAAAGCGCCCGACGACAACGCTGCCAGCTCGGACAGAATGGCCGTCCAGGCACAGCCCCCACCTATCATGGGCGCCACGAAAGCGCCGCCAGCACGCATGAGAACCACCGGCCGAGGAGCCACCCAACAGTCCAGCGCCCCCTTCAACCGCCGCGTGGTGCTGGACTTCATCCGCCAGCAGGGCGCCGCCTCGCGCAAGGACATCGCCGACATGGTGTCGCTGAGCCCGCAGACGGTGGCCAACATCACCAACGACCTCGAGGCCATCGGCCTCATCGTGTCGCGGCGCCAGAAGGTCGACAAATCGCGCGGCCAGCCGCCCATCGCCTTCGAGCTGAACCCGCAGGCCGGCAATGCCATTGGCATCAGCCTGGAGCCGGGCCGGGCCTCGGCCGCCCTTGTCAACCTGGTCGGCGAAATCCTGCATCGCAGCGAAGTCGAGATGGACACCAGCGACCGCCAGCAGATGCTGGCCGCCATGCTGCAGCTTGTCGCCCGCCTGCGCCGGGAATCGACCGAGCGCCTGTGGGGCATCGGCATCGCCCTGCCCGGCCCGCTGGGCCATACCGACATCAGCTTCGTCGGCCCCACGGCCCTGGAAGGCTGGAACGACCTGTCGGTGCTGGACGAACTGGGTGAGGCCACCGGCCTGCCCCTCTTCTACCGCGTCGACAGCGTGGCCGGCGCCCTGGGCGAGACGCTGTTCGGCGTCGCCCGTCACCTCGACGACTTCTTTTACCTGCACCTGGGCCTGGGCCTGGGCGGTGCCCTGGTCATCGGCCGCTCGGCCTTTCCCGGCGCCAACGGCAATGCCACCGAAATCGGCCATGTGCCCATCGTGCCCGGTGGCACGCCCTGCTATTGCGGCAACCGCGGCTGCCTGGAGCGCTATGTCTCCATGCACTCTCTGGCCGAGGCCCTGGGCGTCAGCGACCACGACGTCTGGACCCTGGACCTGGCCGCACGCCTGCAGCAACCCGGCGACACCGCCCTGCACGGCTGGTGCCGCCAGGCCGCCGACCGGCTGCGCGACGCCGTCTGCATGATCGAGAACATGCTGGACCCGCGCTCCATCGTCATCGGCGGCTCGGCGCCCAAGGTGCTGGTGGAGCATCTCGTGGCCCTCGCCCTGCCCTGGCACCGCTCGGTGCGCGGCGGCGTGGCGGCACCGGAAACGCGCATCGTGCTGTCCGACCGCCAGGACGATTCCTCCATCCTCGGCGCCGCTGTCCTGCCCATCTACGAGATGCTGTCGCCGCGCCTGGAAGTGCTGCAGCAGGACCGCCGCGGCGATCTCGATGTGGGCGAATTGCTGGGCCACAGGCCGTCCGCCAAGCGAGGCCAATAAATATTTCAATCCACTGGATTTATTTATTGACACTCGTTCCGGTGGGCTCCTATAGTCGGCGCCCATGGACTCGGATCGCGCTCTCTTCACCCCTCAGCTCAGCATCGTCGGCGACGTCGGCGTGGACCTGGTTCTCGGCTCGCTGGAAGGCTGGCCCAGCATCGGCACCGAGCTCCTGATGCCGCGCAGCGAGCTGCGTGCCGGCGGCTCCGGCGCCAACGCAGCCCTCGCCGCCCGCCACATCGGCCAGGCCACCCACTTCATCTCCGCCGTCGGCAACGACCACTTCGGCCACTGGCTGGCCGAGCAGTTCAACGGCATCCGCACCCACCTGGAGGTCTGCGACCGCGAGACCACCATCTCGGTGGGCCTGATGCACAGCTGCGGCGAGCGCAACTTCTTCACTACCCACGGCCATCTGCAGCAGCTGTCGGTCCAGCATGTGCTGAAGCATCTGCACTCCACGCCGGTGCCGTCCATCGCCCTCTTCACGGCGCCCTTTCTGCTGACCAATCTGCGCAGCCGCTATGCCGACCTGCTGGCCGAAGCGGCCTCGCGCGGCTACCGCATCGCGCTGGACACCGGCTGGCCGCCCGAGGGCTGGGACCGCGACGAGGTGATGACCTGGCTGCCGCACTGCGACCACCTGCTCATCAACGAGCTGGAGGCGCAAAGCATTGCCGGCACCGAGGAGCTGGACGCGGCGCTGGTATTGATCGCGAAAGCGCTGAAGCCAGGGGCCAGCCTGGTCGTCAAGGTCGGTGCTCGCGGGGCACTGGGCATCGAGAACGGGCAGCGCGTGGCGCACGACACCGAGCCGGCGGACATCTTTGACACCATCGGTGCCGGTGATGCCTTCAATGCGGGCTATTTGTCCGCCCGCCTGAGCGGCGCCCCTCTCGCCGAGGCCCTCGCCGCCGGTTGTCGCACCGCGCGGGCCATCCTGTCGCGCTTCCCGCGCAAGACGATCAAGGCCGGCGAGTTCGCCGCTTGCGTGGCATGAAGCACCGCGCCCTCATCGTCGGCTACATCCTGCTGATCTGGTTCGTGATCTCCTTCGTCACCAACCTGATCGGGCCGCTGATGCCCATCATCATCCAGGACTTCAAGCTCAGCCTGGGGCTGGCGGGCTTTTTGCCCTTCTCCTTCTTCCTGGCCTATGGGCTGGTGTCGGTGCCGGGCGGCATGCTGGTCGAGGCCCGCGGACCGCGCTTCACCATCCTGATCGCCTTCCTGCTCAACCTCGCGGGTTCGCTCGCCATCGCGCTATGGCCCAGCTACGGCACCGCCATCGCCGGCCTCTTCATCATCGGCCTGGGCATGGCCCTGCTGCAGGTCGTCATCAACCCGCTGCTGCGCACGGCCGGCGGCGAGGCTCATTTCGCCTTCTTCTCGGTGATGGGCCAGCTCGTCTTCGGCCTGGCGTCCTTCCTCAGCCCCTGGGCCTTCCAGCTGCTGATGGAGCGCCCCGGCGCGTCTGGCAGCCCGCTGGTGTGGGTGGCCTTCTACTGGATCTTCACGGCCGGCTTCGTCGCCCTCATCCTCGCCAACCAGACCCTGCCGCTGCCGACCGTCGAACTGAAGGAAGACGAGCGCGCCGGCGGCTGGTCGGCCTACCGGGAGCTGCTGGCGCGGCGTGACGTGCGCCTCTTCTTCCTCGGCATCCTGGCCTATGTCGGCACCGAGCAGACCCTGGCCAACTGGATGTCGCAGTTCCTGGCGACGTATCACGGCTACTCGGCCACGGCCGAAGGCGCCGACGCCGTGGCGCGCTTCTGGGGCCTGATGTCGCTGGGCTGCCTGCTGGGCCTGCTGCTGCTCAAGCTGCTGGACTCGCGCCTGGTGCTGGCTGGCTTCACGGTGCTGGCCATGGGCTGCGTCGGCATCGCGCTGTTCGGCCCAGCGGCTGCCTCGCTGTGGGCCTTCGCCGCCTCGGGCTTCTGCCTGTCGGTGATGTTCTCCATCGTCTTCTCGCTGGGCCTGAATTCCGTGCCCCGCCACCACGGCGCCTTCTCCGGCGTGCTGTGCACCGGGATCCTCGGCGGCGCCGTCGTGCCCCTGCTGGTGGGCGTGCTCGGCGACGCCATCGGCCTTCGCGCCGCCATGACCACCGTCTTCCTGACCCTGGCCTACATCCTGAGCGTCAGCGCCTGGGCCAGGCCACTCGTGCGCAACGAGACCGTGTCCGTGGCGCAGCTGTTGTCCCAGATCAAGCCCCAGTCCCGACCTGGCGAGGGCTGACTTCCAGACGAGCCCGCCGCACGGCCACGCTGCCGGGCCGCGTGCCGCCCCTACAAAACCGAAGGAGCCGAGAGCGATGAGAACGAACCGAGCTGGATTCCCGCTGAAAACCGTCACCGCAGCCGCCGTCAGCCTGCTGGCCAGCACCGCCTTTGCGCAGGAGGCCGCCACGGCCGACAAGGACAAGAACGAGCTGCCCACCGTCACCGTCACCGCCACCCGCGTCAATTCCAGTCTGCTGAAGACGCCGGTCGCCGTCACCGCCATCACGCAGGAGGCGCTGAGCCGCGAAGGCATCCACGACGTGCGCGGCCTGTCGGGCACGGTGCCCAATCTGCAGATCTCCTCGGGTGCCGACTCCGGCATCCAGATCAACATCCGCGGCGTCGGCTCCACCAACTTCACCGAGATCGGCGACCCGGCCGTGGGCCTGCATGTCGGCGGCCTGTACTCGCCCCGCCCGCAAGGCGCACTCGCGCTGATGTTCGACCTGGAGCAGGTGGAAGTGCTGCGCGGCCCGCAGGGCACGCTGTTCGGCCGCAACTCCACCGGTGGCAGCGTCAACATCATCCCGGCCAAGCCCGAGTTCGGTTCCACCTACGGCAATCTCGAGACCGACTTCGGCAACTACCGCAAACGCCAGGTCAACCTGATCCAGAACATCGCCATCAACGACAAGTTCGCGCTGCGTGCCACCGTCAGCAAGGTCCAGCGCGACGGCTGGATCAACCAGCAGCAGGACTTCTACGACGTCAACCTGCCGGCCCAGGGCTTCGTCTCCGACGGCATCCCCGACGTCGACCAGCGCCGCAACACCCTGGTCTCCAAGAGCAGGTACTACTACAACCGCGACGAATGGGCGGCTCGCATCGCCGGGCGGCTGAAGCTGACGAACGACATCGAATGGCTGCTGGCCTACGAGAAGTTCCAGAACAACGGCGCCGGCGACGTCGCCATGAAGGACTGCGACATGGCGGCCGGCACCGCCTTCGCCTGCCCCGGCGGCAAATGGGACGTGAAGATCAACGTGCCCGGCAAGACCGACATGAGCATCGGCACTCTGCGCTCCAACCTGGTCTGGAACCTCAGCCCGCAGAGCAGCATCGAATACGGCTTCGCCTTCGCCAACCAGAAGCGCAGCCAGCAGTCCGACGACGACGGCGGCTACCAGCCCATCGCCAGCCAGGTGACGGCCAGCCTGCCGGTCGGCCCCGACGGCGACTGGGGCACCTGGCCCGTCAACGACATGACTTCGTTCACGCTGGGCTCGACCTACAAGTCCAGCGTGCACGAGCTGCAGTTCAAGCACCAAACCGACACCCTGCAGCTCGTCACCGGCCTGTTCTGGATGCACGAGAAGAACGCCATCGACTATGCGCAGGAGCAGCTCGTCACGGCGCCCTATGGCTTCCCGACCAGCCAGTTCTATCACCAGCCCGATCGCCAGATCGACGCCAAGGCCGTCTTCGCCCAGGCCGACTGGAAGTTCACGCCGACCTGGACGGCGACGCTGGGCGCACGCTACAGCTACGACAAGAAGACCGACAAGAACGGTCAGGTCTTCGGCGGCTGGGACGGCTCGACGCCGGCCTACTACAACGGACTCTTCCATCCCGGCACGCCGGGCGATCCGGGCTTCCGCGCCCACAACGGCCGCGACCTCACCGAGCAGATGGGGCCCTTCGGCGGCACCGCCGCCTATGCCGAATGGGGCCCGCCGGCCGGCAACGACAACTCGCAGAGCTGGAAGAAGATCACCTACCGCCTGGGCCTGCAGAATCAGCTCACGCCGCTGGACATGGTCTACACGTCGCTGTCCACCGGCTACAAGGCCGGCGGCTTCGGCGACAAGGACGACCGCTGCGGCGGCCACGACTGCGTGGACGGTCCAGCCGGCCCGCAATACACCTTCTTCCCCTACAAGCCCGAGACCGTCACCAACTTCGAGATCGGCTACAAGGGCCTGATGCTGAACAAGCGGCTGAGCCTGTCGGCCACCCTGTTCTTCAGCCGCTACAAGGACATGCAGGTCACCGGCGACAACTTCGCCTCGCGCATCAAGCGCACCGAGCCATGCCCCGACGACAACCCGACCTGCGACATCGTCACCAAGTGGCAGACCGTCAACGTCGGCGTCGTCAACATCCCCGGCATCGAGCTGGAGGTCGACTACAAGCCCTGGGCCGGCGCACGCCTGGGGGCCTTCTTCAGCTACATCAACAGCAAGATGAAGGACTACCCGTCCTACAGCGACACCTGGAACTGCGGTGTGCGCGCGGACGTCGGCGCACCGGCCTGCCCCGAGCCCTACAGCGGCCCCATCCGCGAGTTCGCCGGCCGCCAGATCCTGGACATCACCGGCCACCACCTGCCGCTGTCGCCCAAGTACAGCTTCGGCATCAACTTCTCGCAGAGCTTCATGTTCGGCGAGGGCTGGGAGCTGACGCCCTGGGTCAACCTGAAGTGGCAGGACAAGATGTACTTCACGATGCTGAATCTGGACAACCCGCACATCTCCGACGGGCAGAAGGCCTTCACCAAGATCGACGCCAGCCTCAAGCTGCAAGCGCCCAAAACCTGGCGCGCCGAGCTCTATGTGCTGAACGCGACCAACAAGATGACCAAGAACGCGGTGCAGGACGGCGGCGGCTTTGTGCGCGCCTACTGGAACGACCCGCGCACCTACGGCATCCGCGTCGGCATCGACTACTGAGCTTCAGGGGCAGCGCACGAAGCCGCCCTGCACGGTGCATTGGCCGCGCAGCCCGACCAGGCCGGGGCCGACGCGGGTCAGGGTGCTGCCGTCGCTGCCATAGCAGACAGCTCCGTTGCAATGGGTCACCATGACAGGGGGCTCCGGACGCGGCACGGTGACGGGCGGCACTGCAGGCTGAGGCAGGCGCGGCGCGGCCACGCTCGGTCGAGCAGCTGCCTGCGGCACGACCCAGGTGTGCTGGGACGGCGGCGGCGACGTGGTCAGCCCGCCCAGGCAGGCATCCGCCACACGTTTGCGCAAGGGCTGCAGGCGCGCAGCAACGGACTGCTCGCGCTGCTTGTCGGAAGCGGCGGCCTCCCGGGATGCGGCGCTCGCCGCGAGGGCGTCCTCAGCTTCTTCCAGCGCCTGGACTGCCGTGCGGCAGGCCGGCGACCGCGGCAGTTCCTCGGCAACGGTCACGCTGCACAGCAGCGCAAGGGCAACAGCCAGGAGGACGCGATAGGGGAGCATGACATCTCCATCTTGCGCCTTTCCCGGCCGCGACGCTGTAGGCCGCAGCCTTGGCCTCAGGCCCGACGCAGCCGCGGTCCAGCCAGCAGGGCAGCGAAACCCAGCACGCCCGCCACCGCATAACCCGTCACGCTGCCTGTGCTGGCGGAGCCGGCCAGGCCCAGCAGGTCCAGGGCCGGAATGCCGACCTTCTGCAGGTCGAGATAAAGGGCGAACAGGAACAGGGCCAGGAAGGTGCGCGAGCCCTGGGTCAGGCGGCCCAGCAGCGCAGTCACGGCGCTGAGGAAGAACAGCCCGGCGACGCAGGCCAAGGCCAGCATCGGCGCCGCGCTCCAGATGCGCAGCAGGGCCGGCGACACGAGGATCAGGCCCAGACCGAAGGCCGCCAGGGCCTGGCGCCAGCCGCGCTCGAGCGCACCACCCGGCGTGGCGCTGGCCAGGGCCAGGGTGCCGCTCTGCAGGTCCCGCGAACTGACATCGGACACCGCCAGGCCCCAGGCGCAAAGCGTGGCCGCCAGCACGCCGGGCAGCGCCTGCGCCGGCACCAGGCTGCAGGCCACTGCGCCCGCCAGCATCACCAGGGCCAGCAGCGGCTGGCTCAGCAGCACCAGGGCCACGTCGGCCAGCCAGCGGCCCGGCAGGCCCGGCAGGCGGGCGCTGGCGCGCAGCAGCAGGCCGAGGACAGCGGTGAAGGGCTTGAGCAGCGGACGCAGCAGCCATTGCAGGCCTTGAACGAGGCGCCAGCGGCCATTGGGGTTGCGCAGCTTGACGCGGTCGGGTGCATAGCGGTGGAAGAGCATCACGGCCGGCACCAGCGGCAGCAAGGCCACCAGCATGGCGCCCACGCGCAGGGCCACCAGCTCGGAACTCCACAGGCCCGCGGGCATGTGCAGCACCGGCAACGTGGCGTCGAAGGGCGAGCCGCCGACGCTGAGGGTCTTCACGTCCATCAACTGGCTCACGGCCACCAGCAGCGGCGAGACGCCATTCACGTCGAACAGCTGCCAGCCGCTCAGCTGCGCCGGACTGCCATCTCCCAGCATGGTCGGGACGAAGGCGAACTGCGCCATCCACAACACCCAGTAGAGGGCATCGCCGCGCTTGCCCATCAGCGGCAGCCAGGCATCCGCCAGCACGGCCAGGCTGGCGCACAGCATCAGCCCGGGCGCCAGGCCCAGCACCAGCATCTGCAGATAGGGCCAGGGTTGCAGCGGCCCCTCGCCGCGCACCAGCTGCAGCACCCACACCGTCAGCATGACGACGGTGCCCAGCGAGAACAGGAAGCCGAAGGCGCCCAGCCAGCGCGCGCCCAGCAACTGGGCGCTCCTCACCGGTGTGGCCGCCAGCACGCCGGCCGTGCCCGTGCGCAGGTCTTCCTGCGTGCGCCCGCGGGCCAGGTAGAAGCCGGCCAGGCCGAACAGCAGCGAAGCGATCAGCGTGGTGCCGAAAGCCAGGGCCTGGCTCTCGTAGGCGATACGCTGCTTGTGCGTGACCATCATGGCGGCGCCGCTGTTCGGGTCCAGCACCATCAGCCAGCTGATGCCGACGACGGCCAGCAAGATGACGAGGCTGCTGACGCGGCGGCTGCGCAGCCGCCACTCATTCAGCACCAGGGCCTTGTAGAGACTCGTATTCATGCGGCCTCCCGTGCATCGGCATAGCGTTGGGCCATCAGCGCCTCTTCCAGCGTCGCGTTGACCGGCTCGGCCTCGGCAAAGGGGCGCGAGGGATGGGTCATGCGCACCTGCACGCGGTTGCCCTGAGGCTGGGCCTGCAGCACATGGACATGACCCTGCAAGGCCTCGTAGTCGGCCGGCGCCAGCGAGGCGGTCCAGACCTTGCCCACGGCGCGCGCAACGACGGCCTCCGGCGTTTCATAGGCGACCAGCTTGCCCTGGCGCATGACGGCCAGATGCGTGGCCATGTTCTCGATGTCCGACACGATGTGGGTCGAGACGATGACCAGGCGCTGGCGGCCAAGGTCGCCGAGCAGGTGGCGAAAGCGCAGCCTCTCCTCGGGGTCCAGTCCGGCCGTGGGCTCGTCGACGATGAGCACGTCGGGATCGTTCAGCAGAGCCTGGGCGATACCGAGGCGCTGGCGCATGCCGCCCGAGAAGCCGATGGCGGGGCGATTGGCCTGCTCGTGCAGGTTCACCAGCTCCAGCAGCTGCTGCAGACGCTGGCGATCGCTGACGCCCTTCAGGGCCGCGAAATACTGCAGGAACTCCAGCGCCGTCAGATGCGGATAGACGCCAAAGTCCTGCGGCAGATAGCCCAGGCGCCGGCGCATCAGCTCAGGTTTCGCGACGATGTCCTGGCCCTCCAGCAGGATGCTGCCGCGGGTGGGCTTCATCAGCGTCGCCAGCATCTGCATCAGCGTGCTCTTGCCCGCGCCGTTGTGGCCGATCAGGCCGACGACGCCGGGCTTCAAATCGAGGCACACGTCTTCAACGGCATCGAGTTTTCCGAAGCTCTTGGTGACGTTCTGGATCTGCAGCATGGCCGCCTCCTGTTTTGATCTGGAGCGCAGGTTAAGGAGGGGTGACCGCATCTCAAACGCCCAAGCGACAGGCCGTCGATGGCGGGGTTCAGGCGGAAAAAACGGCGGCCTGAAGCGGAGCGAAGATGACGCCATTGCCGCTGCCCGAGGCCCGCCATGCCCCGCCTGCTCCGTCGACATGCGATGCTGCTTTGCCTCGCCACGCTCGCCAGCTGCACCACCATGACCGCACCGCCGCCCGAAGCCCGCGCCGAACTTGCCCCCGATGGCCGCCTGCGTGCCGTCATCAATCTGGGCAATCCCATCCTGGCCCGGCGCGACAGCGCCACGGGCGAGGTCGCCGGCGTGTCCGTCGACCTGGCACGCGAGCTGGCACGGCGGCTGGGCGTGCCGGCGGTGCTGACCGTCGTGCAGTCCGCCGGCGAGTCGGTGGATGCGCTGGCCAGCGGCGCGGTCGATGTGGGCTTCTTCGCCATCGACCCCAAGCGCGCTGCCACCACGGCCTACTCCGCGCCTTATGTGCTCATCGAAGGCGCTTATCTGGTGCGCCAGGACTCGCCGCTGCAGGCCAACGAGGAGGTCGACCAGCCGGGTCGGCGCGTGGCCGTCGGCGCCCGCAGCGCCTACGACCTCTATCTGACGCGTGAGCTGCGCCAGGCCCAGATCGATCGCGCCCCGACCTCACCCGAGGTGGTCGACCATTTCGTCGCCCACCAGCTCGACGTGGCCGCCGGCGTCAAGCAGCAGCTGCAGGCCGACGCCCAGCGCCTGCCGGGCCTGCGCCTGCTGCCGGGGCGCTTCATGGTCATCGAGCAGGCCATGGGCATGGCCCGGGGCAAGGCGGCCGGCGCCGCCTATCTCGGCAGCTTCGTCGAAGACGCCAAGGCCAGCGGCTTCGTCGCCGCGGCCCTGAAGCGCCATGGCATCAGCGGTGCCACGGTGGCACCGCCGCGCTGAACTCACTCCACCACGCCGATCAGGGGCCCGAGGTCCTTGAGCTGGTCGTTGCGGCCGAGGCTGGGCGAATAGAGGCTGGAGATGGCGCCGTCGAAGTAGAGGGCATCGCGGCAATGCAGCTCGTCGCGGAAATGGCTGGCGAACTCGTGCAGGGTGACGGGCTGGTCGCTGATGACGAAGATCGCCTGGGTGCCGAGGGCGCAGACGCCGTTGCGGATATAGCGCGAAGCCGAATTGGGGTTGAAGGCCGGGTGGATGTCGCCGTTCTTCAACAGCAGCGGGCCGGACTGCGTGGCCAGGCGCACGCCCTCGTGGGAGGCCGCATAGTCCACCGCGTCGACGACGCGCGGGCCCTTGGCATCGATGAGGAAGACACCGTTGGGCTTGAGGAAGAAATTGCCCTGGCCCGCATCCAGATTGAGGGGGGCAAGCTCACGGCCATCAATGACCAGCAAGCCGACGGGGCTGGCGTCGGCGTGATACATGCCGGCATTCATGCCGAAGCTCAGCGTCTGGCCCCGGCCCTTGAGCCAGGCCGCCAGCCGGTCCAGCCGGCGCAGCGGCTGCCCCTGCTCGTCCTGCCAGTAGAGAGCGAGCTTCTGGGTGGCCGTATCGACGCGGACGACGGTATAGCGGCCCTGCGCCATCGCGGTCGCGCCGGCCAGAACGAGCACCAACGCCAGCAGCCGCTTCATCTCCCCTGCCCCCGCAGCGGCCTCAGCAGCTCGCGCAGGCCATTGATGTCCATCTCGTGCATCAGCGCCAGCAGCCGACCGATCTCGCCCTTGGGAAAGCCTTCGCGGGCAAACCAGGCCAGGTAGTTGCTCTGCAGGTCGGCGATCAAGGTGCCCTGGTGCTTGCCAAAGGGCATCTCGGTCTTCACGAGCTTGAGCAGGTCTTCGGATTGCATCGCGACAGTGTGCCTGCGCCGGACAGCAAAAAGCCCGACCGGCTACGGGCCAGTCGGGCAAAGGCGACCGGCCGGCCGCCACCGAGGATCAATGGGACAACTTGAACATGCCGACTGCACGCACCAGGTCCAGGGCCTGACTCTTCAGGCTGCTGGCGGCGGCGGCCATTTCTTCGACGAGGGCGGCGTTCTGCTGTGTGGTGCGGTCCATGCTGGACACTGCGCCGCCGACCTGGCCCACGCCCTCGCTCTGCTCGGCGCTGGCGGTCCGGATCTCGCCCATGATGGCCGTGACGCGACCGATGCTGGCGACGACTTCCTTCATCGTGCTGCCGGCCCGGCTGACTTGTTCGGCGCCGGATTCGACGCGCACCGCGCTGTCGGCGATCAGCACCTTGATCTCCTTGGCCGCTTCGGCGCTGCGTTGGGCCAGGGCCCGCACCTCGCTGGCCACGACGGCGAAGCCACGGCCCTGCTCGCCCGCGCGGGCGGCCTCGACAGCCGCGTTCAGCGCCAGGATGTTGGTCTGGAAAGCGATGCCATCAATGACCGACGTGATGTCGGCAATGCGCTTGCTGGATTCGCTGATGCCGCGCATCGTGTCCACGGCCTGCTCGACGACGTCGCCGCCCTGCTGGGCCACGGCACTGGCGGCCTGGGCCAACTGGTTAGCCTGGACGGCGTTGTCGGCGTTCTGGCGCACGGTGGCGCTCAGCTGCTCCATCGACGATGCAGTCTGCTGCAACGCGCTGGCCTGGGTTTCGGTGCGCGACGACAGGCTGTGATTGCCCTGAGCGATCTCGGCGCTGGCCAGCGACAGGCTGTCCGCGCCTTGCCGCACGGAGGAAACCAGGGTGCGCAGGCCGCCCTGCATGGAGGCGATGGCCTGCAGCAGGTTGCCGAACTCGTCGCGGGTCTCGACGCGGACCTCGGTGTCCAGATTGCCTTCGGCCACGTCGTTGATCAGCGTGACGGCCTGGTTCAGCGGCGCGACGATGGAACGGGTGATGGCGAAGGCGGCGATGAGGGCCAGCACGACCACCAGCACACAGCCGGTCGACAGCACCACCATGCGCTGGGCATGCACCTTGTCGTTCTCCGCGATCAGGCTTGCAGAGGTCTGGGCGGTGTAGTGGATGTAGTCATCGGTGGCCTTGACGAGGGCCGCCAGCAGCGGACGGCATTGCTCGTTCATGCGGCCGATGGCAGCCTCGCGGTCGCCCGCCAGCACCAGGCCGACGATGGCCTCGGCGACACGGGAATAGCGCACCTCGATGCCGGTGATCTCGTCGACGCGGTTGCGCGCCTCGGCCGGCACCCCGGGTTCGTGCGACAGGGTCTGCAGCGCCTCCAGCGACTTGCCGACATCCGCCACGGCCGCCAGCACGGCGGCCTTCTCGAGCGCACTGTCTTCCGCCTTGGTCACCAGCACCAGATTGCGCGCTGCAATGGCACGGCGGTCAACCGCCAGGCGCACCTGGTTGGCGGCCTCGGCCCGGGCTTCCACGCCCTGCACATAGCCGGTGAACTGGTCGCCGTCGGCCTTGATGGACAGCAAGGCCGCCGCGGACACCGCGACGATCATCAGGATCAGCAGGCCGAAGGCCCCGATCAGCTTGGTCTTGACCGACAGGTTTTTCCAGAATGACATGGCCACCGCTCCCTTGGTGTTGAAGTCAACGATTGATGACCGTTATCTTCGGAAACTGGCGGTGCAGCGGCGAGCCGGGGACGCCTGACGCCCTTGCGCGTGGATCCAGGGACTTGCTGTAGGCAAATTACCTACAGGCGGCCTCAGGCCTTCAGGCGGTAGCCAACCCCGGCTTCGGTCACCAGCCATTGCGGCCGGTTGGGGTCGGCCTCGAGCTTCTTGCGCAGATTGGCCATGTGCACGCGCACATAGTGCACGTCCTCGGCATGGCCCGGGCCCCAGACGGCCTTGAGCAGGTGCTGATGGGTCAGCACGCGGCCGGGGGCCGTGGCCAGCTCCTGCAACAGCCGGTATTCGATGGGCGTCAGGTGCAGCTCCGCGCCGGCCTTGGTGACGGTGCGCAGGGCGCGGTCCATGGCGATGTCGCCGAAGCGCAGCACCGGGTCGGCGTCGCTGCCGCCACCGCCATGCCTTCGCAGTTGCACACGCGCCCGGGCCAGCAGTTCTGCCACACCGAAAGGCTTGACGAGGTAGTCGTCGGCACCGGCATCCAGGGCCTGCACCTTGCGCTCCTCGCCCTCGCGGGCCGACAGCACCAGGATGGGCGCCTGCGACCAGCCGCGGAACTCGCGGATGAAGTCCAGGCCATCGCCGTCGGGCAGACCCAGGTCCAGCACGACCAGCTCGGGCCGGCGCGTCGCCGAGTCGATGAGGCCGCGCTGCAGCGTCGCCGCCTCGAAGACCTCGATGCCCTCGCTCTCCAGCGCCATGCGCACGAAACGCCGGATCTCCGGCTCGTCCTCGATCATCAACACGCGGGCGGCGCTCAAATCTGGCCCCATTGAACACAGCCACAGAGGCACAGAGGCACGGAGAACCAGCCGAAAAGAAGCTTCATTCCTCTGTGTCTCTGTGCCTCTGTGGCCGTGTTGATAGACGTCATGCGGGAGGGTGACCAAGCGGGAGTTCTATCCGGATGCAAGCGCCACCGGTCGCGACATTGTGGGCGCTGATGCGCCCTCCATGCGCCTCGACGATGGCCTTGCAGATGGCCAGGCCCAGGCCGACGCCCGGCGTCGCGCTCTCGCGGTCGCCACGCTCGAACTTGTCGAAGAGCTGGGCCTCGCGGCCGGCCGGGAAGCCGGGGCCATGGTCGGCCACATCGATCTCCAGCTGATGACCGACCGCGCGCGCGCCGATGCGGATGGCGCCCGCCGAGTACTTCGTCGCGTTCTCCAGCAGATTGACGAGCACGCGCTCGATCAGCACCGCATCCAGCTCGACCAGGGGCAGCTCGGCCGGCAGCTCGACCTTCACGTCACGACCGGCCAGCGCCTCGTCCAGGCTGGCCAGGGCGCTGCCGACCACCTCCTGCAGCGGCAGCCATTGGCGGTTCAGCTGCACGGCGCCGGACTGCAGCCGCGCCATGTCGAGCAGATTGGCGACCAGGGCACTCATGCGCAGGGCCGAGCGGCGCATCGCGTCGGCCACTTCCGTCTGCGGCGCTTCCAGGCGCGTGAGCTTGAGCGCATCCGCCAGGCCCACCAGGGCGGCCAGCGGCGTGCGCAGGTCGTGGGAGATGGCCGTCAGCAGTGAATTGCGCAGCCGCTCCGATTCGATCTGCAAAGTGCTCTGCTGGGCCACCTCGATGTAGTGGATGCGCTCCAGCGAGATGGCCAGCAAGGCCGCGCAGGTGTCCAGCAGCTCGCGCTCCTCGGGCGACCAGCGCTGCCGCCTGCCCTCCACCGCCAGCACGCCACGCAATCGCATCGGTGCCGTCAAGGGCAGCATCAGGCAAGGGCTGGCCGGCAGGGTGTCGGTACCCTGCCCTGCGGCCTGGCCGTGGTCAAAGGCCCATTGGGCAACGCCGAGATCGGGCTGTACGCTCGATGAACCGGGTACAGGCAGCACGGCCAGCACCTCGCGCCCCGGCGATGCGGCCAGCGGCGGCGCCAGCACGGCCGAGGCCGTGCCGAACTCGGCACGCAGGAAGCGCGTGGCGATCTCGGCCACCTGCTCCGGCACCAGGGCGGCGCCGAGGTCGCGCGACATCGCATACAGGCCGCGCACGCGGCGCTCGCGCTCCTGGGCCGCGCGGGCCTGCGCCTGCAAGCCCGCTGCAAGCTGGCCAATGACCAGGCCGACCAGAAGAAGCACAGCGAAAGTGACCAGGTATTGCGCGTCTCCCACCGCGAAGGACCAGCGCGGCTCGACAAAGACGAAGTCGAAGGCGGCCACACCCAGCAGCGCCGTCAAGGCCGCCGGCGCGCGGCCGAAGCGCAGCGCAACGCCGACGACATTGAGCAGATAGAGCATCGCGATATTCGTCGGCGCGATGAAATGCAGCAGCGCATGGGCGACAAACGTCGTCAGCCCGACGCCGAGCAGGGCGGCCGCATAGCCGCGCAGCGCGTGCGGCGCCAGCAGCCCGCGAGCCTGCAACACCGGCGCCGCGGGCGTGCGCGCGGTCGTCGGCAGGGCCACCTGCAGCACGTCCATGTCATCCGCCAGCCGGTTCAGCGCCTCGGCCAGCGAAGGCCGGCCGGGCCAGCGCCAGGCCCGCTCGCGGCGGCCGACAACCAGCCGCGACAGGTTGTGCTCGCGGGCATAGCCGACCAGGGCTGCGCCCACTTCGGGGGCGGACAGCACGGCCGTACGCGCGCCCAGGGATTGAGCCAGTTCCAGCGTGCGCTGCACGCGCTGGTGCGCCGCCTCGCTCAGCGCCCGCGCCGTCTCCACATGCACGGCATGCCAGTCCAAGCCCAGCGCCTTGGCCAGGCGGGCCGCGCTGCGCACCACCTTGTCGCTGGCCGCACCGGGGCCGACGCAGGCCAGCAGCGACTCGCGGTTGGGCCAGATCACGGCTGCGCTGTGCTCGCGCCGGTAGGCCTGCATCTGGTCGTCGACACGGTCGGCCGTGCGGCGCAGGGCCAGCTCACGCAGGGCCAGCAGATTGCCCTTGCGGAAGAAGTTTTTGGCCGCACGCTCCGCCTGCTGCGGCAGATAGACCTTGCCCTCCTTCAGCCGCTGCAACAGCTCGTCCGGCGGCAGGTCGACGACGACGACCTCGTCGGCCGCATCGAAGACCTGGTCGGGCAGGGTCTCCCAGACACGGATGCCGGTGATGCCGCCGACGACATCGTTGAGGCTCTCGAGATGCTGCACATTCAGCGTCGTCCAGACCTCCACGCCGGCCTCGCGCAGCTCCTGGGCATCCTGCCAGCGCTTGGCATGGCGCGAGCCGGGCGCATTGCTGTGGGCCAGTTCGTCCAGCAGCAGCACGCCACCGGGCTCGGCCGCGCTCCAGGCCAGGGCCGCGTCGAGGTCGAACTCGCGCAGGGTCTGGCCGCGGTGAGCCACGTCCTTCAGCGCCAGGCGCTGCAGGTCACGCGCAATGGCTTCCGTATCGGCCCGCCCATGGGTTTCCACGACACCGACGCGCACCGCCCTGCCCTGCTTTTGCGCCGCATGCGCGGAGGCCAGCATGGCGAAGGTCTTGCCGACACCGGCATTGGCGCCGAAGAAGATCTTCAGCCGGCCGCGCCGGGCGGCGGCTTCGTCGCGCTGGACCTTGGCCAGCAACGCATCGGGATCGGGGCGGCTGTCCGTCACAGCCACTTCAGGCGCTTGAAGCGCCAGTACAACGCGCTGCTGACCAGCACGATGGCACCCAGGGCCATCGGGTAGCCGAACTCCCATTTCAGCTCCGGCATCTTCTCGAAGTTCATGCCCCAGATGCCAGCCAGGGCCGTGGACGCCGCAAAGATGGCGGCCCAGGCGGCCAGGCGCTTGGTGACCAGGGACTCGTCGATGGTGACCAGGGTCAGGTTGACCTGGGTCGCCGCAATGATGGTTTCGCGGGCGGCGTCGATGCTGGCCTGGATGCGCAGCAGATGGTCGTAGACGTCGCGGAAATAGTCCTGCAAGGCCTTGCAGACGACGGGCACGCGGCCTCCGTGCAGCTTGGACGACACCTCCAGCAGCGGCGTGACGGCATGGCGCAGCGTGGCCAGGCGCTGCTTCAAGCCGAACAGGCGCTGCACCACCGCCTGGCGATCCTGGTGGGGCTGGAACATGGTCTCCTCCAGTTGCTCCAGCTCGGCCTCAATGGCGTCCATCAGCGGGAAGTAGCGGTCGACGACGGCGTCCATCAGCGCGTAGAAGACGAAGCCCGGCCCCTGGCGCAGCAGGTCGGGCTCGCGCTCGGCGCGCCCGCGCACGCCCAGGAAACCCTGGTCGCTGCGATGCCGCACCGACACGATGAAGCGCGCACCGACGAAGACATGCACCTCGCCGACCTTGAGCTCGCCGTCCGGCCCGTTTTCGAGCAGATGCATGGCGGCGAACAGCATGTCGGCGTATTCCTCGACCTTGGGGCGCTGGTGGCCCTTGCGGGCGTCTTCCACGGCCAGGGCCGGCAGGTTGAGTTCATGCTGCAGGCGGTGCAGTTCGTCATCGGTGGGGTCGCGCAGGGCGATCCACACAAAGCCGGTCTGGCGCGCCCCCAGCGCCTCGGACACGCCGTCCAGGCCCGGCTCGGCCACCATGCGTCCATCGTCGTACACGGCACTGTTGATCAGCATGGCGTCGGGCTCCAGGTCACTTTCTTGTCATCGTCGCATGCTCCAGGGCCAGATTCAGGGCCAGCACGTTGACGCGCGGCTCGCCGAGAAAGCCCAGCACCCGGCCTTCGGTGTGCTGGTCCACCAGGGCCTTCACCTGCTCGACCGGCAGGCCGCGCACGCGGGCGACGCGAGCCAGCTGGTAGTCGGCCGCGGCGCGGCTGATGTGAGGGTCCAGCCCGCTGGCCGAGGCGGTCACGAGGTCGACCGGCACCGGTGCGGCGTTGCCGGGATCGGCCGTGTGCAGAGCCTCGATGCGCGCCTTGACGGCATCGACCAGGGCCGGCGCCGTCGGCGCCAGGTTGGAGCCCGCCGAATTGGCCGCGTTGTAGGGCATGGGCGCCGTGGCCGAGGGGCGGGTCCAGAAATGGCCGGGGTCGGTGAAGCCCTGGCCGATCAGCTCGGAGCCCACCGGCTTGCCGTTCTCCATGATCAAGCTGCCGTTGGCGGCGTGCGGGAACAGCGTCTGCGCGACGCCGGTCACGACCAGCGGGTAGGCCAGGCCGGTGACAAGGCTGAGCACGACGAAGAGGGTCAGCGCCGGGCGGAGGATGGGGTCTTTCATGGTGACTCCTTAAAAGCTCTTCTTCAGGCCGAGGACAAGGCTGGTCTTGCCGAGGTCCTTGCCATTGGGGGCGAGATAGCCCTTGGCATCGGTGCCGACGACGGCGCCACTGAGTACCAGGCCGGAGAAGTCCCTGGCCAGGGTCAGCGAGTAGTCGGTGTAGGACGCGCCGGCATTGCGCTTGACGGTCTGGTGGCCGACATGGGGCGCCAGGCTGAGGCCGCCGCCCAAGTCGAAGCTGGCCGTCAGGTCGAGATAGCCTGAGTTCCTGCTGTCGGCAAAGCCGAAGAGGTTGGTCGTGCTGTGCGAGTACTTGGCCGTGACCGGGCCCCAGGTCGCAGCGCCATAGGCCTCCAGCGTGTTGGCGCTGGGGCTGAGCCGGTTGCTCGGGTAGGCGTATTGCAGCAAGCCGAAGTCCAGGATGAGCCCTGGTGTCAGCTCGGCCTTGTAGCCGCCATAGACGTCGATCTCGACGTCAGAGTTGCCGCCGGCGTCCTTGATCCATTGAAGGGTCGAGGCCCAGCTGCCGACATAGAAGCCGCTCGGCGCGGCGTAGTCGATGCCGCCCTGCAGGGCAGGCTTGAGGCGGGTCTGGGAGATGCCGCGGTAGCGGTAGTCGCTGACCGCGCCGGCGTTGAAGGACAGCTCGTCGGCAAACGCGGGCAGAGCCAGACCCAGCGCGAGAAGGGAGACAGACAGAGTTTTCATGAACTTGAGGAAGAGGTTCAGGCCAGGCCGAAGGCGACCAGGATCAGGTCGATGGCCTTGATGCCGATGAAGGGCACGATGACGCCGCCCAGGCCGTAGACCAGCAGGTTGCGGCGCAGCAGGGCCGCAGCGCCGATGGCGCGGTAGCGCACGCCCTTCAGCGCCAGCGGGATCAGCACGACGATGATCAGCGCGTTGAAGATGACGGCGGACTGGATGGCCGAGTTGGGGCTTTGCAGCCGCATCACATTCAGGGCCGCCAGCTGTGGATAGGTCGACACGAAGGCGGCTGGCAGCACGGCGAAATACTTGGCCAGGTCGTTGGCGATCGAGAACGTCGTGAGAGATCCACGCGTCATCAGCATCTGCTTGCCGGTCTCGACGACCTCGATGAGCTTGGTCGGATTGCTGTCGAGGTCGACCATGTTGCCGGCCTCTTTCGCCGCCTGGGTGCCGGTGTTCATGGCCACGGCCACGTCGGCCTGGGCCAGGGCCGGGGCGTCGTTGGTGCCGTCGCCCGTCATGGCGACCAGCCGACCCTGGGCCTGGTGCTCACGGATCAGGGCCAGCTTGGCCTCGGGCGTGGCTTCGGCGAGGAAGTCATCCACGCCGGCCTCGGCCGCGATGGCCGCGGCCGTCAGCCGGTTGTCGCCGGTGACCATGACGGTCTTGATGCCCATGCGGCGCATCTGGGCGAAGCGCTCCTTGATGCCGGGCTTGACGATGTCCTTCAACTCGACGACGCCCAGCACCTGGACGCCATCGGCCACCACCAGCGGCGTGCTGCCGCGCCGGGCCGCTTCGTCGACGCTGGCCTGCACGCCGGCGGGCCAGCGGCCGCCTTGGGCCTCGACGTGGGCGCGAATGGCGCTGCCGGCACCCTTGCGGATCTGGCGCTCGCCGAGGTCCACGCCGCTCATGCGCGTCTGGGCCGTGAAGGGCACAAACTCGCCGCGCTCACCGGCTGCGGTTGCCGCACCGAACTTGCGATCGGACAGGGCCACGATGCTGCGGCCTTCGGGCGTCTCGTCGGCCAGCGAGGCCAGGCGGGCCGCGTCGGCCAATTGGACCTCGGACGTACCGGCCAGCGGCCAGAAGGCATCTGCCTGGCGGTTGCCCAGGGTGATGGTGCCGGTCTTGTCCAGCAGCAGCACATCCACGTCGCCGGCGGCCTCCACGGCGCGGCCCGAGGTGGCGATGACGTTGGCCTGCAGCATGCGGCTCATGCCCGCCACGCCGACGGCCGACAACAGGCCGGCGATGGTGGTCGGAATCAGGCAGACCAGCAGCGCGACCAGCACCACCAGGCTGACCGGCGTGCCCGCGCCAGCCACCGCCACGCTGAACTGCGAGAACGGCAGCAGCGTGGCGCAGACGCCCAGGAAGACCAGGGTCAACGCGACCAGCAGGATGGTCAGCGCGATCTCGTTGGGCGTGCGCTTGCGCTGGGCGCCCTCGACCATGGCGATCATGCGGTCGACAAAGGTCTCTCCCGGGTTGACGGCGACGCGGGCGATGACCCAGTCGGACAGCACGCGGGTGCCGCCGGTCAGCGCCGAGAAGTCACCGCCGCTTTCGCGGATGACGGGGGCCGACTCGCCGGTGATGGCGCTCTCGTCCACCGAGGCGACGCCGTCGATGACCTCGGCGTCGGCCGGCACGACGTCGTTGGCCTCGACGAGCACCACCTCGCCCTTGCGCACGGTGCCAGCCTCGCGCGGATGCCACTTGAGACCGTCGCGGTTCGCACCGGGCTTCCATTCGTCGACGACCTTGGCCCAGGTCTCCTTCTTCAGGCCGCGCAGCGAGGCCGCCTGGGCCTTGCTGCGCCCCTCGGCCAGGGCCTCCGCGAAGTTGGCGAACAGCACGGTGAACCACAGCCACACCGTCACGGCGATGACGAAGCCGTTCGGCTCGGCGACCGACAAGGCCGTCGTCAGCAGGCTGCCCAGGTAGACGACGAACATCACCGGGTTGCGCAACTGCGTGCGCGGGTCCAGCTTGCGGAAGGCGTCGACCAGGGCCGCGCGGGTCAGCGCCGGGTCGAGCAGGGAAAAGCCGCGGCGGCTCATGATTGGCTCCAAAGGATCAGGTGCTCGACGACGGGGCCCAGGGCCAGCGCCGGCACATAGTTCAGAAGACCGACCAGCAGCACGGCGCCGATCAGCAGCACGATGAAGAGGGGGCCATGCGTCGGCAGGGTGCCTTCGCCCGGGGCCAGGCGCTTCTTGGCCGCCAGCGACCCGGCCATGGCCAGCACCGGCACGATGACGCCGAAGCGGCCCACCCACATCACCAGGCCCAACAGCAGGTTGTAGAAGGGTGAGTTGGCCGACAGGCCGGCAAAGGCGCTGCCGTTGTTGTTGCCGGCGGACGAAAGGGCGTACAGCACCTCGCTGAAGCCATGCGCGCCCGGCGCCGCAATACCCGCCCTGCCCGGTTCCAGCATGACGCTGGCGGCCGTGCCGATGAGCACGGCCAGGGGCGTCAGCAGGATGGCCAGCGACACCATCTTCATCTCATGCGCCTCGATCTTCTTGCCGAGGTATTCGGGCGTGCGGCCGATCATCAGGCCGGCGACGAAGACGGCCAGGATGGCAAACACCAGCATGCCGTAGAGGCCCGAGCCGACGCCGCCGAACACGACCTCGCCGAGCTGGATCAGCACCAGGGGCACGGCCCCGCCCAGCGGCGTGAAGCTGTCGTGCATGGCATTGACGGCGCCGCAGCTGGCGGCCGTCGTGATGACGGCGAACAGCGAGGAGGCCTCGATGCCGAAGCGCACCTCCTTGCCTTCCATATTGCCGCCGGCGGCGTCCACGCCCAGGGCGGCGAAGCGAGGGTTGCCCGCCTGCTCGGCGGCGGTCGTGACAACGACGGCAACGACGAAGATGGCCGTCATCGCGCCCAGGAGGGCCCAGCCCTGGCGCATGTCGCCCACCTGGCGGCCCAGCACGAAGCACAGCGCCGCCGGGATCAGGAAGATGGACAGCATCTGCAGCGCATTGGTCGCTGCCGTCGGGTTCTCGAAAGGATGGGCCGAATTGGCGTTGAAGAAGCCGCCGCCATTGGTGCCCAGCATCTTGATGGCGAGCTGGGACGCCACCGGGCCGAGCGCAATGCTCTGGCTTTGGCCGGTCTTGTCCTCCATGAGGGGCTGGCCGTCGGCGCCCATGAGCGGCTGGCCGGCCGCGTCGAGCTTGGCCTCCTGCCAGCTCTGCGCCTCGACCGTCGTCACGTCCTGATAGGGCTTGAAGGTCTGCACCACGCCCATGCCGGCCAGTGCCAGCGCGAAGACCAGGGACAGCGGCAGCAGCACCCACAGCGTGGCGCGGGTCAGGTCGGCCCAGACATTGCCGATGGCATGGCCCGAGTGGCGCGCAAAGCCGCGCAGCAGGGCCATGACAACGGCGATGCCGGTGGCGGCGGACAGGAAGTTCTGCACCGTCAGCGCCAGCATCTGGGTCAGATAGCTCATCGTCGTCTCACCGCCATAGCCCTGCCAGTTGGTGTTGGTGACGAAGCTGATGGCGGTGTTGAAGGCCGAGTCCGGCGAGACGGCTGCCAAGCCCTGCGGGTTCAACGGCAGCAGGTGCTGCAGGCGCTGCAATGCATAGACGGCAACGACGCCCAGCGCATTGAAGACCAACAGGCCCAGGGCGTAGCGCAGCCAGCCCTGCTCGGCGTCGCTGTTGACGCCGGCCAGCTTCAGCAGGCCGCGTTCGATGCGGTTCAGCCAGCCGACGCGGCCTTCCATGACGGCGTGTATCCAGCGCGCCAGCGGCCAGGCCAGCACGAGCAGTACGACAAGGAAGGCGACCAGCTGCATCCAGGCCGAGGCACTCATGACAGGTCCTCCGGAAACAGCAGCGCCCAGAACAGATAGCCCACCAGACCGACGACGAGGATGGCGGCGGCGAGTTCGAAACCGCTCATGGCTTCCTCCTCGCCAGCTTGTCGCAGCCCCAGGCCGCGAACCCGGTCACGAGCGCGAGAGCCGCGCCCAGACCCAGAAAAACGATGTCCATGACACCTCCTTTTGATGGGAGGAATTCTGGAAATCAGGCCGTCAAACCGCCGACAAGATCGCGGCGGGCGGCATCAAGAAAGCATCAAGAAGCGCGGTGCCGCTTCCTAGAATCGGTCCATGACCTCAATGCACGAGCCCGGCCGCCGTCAGTTGCTGGCTCTTGCGCTCGGGTCGCTGACCCTGCCGGCGCGGGCCGCGCCGCTGGTGCCACTGTTTGTCGGCACCGGCCCGCCGTCGGACCAGACGCCACAGATGCTGGCCTGGCTGGCCGCTCAGTCCGGCCTGGGCTGGGACTACCGGCCCACGCCGTGGCTGCGCGCGCAGAAGCTCACCGCTTCCGGCGAAGGCGTCATGTACGGCCTCAGCCGCACGCCCAAGCGCGAGAAGGAGCTGCTGTTCAGCCTGCCCATCTGGACCAACCACACCTGGGCCGTCGTGCGCCGCGGCGAAGAGACCTCGCTCAAGCACTATGGCGACCTGGACGGCCAGGCCGTCTGCTGGGCGCGCGGCTCCAGCTATGGCGAGCTGTTCAGCGCTGCCGGCCTGGGCCGCATGCTGGCGCTGGAAGCCAACGACGACGACACCGCCCTGCGCATGGCCGCGGCCGGACGCTGCCGGGCGGCGCTCATCACGCTGGAGACTGGCGACGCCGCACTGGCAGCCCGCCACCCGGCCCTGGCCGGCATGCAGGAGCGCGGCCTCGCGCTTGCGCCAGTGACCATGACGACGACCTCCCTGCACTTCGCCACCGGCCTGAACAGCCGCTGGACCTGGGTCATCGAGAGGCTCAACCGCGTCGTGGCACGCTCGCGCGCCGAGCTGGACCGGCTGCGCCTCAGCGCGGCAGAGTGAGCTGGGTCAGCTCGATGCCGCGCTCCCTGGCGATGGCTTCCAGCACCGGCAGCAGCGGGCCGAGTTTTTCGTCCAGCGCGTCGCGCACCGTGTCGACAACGACCTGGGTGCTACGCTCGATCTCGATGTGGACCGCATCGCCCACATCCTTGGCGCCGAAGGTCGTCATGCGCAGGGTCTCGGGGATGAGCCAGACCTCGAACCAGCCCGAGCCGTCGCGCTCGCGCTGGGCCTCGGCCACGGTGAGACTGCAGCCATTGACGCCGATGTAGCCCTTGGCGAAGACATAACGCATCCACGGTGCAGGCAGCGCAAAGCGGATGACATGGTTGTTGTCGGGCTTGCGGATGGCGGCAATGCGGGCCGAGACGTCGACGTGGCCGGACAACGGATGGCCGCCGATCTCGACGCCCTCTTTCGCGGCACGCTCGACGTTGAGGCCGGAGCCCACCATCAGGCCGCCCAGCGTCGTCAGGTTCAGGGTCTGGGCCATCACGTCGAAGCTGGCCACATCGGGCGCTGGCCTTTCGGTGACGGTCAGGCAGACGCCGTCGCAGGACACGCTGGCACCGATGGCCAGCTCTTGGTCAAAGCCCTCAGGGAACTTCAGGTGCAGGGTGTGCAGGCCCTCGCGGGCCTCGATGGATTCGACGCGGGCGACGCCCTGGACAATGCCTGTGAACATGGAAAACAGGCCTCCAGGGAGGCCTTGGTGAACAGCGTTCGGACCAGCTTACCAGCTCACTTCGCGGTCCGGTGTCGCGCCAATCTTGTGGATGGAAAGATCGGCGCCCTCGAACTCCTGCTCGGCGTCCAGGCGCAGGCCGGTGATCTTGCGGATGACACCGTAGACGACAAAGCCACCCGCCAGCGCCCAGGCCACCCCACCCAGCGTACCGATCAGCTGGGCGCCGAAAGACACGCCGCCGATGCCGCCCAAGGCCTTCTGGCCGAAGATGCCACAGGCGATACCGCCCCAGGCACCGCACAGGCCGTGCAGGGGCCAGACGCCCAGCACGTCGTCGATCTTCCAGCGGTTCTGCGTCAGGGTGAAGAACTGCACGAACACCCAGCCCGCGATGCCGCCGGTGACCAGGGCGCCCAGCGGGTGCATGACGTCCGAGCCGGCGCAGACGGCGACGAGGCCGGCCAGCGGGCCGTTGTAGGCAAAGCCTGGATCGTTGCGGCCCAGCAGCACGGCCACCAGCGTGCCACCGGCCATGGCCATCAGCGAATTGACGGCGACCAGGCCGGACATCTTGTCCAGGGTCTGGGCGCTCATCACGTTGAAGCCGAACCAGCCCACCGTCAGCACCCAGGCGCCCAGGGCCAGGAAAGGGATGCTGGAAGGCGGGTGGGCGCTCATGGCGCCGTCCTTGCGGTAGCGGTTCAGTCGCGGGCCCAGCAGCAGCACGGCGGCCAGGCCAATCCAGCCGCCCACGGCGTGCACGACGACGCTGCCGGCAAAGTCATGGAACTCGGCGCCGTTGGCAGCCTTCAGCCAGGCCTGGATGCCGAAGGCCTGGTTCCAGGCGATGCCCTCGAAGAAGGGGTAGATGAAGCCGACGATGATCGAGGTCGCGGCCAGTTGCGGGCCGAAGCGGGCCCGCTCGGCGATGCCGCCCGACACGATGGCCGGGATGGCGGCCGCAAAGGTCAGCAGGAAGAAGAACTTGACCAGCTCATAGCCGTTCTTCTGCGCCAACTGCTCGGCGCCGACGAAGAAGTGCGTGCCATAGGCGACCGCATAGCCGACCAGGAAATAGGCCAGCGTGGACACGGCGAAGTCCACCAGGATCTTGACCAGGGCATTGACCTGGTTCTTCTTGCGCACCGTGCCCAGTTCCAGGAAGGCAAAGCCCGCATGCATGGCGAGCACCATGATGGCGCCCAGGAGGATGAAGAGCGCATCAGCGCCCTGCTTGATCGATGTCGTCTCCAACGCTGTCTCCGGCCGGCGGCTCCAGACCTGGGCGACATGCACCAAGCCGAGCCAAACCGCACCGAAATTGCAAATTCAATGCCCGCTTTTAAGGCATGAATCCAGCACCCATCAGCACCACAAGCGGGCGGTCAGCCCTTGTTTGGTGCTTTCTGTGCACTCTTCTCGAACGCCTCTGCACTGAATCCGAGCGTCCAATGGCCGTCCGGCCAGCGCACGACGGGCCGCTTGATGACGCTGGCCTGCTCCAGCATCAGGGCCGTCGCGCTGGCGTCGTCGACGACGGCGGCCTGGGTCGCGTCGTCCAGCTTGCGCCAGGTCGTGCCGGTGCGGTTGATGAGCTTGTCGCGGCCGAAGGCCTTCAACCAGGCCGGCAGCAGTTCGGCGGGAACGCCCTGCTTCTTGAAGTCGTGGAAGGTGACCTCCAGGCCCTGGTCGGCCAGCCAGGTGCGGGCCTTCTTGACGGTGTCGCAGTTGGGGATGCCATAGACGGTGATCATGGGCGGCATGGTACGGTGCCAGCCATGATCGACTGGCTCGACGAAGCGACCTTGGACTTCCCGCCCAGCCGCCGTGCGCTCGGGCCCGACACTGACGCTCCCGGCCTGCTGGCCGCCGGCGGCACGCTGACCCCCGAGCGCCTGGAGGCCGCCTACCGCCGCGGCATCTTTCCCTGGTACGGCCCCGGCCAGCCGCCGCTGTGGTGGGCACCCGACCCGCGCATGGTCCTGCAGACGGCTCACTTCAAGCTGTCGCACTCGTTGCGCAAGACGGTCGCGCGCTTTGCCCGCACGCCCGGCTGCGAGATCCGCATCGACTTCGATCGCGCCGCCGTGCTCAAGGCCTGCGCCAGCGCACCGCGCGAAGGCCAGTCGGGCACCTGGATCGTCCCCGAACTGCAGGCCGCCTACCTGGCCTGGCCGGCCATGCACAGCATCGAGACCTGGATGGACGGCGAGCTCATCGGCGGCCTCTACGGTGTCAACCTGGGGCGCATGTTCTATGGCGAGTCCATGTTCATGCGCCGCACCGACGCCTCCAAGATCGCCCTGTGCGCCCTGATCTGCCTGTGCCGGGAATTCGGCATTCCCTGGATCGACTGCCAGCAGAACACCCCTCACCTGGCCTCCCTGGGTGCGGCAGAAGTCCCACGGGCGGCCTTCGAGGACCATCTCGCCACCCATGTCGGTGAAGCCACGCCCGGGCCCTGGACCTATCATTCGGCCTACTGGCACCGGATCCTCGACCTCACGTGACCCACCCCAAAGAACTGCCGCTCGCGCAGATCCAGTTCTATGCCACGGCCGCCTACCCGTGCAGCTATGTGTCGGGCCGCCAGGCGCGCTCCCAGGTCGCCACCCCCAGCCATCTCATCCACGCGGACGCCTATTCCAACCTGGTGGCCGCGGGCTTCCGCCGCAGCGGGCTGTTCACCTACCGCCCCTATTGCGACCAGTGCCGGGCCTGCATCGCCCTGCGCGTGCCGGTGAGCACTTTCGAGGCCACCCGCGCTCAGCGCCGCGCCTGGAAGGCTCACCGCCATCTGCAGGCCAAGGTCATGCGCCTGGGCTATTCGCCCGAGCATTACGCCCTCTATCTGCGCTACCAGGCCGGCCGGCACTCGGGCGGCGGCATGGACCACGACAGCGTCGACCAGTACACCCAGTTCCTGCTGCAAAGCCGCATCAACTCACGCCTGGTCGAGTTCCGCGAAACCATGCCGGATGGCAGCACGCCGCTGCGCATGGTCTCCATCCTCGACATCCTCAACGACGGCCTGTCGGCGGTCTACACCTTCTACGACCCCGACGTCGCCGGCAGCCTGGGCACCTATGGCGTGCTGTGGCAGATCCAGCAGGCCAAGGAATTGAAGCTCAATCACCTCTATCTGGGCTACTGGATCGAGGAGAGCCCCAAGATGGCCTACAAGGCCGGGTTCAGGCCGCACCAGATCCTGAACAACGGCGTTTGGGAAGACGCTTCCTAGGCCTTAGACCAGCACCTCGACGCAGGCCGGATGTCCCAGGAAGCCCTCCGGGCTGGCGCTGCGCCCGTAGGCGCCGCTCTGGTAGACCAGGGCCAGGTCGCCGATCTCGCCCTTGGCCATGTCCATGCGGTCGGCCAGCAGGTCCAGCGGCGTGCACAGGGGGCCGACGACGCTGGCGGCCTCGGTCGCGGTCTCACGGCGGCCTTGCGGCTCGACGGAGGCCGGGTAGTTCTTGCGCAGCACCTGGCCGAAATTGCCGGAGGCCGACAGGTGGTGGTGCAGGCCGCCGTCCGCCACCAGGAAGACCTGGCCGCGCGAGACCTTGCGGTCAACCACGCGGCTGACGTAGACGCCGGCCTCGCCGACCAGATAGCGGCCCAGTTCGATGACCAGCTTGGCGGCCGGCAGATCGGCCTTGGCGCGGGCTTGCAGCGCGGCCAGGTTGTCGGCGATGGGCGCCAGGTCCAGGCGCGTCTCGCCCGGGAAATAGGGAATGCCGAAGCCGCCGCCCAGGTTCAAAAACTTGACGGGCGAAGGCGCGGCCTCGGCCAGGCGCAGGGCCAGCTCATAGCTCTTCAGCTGAGCCTCGCAGATGGCTTCGGCCTTCAGGTTCTGGGAGCCGGCGAAGAGGTGGAAGCCTTCGAAGGCGATGCCTTCGCCCTTCAGCCGGCCGACTTCGGCCAGCACCTCGGGCAAGGCCTCGGCGTCGATGCCGAACTGCTTGGGGCCGCCGCTCATGCGCATGCCCGAGCCCTTGAGCTCGAAGTCGGGGTTCACGCGCAGGGCGACGCGGGCCGGCAGGCCCAGGCGCTGGGAGGCACGGGCCAACGGCGCCAGTTCGCGAGCCGATTCGACGTTGACCAGCACGCCGGCCGCCACGGCCTGACCCAGCTCGATGTCGCGCTTGCCGGGGCCGGCAAAGCTGATCTCGTGCGGGTCAGCACCGGCATTCAGCGCCACCTGCAGTTCGCCGGCCGAAGCGACGTCGATGCCATCCACCAAGCCGGCCATCAGCTGGACCAGGGCCGGCATGGGGTTGGCCTTCATCGCGTAATGCAGCTCCAGCCCCGAGGGCAAGGCGGCACGCAGCTCGGCGACGCGGGCCTTCAACAGGCCGCGGTCGTAGGCATAGAAAGGCGTCTGGCCGACGCGCTCGGCCAGCACCGACAGGCGCTGGCCGCCGATCAGCAGCTCGCCCTGTGCGTCGCGCGGGAAGAGGACGGGTGCGTGCTCGAGGGCACGCTTCGGGGCGGTGGGTTCGCTCATGCAGAGATCAGGCGTTGAGGCGTTCGGCCCAGTCGGTCGACAGGGTCTTGCGGTCGATCTTGCCGTTGGGGTTGCGCGGCAGCGGGCCGCTGCGCGCGTCGATGCCGTGGGGCACCATGTAGGCCGGCATGCGCGCCTTGCAGGCGGCGGTCAAAGCGGCCAGGTCCAGCGCGGCGGCACCTTCCGGCGGCGTGGCAATGACCTGGATGGCCTGGCCCAGGGTGTCGTGATAGACGCCGAAAGCCACGCATTCGCCCACCAGGCCGGTGGCGTAGAGGATCTCCTCGACCTCGGTGGGGCTGACGCGGTAGCCCGAGGTCTTCATCATCTCGTCACGGCGGCCGACGAAGTAGAGGAAGCCTTCGGCATCGCGCTTGACCGTGTCGCCCGAGAACACGGCGAACTCGGGAAGTTGCAGGCCGCCCTCGCGGCCGCCGACACCGATCGGCAGCGGCTTGTAGCGCTCGGCCGTCTTCTCGGCATCGTTCCAGTAGCCCAGGCCCACCAGGGCACCGCGGTGCACCAGCTCGCCCGGCTCGTCCGGCGCGCATTCGCTGCCGTCCTCGCGCAGCACCAGGATCTCGGCGTTGGGAATCGCCTTGCCGATGGAGTCGGGGCGGCGGTCGACCTCGCTGGGCGGCAGATAGGTCGAACGGAAGGCTTCGGTCAGGCCATACATCAGGAAGGGCTGGGCCGAGGGCGCCTTGGCGCGCAGCAGGTCCAGCGTCGCGCGCGGCATGCGGCCACCCGTGTTGGCGAAGTAGCGCAAGTTGGCGTCGATGGCAGCCGGCCATTCGAGCTGGGTCAGCTGGATGTAGAGCGGTGGCACGGCGGTCAGGCCGGTCACCTTCTCGCGCTCCATGGCCTTGAGCACGTCCTTGGGCAGCAGATAGTTCAGCAGCACGACGCGCGCGCCGCTGTGGAAGGCCGTGGTCAACTGGCTGAAGCCGGCGTCGAAGGACAGCGGCAAGGCAGCCAGCAAGGTGTCGCTGGCGCGGTTTTGCAGATAGCTGGCCACGCTCTTGCCACCCGCCACCATGTTGCGATGCGACAGCACGACGCCCTTGGGCCGGCCCGTCGAGCCGGACGTGTAGAGGATGGCCGTCATGTCGGTGTCGATGACGCGGTGGCCGGCGCGGGCCGGTGCGGCCAGCAACTGGGTCCAGTCATGCACCGGCACGGGTGCCGAGCCCGCGCCGCTGGTCAGCACCACATGGCGCAGCGACGGGCATTGGGTCAGCACCTCGCCCAGCTGGGACAGGCGCTCGGGCGACGTGACGAGGACGCGCACATCGCAATCGCGCAGGATGAAACTGACCTGATCGGGCTTGAGCAGGGGGTTCAGCGGCACGAAGACGCCACCGGCGGCCGGGGCGCCAAAGCTGGCAACGACGGTTTCGAAGCGCTTCTCCAGGTAGATGGCGACCCGCTCGCCGCGGGCCAGGCCCAGCTGCATCAGGCCGCTGGCAAAGCCGCGCACGGCGGCGTCCAGTTCGCCATAGCTCAGCGTCGCCGCGCCATAGGTCAGGGCCGGGGCGTCGGGCGTGCGCTCGGCGGCGACGGCCACCAACTCGTGCAACAGGGTCGATTCGGGCATGAAAAAAGTATCTCACGCGACCCTTGAGCCGAGGGGTGCGCGCCCCGGGAGCGAGGGGGGAGCCCAGCTAAACTGCGCGGCTGCTTTTGGAAGCCCCTTCATGGACAAAGATCAGGTCCTCGGCCACGTGCTGAGGCTTCTCGACGATGTGCTGAGCCTGAACGGCCGCGCCCAGACCTTCACCCGCGACACCGCCCTGCTCGGCGCCCTGCCCGAGCTGGACTCCATGGCCGTGGTCAGCCTGATCACTGCGCTGGAAGAGCAATTGGGCCTGGTCGTCGATGATGATGACATCGACGGCGACACCTTCGCCACCGTCGGCTCGCTGGCGGACTTCGTCGCCGCCCGCCTGGGTTGATCCCACACCCCGACGTCTTTTTCCTGCCCGCCGCCGGCGGCGAGCAGCGACTCTGCCTGTTCCACGCCGCCCCCGGCGCAGCGCGCAGCAAGGTCCTCTATCTGCACCCGTTTGCGGAGGAGATGAACAAGTCGCGCCGCATGGCCGCCCTGGCCTGCCGGGCGCTCGCCGATGCCGGTCATGCCGTGCTGCAGATCGACCTGCGCGGCTGCGGCGACTCCTCCGCCGATTTCGGCGACGCCGGTTGGGCCGACTGGCAGGCCGATGTGCGCCTGGGGCTGGATTGGCTCGACGCCAAGGTGCCGAACGCGCCGCTGTGGCTCTGGGGCCTGCGCGCCGGGAGCATGCTGGCCACCGCGGACTGGGGTCGCCCGGTCAACTACCTGTTCTGGCAGCCCATGACCAGCGGCAAGCTGGCGCTGCAGCAGTTCCTGCGCCTGAAGCTGGCCGCCGAGATGGCCAGCGGTGCCAGCAAGGGGCTGATGGAGCAGATGAAGACCGAACTGGCCGCCGGCCGGTCGGTGGAGATCGCCGGCTACGCCCTGGGCGCTGCCCTCGCCTCCGGCCTGGAGGCCGCCAAGCTGGCGCCCGCCGGCTCGCCCGGCCGCGTCGAATGGCTGGAACTCAGCACTCGTGAAGACGCCGTGCTGACGCCCGTCAGCGAGCAAGCCATCAAGAGCTGGGGCGACGCCGGCTGGGCCGTGCGCCCGCGCATCGTGCAAGGCCCCGGCTTCTGGGCCACGGCCGAGATCGAACTCGCCCCCGCGCTGATTGCGGCCACCGTGGAGGCCTTGGCGTGAAGGAATCGGTGCTCAGCTTCGCCTGCGAGGGCCAGCCCCTGGTCGGCATCCTGGCCGAACCCGACGGCACGCCGGCCGAGGTCGGTGTCCTCATCATCGTCGGCGGCCCCCAGTACCGTGCCGGCAGCCACCGCCAGTTCACGCTGATGGCCCGTCATCTGGCCGCCAACGGCTTCGCGGCCCTGCGTTTCGACTACCGCAGCATGGGCGACAGCCCGGGCGAGACGCGTGATTTCCTGGCCGTCGACGCCGACATCAAGTCCGCCATCGACGCCTTGCTGGCCGCTCGCCCGACGCTCAAGCGTGTGGCGCTCTGGGGCCTGTGCGATGCCGCTTCGGCCGCCCTGCTCTATCTGGAATCGACCGGCGACACCCGCGTGGCCGGCGTGGCCCTGCTCAACCCCTGGGTGCGCTCCGCCGCGTCGCTGGCCCAGACCCATGTGAAGCACTACTACTGGCAGCGCCTGCGCCAGAAAGAGTTCTGGCTCAAGCTGCTCAAGGGTGGCGTAGGCGCCAAGGCACTGCGCGGTCTGGGCAGCAATCTGCAACTGGCCTGCGGTGCCGGCAAGGCTTCGGATTCGCGCAGCTTCCAGGACCGCATGGCGGCCGGCCTGCGCGGCTTCGCCGGCCCGTCCCTGCTGGTGCTCAGCGGCGATGACTACACTGCCCGCGAATTCTCCGGCTGCGCCGCCAGCGCGCCTGCATGGGCCGGCCTGCTGGAGAGGCCCACACTGGCTCTGCACGAGTTGCCAACGGCCGACCACACGTTTTCGGCCTCGTCGGACCATGACGCCCAGTGCCGCATCTGTTTGGAATGGTTGAGGACACGATGTCTAGCGACAAACCCCTGACGAAGCTGGCTTTCGCCTGCCTCGCGATCAGCCTGGCCATGGCGGCAGCGCTTCCCGCGCAGGCCGCCAAGCGCGCCGACGCCCCGGACGGCTGCGGCCAGTCGCGCAACCGCTACGGCCCCTTCGACTACCGCACCGCGGCACCGCAGCAGCGCTCCATCGTCGAGGAAGCCCACTTCACGCGTGGCGTCGAGTCGCTGACGCGAGGCGAGACCGGCCCCTTTGGCGGCGACATCGGCTACACGCTCGGCGTGTTCCCCAACCATGCCCGGGCCATGATCTCGATGGAACGCCTGTCCGAGAGGGAGAAGGCGGACCAGCCCAAGGGCGCGGAGATGACGGTCGACTGCTACTTCGCCCGCGGCATGGAGTTCGCTCCGGACGACCTGGTCTTTCGCATGCTGTACGTCAGCCATCTGACCCGCCGCAACCGGCTCGAAGAGGCGCAGCGTTTCCTGGCCTATGTGGTGACGCAGGCCGGTGACAGCCCCTTGACCCACTTCAATGCGGGCATGCTGTATTTCGACATGAAGGACTACGACAAGGCCCTGGCGCAGGCGCATCGCGCCATGGGCATGGGGCTGACGCGGACCGATCTGCAAAAGCGCCTTGAATCGGTGGGCCGCTGGCAGGAGCCGCCGGCGGAGCCCGCCGAGGCCGCGTCGGCGGCTTCCGCGGCCGAGCCCGCATCGCAACCCTCCCGCTGAGACCGCCTCCCGCCCATGCCGCGCGTCAATATCGTCGTTCCCGCCTACAACGCCGAAGCCTTCATCGCCGAAACCCTGCGCTCGGCCCTGAACCAGACCTTCACCGATCTGCAGCTCACCGTCATCGACGACGGCTCCAAGGACGCCACCGCCGCCAATGCCTCGCTGGACGATGCGCGCCTGCGCGTCATCTCGCAGGAGAACCGCGGCATGTCGCGCTCGCGCAATCGCGGCATGGCCGAGGTGGATTCGGAATTCGTTGCACTGCTGGATGCCGACGACCTGTGGCATCCCGAGAAGCTTCGCCTGCAGATCGAGGCGCTGCAAAGCCGCCCGGACCACGACTTCTGCTACACGGCCTTCCAGGTCTGGCATGGCGAGCCGCGCCCCGGCTTCTTCCAGGAGCCACGCAGCGGCCGCATCGACGAGACCCTGTCGGGCTGGATCTACCCCCGCCTCATCCTCGACAACCATGCCCTGCCCTCGTCGGTGCTGTGGCGGCGCAGTGCCTGGGACAGCATGGGCGGCTTCCTGACCGACAACCAGCAGACGGACGACTGGGAGTACCTGGTGCGCGCCAGCACCCAGCACCGCTTCGTGCGCCTGGCCGAGCCCTTTGTGCTGTACCGCCAGCACCCGGTCTCGCTGTCGCGGCGCGTGCCGGCGACCAACACCACCGAGCTGATGCGCAGCGACCTGATCCGGCGTTTCGGCATGAGCGCACCAGCCGGTCACACCATCGACGCCCAGGCGCTGCGCGACTTCCAGCACCGCGGCTGGTGTAATTTCGCGGACTCGCACTGTGCCAAGGGCGACCTCGGCCTGGGCCTGAAAACCTTCGCCGGCTTGCTCGCCAGTGGCCCGCACCGCGGGCGTACCTTCTCCAAGATGAGCAAATCGCTGGTGCGCCGCTGGATTCCGAAGAACGAGTAACCCGGCCCGGGCAGCGGCGCCGGGGTGCGCCTAGCGACGCTGGCTGCGCGCCAGCACTTCGCGGTAGACCTCGAAATGCCGCTCGACACTGCTGCGCCAGGAGAAGGTCCTGACCCAGGCGACGGCCGCAGCGGCCTTTTCCGCGCGCACCGCGGCCGGCAGCGCCAGCACCTCGCGCAGCGACGCCAGCCAGGCGTCGAAATCCTGAGGCTCGTTGGTCCAGCTCAGCGGCCCGACGAGATCGACCAGGCTGCTCACGGGGCTGAACAGCACCGGCGTTCCGGCCGCCTGCGCTTCCACCGCGGGGAAGCCGAAGCCTTCGTACAGCGTGGGGTAGATGGCCGCCTGGGCGCCGCGGTACAGCGTCACGAGCTCGCTGTCCTCCAGGAAGGGCGCGAAATGCACGCGGCCGCGCAGGGCCTCGGGCACGCGCTCCAGCGGCGCGGTCCCGGCACCAAAGCCACAGCCGACCAGATGCAGGTCGTCGCGGCCGCTGCGGGCCAGCAGCTCCAGCGCCCAGTCGAAGCGCTTGCGCGGCTGGCCGCCGCCGAGGTACAGCAGATAGGGGGCGTCGCCCAGCGACTGCTGCAGCACGGCAGGCAGGGGCACGCGCACGTCGCTGAAGAACTCGTCGGCGATGCCGTGCGGGATGATGGTCAGGCGATCGGCGAGAAATGGCCAGCGGGTGGCGATGTCCCGCCGCGACGACTCGCTGATGGTGATGACGTGAGCACAGCGTCGCAGCGCCATGCGCTGCACGTCGTGCATATAGAAGCGGTCCAGGCCCCGCCGGTCTTCCTCCCACGGCACCGTGTCATGGATGGTCACGATGGTGGGCACGGGCTGCCAGACCGGCGCGGTGTTCTCGGCGCAATGCAGCAACTGCGCGCCGCTGTCGCGCACCTTGCGGGGCAGCCCCAGTTGCTCCCACAGGTGGAAGCGGTCGCCGCGGAACTCGAACACCTCGGCGTGGCCGATCAAGCCCTCGGGCACGCGGAAGGGCTGGGCCGGGTTGTGGCCATAGGCGGTCCATTGCAGCTGGTCACCGGGCCGGGTGTTGCGCAGCAGCTCCTGCTCGTAGCGGCCGGTGCCCCGCAGATGCGGGACATTCATGCTGCGGCCGGCCATCGCGACGTGAAGGTTCATGGGATCGCTCGCGATGCAGAAGGGATGGATTGACGAAGATGTGCGCCCAGGCGCAGGGCCAGCGCGGCGATGGTCAGGCCGGTGTTGGCAATGCCGCTGGCCGGAATCAGCGAGCCGTCACAGACATGGAGATTGGACAGGCCATGAACCCGGCCGTGCACGTCGCAGACGCCGCCGGCGGCGTCCGTCGACAGCCGCGCCGTGCCTGAGTGATGGGCGGCCGAGCGCAGGTCGCCCTGCCAGCCGCTGAAGGCGCGAAAGCGTTGGGTGACCGGTGCCAGCCAAGCCAGCACGTCCTGGACCGAGGCCTGCAGCTGAGCCAGGTAGTCCTCGGGGAGCACCCAGCGCCGCACGCGGACTTCGGCACCGCTGGCCGCATCCCGCTCGCTCCAGACCGACAGGTCCGCCGAGGTCGGCATCTGGGCGCAGAGCAGCAGCGTGTAGTGGCGCGTCGGCAGATGGATGCCGAACTTGAAGGACAGGATGTCCAGGATGTCGTCCCAGTGCTTCAACAGCTTGAAGTAATGCAAGGGGTTCCAGGGGTTGCGGCGCAACTCGTTCAACACGCTGCCGACGCGCTCGCGGCGGCTGTTGCGGTGGTAGTTGGCCGCGGGGCGCAGCTGGAAGGAGATGTGCAGGCCGGCGCGCTTGACCACCAGCGGCAGGCGCAGATTGCCGTCGGTGCCGCGCACCCGGTAGTTCCAGAGCCGGTACAGCGGCACCGTGACCTCGACCTCGCCGACAAAGCCCATCGGATGGTCTTCGTAATGGGCGCCGGCATGGCGCAGGGCCGGCAGCGCAGCCCGTGCGGCCAGCTTCTGCAGCAGCACCGGCGAACCCAGGCCGCCCGCACACAGCACGAAGACGTCACCCTCGAGCTGGCGGCGCTGACCACCCTCGGCCAGGGTGAGGCTGGCGACGCGGGACCCCGAGCTGTCCAGCTCGAAGTCGACCACCTCGGCCTGCACGACCTCGACCTTGCCCTGCAAGGCCAGGCTGTCCCAGAGATTGCGCGGCCAGCGGGGGTAGTAGAGGCCCTGCATCAGGCCCTCGGGCACACCCAGGCTGAAGTATTTGCGGCGCAGCTCGGCGATGGCCGCTCGCACCGGCGTGATCTCGACGCCGGCCAGCAATGCAAAGGCCTGCTCGTACCAGCCGTCCAGCGTCGCCTTCGGAAACGGCCAGTGCGCCGCGAAGATCTCTTCGTCGATCTCGATCAGGCCGTTGTGCCAGAGCTGGGTCGTGCCGCCCAGGCCGGCGCCCACATGCGGGTCTGTACCGGCCGGCACGCCCGCGTCCCTGACAGGGAAGCGCCGATCGTCGGCCTCGCGGCCCCGTTCAATGATGACGACCTCATGCGAGTCCAGCAGCGCATGCGCCAGCACGCATCCACCCAGGCCGGCGCCAACGATGACGGCCCGCGGCTTCATCGAGCCAGTTCGCCCCGCGCCCGCAGCCAGTCAGCGGTCAGGGCCAGGCCCTGTTCGAAATCGACGCGCGGCGACCAGCCCAGCAGCCGCTTGGCCTTGTCATTGGCGAAGGTGATCGGGAAGGTCTCGCGGCGCACGCGGCCCAGCGGCGGCCAGGGCGAAACGGGAGGGCGCACGCCCGCCAGATGCTTGAGCTTGCGCAGCACGCGCGTGGCCAGGCCGCCCACCGGCTCGGGCGGATGCTCGGCCCACCAGGTCTCGACGGCGGCAGCGGACAGGCTGACGATGCGCGGCGGCGGCTCGACCAAGGCGGCAAAACCGCGGATGAACTCGCCCCAGCTGATCGAGCGGTCGGCATTGATGAACATGGCCTGGCCCACGGCCGCATCGCTCAGCAGCGCTGCTTCGATGGCATCGCAGACATCGTCGACGAACACCGCGTTGCAGACACCGCGCCCGTCGTCGAACAGCGTCACCTCGCCGGCCTTGGCCTGCTGCAGCACCTGGCGCTCGAAATGACCGCCCAGGCCGTAGACCACGGTGGGCCGCAGGATGACGGCCGCCAGGTCGCCCTTGTCGATGGCGGCCTGGACGATCTCTTCCTGCTCGGCCTTGGAATCGGAATAGCCCTCGTCATAGCGCCCGATGCGGGCCGTCTCTTCGCGTGCCGCCTCGATGCCGGGTCGAGGGCCGTGGACCGACATGGTGCTGATGTGCACGAAGCGGCGCACCTTCTGCGCCACGGCGGCCTCGACGAGGCGCCGCGTGGCCTCCGGGCCGCGACCGCCATGGGCAAGATGGATGACGGCATCACAACCCGCCAGCGCGCGCGCGGCGTCACCGGGCACCAGCAGGTCGGCCTGGACCGAAGACCGCCCCGGCTGCGAACCGGCCGCAGAACGGGCCATGGCAACGTAGGCCTGCCCGCCCTGGGCGTCCATGCGCTCACACAAACGCGTGCCGATAAAGCCCGAGGCGCCCGTGATCAGGCATCGCGCCGGGCGCGAGTTGGCATTGCTCATTCGGTGCAGAGGGCCATCAAGAGGGAGTGAAACGCAGGTCCGGAGCACCACAGCGCCGACCCGCACAAGCGGCCGGCGATCATAGGTGACCGAGACGAATTACCGGACGGCGCGGGTCGCCCGATCACGGGGAGTCGCACGCCCTGGGCGGCGGCCTGCGCGGACTACACTTCTGCGCCCCATGGCTGCCCGTTTGCCCAGGCCAACGAAGCGGTTGGAACCCCGGTCGGCGTCGTCGCACGCCCGGCAGCCCGCTGGTGAACCAAGCCCGAATGCCCTCCCCTATTGCCGTCATCATCTGCACCTGGAACCGTGCCGCCGTGCTCGCCGAGACCTTGGCCAGCCTGGCTCAGGTGCGCACGCCAGCGGGGACGGCGGTGGAGGTGCTGGTCGTGGACAACAACTCCAGCGATGACACGCAGGCCCGCCTCACGTCATGGGCCCGCGAATGGCCCCTGGGCCGGCTCCACGCCCTGTTCGAGCCCCGCCAGGGCAAGCAGTTCGCGCTGAATGCGGGCATTGCGCGGGCGCGCGCCCTGGGCTGCGAAGTGCTGGCCTTCACCGATGACGACATCCTGTTCCCGGCCGACTGGCTGGAGCAGGTGGCCGCGGTGTTCGCCCCGCACGCGCTGATGCTGGCCGGCGGCCGCACCGAACTGCAATGGCCGGGCGACGGCCCGCCCACCTGGTATGGCGATTCGATGGCAGCCATCGTCGGACAGGTGGACCTCGGCACCCAACGCCTGCAGCCGCCGCCCGCCACCTATTCCCCCGCAGGCGCCAATCTGGTGGCACGGCTTGCACTCTTCGACCGCGTTGGGGGTTTTTCCGAGGCTCATTTCCGGCACATGGATTTCGAGTTCGGCCAGCGCTGCCTGTCGCGCGGGGAGGTCGTCGCCTACGAGCCGCGCCTGGTCGTCACGGCGCCCGTGGATGCGGCCATCCTGACGAAGCGTTATTTCCGCCGCTGGTCCTTCAAGGCCGGCATCTCGCCCTGGCAGCAGATGGATACGCGCATGCGTCATTTCGCCTGGGTACCCTTGTGGCTGTACAGCCAGCTGGCCCAGGACGCCCTGGGCTGCCTGCTGGCCCCGCTGCGCGGTGAGCCCGAGCCCGTTCGCTTCCAGCGCGAGCTGCGCCTGCGGCGGGCCTGGGGCACCTGCACCAGCCGCTGGGTGTCGCGCCTGCGGCCGGCGGCCTACCCGGCCTGGGTCGAACGGCACTCCCAGAAGAAGCAGAACACCTACTGATGCAAACCACCGCACAGCCTTCTCCTGGCGCACAGCCCGCGGTCAGCGTGGTGGTGGTCACCTACAACGGTGCACCGTGGGTGCGCCGCTGCCTCGGCTCGCTGGCGGACAGCGGCGCCGAGGTCATCGTCGTGGACAACGCCTCCAGCGATGACACCTGTGCCATCGTGTCGGCGGAGTTCCCGAGCGTGGTGCTGATCCGCAACGGCAGCAACGACGGCTTCGGGCGCGGCAACAACATCGGCATCCGGCATGCGCTGGCGCGCGGCGCCCGCTATGTCTTCCTGCTCAACCAGGACGCCTATGTGCTGCCGCAGTCGATGGCGGAGCTGACCGCCTTCATGGATGCCCACCCCCACATCGGCGTCGTCTCGCCGCTGCACTGCAGCCCGGATGCCGAACATGTCGACCAGCGCACGCTGCGCGGCTATCTGCAGCGCCATCTGCCCGGCTATCTGGCCGACGCCTGCATGGGGCGCAGCCAGGCCTACTACGAGACCTTCGGCGTCAATGCCGCCGCCTGGTTCGTGCGCGCCGAGGTCTGGCGCCAGGCGGGCGGCTTCGACCCGCTGTTCTTCATGTACGGCGAGGACGACGACCTGCTGCACCGCTGGCAGCACCAGCGCATCGTGTTCGCGCTGCTGCCGGCCAGCCGCATCGTGCACCTGCGCGAGTCCGTCAAAGGCCCGCGCCCCAGCTGGGTCGGCGAAATCCTGCAACTGGCCCGGCGCCGCCGCGCATTGCTGCTGAACGAGGTCAAGCGGCCCGGCTTCAGCGCGCTGCACATGCTGGCCACGCTGCTGAGCCAGGGTTTTGTCGCGCCTGTGGCCGAGGCCCTGGTCAGCCGCGACGGCAAGGGCTATCTCGCCAGCGTCGTGGCCGGCTGGCAGCTGCTGCTGCGGTGGCCCCAACTGCGCCGCCATGCCAGGCTGACCGCCACCACCGGCCCGCACTTCCTGGCCGACGAGGTGCCCCATGGTTAGCGTCCGCCGCGCGCTGGCGCTGTCGCTGATCGAGCGCTATCTGATGCTGGTGCTGGCGCTGGCGTCCAACATGGCGCTGGCCCGGCTGCTGACACCGGAACAGATCGGCATCTACTCGGTCAGCATGGCCGTGCTGGGCCTGGCCCAGGCGCTGCGCGACTTCGGCATCGGCAGCTATCTGGTGCAGGTTCGCGAACTGGACGAGGAGAAGGCCGGCACCGCCTTCAGCCTGACCATGGGCCTGGGCGCGACGCTGTTCGTCGCCACCCTGGTGGCCGCGCCCTTCGTCGGCGACTATTACGGAGACCCCCGCGTCGTCACGACGCTGCGCATCTGCTCGCTGAACTTCCTGCTGCTGCCCTTGACGACGGTGGCACTGGCGCTGCTGCGGCGCGCGCTGCAGTTCAAGCGCCTGCTGTACGTGATGATCGCCGCCTCCCTGACCGGCGCCGTGGCCTCCGTCGGCCTGGCCGTGTTGGGCCTGGGTGTCAGCGCGCTGGCCTGGGGCGCCGTGGCCGGCAATGCGGCCACCGTCGTGGGGCTGTGGCTGGTCAGGCCGCAATACGGCTTTCCGCGCCCGCGACTCGGCGGCTGGCGTCCCATGCTGGGCTTTGGCGGGCAGGTTTCGGTGACCAGCCTGGTCAATTCCCTGGCCATGGACATGAACGACCTCGTCGTCGCCAAGGTGCTGGGTTTCCAGCCCGTGGCGGTGCTCAGCCGCGCGCAGGGGCTGATGAACATGTTCAACCGCGACCTGATGGGCGCGATCCGCAACGTGGCCCTGCCGGCCTTTGCCAGCGCCCACCGCGATGGCGTGGCGCTGCCGGTGCCCTATGCGCGCTCCGTCGCGCTGGTGACGGTGTTTGGCTGGCCCTTCCACACGCTGGTGGCCCTGTATTCGCTGGAGGTGCTGCACCTGCTGTACGGCTCGCAATGGCACCAGGCCGCAGCCCTCGTGCCGCTGTTCTCGCTGGCCGGGGCCGTGGCGGCCACCAATGCGTTGACGCCCAATCTGCTCACCGCCATCGGGCGCATCGACCTGGTTACCCGTGTGGAGCTGCTGCTGCAGCCCATGCGCATGGTGCTGATCGCCGGCGCCGCCATCATCTTCAAGAGCATCGAGGCCTGCGCCATCGCCTTCATGGCGTCGTCCGTCATCGCGGCGCCCATCTTCGCCGCCGTGCGCCGCCATGCGGTCGGTGACGATCACGGCATCATGCGCAAGGCCCTGATGAAGAGTGCCGTGGTGGCTGCCGCGGCTGCCTTGCCGCCGCTCTGCCAGATCACCTATGTCGGCTGGGGCCATACCGAGCCCTTGCCCGTGCTGGCCTGGCTGCCCGTGGCGGGCCTGGGCGCCATCTTCGCTGCCGTCGCGGTGCAATGGACGCACCACCCCTTGGCCGACGAGTCGCACTTCCAGCGCGCCCGCCGCTGGCTGCTGCGCCAGCCTGCGACGCCGGCACCATCGCCGGTCGACACCTCCAAAAGCCCATGATCCACCGTCCATCGCTTCCGGCCACCCCCTTGCGGCCGCTGTCGGGATGACGGCGGCCAAGACCATGGGGCTCCAATGGACCCTGGTCCCCGTCACCGCCGGCCAGGGCCTGGGCGAGCACCGTGACGCCTGGGATCGCCTCAACCGGCAGCTGATGGCGGGTCACAGCCTGCTCGACAGCCAGTTCGTCGACGCCTTGCTGCGCCACTTCGGCGCTGCCGGCGTGCAACTGGCCATCGCGCGGCGCAATGGCGAAGCCGTCGCGATGCTGCTCATCGACCGCCAGCCGCGCCGGCTGGGGGTGTGGGCCAGCTTCCTGCCGTCGCAGACGCAGATCGGCCCCAGCCTGATCCCGCCCGACCTGGACATGGGCGGCCTGTTCGCCGCACTGCCCGGCTACGCCAGCGAGTTGGACCTGCTCTGCAATGACCCACGCTTTGGCGACCTGCGCGATTTGCCGGGCCGACCCGTGAACAGCCTGCCCCATGCGCTGACGATGAGCGTCAGCCTGCGCGACAGCTTCGACGACTACTGGGCCCAGCGGCCGCGCAAGCTGATCCAGAACATGCGCCGCTACCTGCGCCGCCTGCAGTCCGAGGTTGAGGGCGAGCGCCTGCAGGTGATCAGCTCGCCCGAAGACATCGCCGCCGCGGTGGAACGCTATGCCGCGCTGGAAAGCAGCGGCTGGAAAGGTCGCGAGGGCACCGCCGTCAGCCGCGACAACCCGCAGGGCCGCTTCTACGCCGAGGTCATGCGCGAGTTCGCGGCGCGCGGCGAGGCGCTGGTGTACGAACTGTGGCTGGGCGATGTGCTGATCGCTTCGCGCATGGTGCTGCTGCGCGCCGGCATGGCCGTCATGCTGAAGACGGCCTTCCAGGAAACCTTCGACCGCTTCGCACCGGGCCGGCTGCTGCTGCTGCGCACGCTCGAGGATCTCTTCAGGCGCCTGCCCGGCGGCGTCGTCGAGTTCTACACCGATGCCGACGCAGACCTGCTGGCCTGGTCCACCTCGCAGCGCTGGATCAACCATGTCAGCGTCTACCGCCACCGCGGCCTGCCCGCCGTCTACGACCTGCTGCGCCGCGGCCGCGGCTGGCGCCAGCGCAAGCCCAAGCGTGCACGCGTCGACACCGACTCCATGGTGGAGCGCAGCGGCGCGTCGGTGGAACGTTTCAGCCACCCGCGCGAGTTGCCCGAGGATGCACTGGCGTTGATGCGCCAGCGCGAGCATGCCTATGTGGAGTTCGGCGGCGACTGGTTCGGGCTGCTGACCGACACCGTCTTCAAGGACGCGTCGCAGGCCGCCCTCTATGTGCTGCGCCGCCAGGGCCGCACGCTGGCCGTGTTGCCCATCGGCATCCAGCAGGGCGCCACCGGCCTGGAGGTCGGCGCGCTTGCCAACTACTACACCACCCTCTATGCGCCGGCGCTGGCCGACGACCTGGCCGCGGAAGACCTGCTGCCGCTGCTGCATGTGCTGCGCCGCGAGCAACGCGGCACGCCGGCCTACCGCTTCTGGCCCATGGACCCGCAGTCGCGCGAGTTCCAGCTGCTGCGCGACGCCTTGCGCCGGGCGGGCCTGCGCACGCACGAGTACTTCGCCTTCGGCAACTGGTATCTGCAGGTGGACGGCGACTGGGCCGACTACCTGAAGAACCGCAGCGGCCAGCTGCGCAGCACCATCAAGCGCATGAGCAAGCGCCTGGCGGCCGAGGACGGCGGCCGGCTCGAGATCATCCGCGACGTGGCCGACGTCGAGCGCGGCATTGCGGCCTACGAGGCCGTCTATGGCGCCAGCTGGAAGGTGCCCGAGCCCTATACCGAGTTCATCCCCGGCCTGATCCGCCTGTGCGCCCGGCGCGGCTGGCTGCGCCTGGGCCTGGCCTGGATCGGCGACAAGCCCATTGCCGCCCAGCTGTGGATCGTCAATGCCGGCCGTGCCCACATCTACAAGGTGGCCTACGACGAGGCCTACAAGTCGATTGCGCCCGGCACGCTGGTGACGGCGCTGCTGCTGGAAGAAGCCATGGAGCGCGACAAGGTCGCCGAGGTGGACTACCTGATCGGCGACGACAGCTACAAGAAGACCTGGATGAGCCACCGCCGCGAGCGCTTCGGTCTCGTGGCCTACGACCCGACGACGCTGCGGGGCCTGTTCGGCCTGCTGCGCCAGGCCGGCGGCAACGCCTGGCGGCGCTGGCGCGCTGCCCAGGAGCGCAAGCGCCAGCCCGTCGACAATCCCGAGCCTTGAACCCAAGACCACGCATGCAAGCCCACGCCCTGCCCCCTGACACGCCCTTCGCCAGCGGCATGCCCCAGTTCCCCGGCGGCACGCTGAAGGCGGCGGACATTGCCACCTGGCAGCAGGCCTACGCCGCGCGCGGCGCCGCCTGCGCGGCCGACGTCGGCGGCGAGTTCGCCGTTGCCCTGGCCCTGCCCTCGGGCGGCACCTACCTGGCGACGGACCGCTTCGCCGTGCACAGCCTGTGCTACGCGGTGCGTGACGGCCGCTTGCACTACGCCAGCCGCGCCGACGACCTGGCCCGCCATCTCGGCATCACCGAGCTGAACACGCAGGCCATCTTCGACTACCTCTTCCACCACTGCATCCCCTCGCCACGCACCATCTACGCCGGCATCCACCGCCTGCCCGCGGCGCATTACGCGCTGTTCGAGAACGGCCAGCTGACGGCGGCGCCCTACTGGACGGCCAGGTTCAGCGAGCCGCGCGGTGCCGACTTTGGCGCGCTGCGCGAGGAATTCCGCGGCATCCTGCGCACGGCCGTGAAGGAGCGTCTCGCGGCCGACGGCAGCACGGCCTGCTTCCTGTCCGGCGGTACCGACAGCTCCACCGTCTGCGGCCTGCTCGGCGAAGCCACCGGCAAGGCGCCGGCCAGCTATTCCATCGGTTTCGATTCCGAAGGCTATGACGAGATGGCCTACGCGCGCATCGCCGCCAAGGCCTACGGCGCCGAGCACCACGAGTACTACGTGACGCCGGCCGACCTCGTGCGCGCCATCCCGGACGTGGCCGCGCATTACGACCAGCCCTTCGGCAACTCCTCGGCGGTGCCGGCCTTCTATTGCGCCAGCAAGGCGCGGGCGGATGGCCACACCCGCATGCTGGCCGGCGACGGCGGCGACGAGCTCTTCGGCGGCAACACCCGCTATGCCAAGGAGAGGGTCTTCCACGTCTACAGCCAGATCCCGTCGCCGCTGCGCGCCGGCCTGCTGGACCCGCTGTTCGCCAACCCGGTCACCGGCAGCATCCCCCTGCTGAAAAAGGGCACGAGCTACATCCGCCAGGCGCGCGTGCCCATGCCGGACCGTATGCAGAGCTACAACCTGCTGGACCGCCTGGGCCTGGCCAACATGCTGACGCCGGCCTTCCTCGCCGCCGTCAACACGCAGGGCCCGCGCGAGCACCAGCGCGCCACCTGGGGTGCCGGCCCGAAGGACGCCAGCCTCGTCAACCAGATGCTGGCCTTCGACTGGCGCTACACCCTGGCCGAGAACGACCTGCCCAAGGTGGTCGGCACGACGGGCCTGGCCGGCGTGGACGTGAGCTTCCCGCTGCTGGACACGCGGCTGCTGGACTTCTCGATGAAGCTGCCGACGAACTACAAGCTGCGCGGCTTCAAGCTGCGCTGGTTCTTCAAGGAGGCCCTGCGCGGCTTCCTGCCCGACGACATCCTGACCAAGAAGAAGCATGGCTTCGGCCTGCCCTTCGGCCCCTGGGCGGTCAAGGATGCTGCGTTGAACGCGCTGGCTGCGGAGTCGCTGCGCGGCATCGCTGCCCGCGGCATCGCGCGGGCCGATTTCGTCGAAAGCCTGTTCACCCAGCGGCTCAGGGAGCATGCCGGCTATTACGGCGAGACCGTCTGGACCCTGATGATGCTGGAGCAGTGGCTGCGCCGCCATGCGCCCGACTACCGCATCGCCGCCTGAAACTCCTGGATCAAGCCATGTCGCAACCCCGCCCTCTCGTTCACCTCATCGCAGGCGCCCGGCCCAACTTCATGAAGATCGCGCCGCTGCTGCGCGCGATTGCGGCCGATGGCAGGCTGCAGGCCCGGCTGATCCACACCGGCCAGCACTTCGACAAGGACATGAATGACGTGTTCTTCCAGGAGCTGGGCATCCCCACGCCCGACGTGCGGCTGAACTGCGGCGGCGGCAGCCATGCCGAGCAGACCGGCAAGATCATGATTGCCTACGAGGCCTGCGTGGCCGAGGACAGGCCCGCCTGCTGCCTTGTGGTCGGTGACGTGAATTCGACGCTCGCCTGCGCCATCGTGGCCAAGAAGGCCGGCGTGCCGGTGGCCCACGTGGAAGCCGGCCTGCGCAGCGGCGACCGCGGCATGCCCGAGGAGATCAACCGGCTCGTGACGGACGCCATCACCGACTGGTTCTTCGTCACGGAACCGTCCGGCCGCGCCCACCTGCTGCGCGAGGGCCAGCCGCCCGAGGCCATCCACGACGTGGGCCATGTGATGGTGGACAACCTGCTCTACCAGGCCGCCAAGCTGGGCCAGGACTTCGACACCACGACGCTGGAAAGCGACGCCCTCAAGCGCACGCTCGGCCGCTATGCCGTGGTCACGCTGCACCGCCCCAGCAACGTCGACGGCGAAGCCAATCTGCGCCGCGCGGCCGGCGTGGTGAACGAACTGGCCGCCGACGTGCCGGTCGTCTTCCCCATGCACCCGCGCACGCGCAAGAACCTGGAAGCCCTGGGCCTGGCGCTGGCGCCCAACGTCCATGTGCTGGGGCCGCAGCCCTATATGTCCTTCCTGCACCTGTGGAAGGACGCCGCCGTCGTGCTGACCGACAGCGGCGGCCTGCAGGAAGAGACCACGGCCCTGGGCGTGCCCTGCGTGACAATGCGCGAAAGCACGGAGCGGCCGGTGACCGTGGACGAGGGCAGCAATGTGCTGGCGGGCACCGATCCGGCGCGCGTGCTGGCCGCCTGCCGCGAGGCGCTCGCGGGCCATGCCAAGGCCGGCCGCCGCCCTGCCCTGTGGGACGGCCATTCGTCGGAGCGCATCGTCGAGGCGCTCGCCGCCCGCCTCAAGGCCTGAAGCCAGGCCTCAGTTCGATAGGTTGCGCAGCAGGCGCAGCCCGAACTTCGCGCGACCGCGGTCCCAGGGCGTGAAGCGGGGGATCTGGAACAGGTCCTCGCCGCGCCGCGACGCCGCCCAGCGGGTGGACACCGCCGCATCGAATCCCAGTTCACGCACCAGGCCCGGATGCACGTCCGGCAGGTAGTCGTTGCCCGGCTTGCCGTTGGGATAGGCGAACAGGCCGACCCTGGCACCCAGCAGGTCCTGCAAGACCTCACGGCTGCGACCGATCTCGTCCGCGGCCTCCTGCCTGCCCAGCTTGGCGAGGATGGGATGGCTGACGGTGTGGGCGCCGATCTGCATGCCGGCGGCATGCAGTGCGCGCACCTTGGCGCTGCTCATCATCAGGTCGTTCGGCGGCTGCACCTCGGCCCGCTGGGCGATAGCGTCTACGCAGGCCACGCGCGGCTCGGGCGGCAGGTACTTGACGCGCTCGATGAGGTTGCCGAGGGCGGCACGGCGGCTGGCCACATCGCCGAGGGCATGCTGGCCGAGGTCGTTGCCGCGCCCATCCTGCAGGCCGCGCAGGTCCAGCAGCGGCAGGCTGCTGCGTCGCACGGCCTCAATCAGGGTGTCGTTCCACATGCGGCCGCCATCGAGGAAGCCGGTGGCGATGAAGAAGCTGCAGGCCAGGCCATGCTTTTGCAGCAGCGGCAGCGCGACATCGTGGTTGTCGGCATAGCCGTCGTCGAAGGTCAGGACCGCGGCGCGCGCGGGCAGGCTGCCGTCGGCCAGGCGCCGGGCCGCTTCGTCCAGCGGCAGCACGTTGAACCAGGACTTCACCCAGCCAAGCAGCGTGTCAAAGCGCGCCGCGTCGACCTCGTCCGGAAACAGCGGGTCGGGCTCGGGCAGCACGCGATGGAAGATCAGCACGTTCAGGCGCGCACGCGCGCCGGCCGGCGACAGCAGACTGAACAGGGCTTTCATGGCAGCAGCGGGGCGCGCTTCTTCTTCTCAAAGCGCTTCTTCAGGAACTCGGGCCAGTAGATGACGGGCTCTTCCTTCTCGCGCAGCCATTCCTTGCGCTGCAGCCAGCGCTGGCCGACGACGGCGAGGATGAGCAGGTTGTACGGCAAGTCCCAATAGCTGAGGCTGAGGAAGGCGCCCCCCACCGCATAGCCGGCCAGACTCACCTGCAGCATGCTGCCCAGCTGGGACAGCCAGAGCGTCTGGGGCTGGGCCATGGCTTTGGTTCGCAACTTGCCCGCCGTGAACCAGACCATGGTGAACAGCGTCAGGAACAGGAACAGCCCCGGGAAGCCCTGCTCGCCGAGCACCATGAAGTAGATGCTGTGCGCCGCGTGGGTGTCGTTCGGGTCGGGCGCGTAGATCGCAAACAGGCTGCCGGTCCAGATGTAGAAGCCGCCACCGAAGAAATTGGACTTGGCGACGTTGTAGGCCATCCACCAGGCGTTGATGCGTCCCATGGCCGATTCGTCGCGCTCATAGGTCTTGATGGTGCCCATTCGCTCCCACCATTCGGCCGGCATCATCGACAGCAGCGCCGCGCCGATCACCACCATGGCGACGGCACCCATGACCTTGTTCTTGCCCCGCCACCACAGCACCAGGGCCATGGCCGCAATCGCCAGCAGCGCACCGCGCGAGTGGCTGCCCAAGGCCGACGCCGCCATCAGCACCATGCAGACGGTCATCGTCGTCTTGGCCCACTTGGCCGTCATCTGCAACTGCAGGAAGCGCATCAGCGGGATGACCATGACGATGGCCAGGGCCACTTCGTTGTTGCCCTCGATGTAGGTGTTCTCCGGGCCCCAGACCTTGTAGCCGCCGCCGGTCGCGAGCGTGAAGGCCCCGCCCTTGACGCCGAAGAAGCCGATCGAGATGACGAGCACCCAGGTCAGCAGCATCACGTGGCGTTTGCTGTGCAGCAGCACGATGGCCACGAGGATCATCAGGTCGATCTTCATGACGCGCTTCCACAGCTCGAAGGACTCGTCCCAGATCAGCGAGAAGGGCAGCGTGATGCACATCCAGGCCATGAAGAGCATCAGGGTGATGCTCTCGTGGGTCTGGCTGTAGTCGCGCCGGTCGCGCGTGATGAACAGGCCGATCAGCGTCGCCCCGCCCATGGCCGCGGCAAACGGCATGGTCTTCAGGGCCCAGGTCAGCTGGTGCGGATTCATGATGCTGAGCCAGGTCCAGCCCAGGATGCCGATCCAGGGGCGCCTGAAGGCCTGCAGCGTGATCCAGCCGATGATCAGCAGCAGGATGATGTCACGCATGGCAGGACTCCCCGGCTGCAACGCCGTGCATCAGCTGCGCCAGCCTTGCGGCACTGGCGTCCCAGGCATAGGCCGAGGCCGCGCGGCGCACCGCGGCACGATCGACATCGCGGGCGAGCCAGCGCTGCACAGCTTCGGCAATGGCGGGAACGCTGCGTTCACGCAGCAGCTCGCCGGCCTCGGGCACCTCAGCCAGCACTTCCGGAATGCCGCCCACGGCGGTGGCGATCACCGGTGTGCCGCAGGCCAGGGATTCCAGCAGCACATTGGGCAGCCCCTCCCGGCTGGAAGGCAGCACGAACAGATCGGCTGCGGCATACCAGCGGGCGAGTTCGGCGTGGCCGATGGAGCCCAGCAGCTTCACGCGGCCGACGAGACCATGCTGAGCGATCAGGGCTTCCAGACCCGCCCGCTCCGGCCCCTCGCCGGCAATGGCCAGCTGCAACTGCGGATGGCTTGCCGCCAGCGAGGCCAGGGCCTCGATCAGCAAGGCATGGCCCTTCAACTCGATCAGATTGCCCACCGCGAGCAGCAGGGGTGCGTCGTCCAGGCCCAGGCCTGCACGCGCTTGCTGCACCGACAGCGGTGCGAAGCGGTCCAGGTCGACGCCGTTGCGGATGACATGCAGCTTGCTCGCCGGCACACCCCAGCCCCGCAGGATGTCCACCAGGGCCTGGCTGACGCCGACGCAGGCTGACGCCTGCTCGCAGGCCTGCAGCATGCGGGCGCGAGCGCGGGCGTTCTGGCCGATCAGGTTCAGATCGGAGCCGCGGGCGGTGATGAGCAGGGGCTTGCCGAAATGGCGCGACAGCGCGGCAGCCGCCACCCCATCGGGGTAGAAGTAGTGCGCGTCGATCAGGTCGAAGCTGAGGTTTTCACGCTCGATGCAGGCAATGGCCGCACGCGCCATGGCGTCGGGCTGCATGGCCATGCCGATCTTGGGCAGCATCAGATAGCGCGGGTGATGCACGTCCTGGCCCTGCCAGACCTCCTGGGGGGGTGTGCGCGCCCAGGCGGCGTAGTCGCCGAAGCGCTCGGCCGTGAAGGGAAACCAGGGCACGGGGGCGATGACGTGGGCGTCGAAGCCGTGGCGCCGGCGCAGCTCCTGCAAGCGCGCGGCGACGAACAGGCCATGCCGCGGCCGGGCGCTGCTGGGGTACAGCGACGAGAACGTCAGCAGCCGCATCAGCCCACGAGCCGGGTGAAGGGCTCGATGTAGTTGGACACCGAGCGCGTCCAGTTGCGCTCGGTCTCGACGAAGCGGCGGCCGGCGATGCCGATGGCCGGCCATTGATCGCGCTTGGCCAGCATGTCCAGCGCCGTGGCGGCCAGGGCCGACGCGGAACCGGCCTTGAACAGCCGGCCGGTGTCGCCGTCACGGATCAGCTCGCGGTGGCCGCCGACGTCCGAAGCCAGCATCACGCGCGACTGCGCCATGGCTTCCAGCGGCTTCAGCGGCGTGACCAGGTCCGTCAATCGCATGACGTGGCGGGGGTAGACGAGCAGGTCCACCAGGTCGTAGTAGCGGGTGACTTCCGAATGCGGCACGCGGCCGGTGAAGATCACCTTGTCCTGCACCCCCAGGCGGGCCGCCTGGGCCTTCAGCGCGGCTTCCTGCGGGCCGCCGCCGACCAGCAGCACGCGCACGTCGGGGCGCTGCTGCAGGATGGCCGGCAGCGCGTCCAGCAGCAGGTCCAGGCCCTCATAGGCGTAGAAGCTGCCCAGGAAGCCGAGCACGGTGCAGCCCGTCACGCTGAGCTGCGCCTGCAGCACCGGATCAGCCTGGCCGCCGGGCGTGAAGGCCTCGATGTCAACGGCATTCGGAATGACGCTGACGCGCTCGGCCGGGATGCCGCGCGCCACGATGTCGCCCCGCAGGCCCTCGCAGATGGTGAACACGTGGCTGGCGCGGCGCAGGGCCCGCGTCTCCATCCAGCGCGTCAGGCGGTAGCGCGCGCTGCCCTCGGTGGTGGTGCCATGGTCCACGGCCGCGTCTTCCCAGAAGGCGCGCACCTCGTAGACGACCGGGATGCCCAGGCGCTTGCCGACGCGCAGCGCCGGCAAGGCATTCAGCACCGGCGAATGGGCGTGCAGGAGGTTGGGCTTCACCTGGCGCGCGACTTCTTCCAGGCGCTGCTCCAGCGCCTGCATGAGCCGGTACTCGCCCAGGCCCGGCAGCGCCGCCTTGGGCGCCTCGGGCGTGCGGAAGAAATGCCAGCCGTCGACGTCGTCCTCGAGGGCACCGTTGGCCTTGTCGCCCAGGCCCGCGCTGTGCTTGGGGCTGGTGATGTGGAAGGTCTCCCAGCCCAATGCGCGCTGCCCCTTGAGCAGGGACAGGGAGCGGAAGGTGTAGCCCGAATGCAGGGGGATGGAATGGTCGAAGACGTGCAGCACCCTCATGCCACGGCCTCCGGCACCGGCAGGCCGATGGAGTCGGGCGCGTCGACCACCTGGCGCAGGAAGGCCTCGAACATCATCAGCGTCCACAGCGGCGCGCTGAAGTCGCTCTGGCCGTTCTGGTGGCGGTCCACCAGGCGCTGCAACTCGTCGCGGTTGAACCAGCCGGTGTCGGCCAGGCGCTCGCCCAGCACGGCTTCGCGAACGCGCTGGCGCAGCGGCCCGCGGAACCAGCGTGCCAGCGGCACGGCAAAGCCCATCTTGGGGCGGTACAGCACATCGTTGGGCAGCAAGGGCTCCATCGCCTTCTTGAACAGGAATTTGCCTTCGCCGTCGCGCAGCTTCAGGTGCGACGGCAGCGTGGCCAGCCATTCCACCAGCTTGTGGTCCATCAGCGGCTCGCGCACCTCCAGGCTGTGGGCCATGGAAGCGCGGTCGACCTTGGTGTTGATGTCGCCGACCAGGTAGGTCTTGGTGTCCAGGTACTGGATCAGGGCCAGCGGGTCTTCGGTCTGGGCGTTGGCGGCATGGCGCTCGAAGACCGAGAAGGCGTCGTAGCCGGCCAGCTCGCTCTTCAGCTTGGACGAGAACAGCGCCGAGCGCATCGGCCCGCGCATGATGGACATGGAATGGAAATAGGCCTGCACGCTGGTGCGCGCCAGGCCTTCGAAGGTGGTCTTGGCGCGCACGAAGCGCGGTGCCCAGTCCATCTTGGGATAGAGGCTGCCCAGCGTGCCGAACAGCGGCTTGCGCAGGCCATGCGGCATGGAGGCGCGCAGGCGCTCTTCCATCATGTGCAGGCGATAGCGGCGGTAGCCGCCGAAGCTCTCGTCGCCGCCGTCGCCGCTCAGGGCCACGGTGACATGCTGGCGCGCCAGCTGGCTGACGCGGTAGGTCGGGATGGCGGAGCTGTCGGCATAGGGCTCGTCGTAAAGCCGGGCCAGCGTGTCGATGAGGTCGAAGTCGTCGCTGGCCACCGTCTGCACGCGATGGTTGGTGCGGTAGCGGTCGGCCACCATCTGCGCGAACTCGACCTCGTTGAACTTCGGGTCGTCGAAGCCCATGGAGCAGGTGTTGACCGGCATGTCGCCCTGCAGGCCGGCCATGACGGCCACGACGGCGCTGGAGTCGACGCCGCCGCTGAGGAAGGCGCCCAGCGGCACCTCCGCCTTCAGCCGCAGCTGCACGGCCTCGCGCAGGCGTTCGCGCAGCTCCTGCTCGGCATCGGCCTGCGAGATGGGGTTGTCCAGCGTGAAGCGCACGTCCCAGTAGGCCTGGGGCTGCCGCGGGCTCTCGCCGCGCTTCCACAGCACACGGTGGCCAGGCTCCAGCTTGCGCGCGGCCTTGAAGACGGTGCGCGGGTCGGCCGTGTAGCCCAGCGAAAAATACTCCTCGATCGCCTGCGGGTCCATGTCGCGCGGCATGCCGCCGTGGGCCAGCAGGCTCTTCAGCTCGGAGCCGAACAGCAGCCAGCCGTCGTCCAGCAGCGCGTAATGCATGGGCTTGACGCCCAGGCGGTCGCGGGCCATGAAGAGGCAGTCGCGGCGGCGGTCGTGCAGGGCGAAGGCGAACATGCCGCGCAGATGCAGCACGCAGTCCTCGCCCCATTGCTCCCAGGCGCGCACGATGGTCTCGGTGTCGCTCTTGGTGCGGAAACGATGGCCCAGGGCGGTCAGCTGAGCCGTCAGCTCCTGGTAGTTGTAGATCTCGCCGTTGAAGACCAGGGCGACGCTGCGGTCGTCGTTGAAGATGGGCTGCTGGCCGGTCGCGATGTCGATGACGGACAGGCGGCGGTGACCCAGGCCCAGGCCGGGCTCGATGTGCAGCTCGCCCTCATCGGGGCCGCGGTGGTGCTGGGATTCGTTCATCCGGTGCAGCCGCTGGCGCTCGGGGAGGCGTTGGCCGCGGGTGTCGAACAAACCGGTGATGCCGCACATGAAAAGTTCAGCCCATTGAAGATGGCGCCGCGCACGCGCGCGGCTAAAGGCGGATTCTTACCGAGCTTGGCCGCTCCACCCGCCTTCGACGCCGCAAGGCGTGACGTGAGGCACGCCTACCCCCCCGGCCGAGGGGGCGCGCCGGCATAGAGTTGCCCATAGGCGGCCAGCATGCCCTCCAGGCTGAACTCGGCGCGAGCCCGGCGCAGCGAGGCCGCGGCCAGCCGCTCACGCAGCGCCGCGTCGTCGACGAGGCGGGCCAGCGCAGCCGCCAGCGCTGCGGCATCGGTGGCCGGCACCAGCAGGCCGTTGACCCCGTCCTGCACCAGCTCCGAGTTGCCGCCCACGTCGGTGGCAACCGGCGCACAGCCGCAGGCCATGGCCTCCAGCAGGGTATTGCTGATGCCCTCGGCCTGGGACGGCAGCGCAAAGATGTCGACCTGGGGCAGCAAGGCCGCGACATCGCTGCGGTCACCCGGCAGCCAGGCCTGGTCCGCGGCACCGGCCTGGGCCAGGCGCTCGCGCGCCTTCTCCAGCAGCGGGCCGCCGCCCAGCATGGCCAGCCTCAGCCGCGGCCAGGCCGCCGGGCAGAGGTCGCGCAGGCGCAGGAAGGCCTCGACCAGGTTCAGCGGGTCCTTGACGGTCTGCATGCGGCCCACGGCGCCGATGACGAGATGCTCGCCGCGGTGGAAGGGCCAGGCCTCAGGCACCGTGGTCACGGGCGCGAACCGCTTCGTGTCCACGCCATTGCAGATGCGTTGGACGCGCTGCGCGGGGAAGCCGACCGGTCCGGCCAGATAGGTCTCGATAGCGCGCGACAGCGCCACGAAGCGGTGGGCGGGCGTGCCATACACGCGCCGGATCAGCTGGTTGCGACGGCTGACACCACCCAGGTCGTCCATGTCCCAGCCATGTTCGCTGTGGATGCGCAGGGGCACCCGCGCCACCCAGGCGGGCCACTGGAACTCCATGGCGCCGATATTGCGCGTGTGCAGCACCGCGGGGCGCAGCTCCCGCAGCAGGCGGTAGACCTTGGGGTAGATCCAGAAGCCCTGGCCCGGCGGCTTGCGCAGCGCGATGAACTGCGTGCCCGGCGCCGTCACGCGGTCCTTGAAGGCGGTGATCTCAGTCACCGCCACCACGGCGTGGCGGAACTGGGGCGTGTTGTTGATGACGTTGACGACACCGTTTTCCAGCCCGCCGGTGTCGAAGCGGTTCAGCAGGTGAACGACCAGGGGCCGCAGATCAGCTGGCACAGGTCAGCGCCGCCCGGCCGCCCGTAGGCGCTGACGCGCCCCCTCGGGGGGCAGCGTGCGAAGCACGCGTGGGGGCTCCATCCTTACAGGCGCCAGAGGCGGAAGCCGGCGTCGACCAGCGCCTTGCTGTCGAAGGCGGCCTTCACGTCGATGAAGGCACCGCCCTTGACGAGCTTCTTGCCGATGTCGGCCGCGCTGAGGGCCGCGTATTCCTTGTGCGACACGGCGGCCACGATGGCGTCGGCCTGCGGCAGGTCGTCGAAGGGCATCAGGCGCACGCCGTACTCGTGCATGGCCTCTTCGGCTTCGGCCTGGGCGTCGGTCACGAAGATCTCGACGCCATAGGTCTTGAGCTCGTTGATGATGTCGATGACCTTGGAATTGCGCAGGTCGCCGCAGTTTTCCTTGAAGGTCAGGCCCAGCACGTTGACGCGGGCGCCCTTGACGTGGCTGCCGCTGGCGATCATCTGCTTGATGGTCTGCTCGGCGATGAACTTGCCCATGCCATCGTTGATGCGGCGGCCGGCCAGGATGACCTGCGGGTGGTAGCCCAGCATGTCGGCCTTGTGGGTCAGGTAATAGGGGTCCACGCCGATGCAGTGGCCGCCCACCAGGCCCGGCTTGAACTTCAGGAAGTTCCACTTGGTGCCGGCGGCTTCCAGCACCTCGGAGGTGTCGATGCCGAGCTTGTCGAAGATGATGGACAGCTCGTTCATCAGCGCGATGTTGAGGTCGCGCTGGGTGTTCTCGATGACCTTGGCGGCTTCGGCCGCCTTGATGCTGGACGCGCGGTGCACGCCGGGGACGATGATCTTCTCGTAGACCTTGGCGACCGTGTCCAGCGTCTCGGGCGTGTCGCCGGAGACGATCTTCAGGATCTTGGTCAGCGTGTGTTCCTTGTCGCCCGGGTTGATGCGCTCGGGGCTGTAGCCGACGAAGAAGTCCTGCTTCCACTTCAAGCCGGATTCCTTCTCCAGCACGGGGATGCAGACCTCTTCGGTGGCGCCGGGGTAGACCGTGCTCTCGTAGACGACGATGGCGCCCTTCTTCATGTGGCGGCCGACGCTGGTGGAGGAGCCGATCAGCGGGCGGAAGTCGGGGATGTGGGCCTCGTCCACCGGCGTGGGCACTGCGACGATGATGACGTCGGCTTCGGCCAGCATCTTGGGATCGTCGGTGTAGACGGCATGCTTGGCGGCCTGGACTTCCTCGTCCGTCAGTTCGCGGCTCGGGTCAGTGCCACGCTGGCAGGCCTCGACCTTGTTCTTGGCAATATCGAAACCGATGGTGCGGATCTGCTTGCCGAATTCCACCACCAGGGGCAGGCCGACATAACCAAGGCCGATGACTGCGAGCGTTTTCATGGATAGGTTCTCGTTGCTGTGATCTTTTGGAGGCGCGTGATTGTCACCGCTTGTGCGTGACATCCCTAGCCTGGACGTCCCGCAAAGCGGTGTCGAGGGCGGCCCAATGCTTGTGAACAAAGTCGCGCAGCAAGCCGTCGTCGTCGCCGACGGCGGTCTTGTCGGCGTAGAGGATGACGACGGCGGCATCGTCGCCATGGCCCAGCAGGGTCTGCCAGGCGCCATAGAGCTTGGCCTGCCAGTCGCTGACAAAGGGCCGGCCGTTGATCCAATAGAGGTACCAGGCACGCACCCGCGGCGCCGACTGGCCACCGCCCGTGACCTCGCCCAGGGCCTGGCCGCGCAGCTCGGCGGTCCGCCAGGTCAGCGCGTCGACGCTGTCCTGACCCGCGGCCGTGACCGCCCATTCGCTCTGTGCCTCGGAATTGACGAGTTCGTTGACCGAAGTCACCAGCTGCCGACCGTAGCGCTGGTCACGGTAGTAGCCGACGTACAAGCCCACCGGCGCGCCGCCCGTGGCGGACTCGAAGCGGCCCTGCAGCGTCGCCGCCGGGTTCACGAAATGGGGCTTCCAGCTGTTGGGCGCCTCGGCGACCCAGATCAGGCCGGGCAAGGCCGGCGCCGCCAACGATGGCTGCCCATGGGCGCCGGCCAGGGCCAGCTGGGCGCGCACACCGGTGGGCAGGGCCACGAAAGCCAGGGCGGCGACCAGGGCGGCGGCGAAGCGGTTGAAGGGCTGGGCGCGCGCTGCGTTTTCGGCCGAGGCCATGACGGGCTCGGGATCCGGGTCGGTCCAGCGCGCCCCGATCATGAACATGGCCAGCATGATGATGCCGAAGAAGACCCAGCCGTAGATGATGTGGTCGACGCCGACAGCGAGCTTGTTGCCGGACAGATGTCCCAGCATGACGATCATGTAGGCGCGCAGCCAGTTGGCGATCAGCGGCGTGACGATGGCCACACCGACGAAGGTCCAGCGTTTTTTGTTCGAGCGGTAGTTCAGGTAGGCGAACAACGTGCCCACCATCAGGGAGGCCATCAGGTAGCGGATGCCGCTGCAGGCCTGCACGACCGACCACGAGCCGGTCGGAATGATGAACTGATTGCCTTCACGGAACACCGGGATGCCGGTGCCTCGCAGCGCGACCACGGTGAAGTCGGCCGTGCGGTCGATCAGCCAGGGCGTCAGGAAATCACCAAAGGGCACGGCGAAGAACAGGAAGCCGAGCGGGAAGGCGATGCGCCCGGCGACCTCGCTGCCGAGCAGCAACGGCACCAGCACGACGCCCATGCCGAGCAGCGCAAACTGCGTGGCCGCGTTGGCGGAAGCCAGGTCGCCGGCCAGCCACAGGAAACCGATGGGCGGCAGGGCCAGCAGCCACAGCGGCGACGGGCGCGGCGTGAAGGAGGCCAGCTCGGCGCGCAGTCGCCAGACCAGCCAGGCCGAGATGGGCGGCACCACCCAGGCATGGGCAAAGGTCTCGGAGCGGTTCCAGATGCCGATCATGGCCGCGCCGGTCGCGAAATACAGGAAGGCGAGCAGGCCCCAGGCCAGCGCCAGGCCAAGCAGGGGCAGCCGCCAGGGCTTGGGCAGGTTGATCACGCGGTCTCCAGATGGCGGTCCAGGCCGGACAGATGGGCGTCCCAGCTGTAGGCGCCCAGCACGAAGTCGCGAGCCGCACGGCCGGCCGCATTCGCGGACGCCGCATCGGCCAGCAATGCGCTGACGCGCTCGACGTAGTCGGATTCGGTCTCGGCCGCCAGCAGGCCGGCCTGGGCCTCGCCCGTGATGGCGCGCACACAGGTGCCGGCAGCCACGACGGGCCGGGCCATGGCCATGGCCTCCAGCACCTTGTTCTGGATGCCGCGCGCCAGGCGCAGCGGCGCGACGACGGCCGCCGCATGCTGCAGATAGGGGCGCACGTCGGGCACGGTGCCGGTCACGTTGACGGCGTCGCTGGCCAGGGCCTGCACGGCCGGTGTCGGGGCGCGACCGACGATGTGGAAGCGCAGCGTCGGGAAGCGCTCGCGCAGCGCCGGCAGGATGTCGTTGGCAAACCAGGTCACGGCGTCGACATTGGGCCAGTAGTCCATGGCGCCAGTGAACACCAGCGGCAGCTCATCCTTCGTGAACGGGCTGGCGCGGCTCGCGTCGGGCGTGAAGAAATCGGCATCGACGCCATTGCCCAGGGCCGCCAGGCGCAGTTGGTGGCCGGGGCTCAGCTCGCGGAACAGCGCCACCTCGTTGTCGGTGACGAAGAAGCTGCAGGCGGCGGCATCGGCCACGCGCTGCTCGAAGCCCAGCAGCTTGGCGAACTCGCGCCGGTAGAGCCAGGACATGGGCCAGGCGTGCTCGGGCGCGTAGTCGCGCCATTTGGCGGAGTCCACGTCGACGAAGTCCACCAGCGTCTTCACGTGCTTCAGGCCGCCGGTGTACTGGGCCATGACGCCGCTGAAGACGACGACGGCGTCAAAGCCCACCCGGCGGGCAGTCTCTTCCACCCAGGCCTGCAGGCCGGCGTCGCGGTAATAGGGCAGGCTCAGGGCCTCGCCGCTCAGCAGGCCGCGCAGGCTGAGCAGCTTGGCCGAGCGCGGGCTCAGGCGCGCTGCGTGCATGCTCTTGCACAGGGCCTGCACGCGCGGCAGGTGCTGCTCGTCATCGGGGTCGTCGATGAAGGTGCCCAGATGCACCTCGTGCCGCGCCGCCAGATGCTTGAGCAGATGGTAGGAGCGCACCTTGTCACCCTTGTTGGGCGGGTAAGGCAGGCGGTGGACGAGGTAGAGGATCTTCAAGCGATTCCTCAACCCAGGTTCCTGACGATGAAGGGCCCCAGCCAGTTGGCCACGCCGATCGGCAGCTTGCGCCAGGCCTTGATCATCAGCTGGTACTTGGGGTTGTTCGGGTTGTTCTGGGGAATCGCGTCGCGCTTGAACAGCCGGTACTCGTAGCTTAGCGGCTGCGGCTCGAAGCCCCAGTTCTTCTTGAAGGCATAGGGGCCGGTGCCCTGCTTGCTGCGGCCGTAGTCGAAGACCTTGAGGCCACGGGCGCAAGCCCGGCGCATCAGCTCCCAATACTTGAAATCGTTAGCCGCCAGGTCGCGCGCCGCCTCGTCGTCACCGGCGTAGTAGGGCATGCACTCGTCGCGGAAGTAGAAGGTCAGCACCGTGGACAGCGGCTTGCCGTCCGGGCCGGTGACGGTCAGCACCTCGGCATCGGGGCCGAACTCGTCCAGCAGAGCCTGGAAATACTTCTTGGGCATGGCCGGCGTGCCGTGGCGGTGCACGTTGTCGGCGTAGAGGTCGAAGAAGCGGTCGACATTCGCGTCGATCTCGGCCTTGAGCTCGTTCTTGATGCCCTTGCGCACCATGGCCCGCTGCTTGCGCGGGATGGCCAGCATATTGGCCTCTTCGTCCGCGAGGATCTCCTTGCGGAAGGTCACGTAGAGGTCCTGGCGCGGCCAGTCGGCATGCCGCGTCGGGCCGAGGTTGCGGTACTCGAGATGCTCGGCGCCCTGCCCTCGCGCGATCTTCTCGGCCTCGACCTCCAGCGCCGCGGCGGCCTCGTCGTTCAGCGCAGCGACGCCGCCGTAGACGCCGAAGGGCAAGCTCGAGACCGAATGGCCGAACAGCCGGCTCTTGACCTCGGCCAGGGGCAGCACGCCCTCGATGACGCCATCACGCTCTGCGTACAGGAAGAAGCCCTGGTGGCCGAACACCCGCTCGATGATGCGCAGCCAGCCGCTGCGGTGGAAGAAGGTCGCCTGCGGGTGAGCGAAGACGAACTCGTCCCAGCGCGCGGACAAGGCTTGATCTTGCGCGGCCAAGCGCGCAATGCGAAGGGGGGAATTCATTCAGACGGGGGTCAGCGTGGGCGCCGGAGCGCGCGGGCTGGCCTCGCGGCCGAGGAAGATCTCGTCCATCCGGCCCCAACGGAAATCGCCGAGCAGGCGCGCGATGCGATCGTGGGTGCGCGGGATGTTGACGTAGTGGCGGAAGCGCGTCTTGGCATTGATGCCGGGAATGCGCGGCTGGTCTTCGTCGATCTCCCAGGGATGGAAGTAGAAGACCGCCGGTTCGCCGTCGATCTCGTTGACGCGGCGGATCATCCAGCGCGACAGCGCATAGGGGAGCAGGCGGAAATAGCCGCCGCCGCTGCTGGGCAGGTTCTTCGAGCCCATGCGCAGCGTGGTCACCGGGATCTCGAGCAGGCCCTCGCGCACCGGGTAGGCGAAGCGCGGCGAATCGGGCATGCCGTAATGGTCATGGGCGATGGGGTAGACGCTGCTGGAGTAGCGGTAGCCCGCCTCGCGCAGGGTGTCGAAGGCCCAGAGGTTGCTCTTGCCGATGGAGAAGCTGGGCGCGCGGTAGCCGATGACAGGCACGCCGCCCAGGTCCTCCAGCATCTTCTTGGCGCGCGTGATGTCGTCCAGGAAGGCGGTGGGGCTCAGGTCGCTGGCGCGCTCGTGGCCGTAGCCGTGGCTGGCCAGCTCATGGCCGCCGGCCACTATTGTCCTGACGACCTGCGGGTAGCGCTCGGCAATCCAGCCCAGCGTGAAGAAGGTGGCCTTGACGTTCTTCTCGGCCAGCAGGGCCAGGATGCGCTCGATATTGCGTTCGACGCGGCATTCCAGGCCGTTCCAGTCCTCGCGCTTGATGTAGGGCGCAAAGGCGGAGACCTGGAAATAGTCCTCCACGTCGATGCTCATCGCATTGCGCAGGGCCGGGGTCTTGGTGGGCATCAGCATGTCAGTACTTCCTAGCGCTGGGCATGAAACCGCGGACTGGCGCCGGGCCGCCCCAAGCCGGCCCGCAGGCGATGTGCAGGCGGCTCAACGCCGCATGCATCGCCGTCCCCGCGGGGGACCGACCGGGCTGGCCTGCGTTCAGCAGGGCAAGACTGGGCGAGGGGCAGTTCATTTCAGTGCTGCTTCACGGCGTCCACCAGCTTCTGCAGCAGCGCCAGCGTTTGCAGATTGATGCGCTCCAGACGCATCATGCTCCGCTCCAGGCGTTGCAGCCGGTCGGTGTGGTGGTCGGCGCTGAGCGCCGCGATCTCGGTGGACAGGCCATCGACCTCGGCCGGGCTCAGCTTGAGCTTGCTCACGTCCAGCGCGCCGGGGGCGCTGTCCAGGGCCGCGGGGCGGCTGTCGGGCAGCTTGGCGGGCACGCTGTCCAGGGGGCTGGCGTCGCTGTGGCGCGGCGTTTCGCTCTCCTGGGCGATGTCGCGCAGCACTTCCTTCACGTCGGCCAGCGTCAGGTGCGTGCGGCCCTGCATGAAGCCCAGCAGCAGCAGGCGGTCGCACAGGCGGTTGATGCGGCGCGGGATGCCGTTGCTGGCCTTGTGGATGGCCGGGAAGGCATCGTGGTCGAAGGTGGGCTTGCCGGTGGAGCCTGCGCACTTGAGGCGGTGCTCCATGTAGCGCTGGGTCTCGTCCTCGTCCAGCGGGCCGATGTGGCAGGTCGCCGCGACGCGCTGGCGGAACTGCTCCATCTCGGGCTTCTGCAGGATGCCGCGGAACTCGGGCTGACCGACCAGGAAGGTCTGCAGCAGCGACTGGTTGGCGAACTGGAAGTTGGACAGCATGCGCAGCTCCTCCACCGCGCGGGCGGTGAGGTTCTGCGCCTCGTCGACGATGAGCAGGCAGCGCTTGCCCTGGGTGACCTGGTTGACGAAGAAGGCTTCCAGCGTCATCAAGAGCTCGGACTTGGGCGCGTCTTTCACGCGCACGCCGAAGGCTGCACCCACCATGCGCAGCGTGTCCTCGGCGTCGAGCTGGGTCGTCACGACATTGCCGATGACGACATTGCTGCGGTTCAGGCTGTCCAGCAGGCCGCGCAGCAGCGTCGTCTTGCCGGCACCGATCTCGCCGGTGATGACGATGAAGCCGTCATTGCGCAGCACGCCATAGTCCAGGTAGGCCTTGGCCCGGCGATGCTGCTTGCTGCCGTAGTAGAAGTTCGGGTCCGGGCTGAGCTGGAAAGGCTTGCTGCTCAGGCCGTAGAAGGCTTCGTACATCGCGTCAGAACTGTTGAGTCAGGTTGGCGTAGACCGAATTCTCGGTATACGGCGTGACACCTTCAAAGCGGCTGTGACGCGCGCCGAGCTGCATGCTGATGCGCGAGCCCAGGCGGTTGTTCCAGTTCGCCAGGAAGCTGGTCAACTTGGTGCGTTGGCTGCTGGAGTCGCCGCTGGTCTCCTGGCGCAGGGCCGTCAGCGACAGGCCGGACACCGGCGTGAGCTGATAGCTGCCCGACAGCGAGTAGGAGCGCTGCTCGATGAGGGCGCTGTTGGCCAGGTCGCCCTGGTTCAGGTTGCTGCCCAGGCGCGTGGTGACGAAACGGCTGATGCTGGCCGTCACATTGCTGCGCACACCCTCCACCATGAAGCTGAGCATCTGGCTGCGCAGCCGGCTGGGGCCGGTGGACAGGAAGCCCAGGTTGGCGGGGGCGTCGGGCGAGAGGCCGATCGATGCCAGCGCGGCACGCACCAACGCATCACGCTTGACCGGGTCCGGCTCGGTGGAGGCGAACAGCAGGAAGAACAGGTCGTAGTTGGTACGCACGCCACCGATGGAGCCGGTATTGCCGAGGGTGACGTTGCGGTTGTCCGAGAAGCGCCAGACCGAGTTCCGCATGCGGTGCTCGAAATTCAGGCCGTGGCTGTTGCCATAGCTGTGGCTCTGCCAGTTGCCGCTGATGCGGGTGCGCGGCGTCGGCGTCCACTCGGCGGTCACGCCACCCGTGAAGCCGTCATGGCTGCTGCCGCCCTCGTAATCGTTGCGTTCCTTGCCGGCGTTGACGCTGGCGACCCAGTCGGGATTAGGGCGGTAGTTCAGGCCTGCAGTGGCGGTGCTGTTGCGGTTGGACACCCCGGTCTTGGGGCGGTACTGCTGCGTGCCGAGCTGCAGATACCAGCCCAGCACACCCGCGTTGAGCTGGGCCACATGCAGCGAGCCACCGGCGCTGTGGCTGTCGCCCACGGCACTGTCGCGCACCTGGGTCATGGCGAAGTCGCCGCGCAGGTCGAAACTGGCCAGGCCACCGAACTGGCCGTGCAACAGCGGCGAGACGGCCAGGGTGCCGGTCTCGTGCTGGTTGGAATTGGCCAGCGACGAGTCCTGCGTGGGCGTCGACTGCAAGCCGAAGGCCGACGCATTCTGCTGGCCGATGTTGGCATGCACGTCGACGGACAGCGTGCGGGGAATGAGCTCCGCCTGGCCGTTCGCCGTCAGCGCGTTCTGCACGCGCGAACCGTAGCTGGTCTTCAGGTAGGTGATGCCGCTGAGGGAGTAGTCGACGCTGCCGCGCAAGGTGCCGGTGTTGCGCACGACGGAGATGCCAGGCGACACGGTGGCGATCAACGCGGCGTCCTTTTCCTTGTCGTTGAGGCGCAGGTTGTCGGTCGCACTCAGCGAAACGCCGATGCGCGGCTGGATCGCGCCGCCAGACCCACCGCCCTCCTGGGCTTGAGCCACCAGCGCCAGGAACGCGAGGGCCAGGGGCAGATGTCGCGGCTCAGCCTTGCGCCGAGTCATTGCTGCCATAGCCGTAGCCGTATCCGTAACCGTAGCCGTAGCCATACCCGTAGCCGTAGCCACCGGCGGCGTTCGGGCTGGCCTGGTTGAGCAGCATCATCTTGACCGGGCAGGTCTCGATGGCGGCCAGGGCCTGCTGGACGGCGCTCTGGGCCGTCTTCTCCGCATGGACGACGATGACGATCTGGCCCATGTGCGAGGCCAGCACGCGCGATTCGGTCGTCAGCAGCAGCGGCGGCGAGTCGAAGATGATGATGCGGTCGGGATAGCGCTTGGCCATGTCGTCCAGCAGATGGCTCATGGCGTCGCTGGCCAGCAGTTCGGTCGCGCGCGGGTGCGGCGTGCCGCTGGGCAGGATGGTCAGCTTCTCGACGTTGGTGCGCAGCAGCACCTCGGACATGTCGACCCGCTCCTCGAGCACGTCGAGCAGGCCCGGGCCCTGGGGCAGGCCCAGCATGCGCAGCACCGAGGGGCGCGCCACGTCGGCGTCCACCAGCATGACGGTGTTGTCCAGCTCGGCGGCGATGCTGAGCGCCAGGTTGATGGAGGTGAAGCTCTTGCCTTCGCCGGCCAGCGCGCTGGTCACCATCATCAGGTTGGCGTGATTGATGGTGGCCGCACCCTTGCCCATGGCGTTCTTGATCAGCGGCCGCTTGATGACGCGGTACTGGTCGCCGGTCTGGGAGCGCGGCGTGTGCGGCATCAGGAAACCCTGGGCGGCCAGCGCCACGACGTCGAGTTCGACGCGCTTGGAAGACGGGTGATGGCCGTCGTCCTGGATCGAGATGCCCACATGCGGCCGGGCCGCGGGCACCACAGGCGCAGCCGCGGCCGGGATGGGCGCAGCGACCGGCTCGACGGTCGGCGGCACCGCCGCGGCCTGCGCAGGTTCATCACCGGGCAGAACGACGCCGGCCTGACGCAGTTGCTCGAGCCGCTGGGCGGCCTGTTCAATCAGGCTTGTCATATCAAACCACCTGCCGGCTCAGTTGCACAGCCAAGACCGTCAATGCGACGGCAAACATCGCCAGCAGGCCACCGGCCCCCGCCGAAAAGCGGATCAGCTCGACACGCGTGCGCGCTCGGTCCGCGTCGGTCACGAGGCGCGTCACGACACCCAGGATGGGCAGCTCCACACGGGCCCGCAGGTCGTTCGCATCATGGAAGACCGGGCGCAGCTGGCTGGCCGCAAAGGTCGTGAACAGACCCACGCCCAAGGCCGCGGCCATGGCACCCGCCAGCAGCAGCAGGCGGTTGGGCGCCACCGGCTTGGGGTTGGCGCGCGGCGGATCGATGACGCGGAAGTCGGCGACGCCGGAGGCGACGTCGAGCTCACCCGAGATGGAGGCCTGCTCGCGACGTTGCACCAGGTCCTCGTAGTTCTTCTTGTGGATGGCGTAGTCGCGGTTCAGCTGCGCCGCCTCGGCCTCGACCTGAGGGGCCGTCTTCAGCGCCGACAGGGCCTGCGAATAGCGGCTGGTGTACTCATCCACCCGCGCGCGCAGCGCAGCCACCTGGACCTCGGTCGTCGCCAGGATGCGAACCAGTTCCTGCGTCGCCAGGCTGCCGCCGGTCTGGCCCACGGATGCCGTCGGCACATTCATGGCGGCCTTGCGCAGTTCAGCGACTTCGCGCTTCTTCTGCTCCTCCAGGTCCTTGATCATCTTGCGCGTCGCAATGATGTCCGGGTGCTGTTCGGTGTAGCGCTGCAGCAGGGCGTCGAGGTTGCGCCTGTGGTCGGCCAGCCGCGCATCGAGCTCGGGCGTGCTGACATTGGCATTGGACTCCTGCATCAGGCTCTGGGCCGTGGTCTGGGCACCACCGCGGGCCTTCTCGGCATCCAGCTGAGCCTTGGCCGCATCGCGGGCATTGACGGCCTCACGGTATTCGAGGCGCGCCCGCTCCAGTTGACCACTCATCTCCGAGATGCGGGCCGCGGAGTCCTTGCCGTCGCCCGTCATGCTGGAGAGATTCTTGAGCCGGAATTCCTTGAGTCGCGTTTCGGCCTCTTCGAGTTTGGTCTCGTAGGCCTTGATCTGCTCGTTGATGAAGGTCGTCGCCGTCGACGTGCCCTGGCGCGTCTGGCCCAGGCTGGACTCGACGAAGATCGACACCAGCGACTGCACCACGCGCTTGGCCGTCTCGGGATCGCTGTCCCGGTAGCCCAGCATGTAGAGGTTGTCGCGGCCGCTGCTCTGGATGGACAGATTGCTCGTCACCGTCTCGATGGTGGCTTCCTGCTGCGCCTTGGACTGGTTCTTCAGGTCCAGGTCGGCCATGCGGACGAGTTTTTCGACATTGGGCCGGCTGATCAGCGTGCGGCTCAGCATCGTCACCTGCTGCTCGACATTGGGCTGGACCGCCAGGCCCGACATCAGCGGTTTCAGGATGGACTGGGTGTCCACGTAGATGCGGGCGCTGGCCTCGTAACGGTCGGGCAGCACGAAGACCACAACCGCACCCACGATGCCGGTCACCCAGGCCACGACCAGGCCGACCCAGCGGTACTTCCACATCCGCCGGACGATGATCAGAAGCTGACCAATCAGCAATTCCATGAAGAACAGTCTCGGTTAAAGCTATCGCAAGAAGGGCTGGCGGCAGCCGCGCCCTCCCCTTCAGTTCAGAACAGGCTCTGCGGGATGATGAGGATGTCGCCCGGTCGCATCTCGACGTTGGCCGACACGTCACCGCGCTTGATGAGATCCTTCAGGCGCACGGAGTACTGCTTGTTGCCCTCCGCCGTGCGCAGGATGGTGGCGCTGTTGCCGGCCGCGAAATCGGTCAGGCCGCCCACGGCGATCATCACGTCCAGCACCGTCATCTTCTGCTTGTAGGGCAGGAACTGCGGCTTGGCGGCCTCGCCGACGACGCGGATCTGCTCGCTGTACGGGCCGATGAAGTTGGTGACGATGACCGTCACGACAGGGTCGCGCACATACTTGCCGAGCTGCTTCTCGACTTCGCGGGCCACCTGCACGGAGGTCTTGCCCTGCACGACCATCTCGTCCACCAGCGGCGCGGCGATCTTGCCGTCCGGGCGGACCGGCACCGACATCGACAGCTCCGGATTGCGCCAGACCTGGATGTTCAGGTTGTCGCCTGCACCGATGATGTAGCTGTAGTCGTCGTTGGCGACGGCGGCCGGCGCCGGCGGGAAATTCGTGCTGGCGCAACCGGCCAGCAAGCCAAAGGCCAATGCCACCAGGCCTCGACCCAGCCACCCGGCCCCGGTAGCCTTGGGCGAGCCGATTGCCGGCATCAGTTGCGCATCGCGGTTGTCAGAAGCGTTCAAGGCGGGTCCCCTGTGGGTCTTGTTCATCGAGAGCCCTCGCATCATTGCAATCGAGAGGAACGGCGAAACCTGCCGTCCCCAGGGCCAAAGCCTTGGAATGATGCCATAGGCCCACCTGTTGCCTGGCAACCTAAATCGGGGGCCTCCCCCGGGTCGCGCGGACTTTCACACAGGCGGTCGAGCCAGGTTGTAGCGCCCCGGCGCGATCAAATGGTGTGGGTCGAAAACTGATTTCAGTTCCCAGGCAGTGCGCCAGAACGGGTCGTGCGGATCGGTGATGTCTTCCATCATGTCGGCGCGCGCCCGATACACCTCCAGGCCCTGCTTGCGTAAATATTCCCGGAGCGCCTTGGCGCAGGCCTTGGCATTCGCAACGACCGCCTCGTCACCGCGATCGAACAACAGATTGGCCACCGCCACCAGGGATGTCGTCGTCTCGATATTCAAGGTGATGTAGAGCTCATGGCCAAACCCCCCGGCCACCTCTTTCATGCCGTCCACGATCTTCATGACCGCCGCCCCGTCGGTTGGCAGCGCCGGATTGATGAAGATCAACCCGCAATCGGACGCATCCAGATCCCGGCCCGGCGCCTGCGGCTGACCATAGCGCCACAGCAGATTGGTGATGGCGGCATCCGTGGGCCTGCCGTCCGCCAAACCCTGCAGGGGCCGGATGGCGGAGATGGCCGCCGCATTGGCCCTCGCCCAGGGCCACAGGTTTCGCAGGGGGTTCAAGACCCGAAAACCGGCCGCCAGCTTGGCGTCGTCCACCACCGTCAGCTTGGCAATACCGCCCAGCACCCGCTTGACTTCGGCCACCGCGGCCTTGACCTGGCCTGCGCTGCCCGCCACGCCTCCGAGGCTGGTCCATTCATAGGGCGCCACCGTGGCCAAGGCCCGGTCCGCCTCGGCGGCCAGCCGGGTTTCGGGCACGCCACAGGAGACGCGCAGGTATTCGGAAATGCCCGACATCATGCTGGCGCGAGTCCGTGCCTGGTTGCCCACATGGGTGACGCCGCTCATGACGCCCAGGCGCTTCAGCAAGGTCAAACCATCCAGGAATTCACCCAGCTTCGACGCTTCGCGCAAAGCCAGCGACACCGCCACCGACCGGGCAGGCCGGGGCAGCAATTTCAGGCAGGCACTGGTGACGATGCCGTAATTGCCCTGGAAAAACAGGCCATCCATGATGGGGCCCAGCCCATAGGGATGGGCATGGGCTAGTGGCGAATGTCGACCCAGGCGCCGGAAACCCGTACGCAGCAATTTGCCCTGCCCGGTCACGACTTCCAGGCCAAAAACGTCCTCGCGCCTCGGCCCCAGATACCCGACGCCACGGTCCAGCGCATTGCCCAGGATGCTGGTATCGACCGACGAGCCCGTAACGTTGAAGGTCAGCCCCGGGCAGGATTCCTGCAGGAATTCATGCAATTGCCGCTGCGTCACGCCTGGCTGGATGACCACCACCGGGTTCGCCTCGGACACCTTCTCCCGATTCAGGATGCAGTTCATGCCGCTCAGGTCCAGCAGCACGGCGCCGGGCTGCGGCGGCGTGGCCGAGCCATAGCCCCAATTCAGCCCGGTGGAGATGGGATAGAGGGTTCGCCCCTCACGGCGCGCGCGACGCACAAAGGCCCGCACCTCCCGGACGCTGGTCGCGCGCCAGCAGTCCAGTTCGCCGTGGTGCCAACCGGTCACATTGCCGGAATGCCGCCGTCCCTCTCCGTGTTCACCCTGAGCCATCTGTTCGCAGCCTCTCGCCTACCCGTCCAATCAGGTGTCGGCGGACTTTACAGCGCCCACCCCTCCCCCTCAAAACCAGCGGCATTCCGTCACCCAACGATGTCGCAAGCTGTTGATTCATAAAGAAAACCAACCCACACTACCAAACCTGGCACGCGACCTGCTTAATACCCATCGTCCGGGGCCGCGCCCCCACCTCTAGCAAGTGAATCAAGGAGATTCAAATGAGCAAGACCCTGAAGACGCTGGTTGCCGCAGCGGCCCTCGCAGTGGCAGGTGCAGCCTCCGCCACCCCCATCGTCGGCAAGACCAGCGTGAGCCTGGGCCAAGTGATCGTGTCGTTCGGCGTGGTCAACTGGGTTCCGGATCCTGCTGCTGATGCCTACCAAACCGCTGGCAAGACCTACGGCGCCTTCGGCACCAAGGCCACCGGCGCCACCGGCGTCTTCGCTGACCCGGCCTTCGGTTCGTTCTCCAGCCCGACGTTTGGCTGGGTGCAAGACATGCAGCAGACCCCGGGCCCGAACAACGTGCCCATCGGCGTGAACCCCACCCCGATCCCCAACTTCCTGCACTTCTACGCCAAGCCGAACTGGCTGTTCAGCGAAACCTACCTGGCTCCGGGCCAATTCGGTTCGCCGTTCGTCTTCACCGACACGGGTGGCAACACCTCCGTCACGATGAGCGTGAACGGCATGGCTTGCGATGACACGAACGCCAACGGCACGTGCGACGTGGGCGAAGACCAAACCAAGTGGACCGGCATCTTCTCGTCGCAGTACACCGGTACGTCGACGGCTGCTCTGGTCGCCAAGATTCTGGGCGGCGGCACGCTGGACCAGAACGACTGGTCTGCCACCATCGAAGCCACCCGCCTGCCTGAGCCCGCCACCGTGGGTCTGGTCGGTCTGGCCCTGGCTGGCCTGGGCTTCGCCAGCCGTCGCCGCCAAGCCAAGTGATGTGAACAGCGGCGCGCGAGCGTCGCTGGCCATCGATGAAAACCCGCTCCGGCGGGTTTTTTTACGCCCTGATTTCTTCTGTTGATGGTCTCGACCATCGGCGCAACCCACCTCCCGGTGGGCGTCAACGCGGCTCGATCCCTTTGAGCAGGGGCATCGCATCCTTGATGAGGACGGCATAGCTGATGCCCGTCGGCGCGCTGAGCGCCGCCTCGCGGGTGCCTTTCACGATGCCCCCCTGCAGCACGCCGATCACTTCACCGGTCTCGGTGTCGATGACCGGCCCGCCGCTGTTGCCCGGGTAGGCAGCCGCATCGAGCTGCATCACCTCGAACGAACCTTCACGCAGCTGGCGGACGGCTCGCTCGCTCAGGCCTTGAGGGCTGGTCGCGGGCGGCACGATGGCGGTCCGGGCGGAAACGATGCCGCGGTGGGTGACATGGGTGTAGCCCAGTGCATTCCCGATCGGAACGCCGATCAGCGCAATCGAAGTGCCCTCCGGCACCTCTTTGGCGGCCAGCTTCAATGTCGGCAAGGGCGGCCCGTCAATCTCCAGCAGGGCCAGGTCATGCGCCTTGTCGGTGGCCACCACCTTGGCACTGCGCAATTGCCATTGCGATTCGGGTGTCCAGACCTGTACCGCCACGCTGCGATCGACCCGTCCTGGTGTCTCTTCAGGCACCACATGGGCGTTGGTCAGCACGTGCAGCCCGTCCCTGACGGCAAAACCCGCTGCCCGGAAACCGAAGCGCGGCGTGTCCATCAAGCCGTAGCTGCCGACGATGACGACCGAGCGTTTGGCGCGCGCCACAAGCTCAGGCAGCGTTTCCGATTGCGCCGCCGCTGCGCAGGCCATGCCCGCCGCCAGCACCAGCAGCCGGCGTCGATCAGGCCTCACAGGTCTCCCGCGACATGTTCGGTTTCCAAGGCGCTGACCGCGCGGCGCCAGACTTCGTCGGCCTCATCCACCCGGAAGCCATAGAACTCGCCGGTATCCCCGTGGTGATGCCGCATCACCTTCACTTCCAGCGACGCCCTGTCCTGTATGCCCAGCTCCACCCGGACCTCGCCGTCCACACCCACGGGGATGTCGAGCTTGGACTGGGCCTGGAAGCCCGACAGCGAGATTTCGATGACCGTCATCACGATGGAACGCTCGCCGCCCTCGACACGCACGCGCAATTCCGCGGGACAGCGCAGCGAGAAACGCTGGTGCCGCCGCATCGGGTGGAAGCCCGTCAGCGAGCCGCTCATCATGGGCAGCACCGAGCGGAACTCGGGCTGGTCATAGATGGACCACAGCAGCGCCTTGCGGCGGTCGTCGAGCTCTTCGAAGACCTTGCTGCGCTGGTTGAAGAAATAGTCCAGGATGGCCGGCGTCAGCACCGGGTCATTGGTCGTGAAGTAGCGGCGCTTGGGCAGCTTGATGTGGGGCAGGCGCAGCTGAACGAAGTAGTGATAGAGGTTCTTGCGTTCCTTGCGCTTGCCGTAGACGCGCCGGAAGATTTCCTTGGCGATCGGCAGGTCCAGGGCCGCACCGACGGCCGGCGCACCATTGGCGAAGTCGTAGTTGTCGACGACCGTCTCCTGCAGGCGCTCAAAGAACAGCAGCGACTCGTAGAGCTCGATCTTGTCCGGATTCACCGCGATGACGAGGTGGCGCGTATCGAAGTACTCGGTGCAGTACTCGTACATGAACTTCATCAGCGGGAACAGGATGGCGCCGCCCGTCTTGCGGAAGTCGGGATGCACCGCCAGCGCTGAAATCTCGGCGATCTGGCCCTGCTTGGCGCGGACCTCGCTCAGATCGAAGACCGACTGCAGCGGGAAGCCGAACACGCCTTCGCGGATCATGGACATGGTGCCGACGACGCGCCCGTCGTACTTGGCGCACAGCGTCGTCGTCGTGGGCAGCGCGTGGTACATGGTCACGCGCAGGCCCGAGGGCGACGGCTTCATGAAGCCGCTGGCCACATAGGCATCGTGAAGGATGCGGAAGCAATCCTCGAGCTCCTCCTGGGTCTCGGCGACCTTGAGCTCAAGACGCGCATCCGGCGCAGGATCGCAATCGATCATGCTGCGGTAGATGGCGTGGCGCATGTCCCGCGGCACGCGAGCGAACGCGCGACGCATCAGCTGGTGCAGACGCTTCCTGAAGCTTGCCTGTTTGATCTTCATGACGCGACCCGGCCGATCCGAGGTGAATGGATCCAGAGATTAAAGCGTCGACAGCAGCTTCTGCACATCGGCCGCGCGCCCGAAGCTCTTGCCGAGATCGGCAAGCTTCTGGAGTTCGCCCTTGGCTTCGGCCTTCTGATTGTTCTTGATCAGGTATTCGGCCAGGTGCAGCCGGTGCAGCGGTTGCTCGGGATCCAGCTCCACCGCGCGACGCTGCAAGGCCAAGGCCTTGTCCAGATGCCCAGCACCCGCCTGGATTTCCGCCGCCGTGTCGGTGAGGGCCGGCGAGTTCGGCGCCAGGGCCATCGCCTTGTCGATCGTTTCCTGGGCCCCCGGACGGCCGGCACGATGTAGCAGCCAGGCCAGGTTGTTCAACGCCACGGCATTCCCGGGCCGCACGGCAAGGACCTTGCGGAAATGCTGTTCCGACTTGTCGAAGTCGCCACGCGCCATGGCCTGGTCGCCCAGCAGATAGTCGAGCGCCGGCGATTCAGGATGCTTGGCCAGCCAGTCCACCGCAAGCTTGTCTGCGTCAGCCTGCTGCCCGGCGCTGGCCAGCGTCAGATAGAGCTTGATGACCGTCTCTTCCAGCGGGCGCTTGGACAGGCTGGTGCGGAACGCCGCCACGGCAGCCGGCCAGTTGCGCTTGGCGGCCTGCACGTCACCCTCGAACGACCAGCCTTGCGGCTCGTTCGGCGACTGGGTCTGCGCGGACTTGGCGATGGCCATGGCCTCGTCCATCTTGCCGTTTCGAGCCAACAGCGTGATCAGCCGCATCTGGGCCTGCAGATGGTCGGGCTTGACCGCCAGGACCTTGCGCAGCTGGGCGATGGCCGCCGGCACATCCTTGCGCGCATCGTGCAGGTCCACCATGCGCATCATGGCGTCGGCCGAATTGGGCCGCAGGGCCAACATCTTGCTGAACGCCTGCGAAGCCTGGTTCAGGTTGCCCACCGACAACTCGGCCAGGCCCAAAGCCTCCAAGGCCTTCGGACTGTCCGTGAACCGGGCCGCCGTCTCGTTGGCGGCCTGGACCGCCAGCTTGTTCTCGCCCGCCTCCATCAGATGCGTGATCAGCGCGAGCCGCGGCAACTCCTGGTCCGGGAAGCGCTTGATGACGGCCTCCAGCTGGCTGCGGATCTCTTCGGGGCGTGCGCCCGCGCGGGTGCGCGCCGAGATCAGCGCAATGGCGCCATCGAGGGACTGCGGATCGGCCGCCACCACCTTCTCGAAGCGCGCCACGGCAGCGGCGGGCTTGTTGTCTTCGTAGTCCATGGCCGCCAGCGTGGTCGCAGCTGCCATATAGGACGGGAAGCGGCGCAAGGCCTCCTCGTACTGCTCCCGCGCCTTGTCGCGATGGTTGAGGAGTTGTTCCAGTCTTCCGCGCAGCAGCGGTGCAACCGGCTTGCCCGGCAGCTTCTTGTCCATCGCCTCGATGGCCGCCGCCGCTTCGTCCAGGCGGTTGCGGCGCAGCAGGGACATGGTCATGGCCACATCGGCCTCGACACCGGCATCCTGATTGGCGACGGACTTCAGTTCATCCAGGGCCTTTTCGGTCTGCCCACCCATCATTTCGGCCACCGCCAGCGCCGTGCGGCCCTTCATGTTGCCGGGGTTGAGCTTGACGGCCTTGGCATACAGACGCTTGGCGGCTTCGCCGTCGCCCATCTGCAGCGAGGCATCGGCGGCGACGGCATAAGCCTCCGAAGTGGCCAGCTTGTCGTTCTCCAGCAAGGGAGAGACGAAGCTCAAGGCCTTGCGCGCGTCGCCGGCGCGCAGCTGGGCCCGCGCCATCATGATGCGCACCGGGACCGGATTCGGCGAATTCGGCAAGGCCTTGCCCAGGTGTGCGACCGCCTGCAGATAGCCGCCGCGCTCATATTCGATGAGGCCGGCCTGGTACAGGAACATGGGGTTGTGCGGCGCCATCTTCAGCAGCTGCTGCGACAGCTCGAAGGCCTTCTTCAGGTCATGCCGCTCGAAGGCTGCGCTGGCCGTGTAGTACATCACCAGGGGGTTGTTCGGCTGCTGCTTGGCCATCTCGGCCAGCTGCTTGTCGACCCCTTCGAAGTCTCGCTGCGCCATCAGCAAGCGGACGACGCCGATGTGGGCCTGAAAGTCATCGTTGCGGCGCTTGAGGGCCTCGCGATAGGCCAGCATGACTTGAGCAGGATCGGCGTTCGTGGCCTGCAGCAGCTCGGCCTTCGACACCCAGGGACGCGAGGCTTCGGGGTGGGCCTTCAAGGCCTTGTCCACCTCCTCCATGGCGCCGGCCTTGTCGCCCGTGACGGCGAGCAGCTGGACGATCGACAGCTGCGCGATGAGGTTGTTCGGATCGGCCTGCAAGGCAGCGTCTGCGGCGGCCCGGGCCTGGACGTATTTGCCCTGGGCCCCGTAAGCCGTGGCCAGGGCGGCCTTGAGCTCCGCCTGGCGCTTGGGGTCGGTAAGCTTGGCGTCCGCGTAGTCAGCGATGAACTTGTTGCCTTCGCCGCGCAGGATCAGCGCAGCCGCCATCACGGGGACGAGTTCGTCGTTGCTGTAGCCGCCTTCCTTCGCCTTCGACAGCTCCACCCATGCGCCATTGGCGTCGCCACTTTCCAGCAAGGCCTTGCCGAGCCAGAAGCGGGCGTCGACCAGCGTGGCGTCCTTTTGCAGCGCGTTCTTGAATTCGATGGCGGCAGCCTTGTACTCGCCCTTTTGCATGCGGGCCCGTCCCGACTCGACCATCTGCGACGGCGTCGGCCCCCAGCACCCCGCCAACAAGGCGGACGCCGCAAGCACCGTTCCAGCCAGGCAAACAGACGGGGAAGGCATCTTGTGGCTCATTTGATCTGCAACCGGTTCATCATGTCGTAGAGGGTCGGGCGGCTGATGCCCAGCAATTCGGCCGCACGGACGATGTTGCCGTCGGTACGCGCCAGTGCCGTGATGAGGGCCTGGCGTTCGGCGTTCTCGCGAACGGTGCGCAGATCCAGCGTCGCGCTGTCATCGGCCGGGGCAGGTGCCGCCCGCAAGCCTAGGTCCAGTGCCGTGATGCGGTCGTCCTCACACATGATGACGGCGCGCTTGAGCATGTTCTGCAGCTCGCGCACATTGCCCGGCCAGCGATGCGTCTCGAGCGCACGCACGGCGTCGTCGGCCAGCGTGGGGGCCGGACGGCGCATTTCGGTCGCGAAGCGGCGCGCAAAGGCATGGGACAGCAGCACCGGGTCGCCGACGCGCTCGCGCAGCGGCGGGATCTCGACGACGATCTCGGCCAGCCGGTAGTAGAGGTCTTCGCGGAAACGCCCGTCGGCGATGCGCGCCTTCAGATCCTGGTGGGTCGCCCCGACGACGCGCACGTCGATCGGGATCTCCTGGCGGCCGCCCACGCGTTCGATGACGCGCTCCTGCAGGAAGCGCAGCAGCTTGGCCTGCAAGGGCATGGGCAGATCGCCGATCTCGTCGAGCATCAGCGTGCCGCCATTGGCGGTCTCGATCTTGCCGAGGGTGGACTTGGTCGCGCCGGTGAAGGCACCCTTCTCGTAGCCAAAGAGCTCGCTCTCCAGCAGCGTCTCGGGAATCGCCGCGCAGTTGATGGCGACGAAGCGACCCTTGCGCTTGGAGGCGTCGTGCAGGCCCTGGGTCAGCACTTCCTTGCCGGTACCGCTCTCGCCCAGCAGCAGCACCGTGGCGTCGCTGGGGGCCACCTTCTCGATCATGCGGCAGACGCGTTGCATGCCGGGATCGCGCGTGATGAGGCCGGAGAAGACGTCGCTGCTCTGCTGCGTCTGCAGGCGTCGGTTCTCCTGCTGCAGCTCGTAGAGGCGATAGGCGCGCTCGACCGTGAGGCTGAGCACGTCGGGATCGACGGGCTTGGCGAGGAAGTCGTAAGCCCCCATGCGGATGGCGCGCAGGGCGTTGTCCTGATCGTTCTGGCCCGTCAGCACGATGACCTTCACCCGGGCATCGAGCTCCAGCAGCTTCTCCAGGCATTTGAAGCCCTCGGACACCGAGTCCCGATCGGGTGGCAGGCCGAGATCCATCGTGACGACGGCGGGGCTGTGGCGGCGGAACTGCAGCACGGCACTGGCGACGTCGTCGGCCGTCACCGACTCGAACCGATCCAGCGACCATTTGAGCTGCTTCTGCAGGGCCAGATCGTCCTCGACGATCAGCAGGGGGGCATGGCTGGGCGCGCTCATTGGACGTCAAGCGCCGTCAACGGAGCATCCGCCTGGGCGTGGAAGAGCGGCAGCAACAGGGTCACGGTGGTGCCCCGGTTCAATTCACTTTCCACGCTGATTTTCCCTCCCAGTTCCTGTACGTATTGATAGCTCTCGTGGGCACCGATGCCCATGCCGCTGGCCTTGGTGGTCTGGAACGGCTTGAAGAGTCGATTCTGAATGAAATCCTCGCTCATCCCGCAGCCGTTGTCCTCCACGCGAACGCGGGCCTGGCTCCCTTGCGCATCCAGTGTCAGGCGCACATGGCCGCTGGCCGGTGTGGCATCGAAGGCGTTTTGCACCACATGGCCCAGCACCCGCTCGACACGCTCGGCATGGCCGCGCGTGCTGACGCCGGGCTGCAGCCCCAGTTCCAGCACCCGGCCCTTGCTGGAGGCCGCGGCGGCCAGCCGCTTGGCGATCTGTTCCAGGTCGACGCCGCTGGTCACGCCGTGTGGCTTGTCACCCTCGCGCAGCTGCAGCATCAGCTGGCGCATTTTTTCCAGCGAGTTCTCGACGGTATCCAGCATGTCCTGCTGGAACTCGGGGTTGTCGCGCAGGCGCTTGGCGTTCTTCATCATCAGCGAGAGCTGGGTGACGATGTTCTTCAGGTCGTGCACGACGAAGGCCGACATGCGGTTGAAGGCGTCGAACTTGCGCGCCTCCAGCAGGGCCTCCGTGGCCTGGGCCTGGTCGAGATAGCCGGAGGCCTGGCTGGCGGCCGTGCGCAGCAGGTCGCGCACCTCCCAGTTCAGCTCGACGACGGCACGCGGCCGCCCGAGCACGGCAAAGCCGATCAAGGCCTCGCGCACCAGCAGGGGCACCAGCAGCCAGCAGCGCGGCTCTGCGAGCAGCCAGGCCGGCAGCTCGAGGCCCGGATAGGCATCGGGGCTGCGGCGGCACTCGTCCACATCGACGATCCAGGCGCGCTCGCGCCAGAACGTGGCCAGCGGCCCGTCGCGGGCCTCGCTGCCGGGCTCGGCCGGCAGATTCCAGCGGGCCGCCTGCACGAAGTCGCCACCGGCGGAGCGCTGCAGCCACAGCATGCCGCTGGGGCTTTCCACCAGGTTGGCCAGCGCCCGCACGACGGTCTCGGCCGTGTGCTGGGCTTCGGCGCTGCCCGACAGCAGCTGGGTGAAACGCAGCCACTCCTCGCGATAGTCGTAGCGGTAGCTGAAGAAGTTCTTGCTGATGTAGACGCGCAGACGCGAGCGCATCGAGCCGGAGGCGATCAGCAGCGTCAGGCCCACCAGTGCGACGAAGACCAGGGCCACGGAAAGGGCCCGCCCCCACTGGCCGCCGGTGTAGCGCACGTAGTAGCCGACGCCGGCCACCAGCAGCAGATAGGTGCCCACGAGCAGCAGCGTCGCCGAGTGGAAGACCGCCGCGCGCGACACATGCAGCTTGCCCAGCCAGTCGGCGTGGCGGCGCGAGGCCACGTACAGCAGCGGCACCGCGGCGGCATGCACCAGCGACCTCACGCTGATGGCATCGCCATCGAAACGCTCGAACAGCGCCGACTGCGAGCCGATGAAGAGATCGAAGACAAAGATGGCCCCCAGGCCCAGGCAGACCGGCTTGGCATTCCAGCGCGCGTCCCCCGTCGCGTTGCGCAGCATCTGCTCGACCAGGACCAGGCCCAGCACCGCCAGCGCCAGCGCCGTGAAGGCCTGGGGACGTGCCAGGCTCTCGGCCGGTACGCCCTCACCCAGGAGGATCAGTGCCAGGCGCGCCAACACCGCAGCGACGGCGATGGGCCGCATCCAACCCAGGCCGCCACCGCGCCGCGGCGGCGGCAGCGACATCAGCATGAAGCCGAACCAGAGGCTGTAGCGCAGCAGGTCGAAGCCGGGAACCAGCCAGGTCGGCAGGCGGTCGGACCAATGCCTCAGCTCGTTCGCCAGCGCCAGGCCGGACCAGATCGAACTCGCCGCCAGCGCTGTCAGGAACACGAGGGCCGGCACGGAGACAGCCATGCTGCCCCGCAGCAGCCGCAGCGCGAAGTGGAGCGCGAACAGGCCGTAGGCGACGCAGCAGATCAGGTCGCCCAGGCTGCTCAAGGAGAGGAAGGAACCGAGCGCCTCAACCATGGCGCCAGGGACAGTGTCCGATTCGACGGCGGGAGACATGCATCATTCAAGCATGCCCCAGGCGTCGGGGCATAGGCGCTTACGCCCAAGCGGCTCGCCGCTCAGCGTGCGCCCTTGCCGGTCAGCACCACCGCCACGGTCTCCAGCATGATCAGCAGATCAAGGAAGAGGGAGTGGTTCTTGACGTAGTACAGGTCGTACTGCAGCTTCTCCACCGAATCCTCGATGGTCGAGCCGTATTCGTAACGCACCTGGGCCCAGCCGGTGACGCCCGGCTTCACGCTGTGACGCACGGCGTAGTAGGGAATCTTGCTGATCAGGTCGTCGACGAAGAACTGGCGCTCCGGACGCGGCCCCACCATGCTCATTTCGCCCACCAGCACGTTGAAGAGCTGGGGCAGTTCGTCGATGCGCACCTTGCGGATGAAACGGCCGACGCGGGTCACGCGGTCGTCGTTCTTGGTGGCCCAGCGCGGCTTGCCATCCTTCTCGGCATCCGTGCGCATGCTGCGGAACTTGATGACGCTGAACGGCACGCCATTCAGGCCGACGCGCTCCTGGCGGTAGAGGACCGGGCCGCGCGACTCGAAGACGATGGCCAGGGCCGTCACCAGCATGATGGGCCAGGTCACGGCCAGGATCAGCGTGGCGAAGATGACGTCGCAGACCCGCTTGATCGCGGCACGCAGCATGCCCTGGCTGAAGCCGTCACCAAACACCAGCCAACCGGCGTTGACGTGCTTGATGTTGATCTGGGCCAGGGTCTTCTCGAAATGGGTGGCGATGTCGACGACACGCACGCCGGACAGCTTGCAATCCAGCAGCTGGCGCAGCGGCATGCTGCCGCCACGGCGCTCGCTCAGCGCGACGACGATCTCATCGACGTTGTGGCGCAGGGCGGCTTCCGTCAGGTTGGCGCCGTCATTGATGATCTCGCTCTGCGGCACCTCGGGATGCTCTTCGTTCGGGCCGGCGTAGAAGCCGACGATCTGGGCGTGCGGATCGGAGGCGCGCAGCGTGTTGCCCACGGTGCGGGCGGCAACGCCGGTACCGAAGATCAGGATGCGGCTGCGCAGGCGGGCCTGGGTGCCGGAGTGGGCGGCGTAGACGCGATGCACCATGACCGCGGCCACGGCCACCATGGCCACCAGGGTCAGCAGGTCACGATGGCTGGTGTTGGAAGGCACCAGGCTGAAGATGGCATAGGCCAGCGGCAGGCCGAACAGCAGGCCGAACAGCGCACGCGCGCAGGACTCGGTGATGGAGCGGTTGTGGACGTGCTGGTAGAAACCCGTCGCCGAATTGATCACGAACATGCAACCGGCCAGCGACAGGCCATGCGAGGCGGCAAAGGGCAGCACGGTCTGCGCCGACTCGCCCTGGCTCAGGACGACGGCGATGACGGCAAAGACGATCAGGCCGAGATCAAAGAAGACCTGTAGCAAGGTCTGCTTGTGCAGGTAATGGTTGAATATTCGAATCATTTGCATCCCCGATCACTACTGCCTGGCGTTTTCCGCATATCCGATTAACGAAACTCGAATCAATATCGATATTCCATTCACCTGCGCACGGCGGCTGCATGTCGCATCACCACCTTGCGGCAGCCCGACTCGCGGACCGCCCCGGAGACCGCCTGGCTGGCCTATGGAAGTCCCCGACTTGACGCCGAAACGGACATGTCCGACCACCCCTTGATCGCGCCGGCATCATGCCTCCGCCCCCCCGGGCTTGAAAGCCCCCCGTTTAGAGGGTGCTTGCCCCTTGAATCCGTGTCGCGTCACCAGGCCTCCGCAACCCGTGCCGAGGGTGTTTTTCACAACGGGCGGCAGTAGAACCGAAAGCGGACGACAGCACCATGACAGCCCCGCCGCCGGGCCTGGCAAAGCGTGCGGAACGCACGCCCCTTCCTTTGAAATTCGGCGGCACAGGGTTTATGGAAGTTCGCTGCTGAGTGGGCCTCCCGGGGTTTTCGGTTCCGTCGATATTGGCCAGCAGGAATCGCGTGGGCAGTATTCACGATTCATGCAGCACCGTTGTCGCAGCACGCATTAGTTTGTCGTCTGCCACGCGCGGCGCGGTTTCGCCCCACCCAAAAAGGAGAAGGCCCGCGGGGGGGCGGGCCTTCTTTGATGAAAAACGCCCGCCAGGGCGGGCGTTTCGCTCAGCGGAGCTGGATCAGCGCACGACGGCGAGCTGCTCGCGGGCACCACCCTTGTAGGTGTAGAGCGTCAGGGCGCCATTCTTGATGTCGCCCTTCTCGTCAAACGAGATGGTGCCGGTCACGCCCTTGTAGCCGGCGGTCTTGGCCAGCACGGGCAGGTACTTGGCGGGGTCGGCGGAGCCGGCCTTGGCCATGGCGGCAGCCATCACGTTGACGGCGTCATACACGTACGGTGCGTAGATCTGCACGTCGACGTTGAACTTGGCCTTGAACTTGGCCTTGAAGTCGTCCATCGACTTCTTGGCTTCGCCTTCAACGCCACCGGCTTCGGCGCAGACGACCTGGCCGTCACCCATGGTGCCGGCGGCCAGCTTGGGCAGCTCGCCCGTGCAGATGCCGTCGCCGCCCATGAACTTGGCTTCGATGCCCAGTTGCTTCATCTGGCGCAGCATCGGGCCGGCCACGGCGTCCATGCCGCCGAAGAAGACGACGTCGGGCTTCTTGCCCTTCAGGGAGGTCAGGATGGCGGTGAAGTCCGTGGCCTTGTCGTTGGTGAATTCACGACCGACAACCTTGCCGCCCGCGCCCTTGACGCCCTTTTCGAACTCGTCGGCGACGCCCTGGCCGTAAGCGGTACGGTCATCGATGACGGCGATGGACTTGCCCTTCAACTGGGCCACCGAGTACTTGCCCAGCGTGCCACCCAGGTGCACGTCGTCAGCCACGACGCGGAAGGTCGTCTTGTAGCCGTTGCGGGTGAACTTGGGGTTGGTGGCCGACGGCGAGATCTGGGGAATGCCAGCGTCGCTGTAGACCTTGGAGGCGGGGATGGAGGTGCCCGAATTCAGGTGACCCACCACGCCATTGACCTTGGAGTCCACCAGCTTCTGGGCAGCGGCCGTGCCTTGCTTCGGATCGCCGGCGTCGTCTTCGGCCAGCAGTTCGAACTTGGCCTTCTTGCCGCCGATCATGACGCCCTTGGCGTTCAGGTCTTCGATGGCCAGGCGAGCGCCCAGCTCATTGTCCTTGCCCAGGTGGGCGATGGCGCCGCTGGTCGGGCCGACGTGACCGATCTTGACCACCAGATCCTGAGACATTGCGGCACCGCTGAGCAGCGCTGCCACTGCACCGACCACCACATTCAATTTGACTTGCATGGATCAACTCCGGTTTGAAATGGAAAGGAACAAACAGACAACTGTTGATTTTTCAACCAATTGAACATACCCCAAATCCGGGGGGCTCTCATTCGGGAAAGCGTGGACGCAGCGTTGTCAACCCGCCGCTGAAAAGTGGTCCAGCCTGGCACCGGCCTGCTGATAGACGCGATATCGCGCACGCCCGGCCTGAACGCGCTCGGGCGCCTGGCCGATGACCTCCAATACGCGTTCAAATGCAAGCGCGTCGGAGGGCATGTCGTCGCCCAGGTTCAGCAGCAGGCCGCGATGCGGCAGGCGCGCCGCGTCCTCGACCAGCAGCACCTCGCCCGGCACGGCCGGCGTGGTGCCGTCCCAACGCCGATGCGGGATGAACTCGGTCGCGTCAAAGCTCCACAGCAACTCGTCTAGACGAGTGGCCTGGGCGGCGGCCACGCAGACCCCCACCGGCTTGCCCGACGCCAAAGCGCGACGGATCAGCCGGCAGGCGTATTGCAGGGGCTCGGCCGCGTCGCTGTAGAAGCTGACTTGAAGCGCCACCGATTACTTCGCGTGGCTCAGCACGAAGTGGGTCAGCAGGCCCACCGGACGGCCGGTCGCGCCCTTGGCGGCGCCGCCCTTCCAGGCCGTGCCGGCGATGTCGAGGTGGCCCCAGCGGTACTTGCCGGCAAAGCGCTGCAGGAACTTGGCGGCCGTGATGGAGCCGCCCGCACGGCCGGCGATGTTGGGCACGTCGGCGAAGTTGCTCTTCAGGCCTTCGGCGTATTCGTCGTCCAGGGGCATGCGCCAGCAAGGGTCCAGAGCCGCGTCGCCGGCCGCGGTCAGCGCGGCCGCGAGTTCGTCGTCGCTGGCATACATGCCGCTGCGCACGCCGCCCAGGGCGATGACGCAGGCACCGGTCAGCGTCGCGACGTCGACGACGACCGCGGGCTTGAAGCGCTCCGCATAGGTCAGCGCATCACAGAGGATGAGGCGGCCTTCGGCGTCGGTGTTCAGGATCTCGATGGTCTGGCCCGACATCGACGTGACGACGTCGCCCGGCTTGACCGCACGGCCGCTGGGCATGTTCTCGCAAGCGGCAACGATCATGACGAGGTTGAGCTTGGGCTTGAGCTCGGCCACGGCGCGCAGCGTGCCGATGACGCTGGCCGCACCGCCCATGTCGAACTTCATCTCGTCCATCTCGGCACCCGGCTTCAGCGAGATGCCGCCGGTGTCGAAGGTGATGCCCTTGCCGACGAGGACGACCGGCGCCACCGTCTTGGCCGCGCCTTCGTAGCGGGCCACGATGAAGCGCAATGGCTCGTCCGAGCCCTGGGCGACGGACAGGAAGCTGCCCATGCCGAGCTTCTCGACGGCCTTCTTGTCCAGCACCTCGACCTTGAGGCCATGGGTCTTGCCCAGGCCCTGCACGACTTCGCCCAGATAGGTCGGCGTCGCGTAGTTGGCGGGGCGGTTGGCGCATTCGCGGGCCAGGTCGACACCGGCCGCGATGGCCTCGCCGCGCGCCAGACCGGTCTTGGCCGCCTTCAGGTCGGCCTTGCCCACCAGCAGGGCCAGCTTGGCCAGCTTGGAGGCGGCCGGCGCGCTGGGCTTGGTGTGGCGGTACAGATAAACCGTGTCGGCCGCGGTGACCGCCACCTGCTCGGACAGCGCCTCGGTCAGGCTGGCGTCAAAGCCCGCGAACGCCACGGCGGCGCTGACGGCTCCGCGCGACTTGATCTGGCCCAGGCCAGCGGCCAGCGCCGCACGCGCGGCCGCCAGGGAGGTCTTGCCGCTGGCGGCCAGCACGAGGCGGGTCGCCTTGACGCCTTCAACCTGCGTCAGCGTGAGCGCCTGCCCCCCCTTCAACGCGAAATCGCCGAGCTTGATGGCGGCTTGCACATGCTTGGCAACCACCGCATCCAGCCCCTTGGGCAGCGCATCGCCGCCGAGCACGACGACCAGGGCGTCGGCACCCACTCCCGCGAGCGCACCCAGCTCAGCGGTTTGAATCTTGAAGTCCATAATGACTGGAAGTAGATAGAAGTGCGTTTGATGTTATTCGATTCATCCACGCGATCCGAGTTGGCCAAAAGCTTCGGCGTCACCCTGGTGGTCATCCTGACCATCATGCTGACGCTGACCGTGATCAAGACCCTGGGCCAGGCCGCAGGCGGCAATGTCGCGCCGCAAGACGTGGTGCTGCTGATGGGTTACGCCACCATCGCCCACCTGGCGACCATGCTCATCCTGTCGGTCTTCATCGCCGTCGTCATCACGCTGGGACGCTTCTACCGCGAGTCGGAGATGACGATCTGGTTTGCCAGCGGCATGCCGCTGTCGCGCTTCGTGCGCCCGGTGCTGCGCATGGCCTGGCCGGTGCTGCTGGCCGTCGTCGTGCTGGAACTCCTGGTCTGGCCCTGGGGCAACCAGAACAGCGCGGAGCTGCGCGATCGCTACCAGAAGCGCAGCGACCTGTCGCGCGTCGCGCCGGGCCAGTTCCAGAGTTCGCGCGACGGCAGCCGCGTCTTCTTCATCGAACGCGACGGTGACAACGCCGCCACCGGCCGCAATGTCTTCATCCTGGCCAACCAGAACGAGCGCGAATCGGTGACGACGGCTTCGCGTGGCCAGCTGGAAATGGAAGGCGACGACCGTTTCCTGGTGCTCGACCATGGACAGCGCAACGAGACACAGCTGAAGACGGGCGAGAAGAGCCTGGCCCGCTTCCAGCAGTACAAGGTCATGACCGACACCCAGGTGCTGGCCAATGCCAACCAGCTGCCGCCCAAGGCGACGGCGACGCTGGACCTGCTGCGCCTGCCCACGCCGAAGAACCAGGGCGAGCTAGCCTGGCGCCTGGGGATGATCCTGGGCGGCATCAACATGGCCCTGCTGGGCGTCGGCCTGGCCGCGTCCAACCCGCGCCGCGCCAACAACTGGAACCTGCTCTTCGCCCTGCTGACCTTCGTCGTCTACTTCAACCTGATCAACGTGTCCGTCTCCTGGGTCGGCAACGGCCGCACCTCATTACCGCGCGCCCTCATCGCCCTGCACGGCAGCGCCCTGTTCCTGGCCCTGGCCATCATCTGGCTGCGCGACAACGCCAACCGCTTCTGCCTGCGCCGGCGCGTGAAGGAGATGGCCGCATGAGGACGGTGCGTCGACTCCTGTACAAGGACATCGTCGGCTCGGTGCTGCTGGTCGTCATGGCCTTCATGTCGCTGGTCTTCTTCAACGATTTCGTCGAAGAGATGGACCGCATGTCGCGCATCGGCGCGGGCGCCGGCAAGGCGGCCCTGCTGGCCGCGATGGAGCTGCCGGGCAACTTCTACACGCTGTTCCCGATCGCCGTGCTGATCGGCACCATCATCGCGCTGGCCCGGCTGGCTCAGAACAGCGAGTTCACCATCCTGCGCACCGGCGGCCTCGGCCCGGCGCGCGCCCTCGGCCTGCTCGCCCGGCTGGCGGCGGTATTCGCGGTGCTGACCTTTGCCGTCGGCGACTATGTGGCGCCGCAGTTCGAGCGCCAGGGCGACGACCTGCGCGCCCGCTTCAGCCACGACGCCAACACGGCCAAGCGCGGCGCCTGGCTCAAGGACCACCAGAAGATCGACGGCCGGGACCGCAGCTACTCGGTCAAGGTCGGCCGCGTCGGCACCGGCGGCGAACTGGAAGATGTGCGCATCTTCGAGTTCGACGACCAGGGCCGGCTGATGTCGCGCACCGAGGCCGAGAACGTCGATGTCGACGCCCAGGGCGTCTGGCATCTGCTAAAGGTCAAGCGCACGCTGTGGAACCAGGGCAGCCAAGCCGGTGCAAGCCCCGTTGGTGAGGTCGTCGTCAGTGAGCAGCGCCTGGACAAGCTGGACTGGCAGAGCTCACTGCATGCCGGCGTCATTGCGGCGGCGGTGCTGCCGGCCATGTCCATGTCGACGCTGGAGCTCTACCGCTACACCGCCCATCTGTCGGCCCAGGAGCAGTCGGCCCAGGCCCACAACATCCAGTTCTGGCGCAAGGCCCTCTATCCCTTCGCCTGCTTCGTCATGGTGGCCCTGGCCCTGCCCTTCGCCTATCTGCACGGCCGCTCGGGCGGCATCAGCCTCAAGGTCTTCGGCGGCATCATGCTGGGCATCAGCTTCGTGCTGCTGAACAACGTGGCCGGCCACCTGGGCCTGCTGAAAAACTGGACGCCCTGGGTCGTCGCCGCCACGCCCAGCCTGCTCTACATGGGCCTGTCCATGGCGGCCTTCACCTGGCTGGTCAGATACCGGTGATGGAGGGCTTGCTGCTCTTTGCCCACGGCGCGCGCGACCCGGCCTGGGCACGGCCCTTCGAGACCATTGCCGAGCGCCTGCGCGCGGCGCGACCCGGCACGCCACTGGTGATGGCGTTTCTCGAATTCATGACGCCCGGCATCGAAGAGGCCGCCGAACAGCTGGTGAGCGCCGGCTGCACGCGCGTGCATGTGCTGCCCCTCTTCCTCGGCACCGGCGGCCATGTCCGGCGCGACATCCCCCCCCTGCTCGACCAACTGCGCCAACGCCATGCCGTCGAGTGGCGGCTGCATGCGCCGTTGGGCGAACAGGAAGCCGTGCTCAACGCCATCAGCCTGGCCTGCCTGGGTGTCCTCGAATGAATCTGCATCAATTCCGCTTCGTCCAGGAAGCCGCCCGCCGCAATCTCAACCTGACCGAGACGGCCAAGGCCCTGTTCACATCGCAGCCCGGCGTGTCCAAGGCCATCCTCGAGCTGGAGGAAGAGCTGGGCGTCGACATCTTCTCGCGCCACGGCAAGCGGCTGCGCCGCATCACCGAGCCAGGCCAGCAGGTGCTGGCCTGCATCGAGATCATCCTGCGCGAGGTCGGCAACCTGAAGCGCATCGGCGAGGAGTATTCGCGCCAGGACAGCGGCACCTTCTCCATCGCCACCACCCACACCCAGGCCCGCTACGTGCTGCCGGCACCGGTGGCCCAGTTGCGCAAGAACCTGCCCCAGCTGCGCATCAGCCTGCACCAGGGCAGCCCCGACCAGGTCGCCAAGATGCTGCTGGACGAGACCGCCGACTTGGGGCTGGCCACCGAATCCCTGGCCCAGTATCCCGAGCTGGTCACCCTGCCCTGCTATGAATGGCAGCACGTCATGGTCGTGCCGCGTGACCACCCCCTGGCAACGGTCGAGCGCATCAACCTCGAGCAACTCGCCACCGAGCCGCTGGTGTCCTACCACCCCAGCTTCACCGGCCGCACCCGCATCGACAAGGCTTTTGCCTCGCGTCATCTGACGCCCAATATCGTGCTCGAGGCCATCGATTCCGACGTCATCAAGACCTATGTGCGTCTGGGCATGGGCGTGGGCATCGTTGCCGAGATGGCCATGCGCGAGGAGCAACCGGGCAGCGACCTCGTCGCCCGGCCGCTGGGCACCCTGCTGGGCAGCAACGTGACGCGCATCGCCTTCAAGCGCGGGGCCTATCTGCGCAACTATGTGTACGCCTTTGCCGAGCTGCTGTCCGAACGCCTGTCTCGCAAGCTCATCGAGAAGGCCATGAACGGCGACTCGAGCGACTTCGGGATCTGAGTCGGTGCTTCTTCAGGCCCGGCCGAAGCTTGAGTCGATCGGCAGCATCAGGTCCACCTCCTCGCCGCGCAGCCCCGCCTCGAAGAGGTCGCGCGACACGCTGTACAGGGTCAGCAGGTCGCGGTAGGCCGGCAGCTCGAAGCTCGGTGCCCCCGGGCCGCTGCCGCGGGCCAGCAGGTCCTGCAGCATCTGCATGGCCGTGCCCGGATCGGACCAGACCACCTGCAGGTGAGCGATGACGCTGGGGTTGGCGTCCAGGCTGCGGCCGCGCGCCAGGCTCTGCGTCCACTGCGGCGCCGCCACGCGAAAGCGCTGCTCGAACTGCTTGACCAGTTCGGCAAACACCTCGGGCTCGCCGCGCTGCTGGCAGAGTTCCATCAGCATCAGATAGGGCATGGCGCCGGCATTGCCACGCGACAGCCGAGTCGCCAACAGGTCGGCCGCTGCTTCGTGCTGGCCCAGCAGCTGCAGGAAGTCGACCTGTTGCTGCAGGTCCAGCAACTCGTCCGCCACCGTCACCTCGTTGGACAGCGACGGCGCCGCCAGCGGGGGCGCCATCGGCTGGGTCGCCTGCATGTCCATGGGCGGCGCGATCACGGGCGGTGCCGCCAGGGGCGCCGGCGGCCAGGGCATGGGCCGGGGCTGGGGCCGGGTCGCCTGGTGCTGGCCTTCGTCGGGCAGCGAGGCAGCCAGGCCAACGACGGGAGGCGCCATGCCGGGCGACACGGGTGGCGCCACCGGCGGCAGGCCCGCCCCTTCGGCCGCATGCAGGGCCCGCCAATAGGCCAGCTCGCGGCGGGCGCGCTCGTCGCGCCAGCGGCTGCCATAGAAGGCCACCGCGCCGGCCAGCAGGCTCAGGGCCAGCGTGAACAGCCAAGTCATGGGATCGCGATAGGGCGAGGCATGGGCCGTTTGGATCACGGCCGGTGGCGCCACGACCGGCGCGGAAGCGCGCGGTATGGCGTCCGCCGCCGCCGCCGAAGCCGCCGCGGCTTCGGCCTGCAGCTTCGCCTCCAGCTCTACCCGCAACTGGGCCACGGTCTGCTCGAGCTGGGTGATCTGGGCCTCCAGCTCGGGCGACATCTCCGTCTCGACCGCGCTGGCGGCGGGCTTGGCAGGCCGGGGCGCCTCGGCCACCAGCACTTCGGGCCTCTCCAGCACCAGGCGCGGACCGCTGGCGCGCGGCTTGGCACGGGGGCGCTGCCGGGCCACGGGCCGCGGCGCGGGGGCAGGCGACGCCTCGGCCACCGGGCGCGGCGCCGGCGCGGCGACGGCTGGCGCGACAGGCGCGGGGGCGGGAACCGGCAACGCGGCGACGCCCCCTGGCGGGTCGATGAAAAGGTTGACCTCGCGTGTCAGCCTCACGGGGCAGCCCAGGGCCAGCGTGATGCGCACGGCGGGCTCGTCGATGCGCGCCAGGCTTTGCAGGCGGATGCGCTGCTGGCCGGGTTCACCCTCGACGTGCAACTGCAACAGCCCGGCAGGAACGCGCACATCACCGGCCGAGACCTCGGCCCGCACGCAGGCATCCGTGAGCTGTTCACCGTCGGCCAGCGTCACCGGGATGCTGGCATCCAGCGGCTTGCCCAGGGTGGAATAGATTTGCGGTCGGCCCACACCCAGGGCCTGGGCGTCCGGCGCCAGGCCAAGCAGCAGTGCCAAAGCGGGAGTGAGGGCGCCAGCTAAGGTCAGGCGCAGGGCCGTGATGGGCATTGACTGCGGGCGGCTATCGATGAGGTTGAATGAGGGGTGGAGACAGCGCGGACCACTCTAGCATGGGGTCACCCGCCGACCACCCCATTCCCGGGGGATGCGCGGGCGGCACAATGTCTCCCAAGCCATGAACGCACTCACCCTCACCCCCGCCGAACGCCAGCAGATCGACCAGGGCGCCTGGTTCTCCAGGCTCTCCGAGCCGCTGCGCAACGACATCCTGCAGCGCGCCTTCGTGCGCCGCCTGCCCGACGAGACCATGCTGTCCCACCGTGGCGAGCCCGCCGAGGAGTGGACGGCCGTGGCCAAGGGCGCCGTGCGCGTCAGCTCGGTGTCGCTGGCCGGCAAGCAGATCTCGCTGACCTATGTCGAGCCCGGCACCTGGTTCGGCGACATCGCCCTCTTCGACGGCCTGCCCCGCACCCACGACGCCTACGCCCACGGCGAGACCACGCTCTTGAGCGTGCGCAAGGCCGACTTCCGCGCCCTGCTGCAGACCCATTCCGAGCTCTACGACGCCCTGCTGCGCCTGAACTGCCGCCGCCTGCGCCTGATGTTCGACATGATCGAGGACCTCAACACCCGCCCCCTGGCCGCCCGCTTGGCCAAGCAGGTGCTGCTGCTGGCGCGCTCCTACGGTGTGCAGGAAGGCGACGAGATCCGCATCGGCCTGCAACTGGCCCAGGAAGACCTGGCCCAGCTGCTCGGCGCCTCGCGCCAGCGTGTCAACCAGGAGCTGAAGGCCTTTGAGCGCGAAGGCGCCGTGCGCGTGGAACCGACGCGTCTGGTGGTGCTCAGCCGCGAGAAGCTGCTGGCGGCCGCGTCACGGTAGGGACACGCGCGCCGGCCTGTGGCTCTCAGAATGGAAAGTTCGCGCCCTACGGAACGACGACATTCATGGAAGCATTCACCGGCACCCGCCCCCTCGCCAAGCCCCTGGACAACGCCGCCCTCGAGGCCTGGCTGTCTGCCCATGTCGACGGCTTTGCCGGCCCGCTGGAGATCGAGCAGTTCAAGGGTGGCCAGTCCAACCCGACCTATCTGCTGAAGACGCCGGGCGCGCAGTACGTGATGCGCAGCAAACCGGGCCCGGTGGCCAAGCTGCTGCCCTCGGCCCATGCCATCGAGCGCGAGTTCCAGGTCATGGCCGCCCTGGCCGGCACCGACGTGCCCGTGCCGGCCATGTATGCCCTGTGCGAGGACGAGGCCGTCATCGGCCGGGCCTTCTACGTCATGTCCTTCATGCCCGGCCGCGTGCTGTGGGACCAGACCCTGCCCGGCATGAGCAATGCCGAGCGCGCGGCCCACTACGACGAGATGAACCGCGTCATCGCGGCCCTGCACCAGGTCGACTTCAAGGCCCGCGGCCTGGAGGCCTATGGCAAGCCGGGCAACTACTTCGAGCGCCAGATCGGCCGCTGGAGCAAGCAATACCTGGCCTCGGTCACCGAGCCGAACCCGGCCATGGACTCGCTGCTCGAATGGCTGCCGACCCACATCCCGGCCTCGGCGCGCGACGAGGGCGAAGTCGGCATCGTGCACGGCGACTACCGCATGGACAACGTCGTCTTCCACCCCACCGAGGCGCGCGTCATCGCCGTGCTGGACTGGGAGTTGTCGACGCTGGGCCACCCGCTGGCCGACTTCAGCTACCACTGCATGAGCTGGCACATTCCCACCTCGGGCGCGGCGCGCGGCCTGGGCGGCCAGGACCTCGTGGCCCTGGGCATCCCCAGCGAGCGCGAGTATGTGCAGCGCTACTGCGAGCGCACCGGCCGCGCCGATGCCACTGCCGTCATGGCCGACTGGAACTTCTACATGGCCTACAACATGTTCCGCATCGCGGCCATCGTGCAGGGCATTGCCAAGCGCGTCGTGGATGGCACGGCCTCGAGCGCCCAGGCCAGGGAAACCGCCAAGAGCGCCAAACCCCTGGCCGAGCTGGCCTGGAGCTTCGCGCAGAAGGCTTGAGCCCCTCGTCCAGTCCGCGGCGCTGAACGCGCGTGGCCTGACCGGTCTTGCAGACCGCGCTGCGGCAGTGCCGCAGCTCTTCGGTAGGCACATGCCGCCCACTGGGCGCCATGTGTCCGGTCTCAGCCCCCGAGGGGACGGCGATGCTTGCCGGATTGACCGGCAAGCACATCGCCAAACGCGGGCCGGCTAGGGAGCGGCCCGGCGCTCGGCCCGCAAATCGCGCAGCGTCAGGTGATGTCGCCGGGACGGGTGGACGGCGTCCAGGCAATCGACGTCGTCGTCGGCCAGGCGCCGCCTTCGGCGAGGCGGCCGCTGACCCGCTGCGCCTCGCGCGCGGCGGTCTCGAGCAGCTTGACCAGGGCCTGCACCTTGGGCAGGTCGGCCTCGCTCATCTCGGTGCGCAGATAGAGGTTGCCGCGCATGCTCATCAGCACGAAGGGATGGCCTTCGGGCAGCACGTCCTGGCTGGCCTGCACCAGGGCCTCGCCGAGCTCGCCTTCGACCCAGGACGAGCTCAGATCCTTGGTGACGCCGACGATGCCATAGCGCTGGCGCAGGATCTGCGAGCTGGCATTGTTGAACTTCGGGAACATCACCAGCCAGCGCATCTCCTCCGGCGTGTCGGTGTCGGCACGGGTCTTGAGCGTGTCGGTATAGGCCTCGAAGACGGCGCGCTCCAGGTTCTCCATCAGCGAGCGGCACACCACCATCATCTGCAGGTCGTGGTGCAGGCCCATCTCGCAGCGCATGCGCAGCTCCGAACCGGGCAGATAGCTGCGCTGCGACACGCCCCATTCGACGCGCATCGGCCCGGGCACAGCCTTGGGAGCCTCGATCAAAAAGCCCAGGCCGTCACGCGTCTGGCTGAATTCGGCGCCGCGTGCCTCGGCCCAGTCCATGATCGGACGCCAACGCGCTGCGTTGGCCCGCGTCACGAGCCAGTGCTTGACTTGCTTTACCACCATGAGTCGTGAGGAAGTCTGAGAATGGGGCTGCTTGCTAGGCACACCGCATGGAGGCGACGAATGATTGAAGTGTATTCATGGCCCACGCCCAACGGCCACAAGGTGCACATCATGCTGGAGGAGTGCCGACTCGCGTACCGGGTCCATCCCGTGGACATCGGCGCCGGCGAGCAGTTCGCCCCGGACTTCCTCGCCATCAGCCCCAACAACAAGATCCCCGCCCTCACCGATTCCGACGGCCCCGGCGGCCAACCGATCTCGCTGTTCGAGAGCGGCGCCATCCTGCTCTATCTGGCCGGCAAGACGGGCCAGCTGCTGCCCGCCGACGTCCATGGCAAATACGAAGTGCTGCAGTGGCTGATGTTCCAGATGGGGGGTGTCGGCCCCATGCTGGGCCAGGCGCATCACTTCCGCATCTACGCGCCCGAGAAGCTGCCCTACGCCATCGACCGCTACACCCGCGAGGCCCAGCGGCTCTACAGCGTCATCAACAAGCGCCTGGCCCACGCCACCTATCTGGGGGGGAGGGAATACAGCATCGCCGACATCGCCGTCTTCCCCTGGCTGCGTTCCTGGAAGAACCAGGGCGTGGAGATGAGCGACTACCCGCATCTGAAGGGCTGGTTCGACGAGATTGCCAAGCGCCCGGCCGTGCAGCGCGGCGTCGAGGTGCTGGCCGGCGCACGCAAACCGCTGACCGACGACAAGGCCCGCGAGGTGCTGTTCGGCAGGCGGCAGCTGGAACAGCGTTGAGGAGCGTCAGACCGGCGCCAGCCGCAACTCGCGATGCGCCGGCGGCAGACCCTGGCTGGCGAGGATGAGGGGTTCATGCGCCGCCATGGCCCCCGGCACAAAGGCGGTCTTTTCTTCGACGTTGGCCAGCGCGACCACGGCCCGCTGATCGGCGAAGGCCAGCATGTCCGGCGCACCCAGCCCCATGGACGCCGCGTCGAGGGCCCGATCGGCAAAGACTCGCAGCGCCGCAGCCCCGACGCTGCCCTGGCGAGGTGGCGCCAGATGCAGGGCCAGCCGCCCCTCCGCGTCGCTAGCGCCCTCGTGCACACGGCCTTCGCCGTCGATCAGGCAGACCCGTGCCCAAGCCGCCGGTTCGCCGTCGCCCTGCCAGGTGAGCAGGCCGTAGACACTGAACACGCCCGGCGGCGGCCTTCGCGTCGGTGCGCTGAGCAGGCCCACCCGCATCAGTCGCAAGCCGTCCAGCACACGGTCACTCAGGATCTGGCCCACCGGCCGGGCCGGCAGCGGCCAGGGCAGGCTCACGGGCTGGAAACGCTGCAGTTCATCGCGCACCAGCACGTCGGCGCAGACGGCCTCCTCGGGCCGGCGCCAGCGCTCAGGCAGGTCCGGCCACACATGCAGGCCCGAAGGCGTGACGACCGAACGGCCAAGCAGCCGGCCGCCCCCCCGCTGCACCAGGCAGCAACGCAATCCCGTCGTGACGAGATCGCCAGTGGCCAGGTCGATGAAGACCAGGGCTTCGCCCACCGGCAGCCGCAGACGCTCCAGTGTCGGTTCGCGCCTTGTTGTCGTGACTGCCATGGCCCGATCCTAGGAAGGAGGTCGCGTAACAGTCACCCTGTTTGTTAGGGGCGCACGCCGGGAGGCTGCATGGCCATGCCGGCCGAGCGGCGCGCCAGATACACCTCCAGGGCCAGCAACTCGGCGCCGTCCCAATCCCAGACCGTCGCACGCACGCCGTTCAGGCAGCCGCGCAGGCGGCGCTGCAGGCTGCCCAGCGACTGCCATTCCAGGCGATAGACGGGATAGTCGTCGACATGGGCCTGGGGAATCAGGCTGCCACCCAGGCGCAGACCGGCGCGCTCGTCATGGCATTGGGCGCAGGAGAGGTTGAGCGCGCCCATGCGCGTCGTGTAAAGACGCTGGCCGCGGCTGGCGGCTTGGTCCAGTTCAGGGCCGCGCGGCGGCTGCAACGGCAGGCCGCGCGACTGCTGTGTAACGAGGGCCGTCAACGCCAGCAGGGGCTCCGCCTCGGGTGCCCAGGCGGCCTGCTGCTGATGGCGGACGCGACAGCGCTGGATGCGGCCCGGCAGGTCGAGCAGGCCCTGGTCGAAGGCGGGGTAGCGCGCGGCCGCGCCGCGCAGCTTCTCGGGCTCACCGTGACAGCTGGCGCAGGACTTGTCCCCCTGCCCCCACAGCTCACGACCCAAGGCCAACGCGAGCTGGGCGGGATGCTGGGTGTCATCGGCCTGCAGCGTGCGCAGGGCCGGGCTCATGGTCTCGCGGCCCGAACGGCGCTCGTCCGCATGCGCCGCCAGAGCGACGACGAGAAGCAGGAGCGCCCTCATGCGAACTGGAGCGCGCGGGTCTCGCGATGCTCGAAACCGTTGTCGCCGCGCCAGACAAAGCTCAGCTCGCCCGGTTTGTCGGCCCGCATCCAGAAGGCGAGATAGGGGTTGGCCGAAATCGCCGCAAACAGGTCGGCGGCAAAGACAAACTCACCGTCCAGCCGGCACTCGAAGCGGCGCACCAGGTCGCGCAGCAGCCGCGAGCCGTCGTCGCCGGTGCGGTAGCCCGTTTCCATCGCGTGGGCCACGGTGGCACGCACCTCGAAGGCCTCGCCCGCCTTGATGGCGGCCGGCAGCGTGATGACGGCGCGGGTCGCCATCAGGGTTCCACGCAGGCGGCCAACGTCACGATGACGTCCACACCCGCCTGCCAGCAGCGCCCGTCGGCCGCCTTGGCCACCGCAAAGATGCGCTGGCTGCGCGCCAGGCGCATGCGCGTGCTGAATTCGGGCCGGGCCACGGCGGCACCGAAGCTGGCATGCAGGACTTCGGGCTCGGGGTTCTGGGGTGTGAACAGGGCCAGGGCCGCCACCGGCTCACTCGCCACGACACGCACCGGCACCGCGTTGCCGTTCTCCACCAGTTCGGCAATCTCGATCTTCAGCAAGCCTACTTCGGGATTGCGACCGGCCCAGGCACGAATGGCTGTGCGCATGGCTTCGTCGCTGGCCTGAGCCTCGGGCAGCAGCGCCCACGCCGCGGCTCCCATGACGAACTCGCGTCGCTTCATGGGTTGGCCAAGGTGCCCAGATAGGCCACGATGTCGTCCAGTTGCTGCTCGGTCAGCGCCGCCCTGCCCTGCCAGGCAGGCGCCACATCGCGCAGCCCCTCTGTCGAGCGGAAAGGCGGCATGACGGTCTTCGGGTTGAAGCGGCGCATGTCAGCAATGCGCTCGCGCAGGCCTTTGGCGTTCAAGCGTGTTGCGACCGCATCCAGCGGCGGCGCCAGATTGCCCTGGTTGGCATCACCCGCGCTGTTCAGCGCATGGCAGAGCAGGCAAAGGCTCTGCGTGCGGTCGGCCACCAGGGCGCGACCACGTTCGACGTCGCCGGCTTGCGCGCTGGCCGCCACCATCAGCAGGGCCAGCAGCGCACGCATCAGACCAGCTTGTGCTTGGCCAGCGGCAGATCGCGGATGCGCTTGCCGGTCGCTGCGAAGACGGCGTTCAGCACCGCCGGCGCGGCCACAGCGATGGTGGGCTCGCCCACGCCGCCCCAGAAGCCGCCCGACGGCATGCAGATCGTCTCGACGGCCGGCATGTGCTCCATCTTCAGCACCGGGTAGGTGTCGAAGTTCTGTTGCTCGACGCGACCGTCCTTCACCGTGATCTCGCCGAACAGCGCCGCCGACAGGCCATAGACGAAGCTGCCCTCGACCTGGGCCGCGATCTGCTGCGGGTTGACCGCGTGGCCAGGGTCGGTGGCCGCGACGATGCGGTGGATCTTGAGGTCGCCCTTCTTGCTCACCGACACCTCGGCGCAGGCCGCCACATAGCTGCCAAAGCCCATGATCTGGGCCAGGCCCAGATAGCGTCCCTTGGGTCGCGGCTTGCCCCAGCCGGCCTTGGCTGCGACCGCATTCAGCACTGCCAGATGCTTGGGCGAATTGGCGAGCAGCTCGCGGCGCAGCTCCAGCGGATCACGCTTGGCAGCATGGGCCACCTCGTCGATGAAGCACTCCAGGTAGACCGCGTTCTGGTTCAGGTTGACGCCGCGCCAGAAGCCCGGCGGCACCGTCGGATTGCGCATCGCATGGTCGATGAGCAGATGCGGTACGGCATAGCCGATGGCCCCTTCCGCGCCGCCCAGGTTCAGCCCCTGGAAGACGACGGGGTCCTTACCGTCCTTGATGTTCTGCGGAAAGATGCCCGCGATGATGCTCTGGCCCGAGATGCGCATGTGCAGGGCCGTCAGCTTGCCTGCCGCGTCCAACCCGGCAGTCAGCTTGCACTGGGTGACGGGGTGGTAGCGGCCATGCGTCATGTCCTCCTCGCGGCTCCAGATCAGCTTGACCGGCGTGCCAGGCAGTTCCTTGGCGATGGCCACGGCCTGGCGCACCCAGTCGTGCACGGCGCCGCGCCGGCCGAAGCCGCCACCCAGGTGCAGCTTGTAGACCTCGCAGGCCGACGGCGGCAGGCCCGAGGCTTCTGACGCGGCCGCCAATGCGGCTTCGCCGTTCTGCGTCGGCGTCCAGACCTCGCAGCGCTCGGGTGTCCACTTGGCCGTCGCGTTCATCACCTCCATGGTGGCGTGGTTCTGGTGCGGCACGCTGTAGATGGCCTCCACCTTCTTCGCGGCACCCGTCAGCGCCGCCTTGGCATCGCCCTGGCTGCTGCCGACGGCCGCTTCGGAAGCGTCCAGGCCGGCCTTCAAGATGGCCGCCGTGTCGGCGCTGTTCTGCGAGATGTTGGCGCCCTCGTCCCAGACGATGGGCAGGGCCTCCAGGGCGGTCTTGGCTCGCCACCAGGTGTCGGCCACCACGGCCACGGCGGAGTCACCAACCTTGACGATCTTCTTCACCCCCGGCCGGCCCTCGATGGCGGCTGCGTCGAAACCCTTGAGCTTGCCGCCGAAGACCGGGCAGTCCTTGATGGCCGCGTTCAGCATGCCCGGCAGCTTCAGGTCCATGCCATAGACCTGGGAGCCGTCCAGCTTGCCTCGGGTGTCCAGGCGCTTCATCGGGCGGCCCGCGAGCTTCCAGTCCTTGGCGTCTTTGAGCTGGATGTCGGCCGGTGCGGCCAGCTTGGCGGCTTCGGCGGCGAGCGAGCCATAGCTGAGCTTCTTGCCGGCGTGCGTCACCCAGCCCGCGCTGGTGGCGCATTCGACGACGGCCACATTCCACTGGTTGGCGGCGGCCTGGATCAGCAGCGCCCGGGCCAGCGCCCCGCCCTTGCGCACGTACTCGTGAGACTCGCGCACGCCACGGCTGCCGCCCGTGCTCATGCTGCCCCAGGCGCGGTTGCGCGCCAGGTTCTGGCCTGGCGTCGGGTACTCGGTCTTGACCTTGCTCCAGCCGCATTCCAGCTCCTCGGCGACGAGCTGAGCCAGGCCGGTCAGCGTGCCCTGCCCCATCTCGGAGCGCGCGATACGGATGACGACGCTTTCGTCCGGCAGGATCTGCACCCAGGCGTTCAGCTCGGGCGTGGCTTCGCCCTGTTGGGCAAGCCCCGGCACATGGAAGCCCACCATCAGGCCGCCGGCAGCCGCCGATGTCGTGTGCAGGAAAGACCTGCGCGAGAGCACGGCGCTCATGCCTGGCCTCCCTCGATGACGATGGGGATCTGCTTGCGCTGCACCTGACCGGCGGCCAGGTGGATGGCGGCCCGCACCCGGTTGTAGGTGCCACAGCGGCAGATATTGGTCATGGCCGCGTCGATGTCGGCATCGGTGGGCTTGGGCTTGGCCTTCAGCAGCGCCGCCGCAGCCATCAGCATGCCGCTCTGGCAGAAGCCGCACTGCGGCACGTCCAGCGCGTCCCAGGCCTTCTGCAGCGGGTGCGAGGCATTCGGAGCCAGTCCCTCGATGGTGGTGATCTTCTGCGCCGTCGTCAGCGCCGAGGCCGGCATCACGCAGCTGCGCACCGGCGCGCCGTCGATGTGCACCGTGCAGGCGCCGCACTGGGCCACGCCGCAGCCGTATTTGGTGCCCGTGAGGCTGAGCTGCTCGCGCAGCACCCAGAGCAGGGGTGTCTCGGCTTCCGCCTCGAACTGCACCCGCTTGCCGTTGACCGTCAACTCCGCCATGCCGCTCCTCCACTCCGCCACCGCTGGCGGGCGCGGGGCAGCCTAGCAGCATCGACGCCTTTCTGTCTTGCACTCCTAAGATGCCCGACATGGCCCGCATCCTCATTCCCCTGCCCGCCCAGGACTACGACCCCTCCGAAGCCGCCATCCCCTGGAAGCTGCTGACGGCGCGCGGCCACAGTTTTTGCTTCGCAACGCCCGACGGCCGGCCGGCCCAGGCCGACCCGCGCATGTTGGACGGCAACGGCCTGGGCGTCTGGAAGGGCGTGCTGCGCGCCGACGCCAACGCCCGCGAGGCGCACGCGGCCATGGTGCAGAGCGAGGCCTTCCGACAACCGCTGCGTTACGACGCCATCGATGCCAGCACCGTCGACGCCCTGCTGCTGCCCGGCGGCCACGCCCCGGGCATGAAGGCCTATCTCGAATCAGCCCGCCTGCAGGCCCTCATCGCGGCTCATTTCGCTGCCGACAAGCCGGTCGCCGCCATCTGCCACGGTGTGCTGCTGGCGGCCCGCTCGAAACGCGCGGATGGCAAGTCCGTGCTGCATGGCCGGCGCACCACCGGCCTCACCAAACAGCAGGAGATGACGGCCTGGCTGATGACGGCGGCTTGGCTGGGCAGCTACTACCGCACCTACCCCACGCCGCTGCAGACCGAGGTGGAGTCGCTGCTGGCCCGGCCGCAGGACTTCGACGTCGGCCCGCCGGCCTTGCTGCGCGACGACCCCGACCACCTGGGCCGCGGCTTCTCGCTGCGCGACGGCAACTACCTCAGCGCCCGCTGGCCGGGTGATGCCCACGGCTGGGCGCTGAAGTTTGCGGAGATGCTGCCAGCCTGATCAGGCGGCGCCAGGGAAGCGCAGCTCGACGCGCAGCCCCTGGCCATCGGCGCCGCGCGCCAGGCGCAGCGCCACGCCATGCCGGTCGGCCACCGCCTTGACGATGGCCAGGCCCAGGCCGCTGCCGGCCTGCTGCTGATCCGGCACGCGGAAGAAGCGGTCGAAAACCCGCTCGTGCAAGTCCTCGGGAATGCCGGGCCCGGCGTCCTCAACCCACATCAGCACCTCCGCACCCTGCTCGATCAGGCCCAGCTCCACGCGGGAACCGGCGGGCGAATACTTGATGGCGTTCTCGACCAGGTTGTCGACCAGGGAGGTCAGCCCCTCGCGCTCGCCATCGACCAGGCCCTCGGTGTGGGCGCGCAGCTCCAGCTCGATGCGGCCCTGACGCGCCAGGCCGCTGAGGGCCGCCAGCCGGTCCTGCACCAGTTCGGCCAGGCTCAGACGCGCACGGGCGCCCTGCGGCCGGGCGGCGTCGCTGCGCATCAGGCCCAGCAGTTGGGCCACCAGACGGCTGGTGCGCTCGTTGCTGCGCACCAAGCCATCCAGCAGCTCCTGGTCGCGCGGGTCGTTGCGGTGGCCGCGCAGGGCCTCGACATTGATGCGCATGGCCGCCAGCGGCGTGCGCATCTCGTGGGCGGCGTCGGCGATGAAGCTGCGTTCGCGCTCCATGCTGGTGGCGACGCGAGCCAGCAGCTGGTTGACCGCCTTGGACAAGGGTCGCAGCTCGCTGTATTGGCTGCCGAATTTCAAGGGCGTCAGATCGTCAGGCCCGCGCGCCGCCACCTCCTCGGAGAAGCGCCGCCAGGGCCGCAAGGCCACCCGCACCGACAACCAGGCCGGCAGCACCAGGAAAGGCAGGCTGATCAGCAGCGGCAGGATGAGGATGCCGCGTGCGCCCAGCGCGAACAGGATGTTCACGGCATGGCCGGAACGGATCAGCGTGACGCGTGCGTCGGACACCTCCGAGGCCTGGCTGTAGGTGCGCCAGGGCGTGCCGTCGACTTCCAGCTTCTCCAGCTGGCGGAGCTTGTGGGTGCGCAGCGCGCCAGGCTCTCCCGGTGAGGCATAGAGCAGGCGCTCGCCCTGCCAGACGACCATGGTCTGGCGCAGGGCCGGATCGTCCTCCTCGTTGTTCTCGCGGCGCTGGAAGACGTCGATGCGCTTGAGCAGGGCCGCCTGCTTGTCGGGCTGGTCGGCCAGCGCGTCGACGACGGCGAGGATCATGTCGGCGCGCGGGCTGGCCAGCTTGGGCTCGAGGATCTCGTCATAGCGCGCCGTGTCATGGACGAGATAGCCGCAGGCTGCCCCCCACAGCAGCAGCACGACCACCATCTGGGCCAGCACCAGGCGCCCGGTCAGCGAGGACGGCAGCAGCTTGCGCAGTCGGGCGCGCATCAGCTCACGTCCCCGGTGGCGTCGACGCGGTCGATGACGTAGCCGACACCCCGCACCGTGCGGATATAGCCCGGCCCGATCTTGCGACGCAGGTTGGAGATGTGCACGTCCAGCACATTGCTCTCGTTGCTGGCGCCACCGGGCAGCACCTGCTCCTCCAGCATGCGGCGCGTCAGCACGCGGTCGGCGCGCTTCATCAACAGGCTCAGCAGGTCGAACTCGCTGCGCGACAGCTCGGCGAGCTTGCCGTCGACGGTGACGCGCATCGTCGCCGTGTGCAGCACCAGCTTGCGCACCTCCAGCGTCTCACCGGCCATGCCGTAGCTGCGGCGGGCCAGGGCTCGCACGCGCGACACCAGCTCGGCCAGTGCGAAAGGCTTGACGAGGTAGTCGTCCGCACCACGGTCCAGGCCCGCCAGCCGGTCGGCCAGCGCATCGCGCGCCGTCAGGATGAGGACGGGCGTCGTCTCGCCCTCGCGGCGCAGCCGCGCCAGCAGCGTCAGGCCATCGCCGTCGGGCAGGCCCAGGTCCAGCAGCACCAGGTCGAAGGGCCGGCTGTCCAGGGCCTGCAGCGCGTCGCCCAGGCGTCGCACCCACAGCAGCGCCAGGCCCTGGTCTTCCAACGCGATGCGCACGCCGTTGCCCAGTTCGAGATCGTCTTCCACCAACAGGATGTTCATGCCAGGAATTGGAGCGGCGCTACATGAAGAAAGCCTGAACGCAAGAGCGGATGGTGCCCGTTCATCAAGCCTTCAGAAAGGCTTTGGCTTCGGTTCATCTGCGATTTCGACACTGCATCAGCGCCGAAACACAGCTCGGCCGCCGGCACCGGATGCGAAGCACCGATGCCCGGCCCACACCTCCACCCGCTTCGACAACTCCAAGGAAATCCTCCATGAACCGCATCCCCTTCACCGCCACTCCCCTGCTGTGCATGCTCGCCGTCTCGTCGGCCTGGGCCGGCAACATCGACAACACGCAGGAATCCGGCCCCTACATCGGCGCCGCCCTCGGCCGCACTTCCTTCTCGGCCAAGAACCTCGGCCTGCCCAAGACCGGCAGCGATGAATCCGCCCAGGCCAGCAAGGTCTACGGTGGCTACCGCTTCAGCAACCTGGTGGGCGTCGAAGGCGGCTATGTGCGCCTGGGCAACGCCGTGGAGACGCTGACCGTCGGCAACAACGCCGTCTCGCAGACCGTGAAGGCCCGCAGCCTCTATGTGGCGGCCACCAGCCGCCTGCCCCTGTCCGACGCCTTCGCGCTGACCGGCAAGGCCGGCGTTTCCTTCGGCAAGGCCAGCGGCGCCAACCTGCTGCCGGCGTCCAGCGACATGACGGGCTCCAAGCGCTCCTTCATGTGGGGCATCGGTGCCGAATACCAGCTGACGAACGCGCTGGCGCTGACGGCCGATTTCGACCACTTCGGCCAGGTGTCGGAGAAGGTGCGCGCCAACCTGTTCAGCGCCGGCGTCCGCTATCGCTTCTGAGCTTCAACACGACATCGAACCCTGCCCGGCCCTGGCCCGGCAGGGTTTTTCCGCGTCGCGTGCACACCGGCCCGCTTCCCCGAATAATCAGCCCGCCCCGAGGCTGCAACCGCCTCCCGCGCATGTTCGACAACGCATGGAGACTTCGATGACGACATTGCAGATCAACGGACAGTCGATGACGGTGGAGGCGGGCGAGGACACGCCGCTGCTGTGGGTGCTGCGAGACCACCTCGGCATGACCGGCACCAAGTTCGGCTGCGGCCTGGCGCTGTGCGGCGCCTGCACCGTGCATCTGGACGGCCAGCCGGTGCGCGCCTGCCAGACGCCGCTCTCGGCCGCCACGGGCAAGAAGATCATCACCATCGAGGGCGTGGGCGCCTCCAAGACCGGCCAGGCCGTGCAGCACGCCTGGGTCAAGCTCGGCGTGCCGCAGTGCGGCTACTGCCAGGCGGGTCAGATCATGAGCGCGACGGCCCTGCTGGAACACAAGCCCAAGCCCACCGACGCCGACATTGACGCCGCCATGAGCGGCAACCTGTGCCGCTGTGGCACCTACACGCGCATCCGCAGCGCCATCAAGACGGCCGCCGGCCTGGAAGGCGGTGCCGCATGAACGCCTTTGTCCCCCATGGTCATCTCACGCGGCGCAGCCTGCTGGGCTTCACGGGCCTGGTGCTCAGCATCGGCCTGCCCGGCTTTGCGCTGGGCGCCGACGAGCCCAAGAAATACGGCGGCGACGGCATGCCCCATGGCATCCAGGACAGCCCGCTCACCTTCGTGACGATTGCGACCGACGGCACGGTCAGCATCGTCGTCAACCGTTCGGAGATGGGCCAGGGCGTGCGCACCAGCCTGCCCAAGGTGCTGGCCGACGAACTGGAGGCCGACTTCAAGCGCGTCAAGGTCGTGCAGGCCCCCGGCGATGAAGAGAAGTTCGGCAACCAGGACACCGACGGCTCGCGCAGCATGCGGCACTGGTTCATGCCCATGCGCCGCTGCGGCGCGGCCGCGCGCGCCATGCTGGAGCTGGCCGCGGCCCAGGCCTGGGGTGTGCCGGTGGCCGAGGTGCAGGCGGCCAACCACGCGGTCACGCACAAGCCCAGCGGCAAGAGCATGGGCTATGGCGCACTGGCCGAGGCCGCCGCCAGACTGGACGTGCCCACCCGCGACAAGCTCAGGCTCAAGGACCCCAAGGATTTCAAATACATCGGCAAGCAGGACAGCCTGCTGGTGGACGCCGAGGTCATCGTCACCGGCAAGTCGCAGTACGGCATCGACACGCGCCTGCCGGGGATGCTCTACGCCGTCGTGGCGCGGCCCGCGGTGCTGGGCGGCAAGGTCAAGGCTGTGGACGCCGCGGAAGCGATGAAGGTGCCGGGCGTCGTCAAGGTGTTCCAGATCGACCCCACGCCGGCGCCCTCGGAATTCCAGCCGCTGGGCGGCGTGGTGGTGGTCGCCAAGGACACCTGGGCCGCCATCAAAGGCCGCGAGGCGCTGAAGATCACCTGGGATGACGGACCGCACGGCAGCTACGACTCGGTGGCTTTCCGCAAGGAACTGGAGGCCGCGGTCGCCAAGCCCGGCGGCAAGGTGGTGCGCAACCAGGGCGATGCCGAAGGTGCGCTGGCCAAGGCCGCCAAGCGCGTGACGGCGAACTATTACGTGCCCCACCTGGCCCATGCCACCATGGAGCCGCCGGCCGCCACCGCCCGCATCGTGGACGGGCGCTGCGAGGTCTGGACGTCCACCCAGTCCCCGCAGGCCGCGCGCGAGCGCGTTGCCAAGCGGCTGGGGCTGGGCATGGACAAGGTCACAGTCAACGTGACGCTGCTGGGTGGTGGCTTCGGCCGCAAGAGCAAGCCCGACTTCGCCGTGGAGGCGGCCCTCGCCGCCAAGGAGATGGGTGCGCCGGTCAAGCTGACCTGGACGCGCGAGGACGACCTGCATCACGACTACTTCCACACCGTCACCGCCCAGCACCTGGAAGCCGGCCTGGACGCCAAGGGCAAGGTCACGGCCTGGCTGCAGCGGGCGGCCGAGCCCACCATCCTGTCCATCTTCGCGCCCGACCCCAAGCAGCTCGCCCCCTTCGAGCTGGGCCTGGGGCTGATCAACCTGCCCTACGACATCCCGGATCTGCGCATCGAGAACCCGGCCGCCGAGGCGCACACACGCATCGGCTGGCTGCGCAGCGTCAACAACATCCAGCACCAGTTCGCGGCGCAGAGCTTCGTGGCAGAACTGGCCCATGCCGCCAAACGCGACCACCGCGAGCTGCTGCTGGAGCTGCTGGGCCCGCCGCGCCAGATACCGCCGCCGCAGATGGGCGACGACTGGAACCACGGTGAGTCACCGGCGCTCTACCCCGTCGACATCGGCCGCCTGCGCGGCTGCGTGGAGCGCGTGACCAAGGAGGCCGGCTGGGGCCGCAAGCTGCCCAAGGGCCAAGGCCTGGGCCTGGCGGCCAACTACAGCTTCGTCACCTACATGGCCATCGTGGTGGAGGTGAAGGTGTCGGCCAAGGGCGAGCTGAGCATCCCGCGCATCGACGTGGCGGTGGACTGCGGCCCGGCCATCAACCCCGATCGCATCCGCTCCCAGGTGGAGGGCGCCTGCATCATGGGCCTGGGCCATGCGCTGTACAGCGAGATCACCTTCAAGAATGGCCGTGTGGAGCAGAGCAACTACCACGACTACGAGATCGCTCGGCTCAACATCGCGCCCAAGAAGATCGCCGTGCACATCATGCCGTCCAGCGGCTACGACCAGCCGCTGGGCGGCGTCGGCGAGCCGGCGCTGGGGCCCATCGCCCCGGCGCTGATGAACGCGATCTTCTCGGCGACGGGCAAGCGGATACGTGAGCTGCCTTTGAAGGATCAGTTGACCAAGAAGAAGGCTTGAGCATCACCTGGCCTCATTGCGCCAGAAACGAAAAACCCCGCCGAGGCGGGGTTTGCTTTTGGGTGTGTTCCCGGCGATCAGCGGTTGCGACGGCGAGCCGCCGCGGTCATGCCGAACAGCGCGAAGGCAGCCAGCGCGAGGCTGCCCGGCTCAGGCACCGTGCCGGGTGCCGCCTGGTCGATGAAGAAGTTGTCCATGCCGAAGCAGTCGACCGCGTTGGCCACGTCGAACCAGACGGCCTTGACGCTGTCGAATTGCGAGCCCAGGAACACCTGCGTGGCAGGGAAGCCCCAGTTCTCCGCCGGCAGCAGCTGCGAGTAGTCGTCGCTCGTGCCGTCGCCGGACGCATGGATGTAGGCCTTCTCGTTGCCCGATGCCGCGCCGCCACCGGTCTCGGTGTTCGACGTCAGCACGAAGTAGTTCATGTCGAAGGAGCTGCCGTCGATCTTCGTGATCTTGATCTGCGTCAGCGTGCCGTAGTCGCCGGTCGCCCAGTGGCCGTGGATGACGTCGTTGCCGACGCCGTAGTAGTCGCCAATGATGCTGGAGAAGGGGTTGGCGCCGGAAAAGAAGAACTGGACGCGAAAGCCCGCTTCCTCGTACTTCGAGACGTCCTGGTACACCACGGAGTTGTTCGTGATGCCCGTGCCGCTGCTGTTGTTCGTCATCGTGCCACCGGTGAACGTCACCACCGCAGCGTGCGCAGAAACACCCAGGCACAGACCCAAAACCGTGGTCGCAACGTACTTCAAAGCGCTCTTGATCATCATGAAGCCTCCCTGTGATTGGCGAACCGCTCCTGCTCGCCGACCGGCCTCAGGATGCAACTGTGTCTACAAGCACGTTTCACGCCAAACTAGATTGACATCTTGGATTTTCAAAAAACTCAATTCAATCAATGGCTTGATCAACACGCCGGCGCGACCCTGCACGTATTCCCAATTGCTTTGTAAAGTTGCTCGACACTTTTCGGAGGTCTCGCCGGGCCCCGCTGCCATGGCGGTGGCGGGCCCCTAGACTGGTCCATCGCACTTCCGCAGGAGATGACGCATGCCAGGGTCACGCAAGGTCGCACTGATCACCGGCGGTGGCACCGGCGTGGGCGCTGCCACTGCGCTGATGCTGGCCGGCAAGGGCTACGACCTGTTGATCAACTACTCGCGCAGCGCCGACGACGCCGAGGCCAGCGCCACGGCCTGCCGCGCAGCCGGGGCGGACGTGCTCGTCAAGCAGGGCGACGTGGCCCAGGACGCCGACTGCCGCGCGCTGGCGCAGGCGGCGGTGGACCGCTGGGGCCGCATCGACGCGCTCGTGAACAACGCGGGCGTGTCGGTGTTCGGCGCCGCGGCCGAATGGGACGCGCTGGACGCGGAGACCTTCCAGCGCATCCTGGGCGTCAATGCACTGGGCAGCTTCCAGATGGTGCGCGCCTGCGTCGCCGCGCTGAAGGCCGCGCAGGGTTGCATCGTCAACGTGTCGTCGGTGGCCGGCGCGCTGGGGGTGGGCTCGTCCATGCCCTATATCGCGTCCAAGGGCGCCATCAACGCGATGACGCTGCACCTCGCCCGCGCCCTGGCGCCGGCCGTGCGCGTGAATGCGGTGTGCCCGGGTCTCATCACCACGCGCTGGTTCGTCGACGGCGTGGGGCAACAGGGCTACGAGACCGGCCTGAAGGCCTACGAAGCCAGCGTGCCGCTGCAGCGCGCCTGCTCACCCGAGGACGTGGCTGAGGCCATCGTCTGGCTGGTGGACGGCGCGCGCACGGTGACCGGCGAGCTGGTGATGCTGGACAGCGGCATGCACCTGGCCGGCGCCAGGCCGCCGCGCTGAGTCGTCAGCCAGCCAGCAAGCCCGCGGCCTGCAGCACACGGTTGAAGGCCGCCGGGGCCTCCAGCGACGGCAGGTGGGCCACGCCGGGCAGCGCCACATGGCGAGCACCCGGGATGCGCGCGGCCATCTCGCGGCAGCGCTGCACCAGGTAAGGCAGGTCCAGGTCACCGCACACCAGATGCGTGGGCACGGCCAGTTGCTCCAGCCTCGACCACGCGTCGGGCGCAGCCTGCAGCTCGCCGATGGCCGGGGCATGCAGGGCGATGCGGTTCATCGTCAGGAACAGCTCACGCGCCGCGCCACTCACGCGGCCTTCGACTTGACCGGGGCCGTCCAGCCACAGCCGCGCCTGCAGGCGGTTGACTTCATCTAGCCGGCCGGCTGCACGGGCAGCCTGCGTGGCATCGTTGAGTTCGCGGCTGGCGGCATCCAGTTCCGGCGTGGGGTCGGGCGCGCCGGTGACGGCAGGCGCCACCAGCACCAAGCCGGCCACGCGTTCAGGCGACGCCAGCGCGAAGTCGATGGCGATGCGACCGCCCAGCGAGCAGCCCACCAGTTCCACGCGCGGCAGGTCCAGTACGTCCAGCACGGCGCGCAGGTCGCTCACCCAGGCGTGCGGGCGGGCGGCGGTGACCCGGGTCTGGCCAAAGCCGCGGCGGTCGATGCGCAGCGCCGAACGCTGGCCCGCCGCAGCAGCCATGGCACCGTCCCACAACCGACCATCGGTGACGCCGGCGTGCAGGAACACGAGCGGCGCACGGCCGTCGTCATGAGGGCGGTATTCGACGGCCAGCTCGGCGCCGTCGACGGGAATCCAGTGGGTGATTTGCATGCAGGAGATCACTTCGGCTCGGCGATGCGATAGCCCACGCCGGGCTCGGTCAGCAGCACGCGGGGCTCGGCCGGATCGGCCTCGAGCTTGGCGCGCAACTGGCCCATGTACAGGCGCAGGTAATGCGTCTGCTCGGTGTCGTCGGGGCCCCAGACGTCGGCCAACAGGCGGCGGTGGGTGACAACCTGGCCGGCCTGGCGCACCAGGCGGGCCAGCAGCTTGAACTCGGTCGGCGTCAGGCGCACGTCGACCCCGTCGCGCTTGACGCGGTGGGCGGCAAGATCGACCTCCAGGCCGGCGCGGCGGTACATCGTGACGGCCGGCTGAGCCACGGTGCCGCGGTGGCGCAGGGCCACGCGCAGCCGCGCCAGCAGCTCGCCGATGCCGAAGGGCTTGACGAGGTAGTCGTCGGCGCCGGCATCGAGCAGGCGGATCTTCTGGCCCTCGACCTGGCGGGCCGAGATGACGATCAGCGGCGTCGAGCGCTCGCGGCGCAGGGCCTGCAGCAGCTCCTCGCCGTCGCCATCGGGCAGGCCCAGGTCGAGCAGCACGGCATCCAGATGACCGGCGTGGGCGAGCTGGGCCATGGCATCGGCCAGACTGGCCGCGGTCAGCACCTCATAGCCTTCGACGGCCAGGGCCTCCTTCAAGGTCACGCGCAGTTCGCGGTCGTCTTCGACCAACAGCAATTTCATGTCGGCGCCTCGGGGAACTCAGGGGCATCGCGCAGCGGCAAGCGCAGCTCAAAGCTGCAGCCGCCATGGCCACGCGGGCGCAGGCTCAGGCTGCCCTCGTGCGCCTGCGCAATCGCGCGGCACAGGGCCAGGCCCACGCCCGAGCCCGGCGGGCGTTGGGCGAAGGCGGCCAGGTCGCCGCGCTGGAAGGCGTCGAAAACGCGGTCGCGCCAGGCCGGGTCGATGCCCGGGCCGCGGTCGCGCACGGCGAACATGGCCTCGCCACCCAGGCGGCGCACGACCAGCTCGACCGGCGCCGTGGCCGGGCTGTACTTCAGGGCGTTGTCGATGAGGTTGTCCAGCAATTGAGACATCAGGGCCGCATCACACCACAGCAGCGGCAGGCCTTCCTCGATGCGCGCCTTGACGCGCTCGCCGTCGGGGCGGCGACGCACGCGCCGCAGGGCCGCGCCGACGATCTCCTCGGCCGACTCCCAGTCGCAGCGCAGGGCCACGCCGGGCGCACCCAGGCGCGCCAGCTGCAGGGTGTTGTCGGTCAGGCGCACCAGGCGGGCCGTCTCGTCGACGATGCGGCCGGCCAGCTCACTGCGCTGGGCCGCCGTCAGCCGGTCGCCCTGGGTCTGCAGGGCCGAGGCCGATCCCATGATGGTGGCCAGCGGCGTGCGGTAGTCGTGGGAGATGGCGGCCAGCATGGCATTGCGGGTGGACTGGGTCTCGGCCAGCTCGCCGGCCAGGCGGGCCTCGTCCTGCACGCGACGGCGCTGCAGGGCCAGGCCCATCTGGTCGCACAGGGCCTGGGCGTGGGCGAGGTGGTCGGGGGCCAGGGCTTCGGTGCCCAGGCCGCGCAGCGTGACCGCGCCGAGGGCCACGTCACGGCCGCGCAGCGGCAGATAGAGGTCGGGCTCGCCGCTGTGGTGGGCCGTGCCGGGACCGAGAGCCCGACCGCTGTCGGCACAGAGCTGCAGGCCGGCCAGCGCATTGGCATCGGGCTCGCCGAGGACGATGTCCTGGGCGTCGGGCGCCGGCCGCAGCAGCGCCGCGGCCGGCAGGCCGGCCAGGCTCGACAGCGCCTGAAGCAGCTCGTGGGCATGGGCCTCGGGGCGGTCGGCATCGCGCATCAGGTCGCCGAACTCGCGCAGGGCGCGCTCCAGCTGGGCGGCCCGTTGCGCGGCGCGCAGGCCCTCCCAGGCCTTGCGCAGTTTCCAGCCCACCCAGGCCAGGGCCATCAGCGAGCCGGTGGCGATCCAGGGCAGGAACTGGACGATGGGGCGGGGAATCATGGGGCGCGCAGTTTAGGGCGCCACCACGACGTCGGTCAGCACCGGCTCGGGCTTGGCCAGGCGGTCCTTCACCAGGCCGGCCAGCAGCACGTCGACCAGGGTGCCGCCCTGCCCGCCCGACTGTGAACCGCCACCCACCAGCACCTCGGGCACCAGCTGCACGCCGGCACCGGCCAGGGCCTGGGCGACCTGCACGATGGCGTAATTGCCCGACTCCATGGAGCCGATCTTCTGGCGGATGACCTCGGCTTCGGCCTCGCCGATGGCGAGAGTCCGGCCGGCTTCGGCCTGACCGGTCACGCGGGTGACTTCGGCATCGGCCTCGGCCGTGATCTTCTTGGAGCGCGCCGCGCCGTCGGCCGTCTTCACCGCGGCCTGCGCGTTGAACTCGGCCATCGCCACCTTGCGCTCGGCGTCCACCACCTGGGCCTGGGTGCGGGCCAGGGCCGTGGCCTGCTCGAGCTGCTGGCGCACGCCCTGGGCTTCCATCTGCGTCGTGAAGGTGACCTTCTCCTGCTCGGCCAGCTTGCGGTCGGTCAGGGTCTTCATCAACTCGGCCGGCGGCACGATGTCGCCGATCAACGTCTCGACGGCACCCACGTCATAGGCCTTCAGGGCCAGCGCAATCGCGGCTTTGGCCTCGGCCTGGCGCTCGCTGCGCTTCTTCAGGAAGTCGATGACGTCCGAGTTCTGCGCGGCATTGCGGAAGTAGTTGCCGATGGTGGGCTCCAGCACCTGCGTGACCAGGGCCTCCATGCTGCCGAAGCGGGCGATGACCTTGGGCGCGTCGTTGCGCGGGATGTGAATGATCTGGCTGACGTCCAGGTTGAAGGTGAAGCCGTCGGCCGAGCGCACGGTGATGGTGGACAGGTTGGCGTCCAGCTTGTGGGCTTCGGTCTTGCCCGTGGCCCAGTTCAGCACGACGTTGGCCGTGGGCACCACGCGCACCTTGTGGGTGTAGGTGTTGATGGCGTACTTGCCGGGGTCGAGCACGTCCACCCACACGCCCTTCTCGCCCTTGCGGACCATGTTGGCATGGCGGAAGCCCTCGCCCGTCACGTCCACGCCGGCCTTGCCGACGAAGGCGACGACGACACCGACCGACGCGATGGGCACCTCGGTCATGTCGATGATCTCGACGGTGGCGAACATCGGGTTGATGAAGTAGCGGCCGGCCAGCAGCACCTGTTCCTGCAGGCCCTTGGTGCCGCCGGCGTTGACGAAGGACTGCGGGTCTTGATAGAGGTTGTGGCCGGGCACTTCGGGACCGGCGATCTCGCCGGTGGTCAGCGAAGCGCCCTCGCGCGTCGTGACGATGCCGACCTTGTTGTCGGGCACGTCGGTGACCTGCACCTGCATGACCTTGAACAGGCCCGGGTTGATGCGGTACTTGCCTTGCGGGATGACGCTCATCTGCGGGCCACGCTCGCCGCCACCGGCCATGAAGGCGCGGGCGTCCTGGAAGCTGTCGCAGGCGACGGCGCGGCCGATGACGCGGCCTCCGGCCAGGGGTTTGCCATCACGCGCCTCGACGATGCCGATCTTGCCGGGCTCGATGACGGTCATGCGCTCCAGGCGCACGGTGAACAGCAGGGTGTTGATGCGCCAGGCACCCGGAGGCACGACGCTGGTCTGCAGGCCGCGCTCGCCGCTGGCGAGGAAAGCACGGGCGTCCTGGAAGTTGTCGCAATCGACATGGCGGGCCAGCACGCGGCCATCGGGCAGCGGCAGGCCGTCGCAGGCCTCGACGACGCCGATGGCGTCATCGGGCACGACGGTGAACTTGACCAACTCGACCTCGTACTGCCACGGCCACAGGCCGATGTGCAGGCCCGGGGCCAGGGTGTCGGCCTGCAGGCCGGCTTCGCCATGGAGGGCGACGATGCGGCCGGGCGGCAGTTCGCGGTGGCGGCCGAACAGCACGAAGCCCTTGGTGACCGTGCCGATGGAGTCGTCCGGCACGATGACGAAGCCGAACAGGCGCAGCGTGCGCTTGTAGAAGATGAGGCCCACCAGGGCGAGCAGGCCGGCGGCCGTCAACCAGGGGTGGGCAAAAAGGGCGAACAGGGTGTCCATGCGGAGCACTGGTGGTGAAGAGGCCCCCACTGTGTCCGGCAGCGCGTTAGCGCCGCATAAGGACGCCCCGTTTCAGCGCAGCAGCTCGCCGGCGCTTCTGAGCGGCTGGCCGATGGCCGCCGGATAGCCGCCCGGCCAGCCGAAGGCCGCGGCCAGCCGCACGCCGAACATGGGGTTGGCGGTGATGGCCATCAGCACGCGTCCCTGATGATCGACGGCGCTGATCTGGCTGGCGTGGCTGTCGAACGCCCAGCGGGCGATCTGCGAAGGTGGGGTGAACATGAGAGCCAATCTCCTTAGTGCGAATGAGGGACGGCGGCGGCGAGGGCGCCGGGTGTGCGCGGATTGGCATCGGCGAGAGGCGCGACGACCAGCAGCGCGGCGCCGATGACGGCGGCACCGACGGCCACGACGGCCAGGGTCTGGGCTTTCACAGCACCACCCGCCGCACGTCGATCTCGGTGTCTTGCCAGGCCACGACGTCGGGCTTGGGCAGCTCGATGGCGGTCCAGAAACCGCTCGGCTCGATCGCGCTCAGCGAGGTCTCATGCAGGCCACGCACACGGCGCAGCGTGGCGCGGATCTGGTGGACCGAGTCCTGGGCAAAGGCGTGGAAGGAAATCTGCATGACCGCTGGCTCCGATGTCGATGACGTCAGTCTCGGCAAGGACGGGCCGTGCGGAAATCACTCTTAGTGGTGCCCGCAGGGGGGTGTGAAGGGGGATGAGAGGGGATATCCCCCGCCGTATCCCTCCAAAGGGGGATGGCAAAAAAATGCCCCGGCCATCGGCCGGGGCAATTCACCAGACGCCTGCGAGGCTGACCAGCGGCCTGCTCAGGGAGGGAGAAGCAGACGAGTGATACGTTAGCGCTGCACCAGCGCATAGGCTGTAGGACGGCGCCGCGCTGTCGAGAAACATGCGCTAACAAAGGGCACGGCTTGCAACCAGTACCTCGTGCGAAATCTCATGCGCCGAATGCGACTGGTGTATCGGTCTGTGAGATCCCCCCATTTGGGGGGTGGGCTCCCTAGACTGCGCCGCTCGCGCATTGGGCGCGGAAAAAGGATGCAGTCCATGGTCCCTGTCATGCAAGCGCGGCACAGCCCGTCATCGAACGCCTTTTCGGGCGCTGCCGCACTGGCTTTGAACAGCGACTTCGGTGCGCTGGACGGCGATGCCCTGGGCCTCGTCGAGCGCCGCTATGGCGACCGTGGGCTCACCGTCACCCGCGAGCGCTACAGCAGCCGCAACGAGGACGGCGACATCGTCTGCACTGCGCGCGACCGCGATCAGCGGATCGTGGGCACCCTGTCCGTGCGCTTTGACGGCGACGGCGGCTTGCACGCCGACCAGTTGTTCCATGCCGAACTGGACGAATGGCGCGCCGCTGGCATCACCTTGTGCGAATTCGGCGGCCTGGCCGTGGACAAGCATTCCCACGACCCCAAGCGCGTGCTGGCTCAGATCTTCCATCTCGGCTATCTGCATGCCCATCGCCGCGCCCGCATCGACCGCCTGGTCATCGAGGTCAACCCGCGCCACGTCCCCTTCTATCGCCGCTGCCTGGGGCTGGTGCCCTACACGGCCGCTCGCCACAACCCGCGCGTCGATGCACCGGCCGTGCTGATGAGCATTGACTTCGCCACCATCCGCGAGCAGATCGCGCTGTGGGGCGGCCACCCCGACTCACTGGCCTCGGCGCGCAGCCTCTACCCGCTGGCCTGGGACGAAGCCACCGAAGCCATGATGCTGGCGCGCCTGTCGTAAGCGACGGGTCATTCCAAAGGCAGCAGCTTCAGAAAGCGGTCCAGCATGTGGAAGTGGTCGTCGAAGAACTGCGCCTCCATCGCAGCCAGTTCAGCCACCAGCACCCAGCGCGCCTGAGCGGCATCGTCGGCCCCCTGCACTTCGGGCAGTTCGCGGTCGCCCAGGTCGAAGTGATGGGCATGCGTGATGGTGCGGCCGCGCTGGCTGCGATCCGGGTGGTCGAACACGGCCACGCCCAGCAGCGCCCGCTGCAGCGTCTCGGGCAGCAGGCGCAGCCCGGTCTCCTCCTCCAGCTCGCGCACCGCTGACTGGTAAAGCGTGTCGCGCGGCTCGACAAAGCCGCCCGGCAAGGCCCACAGCCCCTGGCCGGGATCCTGGGCGCGCTGAATCAGCAGCACATGGCCGGCGCATTGCAGCACCAGGTCGACGGTGACGAAGACCGGCGCATAGGGTGCGGCCGCCCAGGCCTGGCGGTAGCGCTTCAGCATGGCCCACTCGCGACGCAGCGCGGCAAGGTAAGGCAGACGCGACCAGGCCTGCACAAAGCTGCGCGTGCCCGGCGGCACCTGGTCGACCCAGCTGGCCAGCACGCCGTCCAGGTCTTCGGGCTCGGCCTCGAACAGGGCCGCGCGCAGGTCGGTGGCGTCGACGCGATGCTGGCGCGGCAGGCTGAGCAGCTTCCAGGGCGAGAAGCGGCGCAGGTAGTCGCTGGTGGCGTCCTTGAAATGGCCGACCAGCGTGACGTCGCCATTCCCCACACGCTGCTGCACCGCGCTGCGCACGGCCTGCACCCAGCGCGTCTCGTCGTAGAGGTCGCGCAACGGCACGATCTCGACGCGCTCGCGTTCCTCTTCGCTCAGCGCCAGCTTCAGCATCTCGGCACGCTCGGTCCAGCTGAAAGGATGGCGAGGCGAGCGTGCCTGGTGGGCCGAGCCCAGCATGACGATGACGCGCGGCGCCTCGGCCAGGGCGGCACGCAGCAGCGCCAGGTGGCCGTTGTGGACGGGTTGGAAGCGGCCGATGACGACAGCGGCAGAGGTCATGATGGATTGGGCTCCTGTGGGGCGTACAGCACGTCCGAGCGCAGCACGTATTTCGTGCCTTCGACCAGGGCAGCGCCTTCGTGCCAGGTGTCATGCATGAAAAGCAATGCCGTGCCGGCCTCGGGCTGGACGGTGAAGTCGCGAAAGTCCGTGCAGCCGCCGTTGAAGCCGTCGTTCAGATAGACGAGAAAGGTCAGCTGGCTGACGCGACCGTCTTCACGCCATGGGCCGTCCTTGTGCATCTTGAAGCGCTGACCGGGCAGGTATTTGTAGAAACGCAGCGAATGCGGCAGGCCGACGGCATGCTCGCCTTCGATCTCGGGCAAGGCCACGCCTTGCAACCGCTCCCACAGTCGCGACGTCCACGGCGAGCTGTCGATGATCGTGCGCTCGTTGTTGCGCACGCGGGGCATGGCGCGCTGGCCTTCCTCGGTGCGCACCGACGCCGCATCGAAGCCAGCCTGCTCGGCCAGCTCGATCAGTTCGGCGCACTCAGATGCCGCGAGGAAGCGCGGCAGCGTGAACACCCGCTCGCTGTGCCAGACGATCGTCATGCGAGCACGCTCGGGAAAACCGCCGCGATCGGCATCTGCCGCCCCTGCCCGAAGGCTCGCGCGCGCAGCCGGATCAGCGGCGGCGCCTGGCGGCGCTTGTATTCGCTGCGCTGGGTCATGCGGGCGATCCTTTCAATCAGCGCCCTGCCCTCCGCGGTTTCGCGCAGCGCGGCCATGCGGGCCTCGGCGGCTTCACGTTCCCAATTGGCCAGGCGGCCGCCTTCGATGAGGACCTTGAGCATCTCGTCCAGCACCGGATACGGCGGCAGGCTGTCGATGTCCCGCTGCCCCGGGGCCAACTCGGCGGAAGGCTCTTTCTCGATGATGGCCATGGGAATCAGCTCACGGCCGGCCGCCTCGTTCAGATGGCGGCACAGCGCGAAGACCTCGGTCTTGTAGAGATCGCCGATGAGCCCCAGGCCGCCATTGGTGTCGCCGTACAGCGTGCAATAGCCGACCGACACCTCGCTCTTGTTGCCGGTGGTCAGCAGCAGATGGCCGTTGGCATTGGAATAGGCCATCAGGATGGTGCCGCGCACGCGGGCCTGCAGGTTCTCCAGCGTCAGCCCCTGCATGGGCGCACCGAAGCTGTCGGCGAACTGGGCCTTCAGCGCTTCCACTGCACCGTGGATGGGATGGTTGAGCAACTGGATGCCGAGGTTGCGGCACAGGGCTTCGGAATCGCTCACCGAGCCGCTGGACGAGAAGCTGGACGGCATGGTGATGCCGACGACGTTGTCGGCACCCAAGGCCTCTGTTGCGAGCGCCAGCGTCAAGGCGCTGTCGATGCCGCCGGAGCTGCCGACCACCGCCTGGGTGAAGCCACAGCGGCGCGCGTAGTCGCGCAGGCCAAGCACGATCTGGGCACGGTAGAAGGCCATGGCGCTCAGGCCGGCCGCATCGGGGCGTGCGGGGCGGCTGCCATCGGGCTCGACAAAGCGGCCGTCCACAAAGCCCAGCGTGCGCACGGACTCGACAAAGCGCTCGGCCTCGAAGACCACACCCTCATCCGGCTCGACGGCAAAGCTGGCGCCGTCGTAGACCAGTTGGTCATGCCCGCCGACATGGTTGACGTAGAGGATCGGCAGGCCGTTGCGGCGCGAGGCCGAGGTGAAGACCTGGTGGCGCTGCTCGCGTTTGCCGATATTGCTGGGGCTGGCGTTGATGCTGATGACGAAATCGGGCGCCGCGTCACGCAGGCGCTCGAAAGGGTTGACGCCATAGTCGGCGCCCCCGTCGTTCCAGCCGTCCTCGCAGATCAGCAGGCCCACCTGGGCAGAGCCGATGCGCAGCACCTTGGCGACGTCGGGGCCGGGCTCGAAATGGCGGCGCTCATCGAAGATGTTGTAGGTGGGCAGCAACTGCTTGGCATAACGCAGCAGCTGCTCGCCGTTCTTCAACACGACGAGGCCGTTTTCCAGCTGCTTGCCGGGGCCTTCTCGCAGCAGCGGCGCGCCGAACACCCAGGTCAGGCCAGGCAGCTCGCGCGAGGCCGCGCGCAGCGACTGCAGGCCGGCTTCGACCAGTCGCAGGAGGGCGGGCTCGTCCAGCAGGTCGCCGGGGTAGTAGCCGCTGACGGCCAGTTCGGGGAAGACGACCAGTTCGGAGCCGGCCCAGGCCGCCTGGCGCGCCGCGGCCACCATGCGGGCCACATTGCCGTTGACGTCGCCCACCGTCAGATTGAGCTGGGCGAGGGTGAGCTTCATCACGACTTGATCCCGAAGACCTGACGCAGATAGGCCAGGAAGGTCTCGTCATCGCACAGCGTCTTGCCGGGGCTGTCGCTGAGCTTGGCCACGGGCTGGCCGTTGGCGTGGGTCAGCTTCATGACGATGTTCAACGGCGTCAGGCCGAGGTCGTTGCTGAGGTGGGTGCCGATGCCGAAGCCCAGCTGCACGCGGTCGGCGAAGTGGCGATACAGCTCGATGGCCTTGGTGACGGTCAGCCCGTCGCTGAACACCAGGCGCTTGGTGTGAGGGTCGATGCGCAGCTTGGCGTAATGGGCCAGGGCCTTCTCACCCCAGACGACCGGATCGCCGCTGTCATGGCGCAGGCCGTCGAAGAGCTTGGCGAAATAGAGGTCGAAGTCGGCCAGGAAGGCGTCCATGCCGACGACGTCGGTCAGGGCCGTGCCCAGGTCGCCGCGGTATTCCTGCACCCAGTCTTCCAGCGCCGCCTTCTGGTGGTCGCGCAGGCGCACCGTGCCCAGGGCCTGGTAGGTCTGCAGGTATTCGTGGGCCATGGTGCCGATGGGCACCAGGCCCAGCTCCTTGGCCAGCAGCACATTGGAGCTGCCCTTGAAATGCTGGGGCAAGGCGTCACGCAGCTGGGTCACCACCTCGCGCTGCCAGGCGCCCGAGAAGCGACGGCGCAGGCCGAAGTCGAACAGATCGAAGGGATGGCGCTGCGGCCGGGGCTCGGCGGCAAAGGCCTTCAGCGCGGCAATCTTGGCGTCCAGCCGGCGCTGGCCTTCGGCGCGCACGGCGGGCGTGTCCAGGCGGCGGAAATAGAGCTCGTTGACGATGGCCAGCACCGGGATCTCGAAGCCCATCACATGCACTTGCGGGCCGCGGGCGACGATGTTGAGCTGGGCGCCGTCGGTCGTCACTTCGACGAAGTCACGCTGGAATTTGAAGATGCGCAGGAAGTCGACGAAGTCGCTCTTGATGAAGCGCAGGCCCTTCACATAGGCCAGCTCATCGGCGCGAAAGCTCAAGGAACAAAGGGCTTCCAGCTCACGCTCGACATCGGCCTTCAGCTCGGCGAGCGGATAGCCCGGCTGGTTGCGGCAGACGAAGCGGTACTCCGCCTGGGTCTGCGGATGGCGATGCAGCAGGGTCTGCCACATCGTGAACTTGTAGAGGTCGGTGTCCAGCAGGCTGGTGATGACGGGAGTGCTCATGCTTTCGTCTCTCAAATCTCGGTGCTGGTAGTGAGCTGCAGGCCCTGGGCCTGCATGGCGGCCAGGAACTCGGCCTGCTGAGCCTCGAAGCCTGCCACAGGGCTGATGCAGTCGGTCAGCAACACCAGCTTGTTCAGCTGCTTCGACGGCAGATGGGCGGCCAGATGCTCGACGGTGGCACGCACGCAGTGGCTGCCGGCTTCACCGGCAATCAGCACGCGGTCGTAACGGTCGAGCGCGGCCAGCAGGGCCTGGTTCAGCTCGGTGCCTTCATCGGCGGGATCGGGCACCTCGGCCTGCAGGGCGCTGTAGTGTTCGGTCCAGGGGTTCTCGCCCTTGGTGACGACTTCCACCGAACTGCCCTGCTCATCCGCCCACGCGTCCAGGGCCGACTGCAGGCCGGCGTGCACGCCGTGGCCCCAACTGCCCATCTGGCAGTGGACGGGCCAGACCATCAGCGTGTATCGGCCGGTGGCTTCCAGTGCGTCCAGATAGGTCAGCACGCGGTCGAGCTGGGCGGCATCGCGCGGCGCGTATTCACCAGCGCGAACCTGGGCCGCGGTGATGGGCGTGAAGGCGCCAGGCGCGCGGCCACTGGCGGTTTCGACCCAGAAGCCCGTGTGGGCGATGTCGATGCGATGGTGGGAGTCCAGCGTCACCGTGATGGCGTCAAGCTGGCCGCGCAGGCGCTTCACCAGGCCGGCGGCGCGCTGCATGTCTTCATGGGCGCCGGTCACGGGCAGCGCGGGGCGGATCAGGTCGCCGCTCACCGGCGAGCGCGGCAGCCAGTCCGCGGGCAGATCGCAGAAGTCGTTCTGCGGGTCGATCAGCAACAGATGCGTGTTCATGGCATTCCTCTTGTGTTGTGGCTGCATGATACGTCCACTTAAATTACCTGTGCAACTAAGTAGTTGTAAGAGAGTTCATGGGAGGCCACAGCGCTTATCCTTGCTTCGGTGAATGATTCAACGAACTCCCCGGCCGACCAACGTCTCATCTGCACGGTCGACATCGTGCTGCTGACGCTGCGCGAAGGCCAGTTGCAGGTCATGCTGCTCAAGCGCGACCGCGAGCCCTTCGACGGCGCCCTCGCCCTGCCCGGCGGCTATGTGCATGTCGAAGAGGATCAGGGTTGCGAGGATGCCGCGCAGCGCGTGCTGCTGCAGAAGGCCGGGCTGCAAAGCCCTTACCTGGAGCAACTCGCCACGTTCAGCGGCCCGGCTCGGGACCCGCGCGGCTGGAGCGTCTCGGTGGCCTATTTCGCGCTGGTGGCTGAGCCTGACGCCAGCCAACCCGGCCAGCACTGGCTGCCGGTGGACCGCCTGCCCCAATTGCCCTTCGACCATGGCCGCATCATCGCGGCGGCTGCCGAACGCGTGCGCAACAAGAGCCAGTACTCGTCGCTGCCGGTGCACCTCTGCCCTGAGCCTTTCACCTTGCCGCAACTGCATGCCATCTACCAAGCTCTGCTGGGCGAGGCCATCAACCCGGTGAGCTTTCGCCGCAAGATGGACGAGCTGGACATCCTCGAACCGGTGCCCGGTGCCAAGCGCGCCGAAGGCCCGCATCGGCCGGCCCAGCTCTACCGACTGAAGGGCGAGTTCAGGCGGACGCTGCGGCTGGTGGGGCGCGGGTTGAACGCCTGAGCCCCGCTCAGATGAAGCGGATGTGGCGGCCTTCGAAGGAGGCCAGGATGTCGCGCCATGCGTCCGCATGGACCTCGTCCACCTCGACGGCGTCCAGGAACTGAAGCTTTCTGAACTCCTCCCGCATGGCCTCGGGCCAGGGTTCGTGGTGGGTGCGGGTGGCAGTGCGGCGTTCAAGGGTGGGCATGGATTCCTCAGCTTGGATTTCTGGGTTCGACGGCGTCTTTTTCATGGTGCCGCCAGTGTCCGAATCCAGGCGTCCGCTGGGTATCGCCCTCAAGGGGGAGCTTGGCGCGTCGTATCCCCCTAAAGAGGGATGCTCGCGCATGGCGAGCAGTTCGATCCTCAGCCGGCTGTGACCGCTGCGAACCTACATCGGGAACCGCCCGGGTAGTCTGGCAGCCCACCATCCCTAGAATGAAATCACAAGGGAGGGGCTATGGTCAAAGAACCAAAGTCGGTCATCAAGACCTACAAAGGCAGCCAATCGTCAGCTGCGAAGGCGTTTCAGAAGAACGCCGAGAAGACGGCTAGCGCAGATACGTTCGTCACTCGCCTGCTGGCTCTGCTCGCGTGCGTCGCTCTGTCTTTGACGCTCTCTGGGTGCATGAGCGCGCCAAAGATGAGCGCAGGGCCGATGCCTGCCGGCTTCAGGTTGGAGCCATTGGTGGTCCAGATGTCTTTCCAGCCGGAAAAGGTTGAGGTGACCACGTACAAGTTTTTGGTGACCCAATGGCAAAGGGATTACACCCGGCGCTTTGCCGCCGCTTACGCTGAAAGATCTCGGAAAGAGTCCCTCACCAAGTTTCTCGACGACGCGCGCGCCGCTTCATTGCCGCTTCGCAGCAGCGGACAGGCTGGCATGACGTTGTCGATTCGCGTGACCGCGGCCAATGGAACCTTTTTAAGCTATTTCGCAGACCCTGCGCTGCCAAATGGCAAGGCTGAGCCCGATGACTTTTCTATGACGTTCTCCGTCAGAGGCACGCTGACCGATGCAACGGGCAAAGAACTATGGTGGTTCAAGCGCTATCAGCGTTCAGACTTTGGTTCTCCGCTGGGGAAGTTTTCTGGCTATGAGGCGCTCATGAAGGAACTGCTACAAGCCATGAGGGCTGATGGGCTATTGCCTGACTTGTCACCGCAGCAAGCCCCATCCTGATTGGAGTAATAGATCTCCGTCTTGCGATCCACCGAGTTTCGCAAGCGAAATCTCAGCTCCGCTTATTGCTAGTTGCCCGTCATCCACCCTGCAGCCCCAGTCGCAAATACGAAAATTCTTGCATGCTGAACTTCCGCATCCTGGTCTTTATCCTTGTCACTTGTTTTCATGCCCTCTCGCATGCCCAAGTGTATAAATGCAAACAGCCAAACGGTTCTACGGCATATCAAAGCGACCCCTGCCCGTCCAGTGCCACCAGCTCTGTAGTCGAAACCACTCCGGCAAATCGTCGCAACAGTGCGACCACGCCAGGCCAAAAACCGAGTGCCACTCAGTATCAACCGCCGCGGCCTGTCGAATCTGTAACGACCTCGGCAAGCTCCCGCGAAGTGGACAGCGTTGCAGATCGATCTGCACCTGAAGCGCCGGCTCAAGAAACCTCCGTCAAGAAGAAATCTTCTTTTGCTGACGTCGTGCCGCTTTTGGTTGGGTTTGCGGTCTATGGCTTGATTTGCTCCTTCATGGGAAGTTGGGCTAGACGGCAGGGTAGGTCATATGGAAGATGGTTTTTGCTCTCTTTTCTTTTCAGTCCATCGCTAACTTTCTGGCTTCTACTCTTATTGCCGCGTCCGTAACGAGCGTCGATTTGAGTCAAGACCAGCAGCAGCATTTAGCCTCGTATAGGTCGCAGGGCCGCTTCTCGACATCGACCGGTACCAAGCTGCGAGACCCAAAGTACTGGCAGTCCGACCGCCATGAAAAAGGCGCCCAGGTCCTCGATGGAGCTGGGCGCCTGAGCGCTAGTGAGTCGTCTTGCGACTCTTGATCTGGCCTGTCCGGAGGGACTCGAACCCCCGACCTGCTGCTTAGAAGGCAGCTGCTCTATCCAGTTGAGCTACGGACAGCAAACTCGAATTAGATCAGCACACCGATGATGGCGTCGCCGATGCCCATCAACGCAGCACCGGAGATGAGGCCGGCGCAAATGGGCTCCATGCCTTCAACCCAGATGCGGTGGCCCTTGGAGCCCGGCGCCTTCTTGTGCTTGCGGGCCATGTACCAGAACATCAAGGCGCCAACGAACATCATGAAGGTAGCTTGCGGCGGCAGGGTCACGCCCAGGCCGATGGCCACGGCCGACAGGCCGGACTTGCCCTTGGTGACGATGCGGGCCACCTCGATGATGACGGCCGCCACGGCCGCCACGCCCATGGAGATCAGCGCCGACGTGGGCAGGCTCTTCAGGCCCTTGGCGATGATGTCCGCCACACCCTTCCACTGCAGCGCGGCGGGGAAGCCGAACTGGTCGCTCACCATGCCAGCCACGTTGATGGCGCCGTTGGCGTCGGTCTTGATGAAGAGCAGGAAGAACAGCGGCACGCAGACCAGCACGCCGGCGATGTTGCCAATGACGTGGCCGATGGCCTGGTGACGCGGCTTGCCGCCCAGCATGTAGCCGGGCTTGATGTCCGACAGCAGGTTGGCCGCGTTGGACGAGATCTCGGCCGTCATGCCGGCGGGCAGCAGGTTGGAGCCAGGGTTGGCGCGGTCCAGCGCGCCCATGGTGAACTGGGTGATCTTGGACAGCGAGCCGGTCGGCGTCCACGAGGTCAGCGCCATGGAGTTGGTGCAGATGACGGTCAGCACGAAGATCAGCGGCAGCGACACGATGGTCAGCCACAGCGGCACACCGAAGAAGTAGTGCGTGGCCAGGCAGCCCAGCAGGCTGACGACAGGCACGCCGATCCAGCTGATCCACAGCGGCACTTCGATGTCTTTCAGCAGGTCGCTCTTGGGCTCGTCGGCCTTGGCCTTGGCATCCTTGCGCTTGAAGGCGCTGGTGAAGATCTCGGGCTTGGCCAGCAGCGACACCAGCGCGCCCACCACCATCATCGTGACGCCCCACCACAGCGACCACTGGTTGACGATCTCCACGCGGTTCAGCGGGATGGGCACGCCGTTGGCGCCCAGGCGCGGCACGATGTCGCCGACCTGGATCATCAGCGGCGCCAGGAAGACGAAGTTGATGAAGGCGCCCAGGAAGCAGCTGGCCGCGATGGCAATGCCCATCAGGCCGCCGGTGCCGATCAGCGCGGCGTCCACCACCAGGCGCAGGCCCAGCGTGCGGAAGTCAGTACCCAGGATGCTGGGGATGAAGCCGTGCGCCTTGACCGCCCAGGCGTAGTAGTAGTCGTCGATGCGGTCGTGCAGATGCCAGGGCTCGGTCATGCCGGCCCACTTGTCCATGGCCAGCAGCTTGAACTGGATCAGCTTCATCCAGCCTTCACCGCAGATGCCCTGCAGCAGCGCAGCACCGCCCGCCACCCAGGCCAGCAGCTTCGCCTTGAACATGCCCTCGCTGCCCTCGCCGTGGTACAGCGAATCCAGCACCACGCCGCAGGCGCGGCCTTCGGGGAAAGGCGCCTGGTCTTCGTTGATGAAGCGGCGCTTCAGCGGGAAGGCCAGCAGCACGCCCACGAGCGAGATCAGGAACATCCACACCGCGATCTGCCAGCCCGGCGGCACATGGCCCGTCACCAGCATGTAGGCCGGCAGGCTGGAGATCAGCGCCGTCGTCACATAGCCCGAGGCCGTGGCGATGGACTGGGTGCAGTTGTTCTCCAGGATGGTGTAGTCCTTGGCCATGCCCGCTGCGTGCAGCGCGCGGAACAGTGCAAAGGCCAGGATGACCGATGTGAGGCCGACGCCCAGGGAAATGCCAGTCTTGGCGCCGATATACAGCCCGGTGGACGACAGCACGCCGCCGAGCAGGAAACCGGTCAGGCCCGAGCGCAGCGTCAACTGGGCCATGTCGCCACGGAAGACGTTCTTGAACCACCACTCGTCCTTTTGGGCGCGAGTCATGGTGGCGATCTGATCGTCGGTCAGGTGTTGGAGTGCCATGGGATCTCTGGCGTGGCTTGTGGCCGTGCCGGGGTTGCAGCAAAAGCCTGGGATTGTCCCGGCCGACCGCTCGGTCGGACTTTGGGGGATGCCCTCGGATCGAAGCCCCCGGATACGGGGGCTTCAAAAAAACAAACCCGCCGCGGCGCGGGGCCGAGGCGGGTCGTCAAAAAGGTTTGGTCGGGGCGGCGGGATTCGAACTCGCGACCCTCTGCTCCCAAAGCAGATGCGCTACCAGGCTGCGCTACGCCCCGACTGAGCCAATCATTCTAGCTGACGAAAACGAGGCAGCCGACTGAGCCCTGGGCGTGCGCACGAGCCAGAGGGCCGCGGCGACGTTCCAGACGAGTTGGGCAAGCAGGATGGTGAGGATGGCGGTCATGGTCATGTTGACGCCCGCGCTCAGCACGGCGGCGGCCACGGCGAGGTTGGCGACGGCTCCCACGATGCCGATGACGCGGGCGAAACCACCCTCGCCCATCAGGACGCCGGCCCAGGCCAGGGCGCCCGCGGCCTGCAGCAGCCAGCCAATCTTGGCGGCGTCGGTCAGCGCGATGCCGGCGGCGTGGACCAGTTCGTAGCCGACTTGCAGGCGTGTGGGCGAGCCGACGATGGCGTCGGCCGCCAGGTGGGGGATGACGAAGCCATCCACGATGGTGGCGCCCACCAGCGCCACGCAGCCCAGCAGGTAGGCGGCCAAGCCGGCCAGCACGGCGGGGCGGCGCAGCGACAGGCGGCGCGTCAGCGCCGAATAGCCAAAGGCGTAGGCGCAGATGCTAGCGATGGCCACGCCATGCACGGTGGCCTTGAGCGCCGCCAGTTGCGCAATGCTTTGCAGGATGGCGAGCTGACCCTGGCCGCCGCCGCTCTCGTCGAGGGCGACGAAGACGGTCGAGATGATGGTGGCCAGCGCGATGGCGATGCCGGCGGCGCGGGTGCCGGGCTGGACGTCGGGCTGATCGGCGAGCGGTTGTTTGGGCATGGGTTGCGGTGGGTGAGTGGATGACGAAACCAACCATACTCAGCGCCCCTGAGCATGTCCCGCACAGACGGCAGCCGGTTGTTCGCTAGCGAACAGGCGTTGGCAGTTTGTTCGGCAAAACAACCCTCTTACCCATGCCCGAGACCCTTGCGACACTGGACCGCCGCGCGCAACGCTCGCGCGACCTCATCCTCGAAGCCCTGTTCGCGCTGATGCAGGAGCGCGGCTACAAGCGGCTGACCATCCAGAACCTCATCGACCGCGCCGGCGTGGGTCGCGCCACCTTCTACGCCCACTTCCAGAGCAAGGACGAGCTGCTGGCCGCCAGCATCGGCCGCCTGCGCGGCTGGCTGGAGCAAGCCGGCCGCGCTCGCGACGAGCCGCTGGGTTTCACCTTGCCCTTCTTCCAGCATCTGGCCAGCCACCGGCGCATCTACGACATGACGGTGGCCCGCGAGAGCGAGAGCAGCGTGGAGCGCCACGTGCGCCAGATGCTGGCGGCGCTGGTGCGCGAAGACCTGCGACAGCGCCACGCCCCCATCACCGGCGCGCGGCTGGACCTGGCCACGCAGTACGTCGTGGGCGCGCTGTGGGCCAGCTTCATCTGGTGGATGGAGAGCGACAAGCCACTGCCGCCGGAGGACCTGAACGCGCAGTTCCAGCGGTTGTGCTTTCCGGGGCTGGACGTGGCCGTGGCGGCCTAGACTCAAGCCAACCCCACCACTTGGCGGAGTGTCCATGACCGATCTGTCAACGAGAGAACCCGCACGCGATCCCCAGGACCTGGAGCGCTTGCTGGTCGCACGCGAGAACGCGGGCGACGTGGACGGCATGACGGCGTTGTTCGAGCCCGATGCGGTCATCGACATCGGCGAGGGCAGCTTCGTGCATGGCAGGGAAGCCATCCACGCGTACTTCACCCAGCTCCAGGTGACGGGGTTCGGGCCGGAGAGACGCAAGTTCGAGTACGGAGAACAGCGGCCCGCCCTCATCTGCGGTGAACTGGCCTTGACCTCGACGCGTTGCCGCAATGGCTCCATCACCACGGAGGTGGCGCGGCGCCAGACGGATGGCACGTGGCTGTGGGTGATTGACCGGTATTCGGTTGCTTGGTGAATGACTGAACTGCAGACCTCCCTTCCCAGCGCGGCGGCACGCCAGTCGCTTGCCCAACGGTTTGGCCTGCCCTGCGAAGACTGGATGCAGGACTGGGAATGGCAAGTCGCGAGCCCCGACAGATTCGAAGACTTCCTGCACGCGTATTGCACGGCGGACTTGTCCAACGACGAGCGGGTGTCGCTGATGGAGATGTTGATCCGGTGCGTCGAGGACATGCACGCCAACGCGACCGCATGGGGTGCCATCGAACCCTTGCTGCGGGCGCGCTCCGATCTGCATGGGGCGTCCATCCTGTACTGGGCGAATCCTCAAGAGGAGGATGAGGACAACCTCTGGCAGGTCTCGCGCCTCATGCGCAGGGTGCTGCGCGCCATCGCCAGCGAGCACTCGCGCTAGTCGACAGGCACAAACCGCCCCGTCCCACTGATCAACGCCGCCCTGACCTGCTCCCCCGGCTGCAGCGCCTGCACCGCGGCGACATAGCTGCGCATCTGCGCCAGATAGGCCGGCTCGCGCTCGGGCGTGGCGCCCAGCTTGTAGTCCAGCACCCACCAGCAGCCATCGCGGCGCTGCACGAGGCGGTCGATGCGCTGGTCTTCGCCACCCTGCCCCACGGCCACCTCGTTGCCGGCCCACAGCAGTTCGGCCGGATCGAAGAAGGGTTTGCAGTCGGGGCTGTCAAGGATGGCCTTGGCCGCTTTCGCATGCTGCTCGCGGGCCTTGGCGTCCAGGCCAAAGGCTTGGGCCGATGCAGCCAGCAGCACGTCCAGCGACTGGGTCTGGCCTGGGGCTGAGACCCATTCCAGCGCGCGGTGCAGGGCCTCGCCCACCTTGGCTTCGCGCTCATTGCGGGCGGTGCCGTCACGCACAGGTGGCATCGGCTGCGCCTGCCAGAGCGGCAAGGGGGCAAGCCGCGGCGCGGCGGTGTCGGTGCGCGCGCTCGGGTCCAGGCTGAAGGGCCAGCGTCGGGCCAGCGGTTGCAGCCGGTCCCACCAGCTCGTCGCGTGGCTGCGGCCTGGCGTGTGGCTGAGCACGATGGCGCGGCGCGCCCGCGTCATGGCGACGTAGAGGCCGTTCAGCTCTTCGCGTTCACGGGCAATGCGCTCGTCGTCAACCAGGGCCTGCAGCGACGGCGGCGGCTTGGCTTCGGAGGCCAGGAAGGCGGCGCGGCGCGGCGACAGCTGGCCGACCGGCCAGTCCAGCAGCAGGCCCAGGGTCTCGGCCTTGGGCGGCGCGGCATCGGTGTCGAGCAGGAAGACAACTTCCGCCTCCAGGCCCTTGGCACCGTGGATGGTCAGCAGCTGCACGGCATCGGGTGCGGCGGCCGGCACGAACTTGATGGGCCGGCTCTTCAGCGCGCGCACAAAGCCGTAGAGCTGCGCATAGCGGCCACCGTCCAGGTCCAGGGCCGCATGCAGCAGGGCCTGCACGCTTTGCAGGCGGACAGCGGCGTCTGCGGGAGGCACGGCCGCGGCGATGCGCGCCAGCAGTTCGCCTTCGTGGACGATGCGGTCCAGCAACTCGTGCGGCGTGCGCAGGCGGGCCTGCTCGGCCCAGTCGCGCAGCAGCGCCTGGGCGCGCGCCAAAGCGGCACTGGGGGCCTTCAGGTCTTGCAGCGCGTCCCACCAGCGGCGGCGCTCGGTGGCGGGCTTGCCCAGCCATTCGGCCGTGCCGGCAGCTTCGGCCAGGGTCAGCAGGTCGGCCTCGTCGACGCCAAGAAGCGGGCTGCGCAGCGCATGCGCCAGAGACAGATCGTGACCGGGCGAGGCCAGCACGTCCAGCAGGGCCAGCAGGTCGGCGACGTCAGGCAACTCGACCAGCGGCTGCTCCTCGGGCGCAGCGTGAGGCACGCCGGCGGCCGTCAATGCTTCGCTGAGCTGGCGCAGCGGGTCGCGCTTGCGGGCCAGCACAAAAAGGTCGCCGGGCTTGAGTTCGGGGCGTTCGCGCAGCAGGCCCACGATGGCGGCACAGACGCGCTCACATTCGGGCGCACGGCGGCTGATCTCGGCTTCGTGACGGGCTTCGGTCAGGCTGGGCCGCCAGCGCAAGGGATCGACATCATCGACCGCGGGCGCCGTCTTGACCTCGGCATCCAGGGCCCACAGGCCGGCCAGGTCGTCAACCTTGCCGACCTCCGTGGTGTGGACGCGAAAGCCTTCGTAGTCGCCGGCGCGCTGGGCGCTGTCGAAGGCGGCGTTGACGACGGCCAGCACCTCGGGCGCATTGCGCCGCGTGTGGTCACAGGCCAGGCGCACGCCGGCCAGGCCATCGCAGACAAATTCCTGCGCCGCTGCAAACACGCGCGGGTCAGCACGACGGAAGCGGTAGATGCTCTGCTTGGGGTCGCCCACGATGAAGACCGACAACGGCGAGCCCGCGCCGGCGCCGGCATAGGCCGACAGCCAGCCGTGGAGGGCCTGCCATTGCAGCGGGCTGGTGTCCTGGAATTCGTCGATGAGCAGGTGGCGCACCTGGGCGTCCAGGCGCTGCTGCACCCAGCCCGCGGTCTGGGCATCGGCCAGCAGGGCCAGGGCGCCGCGCTCCAGGTCATTCATGTCGACCAGGCCGCGCTCTCGCTTGAGGCCCTCGAAGGCCTCGACCAGCACCAAAGCCAAACGGCGCATGGCGGCGTGTTCGTCGGCGGCGCGCTGCTGGGCGATGGCCGCGCGCAGGCGCTGCAGCTCCTCGCACAGCTCGTCCAGGTCGGGGTTGTCGACGCCGAGCTTGCGCGGCTCGGCCTTCTGCGTGAAGAGGGCGGCAAAGCAGGCGTCGAAGTCCTCGGCCTGCTCCAGCGCCATCGCCGCGTCCTGGGCTTTCTTGCCCTTGGCTGCGCCGAGTTGGCGGGCCAGGCCCTTCAGCGGTTCGCGCAGGTGGCCGAAGTACTGCTCGGGCGTCGTGCCCAGCAGATCGACCGCACCAGGCAGGCTGGATGCCAGCACGCCAGCCGCCTCGGACAGGCGCAGCTCGACGCGCTTGGAGAAGGCGCCCAGCAGCCATTCGCGCAGGTTGTAGCGGCCGCGCGATTGCGTCAGCGCCTGGAAGTCGGCCCGCAGCGCTTCGTCGGCCAGCACGGCGACGTGAAAGCGCCGCCACAGCGTGGGCATCAGCTCCTCTTCGTCCTCGATGAGTTGCAGCTCGGGCGCGATGCCCTGGGTTTGCAGGAATGCCAGCGGCGCGGCACGCAGCAACTGCGAGAACCAGCCGTGGAAGGTGCGCACCTCGACGGCCCGGCCACCGCGCAGCAGCTCGGCCTGCAAGGTGGCGAGCCGCGGCCGCAGCGTGACTGCCTCTTCAGCCGAGACGCCGCGCAGGCGCAGGGCCACGATTTGCTCGGCCTCGGTGGCATGCGCGAACTCGGCCAGCCATTCGGCCAGGCGCTGGCGCATCTCGCCGGCAGCCTTGCGGGTGAAGGTGATGGCGACGATCTGCTGCGGCTCGGCGCCGGCCAACAGTGCACGCAGGATGCGCGAGACCAGCATCCAGGTCTTGCCGGCGCCAGCGCAGGCCTCGACGACGATGCTGCGCGCCGGATCGCAGGCGAGCTCGTAGAAGCGCTCGCGCGGGATGCGGTAGCCGTCGGCCCAGTAGGCGAGTTCGGCATTGCTCATGTCGAACTCCAATCGTCACGACGGCACAGGCCGCGGGCTTCGCAGTAGTCGCAGACCCGGCCTTCGCCCAATGCGGGCAGCGACGCGCCCTCGCGCAAAGCCGTGAGGTCGGCCTGCAGGCCATCGCGCAGGGCCAGCGCAGTGGCGCTGACGTCTTCGTGCGGCAGCAGTGAGATGCCCTTGCCGTCGTCCAGCACGAGATAGGCCGCCTGCAGCCCACGCTCGGCACCGCTCAGCAACGCGTAGGTGGCGAGCTGGGTGTCCTCCAATTTGGCGGCCACCTTCTCCTTCAGCGCCTTGGCATCGCCGGTCTTGTAGTCCAGCAGCCAGGTCACGCCTTTCGCGTCGTCGATGCGATCGATGCGGCCTTTCACGGCCAGGCCGTCCAGTGGCGCCGCAAAGGGATGGGCCGCGCGGTCCACTTCGCCGGCGGCATAACGCTGGCCGGTGGCCTCGGTCTCGGCCAGCCAGGCCAGGTAATGGGGGCGCAGGCGCTCGAAGGCGGCCGAGAAGGGCAGGAAATCGGCAGCGTCCAGCAGTGCCAGTTCGGTCTCGGCGGCGGCGCGCAAGGCTGTGTCGTCATCGGGAGCACGTGCCTCGTGGAAGCGCTTCAGCACCGCATGCAGCCACGTGCCGTAGTCGCGCTTGCTGAGCTCCTGCTCCAGCTCATCGGCCTCGCGCAGGCCCAGCAGTACGCGGCTGAAGAACTGGTAGGGGCAGTTGCGCAGCGCATCAATGGCGCTGGCGCTCAGGGCAGCCGGCAGGCGGCCGCCTGCATCGGCGGCAGCGCGCTGTTGCACAAGCGGCGGCGCGATGACCGACACCCGTTCGTCGCGCCAGGCCGGCAGCATCTGCCCCACCTTGGCGGCCGCGCCCGACAGGCGCTCCAGCAGCGGGCTGGGCGGCAAGGGCTCGGCGCCGGCAAAGGCACAGCGCAGTACGGTCAGCACAGGTGCGCGCAGCAGCTGCGCAAAGCCCAGGGCCTCAGCCTCGCGGCGTTCGGCCAGGCTGGGCAGGCCCAGGGCCGCCGCGTCGGCATCGGCCAGCAGGCCGGCTTGAGGATTCACGGGGCCGAGGGTCGCGGCGTCGGCGCCCGGCAGCACGACGGCGCCAAAGGGTCGCAGCATGGCGCGGGCCAGCGGCGTGATGACGACTTCGGCAGCGCCTGCTTCTTCGGCAGGCTCGAACTGGGCGGCCTCCAGCGTGTCGTTGACCCAGGCGAGGAATTCATCGGGACGCAACCGCGTCTGTGCCAGCGCCGCCTCGTGGGCGCTGCCGGCCCAGGGGTTGCGCGAAATCCACAGCGTCTCCAGCAGGGCCTCGCCGCCTTCGACATCGGCCAGCGGCGCCAGCCCGTTCAGCGCCTGACCAAGCCCGACCAGCCAGCCGCCGAGCGACCGCGAACCGCCGGCCAACGGCTCCAGCTGGCGGCGCGCGCGTTGCCAGACGGCCGCGACGGCGGGCGGCAGCGTGGCGGCGTCGAGCTGCGCAGCCTGTCGCCAGCCGAGGCGGCGGCAGCGAGATTCCAGCCCGGCCAGGCCCTCGGTGTCCCAGCCCGTGGCCAGGGCCGATTTGAGCCAGGCCAGCCAGTCGTCCACGGCGCCGCCAGCCAGGGCAGCGCGCAGCAGGGCCATGACGGCGGCGGCGGCAGGCGTGGTCGCCAGCGTCCAGCCGGTTTCGTCGTGCACGGGCACATGCTGGCGGGCCAGCAAGGCGCGCACGCGGCGGATGACGACGCGGTCCTGGGCCAGCAGGGCGACCGGCCGGCGGCCGGCGTTGAGGTGCTGGATGACTGCGGTGGCCGTCTGCGCAGCCAGGGTTTCGAAGTCCGGCGCGACGGCCTCCTCCACCCGCGCCGTGGGCGTGAAGCCGCTCCAGGCCTGGTCGAGGTCGAGGTCGGCATCCAGGCACAGCGTCGGCACGTCGCCGGCCTGGGCGAGCAGGGTGCGGGCCAACGCGTCGGGCCCGCCGACACGCAGCCAGATCCAGGCGCTGGGGCGCAGCGCAAACAGGGTGTCGGTGGCCGGGCGACGCTCGTCGGCCGCCACCCAGGCCAGGGCAACCTGGGCCAGGGCGCGCTCCAGCAGGCCGGGGCCGGCTTCCAGCGCCGCGAGTCGCTGGCGGGCGTCCTCAAGAAAGGCCGTGCGGTCCTGAGGCGGCACCTGGGCAGCGGCGCGAGCCAGGGCCTGGGCGGTGTCGACCAGGCGGGCCACCGCGACACGGTAGTCGCGCGGGCTGCTGCGCTTGAGGGGCTCGACCCAGCTCTGGCCGGCCAGCAGGCGGTCGGCCGTGAAGGCATCGATGGCAGCATCGCCCGACAGCTGCTCGGGCGACGCCAGCGTGGCCGGCCCCAGGGCCGAGGCCAGGCTGTGGCTGGTGGTGATGCGCGGCATCCAGCCGCCGCGGGCCAGGAATGCGCGCCGCGCGGGAGCAATCTGCTGGGCAAAGGGCAGCAGCAGCACGGCGTCGCGCAGGGGCGCACCCTGGCCGGCCAGCCAGTTGGCACAGGTTGCGGCGACGCGACGCCAGCAGGATTCGATGTCTTCCCCGGGTTCCAGGCCCAGGTTCAAGGCTTGTTGCACTTGTAAAGCGGGCCTCCCGCCCTGATGTCTGCCATTGCTTCGGTCACCCTCGCGACCGTCCGGGAAAAGTGGCTATGTCACAATGATTTTGCCTATTCGGACGGCGCCCCCGCGGTGACCGCCACCCCTTTGAGGCCAAGGAACCCTCCCATGAGCAGCGAATTGATCAAGCATGTTTCCGACGCGTCCTTCGACGCCGACGTGATCCAGTCCGGCAAGCCGGTGCTGGTGGACTACTGGGCCGAATGGTGCGGCCCCTGCAAGATGATCGCGCCCATCCTGGACGAGGTCGCCACCGGCTACGGTGACAAGCTGCAGATCGCCAAGATGAATGTCGACGAGAACCGCGAAGTGCCCGCCAAGTTCGGCATCCGTGGCATCCCGACGCTGATGCTGTTCAAGGACGGCCAGCTCGCCGCCACCAAGGTTGGCGCCCTGTCCAAGGCCCAGTTGACCGCCTTCCTCGACGCGAACCTATAATCGCGCCCAACTGCTGCAGCGCATGATGCACCTCCCGGTGCCCCGCTGCAGCAGCCAAAGCCAACACGCCCCGGGTTCCAAGGGACCCAGCCAGCGTGGACTCGGCCTCCCCCTCCCCCACTTTCTGAATCCGCATCGCTCGCTGTTTGAGCGATTGCCCTTTCGGTCCTTTCCCGGGGCGGCCGTGGAATCGCCGTTGCGCCTTGGCTGGCGCCGCGGCCCCTGACGGGTGTTCACCCATGCATCTTTCCGAACTCAAAGCGCTTCACGTCTCCGCCCTGATCCAGATGGGCGAGGAGCTGGAGATCGACAACGTCACCCGCCTGCGCAAGCAGGAGCTGATGTTCGCCATCATGAAGAAGCGCGCCAAGGCTGGCGAGCAGGTCTTCGGCGATGGCGTGCTCGAAGTGCTGCCCGACGGCTTCGGCTTCCTGCGCTCGATCGAAGCCAGCTACATGGCCTCGACGGACGACATCTACCTGTCGCCCAGCCAGATCCGCCGCTTCAACCTGCACACCGGTGACCTGGTGGAAGGTGAAGTGCGCGTGCCCAAGGACGGCGAACGCTACTTCGCTCTGGTCAAGGTCGACCGCGTCAACAACCAGACGCCCGAGGAGAGCAAGAACAAGATCATGTTCGAGAACCTGACGCCCTTGTTCCCCAAGGAGCAGTTCAAGCTCGAGCGCGAAGGTTTCAAGGGCGAAGAGAACATCACCGGCCGCATCGTCGACATGATCGCGCCGCTCGGCAAAGGCCAGCGCGCCCTGATCGTGTCGCAGCCCAAGACCGGCAAGACCGAGATGATGAAGAGCCTGGCGCATGCGCTGGTGGCCAACCATCCGGACTGCCACCTCATCGTGCTGCTCGTGGACGAGCGCCCTGAGGAAGTGACCGAAATGATCCGCACCGTGCGCGGTGAGGTCATCAGCTCCACCTTCGACGAACCCGCCGCCCGCCACGTGCAGGTCGCGGAAATGGTCATCGAGCGCGCCAAGCGCCTGGTGGAGCTGAAGAAGGACGTGATCATCCTGCTGGACTCGATCACCCGCCTGGCCCGCGCCTACAACAACGTGCTGCCCAGCTCCGGCAAGGTGCTGACCGGTGGTGTGGACGCCAACGCCCTGCAGCGCCCCAAGCGCTTCTTCGGCGCCGCGCGCAACATCGAGGAAGGCGGCTCGCTGACCATCATCGGCACGGCCCTGATCGACACCGGCTCCAAGATGGACGAGGTGATCTACGAAGAGTTCAAGGGCACCGGCAACTGCGAAATCCACCTGGATCGCCGCATGGCCGAGAAGCGCGTCTACCCATCCATCCTGATCAACAAGTCGGGCACCCGCCGTGAAGAGCTGCTGCTGAAGCCGGAAATCCTGCAAAAAAGCTGGATCCTGCGCAAATTGCTCTACAACATGGACGAAATCGAGGCGATGGAGTTCATCCTCGACAAGATGAAGGCGTCGAAGAACAACCTGGACTTCTTCGACATGATGCGGCGCGGCGGGTAGTCCTTCCTACCCAGAACTAGCCAAACCGCGGGGAAGCCGGCTACAATCGCCGGTTTTCCGCCCAGACACCCTGGAAAGTGCGTCCACTGCAGCCAAAAATGCGGTCGGCGTGGCTCCCAACCTAGCCAAGAGGTTCCCATGAAAGACGGCATTCACCCCAACTACCGCGACGTGGCGTTCATCGACCTGTCGAACGGTTTCCAGTTCGTCACGCGCTCGACCGTGCAGACCAAGGAAACCACCGAAATCGACGGCAAGACCCTGCCGCTGGTGAAGCTGGAAACCACCAGCGAGTCGCACCCCTTCTACACGGGCACGCAAAAGAGCGTGGACAACCTGGGCGGTCGCGTCGAGAAGTTCCGCAACAAGTTCGCTCACCTCAAGAAGTAATTGGCTTGGCGGCGTTTCGCCGCGCCAACGACCAAAGGGCAGCTCAGGCTGCCCTTTTGTTTTTCCGCAGCATTCGCCGAGCCCTTTTGCATTTCCGGACGCCGTTTGACGGCATGATCCCGGCCGACCTCTTCGATATCGCCGCGTGAATCTCCCCACCCCCGCCATCGTCGCCGAGCGCGGCGTCGAGCGCCTGCCGCGACTGGCGCTGATCCTGCTGTGCGCCGCCTATGTGATCCCCGGCATCTTCGGCCGCGATCCCTGGCGCAACGCCGATCTGACGGCGTTTGGCTTCATGGCCAGCATTGCCGAGGGTCATGCGCCGTGGTGGCAGCCGGCCATCGCCGGCATTCCCGCCGACGGCGGCCCCCTGCCCTACTGGCTGGGCGCCCTGGCCATCAAGGCCCTGCCCTTCCTGGACGCACCCATCGCCGCCCGCCTGCCCTATGCCTTCGTGCTGGTCGGCGTGCTGGTGGCGGTCTGGTACACCTGCTTCCATCTGGCCCGCACCGAGGCCGCCCAACCCGTCGCATTCGCCTTTGGCGGCGAGGCCCAGGCCGTGGACTACGCCCGCGCCCTGGCCGACGGTTCCCTGCTGGCGCTGATGGCGTCCCTGGGCCTGCTGCAACTGGGCCACGAGACCACGCCCGAGCTGGTGCAGTTGCTGGCCATCTCGGGCTATCTCTACGGCCTGGCCGCCGCACCGTTCAAGCCCGGCCGCTCTCGCGTCGCCGTGCTGCTGGCCCTGCCCGTACTGGCCGCCAGCGGCGCGCCGACGGTGGCCTGCGCCCTCGGCATCCTGGGCCTGCTGCTCAATCACCGCTCCAGCTATGACGAGGCCAAGGGCCAGCGCGTCTGGCTGCTCGCTTCGCTGACCCTGGCCGTGGTGGCGGCCTGGGCTTTCGACGGCTGGGCCTGGCGCGTCAGGCCGGGCCTTCAGTTTGCTTCGCTGCTGAGCCTGCTGGCCTGGTTCTGCTGGCCGGCCGGCCCGCTGGCGCTGTGGACGCTGTGGCGCTGGCGCCGCCACGGCCTGCGCCGCCACATCACCGTGCCGGCGATTGCCCTGCTGGTGCCGCTGATGGCCTGCATCACCATGGACGGCTCGGAGCGCGCCCTGCTGCTGGCCCTGCCTTCGCTGGCCATCCTGGCCGCGTTTGCGCTGCCGACGCTGAGCCGCAGCGTCTCCGCAGCGGTGGACTGGTTCTGCGTCTTCATCTTCTCGGCCGTGGCGCTGTTCGGCTGGCTCTACTACGTGTCCATGCACACCGGCTGGCCGGAGCGGCCCATGGCCAATCTGCGCCGCCTGGCCGAAGGTTTCGAGCCGCGCTTCAGCCTGCTCGCCCTGGTGCTCGCCATCGCCGCGACCGCGGCGTGGCTGGCCCTGGTGCGATGGCGCACGGCCCGCCACCGCCATGCGCTGTGGAAGAGCCTGGCCCTGCCGGCCGGTGGTGTCGCCTTGGGCTGGCTGCTGGTGATGAGCCTGATGCTGCCGCCGCTGGACTACGGTCGCAGCCTGGCGCCGTTGGTGGCACGGCTGAAGGCCCGCATGCCAGCCGATGCCAACTGTCTCGCCGCGCCGGGCCAGAACCTGGCCACGCTGGCAGCCCTGGAATGGCATGGCGGCTGGCAGGTGCACGGCCGCGGTTCGCTCAACGCCTCCGGATGCAGCTTCGCCGTCATCGGCGCTGGCCAGCCGACGCCCCCGGGCTGGCAGGTCATCGCCCAGGTGAAGCGACCGACGGACCGCAGCGGCAGTGCCAGCCTGACGCTGCTGCGGAAGCTCTGAACAGGGCCAGCGCGAGCGTGCGCGCCTGGATGCGGGATGCAGCGCAAGGCGCAAACCACAGCCGTAGCTCCGCTACGGTGCGGATTTGCAACGCCGCGATGCGCCCGCAGCCGGGATGCGCGCGCCGCGATGGCGCCTGTTCGGAGCTTCCCTTGTCAGTGATCTGACAGCGCGGCGGCATTGAAGGCCGCCTCGTCGCCCAGCGCCGAATCGCTGGCCTGGCGCACGCGCGCGGCCGGGAAGACCAGGCGGAAGCGCGAACCCTTGCCCACGTCGCTCTGGATCATCAGCTCGCCGCCATGGCGCTGCATGACATGCTTGACGATGGACAGGCCCAGGCCCGTGCCGCCGGTCTCGCGCGAACGGCTGCCGTCGACGCGATAGAAGCGTTCGGTCAGCCGCGGGATGTGCTCGCGCGCGATGCCCGGGCCGGTGTCGATGACGGTCAGCTCGCCGTCACCGCCTTCCAGCAATCGCCAGGTCACCTCGACTTCGCCACCATCGGGCGTGTAGCGCACCGCATTGGTCACGAGGTTGGCAACAGCGCTGAGCAATTCGCTCTCGATGCCGGCCAGCTCGACATGGGTCTCGGGCTTGAGGCGCAGCGGATGGCGGCCGGCCGACAAGGCCTCGGCATCGGCGGCGATGCGCAACAGCAGACCGTCCAGGCCCACCCAGCGATCCGGCGCCGGGCGCGGGCTGCCTTCGAGCTGGGCCAGGGTCAGCAGGTCGGCCACCAGGGTCTGCATGCGCTGGGTCTGCTGGTTCATCAGCACCAGCACGCGCTCTCGCTCGACCGCCGTCAGCGGCAGCGAGTGCATGGTCTCGATGAAGCCCGACAGCACGGTCAGCGGCGTGCGGATCTCGTGCGAGACATTGGCGACGAAGTCGCGCCGCATGGCGTCGGAGCGCATGCGTTCGGTGACGTCCAGGGACAGCACCAGGCGCATGCCCTCGCCGTACTCGCGCACGATGATGGACAGCGTGCCCGGGCCGCGGCCATTGCCCAGCACCAGAGGCTCGGCAAAGTTGCCGGCCTGCAGATAGGCGACGAAGGCCGGCGCCCGCACGAGGTTGGTGATGCGCTGGCGCAGGTCGCGCTGCGGGTCGAGCGCGAAATGGTCGGCCGCGACACGGTTGCACCAGACGATCTGCTCGTGCGAGTCCAACATCAGCACGCCGTTGGGCGAGGCCTCGATGGCCGAGAGGAACTGCTCCAGCTCCAGCCGGTTGCGGGCGACGGCGCGATCGCGGTCGCGCACGGCGCGCTCGATGCGATAGCCGACCTCGCCCCACAGGCCGGTGTCACGCGGCGCGTTCTCGAGCTGGTTGCCGCGCAGCCAGCTCAGCAGCCGGTGGCCCCGCACCGCGTCGACCCCCATCATCAGCACGACACCGCTGACGATGCCGATACCGAGGCCCAGGCTGTCGATACCCGTGGCCGTGCGGACCGCCACTCCGATGACAAACCCGAGCAGCGCAGCCACCAGGGCCATCAGCAGTCGGGGCAGCAACCAGGTCATGAAGCGAGGTACATCTCAGTGGCTCGCGGGACGAGCGCCGAGCCGCTCCCTAGCCGGCCCGCTCTGGCGATGTGCTTGCCGGTCAATCCGGCAAGCATCGCCGTCCCCTCGGGGGACCGGCCAAGGTACACCTTGGACGAGGGGCTCATGCTGACAGCGCACTGCTCTGCTGCGTCAGGCGGTAGCCCGCGCCACGGACGGTCTCGATCATGCGCGCGCACTGCACGCGCTCCAGCGCTTCGCGCAGGCGCTTGACGTGGACGTCGATGGTGCGTTCCTCGATGAAGACATGGTCGCCCCAGACACGGTCCAGCAGCTGCGAGCGGCTGTGCACGCGCTCAGGGTGCGTCATCAGGAAGTGCAGCAGGCGGAATTCGGTCGGGCCGAGCTTGACCTCGGTGCCCTCGCGACTGACGCGGCGCGTGCCCGGGTCCAGCAGCAGCGGGCCGACTTCCACGGCACTGTCCAGCGCCTCGGGAGCCTTGCGACGCAGCACGGCGCGGATGCGGGCCAGCAGCTCGTTGGTCGAGAAGGGCTTGGTGATGTAGTCGTCGGCACCCGCATCCAGGCCGGCGATCTTGTCACCCTCCTCGGCGCGCGCGGTCAGCATGATGACGGGCAGTTCCTTGGTGCGGGCCGTGGTGCGCCATTGGCGGGCCAGGGCGACGCCGCTCTGGCCGGGCAGCATCCAGTCCAGCACGACCAGGTCGGGCAGCACGCGGTCGACCTCGTACTGGGCCTGCGTCGCACTGCCGGCGATCGTCACTTCGAAGCCGGCGTGGCGCAGATTGATGGAGATCAGCTCGGCAATCGCCGATTCGTCTTCAACGACAAGAACTCGGCTCATGATCAGCGCACCATGGTCTCGACGGCTTCCGGCGTGGCGTGCCGGACATCCTGGCCCTTGACCACGTAGATCACCACTTCCGCCAGGTTCTTGGCGTGATCGCCAACGCGTTCGATGGCCTTGGCGACGAAGACGAGGTCGATCGACGAGGAGATGGTGCGCGGGTCTTCCATCATGTAGGTGATGAGCTTGCGCAGCAGGCCGTCGAATTCCTTGTCGATCTCGTCGTCGTGCTTGAGCACGTCCAGCGCACGCTCCACGTCCAGCCGGGCGAAGGCGTCCAGCGACTTGCGCAGCTGCTTGATGGCCAGTTCGGCCTCGAAGGCCAGGTCGCCCATGGGCAGGCGCAGCCGGCTCGAGACGCCGCCCGACACCAGGCGTTGCACGGTGCGGGCGATGCGGGCCGCCTCGTCGCCGACGCGTTCGAGGTTGGCGATGCTCTTGCTGATGGCGATCAGCAGGCGCAGGTCGCGGGCCGTGGGCTGACGGCGCGCGATGATGGTGGAGAGATCGCGGTCGATCTCGATTTCCATCGTGTTGACGCGGCCTTCCTTGGCCAGCACTTCGTCGGCCGACTCGGCGCTGAAGTCGGCCAGGGCCTGCACGGCCTGGGCCACCTGGGCCTCGACGAGGCCGCCCATTTCCAGCACGCGGGTCGAGATGCCGCTGAGCTCGGCGTCGAACTGGGTTGAGAGATGTTTGTCCACCATACCGTCCTCCTTGATCAGCCGAAGCGGCCGGTGATGTAGTCCTCGGTGTCCTTGCGCTTGGGCTTCATGAAGAGCTCAGCGGTCGGTCCGAATTCGATCAGGTCGCCCAGGTACATATAGGCGGTGTAGTCCGAGCAGCGCGCGGCCTGCTGCATGTTGTGGGTCACGATGGCGACGGTGTAGTCGCTCTTCAGCTCGTGGATCAGCTCTTCGATCTTGCCGGTGGAGATCGGGTCCAGGGCCGAGCAGGGCTCGTCGAGCAGCAACACCTCGGGCTTGATGGCGATGCCGCGGGCAATGCACAGGCGTTGCTGCTGGCCACCGGACAGGCCCGAGCCGCTCTGGTTGAGCTTGTCCTTCACTTCGGTCCACAGGGCCGCCTTCTTCAGCGCCCATTCGACCCGCTCGTCCATCTCCACGCGCGGCAGCGTCTCGAACAGGCGCACCCCGAAGGCGATGTTGTCGTAGATGGACATCGGAAAGGGCGTGGGCTTCTGGAAGACCATGCCGACCTTGGCGCGGATCAGCGAGACGTCGTCCTTGCTCTGCAGGATGTTCTCGCCGTCCAGCAGGATCTCGCCTTCGGCGCGCTGCTCGGGGTAGAGCTCGAACATGCGGTTCAGCGTGCGCAGCAGCGTGGACTTGCCGCAACCCGACGGGCCGATGAAGGCGGTGACCTTCTTCTCGGGGATGTCGAGGTTGATGTTCTTCAGCGCGTGAAAGCCGCCGTAGTAGAAGTTCAGGTTGCGCACCGACAGCTTGGCGCGCTCGCCCACGGGCGTTTCGATCTTGGCGTCCATGGTGGGGTCCTTAGTGTTTGTTCTTGAAGAGCACGCGGGCCAGGATGTTCAGCAGCAGCACGCCCACGGTGATCAGGAAGACGCCGGCCCAGGCCAGCTTCTGCCAGTTCTCATAGGGGCTCATCGCGAACTTGAAGATGGTGACCGGCAGGCTGGCCATCGGCGAGCTGATGTCGCTGGTCCAGAACTGGTTGGACAGGGCCGTGAACAGCAGCGGTGCCGTTTCGCCGGACACGCGGGCCAGGGCCAGCAGGATGCCAGTGATGACGCCCGCGCGGGCCGCCTTCAGCGTGATGGACAGGATGACCTTCCACTTGGGCGTGCCCAGCGCATAGGCCGCTTCGCGCAGCGCATTGGGCACCAGGCTCAGCATGTTCTCGGTCGTGCGGATGACGACCGGAATGACCAGCAGGGCCAGGGCCAGCGCACCCGCCATGCCGGAGAAGCTCTTCAGCTTGGCCACGATGACGGCGTAGACGAACAGGCCGACGACGATGGACGGTGCCGACAGCAGGATGTCGTTGATGAAGCGCACCGCGCTGCCCAGCCAGGTCTTCTGGCCGTACTCGGCCAGGTAGACACCGGCCATGATGCCGACAGGCGTGCCCACCAGCGTGGCCAGGCCGACCATGACGAAGCTGCCGAAGATGGCATTGGCCAGGCCGCCGCCCTCGCCTTGCGGCGGCGGCGTCATCTGCGTGAAGGTGGCCAGGTTCAGGCCGCCGATGCCGAGATAGATGGTCTCGAACAGGATCCAGATCAGCCAGAACACGCCAAAGGCCATGGCACCCAGGGACAGGGTCAGCGCAACGGCGTTGACGCGCTTGCGCTTGTGGTGCATCGCCAGGCGGCGAGCGTCGAGGGTTGAACTCATGAACGGGCTCCCTCGCCCTTCTTCAGGCGCAGCAGCAGCAGCTTGGAGATGGACAGCACGACGAAGGTGATCAGGAAGAGGACCAGGCCGAGATACATCAGCGAAGCCTGGTGCAGGCCCTCGCCGGCTTCGGCGAACTCGTTGGCCAGCGTCGAGGTGATGCTGTTGGCGGCCTCGAAGACCGACAGCGAGTTCAGCTGGTTCATGTTGCCGATGACGAAGGTGACGGCCATGGTCTCGCCCAGCGCGCGGCCCAGGCCCAGCATGACGCCGCCAACGACGCCGGTCTTGGTGTAGGGCAGCACCACCTTGGAGACGACCTCCCAGGTCGTCGCGCCCAGGCCGTAGGCCGACTCCTTCAGCATCGGCGGCGTGACTTCGAAGACGTCGCGCATCACCGAGGCGATGAAGGGAATGATCATGATGGCCAGGATGATGCCGGCCGACAAGATGCCGATGCCCACCGGCGGACCGGAGAACAGCGACCCGATGAAGGGCACGCCGGTGAACACGGCCTGCAGCGGTTGCTGCACGAAGGTGGCCAGGATGGGACCGAACACCAGCAGGCCCCACATGCCGTAGACGATGGAGGGCACGGCCGCCAGCAGCTCGATGGCGATGCCCAGGGGGCGCTTGAGCCAGCTGGGCGACAGCTCGGTCAGGAAGATGGCGATGCCGAAGCTGACCGGCACGGCGATGACCAGGGCGATGAAGGAGCTGGCCAGCGTGCCGTAGATCATCACCAGGCCGCCGAATTTCTCCTGCACCGGGTCCCATTCCGCGCTGGTCAGGAAGCCGAGGCCGAAGGCCCTGAGGGCCGGCGCTGCGCCGACGATGAGGGAGCCGATGATGCCGACCATCAGCGCCAGCGTCAGCCAGGCCGCACCCTGCGACAGGGCCGCGAACACGGCGTCGGCCCAGGGGGCGACACGGCGGCGTTGGGGTTGGGGATTCATCGGCGAGGTCTGGGGTTCGCTTCGATCGACGCCGGTGGGGCCGGCTGGAAGGATGGCTGCCAAGGAACCTCCTGAAGTGGGGTCACGGGTTGGGTGTCTTCGATGTGGCAAGGCCCGGCTGGAGCCGGGCCTGCCGGGGTGTCACCGACGACACCCGGGAATCACTTGTAGGCGACGGCCTTGCCAGCGGTGTCCTTGATGTGGTCGGTCCACTGCTTGCGCACCAGGTCCTTCACGGCGGCGGGCAGGGGCACGTAGTCGAGGTCGTCGGCCGACTTGTCGCCATTGACATAGGCCCACTCGAAGAACTTCAGCGCGGCGCTGGCTTGTGCCGCCTTGTCCTGCGACTTGAACATCAGGATGTAGGTCGGGTTGGTCAGCGGCCAGGCGGCCTTGCCGGGCTGGTCGGTGGTGATCTGGTAGAAGGTCTTGTTCCAGTCGGCACCGGCGGCAGCGGCCTTGAAGGCGTCGTCGCTCGGGTTGACCCACTGGCCGTCCTTGTTCTTCAGCTGGACGTAGGTCATCTTGTTCTGCTTCACATAGGCGTACTCGACGTAGCCGATGGAATTGGGCAGGCGCTGCACGAAGGCGGCGACGCCTTCATTGCCCTTGCCGGCCGTACCGGCCAGCCACTTGACCGTCGTGCCTTCGCCGACCTGGGTCTTCCAGGCGTCGCTGACCTTGGACAGGTAGTTGGTGAAGATGAAGGTCGTACCCGAGCCGTCGGCGCGGGCCACCGGGGCGATGGTCGCGTCCGGCAGGGCGACGCCCGGGTTCAGGGCGGCGATGGCCGCGTCATTCCACTTGGTGACCTTGCCCAGGTAGATGTCGGCCAGCACGGCGCCGGTCAGCTTCATCTGGCCCGGGGCGATGCCCTTGATGTTGACGACGGGCACGACGCCGCCGATGACCATGGGGAACTGGACCAGGCCGTCCTTGGCCAGTTCCTCGTCCTTCAGCGGCATGTCGGAAGCGCCGAAGTCGACCGTCTTGGCCTTGATCTGGCGGATGCCGGCGCCGGAACCGACGGACTGGTAGTTGATGCGGGCACCGGTGGCCTTGTTGTAGGCGTCGGCCCACTTGGCATAGATGGGAGCCGGGAAAGTGGCGCCAGCGCCAGTGACGTCCTGGGCAAGGGCCACTTGGGCACCGAACAGACCCGCGACGATCGCGAGCGACTTGCTGACCTGGACAAAGTTCATCTGAGACACCTTCCGCAGCGCGGTTTTGACGATGAACGGCATCCTAGGGATGGAATGTGACGGTTCAGTGACCGTCGCGTCATCGATGCGGACATTGGAGCGCGTCAGCCGCCTGCTGGGAAGCCATTCGAGCCGCTTTGTGACAGTGTCATTTTCGGTTCACCGGAGTGTCATATTGCAGTTCTAGAGTGCCGGCCAGTCGTTTTCAGACCTCAACCGGAGCCCCCTCATGATCCGCCGCACGTCCCTGATCGCACTGGCCGCCGCCGCGCTGCTGTCCGCCTGCGCCACCACGCCCGCCCCCGCGCCTCTGGCCGACACGCTGGCCCGCGACCCGCAGCTCAGCACCTTCAACCGCCTGGTGGCCCAGGCCGGCCTGGTCGATGAACTGCGCGCCGCAGGCCCGCTGACGGTATTCGCGCCCAGCGACGACGCCTTCAAGGCCGTGCCGGCCAAGACCCTGGAAGCCCTGGCCGCCGACCCGGCCCAGCTCAAGGCCGTGCTCGGCTATCACGTCATCGACGGCCGCGTTGCCGCCGCCGACGTGAAGCCGGGCGCCGCCAAGACCCACCAAGGCGCCACGGTGGTCCTGGCCAAGGCCGGCAGCTTCGTCACCGTGGACGACGCCGTCGTGCAGCAGGCCGACATCGTCGCCACCAACGGCGTGGCCCACGTCGTCGACCGTGTGCTGATGCCGCCGAAGAAGTAAGCAGCGCTCCGCCAAAGAAAAAGGCCGCCCGAGGGCGGCCTTTTTGCGTGGCATCGACGGATCAGGCAGTCAGCGTGTCCGCCAAGCGCTGGGCGCAGCGCTGCGCCAGGGTGGCATCCGAGGCCTCGACCATCACCCGCACCAGCGGTTCAGTGCCCGACGGACGGATCAACACCCGGCCGCGGTCGCCCAGCTCGGCGATCACTGCTGTCTGCTCTTCCGCCAGGCGCGTGTTGCGCTTCCAGTCCTGGCCGGGCTGCAGGCGCACATTGATCAGCGTCTGCGGAAACAGCTCCACGCCCTGCAACTGATCCGCCAGGCTGCGGCCGCTGCGGCAGACGGCCTGCAGCACCAGCAGCGCGCTGACGATGCCGTCACCCGTGGTGTGCTTGTCCAGGGCCAGCAGATGGCCCGAGCCTTCACCGCCGAGCTGCCAGCCGCGGGCGGCCAGCTCTTCCAGCACATAGCGGTCGCCGACCTTGGCGCGCACGAACTCGACATCGCGCGCGCGCAGGGCCAGCTCGACCGCCATATTCGTCATCAGCGTACCCACCGCACCGGGCACGCGCAGGCCCTGCGACAGCCGGTCGGCCACCATCACATAGAGCAGCTCGTCGCCGTTGTACAGGCGGCCATTGGCGTCCACCAGCTGCAGGCGGTCGGCGTCACCGTCCAGAGCCACGCCGTAGTCGGCACCATGGGCCTTGACGGCCTCCACGAGAGCGCCAGGCGCCGTCGCGCCGAAGCCGGAATTGATGTTGAAGCCGTCAGGCTTGCAGCCGATCGAGATGACCTCGGCGCCGAGCTCGTGGAACACGTCGGGCGCGACGTGATAGGCCGCACCGTGGGCTGCGTCGACGACGATCTTCAGGCCCTTCAGCGTCAGGTCGGAGCCGAAGCTGTTCTTGCAGAACTCGATGTAGCGGCCGCGGGCGTCTTCCAGGCGCTTGGCGCGGCCGAGGCTGGCCGAATCCACCCATTGCGGGGCTTCTTCCAGCGCGGACTCGACGTCCATTTCCCAGGCGTCGGGCAGCTTCTCGCCCTTGGCGGAGAAGAACTTGATGCCGTTGTCCTGGAAGGGGTTGTGCGAGGCGCTGATGACCACGCCCAGGTCCAGGCGCAGCGCGCGGGTCAGGTAGGCAACGCCCGGCGTCGGCAGCGGGCCGGTCAGCAGCACATTGACACCGGCCGACGCAAAGCCCGCTTCCAGCGAGGACTCGAGCATGTAGCCCGAGATGCGGGTGTCCTTGCCGATCAGCACCGTGGGGCGCTTGTTGGCCTTGCGCAGCACGCGGCCCACGGCATGGCCCAGGCGCAGCATGAAGTCCGGCGTGATCGGATCCTGGCCCACCGTGCCTCGAATGCCGTCGGTTCCAAAATACTTGCGGCCCATCGAGCTCTTCCTTTTATTCAGTGGCCGGGATTGTCGCCGCATCGACCGCGGCCCAGACCTTGAGCGCGTCCACCGTGGCGGCGACATCGTGCACACGCAGCAGATTCGCACCAAGGCTGACGGCCTTCAGGGCTGCCGCCAGGCTGGCCGGCAGGCGCTGATCCACCGGCCGACCGGTGATGTCGCCCAGGGTGCGCTTGCGCGACCAGCCGACAAGCAGCGGGTAGCCCAGTTGCGCCAAATGTCGCTGTCCCGCCAGCAAGCCCAGGTTGTGTTCCCCCTTCTTGGCAAAGCCGTAGCCAGGGTCGAGGGCGATGCAGTCCGCCGGAATGCCCGAGTCCCGCGCCGCCTGGGCGCGCTGCGCCAGGAAGGCCGCCACCTCGGCCACCACGTCGCCATAGACGGCCAGATCCATCATCGAAGCCGGCTCGCCGCGCATATGCATCAGGCACACACCGGCACCGCTGCCCGCCACCGCTGCAAGCGCACCCGGCATCTGCAGGGCCTGCACGTCGTTGATGACGTCTGCCCCCGCCTCCAGCGCTCGCCGCATGACCTCGGGCTTGTACGTGTCGACCGAGACGGGCACACCCATCGTGACAGCCGCGACCAGCACCTTGTCGATGCGCGCCCATTCGCTGTCGACATCGACACGCGGCGCCCCGGGACGGGTGGACTCACCGCCGATGTCCAGCATGTCGGCCCCTTCGGCCACCAGCCGCTCGCAGTGCGCAATCGCCGCACGGCTGTCGTCATGGCTGCCGCCATCCGAGAAGGAATCCGGCGTCACGTTGACGATGCCCATCACGCGTGGGCGGCTCAGGTCGATGCGAAAACGCCGGGTCTGCCAGTGCATGAAAAATAGCTCGGAATGAAAACGGGCCCGGTGGAAGCCGGGCCCGTCACGGGTTTTCGGATCAGGCCGCGGCCGGAGCGCCGTCGGTGCTGACGGGCGGCGTACCGCCGCTCGGACCGCTGGGGGCCACCGGCGTGCCGCCACCCGGCTCACGCGGCGGACGGCCGGCCATGATGTCCAGAATCTGGTCGCGGTCGATGGTTTCCCACTTCATCAGCGCATCGGTCATCACCTCGACCTTGTCCTTGTGGTCTTCAAGGATCTTCTGCGCGACGGCGTACTGCTGGTCGAGGATGCGGCGGATCTCGCTGTCGACCTTCTGTTGCGTGCTCTCGCTGATATTGGCCGTCTTGGTCATGCTGCGGCCGAGGAAGACTTCGCCTTCGTTCTCGGCATAGACCATGGGGCCCAGGGCCTCGCTCATGCCATAGCGCGTGACCATGTCGCGGGCCATGCGGGTGGCACGCTCGTAGTCGTTGGACGCGCCGGTGGAGATGTCGTGGACGAACAGGTCCTCGGCAATGCGGCCACCGAACATGATGCTGATGCTGTTGAGCATCTGCTTGAAGTACAGGCTGTGCTGGTCGCGCTCGGGCAACTGCCAGGTTACGCCCAGGGCACGGCCGCGCGGCATGATGGTGACCTTGTGGACCGGGTCGGTGCCGGGCAGCAACTCGGCGACGACGGCGTGGCCGGACTCGTGATACGCCGTGGCGCGCTTCTCGTCCTCGGTCATGACCATGCTCTTGCGCTCGGGGCCCATGTAGAGCTTGTCCTTGGCGCGCTCGAAGTCGATCATTTCCACCAGCCGGCCATTGCGGCGGGCGGCGAACAGGGCAGCCTCGTTGACGAGGTTGGCCAGGTCGGCACCGCTCATGCCGGGCGTACCGCGGGCCAGGATGGACGCGTTGACGTCCTGGCCAATGGGCACCTTGCGCATGTGCACGTTCAGGATCTGCTCACGGCCGCGGATGTCCGGCAGCGTCACATAGACCTGGCGGTCGAAACGGCCAGGACGCAGCAGGGCCGGGTCCAGGATGTCGGGACGGTTGGTGGCCGCGATGACGATGACGCCGAGGTTGGTCTCGAAGCCGTCCATCTCAACCAGCATCTGGTTCAGGGTCTGCTCGCGCTCGTCGTTGCCGCCGCCGAGGCCCGCGCCGCGATGGCGGCCGACAGCGTCGATTTCGTCGATGAAGATGATGCAGGGTGCGCTCTTCTTGGCCTGCTCGAACATGTCGCGCACGCGAGCCGCGCCGACGCCGACGAACATCTCGACGAAGTCGGAACCCGAGATCGTGAAGAAGGGCACCTTGGCTTCACCGGCGATGGACTTGGCCAGCAGCGTCTTGCCGGTACCCGGAGGGCCGACCATCAGCACGCCGCGCGGGATGCGGCCGCCGAGCTTCTGGAATTTCTGCGGGTCCTTCAGAAAGTCGACCAGCTCCTTCACCTCTTCCTTGGCCTCGTCGCAACCGGCGACGTCAGCGAAGGTGATGGAGTTGTTGGCCTCGTCCAGCATGCGGGCCTTGGACTTGCCGAAGCTGAACGCCCCGCCCTTGCCACCCCCCTGCATCTGGCGCATGAAGTAGACCCAGACGCCGATCAGCAGCAGCATGGGCGTCCAGTTGATCAGCATGCTGACCAGGAAGCTCTGCTCTTCACGCGGCTTGACGTCGAACTTGACGCCATTCCTGATCAGGTCACCAACGAGGCCCTGATCCTTGGCGGTGGCCAGCGTGCGGAGCTTGTTGCCCTCGGTGTCTTCGGCGATCACGTCTCCCGCGAACCCATCGGGCAGGATGACGGACTTGATCCGGTGTGCCTGGACCAGATCCAGGAACTCGGAATAAGTGACTTGCTTACCGGGTGCCGTGGTGCCGCCGAACTGCTTGACGACCGTGAACAGCACGAGGGCGATCACGATCCAGACGGCGAACTTCGAAAACCATTGATTGTTCACTGCGACTCCTTGGCCCTGATGGCCCAGCGCGGGTTTCAGGACAGTGGGGGCGATTTTAGGGCCGGCAAGGGGGCCAGCCCTGTAATCAGCGGTTTTTCAGCCCCATGCCCACCAAGAATGTCTCGGAGGAGCGGATGCGGGAGGCCTTGGGCTTGACGACCTTGAAGACCTTGAAATGCGCCTTGAACAGGTCCACGAGCTCGTTGTAACCACTGCCATGGAAGACCTTGGCCACCAGCGCCCCATCGGGTTTGAGGTGTTTATCCGAGAAATCGACGGCCAATTCGATCAGGTTGGATATGCGTGCGGCGTCGGTCGAAGCAATACCCGACAGATTGGGCGCCATGTCCGACACGACGACATCCACGGGCTTGCCGGCCAGGGCCTCCTCCAGCTGCGCCAGCACGGCGTCTTCCTGGAAATCACCCTGGATGAACTGCACGCCCTCGATGGGCTCGAACTCCAGCAGGTCCAGCGCGATGATGGTGCCGTTGAGTTGGCCTACCGCCGCTCCGCCCCGCCCCGCCTCCGTGGGCGCGAACCTGCGGCGCAGGTACTGGCTCCAGGCGCCGGGCGTGGCGCCCAGGTCGACGACGACCTGGCCCGGTCGGATCAGCTTCAGCTCTTCGTCGATTTCCTTGAGTTTGTAGGCGGCGCGGGAGCGGTAACCGTCCTTCTGAGCCTGCTGAACATAGGGATCCGAGACGTGGTTGTTCAACCACGCCTTGTTGAGCTTCTTGCTTTTGGTTTGAGTTTTCATGCCTACGGGATAATACGGGGATGCCTCAAATCAACCTGACTCCCACCCAGCGCCGGGAAAAGCGCGCCGATGCCCACCATCTCGACCCGGTCGTGATGGTCGGCGGCGAGGGCCTGACGCCCGCCGTCGTCAAGGAAACCGACGCCGCGCTGAATGCCCATGGCCTGATCAAGGTGCGGGTTCAGGGCGACGATCGCGAGGCGCGCGAGGCCATGTTCGTGCAACTTTGCGACGAACTGAACGCCGCGCCCATCCAGCACATCGGCAAGCTGCTGGTGCTGTGGCGCCCCATCCCCGAGAAACCCAAGGCAGAGCGCGAAAACGCCATGCCGGGTCCGCGTGTCGTCAAGATCGTCAAGTTCTCCAAGAGCGGCAACGGTCGCCCTCAGATCAACAAGGTCAAGGTCATGGGCAACGAGCGCGTGACCCAGGGCGGCGAGATCAAGCGCATCAAGAAGCGCAGCAAGATGACCAGCGTCAAGAAGACCGCTGCTGACTGATCCAGGCCAGGGCCAAGACGGCCAGGCCTTTGACGCCAAAAAACGCCAACGACATGCCATGCAGCGCCGCGAATGACGCGACGCCATGGCCTGCTTTTGCGTCGGCCATCATCGGCTGCAGGCCGTAGTAGCCGGCGATGGTGCAGAACAGCGCCACGACCGGCAGCAGCAGCTTGGCCGAGAACTGGCTGCTCGCGCCGCCCGCCTCCACCGCATCACGCGTGATGCGGCGCTCGATCATCAGCAGCACCAAACCAAGTGCCAGGCTGACCTGAGCCTCGATGGCGAACACGCGCGCGACGAAGGCACCGGCCTGGGCGCGCTCGAGCACCGCGAAGGCCGTGGGCGTCGCGACGAAGGCGATACACAGCAAAAAGCCGCCCCAGAGGGCGGCCAGCAGGGCTTGGAGCCTGGCGAACATCACTCGTAACGGACTTCGATGATTTCGTAGCGGCGTACGCCACCGGGGGCCTGCACTTCGGCCACGTCGCCGGCTTCCTTGCCGATCAGGGCGCGGGCGATGGGCGAACCCACCGAGATGCGACCCAGCTTGATGTCGGCCTCGTCGTCGCCGGTGATCTGGTAGGTCACGGCATTGCCGCTGTCCTCGTCTTCCAGGTCCACGGTGGCACCGAAGACCACGCGGCCGCCGGCGTCCAGCGACGACGGGTCGATGATCTGAGCCGCGGCCAACTTGCCTTCGATCTCGAGGATGCGGCCTTCGATGAAGCCCTGCTTGTCCTTGGCCGCGTCGTACTCGGCGTTTTCGCTCAGGTCACCCTGGGCGCGCGCCTCGGCAATCGCCTGGACGACGGCATGACGCTCGACGGTCTTGAGGCGGTGCAGCTCGGCCTTCAGCGCCTCGGCGCCGCGCTTGGTCAGGGGAATGGTCGTCATGTCAAAACTCGATGGCAAAAAGAGTTCCGCCGCTGCGGCCCGTGCGGGCTGCTGCGGCGGAATCGATAGGGCTGAAGTTTAAGCCAGCTCGGCGTGCAGTTCCTGCAGGGATTGCACGGTCAGGCCATCGCGGTGTTTCATGCCTTCGACCGCGGCTTCGCAGCCGGCCATGGTCGTGTAATAGGTCACACGATTGGCCAGTGCGGCCTGGCGGATGTAGCGGCTGTCGGCGATGGCCGTGCGGGTTTCGTCGACCGTCGTGAAGACGAGCTGGATGTCACCGCCCTTGAGCGCATCGACGATGTGCGGACGGCCGTCCTTGATCTTGTTGATCAGCTTGCACGGCACGCCGGCCTCGATGATGGCGGCGGCCGTGCCCTTGGTCGCGACGAGACCGAAGCCCAGTTCGTGCAGGTCCTTGGCGATGGCGATGGCGCGGGCCTTGTCGTTGTTCTTCACGGTGATCAAGACGTTGCCTTGACGCGGCAGGCGCGAACCCGCACCGATCTGGCTCTTCAGCATGGCCTCGCCAAATGTCCGGGCTGCTCCCATCACTTCACCGGTCGAACGCATCTCGGGGCTGAGGATGGGGTCCACGCCCGGGAACTTGTTGAAGGGGAAGACCGCTTCCTTGACGCTGAAGTAAGGCGGCACGACCTCGGCCGGCACGCGGCCCTTGCGGTCGCGCTGGTCCTGCAGCTTCTGGCCCGCCATGCAGCGCGCCGCGATCTTGGCGAGCTGCTGGCCCGTGGCCTTGGAGACATAGGGCACCGTGCGCGAGGCGCGCGGGTTCACTTCCAGCACATAGATCGTGCAGTGTTCCAGGCCCTTGGCCACGTCGCCCTGGATGGCGAACTGCACATTCATCAGGCCGACAACCTTCAGCGCCTTGGCCATGGCCGCGGTCTGGCGGCGCAGCTCATCCTGCACGTCGGCCGCCAGCGTGTACGGCGGCAGCGAGCAGGCCGAGTCGCCGGAGTGGATGCCGGCCGCCTCGATGTGCTCCATGATGCCGCCGATCATGGTGTCGACGCCGTCGGAGATGCAGTCCACGTCGACCTCGACGGCGTCCTGCAGGAAGTGGTCCAGCAGCACTGGCGACTTCTCGCTGACGCGCACCGCTTCGCGCATATAGCGCTCCAGGTCCTTGTCGCCGTGCACGATCTCCATAGCGCGGCCGCCCAGCACATAGCTGGGGCGCACGACCAGCGGATAGCCGATCTCGTTGGCCAACGTGACAGCCTGCTCTTCGGTGCGCGCCGTGCGGTTGGGCGGCTGCTTCAGGCCGAGTTCATGCAGCAGCTTCTGGAAGCGCTCGCGGTCCTCGGCGATGTCGATGCTGTCGGGCGTGGTGCCGATGATGGGCACGCCGGCGCGCTCCAGGTCCAGGGCCAGCTTCAGCGGCGTCTGGCCGCCATACTGCACGATGACGCCGGCCGGCTTTTCCTTGTCGACGATCTCCAGCACGTCTTCCAGCGTGACGGGCTCGAAGTAGAGGCGATCGGACGTGTCGTAGTCGGTGGAGACGGTCTCCGGGTTGCAGTTGACCATCAGCGTCTCGTAGCCGTCCTCGCGCATGGCGAGGGCCGCGTGCACGCAGCAATAGTCGAACTCGATGCCCTGGCCGATGCGGTTCGGGCCACCGCCCAGCACCATGATCTTCTTCTTGTCCGTCGGTGCGGCCTCGCACTCGGCGCCCTCGCCTTCATAGGTCGAGTACATATAGGCCGTCTGCGTCGAGAACTCGGCGGCGCAGGTGTCCACGCGCTTGTAGACCGGGCGCACGTTCAGCGCATGGCGGCGTTCGCGCACGGCATGCTGGTGGGTGCCCAGCAGCTTGGCCAGGCGCTTGTCCGAGAAGCCCTTGGTCTTGAGCAGGCGCAGCTCGGCCTCGGTGATCGATTCAATCGTGCGGCCCTTCAGCGCGCCTTCGATCTGCACCAGCTGCTCGATCTGGGCCAGGAACCACGGGTCCACCGCGGTCTCTTCGTAGATCTCGTCCAGCGTCATGCCGATGCGGAAGGCGTCGGCCAGGAAGAGGATGCGCTCGGGGCCGGCCTCGCCGATCTCCTGCACGATCTCCTCGCGGTCGTTGCTGCGCTCGGTCAGGCCGTCGATACCGGTCTCCAGGCCGCGCAGGGCCTTCTGGAAGGACTCCTGGAAGGTGCGGCCCATGGCCATCACCTCGCCGACGGACTTCATCTGCGTCGTCAGGCGCGAGTCGGCCATCGGGAACTTCTCGAAGGCAAAGCGCGGGATCTTGGTGACGACGTAGTCGATGCTGGGCTCGAACGACGCCGGCGTGATGCCGCCGGTGATGTCGTTCTTCAGCTCGTCCAGCGTGTAGCCGACGGCCAGCTTGGCGGCGATCTTGGCGATGGGGAAGCCCGTCGCCTTGGAGGCCAGCGCCGAGGAGCGCGACACGCGCGGGTTCATCTCGATGACGACCATGCGGCCGTCCTTCGGGTTGATGGAGAACTGCACGTTGGAGCCACCGGTGTCCACGCCAATCTCGCGCAGCACGGCCAGCGAGGCATTGCGCAGCAGCTGGTATTCCTTGTCGGACAGCGTCTGGCTGGGCGCCACGGTGATGGAGTCACCGGTGTGGATGCCCATCGGGTCCAGGTTTTCGATGGAGCAGACGATGATGCAGTTGTCCGCCTTGTCGCGGACGACCTCCATCTCGTATTCCTTCCAGCCGATCAGGCTCTCTTCGATGAGGAGTTCGTTGGTGGGCGAGAGGTCCAGGCCGCGCTTGCAGATGGTCTCGAACTCTTCCGGGTTGTAGGCGATGCCGCCACCCGTGCCGCCCAGCGTGAAGCTGGGGCGGATGACCATGGGGAAGCCCGAATGTTCACCATTTGCGCCGAGGTCGGCCTGGATGCGCTTCTGCACCGCCCAGGCCTCTTCCAGCGTGTGCGCGATGCCCGACTTGGCCGAGCCCAGGCCGATCTTGGTCATCGCGTCCTTGAACTTCAGGCGGTCCTCGGCCTTCTCGATGGCGACCTCGTTGGCGCCGATCATCTCGACGTTGTACTTGGCCAGCACGCCGTGCTTGTGCAGGTCCAGGGCGCAGTTCAGCGCGGTCTGGCCGCCCATGGTGGGCAGCACGGCGTCGGGGCGCTCCTTGGCGATGATCTTCTCGACCACCTGCCAGGTGATGGGCTCGATGTAGGTGACATCGGCCGTGTCCGGGTCCGTCATGATGGTCGCCGGGTTGCTGTTCACCAGGATGACCTTGTAGCCCTCCTCGCGCAGCGCCTTGCAGGCCTGGGCGCCCGAGTAGTCGAACTCGCAGGCCTGGCCGATGATGATCGGGCCGGCGCCGATGATGAGGATGCTCTTGAGGTCTGTACGTTTCGGCATGGCGGTCTGCTTAGAGTGTGGCGGTCGCGAGCTTGGCCCCGAACCCGACGAAAAGTGCACCGACGCCGGCATTGGCGGCGCCAGAGAGACGACGGCGTGCACGGAAGGCCGCCGCGAGGCGGGCACCGGCAAAGATCAGCGTCGAGAGATAGACAAAGCTGAGCACCTGGATGATGGAACCCAGGATCAGGAAGGTCAGCGCCGGCGTCGGATAGGCCGGGTCGACGAACTGGATGAAGAAGGACAGCAGGAAGGCGATGGCCTTGGGGTTCAGCAGGCTGACGACCAGGGCCTTGCGGAAGGGCTGGCTGGCGTCAACGACGCGCGGCGCTTCGGCCGACCTGGCATCGCCACGCCAGGTGCTGATCGCACCGCGCAGCAGCTGGATGCCGATCCAGCCTAGATAGACCGCGCCGACCATCTTCACGACGAAGAAGATCTGAGGGCTGGCCATCAGCAGCGAGGCGCCGCCGGCCGCCGCGGCCGTCATCAGCACCGTGTCGCCGACGAAGACGCCGCAGGCGGCCGTGTAGCCGGTGCGCACGCCGCGCTGGGCCGCGACGGACAGCACATAGAGCGAATTGGGCCCGGGCAGCAGGATGATGAAGATCGCTGCCGCGAGGAAGGTGCCGAGGTCGGTGATGCCGAACATGTGCAGGCTCCTCAGGCTTTGTTCATCAAGCCAATGAAACGGTCGAACAGATAGGCGATGTCGTGCGGACCGGGGCTGGCTTCCGGGTGGCCCTGGAAGCTGAAGGCCGGCTTGTCGGTGCGGGCGATGCCCTGCAGCGTGCCGTCGAACAGGCTGACGTGGGTGGCGCGCAGGTTGGCCGGCAGCGTCTCGGGGTCGACCGCGAAGCCGTGGTTCTGGCTGGTGATGCCGACGCGGCCACTGTCCAGGTCCTTGACCGGGTGGTTGGCGCCGTGGTGGCCGAACTTCATCTTGAAGGTCTTGGCGCCCGAGGCCAGGGCCAGGATCTGGTGGCCCAGGCAGATGCCGAAGACGGGGATGCCGGACTCGATCAGCTGGGCCGTGGCCTTGATGGCGTAGTCGCAGGGCTCCGGGTCGCCGGGGCCGTTGGACAGGAAGACGCCGTCCGGCTCCAGGTCGAAGACGGCGCTGGCCGGCGTCTGCGCGGGCACGACGGTGACCCTGCAGCCGCGCTCGGCCAGCATGCGCAGGATGTTGAGCTTGACGCCGAAGTCATAGGCGACCACGTGGAACTTCGGCGAAGTCTGCTTGCCATAGCCGCCGTCCAGCTTCCATTCGGTCTGGGTCCAGACTTCACTCTCGGTGCGGCTGACGACCTTGGCCAGGTCCAGGCCGGCCATGGACGGCGCGGCCTTGGCGGCGGCAACCGCCGTGTCGATATGGGCTTGCGTGACCGCCTCGCCGGCCGCCAGGGCCAGGATGCAGCCGTTCTGCGCGCCCTGGGTGCGCAGCACGCGGGTCAGGCGGCGCGTGTCCAGACCGGCGATGCCGACCGTGCCCTGCTCACGCAGATAGGCGTCCAGCGTCTTGCCGGAGCGGAAGTTGGACGCGCGGATCGGCAGGTCCTTGATGACCAGGCCGGCGGCGAAGACCTTGGAGGCCTCGACGTCTTCCTCGCTGATGCCGTAGCTGCCGATGTGCGGATACGTCAGCGTGACGATCTGCTTGCAGTAGCTGGGGTCGGTGAGGATTTCCTGGTAACCCGTCAGCGCGGTGTTGAACACCACTTCGCCGACCGTCTGGCCCGTGGCGCCGATGGACTGGCCTCGGAACACCGTCCCATCCGCCAGAGCCAGAATTGCTTGAGGGGGATGGAGCAGGTCGGTCAGCACAAGGATCTCCGCAAGTGGGGCGCGTGCCCAGCATCAACCCGCCCGAAGGGAGCGGATCAACTTGAGGAAACCGAAGAGGTTTTCGCCGGGCAGCAGGTGGGTTCAGGTAAACCCATCGAGTATAGCCGACTGGGGTAAGTACGGAGGCTTCGTGACCACCTTGCGACGGCTTCGTGACGCCTCCAGGGGCGGCCTCAGAGGGCGGCGATACCGGCCTTGGCGATCTCTGCGTCTTCGCTGGACTTGACGCCGCTGACACCCACCGCACCGACGCACTGGCCCTCGACGAGGATGGGCACGCCGCCTTCCAGCAGGCCGTGCATCCCGGGCACGCTGAGGAAGGACTGGCGGCCGCCGTTGATCATGTCCTCGTAGATCTTGGATTCGCGCCGGCCCAGGGCCGAGGTGTGGGCCTTGGCGGGGGCAAACAGGGCGGAGCTGGGCGATGCGCCATCCAGGCGCTGCAGCCACAGCAGATGTCCGCCGGCGTCGACGATGGCGATGGAAACTGCCCAGCCCTTGCTGAGGGCATGGGCCTCGGCGGCGGCGGCGATGCGCTTGACGTCTGAAAGTTCGAGTTGAGCTTGCTGTTTCATGGTCTTGATTTTCCTGGGGTCAGCCCCCAATGTAGCGGCCTTGCGGGCACCTAGAATTCCCGCGGTTTCTTTTCGTACCGGGAGCATCGTCATGAACGACAGTCTGCAAAACTCTTATGGCTACGCCGGCAGCGGCCTGGCCGTCGACCGTCAGCGCGTGCTGCGCAACACCTACTGGCTGCTCGCGCTGTCTTTGGTGCCAACCGTGCTGGGCGCCTGGATCGGCGTGTCCACCGGCTTCATGGCCAAGCTGGGCTTCGGCATCAGCACCGCAGTCTTCTTCATCGGCGCCTTCGGCCTGATGTTCGTCGTCGAGAAGACCAAGAACAGCAGCGCCGGTGTCGTGGCCCTGCTGGGCTTCACCTTCTTCATGGGCCTGATGCTGTCGCGCCTGATCGCCGAGGTGCTGGGCTACCGCAACGGCGCGAGCCTGGTCATGACCGCTTTCGGCGGCACCTCGGCCATCTTCTTCGCCATGGCCAGCCTGTCCACCGTCATCAAGCGCGACCTGTCCTTCATGGGCAAGTTCCTGTTCGTCGGCGCCATCGTGCTGTTCGTGGCCTGCATCGCCAACATCTTCCTGCAGTCGTCGGCCCTGATGCTGACCATCCTGGTGCTGATGCTGGGCGTGTTCTCGGCCTTCCTGCTGTATGACATCAAGCGCGTCATCGACGGCGGCGAGACCAACTACATCTCCGCCACGCTGCACATCTACCTGGACCTGTACAACATCTTCCAGAGCCTGCTGAGCCTGCTCGGCATCTTCGGCGGCGAGCGCGACTGATTGACGCGCCCACAATGAAAAAGCGGCCCGCGGGCCGCTTTTTTTATTTGCCCGGCGTGTAGTTGCGCAGCACAAAGGGCGCGCTGACCCAGATCGGCTGCCCCACCTGCCCGACATGGGCCGACATCATCACCGTGCCGGCTGCATAGTTCTCCTGCGCCGTGCCGTTCAACACCACGGGCTCCAGCTTGTTGGTCAGCGTCGCCGCGCCCGACAGCAGGGCCGTATAGGGCGCCGCATTCAGCTGCAGAGAGACCGGCACATTGACCTTGGCCTTGGCGTCATCGGTGTCCAGCCGCATCCACACCAGCACCTGCAGCTTGTCGCCCTTGCGGATGTCGGCCGTGATGGGCGCGATGACGCCGTTGTCCCAGGGATTGGCGCGCTTGCCCTGCAGGTCGACGCGCAGGCAGGCCTTGCCCGAGGCTTCGCAGGGCACCTGGCTCGTGGACTGGCCTTCGCCATAGACCGACCAGGCGCTCACCTTGGCCGCGTTGATGAGGTGGTCCAGCGCCGGGTCGCTGCTGCGCGCCACCGGGGCCGGAGCGCCGGGCACCGGCACCAGGGCATTCAGGATGGGCTTGACCCAGCCATCGGCCTTCATGTCCCAGGCGACAAAGTCCGAGTCGAACTGCCAGTAGCTCCAGCTAAAACCGCGGGCCTCGGCGGCGCGGCCGACCGCCGCTGTCCAGGCAACGCGCTGGGCCATGCCCGCCGTCTCCAGCGCGCCGAATTCACCCAGCAGGATGGGCCGGCCGGTGCGCTGGCTCCAGGCCTTGACGCGATCGAAGTCCTGCCTGAGCTTGTCGAGTTCCTGCGCCGTGCCCCAGGTCACGCCCGACAGCTTCTGGAACTGCGGCGTCCAGGACGCGCCCTGGTGGGTGAACTCCATGGGTGTGTAGTAGTGGAAGGTCACGACCAGGTTGCGATCGCCCTCGGGCAGCTTGAGGCTGTCGAGCTGGTCCAGCGAGTTCCAGAACTTCGGCCCGACGACGACGCGACGCTTCGGGTTGCTCTCGCGGATGATGGCCAGGTTCTCGGCCAGCATGTCGTTCCAGATCGCGTCCGCCGCGCCATTGGGCTCGTTCAGGATCTCGAACAGCACCGCATCGGGCGCATCCTTGTAGCGCGGCGCAATCTGGCGCCAGAAGGCCTTGAGCCGCACGCGGCAGGCGTCGATCTCCTTGGCGCAGTCGTTGAAGTTGTGCTGATCGAGGATGACCTGCAGGCCCGCATTCAGCGCCGCAGCCGTCATCTCGTCTAGCGTCTTCAACCAGGCCGCCGACAGCTGCCCTTGAGCGTCCATGTGCTCGAAGGCATGCAGGTTCAACCGCACATGGTCGAAGCCACCGTCGCGGATGGCCTGCATGTGGCGCGGCTGGAAACGCGCCTTGGACGGATCGCTCCACAGCGGGTCGTAGCCCAGCGCGTTGACGCCACGCTTGAGGGCCAGCTGCGGCAGGGCCACGGGGGTTTGTGCGAGCGCAGCCGACGCGAGGCCCAAGGCCAGGCAGGCAGCGCCGAGGATGCGGGGCAGCGAATGGGTGATGGGCATGGCCGACTTGTCTCCTGTGGAAGTCTGGATCCGGCCGGGTGGTCCGCGGCTCGGCACAATAACTAAACAACATTGTTTATTTATTTTGTCTACTAAAAACCGGAGAGCGCTTCCGGACTAACACGTAGGCCCGAAAGCAAAAATCCCGGCCGCCACGAGGGGCAGGCCGGGATTCGGTGGGACGTGGGTCGAGTCTTAGCGCTCGAAGACGGCGATCGATTCGACGTGGGCCGTGTGCGGGAACATGTTCACCGCACTCGCCGCCGTGCAGCGATAGCCCGCCACATTGACCAACAGGCCCGCATCCCGCGCCAGCGTCGCCGGGTTGCAGCTCACGTAGACGATGCGCTTCGGAGCCGTCCAGCCCGGCGCCAGCGACGGGTCCTGGGCGATGTCCGCCACCGCCTTCGCCAATGCGAAAGCACCCTCGCGCGGCGGGTCGATGAGCCAGCGGTCCGCCGTGCCGTCCAGGGCCAGCAGTTCCGGCGTCATCTCGAACAGATTGCGCGCGACGAAGCTCGTCTTGTGCGCCAGGCCGTTGGCCGCAGCGTTCTCACGCGAGCGCTGCACCAGGGTCTCGCTGCCCTCGATGCCCAGCACCTCGCGCGCCTGCGTGGCCAGCGGCAGCGTGAAGTTGCCCAGGCCGCAGAACCAGTCGATGACTCGCTCGTCCTTCTGCACCGCCAGCAGGCGCAACGCCCGGCCGACCAGGGTCGCGTTGATGTGCGGATTGACCTGGGTGAAATCGGTCGGCTTGAAGGGCATGCGGATGCCGAACTCCGGCAGCGCATAGGCCAGCTCCGGCCCGCCTTCGTCGAGCAGCTTGACCGTGTCCGGCCCCTTGGGCTGAAGCCACCACTGCACGCCATGCTGGGCCGCGAACGCGCGCAGCAGCGCGATGTCGCCATCCGGCAGCGGGTTCAGGTGGCGCAGCACCAGTGCGATGACCTCGTCGCCCATGGCCAGCTCGATCTGCGGCAGGCGGTCGCGCTCGGCCATGCTGGAGATCAGCTCGCGCATCGGCATCAGCAGGTCGCTGACCACTTTGGGCACGACCTTGCAGACCTGCATGTCGGCCACGTAGCGGCTCTTGCGCTCATGGAAGCCGATCAGCACCACGCCCTTCTTCTGCACATAGCGCACCGAGAAGCGCGCACGGTAGCGGTAGCCCCAGGTTGGCCCCTCGATGGGGCGCAGCAGCACCTCGGGCTTGACCTTGCCGAGATGCCAGAGCTGGTCTTCCACCACGCGCTGCTTGACGGCGACCTGGGCGCCCGCCTGCAGATGCTGCATCTTGCAGCCGCCGCAGGCGCCGGCGTGCAGACCGAAGTGGGGGCAGCCCGGCGTCACGCGCAGCGGGCTTTCCTTCTTGATCTCGGTGAGCTGGCCCTGCTCCCAATTGTTCTTGCGGCGCGCGATCTGCGCCTTGACGATCTCGCCCGGCAGAGCGCCGTCGATAAAGACCACCTTGCCCTCGGCGTTGTGCGCCACGCCCTGCGCCTCAAGCTCGATGCTTTCGACCTTGAGCCAGTCTGTCGTTGTTGGATTCATCCCCGGATTATCCGAGGCGGCTTCGATGCCCTAAAAGATGCTGTCCCGGTCCACGCCGTGGCGCATCATGTTGCGCTTCAGCTTGGCCAATGCCTCGATCTGGATCTGGCGGATGCGCTCGCGCGTCAGCTTCAGGCGGATGGCCAGCACGTCCAGCGTCTCCGGTTCGCGGTCCGACAGGCCGTAACGGCCCGACAGCACCTCGCGCTCGCGGTCGTTCAGGCTGGCGAGGCCATGCTGCAGCAGCTCCTCGACCTCGTGCGACAGGCGCAGGCCCATGGGGTCGATGGCCTGGTCGTCGGCCACCAGGTCGAGCATGGATTCGCCACCCTCGCCATTGCGGTCCACCGGCGAGTCCAGCGAGCTCGGCAGTTCGGCATAGGCCAGCAGCTCGGCCACCTCGTCGACCGGCCGGCCCAGGGCCTGGGCCACGTCCTCGGCGCGCACGCGCCCTTCTGCACCATTGGCACTCTGCAGCGCCTCCAGCGCACGGCGCGCCTTCAGCACCTGGTTGAGCTCGCGCACGATGTGCACGGGCAGTCGCACGAGGCGGGCCTGGTGCATCAGCGCGCGCTCGATGCTCTGGCGTATCCACCAGCTCGAATAGGTGGAGAAGCGGAAACCGCGTTCGGGCTCGAACTTGCCGATGGCATGCATCAGGCCGAGGTTGCCTTCCTCGATGAGATCGCTCATCGGCAGGCCGCGGCCGAGATAGTTCTTGGCGATGCTGACGACCAGGCGCAGGTTGTGCTCGATCATGGCCTGGCGGGCGTCGAAATCACCCGCACGCGCCTTCACCGCCGTGTCGAACTCCTGTTGCGGGGTCAGCAGCGGCGTGCGGCGGATGTCGCGCAGATAGGCCTGCAGCGCATTGCCAAGTTCGACCTCGTCGCCGGAACTGCGCAGCACCTGGCCTTCGTCTTCGCCCGCCTCCGGCGCGGGTTCGGCATCGCCGCCGCCATTCATGGCCGACAGCATCACGCCAGGCTCACCCCCATTGCCACCATGACCGTTGAGCTTGGGCGCAGCGCGTTTCATGGCGTGATCGCTGGCCCGGTGCATGGTGGTTGGCTGGCCGGCTTGTCAGCGCGGCGGCAGCAGCTTGGCCGGATCGACAGGCTTGCCGAGTTTGCGCACTTCGAAGTGCAGCTTGACGGTGTCGCTCTCGGTGGAACCCATCTCGGCAATCCTCTGACCTTTGCGTACGACTTGGTCCTGCTCGACCAGCATGGCCCGGTTGTGGGCGTACGCCGTCAGGTAGGTGTTGTTGTGCTTGATGATGACCAAGTTGCCGTAGCCGCGCAACCCCGAACCAGCGTAAACAACGCGACCATCGGCGACAGCCAGCACCGGGTCACCCGGCTTGCCGGCAAAGTCCAGGCCCTTGTTGCGCTGCTCGTCGAAACCGGCGCTGATGGACTGGGTCACCGGCCAGCCCCAGGCCATGCTGTCGTCTTCCGACGCAGCCGTTGCAGGCGCGGGCGTCGGCGCAGCCGGCGGCGTGGAGGGCGGCGCGCTGGCGGAGGAAACGGGGGGCTTGGCGTCCAGCGGACGGGACTCGACCTTGGTGGCGCTGGCAATCGGCTTGGCCGTCACGGCGCTGGGGTCGACGCCCGGCGGCACCACGCGCAGCACCTGCCCCACCTCGATGCGGTTGGGGTTCTCGAGGTTGTTCCATTTGGCCACGTCGCGCCAGCTCTGGCCGTTGTCCAGCGCGACGCGAATCAGCGCATCGCCGGGCTTGACGGTGTAGTAGCCGGGCTTGCCCGCGTTCTCGGCACCCGGAGGCGGCTTGACCTCAGGGGCCGAAGCCGCCGAGGCCGCAGGCACCGGCGCCACCGCGGCCGTGGCGGGCTGCGAGTTGCGGTCCTCGACCGGCGCCGGGTGACGCGGCGTGACAGTGCAGGCGCTGAGCAGCAGCGAGGTGGCGATGACAGTGAATAGAAGACGCAGACTTGAGGGCATCGTGTGGCTGGTGCACGTTGGAAGGCCGACCCGATTGTGTAGCGCGGTGCGCCGACGGCCCGTCAGAGGACGCCGGATTTTAGGGGGACGAAGAGCACGGCCTCGTGCTCGCTGCGCGCCCAGCGGCTGACGCCCCCTTCGACGACATGGTCCAGCACCACCAGCACCTGGCCGCGACCGCTCGCCGCCGTCGGCGCAATCAGCCGCCCGCCCGGCGCCAATTGCTCCGTCCAGGCGGCCGGAATGTCCTCGCCACCGGCCGCGGCGATGATGCTGTCGAAAGGCCCGCTGGCCGCGTGGCCGATGCGGCCATCGCCCCAGATGAGGCGCGGCACCCGCGGCAGGCCGACCCGCTGCAGATTCAGCTTGGCCTTGTCATGCAGGCCCTGCAGCCGCTCGATGGACGTGAGCTGGCGAGCCAGCAGCGCGATGACGGCGGCCTGGTAGCCGCAGCCCGTGCCGATCTCCAGCACGCGGCCCAGCGAGCCGCGCTGGCGCGCACCCGCGCCAGCCATCAGCAGGCCCAGCATGTGGGCGACCACCGAAGGCTTGGAGATGGTCTGGCCATGGCCGATGGGCAGGGCCGTGTCTTCATAAGCCTGGGCGGCCAGCGCGCTGTCGACAAACTCGTGGCGCGGCACGCTGGCCATGGCGGCCAGCACATGCTCGTCGAACTTGCCCTCGGCCCGCAGCCGGTCCACCATGCGTTGGCGCACGGCGCCGCTGTCCAGGCCCGTACCGCTGGGGCGAGCCAGCCGGGCGGCATCCCGCGTGGCCTGGTGCAGATGGCGCTGCGGCATCAGCAGCTCGCGCTGCGGTGCCGCCGCCGATTTCAGGCTGGCCGGGAAGCGCTTGGGCGTGGACATGCGGTCAGAGTCCCAGCCGCTGCTGCCAGGCGCCCAGCGAGGCATGCTCGGTCAGGTCCACCTGCAGCGGCGTGATCGACACCTGGCCGTTGGCCGTGGCATGGAAGTCCGTGCCCTCACCGGCATCGCGGGCGTCGCCGGCCGGGCCGATCCAGTAGATGGTTTCGCCGCGAGGGTTGATCTGCTCGATGATGGCCTCGGCCGAGTGGCGGCGGCCCAGGCGGGTGATCTTGCGCGGCAGGGTGTCGGCATCGGCCCGGTTGGGGATGTTGACGTTGAGCAGAAAGCCCTGACCCAGCCCACCGGCAATGACCTGCTCGACGACGCTGCGCGCCGTGCGCGCCGCGGCTTCCAGCTCGACCCATCCCTTCTCGGCCTGCGAGAAGGCGATGGACGGGATGCCGAAGAGATAGCCCTCGGTGGCGGCGGCGACAGTGCCGGAATACAGGGTGTCGTCGCCCATGTTGGCGCCGTTGTTGATGCCCGAGAGCACCAGATCGGGCCGGTAGCCCAGCAGGCCGCTCAGCGCGAGGTGGACGCCGTCGGACGGCGTGCCGCTGACATAGCGGAAGCCGTTGGCGGCGCGGTAGACATTCAGGGGCCGGTTCAGCGTCAGCGAGTTGGACGTGCCGCTGGCGTTCTGCTCGGGGGCGATGACGTCGATCTCGCCCAGGCCTTCACAGGCTTTCACCAGGGCCGCCAGGCCCGGCGCGAGGTAGCCGTCGTCGTTGGAAATCAGGATTCGCATAGGAAGGCAATTGTAGGGAGAGCGTCACCTGCGAGACCGGGTGTAACCACTCTGATTCCTATCATCGCGAATTCACGAAATCTGGAGACGACGATGAAGGCATGGCTCTGCGAGAACCCGGTGGGCGTCGAGGCGCTGCAATGGCGTGAACTGCCGGCGCCGGCCCTGGCGGCAGGCCATCTGCGCGTGGACATCCGCGCCGCCAGCCTGAATTTTCCTGACCTGCTCATCGTGCAGAACAAATACCAGATGAAGCCGCCCCTGCCCTTCGTGCCGGGCACGGAGTTCTCGGGTGTCGTCACCGAGGTCGGTGAAGGCGTCAAAGGCTTCAAGGTCGGGCAGCGCGTCGCGGCCTTTGGCGGCCTGGGCGGCTTCGCCACCGAGGTCTGCATTCCCGCCATGCTGGCCATGCCCCTGCCCGACGGCTTCAGCTTCGAGGATGCCGCAGCCTTCATCTGCACCTATGCCACCAGCCACCATGCGCTGATGGACCGCGCCGCCCTGAAAGCCGGCGAGACCGTCCTCATCCTCGGCGCCGCCGGCGGCGTCGGCACCGCAGCCATCCAGATCGCCAAGGCGGCCGGTGCCAAGGTCATCGCCGCGGCCAGCAGCGATGCCAAATGCCAGGCCTGCCAGGCACTGGGCGCCGACGCGGCCATCAACTACACGACGCAGAACCTGCGCGACGAACTGAAGGCCCTGACCGAAGGCAAAGGCCCGGACGTCATCTACGACCCGGTCGGTGGCGACATGGCCGAAGCCGCCTTCCGCTCCATCGCCTGGCGCGGCCGTTACCTCGTCATCGGCTTCGCCCAGGGGCAGATCCCGGCCCTGCCGCTGAACCTGGCCCTGCTGAAGGGCGCCTCCCTGGTCGGCGTGTTCTGGGGCGAATTCGCCAAGCGCGAGCCGGGCAACAACGCCCGCATGCTGGGCGAGCTGGCCGGCTGGTATGCCGCCGGCAAGATCAAGCCGGTGCTGGACCGCGTGCTGCCCATGGAGGAATTGCCGGCCGCCTTCGCGCGCATGGCGGCCCGCGAGGTGGTGGGCAAGTTAGTTCTTACCAATTCGTGAAGCCTGAAACGGGGTCGTGCGCATCAGCGACAGCTCCGGGTTTCCAGGGGTCTGTGCGCTACATTCCTGTCGGTCGAATCGACAGCCGTCTGCCCCCATGACCGTCAAAGTTCTCATCATCGAAGACAACCCCGTCGCCCGCAGCTTTCTGTGCCGGGTGGTGCGGGAGAGCTTCAGCGACGCGATGGAGATCACCGAAGTCGGTGACCTCGAGAACGCCCGCCGCCAGGTCGCCAAGCTGTCCAGCGGCAATTCGGAAATCGGCTTCAAGCTCATCCTCGTCGACCTGGAACTGCCCGACGGCAACGGCATGGAGTTCCTGACCGAACTGACGGGCTCGACGGCGATCAAGATCGTCACGACGCTGTACTCCGACGACGACCACCTCTTCCCCGCCCTGCAATGCGGCGCCGACGGCTATCTGCTGAAGGAAGACCGCTTCGAGGTGCTCGTGGAAGAACTGCAGCGCATCGTGCGCGGCCAGCCGCCGCTGTCGCCGGCCATCGCCCGCCGCCTGCTGACCCATTTCCGCCCCACGGCCAGCGGCGACAGCGGCACCATGCCGCTGAACTCCGGCTTCGGCGCCCTGTCCACCGCGCACGCGCCGTTTGCCAACAGCCGCAGCGTCGCCCTGGACCCGCCGCCCGAGTGGGAGCGCCTGACGCCGCGCGAGAGCGAAGTGCTGACCTATCTGAGCAAGGGCTTCACGATCAAGGAGATCGCGAACCTGATGGGCATCAAGTGGTTCACCGTCAACGACCACATCAAGTCCATCTACAAGAAGCTCAACGTCTCCAGCCGCGCCGAAGCGGCCGTGCTGGCGTCAAAGCAGGGCCTGGTCTAACCAGCGCCCCATCAGCCGCCTGAGGGCGGCTTTCAAACCCTCCGCCTCGCCCGCCATCGCGGTGCGCAACTCGCCCGGCGCAATGCCGGCGTGCTCCAGCTCGTCGATATGGCCGATCAGCCATTGCTCGAAGCGAGCCGGGTCGACCTCGGGGTGGAATTGCAGGCCCAGGGCCTTGGCATGAGGGGCGAAGGCCTGGTGTGGGCAAACGGCGGTGGTTGCGAGTGACCTCGTGCCGGCCGGCAGCTCGAACTGGTCGCCGTGCCAGTGCAGCACGGGCTGGCTGCCCAGTTCAACCAGCGCCGTGTTCCGCCCGGCCTCGGTCAGCGTCAACGGCGCAAAACCGATCTCCTTGACGCCCATGGGCTTGACGCGAGCGCCCAGGGCCCGCGCCATCAACTGCGCGCCCAAGCAAATACCGAGCAGCGGGCGCTCCGAGTCCAGCCGCTGGCGGATCAACCCCACCTCGTCGACCAGCCAGGGGAAGCGCTCTTCGTCCTCGACGCTGATCGGGCCGCCGAGCACGATGAGCAGATCCACGGCGGCGAGGTCGACGGCGTTGAAGTCGTCGACACCCGCCTCGTGGTAGCGGACGTCCAAGCCGCGCTCGCGCAGCACGGGCTCGATGACGCCGAGATCTTCGAAGGCGAGATGGCGCAGGGCGAGAGCGGTTTTCATCGGCGCCATCATCGCCTCTCGATCAGCTTGCCGAACGGAGCTTCACGCCGGGGAAATCCACCGGCACGGCGAAGGCGACGTTCACATAGTTGGTAAACAGGTTCAGCGCGACATGGGCCAGGATCTCGACGATCTGGCCGTCGGCAAAACCCGCGGCGCGCAGGGCCGCCACGTCGGCATCGCCAACCTGGCCGCGCTGCTCGACGAGCTTCAAGGCAAAACGCAGCGCCGCAGCCGTGGCAGGGTCAGCCGACTCGCCGGCCTGGGCCGCGCTCATCTCGGCCGACGTCCCTCCCGCCTTGCGACCCAAAGCCGTGTGGGCGGCCAGGCAGTACTCACAGGCATTGCGGTCGGCCACTGCGACGGCGATCTGCTCACCCAGCTTGGCGGGAAGCGTGCCGCCACCCAGGGCACCGAAAAAGCCCCACAGGGCCTGCAGCGAGGCCGGCGAGTTGGCGACGGCACGGAACATGTTCGGCGTGGCACCAAAGGCGCCGTGGACGGCATCCAGCGTGGCGCGGCTGGCGGTGGGCGTGTCGTTGGCGGAGACGAGGGGAATACGGGAGGTCATGAAATCACCTTTCGGTTGCAGTGGAGGAAGGCCTCCACTGTCGCCGCCAGTGAGGAACGATAGGTATCATTGAATCCAGCAATTCAACCTATTCGTCCCATGGCTGAAGCCCCGCCACTGGATCGCCTGAGTCCGCTGTTCGAACGCTTTCGCGTGCGCGCCAGCCTCTTCCACGCCGGACCGCTGTGCGGCGTGACCCATTTCGACGCCCAGCCCGGCCGCGGCTTCCTGCATGTGATGCGCAACGGCGAGATGGAGGTCAGGCACGCCGCCGCGACGGGTCTCGTCGAAAGCCTGTGGGTGCGCGAGCCGAGTCTGGTCTTCTACCCGCGGCCGCTGGCCCACGACTTCCACAACGCGCCGGCCGAAGGGGCGGACTTTGTCTGCGCGACGTTGGACTTCGCAGCCGGGCATCCTCTCGTCCAGGCCCTGCCGCCCCTGGTCGTGTTGCCGCTGGCCCAGGTGGAAGGGCTGGAAGCGACGCTCGGCCTGCTGTTTGGCGAAGCCGAGCGCGTGCGCTGCGGGCAGCGCTTGCTGGCCGACCGGCTCTTCGAGGTGCTGCTGCTGCAACTGCTGCGCTGGATGCTGGACCAGCACGACGCTCCCCTGCCCCTGGGCCTGATGCGCGGCCTGGCCGAGCCGCGCCTGGCCCACGCGCTGACGGCCCTGCATGCGCGGCCCGGCGAGGCCTGGAGCCTGGCGGCCATGGCGGCGCAGGCCGGCATGTCGCGCAGCCGCTTTGCCGAGGCCTTCCGCGAAGCCGTGGGCCAGTCGCCGGCCGACTACCTGGCCGACTGGCGCCTGGCCATCGCCCGTGCCGAGCTGCAGGCCGGCAAGCCCTTGAAGACGCTGGCGGTCGAGCTGGGCTATGCCAATGCCTCGGCCTTGAGCCGACTGTTTGCGCAGAAGCATGAGGGGCTGTCGCCGCGGGCCTGGCTCCAACAAGCCAGTTAAAGTGCCGCGCATGCGTCGCCCCGGCCGCTTCCTCGTCCTCTGCCTGCTGCTCGTGCTGCTGCCCCTGCGCAGCCTGCTCGCGGCCGGCCAGTTGGGCTGTGAGCCGATGCCGGTGCAGGAGCAGCACGCTGGCCATGAACATCACGCGATGTCGCAGGGCGATGCCCACGACCACGCGGCCAAACCCTGCAAGCTCTGCGCGCCCTGCTGCCTGGCCGCCGCACCTCCGCCTGTTCTGACGCTGGATGCAGCACCCACCGCACCTTCCGTGCGCGTGGCCCAGGCGCCGGCCGAGACCTGGGCCGGCATCGTGCCGCCCCTGCCCGACCCGCCTCCCAGGGCCTGAGCCTCTCCCCTGCCGCTGTTCCCGCCGCCGTCCATCGCGCGGCGGGCGTCTTCGCACCGCCCGAGAGGCTCTGCATGCATTCCCTTCCCTTCGCGCGCGCCTGCGGGCTCGCGCTGCTGGCTGCGCTGGCCGGTTGCGCCACCGCGCCGCCTGACGACATCGCGCCGGTCTCCAGGCTGACCGAGCCGCACACCGCCCAGCCACTGTCGGCCACCCTGCCCTCGCCTGACCAGATCGCCGAGCGCCTGCGCGAGCCGCTGACGGCCGAAGCCGCCGTGCAGCTCGCTCTGCAGAACAACCGCGGCCTGCAGGCCCGGCTGGCGCGCCTGGGCGTCACGGCCGCCGAGGTCGACGCGGCCGGCCGCCTGCCCAACCCGGGCTTTCGCTTCAGCCGCCTGACCCGCGGCAGCGAAGTCGAGATCGAGCGCGGCTGGCATGTCGACCTGGCCCGGTTGCTGACCCTGCCGCTGGTGCGCGCCGCCGAACAGCGCCGCCTGCAGGCCGAGCAGCAGCAAGCCGCCGCCGACACTCTGGCCCTGGTCGCTGATACACGCCGCGCCTGGGTGCGCGCCGTGGCCGCCGAAGAAGCCCTGGCCTACCGCCGCCAGGTGATGGAGGCCGCCGAAGCCGGCGCCGAATTGGCCAAGCGCATGCAGGCGGCCGGCAACTTCAACGCCCTCTCACGCGCCCGCGAACAGGGCTTCGAGGCCGAGGCGAGGTTGGCCCTGGCACGCGCCGAAACCCAGCGCCTGGCGGCACGCGAACGCCTCGTGCGCCTGCTGAGCCTGGAGGACGGCCAGGCGCTGCGCCTGCCAGAGCGCCTGCCCGAACTGCCCACGGCGCCACGCGAACTGGCCGGCGTCGAAGCGCAGGCTCTGGCCCAGCGCCTGGACGTGCGGGCGGCGCGGCTGTCGCTGGAGCAGTCAGGCAAGCAGCTCGACCTGGCGCGCGCGACGCGCTGGGTATCGATGCTGGAGCTGGGCACGGTGCGCAACTCCTCCAACGAGCAGCCGACGCAACGCGGCTGGGAAGTGGCTCTGGAATTGCCGCTGTTCGGCCCCGGACCGGTTCCCAAGGCCGAAGCCCTGGCCCGCGAAGCCGCTCACATCGCGGCCGACACGGCCATCCAGGCACGCTCCGAGGCGCGCGAGGCTTACGGCCTTTACCGCAGCGCCTTCGACGTCGCCCGCCAGCATCGCGACGAACTGCTGCCGCTGGCCCAGCGCGTCTCCCAGGAGCAGCTGCTGCGCTACAACGCCATGCTGATCGGCGTCTTCGAACTGCTGGCCGACGCGCGCGCCCAGGCGGCCGCCGTCAGCGCCGCGCAGGACGCCCTGCGCGACTTCTGGATCGCCCAGGCCGACCTCGACCAGGCCCTCGTCGGCCGCGCCACGCCCAGCCTGCCGCAGGCCACCGCCGCCGCGCCCGCCGCTGCAGCGCCCCACTGATTCCGAGGACCCCATGCTCAATCGACGCTCCCTGCTTGCCGGCACCTCGCTGGCCGCGGTCTCCACGGTGGCCCTCGCGGCCCTGCCCGAACCCGTCATCCAGACCTCGCCCGACACGCAGGCCCCCCTCGTGCCGCCCAATGGCCGGCCCTACAACCCCGTCGTCACGCTGAACGGCTGGACGGCGCCCTGGCGCATGAAGGACGGCGTCAAGGAGTTCCATCTCGTTGCCGAGGCCGTCGTGCGCGAGATGGCGCCCGGCTTCACGGCCAGGCTGTGGGGCTACAACGGCCAGAGCCCCGGCCCAACCATCGAGGTCGTCGAAGGCGACCGCGTGCGCATCTACGTCACCAACCGCCTGCCCGAGGGCACCAGCATGCATTGGCACGGCCAGCGCCTGCCCAATGGCATGGACGGCGTGACGGGCTTGACCCAGCCACCCATCCCACCGGGCAAGACCTGGGTCTACGAGTTCGTCGCCCGCCGTCCCGGCACCTTCATGTACCACCCGCATGCCGACGAGATGGTGCAGATGGCCATGGGCATGATGGGCCTGTGGATCACGCATCCCAAGGCCAGGCATCCGCAGATCGCCGACGTGGATCGCGACTACGCCTTCCTGCTCAACGCCTATGACATCGAGCCCGGCAGCGCCACGCCCAAGGTCATGACCATGCTGGACTTCAACCTATGGAGCTGGAACAGCCGCATCTTCCCGGGCATCGCGCCGCTGGTGGCGCGCCAGGGCGACCGCGTGCGCATCCGCGTCGGCAACCTGACGATGACCAACCACCCCATCCACATCCACGGCCATGAGTTCGAGGTCACCGGCACGGATGGCGGCCCCGTGCCGCGCACGGCCCGCTGGCCCGAAGTGACGACGGATATCGCCGTGGGCCAGATGCGCCAGCTCGAGTTCATCGCCGACGAGGAAGGCGACTGGGCCTTCCACTGCCACAAGGCCCATCACACGATGAATGCGATGGGTCACAACGTGCCGACCATGCTGGGCGTGGATGCCAGCGACCTGGAGGCCAAGATTCGCAAGCTGGTGCCGGGCTATATGGCCATGGGCCACAACGGCATGCACGAGATGACGGAAATGAGCATGCCGGGACCCGAGAACACCGCGCCGATGATGGCCGGCGACGGGCCTTTCGGGGCCATCGCCATGGGTGGCATGTTCAGCATGCTGAAGGTCAGGCGCGGGCTGAAGCGCGGCGACTATTCAGACCCGGGTTGGTTCCAGCATCCGCCCGGCACCCTGGCTCGCGAGGTAGGCGATGCGCCACCCGCGGCCGTGGCGCCTGGTTCTTCCGCCCCGCAGCCCGCCAACGTCGAGGTCCAGGTGCGCAAGCCCCAGGGCCACCACGGCCACTGACGCCGGCCGGTCATCCCGCCACCGTCAGCGCAAAGGGCTTGAAGCCTCTGGCGGCGATGAGGCGGGGCACCATCAGGATGAAGGCCTCCGTGGCGCGGGCGGATTCGATGGGCCCGAGGTCGAGCAGCCATTCCGCCGGCCAGCCCAGTTCGCCGAGCAGCGCCTTCACCTGCTCCCTGGCCTGTGCGTCATTGCCGCTGAGGAAGGCAGTGGGCGGCGTGGCCAGGCTGTGCGGCGCCGCCATCACCGTGAACAGCATCGTGTTCAGCGCCTTCACGACGCGCGTCTGCGGCAGCGCCGCCTGCAACTGCTCGGCCAGGCTGCTGTCGGGATAGAGCAGCCCACCGGGCATGCCGTCAGCCGTGCGCACCGTGGCGTTGGCGACGTCCAGCAAGACCTTGCCTTGCAGCGCCGCCTCCAGCGCCTTCAAGGCCTGCAAAGCCGCTTCGCCCGGCAGGGCATTGATGACGAAGGCCGAAGCGGCCGCAGCATCCGCGAGTGAGGCGTGTTGAACGGCCGGCCCTTGCCAGCGGCTGGCTCCGGCCTGCGGATCGCGATGGCCCAGCGTGATGGCATGGCCCTTGTCGGCCAGGGCTTTGGCGAGTGTGGCGCCGACGCGGCCGGCACCGAGGATGCTGATGTTCATCATGTGTTCCTTGAGATCGAGTTCTTGTCTGCTGTTCAGGCCACCTGAGCCAGCGCCTGTACCGCTTCGCGATGCACGCCTGGCGCGCTGGCCAGGAAGTCTTCGCTGGCGAGTGTCCAGGGATTGCCGCGGGTGTCGGTGACGCGGCCGCCCGCCTCGGCCACCAGCAGCGCGCCGGCCGCCAGACCCGAGCGCACGTCGCTGTACTGCCAGAAGCCGTCGATCTGGCCTGCCGCCACCTGGCCCAGCTGGAAGGTGGCCGGCACCGTCATGCGCACGACGAGGGCCGCATTCAGCATGGCCGTCACCGAGGCGCCCAGGCGCCGGTAGGTGTCTGCCGTTTCACCGGGCCTGGCCTGCCCCGTCGTGACGATGGCGGCCTTCAGCTCGGTCTTTTTTGACGCGCGCATCGGCACGCCGTTCTCATAGGCGGCACCGCTGCCTCGCACCGCCGTGTACAGGCGATCCGCCACCGGCTCGTAGACGGCGGTCAGCACCGGTTGGTTGTCGCGCACCAGGGTCGCGCTGATGCCCCATTCGGCTTGGCCATGCACATGGTTCACATTGCCCTCCACCGGGTCGAACACCCACCACTCGCCGTCGGGCAGTGCGCCGCCTTCCAGCTCGTCGTCCACCCAGCCGGCGCCCGGCCGGGCCCGCTCCAGCAGCCGGCGTGCCACGGCCAGCGAGGCATCGTCGTTGGCATGGATGGCGCGCACGACGCCGGCCAGGTCGTCGGGGGTGCGGGCTTGCGCGTCGAAGCGGGCCAGCATGACGGCGCCAGCCGCGCGTACAGCGGCCACCGCGGCGGCCAGCAATCCGCCGTCGTCGGGCGCGGCGGCGGCCTGGGTCGAAAGGCGTTCGGCCGTCTGCATCAGGGGGTTCGAGAGGTCCATGTCGGTTCCTTGGTTTGAAGACATGGCGTCATCTTGGGCGGCCGTTCAATTAACATCAAATCAAACGTGGCTACGAGTCAGTTAACCCAAATGCAACTGGACATGAACCTGCTTCTCGCGCTGGACGCGCTGCTCGACGAGGGCAGCGTGGGCGGCGCCGCGGCACGCATGCACGTCAGCTCGCCCGCCATGAGCCGCACGCTGGATCGCATCCGCCACATGACGGGCGACGCCATCCTCGTGCGCGCCGGCCGCCACATGGCAGCCACGCCGTATGCGCTGGCGATCCAGGAAGAAGTGCATGCCGTCGTCCTGCGCGCTCAGGCCGTGCTGGCCCGCCAGCAGTCCTTCGACCCCACCGATCTGGAACGCAGCTTCACCCTCCAGTGCCACGACGCGCTAGCCGGCGCGTTGGGGCCGATGCTGCTGGCCACCCTGCGGCAGGCCGCGCCGAATGCGCGCCTGCGGATGCTGGCGGAGGCCAACATCGAGACGCCAGAACTTCGCCAGGGCCAGGTCGACCTGCACCTCAGCGCGGCCATCCCTTCACAGGCGGACGTCGCGCATGCGGTGCTGGGCGAGGAGCGTGTGGTGGTCGCGCTGCGCGCCCAGCACCCGCTGGCCGGCCGCAAGCTGACGGCGCGCAGCTATGCGGCGGCGGACCACGTTACGGTGTCACGCCGAGGCCGGCTGCAGGACCCGATGGATGAACTGCTGGCCGCCCAGGGGCTGGCACGCCGGGTGGTCGCATCGGCACCCACGGCGGCAGCGGCGCTGTGCATGGCGAGCGCCGCCGACCTGCTGGTGGTCGTACCGGAACGGGTGTGCTCGGCGCTGATCGAGGCCATGCAGCTCAAGACGGCGGCGCTGCCGGTGCAGGCGCCGCCGCTGCCGGTCATTGCCGCCTGGCACCGGCGCCACGACGGGGATCGCGCCCACGCATGGCTGCGCGAGCAGGTCGGCGAAGCGGTCAGGTCGCTGCTCGCCCCGACACGGCGAGAGCGCCCCGCTCGTGCCACCGCCAGTTGAGTGACGAGCGGTCTGTTTCGGCTACGCTGGAGGGTTGAACTCCAACCAACAAGCCAAAGGGGGCGCCCATGAACGAAGAAGAATTGATGGCCTCGGGCCAATCACTGTCCATCACCTCACATCTGCACGCCACCATGGCCTCCATGGCCGCGCGCATGGACGCGCTCGTCGAGGTGGTCGAGATACGCGGCGCACAGCTGGACGCCTTGCGACTGATCTGCCAGGCCGCCTTCAACGCCGCCGGTGACAACCCAGGCGTGCGCGTGCCCTTGATCGATGCCATCAGGCGCGCCATGAATGCCGACCCGACTCTCGCGCTCGAAGCTTCGGGCACCGGCAGCCCACACGGGCTTCGCAGGGAGTTGGTGCTGGAACTGCTGCCGCAGCAGATTCGCGGCGCGCTGTAACTGCAGCGACGGCCCCATGGCCGTGGCCCTTGGGAACATTGGCAGAAAGCCCCGCACAACGGCCGAGACGGGCAAGAAAAAAGCCACCGGTTAGGGTGGCTTTCGTGGGGTGTTTCTCATGGGAGAAAATTGGCGGAGAGGGTGGGATTCGAACCCACGGTACGGGGATACCGTACGCCTGATTTCGAGTCAGGTACATTCGACCACTCTGCCACCTCTCCTGATTCGGTGCGCTACATGTGGAGCGAAGCCTTGCATTATAGCCAGGTTTTTTCGCCCCACCGAACAAATCAGGCGCGCAGCACTTCAACGCCACCCATGTAGGAGCGCAGCGCTTCCGGCACCGTGATGCTGCCGTCGGCGTTCTGGTAGTTCTCGAGAACCGCCACCAGCGTGCGCCCCACCGCCAGGCCGGAGCCGTTCAGCGTGTGCACCAGCTCGTTCTTGCCCTGGGCGTTCTTGAAGCGCGCCTGCATGCGGCGGGCCTGGAAGGCGCCCATGTTCGAGCAGGAGCTGATCTCGCGGAAGGTGTTCTGAGCCGGCAGCCAGACTTCGAGGTCATAGGTCTTGACCGCGCCGAAGCCCATGTCGCCACCGCACAGCAGCATCGTGCGGTAAGGCAGGCCGAGCTTCTTGAGAATGGCTTCGGCGTGGCCCGTCATCTCTTCCAGCGCGGCCATGCTGTTGTCGGGCTGCTCGATGCGCACCATCTCGACCTTGTCGAACTGGTGCTGGCGGATCATGCCGCGGGTGTCGCGGCCGGCGGAGCCGGCTTCCGAACGGAAGCAGGGGCTGTGGGCCGTCATCTTGACGGGCAGGTCCTCGGCCTTCAGCACACTCTCGCGCACGGTGTTGGTCAGCGAGATTTCCGAGGTCGAGATCAGGTACTGCTCGGCCTGCTCATCGTCGCCGCCGCGCAGCACCCAGAACATGTCTTCCTTGAACTTGGGCAACTGGCCCGTGCCCTCGAGGATCTCGCGGTTGACGATGTAGGGCGTGTAGCACTCGGTGTAGCCATGCTCGGTCGTCTGCACGTCGAGCATGAACTGGGCAAGCGCGCGATGCAGGCGGGCGACGGGGCCACGCAGGAAGCTGAAGCGCGAGCCCGACAGCTTGGCGCCGGTCTCGAAGTCCAGGCCCAGCGGCGCGCCGAGGTCGACGTGATCCTTGACCTCGAAATCGAACGTGCGGGGCGTGCCCCAGCGGCGCACTTCGACATTGCCGGTTTCGTCGGTGCCGGCCGGCACGCTGGCGTCCGGCAGATTGGGCACGCCCATCAGCAGGTCGTTCAGTTCGACCTGGATGGCCTCCAGGCGCTCGGCGCCGGCCTTGAGTTCATCGGCGATGCCTCCGACTTCGGCCATCAGGGCCGAGGCGTCCTCGCCCTTGCCCTTGGCCATGCCGATCTGCTTGGACAGCGCATTGCGGCGGGCCTGCAGTTCCTCGGTGCGGGTCTGCACGCCCTTGCGTTCGGCCTCGAGCGACTTGAAGCGCTCCACGTCGAGATAGGGCTGGGGGTTCTTGCGCGCGCTCAGGCGCTCGATGACGGTATCGAGTTCCTTGCGCAGCTGGGTGATGTCAAGCATGGGTGTCTTTCAGGATTCGGATGCGAAAGCGGCGCCGATGTCAGGCGCCGCCGGATGCGTGAGGCACCGGCTTCAAGATCGAGAGGAACTCACCTCGGCCATGGACTTGTCGCCCAGGCCCATGGGCAGCGGGAAGCGCACATGCTCCTCCACGCCCGGCAGGCTGCGCACGGTCGTGGCGCCGAGAGCGCGCAGGCGGTCGATGACGGCCTGCACCAGCACGTCGGGCGCCGAAGCGCCGGCCGTCAGGCCCACGCGGGGGCGGTTTTCCAGCCATTCGGCCTTCAGGTCCTCGGCCGCGTCGACCATATAGCCCGGCGTGCCCAGGCGCTCGGCCAGTTCGCGCAGGCGGTTGCTGTTGGAGCTGGTCGGGCTGCCAACGACGACGACGACGTCGACCTGCGGCGCCAGCACCTTGACGGCGTCCTGGCGGTTCTGCGTGGCGTAGCAGATGTCCTGCTTCTTGGGCTCGCGCACCTGCGGGAAGACACGCTTCACCTCGGCCAGGATCTCGGCAGCATCGTCCACGCTCAGCGTCGTCTGCGTGACGACAGCCAGCTTGCCGCCATCCTTGACCTGCACCTTGGCCACATCCTCGACCTCTTCCACCAGGAAGATGCCCTCGGACAGCTGGCCCATGGTGCCTTCGACCTCGGGGTGGCCCTTGTGGCCGATCATGATGAATTCGTAGCCCTCGCGGTGCAGCTTGGCCACCTCGACGTGGACCTTGGTCACCAGCGGGCAGGTGGCGTCGAACACCTGGAAGCCGCGCGCGGCAGCTTCGCGGCGCACCTCCTGGCTGACACCATGGGCGCTGAACACCAGCGTGGCGCCGGGCGGCACCTCGGCCAGGTCCTCGATGAAGATGGCGCCCCGCGACTTCAGGTCGTTGACGACATAGGTGTTGTGCACGATCTCGTGGCGCACATAGATGGGCGAACCGAACTTGACGAGGGCGCGCTCGACGATCTCGATGGCACGGTCCACGCCGGCGCAGAAGCCGCGCGGCTCGGCCAGCAGCACTTCCTGGGGTTGTACGACGGCGTTCATCACAGCACCCCGATCACTTGCACCTCAAAGCTGACCGGCTGGCCCGCAAGAGGATGGTTGAAGTCAAACAGCAGGGCCTCGTCGCCCAGCTCACGCACGACGCCGGCATAGCCGCCCTGCCCGTCCGGGCCTGGGAACTGCACCACGTCGCCGACGTTGTAGACCTCGTCGGGGTCGCCCAGCTGGCGCAGCAGCGACAGCTTCACGCGCTGCAGCAGCTCGGGGTTGCGCTCGCCGAAGGCCTCGCCGGGCGCCAGCTCGAAACGCTCGTGGGCGCCCTCGGGCAGGCCGATCAGGCGCGACTCAATGGCCGGCGACAGCTGGCCGATGCCGAGGGACAGCGTGGCGGGCTTGTCGTCGAAGGTGTTGACGATGTCGGCACCGTCCGGGCCCGAGAGCCGGTAATGCAGGGTCAGGAAGGACCCGGCCTGGATGGGGTTCATGCGAGAGAGGGGACCGCTTGGCTAGACTGGGCGTGATTTTATGTCTTTGACCCATCTGCCCCCGGACGCCCGCCCGCGCGAGAAGCTGCTTGCCCGCGGACCGCAGGCCTTGGCGGATGCCGAACTGCTGGCCCTGCTGCTGCGCACCGGCTTGAAAGGCATGCCCGTGCTGCAGCTGGCGCAGAGCCTGCTGGACCGTTTTGGCGGCTGGGCCGGGCTGCTGGCGGCCAGCGTGCAGGACCTGGGCAAGGTCAAGGGCCTGGGGCCGGCCAAGCGCGCCGAGATCGCGGCGGTTCTCGAGATTGCCCGACGCTCGCTGAACCAGCAACTGGCCGAAAAGCCGGCCATGAACGACGTCGATAAGGTGAAAACCTATCTGCGCCTGCACCTCGGCGGCCTGGGCCACGAGGTGTTTGCCGTGCTCTTCCTGGACGCCCAGTTGCGGCTGATCGCCATGGAGACGCTGTTCCAGGGCTCGCTGACATCGACCACCGTCCACCCTCGCGAAGTCGTCAAGCGCGCGCTGGCCCTGGGCGCCGGCGCCGCCATCCTGGCCCACAACCACCCCAGCGGCGTGGCCGAACCCTCCAAGGCCGATGAGCTGCTCACCCGGCAGCTCAGCCAGGCGCTGGCACTGGTGGACGTGCGCGTGGTCGACCATTTCATTGTCGGCGCGGGCGAGGTGGTGTCGTTTGCCGAACGGGGGCTGCTGTGACGACGAAGTCGGTGCGCAGCCTGGCCGACCTGAAGCCGCTGGCCCGCGAGCTGGCCGCGGCACGCCTGGCGGCCGAAGTCGAGCGCGAGCGGGTCGCCGCGGCCATGCGCCTGGCCGAGCAGGAGCGGCGGGTCTTCGAGCTGACCGTCGGCCCGGTGACGCCGCTGCGCAGCACCGATAGATTCGTCCACGCTCTGGAGCAGCCCCCACCCGAGCCACGCCAGCGCGAGGCCGATGAGCGCGCCGTGCTGCTGCAGGCACTGTCCGACGAGATCGATGTCGAGTCGCTGCTGGACACCGACGAGACGCTGAGCTTTCGTCGTGAAGGCATCAGCCTCGAGGTCGTGCGCAAACTGCGCCGCGGCCACTGGTCGCTGCAGGCCCAGCTCGACCTGCACGGCCTGCGCCGCGACGGGGCCCGCGAGGCCCTGGGCCTCTTCATCCACGACAGCGCACGCCGCGGCCTGCGCTGCGTGCGCGTCGTGCACGGCAAGGGCCACGGCTCGCCGGGCCGCGAGCCGGTGCTCAAGGGCCGGGTGCGGCGCTGGCTGGTGCAGAAGAACGAGGTGCTGGCCTTTGTGCAGGCGCGCGCCAGCGACGGCGGCGCCGGCGCCCTCATCGTGCTGCTGGCGGGAACGCCCTGACGGGGCAGGCGCAGGCAATGCGCCGTGCGCCGTGCGCCTATTGGATCTTGCTGGCGCCTTCGATGCCCAGCACCAGCGGCTTCTTCAGGTCGCCCGCGTTGTGCATACCCGAGGGTGTGAGTTGCAGGTCGCGCGCCTTGAAATACAGAAAGCCATTGACCTGGCTCACCGTGACGCTGCCCTTGGCAGCGCCGCTGGAGTTCCATTCGACGATCTTCTTGTTGGACACGTCGGCGAAGTTCACCTTCACCTGGCGCGCCGCGAGATTGGGCTTGGCAGCGACCTGGTAGACGCCCGGCGCCGGCGCGGCACTCCCGAAGTCCAGCGAGGCCAGCTGCAGCTTGTCGCTGGGCGTCAGCACGAAGGCCTCGGGCGTGGAGAGGTATTGCAGGCCGGCCTTGAAGCTGTACTGCTTGGCGCCGGCGCTGGCGCGCAACTCGCCGTAGTTGAACCAGCCGTTGGGGCCCGCGTAAAGGGGTTTCTTCGGGTTGGTGTAGCGGTCATCCGGCGCCGGCGACACATTGGTCCAGGCATCCGCCGCCGGCTGGGCATGGGCCAGTGCGCTGGCGGCCAGTGCGATGCAGAAGAAAAGTTTCCGGTGCATGGAGAGCGTCCCTTCGAGATGGCAAAGCGCGCAGGGCGCTGGATGGGGACGGTAGCACGCATGCCGCCGGCGGCCGGTTTCATGCTGGCGCAGAAGAACGCGCTGCGAGCCTTCGCCTGACACGCCGCTGACGGTGAATAACACCGGGCTGTCGCGTCGCGCCGCCGACACGGGGTGCAACGCCATTGACCGGCGCGGTTAGCCCGGAGTAGTCTGGACTCAAGCCGCCATCTGAGCGACGTCCGGTTTTTCGCAGCCCCAACGAGGAGAGCCCATGTCCCTGACCTTTTCCGATCGTGCGCCTCAGCCCAAGAGCTATGTCGGCATCGGTTTCGTCGTCGTCGTGCATCTGGCGGCGATCTATGCGCTGAGCGCCGGGTTGATCAAGACACCACCCAGGGCGCCCGAGAACATCACGCTCAAACCGTTGCCGCCCGAGGTCCCGGAGATTCCGTTACCCCAGGATCCGGTGCGCCCGACCGAGCCGGTCATGCGTGACGTGAAGATCGCGATTCCGGAGCCCACAGTGCCCGTGATCGCACCGTCAGATCCCGTCATCAGCGGCACTGTGGTTCGCGACCCCGTGCCCGCCACCGATGGGCCGACGATGGGCACGGGCCAGACCATCGCCATCGCGACCTCCAAGCCCGACACCGGCATCAAGGCGCCCGGCGCCGTCTGCTCCGTGATGCCCAAGCCCGAGGTCCCTGCCGTCAACTGGGTCGGCGAAGCGGTGCTGCAGGTGATTGCCACGGTGCGCGGCGGCCGTGTCGTCGGTACCGATTTCAAGGTCGCGCAAGGTGCCCTGGACAGCAAGACCAAGCGCTCACTGCAGCGTTCGGTGGAATCCGCTCTGTCGGGCTACCAGTGCCAGGGCGACGCGACCTTCCAGCAGGACTTCGCCTTCCGGATCGACTGACGACGCTCGAGAAGGCGCCGCCGCCGAATGGCGTCAGGCGACAGGCCGCCGGGGTGACTGCAAAGCTTCCCTGATGGCCTGACCCAGCTTGCGGATGTCAATGGGCTTGGCGACATAGCGCTGGAAGCCGGCGGCGAGCCCCGCCTGGCGGTCGGGCAGCATGGCGAAGGCGGTCAGCGCCACCGCGGGCAGATCGGCCGTCGCCGCTTGGCTGCGCACGGCGCGCACGAGCGCCAGGCCATCCATTTCCGGCATGCCGATGTCCGACACCAGCAGGTCGAAGCGGCCGGGTTGCAGCAGGGCGAGGGCCTCGCGTGCGCTGCTGGCTGCCATGACCTCGGCGCCGAGGTCGCGCAGCGCGGCCTGGCCGACTTCGCGGGCGTCATCCTCGTCGTCGACCAGCAGCAGGCGCACGCCGTCCAGCCGGGGCGCACGCGCATCGACGGGGGGAGCGACCGCAGCCGTCGGCGCCACCGGGGGCGGCGGCGCCGCTGGCAGGCGCACGTCGAAGCGCGCACCCAGGTCCGGGCCCTCGCTGTGCGCGGCGATGTGGCCGCCGTGCAGCTCGACGATGGCCCGCGTGATGGCCAGGCCCAGGCCGAGGCCGCCCGCCTTGCGGGTGCGCGAGCCGTCCTCCTGGCGCAGGCGGTCGAAGACATGGGGCAGGAAGTCGGGTGAGATGCCGCGACCATCGTCCTGCACCGACAGCACCACCGTGCCATCTTCGTCCTGCCGCGTCCTGACGACGACACGTCCGCCGTCGTTGCTGAACTTCAGCGCATTGCCCACCAGGTTGGAAATGACCTGGGTCAGTCGCTGCGCGTCCCCCGAGACCCACAGCACGCTGTTGCCCTGGCATTGCAGTTCGATGCTGCGTGCCTGGGCCGTGTGCACATGGGACAGCAGGGTCTCGGCCGTCAGCGCGGCCAGGTCCACGGCGTCCCGCTGCAGCACCAGCTTGCCGGCAACGACGGCGCTCATGTCCAGCAGGTCGTTGATCATGCGGGTCTGCAGCTGGGCGTTGCGGCGGATGACCAGGGCCGCCTTGGCCAGCAATTCGTTGCCCGAAGCGTGCTTTTCCAGGATGTCGGCCCAGCCGCTGATGGCGCTCAGCGGCGAGCGCAACTCGTGGGACAGCACGGCGAGGAACTGGTCCTTGAGCTCGTTGCTGCGCTCAGCCTCCTCCTTGGCCTGGCGCAGTTGCTGCGAAGCTTCGTAGGCGGCGGTCACGTCGCGCACGATCTTGGAGAAGCCGGTGTGTTCGCCGGCCGCGCTGAAGATGGGCGTCATCACGCCCTCGGCGCGCAGCCGTGTGCCGTCCTGGCGCATCAGCCAGCGGTCGTCACGCGCCGAACCGTTGGCGAGCGCGGTGGCCATCTCGCGGGCCAGCACCCCGGTGACGCGGTCCTCGGGCGAGAACAGCAGGTCGGCCGAGCGCCCGATCACGGTCTCCAGCCCGCGGCCGAACATGCCGCTGGCGGCGCGATTCCAGCCCCGGATCAACCCCTCCTGATCCAGCAGCACGACGGCGTAGTCGTGCAAGGAGTCGACGACGCGCGCATACAGCGCGTCGGCCTCGCGCAGCTGCGCCTGCACGCGCCGCTGTGCCTCGCGCTGGGCCACTTCACGCAGCGCACGCTCGATGACCAGGGGCAGGCGCGACAGGCGGCCCTTGGTCACATAGTCGGTCGCGCCGCGCTTGAGCAGCTCGACGGCGTTCTCCTCGCCGATGACGCCGGAGACGAAGATGAAGGGCGTCTGCGGCGCCGCCGTGCGGGCGTGGTCCAGTGCCTCGCCGCCGTTGAAATCCGGCAGCTGGTAGTCGGACAGGATCAGGTCGAAAGCCTGGCGCTGCAGCGCCAGCTTGTAGCCGGCTTCGTCCTGTACCCAGGTGATGTGCGCGTTCAGCCCCGCCGCGTCGAGCGACGTGCCGAGCAACTCGGCGTCGAACGCCGAGTCCTCGAGCAACAGCACCTGCAGGTCGCCCTCACTCATAGCGCCGATGCGTGCGCAGCGAGCCGGGGGGCGGTTCGTTCAGCACGGCCCAGAACATGCCCAGGTCGGAGATGGCCGTCACGAATTGCTTGAACTCGACCGGCTTCACAACATAGGCGTTGACGCCCAGCTCGTAGCTCTGCACCACGTCGGACTCGGCCTGCGACGACGTCAGCATGACGACCGGGATGCTCTTCAGCGCGGCGGTGGCACGCACGGTGCTCAGCACTTCCAGGCCATTGACCTTGGGCAGCTTCAGGTCCAGCAGCACGACGGCAGGGTTGCCTTCGGCGCGCCCTGCATGCGCGCCCTCGCGGTTGAGATAGTCCAGCGCCTCGGCGCCGTCGCGCACGATGATGACTTCGTTGGCAAGCTGGCTCTTTTCCAGCGCGACCAGGGTCAGCTCCAGGTCTCGCGCGTCATCCTCGACAAGCAGGATGGGTTTGAGCGTGGCGGGGGTGTGCATGGCGTTTTCTCCTCTCAATCTGGCAGCGGCATCACGAACGTGAAGCGCGCGCCGCGGTCGACCTCGCCGTAGGCCTCCACGCTGCCACCGTGTTTTTCAATGATGCGGCGCACGCTGGCCAGGCCGATGCCGGTGCCTTCAAACGCCTCGCTGCGGTGCAGCCGCTGGAACACGCCGAACAGCTTGTTGACGTATTTCATCTGGAAGCCGACGCCGTTGTCGCTGATGGAAAGACCCGCGCCACGTTCGTCTTGAACAGGCGCGATCTCGATGCGCGCCAATTCGCGCGTGCGGCTGTACTTGACAGCATTGCCGATCAGGTTGCGCAGCGCGACCTGCATCAGCACCGGGTCGCCCCACAGCCGCGGCAGCGGGCGCTGCACCACCCATTCAACGCGCCCTTCGCGTGGCGCCCCGGCCTGCTCGGCGATGAGGTCGTCGACCAGCGCCTCGGTATTGATCCAACTGCATTTCAGCGCCAAGCGCCCCATGCGGGAGAAGTCCAGCAGCGCATCCACCAGCATGCCGGCATGGGCCGAGGCCTCCTTGACGTGGGCCAGATAGCGCCGCGTGCGCTCGCTGAGACTCTTGCCGTCCATCTCCATCACCAGGTCGACGAAGCCTGAGATGTGGCGCATCGGCGCACGCAGGTCGTGGGACACGGTGTAGGAAAAGGCTTCCAGCTCCTTGTTGACGCGGCCGAGTTCGGCGGCCACCTCGGCCATCTCCTCCGCGCGGCGCAGCACGATGCCGATCAGCGCCTGGCGCAGCTCCAGCGCGGCGTGGATCTCGGCCGGCCGCCACGGCATGGAACGCCCGCTGACATGCTCGACCCAACTCGCGAAGCTGCGCCGCGGGTGCAGTTGAGTGCCCGGGGCCAACGCCTCCTTGCGCGGCTCGCCGGCCCAGGTGATGGTCTGGGCGATCTCGGGCCGGAACCAGACGATGTAGTGACGGTGCAGGCTGGAGATGGAGATGGCCAGCACGCCGCAGGCCTTGGCCCCCTCGGCGGCGAATTCGGCCTCCTCCTGCCCCAGCCGGTCCGTGTGCATCACATCGTCGATGCGGCCGGCCAGCCACTGCCCCACCCGAAGTACCGTTTCGCGGTCGGGCGTGTCGCCGATGCACCAACACTGGTCGTTCAGGATGACGGCCGCCCCCGCCGCGCGCGCCAGGCGCAGCAGCGGTCCCGGCTCGTCCACCAGGCGCTGCAGCGTCGCGTCGCTGTCAGCCATATGGGCCACCATGGCCAACGTCAGCTCGCGCAGCTTCAGCTGCTGGTTGACCTGTTCGTTCTCCTCCTTGGCCTCGATCTGCAGCGACAGCAGTTGGCCCAGATGCTCGCAGGCCATGCGGGTCTGGTAGGACAGCGCACGCGGGTCGTGGTCATGACAGGACACCAAGCCCCACAGCTCGCCGCGCACGATGATGGATACCGACATCGAGGCCAGCGTGCCCATGTTGCGCATGTATTCCAGATGCACCGGCGACACACTGCGCAGCTGGGCCTGTGACAGGTCCAGGGCCAGAGCGGTGGAGCGGCCATCTGCAAAGTGCACCGGCACCGGCGTGTAATTGGCGTCGGGGATCAGCCGCAGGTGGTTGAGCCGGTACAGCGCACGCGCCTGGGCGGGGATGTCGGAGGCCGGGAAATGGTGACCCTGGTAGGCCTCGTAGCCCGCGTCCAAGCATTCCGTCAGCACCTCGCCATGGCCATCGGCATCGAAACGGTAGATGAGGCAGCGGCCGAAACCGGTCAGCCGCTTCATCTCCGTGGTGACAACCTCGCAGACCTCCTGGACCGATGTCGTTCGCTGCATTTGCGGCACCACATGGCGCGCCAGACTGTAGATGGGCGCGCGGGCACCCTCGTCGGCCATGGCGGGTTCCAGCTCGAGGTGCACCAGGCCACCCAAACGGTGGGCCGACACATGCAGCTTTCGCCCGCCCAGCGTCTGCAGGCCGAGCGACTGCGCGCCCTCGCCCTCGACCAGTGCAGCGGTCTCGTCGTGCACAGAGGCGGCGAACCCAGCAAGGGCTTCGGCGGGTGGATCATCCCCAAGCAGGTCGACCCAGTTGCGGCTCCAGGCCACCACGGATCCGTCGCCCGCGTTGACCGACAGCAGCCAGCCATGCGGCTGGATGGCGCCGGGCACGCGGATAGGCTCGCTGGCGCAATCCGCCGCGAGAGCCGATGTCGGCAACAGGACGGGCGCAACCACTGCTCAGATCGCTCCCAACAAGGCAGTCATCTGGTCATGCTCCAAGGGCTTGACGAGGAAGGCATCCGCACCCAGCAGATGGGCTTCTTCGCGGATCTTGTCGTCCATCATCCCGCTGAGCATCACCACCGAAATGGCCGCCGTCATCTGGTCGGCCTTCACGTCAGCGAGCAGACTCATGCCGTTGCCGTCGGGCAGGTTGAGATCCAGGAAGATCAGGCGCGGGCGCTGGCGGACGATCTGCTCGCGGCCTTCGGCCAGCGTACGTGCGGTGGACACGCTGAACCCCTCGATCTCGATCAGCAGGGCAAGCACTTCGGTCGCATCGACGTTGTCGTCAACGATCAGGATATGCGGCAATTCGTCGGCAGCGACACTCATGCCTCAAATGCTACGTGAGCCCGCGGGGCCTTCTGGCAGCAGTTACAAAGACGTGAGATGACTCGCGTTGACCGGCTCACGCGCCGACATTGCGCATCCAATCGGCCGTTCCTGCGAAGGATTCGGCCAGCCGGGCCTGCAGGGCCGGGTCCACCCCGGTCTCCTGCATGGCCTGGGCCATGCAGGCCAGCCATTCGTCGCGCTCGGCGATGCCGATGCGAAATGGCATGTGGCGCGCCCGCAGCCGCGGGTGACCGAAGCGGCTGATGTAGTGGTCTGGGCCACCCAGCCAGCCGCACAGGAACCAGAACAGCTTGTCGCGCGCGCTGTCCAGCGAATCGCCATGCGCCGCGCGCAGCCGCGCATAGGCCGGCTCCAGGTCCATCAGGTCGTAGAAGCGGTCGACGAGCTCGCGCACGCGCGCCTCGCCGCCCACCCATTCGAAGGCGGTGGTCGGGGAATCAGCCAAGAATTTTTGAGGCGAGCGCCTTGATGGCCTGGGCCGCGTCGCAGCCCGGGTAATGCTCCAGCATCAGCTGGCGCTTGAGGACAGCCTGCTTGACGGCCGGGTCGGCCTTGACCTCGCCATACAGCTCAAGCCGGAAGTTCTGGCCCGGCGCCGGGCCGACGAAGCGCTGCAGGACCTGCTGCAGCTGGCCACAGATCAGCTTGCCTTCGCCGACGCGGTTGGCCTGGTTGACCAGCAGGCCCACCTGGCGGCGCTCCTGCTGCGTGGCCAGCACCTTGATGGTGGCGTAGGCATCGGTCAGCGATGTGGGTTCGGGCGTGGCGACGACGAGGACGTCGGTGGCCAGCGAGATGGCGAACAGCACGACATCGGAGATGCCGGCGCCGGTGTCCAGCAGCACCCAGTCGAAGCGCGGCTTGACCAGGTCGATGATGTGCAGCAGCTTGTCGCGCACTTCGGGCGTTAGGCGCGAGTACTCGACCATGCCCGAGCCGGCCAGCAGCACGCTGAAGCCACCGGGCGCGGGCAGGATGGCCTGCTCCAGCGTGGCCTTCTCGGTGAAGACGTCGTGCAGCGTCAGCTTGGGGTGCAGGTTCAGCACCACGTCGAGGTTGGCGAGGCCGAGGTCGGCGTCCAGCACCAGCACCTTCTGGCCGCGCGCGGCCAGGGCCGCCGCGAGGTTGGCGGTGACGAAGGTCTTGCCGACGCCGCCCTTGCCGCTGGTGACGGCGAGGGTGCGGGCACCACCCGTACGGGCGGGGCGCTGGGGCGGCGGCGTGGGAGCAGCAGGATCGGTAGTGGTGCTCATGGCAGGTCCTGTTGCGTTTCGAGATTCAGGGTGGCAAACAACATGCCCTTTTCTTCGGCGCTGACCAGGGAATCGATCTGGGGTTCAAGGCAGGCACGGTTGCGCCCTTCAGCCTTGGCGCGGTAGAGCTGGCGGTCGGACCGCTCCGTCCACAGCAGCGGCGATGAGCGCACCCACTGCGGGGCGAAGGCGCCGCCCAGGCTGACGGTGACGTTGAGCATCTGGCCGGGGCCGACCTCGATGGCCAGCTCGGAGACACGCTCGCGCACGCGCTCGGCCACGGCCAGGCCCACATGCGAGGCGCAGTTGGGCAGGATGATGGCGAACTCCTCACCACCCACGCGGGCGACGAGGTCCATGGGCCGCACGGTCTGTTCGACGGCGTGGGCGACGGCGCGGATGACCTGGTCGCCGGCGCCGTGGCCGTGGGTGTCGTTGACGGCCTTGAAGTGATCGATGTCCAGCATCAGCAGCAGTGCGGCCTCGCCGGAGCGGGCCACGCGGTCGACTTCACGGGCCAGGGCCATCTCGAAGCTGCGGCGGTTGACGAGGCCGGTCAGGGCGTCCTTGCTGGAGAGGTCGCACAGCGCATCCAGCACGGCCTGCAGCCAGGCGGCACTCATCGGCGCTTCGTCCGGAAGCAATGCGCCGGCCTGCTGCAGCAATTGCAGGGCCTGGTCCAGATCGAGCGTCTGGGCATCGATCAGGTGGGTGGCGGGCAGGCGTTGTTCCAAAGGGGTCGGCTGAGGGAGCGGATGGCCGGATTGTGGTTTCGAGGCAGTCTAGCAGCGGCCTCCGTGTGTCCAGGTCGTGAAACAGGCACGTTCCTGGAGCCTGTTTGCACTATGCTGGACCGGACCAGGACCGTACAAAGGGCCTGCGGTGCAGAATCGGCGCGCCAACGCCAGAACTGCTGCGAGCACCAACAAATCTGATTTTTAGACATGCCCGCACCCGACCTCGCCACCGGCAACGACTCCCTCGATCATGAGTTCAGCTTCAGCAAGGCCGACTTCGACCGTGTGCGGGAGCTGATCTACAAGCATGCCGGCATCAGCCTGCATGACGGCAAGCATGCGATGGTCTACAGCCGGCTGTCGCGCCGCCTGCGCGAGACCGGGCACAAGAGCTTCGCGAGCTATCTGCAGTGGCTGGAGTCTTCCACCGGCCCGTCCGGCGCCGCCGAGTGGCAGGAGTTCGTCAACTGCCTGACGACCAACCTGACCTCCTTCTTTCGCGAGGAACACCACTTCCACGCACTCAAGGACGACCTCAAGCCTTACGCAGGCAAGGGTGTGCGCATCTGGTGCTGCGCGGCCTCGACCGGCGAGGAACCCTATTCCATCCTGATGACCTGCAGCGAAGCCCTGGGCCCCAGCGCCTCGGTGCAGCTCGTCTCCAGCGACATCGACACCAATGTGCTGGCCGCGGCCAAGCGCGGGGTCTACAACGCCGATGCCCGCGGCCTGGACGCCACGCGGCTGAAGAACTTCTTCATGCGCGGCACCGGCGCCAATTCCGGCAAGATCCGCGTGAAGCCCGAGTTGCAGCGCTGGGTCGATTTCCGCCCGCTGAACCTGATGGACACGCAGTGGCAGCTGGGCGACCCCTTCCACATGGTGTTCTGCCGCAACGTCATGATCTATTTCGATGCGCCCACCCAACGCAAGGTGCTGGAGCGCATCCACCGCGTCATGCGGCCGGGAGGGCTGCTGTTCGTCGGGCACTCGGAGAACTTCACCGAATCCCGCGATCTGTTCAAGCTGCGCGGCAAAACCATTTACGAACGGGTCTGAGCATGAGCACTCCCCTTGCCTCCGCACCCACCATCGGCCTCGGCAACCCCGTCGCCGTCGCGCGGGTCAACCAGCTCAAGGCCCAGCCCCGCAAGCAGGGTGAAGCCTCCTTCTTCTTCTACGACGCCCACTTCAAGAACGCGGCCGTCAAGATCCTGCCCGGCGAGTACTTCGTCGACCAGGAGGACCTGCTCGTCATGACGACGCTGGGCTCCTGCATCGCGGCCTGCCTGTGGGACCGCGTCGCCAAGGTCGGCGGCATGAACCACTTCATGCTGCCCGAGGGCAACGGCGACTCGGGCCGCTACGGCTCGTTCGCGATGGAATTGCTGATCAACGAGATGATGAAGCGCGGCGCCAGCAAGGCCCGCATGGAAGCCAAGATCTTCGGCGGTGGCGCCGTCATCTCGGGCATGAACTCGCTCAATGTCGGCGAGCGCAACACCAACTTCGTCATCGACTTCCTGAAGCTGGAACGCATTCCCATCGTGTCCAAGGACGTGATGGACGTGTATCCGCGCAAGGTCTGCTTCCTGCCGGCCAGCGGCAAGGCCATGGTCAAGCGTCTGGCGCCGACCAACACCGATGCGCTGGTCCAGCAGGACAAGGCCGCGATCCAAAAGGTGCAGCCGGTCGCCAGCAGCGGCGGCTCCATCGATCTGTTCTGAGGAGGCCAACGATGGCCAAGACCAAAGTCGTGGTGGTGGACGACTCGGCGCTGGTGCGCTCCATCCTCACCGAGATCATCAACCGGCAGTCCGACATGGAATGCATAGGCGCGGCCGCCGACCCCCTGGTCGCGCGCGAGATGATCCGCAACCTCAACCCCGACGTCATCACGCTGGACGTCGAGATGCCGCGCATGGACGGCCTGGACTTTTTGTCGCGGCTGATGCGGCTGCGTCCCATGCCCGTGGTGATGGTGTCCACGCTGACCGAGCGCGGTGCCGAGGTCACCCTGAAGGCGCTGGAACTGGGCGCCATCGACTTCGTCGCCAAGCCCAAGATCGGCGTAGCCGACGGCATCAAGCTGCTGGCCCAGGACATCACCGACAAGATCCGCGTCGCGTCCAAGGCCCATATCCGCCGCGCGCCGCCGCCGCCCGCGCCGGGCACCGCGCCCCCCGCACCGGTCAAGGCCGTCACCATGGCCAGCCTGGGCAAGGCCTCGACCGAGAAGATCATCTTCATCGGCGCTTCCACCGGCGGCACCGAGGCCACCAAGGACGTGCTGATCAACCTGCCGGCCGACAGCCCGGCCGTCGTCATCACCCAGCACATGCCGCCCGGCTTCACCAAGAGCTATGCGGCGCGGCTGGACGGCCTGTGCAAGATCCGCGTCAAGGAAGCCCAGGACGGCGAGCGCATCCTGCCCGGCCACGGCTATATCGCGCCGGGCGGCATGCACCTGAGCGTGGAGCGCAGCGGTGCCAACTACATCGCCCGCGTGCAGGACGGCGAACCGATCAATCGGCACAAGCCGTCGGTCGAGGCCCTGTTCCTGTCGGCCGCCAAGGTCGTCGGCCAGAACGCCATCGGCATCATGCTGACCGGCATGGGCGCCGACGGCGCCAAGGCCATGAAGGTCATGAAGGACGCCGGCTCCTACAACTACTGCCAGGACGAAGCCAGCTGCGTCGTCTTCGGCATGCCGCGCGAGGCCATCGCGGCCGGCGCAGCGGATGAGGTTCTGCCGTTGAACCAGATCGCCGGCAAGGTGCTGGAGCGGCTGCGCGCGACCTCGGGCATTTCGCTCAACCGCGTCTGATCCTTCAGCGCTTGGTCGCGCTGGCGGACAGCTCGGCCTTCGCCACCAGCAGGGGTCGCTGACGCGTGACGACCACCGAATCCGCCGGGAACACCGGCTTGAAACCGTCCAGCGATTTGGGGCTCGCCGGCACGTAGGCCGTCTGCACGGGGCGCTCCGCCTTGCCGACCACGACCACACGGTTCGTGCGGTCGGCGGCGGCTTCCTTCAGGTCGGCATTGGCGTCCGTGAACGCCCGCGCGCTCGTCGTGGCGAGCACCAGGACGGCAGCAAAAGAGGCAAAAGAGATCCAGCGAGGCAGCGTGTTCATGATGCGTTTCCTTCAAGTGCTGGTTATGCTATTTATCCAACAGGTCGCCACGAAGCGCTTATTTCTGCACTGATTGGTTTGATTGGCTAACCAGATGGCTTCCCTGGACCGTTTTCCGCTGCATTACCTGGCCGCCTTCCGTGCCGCCGCCCAGACCGAGAACCTGCGCGCAGCCGCCGAAAGCCTGCACCTGACGCACAGCGCCGTCAGCCAGCAGATCCGCGGCCTCGAAACGGCCCTAGGTTTCGAAGTCTTCACGCGGCAAGGCCGGCGCCTGGTGCTGAACCCGGCCGGACAGGCCCTGCAGCGCGCCGTCAGCAAGGTGTTTGCCGAGCTGCAGGCCGGCCTGCTCGCCGCCGGCCAGGCCCACGGCAACCAGGCCCAGATGCTGCGCATCACCTCCCTGCCCTCCTTCGCCCAGCGCTGGCTGATGCCCCGGCTGCCGCGCTGGCAGGCCCTGCAGCCCTGCATCACGCTGGACCTGCACACAGGCCATCAGGTCGTCGACCTGGAGCGTGAGGGCTACCAACTCGGCTTGCGCGTGGGCCGCGGGTCCTGGCCTGGCCTCGTCAACGAGCGCCTCTTCCACTCACCGTTGATCGCCGTCGCCGCACCGGCGCTGGCGCACCGCCTGATCGGTCAGCCGCTGGAGGCCCTGGCCTCGCAGCCGCTGCTGGACGACGTGGATGTCTGGCGTGAATGGTTTGCCCTGGCCGGCCTGCCGATCGCGCCCGTCGTCGTGGCCAGCTTCAACGATGCCGGCGTGCTGCTGCAGGCCGCCGAGCAAGGCATGGGTGTGGCCCTGGCGCGCGAGCTGATCGCCGGCGACGCCCTGCTGGATGGGCGCCTCGTGCGCGTTGCGGCTCAGGAACTGGACCTGGACGCCGGGCGCGACTATCACGTCGTCTACCCGGAGGCCCTGCGCGACGACCCGGCCGTACGGGCCTTCTGCGACTGGCTGCACGCCGAGATCGCCGCGCTCCAGCAACGACTCACAGAAACAGCTGCTGTAGATCGCTGAGGAAGTCGAAGCCGCGCTCGGTGGGCTGGATACGGGCCGCATCGTCCGTCAGCAGGCCGCGAGCGCGTGCCGTCTCCAGGCCCTTGGCAATGCTGGACACCGGCAGGCCCGTGCGCTCCAGGAACTGCGTCATCGTGACGCCCTCCTTGAGCCGCAGCGCATTCAGCATGAACTCGAAAGGCAGGTCCTTGCGGGCCACCTCGTTCTCGTTGCTGACCTTGTTCTCTTGCGCCATGAAGGCGGCCGGCTCGCGCCAACGCACCTGGCGCAGCACGCGGTTGGGGAAGCTGAGCTTGCTGTGCGCGCCGGCGCCGATGCCCAGGTAGTCGCCGAACTGCCAGTAGTTCAGGTTGTGCAGGCAGCGATGGCCCTCGCGCGCATAGGCCGAGACCTCATAACGCGACAACCCGGTGGCAGCTGTCCTCTCGGTGATCAGGTCCAGCATGTCGCTGGCCAGGTCGGGGTCGGGCAGGTGCTCGGGCGTGCGCGTCGCGAACACCGTGTTGGGCTCGATGGTCAGGTGATAGATGGACAGATGCGGCGGCTTGAAGCTCAAGGCCGTGTCCAGCTCGCGCGCCAGGTCGTCCAGGGTCTGGCCGGGCAGCGCGTACATCAGGTCGAGGTTGAAGGTGTCGAAAGCACCCGCGGCCTCGGTCAGGGCCTCGCGCGCCTGGCTTGCGCTGTGGACGCGGCCCAGGGTCTTGAGCTGCGCATCGTCAAAGCTCTGCACGCCGACCGACAGCCGCGTGACGCCGGCCTGACGGAAGCCCGCAAAGCGCTCGCGCTCGAAGGTGCCCGGGTTGGCCTCCAGCGTGATCTCGCAGCCCGGCTCCAGCGGCAGGCGGGCGCGGATGTCAGAGATCAACCGAGCGATCTGCTCGGGGTTGAACAGACTGGGTGTGCCGCCGCCGATGAAGATGCTGATGACATGGCGGCCCCAGATCAACGGCAATGCTGCTTCAAGATCGGCCCGCAGCGCGGCGAGATAGGCCTCAGCCGTGTCGGTCGACAAGGCGCCGTTCTTGACCTCATGCGAATTGAAGTCGCAGTAGGGGCATTTGCGCAGGCACCAGGGCAGATGGACGTAGAGCGAAAGCGGGGGCAGCGCGGGCAACTGCAAGGTGCCCGGACGCATCAGGTTCAACAGTTCAGCCATCACTCACCCGAGGCGCCAGACCTCGCGGAACTGTTCGATCAGGTGCAGCGCCGCCAGCGCGCGATGGCTGTGGCGGTTCTTGACCTCGGCACCGAGGCTGGCCGCCGTCTGGCCCAGCGCCGGGATGTGCATCAACGGGTCGTAGCCAAAGCCGCCTTCACCGTTCGGCGCGGCCAGGATCTCACCTTGCCAGCGGCCCATGGCGATGAGCGGCTCGGGATCGTCGCCGCTGCGCACAGCGACCAGGGCGCAGACGAAACGCGCGCGGCGATCCTCGATCGCAGCCATCTCACGCAGCAGGCGCTGGTTGTTGGCCGCATCGCTCTTCTCGCCGCCGGCGTCCAGCGCATAGCGGGCCGAACGCACGCCGGGCGCACCGCCCAGCGCGTCGACGCTCAGGCCCGAGTCGTCGGCCAGGGCCGGCAGGCCGCTCAGCTTGGCGGCGTGCCGCGCCTTGGTCAGCGCATTCTCGACAAACGTGTCGAAGGGTTCCTCGGCCTCCGGAATGCCCAGGCTTCCCTGGTTCACGAGCTCGATGCAGAGCGGCGCGAACAGGGCCTGCAGCTCGACGAGCTTCTTGGCGTTGTTGGAGGCGAGGACCAGCTTCATGCAGCCTTCTGAAATTCGATCAGCTCGCGAATGCCCTTGTCGGCCAGGTCGAGCAAGGCATTCATCTCGTCGCGCGTGAAAACCACGCCCTCGGCCGTGCCCTGCAGCTCGACAAAGCCGCCCGAGCCCGTCATGACGACGTTCATGTCGGTGTCGCAGGCCACGTCCTCGACGTATTCGAGGTCCAGCAGCGGCACGCCGTCGACGATGCCGACCGAGATGGCGGCCACCGTGTCCTTGATGGGCGAGCGCGACAGCTTGCTGTCGGCCAGCAGCTTGTTGACGGCGTCCTGGGCGGCGACAAAGGCGCCCGTGATGGCGGCCGTGCGCGTGCCACCGTCGGCCTGCAGCACGTCGCAGTCCAGCGTGATGGTGCGCTCGCCCAGGGCACTCAGGTCGAAGACGGCGCGCAGCGAGCGGCCGATGAGGCGCTGGATTTCCTGCGTGCGGCCACTCTGCTTGCCACGCGCGGCCTCGCGGTCGCCACGCGTGTGGGTGGCGCGCGGCAGCATGCCGTATTCGGCCGTGACCCAGCCCTCGCCCGAGCCGCGCTTGTGCGGTGGCACGCGCTCCTCGACGGAGGCCGTGCACAGCACGCGGGTGCCGCCGAACTCGATCAGCACCGAGCCTTCGGCATGCACCGTGAAACCGCGGGTGATGCGCACCGGGCGCAATTGATTGGCAGCGCGGCCTGCGCTGCGCGTGAAGGTCTTGGTCATAGGGGAAGAAGGGTTAGCGACGCTCAGCGCTTGTGGGCGCCGCGGCCAGACTGGCGAATCACTTCGTTGATCTCGCGTATCGAACGCTCGATCTCCTCGTCATCCATCGCGGCGACGAGGTCGGCATCCAGGGCACCCTGGATGGTGGAGGCAAAGCCGGAGTTGCCGAGGTTCTGCGTCGTGTCACCGCCGGGGTCGCCCTCGCCTTCCCATTCGACGGCCAGCACGGTGACGTTGTCACTGCGTGCGCCCCCGTTGCGCAGGGCCTGCTCGACGAGGTCAGGAGCCGCCTCGGTGATGGCCTGGTCGGCCAGATGCTGGACGATCTCGCTGTCCTCGACGCTGCCCCACAGGCCATCCGAGCACAGCAGGATGCGGTCCGCTGCCTCCATGACCAGTGGCCCCTGGCAGTCCACCATGGGCTTGCCGGGGCTGCCCAGGCAGGTGAAGAGGACATTGCGGTTGAAGGGCTCGCTGCCGCGGGACACACGGCCCAGGGCTTCCTGCAACTCGGAATAGGAATGGTCGCGGGTGCGGGCGATCAGCTTGCCGCCGCGCACCAGGTAAAGGCGCGAGTCGCCGCAATGCGCCCACCAGGCCTGGTTGCCCTGCAGGATGCAGGCGACGACGGTGGTGCGCGGCGTGTCATGCAGCCCCTTGCTGGCCGCATAGCGCAGCAGCTGCTGGTGGGCGATGACGATCGTTTCCTGCAGGAAGCGCTGCGGGTCCTCGATGACCGGGCGGGCATCCTGCTGGAACAGCGCGGCCAGGGTCTGCAGCGCGATCTGGGCTGCGACCTCGCCTTCCGGATGGCCGCCCATGCCGTCGGCCAGCGCGAACAGGCCGGCCTCCCGCGTGAAGCAATAGCCCATGCGGTCTTCATTGGTCTCGCGGCCACCGCGACGACTGACTTGGAAGACGCTGAATCTCACGCCTTGGCTCCGGACTTCAGATTTTCGAGCTGGAGTTTGAGGCGTTCGCTGAAGCTGAGTTTGGTGTAGCGCCGCTCGGTTTCACGCGCGAGTTCCTTCTGCAGCGCGAAGACGCTTTGCGGGCGCGACAGCGCGTCCAGCGACATGCACCACTCGGTCACCTCGAGCAGGTTGTCGGAATAGACATTGCGCAGGCGGCTCAGGCTCAGCGACAGGCGGTCCTTTTCCAGGCGCTGCGGCGCGTCATTGGGCGGGTAGCCCTGCATGCAGGCATAGATGCAGGCACCGATGGCGTAAATGTCGGTCCAGGGACCGAGCGAGCCGTCGCGGCGGTACATCTCCGGTGCGGCAAAGCCCGGCGTGTACATCGGGCGGATGAAGTTGCCTTCCTTGCTCAGCACTTCGCGCGCGGCGCCGAAGTCGAGCAGCACGGCCTTGTTGTCATTGGTGATGAAGATATTGGCCGGCTTGATGTCCAGGTGCAGCATCTTGTGCTGGTGGACGATGCGCAGGCCACGCAGGATCTCGTCGAAGAGGCTGCGGATGGTCGATTCGCGGAAGACCTTGTCGCGCTTCATGTCGCGCGCGGTCACGATGAAATCCTGCAAGGTGTCACCCTGCAGATAGTTCATGACCATGTAAACGGTTTCGTTCTCGCGCAAGAAATTCAGCACCGAAACGACGCTGGGGTGCGAGATCTGGGCAAGCGAGCGCCCTTCTTCGAAGAAGCTCTTCAAGCCGAGCCGGTATAGCGGCTGCTTCTCGGGCTTGACGCGAGGTGTCAGTTCGCCGGGCGAACGTTCGGCCAGCGATGAGGGCAGATATTCCTTCAATGCGACCAGGTGGTGGTCGGGATCCTCGGCGAGATAAACCACGCCGAAACCGCCCGCCGCCAATCGCTTGATGATCTGATAGCCCCCAACCACCGTGCCTGCGGGCAAGGGCGCCGGCTTCGGCTTGGACATAATCGCGTTTTGTCTGTTTTGCGAGATGCGAAATGCCAGTCTACAGCATGACCGGGTACGCCAATTCCCTGGCGCAACCCCCTAAAGCCGAGGATGGCAACAGTTCCCCGCAAGCTTCGGTCAGCGTCGAGTTGCGCTCGGTCAACGGCAGGTTTCTGGACCTGTCCATGCGCATGCCCGAAGAATTGCGGGGGCTCGAACCCCAATTGCGCGAACTGATCGCCGCGCGTTTCAAGCGCGGCAAGATCGAACTGCGCATCAATACTCAGCGCGAAGCCGACGGCGCCTGGCCCCAGCCCCAGCCGGAACAACTCAACCGCCTGGCCAGCCTGGAAGCCAAGGTGCTCACCTGGCTGCCCCAGGCCGCGCCTCTGTCCGTCCACGAGGCCTTGAACTGGTGCAAGAGCGGTGCGGCAGCGCCGGCCCAGCTGGACAGCGCCACGCTGGAGGCCGCCCAGGCCTGCGTGCAGGGCCTGGCCGACGCCCGCGAACGCGAAGGCGAAAAGCTGGTCGCCATCCTGAACGAACGCATCAAGCGCCTGCGCGAACTGGCCGACGAGGCCGAGCCCCTGCTGCCGGCCGTCGTGCAACGCCAGCAGCAGCGCTTCCTGGAGCGCTGGCAGGAGGCCCTGACGGCCACCGGAGGTGCCAACAGCGTGTCCAAGGAGGCCCTGCAGGAGCGGGCACTGAACGAGGCGGCGGCCTTCGCCATCCGTATCGACGTGGCCGAGGAACTGGGGCGGCTGCGCGCTCACTTGGACGAGCTGACACGCCTGCTGAAAAAGGGCGGCGAACTCGGCAAGCGGCTGGATTTCCTGATTCAGGAATTACATCGCGAAGCCAACACCCTGGGATCCAAGTCGGCCGCCCTCGAACTGACCAACGTCTCGGTCGAGATGAAGGTCGCCATCGAGCAGATGCGCGAGCAGGTGCAAAACATTGAGTAGGTTTTTGGGGCGTCCCAGGACGCGCGCCAAACACTCAATAACCTGTTGATTTAAAAGGTTTTTTCGCACCAAACCGTCCCACAGCGTAGCAGTGAAGCGCACCTCCTTTTTGGGGTGTAGTGTGGGGTTCGTGTGGGGTTTTTTGTGGGGTGAATTGCCGCATCTCACGATGCGGAATTTTCTGCACCGGAACCCCACAGCCTCCTATGACGGAGATGCGAAATTGGACAAGCGAAAGAAGCTGCTCACTGACCGTGGGCTCAAAGCTTGGTTGGCAAATGGCGCCACGGATCACGCGGTCGGCGAGGGCCTGACCTTCGTCGCCAGCGCGAAATCAGCGCGCGAGGGCAAGGCCTCGTGGATCTTGCGCTTCAGGGTGCACGGCCGGTCGCGCGAGAAGGTCCTTGGCCGCTACCCCGAGCTGACACTCAAGCAGGCGCGGGAGCAGGCCCGCAAAGACCGGGCTCTCATCGAGCGCGGCGTCGACGTGGCCGCCGCCAAGCAGGTAGAGAAGGCCAAGCTGGGTGAGGTACCGACGGTTCGAGACCTGGGGCAACTCTGGTACGAGCGCTACATCGAGCCTCGATACAAGCACCCGAGCGTCGTCGCGCGCGTGTTGAAGAAGCACATCTATCCGGTAATCGGCGCTCTGACCCCCAAGGACGTGCAGCCAATGCACGTGGATCGGGTGCTGATGCGCATCGTCGCCAATGGCGCCCCTACCGTTGCCAACGATGCGCTGCTGTACTTGAACCGAATGTTCAAGATGGCCGTGCGCAATCATTGGATTGAGCGCAATCCTGCGGCTGATTTCGAACTTGCAGATGCTGGCGGCCCGGAGGTACCCAGAGAACGGGCTCTTGCCGTCGAGGAAATTGAACAGCTGGCCTCGTCCATGCGGGACACGCCAAATTTCGGCCGCATCAATGAACTGGCCGTCTGGTTGCTGCTCGCCCTTTGCGTCCGCAAGATGGAGCTGCTGTCTGCTCGATGGGACGCCTTCGATCTTGAGGCTGGCATTTGGACGCTGCAGAAGGAGCGCACCAAGACGAAAACCGCGATCGTCATTCCGCTTGCCGACACGGTCCTCGAGTGGCTGAAAGAAGTTCGCGTGCTGTCTTGCGGCAGCCTGCACGTCTTCCCCGCTCGCCGACTCGTCAGGAGCCGACTAGGGCAACCCAAGGTCAACCGGTTTCCGCACGTCGGGCCTGACACTCTGAACGTCGCTCTCAAGCGGCTGGAAGTCCTAGACATTGAGCACTTCACCGTGCACGACATGCGTCGGACCGCTCGGACCAACATGGCCAGGCTCGGCGTTGATCGCTTCGTCGCCGAGCGGGCGCTGAACCACAAGCTGAAGAACGTCGAGGGCATCTACGACCGCCACGACTATTTCAGCGAGCGCCTCACCGCTCTTCAGGCCTGGGCGCGGTTGCTCGATTCAATCGCCAACACGCCTACCGGACCCACTACGCGCGTTGGTCGCGGCGCCCGTTCTGGAGAGTTCATTCCCGTGACGGAAGCCGGGCGACGACCCGGCACAACAACCATCGAGACGGTGCCACGCCGAAAGTAGTGCTTTAGGCGAGGTACGGCGAACGCTGAGGGGCCAGCTTGAGCAGGCCCCTCTCGAATTGGGCGGTATCACACTCGGGGGCTGGCTGCGCGATCCGCGTCTGGGGCGGCCTGCGCAGGCTTCAGCGCCTGAAATTTTCAGCACACCGCGGTTCAGGAAGATGCCTGGATCTTCGAGACCAACCGTCCTTCGGCCAACAGTTGCCGCACGGCCTCCGCCTGCAGCTTGTCACGATTGAGCTTTAACGCCTCGCGGTCCGTCAGGGTCGACATCCACTCCTTAAAGCTCGCAAACGTGACGGGATCGATTGTCCGCATTAGCGTCATGGTGTCGTTGACGCCGATGATCACTTGCTCGAATGCTGGTGAGCCGATGAACTTGGTCGACTCCTTGGCCTTCGCCGGATAGATGTCCCCTTCGATCCCTGAGATCGAATACGGGTTCGTGCACTGCTCCTTTTCACTGCGCCGCAGAAAGTCGACCGAGAAGCCATCGCTGTTCATTGCTGACTCCTTCTGGTCTTCGTTGCGCTCAAAGGTCGGATCCGCTTCCTTCAGGAAGTCGAGCATGCTTACGCGCTCTTCAACGACTTGCGCGAACTTCATCCGCGAATCGGCGGTGAGAAAAAGGTCGACATCATTCGTCGCCATCGTCGGCTCATCAAACACGACTCCAGCGGCGGCTTCGTAGGCGTACATGGCATACGTGCGCATTAAGGTCCGCGAAGTACAGGGACAGCTTCTGCCCGGCCTGCAGCTTGGCACGATACACATGTTCATGCGTGGCAGAGGATTCGCCTGGCGCACCGCCCCTTACCCGATTCCTAAGGCTGCCCTGAAGGTGCTAGAAGTAATTCACAACGCGTGGTGGGTCTCCTTGGCGCAAAACAGCAGCAAGCCTCAATAGCAACCTAGCAGACTTGATAGGTTTCTTGCGATGCTTTCGGGCGAGCCGATCTTGGGCTCACCCCAGTGGGAGTTTGCGCAAGTATCAGACTCTTAAAAAATTAACCTAGAAAGCTTGCTAGGCTGCATAAAATGCTCTTGAGAGCAATTTTTCCAACATTGAAGCATGCTGGGCATGGGTCTCTATGGCTATGCGCCAGCAGCTAGGTACCGCAATGACCGCCCGCAACAAGCTGCTCGCCGCCCCCCCCTTTGAGGTCGAACAAGCGCTGACACGCCTTGGAGCCAGCCTCAAGACGGCACGCGTCCGACGCAACCTCACTGTTGCTGAGATCGCCGAGAAGATCGGGACAGGAATTCGTGCCGTTTCCGACGCCGAGAAAGGCAAGCCCTCAACCGGTGTCGCTGTCTACCTAGCTCTGCTATGGGCGTTGGGCCTGCTTGACCAGGCGGCGGACCTCGCATCGCCGGAAAAGGACGCCGAAGGCCAGACACTGGCGCTCGCGCGTGAGCGCGTGAGGGCACGGCCGAGCGGAGATCTCGACAATGACTTCTGAGCCTCGAGAATGCTTCGTTTACATAACCCTTCCCGGCTGGACGGAACCCGTGACCGCCGGTCGCTTTACCTTGGGCGCAAATCGGAATGGTGCATCTGAAGGGCGTTTCGTCTATGGCAGAAGCTACCTTGCGCGGCCGGATGCAGTGCCCCTTGACCCAGTCGAGCTGAAGCTTGCTCCGCGGACCTATTCAACGGCGGCACTGGGCGGCATGTTCGGCGCCATACGGGACGCCAGCCCTGACTACTGGGGACGCCGACTCATTGAGCGCCATCTCGGGCAAACATCGCTTGGTGAACTGCAGTATTTGTTGCATTCGCCGGATGACAGGGCCGGCGCACTAGGCTTCGGCTTGAATTCGGTGCCGCCCGCGCCCAGACGGCACTTCAACCGAACGTTAGATCTCACCGAACTGCAGCGCGCCGCCGATGCCATCGTGGCGCAAGAGGGCGACGGAGCCGGCGATACCGAGCAGGTGGAGAACCTGCTACTTCTCGGCACCTCCATGGGCGGCGCCAGACCAAAGGCCGTCATCGAAGACGAGGAAGGCTTATGGATCGCCAAATTCAATCGCCCTGACGACCGTTGGGACAGTGCGAAAGTCGAGCATGCAATGCTGGTCCTCGCACGGACTTGCGGCATCAATGTCGCGGCCAGCCGCGTCGTCGAGGTTGCCGGTCGCTCTGTACTGCTTGTAAAACGCTTTGATCGACTGAAAACCGACGGCGGCTATATGCGCGCCCGCATGGTCAGTGCACTGACGCTGCTACGCGCTGACGACACGCATCGCTCGCGCGAACGGTGGTCCTATGTCGCCCTGGCCGAGGAAGTTCGGCGCGCCTGTGCACAGCCAGAAGACAATGCGCGCGAACTTTTCCTTCGCATGTGCTTTAACGCCCTGATCAGCAACAACGACGATCACCCGCGAAATCATGCGGTGATCGCGCGCGGCTCCGATTGGATGCTGTCACCGGCATATGACCTCACACCGACGACGCCCGTCAGCATCGAACGGCGCGACCTAGCCATGATCTGCGGCGATGCGGGGCGCGCAGCCAATGCTGGCAATCTAAAAAGCCAGCACGCGCGCTTTCTACTAATTCGAGATGAAGCAGAAGCCATCGTTCGCGCAATGCACGCTCAGGTAAGCGCAAGCTGGTACGCGACGGCTCGGGAAGCAGGTGTCACCGTCAGCGACTGTGATCGCATCGCTGGGGCCTTCGCCTATCCCGGTTTTGATACTGCCGAGTAAGCCGCGAAAACGACAGAGAGTGCTGAATTCAAGTGATCCACGAGAGGAGTGGGACTACGACCACTGTGGCCTTCAATGAAGCGCACTGAAGCTGGGTTCCAGACGTCCAGGCCTTCAAGCATGTGACCGAATCAGACTGTCCCGAGTGACCCAGCGGCTGATTCTGCCTCGTCTGGGCAACCTAGGTTGCCCAACTGCCTACACCGCCTTCACCGCACGAACGAGTTGTCATACCGCTACTGCGGCTTTGCTTGCTGCAGCTTGTCCGGTATTTCGAAAGTGACTCCGGAGCCAGTCTGCTCCGAGTACTGCACCCGGCCGGCTCGTGTGTTGGCGAACAGCATCAAGTGAATGCGGTACCGCCCCGGACGCAGCTTGAATATCGTCAACGAGATGGTTTCGTCCAGCTTGATCCGTTCGTGCGGCTTCAACACGGTACGTGCAGGCACAAAAAGGTTGTTGCCGATGGGATAGGCCACACCCAGCAACGGCCATGGCCTATCGAATCCCGCCCGTGCGGAAACGGGCTCGATGCCCTGAAGCAACTGCAAGGCGCTATGCAGATCGGTGCCTGGGGGAAACACCAGCGGCTCGTCATCGTCGTGGACCATCTCGCAGCCGATGCGCAGCTTAGAAGGATCCGACGGGTCGAGAGCACCACGGGCGTCCGTCACTCTCAGTCGCTCGGTGTCTATCAACATCTCGAGGCGCTTGCGAAAGGCGTTGCGTCCGGGCATCGCGCGAGGCGGCCAGGGCAGCTTGTCGGCGCCCAGGGCTGTCGAGGCCGACCATTTCTTGTGCAGGAGCTGCAGCAGCTTCAATGGCTCCTTGCGGGTCGGATAGGGCATATCGCGCAAGTCATACCCCCAATCGGACTTCAAGGTACGCGGGTTGGAGATCAACTGACGACCTGGCAAGAGCGTCCCGATTTCGTGCACCTCGACACGTGTGCCCTGCGTCGTCGCAAAGAAGGTGACGATAAAGCTGCATTCCATCCAGATCGGTTCACCTCGCAACGTGTATTCATCCGTTCGCCACAGGTTTCCCGGTCTACCCTGCAGCTTGATGCGCACATCGTCCTTTCCGGTCTCGGGGAGGCTGATGGTGCGGGCAAGGCCAGCCAAGTATTGCGCCGATAGGTCCTCGCCCTGGATGACGTCGAAAGTCCCGAGGCCAGGGATGTCGCCCCATGCGAGCGAATTCTGGCTGGCCGACGAATCGGCGGGATCACTGGGGAACATGCTGGCGAACACAGCCGCCACACGGGCCGGTACGCCGGGCAGTTCGATTGAGGGGACCTCCGTGATGACCGGGGCGGCATGGACGATGTTCTGTCCAGCCGACAGCGGCAGCTGGTCGATGCTTCCAAGCGGCGTGGCCGACCACGCAACATGGCCTGGAACCGTCAACGCAAGCATCCAGACCAACCTTGCTCCAGCCGCCTTGAAGTCAAAGTTGGCTCGTCTTTCACGTCGAGCCTCGCGATGACGAGAAGGGTCAGGCGCTATCGGCGCAACACACGCCCTGCAAGGGCCAGGTGTTTCCTCGTGCATCGTTGAAACCGGAATCGTGGCCCGGCTCACGTTCTCCAAGTTCGATGAGCGGCGTTGGATCGCTACCGGTACAACATTCGACATGGGTGCCCTCATCTCCGTTGCGAGGCCTGCGCCGCTACCGGCCATATTCGGCAGTCTCAGCCACCGACGGAGGTCATCGTCAGATGAAGCGAGGCTGGTCGCATTGGCAGAACGAGTCTGGAATTTCGGCACCAGCTGCCTCGGGGGATCCTCCCGATGGCGCTGCCATGCGAACCAAACGACCTGGAGTGTGATGCGAGGCCATCGCAGTCTATTTGCCAGGCACTCGCTCCGATATCGATCGACGGCGAGTGCTGGCTACGAAAAGTCGTATGTCAGGACAAGGATTTGTACGGCGCGCCGGCGTCGGCGGAGCCGTCATTCGCTCAGCGGGGAGCATCGTGCAGATGACCGACGAATCTCGCCGCGCGATACGCATCGGCGGTCACGCGACGATCGTCGGTGAATGCAATCACCTTCCCTTGGGCCTCGGCCTCCCGAGTGCGGCGAACGGTGATTCGGACCCTACGGTTGCGCGGCGATGCGGAGCGTGAACGTGCAGTTGGACAGGGCGAAGGCACCCACAGCCAACGGCCAGCGCGCCCGGTTCCGTGAACATTAGAAAAGGCGGCAGTCCAGAGCCACCCTTCACCGCGAGGCAACCACGAAACACCGTAGTCAGCCACCGACAGCAATGTGCATAGACTCAATTTTCTAAACATCGCTCAGACTTGAACGAAGCCTCAGGCGAGGCACAAAACGTTGCCAAGAGACAGCGGACGAGTAACGCCTCAGCCAAGAGACGCACTCTTCGTGAACAACTTCGCCGCCCCAAAAGACCGGAGTGTTCTGCAACAACCTTGACCCTCGTCGCACACGTACAGCCTGCAACTAAAGCAGTGACAAAGAAGCGCTGCGTAGCGACGACTGTCCCGATCGATCCATTCAATGAAGACACCTCATGGCAAGCAGTCTGTCAAACAAGCAATTTATCGCTGAGATGATCGGCACCAAGCGCCGACTTGAAGACTATCCGGATCGTTTCGACAAGAACCTCGTCATGCACGAGCCCGCTTCACTACCTTTCGGTGGAACGTTTCACGGGCTTGCGGAATTTCAAGAGTTCTATCCAAAGGTCCGTGAGTTCTACGACTTCACCCGATTCGAACTGCTTGGGGTCTTCGGTGACGACGAGATCGTTTTTGCCACCATGCGTGCTGGCCTCGCGAAGTCAAAGGGAACGATCTACATCGCCGAGCAATTTCGCTTCGAAGGTTCCGTCTTGAAAGAGGTTCGCCTGCACATTTGCGACGATCAAGCTGCCTCGGATCACCTTCGCGCATTGGCTCGTCAAGCGAGCAAAGCGTGACCCTACCTCCACTTCGAGGCGCGTACAGCGAAGCTCCGACGCACACGCGCGAGCAACGCGCGGTCGGCCTCCTCGACGCAAAGCAAGTGCGAGCTGTCGTGACAGGCAAATTGAAAATGCCATGGACGACGGATGCCGGGTCGAAGAATCAGACTGCTGCGCAGGCCAAAGCGGCCGAAGCAATGGCTGCGGTCACCACGCCGGTCCGCAACATGCCAGCGCCACCGGCCGTAGCCTCTGCTGCCTCATCAGCGGCTAGCGCACCATCCGACGACGACATCAAGGCCGAGCCATATGGCACGCATGGTGTGCACCCAACCGGCTACATGGACTCCCGAGGGGAGCGACGACGGTCCTTCCTCATATCCCAGAACGGTCAAGCGCTGGCGACGGTGACAGGCCGAATGCAGGCGGCCGGGTATCGATGGAAGGGCAATAGCCAGTGCTCGGGGGCGCTGTACTTCAAGCCTGCAGAGCGCACCGTCATATGCGATGCACCGCAAGTCGGGCCGAGCATCCCGGCGCCGACGAGCGACAAGCGGAGTTGAAGTTTCGCTTGCGCAACTTGCCCTAAGGCGACTTCAGGCTGATTGCGAAGGTTCGCAGCGCCTGCATTGCGGTAGCTCAGTCCGGGCAACGGAATCTAGCGGCTCGATACACCAGCACCGCTGTCCGCCAGCGTTGAGTATGAACGTCGGTTGCAAAATTTAAATTGACATTTTGAAAAGCACATATCGGCCGGATATTGATGGGTTGAGAGCGCTGGCGGTAAGCGCAGTGGTTGGCTTTCACGCCTTCCCAAATTTGGTAAAAGGCGGGTTTGTAGGCGTCGATATCTTCTTCGTCATCTCCGGCTTCTTGATTAGCCGAATCATTTTGACGTCGCTGGAAGATTCGACCTTCAGCTACCTGCACTTCTACAAACGGCGAATTCAGCGCATCGTTCCAGCGCTCATCCTCGTTTGCGTTAGCACACTGGCTGTCGGCTGGTACGTGCTGATGTCGGACGAGTTTGTGCTACTAGGTACTGAGATGAGCGGAGGAGCGGCGTTCCTCGCCAACTTCGTGCTTTGGAGTCAGGCGGGCTATTTTGATCCTGCTGCCGATACAAAGCCCCTCCTTCACCTTTGGTCTTTGGCCATCGAAGAGCAGTTCTACGTCGTATGGCCGGTGATCCTTAGTATGGTTTCGAAGAGGCGGCTAGGAGCGTGGATCCTTACCCTTGGGACTGCGTCCTTCATTTTTGGCGTTCTGCTGCTTAATAAGGACGCCGTGGCTGCGTTTTATTCACCATTTGCTCGCATATGGGAGTTGTTGGTGGGTGCCGTCTTAGCGCACACAACATTAACTCGCCGTCTAAGTTGCTCCACGTGGGTGAATCCGGTGGCGGGACTGGGGGTGCTGGTGGCGTTAATTGCCATAGTCAATCTGACCAAAGAGAGTAAGTTCCCGGGGTGGTGGGCGTTGCTGCCTACTGCCGGTGCAGTGTTGCTTCTGCTTGCTGACGGCAGCTGGTTTAACAGGGTTGTTCTGTCCAGTCGACTCGCCGTCTACGTGGGAAAGATCAGTTACCCGCTCTACCTGTGGCATTGGCCAGTACTGGTCTTCTTCAAGGTCGTCAAGGGGAGTGTTCTCACACCGAGCGAACGCGCTATTGCCGTCACGCTGGCGCTGGTCCTCGCGCACCTCACCTGGAGGTTCGTGGAGCGGCGCGTCAGGCACTCGGCCAAACCGCACGTTGCATCCGCTTTGGTCGCGGGTCTCGCCTCTGTAGCCTGCGTGGGCGCTGTTGCGCACGCTGGTACGTTTGAGCCCCGATTGCGCGACGTCAGCTTTAGCAAAATTCTGCTTGCCGGGAATGACTGGCAATATCCGCCGCCGTCCTCAAACCTGCACAGCTTAGGAGCCTTGCGTTACTCCGACCTCCACAGCGCGCGCGCCTCCGACACGCTTTTTCTCGGCGACTCTCATATGGAGCAGTACGGCCCACGGATTGAAGCAGTTATCAGGGAAAATCCAAGCGCGTCGAACGGCGCAATCTTGGTTGGTAATCAGCGCGCTTGCAGCCTAGTGCGCGAAATCATGTTGCGCACGCATACCTGCGATGACGCGCTAGAGCTTCTTGAGGAGCTGATTGGCAAGCCCTCAACGCAAAGAATTGTCCTAAGCGTGAGCTGGTTGAAGTTTTCTGAGGAGCTTCAGCAACCTCTTGCCCGCAAGGCCTTGAGCGATTATCTGGCGCGAGTTGCTGCAACAAAGGGGAAGCGAATCTACATCCTGCTCAGCGCGCCAGCAGGCCCCCAACTTGCGCCCAAGAACATGTTTACCGGATCTCGACTGTCCAAGATTTCGCCGAAACCTATAGCGGATCTGCATTTTGATCCAGTGGAGTTTACGAGGCAAATGGATGCACTGCACTTCGCAGTCAGGTCGATCGCAACGTCTCTAAACGCAGTCGTAATCGACCCACTTAGGACCCTATGCACACCTGACGAATGTCCGATATTCGACAGCAATGGGAGGCCGCTGTATCTTGATACGGATCACATGACGAGAGCGTACGTCAGCAGCTCCGCCTCCTATATCGACCTAACCCTGTTGAACTGAGCCGCGTTGTCCTCACCGACTGCTGATGACCTAGATGAGGCCGTAGTTTCGCAAGAGAAAGACCGCGATAAGCAAATCGCTCTTGCGCTCGCACTCAATGGGCACGGGAGTCGCGTCGTTCTCCAAGCAGACCGACACCGGCGTGTCCTTTGACGTGCCTCCAAACAAGCCATAGCAGACCACACAGCGGCAACCATGTCGCGATGGCAGCTTGCGAAACGCGTCGTACGAGCAGTCGTAGTGCTCGTCCATGTGCTGACGGCTAGCATCGGCACAACGCTTGTCACCTTTGCAGAGGAAGTTCCACGTGCTTCGACTTGTTGGCCTATTGTTGGCTCTTTCGACCGCCGTCTCAGCTCCCGCGCAATCGCGAGACGATTTGGACAATCTAAATGCAAAGCACGCATCTAATATGTATGGAAAGGACATTCAACCCATCACGCCCGCTCACGTTCAAGAGCTGATCGGCACCTGGTACGTCGACTATGAAGCCATGGTTCGTACGAATCAAAAAATGGGCATCTTGACTGCCAAACAGGCTCAAACCGCTCTGACTCAAATCAGAGCAGAAGCAGCAGCTAAAGACGAGGACGACGACGGCGACAAGTTGGGTCCCGAGTTTACTGTTGACGCCAGTCTCCGCGTCAAACACAGAAACCGGGGGCAATCCCTGCCGATAGTCGTTAAAAGCTATCGAATTGAGTTGCCTCTTTCCGGTGGTGTGGTGTACAGAGTTGGCGATAAGTTCTACCGAGGTAGTCACGAGATGGGCTTGATACCGTTGTCTCGCCAGCGTTTCAAGTAGATCGGTGCATCTGTCCATAGTCCACTTCAACAAAGTAAATCCTTCGCTCCTTGCCGCAACGCAACGGCTCACCTGGTGACATATCAACTGCCAGGTAGATGGCACTTGTCGCGACAACTTCGGCAAGCGCCTCTGCAAAGCTCGAGTTCAATGTTGGAGCTTCCCCCTCCGCGGAAGCTCTTACTTGCCATGAGCGCCGTCACGGATCCAGGGCAATGCACGTTAGCGACCGTGCCTCTGAATGGATAGCGTTGAGCAAGGCTCGACATAGGGAGTCCACAGGAGTCGCTCCATGAGCCGACTTCGCGACCGATCTCGCTTATGAGTCCACGGGTCGATGCACCGCACCATTGACGGCGACCGCCTTCCTCCCCGCTCATCTTTCCAAGCTCGATGAAGAGTGATCTGCCAAACGTAAGCGTGATGTCTCTCGATCCTCGACCGCCCGCGGCTAATCAGCCCGCGATCGTCGAACAGCGCATCGCCCACCATCCACCGCAACGGCACTTGCGAAACGGATCTGAGGTCCTTATCGACACCCTGCTGTCCATGGGAGTGGATACCGTCTTCGGATACCCGGGTGACGCGGTGCTGCCGCTATATGACGCGTTGCTTTCTCGACCGGCCATGCGCCACGTACTGGTCCGTCACGAACAGGCAGCCGTGCACGCGGCACAGGGCTATGCGCGGACGACAGGCAAGGTGGGCGTCATCTTCGTCACGTCCGGACCTGGCGTGAGCAACACGACAACGGGACTGTTGGACTCGATGTGCGACTCGATCCCCGTCCTATGCATTAGCGGTCAGGTTTCAACGACCGCTATCGGCACGGATGCATCTCAAGAATGTGATGCGCTGGGTATTTCGCGCTCCGTGACGAAATGGAACACCCAGGTGCGTCGGTCTGAGCTGATGGAAGACACGCTGCGCAAGGCCATTCACGTGGCTCGAAGTGGTCGGCCAGGCCCCGTACTCATCGACATTCCCAAAGACATTCAGCTTGACCGCCCCGACGCGCAGCGGCACCCGCCGGACCCGCCGCCACGGGTAAATCGCCGCAGCAGCATGCGCGGGATCGAGCGAGCTGCCACACTCATTGCCGGGGCATCTCGTCCCGTGCTGTATGGCGGCGGTGGCTTGATCAATGCGGGCCCGCAAGCCTGCGCGGAATTCGCACGACTTGCCGCCTTGACTGGCGCACCGTGCACGTTGACATTGATGGGACTGGGCGCATTTCCCTCATCGAACCCGCAATGGCTTGGCATGCTCGGCATGCACGGCACGCTGGAAGCCAACCTTGCTATGCATCACGCTGATGTCATCGTCTGTGTAGGTGCGCGCTTCGATGACCGCGTGACAGGCCGGCTGGATGTTTTCAGTCCCTATGCCGACGTGATCCACATTGACATCGATCCCGCATCGATCAACAAGGTGGTACGCGCAACCCTGCCTTTCGTCGGAGACTGCGAGGTCGTGCTTGCGGCCCTCAATGACGCACTCGAAAATCAAGTTATCGCGCCACGCCGCCTGAACGATTGGTGGCAGCACATCGATATATGGCGCTCGGCGCATTCACTGAGCTTTGTCGATACGCCAGAAGTCATTGCACCTCAGGCGCTCATTTCCAGGCTTCAAGTCGCCCTAGATGGCCGTGATGCCATCGTGTCCACGGATGTGGGTCAACACCAGATGTGGGCTGCCCAGCATCTGCGGTTTGAACGCCCCTATCGGTGGCTCACTTCCGGCGGAGCCGGCACCATGGGATACGGCCTTCCGGCGGCAATCGGTGCACAGATCGCTCACCCTGACCGCTTGGTGATCTGTCTCAGCGGAGACGCCTCGTTTCTGATGAACATCCAGGAAATGGCAACGGCGCTGCAGCACCGTACCCCCGTGAAAGTCGTTCTCTGCAACAACGGGTGGATGGGGATGATCCGGCAGTCGCAGGAGTTGATACACGGCAGCCGGTACAGCCAAAGCGAGACCGCCGCGCCACCGGATTTCGTCGCAGTAGCCCGCGGGTTCGGATGGCAGGCAGAACGTGTGGACGCCCGCGCCCAGCTGGATGCAGCGCTCAAGCGATGCATGGACAGCGAGGCTCCATATCTATTGGATGTTCGCGTAGCGCAGCAGGAAAACTGCTTTCCGATGATCCCGCCGGGATGCGGTCATCATGAAGTCTTGCTTGCACGAGATCGACCGTACGTCGAGCACGATACGCGCCGCTGAGACTGCCGCAACATCGCCGCCGCGCCAAAGAGTGCGCTGGTGCCTTAGGCGTTTGACTCCGCAGAATCAAGTGCGTTCGAGGCCGCATGAAACTAGCGTCCTCACGTTGCTCAACGCGTGAGCCTGGCGACGCTGGCTCGAGTCCAAGCGCCGGCACCTGTTCACACCTTCAAGGCTTCCTTAGCTGCAGACGGGTCGGCGACGGACGTTCGCGCACGCTGCTGCGTCGCCGACCATCAAATATGCACGTCAAGATTGACCGGCAGTCTTTCGCGGCTTCAATGGAGCAGGCTCATCCCATTGCAGGGTCTTGATGTAAGACAGTCCATCCTTCCACGTCACCTCTTCGCGGATCATGATCTGCGTTCCCTTCGCGAACCAGAATCGTTTAACAGGACCGTCCTCTACGTTGTAGTTGGAGGCAACGACCCAAGCATCTGCCGTCTGCCCGTTGGGCATTGCAAGTCTATCTTCACCAACGACTTCGAAGCGATAGCGACCCGGCGCATCTCCTCCAGGTTCGTAGAAGGGAATGCTCACCGAATATCCTGGCGACCAAGGCAAGGTCTGAAGCAGCTCGATGTCAGTCACGAAATCGAACATCGGCTCGTCTAACTTGACGTCTAGCGCAGGTGATCTTTCAGTGGCGGTTCCAGTGACGTGTCCCTCCAGAAATCGATAGGTCCTGCTGCTGCTCTTGCCGCCCCTTTGGACATCACGACGAATCTGGATCGGCTTCATGTTCTGAGCTTGAAACGTGGCTTCTTCCAGCAACCGGTACTCATCAGGCGTCGCACTGTCCCATCGCTGTGAAATGCGTATGACCCGATCGGAACCCGACCCTTCGAAAGAGACCTTCCGGCGCCAGATGTCAGTGGCGCTCCGCTTGCCGTTTCCGTCAATGTTGTATCGCAAATACGTCCTCTCCGAAGCAGTCAGCAGATGCAGTCGGGCGATCTGATCTCCAACATGAAGCGTTTGAGTAGCGACCTGGGTTTCACACTGCGCCGCTGTTGCAGCGCAGACCAGTGTTGCGACAGTCATCCAACGGGTTGCGATTGATTTCATGCCATTCCGCCTATTAACGAGGGATCAATCAATGTCGCGCACACCAGGACGATGCGCCTTCCGACACCGAAACAGGCAATACTTCCCTGCTCCTCACAGCAGTCTGCGCCTCGAGTTCATTCGCAGGCCCATCCCGAAAGACAGCAAAGGACCCCGAAATATCGTAGGAGCTGCGTTTTGGCTTCGTCAACGAGCACCTGTTTAGACATGGAGCTAGGGCCACACACACTCAACCAGGGCGTCGCTTCCTGTTCAGGCCGAAGACTTCGCTTCAGCGCTCCTGAGGAAATCTCTCCGTCGTCCCAATCCGATGCGTGCGTGGGCCGGCGCTGAGTCGGGCTGCCGTGCGAAACGCTAACGTTGCATACCAAGGGAAGCGACGCTACACGCCCGCCCTTGAATCAGAAGGTGCTAGTCCAAGCAGATCTTCTTGCAAAAAGGGCGCCCCCTGGGCGCCCTTTGATGGCTAACCGCTGAAGTCCTTCGATCAACGGAACTTATAGCTCGCTGAGACCGTGAAGTAGCGCCCGAAGGGGTTGTGCAGGCCGGGGTTATAGCCAAGGATGAAAGGATTGGTAGGAGAGCCCGGATCGTAGGGGGCCTTCTCATTCAAGATGTTCTGAATGTTCAGGGACAGCGTCAGGTCCTTGAAGCCCGTGTAGGTGTAGCCCACGTCAAACGTCATCCAGCTGCTCAAACGGCAACCCGGGTAGCGGTTCAGATAGAGGTCGCGACCATTGGTTGCAGTGGGCGCCTGACCGATCTGGACGCGGCCTACCAAGCCCAGCGCCACATCGCCTGGGTCTGTGACGTTGCCATAGTGGCAGGTGTTGCCAGAGTAGTTCGTCATCGTTCCGTCAGGCTGTCCTTCTTGCTTGCGGATGAACGAAACACCACTGACGTAATTCAGCGCCCCCATCAGCGCGTGGTCGCCAGTTTCCAGCGCAGACGAAAGGCGGAATTTCGTACGCGGAATATCGCCCGCCGAAGTCGCAAAGTCCCATAGAGTTCCACGGGTTCCTACGAGGTTGTTGGACGGCAATCCCGGAGCTTCGATGCGCTCGTACTTCGTTGTGTAGGTACCGTTCAGTGAGTTCGTCCACTTGGCAGCACCGTCCATGATTTTCGTGGACACCTTGGCCTCGAAGTCAATACCTGAGACCATCGTGCTGCCCTGGTTGCTCCAAGGCGTAGCGACAGTCAACAGAGGTCCTGTGCCTGGCTGACCATTCAACAGCAAGGCGGGATTGGTATCACGCACCAGTGAACCTGCTGGATAGCGCTCTGGATGGTCGATCACATCCTGGGCGTTGCCCAAAGCCACTTCACCGTTCTTGCGGATCTTGAAGTAGCCCACCACGAAATCGACCCCTTGCGTCGGAGACAGAACCAGACCGAAGGACGAGCTGTAGGCCGTCTCCGGACGCAGCAACGGGTTGGCCCCCCCTTGTCCGGATACAGTCTTGTTGCAGTCTGCCGCTTCCGCGCCAGGGAATGGCACTTGCGGCGACGCGTTGGTGTTGCAGCGTACGGGATCCAGCAGGTTGTTAATAAAGAACTGCGCGCCGCCCGGGCTTACCTGCGACACAGCGGGCGCACGGAAGCCTTCCGCGTAGGTGCCGCGCAGGCTCAACATATCCGTCGCAGTCCATTTGAAGCCGGCTTTAGGCACAAAGTTGGTTTTGATGCCGGGGTACTTGTCGACACGGCCAGCCAGGTCGAATTCCAGCGACTTCAGCGCTGGCACACGGAATTCCACGAAGGCTGACTTGACATCACGGCCGCCCTTCACGGCTGTATTGGCCAAACCCAGGATGTTGCCCGCGGCATTCTCGGGATCTGGCTGGAGGTCGATGGATTCATGGCGCAGCTCCACGCCGGCAGCCATGCCAATGGCGCCGCCCGGCAGCTTGCCGAACTCGGTGCTGACCTTGGCGTCCCACTGGACGATCTCAGCCTTTCCGATGTTGTGCAAAGGGCGCGACAGATCTGGATCGGCCGCGATAGAGGCCAGCGAGCGGTTGCTGCCACCGTACTGCGTCCCTAGCATCTGGCGCAATACTGGCAGGCGCAAGAAGCCGTAGTAGTACGCGTTGCGATCAGAACGGTTCCAGAGAACTGCGGATTCCCAGTCCCAATTGCTGAAGACCGTGCCCCTGACGCCCGCCAGCGCACGGTAGCCCTCATTCAGCTCGTTGTAGCCACCTTTGATGTTCTCAAAACGCAGCTGAACCGCGGCACGGGCATTTGGGAACGGGTTGTCGGGATGACCAACTTCCAAGATTGGCTGGAAGCTTGGGGCTGTACCCCCGCCGCCCAGCAAGAAGTTGCTGGTGGGTGACAGACCATTGATGGTGCGCGAGGCGGCAAGATATTTGCGTTCGCTCCGGCTGTAGCCAAATTCTGCAAATGCAGTGAGGTTGCTGTTCATTTGCAGCGTGCCGCGGCCGAGCAGATTCGCGTCGGTTCCCGGATTCTGCATCTCGTTGTTATTGTCGAGGCTGTAATTGCAGAAGGGCCTGTTCAGCAATCCGGCCGCCGAGGCAGCGGTCGAGAAGCCATACTTGATGGCATCCGCCGTCGGAACAGTCATCTGTTGCGACGCATCGCAGTTCACCTTGTTGATGATGTTGGCCGAGCTGGCCTGAGAGAAATTTCGCGCCCCGGAGGTGCCCTCCTTGGTGAAGAACGGCGAAGACGAAAGGATGCTGCCGTAGGGATTTCGGCGCAGGTTCATCGCACGATAGTCGGCGGCCTGGATGCCGGCGTCAGTCGCGTCGTTCACCATGCTCCGCCCCTTGACCGAGAGGTCCGCACCGATCAGGACGTTGTAGCCGTCAGTGGCCAGGTTGCCGTAACCAGCAATCCCACTGAGGCCACCCTTCTGAAATTCCTTGTGGCCGTTAGCACCACCAACTGCCTTGACTTCGATGCCTTGGTAGTCGTTGCGGGTGATGAAGTTGATGACACCGCCGATGGCGTCCGAACCGTAGACGGCGGAGGCACCATCCTTCAGCACCTCAACGCGCGCAAGCGCCGAGACCGGAATCGAATTCAAGTCATACAGCGTAGATGTACCGTTGTTCGGGTTGGCGTAAGCTGATGGCGTCATCCGACGGCCATTCAGCAGGATCAGCGTGGACGTGGCGGACAGGTTCCGCAGCGACGCGGTCGACACGCTCCTGGAGAAGCCGTTTTGAGTGGGGCTGTCCATGAAGCCGTCGCTGCCCATAGCTGGCACGAGAGCCCTCAGCAGGTCTAGCGTGTTCCTGACGCCTGAAGCAGAAATGTCCTTGGCGGTAATGACATCGACTGGTGAGCTGCTCTCCTTCACCGTACGCTTGATGTTTGAGCCCGTTATCTCCACGCGCTCCAATTGATCGGGCTGTGTCTGAGCAAGGACCTGTACGCAAAGCGTCTGTGCTGCAAGCGCAGTCAGCGTAATTGCCAGCTTCGGGACGTGTCGGTGAGATTTCATGTTCGTGAAGGCTGAGTGAAATACATCGCGCCAGTCTGGCGATCCACTCCATTGAAGTCGCAGTGAGGCATGCCCCCCTTGACAAGGTGACGCTCGCGCGTAATTTGCAGAATTGCAGGTTGCCGCCCTAGGGAAACAGTTGCTTCTTCAGCAAAGTCCTGCCGAAAGTCGCGCGTTGAAACCTACAAGAACTCGTAGTCATCGCTCAGATCTCGGGCGACTTCATTGCGGTGTAAACGACAACGAGCCGACGCCGGTCTCTAGCAAATCTCTTGCCGAGCGAACCGGCATGAATGCACCGCTCAATCACCACGAGCACACCTGATGTCGCACGCGGAGTGATGGACTGGTGCTTCGCATTTGCATCGCGACGCCACGGCTACTTGGCCTAGCCTCTGGCGTAGTTCTGCTGGCTGACGCGTCGGTCGAGAAGCGTTCGACGAGGGGCGTCGGGTCTTTCCGGATCAACTCGAAGCTGGCGGACTCCAGCAGTTCCAGGAAGTCGCTGAACGGGTCAACGGCCATGCAGGTCCGCTTCCCGACCTCCTCGCACTCGCCCGGCTTAAAGCGGATCGCTGCGCAACTTCAGTCGCATCCCCTACGTGTCGGCGAGAACGGCACCCTGGCTTCGTCGAAGATGATGTTTTCACTGCTGAAGATGACGCCGTCGCCAGACCCAAACACGATGCACGGCCCGCCCCTTCAGCGACTACAGCCGTCCTACCACTTGCTTGGCGTCCTTGATCGGACCAAGGCTCGAAGGGGCCGCGGCCTCACGTTCGCCATGGATGCGTAATCCTTTGGCGCGGGGCTGTCTCGCCGGGCGCGCAACGCGTCACCATCGACATGCTGAGCGATCGCCGCTGTATCTGACTCGGACACACCGCACGTCTTGAAGTGCTCTCGAGGTAACAGAGGAAAAGCCTGTCGTGACGCATGACTACTTCTTGGCTTGACGGGCTCTACCAGAGAGCGCCGCTTCTGCGCTTGCCCGCGCGCGATCATCGGCCAACTTGACGGCCTCCCGAACGTCGAGTTCAAGTGCACCCTTGTCGTATTCAGGAGCCGCCAGCCGCGCGACTTCACCATCTCGCCCGACCAACCAGAGCGCAGTCGCCACGATGCCCACACTCACAGATGGATCGCCCGCCTCCAATCTCAACAACGTCGGAATGGTGACCCCCAGACGAGTCGCCCAAGTCTTGAGGGACTGTTTCCGTCTCAGCCTGGCCACCATGAGATCCGCCCCCAGCTTCTGCAACGCCTTTGCAGTCGCTGGAGGCATCTGAAGAAGCGCTTTGGAAACCTTCGGCATACAAATAGAATTTACCGCCACATACCTTTTCAGTAAATTCTATTTTCAAATCAGCGGCTGAAGCCCTCTCCTCTTCGAGTCGCTCCCCGCCCAGCGACATCGCCAATCACCTTACGTCGGACTCGATTCGACATCAGAGCGACGGGCTCGTTGATGCACTCGAGCATGGGCCTTCAAGGGAGCGCGGATCGCCGCGACAACCAAGACCGCCACTCCAAACCACCTCGGAACTGCTTCTGGGTCGCTGGCCGACTAAACGCGCCAGCCTTGAGCCTGCTGAAGCCTACGCGTCTGTCGCGCCGCACACCTTCAAGAGTAGGTCAGCTCTGTTCGCGATCCGTCGGAAAGGACCTTCACCTGCTTGAGCAGCCTTGCGGGTGCGATCGAGGAATAGCCTGATGGCGTCAATGCGATCTCGTAGATCGACGTGATCGTAGAGACGGGCGCTTGACTGCCATCCATGGTGGCCATCGTGATGGTCAGCGCTCCAGGCGATCCGGCCACGGCCACGGCAAACGCATAGCTCACCGTCGTGAGCCCCGTGACGACCTTTCTTGCTCCACTCTCGAAGTGCGTGAGTTCAAACCACGTTCCCGATTCACCACCACGCGGCGCCGTCGGGAGCATCGAAAGATTGCGCACGACCGCATAGTCCGACACCCCGCTTGCCAAACCGTCGTCGTAGTACCCGCGCGGGTTGAAGATGCCGTCGAAATAGTCCTTTCGAACAGACCTGCGACCGACGATTTCTCCCGGGCTGGCATAGCTCAGCTCCAGCGTCACGACACTTCGCTTCACCGGCAGTCCTTCAAAGGTGTCATTCAAGTAGTCAGAGCGCATGAAGCTACCGGTAATCGTCTTTGAAGACCCAGCGGCAACCTCGAAGCCATTGACCTTCAATGAACTCGATGCGGCCAGGTGGACCTCTATGGCTTCCGAAACCCGGTATCCACCCTCTCGATCCCCAATGAAGGCGCCATCACAGCCCACAAGCGATGTGAAGCAAATGAGAGCACCGAGCAGCGCAGCAGCAGCGCGGCGAAGAGAGGAACACGAAAAAGGCATCAAAGGACTCGGGCTCAAAACGCATAGAAAGGGCGACGCCCCATCGGTATCGCCGCAGGCGCCGATCACCGGATCCAACCCATGCGAGCCCGCGAACCATATTTGCAGGCAGGACACCCAACGGCTACGAATCGACGTAGTCTGGAACGTCACCATCGGAGAACCTCCCCTTTGCTTGCTTGCGCAAATCTTGCTGTCGTCATTTCTATGGATGCTTACCACAGCACGTCGCGTTAGAACCGCGCAGCCGGTGCTCTCACGGGATCCGTCATCCCGCTGACTTCTTGCGCACCCATGCTGGCCGCCAGCACCGAGCAAGCCAGCCTCGATCGCGCAGCAAAAGGCTCACACTGAGCCGCTTAAGGGAGAGGTCCATGTCTGAATCTTCTGAAGCAGAGTCCACTCACGCCTTCTCGGTACTGTCCCTCAGGGATCTGGTTGAGGCTCGCGACCTCTACCACTTTCACCTGATGAGCAAAGCCAACGTGGTGGGGACGGCGGTGGGGCTCTATCTCATTCGAAACGATGAGGACTGGCCCGATTCGCGCATCCTGGACCGGGGTGGCAAGAGCCGCGACAAGAAGACTTATCCCAGAAGATTCGACAACTCTCAGGTGCGCGACTACTCATGGCCATGCATCCTGGTGCTTGTGCGCGAATGGACTGACGAGACGGCGTTCGGCCGACCGGGGAGCCCGCGCGCGACGGACATCGTCCCCAAGCGCTTGTACCTGCCTGACGGGCGGGCCGTGCCGGTTTGCACCGTCCTCGCACCGCCCGTTGCACAGAAAGAGTCCATCGGACGTCAGCCCGTGATGCGGCCCGCTGGCATCTTCGGCGCAGGCTTGCCGGTTCGTGTCGAGATCCAGCAAGAACCCCGATTCGCTACCGTCGGTTGCCTCGTCTCCGACGGACATCTCACCTATGCCTTGACCGCCCGCCATGCCTGCGGCGAGGAGGGCACACCCGTGCAGGTAGGTCTGCGATCGCATGTCGAACAGGTAGGCGTGAGCAGCCCCCTTCAGATCACACGCAAACTTTTCTCCGAGGTCTACCCCGCCCTGCCCTTGCGCCAGACCTGGCTGAATCTCGACGTGGGTCTTGTGCGTCTTGAGGATCTACGGCAATGGACCCCCAACGTCTACCAGCTGCCTCCGATCAAGCCACTCTTTGACATCTATGAGCAGAACCTGTCCTTGCGAAGACTGATGGACCAACCAGTGGTTGCAGTCGGCGCCGCCTCGGGGGTCCTCGAAGGGGTCATCAAGGGGATGTTCTACCGCTACAAATCGGTCGGCGGCTTCGACTACGTCAGCGACTTTTTGATCTCGCCCAAGGAAGGCTCGTCGGGCGCACGGCCCGGTGACTCCGGCGCGCTTTGGCAGCTCCAGATGCCGTTGCCCGATGGCAGCGAGGACAAGCGGCCGATGATGAAACGAGACTTGCGCCCTTTGGCCATCGAGTGGGGCGCACAGACCTTCGTCGATAGCAAGGAGCGCTCGACCTTCTCGCTCGCCACCGGGCTGAGCAATGTTTGCAAGCTCCTGGACGTAGAGCTGGTTGTAGAAGGAAGCGATGGTGTCTCGGGCACCTGGGGAGCCCTGGGGCACTACTCGATCGGGTCGCTGGCAATCGCTCAAGTCAAGGATCCAGAACTGAAGGCGTTCTTGAGCGACAACGCCGATCTCATCAGCATCGAGGTCGACCAGCTCACCAAGGAACCCAAGGGCAAGGATCTGATTGACGCCGGATTCGTGCCGCTGGCCGACGTTCCCGATATCGTCTGGAAAAACTATCCCTCGCCTCATCCGAACAAGAACGGCGAAGACATCGGTGTTGTGGGCGGGAGAGACACCCGATCTGGCGGCGTGAGATCAACCGGCCCTGAGCACGCCAATCATCATTGCGATGCCGATCGGCCTTTTGACGGCGCGCCCACGCTGACGGAAGCCTGCGTCGGCAATCCCAACCTCATCACGGCCGACGACTGGAATCGCTACTTCGATACGTTTCCTGAAACGGTTGATGTGCTGCATCGCGGCATCCTGCCCTTCCGAGTCTGGCAGTACTTCGTCCACCTGCAGAAATATGCCGGAACCGACCCAACGCGCTTCATCGCTGCCGCAGGCACCCTTGCCCACTACATCGGTGACTCATCACAACCTTTGCACGGCTCCATCTACTCCGATGGCATCAAGGATGAAGAGCCGGATATCCCCAGACTGAGCAGCAGCCGCAAGGACAAGCAGAAGAACAAGCTGCCGGCGTATCGGGGCGAAGGCGTGCACTCAGCCTATGAAACAGACATGCTCAACAAGGCAGCTCGCGAAGACCAGCTCTTCCCTGAAATTGCAAAGAACCTCGGCGCCAATCACGGCATGCAACTCGTGCCAGATGGACAGAGCGCCGCAGTGGCAACACTGAAATGCATGCGGGACGTCGCAAAGGTCCTGCCGCCTCGCAAGATCATCGATGCGTACGAGCGCAGCTTCCAACCCAACTCACTCCCGCACGCCGCTGCGCTCTGGCACGACCTCGCCACACCGACAGGCAAGGTTCTCGCACTTGGCGTACGGACACTTGCGATGGTCTGGGAGTCGGCGTGGGTTGCAGGCGGTGGCGGTGTCAACCCAGGGCGCGTCGATTCCGACGCCGTCAAGACTCTCTATGAAGATCCAAGCTTCATCGAGTCTGTGACCGTGAACGAGATCGAGCGGGCAATCCGCGACGCCTAACGATTCTGAGCTTCGGAAGCCCCGGCGCGGTGCGGATTGGCTGGGAATCTGAGACGCCGCACGACATTGCGGCATACCGAGGGGCCCGCTCTGAACTCCCGCATCCGCCCAGCCGAATCCAAGAAGATCTGCAGCGAGCATCGCCTCCACGCAACTCTAATACATGCAAGGACTAGTCGGAAAATGGATCGAAAGTCGTCTGTAAATCAATAACTGCAACCGTTCATCGGAGCCGTGCCCGGCCGGCGAAGAAGCACTGACCGCCTGCAGATTCATACAAGAATCATACGAACTATCGCAGTTGCACCAGCAGCGCGGCCATCGTAAATTCCTTGCTCCATAACATTGCCGGCGCGTCAAATTGAAAACATTTTCACAAGCAGCGACCATCTTCATACTATTGGCCGCCTTCGCCACCCCTGGCCACTCTGGCTATTTCGTCAATCTTTCAAGCACAATCAATCAGCCGCTAGGAAATTGGGCCCCTATAAAGCACAACTGAAACCAAGGACGCCCGGCGAGGAACCAACCCTTCCGGGCGCGTTTGTGCTCAGGCCATGTAGCGAGGCCTGCTCAGGAAGACTTTGACGGCTTCAGTGGCACCAATGACTTTGGCTCGTCCCAAAGAAGCGTCTTGAAATGGGAAAGGCCGTCTGGAAGCGTGACCTCTTCTTGAATCATGACTTGGGTCTGCTTAGCAAACCAAAAGCGTTGAACGGGACCGTTTTTGTCATTGTAGTTGCAGGCGACAATCCATGCATCAATTAGCCGGCCATCCGGCATCTTGAGCTTGTCTTCACCGATCACGTCAAATCGATAACGATTGGGAGGATCGCGTCCTGGATCATAAAAAGGAATACTTACAGAGTAGTGGCGCGCCAAAGGCAGCGTTTGCAACAATTCAATATCAGTTTCAAAATTGAACATTGGCTCGTCCGCCTTGACATCCATCGCAGGCGTGACCTCGTTTGCCGAACCGATGATCTTTCCATCCAGAAATTGATAAGTACGTTCGCTACTTTTGCCCGCTCTGAAGCTATTTCTCCGATGCTCGATCGGCTTCATATCGCTAGCCCTGAATGTTGACTCTTGCATCAAGCGATATTCTTCAGGAGTATTGCCATCCCAGCGTTGAGAAATACGCATCACGCGATCACGTCCTGCATTCTCAAAAGAAACCGTTCGGCGCCAAATATCCACCGCGCTGCGCTTTCCATCACCATCAACGGTGTAGCGCAAATATGTGCGATCCGATGCTGTCAACAACTGAATTCGTGCGAGTTTGTCTCCAACGTGCAGGGTCTGTGTTGGAATCACCTCTGCGCCCGACGCCATGATCATGGCCCCGGATAAAAGTGAAACGACGATCCAGCGAGAACAGTGGAAATTCATTGGTTACCGCCCTAACGAAGTTAAATAGTGAGTACTTGACCCGACGTAGAAGCGCGTAGCATGCCCTCCCGCCGACGATCGCCCCCCCCCCCGGACCTCTCGGCCGCAACGCAGTCTCCATCCCAAAATGGTTGAACGTCCCATCCCTAAAGCCACGACGCCACTCCGAAATCCCGTAGATTCAGAGTTCTTATCGAGTGGGCTAAAAATGGGATGAATTGAGGCGGGGGTGCGCCAAGGAAATACCTTCGGCCGGGACCTCCACGCTGACGAACACCGCTGCAAGACTCCTTGCGCAGGCAGCATCGATGAATGCTCTGCCCAGCAAAAACGACTGACTGTTGCGCTGCCTGGACGATCTACATCTTCAAGAGTCGCTCCATCTTGATGACGGTGCCTCCCGCGCGGGCTGATCTGACCTCGCCAACCGGTTGGAAGCCGAGAAGCTCGTAGTAGCGCTCCAAGGCGCCAGGAACGACATCAAGCCTCAATCGTGAACAGCTCTCGCGGACGGCGAAGACTGCAGCCCACGACACCATCGTGTCGCCCCACCCCTGTCTTGCATGTCGCTCGGCAACTGCCAATTTGTGCAGATATATAGCGTCGCCACGAATAGCTTCGGGCCAGAACTCAGTGTCGTGCAAATGCAATTGCATAGTGGCACATAGCTTTGAATTCTCAAACCCACCGATCAACTCCCCGCAAATACGTCGCCCTATCAAAGCCCCCAAACCCAATTCTCTGGGTTGCCAATACGGCACACCCATACGCCGCATACGCTGGCTCGCGCATCGTAGCACCTGAAGCGCTTCAATTACCTCGCCGTCTGTCTGAAGCAAGCGCACAGCGCGCGAATCCTGCGACTTGATGAGTTTCATTCGCTCATCCCTTGGCGACGTTGACGCTCCACCGACCACATCATCGAGTCAAGACTGAGTAGACTGCCTCCGCCAGCATTGCCGCTGACGCGGGATTTTGACCAGTAATTAACTTACCGTCGATTTCCACGCAAGGTTGCCAATTTGACGCGCATCGGTACTCAGCACCCAATTGCCGCAGTTTCGATTCAAGCAAAAATGGCACAACGGTCTCCCTGCCAATTTCGAGTTCCTCTGCATCCGAAAAACCAGTAACACGCCTCCCATGCAGCACCGAATCACCCGATGAGGCCCGCGCCGAAACCAGACCTGCCACGCCATGACACAACGCCGCAACGACTTTACCGTTGGTCAAGCAATATTCAACAGCCCATTGAACAGCTTCCGAATCTGGAAAATCCCACATGCCACCGCTGCCACCTGGGAAGAAGATGGCATCACAGTCGCTCAATTGAGCGAAATTTGACGCTAGACAAAGCGAGTTCCTAAGAAGCGCCTTACTTTGAGGATCCAGCTCAGTTCCCGTTGATTTTTGAGCTTCGACACTTGACGGATCAAGAGGTGCATCTCCACCTTTGACCGAAGCAACCGCGACATCAATCCCACGATCTACAAAGTATCGGTAGGGAACCAAAAATTCAGAAAGCCAGGTACCCGTAGCCTGACCTGTTGACCCCAAAAATCCGTTGGATGTCAGAACAAACAACACTTTCATTTATGCATTCCCAAATGCAAACGCAGGTTATTGCCAGCTCCATCGCTCAGCGGAGCGAAGTCTTTCCAAATGGTCTAAAACCGTGACAACAACAATTCCATTTATAAATGCTTGCAGCACCACAGTTGCCATCGCGACAAATATCAACCAGCGAAATTCCTCCTTTTCCGGGTAGAAAAGGGTCAACCCCAAAATAGTCATTAATTGAACGAAAACGTGCAAGAGCGTAGTGACAGTTGTGGTTCGCATCGCGAACACCTTGGGCGACCATGAAGTGCGCAACGGCCAACGAGAGCAGATCGTGAGGAACAGAGCCACAGACGACGCCAGCAGCTGAAAATAGGTCGCCAGCGCATCATGGCCAGCCCCCTGCCACATACAGGCAATCAGGATTAAATAGATATACGAATATTGAACAACAAATGTTCGAATCGTCGTAGATTTGAAAATATCTTTCAACGCCACACCCTAATTACACCTCGTCATGATGTACGGATCGCGTTTGGGCGCAACTACGGCTTTACGTAGTCAAGGAATAGGGCGCGAATATCCACAGCATGTTTAATATGCGTCATGGAATGGATTGCTGGAACAATCAAGGCACACGGGAACGCGACGCTCGTCGAACATGCGGCAAAGCGGCGTGATCAAGCGGCGAAAACGTTGCCCTGCTTGAGCAGCTCACGACGGGCGGGTCATTTGATGCGGCCAAAGGCCGGAGTTGCCCAGGGCACCCGCGCAGTGGCAGCCAGCATGCGATGGCTCACGAATCCAGGCTCCATCGTCGCCTTCAACGACGCTGCAGATGACGGCGCGTTCCAGTCCTACACCTCGGTGGCTTTGGACCAAACGACTGATGCAGCCCTAAGTGGTGTACGGGGCTGGGAAAGCGCTGCACTGGCGGGTGAGGTTCGCAACCTCCAGCAACTGCATGCCGCCAAGGCGACCAAAAAGACCAGGGCGTTCATCGCCTACAACGCCAGACCAACGAATCGCGCCCTGACGATCGTCCGTGGCGCAGTGATCTCCTTGAACGAAATCACCGCTCCCACAGCAATAGTCAGCGGCATCCAGAGAGAGCCAACAGCCTGCTCTCGCAAAGCGCACATTCAAGATGAGCACTGTCACGTGCCATCTGAAATGCTTCGCCCGAATCCGCCGGCACGCCATCTTGAGTCCTTGAGAAACTCATCCACGATGGCGCCCGACGAACTGGACTGGCTCCTCCTGTACCGCACGGAGCCGGCATCAAACGCAGGACGACCTGGTCGCAACCTACCGCGACCGCCCCTGAACATCCAGCTCCACAAATGCATTCGACCGCACCAAGCCCATCGGGCCTCGGTGCCTATGCATCGAACGGCGGCAATCAGCTTCCAGCTGAGTTGATGTCTCTAGCAGCCGGTCACGCGACGCTGGCTTCCTTCGCCACGGGCTTCGCCCTCGGCTTCCTGCTGGGCGCCTTCTTTCGAGCCACCTTCTTGCTGGCAACCACCTCGCTCACCACGTCCTTGGCTGGAGCGCGTTTGGCCGCTGCGGCGCGTTTCCGCGGAGCTGCAACCTTCTTCTTGCCCACACGTTTGCGCGAAGCCTTGGCAGGTGTGGCGCTAGCTGTCGCTCGGCCAACCAAAAAGTCTTCCAGGGTCTTGCCCGACGTCAACGCTTGGCGCAGCCAATCGGGCCGCTTGCCCATACCACCCCAGGTGTTTCCGCTTCCATCGGCGTACTTCGCGCCCTTGGCCGAAGTTTTTGCTGCCGGACGCGCCTTGGGTTGACGACTTGTCGTTTCGCCGAAGAGCTGTTCGGCGGTCAATCCAAACTTCGCGATGTCCTTTCTGATCCGATCGACAACTTCAGACTGAATTGCAGTCGCCTCTTTCTGCAATCGCTCGATTTGACTGAGGATGGTCGACAAAGATTTCGCCATTAAGGGCTCCATAGTGGATAAAAGGGAGAGCTTTTATTCGCTCTGCGTGAACTCTAGTTCATATCCGATTCATTCGGAACCGACGCTGTGATATTTACGCACATCGGCAAGGCGCGATTTGGGGGCGTCATTTCATTCCGAACGAGGCCTCCAGTAAACCTTCAAGTCCGAGGGCCCGCACGCCATTCCGCATCAACTACGCGTTAGATCTTCAGCAAGAACGACCACCCTGCATCTTGCTGATGGCAAAGGGAAGCGGGCTGAAGACCATGGCTGCCCCGTCAACGGTTCGGAGGACTGGATGCGCATGTTCCCGCTTGCCTACGCCAACGCGCATGGGACGGGTTTCGCTGTCCGAGTGCAAGATTTCAGTCTGAATCCAGCGCCCCCTGCTGTGAAAGTGGCACTAGATTTTCGAGACCACCAATGAAAGGCGCCTCATGCACAGCACCCTACAGAAGGTCTCGTTCGATACGAGCGTAGCCAATGATCCGATCTTGTTAAGGCTTCCGAGAGTCTGCGAGATAACGGGGCTGGGTCGATCGACCATCTATCGGATGATGGCCGCCGACCTCTTCCCGAAGCAGATTCAGCTTGGGGCCCGCGCCATCGGCTGGCGCTTTGCAGAGATCCTGGGCTGGTGCGAGGCGCGGCCGACATCATCATTGGCGACGTCGGATGCCATGGCCGGCGTTCGAGGCTTTCGGACCCAACAGAGTGCGGCGCACAGCAAGCCAAAGCGCCGCTGACGACGACTCGCGCCGCTGCGCGCGGCCTACGTGCCGCGACCCGACCTGGCTTCCTGAACGCCCGGAGCCCGCCAATTGGTCACTCCGCCGGGATTCGGTGATTGACTACGGCAGCAGCCTCTTGAAGCAACATCCCTTCCTCGAGGATGCGGCGCAGTGGCGTAGCAAGGATCAGCCGGTCACTGGGACGAGATCGGCAAGCGGTCATCTGCTCACTGAGCGTCGCTTTCGCCCGCAGAAAATGTCTTGCGACGGCCGCGGCCGAACAGAGACGATGTGCCACTGCTAGGCATGCGACCAATGCCCGACCGCGAGCAGCCATCGCGCTGGAACTCGACTTGATGTCCAGCGGCGACGCTGATTGGATCGTCGCGCACACCCAGATGCCGATCAGGTCAAGCGCGCCTGCTACGCCGCGGCCTCCTCCCGCCGCGATCAGGGCCGCGGCTGGACCTTCAACTGCCCTAGCAACAGAGAAATGCGCTCCACCGCCGCTCAGGGCGACCTCCAACCCTCGAGTCAGCGCCCAAACGCGCCAATCCTGATCCGAAGGGCGGACCGCTGCCCACTTGCGCAGCGCTTCGCGCGCAGTAGATACGGAGTCACCGAACTGACCCAGTAGCGGCCGGGCATCAAAGCCTTTAGAGGGCGCGAGGCCCAAAGCGATACGCAAGCCGCCATAGGGATGGTGCGTCGGCGTTGAACATTGTTTTTGTAGAACAGGGCGCCAGGCCAACATGCGTACTTCCCGAAGCAGGGCATCCCGTCCGTCGACTCGCTGGGCCAGGTAGGGCCCCGCAAGGACGGGGCTGCGGATGGGCTGCGCCTGACGCACCCATCGAGACACAACGTTTCCGAAGGCCCGGGCGACGCTGCCGACGGAGTCGTCGCGGCGGATTTGAGTGATCGCATGGATCTCAGTCGGCAACACAACAAAGTCGACGAGCACCCTTCCCCATTCCCGATGAGCGTCAATCAAACGGCCTCGGATGCGCCAGGCCAGTGAGGGTTCGGCGAGAAAGCTTCTCCCGACGGCAGCCTGCCAACAAAGAAGCCATGTTGAGAGACCTGGGTCTAAATCGATATCGGCTGCTGCTGCGGCGGCATGGTGCATGGGCCATTGACGATCCCGCTCAGGAATTGCTCATCCCCAATTCCACAGTACCAGCGCAATCGTTCGGCTCCCAGAAGTGCGCGCTCCCCGGCATTTTCGTCGACGCGCCGAACGGGAAAGCGGTCGTTGTCCTACGGCGTCGCAATCAATTTGCTGCCCTCGGAGGAGGGTGCTTCTTCGCAAAGCAAGACCGAACGCGCTTCGAGGATCTGCGCCAAGCCATCGACCGCTCGAAGCGGCATCGATAACTTTCCGTGGCCCAAAGCGACAAGCGCCTTGGGACTTTGATCCTCAACCTCACCTCCGAAGGAGTCCATCATGGACAAGACATCGCAAGAAGACCTGACCCAGCACGTCGTCGAGTTCGGCGACGCCAAGGAACTCACCATGGGCGTCCCCGCACCGATCTATGCCGAGGACAACCCGCAAGTCCCCGGCAAGTTCGAAAACTGAGGAGTTCAACGGTGCGATGACTAGTTAGTCGCGCCGGCTCCCCCTCGGCAAGGACGAAACGATCCAGGCACAACAGCCGCAGGCCTGTTGTAGTGCCACCGAACCATTCCGTGCTCGTCCTTGCCTTCTGCCCTGCCCCTTCCGGCCGCGCCGCAGGCGCCCAACGCGGAGAAGGCGACAGGGCGCAGCTCCAAGCCAAGTATCTAAGCATCCGCGTCTCACTCAGCCGCAGGGGGAAGAGATCCATGAACGATCCAATAACGTTGCGTCGACTCGCGCTTGCCGCACATGTCCGTGCCTGTGAAAGCGACGGCCAAGCCATCCTCCTCGATCTGAGAGGCAACCGGTATCTGGGCATCAGTCGTCCCGTATCAGCTGCGCTAGCGAGCTTCATCGACGGGTGGCCAGTCATCCATCCAATGACGGAGCCCGCTCAGATGACGCAGGAGGTTGAGGAGTCCTTGCAACGCCTGACGACCCAAGGACTTCTGACAGAACTCCCAGGGGTCGAGCGCTTCGCACCGCCGATCATTGAGGCCACCGCTTCCGTTGCGGTTGACGCATCCACGAGGAGGGCAGAGGTGGACTCCAGGGCTATCGTTGCCTTCATAAAGGGTGCTGCTCTGGCGGCGTGGTGGCTGCGCTGCCGATCCTTGAACGCCATTGCAACGGCGGTGGTGCAGCGCAGACAGCGTGATGCCCGCACTGGTGCCAACTCGATCGCCGCGCTGACGTCCTGCGCAGCCACCTACCACTCCCTGCGACCGTTCGCCGTCACTGCGAGGGAGAAATGCCTATACGACTCGCTGGTATTTCTCAATTTTCTGGCCAGTCAGGGGCTGTTCCCGCACTGGGTCATCGGCGTCAAGACATCGCCGTTCGGCGCGCACTCCTGGGTCCAGAGCGGAAACATCGTTTTGAACGACCAGCACGAGTACGTACGCCGTTTTCGACCTCTCCTCGTGGCTTGATTGCAGCCGTATACATGTTTCGCTACGTAGCCATCGCGTGGGACAGCGCCGCATCGACGACCGTGTTGGCAGCGAATGAACTCTGCCAGGCCATGCGGATGCGCCCAGGTTGGAGTACAGCTCTCGCTCAACCCGGCCTTGAAGTGCTCACGATCGGATCGAAACCAGGCATCAACAGTGCCACGGTGTTGCCAGAAGCACGCGGCATCGTGCTGGGCAGGTTATTGCGTCGTGCTGATCTGGGTTCATCGGCAACTCGCGTCACGCCGACCGGCGAAGAGAGCACCAAGATTTTGACCAGCGGCGGTCGATCCCTCGTCAACGACTATTGGGGCCGCTACGTCGCCTTCTTCCAGGCTGCATCCGGTGCAGTCTCTGTTCTCCGCGATCCCACAGGCACGCTGCCCTGCTTCTTTGTCAAGCACCAAGGGCTGACCGTCGTCTTCTCTCGGTTGGAAGATGCACTGCATCTGCTGCGAGGCTTCGTGTCCTTCGCCGTGAACTGGAACGTCCTGACGGCTCAGCTCCGGTGGGGCGAAACCGTCGGACGCGAGACCGCGCTGCATGGTGTCTCGCAAGTGCATCCTGGCGAGTTGCTTGATTTGAACACCGGCACATCGACGCTGCTATGGAGCGCCATTGCGTTTGCTCAAGACCCTGCGACAAGCAATCCAGAAGATGCGATGCGGGTTCTCCGGCAAACCGTTCGCTCTTGCACGCAAGCATGGGCATCCTGCTATGGAACCCTGCTGCTTCGCCTGTCCGGCGGAGTCGATTCGTCGATCCTGTTGAGTTGCTTATCCCCGGCCGACACGCTCGCAGACGTGATTTGCATCAACTACCACTCGCCCGGTTCAGACAGTGATGAACGCGTCTACGCCAGATTGGCGGCAGCTCGCACTGGACGCGATCTGTTGGAGCGCGTACGCAACGTCAACTACCGGATCGAGCGCATCTTCGAAACTGCCCGCACACCATTTCCGATTCCATACATCGGATGGATGAACGCCAGCACCGACGCTGCCCTGGCATCTGCGCACGGCGCTTCGGCCCTTTTTACGGGCGCCGGCGGCGATTCGCTCTTCTTTGAGTTCCCCAGATGGTGGCCGGCGGCCGACTATCTTCGAGCGAAAGGCCTCGATGCCGGCTTTCCCACTGCCGCGTTGGATGCTGCTCGCCTCGGAAAGATCTCCGTGTGGCGCGCCATGGCTCTTGCGCTGAGAGATCGCGTGTGGCCTTCGTTAGCGGCCCGAAACCTGATCGTTCCGACGCCGCTTTTGACCACCGAGAGCCTGCAGAACCGGCGCAGACGTCATCCAATCCTCCATCCGACTTTGCCTCACCTGGAGTCGCTCTCTATCGGCAAATACATGCAGGCCTTGGCGCTTGCTCACCCGATCGGCTACTACGACCCGTTTGAACAGTCTGCGGCGCCTGAGATCGTCAACCCGCTCTTGTCGCAGCCATTGGTGGAACTCTGCCTTCGGCTGCCGAGCTACGTGTTGACACGGGGAGGCCAGGGACGGGCACTGGCACGCCAAGCTTTCGCGGAAGACCTACCGCCCTGTATAGCCAATCGCCGCTCCAAGGGCGGCATGGAGGAACACATCAAAGCAGTGTTGGATCACAACCTCGGCTTTGTACGCAACCTGCTGCTTGACGGTCGCTTAGTCCAACGTCACCTGGTGGATCGCTCAAAAGTTGAGGCACTGCTGTCCGGCCGACCGACAGCGATGGCAGGCCCGCTCACCCAGATCCACGCGCTGGTAGCGGTGGAAGCCTGGCTGACGCGCTGGACTCACTGATGGCTCTGCAAAGTTCTAGCGGCGCGAGGAACCCTCACGAACCGCCGATGCATCAAGCTCTCGCATCGGCGCTTCGGGTGCTGCTGTCGAACATGGACCGATCCGTGGCATGCCGATTCGGTGCGACGGGCTTATTAGCAATGATCATTGGCGCCCTCACAGGCCTGGCACCTCTCGCACTCAAGGAAATGGTCGACGCCTGCAGTCAAGCTTCGGGGCACCGTGGGATGCCGCCAGGTATCGCAGCTGCGGGTGCAGCTTATCTGCTTTGCCAGATTGCCAGTCGCCTTTTGACCGAGTTTCGCCCTTGGCTTGCGAGCACTGCAGAGCAGCGCCTTTTCGCCCATATGCGCCAGCAGTATTTCGAACGCCTCCTCGAGCTTCCGTTTGCATTCCACCTTCAAAAAACCCCCACCGAACTTGTCCAGGCGCTGCAGCAGGCGGTTTCTGGTTTTCAGATCATCGTCTTCAGCCTCTTCTACAACGCCGCTCCGGTAGTGATTGAAGGGGTGACAGTGACGCTGGTTCTGATCGGCCTCGGACAACCCGCCCTCATCACGGTCTATGCGACAACAGCCGTCGTGTATGCGTCACTCAGTAGATACACACCCACTCTCGCCATCGCCGCTCGAGGGGTTTCAAAGGCCAACCTAGACGCACAAAGTCAGCTTGCCGACAAGCTGATCAACTACGAGTCGATCGTCTGCTATGGAAGGCGGATTCAACCGGTCGACGCAACACACTGACCACTGCTCAGGCAGAAGGAGTGTTGCAGATGAAGTACCGGACACGGACGTACTACACCGCCGCGCAGAAGGCATTGATGTGGGAACGTTG